>NZ_JAIVKK010000004.1 GCF_020524005.1 Microbulbifer aggregans | reverse complement strand
AATATATGCGCTACTACAACACTCAGAGATCGCATTCTTCAATTGGGTACGTTTCGCCTCAAGAATTTGAGTGTAAAATCAATTGCTAACAACTAGGTGTGTGCAAAAGCGGGTTAAGTTCCAAGCAGCTACGCTACGCGGGTGTTTAGGGCGTTATGTATCTATATGAAGAAGTCGCCGAGTAAATGTAAGAAAAATAAGCGTAGAAAACGTACTAATTCCAGTGATGCTGTACCGCGTACAAGATTGAGTGGTTTCATTACGGATATCGCTTCAAATTATAAGCAGAATTGGCTTTGGCTATTTATTAGCATTTTCTTTTTCATCTGGCTTGGCAGCCACCTAGCAGAAGCATTCACGACTTTTTCTATACAAAATCTTAGGACTCCAGGCTTAGTGCCGTTCGACAAATATCCTATTTTGTTTTTATTTGTTACGTTTCTTAAATTGTTTTTTTGGTCCGGTTCAGGCATCTATATATGGTTTTTTATTAAAGACATAGTCGGTAAACAATAATGCATAACAAATTAATGCACCTGACACATACTGCTACGCTCGTTTTTGTATGTGTCGTTTGCGCTCCATTTTCATACAAAAACGCTCTCCGCAGCATGTGCAGGTGAGCAAGGCGTTAGTGTACGTTCATCAATGAAATATTTAGTTCCATTTTTCGCAGCTGTATTTCCCGTAGATTCGTGGGGATGCTCATTTCCTAGGACATACGAAATATTCCAGGCGGCACCACCAATAGGTTTGACTACGGTTAAGGTTCCAAAACCCGAAATAGCCATCGGTGAAATTTCGAGAGGCAGGGATGGAGTTGGTAGTATGTGCGCTGACGCCGGGACCATAGAGGTAGCAATCACCAATCATCGCAGGTTAACTGGTTATAAGTTTACCGTTGTAGATGGTGAAGGTCCCGAAGGGGTATTCCCTAAGGAACTCATCACTCCTATTCCCGGCAGGAAAAGTGTTCGTTTTGTTTGGCTTGATGGTGCATCAGACATTCAGGAGCCTATCAACCTCAAAGTAAAGGTGATCGCAGTTAATTCGTTTGGAGTTGAGAGCAAGCCTATAGAAGTACTGGTGACCCACAGTGGCACATCGCACTAGCATGGTGCGGCAGCCGACGTCTTACTTTGTGCGTTTTTTTCACAGTTGATCTTCCCCGGCTTTAACGGACACCAAAGTCAAACAGACGAGGTGTCTAATGCCGAAGTACAACAACCCTAGGAAGACCTGACAGTATTCAGATGAGCTCAAGCTAAAGGCAGTGATGCTGAGCTTAATTGAGGGGGGTCGAGTTAAAGAGGTTGCTGCTACGCTCGACATCCATCCCTTCATGCTGTCACGATGGCGAAAAGAGTATCGAGAAGGGAAGATTGTGGCTGACAAGAGAAAGAAGCTCACCGGGGTGGTTTCGAAGCAATAGAAAGAGCTTTCCAAGATAAAGCGTCTTGAGGCAGAAAATCGAAAGCTCAAGCAGGAGGTTGACCTGCTAAAAAAGTGGCAACGGTTTCTTACGGAGGAACATCAGCAAGATATCGATTCATCCAGAGATTCGGACAAGAACTAGGCGTCAGCCGAATCAGTGAACGGTTGGGAGTGTCACGTAGTGGGTATTATGACGGGCTAAAGAGACCACCATCAGATAGAGAATACCAGGACAAAGAACTGAAAGCACAGATTCAGAAGATTTCAGATGAATCAGCCGGACGCTATGGTAGTCCGAGAATCTGGAAATCCCTGCAGAATAGGGGGTATGAGGTCAGCCGCAAGCGTGTAGCCCGGTTGATGCAAGAGATGGGGCTTATCGGTAGGGTTGCCAGAGTGACGCGTAGGGCGCCAGGTTTAAAGCGTTTCCTAGCCTCCGGGGAGAACCTGAGAGCTGACGGAGCAGTGCCCAGTGGTAAGAACCAAGTTTGGGTTGCTGATGTGACTTATCTTAAGGTTCAGGGCCAATGGCAGTACCTTTCAGTGGTAATGGACTTGCATTCCCGTCGAATCATGAGTTGGAGCTTGGATGCGAAAAGAACAACAGACGTCACCAGAAGAACATTGGCAAATGCCGTAAGGAAAAGAAGTCCGCAACCTGGACAGATGCTGCATACGGATAGGGGTGTTGAGTACAGAGGATCTGAGTACCAAAAAGACCTGAATCGGTATCGTATTCAACATAGTTTGAGTCGGCCAGGGAAATGTACAGACAATGCTCACATGGAATCGTTCTTTCATAGTTTGAAAGCTGAGCTTATTCGAGGGACAAGCTTTCAGACAGTGAGCGATCTGAAGTATGCTCTGGCTCGATATATTAATGATATTTACAATCGTAAACGGCTGCATTCTGCGCTGAATTCTCAATCGCCAATGGAATACGAGAGAATGGCCGCATAAAAAGTGATGTGTCCGTTTTATCGGGGCAAGATCACCTTCGGGGCTGGGACGGCCTTTCCGCTGCTTCGTAACTCCAAGCCCGCCCCAAACCCGGGCGTTATATTTTTATCATACAAGGAGAAGTTATGAGTATTAAAGTTTTAAAGGATGTACTTATAGAAAAAGGAAGATTGGAACGATATTTTGAAGGATCCGTTCCAAAAGATTTATGGCGTGCTTTAAATAGGAAGCAAGGCGGGTCTCCATTCGACTTTGTTGAAAAGGCGTATAAATTATCCAATGGTCGACCACGTCCGGCAGATATTAAAATTGAGCATCAAAATGGAGAGCCGTGGGTATTTATCAAAGATAGACCACGTGGGTTAAGTACATTTGACAAGAAAGGTGTTCCAACAGGAAAAGATTGGGAGTATTTTAAAATTCCAGGAGGAACGGATCTTCCAGAGGGCTTGGCTATTGTAGAGGATGAGTATAACGAAAGGTTTAAAGCTACACATTTTACCATTGCTCCAGCCTATGATATGCCGCTGGCTCAATTTAAGAACAAGCTAAAACTACTTGCAAATAAGCTTATAAAAGAGGCTGTTTAATGGAAATTCCAAATGCTTGGGCTCCGCTTCTTGTATCCGCTGTTAGGGATGCGGTGCTATATCAAGAGAATCTATTAAAAAGTGAAACTTTAAAAAATAGAAGTGACTATGAAGAGCATCATCTGCAGCTAACTCAATTTTTAGAATTTTTAAAAGACGAATATAAAACTATTGAAGTAGAGGCAGGGATATCCCTCGACGAACTGTTGTAAAAAATACAACAAGGCTGTCATTGGGACATTTTTTTGCTACGTTCCGTTTTGGGGTGGCTTCGCCACTTTACCCCAAAACTACACTACACAAAAAATGCCCCATACAGCGGCGTTAGGACCTAAAAGTCAAAAATACGAATCTACAGGAAGAGATCCCATGTATGTAGTACTGCTCAAGTTTTCAGAAAATAAAAGCAAGGCACCAGAGTTTATGGATGGCCATAACCAATGGATAAAGCGTGGTTTTGATGACGGAGTATTTTTGTTAGTCGGTAGTTTGCAACCGGGGCTGGGTGGATCTGTTATTGCTCATAATGTATCTGCAACTGATCTTCAAAAAATAGTTAACGAAGATCCATTTGTAGTTGAAAACATCGTTAACGCAGAAATACTTGAAATTGATCCCAAAAAAGCCGATCCACGTTTACAGTTTCTTGTTTCACAATAATGAAGGGGGGAACAAAGTGAGTTCTACGGTAAATGGGCGCGATGGAAAATCTCGTTGCAGTTGGTGCTCTGCTGCCTCGGAGTTTTTTGATTACCATGATAAAGAATGGGGATACCCTGTAAGCAATGATATCCGGTTATTTGAAAAATTATGCCTTGAGAGTTTCCAGTCAGGACTGAGTTGGCGAACGATACTTGCTAAGAGAGATAATTTCCGTTCAGCATTCCACGGCTTTGATTTCAATAAAGTCGCCCTTTTTAAAGAAAAAGATATTGAGCGCTTATTAGCAGATGCAGGCATTGTCCGTCACCGAGGAAAAATAGAGGCGGTTATTAACAATGCTAAGTGTGCAAAAGAAATGGTTACCGAAACAGGGTCGCTTGCTGCATTTTTCTGGAGTTATGAGCCCGACGAAGAAGACTTAGCTAAACCTCAGACAGCTTCAACATCAGAAGCTTCAAAGACTCTGTCAAAAGATTTAAAGAAGAAAGGCTGGAAGTTTGTTGGCCCTACGACCGTATACGCTTTTATGCAGGCTATGGGGCTTATTAACGATCATGCAGAAGGGTGTGTATTTAGGACCGAGGCTAAAAAAGCACGCGAACGTTTCATTAAGCCAAAAATGCCCTAGCAAGGCCGCCAACACGGACGAACTTTTCGTTCGCTGCGCTCACTACAAATGCGCCGGTTACGGCAGGCGTTAAATTTCTGGAGAGTAATGATGCAAGAGTTTCAGTCTAAAGTAGATACATGGCTGGCCGTGATCATATGGGGGGCTGCCGTATTTAGCATGATCATTGCCATCTATTTATTGATAGCCCAACCAATCTCGAAAGTAAACATAGCGATAGTTGCAACTACCTCTACGCTTGGAGTAATTCTTCCGGTCTGGATAATGCTCGCCACAAACTATATCGTTTCAAATGGATTGCTAAAGATCCACTGTGGGCCTTTTTCATGGTCAGTTCCAATAGATGAAATATCTTCTGTAACCGCTACACGTGATACGTTGTCGAGCCCCGCTTTGTCATTAGACCGACTGCGAATCACTTACTCTAGCGGTAAGTCGATCATGATATCACCACAAGGAAAAAGCGAATTCCTAAGCGCAATAGGCAGGAAAATTTAACAAGCGCAGTATGATAAAGCCCAAATAGCGGACGAAAAGTGAAGCATAAAAATGGAGATCTATGTGAAAAAGTTAATTTATTTGGTATGCATATATTTTGTTTCCATCCATCTTAATGCGGAAGAATCAAAAGTTGATTTAGAAGAATTCGCTCAAACATACTTTGAAAAAATGATTGCTACACAAGCTCCAGATGCTACCAAAGAAGATCTGGAAAGCTATCTTGGGCTATTGACTGATGATATAGGGCACACTCATCTTCCCTGGGAAACGGACGATTCACGTACTCCTGAAGGAAAAGAGGCAATGCGTAAAGGCATGACTTTCTATCTAGGGGCGCATACTGAATACAATGCCGAGCTTATAGATGTATTCGTATTCAATAACTCTGCCGTTGCTATTAGATACAAGAACCATGCAAAGGGTATCCATCCAGAAAACAACCAAGAAATTGAATATAGTCAAACCATGATGGAAGTTTTAGAAATTGAGCATGGCAAAGTAGCAGTAATCCGAAAATATCACGAGTAGTACCCATACAATAATACCGATCAAGATACTCTGAGCCTTCGGACTTCCATGGGACGACAGCATTAAGCCCTATGAGCACACCATGAAAAAATTACTATTCTTCGCACTCTTCTTGCCTTCAATAGCGATTGCCTGCTTACCTTGTGACGAGCGAGACATTGAGATCATAAAACACCCGGTTTTTCTTTTTGAAGATACCAGTAAGTTTGACGTCAAAGAAGTAGACGGTATGGCTCGGCTTGAAATTGGAAAAGATGGAAGTGTTAAGTCAGCTGAAATTGTAAGTAAGAACTCAAAAACAGTTCCAGACTCTGTTCTTGTAAAAGTTATTTCCAAAGCAGAATTTTTACCAAAAATCGAAAATTGCGATTTCGTGGAGGTAAAGAACTATGAGTTCCAATTCTCAATCGAGGTCTAGCGGGATTAACAAGCGGCCATTATCAGCAGTGCGGGACCTAGGATAGCCTTCCGCTGCGTCGAAGATCTAAGTCCATCCCAAAGCCGGGCATTAACTATCGCGAGTATAGAAAGGCAATGTCGAATCAGTCCATTTTGATAAGTCTATTGGCAGAGATTGATGAGTTTGAGAAAAT
Organism: Microbulbifer aggregans; assembly: GCF_020524005.1. Taxonomy (GTDB): domain Bacteria; phylum Pseudomonadota; class Gammaproteobacteria; order Pseudomonadales; family Cellvibrionaceae; genus Microbulbifer; species Microbulbifer aggregans_A. The sequence goes on along the minus strand of NZ_JAIVKK010000004.1, from coordinate 682,842 downwards.
GTAGTCACTTACGATACATTCGCGCAGAAATTTCGCGAATCTATAGAAGCACTAGAGTGTATACCCTACTCCGTCGTCGAGGAATGTAGCGACTGGGCATATAGAATGGAGATAGGAGTTTACTATGAAAAAGAAGGTTTCGAATCTGAAATCTATCAAGTAATTCCTGCTATGAAGGAGTGGATAAACGCCCTTACACTGACACACAGTTAATAAGGCCACACACTTTTTCCCAGTCTGCAGCGTTGTTCCCCTCATTTAGCACCCATTAAGGAAATCAAATTGAGACTTTATAGATACATCTTTCCTTTGCTTACTGTATTTTTTTTAGCATCGTGCTCAAATATCGTTGAGTTACCCATGTACCCAGTAGAGAGTGAAGCTCTAACTCAGAAATCACCAGTTAAACTTTTCATATCAATGGATGATGATCTGAAATCACAGCATTATTCGACATCTCAGCTGACCTCTACCTGGATTTATCCCTTAGGGCGTGTAATTCCAGAAATGGCGCTACTCTCGTTATCTAATTTTTTTGAAATTGTTGACACACCCACTCATAAAAGCCAACAAAACTACGACTATTCAGTTTCAGTGAGATTGCTTAGCTTCACCGCCGAAGTTCCATCAACAATATTTTCACCAACTGCCACATCGATAGAGCTCGAATACACTTTGCGAAAAGTCTCTTCCGGCGAAACATATGTGTTAAAAACAGAATCAGATGAAAATGTGGCCTCAGCGGTCGACCAACTTGTATATGAGAGGCTCACAGAACAAGTTGAAGGGTTGAATGCGTATACATCAGGGGTTTTCATTACTGCGCCAAAATATGAGCATCTAGCCGCTAGAGATGGAATGCTGGCTATACATAAATGTACGTATGAATTGGCCGAGCAAGTAAACAATTTGGTTTCCGGAGCCAATATTACAAACAAAGAGGAAGAACCGTTAACGCCTCCGTCTCTTTAGAAGTTATATTCAATTATGAAAAAAGTACTATCTGTAATTTTTCCGGCGGTTGTCGCTCTAATATTGTTAGCTCAAATTGATGATAACTTGAGCGTTCATGCTACTGACCTTATTGACAGACTAGAAGATCGGGATGAAAGCGAATCATACCTTTACCTTCTAGGTTTTTTCGCGAAGGAAAGTGAAGACCCAAGACTTGTCGGCAAAAAACTACTGACGGAGTATCAGAAGTCCATATCTGACGATTCCTATGAGTTTATCCAATATCCAGACGCTGAGAAGTTACCGTTACCCACTGGTGAAGCATTCTGCAGTTCTTGGGAAGATGATTGCTTGGCGTATTTATTCTCGCCTGAAGTAAATACAGAATCCATATCAACTACACACAAGACATTGGTTTATCGCTCCAGAAAGTTTCTGGAATTCAACGAATATACGACGCTGTCAGAACCAACACTCAGAGAAACATACCCGCCCTACCAATACCTTGCTGCCGCCGAGCGTATTAAAGTACTCGAGGCAATATCGGCCTATCGTGCCGGAGATGCTAGATCGGCAATTGATTCACTCTCAGAGCAATTCTCAACATTGAGGAAGGCAATGGAATTACAGGATAACCTAATTGGGAAATTGGTTATTCTCATGAAGTTATCAGAAATCATTGATGTTACGAGTGTTATTTTATCGAATGAAAATCTAGAAGGGGAGATCATTCCCGGGTTGAGCCAATCAGAGAAGGGGTTTTCCATGATAGCTGCCCGAGAATTTGGAATGTCTTACCACACTTTCAAAAACCTGGATAAGAATCCGGAATTTTTTGAAATGGGTGGCAACTTTCCTGGATGGATAACGCGAATGGTGTATAAGCCAAACATGACAGTTAATGCAATAGCGCCAGTTTACTACCAGCTTGAAAATCTAGCACGAATGGCTCCGGATGATTTTGCGAAGCATATCGAAGAAGAACAAAGCTCGCCCCCTTCAACCTCCAAGCTAAGAAACTACATCGGTGATGTACTCATCTCCATTTCACCGGAATACGATCAATATGTCGCCAAGTTTTATGACATGGATGCAAAAATAGAACTTTTCAATCAGGTTCATTATTTCAAAAAGAACCTTGAGAATATGGACAATCCATATTATGGAAGTGAAATACCCCAAGAAACTGATGGTAGCTTATGCTTCACAGGCCCTCTGGAAGACAAAAGATCTCTCAGATGCCTGAGAGTAAAAATATAATAGATACGTCAATCACGGGGGGGCGCAGTTCGAGACTTTTAGACGGGTATACGGGCACCAGATGAATAGGATATTTCCCTGCCGTTAAGACTTTTAAGCATCATAGCGGCCGTTTTTACAATCTCCGTATGCACATCCGGAGAGCTGTATTTAACAGAAACATCCGGCAAGTCAACATTAGGCTACGAAGCGGAATTCGCTGGCTTACCAAGCGTAAAAAAATTTTCCGTCGATTACGTTTTGAGCTTTATGGCCGCGCCTTCCGGGACCTCGATGGATACATCTGGGAGATTATGTGGATGGATGCCTCCGCGGTGTGACCATTTAAAGACCTCTCAAGTTGGCGGCGACGGGGTCGCCGCCAGAGCAAATCAGGCGTTTTCCGCGATCGCATCATCCTTTGCCATCGCGGAGCGGTGCGCTTCGCGTGCGGTAACCCGATTTGCGTAATCGATAAATTCAATGCGTTTTTCAATGGTACCGAATTCCAGCCCCCAGGCAATCTGCGCCCCCACAAAGACATCGGCAGCGGTAAAGCGGTCGCCGGTTACATAGCGGTGTTCCCGAAACCAGCCCGAAAGGGTATCGAGCACGGCCCTGTAGCTGCCGTAACCCACCATCACCTGCTTTTCTGCATCAGGCTCTACACCAAACACTTTGAAGTCGGTAATGGCTGCCTCAAGAGGCCCGGCGGCAAACACTAGCCATCGGTAATAACTTCCCCGCTCTTCCGGCTGTGGCGCCAGCCCGGCTTGCGGGAAGGCGTCTGCCAGATAGGCACAGATCGCTGCGCTTTCGGTTACGACCTGATTACGGTGCACGATGGCGGGCACTTTGCCCATGGGGTTGATTTTGAGATAGGCCGGCGACTTGATACTGCCACCGTATTCGAGCACCTCAGTGCGGTAAGGCGCAGCCAATTCTTCCAACATCCAGCGCACGGTACGGCCGCGGGATTGGGGGTTGGTATACAGGATGACTTCATCGTTCATAGCAGCTCTCCGTTGCTGTTCTGTTTTGTTCGGCACCCTGCGGTTGCAGGGGGTCGAGATAGGAACGGGAGCACTCTAACTGTTATATAGGTTATATTCCGTCCTAATAAATTGAGCAGGATGCGAATTGATGTCGAATCCAACGACACGGGTACTGGCACTCCTGGAGCTTCTTCAGATCCACGGGAATGCCAGTGGCAGCAAACTGGCCGAGATGCTGGGCGTGGATAGGCGCACACTGCGCCGTTATATCGCCACACTTGAAGAGATTGGCATTCCATTGACGGCGGAGCGCGGGCGCCACGGCGGTTACCGGCTGGTCTCCGGCTACAAGCTGCCGCCAATGATGTTCACCAACGAGGAGACGCTGGCAATCTCTCTCGGTCTGCTGGCGGCGCGCAGTCTCAGCGTGGGTGAAGTATCCACCGCCGTCGCCAGTGCCCAGGCCAAGCTGGAGCGGGTGATGCCGCAGAAACTGAAAGAGCAACTGCGCGCGCTCGATGACAGCGTGACCCTGGAGCTGGTGCCGAATGCCGCAGCGGACAGCGTAACGCTGGCAGCGCTGGCGGCCGCCACCCAGCATCGGTACCGCACGGAATTCGACTACACCAGCGGCAACAATACCGGTGTAACGCGACGTGCGTTCGACCCATATGGGCTGGTATTCCGCTACGGCCGCTGGTACGCGGTGGGCCATTGCCACCTGCGCACAGAACTCCGCACCTTTCGCCTCGACCGCATGCAGCAGCTGCGGCGGCTTGATATCCCCTTCCAGCGGCCAATGGATTTTGATGCAGCAGCCTATCTCACCAGCAGTTTTTCCAGTATGGAAACCGGTATCGATGTGGAGCTACTGCTGCATACGGATCTTGCGAATGCCAGTGCGGTGCTCGGCGATGAACTGGGCCTGCTGACGCCCAAAGGAGATGCGGTGTTGTGGCGTGCACACACCGGCTGCCTGAACTGGTTTTCTTCACAGCTGGTGCGGTTGCCGTTTACTTTTGAGATTCTCGCACCATCGGACTTGCGGGTGGCGTTGCGTCAGCAGGCCGAGAGGCTTATGAGTTTGGCGACGATTTAATTTCAGGGTCGATTCTGTATATTTTTGACAAAATTGCCCATACAACACTGAAAGGATGTTTGACCCTCTACGGCCATCAATAGGTCCGCGTACTGACAGGGAACACGAATTGACCGCGCGCTTTCTCCAGGAAGGATTAAAATGCTATAAACGCACGTTCACGTCACAGTTTCCTCTGGCAGCAACATTCGACATGGAGTTCCAATGGCCAGTTACCATCTTGCACAAGTGAACATCGCATACGGCATTGAAACTCTGGACCATCCCGTGATGGCCGGGTTTGTTGCAGAGCTGGATCGCTTAAATGCTCTAGCGGATATCAGTGAAGGTTTTATCTGGAGACTTCAGTCCGATGAAGGAGATGCGACCGCATTTAAACTATATGACGATGAAAAGATAATTTTAAATATGTCGGTTTGGGAAAGTATTGAGACGCTTAAATCTTATGTGTATTCCGGGGAACACCTGGAAATCTTAAAGCAAAAAAAGCAATGGTTTGAAAAAACCAAGTCGGCGCACCTGGTGCTATGGTGGGTTCCCGCCGGAGAAATTCCAAGTATTGAGGATGTAAAGAGCAAACTAAGCTTGATCCAGAAGCTTGGACCGAGCGAGCAGGCATTCAACTTCGCCAGAGCCTACCCTGCTCCTGACTCGATATGCATCGAATCAGAACGCGCGTGACAGTACAGGCGAGTAATTTGTGTACACTAAAACACAAATCAGTTCGCGTCCCCTACTCTCTTAATCGGAACCTCACGCAATATCCACTTGTACCTTTCAGACCGGCTAACGTCGTTATGCTGGCGCTCCCAATTATTTTTTACACTCGGCAATGCAGCTGGAAAGAAGCTACACAATTCAAATACGGGCCCAGTACGTAAGGCCTCATATTGGAAATCAATACAATGGAAACTATCAGGCTTTGCCGGGAAGACGACCTTCTGGGATTGCTCAAACTCTATAGCGAGTTACGTCCTCACGACCCGCTCGTTGATCCGGACGAAGCAAGCAAATGCTGGGAAGCGCTATTGAGCAGCCCGAGCGCCAAGTTGTTCGTAGCAGAAATTGATGGCGAACTGGCGTCCACCTGCCAGCTGGGCATTGTGCCAACGATCACAAACGGCGCCCGTCCATTCGGGATCATTGAGCACGTTGTGACCGCGGAACAATTCAAGCGCAGGGGCCTGAGCCAGATGGTAATGGAAAAAGCGCTGGAAGAGGCCTGGGAGTCAGGTTGCTACAAAGTCATGCTACTGTCTGGCGAAAGCCGTGCAGCGGCACATAAACTGTATGAAAAATTGGGTTTCAAGTCAGGCGTCGAAAGAGGCTTTGTGATCAAGCCAGATAGCAATGAATAGTGATTCCGATTCCGCAAGTAAAGTTGTACTCGGACTGCAGCAAGCCTTAGAAACTTCCACGCCAAAACCACGGTACACATACGGCAACAACTCAATCAGGAATAGGTAGTCATTCGTTTGTATATATATCGGGAAGCACTACGGCCCCGGGGCTCAAAGACTGCCACTCATTCTGGACTTTACTGTTACCATGCCGCACTGAAACCTGCCGCCGATCCATTGTCGGCCAATACCCGATTAGAGACTCCAGATGACATTTCGCACCCTGGGATTGAGTGACCCGATCCTACAGGCCCTTGAAGACAAGGGCTATTCGACCCCAACCGACATCCAGCGCAAAGCGATTCCCGCCATTCTGGAGGGGCGGGATCTTATTGCGACCGCACAGACAGGTACCGGCAAAACCGCCGCTTTTGTGCTGCCGATGCTCGAAGCGCTTCGTGGTGAGCGCAAACGTCGCGCCAAGCGCTTCCGTGCACTGATTCTTGTACCTACCCGCGAGCTGGCGATACAGGTACAGGACAATATCCAGCTGTACAGCAAACATTTATCCGTTGTCTCTATGACGATGGTGGGCGGTGTTGATCTGGAGCCACAGAAGCAGCAGCTGATTGACGGCGTGGATATTGTGGTCGCCACGCCGGGGCGGCTGCTGGATCTGGCACACCAGCGCGCGCTCTATTTTGATGAACTGGAAATACTGGTGCTGGATGAAGCCGACCGAATGCTGGACATGGGTTTTATCGATGACCTCGACAAAATCATTGCGCGCCTGCCTTCACAACGCCAGAGCCTGCTGTTTTCCGCAACCTTGTCGAGCCAGGTAAAGTCCCTTGCCAAGAGTGTGGTCGACAATCCGCTTGAAATATCTATCGCCAGTAACCAGAAAACCACGCCGAAAATTTCCCAGTGGCTGATCGCGGTCGACAAACACAACAAGTCGGCGCTGCTCAGCCATCTTGTAAAAGAGCGCGACTGGAACCAGGCGTTGATTTTTATTCGCACCCAGCACGGTGCCGCGAAGCTGGTCAGTCAGCTGGAAAAGCGCGGCATCAAGGCGGAAGCGATTCACGGCGGTAAGAGCCAGGCGTCGCGCTCGAAGATCCTCGCCGATTTCAAATCCGGTGATCTTAATATTCTGATAGCCACCGGTGTGGCCGCCCGTGGCATTGATATCAATGAGCTTGAGCGGGTAGTCAACTACGACATGCCGGACGACGCGGATGAATATATCCACCGCATCGGGCGCACCGGCCGCGCCGGTTCCGCTGGCGAAGCTGTGTCGCTGGTATCCAAGGACGATTTCAAAAGGCTGTGTGCCGTTGAGCGGCGGCTTGGAAAAATTATCGACCGGGTAATCATTGATGAATTTCCGGTCGTCAAAGACCTACCGGCGTCAAATCTGAACTTTTCCGTTAAGATCGCCAAGAAAAACAAGCCGGTGAAAAAACCCGGACAACCGTCAAAATCCGCCCAGCCTGCGACCAAAAAGCCCGAAGCCAAAACCCCATGGGGATCGATAAAGAAATGACCGGGCTCAACCAGAGCCTGAATGGAACCCTGTGAACCGGCCATTTTTATTAACCGTCTACCGCCGCAATGCCCTCAGCAATCCGCATTGGTGCGGTGGGACGGGCGTACATGGATTTGAGGTATTCCTGCAATCGCGGTGTGCCCCCAAGTAATTCGTATTCATTGACCCAATCCAGTGTGTAAGCCGCATTAAAGTCGGCTACGGTGGGTCGGTCACCGACAATAAACTCACGCCCCTGCATATGCTGCTCCAACACCGCCAGCATCTGTTTGCAGTCGCTCTTCGCAAGCTCAATATCCTGCGACAATCGCTTATCTTTCGGGTAGATGAATGTATGTTTGGCGATGCGCCACAGGGGCTGCTCGATCTCGGTGACGAGGAAAAACATCCAGCGGTACATTTGCGCCCTTTCTTCGATAGAGCCCGGAATCAATCCCGCTTCGGGGTGCTTTTCGGCCAGGTAGAGTTGGATCGCGGCGGACTCCGACAATACGAGGTCACCATCCACCAGTACCGGGACTTTGGCGGCGGGATTTAGGGCAAGGAAGTCTTTGTGATAAGCCTCGCCCTTCATGAGGTCGACCGGGTGTAGTTCGTACTCCAACCCCAGCTCATTCAGCATCCACATTACGCGCAGTACCCGGGTTGGTGGTGTTCCGTAGAGTTTAATCATCGCCAGCTCCGCCTCTTTTCATGGAAAATTTTATGTGGCCGGACAAGGGCTTGCCCGGCCCCTGGGGTTACATCGTGGGGATCGGCATACACTCCATCACTTCCACGCCATCACCAGGAAAGATACTGAAGCTCGGGTGACCTTCAAAGAGTTTGGCCGCCGCTTCATGGGATTCGGCTTTGACAATGACGTAGCCGGTCAGGTTGTTACGGGTATCGGCAATGCCCTCCGAATCAATTCGCTTGGTCTTACCTAGCGGACCACCTTCAGCCACCAGAATATCCTGATGCTGTTCCATCCAGCCGTTCCAGGCGGCCATACCCTCTTGCATTCGCTGCTGCTGTTCGGCTTCGGACAGGTGTTCCCACTTCTGCATAGTTTCCGGGGAGCCAAGATAAATGGCGAGAAAGTTTTTCACGGTTTTTCCTTGTGTTGGTTACTTCAGTTGTTTTTCTACCGTCGGTAGTACTTGATTTCCGATTTTCTTATCCGGCATTGCCGCCGGCCTCATTGCCTGTTGCCATCAATTCCCGCGCTGGGCGAACTTCCACCGAGCCGTAGCGGGCCGGTGGGATTTTTCCGGCCAGCGAGATAGCCTGGTTGAGATCTTTCGCTTCCAGCATGTAAAAGCCGGCGAGCTGTTCTTTGGTCTCGGCAAACGGGCCATCGGTGACGGTCACCCGGCTGTCGCGCACCCGGACAGTTGTTGCCGAGCTGGTGGGCAGTAGCGGGCTGCCGGTGATGTAATGTCCGCTTCTGTTCAGGTCTTCGACACACGCGATGCATTCCTGATTGAGCGTATCCCACTCCTCCTGGGATTTTGTCTCCATGAGCTTCTCATCGTAATAGACCAGTGCGAGGTACTTCATACTGTGTTCCTTTTGCTTGTGTATCGAATGCGCTTGAACCGGTTTATTGCTCGCCGGGTGCATCGGTGTTCACCATCCATGCGATTCCGAAGCGATCTGTCACCATGCCAAAGCCTTTGGACCAGAATGTCTCGTCGAATGGCATGCTGATGGCACCCTGGTCCGCAAGGCCGCAAAACGCGGCGCGAGCACGCTCCACTTCCGGATAGCTGATCTGTACATCGATTCCCTGTGGCTTGTGATAGTGACCGGGAGGCACATCACACCCCATCAGCCTGAGTTTGCCGATGGCGATACAACCGTGAATGACTTTATCCTGCCATGCTTCGCCGAGGTCACTTGCCATCGGAGAATCGCGGTAGCTCATCATCATCTGAATTTCCCCACCCAGCACCTGGGCGTAGAACTCCAGCGCCTCTGCGCAATTGCCGTCGAAGTTGAGGTGCGGGCAAACGCTTGCGGGCTGGCGCTGCATACGGTCGTCCATATCTTTGTGCACATCGAGCCCTTCACCGGGTTCAAAATCAGCCATCTCGAATAGTTGCCGCAATTCCAGTGATACATTGCCGTTCCCATCCATCTGCGGCCACTGCTTGACCCGCTCGATGGCTTCGGCTTTTGAAGCGGCTTCGAACAGGGTAAATCCGGCAATCAGCTCTTTGGTTTCGGCAAATGGGCCATCGGTCACAACGGGTTTGCCGTCACGAAAATCGATACGGGCACCGTAGCTACTTGGCCTTAAACCCATACCATCAATAAACACACCGTCGTTAAGCATCTGCTCGTTGTAATGCCCCATGGCCTCCAACTCGGCCTGAGTGGGCATCACTTCCGCTTCGGTGTTGGCATCCGCTTTGCGAATAATCATGAATCTCACGGTAACGCACTCCTGGGTAAGTTGGCCTCGCGGGCAATGATTTGCTGGTGGTTTCAATAACTAGTCGAACGGGGGTGGAGAAAATCGACAGTGGGATGAATTTTTTTTAAAAAAATTCCCAGGAGCCTCAGCTGGCCCCCATTTCCGCCAGGCGACGGGCGAGAAAGCGCTGCTCCGGGCCCTGTTGCGCCAATTCCAGAGCGCGTCGATAGGCCGCCCGCGCGGCATCTTTTTGACCCAGGCGGCGGTACAGGTCTGCTCGGGCAGCATGGGCCAGGTGGTATTCGGTAAGTACGCCACGGTCGAGCAGGGCATCGATCAGTGGTAGACCCGCTTCAGGGCCATCCCGCATGGCCACGGCAACTGCACGGTTTAGCTCAATCACTGGTGATGGAGCCAGCGCCAGCAGGGCATCGTAAAGGCCGACGATCTGTGGCCAGTCAGTGGCCTCCATGGACGCGGCTTCAGCGTGCACCGCGGCGATCGCCGCTTGCAGGGTATAGACGCCAAAACGGCGGCTCGCCAGTGCACCAAGTACCAGATTACATCCCTCGTTGATTTGATGCCGGTCCCACAGCGACCGGTCCTGCTGCTCCAGCAGAATCAGATCACCATCGGCAGAGACCCGCGCAGCGCGGCGCGCATCCTGAAGGAGTAACAGGGCCAGCAGGCCAACGGCCTCGGGCTCCGGTAACAACTCGCACAGCAGGCGCCCGAGTCGAATGCCTTCCGCCGTGAGGTCCTGGCGTATCAGGCTGTCGCCGGCAGAGGCGGAGTAACCCTCATTGAAGATCAGGTAGATAACCTGCAGCACACTCTCGAGACGCTCGGGTAACTGGTTTAAATCCGGGATTTCATAGGGGATGTTGGCGTCACGAATTTTTGCCTTGGCGCGCACAATACGCTGCGCCAGCGTAGGTGTGGATGTCAGGAAGGCACGGGCAATTTCTTCGGTAGTAAGGCCACACACTTCGCGCAGAGTCAGTGCCAGTTGCGCCTCCCGGGCCAGACTCGGGTGGCAGCAGGTGAAAATCAAGCGCAGACGGTCATCCTCGATACCAAGCGCTTCCGGCTCCTCTGCTGTCAGCTCGGTTTGCAGCCGCTCGGCGACGTCCTCGTACGACACGTCAAAGCGCGCCTTGCGGCGCAGCTGATCGATTGCCTTAAAGCGCCCGGCGGAAACCAGCCAGGCACAAGGGTTATCCGGGATGCCGTCGACCGGCCATTGTGTGAGCGCGGCCGCAAAAGCCTCATGCATGGCTTCTTCGGCGAGGTCAAAATCTCCCAGCAGGCGAATCAACGTTGCGAGCACGCGGCGTGATTCGGTTTGGTAAAGCTGGTCGAGCCGGGCTTGGTGTGCGAGGTTCATAGGTGCAATCGCTTATGGCCAAATCCTGGTCTGGGTTGTGTTTTATAGCATTATTATGCAAATGTAATCTTCGGTAATATATTAGGGTCAGAGTGGAATTTATATTTCGCCTTACCAAAAAATTACGAACAACCAATACAAACGGCTAGGAATCCAATGATCGATTTTAATAATAAAAGCCTCTTCAAACTCAAACAAAACCCAGACTACGCACAAAAAGTTGCCCCGCTGCTACTCGACGGTGAGGAAATCCTGGACTCCTTCAAATCCATGCGCGATGGGGTGGTATTTACCAGCAAGCGCATAATTGCAGTCAATATTCAGGGAATTACCGGCAGCAAAAAGGATTTCACCTCGCTGCCCTACAAGAATATCGTCGCGTATTCGGTAGAGACCTCCGGAACCTTTGATATCGATAGCGAGCTGGAGCTCTATTTCTCAGCACTGGGCAAGGTACGCTTTGAGTTCAGCGGTAAATCGCGGCTTATGGATATCGCACACTATATTGCGCGTTACGCCCTATAAATCGAGCCGAGGAAAGTTGAGCACTACTGATACTGGATATCGAACATGTCGATGCCAGAAGAACCGAAATGGGCCTGGAGCCCATCGCGGACTACGCCAAGCGCTTTGGCATTCCAGGCCCGCTGAAACAGGAAAATGGGGATCCTAAGTAGCTCCAGTATACCGCTAGCCTCGGCGGGCCAACTCGACGATAAGCCCTAGCACACCATCAAGTCCCTATCGATGAATCTCAATTTGCATTCGAGATCCCCCATGAGTGCCGCATCTTTTATCAGGATGCGGCACTAACTCTCACTTAGTGCCACCAGGCATACCAGCTCGCGGGATTCGGGACTGGAAAAATCCGGATCACTATTCGCAAAGGTGGTGTTTTTCAGCCCCATTTTCTCCAGATCTTTTGAACCGTAAGTCCAACCTGCCGTTCCAGAGTTTTTCTGACAGTTATATTGCTCCTGCTGTCCGTAAATCGTTATTTTCTGGTCAACGTTAATGCGTTGGAAAAACTGGGTTTCCATCTTTAGCCATTCATCCAGATCGCGCTGAATTGCCTGATCTACTTTCTTCCAGCGCCACGGTGTCAGGTATGTTGTCCAGCCGTAACTGATCGCTGGCTTTTCCAGAGCGCCACCGTGCCAACCGACAATTCCGCCGGAGTCGATGTGGCGACTTTTCGCTGCCGTAAACAGGTAATTTGCACAGGAAGAAAAACAGAGCCTTTTTACCACCAGATCAATTTTGTTACGGTGTATCCAGTATCCGAAATCCATAGCCGCATATACATCTCCACCACCGCTGCTTACTGCAAGGGTATGGATTTCAGCCTTACTGCTCTCCACCAGCGCGATGGCTTCAGATACACTTGATTTGGTCAGTGCACCCTCAAAAATAAGACGGTTACCGCTTATCTGAATCTTTGCCAAATCGGCACGCGCTGAACTCTCTGACTCAATACCGGTACAGCCGGCAACAAAGATCACCGTCATAGCGCCGAAGGCAAGACCTATGGCTTTATTTTTGTTATTCAAACTATCCACGCACTTGGTACCCTCGCCCTAAATGCCCCCCCAAAGATGCCAGTATTGGCGATGCCCAGTTGCGATGCAACTGCGCGAAATTTACTCTTTCTCTCGAAAAAATTTCAGAAAGCCTTGAATCAATCAATGCCGCCGCCATAAAGCCTGGACGCTCATGCGTACTATTCCCAATGAGAGATCAAAATGGCAAACCAAGAAATTTCTGAGATCCTGCGCATCTTCAATTCGCGGCTGGATGTACTTGAGGGCATTCTTTCTATCGGCGAGGAGCATGTTTCCGATACACCTGCGCTGATGCAGGAACGTCTGGCGGAGGACATGCATCCGTTCGGCGCCCAAGTGGCACTGGTGTGCAACCAACCCCGCGGCTTCGCCCAGTGGTGTGCGAACCAGCCGATTGAAAACCTGAGCACCGAAGTGACTTCACTGGAGCAAGCGCGCACGATTATTGCCGATACCAGGAATCAGCTTGCGGGTATTAACGTGGACGACAGCAAGCTGGATGAAATAAAGCACCTAGGTCTCGGCCCGGGACGCTTTGCGGACCTGCCGGCACGCCAGTACGTCAACGACTTCGTCATGCCGAATTTGTATTTCCATATCTCCATGGCCTACGCGATTCTGCGCAAGCTCGGTGCGCCGGTCGGCAAGGCTAACTATATGACTTTCCTTCTGCCTCACGTTCAGGAAGAGGCCTAATAAGAAGGCCGGGTTCAACTGAGCATCGCGTTAAGTGCAGTGAACCCGGCCTTTCAGGTCCTCCCCTGGAATTTTGAGCGAGGCTGTGGCGGGTAGTTTTCGAGACATGACCGGTATCAGACTACCGCGTCCTGAACTGACGCCAAATCACTCTACTGACGTACTGCAAAACGTCATAAATTGGGCCAGACTTGCTGTAAACACTGGTTTTCAGCATGATTCTCACAGGCCCTTTCAACCAGCTTTCCCTGCCTCTGTTCGGCGCATTTTCCATTCTGCTGGTTCTCGTTTCCATGGCGCTGGGCAACCTCTTCGGTTTACACAGCGCACGTAAAGGCACGATAAGCGATGCTTCCATTGGCAGCGCGGTAGCGGCAATCCTGGGGTTGCTCGCGTTTCTACTGGCTTTTACCTTCAACTCAACCGCCGAGCGCTTTTTACAGCGCAAGGCATTGCTCCTGGACGAAGTAAATGCCATATCCACAACCTACCTGCGAGCAGACCTGCTCCCGCCAGAATATCAACGTCGGTCACGGGTACTTCTAGCGGAATATACATCGCTGCGCGATTTCGATCCGAAAGACATAGATGTAAAAGAGTTTGAGCAGCGTTTGCGGCGCAGTAAGGCCATCCAGGACGCGCTCTGGAAAATAGTCTCTGAGCTGAGCAATAAAAATTACGATGGGGTCCGGCTTGGTAAGTATCTCGACTCACTCAACCAGGTGATCGATTTCAATACTTCCCGAATCCACGTGGGTACTCGCTACCGAATCCCCCCCCCCATCTGGGCAGCACTGGCGCTTGTCACTGCACTGGCCATGTTTGGCATCGGTTTTCAGCTTGGCGCCGGGCGGCGTGGCTCGCCACAAATTACCGTCGCACTGGCGCTGTCTTTCTCGGTGGTCATCCTGCTTATTGCAGACCTTGATCGCTCGGGGGAGGGCTGGCTGGTCGTCGATCAGGAACCAATGTCTGAGTTGAACAAGGAGCTACAAGCTGCGGAAAGCAATGAATTGGATAACGGAATGCACTAGTCCGGGGCCGAAAGATCCAAACCTGGCGGCACTTTTTTCCAAGGGTCATCGTGTAAAGCCATTCGATAGCCGAGATCGAACAGGTGCCGCATATAGATTGGATCAAACCGCTCTGTGGGCGCCACACCAAAATTTGAGGGAATATACGCAAGATTGAAATCATTCCCATCCCGCATACAAAGGGTATAGATCTGGAAAAGATCACCGATACCCTGAGTTCGGATGAGAGAGCCTATCGAGCGTGAGGCGATGGGTAATATATGGCGCTTAACAGCGTTGTTTTCAGCCCGCAGCATCGAATTACGTATTACAAAGACTTGCGGCTGGCCCTGTACGTTTAGCTTGCTGTTAATCTGCCGCCAGTCCACTGCGGCAGGATAGACAAACACTTGCGAACCACTGCCTCCATCGACATGCATTTCTTCATACTCGGCGCCACCGGCAACGACGGGAATCATCACTGGCGGAAAGGCGGCTGGGATCGAAGCCGAGGCAAGTAGCACTTCTTGGATAAGCCGTTTTTTCCGGGGGTAATGGCTGTTGGCAATAGCACCGATATTCCAGATGACCGAGCGACCTGCATCCAGATTGAATGTACCAATAAAAAGACGCCGCCCCGTGCGATGCTCACGCGCTATCTCATCAATCAGTTTGGCATCGACGTTTTCGGCAATCAGTGCCTTCAGGGGGCTGGTATCAAAAGCCGATTCCCCTAGCACGGTGCTGATGATGCCACGTTTTTTTGCAATATCCTGGGTACTAATGCTGGTATACAGCATTTCCAACTGGCGGTCGTAAGCCGGACCGAGGAAGGCAAAGGGTGCCGTTAGCGCGCCGGTGCTGATCCCTGTGACCATGGTAAATTCTGGCCTTGTGCCAGACGCCGACCATCCCACCAGTAAACCAGCACCAAATGCGCCATTGGCACCACCACCGGATATTGCCAGGTAGTCGTGTGGCCTACCGTAGATTCCCGGGTTTTCTTCACGCAGTTGCTCGGCCGTGTGATTTGCATACATTGACATGGAAAACTTCGGCCACTCATCCCCCCAGAAACGGGCATTGGTAATACCAGCTACTTGCGCGATTTCGGTCAGGGTCGCAGGCACAGGATTGCGCTCAGCCAAGCCTGAGCAGCCCGCCATAATCACCAGGAAAATGCCTATGGATCTCTGAACTGCGCTTCGGGCTGGGGGGAATGTTTTCACGGTGGAAGGCATGGCTTAGCGGAACATCAACTCCGGGTTCACCATGGATTTCATTTCCAGGACATTGCCGTTCGGGTCCGTGATAAAGAAGGTTTCCTGCTCGTACTCATCACCAACAAAGCGGCGGTAGGGCTTGTCCAGGTATTCCAGCCCGGCAGCTTCGATACGCTTCTTTAAAGCCTGAAACTCATCATTGGGTAGATGCGCGCCGAAATGCGGTACCGCCACTGCGCCCATGTCTACATCGTGGCGGACATTGGGCAGCTGCTCCGTGCTCTGGTGCAGGGTGAGTTCATTACCCCAGAAGTCGATATCTACCCAATGCGCTTCTTCACTGTTTCCAGCCTTGCAACCCAGTACGTCGCAATAGAATATTTTGGCGACCTCCAAGTCTCCGGCGGGAATGGCGAGGTGCATACAGTTTGATTTCATACCTCCTCCAGGGGGCACGGGGAACCGGGCTTCCCATAGTTGAATTCCCTTAGGGGGCTATTTCGCAGTCTAGTAAAGGAGACTTATGTAAGGAGGAAATAAGTTGCAGAGCGTTGCCCGGAAGGTGCGCATGGCGTCTATTACTTCTGAACCGAAGCTTCAGTGACACCGCTTCAGCTGTTAAATTAGCGGGTGCCATAACCCAAAGAATGAGAAAAGGAATGAGAATATGAAAATAATAATGTCTCTCCTCTCCCTGATTTTGTCATTGTTATGTTTCCCATCACTTGCAGCCGAACCACCGGTTTACGGCCAGTCACGCGTTATTTCATCGCAGGAATTGGGCCAGGATAAGTGGCTCGATATCTATGTACCGACGGATGGCGGTCACCCTGATCAGGAGTTTCCCGTACTCTACCTGCTGCACAGCCAATGGGACATGCTGCCCGCGATCGCAACGCTGGACATGATTGCAAACACGGTGCCGGATTTCATCGTGGTGGGTATCGAAAGCCAGGGCCGGGAACTCGATGTACAGGAAGGCGAGGAACAGTTCACACAATTTCTGGAGAAGGAGTTGTTCCCCTTTATCGAACGCGAGTACCCAGCGGCCGACTTCCGAATCCTGTCCGGGCACTCTCACGCCGGGAAATACGTCATGCAGCAGTGGCTGTCGAACACCCTCCCCGTCTCACAATATTTCGCGTTCAGTCCCTCCCTGGATGACGGCGATATTCTTCACAAGGTGGAGTCGATGCCGAGGCAGGCCCTCGCCGAGCAGAAACCACTGGTACTGACCATGGCCGATGAGGGCGAACATATGCACACGCCCTATACCCGGATCAATGCTATCCTCAGTTCGACCAGCAAGTTTCCCTATGCATCACATCATTTTCCGAATGAAACCCATCGCAGTACCAAGCACCCATCCATGAAATTCGCGCTGCAGTCCGTGTTCCCTGAGTGGGCTCCGTCAGCCGATATAAAAATGGCGGGGGCTCCCAGCCTCAAACAGCACTACGATGACTTGTCCACACGCTATGGACTGGCCGCAATGCCTTCTGTGGAAATGCTCCAGCAGATCACTGCCCGGCATTCCGTCGGCAGCACCGCGGCGTCCTGGGCAAAACTGCAGCCGCTATTCGACTATGCAATCCACGACTTACATGTCCAGCCATCCCGCTTTATCGAGATAGTGGATTACTTGACGGACAGCGGCTACAACGAGGCAAGCCAGCGTTACCTGGAGGCCCTGTGTGGGACGGATGCAACCCCCATGCGATGCAGCACGATAGCCGTGGCCGGACAAAAATACTGACGACCGCGGTCTAATGCGGCGAATCGACTTGGGCGAACCTCTATACAGCGGTTCGCCTCAACAAAAATACTTTCCGCTGTTTAGCCGTCATTCCAACAGTTTCCGGGACTACCCCATCACGGGCATCGCGATACACCGTATACTGCTGCTCGATAGCGACTCCTGCATAAATGCCTAAAGTTGCATCCGCTTTGCACACATGCACCTTTTCACCCGCCTGCCAACTACATCAGAGCAAGTCAGCCATGTCCCTATTATTTGAAGAGATCGACAGCCAAGCCTCCCCCCTGGGAGAAATCTCTTTGCGCAGGCGGCGCATTCCCGCACTGGGCGACAGGGATATCTACGAAGTGAAGCTGGGCGATGAATTCTTGATGTCGAGCATGTTTGTGGAGGCAGAAGAGGCGCTGTCTACCCTGGGACTGGCTCAGGTACAGGGCGAGCAGCTCGATGTGGTCGTGGGAGGCCTGGGGCTCGGTTATACCGCGGTGGCCGCATTAAAAGACCAGCGTATTGCAGAACTGCTGGTGATTGATGCACTGGATACGGTGATCGGCTGGCACAAAGACGAACTGGTACCTCTTGGCAAGATACTGAATGCGGATACCAGAAGCCGTTATGTACATGGCAGTTTTTTTGATCTGGCCACAAGCCCGGAGACCGGCTTTGACCCGGATGCCGCGGGCAGGAAGTTCGATGCCATCCTGCTGGACATTGACCACTCGCCTACCGAGTATCTGAATGCAGCCAATGCAAGCTTTTACACCACCGAAAACCTGGCGCTTATGGCCGAACAGCTGAAGCCCAATGGGGTATTCGCCATGTGGTCACAGAACCTGCCGGAAGAGCACTTCGAGTCTTTATTGAAAACAGTATTTCCAGCGGTCAGGTCCCATGTGGTCTCTTTTTATAACCCGTTTATGAATGGCGATTCCACCAACTCCGTTTATGTGTGCGTGAAATGAGATAGCTGACCAGCCGGTTCAACCGGCTCTGGCCAGGCCCTGATTCACCCGGGCGACATCAGTCTGGTTTTCACCTCAACCTGTACACTTTTTGCACGCATCTCTCGACACTACGTCTGCCAGCCCTTATAGTGCGCGGCCCGCCGCATGCTTCCGTGTTGGCGAATTTCATCAATGATTCTTTCATAGTCGCCCACCTCAATGCCCTCGGGAATACGCTCTTGATCACCACCGCCAATATCACCATGCAGTTTGGTGCCCAGCCGCTGTTTGAAAATATCTCTGCCAAGTTCGGCAACGGTAACCGCTACGGCCTGATCGGGGCCAATGGCTGCGGCAAGTCCACCTTTATGAAGATCCTGAGCGGTGCACTCGCACCCTCCGCCGGTAATGTATCCATAGCTCCCGGCTGCACATTGGGTATCCTGAGCCAGGACCAGTTTGCATTCGAGGAGTACACCGTGGTGGACGCGGTGATCATGGGCGATACGCGCCTGTGGGAGATCAAGCAGGAGCGTGACCGCATCTACTCGCTGCCGGAAATGAGCGAGGAAGATGGCATGCGCGTGGCGGATCTGGAAGTCCAGTTCGCCGAGCTGGACGGCTACAGCGCCGAGAGCCGCGCAGGCGAGATCCTGCTGGAGGCGGGCATCGAGGAATCCCTGCACTTCGGCCTGATGAAGCAGGTAGCTCCAGGCTGGAAACTGCGGGTGCTGCTGGCGCAGGCCCTGTTTGCGGATCCGGACATCCTGCTGTTGGACGAACCGACCAACAACCTGGATATCCACACCATCCACTGGCTGGCGGAAGTGCTGAACCAGCGCCGCAGCACCATGATCATCATTTCGCATGACCGTCACTTCCTGAACCAGGTGTGCACCCATATGGCGGATATCGATTATGGCGAGCTGCGAATCTTCCCCGGTAATTACGAGGACTTTGTGGCCGCCTCCACCCTGATCCAGGAACAGCTGCACGCGGAGAACGCGAAGAAGAGCGCCGAGCTGGAAGAACTGCAATCCTTCGTAAACCGCTTCTCTGCCAATGCGTCCAAAGCCAAACAGGCCAGCTCGCGCGCGAAGAAGATGGAGAAGATCAAGCTGGAGGAAATCAAGCCGTCCAGCCGGGTGAAGCCCTATATCACCTTCCAGCAGAGCAAGAAGCTGCACCGGCAGGCACTGACTCTGGAAGATTTGTCTCACGGCTTCGATGGCGAGCAGCTGTTTGCCGGTGGCGAGTTGATACTGGAGGCTGGTGCACGCCTGGCCGTAATCGGCGAGAACGGTGTGGGTAAGACCACCTTCCTGCGCTGCCTGATAGACGAGCTGCAGGCCAACAGCGGCGTGGTCAAATGGTCCGAGAACGCAGCCATTGGCTACTGCCCGCAGGACAGCAGCGCAGACTTTGACAACGACCTGACCATCTTTGAGTGGATGTCCCAATGGCGCACGCCCAAGCACGATGACCTGACCGTACGCGGCATGCTCGGCCGTCTGTTATTCACAGCCGACGACGCCAACAAGAAAGCGCGCGTGTGCTCCGGTGGTGAGAAGAACCGCCTGCTGTTCGGCAAACTGATGATGATGGACACCAACGTGCTGATCATGGACGAGCCTACCAACCACCTGGATATGGAATCCATCGAGGCACTCAACAAGGCCCTGTCCCACTACGAAGGCACCCTGATCTTCGTCAGCCACGACCGCCAGTTTGTATCGTCACTGGCCACACGTGTTCTGGAGATCAAGGACCACAAGATGATCGACTTCCAGGGTACCTACGATGAGTACCTGGCAGACCGGGCGCGACAGGAAGCCCAGGCGGCCTGACTCTCCTGAAGCACAAAAGGACTGATTGGTCACCGGACACATAAATGCCTTCCAAAAAGCCGACGTGAATGCCTATTTCGCGTCGGCTTTTTTGTCGGCCCCAAATTCCCTTGCACTCATTTATCGCCTTGTCATCGCGACGACTGCCCAAGTTACCACTTCAAACGGTCCATCCATTTTTCCCTCAAGATTTCCCCTTTAATATTTGCGCCCAAAGAACAGCCTGACAGCAGAGCAGACTCCTACCAAAGCGGGATATTGAATGTTATAAAACACGTCATGCGTTGCGAGCAACAGTGCTGATCCGGCAACCCACCCAGCCTTGGGCAGGTGCCCCCCTTCCACGCAAGACCAATAAAAACAACACAAAAAGAGTGAAAGATAATGAATAAATGCCTGATGGCGTTCCTCGGAATGGCATTCCTGCAGAGCTGTGCTGTACTGCTGCCGCCAAACACGCCTGATGAGTTTGCCGATCAGTTGAGTGACTCGGCTTTTGGCAGGGTATACACCACATCACCGGCGATAGGCTACCAGGACTCCATACGCAGCCTGCAGACCAATATGGATGCCTGTGTTGAGGGGTCGAAGCAGGGCGCGGCTATCCGCTCTGGCATCCCTGTGCTCGGCAGTGGCTCGGGGATCTGGCACTACGCGGTCACCGCGGAGTCCGACAGCCTGACCCAGTTCACCATCCGAAGAGAGGCCCTGGGCCTGTCGGGCCCACAGCATGAGGGTGGCAATATCGTGGCGGTGATTAATGTGGAGCCGCAACAGGATACCGGCGTATCCATTACCGGTTATTCCCCGTGGGGTTCAGACTGGTTTATGGAATCGGTGATGGCCTGGGGCGAGGGACAGAACGTCGCCTGCCCGATTGGCTGAAACTACCGTTCAGCGTTTGCAAAGCCGGCGGTTACCTCCGTGATCGCCGCCGTATTCCAGGGCATGCACATACCCATCGGCTCCGTGACAGGTTTCAGTGTTGATATTCCTGAAACTGAAGCTCTGCCAGCCGCTTGTATAGAGGCGAAGACTGCACGAGCTCCGTATGACTGCCCTCCGCCACTACGCACCCATGATCCAGTACCGCGATGCGATCCGCATGCAGAATAGTCGCCAACCGGTGCGCAATGATGATGGTAGTGCGGCCTTGCATTAGCGCTTCCAATGCTTGCTGCACGTGATACTCGCTCTCCGCATCCAGCGCGCTGGTGGCTTCATCCAGCAGTAAAATCTTTGGATCTTTTAAAATAGCGCGCGCAATGGCCAGACGCTGTTTCTGCCCTCCGGACAAGCGCGTACCCTGCTCGCCCAAATGGCTGTTGTAGCCATCGGGCAATTGCTCGATAAACTCGTGTGCATGTGCGGCCCTTGCCGCGGCAATCACTTCTTCGTCACTCGCGTCGGGCTTGCCGTAGCGGATGTTGTACCAGACATCGGCGGTAAACAGGGCAGGCTGTTGCGGCACAACGGCTATTTGCCGGCGCAGGGTGCCGGTATCCATATCCCGGATATCCACACCATCCAGGGTGATACGTCCTCCAAGCGGATCGTAAAAGCGCAGGAGAAGTTCCAGTAGTGTGGATTTGCCGGCGCCAGACGGCCCCACGAGGGCCAGACTTTTACCCGCTGCGACATGCAGGCTCAATCCACTAATTGCAGGCTGGTCGGGCCGTGAGGGATAACTGAACTCCACCGTGTCGAACACCACCTCAGCAGTATCACAGCCTGTCGATAATTCCGGGGAGGAATCTGCGCTGCTCGCAGGGATCTCCGACTCGACACTGAGTAGATCCATAAGCCGCTCCGTGGCGCCGGTGGCCCGCTGTAGCTCGCCGTAAACTTCAGAAATGGTCGCCACCGCTGATCCCATCATCATGGCGTAGAACACAAATGCGGCCAGATCGCCGCTGCTCATACGACCTGCAATCATGTCGTTGCCGCCTATCCACAGCAGGGTACTGACCGCACCGAACATCAACAGGATCACGACCGCTATCAACAGTGAACGCTGACGCACACGCCGCCTGGCGACATCGAATGCTGCCTCCACTTCACGGGCGAATGCCTTCTGTTCATCCTGCTCGCGGGTGTAACTCTGCACGGTTTTTATATGCTGGATAATTTCACCGGCATAGCTGCCCACATCGGCAATGGAATCCTGGCTGGCCTTGGACAGCTTTCGTACCCGGCGGCCGTAGAGCACGATGGGCAACAGCACCAGTGGCACGCCCACGAGTACCATCAGGCTGAGCTTGAGGTTAGTAAACAGCAACAGGGCCAGCGCGCCCACAAACATCAGGGTGCTGCGCAGGGCCATGGAGAATGAGGTACCGATGATATGTTGCAGCAGGGTGGTGTCGGTGGTGAGGCGGGACATGATCTCGCCACTGCGGTTGGTCTCGAAGTAGCTCGGATGCAGGGTCACGATATGGTCAAACACCGCCTTGCGCAGATCGGCCACTACCCGCTCGCCCAGCCAGGACACCAGATAATGGCGAGCATAGGTGCCGATGGCCATAAGACACGCCAATACCAGCAGCACCTGCACGGCATGAGCCAGCGCCTCGCTGGAGTCGCCGGTGAGGCCGTTGTCCACCAGCAGGCGTACTCCCTGACCAATAGACAGCGTAATTGCGGCGGTAAAAACCAGCGCCACGGCCGCACCGAACAACACCTTTCGGTAGGGCCGCACAAACTGCCAGAGTGCGATCATCATTTCTCGCGCACTCATGTTTGAGGCGTTGCCAGAGGCGGGTTTCGGGGTATCTGTCATAAAACGTTACTGATCAAAAAAATTCTGAAATTCGCCGGGCAGCTGGACATCTCTGACAAATATGTGGTTTCAGAGCTTCAGCGAGCGGGTTAATCTCGGGCGCATTGAAATTAGCACGTCCGACAACGGACTTTACCAATAAATACCCGCTTGCATGTAAACGGAGTTGCCTTGTACCCGGCACCGGTAACCTGAACAGGCGTTAATTTCCCGGCAGTAGAAACAATTCAGCCCAAAAATGACTTTTCGCATATGTATTCCATAGCCCATCACTAGACTTGGCGCTTCGCGGGGTTATTTATTGGTTTGCGATTGTGAATTTTAGGAGGCCTGGCCATGAGTACTGAAGACTTGGAGTGGGACATCTTCGCCGAGGAAGCCCTGAAAATGGCGCCGGTTTTTGTTCGCTCGAAAATTAAAAAGCGGGTCGAAGAGGTGGCGAGGGAGCGCGGCATTACGCTGATTACCTGTGACTTCATGACTGAACTTCAGCAACAGGAGCAGGGTAAAACCTGAGGAGCGCGGCAACGGATCCGCACTATACGACAAAGGCTAACTGCCTTTATGTAAGGCAAAAAAAACCGGTGCAAATCCCAGACACTGCACCGGTTTTTTTATTGTTTCTTGTATTATTTCTTGTATTGTTTCTTGCAGATTTTTTTCAGATCAGAACTTGTAGCCAACGGCAAATGAAATGATATCCGGGTCGACATCCACACTGATGGAGCGCTCCACATCGCCTATACCGGGCGTGCTTGTGGTGACTTTGGCATCCGCGGTGATCCAATGGCGCGCGTAGGCTACATCAACCATCCAGTTGTCATTCACTGCATAGCTGCCGCCGATTTTAAATACGCCGCCAACAGAGTCTTCGATCTTGCCCTCACTTTCGCCACCAAAGGCGGTCTCGTAGCTGTCGTAGATTTTCGAATCGACAAACTTGGTGTAGTTGACCCCGGCACCGATGTAGGCACTGAACTTATTGGACAGGTCGATGTTATAGAGAGCGATGACCGCGGGAAACATGGCCTTGGCTTCGCCAACCTGCCCGAGATCCGCACCGGTACCGGCAGCGGATAACTTCACCGTGGGCGGCAGACCCGCTGCCAGCTGGACAGACCAGTTATCAGTAACGAAGTAATCGTACATAAAGGCGGCGACGTTGTGATCTTCCGCGACTGCGGTGACGCCGGGAGGGGTGAAGTCCCCGCTCAGCTCGGTGGAATTGTTGTTGTAGCTGACACTGGCCGTGCCAAGTTTGACGACACTGGTACCGGCCTCTCCAGCCACGCCCGTGGTACCGCAAAGGGCTGTGAACAGTACTACTGCACCGGTAAGTTTTTTCATTGGGTAACTCTCAACTGCTTTTATCGCTATTTTCACGTTTGCTGGCGCCCCGGCAGATCGCACTTATTTCTATCTGTCTGGCACGCAAACCAACATTGCGCAAAATATCACCACATCGCCTAATGCTTGCAACCCCGGAAGCTGACTGCACCAATAAGGCCCGTCATCTTTTGCCCGATAGCGCCACTCGAGAGAACTGGAGCCCCCGATCTGGCTCGCTTTCGCACCCCATCGTGCGAAAAAGGGAAATGCCAAAAGATTTCTGACTTAAAGTCAGCTTTCCGGTCACTCCTGCGTCATCATCCACTCACGCGGATGCGGGTTTTGTGCCCCGGTTGGTTTAACTCCCTCTGCTGCGCCGGTATCCTTGCCGGCTTGCAATAGATCCAGGGACTGTTGACGCCATTGCCAGCAGTTCATTTCTTGTTGGCAAAGCTGGCCGTTATGACGCACCCCCAACTACACATACCCGGTTACACTGTTCACGGCCCTATCGGCCAGGGCGGTATGGCATCTGTTTACCTGGCCACTCAGGAATCACTGAACCGCAAGGTAGCCATCAAGGTGCTGCGCAACACCAACGAAGCGCAACTGAATGAGCGCTTTATCAACGAAGCGCACTTTATTGCCAGTCTCAACAATCCCCACATCATCACTATCTACGATATTTCCACCCTGCCCGGTGGCGACCACTACATCGCGATGGAATTTGTCGGGGGCGGCGACCTAGACGAAAATCGGGAACGTTTCCGCGAGCCAGCCCCGGTTCTACGCCTGATACGCGAGATTGCCGAAGGGCTTGCCGTAGTCCATGCAAAAGGCATCATCCACCGCGACGTGAAACCGGCAAATATCCTGTTTCGTGAAGACGGCACCGCAGTGCTCACTGACTTTGGTATCGCCAAGGATGTAGACAACAACTCAGATCTCACCCAGGCGGGCTTCAGTCTCGGTAGCCCGTCTTACAGCAGCCCTGAACAAGCCCAGGGCCAGCCGCTGGATATCACCACGGATATCTATGGCCTCGGTGTGATCCTGCTGGAATTGTTGTTGGGCCATAACCCGTTCAAAGGCGATAGCCACACCAGTACCGCCATCAACCATATCCAGCTGCCACTGCCGGAATTACCAGCGAAGTACGCCGACCTTTCCCCGCTGCTGTCGCGCATGCTGGCCAAGCGGCCCGCCGCGCGCTTCCAGAGCTGTGAAGAACTGGTGTCGGCAATTGATCTCCTGGCCGGAGAGAGGCCCGCTGTTACCAATGGCAGCCCTGCTGGCGGATTCGATATTCAACGCTGGCTGGCGGGAAAACCACGCGTTCTGCTGCCGGTAACCGGTGTAATCAGCGCGCTCCTGCTGCTGTTTGCCCTCACCTACAAAACCGAAACTGATCGCGAGGTTGACCGTCTGTTGCAGCAGGCAGAGCTGGGGATGGAGGAAGCACGCTACATATTCCCGGAGCAGGACAATGCCCGTTATTACTTCCGCCAGGTACTGCTGCTGGACGAAAACAATGACGAGGCACTCGACGGGCTGGAACAGGTTACAGAGCGGCTCGTACAGGATTATGTTGCCCGCGGCGCCGAAGCCCTGGAGCGCGGCGCGCTGAACCGCCCACACGAGAATAACGCGCTGCATTTCTACCGCGAGGCACTGGCGCTGGATACCGACAACCCGCAGGCATTGGCCGGCATCCAGTCAGTCGTCGACGAATACACCCGCCGCGCCCGCGCCAGCCTTCTTGAGGGCGATCTCAAAACGGCAGACCGCAACGTGAAGCGCGGTCTCAACATCGAGCCAGAAGATGAGGCGCTCCTGGCACTGCGCGCGGAAATCAACGAGAAGACACCCGCCGCAAAGCGGCTGATCCGCGATGTCTTCGGCAAGCTGCGGGAGAAAATCGAAGATAATGGCTAACCCACTGGCCGCTCATTGGGCGCAAGGACACGCACCGGTGACTAAAGTGACTTAACAGCCATTTTCCAGACCAATTACGCAAGACCCTGAACATTTTGTAGACAGCCCGCTCACTTACCTATAGAGTGGTGTCCTGCTAGAAAGAAAGCCTTACAGTTACAATCTACATTTCGCTGTTTTACTCGTAATACCTCGTCCTGTGTTTGAAGTCTCGGCTTATTTTCCAAGCAACACCCGCCTCGTGTAGGCAATATTATTCCGATTCAATACCAGGATTTATCAATGTCCAATACCGTGACTGGAACCGTAAAGTGGTTCGACGAAACCAAAGGCTTTGGCTTTATTGAGCAGCAGTCTGGCCCAGACGTATTTGCGCACTTCAGCGCGATCGCCAGCACCGGCTTCCGTACCCTGACTGAAGGTCAGGCCGTTGAGTTCACTGTAACTCAAGGCGCCAAAGGCCTGCAGGCAGAGAATATCGTAGTACTGTAATTAGTACTGGATATCTAAAAACGGGCCCAACGGGCCCGTTTTTTATTTGTGCATTCATCTTTCCTCGACAACGCCACTATGTTTCCTGCACGGAGCAATATCGTCCGCCTTTGATAGTCAGTGAGTGTCTTTATCACACGCCGTGAACCGGGAATTCCAGACCTCACGAGCGGATACCTACTGAAACACAGCCCCCGCCAATAACTTTTCTGGAAAACATAATCCCCGAAATCAGCCTTTCAAAAGTAAAAGGCTTCCAGAGCGCGTACAGGAATCAGACAGCAGTCCTGCAAGCGAAGTAGAAAACCACCCCGAATTCCGGTAGATTCCGCGTTCATTTTTTAACCAACTATTGACTATAGAGTCTTCTATAGTCGTAGCGGGACGGACTCCGCCAGCTGAATTCGAGGTATTTAATGAAGCTGACCCAGTCCCCGTTCCTGTTTGTTGCCGGATTATTCTCAGTCTCCAGCTACGCCGAAGTCTTCTGGCAAGACAACAGTCTGACTGCACTGCGTGGCAATGACTACAAGGTGCACTACAGCCTGGATAGCGACGATTCCAGCCGCACGGTGATGACCTTCGAACACGCCAGCGGCCACAGCTGGGGTGACCTGTTCCTGTTCAGCGACTACCTGGTCTCGGATGACAACTCAACCGAGTGGTACACCGAAATTTCCCCGCGCCTGAGCCTGGGCAAACTGAGCGGCAAAGAACTGGCGTATGGCCCGGTAAAAGATGTGCTGCTGGCCGGACAGCTGGAACTGGGCAATATGGACGATCCGGACCACCTTACCGCCACCGGCCCGCACTTTATGAACACCCTGACGGGCGTGGGTTTTGATCTGGACGTACCGGGCTTTACTTTCTTCCAGGCGAACCTGTACCAGCGCAACAACGAAGACAAAGCCGACAACGAGCAGCTGACCCTGGCCTGGGGCCTGCCGTTTACACTGGGTAGCGAAGAATTCCTCTACGACGGTTTTCTGGACTGGGCCAGCGCTTCCGCCGATGCGCATTCAACCATGAACTTCACCTCACAGCTGAAGTGGGATATCGGCGCGCGCGCCGGCAAGCCGAAAAAGCTCTATGCCGGTGTGGAGTATGTGCACTGGAATGACAAATTTGGCATCAAGGACGGTACCTTTGGCATCGACTCCAACGAGCGCAACATCAACCTGCTGGTGAAATATCACTTTTAAGCGAGAGCGCCGCCGTTAACGCAAAGCGGCACTACACTCACCGGGCACAGCGGGCCGTGTTTGCCTCTTGCCCGGTTTTGGCGGACAGGTAGCCGAGAGCCACTCGTAACCAACTCCGCTCCCCCACCCTAACTTGATACCACGCACTATCGCGGTATCATCTCTTGCATCACCCTGTTTACTCTTAGCCTCTCACAAACGCCAGATATCGGGTGCTTAACCCTCGGGGCAGTCACTAAACTTGTGGTTCGTTAAAACGGATTTGACGGATATATCGCATCATGGATCAAGCATCTCCCCCTCCACGCCCGGCGCACATACCCCTATGGCTGGCTGTGTTACCTCACCCTCGCTGTGTGCCTGGCACTTTCAGGCTACGCAACCACACCAGCATTTCCTACTGAACCAATTCACGTCGAATCATGCTTCCCTACCGCTTTCTCCAGCTGCAACTGAAATATCACGGAAATACCGCAACGTTCATGGCCGGCGCGCAAAGCTTCCGCACGCAGTTGCATTCCGCGTTTATCAATCTCGCCGCCAAAAACTCCAACACCCGGGCAACCCTGCTGGTTCACCACCCCCTGCACGGCTGGCTGCAAGTCTGCGACCAGGAAAACCGCTACCCGATTATCCACAACCCCCTGCTGCTGGACTGTGGACAACTTTGGCAATCTGTTATCCACACCCTGGCCGAAGCGGACACCTGGCCTACAGATGAAGAAAAGCGACGCAGGAAACTTGAACGGGAAATGAAGCGACGTGAAGAAAAAGCCAAAGCCCTGCGGCGATTTTTTCATATTGTAAAAAATAGCGAGCACTAAGGCGTTATGACGCAAGCCCTCAACGGTGTGTATCCGCCAGGCACTCCCACAGCGTTTTTACAATCCTCGACGGCCTGGGCGATTGCCGCTGAATAGCGACAAAGTCGCACTCGTACTGGTAGCGCTGTGGACAGATCGCACGGATTTCGCCTTTTTTTAAGAAGGTTTCCGCATAGTGATCCGGCAGGTAGCCGATATAGCGCCCGGACTGCAGGCAGTGAACGATGGCCTCCTGGTCGTTGACCGTAATATCCCGCTCCAGCCCCAAACGATTACCGACTTCCATATTCGGTGAGTGGTAGCCAAGACCAGCGTACTTACTCCGGCGGATCGCGTCGTCATCAATCGAGATATCCGCCGTATCGAACAGAGGATGGCGGTAACCGCAGTAGAGGTACATCTGCTCGTAGAACAAATGCTGGTATTCGAGGCTGGGGGATGCGCGGTGGGCGGGTATCACCCCCAGCTGAAAGCGTCCCTCCATCACTCCGCGCTCGATTTCGTTGATCGGCTCAATGTGGATATCCAGGCTCACTTCCGGTGCCAGATCGTCGAAGTGGCGCAAGGCCTCGCCGATACGGGCCGCCGGGTTGGTGACCATCTTGTCGAACAGGGCAATGGATATATGGCCGGTCATGCGCTTGTGCACATCGGCCACCTCGCCGCGAAAGGTATCCAGGGAGGCCAATAAGCGCAGAGTCGCCTGGTAGATCTGGCGCCCCTCGTCAGTAAGTGCAAACCCACCGCGTCCACGCCGGCACAGGCTGACGCCCAAGCGCACCTCCAGATCCTTGATATGACGGCTGATGGTGGAACGTCCCACATTGAGTTCCAGCTCCGCTGCGGTAAAGCCGCCCGCCTCCGCCACTGCGCGGAATACCCGCAGCAATCGCAGGTCGATGTCACTGAGCTGCCCGAGGAGGGCCGTTTGGGTGCGAGCCATGTCTTCTAATCTCTCTCCACAACGCCCCCGTAGGAGCCTGCTTGCAGGCGAACCTTCACGGCAGCAATGGCCACCACCAGCGTTGTTCACCTGCAAGCAGGCTCCTACAGGTGGGGCGCAGCATTTAGTTTCAAGCATATGAAACTAAAGATCGATAAATTGCAATTTATGAAACTTTAACTCTCTTCTAAATTTGCCGTAACCCAACGGTCAAATGCGCCGGAAATAACAAGAATGGAGAGTAGCGTGAGCGATAAGTTTGCCGGGCTGAGCCAGGCTCAACTGAATGCCCATTGGATGCCCTATACGGGCAACCGCCAGTTCAAGCAGGATCCGCGGATCATCACCGGCGCGGAAGGCTGTTACTACTTCACCGCCGATGGCCGCCGCGTGTTCGATGGCCTGTCTGGCCTGTGGACCTGCGGCGCCGGGCACAACCGCGTGGAGATTGCCGATGCCGTAAGCGAGCAGCTGCGTACCCTGGACTACTCGCCCGCCTTCCAGTTCGGCCACCCCAAGGCCTTTGAACTGGCCGAACGCATCACCCAGTTCATGCCAGAAGGCCTGAACCGCGTGTTTTTCACCGGCTCCGGTTCCGAATCTGCCGAAACCTCCCTGAAGATTGCCCGCGCTTACTGGCGCAAGAAAGGCATGCCCAGCAAGACCAAGCTGATCGGCCGCGCCAAGGGTTACCACGGCGTAAACTTTGGCGGCATCAGTGTCGGCGGTATCGGTGCCAATCGCGCCCTCTACGGCCCCGCCGTGGATGCCGACCACCTGCCCCACACCGTGCTGCCGCAGAACAAGTTCTGCAAGGGTATGCCGGAAGACGGCGCCCACCTGGCCGACGAACTGCTGGAAATGATCGCCCTGCACGACGCCTCCAATATCGCCGCGGTCATCGTGGAGCCCATGGCCGGTTCCGCGGGCGTGTTGCCGCCGCCCGTAGGCTATCTGCAGCGCCTCCGGGAGATCTGCGACCAGCACAACATCCTGCTGATCTTCGACGAGGTCATTACCGCCTTTGGCCGCATGGGCGCCGCCACCGGTGCCGAGGCCTTCGGTGTAACCCCGGACATCATCAATACTGCCAAGCAGCTCACCAATGGTGCGGTGCCCATGGGTGCAGTGATCGCCAAACAGGAGATCTACGACACCTTTATGGAACAGGGCGGCCCTGATTATCTGTTGGAACTCCCCCACGGCTATACCTATTCCGCCCACCCGGTGGCCTGTGCCGCGGGCCTTGCGGCGCTGGATATCCTGGAGAAAGAAAACCTGATCACGCGCGCGGCTGAGCTCACTACAGTGCTCGAAGAGCGGGTACATCAGCTCAAGGGCACTCCGCTGATCACCGACATCCGCAACTGCGGCGTGGCCGCCGGACTGACCATCGAGGCGGCACCGGGTGAGCCACTGCTGCGCCCCTACCAGATCGCAATGAAGATGTGGGAAAAAGGTTTTTACGTGCGCTACGGTGGCGACACCATTCAGCTGGGCCTGCCATTTGTGGCGCAGCCCGAAGAGGTCGATACGCTGGTGAGCGCGCTTGGCGATGCAATTACCGAAGTAGCGGCAGGTTAACCTGCCCGGTCATTCCGGCGTATGCCGGAATCCAACGCTCCGAAGCTGGATGCCGGATCAAGTCCGGCATGACACTAAGAAAACGACGAATACAGAATTGAAAGAGAGGAAAAACATGAGCATTGTGGGCCACTTTATCAACGGCCAGGTCGTTGAAGCCGCCGAGCGCACCCAGGACGTTTTCAACCCGGCCACGGGCGAGGTCACCAAGCAGGTGGCCATCGCGGCCAAGAGCACCGTCGAGGAAGCCATCGCTTCCGCCCAGACGGCCTATCCCGAATGGCGCAACACCCCGCCGGCCAAGCGCGCCAAGATCATGTTCAAGTTCAAGCAGCTGCTGGAAGACAACGCCGAGCAGATCTGCGCACTGATCGGTGAAGAGCACGGCAAGATTTCCCACGACGCTATGGGCGAACTCACCCGCGGCATCGAGAATGTGGAATTTGCCTGCTATGCACCCCAGATGCTGAAAGGCGAACACAGCCGCAACGTGGGCCCCAACATTGATTCCTGGAGCGAGATGCAGCCACTGGGCGTGGTCGCCGGCATCACCCCGTTCAACTTCCCGGCGATGGTACCGCTGTGGATGTTCCCGCTGGCCATCGTGTGCGGTAATACCTTTGTACTGAAACCGTCAGAGCGTGATCCATCCTGCTCCCTGCTGCTCGCACAACTGATGCAGGAAGCCGGTCTGCCGGATGGTGTTCTGAATGTGGTGAACGGCGATAAAGTCGCGGTGGACACCCTGCTGACCGACCCGCAGGTTCAGGCAGTGAGCTTTGTCGGGTCTACCCCGATCGCCGAATACGTCTACGCCACCGCCAGCGCCCACGGCAAACGCTGCCAGGCACTGGGCGGAGCCAAGAACCACGCGATCATCATGCCCGACGCGGACATGGATAACGCCGTAGCAGCCCTGACCGGCGCCGCCTTCGGCTCTTCCGGCGAGCGTTGCATGGCCCTGTCTGTTGCCGTGTGTGTCGGCGATGCGGCAGCCGATGCGCTGATCGAGAAAATGTCTGCAGAAATGCAGAAGCTGAAAGTCGGTGCCTACACCGACAGCAGCAACGACTTCGGTCCGGTAATTACCGAAGCCCACATGAACAAGGTGAACGGCTACATCACCAGTGCCGAACAGCAGGGCGCAACGGTAGTGGTGGACGGCCGCAACCCGAAAGTGGCCAGTTACGAGAACGGTTTCTTTGTCGGCGGCACCCTGATCGACAACGTGAAGCCGGGCATGACCTGCTACGAAGAGGAAATCTTCGGCCCAGTATTGTTGGTGGTACGCGCTGAATCCATGCAACAAGCCATGCAGATGATCAACGATCACGAGTACGGCAACGGTACCTGCATTTTCACCCGTGACGGCGAAGCCGCTCGTTACTTCAGCGACAACGTTCTCGTGGGTATGGTGGGCATCAACGTACCGCTGCCAGTACCGGTTTCCTACCACAGTTTCGGCGGCTGGAAGCGCTCCCTGTTCGGCAGCCTCGGCGCTTATGGCCCGGACGGTGTGCGCTTCTACACCAACCGCAAAACCATCACCCAGCGCTGGCCCTCCAGCGGTGTACGCGAAGGTGCACAGTTCTCTTTCCCGAGTAACTGATCCTTGCGGGAAGTCTGGCAAACCGTCGCACCTGACGGCGGTTTGCCAGGTTCCAAAACAACCACGTCGACCATTCCCAAGGCATTCCTCGCCCAAAGCGCTCCCACCAACAGGAATCTTCCGAGCGAAACCTGTATCCGCGACAAACCGTGTCTTGAACGGGGTGAGCCGCCTTCGTGGCGCCTTTAGCGCCATGCTATAAGTGGTGCCGTTAATGCAGTAATGCACACCAATAAATCTAATGCACCCTATGGGGATCCTATGATCAGAACCGGAAAATTTGCCGTTGGCCTGCTGTGCAGCGGTATCCTCGCCGCTTGCAGCCTCGAGCCAAACCAGCTGCAATCCACCAGCACTGCCCACGCACTGATCGATCAAGTGATCGAGCGCGAAAATGTGCCGGGCCTGTCAGAACAATACGCACAGCTGCGCAAGCAGCAGATCGCGCAGGTGGACTACAAGCTGTCCATTACCATCGACAAGACCGGCGAAGCCTTTTCCGGCCGCGTGATCGCAGACACAAAATTCCGTCGCAATCTGCTGCAACCCCTGACCGTCGACTTCGCCGGCGGTGAAGTGGCTGGCGTTCAGGTGGACGGCAATACCGTTCCTTTTGAATACAACGGCCAGTTCATCACCATCGAGCCTAAGTATCTGGAAGGCCGCAAGCATGCGATTGCGATCGACTATACACACGCGTACTCCAACAACGGTTCCGGCCTGCACCGCTTTGAAGATCCGGTGGATGGCGAAGTGTACATGTACACCGACTTCGAACCCTACGATGCCAACCGCCTGTTCCCGCACTTCGACCAGCCAAACCTGAAAGCCCACTACACCCTGGACGTGACCGCGCCGAAAGACTGGAGCGTGATTTCCTCCGTGCGAGAGGAAAGCGTGAAGGCGAACGGCGACGTCAACCACTGGGTATTCCCGCAGTCGAAGAAATTTTCTTCTTACATTTTCTCCCTGCACGCCGGTCCTTTCACCGTGTGGGAAGACGATGCCGACGGCATCCCGCTGCGCCTGTTCGCGCGCAAGACCCTGGCGGAGTACGTGAAACCGGCCGACTGGTTCAAGTTCACCCAGGAGTCCTTCGCGTTCTTCCAGAAATACTTTGAAGTGGACTACCCATTCGTAAAATACGACCAGGTGATCGTGCCCGACTTCAATGCCGGTGCGATGGAAAACGTGGCCGCGGTGACTTTCAACGAAGGCTATGTGTCCCGCGGCGAGAAAACCCAGGCCCAGCGCATGCGCCTGGCCAACGTGATCGCCCACGAAATGGCGCATATGTGGTTCGGCGACCTGGTTACCATGAACTGGTGGGACGACCTGTGGCTGAACGAAAGCTTCGCCACCTACATGGCCAACCTGTCGCTGGCGGAAAACAGCGAGTTTGACGATGCCTGGGAAAACTTCTACCTGGGCACCAAGCAGTGGGCCTACGACGCAGACCAGCTGCCGACCACCCACGCAATCCAGCTGCCGGTGAAAAACACCGATGAGGCGTTTGCCAACTTCGATGGCATCACCTACGGCAAGGGCGGTTCCATCCTGAAACAGCTGCCCTACTACCTGGGCAAGGAAGAATTCCGCAAAGGGGTTTCCAACTACCTGAAGGATCTCTCCTACAAGAACTCCACCCTGAACGACTTCATGGGTCACCTGGGCAAAGCCGCCGGCAAGGATCTGGGCGAGTGGCAGCAGCAGTGGCTGTACCAGGCCGGCCTGAACAGTATCCACGCCAGCTTCCAGTGCGAGGGCGGCAAGATTGCCAGCCTGACCATCGAGCAGAGCGCGCCTGCAGACTACCCGGCCCTGCGTGAACAGCGCACCCAGGTTGGCCTGTACAACATGCAGGGCGACGAAATGGTACTGAGCAAGGCCATTCCGGTGACCTACAGCGGTGCCAGCACCGAAGTCACCGCCGCCAAAGGCGAAGCCTGCCCGCAGATCGTGTACCCGAACGAAGGTGACTGGGCCTTTGCCAAGGTCACCCTGGATCAGGTCTCCGTCGACAACATGTCCAAGCACATCAATGACATCGAGAGCCCGTTCACCCGTCTGATGATGTGGCAGAGCCTCGAAGACAGCGTGCTGGATGCGAAACTGCCGATGGATGAATACGTTCGTTTCGCTCTCGCCAATGGCGGTGCCGAGCAGAACATCAACGTCATCCGTATGATCTCCCGTCACCTCACCGGCCACTTTATGGTGATGAGCCAGATCGACATGGACGCCAGCGAGCGCAAAGCACTGCAACAGGCGATTGAAACCTTCGCCTGGAACCAGCTGAACAGCGCCGCCGCTGGCAGCGATGCCCAGAAAGTCTGGTTCGGCACCTTCACCAGTGTTGCCCACAGCAAGCAGGCTCTGGCCAACGCCGAGAAACTGCTCAACGGCAAGCTCACCATCAAAGGCCTGAGCCTGGATCCGGACAAGCGCTGGAACCTGATCGCCCTGCAGAACGAGCACCTGTTCGGCGACTACGAAAAAGCGATCAAAGACGAGCTGGCCAAAGACAGCTCCGACCGTTCACAGCTGAATGCCATCGCTGCCGAAGCCCTGCGCCCGCAACAGGCGGTCAAGGCCAAGTGGCTGGGCAATATCCTTGAGAACCGCGACCAGTTCAAACTGGCGCAGCTCAAGTATGCAGCCAGCGCCCTGTTCCCCACCGGACAGCAGGACCTGTACGTTGCCAACGTTGATCGCATCGTTGCCGCGCTGGACGAAGTGAATAGCAGCGACGCACCGGAGCTGGTGGGCACTTACGCACGCCTGTTCCCGCTCAACTGCAGCAAGGAAGGAGTCGAGCAGGTAGAAGGTATCCTCAACAGCGGCAAGCAATTGAACCCGCTGCTGGAGAAAGCCCTGAAAAATCGCCGTTTCAGAAACCAGCGCTGCCTGGACATGGCCGCAGCCATGAACGGTAACGCCGGTTAATCAGGCACACATCGGCAACGCCGATACAGGAAAGGCCCTTCGGGGCCTTTTTTGTAACAGGAACGCATATTAAGGCTCCATTTGCACATTCCCAGGGCGCGCACTTCAGGTCCAGCCACGCTCTCACATAAGCCCCACGTACAATTACATCCCCTTACATACGATCGAATTATCGGAACTGGAGTGATATAACTATCGGCTTCAGCGAAGCAGCCTTTAACGGCGAACAAGGAAAGCCCATGAAGCACTTTTTGATCTCCATCGCAGCCATTCTCATCACTCCTCTGGCACTGGCTACAGCGCCCAGCGATGACTCCATCCGCCAGCTCATGGAGGTCAGTGATACCCGAAAGCTGCTCGAAGGTAGCCTGGCGCAAGCCGACCAGATCATGCAGGCCTCAATGCAGCAGGCCTTGTCCGGTGAGGAGATTTCTGCGGAAGATCAGGAAGTCATCGATGAAATGCGCCAGCAGATGCTGACGCTGATGAAAGCAGAGCTCAGCTGGCAGGTTCTGGAGCCAATGTTTATCGAGGTTTACCAGAAATCCCTGAACCAGGCCGAAGTGGATGGCATGCTGGAATTTTATAAGTCTGATGCCGGTAAAGCGGTGGTAGCAAAAATGCCTCAGATCATGCAGCACACCATGGTATTGATGCAGCAGCGCATGGCCAGCATGGGCCCCAAAATTCAGGAAATCCAGTTGGCAGCCATGAATAAACTGAAAGAGAACAAGCAGCAGTAAGTTTTACAATCGGCACTGCCTTCGATACAAAAATGGGCGCACTTTTCAGTGCGCCCATTTTTTTTGACTGATCCATAATACCTAATGCTGGTTACCGCACGCATTAGCAGCCTCCAATTCGCGCAGCAACTATCGCGATATGTGGGTAAGCGTGATATAACCTCACGCCATAGAATTGTGCGGTAAGTCACACATTTTTGTTCATTTGTTCGACAGTTTTTATCTAGAGCGCCTGTCGCCGGCACCCATAGAACGCCGGATTCTTGTGCGCTATGCAAGATTAGGAGGTATGTATGGCGTTCGATTACGGATCGATTGACCTGGGACTAAAGAATCCATTTAAGGCCGAAGGTGCGGTTAATGCCGTACGCGGTGGTTTACAGACAATTGCAGGCCTGGTTCTGCTCATTTCCGCCGCAGGCACGGTCAAGGAAAATGCCGGCTCCGGCTGGATCCTGATGGCGTTCGGCCTGTTGCTACTCGGCGGCGGCATCAGGGTGCTTGCCGGTGGTATCTACGCGACCCTGCGCTACTTTGTAGGCCGAAACCACCCCACCTCTCTCGCCGAGAACCGCAGCAAGTCTGAGAGCAGCACCGCGCAGGAAGAGTCCGCCTATGTGGCCTATACCGCGAAGCAGCTCGAAGAAATGCTGATCGGCCGCAAGAATGCGACCTTTACTGAACCCCAGGGTTTTCTCGCACGCCTGCTGCACACCTTTGTGCCCAAGCTGCTGTTTATGCCCTACCCGATCCGCAACTTCGCCCAGCGCTTATTTGGTGCCTGGATCAGCACCGTTGTGGGACTGATCGCCTACGGCCTGGTGGCCTTCGTATCTCTGGCGGGCTTTGCCGGTACGGCCGGTGAGCTACTGTTCCCTGTGTACTCCATCCTGTTGATGGTGTACCTGCTGTTGGTTTGGCGCCGGGCAGGCAAGCCGATCAACCGCAAAGCCGAGCGCAATATCGAATCCCTCGGCGGCAGCGCGCTGACCAAAACTATCGGCCTGGCACTGATCGTGCCGGTGATTGCCGGCTTGGTCGCGTCGTGGATACTGGTCAAGAGCCGGATATCCCCTGAGCAACTGGATATTTTTACTGCGGAAATCCCGGCCCTGAACCCCGGCCTGTACATTTTTTCCGTACTGCTTCTGGGCGCAGCGAGTGCCGCACTGGTATTTGCGCTGATGCGCAAGCGCCTGTCGGCCACGACTCCGGTTGCCGAAGTTTCCGAGTTGCGGGAAAACTGGCAGGAGTCTGTGCACCCCAATGAAATCTTCATCAACCTCGACAATCTGGTGATGGCGAACCGCCGTTACAAGGAAGTGCCCAACCGGGTTTACCGCGAG
This sequence comes from Microbulbifer aggregans, assembly GCF_020524005.1. Taxonomy (GTDB): domain Bacteria; phylum Pseudomonadota; class Gammaproteobacteria; order Pseudomonadales; family Cellvibrionaceae; genus Microbulbifer; species Microbulbifer aggregans_A. The sequence continues at coordinate 645,099 of NZ_JAIVKK010000004.1, read as the reverse complement.
CTGGATCCGCAGCTGCGAGAGCAAACCGACGGCAAGGGTGGCTTCCGCGGTGAGATGATTCAGGAAGTACAGCCCAAGGTAAAACCCCTGGACCTGGGTGAAGGCTTCAAGAAAGTCCGCCTGGCCACCCTGATCAGCGGCAATGTGTTGAGTGCCATTGCGGTACTGTTCACCTTGATGCTGGCTTACAAGGCCGTGGATATCTACAGCTTTGTCGCTGCGCCGGAAACCGGCTCGCTCAAGCAGATCCTGAACAGCGAACTGATCTTCCCCCTGCTCGGTCTGGGCATGGGTGCACTGCACCTGCTGCTGGTCGGCTTCCTGCTGAAGTCGTTCGGCCAGCTACTGAGCAATGCTGCGCATATCTACTTTGCGGAAATCCAGTTTGAATCGCTGTTGGTGTACTTCAAATGTGAAGGCACTTTTACCGAGTCCAAGATTTCTACTGGTACCGGTATCCACGACAGCACCCGTTCGGAGAACACGCTGGTGCGCAGCAGCATCACCCCCTGGGTAGTGGTGTCGCGTATTGTTTCCACCACCTTTGCTTCCACCGGCATGCAGAACCTGGAGCACCCGCGCCATATCCTGGAGATGCATCGCGATGACCGCGAGCTGCAAAGCATCAAGACAGACGTGGTCAATTTCCTCAAGGATCGCGAGTCCATCGCCACGATTACCAGCGCGCGCGACCTCGGCAACGCTTCACAGCTTCACCAGCTCAACCAGCAAACCCGCGCCATGCCGGCAAGCCAGAGCCTGGAGCAGGATTCTGAGCACGCTGGCTACCTGCGCCGCGAGGAAGAAATCCGCCTGGAAAATCAGGACAAGTAATCCCTATTACCGCACCTTGTGTGCGGCCAGCCCCGGACGATGTCCGGGGCGCTCTTTCTCCAGTATTTTTTACGCCCAAAATCCACACCGGAAACCCATTCCAGGAATTCAAAAAGGGCACGGCCCGGCCATCCGTGGCACACAACCCCTTCCCCGCCATCAAGTTCCAAAACCGTTCACCCGCGGCTAGCATCCTTTCATCGCGCAACTCAGTTCGGTCGATTCACTTCATCGATTGATTCCGGGCATTCACCGTTACCCGTCATCCATTTTCCAGTTTCAGTACATCTTAAAAGCACTGACACGGAGGACTGGACTATGCGCTGGATTGCGATTTTGATCACTATTTTTCATGTGGGCTGTGCCGCCCATATTCCCGACATCAAGGCACACTACTCACCGGAGAATACCCAACATCTACTCGAGCAAACCCATATTACCGCGAGTGACGCTGGATCAGAAAAAACAGCAGACTTACTCGCTATTAGCCCGGAAATGCGGGAATTTATCGATTCGATAGATCCCACGCTCCACCCCAGTCGACGATTCCGGAAAATACTCCGCACGCTCAAGCTCGATGGATTTCAGCTCGAATACGACTTGAACCGCACGACCAATGCGGCAGAAGCCTTCGCTGAACGACGCGGCAATTGCATTTCTTTCGCAGCCTTAATCGTTGCACTGGCCCGAGACGTCGGTTTGGAGGCAAGTTTCAATCGCGTCGATGCGCCGCTTGGCCGCGCGAAAATACGCAATGCGAATGGCCGGCAGGTAATACAGAATATTTTGCATATCAACGCGGAAGTATCCTACGGCTGGTCGTCGCAAGTGATTGAGATTAACTTCAAGCCCCGTTCGCAATTCCCGCATATCCCACTGGAAGACGAGGAGGTGGCGTCGATGTATCTGAACAACCTGGCGCTAGAGGCTTCTAATAATGGCGATCTGCCGCTGGCGTTTTCACTCATCCATAACGCGCTGACATTACACCAGCAATCCGCGATGACATGGACAACGCTCGGTTACCTTTATCGCCAGCGTGGCACTCTGGATTTGGCAGAAATGAGTTACAACCAGGCGCTTTACCTGGATGGGGACAACAGCTCAGCGCAGGCCAATTTGCGTAACATCTATCAGCTGAGGGATCAGGGCGTACTTTCCAGCAGGAACTACGGTGCCAAAAACGCTGCGCCAGAAGCGTGAAAATATTCGGACTTGAGTCAGGCTGTAAAAATCAGAGCCTTATTGATCACCCAATACTTTCCGCAGTATCTATGCTTGTTCCCGAAAAACGCACAATCCTGGGAACACAGAAATGGACGCAAGCAAAAAACTGTACTGGTTGAAAATTTTGCTGGTCGTAATCGGCCTGTTTTTCATCTTCGGCATTTATCCAATGATGATGTGGGTCTGGCCCAATGGCTGGGGCTGGACACCGCGACAGCCGGAATACGAACAAATGATTATGGGGATCTACGCAACGCTGGGCGTATTTCTGGTTTTGTCCGCCCGCGATCCTTTGGCAAATCGCAGCCTGATCTGGTTTACGATCTGGTCGAGTATCGTGCACGGCGCGATTATGCTGGTGCAGGCTCTGGTGGATAACACAGAGCGGGCCAACCTGCTGGGGGACATACCCGCGCTTTTTCTGGTGGCGGCCCTGCTCTGGTACTTTATGCCTAGAAAATCGGCGCGCTAAAGCCAAACGCGAGCGTCAGGCTGTGGGCCGACTCCCAGTCGGCACTGTCAGAACCCAGCTGGAAATGCCAGAAACCGCGATCATCGCCGAGCTGCAACAACCACTGCCCATCGACCACTTCATATCCCAGGTAGGGATTGCCCGGCAATTGGTCCCAGCGCAGTCCTGGACGGTAGCGAAGATCGCCATCGAACAGCTCGAGATCCAGCGCCCAGTCAACGGATGCCCGATGTTCTGCGTAGTGCGCCGTGGCATAGACCGGCATGCGCTGGCGGTAGTCTTCCAGCAAACGCTTGCCGGTAAACAAGGGGTTAAGCTGCACGGCATGTGCGACTTCACGGTCGACCGAATCAAACGCGCCAAAGGTATGCGGTGCCTGCTCCCACTCGATGGCGCTGTACAGATCCTGAACTACCAGGCTGGCAGATCGGTGTGTACCGGCATAACCGATATTGAAATCCAGAGCTATACCCCGGCCTTCGGGCGGTTCGAACTGATGCTCCAGTAGTAGGTCCTCACTGTAGCGGTAGTCGAGCCTGGCACTACCGGAAAAAAACTCGTTATCGCTCCCCAGTTCCCCGGCAAGAATCCCATCCTGAAAATCACTGGCGCTCAACAGTGATAAATCTGCTTGTGCAAAAAAGCCGGACGACCACTGCCAGCGACGTTTGAGCTTTATGCCCTGCGCCCGCAGTTGGGAAATCTCCAGCAACACCGGTACCCGCCCTGTGGGTGGGTCAAGGTCATTTTCGTCCCGGTAGTAAAGATCCGTGGTGGCCTCGTTGTAGCGCAGCTGGTAATCGAAGCGCTGGGTATAACCAAAGCCCCAGTCTTCATACCAGACGCCCTGATCGAAGCGGTTGCGGGTCCAGGTACTGTCACCCTTGCCCGGTGGCGTTCGCCATTCATCAGCAAACTCTTTGATGGGCAGCGCTTCACTCACCGTGCGCGAGGTGAAACTCAGCTGTATCCCGTTATTTTCCAGTGCGACTGACTCTTGCGGCACATTCACCAGTGCCAGAAACAGAAAAGGCCACCAAAGGTGACCTTTTCTACTCCTGTGAGAGTCACACTGCTTAGAGCAGTGTTTCAATACCATTGTCGATCCAGGTAATCACATAAGCGTTATTTTCTTCTGCCAGGGTACCGTAAACGGTGCCGTCTTTGGTGATGACACCAGTAACGGTCTCGCCATCGGTAGCCAGCTCGAGGCTGAACTCAGCACCCTTGCCGTCGGACAGGATGATAGTGTTACTGCCTTCACTGCTAACAGGATATTCAACCCGCAGGCTGTCATTACCCCAAGCCAGGCTCAGAATCACTTCCGCCACTTCATAGCCAGTACGCTTCGCCACCAGCTCGACATCCATTGCCGGCAGGTTTGCGGACAGATTGCCGTGGGCGCTTACGCGGAAGGTCGCTTTCAGGTAACGGTCTTCGGCATCAAAATTGATGTCGGATTCCACCAGTTCTGCTGCGATGGTGCCGCTAGTGCCAGAGAAAACGGACTTGCCCACATAGTTCGGCCACCACTCGCTCGGGCCTGCACGGTACCAACCTTCACCCGCTACACCAGCGTACAGGCCGTCCAGCATGTAGCTGTATTCTGCGGTGAACGCAACGCGCAGGTCCTGCATAACATTGCTGTTTTCCGGGCTTACCCAGATGTAGCAATTGCTGGATTCCCACTCCCAGTAGCCGTTGTAATACTCACTCTCACACTCCAGCTGGGTGAGATCGGAACGAACGTCGTTGAGCCCCCAGAAGTAGTATTCCTGCTGCGCCGGGCAGCTGGCATCCCCTACAACCTCGTTGCAGGAAACAGTGACGTAGAAGTCACTGTAGTACTCGTCGTATACCACTTCGGAGAGCGCGTAAGTCGCAATCGCATAGTTGTTTTCCTCACCAATCTTAACGGTCACGGTGTTATCCGCGGCGTTGTAGCTGTAGCTGGTCAGGTCATCGCGCTCGAAGCCTTCCAACACATACAGGAAGTCATCGGCGTTATCGATAGTTACAACTACAGCGGCCTCCAGGGATTTCGCAGTAGCCAGTTCTTCGAACACACCGGAGAGCGCAAGCTTTTCAGGCAACAGCGCGTGTGCGGATTTGTCGTTCATCGCCGGGTCGAAGGAGTCGTACATCGCTTCGGACTTCTCACCGGTGATTTCCACTGAGCCGTTGAAGCGGTGGGTGGCATTGATGATTTCCGCATCCAGGTTGAGCGCGAGGTTTTCAATCTGCGGCTCGCCCAGCGGGTCTTCACCTTCGCCGGTGCCCACGTCGATGTCGATCAGTTCCTCAGACAGTTCCAGCGAGAAGCCGGAACCTTCGTTGATCTTGAAGCTGCTGTCACCCAGGGTTGCCATACCACTGATTGCCAGTACATGCGCACCAGCGTCAACGTACAGACGCTCTTCACCTTCGAATACCTTGGACTGGATCTCAGGCATGCCGATGGTCAGGTCAATGGCCACCTGATCTTCGGTGGTGGCAGTATTGCCATCCGCATCGAACAGGGCATCTGCCACGCTCCAGGCCTGGCCTTCCTGCACGATGCTACCAGTCGCAAACTGAGCCACGTACGCCGCTTTTTCTGCTTCGTACTCGGCCAGGCACTGTTCCTGGTATTCAGTGGCGACCCACTCGCAGTGCTCGGCATCACCATAGGCCGCCGCCGCAGCCGCGCTCAGGCTGGTGAACACTTGCTCACCTTCGATATCGCGGAAAATCTGCTCAGCCAGCAGGCCTGCTACTTCGGCAATCGCACCAATGTTGTCGCGGTTGTCGTCAGTCAAAACCTGCGCGGCGCTATCCATCTGCACAACCAGGTTGTCCTGGTTGTAGCCTACAGAAGTCTCGTCCAATTCGGACTTGATCGCTTCCAGGGCTTCGACAGATACCTTGCGCACAGTGGCGACCAGCGCCTTGGCCTGCTCAAGGTTGCTGGCCAGATCACCAGTCACTTCTACCTCGGGGGTACAGGTTCCATTGGCACAGTTCTCGGCAATCGCGTCACCCGTTGCTTTTACTGCACCGGCAGCCGCATCGGCCACACCGGCGAGCTCGTTATTGCCTTCGCTGGTCGCGGTGGCAACACTGTCGATGGCTGCATTCACGCTTTCCAGTACAGCAGCATCCACGGTGTTGGCTGCGAAGCCTGCGCTCAGGCTTTCCAGCTGCGCTGCAACGTCGCCACCTTCTGCGGCCGCTTCGATTGCCGCATTGATCAATGCGAAGCGCAGATCCTGTTCGCCAGCCGACGTGGCGCTGGTGAGGTCAACCGGTGCTACGGTGCTCGGGTCCGCATCCAGGCCAAAAGTATCTTTAACAAAAGTATTCGCAGCGCTGATAGACGCTTGATCCGGGGTAGCGCCTGCTTTTTCTGCAACCAGAGTGGTCAGGGCGGTAATACTGGACGTGAGTGCGGTCGCGGATTCTTCGACGAAAACCACGGAACTCAGCGTGTAATCCAGGGCGTATTGTTCCGCGAACGTAATCACACCATCGGCATTGCTGTCCTGGTCATTCTCGCCTGCGGTACGGCACTGCGCGGTATCACAGGTTACTAATGCGATGCCACTCTCAGGCGCACTCAGCTCCAGGCGAACGGCACCGGAATAACCATCCAGCTCGATAGAATAGGAGCCATCCTCTGCGGTCACCGCACTGCCAAGCACTTCACCCGCATCGCTCTTCGCAACCACTTGCGCACCCGAAATGATTCCCTTGGCGGCAGTACCACCTACCGGTATCGGGTTGTCAGTGCCGGTGCCTGTACCGCCGTTATTATTACCACCGTTATTACCGCCACCCGTATCCGGCGAGCTACTGCCACCACCGCCACCACAGGCGGCGAGTGCTGTGACCGCCAGGGCCAAAGCAAGCTTTTTATACATTCTTGTATTCCCCAATTCTTTCAACATGAGAGTCTTCCTGATACATCCCTCTCAGGCCCCAACACCTGAACAGGGACGTAAGATCCCTTAAATGGCGCCTGCGATTTACCCCCAGCAAACGCTATTTTGAGACACTTGTCACACTAAAAATGTGAACTGCGAATAATGCCGCTCGTAGCCCGGCGCCTCAATAGTCCTTTTGGGCTATTTTGCGCCAAGCCATTACAGACCTAACGATCAAGCCCAAATTGTGGCCAGAACCAGAATTGATAAGCCGTGCGAATATCAAATGGAGCAAATGGCCGAATGACTATGTCGGCCAGGGAGAAGAGAACTTAACGATAGAGCGCCTTGAAAATGGCCACATCACAATCGAAAAAGGTAAAAAAACCATCGTCTTTTAATAAGCGCAGCAAAAGGAAACCCTCATATCACTTCCAATATTGACGTGCGTAGCGGTCCCGTAGAAGTAGCGAAATTCAACACAAACTGCTCCCCTCACATCAATATTGAATTGACAGAAAGGGGCTTACAGCAAAATTCTTCTGGTACGCACAAAGCTGTAAGCAGGGAATTTTTTCCGAAATTATCCTGGGCATTAATCAGCAATCTCTGCGATAGGAATAACTCGCCCGATAACAATGAACAAAGCGATCTGGTTCAATGTGTATGACGACACCTGAGTACAGTTCAAAACTCTGTACGAGCATTGCGTGAAGACACAGAACACGCCATGATCGCGCCTCCAGAATTTATGCTCCCACGGAGGGCACCCAATGAGCAGAAGGCTTATTTCCAGCGGATCGGAGTTTGAAACCAAGATCGGCTATTCCCGCGCAGTCGTTGATGGTGACTACGTATTTGTATCCGGCACCACCGGCTACAACTATGCCACCAGCTCCATCAGTAGCGATGCAGCCGAACAGGCCGACCAGTGCTTTGCGAATATCGAGCAGGCGCTAAAGGAAGCCGGTTCCTCGATTGGTGAGATCGTACGGGTCACCTATATCCTGCCCAACCGCGATGACTTCCAGCCCTGCTGGCCCGTGCTACAGAAGTGGCTGGGAGAGGTACGCCCGGCGGCCACCGTATTCGAAGCCCGGCTGCTGGACGACGCTATGAAGATCGAGATCCAGGTGACCGCCCGGGTCGCGCGCTGAGGCCTGAAAAAACGCTTCAACAGGCGCAAAATTGCTTGACGACGGAGGCCCGCTGCCGGTAAAAACGCGCATCTCAACTTGCGTGTGTTTTAACCAGTGGCGTGGGTCTCTTTTGACGTTTTCAGAACTCTCGGCTTCGCAGATACCCTGCAGCTAAAGCCCGAGGAAGTCTTCAAATACAAGGCGGAAATTGCCGAGGCGGAATGGGTACTATTCCCCGAATACTGGCAGCTGAACGCCCTAAGTTACAGCCTCAATGCGCGCGTCTTCCCCAGCGAGTCGAGCTATCGCCTGGGCCACAACAAGATCGAAATGAGCCGTGCATTCGAGCTGGTCGCCCCCTCCAATACCCCGCATACCCGAATCCTGGCCAATACCCCGGAAAACGCCGCCGCCCTGTGGGAGAAGATAGATCACCCGTTCGTGGCGAAGCTGCCCAAGGCCGCCCGGGGTTGCGGTGTCTGGCTGATCGAAGAGCGGGAAGACTGGAAAGCCTACCTGAAAAAGACGGATGTGCTGTACGTGCAGGAATGGCTACCCATAGACCGCGATATCCGTATCGTAATCGTGGGTGATGAAGTAGTAACAGCCTACTGGCGACTGCAAAGCGCACAGGGGTTTTACAACAACGTTTCCAAGGGGGGGAGCGTGGACCACAGTCCGGTGCCCCAGGCCGCCATCGACCTGGCGCTCCATCTGGCGCGCACGCTGGGCATCAATCACGCCGGCTGGGATATCGCCATGGTCGGGGACCACCCCTACGTAATCGAATTCAATCGCCTGTTTGGCAACCAAGGCGTTGAAGGTGGTGCGGCAAGGTTGCAGGATGCGATTCTGCAATACCTATTCAATAGCTCCGTACCTACAGGCCCCAACTACCCTACGCGACCCAGCGCTCCGCGACGCCGACGTCTGAGACAAGTGGCCTGATCTGCTACGACAGAGGACCGTTAATAAAAAAGGGCGAATAAATTCGCCCTTTTTTATTTGTTCGCCACTTCGACACAGCAACTACTTTGCCATGCTGAAACTGATTTTCATCTCGCGACCTGGTGTATCTACCGGCTCGCCCGCCTCAAACCGCGGCGCATAGCGCAGGCCCTTTATGAAATCCTCTGCTGCCTTGCCAAAACTCTTGGACCCACTGGTCTCAACGGCTTTGATATCGGTCGGAATGCCACTATCTGAAATCGTAAAATTGACGATGGCATACCCTTCACGACCACTCTGCAAGGCGGCACGCGGGTACTCGGGCAATCTGCGGAAAAGAGGTTTCGGCTCCTGGTCCATATCGAACGGGACCATTTTACCAATGGCGCGGCACTGTATTGCGGATAACTCCGGCTCACCCAATGACTCATAGATATCAACAAGAAATGCCCTGGCTGTCATTTCAAGCGCACTGTCCGGCCCGGCCTCTTGCTCTACAACCCCCAGGGCAGCCTCCAGGTAAGAACGCGCGTCCGCCCGGCTCCCCCTGGCCATATGGAATTTCCCCAGATAGAAATTCGCCAGGAAGTTATTCAGGAGATACTTGCTAAAAGGACCGGAGAAGGCCTCCTGAGCATCCTTTAGATATATACCGGCCTGAGGGGAGTGATCATAGTCCAGGGCGATTCGTCCAACCTCCAGCGAGACCACCGCATAAAGATAAGAGTCTTTCCCCTCTGCCCGCTTGGCAACACTTAGCGCTTTCCTGGTATAGCGTTTATACGTTGCCCGGTGACCGGATGATTCCCGGAGGTTGCCCACTGTAGTCCGGGCCAGCTCCAGATATGGGTCCACCAGTTCAATGGCGTCCTCACCGTACGCCACCTCATAAAGTGCAACAGCCTCTCCGGAAACAGACTCTGCGCGCATATATTCCCGCGCTCCGAACAGCGCCTTACTGTAATTCAGCGTCGCAGCTGCGCGGCTTTTGCTGCTCTCTGGTAGTGATGCTTTTGCTTCGTCATAGACAGCGGCCGCAGCCTCCACAATAACATCCCGATCCCCGCCATTTACCGCCGCCTGATAGCTGGAAAATAGCGCTCCCAATTCAGCGGCAGTGACATTCTCCCCAGGTACTGCACTCAAAATAACGAGCGCAAATGAAACCAAACTGAACTTTGAATACAAATTGCGTATCAACATTACACATCCAAGTTATTATTTTTGTTTATACATAAACCATTTGCAGCGAACATCTACGTTCCCCACAACTGAAAACGGCGAACAATCATGTTCGCCGTTTTTGCAACCGATGTAAAACGCCCAGCCCGATCAGTCCAGTTTTTCAACAATCGGCTTGTGTAGTTTGACGGTGGTTGCCTGCTTCTTACGCAAGCGGATATTGAGCATTTCCACCGCGACAGAGAAGGCCATCGCAAAATAGATATACCCCTTCGGTACATGTACATCGAAGCCTTCAATAATCAGAGTAACCCCCACCAGTATCAGGAAGGAAAGTGCCAGCATCTTGATGGTCGGATGACGGTCAACAAAGTCCCCTATAGGCTTGGCTGCAAACAGCATGACGGCAACGGCGAGGATAATGGCAATGGCCATAATGGAAACATGATCCACAAGGCCTACCGCGGTGATTACCGAGTCGAGGGAAAACACGATATCCAGAATGGCAATCTGTACCAGCACCATGCCAAAACTGGCGGTGGCCGCACTGGTCGTTTCGCCGTCCACACCTTCGAGACTGTTGTGAATTTCATGGGTTGCCTTGGCTAACAGGAACAGGCCCCCGCCAATCAAGATCACATCCCGCCCGGAAATCTCTTCACCAAAGAGCGTAAACCAGGGTTCCGTAAGTCCCATAATCCAGGCTATCGAAAACAGTAACCCCAACCGGGTGACCATGGCCAGCGCCAGACCAATGAGACGTGCAGGCTCACGCTGCTTGTCGGGCAGGCGACCGACGAGAATCGAAATAAAGATGATGTTGTCGATACCCAGGACAATTTCCAGGGCAGCCAGGGTGGCAAGGGCAATCCAGGCCTCCGGGCTCGCAATCCATTCGAACATGCGCGTCCCCCACGTAGACGTAACTGTGTTTATTTTTTGGAAATATGGAAACGGCCCCAGCCCTCAGGTAAGAGATAGAGCTATTCAGGAAGTATTGAGGGTAGAGTTTATGTGTTTTGTTGTAGCCAGGCCAAGGCTTCTGCCGGGCCTTCGAAGAATCTGGCCTCACCGCCGATAAACCAGGTTCCGATTTTTGCGGCGATTTCCTGCCAACGCTTATTCCCGACCATCGCAATTTTATTGAACTGGCGACCGTGCTTGACCCCGAGTTTGAGATCGTCCCAGGCTGCACGGATTTCCCAACCTTCCAGTTCGCGCATGTCCATGAGCACGTCTATTTTGGGGTGCTCCATACCCGCGATGGCGGTTTCCAGCATCGGCACGAGAGTTTCGTAGTCTTCGTGCTCCAGCTTACCCCTCGCATGCATTCTGAGCAGTACGCGCTCGGTACCGGTACGCTCAATACCAATGGAAAAACCGTGGTGATAATCGTCCATGTACCCTCCTGATTGGTGTCACAGCGCAAGAAACTGCATTGTAACTCTATCGGTGGCCTTAGGTTTAGGGTGGGTCACCGCCGGTCACAAGCAACCGGCGGCAGGATGTCGAGGGGACGACAGGGGAAAAGAGCGGGTCAGTGGGACAGGATGTCGACAATCTCATGGGTAGCATGCATCAAGCGCACCAGCTCCCCTTCGATCCGCACGGTCACTATGCCCCGGTTGTCCACTGGGCGCACAATAACTGCATGGTCGTAAATAGCATCTTCCAGCACATAGCCAGGTCGCAGCTTTTTCTTCCAGCCCGGGGGTAACTCACCACCGCGATTCACTTTTTTCTGCAACCCGGGAGGGAGGTTACCGGACTTGTCCGGTTTTGCCACCGCCGAGGCCGCTCCCGTTGCCAGCGCGACCATCAAGAATACGGAAATCAAAGGACGCTGTTTCATAATTGCCAACCTGTCTGACTGATTATCATGTAAGGACCATGAGTAGGTAGACGAAACTGTACCAACTCCAGGCTGTACCTTCACTGAATGGGTTCACAGGTATCACTGTTGCGCCCGCACAAAAAAGGGCCGCAATAGCGGCCCGAAGGAGTCAGAATGGGAAAAGGGTTCAGCTGATATCGATCCAGGTAGATTTCAGCTCGCAGTACTTGTCCAGCGCATGCAGGGACTTGTCGCGGCCATTGCCCGACTGCTTGAAGCCGCCGAACGGCACAGTGATATCACCGCCAAAGTAGTTGTTCACCCATACGGAGCCGGCGCGGATATCACGGGCCATGCGGTGAGCACGGCTGATGTCCCGGGTCCATACGCCGGACGCCAGACCGTAGATAGAATCATTGGCGATCTTGAGCGCTTCCTCTTCGGTCTCGAACTCGATGATGGACAGTACCGGGCCAAAGATCTCTTCGCGGGCGATCTTCATATCGCCATTTACACCACGGAAGATGGTGGGCTCGTAATAGTGCCCTCCCGCCACCGCGTCTGCAGGCTTACCGCCACAAACCAGTTGTGCGCCCTGCTCCAGGCCTTTGGCCACGTAGAACTCGACCGTATCGAACTGGCTCTGGTCGATCAGGGCACCCATTACAGAGTTGGGGTCCTGCGGGTGACCGGGCTGGAAGCGCTCGGAGGCCTTTTTCACTTTTTCGATAAAGGTGTCGGCGATGCTCTTTTCGACCAGCAGGCGGGTGCCAGCAGTACAGGTTTCCCCCTGGTTGTAGAACACTGCCAGTGCCGCGGCTTCTGCCGCCTTGTCCAGATCCGCATCGGCAAAGACGATATTGGGACTCTTGCCACCCAGCTCGAGGAAGGTGCGCTTGAGGTTGGACTGGCCGGAGTACTCGGTCAGGGTCTTACCCACCTCGGTGGAACCGGTAAAGGTCAGGCCATCGATATCCATGTGCAGGCCCAGGGTCTTGCCCAGGCTGCTGCCTGGCCCCGGCAGTACATTCAGCACACCGTCCGGCAGACCGGCTTCTTTTGCCAGCCCGGCCAGTTTGATGGCAGTCAACGGAGTATTGGAGGCCGGTTTCAGGATTACGCTGTTACCGGTAGCCAGTGCCGGCCCGAGTTTCCAGGCAGTGGTGGAAAGCGGGAAGTTCCAGGGCACGATGGCCGCGACCACCCCCAGGGGCATACGGGTAATCAGGCCGATCTCGTTCGGACCTGTGGGCGCAATCTCGTCATAGATCTTGTCGATCGCCTCCGCATTCCAGCGGATGGTGGTCACCGCACTGGGCACGTCGACGTTCATGGTGTCGCTGATGGGCTTGCCCGCGTCGAGGCTTTCCAGCAGTGCAATCTCGACCTTGTTCTGCTCGATCAGCTCGGCAAAGCGCACCAGGATCTTCTTGCGTTCCATCGGCGGCATATGCGACCACACACCGGACTCGAAAGTCTCGCGGGCCACTTTTACCGCGCGCTCGGCATCTTCCGGGCCACAGCTGGCGATCTGCGCCAGCTCTTTGCCATCGGCGGGATTAATGCTCGGGCGGGTGGTACCGGACAGGGCATCCACGTATTCACCGTTGATAAAGGCCCGGCCCTCGATGTTCAGCTCGGCGGCCAGCGCCTGCCACTCCTGCAGGGTTTGCGGGGTCTTATTCTGTTCTGCCATGGCACACCTCGATTCTTGGTAGAAGGCGATTAAAACTGAAGTATTATTCAGTTTATACCCAAAATGTGATCACAAATCAAAGACCCCGGCATCATACCGGTAAATTTGCGCTCAGACAGCCTCGAAAGTACCGGTTTCCAGGTTTTTGCGCGCACCGGGGATTTCGAACACCCGGTTGTGGAAAGCAATATAGAAACCGGGCCCCATCAGCCGGGCCGCCAGCAGGGCTTCGGTGACATTCTGACGGGCGTCGGAGTCGATAAAACCCATGGGCTTCATGGCGCCCGTGAATACCACCGCGACCTTGGGAGTACCCATCTGCTTGTAACAATACTCGGCGGTGACCGACATGGTATCGGTGCCATGCAGCACCACGATGGGGTCGCCCTGTTCGGCGGTGGCGGCGATGGCGCTGCAGATTTGCATGCGATCGCTATCGTCCATTTCCAGGGAATCCTTGTTGAGGACACTTTCCAGCTCGAGATGGGTATAGGGCAGACGCAGACTGGCGATCAGGCCGTCGCGAATGATCGAGGCACGGTTTTTCAGCGTGCCCTCGGACTCACAATAACTCTTTTCGATGGTGCCACCGGTGGTGAGAATGCGGATAGTGGCTTTTTGGTTGAGATCTGTCATCGTTTTTCCCACTGAATGAGTACAGTTGCGCGCATCTTAGAGGGGGTTTTGGAATGGGACAATCTTAGTTTCCATTGGCAGTCACGCCATCACTCCTAAGCCGTTCGGTCAATTTCAGCTGCGGACGCAGGGTGCGTCACTTTATAATCAGCACCCCAAACTGAGCCCAAGGCGCGACGGATTTCATGCCCTCCCACCCCCATTCCCTGCTGTCTCAGGAAGAGGCGGCGTTTATCGCCCTGCGTAAAACACTACATGGTTACTACCCCCTGAGCGATGCCACCTGGACGGCCTACCGCACACTCTGCACCTGGCGCCAGGTCAAAAAGGGCACCGAGCTGTATCCCGCTGGAGAAACACCGCGCTCTTTTGCCTATGTACATCAGGGACTGTTCAGAGTGTATGTACTCGATGACAAAGGGAACGAGTACAACAAGAACTTTTTCCCCGAAGGCCGCTTTCCCGGTTCGATGACCGCGCTACTGCGCGGGGAGCCATCGCTCTACACCATTGACGCGCTGGAAGATTCCGCAATCATTGAGATTGACCACGCCGGATACCGCCACCTGCTGCAGGTAAACGAAGACCTCAAGCTGTATCACATTCGCTATCTCGAGCGGCACTGGCTGATCGGAAAGGAACCTCGGGAAGTTTCGCTGGTACAGGATGAGGCCGCGGTTCGCTACCAGCGTTTCCTGCAGGATTTTCCCAGCCTGGCCGAGCGCCTGCCGCAATACCACATTGCTTCCCACCTGGGGATCACCCCCACCCAGCTCAGCCGGATACGAAAAAACCTGCTGATCGCTCAACCTATGTAAATGCCCTCGCCGACCTGAGCCCATAGACTGCACCGCGTGTTGGGGAGTGACCGATCTCCCCTTTCAAGTGCCAGATTCAGGAGAGAGCGATGCAAGTATTATCCGCGTTGCAATGGCGATACGCCGTGCGCCGTTTTAGCGAAGAGCGCCTGCCGGCGAGCGATGTAGAAACCCTTATCGAGGCCACGCGGCTGAGCGCCTCGGCCTACGGTTTGCAGCCCTACCGCCTGTTCCAGGTCGATAGCAGAGCCGTTCGCGAGCGCCTGCTTCCCCATGCAATGGGGCAGTACAAGGTTCTGCACTGCTCCCATCTGCTGGTTTTCGCCATCGAGACCCGCACCGGCGATGAGACCGTTGATCGCTATATGTCCCTGCTGGAAGGGGCTCGCCCCGTGACCGCCGACGACAAAGCCGGCATGGCCCGACATATGAAAGGCGTGCTTGCAGGCATGACGACAGTAGAGCGTGCGAGCTGGGCGCGGGAACAGGCTTTTATTGCCCTGGGCACACTGCTCACTGCGGCAGCAAGCCTGCAAATCGACAGCTGCCCCATGACCGGATTCGAGGCGGAAGGGTTTGATCAGGTACTGGGATTGGCCGAGCAGGGGCTTACCGCGACCGCCTTGTGTGCGCTGGGATACCGGCATCCGGAAGATGATCACGCAATACTCGAGAAGGTGCGCCTGCCCGCAAACGATTTCGCGCAGGTTATCTAACATGCTGGCCCTGGCAACCCTGGCCCTGATGGCCGGTGCAGCGATTGCGGTTCAGGCCAGCATCAATGCACAACTGGGCGTACTGCTGCACAGCTCGCTGCTCGGAACCGCCGTCGCATTTGCGGTCAGCTGCCTGGTTTCCGTATTCGCCATCGCGGTGGCAGTAAGGCACTACCCCACTCTGGCCACCATTCAGAGCGTACCCTGGTACCTGTGGTGCGGCGGACTGCTCAGCGCCTTTGGCGTAGGGCTGTTTTACTTCCTGATTCCGCGCATGGGGGTTGGCAGCATGATGTCGTTTGCTCTGACCGGGCAAATACTGGTTGCCGTGGTCTCCAGCCACTTCGGCTGGTTCGACCTGCCCGCCAAACCAGTCTCACTCCTGCGCGGACTGGGTGTCGCAGCGCTATTGGCGGGTATCGTATTAATTAACTGGGAGTAACCGAGAGTGATCATGGAAAGCATTTCAGTAACGGGCGGCATCAGCCATCTCCCTCTGCGCGATGAAGAGCTGGATAAAGCCAATATCGAGAACCTCACCAGCCTGTGGCGCGCCGCTGGAGCGAAGCAGGTTCCCGACACCGGAGCGGCGACACTCTATGCGTGCGACCGCTGGCCCAATCGGCACTGGTTTGAGGAAGACACAGTCCTCCCTGGACAAGAGACACTGCAAAACATTGTACGGCGCCTTCCGGCGGAGGCCATGGTGCCGGTGTGGAAGGCCGCCCCGAACCTGGAAGCGGCATTACTGGACTCCGGTTTTCAACCCTGCCTTGAGCAGCGGGCCATGCACCTGGATCTCGGCCGGTGGCCGACAACGGCAACCGACGCAACCCTGGTTTTGCG
Organism: Microbulbifer aggregans; assembly: GCF_020524005.1. Classification (GTDB taxonomy): domain Bacteria; phylum Pseudomonadota; class Gammaproteobacteria; order Pseudomonadales; family Cellvibrionaceae; genus Microbulbifer; species Microbulbifer aggregans_A. Next base: position 628,849 of record NZ_JAIVKK010000004.1, on the reverse strand, counting down.
CCCGGTGCAGACGCGCGCAGAAATAGAAACCTGGGTAACCGTATGCAGCGAAGCTTTCGGTTACGCCATCGACGACACGGTGATTACCAACCTGGCCGCACACCGCGAAGTGAACCTGTGGCTTGCCGTGCGCGACAACACAGCGGTAGGCACCGCCCTGCTTTTCCGTACCGGAGAGGGGATCGGCATCCATCAGGTCGGTGTCCCGGATAGATTCCGCGGGCAGGGCATCGCGCGCACGCTGATGCAGTTGCTGCTGAACCTCTGCCAGCAGTCGGGTGCACGCTATGTCACCCTGCAGGCATCCCAAATGGGCGAGGGCCTGTATCGACAACTCGGGTTTGAACCCCGGTTCGGGATCACCAGTTACCGCCGCCCGTGATTATCGCGGTGACGTCGATTGTCAAAACAGCCAAAGCCGGCCATGGCCTGTTGCAGGTTTGACCGGCTTTAATCACGACAGTCCATTGACGTCAAACCACAGACGTTTCCACCCGCAGCCAGTCCTCTTCCAACCCCATGGCAATGCGGTCGCCCACCAGCAATTCGCCCACGCCCGCCGGTGTGCCAGTCAGCACGACGTCGCCCGGCATCAGGGTAAAGTAGCTGCTGATATACGCCACCAAATCCAGAATGGGTGTCAGCATATGATTGCTCTTTCCCCGCTGGCGGACCTCGCCATTGAGCCACAGGGTGTATGTCAGCTCGTCCCAATTGGGCAACCAGTCCAGTTTTACAAAAGGAGACAGGGGGCAGGCGCCATCAAAGCCCTTGGCTTTTTCCCAGGGCTGCCCCAGTTTCTTGAGATCCGACTGCAATTCCCGCAGGGTCAGGTCCAGCGCCAATCCCAGGCCGGCAATGGCCGGAGGCACTTCTGACGGGTTCGCATCCGTTAAGCGCTCGCCGATCAGCAGCGCCAGCTCACCTTCAAAGTGGCAACCGCCCCGTCCCCGCGGCAAATGTATCGGCTCACTCATGGGCGCCAGGGATGTCGCCGGCTTGATAAACAACAGCGGTTCCTCGGGAATCGGGTTGTTCAGCTCCTCTGCATGGGCCGCATAGTTGCGCCCGACACAGACAATTTTGCCCACTGGCAGGTCGACAGGAGAATTACAGGTAAATTGATGCTTATACATAACCAAATTCGATAGTTAGGATAGATATTGCGTATAAATCTTTGCAGGGCCCTTGTGGTATGATGCCGCACTCGCCGGGCACCCGGCGAGCCCCAACTGATTTTCGCCCTTTTTCGCTAATATGCCGCGATGTCCCGTCCCTTTTAATTGGTGTATCGTCATCGCGCACGGCCAAGAGATCCGATATGGCTCCGCCCAGTTCTTATCCGAAAGAATCTTTGCAGAAAGACAAAATCCGTATCCTGTTGCTGGAAGGCGTACACCAGTCCGCCGTAGACCTGCTGACCGCCCGCGGCTACTCCAACGTGGAATACATCAAAACCGCGCTGCCGGAAGATCAACTGATCGAGAAGATCGCCGACGCGCACTTTGTCGGTATTCGCTCCCGTACCCAGCTGACCCGCAAGGTGCTGGAAAACGCGCCCAAGCTGATCGCCGTCGGTTGTTTCTGCATCGGTACCAACCAGGTAGACCTGCAGGCCGCTACCGATCTCGGTATTGCGGTATTCAATGCCCCCTACTCCAACACCCGTAGCGTAGCCGAGCTGGTGATCGCCGAGGCGATCATGCTGCTGCGCGGCATTCCGGAAAAGAACATGGTCTGCCACCGCGGTGGCTGGCAGAAGTCGGCGGTGGGTTCTTACGAAGCCCGCGGCAAGACCCTCGGCCTGATCGGTTACGGCGCTATCGGCTCTCAGGTATCCGTACTGGCCGAAGGCATCGGCATGCGCGTGATCTTCTTCGACGTGGTCACCAAGCTGCCGCTGGGCAACGCGTCCCAGGTAAACACCCTGGACGAACTGCTGGCACAAGCTGACGTGGTATCCCTGCACGTGCCGGAGCTGCCCTCCACCAAGTGGATGATCGGCGCCGAGCAGATTGCGAAGATGAAGAAAGGTGCCATCCTGATCAATGCATCCCGCGGCACCGTGGTGGAAATCGAGCCGCTGGCAGAAGCACTGAAAAGCGGCCACCTGGCGGCGACCGCCATCGATGTATTCCCGGTAGAGCCCCGCGGCAACGACGACGAATTTGTATCGCCGCTGCGTGGCCTCGACAATGCGCTGCTGACACCGCACGTAGGCGGCTCCACTGTCGAAGCCCAGGAAAATATCGGGGTGGAAGTGTCCGACAAGCTGGCGCTCTATTCCGACAATGGCACCACCACCAGCTCGGTGAACTTCCCGGAAGTTGCCCTGCCAGGTCATGCCGGTGCACACCGCCTGCTGCACATCCACAAAAACGTGCCCGGTGTTCTGGGTGCCATCAACCAGGTGTTCTCGGAAAACGGCATCAACATCTCCGCCCAGTACCTGCAGACCAATGAGACGGTAGGTTACGTGGTCATCGATGTGGACGCAGAGTACTCCGACCTGGCGCTGGAAAAGCTCAAGAATATCCCCGGCACCCTGCGCTGCCGCGTACTGTTTTAAGGGACCTTTTTAAGGGGCCCTTCCTGACAGGCGCGCCGCGCGTCTGATAGACTCCCGCAAACCCGGACGGCACCCGCCGCCCGGGTTTCTTTTTTCTCCCTGACTGACCGGCTCGCTTCCGCATCCCGCAGTACAGTATTCGCTGTGCGCCGAGCCAAGGCTTATTTCACGTGCAAAACCAGAATTCCGACTCCGCCACGGCAGGCCTGCTGGCCGGCATTGGTGCCTTCCTCATCTGGGGACTGGCGCCGCTGTACTTCAATTTGCTCGACGGTATTTCCGCTCCGGAAATCCTCAGCCACCGCAGTGTCTGGTCGTTTATCCTGGCTATGTTGCTTCTGGCACTGCTGGGCAAATTGAAAGACTTCTGGGAGACCCTGGGCTCGCGCAAGAAAATGACCACGCTGCTGCTATCCACACTGCTGATCGGCAGCAATTGGCTGGTCTTTATTTGGGCCATTACCAATCAGCACATGCTGGACGCCAGCCTCGGGTATTACATCAACCCACTGGTCAGTATTTCCCTCGGCGTCCTGTTTATGGGCGAGCGCCTACGCCCGCTGCAATGGTTTGCAGTTGCGCTCGCCGCGGCCGGCATTGGCTATGAATTGTGGCAGTTTGGGCGGGTACCGCTGATCGCGCTGTTCCTGGCGTTTTCATTCGGCTTTTATGGCCTGGTACGCAAACGCGCCCCGGTCGACAGTCTCACGGGGCTCGCCGTGGAAACCCTGTACATGCTGCCCGTCGCGATCATTTTCCTGCTGTGGACGGACAGCCCCAGCAGTAACCTGCTGACCAACAGCTGGCAACTGAATGGCCTGCTATTACTGGCCGGCCCGATCACGCTGACGCCGCTGTTACTGTTCAATATCGCAGCGCGACGACTCAACCTTTCCACCGTGGGCTTCCTGCAATATATCGGACCAACCCTGATGCTATTGCTGGCAACATTTTTCTACGGAGAGCCGTTGGGTGAGAGCAAGCTGATCACTTTCGCCATCGTGTGGTTTGCGCTGTTCCTGTATTCCACCGATGCGCTGGTACACCGGCGCAAGCGCCGTCTATTGCGTAAGGCGGCACTTTAAGCGGAATAACTATTCGGCAAGCCAGTCGTCCAGGGCCTGAATGATCTGCTTTCGGTATGGCTGGGTTTCATTGATCATCTGGTGGCGGGCGCCACGCACAATGACGCGCTTGCTGTTGGGGAAGCGATCGCGGATGGCGCGCATGTTGTAGCGCCAATCGACAGTGCCATCGTCCGTGCCTTGTACCACCAGGATCCGCTTGGAATTGCGCGCGGTTTTGGGGAAGGATTTCAACCAGTCCACCATCGCGCCCAGCCAGCGAATCGACATAACCGGGGATTGCAGCGGGTCGCGATGCGCCTGGCGGCGGGCGAACTCCGCATCGTGGGTATTGATATTGAAACCGCGGTTGGGATGCGGCATCAGGTAACGCCCCAGGTAATACATCCACTTGCGCAGGTGCCAGCGCGCCGGACGTATCAAGGGCGCCAATAGCATGACCTTGTCGAACGGCTGCCAGTAGCTGTACTGAAGATACCCCAGCAGCGCCGCCCCGCCGGTGCTCTGTCCCATGCCATGCCAGGGCTCCGGCATTTTCCCCTGCGCACGACGCAACAGGGTTTCCAGTGATTCCCGATACTGCAGAAACGTATCAATGGCCACCGGCTCGCCACTGGAAAGACCGTGGCCGGGAAAGTCGAAAATCACTACGTTGTAACCGCGCTCCAGCCCAAAGCGGATAGCGGCACCATAAATACCCGTGTGGTCAAAGTAGCCGTGACAGATAAACAGGGTGCCCTTGGGAGCATTCACCAACCAGTACTGCGCAACCAGTTCAAAGCCCGCCGCCTTGAACGTCCCGATACCGGTAGCGCTCGCTTCAGCAAAATTCAGGCGATAAAAATTGCGGTAGGAAACCACCGATTCCGGCAGCGGCTGGTCGCAGGCAAAGTCCAGTTTCGGCAGAGTCTGGCGCAGCGCGGAATAGTCCGGCCGGCGAATTACCGGACTGGGTTCGATAACATTGAAATCTTGCAGCAGGTCCATGACCCAATGGTACTGCATTTCTTGCCGGGGTGGTTATGGGCAAGAGAATTAAGAAGGAGCGGGAGTCTTTGGGTGGCAAGCCCGTATCAGCCTGCCACCCGGCGAAATCAGTTAAACAGTTCCAGCAGTCGACGGCCCGGTTCCGGCTCGCGCATAAAGGCTTCACCGACCAGGAAAGTATCCACATTGTGACCGCGCATTGCGGCAACGTCGTCGGTGGTATGAATGCCACTTTCGGTCACAACAATGCGGTCGTCCGGAATCAGGTCCAAAAGCTTGAAGGTGGTTTCCAGCTGCACTTCAAACGTGTGCAGATTGCGGTTGTTGATACCAATCAGGCGGTTCGGCAGCTGCAGCGCGCGCTCCAGTTCCGCGCGATCATGCACTTCCACCAGCACGTCCATACCCAGCTCGATCGCCAGGTCATTGAGCTCTTTCAGCTTCGCGTCATCCAGGCAGGCGGCTATCAGCAGGATGCAGTCGGCACCGATGGCGCGGGCCTCGTAAACCTGATACGGATCGACAATAAAGTCTTTGCGAATCACCGGCAGGCGCACGGCGTTACGAGCCTGTTGCAGGTACTCGTCCGCGCCCTGGAAAAAGTCCACATCGGTCAATACGGAAAGACAGGCCGCGCCGCCCTTCTCATAGCTGGTAGCGATCTCGGCCGGAATGAAATCTTCACGAATCACACCCTTGCTCGGCGAGGCCTTCTTGATTTCCGCGATCACTGCAGCCTCACCAGCGTTGCGCTTGGCTTCGATCGAATTCACAAATCCACGGCACGGCGGCTGTTGCAGGGCGCGCTGCTGGATCTCATCCAGGGACACCTGTTGTTTGCGCTCGGCAATTTCCTGCCACTTGCGATCAACGATGGTTTTCAGAATCGTTGGCGTATCCATTACTTCACTCTTTGTATGCGCTGGTAAATGCAGCCAGCTCGTTTATTTTTTCTCCGGCGAGGCCGCTGTAGATAGCATCCTGGGCCATGCTTACCCCTTCCTGGGTACTCGCAGCAACGCCGCTTACGTAGATCGCCATACCGGCATTGAGAGCAATGATATCAGCTGCCTTGTTACCGGCGGGGGTTTCGCGCTTGCCGAGGGCATCGCGGATCAGCGCCAGCGACGCTTCCGAGCCGTCGACACACAGGCCATCGAGGTTCTGGCGCTCGATACCGAAATCTTCCGGGCTCAGTGTAACCTTTTTAAGCTCGCCGTTTTTCAGCTCCCAGCCGTGGGTATCGGCAGCGAGACTGATCTCGTCCAGACCGTCGTCACTGTGCAGCACCATTACGTGCTCTGACCCCAGGCTCTGCAGTACTTCGGCCAACATGCGGCAATAGTGCGGGTCGTAGACCCCGATTACCTGGCGTTTGACCCCGGCGGGGTTGGTGAGCGGGCCGAGGAGATTAAAAATGGTGCGCAATCCCAGAGCTTTGCGCGGGCCGATCGCGTGGCGCATGGCGCTGTGGTAACTCGGGGCAAACATGAAACCGACCCCCACACCTTCGATACAGCGGGCTACTTGCTCAGGAGATAAAGGCAGGTAGATTCCGGCTTTCTCCAGCAGGTCGGCGGAGCCGGAGGAGGAAGAAACGGAGCGGTTGCCGTGCTTGGCGACCCGCGCGCCGGCCGCCGCGGCCACAAAGCTCGACGCGCTGGAGACATTGAACAGATTGGCACCGTCACCACCGGTACCAACGATATCCACAGCATTGGTCAGGTCGATGTGCACCTTGGTGGACAGCTCACGCATGACCTCCACCGCCCCGGTGATTTCCTCCACCGTCTCGCCGGCCATCCGCAGGGCAACCAGGAAAGCACCGATCTGTGCATCCTCCGCCTCCCCCTGCATGATCTGCCCCATAGCTTCACGCATTTCCGCTCTGGTGAGGTGATCGCCGTCTACGAGCTTGGCGATGGCTTGTTGGATATTCATTTTTACTCCCCCTGAGACTATTCCTTTTGGTCACCCGGTGGTCGAAAGCAGGCGTGTGGCGGGCCTGCTACCGGGGACTGTTTGCGAGACACGCCGTGAACCCATCCCTGGGGGCTCTTCCGCGAGGTCCCTCTCGCGGAAGGTCTCGCAAACAGTCCCCGGTATCAGGCCCTTCGCATCTCGCGCTTCACTTCGCGGCAGGCGACTGCCCCTAGCCTTCCAGAAAATTCCTCAACATATCGTGCCCATGCTGGGTCAGGATCGACTCCGGGTGGAACTGGACCCCTTCGATCGGCAACTCACGGTGCCGCAGCCCCATAATTTCGTCAATCTCACCATCTTCGGTTTCAGTCCAGGCAGTAACTTCCAGACACTCCGGCAGACTGCCCTTCTCCACCACCAGCGAATGGTAGCGAGTCGCCTCAAACGGGTTCGACAGGCCTTTGAACACGCCCACATTGTTGTGCACGATCGGCGAGGTCTTGCCGTGCATCACCTGCCCGGCGCGCACAACCCGCCCACCAAACACCTGGCCGATACTCTGGTGGCCCAGGCAGATGCCGAGGATCGGAACTTTGCCGGCATAAGTGCGAATGGTCTCCATGGAGATACCCGCTTCATTCGGCGTGCACGGACCCGGAGAGATCACGATCTTCTCCGGGTTCAGCTGCTCGATGTCAGCAACGCTGATTTCGTCGTTGCGCTTGACCACGACCTCGGCACCCAGCTCCGCCAGGTATTGCACCACATTCCAGGTGAAGGAGTCGTAGTTGTCGATCATCAGGATCATGATTCGGTTCCTTTTTCATTCCCGTCCGACAGTTCTAATTCATTCCCCAACCGCTTCTGCAAACGGGTCAGGGATTCCTGGGTAGCGCGCAGCTCGCGCAGGATCTCGGTCTGGCTGGGTGGCATGCTCAGCTCATCCAGGCGGCGCAACTTGGCCTCTTCCAGGTTATTCAGCACCACACCGATAAACAGGTTGATCATTACAAACGCACCCATCACCACAAAGCTGATGAAGTACAGCCAGGCATAGGGCATGGCCTCCATCGCCGTATACATGATGTCAGTCCAGTCCTCGAAGGTTACGATCCGGAACAGACTCAACAATGCAATCGGCAGGCTGCGCCAATGGGTCGGATCGATTTCGTGGAACAGGAAGTAACCTGCTACCCCGTATATGTAAAAAATAATGCCCATCAGCAAACTGATATGGAACATGCTCGGCAGGCTCCGCAGCAGCGTATCCACGAGCAAACGCAACTCGGGGAAAGCGGATACCAGGCGCAATACCCGCAACACCCGCACCAGGCGCGCCAGTGTCGCCATGGGGCCCGCAGCCGGAATCAGGCTCAACACGATGATGCTGAAGTCGAAGCAGTTCCAGCCATTGGCGAAATAGCGCCAGGGGCGGTTGCCGTGGGCGGCGATCTTGATCAGGGCCTCGGCCATGAAGGCCACCAGGATCAACTGGTTTACACCATGCAGCAGATCGCTGAAACGCTCAACGATCCAGCTCGATGTTTCCAGGCCCACGGCCACCGCATTGACCATGATCAGGCCAATAATGATCTGGTTGAATCGTGGCGCTGCCGCGATACGGCGACAGGTTTCAGCCAGGGTGCTTTTCTGCGATACAGAAAGTTCGCTCATCGGTACTACTTCTTCCAATGGTTGCGCGTCTTACGCGTTATTGCCCGTTTGCAATGGCCACCGCACGGAACAGCGCGCGGGCCTTGTTCATGGTTTCATCCCACTCGGACTGCGGGTCTGAATCTGCCACCAGACCGGCGCCGGCCTGGACATAAATCTTCTCATCCTTGATCACCGCGGTACGGATCGCAATGGCGGTATCCATATTGCCATTCCAGGCCAGGTAGCCCACGGCGCCGCCGTAGATGCCGCGCTTTTCCGGTTCCAGTTCGTCGATGATTTCCATCGCACGGATTTTCGGCGCTCCTGACAAAGTGCCCGCGGGATGGGCTGCGCGCAGCGCGTCGATTCCGGAGAGCCCGGGTTTAATCTTGCCGGTGACATTGGAGACGATATGCATCACGTGGGAGTAACGCTCCACAACCATCTTGTCCGTTACCTGCACCGTCCCGGTCTGCGCCACGCGGCCGACGTCATTGCGGCCGAGGTCGATCAGCATCAGGTGCTCGGCCACTTCCTTCGGGTCTGCCAGCAGCTCTTTTTCAAGCGCCAGATCCTGCTCTTCCGTCACGCCTCGGCGGCGGGTACCGGCGATCGGGCGCACGGTCATATCACCATCTTCCAGGTGTACCAGGATCTCGGGACTGGACCCCACCACCTGGTGGTCGCCCAGGTCGAGGAAATACATATAGGGAGACGGATTGAGGCTGCGCAGGGCGCGGTACAAATTCAACGGCGGGGCGGTATACGGCGCAGACAGACGCTGGGACGGTACCACCTGCATTACGTCACCGGCGAGGATGTACTCCTTCACCTTGTGTACGCCCTGTTTGAACGCCTCTTCGCCAAAGTGCGACATAAAGAGCGCTTCTGCGGTGTCATCGCCGTCGATACCCAGCGGATCCACCGCCGCCAGCGGCTGCGACAGCTGGCCGACCAGCTCGTCCAGGCGGCGCTGGGCCTGTGCGTAAGCATCGTCCTGCCCGGGGTCGGCGTGAACAATAAAGATCACCGCCCCGGCCAGGTTGTCGAATACCACCAGCTCGTCACTGACCATCAACAGGATATCGGGGTTGCCGAGGGTATCCGGCGGGCAGCTGTTGGCGAGCCTGGGCTCGATATAACGCACACAGTCGTAGCCAAAGTAGCCAACGAGTCCACCGTTGAAGCGCGGCAAGCCGGGCAACTCAGGAACCTTGTAGCGGCTCTGGAAGGCTTCCACGAAGGCCAGAGGGTCTTCTACGGTACTCTGCTCGACAATTTTGCCATCGCGCTCGATAGTCACCTCGTGGCCGGATGCCCGCAGCACGGTGCGCGCGGGCAAACCGATAATGGAATAACGCCCCCATTTTTCCCCACCCTGTACCGACTCAAACAGGTAGCTGTAGCGACCGCCGTCGCGGGCGGCGAGCTTCATGTAGGTGGTCAGCGGGGTTTCTATGTCGGCCAGTACGCGGCGGACCAGAGGTATGCGGTTGTATCCTGCAGACGCAAGTTGGGCGTATTCGCTGGGGGTCATGGCGACTCCGTGTCTATCCAATGCTATTGGTATTACTGTGTTTTTTCGGGGGCTGGGCCACGCTTGTGTTGTGGAATCCTACCCGCGGGAAAGGCGTCCGGGCGACCTGGGCTGGTCGTCAGACTTCAGAGCGGTTCAGTGGCGCCATCGCCAGCTGTTGTTGAGGTGGGCAGTGCAGTTCAATGTCAGAATCTCGCAGCGTCGAGTTGCTTCCCTGTATTCCGGCGAGCAAGTGTACAAATCTCTGGTAAAGGCGGCAAGCTCGGGATTTTCATGACTCTGTTTGGTCCTTTGTGGTCCTTTATAACCTCTTGTGGCGCCTGAGCACCGGGTAAAGGTTTTTGAAACCGCTGTGAACCCATCCCTGGGCGCTGCGGCGCAAACATCCTGTTTGCGACGCTTTCAAAAACCTTTACCCGGCACTCCAGCTTCAATTCAAACTTATGGAGCTCTGAACACTAGTGTAAACGGGGCACTGAAATTTGATGCGAAGGCTGGGGGCCGGGTGGAGCTTTTCGGGATCGTCGGCAACATGGATGTTGCCGACGAAGCGTACAGGGACGTATTCACAGGGGGGCGCCTAGCTCGGTCCCGAAAAGCTCCACCCGGTGCCCAGCCGCCAGGTAGCCCCTGCGAAACCACCAAATCTACGGAGTCCAGCCCTCAGACCTGCGCCAGCTCCGAGCGCATCACCTTAATAACTTCCGCATAGTCATCCGTATTGAAGATCGCGGAGCCGGCCACAAAGCTGTCGGCACCGGCCTGGGCGATTTCGCGGATATTGTCTTTGGTCACACCGCCGTCAATCTCCAGGCGGATATCGAGGCCGGAATCGTCGATCAGCTTGCGCGCTTCACGGAGCTTGCCCAGGGTCGCGGGGATGAATTTTTGGCCGCCGAAGCCGGGGTTTACGGACATGAGCAGGATCATGTCGAGCTTGTCCATCACATACTTGGCCGCATCCAGGCTGGTGGCCGGGTTGAATACCAGGCCGGCCTTGCAGCCGAGGGAGCGGATAAGCTGCAGGGAGCGGTCCACGTGCCTGCTGGCTTCCGGGTGGAAGGTAATGTAGGTGGCGCCGGCGTCGGCAAACATGCGGATCATGTCATCGACTGGCTCAACCATAAGATGCACGTCGATAGGCGCTTCCACACCGTGATTGCGCAGCGCCTTGCACACCATCGGGCCGATAGTGAGGTTGGGCACGTAATGGTTGTCCATTACATCGAAGTGCACCCAGTCCGCGCCAGCGGCGAGTACGTTGTCGACCTCTTCGCCCAAGCGGGCAAAGTTAGCAGAAAGAATAGAAGGGGCAATTTTGTAGTCTGACATCATCTCGTCTCAGTGTTTTGCTATAGACCTTTTTTGACTGGGCCTTTCAGTTCAAATAATTGCGTATCGTAAGCGGGTTCGCTCACTCCGCCCGCAAACGCTCTTCCAGATTATTCAATCTTTCCGGCGTACCCACATCACACCAGTCACCCCCATAGACTTCCGCCTGCATCAGGTCTTCATTGTGGGTAAACACCTCGCCCAACCCATAGCATTCACGAGCATGGGGGTAAGCCGTGAGGATCTCTGGACGCAGCCAGCTGATTCCGGCAAAGGTATAGCGGGGCTTCGCCGTTCCCGACAGCAAGCCGTCCTCAATACCGAAATCCCCTTCGGGGTTGTGCGGAGGGTTGGGCACCATCAGCAGGCGGCCGGGACAGTGATCAGGCAGCGGGTTTTCGATCCAATTGGAAAAGTCGAAGTCGCACCAGACGTCGCCATTGACCACCAGAAAGGGCGCATCCCCAAGCAGGGGTAACGCCTTGGTAATACCGCCAGCGGTTTCCAACGGCTGATCTTCCGTAGAGAACTGGATTTGCAGCCCCCAGCGCTCACCACTGCCAAGGTACTCGCGAATCTGCTCGCCGAGGTGCGCAAGATTGACCACCACACGTGTAACACCGGCAGCAGCGAGACGCTCCAGGGCGTACTCAATCAAGGGTTTCCCAAGTACCGGAATCAGTGGCTTGGGCGTGTAGTCGGTCAGTGGCCGCATACGTTTGCCGAATCCGGCGGCGAGCAACATGGCCGCTGGGGCCTGGCGTGTTGGGACGTTCATACAGTGCAATTATTCGGGTGACTCTGTGTCAACGGTGGTGCGGTCCCCCGCAGTACGATAGTCGCGGTACCAATCCTGCTGCTCGATCAACGGCAGGATTTCAGCGCGGAACCACTGGGCAAAGGGCTGTAACTCGGGATATTTCTCGCTGACTTCCAGTGTGTAGCGGATCACCAGGGGGAGATCCGGCAGATAACCGTGCTTGCCATCGCGCAGGTACAGGCGCGGGAAAAGCCCCAGCACCTTGATGTGACGCTGCAGGCCTATCCAGTCAAACCAACGCAGGAAGGTTTCAGGGGAGACCTCAGGGATAACATCCGCCTCAGCGGCTATGGCCGCATAGGCGAGCGCCCAGTTTTCCACTTGCTCCCGCGGCCAGCGGATATAGCAGTCCCGCAGCAGTGAAGCGAGGTCATAGGTTACTGGCCCCCAGACCGCATCCTGGAAGTCGACGACCCCGGGACGCTGGCCATCGTGCAACATCAGGTTGCGGCTGTGGTAATCCCTGTGCACCAGGACCTGGGGCTGAGCGCAGGCACTATCGAGCAGGTGGGCAAAGGTGCGCTCCAGCAGGTGGTCTTCTTCTTCGCTCAGCGTGCGTCCGAGTAACTTGCCAATCAGCCACTCCGGCAGCAGGCGCATCTCCATATGCAGCAGCTCGCGATCGTAGGGAGGGAACAGCCCCTCCGCACGCGGAATCTGCTGCAGGCACAGCAATTCATTCAGAACTTCGGCATAAAGTCCGGACACGCTGTCGCTGTTTAGTGCCCGCAACAGCTGAGTGTCGCCGAGATCCTCCAGCAGCATAAAGCCCCGCTCGACGTCGGCTGCGATCACCAGCGGAGTATGAATCCCGTTGCGACGCAGATAATCCGCCAGGGCGACAAACCGCTTCACGTTGGTTTTTTGCGGCGGCGAATCCACCGCGATCAGGCTCGGAGAGGTGTCAGCACGGAAATAGCGGCGGAAACCTGCATCCCCGGAAAGGGGCTGAAGGCTCAGGGTTTCCCGCAGAGGCGGCAGTGCGAGCGGTTCATGGCCGCTCTCCAGGGCACGGGCAGCCCATTCGCGCAGCTGATCACGACGCTCATCCTGACCTTCATCAACACTCTCAGTCATCCGCCACCTGTTTTCAATTTACTGCTCTATTATTTGTTTCCCGCAGCGACGTTGGGACGCTACTGGTGCTGCTAACTTTACCGGATATACAGGAGTCTGAACCCGGCGCGGAAGGATGACCGCCTAAAAACTGCGCATTGTAACTGCGCTGGCGGTGCGTATCACCCGCTATTGTTTCCATGGTTACGGCCATTCAAGTAGAATCCTCCGCTGATTTTTGCGCTTCAGACCCGCAGGCAGCGTCACAGGTTCAATGAATTTTGTCACCATCGCCGGCAACACCTGGGCATTCTGGCTGCGCAGCCGCGGCTGCAATTGCGCAAACTCGCCAACGGAACAGACTCTAAAGATAGCCGGAACAATTCATTCGATGCTGGAAGCTGCCCACTGGCGCCGCTTGGCGCTAGCAATAGGACAATTGTCGCGCCCCCGTACATTCGTCATTGGACTCCTTGCCGCGCAACCTCTGTGGGCCGCCGCCGAGGAAGCCGTACCTGCGCCCCAGTCCGATGAAAATCCTTACCTGTACCTGGATTGGTTCCCCAAATCGCAACTGACGCCGGAAGAGCGCAGCCTGCTGCCACCAGTATGTGGCGGCACCTTTATTTCCCCGGCGCGAAACTACCCCGATGCCAACCTGCTGCCGGAAGAGGCGCCACTGCGGGCAACCGCCGATTCCGCCAACTGGCTGGACGATGGCACCGCGCAGTTGAGGGGTAATGTCCACGCTACACAGGGCTACCGCCAATTGTTCGCGGATCAGGTGGACGTCAACCGCGACGAAAACACTGCTTACCTGAGCGGTGCCATCGAGATGCGCGAGCCCAACCTGTTGGTGCGCGGCAAGGCCGCGGAAATCCAGACCGACAGCAAGGCCGCCTTCATCGAGGACGCGACCTATGTGGTGCACGACCAGTATGTACACGGCAGCGCGCAGCACGCCTCCCGCGAAGCCAGCGGCGAGCTGATCCTGACCCAGGGCACCTATACCCGCTGTGAGCCAGACGATGTATTCTGGCGCATGAGTGGTGGCGAAATATCCATCGACAACGTGGAGCGCCAGGGCACCGCGCGCAATGTGCGCCTCGAAATTGCCGATATCCCTGTATTTTACTTCCCCTACCTGCGCTTTCCGGTGGGCAGTGACCGGATGTCCGGCTTCCTGTTCCCGAGCATCAGTACCGATGAAGACAATGGCTGGGATATCGCCATTCCCTACTACTGGAATATCGCCCCGCAACTCGACGCAACCATTACGCCGCGCTACATCCAGTACCGCGGCACCGGTCTCGAGCTGGAAACCCGCCACCTGAGCCAATCGTTCAATACCGAGCTGCGCCTTGCCGGCCTCCCCAACGACAAGGGTGGCGATGACGAGGACGCCCGCGAGCTGATCCGCGAAGGCTTCCCGGAAGACCTGGTACTGCCCGCCAAGGGCGAGGATCGCTGGTTCGTCAATTTGAACCAGAAAGGCGGCAATGGCGGCCTGTGGCGCACCAATATCGACTACGCCAAAGTCAGCGACCCGGACTACTTCCGCGACCTCGACACCGCCGATATCAAGGTGCCGCAGAACGTGAATGCTTCTGCGGAAACCGCTCTCAGCCAAATGGCCGAGGCCAGCCTGGTCAGCGAGCACTGGCAAGCCCGCGTGCGTGCGCAGGATTACCAGCAGCTGGTCAAGGACCGCTTTGACACCTATAGCCAGTTACCCCGCGTGAACGTGAACGGCAATTACAAGTGGGACGACTGGCAATTACTGATGGAACATGAGGTCACCGCCTTCGATCACGCGGATACGCAGACCATTCGTTTTATCGACGATGTGGACGACCCCGACAGCGTAATCGAGCGCAGCCGTAACTTCGTCAATGCCAAGCGCACCCGTATTGACTACAGCTTTGGCTGGGATAAACAATGGCTGTGGGGCTTTTTCAACCCCAGGGTCACCGGCATCTACCTTGGCTACGAACTCGACGACACCTTCCTCGCCGACCCCACGATGGACACCCCGGAAACTTCCGCCGGCCAGCTGTCCATAGACACCGGACTTTTCTTCGAGCGCGACGGACAGTTCTTTGGGCACGAATATATCCAGACCCTGGAGCCCCGCCTGTTCGCTTTTGCCAGCAGCGAGGCGGACCAAAGCGATTTCTTCAATGTCAGCACCCAGGCCAGTGACGGCGGCAACGACCTGCTGTTTGACACGTCACTGTTTACCTTCAGCTATGACCAGCTGTTTCGCGACAGCCGCTTCAATGGCCACGACCGCATCGACGATGCGGATCGCGCCGCACTGGGCCTGACCTCGCGTATTATCGATCCAACAAGTGGGCGCGACCTGTTTTCCGCCAGTGCCGGCCAGATTTTCTACTCCCACGACGTTCGCATTGAACTGAATGGAGAAGTCGAGCAGGCGCCACGCTCGGAATTCGCCGCGCGCCTGGAGAGCCGCCCAACCAATGCTCTGCGCATCAGCAGCGAGCTGATCTACGACGACAGTGATAACACCATTGATCGCGGTAATTTCAGCGTGCGCTATCTGGACGATGACTTCCGCCTGTTTAACGTGGGCTACCGCTACCTGCGTGTGGATGAGGTATATGACGACGACGGTAACCTGACCCGCGGCCCGGTGGAGCAGATCGACCTTTCAGCCGCCTGGCCCATCAATACCCGCCTGTCCGTGCTCGCACGGGCAAACTACGATATTACCTTTGACCGGGAACTGGAGTACCTGGCCGGGATCGAATACGACACATGCTGCTATCGCACCCGCGTGCTATGGCGCCGCAGACTCGACAATGACCTGGCAGACGTTTTAACGCCCGAGGAGCTGGAATTCGACGAGGGCATCTACCTGGAACTGCAGTTGAAAGGTCTGGCTGGCCTTGGAGGCTCGGTTACCCGTATGCTCAGCCAGGGCATTGCCAACTTTGAACAGAGAGAAGTACTGAAACAGTGATGACAATAATGCAGATGTTCAACTTCACCCGTCGCGGCCTGCTGACCCTGGCCGCCCTGTGTGCATTTACGGTGCCAGCCCTGGCTCAGGTACAGAAACTCGATCGCGTGGTTGCCGTCGTTGACGACGACGTGGTGATGGCCAGCGAGCTGCAGCAACGCCTCAATACCATTGCTCAGCAGATCGCCGCGCAGAATGTGCAGGCGCCCCCCATGGACATCCTCCGCCGTCAGGTACTGGAGCAACTGATTGTCGAGCGCCTGCAGCTGCAGATGGGCGCCCGCGCCGGTGTCACCATTTCCGACAGCGAGCTGGATCAGGCCATCGCCCGGGTGCAGCAGAATATGGGACTCTCCCCGGAACAGTTCCAGAAGAAACTGGAGGCAGACGGCATCTCCAACAATGCCTTTCGCCAGCAGATCCGCCACGAACTGATCATTCGCCGGGTAGAACAGGGCAGTGTAAACCGCCGTATCCAGATCACCGACCAGGACATCAATAACTTCCTGCGCTCCAAAGAGGGGGAATTCTGGAAGTCGCCCCAATACCAGCTCGGCCATATCCTGATTGCCGTGGGTTCCAGTGCACCGGCGGAAGAAGTCGCCGCGGCCCGCACCAAGGCGGAATCCATTTATGAGAAAGCGACTGGCGGTCAAGATTTCAGAGCGCTGGCGATCAGTAACTCTTCCGGCCAAAACGCACTGCAGGGCGGCGATCTCGGCTGGCGCAAGACCGTGGAACTCCCCACCCTGTTCGCCGATGCCCTGGTCGACCTGAAAGTTGGCGATACCAGCAAACCTTTCCGCAGTGACGCAGGTTTCCACCTGCTGAAGATCCACGATCAGCGCGGCGGCGCCTCCGAGCAGGTGGTCGAGCAAACCAAGGTGCGCCACGTCCTGGTGAAGACGTCCGCCATCCGCAATGACGACGACGCCTACAAACTGCTGATGGACTTGCGCGGTAAAATTGAATCCGGAGACCTGAAATTCGAAGACGCCGCCAGAGAGAACTCCGAAGATATTGGTACCATGCTACAGGGCGGTGACCTCGGCTGGTCCAACCCGGGTCAGTTCGTGCCAGAGTTTACCCAGGCCATGAACAACACTCCGGTGGGCGAAATGAGCATGCCGTTCCGCAGCCAGTTTGGCTGGCACCTGCTGCGTGTCGATGGCCGTCGCCAGCAGGATATGACCGACCAGTACATTCGCAATCAGGCGGCCAACCTGCTGCGCAACCGTCGCTATGAAGAAGAACTACAAAACTGGCGCCAGGAGATCCGCGACCAGGCGTTCGTAGAGATCAAACTGCCAGAAATCGGCGAATCATCCGCCTCTGACGCCAAGCAGGCCGAAGAACAGCAAGGCCAATGATCCCTCGTATTGCCTTTACCCCCGGCGAACCCGCCGGTATTGGTCCGGAGCTTGCGGTCAAACTGGCCGCCTCCGGGTCAGAATCCGGCCCGGCCCAGGTCATTGCAATTGCCGACCCGGCACTACTGGCACAGGCGGCAGAGCGCCTGAAGCTCCCACTCAAGCTGATCCCCTTTCACGCCGACACACCCGCCGAGCCGACGCCGGCAAACAGCCTGTATATCATTCCAGTGGCTCTGACCAAGGCTGCCAACCCCGGTCACCTGGATCCCGCGAATGGTCCCTATGTACTCGAAACCCTGCGCCGCGCGGCAGCAGGCTGCCTGTCACGGGAGTTCGATGCCGTCGTTACCGGCCCTGTACACAAGGGCATCATCAACGAGGCAGGCGTACCCTTTTCCGGTCACACGGAGTTTTTTGCCGAACAGGCGGGCGTGGAGAAGGTGGTGATGATGCTGGCTGCCGACGACCTGCGTGTCGCCCTGGCCACTACCCACCTGCCACTGAAAGACGTCAGCGCTGCTATCAGCGGCGAATCACTACAACAGGTCCTGACCATACTGCATCGCAGCCTGCGGGATCAGTTCCGTATCGAGCGGCCGCGTATCGGCGTGTGCGGGCTTAATCCCCACGCGGGTGAAGGCGGCCACCTGGGAAGGGAAGAGATCGAGGTCATTGAGCCCGCGCTGGACACCCTGCGCGCCCTGGGCCTGGACCTGATTGGCCCACTGCCGGCTGACACCCTGTTTACCCCGCCCCAACTGGCCCGATGTGATGCCGTTCTTGCGATGTACCACGATCAAGGGCTGCCGGTGTTAAAATTCAAGGGGTTCGGGCGCGCCATCAATATCACACTAGGATTACCGTTTATCCGCACCTCCGTGGATCACGGTACCGCGCTCAATATCGCCGGCCAGGGCATCGCCGAAACCGGCAGTCTCCAGGCCGCCCTGAGCCAGGCCATCACCCTGGCTCAGCTGCGCCATATTTAACGACTCTTCTTCTGTAGGAGCCTGCTTGCAGGCGAACAAACCAATACATGGACAATTTTTTCCAACACAAGGCGCGCAAGCGCTTCGGCCAGAACTTCCTCGTCGATGAAAACATCATCGAGCGTATCGTCCGCGCCATTGGCCCGAAGGAATCCGACAAACTGGTCGAAATCGGCCCGGGCCAGGGTGCCATTACCGCACTGCTGCTGGACCGCTGCCCGTCGCTGACCGCGGTAGAGCTGGACCGGGACCTAATTCCGATGCTCCAGTTCAAGTTCCGCGACTACCCGGATTTCACCATCATCGAAAAGGATGCACTGAAATTCGACTTCAGTAGCCTGGTAGAAGGCGACGAGCAACTGCGCATCGTCGGCAACCTGCCCTACAACATCTCCACCCCTTTACTGTTCCACCTGCTGAGCTTCCGCGGCAAAGTGCAGGACATGCACTTTATGCTGCAAAAAGAAGTGGTGGACCGCCTCAGCGCTGTGCCCGGAGCCAAGTCCTATGGCCGCCTGAGTGTGATGACTCAGTACCACTGCCGCGTACAGGGCCTGTTCCCGGTTCCTCCGCAGTCCTTCCGCCCGGCGCCTAAAGTTGATTCGGCCATTGTCCGCCTGGTCCCGCACCAGACACTCCCGCACCCCGCCCAAGACGAAAAACTGCTTGAGCGTATCGTCAGCGTCGCCTTCCAGCAGCGTCGTAAAACCCTGCGCAACGCGCTAAAACCACTGTTCCCCGATCTGGATATGACGCAGCTGCCGGTCGATACCAGCCGACGCCCGGAAACTCTGAGCGTGCAGGAATACGTGCAGCTCGCCGACTTCTGCACCGCCCTCATTCCACCCAGTGCACCAGACGACAAATAACGGACGATATTGTGGCTACCTATGCAATCGGCGACATACAAGGCTGCCTGGAACCTCTACAACGACTGCTGAAAAAGGTTCGCTTCAATCCTGACACGGACAAGCTCTGGCTCGCCGGAGACATGGTTCACCGCGGCCCCGACAGCCTCGGTACACTTCGTTTCCTGTACGAGCATCGCAGTCAGATCACTGCCGTACTGGGCAATCACGACCTGCACCTGCTGGCACTGGCCCACGGTGCCAAACGGCTGACCGACAAGGAACACGACCTGGCTGAAGTACTGCGAGCGAAAGACGCCGACAAACTGCTGGGCTGGCTGCAGAAGCAGCCGCTCATGGTGCACAAAAAAGTGGCCGGCAAATATTTCTCCATGGTGCATGCCGGTATCCCGCCGATTTGGAGTATGAGCAAGGCACTGGAGCTCGCAGGCGAGGTACACAGGGCACTACAGGACCCAGCAATGGCCGAAGCCTTTTTCTTCGGTATGTATGGCAATGAGCCGCATCTTTGGAATGACCACCTGATAGGCGTCGAACGCCTGCGCTCTATCACCAACTACTTTACCCGTATGCGCTTCTGCAAGGCCGACGGCACCCTGGACCTGGTCACCAAGCAGGGACCACTGGCCGCCCACCACGACTACCGTCCATGGTTCAGTTTTGACCAACGCAAAACAAAAAACGATAGGGTCATTTTTGGACACTGGGCGGCCCTGGAAGGAGAGGCGAACACCAGAAACGTCTATGCCCTGGATACCGGCTGTGTCTGGGGTGGCTATTTGACGGCTATGCGGCTCGATGATGAAAATTTTTATTGTGCGGACTGTGCCGACGCATTCTAAACGCTGATGCGATACACCTTCGGGCTAGATTCTTTGCTTCTTTTCAGTAAATAATGGTGTGTGGCGCGAATACAACGGATTCTGAAGAAATTCGCGCCATGCGCCATCGATGATAGCGACCTGCATTGCGTTGAACAGGGATTGTTTTAATTTTAGGGGTCACATTACCGTCCTCTCCTACTCCATTCCTGCTCCGAGCTTTCTCAGAAATCAACGCTGCTGTTGATGGCCTAATACCCTGCCCGCTTTGCGGCACACCCACTGACCATAAAAACCGAATAGATCCGACAGGACCGTCAAATGATCGAGCAAGCCATAGGGCTGGAAGCCAAGAACTCCCTGGAATACGTACGCCATGCGTTTACGGTATTGAATCGAGGCGGTCTATTCGTAAACATCGCCAGCAACTGGGATCCGCAGCAAGCAACAAACATTCACATACAAAGCACGCTTACCGTCGCTAGTGAATCTGGTTGGTATCAGGGGCCGGCCTATACCGGCAACCGCTCCGAAGAAGGCGCCCAGATACTGTTTACCTCGGGTACAGAAGGACTCCCCAAAGGCGTGCTTCTATCACACCGGGCGCTCAAAAACACGACCGACCGGATCATTTCCGTAATGGAGATGGATGCTTCTGTCCGAGAGTATGTGGGTATACCGGTAAACTATTCTTTCGGTTTCGGCCGCTGCCGGGCTGTCAGCCAAATTGGGGGCGAGTTCTACCTTCCCGAGAATGGCTTCAACCCCGTTGAAATTCAGGAGATGCTGGAACGGGGAGAAATAAACGCAATCTCTGCCGTCCCTTCGCTGTGGCGCCTGATACTGGAAAACCCGCAACTACTACATAACGTCGGCGACAAAGTGCGCTGGATAGAAATCGGCAGTCAATACATGAGCGCCGAAGAAAAATCACAGCTACGCAATCTTTTCCCTAACGCGTGTATCGCACAACACTACGGCCTATCCGAGGCTTCGCGTACTACATTCTTGCGCGTCGATACGACACCAGAGGAACAACTTGAATCCGTCGGCACGTCCTCTAACGGCGTGGAGCTAAGAATCAGTACGACTGGCGCAATCCAGATTCGCGGTCCTCACATAGCCAGCGCGATCCTGATTGATGGCCAAAAGGAACCCCTGGTAGACAGCGATGGCTGGTTCACTACCAATGACCAGGGGCACGAAGTCGACGGGCTTTTGTATTTCGATGGCCGAATGGACGACCTGATCAACTGCGGGGGAATCAAACTTTCCCCAGACAGTCTGGAACAAGCACTCCTGAAGCGACTTAGCCTAAAAACGGGTATCGCGATATTTAAACTTGCCCACGCAGACCTCGGCGATCAGCCCGCCCTCGCAATATCAAACCAATGCAAATGCCCAAATCGACTTCTAGCCGATGCTTTTCGACAGATACTGGCTGAATCCGGAGTTAGAGGTTCCAGCTGGCCACTATTCAATGTTGAATCATTTCCCCAAACCAGCACCGGCAAGGTCAAGCGAAAAGAACTGACAAAACTCGCAAGTTCCGGCGCACTCGGTGGATCATCTTCGATACGCGCGAGCAATGCAGAAGGCAAGAATGAGAGCACGCCAAGCGAAAAGCGCCTGATCGCGATCTGGGAAGAGGTTCTGAAGGTACACCCGATATGTGCCCAGGATAACTTCTTTGACCTCGGCGGTGATTCCCTATCTGCGATTCGCGTCGCCACTCGTATGGAAAAATCTGGCATCCCGCGGGAAGTGTCACGAAAAATCTTCTCTGGGCTCAGTATTTCTCAAATACTCGAATCCATGGAAAGCGATACGGCTGCCGCCCCAAAATCCCAGTCCGCCCCCGAAAACACACTTGCCAAAGACCTTATCGCTATCTGGCAAGATGTATTAAAGCTGGATCAGGTAGGCGAAAACGAAACTTTTTTCGGCCTGGGAGGCGATTCACTTTCCGCCATCCGCGTCGCACTCCGCATGGAGAAAGCGGGAGTCCCTAAAGAGACCTGTAAAAAAATTTTTCAGGGTTTCACCATTAAGCAGATCGTCAGCCAAACCGAAGGCCGCGACGCACCGTCAGATCTGAGGGAAGTATCCGCACAGGATACAAGTACACAACCTCATGTAATGGAAACTCAATTGATCGAGATCTGGCAAGATGCACTGAAGATCGACAATATAGGACTGGACGATAATTTTTTCGACCTCGGTGGCGACTCACTCTCCGCCATTCGCGTCACCATTCGTATGGAAGCCGCAGGCTTGGAACGGACTACCTGCAGAAAAATTTTTGAAGGCATGAGTATCCGGCAAATCCTGGACACTGATCCGGAATTTGCCAACAAAAGAAACTCTTATACATCAGAGAGTCCAAAAAATTCCACCGCTACCCCTCCGGCCAACGATAGCAAAGCTGTATCTCCAGAGATCAGCGAAAATTTCCGAACTCCGATGGCGTCCGCGAGTTTGGCTTTGAATGCTATGCGGGGCCTGTTGGTTCTCATGAATATTGCCGCGCACTGGGTCCCCGGCGTCATTGACCGGCTACCCGCATTGGCGGGCCAATTAAACCGCTACCTGGCTCCTGTTTACAGCTCCGGGACGCCAGGCTTTGCGATTGTCTTTGGTGCTGGCATTGGTTTCTTCATGCTGCCGCGGTTTGACAAAAATCGGAGATCTGTGGATAAGCTTGCAATCCGTAATGTCCTATTGCTCATCGCCGGTATGACCGCACTCGCCCTTGTGCGCGTATCCAACCTCATATTGCAAGACGTAGAAGTTAGCTCGCTTGATGTTTCCAACGCATACTACTCGGTAATTTTTTACTACCTATTCGCGGTTATCAGTATCCCACTTTGGCTACGCGTACTTAGGCTATTCAGTGCATTCAGCATGACCTGCCTCACCGTTGCATGTGTCTTTTATTTTTGCCATCTCGCCATAGACGCTACTGAAATAACACCATCCAGCAATGCACTTATTCAACCTTGGATCCTTCTGCTCACGGCGAAATACAACTATCTAGAAATGTCCGCCGGCGTACTGGCAGGCGCAGCCATAGGCAATGCACTAAAGCACTCCATCGAACGCGGCGACTCACTCGCCCCCTACGCCCATTCGGGCGCTCTTCTCGTACTTCTCTCGATAATAATATCCTTGGAGACCGGTGAATATGTCCGCTGGTTCGACTGGCCTAAAGGGCTGTACCTTTGGACCTGGCCATTCTATTTGGGCTGCATCCTGCTGGGCACCGTTGGCATCTATAACTACCTGTGCCGCAAGAAGTCCAGCGAAGACGGGATTGCAGATTCAATTCTTAGGATATTATCTGTCGTAGGAATACTGGCCTTCCCACTGTTTATCGGGCATGAGCTGGTGCGCCCTACTGCCCAGCTTATTACGGCTTTGGGTGCACCGATGGGACTCGCCATATCTATGACCGCATTTTTTGCCTTGTCACTATATATGGGACAAAAACTCTACGCTATTTACTTTGGTTCAGGTGTCACTACCCCCGCAGTGACACCTTCTATACCTTTGGCCAGTAACGTTAAACCGAGCTAACCTCGGCGTAGTCCACTCGACCGGTCATGGTTACGAGAATACTCCGGTCGCCTTCAAATGGACGGCGACCGTGAGACAGCAACATATTATCGATCAGAATCACATCTTTCTTCTGCCACTTGAAGGAGTATGAATTCTTTTCGTACAGGTAACGCAAGACTTCGATAACTTCCTCCTCGATTTCCTCACCATCACCATAGTACGTATTGTAGGGAAGCCCCTCCTGCCCAACGGTCTCAAGAAAAAACTCCTTTAGCTCAGGCTCAAGAGAATGCACATTGAAGAAGGTTCCATGGTTAAACCAGACCCGCTCACCGGTCACCGGATGTTCAATCGCTGTATTACGGACATATGAAATAACTGGGGTACCATCTTCTGACCACTGCAGGTCTTCGATGTAGTTATCTCGACAAAACTTTTCCATATCCTCCCGAGTCTCAACATTGAACGCCTGCTTCCAGGGAATCCCCATATTGTTGCTGAACTTCCGCACATACTTGAGCTTTTTACGTTCAAATTTTTCGCGGATGTCTTCCGGGATATCCAGATATAGCTGCCGACAGTCAGACAACGGCGTTTCGCCGCCAACCTGAGGCTCCACATCGCAGTAAAAAAACAGGTTGTACGGCCATTCTCCGGAATAAGATTTTTCATTGTGAAAAAAAAATCGTGCGGTCATTCTGATAGCGAGTCGACGTTGATGTACGGCTTTGGACGTGATCTCTGGGAGAGGTCGCCTCCAGATATGGAACCCAATCCGCATTGGTCGACGCAACAGCAAGCCGTTCAAATTCCTCTACATTACTGATATCGAATCCACGAAACAGAACCGCTCCGTGCTTATTCAGGTACTCCCGAATCTCATCCTGATTGCTTTTCGCCCACCCGACAATATCAAACGAAGGATTATCATGTGTTACTACAAGAGGGAAGTAACTTCCCTCCATCATCCCAAACTTAAGCCCCTCATCCATACCCCCAGCCTCCATGTTGGTTGTTTAAACTTTCGATATTTTGCTTATAGTGAAAAATCCAGACCTAGCCAAGACATTCTATACACTCTTTAAGTGCATCAGCCAGAAACTGATCTTTTTTGTTAACCGCTCTAACCATTCCAGGCAATAGAAAAAATGTAAACTTAACTATACCCATTAGGGTTTTTAGATTGCCAACGCCACGTATCTTCAACCATGCGTTTCAGGTCAAACCTTGCACTCCAATCCAACTCGCGCTCTGCGTGCTCCGGATCTGCATAGCACTCGGCAATATCCCCAGGGCGGCGGGGAACCACCTTATAGGGAATTTCTTTTCCGGAAACTTCGGAGAATGCTCGCACGATTTCCAACACCGAGCTGCCACGACCAGTACCCAGGTTATAGGTATAACAGCCCGCTTCCGTAGTTTCTTGCTGGAGTTTATTCAGCGCCGCCAAATGCCCGCGAGCGAGATCTACCACATGGATATAATCCCTTACACCGGTACCATCCGGCGTCGGATAGTCTTCGCCAAATACTTGTAACTGAGGCAAACGACCAACTGCCACTTGGGCAACATAGGGGAGCAGGTTGTTGGGGATGCCCGACGGATCTTCGCCAATATTGCCGCTCTCATGGGCCCCGATAGGATTGAAGTAGCGCAATAGGCTCACCTTCCACTCATTGCCCGGCGCCTTGCAGAGATCACGCAGAATGTCTTCGACCATCAACTTGCTGGCGCCGTACGGGTTCGTTGCCCCGGTAGGGAAATCCTCACGAATCGGTACACTGGCGGGATCCCCATACACTGTGGCTGAAGAGCTGAAAATTAGCTGGCGAACACCGAACTCCTCCATGACTTCGCATAACACCAATGTTCCTGCAACATTATTCTGGTAATAGCGCAGCGGCTGGGAAACCGATTCACCAACGGCCTTCAAACCAGCAAAATGGATCACCGCTGAAACGTCATACTGACGGAAAATATCGCGCAAACCCTCCCTATCCTGAATATCCACTTGATGCAGGGTAACCGGCTTACCGGTAATGGCTTCAACGCGCTGCAAAGACTCGGCACTACTGTTACAGAGATTGTCGATCACAATGGGCTCTAACCCAGCTTCAAGTAGCTCTACACAGGTGTGACTGCCGATATATCCGGCACCGCCAGTGACTACAACTTTCATGATTTTCCTTATTTCTAAGATTTCTTGTCGTATTTGGCGCTCTTGGGAAGAATCCGAAACGCTCCCTTAGCCCGTACGCTAGGTATGCGAGGCATTTTACCTGCTGGAAGCCATTCGCAAAACAGGCGCCAATATCAACCTTTCTTGAGCCTAACCGACATTGAAGTTCGCAACCATAGCTATCCTGAAGATGCGGGCACTGAAAGCAGTCCCCTGTGCGACAGCAATACCGTCGCACAATCAATAGGTAATAAAGATAGCGTTCTCGCGCGTCAGCGCTCTTCAGCATTCGTTGCGGGATGTATTCGCGATCACCACCACGCTGCAGCGCAAATGGCACTCCACGGCAGGGGGCCCGTAACTGGCGCAGTACGCTATAGGGAGTCGTACAACATGTCGATATTCAACCACTACCTGGAACGCTATGAGTCGATTCAGGAGGAAGAACTCACTATCCAGGAATATCTGGAGCTCTGCAAAAATGATCGCAGCGCCTACGCATCCCCTGCGGAACGCATGCTCATGGCAATCGGCGAGGCTGAACTCGTAGATACATCTCGCGACCCGCGACTCTCGCGCATTTTTTCCAACAAGGTTATCAAGCGCTATAAGGCGTTCAATGAATTCTATGGCATGGAGGAAGCCATCGAACAGATCGTTTCCTTCTTCCGTCATGCAGCCCAGGGCCTGGAAGAAAAGAAACAGATTCTTTATCTGTTGGGTCCAGTTGGTGGCGGCAAATCCTCTCTCGCAGAGCGCCTAAAAGCGCTGATGGAGCAGTTGCCTATCTATGCCATCAAGGGCTCCCCAGTCTTTGAGTCCCCTCTGGCGCTTTTTTCCCCCACTGAAGACGGCCAGATTCTGGAGGAAGATTACGGTATTCCCCGCCGCTACGTGAATACAATTATGTCTCCTTGGGCTGTTAAACGCCTGCACGAATACAAGGGTGACATCAGCAAGTTCAGAGTTGTAAAAATTCGTCCATCTATCCTGGATCAGATCGCCATCGCCAAGACGGAGCCAGGCGATGAAAACAACCAGGACATTTCCTCACTCGTTGGTAAAGTTGATATTCGTAAACTCGAGGACCATCCGCAGAACGACCCGGATGCCTACAGTTTTTCCGGCAGTCTGTGTCGGTCCAACCAGGGGCTGATGGAGTTTGTTGAGATGTTCAAGGCCCCCATAAAGGTGCTGCACCCGCTGCTCACCGCCACACAAGAGGGCAACTACAACAGTACCGAAGGGCTGGGAGCCATTCCGTTCAACGGGATCATCCTTGCCCACTCGAATGAATCCGAGTGGCAATCGTTCCGCAACAATCGCAACAACGAGGCATTCCTGGACCGCATCTATATCGTTAAGGTGCCTTACTGCCTTCGCGTAAAAGAAGAGATCAAGATTTACGACAAGCTGCTCGAGCACAGCTCACTCTCGAAAGCACCCTGTGCACCGGATACGCTTCGTATGCTCGCGCAGTTTTCCGTACTGTCCCGAGTCAAGAACCCGGAAAACTCCAGCATTTTTTCAAAGATGCGGGTTTATGATGGCGAGAACCTGAAAGACACGGATCCTAAAGCCAAAACTATCCAGGAGTACCGCGATAACGCCGGTGTCGATGAGGGCATGAATGGCCTATCCACCCGCTTTGCCTTCAAAATCCTATCAAAAGTGTTCAACTTCGATCCAACCGAAGTGGCGGCAAACCCGGTACACCTGCTCTATGTACTGGAACAGCAGATTGAGCAGGAGCAGTTCCAACCTGAAATACAGGAAAACTACCTCGGCTTTATCAAGGAATATCTGGCTCCTCGCTATGTTGAATTCATCGGCAAGGAAATCCAGACCGCATACCTGGAATCCTATGCGGAATACGGCCAGAATCTTTTTGACCGTTACGTCACGTATGCTGACTTCTGGATCCAGGACCAGGAGTATCGGGACCCCGAGACCGGGGAAATCCTTGATCGCGCCGCCCTCAACGAAGAACTGGAAAAAACCGAAAAGCCCGCCGGAATTTCCAACCCGAAAGACTTCCGCAACGAAATTGTCAACTTCGTACTTCGTGCCCGCGCCGGTAATCAGGGCAAAAATCCGGACTGGCGCTCGTATGAAAAACTTCGCGCGGTCATCGAGAAGAAAATGTTCTCGAATACCGAAGACCTGCTCCCGGTTATTTCTTTCAATACCAAAGCCTCTGCGGACGACCAGAAAAAGCATGCTGATTTTGTTGCCCGCATGGTTGAGCGTGGATATACCGAGAAGCAGGTACGGCTGCTTTCAGAATGGTATCTGAGAGTACGCAAATCTCAGTAATCCCGGTCCAGCCAGTCCATTGGTGGCTACCTCGTGTGGCCGCCATATAACGACCTGAATGCACTAGGTCTAAGGCAGTACTATGAGCTATATCATCGACCGTCGTCTGAACGGAAAAAAGAAAAGCACCGTTAATCGCCAACGCTTTTTGCGGCGCTACAAAGCCCATATCAAGAAAGCTGTCGGCGAAGCCATGAATAGCCGGTCCATCACCGATATGGATAAAGGCGAAAAAATCAGTATTCCTACTCGCGACTTGAATGAGCCCATATTCTCCAACGGCCGTGGCGGTCATATGGAGCAGGTTTTACCTGGCAATAAGGAGTTTGTTACCGGCGATAGAATTCCGCGCCCAGGTCAGGGGCAGGGAAGCGGATCGGGCGGCAGTGGTGCCAGCGACAGCGGGGAAGGTATGGACGAGTTTGTGTTCCAGATCTCCCAGGAAGAATTTCTCGACTTCATGTTTGAAGGCTTGCAGCTGCCAAATATGGTCAAGCGCAAGCTCGCAGGAAACGAATCGTTCCAGATTGTGCGGGCAGGGATCAGTAATGAAGGCACACCAGGTCGCCTGAATGTCGTTCGCTCCATGCGTGCAGCGAATGCTCGACGTATTGCATTGACCGGAGGTAAACGCCGCAACCTCAAAGTACTGGAAAAAGAGCTCGAACTTGAAGAAAGTAAAGATCCCGCGCTCAGTGACCAGAGGATTATTGACCAGTTACGCCTGAAGATTGAGGATCTGAGGAATCGCGTCAATCGAATTCCGTTCCTCGATGACTTTGACCTCAAATATAACCTGCTGGTACGCCAGCCCCGACCGCGTTCAAAGGCTGTCATGTTTTGCCTGATGGACGTATCAGGCTCAATGAATCAGGCCACCAAAGATATGGCCAAGCGATTCTTCCTGTTGCTCTACCTGTTTTTACAGCGCAGCTATGAATATACGGAAGTCGTCTTTATTCGCCACCATACCAGTGCCAAAGAGGTAGACGAGCAGGAATTCTTTTATTCCCGCGAAACAGGCGGAACCATTGTATCCAGTGCACTCAAATTGATGCGCGACATCATGCGCGACCGGTACCCGGATAGCGAATGGAATATCTACGGCGCACAGGCATCAGACGGAGACAACTGGAATGACGACTCCAGCACCTGCCACAAGATCCTGATCGACGACATCATGCCCCACGTACAGTACTACTCCTATGTGGAGATCACCCCTCGCGATCATCAGGCACTGTGGGAAGAGTATCAGAGTGTGGCACAGCTGTTTCCAGAGCATTTCGCAATGGAACAGATCGTCGACATCCAGGATATCTATCCGGTATTCCGCCAATTATTCAGCCAGAAGGTGGCCGCCTGATGCTCGATACCTCACTAGAGAACAAGCAGCCAATCTCCACTACATCTGAGTGGACATTTGAGCTGATTCAGGAGTACGACAGAGAAATTGCAAGGATCGCCAAGGAATTCGGGTTGGACACCTATCCCAACCAGATTGAAGTGATCTGCTCTGAGCAAATGATGGATGCGTACTCATCGGTTGGTATGCCGGTCGGCTACCACCACTGGTCTTTCGGCAAGCAATTTATCAGCGTGGAGAATAATTACCAGCGCGGGCGTATGGGGCTCGCCTACGAAATCGTAATTAATTCCAACCCCTGCATTGCTTACCTCATGGAAGAAAACACCATGGCGATGCAGGCCCTGGTGATCGCCCACGCCTGTTATGGCCACAATTCATTTTTCAAGGGAAACTATCTGTTCAGAAGCTGGACAGATGCCAGTAGTATCATTGATTACCTGCTGTTCGCTAAAAACTATATTGCGCGCTGCGAAGAGCGCCACGGAGTTGCTGAAGTTGAGGCGCTACTGGATTCCTGCCATGCGTTGATGAACTATGGCGTGGATCGCTACAAGCGTCCCTACCCAATCTCAGCCCACGAAGAAGAGCGCCGACAAAAAGAACGCGAAGAGTACCGACAGCGGCAATTGAACGACCTGTGGCGCACCATCCCGAAATTGAACGATGGCAATGAGCAGGCACCCGTCAAGCGATTCCCCGAAGAACCTCAGGAAAACATTCTTTATTTCATCGAAAAAAATGCACCGCTTCTGGAAAATTGGCAGCGGGAACTGGTTCGTATCGTTCGCAAGATGGCACAGTATTTTTATCCACAGCGCCAGACCCAGGTAATGAACGAGGGGTGGGCCACATTCTGGCACTACACACTGCTAAATGAGCTTTACCAGCAGGGAAAAGTTACTGATGGCTTTATGATGGAATTCCTTCAAAGCCATACCAGCGTGATCTATCAGCCATCCTACGATAGCCCCTACTACAACGGTATTAACCCTTACACACTCGGGTTTAATATCTTTACCGATTTGCGTCGAATCTGTGAAAGCCCGACTGAGGAAGACAGGGCCTGGTTCCCGGAGATAGCCGGTAGTAACTGGAAAGAAACTCTGCAATTCGCCATGAGAGACTTCAAGGACGAAAGCTTTATCCTGCAGTTTTTATCCCCAAAAGTGATGCGGGATATGAAGTTATTCTGTATATCGGATGATGATCGTGAAAAAGAGATAGTGGTCAATGCGATTCACAACGAAGATGGATATCGGGAACTCCGTGCCAAACTCGCAGGGCAATACAATCTTGGTAACCGCGAACCGAATATCCAGGTCTTTTCAGTAGACACCCGGGGCGACCGCTCACTGACGCTGCATCACACCCAGCACCAGCGCCGTCCCCTCGGGCGCGACACTTCTGAGGTCATGCGTCATTTACACCGCCTGTGGGGTTTTGATGTCCACTTGCACAGTATCAACGGCGATGAAGTCACAGCCAGCTTCCACTGCCCGGAACAGGGAAGAGATCGTTCAGAAGAAGAGGAATACATGCTGGTGCCGAAACCTATTTGAATCGCCGGCGTCCACCCATCAAAAATCCAGCCGATGCGAAACGACAATGCGGGCACAGCGCCCGCATTGTTCAGAAGACATAGCCATCAGGAAGTAAAGCGCCCCATGAATGGCGCTACGCTTCCCAAATCCCTGGCCGCTCTTACAGGTCCAGCAGCAGGTTCACCCGAGCCAGCAGTGCATTGCGATCACAATTCGCAGGCACTACCGCATCGGCACCGGCGGTAACCCAGCGCTGCTGATCCGCCTCACCTTCCGGGGCCACGACCAACGTAGCTACGGAAGAAAACTCGCTGCGCGAGCGGACCATATCCAGAATCTGGAATCCCTCAATTCCCGCCAGATTGGCATCCAGAACCAATAATGCAGGCTTACCGCTTACCAGCAGCGCGCCTGCAGAAAAGCTGTCGGTTGCCAGGTCCACTTCAAATCCCGCCTGCTGGAGGGCCTGACGACTGGCTACCAGTTCTGGAGCACCAGAAACCAGCAGAACCTTGCGACTCGCCGCCGCAAGCTCAGCCGGAACCGGCATGGCGTTATCCCGCAGGAAACTGACAAAATCTTCCACACAAATCCGGTGATCACCTCGCCCCGGAAGTTTATAGGCTTTCAATTGTCCCCGCTCAATCCAGCGGATTACCGTGCGGAAATTGACCCCGCAATACCGGGCCGCTTCCCCGGTGGTTAGCACGTTCACTTCGCTCATAATTATTACTTTCCCCCACGAATCGCGCTTTTATTTATCGATTATTCTGCATTAAAGCAAAAAAACAGGTGCAAATACTACGCCCATATATGTTTAACGAACGACACGGCACACCCCTCAATAAAATCTTAATATCCATGGTTGACAGGTATGACAGGTAAAATAGAATAGTCACCAAGTTGCTGGTTGGTCACCGATTCACCAGCAAGTTGCGTCTATCCGATGAGATTACGCAGCAACTCAGGTCTATTTGCTGCGAACCTAGCCTCTTGGCGCACACGAGCTTGTTGAGCTTCAACTCTTTACGAATACCCTAAGACCCTGGGCCCCCTTGTATTTTCGGGGCCTTTTTTTTATCTTCCGGCCCCTCCATTTTTTATCTTTCGCCCTGACTCCCAGCCGCGACACAGCCAGGTTCATCGGATTTATGGCAATTTCCGGCCCCCTTCTTTATACCAACGTCAATCCAGACCAACTCCCGGAGGACTTCCGGTGAAAACCTATTTAGTAGGCGGCGCGGTGCGCGACAAACTTCTCCAGCGCCCCATACATGAACGAGACTGGGTGGTCGTCGGGGCGACTGAAGACGAAATGCTGTCGCTTGGCTACCGCCCGGTGGGTAAAGACTTCCCGGTATTCCTGCACCCGGAAACCGGGGAGGAGCATGCGCTCGCACGTACCGAACGCAAAAGTGGGCATGGGTATAGCGGCTTCACCGTCTTTGCCAGCCCGGATGTCACCCTTGAGCAGGATCTTCTGCGTCGAGACCTCACCGTTAACGCCATGGCGGAAACCGAAGACGGTCAAATCATCGATCCATACGGCGGCCAGCCAGACCTTGAAGCGCGCTTACTGCGGCATGTTTCCCCGGCATTTGCCGAAGATCCCCTGAGGATTCTACGCGTCGCCCGGTTTGCCGCCCGTTACCATCCTCTTGGATTTTCCATTGCTCCGGAAACCAAGACGCTGATGCGCACCATGGTAGATGCAGGGGAAGTCGAGCATCTCGTTGCCGAGCGGGTATGGAAGGAAGTCAGTCGCGCGCTGCTGGAACCACGCCCCGACATATTCATTCAGGTTCTGCGGGAATGCGGAGCACTTGAGGTCCTGCTTCCAGAAGTAGATTGTCTATTTGGCGTACCCCAACCTCCGCAACACCATCCGGAGGTGGATACAGGGGACCATGTACTGCGCGCTCTGCGCCAGGCCAGCCCGCAACTGGCAGTACGCTTTGCGGTCCTGGTACACGACCTGGGGAAAGGCGTCACGCCGGACGACGTGCTCCCAAGCCATCGGGGTCACGAAACCGCTGGTCTGCCGCTGGTCAAATCGGTGTGCGAACGGCTACGGGTGCCGAACCCGGTAAAATCCCTGGCCCTTGGTGTATGCGAATACCACCTGCACTGCCACAAAGCATTCGATTTGCGTCCGGATACCGTAATGAAACTGCTCCGCGCATTGGACGCCCTGCGCAATCCGGAAAAGTTTGAACAGTTCCTGTTAAGCTGTGAGGCCGATGCCCGTGGGCGACTGGGGCTGGAAGATCGGGATTATCCCCAGGCGGACTATTTACGTGCGGCCCGCTGTGCTGCGGCTGACGTAAGCCCCAAAGCACTGATTGATGAGGGCTTTGAGGGCGCCGAACTCGGCAAAGCACTGGATCGCGCACGCATCCAGGCAGTATCCCGGCTGAAAAGTACTTATCGCGCTTAACCCTGCACCACGCAGAACAATGCCAACGGAATTCTCACGAGCAGACATGATGCCCACCGCCCTTATCACCGGTGCTGCTGCCCGGCTCGGCCGCGCCGTCACCGAAGAGTTACATCGCGACCACAATGTCATCGTTCATTACCGCCATTCCGCAGAGGCTGCCCGGGCACTGGTAGAGCGACTTAATAGCAAGCGCCCCGACTCGGCCACTGCAATCCAAAGCAATCTGGCCAGCGCCGCGGAGTGTGAACAGCTCGCACAAGCCGCCGTAAGCGCTTTCGGTCACATTGACGTGCTGGTCAATAATGCATCCGCGTTCTTCCCCACCCCCATCGGCGGCGCAAATGAGGAACAGTGGGACACATTGATCGGCAGCAACCTGAAAACCCCGTTTTTTCTGTGCCAGGCACTGGCGCCAAAATTGCAGGCGCGTAACGGGTGTATCGTCAATCTGGTGGATATTCACGCCGAAAAGCCCATGCCCCAGCACACCGTTTACTGTGCGGCCAAGGCCGGACTGGCGATGCTGACCAAGAGCCTGGCACGGGAGCTAGCCCCCGATGTGCGCGTCAACGGCATCGCGCCGGGCGCAATTCTGTGGCCGGAACAGGAGAGTGAAGGCTATAACAAAGAACAGATTCTGGCGCGTATCCCCCTGGGGAGAAGTGGTGACCCACGGGACATTGCCCAAACAGCGCGTTTCCTGGTTTCCTTCGCCCCCTATATCACCGGCCAGATATTGGCCGTAGACGGCGGACGCAGCCTGAACATGTAATCCGGACTATATAATCCGCGACACGACAAAGAGGTTATCCGAGTGAGTGACAAGTTTTACATTTCCGCCCAGTCCCTGCTGGAGGATTCCTTTACGCTGGCA
Organism: Microbulbifer aggregans; assembly: GCF_020524005.1. Lineage (GTDB taxonomy): Bacteria > Pseudomonadota > Gammaproteobacteria > Pseudomonadales > Cellvibrionaceae > Microbulbifer > Microbulbifer aggregans_A. Next base: position 594,572 of record NZ_JAIVKK010000004.1, on the reverse strand, counting down.
CTGAAGGTTGTGGAGAGCGGGTTCCGCCCTGACTATATCGTCGGCGTCTGGCGCGGCGGCGCACCAATCGGGATTGCCGTACAGGAGATGTTCGACTTCCTGGGCTTCCACGCGGACCACATCGCCATCCGCACATCATCCTATTCGGGCCTGGACAAGCGCGACAAGGAAGTGAAAGTGCACGGTCTCACCTACCTGATCAAACAGGTAGAGTCACACCAGAAAATGCTGATCGTGGACGACGTATACGACACTGGCCTCAGCATCCAGCAAGCCATCTCGGATATGCGAAAGGCGTGTAAGAAAAACACCCCGGAAATCCGCATTGCCTGCCCCTACTTCAAACCCAACCGCAACCGCACCAAGTTTCAGCCGGATTACTACCTACACGAAACCGATGCCTGGCTGGTATTCCCCCACGAGCTGAAGGGACTGTCAGAAGAGGAGATTCTCGAGTACAAGCCCGAACTGCGGCGCCACGAGGCGAAGCTACGCGAACTGAAAAACGGGAAATAATTCTAGCGGGAAACGCGGCCTGTTGCGGGCCGCGAGCAACCATTCAGTCAACTGCTACCGATCAAACAGCCCGATCCAGCGGCTGGCCATTTTCATCGACAAACAGCACATCCCTGACCCCCAGAGGCTCTCCTGCGGAATTCTGAACTGAAACCGCTCCAACAGGCTCACCGGTGCCGCGTTCCACCAGCCGCATATCGTCTTTACTGCCGTTCCAGCGCTCATTCCACTGGCGCAATGCCACTACGACCGCAAACAGGTCCCGCCCCTTATCGGTCAACCGATACTCATAGCGGGTGCCATGCTCGCCAACATCCACGCGCACCAGAACACCGTTCTCCACCAGACGGGACAATCGGTCGCAGAGAATATTCTTCGCTATACCAAGGCTATGCTGGAAATCCACAAAACGTCGCGTACCCAACATCGCCTGCTTGATTACCAGCAGCGACCACCAATCGCCCACTTCATTGAGCGCACAGGCTACCGAACAGCCCGGATTTTCAAAACGTTTACGTGTCATGGAGCGCAGTATATTTGAATTAGGTTGCAATAAGAAACCAAATACAGTCTCATAACGCAACCATATTGACCTGCATGGGTCTCCCAGAGCAGGCAAGCATCCACGTATTACCAGAGAATTACCCGGAGTGTGATATGAGCGCGTCCCTCGACAGCCTGTTGCGTCCTTTCCAGCACAAGTCCCTCAACCTGCGCAATCGCGTGGCCATGGCCCCGATGACCCGTACTGCGTCACCCGGCTACGTCGCCAATGAGCAGGTAGCCGGCTACTACCGCCGCCGCGCCGAGGGCGATGTGGGCCTGATCATCACCGAGGGGACCTTTGTCGGCCACCCCGCTGCCAATGGCTACGAAAATGTACCCGCGATCCACGGCGAGGAAGCCCTGTCCGGCTGGAAGAAGGTCGTTGACGAAGTACATGCGGCAGGCGGCCAGATCATTCCGCAACTGTGGCATGTGGGCGCTGTGCGCAAAGAGGGCACGGGTCCGGATAAATCCGTTCCCGGTCACTCCCCCTCCGGCCTGTTCAAACCCGGCAAGCCCAGCGGCGTCGCCATGACCAAACAGGATATTCAGGACACTGTAAAAGCGTTCGCCGATGCCGCCAAAGCGGCCAAAGATGCGGGCTTCGACGGCGTTGAAATCCACGGTGCCCACGGCTACCTGATCGACCAGTTTTTCTGGGAGGGGACCAACCAGCGCGACGACGAGTACGGCGGCTCACTGGAAAATCGCACCCGCTTTGCGGTGGAGATTATTGAGGCGGTGCGCAAAGCGGTAGGTGAAGACTTCGCCATCGTGCTGCGCTATTCCCAGTGGAAACAGCAGGACTATGACGCCCGACTGGCGCAGACTCCAGAAGAACTGCAGCGCTTCCTGACCCCGCTGGTAAATGCTGGCGTCGATATTTTCCACGCTTCGACCAGACGTTTCTGGGTACCCGAGTTTGAAGGCTCTGACATGAATCTGGCAGGCTGGACCAAGGAACTCACCGGCAAGCCGGTTATCTCTGTCGGTAGCGTCGGCCTCGACGACGACTTCATCGGCGGCAACAACCAGGGTATGGGCGGCACCGCCAACCCCACCGGACTGGACGAACTGATTCGCCGTATGGACAACAACGAGTTCGACATGATCGCCGTAGGCCGCGCGCTGCTGCAGGATCCGAACTGGCTGGTGAAAGTGCGCGAGGGTCGGGAAGAAGAAATAGTGCCGTTCACCAAGGACGCCCTGACAAACTTGAGCTGACAAATTGGGTCGCTGTCGCTGCAGCGGCCCACTAGATTTCACTTCTATTTCACCGGTAAATTGCCACAATGTCCTCTTACATTGAAAATGTGGACAGGGATTTCCGGTGAACAATCTTAAGATACTCCTGGTTGAAGATAACCCCACTCTCGCCCGCCAGACCGGCGAGTTCCTGGAAGGACACGGCTGGCACATGGATTTCGCCCGCACAGGGCAACACGGCCTGAAGTTAGCCTTACAGGAAATCTATGACCTGATTTTGCTGGACCTGAACCTGCCCGATATCGACGGCCTGGAAGTCTGCCGCCAACTCCGGCAAAGGAGAAACATCACAGTCCCTATACTGATGCTTACAGCACGTGATGCCTTCGCCGACAAAGCATCGGGATTCCACTCCGGCGCAGACGATTACCTGTGTAAACCTTTCGACCCACGCGAACTGGCATTGCGCTGCCTCGCCCTCGCAAGGCGCCGGGAGCTGCATCGCAGCGACGAAATTCATATTGGCCCTTTACATATCCACGGCCGCCAGCGGGAAGCGACTCGTAATGGCCAGCAACTGAAGCTCACAGCTATTACCTTCAACATCCTCTGGGAGCTGGCCTGCGCCTATCCCGAACCTCTCAGCCGCGGGGAGGTCAGCCATCGAATCTGGGGCGACACCCCTCCCAACAGCGACGCACTGAAATCCCATATCTACAGCCTCCGCTGCCAGCTCGATCGTCCATTTTCCGCCCCCATGCTGAGAACCATCAGCAACATCGGCTACCGCCTGGAGCAACCCGGTGAAAACTGAGCATCCGCAAGGCAACCTGCAACGACGGGTGTTCGTCGTATTCGGCAGTTTCACCCTGGCACTCTGCCTTATTTACTCGGCGATTGGCGTGCTCGTGGCATATGGTATTGAAGACCGACTGCTCGAAAATCTGGTGAATAACGAGGCGGATTATATCGAGCGATCACTTCAAGAAAGCGGTGAGTTCCCCCCCCCAAGATTGCCGGAATTCAGCCTCTACACCTCAGCATCTGAAACACCACCAGAATTCCTCACCGCACTGGAAGGAGAGAAGCGCAAGGCCGAACTCTTCGTTGCCGGCCGGCAGCACTACCACCTTCGACAGCTGGCACCCGAAGCCGGTGCCATCCTCGCCGCGGATGTCGGTGAGCTACTCACCGTTTCAAGACAATCCAGCCATTTAATCTGGCTGATTGTGTTCGCTCTTTTATGTACAACTTTACTCGCCCTGTGGCTGGCCCACCGGCTAGTAGCCGCAACCATTCGGCCAGTACTTGAGCTTGCGCGCGAACTGGAATCACAACCAGAAAACATGCAGCCAGTTGCACTGTCGAACTCACATCGCAAAGACGAAATAGGCTTTCTCGCGCGCACCTTACAACGCAATATCAACGGCCTTCGCCAGGCACAGCAGAGGGAAGCCGAATTCACGCGCGATGTTAGCCATGAATTGCGCACTGGCCTAGCCATAGCAACCAACACTCTCACCCTGGCGCGAGGTCGCAACCTTGAGCGCAGAGAAACCCGGGAACTCGAATCGATTCTCGCGAGTATGAACACGACAATCGGCACACTACTAGCGCTCGCGCGAGCCGAATCTTTCGAGCACACCACGTTCAATCTACGATCACTGTTAGAAGAGCGGCTACTTGCCCGGCCTGAAATATCTACAGGCAAGAGCTTTCGACTAAAGCTTGCGCTACCGGAAGCCCTCGCGGCAACTGGCAACGCACAATTGACTGCGCTACTTCTGGATATCCTGCTAGACAACGTTATTCGACACGCAGCACAACCAACACTACATATATATAAAACTGGCAACGCGCTGGTATTCGAAAACCCCACGGAAAGACTTCTCGATACGGCAACGATATTTAACCGCGGAACCCACAGAACAGACAGCCAAGGACTCGGCCAGGGACTGTATCTGGCTGGCAGGATTCTAAACGCGCAAGACTGGCAATACAGAGCAACCTGCACAAGCCAGCTATTCACATTTTCGATTGACCTTACGTAGCCGACGTACACGTTTTCGGTAAATTTCACCCACGCTTCACTAGCCCTTGACCATGATCGGCCTGCAACAGAAAGGAGATCCACCATGGTCAAAAAGATATTAGTTACGGTTTTGTGCAGTGCGGCCGCACTGATTGCTAGCGGGTATTGGCTGAAGAGCCTGATCCCCCCGGCGCCCGATCAGCAAGTGCTCACAGACACACAAGTCTCAGACATCCCTTACTTACAGCATATTCCATCCAGCCCTGACCGCGGACGTATCCTGATGGTGGTTACCAGCACCGACACAATGGGAGATACCGGCAAAAAGACCGGTTACGAATTTACCGAACTCGCACGCCCATACTATGTGTTCAAGGCCAATGGCTTCACCGTCGATATCGCCAGTCCACAAGGTGGCGAGCCGCCGGCGGTGATGGATTCAGACGATATGGGCCCATTCGATTACGCCTTCCTCAATGACTACCGGGCAATGGAAAAGCTACGTAACAGCATCGCGCTTGCGGACGCCGATGCCAACCAATACCAAGGCGTATTCTTTGTTGGCGGTAAGGGTGCCATGTTCGACTTCCCTGGAAACAAGGCCATTCAAAAACTGGTTCGTACGCTCCATCAAAAGCAGGGCGTTATCGGCGCAGTGTGCCATGGACCCGCGGCACTTACGGATATCACGCTGACAAACGGGAGTTCCTTTCTGCAAGGCCGCCGGATCAGTAGCTTTACGAACGAAGAGGAGCTTTTTCTGATACCCGATGCAGAGAAAATTTTTCCATTCTTACTGGAAACACGACTGCGCGACAATGGTGCAACTTTCCAGCAGGGGCCGCTCTACCTACGGCACTTCAGTGTCGATGGCCGACTAATCACGGGTCAAAACCCCTGGTCTTCCTGGGCTGTAACGGAGGCTATGGTGAAGGCATTGGGTTATCAGCCCGTGCCGCGAAGTTTGACAGAAATGGAAAGAACGGTGGAGGTTCTACTGGCATATGAAAAAGCCGGGCATGCCGGCGCCAACAAAAAGCTCCAGGAATTCCTGCAGGGATCAAGTGGATATCAGGAAGCAATCGACCGGCGCCTGCTGGCAATGCATGGGATAGTCGCAGTGATGCAGGGCCGGCTGAACAAAGCGCTCGCTGTCGTAAGGCTACTGGCTCAGGCAAAAGCGCATCAGCCCAAGTTACAAACTAGTCTTCAGGCCAGGAGAATTCCACAGGCCAGAGCTTCTGTGAAGCCTGATCGTATGCTTCCCACAATTGCTGATAGGTTTTCCCCTCTACCGGGTGCACCGAATCCGATGCCAGTTCCGACAGCGGCAACAGTACAAACGCATTCTTGAGGATCTCATCCCGTGGCAGTTTCACACTATCCACAACGCCGGTGCGGTCATCGTAAGTGAGAATATCGATATCCAGGGTACGGGCGCTAAATTTGGGGCCGCTGCGCAGGCGGCCATTGTCGTCCTCGATCTGGCGCAGGCGCAGGGCCAGCTCTCCCACAGAAAGGTCAGTGTCGATGGCCGCGACCAGATTGTAAAAATTGTCGCCGTCGAATCCGACCGCCTCACTTTCGTACACCTGCGACATTTGCAGGTCGCCAAATTCACGCACCAGTGCGTCCAGGCCGGCACTCAGGTGTTTGTGGCGCTCGATGTTACTGCCGAGACTCAGATATACCCTGGCCATTCTCAAGCCACCCCGGTCGCTGTTTTACTGCCGCGCTCGATAATCACACCGACATCACGGGCGCCGCGTACCGCGCCGGGCTTGGACAGGCGCAAGCGCAACCAGGTTACGCCAAACTCCTCGCGCACGATTGCTGCGGCCTGTTCGGCCATAGTCTCAACCAGCAGAAATTCGCTGCCCTCAATAAAGGCGATCAGCCGCTTGGCGACGGCTTTGTAGTTGAGCGTATGTTCAATATTGTCGGTGCGCGCCGCTTCGCTGATATCAAAAGCCATTTCGATATCCAGGCTTACGGTTTGCTTCACTTCACGCTCCCAGTCATAAATACCGATGATGGTATTTACCTTCAGGTCGCGGATATAAACGATATCCAATCCAGTTCTCCCTATTTTCCGCCCAGCACTCCAGCCAGCTCAGTAAGTGGCCAGCGGGGGCGGACTTCTATGTCGAGATCCGCCCTCTGCCCCGCCTGCAAACGCAGGCAGCCGGCGTAGGCAATCATGGCACCATTGTCGGTACAAAATTCGTGGCGCGGGTAGTACACGCTGCAACCATCTTCCGCGAGACGCGCCTCCAGGCGCTGACGCAGCAATTTGTTTGCGGAAACACCACCTGCGATGACCAGCGTATTGCGCCCGGTCTGTTTGAGCGCGCGGCGACATTTAATCACCAGCGTATCCACGACCGCATCCTGGAAAGCCGCCGCGATGTCGGCACAGGTCCGCTCATCTGGCAGACCATCTTCCAGCGCGTGCTGCTGCACGGTGGTCAGGGTGTAGGTCTTCAGGCCTGAGAAACTGAAATCGAGCCCGGGACGATCGGTCATCGGTCGCGGGAAAGTAAACCGCAACGGATCTCCCTGCTCGGCCAGCGCCGCCAGCCGCGGCCCGCCCGGGTAATCCAGGTCGAGCATCTTTGCGGCCTTGTCGAAGGCTTCGCCTGCGGCATCGTCGAGGGACTCCCCCAGCAGCTCATATCGCCCCAGCCCCTGCACGTCCACCAACTGGGTGTGTCCACCGGAAACCAGCAGTGCCACAAACGGGAACGCGGGCGGTTTTTCCTCCAGCATGGGCGCCAGCAAGTGGCCTTCCATATGGTGTACACCAATCGCCGGCACATTCCATCCATAAGCCAGGGCGCGACCAGCGCAGGCCCCAACCATCAGGGCGCCGATCAGGCCGGGGCCAGCTGTGAAGGCCACCCCGTCAATGTCCGCCGGAGCGGTGTCGCTCTGGGCCATCACCTCCCTGACCAGGGGCAACAGTTTGCGCACATGATCGCGACTGGCCAGTTCCGGCACAACGCCTCCGTAGTCGGCGTGCAGTTTCACCTGGCTATAAAGGGTGTGCCCCAGCAGCCCCTGCTCGCTGTCGTACAGGGCTACGCCGGTTTCATCACAGGAGGTTTCAATTCCGAGTACTCGCAAGGCTCTCTCGTCTATATGAATGTATATAAATGACTCACTATTCAACCACTACCGCGCTGCGGAGGTGGCCTTGGCGGCGCTATCATACTCTCTAGCTGGCGCAGTCCATAGGATCCAGCCGAAGACAGCCCCAATCTCCACCGCATGGTGCCCCATCAGCTGGACTATAGTTGCCATCCTGTCCAAAACAGGACTGACAGTCGCAGAGATTCCGTCGGCAAGGCTTGCGAAGGCCAAATCATCTGTATAGAATTTGCGCCCTCGCTGTGAACCGGCCTCCGGATTGCATCTGCGAGATGAGCAATTTGCCGGATAGGCCGAGAGAAACGAATTTAACAGGTAAGCTAATGCCTTCAGTACGCATCAAAGACAACGAACCTTTTGACATCGCCCTGCGCCGTTTCAAGCGCTCCTGCGAAAAAGCTGGTGTACTCTCCGAAGTACGTCGTCGCGAGTTCTACGAAAAGCCGACTTCCGTTCGCAAGCGCAAGGCTGCTGCCGCTGTAAAGCGTCACGCCAAGAAGCTGCAGCGCGAAAACCGCAAATTCCAGCGTCTCTACTGAGTTCGAGCTGATTCTCTCGATCACAGCACGCTGACGCGAACGCTGTTCGCGGTCAAAACGGCGCCCGAGTTCGCTCGCGCGCCGTTTTTTATTGCCCGCTGAATGCGCTGAACCCCCTTCAGCCCTCTTCAGACCCGACGGGCTTGGCGCTATGCTTAGCCGCCTCAACCACCCGAATATCCATTCGTAACCGAACCGGACGAACACCAATGAGCACACTCAAGGAAACCCTCTCCACCGCCACCAAAGACGCCATGAGAGCCCGCGAAAAAGCGCGCCTCGCGACCCTGCGACTGATCAACGCAGAGATCAAGCGCGTGGAAGTGGACGAGCGTATCGAACTGGACGACGCCCGTATCCTTGCCCTGCTGGACAAAATGACCAAGCAGCGCCGCGACTCCATCGCGCAGTACGAAAAAGCCGGCCGTCCGGAACTGGCAGAGGTGGAGCAACAGGAAATTGATGTGATCCAGGAGTTTCTGCCGGAGCAGCTGAGCGAAGAGGAAATCGCGGAGATCGTGTCCGCGGCCGTTGCCGAAACCGGCGCCAGCAGCATGGCGGACATGGGCAAGGTCATGGCCCTGGTGAAGCCACAGGTACAGGGCCGCGCCGACATGGGCGCAATCAGCAAGTTGGTCAAGGCGGCTTTCAACTAAGCCGCCCCACGTAAGAACCCGGTTATGGCAGGTAAAATACCCCAGTACTTCATCGACGACCTGTTGGCCCGCGCCGACATAGTCCCGGTCGTCGATAGCCGGGTAAAACTCCGCAAAACCGGAAAAAACTATTCCGCCTGCTGCCCCTTTCACGACGAAAAAACACCATCGTTTACGGTCAGCCCGGATAAGCAGTTCTACTACTGCTTTGGCTGTGGCGCCAGCGGTAATGCGGTCGGTTTCCTTATGGAATACGACCGCCTGCCGTTCCCTGAAGCCGTGGAAAAGCTGGCCGGCAGCCTCGGTATAGAAGTACCGCGAGAGCAACTGGCTCCCGGGCAAATCAAGCGCCAACAGGAAAGCCAGTCACTCTATCAGCTGACGGAAAAGGCGGCAGACTACTACCGTGCCCAGCTGAAAGACCATAAAGTCGCCGCCAAAGCGATTGCCTACCTGCGCAACCGCGGCCTTACCGGCGCCATCGCCAAAGACTTCGGCATCGGCCTCGCGCCCCCCGGCTGGGACAACCTGCTCAACCAGCTGGGTACCAGCTCGGAAAAATCCGAGCAGCTGGAACTCGCTGGTCTTGCCATCCGCCGCCAGGACAGCGATGGCAATCCGGGCAAGGTAGAACCCGGCAAGCGCCACCACTACGACCGCTTCCGCAACCGCATCATGTTCCCGATCCGCGACCAGCGCGGGCGCACCATCGGTTTCGGCGGCCGCGTACTGGGCGACGACAAGCCCAAGTACCTCAACTCCCCTGAAACCCCGATTTTCCACAAAGGGCGCGAGCTCTACGGTCTTTGGGAGGCCCGCCAGGCCAACCGTGAACTGAAGCGGCTGATCGTGGTGGAAGGCTATATGGACGTGGTGGCTCTGGCCCAGTTCGACATTCGCTGCGCGGTCGCCACCCTGGGCACCGCCTGCGGCGAAGAACATATCCAGCTGGCGTTCCGCCATACCCAGGAACTCGTGTTCTGTTTTGACGGCGACAACGCCGGCCGCACGGCCGCCCGCCGCGCGCTGGAGGCGGCCCTGCCACACATGCAGGACGGCCGCAGCCTGCGATTCCTGCTCCTACCGGAGGGGGAAGACCCGGACACCCTGGTACGCCAGGTCGGCGGCGAACGCTTTGACCAGATGATCGACGACCAGGGCCGCCCGCTGGAAGACTTCCTGTTCGACCTGCTGGGCGAAGGTATCAACCTTCAGACCATGGACGGCCGCGCGCGCCTGTCCAAGGCCGCGGCCCCGCTACTGGACCTGCTCCCCGCAGGTGTCTACCGCCAGTTGATGTTCCAGCAGCTGGCCCGGCGCACCGGTCTCGAGCTGGAGATGCTGGAAGAAGTCATTGCAGCTGAAAAAGCCCGCGCCGCCAAACTGGCACAACAGCCCCCGCCCGTCGCTCAGCCGCCTCAAAGCAAACCGCAGGCAGCCTCGTCTGCGCCTGCCCATCCCGCGGGGGAACATACCCAGCCGCCAGAAGCGTTCGCAACGCCGCCGGAATACAGCGAATACGACATCCCGGTCGATGAACCTGCCGCGATGGCAGAAGAAGATATCCGTCGGGACGCGCCCATCCGCCGCAGCGGCCAATACCGGCTGCCCGCGGAACGGATGCTGATCGCACTGCTGCTGCACCACCCGCAGCTGGCCCAACTGATCGAAAACAGCGCCCAATTTCGCGCCAGCAACGATGCCGACCTGCAACTGTTTGCCGACCTGGTAGACCTGCTGAAAACCCGCCCTGAGTACAACCTCAATCAACTGCTCGGGTATTGGCGGGCACACCACGGGGCGGATTCGTGCGACCAGCTGGCACAGCTCGGCAATTCCCAGCTGGTTACCGGCGCACGCCTGATGGCCCTCAATGGCCAGTATGAGGAATACGATCCCCAGACCGAGTTCAGCGACTGCCTGCAGCGCCTGAATCACGCCGCCGAGAAACAGCGCAACCGCGACCTGCTCAACCAGCTCAAGAACAGCGGCAACCAGCTGGGGCCGGAACAGCTGGCGCTGCTCGCCAACTGGCGACGCAAACCCGACTGAGCAATAATTCATCGCGCCTGCCCTTGAATTCCATCGGCGAGGCCCCATATCCAGATCCCGCCCAAAGACCGGCGGGACCCAGAAGACAGACGCCCTATACCCCAAGCCACCACTGCCTTGACAGTCACTGTGGTTATTGCTATCGCAAATACGCTATAATCCCGCGTCTTTGTCCAGACAAAAGTCCAGATTTTCAATCCCCAGAATTCAGGGTTGTGCATGACCGACAAAACCCAGCAGCAACAAACCACCTCCCGCATCAAGGAACTGATCGCCCGCGGTAAAGAGCAGGGCTATCTGACCTATGCGGAAGTGAACGACCACCTTCCGGAAGACATCTCCGATCCGGATCAGGTCGAAGACATCATCGGCATGATCAACGACATGGGCATCAAGGTGTTTGAACAAGCACCGGATGCCGAAGAACTGTTGATGGCCGAGGGCGACAGCTCCGCCGATGAAATCGCCGCCGCAGAGGCTGCCGCAGCCCTGGCCGCAGTGGAATCCGATGTCGGCCGTACCACCGACCCAGTGCGCATGTACATGCGTGAAATGGGCACAGTGGAACTCCTCACCCGGGAGGGCGAGATCGCCATTGCCAAGCGTATCGAAGAAGGCCTGCGCGAGCTGATGGCAGCTCTCGCTTACTGGCCTGGCGCGGTGCAGCACATCATCAACGAATACGAGCTGATCGAGAAAGAAGAGCGCCGTATCCCGGACGTGATCGCCGGTTGGCTGGACCCCGCCGATGAAGTGCCTCCGGGTGCGCAGGCCGGTCAGGCCGCAGAAGCGAGTAAATCCGACGACAAGGACGATGACGAAGAGTCCGACGGCGATGACGACGATGACGATTCCTCTGAGGAAGAAGAGGAAAACGTAGGCGGCATCGACCCGGAAGAGCTGGCCGAGCGTATGAAGGCGCTGATCGCCGCGCAAAAGAAAGCCGACGCCGCAGTGAAGAAGCACGGTCGCGATTCCAAAGAGGCTGGTGAAGCCATGGAAGCCGTGGGCGAAGTATTCCGCTTCTTCAAGCTGGCACCGCGTCAGTTCGACCCGCTGTACAACGAAGTGCGCAGCATTCTCGACGACGTGCGCGAGCAAGAACGCATCGTCATGAACCTGTGCATCAAGCGCGCCCGTATGCCGCGCAAGACCTTTATCAAGGAATTTCCCGGCAACGAGACCAACGATGACTGGATCCCGTCCATCATCAAGAAAAAGCGCGACTACTCCGATGCACTGCGTCAGGTAGCGGAAGAAATTCAACGCGCCCAGCGCAAGTTGACCCAGGCCCAGGATAAAGCCCTGCTGGACGTCGGCCAGATCAAAGAGATCAACCGCCGCATGTCCATCGGCGAAGCTCGTTCCCGTCGCGCCAAGAAAGAAATGGTTGAGGCCAACCTGCGTCTGGTGATTTCCATCGCCAAGAAGTACACCAACCGTGGCCTGCAGTTCCTCGACCTGATCCAGGAAGGCAACATCGGTCTGATGAAAGCGGTCGACAAGTTCGAATACCGCCGTGGCTACAAGTTCTCCACTTACGCCACCTGGTGGATTCGTCAGGCAATCACCCGCTCCATCGCTGACCAGGCGCGCACCATCCGTATTCCGGTGCACATGATTGAGACCATCAACAAGCTCAATCGTATCAGCCGCCAGATGTTGCAGGAGATGGGTCGCGAGCCGACGCCGGAAGAGCTTGGCGAACGCATGGACATGCCGGAAGACAAGGTGCGTAAAGTCCTGAAGATCGCCAAAGAGCCGATCTCCATGGAAACGCCGATCGGTGATGATGAAGACTCCCATCTGGGCGACTTCATCGAAGACCAGAACCAGTCTTCCCCAGTGGACACCGCTACCTCCACCGGCCTGCACGATGCTACCCGCTCAGTGCTGTCCGGCCTGACGGCGCGGGAAGCCAAGGTACTGCGCATGCGCTTCGGGATCGATATGAACACTGACCACACCCTCGAGGAAGTGGGCAAACAGTTCGACGTAACCCGCGAGCGTATCCGCCAGATCGAAGCCAAGGCATTGCGCAAACTGCGCCATCCTTCGCGCTCCGAACACCTGCGCAGCTTCCTGGACGAGTAAGTCCAATCAAAAAAGTCCGGCTTGCCCGGGCTTTTTTTTGACATTTTTTTGACACCTGAGCGACTAAAGTGTGCCGCGGAGCCAGCCCCCGAAACTATCGGCCGCTAATTTATCCAAAGGATCACAAGAAGCCAGCCATGCAAGAGCAATTCGTGAACAAGCCCGGAAAAACCGGAATCTCCCGCCTGATCGACGCCACCGGCTACTCCTGGGCCGGCCTGCTAGCCACCTGGCGGAACGAGGCAGCCTTTCGGCAGGAAGTCACCCTTGCGATCATCCTGATTCCCGCCGCCCTGTGGCTGGGTAATACCGGTGTAGAACGCGCATTGCTCATCGGTGTCACACTGATGGTGATGATTGTGGAACTGTTGAACAGCGCAGTCGAAGCCGTCGTCGACCGTATCGGGCCAGAAAAACACCCCCTGTCAAAAATTGCCAAAGATACGGCATCCGCGGCTGTTTCAATCTCGTTACTGCTGTGGCTAACCACCTGGGGCTGCATCCTCCTTCCCCGCTGGATAGGCTGACAATATTTGTGACCGCCGGGCCCGGTATCTGGCCCGCACCTTTCCCTCGACTAAACTTTCCGGGACTGACGCACCTACTGGACTGCACGCAATGGATCTGCGTGTGTATTGCCAATAACGCCCAGGGACGGAATTATGTCGTATCCCCGCATTGGGAGGGCTCCCTGCACCCGCTCTCCCAAATTGCTCAGCCTCGCCATCTTCTCCTCGATTGCATTCAACTCATTTCCAGCCCATGCCGATATATTGCTGGGCAGCGGCGACGATCAATACAGCCTGGACGGCAACAACGCCATTACCCGGAGTGATTACACGGTCATCAGCGGCGGTAGCGGCAATGACAGCCTCAGCCTGTACAACGCCAGACTGCAAAACCCCGCGCGCCTGCAACACTGGGAGACCCTGCGCCTTCTCGATAGTACCCAACTTGAATTCACCAGCGACCTGACCCTCGGGGGGAGTGATATCCTGCCCGGCCGTCTGGAAATCAGCTCGTCCAGTGCTCTGCTTCTGCCCCACTTCAGCGCCAGTATCCTGTCCAGTGGCGGGCAGTACCTTTCCGTGTCCAATCTCGGCACCATCGACATGCGCGGCACCACTGCCAACCGACTGCTGATTGACGGCGACTACGAAGGTAACGGCAGTATTTACATGGACATGGTGGCGGGTGACGACAACAGCCTGAGCGACCGGTTAATTATTAACAGCGGCCATGCCAGTGGCGGCACCGAACTGGTGTTTCGCCGGCTCGGCGGCAGTGGCGCACCGACAGAAGACGGGATTCTGGTGGTAGAAACCCGGGATGGCGCTACCACGAGTAACAACGCCTTCTACATGAGAGACTCCATTTCCGCCGGCCCCTACGAATACCTCCTTTTCCGGGGATCAGACGATCCGGAAGAGAGTGATAACTGGTATCTGCGCTCCACCATAAATCCCGGCGAACAGGCCGCCACAGAGCCCTCCGGTACAAATGGCATTTCAACGCTCGAGATCCGCACAACAGACAATGGCGACGCCACGGCCGAAGCGACAGTCGCCCCTCGCCCTGAAACTCCGCCAATTCACCTGTACCGGCCTGAAATCCCCCTCTACGCCCAGGCGAAGTCCCTGGCCAGAATTACTTCATTGCAGGAGATAGGCAGCTACCACAAGCGCCGCGGCGAACAGCGCAGCTGGTTTGATGGCGCCAATGACGACTGGATGCGGGTGTACCACCAGAGCGCGGACCAAAACTGGCGCGGCGACGTGAACAATCGTTTCGATGGCGACATCACCGGCGTCCAGATCGGCACCAATATCTGGGCAGGCCCTACCTGTACCGGCGGCGCACGGGAAATGGGGCTTTTTTTCGGCAGCAGCCAGGCCCGCGGCGATGTCACTGGATTTGCGCGGGGCTTCGACAATTACAGCTCCGGACGCAATGAATTGAGTACTCTGTACGCCGGCTACTACTTCAACGACTACAAGCAGGATCAGAGTTACTTCGACTTCACCGCAAAAGTCACTTACTTGAAGTTGCAGAGCCAATCTTTTCGCGCGATAGGCGATACCATCTATGGCCCCCAACTCACCGCGGCACTGGAAAAAGGAATTACCCTGCACGCCGGTGACAGGTTCAACCTCGAGCCCCAGGCTCAGGTAGTGGTCAATTACAGTAACCTCAGTGCATTCAATGACGGCATTTCCTGGGTTGAACCGGATATGACGCCGGAAGCGAACTTCCGCCTGGGCCTGCGCGCATACAACGTCGATAGCGATATCGCAGGCCTCAATTTACGTGCCTATGTTTACGGCAATGTCTGGCACACGCTTGGCGGTAACGACCAGCTACAGTTCGACCTCAAACTTCAACTGGATATGGAACGCGAAGCCACCTGGAGCGAATTTGGTGGCGGTATCGTCCTGCTCGACCACAGGCTCGGCAGCGCCTTTCTGAACGTCGGTTACCAGCGTTCCCTCGACGCCCTGAACTGGTCAGGCGGTAGCGCAAACCTGGGCTTCAACTGGAACTGGTAGCGCCCACCAATGTGCCCCCGGACGGCAAAATATTGATTTGACGGAAAAAATCGAGTACTTTGCCATCCCGCTCGCGCACTGCCGCAAGCACCTCTTTGGGGGCCTTTAGCTCAGTTGGTTAGAGCATCCGACTCATAATCGGCAGGTCCTGGGTTCAAGTCCCGGAAGGCCCACCATTTCTTAACTACTCTCCTGATTCAGCCTTGTACACCCCGCCTTCTGCACAACGAAGAAGTATGCGCGGGCAGCGCGATACGCTAGCCGCTTCCTTTCACTTCATCTGTTTAGTCAATTCAGGCTCGCACGCTGAACCAGTGCCAATTCCGCGTCCTGCTGTAGCACTGCCCACCAGAGATTGGGCTGCGCAGGATCGAATCCCGCCAGTGGTTGCTCGCCACAGCCCGCGGCGCGCTCCGGAGCAGCGCTGAGGAATCGGTCCTGCCACTCCGACGCCACCAGGCATGTTTCCTCGGCCAACGCTTGCCACTGCCCACCGCTCATGACTGCCAGTAACAGGCTTTCATCTGCCCCCTCCGGGCCTGCAAATGACAGCACAAAGCGATCGGATACGGCGTTGCCGATATCCCAGGATTTGGTCGCCGTTTGCGGTAACACCACCGGCGGCTTGACACCGCCATCGGTGCGGCTCATTGCGAGACCGGAATCCACTTCAATGTCCTTCAACACCCCATAATCGTCCTGATAAACACCCGTCTGATTCTGGGTACCACTCACAATCAAAATATCCGACACGGTATCCGCAGAGGCCGGGAGCCAGCTCAGGGTGACATGCTCTTTCAGGTCGATGGTGGTTTCGGGAATGATCAGTTCTTCATTCTCGTAATCAGGTACGGCGCGCATGGGGCTGTTCAGGTTCGGGGTCCAGTTCTCGTGATACTGGAACAGCCATTGGTAAGAAAGGCGCATCAGGTCATTGAGGGTTTCCGCGCGGGACAGGCCCGGGGTAAAACTCATATCCCGGGTACGGGTATCGGTGCGGTTAAAGGTTTTGTTACGGCCGCCCACCAGCTTGGCGTAGCCACCCTGCGGCGCCAGGCACTCGTTGGTACGGTACTCCGGCTGCAATACCAGCGCCGACCGCGTGCCCTCGGGAATCGCATCCGGGTAGATGACCGTTTCACAGCGATCGGTAGTGCGGGAAAACTTGTCAGCCAGTTTCCAGTCTGCCTCGAAGGCTTCGGACGCATCGTTACTGCTGGCGACATGTGGGGCGAAATAGGAAACGTAATCCACCCGCGGCCCCTGAAAAGTCAGGACCGAGGAGTTTACGTCATAGGCTTCGGAGCCATTGGATAGTGTGGCGTTTTTCTGCGACACAATCATCTGTACCAGATCCCGTTCGCCGTAGCGGAACTCATAGCCCTTGTAAGAGGCATTGCCGGCCATGATCTGTGTGTAACTATCCATGCGGTAATTGCCACCGGCGGGCGTTGAGCTGGATGGCAGAGTATTCAGCGCGGTCTTGGCGGCGATAAGCGAGCGCTGATACTGGTGCTCATGTCCCTGGACATAAATGACGTCGTGATCGGCGAGAAACTCTCGAATCTGCGGCTGCACCTGGTACACCCAGTTATCCTCTTTGGTCCCTTCCACGATATGCTCGCGGGTCTGGCCATACTTGGCGCCAATAAGACCATCGTGGCTGGCGATTACGATATGCTCAACTTTGTCCTGCTGTTCGTAGACCACCTGCTTGATCCACTCGAACGCAACCGGCAGGTTGTAGTAGGCGAGGCCAATAACCAGCACATTTTCGCGCACCACGTAATAGTTAACCCACTCGTAACCCGGCATATGCACGGCATCTTCGGGAATGACATCACGCATATTGTCGATCCACTCGACGGTGTAGGCATAACTGCTCTCGTGATTGCCCATGACCGGCAGAAACTCGATGCCTTGCTCGGCATAGACATCGGCAACGGAGCGCCACTCGGCAAATTCCAGTGCCGAGCCGTGATCGGTCAGGTCACCCAGCGCGACCACCATATTCACACCGGCGGCTTTCTGGTGCTTCAGGACTTCACGCATCGGGTGCAGGGCAACGTGGGCCTGCCCTTCACTGTCGGTACCGCCCTGCGTATCGGGCAGAAGACCGATCCGGTATACGGTCACTTCCTCTAATTCGACCGCCTCTTCCTGTTCAACATCTTCCTCCAGGCCATCCTGACCGTCCGACTGCTCATTCGGATCGTCTGGAGTCACAGGGTTTACAGAATCATCCCTGTCAGAGCAGCCCGCCAATACACAGGAAAACACAACGGCCAACAGCAGAATTGGCCAGCCTGATTTTTTAATATGCATTTTTAACGCTCCATTTTTGAATTATTTCCCTATAAATCCGCCAGGAAAAAGCACGAGGAAAGCCCGCTAAATAACGGGGACAGCCTTGAAAAGACTGGAAATTCTGGCCGGCGCCAATCAAAAAGCTACTATTGCTGGTATTTTTTCAGGCCAAGAGAGGAGAACCGGCCGGGTGCATCCCGTCTATTGAACGGTTAAAAAATGAAGCTTTGACGTCGATTTAATGAATATTCGGTAGCGTTTCGAGGCAAAATTACAGCCTTGGCCGATATCGATACGAGAGCACAGCCAGCATGTCTACACACAAAATATTCGCGATGCCCTTTTCCAGGGTTTACCCGATGTATGTGCAAAAAGCCGAACGGAAAGATCGGACAAAAGACGAGGTAGACCGGATTATCTGCTGGCTAACCGGCTACGATAAGGCCGGGCTACAACAGCAAATCGAGAAGGAAAATGACGTATCCACTTTTTTTGCTCAGGCGCCGACCATTCACCCGAACTGTATTCTGATCAAAGGCGTGGTTTGCGGGGTGCGTGTGGAAGAGGTCGAAGATCCGCTGATGCAAAAAATACGCTATCTGGACAAGCTGATTGATGAACTGGCAAAGGGCAAGGCGATGGAGAAAATACTGCGGCAATAAATGGGTTGGCAGGCGTAATTTTTCGAGGCTGCCAATTCCTGGCCAGCCTCAATGATACGTTGCCATTTCATGCCACAGGGCTCGATTATTTTTGCGCAAGATATGGGGCCAAAACCACTGTATTCAGTGCTTCCCGGGGCACTTTCAATTCGACAAAACCGGAAGAATACGGCGCCAGCGTATAAACACCGTACAACAACACCATTCCCTCATCATCAAAACGAAAATCTTCGGTGCGCGCAAAGGGCCAGTTGTTGCGAAAATCGTCATCCGCTTTCTGCTTGTCCAGCCAGCGCTTATGCGCTGCTTCCACCAGTTCCCAGAATGCCATTTCTTGTTGCGGCTTGATCACATCGTCCAGGGTCACCTCTTTATCGGCAGTGAGATCCCAGTTCAGCCAGTGCGTTGCGGGCATGCCATGCGCTCCGCCACTGTAGATGTAAGTACTGACTTCGACTGTCAGCAGGTTACCGCGACGGCCGAGGGTTTTGGCTTCACCGCTGAGATCCCATGGTGCCGCGGAAATATCTGCCGCCTGCGCAGCTTCGGCAATGAACGCCTCGGCTACATCCTCCAGGCTGCCATCTCCTGTCGTTCCAGACTCGCCGCCATTGCCTTGCAACTGTTGCAACAACTGCCGCTGAATAGCCTCATTCAGCGCCGGCTGCCCAGCAAAGACCTCCCGGGTAATGGCTACCGATGTACAGTCATCGCCACTCGCGCAGTCCGGGGCGAGAAATTCGAGGGTCTCCATCTCCGAGGTCAACGGCATCGGTTTCGCCGAACGCCCTTTTTCACAGGCAACCAGTAGAAAAATCGCCGCCGCCATCAAACCGAACTTGAAATACCTGACATTCAAGATAAGCGACCGAAAATGAGACAAAACCGGCATAAACTATCCTCTGTTAAAATTCCCGGATACCGGCCATAGCATACCTGTCATCGCGCACAGGACACGAATACGCGCCACCAACTTGTAACCAGTTCCCGTGATTGCTGTATCGGAAAGCTGGCAGGCAGCGCCAAATCCGTCGCTGATTTTTACACCCCTGTCATGGTAAAGTTTCGCCATATTGGTATCCCACTACGACCCGCAATGGCCCCTACGGCTAATTTTTAACTCTCTCACGATCAGCCACCGGAGCCTCCTTGATCACATTTCGTCTCAGCGACATCCAAAGAATGGCCGATAGCCGATCTTTTGCCCGCGGGCAGGATTATTTCGAGCGCGGGCGCGTGCTGGAGGCGTATTACGATGAGGCAAAGGATATCTACCACGGCCGCGTGAAAGGCTCGGCGCGGCATATCTATCGCGTGGAGCTGGATGTGGATGCGGGCAGGCTGGTAGGACTTTGCTCCTGCCCGGTATCCCTCAATTGTAAACATGCCGTGGCGACAGCACTAAAACTGTATCGGGACGCTCAAATAGCCGACACCAGCGAAGAACCGGCGCAACCCACTCAGCCAGGTAAAAGAATTACCACGCAGCCCAAACGTGCAGACTGGCAGCAATGGTTGGCGGAACTGCCGCCAGCACCACGGCCCAAGCCGGCACCACTGGAATATGGCCGTCACTATTTGGTCTATTTTCTGGAACCGGATCACCGCTTTTCCCCACCACGTTTACGGCTCGCGCTGAGAAAGGGATATCTCAAGAAAGATGGCAACTGGAGCCAGTTGCGTTATTTTCAGCCAGACACGGCCTACCTGGGATGGAACCGCCCCAGCCACCTTCTGGATGAAGATGTCGATATTCTGCAGTTGTTACCGCGCACCGGCGCCAGTGGACAACTGGAGCTGCGCGGCGAGTCCGGTCATCGTGCCCTGGTGCACCTGCTGAACTGCGGGCGCTTCTATTACGACGATACCAATATTTGCCGGGGCACCGCCAAAGCCCTCGACTGGCACTGGCAGGCATCGGGCGACAAACAACAGCTGACCCCGGTGCTGGAAGGCATCGATGACCCTACCCAGTGGCTGCCGATTCCAGTCAGCCCCCCGGCCTACCTGGATATGGAAACCGCCACCATCGGCGATATTCTCACCTCCGTACCCGGCAACCAGCTGGGGCATTTGTGTGCGATGCCGCCCGTGGCCGAACCCGAGATGATGCAAATGGCGGTGCAGATGCGCCAGTTGATCCCCCGCGAGCAACTGCCACTGCCGGTGGAGCCAAAGTTCAGCCGGGTTACCGAGTTCGCCCCCTGCCTCACGCTGCTCACCGTGGATCTGGGGCAGCACCGGCTGCCGGCGATCAAGCTGTATTTTGACTACGCCGGTTTTCTGCTGCCAGCGCCTTACAGTTGCGACTTCGAGGGTACGGAAGAACACCGCGAGCGCGCGGGCCACCACTATCAGATCACCCGCGATATAGACGCCGAACACCGCCACTGCGACGAAATCTATCGGCTCGGCTTTTACCTGATGCGCGACGAGCTGGGCGGCCAGCGGGATATCTGGCTGCAGGAAGTGGCCAATCCCAATGATATTCCCGCGGCCTGGAACGACTTCCTCACCCAGACCTTGCCGGAGCTGCAAGAGCGCGGCTGGCGGGTGGAGACCGATCCCGGCTACCACTTCAAGGTGCAGCGGGCCGACTTCTCCGTCAACGTCGCTGATGCAAAAAACAATTGGTTCGAACTGGGCGTGGACCTCACCCTGCCTGACGGCGAAAAACTCAAAACCGCCACGCTGCTGGAGCATTGGCTGGAGAGCGGCACCCCGGACGAGTTGACCCTCAACCTGAGCGGCGACTGGGTGCAGGTGGACACCAAGCCGCTGCAGAGTATCCGCTCGATTCTGGCGGATTTGCTCAGCCAGAAAAAACTCGACAAGCCCATGCTGATGCCGCCCTTCCAGGCCGCACAATTGGCGGACATTCCAGAACTGGACCAACGCGAGGCGCCGCTCACCCACAAGCTGATGCAGCGCTTGCGCGATTTTTCCGGGCTGGAAAATATCCCGGCTCCCAAAGGGCTCAATGCCGATCTGCGCAGCTACCAACAGGACGGATTAAATTGGCTGGTGTTCCTGCAGCGCTATGGCTTCGGCGGCATCCTCGCCGACGATATGGGGCTGGGCAAGACCCTGCAGACCCTCGCGCTGGTTCAGCATATGAAAGAACAGGGTGCACTCGGGAAACCGGCCCTGGTGATCGCACCTACCAGCCTGACCGGCAACTGGCTGCACGAGGCCGCGCACTTTGCACCGGAATTAAAGACCACCCTGATTCACGGCCCCGACAGAGATCCCGCATTCAAGCAGGTGGCCAAAAGCGACCTGGTCATCACGACCTATCCGCTCCTGGTGCGAGACAAGGCTCGCTACGACCGACGCAAATTCAGCCTGGTGGTGTTGGATGAAGCCCAGGCCATCAAAAACCCCACCACCAAAATTGCCGAGTGCGTACGTAGTATCAAGAGCGAGTTCCGCCTGTGCCTGACCGGCACACCACTGGAAAATCACCTGGGGGAACTCTGGTCGCTGATGGACTTCGCCCTGCCGGGATTGCTGGGTGGCCGCAAGCAGTTCCAGAAACTGTACCGCACCCCCATCGAAAACGACGGCGACGCGGAACGCCAGCAAGAGTTGGCACGCAAAGTTAGCCCATTCATGTTGCGACGCACCAAGCGCGATGTGGCCACCGAATTGCCGCCAAAAACCGAAACCGTGCAATATGTGGAGCTGCCCAGTAAACAGCGCGCACTGTACGAAAGTGTGCGCGCGAGTATGGAAAAGCGTATTCGTGATCTGGTGGCAAGCCAGGGTATCGCGAAAAGTCAGATCGAATTTCTCGATGCACTGCTGAAACTGCGCCAGGCCTGTATCGATCCACGGCTGGTAAAGCTATATAAGGCAGACGGTATTCAGGAGAGTGCCAAGCTGGACTGGCTGGCGGAATCCATGCCGCAGCTTCTGGAAGAAGGCCGCAACATTCTGGTCTTCTCCCAGTTCACCCAGGTCCTGAAGCTGATTGAGGCGCAGCTGAATGCACAGGGCATCGCCTACACCAAACTCACCGGCCAGACCCGCAAGCGGCAACAGGCGATTGATGCATTCCAGAACGGGGAGGTACGGGTATTCCTGATCAGCCTTAAAGCCGGGGGCAGCGGCCTCAACCTCACCGCCGCGGATGTGGTGATCCATATGGATCCCTGGTGGAACCCGGCGGTGGAAAACCAGGCGACCGATCGCGCGTACCGCATCGGCCAGGACAAACCGGTGTTCGTCTACAAGCTCGTTGCGGAAGATACGGTGGAAGAGCGTATCCACCAAATGCAACAGCAAAAGCAGGCTCTGGCGGACTCCCTGTTCGATGCGACCAGATCCAGCAAGCTACCGGGCAGTAGTGAGGACTTACTGGCCCTGCTTTCCTAACAAAATACATAGTTGGCACCATGGTGCTTCAACTATTTTTGCGACGTTTCCCACCGCTTTGATAGTCTCCCCGCACAAACCAAAGGATGGAACAACTCGTAAAAGGATTTTGCTCATGGGACAGCTGCAAGCGCCTCAACAATCAAACGCTCTACAGGCGTGGGGCAAACGCGAATCCGGGCGCGCAATTTTTGCCAATGGCAGCGACCGGGAATTGCTGGACAACTTCCGTCAACTCAGCACACAGCAAAGCAGCGCCGGCTACCACGCACAGACACTGATCAAAGCCGTCGACAGCCTGCGCGGCGACGTAAGTCCGCTCAACGCCATGCTGCAACCCAACAACCCGAGCCGGCGCCTGCTCGTCGCCGGCGGGTTTGAAATTGAGTATGAGCTGAACAGCTATTACGGGGACTGCCAGACTGATGTGGAGATTGTGGCGATCCGGATGGTGCCGGACCATGCACAGAGCAAAACCCGGCCCGCGTTGTGGCAAATAGAACCAAACAGACGCGCCAACCTCGACTTTTCGGAGGAGCCCAGCCCGCAACTGACCGGCACCGCATTGGTGCCAGGGACAGCCGAAAAACCGATAAAAGCCGGGGTCAACGGGCAATACCTTGGCGAAGACCGCGTCGTACCGGTGATGACCAGCCATATCAGCCGCGGCGACAAAGCCAAGCGCAGCGGCTTAGAAAAATCCGGCTTCCAACTGCTTTATATACCCCCGGAAAACAGCGCATGGCTGGCCGGCTGGCGCACCCTCAACTCCTTTGGCAATGAGGGTAGCGCGCAGCAGCGCAAGGCCGCGCACATTCTTGCCCAACACATGCTGGAAGCCCATCAGCAGGGCCTGCATGTAGAGTGGACCAGCCACGATGATGGCGCATGGGTATTGATTGAAGCCATGGAGCAACTGCAACGGCAGCAGATTAACTTGCAGGAGCGCCAGAAAATCTTCCTCAGCGACCACACCCGCAGCCGTTTCCGCGCAGACCTTGCCCGCCGCAAGCTAAATATGGACACTCAGGACGACAAATGGCACAACGCCTCACCCGGCTTGGCACAGACCATCGGCGGCGAACAGTTTGGCCTGGCGCCACTGCTGAGCGCAGGTAACAACCTGATTCACAACACCCCGCGGGAAGAGCGGCTGGGGAAAACTGTAAACCTCGCCTATCAAACCGGTGATTACTTGATCAAGAAATGGGGAGCAGCAGGCGCGGCCGGCGCTCTCGCCGCGGCTACCGGGGGATCCGCGGCCCTGGCGGTCGCGGTAGTAAAAGCCCTGCACAAGTTCGCGCCTACAGTAGTGGCCTCGTTGCCCGGTGCGCGCAATCATTACTTCAAGAACACCGGCGATCAGCTGGAGCAGCTGATCAACAACCGCAATAAGCCCTGAATCGGCGCCGCAACAGGATATCAACATGTGGTTTGGCAACGAACAAAATCCCAAGGGGCCCGACTGGCGCAAGGCACGCCCGGTAATAAAGGACCTGTCGGGCACGCAGGTAAGTTTACAAGCGCCCCCGCTGCAACCTAGCGTTTACATGCCTTTTGCGTGTGACAATGAACCGAACGCCTTCGATCTGAACGCCCCCGGTACTTTTGAAGCCATCGACAATACCAAAGCTCCTTTCCCTCCTGGCAGCGAATATGCAGATCGTCGCATCAAAATCTGGACGTGCGGCTGGAATTTTACCGGGCGCCCCCTGCTGGACCGCGGCAGCCTCGGGAATCTGGAAGTGGAACTGGTCGTAGAAGAAATCGACGAACTGCCAATCAACTGTAGCCTGTTTCGCCGCGACGACATGCTGCGCTACGCCAAGGGATTATTCAGTGAAGACTGGCTGGCGAGCTGCCACCTGGGTTACAAAGAAGAGCGCGACCCGTTTGACCTGACTAAGTATCCCTGGCGCGACCACCTAGCGCCACTGAACAACCAGTGGCTCGCCCGCAACGGCAGCCACTGGTTTTACTTCGAAGCGCAATCTCTACACATACGCTCCGACGAATTTTACTGGCTGTGTCCCATCGGCCACCGCCGCTGCCTGCGCGCCACGTTTTCCGTTTCGCGCTGGTTGTCCAACACCAGTAATGCCTACCGGAAGCAGCGCTCCCCCATCACCAATTACCTCGAGCTGATGGAGCAGATTATGTCCACCATCACAGTGGAGCTCTCGGAAACCGCCAGGCAGGAGCAGGCCTCCATCGCCAACCCCGAGGGGCACTATCCGCTGTTCCAATGCTCAAAAGCGGAAGTAGAGCAGGCCAAGCACATCCTGTATATGTGGAGTGACAAGGGATACCGAGACAAATCCAAACCCCAAGACGCCGACCACCGCGCCCCCAAAGAAGAGGTGGCGGCTTTTGTCGAGGAGCGTATCCAACCGCGTCCTCTGCCCGGCTGCCTGGCTATCGGCCCGGCATGTCTCCCGGCGGATGCTCCCACTCCAGCCTCAAACACGCTGCCGCCCCAAGCTTGCCAAACTGAAAACAAGTAACCGGGCTGCGCTGCAGCAGGACCTGAGCATGTGGTTTGGCAACGAACAAAACCCCAAGGGGCCGGACTGGCGCAAGGCGCGGCCGGTAATCAAGGACCTGTCAGGAACTCGCGTAGGTCTACAAGCGCCCCCGCTGCAACCTAGCGTTTACATGCCTTTTGCGTGTGACGATGAACCGAATACCTTCGATCTGGACGCCCCCGGCACTTTTGAAGCCATCGACTATCGCAGCCACAAGCCGCCTGGTAGTGAACGGCCGGACCGTCGCGTAAAAATCTGGTCGTGCGGCTGGAATTTTACCGGGCGCCCGCTGCTGGACCGCGGTAGCCTCGGGGACCTGGAAGTGACACTGGTGGCAGAAGAAATCGACGAATTGCCGATTAACTGCAGCCTGTTCCGCCGCGACGATCTGCTGCGCTACGCCAAGGGTTTTTTCAGTGAAGATGGGCTGGCGAGTTACCACCTGGGCTACCAGGAAGAGCGCGCCCCCTTTGACCTTACCGAGCATCACTGGCGCGACCGCCTAGCGCCACTGAACAACCAGTGGCTCGCCCGCAACGGCAGCCACTGGTTCTACTTCGAAGCGCAATCATTACACATACGCTCCGACGATTTTCACTGGCTGTGCCCCATCGGCCACCGCCGCTGCCTGCGCGCCACGTTTTCTGTATCACGTAGACTGCCCAACTCCGACAACCTCTATCGGGACCAGCGCTCCCCCATCACCAATTACCTCGAGCTGATGGAGAAGATTATGTCCACCATTACGGTGCAGCTCTCGGAAACCGCCAGGCAGGAGCAGGTCTCCATCGCCAACCCGGAGGGGCACTACCCGCTGTTCCAATGTACAAAAACAGAGGTAGAGCAGGCCAAGCACATCCTGTATATGTGGAGTGACAAGGGATACCGGGACAAATCCAAACCCAAAGACGCCGACCACCGCGCGCCCAAAGAAGAGGTGGCGGCTTTTGTCGAGGAGCGTATCCAACCGCGTCCTCTGCCCGGCTGCCTGGCTATCGGCCCGGCGTATCTCACCGCAGGCAAGACCGACGCGCCAACAATCGCTCCGCCGTCGCAGCTGCCAGCCGAAGGTTGTCAGGCCGAAAATAAGTAGGCCAGGCAAACAAAAAGAACGTAACCAGCCCGGGCTTTTACAAAGTCCTCAACTTATATCAGCACCGGCTCCTTCTGCGGTGCCTCATCTTGTCTGCGCGGGTTTTCGCTGTTTTCCTCCAGCGACCGCTGCAGAGACTCATCTACTTCCTCCATGGCCCGGCGCAGCTCTTCCGAATAGATCTCCAGGGCCTCACTGGCCTGCTCGCTCAGGTCTTTGCCAGCGCTTTCAAACTCCTCCAGCATTTGCTCCATCTGCGTACCCGCCTCGGCCGCCGTTTCGTCCAGTTGCTGTGAAAGGTCGCGACTGTACAGGTCGAACTTTTTCAGCAGGCTGCCAAATACCCCGCCATTAATGCTCATGGCCGTGCGCTCGTAATCCACCAGCCATTCGCCGTCCTGCCGAACCAGGTAGGTCGTAAATTTTCGCCGACGTGGCCCGTTTTCTTCGAAGCCCGTCAGTCTGGAAACCACACTGGCCTGATCCCCGTCGATGACCACCCTGCCCCATTGCGGGCGATAGTTCTGCCAGTCAGTAGAAAAGGCGTCGTAGTCTTCGGCAGCGCCCAGGGTCGAGTAGTGCACAACACCGGATGTGTCGTCATTGATCGCAGCTTCCCAGAACGTCTCGGTCACCTGTTGCGGGGTTTCCGGTCCGGAACAGGCCGATAGCAGAACGGCAAGGCCAATGGTCGCGGCGGAAAAGAGGCTGCGTAGTTTCATAGTCGTTCAGCGGCTCTGTTGTATACGGATTACTGGGCGACACCTATTTCGCAGACTGTCGCTGCACAGATGTCGATTCGCGCAATTTACCATACTGCCGCCATGACTGATTATTCAGCGCACAGATCGCTACGGAGACCGGCTGGGCGAACTAGGCTTACAGCCACGACCATCCTGGCAATCCGACGCGGAGTCCTACCATGCTTTTCCGACCAGTCCAGTCCCTGTTGCTATGGCTTTGCGCCGTAACCTGCATGGCAGCCGAGGACGGTGACATGTCCGCCAATGAGGTCAGTCGCCAGCTTTCCAACCCCAATACCTCCCTGGCACGCCTGACCTTCAAGAATCAGTTCCGGTGGTTTGAAGGCAGCCTGCCCGATGCGGATGGGCAGCGTGGCTACGAGTTGCTGTTTCAACCATCGTTCCCGATTAAGCTCGGTGGCGGCGACACATTCTTTATGCGCCCGGCATTTCCAGTGTTTTTTGATCAGCCGGTGTATGACGAAGAGAGAGGGAAGTTCACTCAGTCGCTTGGACTGGGGGATATCGGGTTTGATGTCGCTTACGGACACATGACAGAGTCAGGATTGGTGTTGTCCGGTGGGATCGCCGGCACCCTACCCACCGCAACCGTCAGCGAACTCGGCGGCGGCAACGTCTTGCTGGGACCCGAGTTTTTGATTGCGAAGATGTCGAAAAAATATATCGTCGGTTTTTTCCCCAATCACCAGTGGGATGTGGCCGGCTGGGGAGACGAGAGCGTCAGTCTTACGACCGTGCAGGGATTTGCCGCTTACCTGCCTGGTAATGCCTGGAGCATCAGCACTGCCCCCATTTCCACTTACAACTGGAAAACCGAGACCTGGACGGTACCGATCAATCTGTCTGTGGGTAAAACCGTCATATTCGGTAAAACACCCTGGAAATTCAGCGTCGAAGCGAACTATTACACACAGCGTCCGGATGCGTTCGGCCCGCAGTGGATGGTGGGCATCAATGTTGTACCCGTGGTGGAAAATGTTTTCGCGACCTGGTTCCTTAAAAACCGGAAACTGAACCAGTAACTTCCGCTGGATGACCAGGAATCAACTGGTAAAAAACACATCAGCAAGCCGGCTCAACGACAGCCGGCTTCTTTTTCCCGGGCACGGGTATCAAGTGCTTTCAGAACAAGCTCGGTAACCAGTGCGGTTATGATTTTTTCAGAACACATACCTGGTCACCGTAGTAATTGTTGCTGTAGTTGCAATCCAGTACCGGTGAGCTGCTATTAGAAACATTGCGTTTAGTCATGATTATTTCCCTGTATGTTGTTGGCTACGGGAATAAAGATAGGGCTCCTGGCACCACAATTGAAATGGTATGTTTCTCTTGGAGTCATTGCAAAAACCTATTCACCAATAAAAACCAATAGCCTGAAAGGATCTATTTATTGCAACCGTAACCGCGGTTCATCGTCGGGTAGCTGCGACTGCTATCTTTGAAGTTTTCCACAACCTTCGAGACGAATCGCATGTCATCCTCCCCGATAAAAATCCTTGGCATCTGCGGTAGCCTGCGCAAAGACTCCTTCAACAGGGCGGCCCTGCACACAGCCGCCGAGCTGACTGGCGAGCAGGCGCAGATTTCTTTTGCGGAGCTGGCACAAATCCCGCTTTATGATCAGGACCTGAAGGACAAGCGGGTTCCCGATTCCGTTGAGCTGCTGAGCCGGCAGGTACTGGATGCAGAAGCCATCCTGTTTGCCACCCCAGAGTACAACTACTCGGTTCCCGGTGTGTTGAAGAATGCCATTGACTGGCTTTCACGCCTCGACCCGCAGCCCTTTGCCGGCAAACCTGTAGCAGTCATGAGTGCCAGCATGAGCCTGTTCGGTGGCGCCCGGGCACAGTACCACCTGCGCCAGATCATGATTTACCTGGACGCGCACTTCATCAACAAACCGGAAGTGATGATCGCCAGCGCACACAAGAAATTTGAAAACGGCCAGTTAAACGACGAAGACACCCGCCAGCATATTGGCAGGCTGGTCAGTGCACTTTGCGACTGGACGCGACGTCTGCAACGCTGACCGAACAATGACACAAAGCAATCACACCGAGCGGTGAATCATGAGCAACCTAATCCCGGAAGCAGTTCAGGAGTGCGACGCCGTTGCCGGTTGCGGCGCGATCGAGTTGATCATCGAGCCGAGGGAAAAAGATCTGGGCGGGTTTTCCGTACGCCGGGTCTTGCCTACCCACGAACGCAAGATGGTGGGACCGTGGATTTTCTTCGATCACATGGGACCAGCCGACTTTCCGGCCGACAGCGGTATTGATGTTCGCCCACACCCGCATATCGGCATTGCCACCGTGACCTACCTGTTTGAGGGCGAGATTCTGCACCGGGACTCGCTCGGCAGTTTGCAGGCTATCCGTCCCGGGGACATCAACCTCATGCTGGCCGGCCGCGGCATCGTCCACTCGGAGCGGGAAAGGCCAGAGATACGCGCGAGCAATCACCGCCTGCACGGCCTGCAATTGTGGCTGGCACTGCCGGAAAAAGATGAAGAGCTGGCGCCGGCGTTCTACCACTACCCGTCCGCCGAAGTTCCCACTGCCAACGTGGGCAAGGTTCCGGTGCGGGTGATGATGGGCAGCGCCTTTGGCTGTACATCGCCAGTAAAAACCTATGCGGAAACCCTTTATCTCGAGGCGCACCTGCAGCCCGGACAAACACTTGAGCTACCCGAAGCCGAGGAGCGCGCGGTATACGTGGCCGCCGGAGCCCTGCGAGCAAAAGATACCGAACTCCCCCAGTATGCCCTGGCAATCTTCAAGCCACAGCAAGGCGTCATCGTGGAAGCCGTGGAGGAAAGCCGTATAGCGATTATCGGCGGTGAGCATCCGGGCAAGCGTTATATAGACTGGAACTTTGTTTCCAGCCGTAAAGAGCGTATTGCGCAGGCCGTAAGAGAATGGAAAGCGGGACAATTTGACACGGTACCCGGAGACGAGCAGGAATTTATCCCCTATCCCGGCGGGTGATTAATCCCGTTTTTGCCGGCGGCTTCACACCGCTGGCAATACTGCAGAGAACTGCGGTTTTCTGTCGCAAAAGCAGCATTAACCACGCACTAATTACACTACAGTTAACAGAGCAACATTTTGGTGCGAACAGGCATCGACGACGAAAGAGAAAAGAGAGTAGTACCGGTTATGAAAACGCAGTCACCGGAAAAGCCACAGACCCCATCTCCTAAATCCCGCAGTGCCCATCTCTTGCCTGAGCAGCAAATGGACACCAGCACGGCGCAAGCCAGTGACTCGCCCAGCCAGGAAATCAACAACCTGGATGTACGCCCACCGGAAGATCTCGAGCGCTGTTTTGTATTCGGGTACAACTGACCCGGCTCACAGCAAAGTAACTGCTCCCTCTGGCTAGGCCGCGTAAAGCGTGGAGTCATCAGCCGTGCTGCCAGTTCTCTGAACAGCCCCCCGATTCCACCACTTTTCGTGGAAGTAGTAGGCCACGCTATTGCACGCTGGCTCTACCAGCGCCAGGGCGCTGCCCACAAGGATATCGCCCGTCATGACGAAGCCGACGGTAAAGGCTACGGCCATGTGTACCACGGCAAAACTGCAGGTCTTCTTCATCATATCCTTCCTCCACCGCTCTATCGGCTGACGTTGTTTGATGGGTGAATTATTGCGAATGATTCTCAGTTGCGGAAATTGATCGTAACTCTTCACTCAATAACATCGACTTATCGGTCGAAATTTCGCCAGCACTCGCCTGAAACGCAAAGCGCCCGGGACTCGCCAGAGCACCGGGCGCCTCGTTTCAGCCTTACCAAAGCGGCAGGCAAAGGAATACAACCCCTTACTGGCAGACCGCCCTGTCGAGGTCGAGTACATAGGCTTGGCTGCTGGCCAGAGGTGAGTTAAATGGCAACTCTCCACTTACGCCTGCGGTGGACAACACATAATCCACCAGACTCTGCCCGGCCTCTGTTTTCTGAGTATCAATCATGTCCAGAGAGGCCTGCGAGTAATCCGTACTCAGGTCTTCCACCGTTCCCCAGGCGTTGGTGATCTCTACGCTGGATTCCCCGAGGGTACAGGTTGCGTCGGACAACCATACGAAGGAATCATCGGAGCGAAAGTTACTCTGGTTACTGGCGTCGTCGCTCGTATAGTTATCCCGTGCCAGTTCAGAAGCCAGCGTCGCGGCAGAAACGCCATGGCTGCTATTCATAAACAGTGCATTACTGTCCCACAGCACCTGGGCGCCGACACGCGCACTGAATACATCCTTGCGGTAATTCATAAACACATTGTTAAACATGTGAGTACGACCGCCACGGATCAGCGGGACACGACGCGCTGTACCGCTGAAATCCGAATAATGCTCGTCAGTAGTGATAAAGGCATTGTGGTGCATCGTCGTGCGAATATTTTCCACGCCTGTTTCCGTATCGCTCGATCCGTGTAGGCTCGCGCGCTTCACATCGACCAGGCGGTTAAACGACATGGTGATATGGTGGGCACCGCCTTTTACATCGAAGGCGGAGTCACCGGTGAGGTCGAAGCTGTTCTGGTGAATCCACACATTGGTCGCGCCGTCGTTGCGGATCATATCTGGATCCAGCACGTGATCTTCGGTATGACCAGCACCGCGGAAGTCCAGACCGGTAAAGATCACATTGTCTTTGTCGCTCACCTCAAAGCCGTTAAAACGGAAATAGGCGTTGGCCTGACGTCCGTCGATGGTGGTGTTGGAACCAACACCCGCATTGCCGAATGACAGGCCGCTGGTGTTCAGGCGCACATTGAAGAATTCTGTCAAACACGCCTCGGCGTCACTGATCCCGTTGTCCGCACACCATTGGGTGTAATCCATACACTGAGCTTCAGTACCGCTGATCGCGGTCTGCATCGCGCTGCGATCGCAGTACAGCTTGTGGAAAGACAGCTCGGTTTCAGCAGCGAAATCCAGCTTGTCGAACACGATCCAGTTGTAAGCGTCACTACTCACCGCATCGTAAATTTGTTGTTCGATGGATTTGGTCTGGTTTTTCTTGATAACCACCAGCGTGCTGTTCCCAGACTCATCGTAACCTCCGGTAGCATTTTCGCCGTAACCCACGGCTCGACCGAGGGTCTTCGACAAGCACTCCACAATTTCCTGGTCCGTATCCAATTCCGCGGAATCGCGCCAGTTCACTGCAGGATCTGTTGACAGCTGTTCGCAGGCAGCAGAAATTTCCTCGCTGCCGCCACTGGAGGATGCGCCGGAACTGCCACTGGAAGAGGACGAACTGCTGGACGAGCTGGTATTTCCGCCGGAGGAGGAGGAGCTACTGGAAGAACTGGAGCTGCTCGATGACGAGGAGCTACTAGAGGATGAAGAACTTGAGGATGAACCGAATACCGGTGGCGAAGTATCCGAGCCGCTGGAGCCCCCGCCACAGGCGGTTAAAACTACTGACACCGCCACAGCGGTCAGGCTAGTCAATATCTTGTGTTGCATGGAAGCACCTACTTTCTGGGTCTCAAAATGCCCCCACCCGGAAATCCACCTCGCGGTAGGTAAACCGTTGTATCGGGCAGTCACTTTATTGTTATCGGTCAGCCAAAAAGCCCCGCTGGGCGGGGCAATAAATGGATACTAACTACGTAACTAAAATTAAAATTGAACGTTCATACCCAACTGGTAAGTCGGGCCATAGGTTTCTCGCAGGAACATCATGTGTCCGTTGGAAGCCGCATTACCATCGAAGTACTGGATATTGCTCTCGTCAGTGATATTCACCGCATCGAAGTACAACTTGATGCTGTCGTTCACGTTGTAAGTGGCCTTGATATCGTAGGTAACCCCGGCGTCCTGGTAGACGTCCGCCCAGGCATTACAGTTCTGTGAATAACCCAGGGCCGCATCCGCGGCGATATCAGTATCGGTACAGGAGCCAATACGCTTGAGAATTTCGCTGCGGTAATTGGTGATGAAACGCACGGAGAAATCGTCATTTTCCCAACCCAGGGTGGTGTTCACAGTGACATCCGCCTGCTCAGGCAAACGGATCTTGTCTGCGCGCACACTGTCACCCACATCCGCTTCGGAATGCAGCAACGTAAAGTTGGACTGAATAAAGAAGTTTGCCAACAGACCTTGTGTAAAGTACTGGTTGTAGGTCACTTCCAGACCGTAGACATCGGCCCCTTCACCGTTCAGGTAAGTCTGGGCATTGTTCAACTGCAGGTCCGCAGGAATGTTGAACATAGTCACCTGATCCACCGGTAGAGTGTACGGCAGGTCGGCCAGGTTCAAATCCGCACCAGAAACTTCCACGATAAAATCATCGATCTGTTTGTAGAACGCCGCAGCCTGGATAAACAGGTTTTCATTCGCATACCAGCCTAGAGAAACATCGAAGTTGGTGGCGGTCATCGGATCCAGTTTCGGGTTACCGATTTCCAGAATGTTTTCCGAAGACATGGTCAGGTTCTGGGCTTTGTACTCGTCGGTGTAATCCGCTTCCGCAATTGCCCCCTGCAGGTCCGCTGGCTGATCCGAGCACTCTTTGCCAGGCTCAAGGCCCGCGGCAGGATCAAAGTTACAGAATTCCACCCGGTCGCGAACCTGGGCGTAGGCACGGGCCTCGTCGAAGGATGGACGGGAGAAAGAGGTCCACAGCGACGCCCGCAGCAACAGGTCATCGCGCAGCTCGTCTCGGTAGTGCAGGCTTGGGAAGAAACCGCTATAGGAATTAGAGGTGTCGTCCAGCGGTACCGCAATATCGAAGGACTCCAGCTGATCGGCGCTCTCTTCGCGGTCGTTGCGAATGGAGAGGTAGCCGGTGGAGTTAAAGTCGGTCTGCTCATAGCGCACACCAGCTATCAGGGCACCGGTTTCGGTCACCTGGAATTCGCCCATCACATAGGCCGCAGCGGTGTCTTCGGTGATATCGTAATCGTTGCGGGTACTTTCCAGTTCGCGCTCTTCCGGGTCGTAGTTATCACCGATTTTTCGAGTGGCAGCAATCAGCTGCTCTGCCGCAGCTTCGCTGATAAAAGCATGGTCAAACAGGTCGTTGTCCGGGATAAAGGTCTCGTAATATCCCAGTGAAGAGCGGGCGGCATCTTCACAGGCTTCATCGCCATCGCAGCCGTAGAAGTATTTATCCCTCGGGTCGACACTGATGCGGTTCTTGTCGCGGTTGCGCTCGCGGTTTTTGATTTTGAAGCCGGTCTTGACGAAGTTCACCGGGCCCATATCAAAATCTCTACGCAAGTTCAGGCTTACCTGATCAATCGTATCTTCGCGGGAACTTTGCTCCATAAACAGGTTGTCGTAGAGCATGTTCGCCTGCACCTGCTCGCCAACCAGATAGCCATTGGCACCCACGTTGCCACCCGTCAGGCTTTCAAGCCCCGCCAGGGTGGCCAGCTGTTCGGGATGCACGATCTGACCATTGAGGAAATCCTCACCGGTGCGACCGAGGGCGGTGATGTCGCGTACGCGGAACTGCACCCGGCGGCTGTCCGGCGTATCCTGCGTAGCGTTGGAGTGGGTCAGCTCGTAATCCAGGGTGTAGTTATTGCCAAAAAGATTTTCGCCGCCGAGGGCGAAAACCTTGGTATCACTCTCGGACTCCTGCATAAAGTACTGATGCTGCAGGTCGATGCCTGCACTACCGAAGGTGTTGGTGGCCGGATCCAGATATACAACTTCGTCGTCGTCCGCCTGCCCCCAGCGGTAATATTCCCGCATCGCGACGTCTTCATCGGTATACACGGTATTGCTGTAACGCGCGTAGTACTTGCTGTTGTCATTGGGACGGTATTCCAGATCGAAAATACCGGCGATACGCTCGCGCTCGGCATTTTCCTGGCGATTCTGCAGTTCAAACGGGATCAGCATCGTTTCATCGACGCCGGCAACTGAGATATAGCGCGGCAGGCTGCTGTCGTGCGCGCGGGATTCATAACCTTCGGTTACGCGGTTTTCGTACGACAACGAGTAGCTGAAACCGATGGTTTCATCGGCAAAAATATTAGTGCCCTGGAGGGTCAGCTTCGGTGAAGTTTCACCGCTCTGCTCCTGAAAAGCACCCTGGGCCCGCAGTTTTATGGTGTTCTCACCGCGATCCAGCGCGGAAATCGTGGTCACGTTGACACTGCCGCCGATGGAGTTCAGGTCCATATCTGGCGTCAGGGATTTGAGTACCTCGATCGACTGTAAAACGTCCGCAGGGAGTGCATCTAGAGAGAAGCCGCGGCTTTCGGAGTCAGCCGGGCCACCACCACTGTTGGCCATTTCGGAGCCGTTCATCTGTACGGAGACAAAGCCTGGGCCGAGACCGCGCAGGTTAATAAATTTACCTTCCCCCTCAGAACTTTGTAGGGTGATACCCGGCAGGCGCTGCAGGGATTCCGCTACGTTCTGGTCAGCGAAGTTGCCCGAGTCGTCCTGGGTAATAACGGAGCTGAACACGCTCTTGTCGCGCTCAGCCTGACGCGCATTCAGCTCGGCGCTTTTCACGCCTTCTACGTAAACTTCTTCAATGGCAAAGCTGGAAGGATTTTCTTCCGCTACGGCTTGCTCCGTTTGTTGTGCTTCCGCCTGCTGGATCTTTGCTTCTGTCTCAGCTTCCTGGGCAACCAGGCTGGCGGAGGCGGCCATGGCAATGGCCACGGCGAGAATCTGCTTCTTATAGGTCATTTTGACTCTCCCATCTCCCTTGTTCTTAGGCATTTTGCCAATTGCGGCTGTACCAAATGGTGCAGCCGCTTCTCGCTATTTTTTATTCTTGATACTGGATAACCAGGTTATCGATGGCCACCGGTGTATCTACGCGGCTGTCGCAGCGGAACTGAATGAAAGAGGTTTCAGTACCCACAAGATAACCGGTCGTCTCGTCCGGGCTAACAGTGATCGTCACTGAACCGGTTGCGCTGTCGCCATCAGAGATAACGCCCACGAGTTTCTCGAAAACCTTGGAGTCGCCACCGTGGATAGACTGATCCGAGCTGGTGCCATCGTTATCGATGTATACCTGACACTTGCCGTCATCATCGGCGGCGTGGTCGTTGGTCACTACATCAAAGCGGATGATGTACGGCTTGCTCAGGTCGATATCGCCACGCGTGGTGGTATCGAGATCGGTCGTGGTTTTATCGGCACCGTCCGGGTCACCCAGGGTGAAACGCGCGTTATAGAAAGTCAGCGCACCACTGGTCACAGCCACTCGGGATGCGCCGTTATTGGCGTTATAGAAGGGGAGAGTGGGGTTTGAGGAAATTCCCTTGTAGGCCGCAGTGAACAGGCTGCTGCTGGAACCATCGCCGTCGCTAGCCGCGTCGAAGTTTTCACTCAGCACCAGGTTGGGATCGACTTCTGGCTCCTGGCCTTCGCCAGCGTATACATCCAGGTCGCCGATATCCGAAGGCAATTCACCCACCAGCTGTTCCGCGGTCAGGCCGGCGGCAGTAGCGCTGTCGCTCCATACGATCCAGTCCACATCCGCGAAGAATGCGCTGCTGGAGCCTTCACCGATGCGCATCTGGCTAGAGGAAGAGCCCCCTTCGCGACCATTGCCCACAAAACTGCCCTTTTCTTCACCGTCGCGGTACACGGTTGCGGTGATGTAATCGGTACCCGCGGAGGCCGGATCATTTACGGCAAAGGTGACTTGATAAGTGTGGAAGCCATCGGTCATATCCATCTCAATTTCCGCGGTTTCCTCATCACCGTCGTCCTCAAGGGTCGACAGGAAGCGTTCCATCTGCAGCTTGCCGCCGTCCGGGCGCAAAACGGTTTTGATCCGAGCAGGACCGCGGCCATCGATACCGGCATCTCCCAGATGAGTTTCGATTTCAAAACCGCGCGCGCCCTGG
This sequence comes from Microbulbifer aggregans, assembly GCF_020524005.1. Classification (GTDB taxonomy): domain Bacteria; phylum Pseudomonadota; class Gammaproteobacteria; order Pseudomonadales; family Cellvibrionaceae; genus Microbulbifer; species Microbulbifer aggregans_A. Next base: position 557,668 of record NZ_JAIVKK010000004.1, on the reverse strand, counting down.
CTCGCTGCGTAGGAGGTATCGATACGGGCGATAAAGGTGAAGTATTTCGGATAGGTTGCGGCGTCACCGGTAATAATATCGGCGAGGTCACCGACCGGTTTTGCATCGGTACCTATGGTGTCCAGGTTCATGATGCCCAATTCGGTGGTGGTGAAGAACGGTTCCTCTTCCGCATCCATGGCAAAGTTTGCATCTGCGCTGCCGTTGATCACGACAGAACCGAAAGTGCCCGGGTGCGTACAACCGTCGTATACATTCCACAGAATACCGTTGGCCGGGGAGGGATTCACCTGCTCGGTTACCACACAGTTATCGCCAACCGGTGCTTCCGGCGTGGCGGTAACTGGCGCACTCCAATCAGACGGTCCGACGTTGTTGACGGCACGCACCCATACCGAGTACTCACTGCCATTTTCCAACTCGGTCAGGGTTTCACCAGATTTTTCCAACCCTTCAATCAGTGTGGCCGTGGCAATATCGCTACCAATGCCGTAAGCGACGTCATAGGTAGCCGCACCCAACACAGACTCCCAGCTCACGGAAATCTGTGCATCGGTGGCAAACAGGCTCAGACCTTCCGGGATATCAGGTTCAGTTGCGGGCTGGAAAGGCGCACACGCAAGCAGATCCGCCTGGCCGTCTTCAGTTTGTTTTTCTATCAGCAGGTCATCAATAATTGCGGTACCGCCACTGGATACACGGAACTGCAGGAAGGATTGCTCAGTACCAATAAGCTCGGGCACATCCAGTACAGGTTCTTTATCCTGTTCCAGGTACACATCGCCCGGCACATTGATCACAACTCGCTTGCCAGCCACCAATGCATCGGTCGGCACATCGAAAATCAGGGAATCACTGCCATGCAGTGAGTTCGCTTCTTTGGTGCTGTTGTTATCAATGTAAATTTGGGTCTTGCTACTGGAACCGCTAGCGGACGCCACGCAGAAAGAAATGCGGTAAGGCTCAGACAAATCCAGCTCACCCCACCCAGCCGCTGCACTACCGCTTGTAGAGTCCTTTTTCGGATCTGCTACGGAATCACCAGCCATATCAGAAAGCGTCTGCCCAATGCTGAAACGGGCATTGCTCACCAGCAGCGATGGGTCCCCGTTGTCGCTGATGATCGCGAGGCGGGTTTTATCCACCGCTGGGCCGTTATTGGGATCATCTTCCAGGAAGAAACAGCAGGTGGGGTAGTAGAAATAGGGGAAGGCGTCGACGTACTCGCTGTTCTCTTCAGCGGTGGTCAGCGGTTTGTAGTTATTGCTAAAGAAATTGATGGTGTCGCTTTCATCAAACCCGGTGTATTCACCGAAGTTTTCCAGCATAGGTAGCGGGGTGTTTACGATACCGCTCTCTTCCGGCGGCACCACTACAACGGGCGTTGGATCGGGCAGGTCGGCAATATCCCCCTCTCCAGCACTGTTGTCGCTGCCGCTGCCACAGGCGGTCAGAGTTCCCATGATACAGAGCGCAAGCGCAGACTGAGTCCAGCGTAGAGCTTTCATCCTCACCTCATCTCTCATTTTCAATTGTTATTTTTATGGGCCTGGATACCACTAGGGCCCAGCTTCTAATACTTATTGGTTTGGCAATATAAACAGATTGGTTAGGCACAGACAACCGTTTGGATCAACTGGTAAGGAACAATTGCGTGACTAAGGGGCGGATGGCGGGAAAATTACCGAAAATGCCCAACAATTGGGCAAAAACGACGTAGCCGTGTAGTTTAACTACAAAGAAATGAGACAAAAGTCGCGGAAAATCAGCGTATCAAAGGTAGCAAAAGCGGCCAGACCACCGTATTTACCGGCTGACCACTCCCATTTTTTGGGGAGGCACGGAGCTGGCAGAGTACTGTGTTCAGTCTTGAGTCAGATCATCAGCGGTGACAGGTCTTACCGAAGATATGAGCAAGTGGGTCGTCACAACACAATTCTGACAGGCCAGTGAGCATTGCCACCCACCGGCCCGCAGATTCTCGCCACCTGCTGTCAGGGCACAGACTCAATTAGCAGATCGTCCACCACCACCGTGGCACTGCTCTCGGTCCTGAGAGTGATAAACGAGCTGCTACTGGCCAGGATGCCCGGCACCGTATACATCTCGCCTTCCACCAGATCGCTGAGGTAAATCTGGTAGAACTTGGAGCTCATTCCCCAGGTCGAACTGCTGCTCGACGATGTATTGTTATCCACATACAGCTGGAAATACTTGCTGGTATCCCCACCCACGCTTACCACCTTGAATGAGATCTGCCAGGGCATACTCAGATCGAAGACACCGGTCGTTGTGGCTTCGCTCCCGGTAGTGCTGACCGACGGGGTGCTGTTACCGATAGAGACTCGGCTGCCGGTGAGGCTCAGGGCACCGGTCTGGATTTCCGCGGTACCGGTCACCCGGTGGTACATGGGTAACCCGTCGCCGGGCGCGCCGGACAGGTCGCGGTAGGTATTGGTGAAAAAGGTACCGGTATCGGTGGCGAAGTTCTCCGCGTAAGGCAACGCCACATCTTCCAGAGTCGGCGCCTCCTCATCCGGGACCTCATCATCCGGCGTTAGCGGATCAGGAATTTCCAACCCGGACTGGTCCAGCTTGCCCACGCCCGCATTGGCAATCACGGTTTCCTTGAGGCCATCGGTCGCATCCAGCACGTAGCTATAAGGCACTTCATAATTGGAGGTGGACTCGCCATTTTCGGCGGTAATATCGGTGCCGTCACCGCTCGTCCAGGTAACGCCACTGCCGAATACATTGCCCTTCAGGTTCCAGTATCCAATGACATCGGAATAAAACGACACGATGGGGTTCTGCGTATTTTCGAACACGTTGTGCTCGATCAGCATTTCGGCCCCTGCGCGGGAGTTGATCGCGGTGGAACGGATATTGTTGTAATAGTTGTTGTACACGTGCCCCTTGCCATGACGGAACAGGGGAACCCGGGATTCCAGATTTTCAAAACGGTTATGGTGGAACGTCACCAGACGATCCGTATCCGGGTTGCTGTCATTTTCGGTGTGCCCGTGCAGGGAGGTTTTCCAGGCATCGTGCAGATAGTTGTATGACAGGGTGATATAGCGGGCACCGCTTTTGGAATCCACCAGGCCATCGTAGTAGTTTTTATCGACCGCCAGTGAATGGTAAAACTCGCAGTGATCGATCCAGATATGGCTGGTGGTGGAATCGTCATCATCGCCCTCGATACTGAGCGAGTCCTTCTCCTGCCCGGGCCAGGCTTCATGGAACGTCAGGTTCTGCACGATGATGTTATTGGCGCGACGGATATACAGGCCGATGCCATCAAACTCACCGTTTTCCCCAACACCAATCAGGGACACGTTATCCATATCCCGAACCTGGATATCGGTGCCGGTACCGGTGTTGAAATCGGTAATGGTGCCATCGATGTAAATGGTAATCGGCTGGCTCGTGTCCTTGGCTTCATCCAGTTTGTCCTGCAGGTCGGCGCCATTGTTGACGGTGTAAACGAGGCCACCGGCGCCGCCGGTTAAGTCGTACTGGTAACCGGCAAAGCCGCCGTCCGCGCTCCCGGTACCCGCACCTGAACTGCTGCCGGAACTGCTGGATGAAGAGCCGCCCGAGGATGAGCTGCTGGATGAGGACGAACTGGAACCGCCACTCGATGAACTGCTGGACGAGCTGCTACTCGACGAACTGGATGAGCTACTGCTTGATGAACTACTGCTGGAACTGCCTGTTCCACCGGTGTCGCCGTCACTGCCGCCACCACCGCCGCAAGCGGTGAGGCCGGCGCACAACACCAGGGCCAACAGGGTTTGTAATGAGTTATGCATTTTCCCCTCCATAGAAAAAAAACCCCGCGGTATTACCACGGGGTTTTCGTTTACACGCTGTTATTGCACTAGCTGGATATCTTCAAAAGTGAAACTCTGATCGTCGTAATATGGAGCCGCAAATACACCGACTTTTATCGTATCCGGCATGCCGGTAAAGGTGTTGCCCCACCCGCTGGAGTAAGTGACACCCCCATCGGTGGAGTAGTAAGCCTTGTACTGCTGACCTACCCGCTGCAGCTTGAAGTAGAGGTCATCACCCGGGATAAGCACAGCACTGTCGCCACTCTTACCCCAACTACCACCATCGGCGAGTACATGGCCATACTGGGTAACCCAGTCACTACCAGACATACGGGTACCGATATGAGCAAGTGGTGAATTACTGCCGCTGGTGGTGTCGCACTCACACATCATCAGTCCTACCGGGAATTGATTGTCCGCATAGGGCGCACCAACACTTTTCAGTTTGGCCGTCAGGGTAAAGTCACCGGTTACCTGCTGGGATACCAGGTAAAACGACATACCGCTTTCGAACTTGCCGTCACTGGCGGTAAAGGTAACGCTGTTTTCCGTCTGTTCGGTGATGCTGCCGGATGCCGGCGTGATCGAGCCTGGGGTACCCAACAATGGAGCACTGCCAGTCCAGGTTTCACCCGAAACAGCTGCGGTTGGACAGTGATCATCACTGGTATCTTCCGGATAGGGGTCCCAACCTTCACCGGCATTCCAGCTGGCAAAGATCTGTGCGCGGGAGCAGAAGCTGGCTTCCATCTCTTCCGTGGTCAGTTCGTAACAGCTACCGGAAGTGCCACAACGGCTGCTCATATCCAGCGGGTTGCCGGCAAGATCCATGCTGCCGTACTCGCGCCAGCCGCTGGCCGCAGTCGCGGTGACCGGATTCGGTGCCGGCTGCCCATTAACACCTTCATAGGCCCAGCCTTCTGCGTCTACATGGGCGTCCATCCTAGTATTGATGAAGGTCACGTTGTCGTAGAAACCACTGTTACCGCCACTGCGCGCCAGGTAGGTGGTGCCCGTTTCGATGGTGACACCGGTCGGACCAGCGCCCTGGGTCAGTTCCGAATTCAGGAATACAAAACCCGGATCGGTTTCGGACTGGGTGCGTGCCTGCAGCACGTAACCACCGGTGCTGGTGGCTTCCGTGCTTTTGGAATCGCCGAGGGAACGGATTTCGGAATCCTCAAACACAGTTGCCGTACTGTAGCCCCAGATAAAGTCCACGTTACCGGCAACCAGCGTGTTGTAGAACCAGTTGTACCCTTTCAGCAACAGCGTGTCCTGCTCCGAAATAAACGCGGCATTGCGCGCGATCAAACGGCCAGGGCTGTTGAAGTAAATGGTTTCCGCCTGGTCACCACCGCCGGTGCGCCGATGCGTGTTCTCAATAGTGAGATCTTCCAGGGTGATCATGTCACCACCGCTCACCAGGAACAGACCGCGACCGTCAGTGCCGCCGTTCAGCGCCTCGTAATTGGCGTAGTGGATTCGAGTCTGGTCGACACCAGCGCCCTTGATGGTGAGATTGTTTTTGCCGGTGAGGAACAAGACCTCGCGGTAATCACCCGCGGCGATAGTGACCGAAGCCTCATCATTAGCCGCGACATTTTCCATCACATAATTGAGCGCGCCCTGTACCGTGCGGAAGTCTGCAGCACCATCGTCATCCACGGTCACATCGGCACCGCTGGGGCCGGTAGCACGCGTGGTAAAGGTCCAGCCCGCATTTTTACCGAGACCGGCAAACGTCACACCGTTCAGCTCGGTGTCCTGCACCAGCTCGGCCGCGATGGCCACGTAGTATTCGGTACCCGGGGACAGGATGCCGGTGTGCGGTGTGATGGTCAGGGTATTACCCTCGATCACGAATGGCGTTGTATTGAGCACACGGGCACCGTCCTGGCCGGGATAGCCGAGGATATCCACTTCGCCACCGGTGCGAATAAGATCGACCTCCGCGTCACCCTCAACCGTGAAAATACGCACCGAACCGACGGTGTCATTCAGGGTCGGTGCACCGTCGAAGGTAATACTGAGTCGCGTATCCTCGTACTCGCCGGTAGCACCGGGCACCGGAGTGACCAGTGCGCTGATATCCCCATAGTCCACTTCCGGCATGGCGAACGCCTTGGCCACGCTGGCACTGATGGTGCGGCGCACGCTGCTGTCGGAGCCACTGACAAAGGTAATTTCGGCTTCACCTTCAGCCAAAGGGGTCAGCGTAACAACGGTGCCATCAACTTCCACGGAAACCACGGACGGATCACTGGACGTCACGCTGAAGGTATCCGCAGTAACGCCATCGCTCTTCACTGCGGTAACGTGAATAACTTCACCCGATTCACCGGCGGTAGCTGCCCATACCGGGTCGGTGTAGTCGATAGTCAGCTGCACCGGCTTAACCACGGGGTCGCCCACTTTGACGTAGTCCACTTCAAAAGAGCGGTTATAGGTAAAAAAGCCGATCAGGCCTGCGGTGGTGAACTGGCTGGCGTCATCGGTGTAGCTACCGAGTTCTTCACCATCCAAGTAAACGGTGATGCTGTTGCCGACCATGTCGTAGCGCACGGTATACCAGGTGCCGTCAGTGCCGTCTTTCTCACCCAACAGGATCGGTTTTCCCACTTGCACTTCGCGGCTCACAGAGCCGGTTACCCCATCACTGGTTACAGCATATCCCGCTTCCACCTGGGTGGATTCGCTGCTGCCCTGCATATTGAGGCCACCGAAATACCACTGCAGTGGGCTCTGGTAACGACCGATGCTGTACAGGTACTTGTTACCGGTATTGCTATTATTGCGTGGGCGAATACGGTACTCGACAAAGTAGTCCGCGGGCACGCTGCCAAAGGCCGCCTCCTTAACGAGGATCAGCTCGCCCTGGCTCAGGTTTTCACCTCGGGTACCTGCGGTAAAGCGCAGGGATTTGCCGCTGTCTTCCTCAAGAATATCGAACATACCCGGGTCGGCGAGACCATAGCCATCGATCACGGCATCCCAGGTACTGGCGAATTCGCCGTCTTCAAAATCGTCACAAAAATACAGGCCGGTTTCCGGGCAGGTAAATGCGGTAGGTTCCGGCTCTGGTTCCGGCTCTGGTTCCGGCTCTGGTTCGGGCTCTGGTTCGGGCTCGGGTTCGGGCTCGGGCTCGGGCTCCGGTTCGGGTTCAGGTTCTGGCTCGGGCTCCGGTTCCGCCTGCACAATCGGATTCAGTTCCACCAAGTCTTTTTTGGAACCGTCATCGCTACAGCCGCCCAACAGGCTGCCCAGTAATGCGGCCATCAAAACGCCGTAAACTCTCATCGGCTTCTCCTTTTTTGTTATCTGTTTTTATGTTTTCAATCCGCTGACCATCTCTAAATCAGCGGTATCCACCACTCTGTCCATTCCCCCAAAAAGACCTGCGACAAAGTGGATGAATCCGTAGTCCCAATAAACAACGGCGAAACCCACCCACCAAAGAGTGGATGGGTCTGCCTTTATTTCACTCGGCCAGTTGCACTGCGTTTACTGGCAGGCAACTTCCCCCAGGCCAATGACATAGCTTTGGTCAAATCCGAGCGGTGAGTTGAACGGGATCGCGCCGTCTTTGCCGGCGGTAGCGATGATGTAGTCAGCCATCGCTTGGCTCGCTGGCAGATTCTGCGCGGCCATCACATCGCGGGAATACTGGGTGTAGTCCTGGGACAGAGCGCCGACCGAACCGGACGCATTGGTGATCTCGTATTCGATCGAAGTGTCCTGGTTACACGCAGCATCGGAGAACCACAGCATGGAACCATCAGTGCGGAAATTGCCGTCGTCCACATCGCGTGCAAGTTCGTCGCCACGCTCGGTCAACGCCTGTACCGGATCATCTTTTTCCTGAAAATCCTGATTGATCAGGAACATGTTGTTTTCCCAAAGCACACTCGCACCCACGCGCACACTCAGAATGTCCTTGCGGTAGTTCATAAAAAAGTTATTGAACATATGCGAGGTACCACGACGGATCAGAGGAATACGACGCAGAGTATTGCCCAGACTGTCGTAATGATCGTCGGTCGTGATAAAGGCGTTGTGGTGCATGGTGGTGCGGATCTGCTCATTGATGGTCCGACTGTCGCTGGACCCATGCAGAGCTGCGCGTTTCACATTCACCAGTTTGTTAAAGCTCATGGTGATGTTGTACGCGCCCACCTTCACATCAAACGCCGAGTCACCGGTGGTGTCGAAGGTGTTTTTGTGAATCCAGATTTCGTGGGAAGCGCCGGTATTGCGGATCATGTCCGGATCCAGACCATGGTCTTCGGTGTGACCGGCACCGCGGAAATCCAGATGGGTAAGAATCACGTGTTCCGCGGTTTGGGTGGGCGCACCGCTGCTGTCCGCACCAATGGCAAAACCATTAAAACGGAAATAGGCGTTGGCCTGGCGACCATCCAGGGTTTTGTGGGATCCGATTTTGGTATTGCGAATCGGCAGATCGCCATCGTTCAGGCGAGAGTTAAAGAATTCCGCCATACACGCATCGTGATCACCGTAGCCATTGTCGGCACACCACTGGCGATAGTCGATGCACTGGGCTTCCGTACCGCCAATCGCCGCCTGCACCGAGGCATCGCCGCAGTCATTACGATACATCGCGACTTCGGATTCGCTGGCGAAATCGAACTTGTCGAATACGATCCAGTTGTAGTCGTCACCGGTGACCGCATCCAGAATCTGCTGCTCGACGCTGCGTCCCTGGGAATCATTTTTGGTAATGACTGTAAGCACGCTATTGCCATCCGGGTCGTAACCACCCTTGGCATTTTCACCGTAGCCAACAGCGCGCCCCAGGGTCTGGAACAGGCACTCGACAATTTCCTGATCGGTGGTGAGTTCCGCAGAATCGCGCCAGTTTACGTTCGGGTCTGTAGCCAGGATGTAGCAGGCGTTGCTCACATCTTCAGACGGAAATGCGCCACCCGATGAAGAGGTGCCACCAGAAGAAGAGCTGGATGAACTGGAGCTGGTGCCGCCGGATGAAGAGCTGCTGCTGGAACTACTGGTACCACCAGACGAGGAACTGCTGCTTGAGCTGCTGGTAGTCCCCCCGGAAGAACTGGAACTACTGGAAGAAGAACTGCTCTCGCTGCTGCCGCCGGCACAATCGCCAGCCGCCGGCTCGACACCGGTTACGGTAAGGCTGTCGATATTTGCCAGCCCGCTGCTGCCCGTCGCTTCCAGGCGAATTTCATTGTAGCCAGCCGCAAGGGTTACGGTTGCGACATCGCTATCGACATAGGTAGTCCAGCCACCGGTTTCCGCCATTGCGACTGAAGCCTGACTACTGCCATCCACTAGCACCGCCGCCGGACGATCCCCGGAGCCGTTGGCGAAGCGCCACTGCAAACTATAAGTACCGGCCGCGGGAACCACGATAGACCAGGTAATACCGGTACCCGCTGCATTATCTGTATTCGCATAGCCAACACCGGTGTAGCCGGCATGCTCGGTTTCAATCGCGCCATCTACCGCGCAGAAACCCGCACTGTTTTCTTCCAGCGCAAGAGAAGAAACCGCTGTGAGTATCAGGGCGTCATCGCCGTTGGAGTTGGTCACTACACCACTGGTATCCGTGATTTTGATCCAGTAGTAGTAAGTGCCATCGGCGAGTCCGCTGTCGGTATAACTATTGCCAGCAACACCGGTAGCAATGCGTACACGTCCACTGGGATCCGAATCCACATCCCGGTAAACCTCCTGGTTCTGGACTTCGATGTTGCTAACATCCCAGGTAAGGTTCGCGTCAGAACCTGAAGTGGTCACTGCCAGATTCACACTGCCACCGGAGCTGGATGAACTGGAGCTACTGCCGCCAGATGATGACGAAGACGAGGAAGATGAAGTCACATCGCCGGTGGCATTGTAGATTTCGAATTCCGCGATCTGCGGCGCGCTGCTGGCACTGTCGATCATCAGGTTGATCTTGTCCATGCTCACATCGCCGAGATAGACCTGAAGCTCGGACCCGATGCTGGTACCGGATGCCAACTCCTCACCGGTATCGTTGTTTACCAGCCGCCAGGCCTGCACCACATCGCCAATTTCACGAATGATGACGGTATTGAAGGCACTGCCGAAATTCTTCGCAGAAATACGCTCACCACTGGAAGACGAAGACTGCCAGTAACTGGTGAGATCGCCATCGATCGCATTGCCATAGCTGGTACCGCCACCTTTGCTGGAGCCATCGGCATCACCGGACAGCGCGAGGTTGCTTCCCAGCTCCGCCGGCGCACTGCCACCAGAACTGCCAGTACCGCCAGAGCTGGATGAGGACGAGGAGCTTGAGGAAGAGCTGGTGCCGCCGGAGCTCGACGAACTGCTGGACGAAGTGCCACCGGAAGAAGACGACGACGAGGAAGATGACGATCCACCCTCGACTTCACAGGCGCCATCGGAGACCAGCAAACCGGTATTGGCACCAGCTGCGGCGAGCACAATTTGTGGTACGCACGCCGCATCATCCAGGCTGTAGCTGTAGGGAATATTGACCGAGGTGGTCGAAACAGGATTCGGACCCGCCGGGTGGTTATCGGTATCTTCTGCGGTCCAGGTAATGTTCGACCAGATATTACCGTTCACTTCCCAGTAACCCATATCGTCGGTATAGAAAGTGCCGAGCGGATCCTTCGAATCTTCGAAGTAATTGTGCTCCGCCTTCATAACCCCGCCGATACGCGGGTTCATGCCGGACTTGGTCAGGCCGCGGTAATAGTTGTTGTAGGCGTGGGCAGTAGCGTGACGCAACAGTGGCGTACGGGAATCAATATTTTCGTACAGGTTGTGGTGAAAAGTGACCGGACCATTGTTGTCGTCGCTATCACTGGAGCCGACCAGACCACCGCGACCGGAGTTGCGCAGGATACTGTAGGAAAGCGTGACGTACTTGGTTTCCGCCTTCATGTCGAACAGCGCATCGTAACCGTCGCTTTCACCACCGGAAGCTTCCAGGGTGAGGTGATCGGCCCACACGTTGTACACGTTACTCTCCATACCGACGGCGTCGCCGCCGTTGGAAGTTGGAGAGCCAGACTTCTTCACGTTACGTACGTGCAGGTTCTGCAGAATGATGTTCGACGCACTGCGCAGGTGAATGCCCAATTCATCAAACAGCGCACCGCTCCCCACACCGATGATCGAGACATTACTGACTTCCTTGATCTCGATCTTGTCTTCAGCGGTATTACAGCTGTCACCGGATACCTTGGTGGTGTTGCCGTGATTGATGGTACCTTCGACGTGAATGATGATGGGGGTATCACTGGCCGCGCGATTACACAGTGCCTCGTGAATTTCTGTTCCGGTAGTTGCGTAGACAACAGCTCCACCGGCGCCGCCGGTAGTGCCGCCATTCTGGGTGGCAAACCCGTCGTTCGCGGTTGCACCCGCGGACGCAAGGCTGCCCAGCAATGCACTCAGCATTGCGGCCTTCTTCAGCTCGAATTGCATGTGACCTTCCGTTTTTATTATGTCGTAGTTGGTAAGGACGACTGGCCGCGGAGAGTAGCCCCGGGATACTGCGGAAGGGGGAGTCGGACCAATCATCATCGCTGTGGGCGGGATACAGCGGGGTCCGCCCTATTTACTGGCTTGCCATTATTGTTATTGAGTGTGACCGAAGGTCGCTAATTGGCAATACCAAAAACAGGAAAGAGGTTAGTCAGTTATTAAATCGCTGTAAAGCCTGTTGGCGCTATTGATTAACCAAATTGAATTATTTGTGCACCAGGACGATCAAACCTCACTATCTGGCGTCACTTAAATAAACAAGAAAGCAAAACAGAAGAGCTTTTTGCGCCAAAAACCTTAGACGAAAATATAAATGTAGCGGAAGGTAAAACCTTTAGGCTGACCAATAGGGTAACGAGCACAAAAAAGCCGGGCTAAAAAGTCCGGCAAAGATCCATCCTGATGATGATGCAAGGTAAACAAACTTAGAGGTTAGCGCTCACCGGTAATACCAGTTAACAGGAGCGTCACTATTCAACAATTCGTCATTCAATCAATCCCAATGTTCGCGGCAGGAACTCGCTGATTGCCGGCACCAGGGTAACCAGCGCCAGTACCACAAACATCATCAGGTACATCGGCAACAGCGGACGAATGAGCGCGGTGATTGAAGTCTTGGAAATACTGGCGCCCACGAACAGCACACTACCCACCGGCGGTGTACACAGGCCAATACACAGGTTCAGGATCATGACGATACCGAACTGCAGCGGCGACATACCCAGCTCGGTCACCACGGGTAGGAAAATAGGGGTAAAGATCAGTACCGCCGGCGTCATGTCCATAAAGGCGCCAACCGCGAGCAAAATAAGATTAATGGTCAGCAAGATCAGCAACGGGTTATCACTGATGGTGATCAGCGCCTGACTAATAGTCTGCGGAATATTCTGGTAAGACATGATCCACGACATCGCCGAAGACGCGGCAATCAGGAACATCACTATCGCCGTGGTTTCCACAGACTTGGTCAACAGTGCCGGCAACTCACCCCACTTCACTTCCTTATACACCACGCAGGATAGCAGCAGCGAGTAAAGCACAGCCACGGCACTCGCTTCGGTAGCAGTAAAGAACCCGCTGATGATGCCGCCGATCACGATAAAAATCAGGAACAGGCTGGGCACCGCATCGACCGTTTTCTGTAAAGCCTGTTTCAGCGTGGGTTTTTCTCCTACCGGATAGCCTTTCGCCTTCGCCCAGATACCGCACACCATCATCAGGCCCAGCGCCAACAACAGACCAGGCAGGTAACCGGCAATAAACAGCGCGGCAATGGAAACACCACCACTGGCAAGGGAAAACACGATCAGGATATTGCTGGGCGGAATCAACAGGCCCGTAGTAGACGATGCAACCGTAACCGCAGTATTGAAGTTTTTGTCATATCCCTCTTTGGTCATGGAGGGAATCATGAATCCACCAATAGCCGAAGTCGCGGCCACGGCCGAACCGGAGATGGAACCAAACAGCGTGCAGCTGATGATATTCACGAATGCCAGGCCACCGGGCAGCATGCCGACCAGTACCCGCGCAAAATCGATGATGCGCCGGGCGATACCACCACTGCCCATCAACATGCCGGAGAAAATAAAGAACGGAATGGCGAGCAGGGCAAAACTGTCGATACCACTGGCCATACGCTGAGCCATGGTGATCATGGCCGGATCAAAGTCAATGGTGCACAGCATGGTGAGCACGGTGGCGGCACCGATGCTGATGGAAATGGGCACATTCAGGGCGAGAAGGATCAGAAAACTGACCAGCAGTACAATAACGGCAACTTCCACGGTGTCTCTCCTCGCTCAGGCTTCGGCAGCTTCGGGCTGTTTTTGTTTTTCTTTCTGTTCGCTCACTACGGCTTCAGCCTCCGGGCCTTCGCTGTAGGGATGAACATCGGAATCGAAATCCGCAGGCAGTTCGACTTTCGAAGTCACCAGTTCAATAAGGTGATCAATGGAAAACAGGCATATGAGCAGGCCGGACAGCGGCAATACACTGTAAACGTAGCCCATGGGAATATTCAGTGCGGCAGAGAACTGTTCAAGCTCGAAGGTCAGCAGCATCAGTTTGGTACCGCCGTAAACCATGGCTCCGGCAGCAAAAGCAAAGCACACCAGCACCACAAAAACCTGCAGGAATTTGCGCGCGTTGCCATGCAGTGCGTTAGTCAGCAGATCAATCCCCAAATGGGATCTTTTACGGTAGGCAAAGGCACCGCCGAGCAGGCCTATCCACACCAGCAGGTAGCGTGCCAGCTCTTCGGTATACGAGCTCGGCTGCATGGGTAGAAAGCGGGTGAGGATCTGCCAGGTTACATCCAGCACCATCAGTGCCAGCAACGCCGCCAGCACCGTACCCAGTGCTTTTTCAATTTTGTGCATCATCTTTAGCATTCCACTTTTTATGTTTATTTAGTGGGCTTTTATTTGTTTTTAATTCTTATCTTGTAGGAGCCTGCTTGCAGGCGAACAGAGAAAATTTCGCCTGCAAGCAGGCTCCTACGAGCACGGACGGGCATCGCCATCCGCATAAATCAATTTATTGCTTTTATTTCTGCCAGCAGCTCACCAACTTCGGTGCCCTGATAGCTGTCGTGCAGTGGTTTTACCGCATCGATAAACGGTTGTTTGTCCGGGTAGATCACTTCCACACCGGCGGCCTTCACTGCCGCGAGGGATTCTTCGGTAGATTCCTGCCACAGGGTGCGCTGGTAGGCGACGGCTTCATCCACCGCCTGTTGCAGCCAGCCCTGCTGCTGCGGGTTCAGCTTGTTCCACACCTGGGTGCTGATCAGCAGCAGGTCAGGCACATAAGTGTGCTCGTCCAGGGTGTAGTACTTGGAAACTTCGTAGTGTTTGGAAAGGTAGAAACTGGGCGGATTGTTTTCCGCTCCGTTAACCACACCCTGCTGCAATGCGGTGTAGAGCTCACCCCAGCTCACCGGGGTAGCAGCACCGCCGAGGGTGTTGACCATTTTGATCGCAGTCTGGCTGTTCTGGACGCGAATCTTCTGACCGTTGAGATCCGCCGGGCTCTGTACCGGCACATCGTTCATATAGAAGCTGCGGCTGCCGGCATCAAGGTAACCCAGGCCACGCAGGCGCGCTCGCTCACAGGCTACCAGCAGGTCTTTGCCGATATCGCTGTGCAGAACATTCCAGAAATGTTCGGAGTCACGGAAAACGTAGGGAAGGTTGAAGACCTTCATCTCCGGCACAAAGCCCTCCATCGGGCTGGCGGAGACCTTGGTCATGGCCAGGCTGCCAATCTGCAGCAGCTCGATCAGCTCGCGCTCACTACCCAGCTGACCGCCGGAATAGATATCGATCCGCATGGAATCGCCAGACAACTCGCGCAGCCGCTTATCCATAAACACCATCGCACGGTGAACGGAGTGCTGCTGGTCAAGGGTATGCGCAAGCTTCAGCGCCACCTGGGATTCCTTGAATCCACAGCTTGCCAGTACCAGCACGGAGCCGGCCAGGGCTGCCGCCATTAGCCGGCGAGCGGCGCAGGCACTGGGCCAACGAAAGAATCTTCTCGTTATCATCATCTTTTTGACCTGCGAATTATTTCTTATCGATTTACAGGTTTTCTTGGTTCTCACCGCCGCTATCAGCCAGCGGAAGACCAAACTGGTCAGGCCATTGTATCGGCAGCGGTCAGACGGTGCAATGCGATGGCGCCCATTCCCTGTTTATGGTTTTCTCGGGAATCGAGGGTACAGGACTTGAGCCCCCGCACCGGGCCAGCACCAAAATGAATATAGCGCCAATCAGATGAATATTTAACTTTGCAATCTACTGACGCCCTGACCCTCAACAGGCTACCGGTTGCGCCCCGGCCACGAATTCGGCCTGCGGAATGATGGCGCCGCGGTAACCGATAACCTGTGCGGCGCAGCGATTGCCAGACGCAATGGATTCCACCGGGCTGGCGCCCTGCAGGCGCGCCGCCAGGTAACCGGCATTGAAGGAGTCACCGGCACCGGTGGTATCTACCACCTGCGCCACCGCTGGCACATCAACTTCTGCCTGTTGCCCCTCACAGTGCAGCAACACCGGCTCGGCGCCGCGCTTGATGACAAGCTCTGACAGCCCGTGGTCGCTGTTGCGCTGTACGCACTGATCCACCACATCGTCACCCCACAGGGCCTGCTCGTCTTCAAAGGTCAGTAGCGCCATATCCGTCACGGACATAAAGGTCGCGACAACCTCCCGCGCATCGCCAACCGAGCGCCACAGGCGCGGACGGTAATTACTGTCAAAAGCCACACGGCCGCCGGCTGCGCGGTATTCTTTGAGGAAGTCGAGCAGTTCAGCACGGGCATCGGCAGCCATGATCGCGAGGGTGATACCGGAGAGGTAGAGACAGTCCATCTGCCGCAGGTGGGCTTTCAGCACTTCGCGTCGTTGTGGATCCGCAAACAGCTCCCGCGCCGGGGCCTCGCCACGCCAGTATGTAAAGTAGCGTTCGCCATCGGGGGTGTTCTGGATCATATAGAGGCCGGGGCAACGGCCGGATAGCCGGGCAATGGCACTGGTATCGATGCCCTCGTCGCCGAGACGGGTGAGCACTTCCTCACTGTAGGGGTCATCACCCAGCAGGGTGACATAACTGACGGAGACTCCGTGGCGGGCGATATACACTGCGGTGTTGTAGGTGTCCCCAGCATAGGACTGTCGCAGCAGTGCCTTGCCCTGCTCACCCGCCTGAGCCGCCGCCTGCGGCGCCAGCTCTACCATTACTTCTCCCAGTGCCGCCAGTTTCACTCGATTCTCCCACTATCTCTGCTTTTGTTTGTTATCGGTTACGTATCATCGATATTCGGCCCGCCGGTAAGGCTTGCCGGGACCTGCAGCTAAATGCCTTACCAGAATGGTTGACTGGTATAACCAATTTTTGGCACCATGGCAACACTCGGTGCTGTTGATGCACTGGTGTTTTCTCCATCGTCTGGCGCATTGGGGAGCCGAAGCTGGTTTGGGCTTCCGGTTTTCCCAGTTTTAGCGCACACCGCCCGCTCCCGTCTGGCACTTACCGGGGGAGCCGGGCGTTTTCTCTGTTGTACCCCGGACGTTCACTTTCAGTCAGGGACAACGGTTGCACTCGGGCAGGATTGCCCGGACGATGACGAGAGCATACAAGAATAAACAGGCGGCTGGTTCATATGACCAGCAGCTTCACACAGACAACTCGAACATCTGGAAGCTTCCAAAATGACACGCCCTCTGATTCTGCACCCCGACCGTCTGTTCCCGGCCGACAAGGTGAGCCGGGATATCGCCCGCAAGCTCTACGAGAGTGTTAAGGATCTGCCGATCATCAGCCCACACGGTCACACGGACCCGTCCTGGTTTGCCGACAACCAGCCGTTCGGCAATCCGACCAACCTGCTGATCCGCCCGGATCATTATGTATTCCGCATGCTTTACTCCCAGGGCATTCCGCTGGAGAGCCTGGGTATCCGCACTCAGGACGGCACCCCGATAGAACAGGATCCACGCAAGATCTGGCAGATTTTTGCAGAACACTATTACCTGTTCCGGGGTACGCCGTCCCGCACCTGGCTGGATACCGTGTTCCACGATGTGTTCGAGCTGGATGTACAGCTGAATGGCGACACGGCACAGGAATACTATGAGCGCATCGATAGCTACCTGCGCCAGCCGGAGTTCCTGCCGCGCGCATTGTTCGAGCGTTTCAATATTGAAGTGATCGCCACCACGGAGTCTCCGCTGGACGACCTGCGCCACCACCAGAAGATTCTGGACAGTGGCTGGAAAGGTCGCGTTATCACGGCCTTCCGCCCGGACCCGGTACTCGACCCGGACTTCGAGGGCTTTGTGGATAACTTGGCGCAGCTGGCAGAAATCACCGGTGAAGATACGTCTTCCTTGCCCGGGTATCTGGCAGCACTGCGTAATCGTCGCGAGTTCTTCAAAAAAATGGGCGCGACTTCTACGGACCACGGCCACCCCACCGCGACCACGGCCAACCTGTCGCCGGCGGAAGCAGAAGCGCTGTTTATGAAAGTGCGCGATGGCAATTGCAGTGCGGCCGATGCGGAGCTGTTCCGCGGGCAGATGCTGACCGAGATGGCGCGCATGAGCATTGAGGATGGCCTGGTGATGCAGATCCACCCGGGTTCCTTCCGCAACCACAATAAGGTGGTGTTTGAGCGCTTCGGCCGCGATAAGGGCTGTGACATTCCTTCCCAGACCGACTATGTGCACGCGCTGCAGCCTTTGCTGGAAGCGGTGGGCAATGAGCCAAACCTGAGCATCATTCTGTTTACCCTGGATGAAACCAGCTACAGCCGCGAGCTGGCGCCGCTGGCGGGTCATTACCCGGCGCTGAAGCTGGGCCCGGCCTGGTGGTTCCACGACAGTCCGGAAGGCATGCGTCGTTTCCGTGAGCAGGTGACCGAGACCGCTGGTTTCTACAATACCGTAGGCTTCAATGATGACACCCGCGCGTTCCTGTCCATTCCCGCCCGTCACGATGTGGCACGCCGTATGGACTGCACCTGGCTGGCACAACTGGTCGCGGACCACCGCCTGCAGGAAGACGAAGCCTTCGAACTGGCCGCGGACCTCGCCTACAATCTGGCGAAGAAAGCCTACAAGCTCTGATTCTAATCCGTGCTCTGGTGCTCTGTTGCTAGTTCAGTGGCGCCGGAGCACCGGGGATATGTTTTCAGAACCGAGCTAGGCGCCTCCCTGGGCGCTGCGTCGCAAACATCCTGTTTGCGACGCTTCTGAAAACAGATCCCCGGCACTCCTGCTTAAATTCAGCCGCGTTACTTCGTAAGCGAATACGAATTCGCTCAACCGAGTAGAAAAATATGAGCCAAGAAAGACTCAACAACAGCATTCTCGAAAACCTCCCTCCCGAGGTCATCAAACCCGCCTACGACCGGAATGAAGTCACTCCCGGTATCGTGCATCTGGGCATCGGCGCTTTCCACCGCGCGCACCAGGCGTGGTACACCGAAAACCGTATTGCCGCCGGCGAGAAAGACTGGGGCATTATCGGTGCGAGCCTGCGCTCTCCCGGTGTGCGCGATCAGCTGGTGCCTCAGAATGGCCTGTATTCCCTGGTGGAAAAATCCAATGCGGGCACCAAGGTACAGATCATTGGTGCGGTGAGCGATGTCTTCGTGGCCCCGGAAAGCCCGAGCCAGTTACTGGAGCTGTTGGCGCGCGAAGAGATTCGTATCGTTTCCTTGACCATTACCGAAAAGGGTTACTGCCACGATCCCGCAAGCGGCAACCTGAACCCAAAGCACCCGGACGTGGTGCAAGATCTGGAAAACCCCGAGCAGCCGAAATCCGCGCTGGGCTTTATTGTCGGCGCACTGAAACTGCGTAAAGAGCGCGGCTTGCCGGGCTTTACCGTTTTATCCTGCGATAACCTGCCCTCCAACGGCAAGCTGCTGGGGCGTGTTCTGGTGCAGTACGCGAAGCTAGTAGACGCCGAGTTAGCCGCGTGGATTGCACAAAACACCACCACACCGGCGACCATGGTCGATCGTATTGTGCCGGCCACCACCGACGCTGACCGCGATGAGCTGGAAGCGCTGATGGGCTGTCGCGATGAGGCGGCGGTTATGGCGGAGCCGTTTTCACAGTGGGTGGTGGAAGACAATTTCCTGCGCGGCCGTCCGGAATGGGACAAGGCCGGTGCGACCTTTGTGGATGATGTGGAGGTCTATGAGCTGATCAAGCTGCGCCTGCTGAACGGCAGTCACTCCATGCTCGCGTACAGCGGCTACCTGGCCGGTTTCGAAACTGTGGCCGATGTGATGGCGGAACCGGCATTCAACAAGCTGGCCCTGCACTTTATGAAAACGGAGGCCACGACCTCCATCGATGTGCCGGCGGATTTTGACGTGGCGGCTTATCAGGCCGAGCTGATTGAGCGGTTTGAAAACCGCGCATTGCGTCACCGCACCTGGCAGATTGCGATGGATGGCTCGCAGAAGATTCCGCAGCGCTGGCTGGGTACCCTGCGCCACCAGCTGGACAAAAATGGTCCTATCGAGGTACTTAGCTTTGCCCTCGCCAACTGGATTCGCTATGTATCTGCAGTGGATGAATCCGGCAATGCGATTGAGGTTTCCGATCCGCTGGCGGCGGAGCTGAAAGCGCTGTGTGACCGCTACAAGCCGGAAGGAGCCAAAGCGCTGGCAGAGGCTTTCCTCGCGTTTACGCCGGTATTTGGGGAAGATCTGCGAAACAGCGAGCGCCTGCTGCCTGCTGTGGCTGACTGGCTGGAGAAGCTGGCTGAGCGAGGCACCCTGGCCTGCGTACAAAGTAGTTTCGGTACCGTGGAATAACCCCACCCGTGAAGTAATTTTTTGTAGTGAGATCTTTTGGATTTCCAGCTACGCCGGGACATATTCAGGCCCGCGGCCAAAACCGCGGGCTTTTTTATTGGACAGTCAACGCTCTACCTTCACTCCGGCTTTTCTTCCGCCGGAAATTGACTGTCGTCGTTCTCGGGATTGGCCGGTCCCCAGGCATCTTCGTCCGCCATATTCGGCAACTGATGAGCAATACCTCGATGGCAGTCGATGCAGGTGGCCTTGCCTGTAGCCAGCTGAGTGGAATGCAAGCGCCGTGCGCGCTCACTCTGTACAGAAAAGTCCATATATTCGAAATCGTGGCAGTTGCGGCACTCCAGCGAATCGTTGGCCTTCAGGCGCGCCCACTCGTGTTTCGCCAGCTCCAGGCGTTTGTCGAGGAATTTTTCGCGCGTACTAATGGTACCGAAAATTTTTCCCCACACCTCTTTTGACGCCTGCATTTTTCGGGCAATTTTATGAGTCCACTCGTGGGGCACGTGACAGTCCGGACAGGTGGCACGCACGCCGGATCGATTGGTCCAGTGCACTGTGCCTTTAAGTTCCTGGTACACGTTATCGTGCATCTCGTGACAACTGATACAAAACTTTTCCGTGTTAGTCGCTTCGAGTGCGGTGTTGAAGCCGCCCCAGAAAATGATCCCGGCAATAAAGCCGGACAGCAGCAGAAAACCAAGGCTGAATGCGATCGGTGGCTCCCGCAATGTCTGCCAGTAGCTCTTTACCCATTTGATCATTACACAGTTCCCGGAAGTAAATGGATTCGCACGGTACGCCTCTACCTAATCGTCTTTTCCTTCCTTTTTCTGGCGGAGAAGAATATCCACATCTTTAAACGTATTGCCGACAGGAAGTTGAACACTGGTCTGCGGCACATGGCATTGCAGGCAGAAATAACGTCGCGGCGCCACACTCGCCAGCACCTGAAAATCCCGGTCCATAAAGTGGGTGATGCTAATCATCGGCGCGCCGCTGACACCGGTCTGTATCCGGGTGTGGCAGTCCAGGCAGCGGTTGTTGTTCTTGTCGATCTGGTAGTCGCGGATGGTATGGGGAATCGTCGGTGGCTGCTCCGGGTAGGCGCGAACGCGTTTTCCCTGCGCATTGACCGGGTCCGCGATTTTCGGCGGTGTCAGTTCCTCAAACAGGGTTCCGCCCTTGCGAATGCCGTCTGGCCCAGGAGTGGGGGGAAACTGCTCGGCAATCGTGGCAAGCCCACAAAAAAGTGCGGTAATCGTCAGGACACCAACAAATAACTGCTTTCTGTTCATTACCTAACCTCGGCGCCTATGCCAGATTGACCAGTTCGAGGCGAACCGCGCATTTTTTGAAGTCTGTCTGTTTGGAAATAGGATCCGTCGCGTCCAGCGTAACTTTGTTGATCAGGCGCTGGGCATCAAAGAAGGGAACGTATACCAGCCCTTTGGGTGGACTTACCCGTCCGCGGGTCTCGATTCGGGCAACCATTTCCCCGCGGCGGCTCACTACCTTCACTTCGCTACCGCGACGGAAGCCCTGCACTGCGGCATCATCCGGGTGCATATAGATCAGCGCATAAGGTACTGCCCTGTACAGCTCGGGAACGCGCTGCGTCATGGATCCGGTATGCCAGTGCTCCAGCACGCGACCAGTGCACAACCAGAAGGGATACTCCTTGTCGGGCGACTCAGCCGGCGGCTCATAGGGCAGCGCAAAAATCCGCGCACGGCCATCTTCATTGCCATAAAACTGCACACCCGCGCCCTTCTTCACATAGGGGTCAAAACCCTCGCGAAAACGCCACAGGGTTTCCTTGCCGTTGACCACTGGCCAGCGCAGACCGCGCTCCTGATGGTAACGATCAAATGGCGCCAGATCGTGACCGTGTCCGCGACCAAACTCTGCATACTCTTCAAAAAGGCCTTTCTGCAGATAAAAGCCAAAGGCTTCCGCTTCGTGGTTTTGGTAATCGGGATTGCGGTCCGACGATGGGAAGCGATTAACCTTGCCGTTGGCATACAGCACGTCGTACAAGGTTTTGCCCTTGTATTCGGGCTTTTTATCCAGCAACTCCCGGGGCCAGACCTCTTCCATCTTGAAACGCTTGGAAAATTCCACGATCTGCCACAGATCAGACTGGCTTTCTCCCGGTGCCCTGACCAACTGATGCCAGAACTGCGTACGGCGCTCCGAGTTGCCGTAAGCGCCTTCCTTTTCCACCCACATGGCACTGGGCAGGATCAGATCAGCAGCCTGTGCGGAAGTAGTGGGATAAGCGTCCGAAACAATAATGAAGGTTTCAGGGTTGCGCCAACCGGGCAGTAACTCCTGCATCAGGTTCGGGCCCGCCTGCGCGTTATTGGTTACCTGCGTCCAGTACACCCGCAACTTGCCGTCTTTGAGGGCGCGACTTTGCGCCACCGCGTGAAAGCCCGGTTTAGGAGGAATGGTGCCAGAAGGGAGCTGCCATATTTTTTCTGCAGTAGCCCGGTGCTTGGGGTTGGTGACTACCAGATCTGCAGGCAAGCGATGGGCAAAGGTGCCCACTTCACGCGCTGTGCCACAAGCGGAAGGCTGACCGGTGAGAGAGAACGGACTGTTGCCTGGGCTGGAGATTTTTCCGGTCAACAGGTGAATGTTGTAACACAGGTTATTGGCCCACACGCCCCGCGTATGCTGGTTAAAGCCCATGGTCCAGAAAGACATTACCTTCACTTTCGGATCGGCATACAGCTCGGCGAGCGCTGTCAGCCGCTCCTTCGGGACACCGGTTTCTTTGGCGACCCGGTCAAGCGAAAACTCCTTAACGAAATCCGCATACTCGTCATAGGTCATGTCGGTCCAGGTATTTGCCTTGTCCCGACCCGTGGCATTTTTTTCGAGTTCGTTATCATCCCGCAGGCCATAACCAATATCCGTCTGGCCGCGAACAAACCGGGTATGCTTGCGCACAAAATCCTTGTTCACCTTGTCATTCTGGATAATGTAGTTGGCAATGAAGTTCAGGATCATCAGATCCGAATGCGGGTTGAAAACAATCGGGATATCCGCCAGTTCAAAACTGCGGTGCTCGAAAGTAGACAGTACCGCAACCTTGCATCCGGGGTGCGATAACCTGCGGTCAGTCACCCGGCTCCAGAGAATCGGGTGCATTTCCGCCATATTCGAACCCCACAGTACGAAGGCATCGGCGTTTTCCATATCGTCGTAGCAGCCCATGGGCTCGTCGATACCGAAGGTGCGCATAAAGCCCATCACCGCGGAAGCCATGCAGTGGCGTGCGTTGGGGTCAATGTTGTTGCTGCGCAGCCCGGCCTTCATGAATTTGCTGGCCGCATAGCCCTCCCACACGGTCCACTGACCGGAGCCAAACATGCCCACAGATTCGGGCCCATACTCCTTCAGCGCCTCTTTGTATTTCTGCTCCATAAGGTCAAAGGCTCTGTCCCAGGAGACTTCAGTAAACTTGCCATTTTTGTCATAGCGTCCGTTCTTCATTCGCAACAGCGGTTTAGTCAGGCGGTCACTGCCGTACATGATTTTCGACAGAAAATAGCCTTTCACGCAGTTGAGGCCGCGGTTTACTTCCGCTTTGATATCTCCATGGGTTGCCACCACCCGGTCATCTTTGGTGCCCACCATGACGGAGCAGCCCGTACCACAAAACCGGCAGGGTGCCTTGTTCCAATTCAGTTCATTCTCACCGCCTTTGGTGACGAGGTTTTGCGCGCTGGCAGGAATAGCAAGCCCGGCAGCTGTGGCGGCTGCCGCGAGAGCGCTGGCCCGGGTAAATTCGCGTCGGGTAATGGCCATCTCATTCGTCTCCCACAATTTTTACCGGCTGCGTATCCGCAGCACTTTCCACCAGCAAGTCACCGGCTTCTGCCAACGGCATTTCCCGGTGGTAGACCATCACCACATTGACCACACCTGGCAGGTCACGGATATCCGCAATACCGTCGTTGATCTCGAAGTGATCACCCGCCTCCATCAACAAGACCAGCTTGCCCTCGGGCGTAGAAATCTGGATGTCCATCGCTGGCTGCGTATCCACCCACGCGCCAACCGCCGCGAGATGTTCCGGGCGAACATGGGCAACCAGACTGACGACGTGTAAAAATTTGTCATCGCTGGCCTCTGACTGAGAACAGGACATTTTTCCTACCAATTTTTTGGACGGGGTTAATGGCACGTCAACGAAGATCGTTTAATACAGGCACCAACAGGACACAAACGCGAATACCGGAGCGCATCACCGCGACCAGTAAATTCTCGAAATGACACGACCATGCATATTCATGCTGGCGGACCCGGTGGCCCGAATATCATCTGCATGATCCAGACAAAAAAGCCGTAACCACCAACGATGGCCACGGCTAGAAGCGGAAACAGGAATACCAGGATGAAGAGTACAAGCCGCCCTTCGCGACGCTTATGTGCAGCCATATCCTGCTGATCATTTTTGGCCAAGGTGAATCACCTGCTTCATTGCCAAATGAAATGAAACCAGCACTGAATATGCCGCTGAGCTCTAACGCTCACACAAGCGATCCATGCGCCGTTTCGGAATCTCTCAAATCAGTCTAGAAAGGCATACCCGGCCCGCAAGCTGCATGCGTGTATTTGGAAGAAAGGGCGCGGTTATTCGCGCTCAACGTGATATTAATCAGTAGTAAATCGACGGGATTCAGGCGACACAAAAAAGCCGGGCAATGCCCGGCAATTCGAAAATGACGTTGATATCGATTGAGACAGTCAGGAAGCGGCGTGTCGCTACTCCCCGGAAGAACCGGCTTAAGCCTCGTTACTCGGCTTGCCAATGGTCGCGAGAATACCGCCATCCACATAAACGATCTGGCCGTTCACGAAGTTGCTCGCGTCGCTGGAGAGGAACACCGCCGCTCCCTGCAGATCTTCAGGGTTACCCCAGCGGCCCGCCGGCGTGCGATTGATGATGAAGTCATTAAACGGGTTACCCTCCACACGGATCGGGGCGGTCTGGGCGGTGGCAAAGTAGCCCGGACCAATACCATTTACCTGAATATTGTGGCGTGCCCACTCAGTGGCCATATTGCGCGTCAGCATCTTTAGACCACCCTTTGCCGCTGCGTAGGCGGAAACAGAGTCGCGACCCAGCTCACTCATCATGGAACAGATATTGATGACCTTACCCGCGCCACGTTCGATCATGCGGCGCACGACAGGGCGGGTCATGGTCACGACACCAGTCAGGTTGGTATCGAGCACCTTGTTCCACTCTGACAATTCCATCTCCAGCAATGGAACACGGCGGATGATACCGGCGTTATTTACCAGAACATCAATCGGGCCCAGCTCCTGCTCGATCAGGCCCACCATGTCATTGACCACAGGCTCATCGGTAACGTTAAACAGGTAACCGTGCGCATCGAGGCCTTTCTCGCGCAACAGTGCTACCGCCGCATCCAGTTTTTCCTGTGAGGAGTGGCCGGTGATAACGAGTTTGGCACCGGCGTTGCCGAGACCTTCGGCCATTGCCATACCCAGGCCATGGGTAGCGCCGGTAACCAGCGCGAGCTTTCCATTGAGGTCGAACAGTGATTTGGACATAACTCACCTCCAAATTTTTGGTAGGAGCCTGCTTGCAGACGAACGGGCGTGACGCCCCATCTGTTGGTCGCCTGCAAGCAGCCTCCTACGCGAATATTTAATTTCAGGGATCAGCGCAGCTCGTTGGGCTGTACTTTATCCATATCGTCGTAATCGTGGTTTTCTCCAGCCATACCCCAGATAAAGGTGTAATTGCTGGTGCCCACCCCTGAGTGCAATGACCAGGTCGGTGAGATCACGGCCTGTTCATTCGCCATCCAGATAGTGCGCGTCTGCTGGGGCGGCCCCATAAAATGACACACGGCCTGGTCTTCCGGCACATTGAAGTACATATAGACTTCCATACGGCGGCTGTGGGTGTGGCAGGGCATAGTATTCCAGCAACTGCCGGCCGCCAGCTCGGTCATGCCCATCTGCAACTGGCAGGTTTCCAGCACATCTTTCACCAGCAGCTTGCGCAGCGTGCGCTTGTTACAGGTTTCAGATGCGCCCAGCTCGATAACCTGTGCATCCCCCTGCCCCACTTTGCGGGTTGGGAACTCGCGGTGGGCAGGTGTCGACAGGATGTAAAATTTCGCCGGCGCAGATTTGGCATTGCTGGAGAACCTCACGTCCTGTGAACCGCGGCTCACATACAGCGCTTCCTTGGTGCCGATTTCATACACCGTGCCGTCCACCTCGACACAGCCCGGGCCACCGACATTGATAACGCCCAGTTCGCGGCGCTCAAGGAAATAGTCGGATTTCAGTGCGTCTACCGTTTCCAGTTTCACCTCGCTTTCGACCGGCATCACACCACCAACCATCATGCGATCCACATGGCTGTAGGTCAGGTGCACGGTATCCGCTGAAAACAGCTTCGGTACCAGGAATTCGTCGCGCAGACGCTCGGTGTCGTATTGCACATAGTCTGCCGGGTGGCTGGCAAAACGCTCTTCAAATGTGGTGGTCATAGTATTCCCCAGTTTTACTTCTTTCCCCTTTAACCAATGCGCTGAAAAGCAAAGGCGCTGATGGCCGAACCCCTTTCGCGAGACCTTCTAAAACAGGGATGTTTTAGAAGAGCCCCCATGGATGGGTTCACGGCGTGTCTCGCGAAAGGGGTTCGGCCAGCAGGGCCGCCACGGAGCCCATCAAAGGCACCGCCAGCCCGCTGGGCTATTTATGATTCAGACTGCAACAGCTTGTACATCTCAACACCGGAGGTAATAAACGGTGCAGTGCCCTTGGGATCGTCGTCGTAGATGGGCTCGCTCATGTAGTACTCGTAGCTACCATCGCGGCCATAGCCCAGACCAGCAACCTGGCACATGTCGGTGATGCTAATAGTGCCATCGGCATGCACCTGCACGAACTCATCGAGCAGCCCCTGATAAGCTTTCTTCGCAGTTTCCTGATACTTGTCTTTAGGCAGATAGCCCTGATTCATCGCCTTGGCATAGAAGTAGGTGAACATGGTGCTGGCAGTAGACTCACGGTAATTGCCGCGCTCGCCGGGCTTGTCGATAATCTGCCACCAGGTACCACTCGCCGGGTCCTGGTATTTTTCAATAACCGGAGCAATTTCCGCGATCATATCCAACAGGTACTGACGCTCTTCCGCATTTTCCTCGGGGATGTAGTCCAGCACATCCACCAACGCCATCGCCAGCCAGCCCATGCCGCGGGCCCAGTGGTAACCGGAAAGTCCGGTATCCTTATCTGCCCATACCTGCTCGCGCTTTTCATCCCACGCGTGATAATAGAGGCCCGTCTCGGGATCTCTCAGGCGTTTGTGCACCAGCTTAAATTCCGCGAGTACTTCTTCAACTTTGGGCTCATCGTGCATCAGCTGTTCATACTGGGCGAGGAACGGGATACCCATGTAGACACCATCCAGCCATACCTGGTACGGGTAGCGCTTCTTGTGCCAGAAGGCGCCCTCGGAAGTTCGCGGATGGTGTTCAAGCTGTTCATACAGGGTATCTACAGCCATCTTGTAGCTTTCTTCCTGATTGCGCTCATACATACGCAGCAGCATGGTGCCGGCACGTATGCTGTCGATATTGTATTTTTCCTGCTCATAGCCGTTGATGCTGCCATCCGCATTAACAAATGACCCCATCACGGTATTTACCGCTTCGGCATAGCGGGCTTCCGGCGCGACCTGGTTCAGCTCGTCGTACGCCTGCATCACCATGCCAGTGGTATATTCGAAGTAGGAAGGGCGCTTGCGGATATGGTCAAAACCACCAAATGCGTAATCCAGGGTTTTGCGCTGTAATTCAGAATCCGCCAGACGCTTGCTCCACTCCAGCGCCACATCCGCGGTCAGCGGCTTCTCGGTTTCCGCCACGCTGGCTGAAGTGGTCAGGCGCTGGCGCAGGGGCATGGTGAGTTTTTCCGCTTCCTGTTTCAGGTAGGTTTCAAACTCCGCCTTGCTGGTAATCGGACCATGTTCGCTCGCCACTTCTTTTTCCCAGGCGGCGACAAAGTAATACTGAATTTCTTTATCGGCAGGTTTCAGGATTGCGACCTGGTTGTGTTCGTCCTGAGTGGTTTCCTTGATGGCCTTGCGCTTCGCCAGCACCGCCATACCCAGGTTGCTGCCGTCCAGGCTCTGCGCACCGTAGGTACCAATGTACGTCCAGGCGTGGCCGGTAATATCCATATCGCCAACGATCAACTCAGTACCCGGATGATTCACGATTCCGGCCACCAGGTTGTCCAGCTCTTCACTGGTCTTTGCATTGACCTCAACCAGACGGCTACCCGCATGCATGGAGAGCAATGCGGAAAGATCAGTCTGCTCGCCCTCGACCGGCTGCCAGCCCTTGTAGTCGATTTTAAATGCAGAGTAGAGATCGCCGTTTTCGGTAATCTCGGCGCGCCAGTCCTGTACGTCGCTTACACGGATGACCTTTTCACCATCCCAGTAACCGTAGCCACCAACACCGAGGGCGCTGCCTACCTTGAGAATGTCCATACCCCAGTCCGACGGCTCATGGTAGGAATCAAACCCGTCCTGACCCACGCCCTGTAACACCGGCTCGCGGGTGTGCTTGCCGAAAATATCGAAGCCATTGCGCCAGTCCAGATACACGCGGTAACCAACGAGATCAGACTCGATACCGGGGCCTTCGTAACGGATATACCAGGAGTGGTCCGTGTGCTCTTCGGGCACTTCCAGTACATTCACGTTCTGGAAACTGCCACCCAGGTATTCGCGCTCTTTCCACTCGCCGCCCACTTTGTGGGAAATTTCTGCCTGGGTCAGCTTGGCGCTTTCAATAAGCGCATCAGCTTCCGCAATGCGTAGCTTCAGGGTTTCATCCACGGCAACATCGACGGTAAACAGGATACCGTCCTTGCTGCCATCTGCATCTTTATCGATGGCCTGAGTCGGAATAACTTCCGCCTGGTTCCACACTGCAATCGGCGATGCGAATCCCGGCTTAAGCCCGAGTTCGTAGTAGCTGAGGTAAACCGCTTCATCCAGACGCGCAAAATCAGACGGGTTGGAAAGTTCCAGAGATGCGATCGCGTTTGGCACCTCGGCAACAGGGGGCGCCTGTACCGTTGTTTCTGCTTTCTCTCCACAAGCGGTCAGCGTGGCCGCCGCCAGCGCAAATGCCAGGGCATTTACATTCAGATTGCGATTGGACTTCTCAAACAGTTTCACAGACTTCTCCACGAATTCGGATTTTATTCTGTTATTAAATCGAAAAACGGCCGGGTGCGATTGCGAATCCACGCGCTGGTGTTTCCACCGGCAGAATCCCTGCACCCGGCCGTTACTACATCGCTCTAGATCGGTAAATCAGATCAGAACTTGTATTGCGCACCAACGTAGTATTGACGACCGTAAGTGTGATCAACCACGATGCGGCCAGCACTATCAATCATTTGACGGTTGGGCTCATTAGTGAGGTTGATCGCCTCGAGGCTCAGCTTCCAGTTGTCATTCAGGTTGTAGCCGGCGACGAAGTCGACATTGGTAGTACCTTCGGTGTATTCGAAGTCGTTACCGTCTCGGCCGTTGCCCATCTCACGCGTGTTGTAGTCACTACGTGCAGCATAGGATAGGCGTGCATTCCAATCTTCGTTCTCATAGTAAACAGTGGCGTTATACGAGTTCTTGGATTGGTTGTTCAACGGACCGTAGTTCGGTTCTTCCGCGGTACCGAAATTCATTTCGGAATCAACGTAGGTGTAGTTCAGGATCAAACCGTAGTTATCGAAGAACACCTGCTGGTACTGAAGCTCGAAACCGGAAATTTCGCCACCTTCGCCATTGAAATAGCGATTGATGCTCCAGGAGTCGGTTTCATCGTATTCACCTTCATCCCGCAGAACAGATGCGTCAAAACCGGTATCGGCCCAGGACTGGTTCTCGAATGTGTCCTTTTTGATAAAGGATTCAACATCCTTGTAGAAGTATGCCGCGGCAAATACTGCATCCTCGGTGAAGTACCATTCATACGAGAGGTCGTATGCACGAGCACGGAAAGGATCCAGTTTGGGGTTACCGTAGCTTACCTCACCCAGGAACTGGGAAATGCTGCCACCAGGGGTTAGCTGGCCCAGTGCTGGACGCGACATCACGTCGGCCACAGAAAAACGCACAACCATATCTTCGTGTACGTCCAGCGCAAGGTTCAGGGAAGGCAAGGTATCGGTATATTCGTTGGTCGCAATTACCTGTATTAGGTCACCGTTCAAATCGGTAAAGCCAGTAGACTCTACCTCGGTAGTGACGCGACGAACACCGACATTACCGCGGAGTGGCATGCCTGCAAGCTCAGTGTTCCAACCCAACTGAACGTAGTAACCGGTATCGTCTTCTTTTACGTTACGCACATCGGAAGCTCGGGGAGCCATACTTTCCGCGACAGCCTCCGCATAGGTGTCGAGAGTAGACTCCACATCCGGGGAGAACCAGGTAATACCATTCATACTGGTGGTGCTACCTTCCAGGGCTGTAGCCGGAATATCACTGAACTTCGGCCCCGCGCGATTCTCTTCCACGTCGAACTCAAAGCTCTTATTGGATGCACCGGCTTTTACGCTGAGCTCATCCGTCAGATCGAATTCCAGGTTAAACGCCACGGTATCGAATGAATTGTCCACAGTGTTCGGGCGATGACGCAATTCAACGAAGTCGAAGTTCGCCGGATTGGAGGTATCGAAATCCGCAAAGTCGATGCTGCCACCAGCGGTCGTCGCGTTATAGGTGAAGCTGTTCTGGACATTGATCGCGTCTACGATTGCCGTGGTTTGCATCGGGTTGTTGAAATTGGATTCAGACGCACCCCAGACCATATCACCACGCAGGCGATCGGTGAATTCGTGAGAGCCACGGATGGAAAACTGATCAAACTTCGTTTCCAGTTCGTCGAAACGATGCTCAACCCGCAGATCATAGTTATCCACAGTCATGGAGGTGATGGTGCCATTACCATCCATAACGTAATTGGTTACATCGTATTCCGGGTAGTTGCCTCCATCTTTCAGGCTCACGGAAACAAACTCTTCCTCACGAGTAGCATCGTAAGTAGAGGTCAAATAGTCCACCAGGATTTCAGTTTTGTCGGTCGGACGGAATTGCAGGGTACCGGTAAAGCCCTGGCGCTCCTGCTCATGCATGAATTTTCCGTAGCGGGGAATGCGCGGGAAAAAGCCTTCATTCAGTGCTGCCAGCTCGGCGTCATCTGCACAAGCGGAACAATTGGCAATTTCTTCCTTGGCGGTCCAGCGCACGGTAGAGAACCCCTGCTCAAGGACATTGCGCTTGGATTGGGAATAAGTAGCCAACCAACCGATTGTGCCGGCCTCGTTCTTGCCAGCAACCAGGAAAGAGGTACGCGGATCGGCTTCTTTGGACTGACTGTTATAACCCGCCTGCACATTGGCAGCGAAGGTAAAGTCCTGATCCATATCCAGCGGACGGCCGGTGTTCAGGTCAACCGTGGCCCCCAGGGAACCCTCGTCCAGCTCGGCAGAAGAAGTCTTGTGCACCGTTAGGTTGGAAAACAGTTCGGAAGCAAAGGTATTGAAGTCGAAAGTACGGGCGCGGTTGGTGCTGCCCGACGAGTCCGCGCCACCGGTAGTGGATACCGCTTCCAGGCCATTGATGCGTACGCGGGTGAACTGTGCTCCCAAGCCGCGTACGGAAATGTTACGACCTTCACCGGCGTCGCGGGTAATCGCAACACCCGGGATACGCTGCAGGGACTCTGCCAGGTTGAGGTCGGGGAAGTCGGCGATGTCTTCGGCCAGGATGGTGTCTTTGCTACCTACCGCATCGCGCTTTTGATCCAGTGCTTTGGAGAGGCTGTCACGGTAACTGGCGGTTACTGAGACTTCTTCCAGGCTGGCATCATCTATGTTGGATTGTTGGGATTCCTGAGCAATCGCCGGTACCGCAATCATGGCCATCGCTAGAGTGAGGGGTTTTAGCTCAAAAGTCTTCATGACTCTCATCTCCGCTATCGTCGTTATTCTGGTAAAACCTATTTTTGGTTTTACCGCTTATTATTACTTATTAGGCAAGCCGATATTCGCACACGGATTACCAACTGACAACTTTTGGCTGACCAATTGTCGGCCTTATTATCGAGTTATTGTGTCAATTGTGTTGAATTTGGCGACAGAATACTGATGACTGCCGCAAACCCTGCAGCAGTCGCCAGGCAATTCTGCCGGAAAACAGGAATCTGCTCAGCTGGGACGAAAGGTCTCGCCGTTGATTTGTACGTCATCAACGGTCAGGCCAGTCACCTCCTCGATTACCCCCAGAGACTCGGCCCGCTGGATCCGGCTATTAGAAATCTGGAGACCCCGAATCGGCGCGCGGGCAAAGCCTCGAATGTGGAAGGCACGCTCGGCCTGATCGCAGACAAGATTTTCAACCTGGATGTTATATACGTTCGGGTCAAAGTCGCCCTGATCCCCCTCCTCGTAGAAGAAGTTGATCACGATGACATCCTTCACCTGGCCGATGGTCAGGTTGCGCACATAGATATCGTGGATATTCCCGCCGCGCATGGCGTTGGTCTTTATCCGCAGGCCACGCTCCAGGTTCGGGCTGCTCATCACACAGTCCTCGAGGAACACATTGCGTACCCCGCCGGAAATCTCACTGCCGAGCACCAGCCCGCCGTGCCCATCGCGCATCTGACAGTTACGTACCACGACGTTCTCGGTGGGTACATTGACCCGGCGACCATCCGCATTGCGGCCGGACTTAATCGCGATACAGTCGTCGCCGTTGTCGAACAGGCAGTCTTCGATCAGCACGTTACGACAGGATTCAGGATCGCAACCATCGGAATTAGGACCATGACTGCGCGTGGTAACACCGCGAACGGTCAAGCTTTCACACAACACCGGGTGAATCACCCAGAACGGTGAATTCTCCAGGGTAACGCCCTCGATCAGGACGTTGTTGCACTCGTAGAACTGTACCAGCGGCGGGCGCAGATAGGCCCCTTCGCCGTAGTGGCGATCGGCAACCGCCACGCCGCTTTCCGCGTCATCCATCAGCGCCGCGCGGGCCTGGTGCTGGGTCACGCCATCATTGGAGCTCTGTGAACATTTGCCGTTTTTGCCTTTCCAGGGCCACCAGGTGTCACAGTTGGCACCGCCATCAATCAACCCCTTACCGGTAATGGCGATGTTGTCGCACTTGTGGGCGTAGATAAGGGGGGAATACCCCATCATTTCCAGACCTTCCCAGCGGGTTTTCACCTCTGGCAGGTAGCGATCGGGCTCGGGAATAAAATGGATTTCCGCCCCTTCCTGGAGGTGCAGCTCAGTATTTGAGACGAGGTGAATGGGACCGGTGCGGTATTTGCCCGCCGGGACAACGATACGCCCGCCACCGGCGGTACGGCACTCATCAACTGCACGGGCAAAAGCGGCGCTGGCATCCTCACCCTCCCCCTGCGCGCCCAACGACTTCAGGTTGAAGTCACGAGCCGGAATTACCGGCAGCTTGATGGACGACAGAATCTCGGGGACGGCACTCCAGGGGCCGTTGTACTGCGCCCGTGGCGGGCGGCTCATCGCTAAAGTCTGCGGGATCAACTGGGGAATGGCAGGCACAACAGCCGCAGCCATCAGAGATCGCAGAAAAACTCGCCGGTTCAATCCGGTCATAGGTGCCTCCCGGGGCTTATTGTTTTAGGTGTATACATGGCATTGCCAGCACATGTGGCAAGACCAGAATGGAGGTTTCGGCAATATTGTCATACCAATTTCGGCAGAGCAACAACCGTCCACGGCCGGATTGAAGAAGGACTTTAACGTTATCGGGAGAATTCTGGCGGGGAATTAATCGGTTGGCGAGAGCCTAGGGGCGCACCGGCACGAGGCGGCAAAACCTGAGATAGAAGAAGGTATCAAGAACCGGGAAGGGGAGTCGGCCAGTAAACTCACGCCTGGCCGAACATAACACAAGGGGAATCAGGGCAGCGCAAAGCGCTGACGCGCCGCATTCATCTCGCGGCGCGCGGCTTCCAGCGCCTCTGCTTCGGTCGCATCCAGCAATTGTTGAACCACACGCTGCAGGTGATCGCGCATGGCATTCCGCGCACCTTCCGCGTCGCGCTTGCGGATCGCCTCGAGAATCTTGCGGTGCTCTTCAATGCGAGGCTTGGATCCTGCCTGACGCACCTTCTCAAGAATACGGGCCGATACCGAGGAGCTGTTGCGCAGCTTCCACAGGTGTTCACATACCGAGACCACGGCGTCATTGTGGGTGCAGCGCGCAATATGCAGGTGGAACTTCTCATCCGCCACTTCCGCCGTGGCTTCAGTCGCATTTTCCGCAACCATTTCCTGCAGAATGGACTCCAGTTCCGCCACTTCCGCTTCACTCATTTCACGCGCGGCCAAGCCCGCAGCTTCGCCCTCGAACATGATGCGGGCCTGCAGGATCTCGAAAGCGCCAATATCGGATTCACCAGCGGCAAAGCCACTGACTTCCTGATCCGTTACATAAACACCGGAGCCGCCCTTTACCTCGACGCAACCCGCCAGTTCCAGCGCGATAATCGCCTCGCGCACGGTGGGCCGGCTTACTTCGAAACGCTCGGCGAGCTTGCGCTCCGCAGGCAAGCGGGTACCGGCGGGGTAGTCACCCGCAGCTATCGCGGCGGCCAGCTTCTCCGCCACTTGCTGGTAAAGTCGCGCACCCTGCATGAACCCACTCCCGTGTCAGAATCGTATCTATATATAAAGTTGCCGATTTATGTCGGCGCAGTTTAGCAGATGGGGTTTAACCACCACAATACGATTATTCCGCCCACAGTCTTACCAAATTGAACTAGACTTCCGATTGCGGCCTTACCAATATAGTGTTAGATTGCGACCAATCATAACGAAAACCATAACCGCAGATGGCTACTCATCCCTTTAGTCTGTAAGCGGAGTCAGAAAAAGATGGATCTCATTCACATTCATTCCGACGATAACGTCGCCGTCAGCAAGGCTCCGCTGCCCGCCGGAACGCTGGTGAACTGGGGTGGGAGCATGCTGGCCCTGGTGACCGACGTGCCCGCGATGCACAAAGTGTGCGTACGCACCATTCGCCAGGGCGAAGCGATCATCAAATACGGCCAGGTTATCGGATTTGCCCGGGAAGATATTGCTCCCGGCGCCCATGTACATGTGCACAATCTCGATGCAGGCAATCACCGCCCGGAACATGAGTTCTGCAAGGACTATGCTCCGACCGAATTGCTTGCCCCCGAACAACGCGCCACCTTTGATGGCTACCTGCGCGCCAACGGTAAAGCCGGTACCCGTAATTATCTTGCTGTAGTTTCCACGGTTAACTGTTCTGTAACGGTTTCCCGCGCAGTGGCCGCACATTTTCAAAACAGCGGTATGCTGCGCGACTTCCCGAATATCGATGGCATTGTTGCTCTGGGCCACGACAGCGGCTGCGGCATGTCCACTTCCGGTGAAGGCTATCAAACACTGCTGCGCACCCTGCACGGTTATATCTGCCACCCGAATTTTGCCGGTGTACTGTTGATCGGACTCGGCTGTGAAGCCATGCAAATCAGCAGCATGATGCGTGAAACCGGTTTGCAGGAAAGTGACGCTTTCCAGGTCATGACCATTCAACAGCTTGGGGGTACGCGCGCGGCCATCGACGCCGGTATTGAGCGCCTCACTGCCATGCTGCCCGCGGCCAATGCCTGTCAACGACAGCCTGTACCGGCTTCAGAACTGACCTTGGCGGTGCAATGCGGAGGCAGTGATGCCTATTCCGGTATTACCGCGAATGCGGCGCTGGGCGCGGCGGCAGATATTCTGGTGCGCAATGGCGGTACCGTGATTTATTCAGAAACCCCGGAAATTTACGGTGCGGAACACCTGCTGACGCGCCGCGCCGCCACACCCGAAGTTGCACAGAAACTGGTTGACCGAATTCACTGGTGGGAAAACTACACCAGCATGAACGGGGTGGAACTCAACAACAACCCTTCTCCGGGCAACAAAGCCGGCGGTCTTACCAGCATTGCCGAAAAATCCCTGGGCGCCCAGGCGAAAGGCGGCACCACAGCCCTGCAAGATGTTTACCTCTATGCCGAGCAGGTTCGCAAAAAAGGCCTGGTGTTTATGGACAGCCCCGGTTTCGACCCGGTATCGGTTACCGGCCAGGTAGCGAGCGGGGCCAATGTGGTCTGCTTTACCACTGGTCGCGGTTCCGCATTTGGAGGGAAACCGGTTCCGAGTATCAAACTCGCCAGTAACTCCATGCTGTTTGAGCGTATGCGCGAAGATATGGACGTGGATTGCGGTGGTATTCTCGACAAGCGCTATTCCGTGGCTGAATGCGGCGAATCTATTTTCCAGTATGTCCTTTCTATTGCCTCCGGCGAACGCAGTGCCAGTGAGAAACTCAACTACGGCGACAATGAGTTTGCCCCCTGGCATATTGGCGCAGTGGTCTGATCCAATATTCTCCGAAATAAAAAAACCGGCTAATCGCCGGTTTTTTTATTTGTGAAATATTAACCCGGTCCGCTATGTAGGCTCAGGAGCAAGCCATCGGCGAAGGGCGATATACGCTAAAGGCGAAACCACGAGCATTACAAAGATCCCCCAGCACAGCGCAAAAGAAGGCGAGTCCAGCAACAATCCCACATTGCCCGTGTTCATAACCAGACTCACTACAGCGGCCGAAAGCAGTACTGACAGCAATGACGTAACTTTGCATACCTTTAAAATAAAAGCAGCAAACGGCAAGACCAGTAAAAAATTCAACAACGCATCATGTGTGTACATAATGATTTTTGTGAGCAAACCATTTTCACTGGCAAATTCTGAAACCAGCAAATCCAGAACAGGGTTTATCGAGCTATAGCCTGCCCAGAAAAGAGCAAGCAAGAAATACGCGTATATAAACCAACAAATCAGGGTTATCAGTAGCTCTTTGAACCAGGATTTTGTGATCTTCATCGCCCGCTCCTTTCACTTAACCGATCATTTAAACCAGACCACACTGGATTCCACAGCCCACGGGAAACCGAGGGTGTTATATGTCCGCTATAGCCCGGCTATTTTTCGGGAACCTTTCCCAGAAGGACGATAATAAGCGTTGCCAGTGGACCGAAGATCAGGCTGATGATCCACCAAAATAATCCGCTGCGATTCTTGCCTTGCGCGAGGCCGGCATTAATGAGGGAGAGCGTGCCCCAACCAACCAGCCATTCCCGGGATTGGACCATTGCCTGGTATTCTTCCATGAATCTATTCCTCACTATTCGAGACCGTACATCAATGTAGATTAAAAATAAGGCGCTCTCTGAGCGCCTTGCGGGTGAGTTGATTCGTTTCCGGAATTAGTTATCCAGAAGGAACCTGGCGATGGTACGTACACCATGGCCTTTGGCGCCCTGCGCCCACTGGTCGTTGGCTGCGGGTAAGTAGGAACCAGACAGATCCATATGTACCCATGCGCGTCCTTCATCGCGTACAAAGCGCGCCAGGAACGCCGCAGCGGTAGACGCACCCGGGCTGCCGTCGATGCCGATATTGGCGATTTCGGCAAATCCGGACGGGATCTGCTCCAGGTGGAATTTATCCAGCGGCAAGCGCCACGCTTTTTCATTTTCCACGCGCGCCGCATCCAGTACCTTCTGCGCCATTTCGTCTTCGAAACTCAGTACCGAGTTGTAATCCCGGCCTACCGCCATTTTGGCGGCACCGGTCAGGGTTGCGGCATCGAGGATATAACGGGGGTTTTCTTCACTGGCGGCGATCAGGCCATCCGCCAGCACCAGGCGCCCTTCCGCATCGGTATTGAGGATTTCCGCCGTAACACCATTTTTGTAATGGATGATGTCACCCAGTTTGAATGCCGTACCCGAAATCAGGTTTTCCGCGCAGCACAGGTACAGCTTGATACGCTTCTGCAACCCCCGGGCAATCGCCAGTGCCAGACCGCCACTGACCATCGCCGCACCGCCCATATCGGATTTCATGGTCGCCATGCCAGCGGAAGGTTTGATGCTGTAGCCACCGGAATCAAAGGTGATGCCCTTACCGACCAGGCAGATATCCACAGGTGCATCGGCATTGCCACTCGGGTTGTAGTCGAGCTGCAGCATCACCGGTTCACGCACGCTGCCACGGCCAACGTTGTAAATGCCGGCAAAACCTTCCTGCACCAGCTCTTCACCGGCAATCACGCGGTAGCTCACGGCATCCGGCGCCAGCTGTTTCAGCAGGTCTGCCGCGCTCTCGGCAAGGGCGCGCGGAGAAACGGTTTCCGGGGTGCCATTGGTGATCTCGCGCACCCACAGGCTCGCGGCCTTGCGTGCTTCCAGCTCCGTCAGCTCGTCACCCTCGTCCAGCCCCCACGTAAACATGCTCTTGCGGTTCGGGTTGTAATAGCCTGCCCAGAAGCTCCAGCGACTCTCGATGTCCCAGTTGTCCCCCACCAGCTCAACTGCGGTGACACCCATGCCGTCGAGGCGGCGCGCAGCGCGCTGCACGGCAACCAGGGTTCCGCCAGTGGCCTCGGTCGCATGGATACGCGCCTCGTTTTCACTGAAGCTCAGGAGCGCATTCTTGCCCCACTGTTCCGCCGCCGCGGTGGTTTCCAGCCGTACCTGCATCGCTGTTGTCATCTGTACACCTTGATGTTTTGGAGTGTGTTAAGCCTGTGATATGGGGGCCAGTTTAGCATCGCACAAGTGGCGGATTGCGCCATTGGCGATACTGCCGATAAACTCGATGGACTGAATATACGTCAACAGGGAAGTCACCATGGGCGAGTCATGCCACTATCACTCCGGTGCCAACAGCGTCTGGCACTGCCAGTCATGCCACAAGGGTTACTGCACGGAATGCGTACCCGGCGCCGCCGACAACTATTACAAGTCCACCCCCAAGTGCGTGCTGTGTAACCAGAGACTGGACAACGTTGGGGCCAGTAATAAAGCCAGGCCTTTCTGGCAAATGGCTCCGTTCTATTTCCGCTACGCCCTGTCTGCCGGGCCACTGACAATCTCCACCATCACCGCACTTGCGGCTTTGGCCATGACCGGATTGGGATGGATCTCGATCTTCGTACTGGTAGCCATCACTGCGGTGCTGCTGCGCTACAACCTGCTGGTAATCGAATGCCTGGCACGCGGCCAGTTGGTGGCGCCGACGTTCGCTGATGCCCAGGACGGACGCAGTGCAGCCATGTTTGCTAAATTGATCGGTATGATCCTATTCGCCGGTGCTGCCGGCGCACTTGTTGCCGGGCTCGGCCAGGGCGCCGTGCAGGTCTATTCCATCGCACTGACCCTGCTGGCACCGGCGGCCATGATTGTGCTCGCGCTGGAACACAGCATGCGCGCGGCCGTGAACCCGCTCAAGTTACTCCAGTTTACTCTGATCATTGGCTGGCCGTACTGGCTGTTGTGGCTATCCACCAGTGCGGTGTCTGCAGCTCCGGCTTACCTGCTTCCGATCGTGGCCGGCAAGCTGCCGGAATGGCTGTTGCTACCGCTGGTCGCCTTCGCCACCAGCTACTTCTCCATCGTCACCAGCGCGATGATGGGGTACATCTGCCTGACCCGCCAGCAGCAGCTGGGCGTGAATTCGGTTGTCGAGGATGAGGAGTTTCTCGAAGAGAAGGAATTTGAACGGCGCAAGGCGCTGGCGGACGCGCTGATTCTACTGAGGGAAAAACGCGGCGAGGAGGCCCGCAAAACACTGGTGACCGCGCTGCGCCAGCAGCCATCCGATATCGCCCTCAATGACCGCTACTACCGCCTGCTACTCGCCATCGATGACAAGAAGGCGCTGCGCGAACTGGGCCCGCATCTGCTGGAGCGGTTTATCAACCTTAACCAGGCCCACAAAGCGGCCGAACTCTACCTGGCCCACAGCGCCACGCAAGGTACGCCTGTGATCGACAAGTCCCTGCTACGCCATCAGCTGGCCGAAGCACTGTACCGCCAACGCCAGTTCAAGCCAGCCCTGGCTCTGGTCAATAACCTGCACAAAAGCGACCCGGACTATACACGCCTGGACAGCGCCTACCTGCTGCTGGCCAAGATCTATATGGACGGCTTCAACCGCACCGACAACAGCCGCAAACTCCTGACCTTCGTGCTACAGAAATTCCCCAACAGCCGGGTGAGCGACGAAGTCAGGCAGCTGCTGAAAATCCTCGCTGCGGAGGTACCGGCAACAGCCTGAGGCCGGGCTTTTCACTGCGCCGGGGCCAGGGCTGATGCCTCGGCTAGCGCCAACGCGCGCCGGGCACGCTCTTCATCACCGCAACGGCGGTAGTGGTTGACCAGGCCCTGCGCCAGTCGCGCCATCAACGGGTGGCGCTGTTGGCGCTCAACCAGCCGCTGCAGCAAGTCTTCCACCAGCGTCCAGTCTTTCTCCTGTGCCGCGCGCTGCGCCAGAATCAGGCTAACTTTTACCGTGAGCGCCCTCGGCGCAGCGGTGCGCTTGAGATAGTCCCGCACCCCCTGCGCAACAGGCGCAAAATCACCACCTGGTTTCTGTGCCAGGACGAACAGTGCCAGGCAGGCGCGGTGGTACATCTCGGAATTGGGTGCCAGCGCGGAAAGCTCGATGCCCTTCTGGATCAACGGCAGTGAATCCGGGTGCTGGCGAATGGCGGCTGCCGCGGCCTGACCCGCCTCGAGCAGCTTGCCGTGGTTCTGCATGGATTCAATACGCGCGAGCGCCAATTGCGCCGGCGACGGTGGCAGGTCTTCCTCCACGTGCAGCGCTTCCGCCGGACGCAAGCGGATCAATACCATCGTGGCAGCAAAGCCGGCCACCAGCCCACCGAAATGGGCCCAGTAGGCGATGTTGTCATTGCCAAACAGATAGCCAAAGACTTCTTTGCCCAGCCATAGCGGCAATACCAGCAGCGCCGGCGCGCTGAACTCGCCAAAGGCAAAACCCAGAGTGTAAAAGAAACGCAGGCGGCGCACGCCGTACACCGCGACGAACATCCCCATCACCGCCGACACGGCGCCAGACGCGCCGATTACCGGCATCCGGCTACCCACCTCCACCAGGCAGTGCAACCCGGCGGCGGCCAGGCCACCCAACACATAAAGCCCCATAAACCAGCGTGCGCCGAGGGCCAGCTCGACTGACAGGCCAAACAGCAACAGGAAAATCATGTTTCCGAGCAGGTGCTCCCACCCACCGTGCAGGAACATGTGCCCGAACACACCCTGGATCGTCGGCTCCGCCGGGGTCAGGCCGTAGGCAAAACTTGAAAGCCGGTCGCGCAGTCCGGCAAACTCCTGCCGCTGCTGCAGCCAGTGCTGCTCTCCCTCCGCCTGCAGGCGCGGTAGCAGCCAGTGATGGAATTCGTGGCTCCACAGTAATTGCTGGTAAATAAATTCCTCGCCGGCGCCCTGGGCCTGGGTGCGCCATTCAGGATGCTCCTGGTCCACAAATTCGTAAAAACGGCGCTCCTCAAGCTCTGGCAATTCGCTGTCGAAGTAGAAATCTTCCGCCTGCTGCCAGCGGGCCTCGTCACCACTCTGGTAGAGCGTAAACACCAGCAGATTGATGACGATCAACGCAAAACACACCAGTGGCGGTCGCCGCCAGTCGGGTTTGTTCTGGATAGGAATGATCAGCACAGACGCGTCCCTGAGGAATTTTTAGTCAGGGCTCAGAATACAGGGCGCGGCGCGGATCACCAACAGTCACAGCACCGCCACCGGATTAGTGACCGGGAGCGCCTCCCGATTCACTCCCGGCATCGCCATCTCCTTCCGCGGCGTCGTCAGAACCGTCATCGCCACGCCAGTCTTCCACGCCTGCTGATCCCGTATGTGCTGCCGAAGGGCTTGCGGGTTGCGACTGGGGTAACTCCGGTACTGACGAGCCCCAGCTGCGCACATGTACATCCCGTTGCGGAAAAGGAATCTCGATACCGCGCTCATCAAATTCCCGCAGCAGTTCGAGGTTGTACATGGCTGCCAGGTCACCAAGCGAAGACACCGCATTGCTGTTGACCCACACCACCAGTTTGAAATCCAGTGAGCTATCACCAAAGCCCGTGAGCCACACTTCAGTCTTGCGCTGCCAGTTGGAAAAAGTCACCTGGACCCGCTCAGCGGCCAGCATCGCAGCCTCCCGCACTATTTCCGGATCGGTGCCATAGGCAACACCAAAGGGCACGTGAATCCTGCGTACCGGATCTTCCAGCGTGTGGTTGGTTACCCGGCCGGTCACGAACTCGGAGTTCGGCACCAGGATATCCACATTGTCGCGGGTGGTAATGCGGGTGGAGCGCACGTTGATGTCGCGGATGCGCCCGAAGACACCCGACTCCAGTTCCACAAGATCACCGACCCGCAAAGGCTGTTCAAACAGCAGAATGATGCCGGAGATAAAGTTGGAAAAAATCGCCTGCATGCCGAAACCCAGGCCAACCGACAGGGCGCCAGCGATCAGGGTCAGTTTGGATGTATCCAGCCCCACCATACTAAGCACGATCAGGAAGGTAATCAGCACAATACAATAATTGAACACCCGCTCCAGGTTGTAAGCTACGTGCTCACTGGTGCGTTTGCGCCGAACCATGCGGCGAAAAAACCATGCCAGCAGGCGTGACACACCCCAGGCGCCGATAATCACCAGAATCATCTGCGCAATATCCCGCAGGGTGATCGGCTGGCCACTGATAGCGAATAATGAGTAATTCGCCAACTTGCGCCAGCTATTGCGCAAATCGCCGAGCTGGTGACCGACCTGGTCCCCCAGTGTCTGCCACCAGCCCTGCTGGCGCTGATAGACATAAAGCTGCGCATTTTCGTAGCGCTGCACGTCGTTGATCAAATCGCCCACTCGGCTCAGGCCGCTGTCGACTTTTTCAAACTGGCGCCACCACTTGTTCATGCTTTTCGCATCTTCACCGGCCCAGGCAACGATTTGACGCTGGCGAATATTCAGCTGCCGCGTCAGGTTCTCGCGGATACTCTGGGTTTTCGGAACCAGGTCCTTGCTCAGTGACAACTCCTGCTTTTTATCGCCGTCCGGCTGCAGCACACT
Source organism: Microbulbifer aggregans (assembly GCF_020524005.1). Classification (GTDB taxonomy): domain Bacteria; phylum Pseudomonadota; class Gammaproteobacteria; order Pseudomonadales; family Cellvibrionaceae; genus Microbulbifer; species Microbulbifer aggregans_A. The sequence continues at coordinate 514,825 of NZ_JAIVKK010000004.1, read as the reverse complement.
GTTCATTGCCAGCAGCAATTCCTGCTTGCGCAGCTCAAGGCGGTTGGCCAGCGCCTCGACGCTGTAGTTCATGATCTTGATCTGTTCCTGCAAGGTCACGGTGGCATCGGAAGTTTCAAAAATTAGGTTCTGCGCCGCGCTGCGCTCTTTGGCCAACTCCTCCAGAGTGTCCTTTTCCGTGGTTTGCGCTTTTTGTAAGAGCTTGTCCGCTTTCTCGCTGTACTGGAGCTCATCGAGCATGCGCTTCAGCTCGGCATCGGCAAACTTCAGCTCGTCGCCCCAGGCGGTGAGCTGCTCGCGCAACATCCGCTGCTCTTCCAGCGTCTGCAAATGCGCAATCTGGGCATAAAACAGCGAGACGATGGCAGCGACATGCTCGACGTCTTTCTTGCCGATATCCCGCAGTTCGAGCACACGCTCGCGCAGGCGACTGAGCGACTGGGCGACGCTCTCGTCCATCTGCGACATTTCCAGCTGCAGCCCGTTGTAGCGCTGGCGGCCGCGCGCCACCGCCGCGTCGGCCTGCGCCCATTGCAGGATGCTCGGCGTATCCGGGAATTCCACATCCTGCAGTACGCCCACTTTTTTCAGCTGTTCGCGTTTGGCCCAGGTATTGCGGATCCCCTCGATACGTACGTTTACCGAAGCGACCAGCTTGGCCAGCGCCTCTTCTTCCGGCAGGTTTTTATTCCACTCGCGCCAGGCCTTGTCCAGCTCATCCAGCCACTGCTTGCGCTGCTCCGGCTTGGCGTCGGGCCAGCCCGCCCACCAGTCGGCGGAGAGGTTATCGAATTCGGGGATGACGGGAGAAAAATCTTTCGGCTGGGAACCGGGCAGCTGCGCTGATGCGGATGTGGACAGAAACAGGGCGAGCGCAACGCACACACAAACCATGTACTGCCGGAGCAGGCCGCGGCTTAGGCGGGTTTCACTGGGGGAAATGACGACCATCGGCGGCCCTGTTCAGACTGTTGGAGTTCTGCCGTTCGCCGGCGCAGCTTTTCGCCGGGCGCAGTAAAGCCGCGCGCCCAAATGTGTATAGGCGCACGGCCTTCAGTCAGTGTAGATGAACAGAACGAGGCGCCTAGCGGCGGCGCTCATAGCGTTGGATACAGTCGCGATAGGCGCGCTTGTAGAGCCGCAGGCGCTGGCCTTCTAGCGTACTGCCACGGCGGGCAGCAGTGGAGGCATCGCGACGGCACGCACTTTCCAGCAATGCGCGGTCATCGTAGCGCTCACCGGAAGAATCATAATCCGGGCGCACATTCGCATAAGGACGCGGCGGCCGACGGCGAGGATCGGCATACGTATTGCGTCGCTCCGACTCCACCAAAGCCTCCAGCCTTTCGTCGTCCGCCGCAGGTGGCGGGTAAGCCCGCGGAATGCCGATTTGCTCTTTGATTTTTTCGGCTTCCAGCTCGGCGTCATAACCGTACAGGCGATCTTGGTAGTCGCTAACGACATCGCCACCGTTGTAAGAACGGCGCCAATCATAGGGCGGGGTAGTGACGGTATAGGTGTGGCGGCGTGGATCGTAGCGGTAGAAAGTACCAGTTCCACTCATATAAAAGCGCTGCCCGTCTACGTCAAAGCCGGTACTACCGTAGGGCACAAAATCCAGCTGAGCTCCCAACGGCGGTTCTACGCGCAGGTAACCGTCTTCTTCCCGGCGATAGAAATAGCCGCCTTGATAGAAATACGTCTGACTACTTAATTGCAGGCGCGTGGCCGACTCAGGCAAAGTCCGCACCCGGTTTGGATCCCGAGAATAGTCTTCTCTGGGCTCCAGACTGGACTGGTCGGCGGGCTGCGCCTGTACGTCGATAACGGCAAATAGCAAAGGCACCAGCCAAAAAGACAACCTGGGAAACGACATGACCACCTCAACTAATTCGGTCAAAACCGGGCTGGCAACACTAGCTCTTACGGACAATTCGCGGACACATACAACCCTCCCTTGCCACAGTAGCGCGATACGAGAAAGAACTATCCGCATAGAGGTAGCCGGCAGCGCCGTTCTCCATGACGAGACCGGCGATTTGTGTCATAGCGCCCAAGCACCTTTGGAACTCCGCACTTGTGGCACACAGCCGGCTACACACTAAGTCTAGCCTCGCAGACACCACTTCCAACCTTACCCGTGGGTCACCTGAACACCGAGTACCGATCAAGGACTGTTATCCACTGGCTCCAGCAGCACGGCCAGACCGCGCGCAATAAAACGGTTGGGATCAATCCGATAGCCACCGCTGGCATGCAGGTTACGCAGGGTGGCGCCGCGATTTACGCGTAGATTCAAGTCGGCAATAAAGTCACTGAAATCGGAATACATCACCAAGTCCGCGACCGTGTTGCCCGGCTGGGCAATGACGTAAATTCCGCGCAGGTATTCACCCGGTTCAACTGGCTCAATGTCCGGCAGTGCATCCAATGTGAAGATATCGGTGATCAGAGCCGCACGTATCAGGTCGTGATAAGCTCCAAAGGAAGCATCCGGGTTCAACCGCAGACGAATGGGATCGATCTGTTCGAAAGCATCCGCCGTCGCCGGTACCCAGTTCATCCACAGGCGCGCACCGACATCGCTGAAATCGGAAATCCCATCGGCAATATAGTCCGGCGGTGCGCTGCCAAACGGCGCGGCAAACCCCCACACGGCCAGTGGTGCATCCGCTTGAAAGGGCAGCGGTGTGAAATCAATATCCCGTACATCAATTGCGTAGGCATTGGGGTCGCTGTTGCTATCGGCATCACTACCAGTGCCGAGGAAGTTAAACCAGCCTGCCGGCCAGCGCCCGAAAGCCACGGCAACGGCCTCCAGCGTTGCCAGATTTAATTCCTTGCCAATCGCGGTGAGCCGGGTGAGCAGCAGATGCGCGCGTCGCGCATCCAGTACATCCTGATCTTCCTGCCAATCACCGAAAATACGTACGCGCTGGCCAATGGATATATCATCTATAGCAACACGCTGATCCGGAAAATAGGGGTTAAACACCTCCGTGGTAGGCTCCAGCTGCACTTCAACGATATCCCGGTACACCGGCTCAAACCCGAACAACCACAAACGACCGCCCTGGATAAAGATCCGATTGTCTTCTGTGCGCGATACCACATGTCCTTCCACCCCATCCAGCACTGCGCCCAGTACACTCGCCCCCACTAACACCCGGTCAGCGATGAAGTGCTTTCCTAGGTGATCAACACGACCCTGCGCCAGGGTTTCAACGCCTGCGCCCAATTCCGTCAGCGCATTGAGCCCCGCCTCGCCCAGGTAGGTTTCACCGTTAATACGCCACACAGTTTCACTGTCAGTCTCGATATTCAGACCACCAAAGCGCCCCTCGCCGAGATAAAATGGCCGCACGGCAATGCGATAGGTATCTTCGGCTTCATCGACATTAATTACGCGCCCGCGTAAGACAAAACCGGGCGATCCCAGTGGATCAACTTCCGCCGCCAGTACTGGAAAAAGCCCCAATTGCGTCTGCAAACCGCCATTGAAGGCGACCACGTGGGAGCTCACCAGGTCAAAGGTCAGGTTCATTGATTCCGACGCATTAGCATGGATGACCGCCTGGTTGTTGATATCCAGTTGCAAACTGACCGTAACCTCTTCGAGCGCACCCCCCTCGGCATCCACAACCGCCGCCGGTTTTAGCTCGCCGTCGATCTGCAGGAGAATTTCCGAATCGCGATAATCCAGGAGTAATTCCGCACGGGTGTAACTGCCCACCGGCAGCGTCGCGGCCGTTGCCAGCTCTGCGAGCGCTTCCAGATTGGCAAAATCCACGGTGATGCCGTCGGGAAAAAGCTCGACCGCGGATCCATCACTATGGCGCAAAACCAGCGAAGCCATGCGCACCCGATATTGCAGGAAATCCCCATCTACGCCCGCGAGCGCGAGTAGTAAAAGGCCGCATTGATCGGAATCACTGCCGTCGTCGGACGTTTCACAGGTCACTGTGGTCTGCGCGGCAGGAGAACCAGAACTGCCACTACTTTGCGTACTACTCTGGCTATTTCTCTGCCCGTTGCTCTTGCTACTGCCAGAGTCACATGCGGCCAATGACAGAGCGCAGAGCGCCGCCAGCAATGCGCAAAAAAAGACGTGGAAAGTTGAATGAACAGGGCGCGAAAGTCCCTCCGCACAGGCGCTCTTCATCACCATCCTGGTGAACTCCGTATGTACTACTTTCGGATGCTATTAATCAGGATTAGCGCAAAGACCGGCAAAACGCCATGAACCAGGGAGATAGGGGCGCCGGTATCCCGAACCGACGCCCCAAAAGGTAGAGGATAAAATTACGTAAACTTATTGGAGACCGGAAATAACGTCGCGCAATTTATTCACAATTGCGTCGATTTCATGCGTCTCGATAATCAGCGGCGGTGACATACACAGCGCATCGCCGATGCCACGTGCCATCACACCCGCGTCCCACGCCAGCGCCGACGCCTTGGCCCCGAACTTGCCCTTGAGGTTTTCCGGCGCGCGCAGTTCGATCGCGCCGACCAAGCCGTAATTGCGCACATCGATCACATTATCGAGATCCGCCAGGCTGTGCAGGGCGTTTTCCCAGTACTGGCCGATATCCCCCGCGGCACGCGTCAGCAGGCCCTCACGCTCATAGATATCCAGCGTCGCCATACCCGCCGCACAGGCCACCGGATGCGCGGAATAGGTGTAGCCGTGGAAAAACTCCACCATACCTTCCGCCGCCGCATCCATCACGGTGTTATAAATCTTGTCACTCACAAACACCGCACCCAGCGGCACGGTCGCATTGGTAATACCCTTCGCGGACGTGATCATATCCGGGGTTACCCCAAACTCCTGCGACGCAAACGGCGACCCCGTACGGCCCCAACCGGAAATCACTTCGTCAAAAATCAGCAACAGGTCGTGCTTGTCGCAGATCTCACGCAGGCGCTGCAGGTAACCCTTCGGCGGCAGCACCACACCACCGGCACCGGAGAACGGCTCCACAATCACCGCCGCAATCTGGTCCGCACCGTGGAACGCAACAAGACGCTCCAGGTCTTCCGCCAACTCCACGCCGTGCTCCGGGAGACCCTTGCTGAACGCATTGCGCTCGATATCCAGTGTGTGGCGCATATGGTTCGCCTTCACCGGCTGACCAAACGATTGGTAGTTCGGCGCGATACCGCCCACGGAAATACCACCGAAGTTCACCCCGTGGTAACCCTTTTCGCGACCGATAAACATGGTACGCGTACCCTTGCCGCGCGCGCGCTGGTATTGCAGCGCAATCTTCAGCGCAGACTCCACCGCCTCGGAACCGGAGTTGCCGTAGAATACCTTGTTCAGACCATCCGGCGTGTACTGCACCAGGCGTTCGGAATATTCAAAGCTCAGCTCGTGGCCAAAATTGAAAATGGAGCTGTAATCCAGCTTCAGCGCCTGCTGGTGAATTGCCTCGGCAATTTCCGTGCGGCAGTGCCCGGCGTTGGAACACCACAGGCCTGCGGTGGCATCGATGATCTTGCGACCAGATTTTTCAAACAGGTAAATGCCTTCCGCACGCTCGACAATGCGCGGCGCCGCCTTGAAAGAGCGGTTTGGGGTGAAGGGCATCCAGAATGCGTTGGTGTTCAGTTCGGACATGATTCGCTCCGATTTTTCCTAATATTCAATCCGTCGTGCACGGAGTATATGGTTCAGAAGTGAAGGCGAAGCACCGGGTGCGGGTTTTCAGGATCGTCGCAAACAGGATGTTTGCGCCGAAGCGCCCAGGGATGGGTTCACAGCGGTCCTGAAAACCCGCACCCGGTGCTTTGCCGCCACAAAAATTATTTGGGGACTGTCGCTATCACACCCCGTAACAGCAGTATTTGGTCTCGTAGAATTCGGCCATGCCTTCTACACCGCCCTCGCGACCGATGCCGGATTCCTTGATGCCGCCGAACGGTGCCACCGTCGTAGAGAAGACACCCGCGTTACAGGCAACCATGCCAAACTCCAGCGCCTCCACCACACGATTCGCCCTGTGGATGTTTTCACTCATCACATACGCTGCCAACCCGAACGGCGTATTGTTGGCGCGCTCGATTACCTCATCTTCATCGCGGAACTTCTGCACCACCGCCAGCGGCCCGAAGATCTCCTCCTGGGAAATGCGCATCGGGTCATCCACATCCGTCAGCAGTGTCGCCGCATAATAGTTCTCGCCATTCGGCAGGAAATCACCGCCCAGGCGCAGCGTTGCACCATTGGCCACTGCCTCTTCCACCAGACCGTGCACCCGGTCCACCGCGCGACGGAAAATCAGCGGGCCCAGCGTAGTGCCTTCCTCAAGGCCATGCCCCGGCTGCAACTTCTCGATTGCCGCCGCCAACTTATCCACAAACGCATCGTGCACCGACTCCTGCACATAAATACGGTTAGTGGACACACAAGTCTGGCCCGCATTGCGCATCTTGGTTGCCATACAGGCGGTGACCGCCACATCGATATCCGCATCATCGAACACAATAAACGGCGCATTACCGCCCAGCTCCATCGACATCTTCTTCACCGTGCTTGCGCACTGAGCCATCAGCAGCTTGCCCACCGGTGTCGAGCCTGTGAACGTAAACTTGGCCACACGCGGATCCTGGGTCAGCACCTTGCCAATGGCGGCAGAGTCAGAACCCACCACCACGTTCAGCGTACCCGCCGGCAGCCCGGCTTCCTCCGCCAGAGCACACAGCGCCAGCGCCGATAGCGGCGTCTCGCCCGCCGGCTTCACTACCACAGTACAGCCCGCCGCCAGGGCCGGACCGGCCTTGCGGGTGATCATTGCGTTGGGGAAATTCCACGGGGTGATACAGGTCACCACACCCACGGGCTGGCGGATGGTGGACAGGCGCATGCCCGGGTTGTGGGTGGGAATGGTCTGGCCGTAGGCGCGGCGACACTCTTCGGCGAACCACTCGATGAACGAGGCACCGTAGTCGATCTCGCCCAGCGCTTCCGCCAGTGGTTTGCCCTGCTCCAGGGTCAGCAAGCGGGCCAGGTCTTCGCGGTTATCCACAATCAGCTGGTACCAGCGCTTCAGCACCGCTGCGCGTTCGCCGGCGGTCTTGCGGCTCCAGGCCGGGAAGGCCGCGTGAGCCGCGGCGACCGCCTGCTCCGCATCAGTAGCCGAGCCATCGGCGATTTCAGCCAGCACTTTACCGGTTGCCGGGTCAGTAACCGCTAACTTCGCCGAACCATCCCGCCACTCACCATCAATATAGTTCTGGGTTTTCAACAATTGGCTATTGTTAAGATCCATCGAATACCCCCTAAAAATCACTGACTTCAACGTATACAGCGATTCTGGACCGGGTATTCAGCCGCGAATAGTAGAATTTTTGAAACTAAAATTTACCAAAATCAAACTTTGCGCTAACGTCCCGGTAAATGCCCTTAACTGGTGACCCCCGTGGCTTCCAAGTCAAAATCCAACCCCAAGCAATCCACCAAATCCGCCCTGTCGGGGCGTATGAGTGATATGGACCTGCGCCTGCTGCGGGTCTTCCGGGAGGTCGTACACGCCGGCGGCCTGGCCCCGGCGGAAGTCGCACTCAATATCAGCCGCTCCACCATCAGCGTGCACCTGAGCGACCTGGAGACCCGCCTGGGCATGCAGCTGTGCCTGCGTTCCCGCGGCCGCGCCGACTTCAAACTCACCCCGGAAGGCGAAGCCCTGTTCCAGGCGATCGAGGAGTTGGACGGGCACCTCGCCCAATTCAAGAGCCAGGTCAACGCTATCCAGTCCCAGCTCACCGGTGAACTGCGCATCGTGCTGCCCGACGATGTACTGGATATCCCGCAACTGAACCTGCCCGCGACCCTGGCGCGCCTGCGCGACCGCGCACCGCAGCTGCAACTGGATGTACAGCTCGCCGCACCACAGGAACTCGAACTGGAAATCCTTGCGGGACGCGCCGATGTGGGCATCAACCCGCTCCATTCACGCCGCCCGGGTCTCAGCTACCAGCCCCTGTTCAGCCACCAGTCGATGCTGTACTGCGGCGCCAGCCACCCCTGTGCATTGGACCCCAACCTTCCAGAGGAAACGCTGACCGAACAGGAACTGGCCGCCCCCAGCCACGCGGTACTCTCCGGCGCGGCCCACCTGTACCGCCTGTTCCCCAACCGCTCTACCGCCAACCATATGGCCGCCCGCCTGGCGATGATCCTGTCCGGCAAGTTTATCGGTTTCCTGCCGCAATACCTGGCACAGTCGTACCTGGAAAATGGCCAATTGGTAACACTGTACCCACAACGTTTCTGTTATCAGATACGGAATGCGGTTACATTCAAAAGCAGTGCAGCGGAGCAGCCCAAGGTGAGGTTGTTTTTGGAAGAGTTGGTGGTGGAAGGGTAGATTCAGGTCTCCCTACATTTACCCGGAAACATGCACCTTCATACAGATATGGCGATACATCCGTTAGCCATTGAATACACCGTTAAGCTCTATAGAGGTTAGGAAATCGCGGCTTCCACTAGAAAGCTGGTATTACACGAAACGCCGTTAATTTCAGGACAGACATGAATATTGAGCCAGCAACCATGGAGGATCTGGAGGAAATACTTAACCTTCAAAAAATCACGTATGAATCAGAAGCCGTTTTGAATGACGACCTTAACATTCCCCCGTTAAATCAAACATTACAAGAGCTTAAAAAAGAGTTTCTTTCTGGATTAACCCTTCTCAAGCACTGCGAAGATAATACTATCGTAGCCTCAGTCCGAGCTCATGAATCCGATGGAATATGTCATATAGGCAGGTTGATTGTTTCACCTGATAGGCAAGGACGAGGTATCGGATCAAATTTACTGAGATACATTGAAGGTGCATTTATTCATTGCCAGGAATTCCACCTGTTTACTGGCATAAAAAGCGAAAGAAACATAAAACTTTATAACAATCACGGCTATTCCCAAGTCGAAATGGACGATAAACTTGTGCACATGGTTAAGACAATGAAAATATAAACTTCAATGATCCACATTTGACACTTATTGGCCTTTTTATCAAAAACAACCAAACCACGTCGTATCGCAGGGTAAGTAGATGTATCAAAACCGACAAGCCATGGCATTGGGAACACTAGCTTTTCTGTTCCTTGCATGTATTCTTTTCATCATATTCGCATTTTGGGCCTGGCCAAAATACAACGTCTACAAAATGGAGTTAAATGGCCGAGCTGCCCTGAAAGAAGCGGAATGGTCAAAACAGATATTAATCGAGGAAGCCAAGGCCCGTGAGCAAGCAGCCTTAATGCAGGCCAAGGCCAAAGTTACCCTTGCTGAGGCGGAAGGCAGGGCCAAAGTTGCTCATGCAAAGGCAGAAGGTTTGGCTGATATAGAAAGAGCCAAGGCAGCGGCCGAGGCGAACAGAATTATCGGGGAATCCCTCAAAAACAATGAGGAATACCTCCGCTATATTTGGATAAAAGGCCTTCAGGAAGGTAATGGCGAGCGAATCTACATTCCCACGGAAGCCGGGCTTCCCATCCTTGAAGCAGGAAAAGCGGGCAAAGCTGGCCGGTAAAATATAGAAAACGCGCGCGAATGCTTCTGGCGATAGCAGCGCTGTTGTCGCTGGACGCAGCCATGGATTCGCAACAAGTATTGAAAAATACACACCATTATTGAATCGTCACAAGGAATTGACGCAATGAAATTGTACTGGCCACTCCTCATCGCCCTATTAGCCACTTCAGCCTCTGCAGAACAGCCCGCCAGCTCAACTGACTCACTCCAAAAAATGAAAACACTCGTAGGAGACTGGAACAAAGAGGGCAGCGATGGGGAAACTTTCTACATTTCATTTCAACTTAGCGCCAATGGAAGCGTGCTAGTTGAAAATTGGGTCTACAAAGGCGCATCGCATTCTATGACGATGTACCACCTAGATGGTGGAAACCTGCTTGCTACACATTATTGCCCCCAAGGTAACCAACCCAGGCTAAAACTGAAAAGTTCAAACAAAACAAATACGCTGTCCTTCGAATTCCTTGATGCAACAAATCTTGAAAGCTTACAGGCCAGCCATCAAAACTCGCTGGAATTTGAATTTGTAGATATCAACACGATATCCAGAACTGAAAGCTATATTAAGTCTGACAAAATAACACCCTCTAAAATTAGACTTGTCAGGCGACAAATGTAGTCATCCCGCTGGATCATCTCTCCATATTCACGGACAATCGGTCCTGTCAAACATCACTTACACAGAATCTTCATCCTCCGTAATCTAACCACATAAAAAGGATTTTATATGCCTATACGGAAGTGGGTACTCCAATACGCGGTCATGGTTTTAATCTTGTTCACCCTATTTTCAGGTGTGCAATACCTGAAAGGTCATAGCATAGAGTACGCCTTGGAATTTGGTGCACTTTGGGGACTTATCAGCTCAACGATATTCTTGGTAGTACGTATCAGAAACTACAGGAACCGCATTGCTTGCCAGCTGTGCAATGATCTTCCAGAAAAGTAAATCCGGTTGAACACTGCACTATTTAACGTACCGATAGATTCTCGCTCTCATTGGAGCGCCATTAAAAAATGGAAGCGCCAGCGCTGATTCAGGAGTTAGAATACGCGTCTTCTGGATAATGCAAGTGCACAAACCATTAATGAGAAGACTCACACCTAAGCTTATTGCCGCGTTATTAGCCTCTTTTAGCGTTAGCGCATTTTGCGAGCAGGATCACTTTGGTCTGGACGGTGTCTTTGTATACCGCGAGATGATTGGCGGCCCATATTTTGATGAATGGTATGTTGATGGAGACCTATCGACATTAAAGCAGCTCAAACTTTTGCGTGAGGGGAAATCAGGATCTTTGGAGTTCCCAATCAAAGTAGATTGCAGCAGTCAGAAAATGACCGTTGCAGGAGCTGGACTACTTTGGGGGCATGAGCCCATATCCGCGGATGAGATAGCCGGCCAGATTAACCGGAAAATATCAGAGTCAACGGTAGACACCGTTTGCGCCTCAAACAGAAACTGAACCAACTTAGAAGACCGACCTGAGTTATATATGGATGTAGAAATAGAGATCAACGGAATGATTGCCGAGGCTGAAGTCTTAACGCTTTACCGGGCCAATGAGTGGTCTTCCGCTGAAAAGCCGGAGCGACTTATCCCAGCGCTGCGTAACTCGCACACACTGGTTACAGCACGGGTTTCAGGTAAGCTGGTCGGGATCGGTAACGCTATCTCCGACGGCCACCTGGTGGTTTACTACCCGCATATGCTTGTTGACCCGGCATTTCACGGTAAAGGTATCGGCCGTAAGATGATGCAGGCAATGCAGGACATTTACGGAAATTTTCACCAGCAAATGCTGACCGCGGATGGTGGTGCTATCGAATTTTATAAGGCGCTGGGCTTTGAAAGGGCAGGAAAAACGGAGCCGATGTGGGTTTACGCCGGGAATGAGCACTAAAACTGCTGTTTCGGCAATTGGTCACACCTACACTTGATCACTCGTGTTCGGCGACTCACCCCCCTCGGGATACCAGCTCCCGAGTTTCACTGAACGGCGTTATTTCTTTAAGATACGGCTAGAATATCCACCCCTGCACGCACGTTTATAGACACCATCCAGGTAGATGTATGTACATACCTAAAGCTTTCCAGCAGGAAGATCCCGCGCTATTGGATCAGCTGATCAAGGATTTTCCTTTTGGGACTCTGGTTACTCACACAGAGTCCGGTCTGGACGCGCAGCACCTGCCATTTTTACTGGCAGACGAGCAGCATAAAAAGGTCCTGAAGGCACATATCAGCAAGGGCAATCCGCTGTGGAAGCAAGTGCAGGAGGACAGTGAAGTGCTTGCGATTTTTCACGGCCCAAATGGCTACGTCTCCCCGAACTTTTACCCGACAAAGTTGGAAAGCGGCAAAGGCGTACCCACCTGGAATTATGCCGTGGTACACGTAAAGGGTCGCGTGCGCTTTACTCAGGATCCGGAGTGGATTAAATCGCTAATCGACGAGTTGACCGCACAACACGAGGCCAGCCAGGAAAAACCCTGGTCTACCGCTGATGCGCCGGGCGGCTACATCGAAAAAATGCTACCGGCGATTGTCGGGCTGGAAATCGAGGTTACTTCAATCACCGGCAAGTGGAAGCTCAGCCAGAACCAGCCGGAACAGAATCAACAGGGGGTAATCGCAGGCCTGGCAACACGGGCGCAACCTCAAGAATTAACCCTCAGCGGGCTGATGCAAAGCCTGCTCGAAAAAGAACAAGCTACAGAGCTTTAGAGTGCCGCTTGCCGGGCACAATACACCTGTGCCCAGCCAATCCTATTGACCGCTTACTCGCTGTCCACCTGTTCACTTCTCGGGCTGGCTGTGGATGGAGAGCTTTCCGATACCACAAACATCCCGTCCCAATACTGCGACCACTCCGGACCGGGGATAACGTCCGCGTACTGTATACCGTAAAACACGGTGCCTTTCGGCTTTTCCGCTACCAGCTTATTCAGAGCTGTTCGATCCAAGAACACCGCGTGCTCACTGGGTTGCGCCTGCTGTCTGGCAACAGCCTGCTCTACATAGGCCAGCGGGCGCGGCTCGATGGCTTTTACCTGCATATCCACAAAATTGCGATAGCGACCTTTACTTGCAGCGATATGCGCCTGGTACATATCGTCCCCGTGCCGGCGGCGCAGCAGGCTGCCCAGGTTGTCGTAGCGGTGTGGAACCGTGCCGCCGTAGTTCAGGTGTACGTAGTGCCCCCAGACGATAATCTTTTCGCCTTTCAGCTGGTTATCCAGCAGCCATTGCACATTGTCGGCCATGGCAATGTCGTTTTCGTCCTGGCGGCGCATCTCCCAGATATTCTGCGCAACAATTGCCAGGCCATGAATCAGCCGCGCGGCAAAGTCCGGTCGCTCGTAACCTTCACGTTGGCTTTCCACTTGGCTGAGCGCACTCATCAAGCGATAACTGGTATGGAGGTATTGCAGCCGCTCGCCCTCCGCGGCCTCGCCTGGATTGCGGGCGAGCACCTGCTGGGTTTGCGCCAGATAGGCATCCCACTCCACACCTTGGCTCACGTGCGGCACAAAGCGTTCTGCCGATGCTTTGATAAGCGGCCCTACGCCGGCTAGTGAATACTCACCACTCAGGCGACCATCGAAGCCTGCCAGTTCCAGGGGATTATTGCTTTTGCGCTGCGCATCGATGTAATCAAACAGACCATTCACCAGCTCACTGTTGGCGTACATGTAGAAGATGTTGCCCGGCGCCTGGCTGCGAATGGATTTCTCCGGCTGCTGCCAGATCTGCGCCACGTCGTACAAACCGCTCTCCAGAACCAGAGCTCCAAACCCTTTGTGCTGGTGCAGATAGCGCACCAGGCGCGCTTTCAAGGCAAAGTTTTCATGTTCACCATGGGTCAGCTCGTCCAGTAAGACGATGCGCTTGTCCCCCACCGCTTCCCCAAAGGCCTGCAAATCAGAAAAGTCTTCGTCCACGGCCGGAGCCAGCGGAACCGGTGAGTTTGCCTGCACATGCACACCAAAAAGCAGCAAGCCCAAAAAGAAAATCTGGCAGCATTTCATAGTCAATATTCCTTATTGTCGGCCCGAAAGCATAAAAACCAGCGTATTGTCGCGGTCGATGAAGTGGTGTTTGAGGGCTGCACCGATATGGATGGCAAGCAGTAACAGGAGCAGGTAACCAGTAGTGACATGCACTTGTTGGCCGATTGCCGAGAGACCGGCGCTGATCGGCACTATCTCATTTCCCGGCCCTAGGTTTACCGCCAACAGCTCCAGCCCAAACAGGGTGATGCCGTAGCCTCCAAAGCCGCTGTAGTTAAGCCCGGAAAGCAGCATTACCAATAACACAGTGAGCAATAACCAATGATAAAGACTGACCGACACTTCCCAGCGACGCTTGAGGGATGATCGCCAGGGCCGTACAAGGCGGAGGGAGATGCGTACGAGCAATAGACCGGCTACGACGACACCCAGAGATTTGTGCCAATGGTAAAGCGTGTAGTCGCTGACGTACGTCATGTAATAACCCGAACACAGTAATGCAAATACCAGAACCGCCATTATCCAGTGCAGTGCGCGGTGGCTTGATTGAGAGTCTCTGTCCATATCTACCTCATTGCTGTTGATCGTTGTGGCAACGAGGATAGGCCCTAAGTTATTGATTTTAAGTGAATTGTGATAAAAGAACTGCTTTAGGGATGAGTGGTTTGTTACACATGATGGGCAAGCCGGTTCTTCAGCGCGTTCTTGTAGGTTTTGCTTACTGCAACCTTGTGCTCTCCTCCCAGCAAGACGTTGGCCGCGCCGTTTTCGGCATTGCTGAGCTGGGTCACTTTTGCCAGATTGATAATGTAACTGCGGTGCACACGCATAAATCGTGTATCCGGCAGAATATCGGCAAATTGTTTAATCGTGCCGCGCTGGATATAGCTATGGAACTTGTCATGTATTTCAACGTAATTGCCGGCGGCGGCAATGTATTGAATATGGTCCAATGGGAGAGATTTCGGCACACCGAGATGCTCGACCTGCAAGGTATCACCTTGTGACGACCCGCTTTCCGCTTCTGGCCCGATGCCTTGCGGTAGTTGCAACAGGCAGGCCCACCAGCCTGCAACTACCAGCACACTTGCCATCAAATATTTAGGCGCCAGACCAACCAGGGAGCCGCCCCAGTTACCGCCATAGAACTCGTAGTCGATTAAAACTCTCGACGTACTGCTAACCAGGCACACAGCACCAAATCCGATGACCGACAGAGAGATCAGGTGATTGGCCGGAATCCGCTCAACCAGCGCCAAGCCGGCAAAGCTGAGCAGCAACACCGTGCCCCACTCTTTCACCCAGAAGGTTTGCGAATCGACAAAATCGTATTGAACACCACCTATGTAGTGACGCCAGAAAAAGCAGTAGAAGTTATATAACAAGAAAAAGGCAAACCAGACCACCGCCGACCGTGCATACGGAGATGACCAGTATTGCCACGCAAGAAAATTAGCCATCCTAGCCACGCGTGTAATCCCTAACCGGTCGCGTACGGTAGCAAACCCGCGCTAACTTTTGAATCCTAAAAGACCCCAACGTGCGCCTATGGTCTACGCCTATCGATATCCCGACTGGCGATTTCATCTGACTAGCGCTATTTACTCTCGCGACGAGAGGCCGCACCATTTGCAGGAGTAGTCCCCTGTATCAGACCGTTCAGTGAAAGTTCAAAGGCTCGCAATGGATAAAACCACGCTCCAATACACAAAACAGACCCTGGAATGCTGGGACGAGGCTGCGAAAGTACATGCCGAGGCCAACCGCGATCTGGCTGCCAAGGTTGCCTGCAAAAGCTTCAACAGCCTGGAACAGGATTTCAATGCGCTGGTGGACAGGTTGCCTCTTGCGGGGCGCTCTGTCGTCCAGATTTGTTGCAATAACGGCAAGGACCTTATATCCATAAAGAACAAAGGCGCCGGATACTGCTTGGGGATCGACGGCTCCCACGAGTTTGTACAACAGGCGAAAGCCCTGGCGAGCGTAAGCGCGCACAGCGATCTGGATTTTGCCTGCCATAACGTCTACGAAATCCCCCAGCACTACACCTGCCAATTCGACATAGCAATAGTTACTGTGGGCGTTCTCAACTGGATGCCCGATTTACCGGGGTTTCTTGCCACCTGTGCCTCGTTGCTAAAGCCCGGTGGCTACTTTTTGATGGAAGAAATTCATCCGGTATTGAATATGTATACCGAAGGTTCTCCATCGACGCTGGGGGCATCCTACTTTGATCGCTCCGCGCAGGTCGATGACGAAGGCCTCGATTACTTCACGGGTAAGAAATATTCCGCAAAGGAAAATTATTTTTTCCAGCATACATTGAGTGACATATTGATGGCGGCCATCGAAGCAGAGTTAGCTTTAACGTATATCGAAGAATTACCCTGTAACGTCGGAAATTATTGCGCAGATCTGGCAGACGCTCCCCACAACCCACCGCTGGCGTTTATCGTCAGCTGGCAAAAAACGCTCACGAAATAGCAGCATTACAGCAGGTATAAGATGGCAGGACAGGGCAAACGCATCAAAGGCAAGGTTGTTACCTGGAATGATGACAAGGGATTCGGGTTTGTCGAGCCGATGACCGGAGGCAAGCAGGTATTTGTGCATATCAAGGCCTTCCAGAACCGGCAACGCCGGCCCGGTGTAGGCGATACGGTTACTTACCGGGTTTCCACCGGCAAAGGCGGGCGCACCCGAGCGGTCGACGCGGTTTATGCGGGGGAGCGGGCAATCGGCGCTGGCACCAGCAAAAGAGGCAGTTCAGCGAAATCTCCGCCAATCGTTATTGCCCTGGTGTTTTTGGCATTTGTGGCACTATCGGTAGTAGCAGGCAAACTGCCACCGGCCATTTTGCTCACGTATGTGGTATTCAGCCTGCTGACCTACCTGCTCTATTACCTCGACAAGTCCGCCGCGCGCCAGGGCCGCTGGCGCACCAAGGAAAGCAGTCTTCACCTGTTGGCACTGGCGGGTGGCTGGCCCGGCGCGCTGGTGGCGCAGAAAACATTGCGACACAAGTCACGCAAGCAACCCTTCCGGTTTATTTTCTGGCTTACCGTATTGGCCAATATCGGCGCACTGGTCTGGTTCCACAGTGCCGATGGCGCAGCGTTTCTGCATGAAATGTTGGGTGACAACGCCCGGCTGCCATTTCCCTACTGATTACCGCGGCGGGTACCTTTAAGAGTGGACTTTGCGCAGGAATTCGCGCTTTATCCACTGGCGCCCGGGCCGGCAAGCGGCAGATCTGCTAGAACCTAAAGGAGCCATCTTCTGTCCTGACTGCTGAACTAGGCCCCGATATGCCCCCAGCCGCCTCTCTTGCCACTACCATCGCGGGTTCGCCCCTTGCCTCCTGCCTGTACAACGCCTCGGGGCCTGTATGCAGTACCGCCGACGAGCTCGATGCGCTTGGCGGCAGTGACGCCGGTGCCATCCTCAGTAAAAGCGCCACGCTGGAGAAGCGCGCAGGCAACCCCGAGCCGCGCTACGTGGAAACTTCGTGGGGCAGTATCAACAGCATGGGGCTGCCCAACGAGGGCTACCGCTATTACCTGGATTACGCGCGCCGCGCGCAGGCCTTTGGCAAACCCTATTTCATGTCGGTATCTGGTTTGAGCCACGATGACAATATCGACATTATCAAGGCGCTGGCCAGGGAAGAGGCCATATCCGCAATTGAGCTGAACCTGTCCTGCCCCAATGTGCCGGGTAAACCGCAAACCGGGTACGACTTTGACCAGAGCCGCGTGCTGCTGGAGCGCATATTCGAACATGTGGACCAGCCACTGGGGGTAAAGCTGCCGCCCTATTTCGATTTGCCGCACTTCGACATGATGGCGGCGGTACTGAATGATTTCCCAATCGCATTCGTGACCTGCGTGAACAGTATCGGCAACGGCCTTGTGGTCGATACGGACACTGAATCGGTGGTAATCAAACCCAAATCCGGCTTTGGCGGTATCGGTGGCGACTTTATCAAGCCCACTGCACTCGCCAATGTACGCAAGTTTTACACCTTGCTACGAGAGGACATTGCGATCATCGGCTGCGGCGGAGTTAAGACGGGAACGGACGCATTCGAGCATATTCTGTGTGGCGCCAGTGCGGTGCAGATCGGCACCCAGCTGATGCGCGAGGGAGTCGGTTGCTTCGCGCGTATTGGCCGCGAGTTATCCACGCTCATGCAGGAAAAGGGCTACCCGGATATCGACAGCTTTAAAGGCAAACTCAAGTCTCTCGACTGAAATCGCGCCGGCGCCAAGCTGGCCCGTCCACGCCTTATCTGCTTTACTTCCCCGCTCACATTTTCGCTTGCCTGCCAGGGCAGTCGGGACCGTCTGACTCTGTAATCTGGAGCTTTATCCGTGGAAGTCCGCATTGTGCAATTCCCCGAGACTCGCGTGGCGGTCGTCGAACATCAGGGGCCTCCCTCCGAGGAGCACCAGTCTATCCAGAAGCTTGTTGCCTGGCGCCGGGAAAACCGTTTGCCGCCCTCTGCCGAACATCGCAGTTATGGCCTGCATTACAACGATCCCTTCGCTGTCCCGCCAGATGAGTACCGGGTGGATCTGTGTGTATCGGTAACCGGACCTGTTGCGCCGAATCATTTCGGCGTTGTGGAAAAAGTCATCCCGGCCATGCGCTGTGCCGTGGCCAGGCATCTGGGTTCCCGTGCACACGTGAGCGCCGCGGAATACCTCTACAACACCTGGCTGCCACAGAGCGATGAACAGATGGCCGATTTCCCGATCATTTTTCACTATGTGAATGTTGGCCCGGAGGTAACAGAGGCCGAGATGATGACCGATGTCTACCTGCCACTGGTGCGAGCACAACGATTGAATTGTTTATGTTGAAGCTGAAAAAGATCCATCATGCGGCCATCATCTGTTCTGACTACCCGCGCTCGAAAGATTTCTATACCGGGACCCTTGGACTGAAAGTACTCGCAGAGAATTATCGCCCTGCGCGAGACTCCTGGAAGCTCGACCTGCAATTACCGGATGGCGGGCAAGTGGAGCTGTTTTCATTTCCCGGCGCACCCCCAAGGCCCAGTTACCCGGAAGCCCAGGGCTTAAGACATCTGGCGTTTGTGGTGGATTCCGTAGAGGGGAGCAAGGCGGTACTGGAGCAGCAGGGTGTGGAAGTGGAGCCGGTGCGGGTGGACGAGTTCACCGGCAAGCGGTTTACTTTTTTCAGCGATCCAGATGGCCTGCCTCTCGAACTGTATGAAAACTAGAAAGCGTCTGGAACAGTAGATTCGAATAAAAAAATCGCATAAAAAAAGGGAGCCGTGTGGCTCCCCCGTTTGCAGGTGACAGCGGTCGGCGGCGGTTAAGGGGCCGACAGCCTGTCACTATCCTTCGCGGTACCCTTGGCAGAACTTTTAGCCGAACCTTTGGCGCCGCCCTTCGCACTTTCCTGCCCCTTCGGTTTCAGCTCGGCCAGCATCATTTTCATCTGGTTGTATTCCGCTTCGCTGGTCATCTCCAGCATCAGCGGCTGCGCTACACGGGCGAAGTAGTCCGCATCTTTCTGGTTGTACAACTCCTGGGCCATCCACTGCGCGATGTGCTGTTCGCGAGGGGCACGCAGGTAGGCCTGCTCCAGCATTTCTGTGTACTGCTTTTTCGGGTAGCCCAGCATCTCCATGGACATCGCGAGGCCATACCAGTGCATCGCCTGCTCCGACTGGTTGTTCACCAGGTTCACGAAAGTATCGCGCGCTTTCTTGAGCATGACTTTATTACGCTCATCGCCGAATTTGGTGATTTCACGGTTCAGCCACAACCAGGCTTCGGCCTTCTGATACCAGAAGCTGCTGCGATCCGGTGGCGATACCTGAGCCAACAACTGCTGCGCACGCTCAAAGTCTCCGATACGAGTGGCGGCATCGGCACGTACCGCATTGAGTTCCGGGGTATAGATGCCCTTTTTCTCCGCGTAGCGCACCATCGCCTCGACACCTTCCAGGTTGTAACCGGACTTCACCAGGAAGCGCGCCAGCTCTACCACGGTTTGCTGCTCGCTCAGCGCCTTTACCTTCGGACGTGCCGGTTTGAAGCTGGCCGGTACCTTGCCGCGGGCGAGGTCGAACTTGCCGTTCTGGAAGCGGGAGTTATAGGACGTTTCAATCTGGCTGAAGGACATGCCCAAATTCTTGCTCAGGGCTTTGACCGGGTCAGCGCCGTTGTTGTAATCCTTCACGAATCCCTTGAACTGCTCGGCCTTACCGCTATTCATGATCAGCCAGTGGGCCAGCATCCAGCCACTCGCGTATACCCGGCCCTTGTCTTCATCCGGGGTGTTATAGGCGGTGGCCTCCAGCAACTGCTGCAACGGCATCGGGCTGGTGTACAGCAGAGTCATGGCCCGCTCGCCGGGGATGGCGCCGATCTGGTAAGTGTTGTCAGGGCCAAAGGTCATGGTGGACATGAACTCGGCAAAGCCCTCGCTGTACCAGTAGGGATAATGCGTGGTGGTGCCGTTGTAACTCAGGAAGTGGGTGTATTCATGGAACAGGAACTCCCGTGCTTCCAACTGGCGCTCACCGGTGCGGCCGTCGAGGTTCACCAGCGCATAGCTGCCCTCGGCCGTGGTATCAAACAGGCCGTTGGTCAGCTCGGCAAGATCGTCGCCTACCAGCCCGGCGTAGCTGTCGCGGTCCGCGGCGGCGTAGACGGTCAGTTTGGTGCCGTCATCTTTCGCACCAAGAAGGTCGAGCGCCACAGCGCGGTAACGCTCGAGATCCTGCGCCAGGGTGCGCACGGCAGCGGGGTCACCATTGGTGATGATATGGAAATTAGCGCTGTCAATTTGGTGCCAGGAATCTTGGGCCAGATTGCCTGCCATGGCGCCGCCAGCAAACAGCAGTGCGCTGGAAAATAGGACTATGGAAGCAAGCAATCTTGAAAACATATTCTGGCCACCCGGTTGAGAATGCTCGGGACAACTGGCTGCTTTTTGTACAGCGTTGCGCGAATAGCCACACTACCTGTTTTTATTGGTTAAAAAAAGACCAATTGATATCCAGAACTATCGAGACAGCTGTGGCGGTCTATACTTCCCTCCCAATCCTCGATCAATAAATCTGTTGGAAGTTGCGCCACACCAGGTGCACAGCCTGAACACGGACAAATCCGGACAGCCAGGTTTCGACCACACAGTCCATACCAGTCATATTCTGACCTGATAGTTTCGCGTTTATCCCTCCGCCAGTGACTGAGAACGCTTTCTCAGTTAGCACAAATGACCAGATTTCACTTCCAGTCACTCTTCTAGAATCTGGGCCGCCTGCTGGTTAGCGCACTCCGCAGGCCCATAAAAGCAATAAATCAAAATAACCCGAGAGAAAACAATGAACACATTCGCCCTCCCGGCGCTGCTCGCTGGCGCCCTGTCGCTGTTAACCTCGCTGCCATCGCAGGCGGACCCCACCTTTATCGCCGATCTGGATATCACCAGTTTCGACGGTACAGAAATCGACGCGAACCTTTACATACCCGATACGCAGGCGCCGACTAGCGGTTACCCCACGGTGCTGTTTACCAACAGTTGGGTGCTGGACAAGAATCAGTACCTGGCGCAGGCCAAGGCTCTGGCGGAACACGGCTACCTGGTGATGAGTTATTCCACCCGCGGCTTCGGTGCCTCCGGCGGCACCGTGGATGTGACTGGCGCCAATACCGTCGCCGATGCCCGGGTACTGATCGACTGGCTGGAGGCCAACTACCCGGTAGGCAATCTGGGGCTGGCCGGCATTTCTTATGGCGCCGGCACCTCGCTGGTAGTTGCCGCCGCTGATCCGCGCGTGGATGCCGTGGCGGCGCTCTCCGGCTGGTCCGACATTGTAGAAGGGCTGTACCCCAACGAGACCGTCAACCTGGTGTGGGGCACGCTGCTCACGCTGACCGCCTTCAACCTCGACCCGTACGTGGACACCATCTGGAGCAACCTGCGTTCCGGCACTGATATCGACAGCGTGTACAACTTCGCCGCACCGCGCTCGGCACTCAGTTATGTCGACGCGCTGAACACGAATGGCACCGCGGTACTGATGTCGAACAACTTCGCCGATTACCTATTCAAACCCAACAGCATGACCCAGCTCTACAGCCTGCTGGATGGCCCCAAGAAGCTGATGTTGAACCCGGGAACCCACGCCATAGGCGAAATACTCGGCGGCAATGAAGGGCATATCTGGGCCACCAGCTTCCGCTGGTTCGACCACTATCTGAAGGGCGAGGCCAACGGTATCGACAGCGAACCCAAGGTGGATATGGCGGTACGTATCAGTAATAAGCAGGAACAATTCGACGACTTCCCGGTAACCGACAAATCCACCCGCTATTACCTGCACCCGCGCCTGAGCTACTTCAACAACGCCAGTATGGAAACCGACACCTACAGCGGTTGGGGTTGGAACAACGAGTTCCACGGCGGCGCCGACACCAAGGCCGGCACCGGTATCCCGCTGTTGTCAGATATCCTCGAGGGCTTTGGCGTGCCGGTGTATACGGATATGAAAGGTATCAACGGCTACTACGCCATCGAGTACAACTCGCCGCTGCACTGGAGCAGCTTCAGGATCCGCGGCACCCCCACCCTGGACATGTGGATAGTACCGAGCAAGCCGGAGGTGCAGCTGCAGGTGCACCTGTACGATACCGATGCCCTCGGCTGGGGACGCCTGATCACCCACGCGCCTTACACCCTGCGCAATGCCACCGTCGGCCAGGCACAGAAAGTTTCCCTGGAGCTGTTCACCACCTCCTACGATGTACCCGCAGGGCATGTGGTAACCCTGGCAATTGACACCGAAGGCAGCATTTACCAGAAGCCTGCGGACACCCACTATGAAATCACCGTGCCCTACCGGCGTGACCGGCAATCAGTGCTGACGATTCCACATCTCTAATTCGCTGGAATCTTGCGCCCGGCCATTACGGCCGGGCAATCCAGATATTGCCGTTGTTTGTAAATGAGTTTGAAGTGAAGGTAGCGATACCGCCTCGATCTTGTTTAGCGGTCAACACTCGATTATCGCTGGCGTAAAACTCCACCCGGCGCCCGCGCAACCCCACCTGTCCCGTTTGCCTTTTAAATTCCCCTCCGCAAACCGCTAAAATAGGAGTTTTCCCAACCAATTTACGGAAATCATGCGACAACTTGCCCTCACCAGCCTCCTTGCCGGACTAATACTCCTCGCCGGCTGCGATACCAAGAACAAGCCCACACCCGATGTGGAGAAACCCGCTGCCGAAGCCACCACCGAGGCAGAGACCACCCCGGCCGCTGAAACCGAAGAACAGCCCCCCGCCGGCAAACTGCCCGACGGCGTGCGCCCCACGGCCTACCGCCTCGACCTCAATCTCGACCCGCGCGAGGACCGCTTTGATGGCCAGGTGGAAATCGACATCGAGCTGGACGCGCCCACCGACCATATCTGGATGCACGGCAACAACATCGACGTTGCCGACATCAAGGCGCTGGTGCCCGTTGAAGCGGGCAAAGCAGAAGACAAGGTCGTACCGGCACACTATCGCCAGTTGCTGGAAAGCGGTGTAGTGAGAGTCGACTTTGCCGGTGGCGTACCCGCCGGGAAAATCACTCTGCGCATCAAGTACAGCGCGCCGTTCGACAAGAACCTGGCGGGCCTGTTCAAGGTGGTCGAGCAGGGTGAGTCCTACGCGCTGGCCAAGTCCGAATCCATCCAGGCGCGCCGCTTCCTGCCCGGGTTCGACGAGCCGGGCCTCAAAGCCACTTACGATATCAACCTGACCATTCCCAAAGGCTATGTGGCCATCGGCAACGCCCCGGAAGCCAGCCGCACAGATGTCGGCAATGGGATGGAGAAAGTCACTTTCGCCCAGACCCGCCCCATGCCCACCTACCTGCTGTCGCTGGCCGTAGGCCCATTCGATGTGGTGGAGCGTGCGCCGATTCCCGCCAACAAATATCGCAAGGAAGAGCTGCCGCTGCGCGGTTTTGCGCGTAAAGGCCGCGGCAAGGACCTGAAATACATCCTCGATGTCACTCCCGAGATGCTGCGTATTTTTGAAGAGCAGCTGCAACGTCCTTACCCGTTCCGCAAACTGGACATCGTCGCCGCGCCCCAATGGCCCAGTGGTGCCACCGAACTGTCTGCCGCCATTACCTACCGCGAACAGCGTATCCTGGTGGAAGGCGAAAAGCCGGCACCGGGCCTGCGTCTGGCGCTGCTCGGCGTGCACGCCCACGAAATTGCCCACATGTGGTTCGGCAACCTGGTTACCCCGCCCTGGTGGGACGATCTGTGGCTGAAAGAAGGCTTTGCCACCTGGGGTACACCGCTGGTGCTGACCATTATGGAACCGAACGGCGGCCACGACCTGAACGCCGCGGTGCGCGCCATCAGTGCGATGAAACTCGATTCGCTCGCCAGCACCCGCGCCATCCGCGAGCCGATCGACGACAACAACGATATCCGCAACGCCTACGACGCCATCACTTACGCCAAGAGCCTGGGTGTTATCCACATGGTGGATGAATACTTCGGTGCGGACACCTTCCGTCCGGCGCTGGGTCGCTATGTGGAAACCTTCGCCGATGGCGTGGCCAGCTCACCGGATTTTTACCGCGTGATTGGTGAAGAAACCCAGAGCCCGCGCCTTACCGACACCTTCCGCACATTTGTGGAACAGAAAGGTGTGCCGCTGTTGCAACTGGCCATGGACTGCAACACCAAGGGCGAAGCCAAGGTGCACATCCAGCAGCAGCGCTACAAGCCACTCGGCTCGCCGATTACCGACGCCGGTAAAAAGTGGAGTATCCCGTTCTGCATGCGCAGCAGCAGCGGCGTGGAGCAGTGCGAGTTCCTCACCGAACCGGAGCAGAGTGTCGACGTTTCCGGCGGCGAGTGCCCGGCCTGGGTACTGCCGAATGTGAACGGCAGCGGCTACTACCGCTTCAACCTGCCGGAAAACGGCTGGCAGGCACTGATCGACCAGTTCGACAGTCTGGCACCGACCGAGCAACTGGCTGTTATCGACAGCGCCTTCGCCGCCTTCGAAGCCGGTCATCTGAAGCCGCAATTACTGGTAGCAACCATCGAGAAATCCGCGGCCTCGGATAAGCGCCAGGTAGTGGAAGCGTCTTTGGGCTACCTCACCAAGTATGGAAACCGGTACGCAGATAAAAACCAGCAGCAAGGCTGGCAGGCGTTCCTGCAGAAGCTTTATGGCGAGAAAGTCGCGCAACTGGAAGGCAGTACCGACAACGACAGCAAGCTGTTGCACAGCACACTGCTCGGCTTCCTGGCACTGGATGCGAAACAGCCGGCTGTGCGTAAGCTGCTGAAAGAAAAAGCGGAGAAATTCACCGGCTTTAACCAGGAGCGGGATTCCAAGGCCCTGGACTCCGATCTGTATACCAGCGCCCTGACCGTCGCGGTGCAGGATTCCGGCAAGGCCTTTGTGGATCACCTGATCCAGATCCGCAGCGAGCTGGATGACCCGCTGTTCGACAGCGCCAGTGCCAACGCTCTCGGCCGCATCACCGATCCGTCCCAGCTCAGCGCAATCCAAAGCCTGGCACTGAGCGACGCGATGGGGGCGCGTGAAGCGTTCGGCCTGATCCAGAATGCGCTCTCGGAGCCAGCCCTGCAGGCGAAAAACTGGGATTGGCTGCGCCACAACTTCAGCGCAGTGGTCAGCAAGATTCCAGAGCAGTGGCGCCGCAACACGCCGCGCTTTGCCGCAAGTTTCTGCGACCTCGGTTCACTGAAAGAGGTACAGATGCTGTTCACCCAGCAGAAGAAACTGGTACCGGGTTATGAACGCGCACTGGCACAGACCGATGAGAGCATCAATCTGTGTATGGCTTTGCGGGAGAAAGGACAGGAACTGGTAACCAGCGTCCAGTAACGTTCAAATCTCTACGTTTTAAAAATGGCAGCCACTGGCTGCCATTTTTTAGGTCGGTTTACCGAGTGATCCCCCGAGCGGGCTCTCCTATTTTTTCACGACTTTGCGCAGGCGGAACGACAGCCAGATCAGGATCAGTCCAAACAAAATTGCATAGCCGCCGATTAGCCAGAGCAACGCCAGCGCCCCCGCTTGCGGATTTACCAGCAGGGCAAGGCCAAACAGCACCGAGATCAGACCAGCCAGAATTAACAACCACTCATGGTCAATTTCCTTGCGCAGCCGCACAGCGCCGATGATCTCAAATATCCCGCGCACCAGTGCCCAGGCACCGATAAATACCACCAACACCAACGCCGTCACCTGTGGATAAATAAAAGTCACAATTCCCGCGGCAACTCCGCTGATACCCACAAACAGCAGCCACCATAGTGAGGAGCCCTGGACCTGCCCCCGCCCTTTAAACGCCCCGAACAAGGCGACGACACCATCAACTAACGAGTAAGCGCCAAACAGGATGATCAGGCTGAGCAGGGAAATACCCGGCCAGACAAATGTCAGCACCCCGAACAACACGGCGAATAGACCGCGCAACAACAGAACCCACCAGTTTTCAGCCAGGAGTTTCAACATCGGCCGGGTAGAAAGTTCAATCGAATCGGAAGACATAGCCAGATACCGCAACATTGCTGTCGGAACAGGATTTATAGTCTTGCGATTGCGCACACACCAGTCATTGGTCTCGTTCAAACCTCGGGTATCCGCCATGCAATGTATGCGCGTGTAACGAGACGACTTCTCGGTCAAAAACCGCTATGATGTTTCGCTCTGTCACGTTCAAGATTTCCTCGCAGTTTGCAGGAGTGCCGATCCCGTGGAAATTGATCTCGAAACGGTACAGGAGTTGGCCCCGGATCAGGCCTCCCTGAACGCCGCCCAAAAACTGCTGAAGCCAGCCAAATGGCCCGTGCGGGGCTTTTCCACAGAGGCCCGAGCCATCTGGGGACAATGCCAGGGCTCCGGTTCCAAGCCCTATTTCACCATGGCCGATCCGGTGGACCATGGCTACAAGTGCACCTGCCCCTCGCGCAAGTTTCCCTGTAAACATGTACTCGCGCTGCTTTGGCAATACTCCGAAGCCGCACAGGATTTTTCCGAAACCGAGCATCCCGAATGGGTACAGGAGTGGCTGGGTCGCCGGCGCAAGGGCGG
Source organism: Microbulbifer aggregans (assembly GCF_020524005.1). Classification (GTDB taxonomy): domain Bacteria; phylum Pseudomonadota; class Gammaproteobacteria; order Pseudomonadales; family Cellvibrionaceae; genus Microbulbifer; species Microbulbifer aggregans_A. The sequence continues at coordinate 488,143 of NZ_JAIVKK010000004.1, read as the reverse complement.
CACCAGCAGTGCAGCACCGGGCAAAAAAGACGATAGCCCCCCAGCGGCAAAAAATATCCGGCGCGCGGGTGAGCCGGAACCGCAGCTCTCAGCCGAAGAACAGCAAAAGCGCGCCGAAGCCAACGCCCGCCGCGCCGCGCGCAACCGTGAAGCCACACAAAAATCCGTCAGCGTGGTACTGCAGGAATTCAGTCTGTGGATCGACGATCAGCTGCGTACCGGGATCATCCATTTAATTCAGGAAATTACCCCCCGCAGTCGCCAGCTGGCCGCACGGCTCGTGGATGGCAAGGCGGCGGCACTCGCCGCGCGGCTGGATGAGCTGCCGGCGAAAGTACTCGCTTTGCAGGGCGAACAGCAGCTGGACATGGTGCTCAAGGAACTCGGTCAGATGCTGCTGGTATGCCGAGCCTGGCAGGCCAACCCGGAGGATCCGGATACCCGGCGCGATATCCTCGGCGCGGAGAACCGCGAACAACTGCTTCAGGACAGCGCCGCGCTGCGCATCAGCGGCAACTGGCTGGTAGTGGGCGAGCGCAGTGAGACCCGCCGCGATGGTCTTATCGCGCACACCAGTTGGCTGTTGTGCCTGGACCAGCCCGACGCGCCCGCAGCCATGCTGCAGGATTTCTATCCGGTTTCCGCCGGCCGGCGCACCACATCCCCGGCCGTGGGGCGGCAGTTACAGGGTGAGGTCTGCTACTACTCCAGCCGCGCCCCCCTGCGCGCCCTGCTCGGGGAGTTTCGCGAGGTGGACACAACGGACCACGTGGCGTGGCCCGACACGGCACCGGCGCCACTGGCCGAGTGGCACCGCAGCCTGACCGCGGTTCCCTGGCGGGAGCTGGCCGGCTGCCAACTGGGTAGCGGCCTTATTTGCGTGGACGATGCCAAAACATACTGGTGGCAACCGCAGGGAGGGGACCTGGCATTACCGCTCGCCAACCAGTCTCTGCCGCCGCTTCTCCTCGGCACCCGACTCAATGGCGCCTTCGTAAGCTGGAATGGCCTTCAGGCAGAACTGCTTAGCGCCAGTACCAGTGACTGGGGACATATCCCATGCTGAACCGCGATCAACACGAGCAGATCCAGTCCCTGATTGAGCAGCAGCGTAAACGCTGGAGTATCGGCGATGAATCAGCCATAGACACGCAGCGCCTTCCCGAATCCTGGCAGGCGCTTTTGCAAGTGGATGCCGACGCACCCGACGGAATGGCACAGCAACGCCTCGCCGCGCTGGCGTTGACCAGCCAATACCAATTGCTGATGTATCGACAGAAAGCACCCGCACTCACTGCGCACCCGCCAATTCCCTCTCTCGACCTGCCACCACTCAGCGGCACGCGACGCGCGGCATTCCGGCGGCTGGCTGCTCAGCTTGCACGGGGGGAAGCCTTTTTCCCGGCGACCCTGCGGCTGATGGCCAGACGCGGGGTCAGCGCCCACCCCGCAGACTGGATGCCCGATCCCGGGGCCAACGAAAACCGGCTGCCGCCGGTATATCGTCCATGGCTGCAATGGATACACCAGCAACACTCGGCAGCAAACGCTGTAATCGCGCTTGGCGAAGATAACTGGGACGACTATATGCCCGGTGAACGCAAGGCCCTGATTGCCGATATGCGCCGCACCGATCCCTCGCGGGCCAGAACGCTGCTGGAGGCCTGTATCGGCCGCGAATCAGCCGAGCGGCGCGTCGCGCTTCTGGAGCTGCTTCAGGTCCAGCTTGTGGAAGACGACATTAATTTCCTGCGCGGCCTGACCACCGACCGCTCGCAGAAGGTGCGAATCCTGTGTGCCCAATTACTGTCACAGCTGAACGCGCTGGATGACGAGAGTGCAAAAAATACCGGGACGGATGACCAGGAGCACGATCGCCTGAGCGAGGGCTTTCAGGTCAAAAAATCCGGGCTATTGCAGCGGCGGATAGTTGTCGAGCCGCAAAAAATAAAACGCGGCAAACAAACCCAGCTGCGCCTGGAACAATTGGCCTCGGTAACCTTCCAGCAGTTTGCTGCTGCGCTCGGTATTTCCACGCAAATTCTTGCCACCGGCTGGCGTTTCAATAGCAATGCCCGACCGGAAAACCATGGGTTTGTACTTTGTGCCATCCGCTCTGCCGGCAGTGCCGAGATTGCCAGTCTGTTCGAGAACCTGCTGGAAGAACACGACAGCGACCAGTTGGACCATTTACTCCAGACAATAGCCCCACGCCTGGACCCGCAACAGAAACGCGACACCTTTGAGCGGCTGCAAAGCAAAAAGGGCATGGATATCAGTGAGTGGCAGAGATTCCTGGACGATGTCGATATCGAGCTGGGCTGGCAGCAACTGAAAGCCAGCCGCGCCGGCAAGGACTTCCTGGCAGAAGTTAAAAAATCGGCCGGCAATGACGGCTACCTGCAGCACCCTGACTTACAGGAACAGCTCAACGCACTGGCATTATTAGTCAGTGCAGCGGATGCCGAGCTGGCTCTCGAACATTTAATTCAGATCGGTGTGCTCCGGGTGGATCCCGCACTGGAGCTGCTCAAGTTCAACTCCCAGCTAACCGGGGAAAGTTCCGGTCAACGCTCAACCCAAAACATTCAGGAAACCCCATGAGCACTATTCTGCGTCAGCCCGCTGAAATCACTTATCAGGCCGAACTGGATGCACTGAAAGCACAGGACAGTGGCAACAAACCGGAAAACTGGCAACTGTCTCCGCAGGCGGTGGTGACCTATATCCTCGGCGGCAAGGCGCCTGACGGTACCGCCATTAGCGCCAAGTACATTGGCAATCGGCGCCTGGTGGAAACTGCCGTTGCCACCCTGGCCACCGACCGTGCGCTGTTGCTGTTGGGCGTTCCGGGCACCGCAAAGTCCTGGCTATCGGAACACCTCGCTGCCGCGATCTGCGGTAACTCCACTCAGGTTATCCAGTGCACCGCCGGCACCGACGAAAACCAGATCCGCTACGGCTGGAATTACGCACAGTTGCTGGCCAACGGTCCGAGCCGCGACGCACTGGTGCCGACGCCCCTGTATCGCGCCATGGAAGCAGGCTCGCTGTGCCGGCTGGAAGAACTGACGCGTATGGGCTCCGATGTGCAGGACACGCTGATTACCGTACTGTCAGAAAAAATGCTGCCAATACCCGAACTCAACGATGCGGTTTATGCCCAGCGCGGGTTCAATGTGATCGCCACCGCAAACAACCGCGACAAGGGCGTCAATGAACTGTCCTCTGCGCTGAAGCGGCGCTTTAACGTGGTTGTACTGCCCCTTCCGGATGACATGAAAGAAGAAATCGGCATCGTATCGCGGCGGGTCGAGGAGATGGGTTCTTCGCTGTCCCTGCCGGTACCGAAAAACGCCGCCGAAGAAATTGAAAAAGTCGTCACCATGTTCCGCGAGTTGCGCGGCGGTGAAACCCTGGATGGCAAGATTACCCTGAAGACACCCAGCGGCAATCTATCCACTGCCGAGGCGATCGCAGTCATGGTCGGAGGCCTCAGCCAGGCCAACTGGTTTGGCGGCGGTGCGCTGAAAGCCGAGGACATTTCCACCAACCTGGTGGGCGCCATCGTAAAAGACCCGGTACAGGACAAAGCCGTACTGGAAGAGTATCTGGAAACCGTGCTGCGCAAGCGACGCGACTACGCCAGTTATTACCACGCGATCAACGAAGTGCTTTAAGGCAATCCCATGCCCGCCAGTGAAATCCACTATTTCGGCATCCGCCACCACGGCCCCGGCTCTGCCGCGCGATTGCGCTCGGCGCTCGATCACCTGCGCCCGACTGCCGTACTGATCGAAGGGCCGGCGGATTGCAGCGATTTGCTCGCGCTGCTGTGTCATCAGGACATGCGCCCTCCCGTTGCGCTGATGGCATTCGCCAGCGAACATCCCGAGTGCAGCGTGTATTTTCCTTTTGCCGAGTACTCACCGGAGTACCAGGCGGTGCACTGGGCACACGAATCCGGTGTTCCGGTATCCCTGATTGATTTACCAGTCGCCGTACAGTTGGCGCTGTCTCTGGCTGAACAGGAATCTGATTCTGGGGAAACATCCCTGGATCCTGGCAGCGACAGTGAGCAAAGTGCGGAACCCGGTCAAAAGACAGAGGAGAAGGAGGCTGAAGCGGAGAGCAATGTTGCGAATGAAGAGCCCGCGTCAGTGTTGGCCTTCCAGCACCTGCGCACGGACCCCATTGGCTGTCTGGCGACCCTCGCCGGTTACGAAGATGGCGAGTCCTGGTGGAACGACCTGATCGAACAAAACAGCGATAGCGATACGGCACTGTTTGCGCAGGTTGCAGAGGCCATGGCCGCACTGCGGGAGGGCCTGGAAGATACACCGGTCACTCCAACCGTATGCCGTGAACTGGTGCTGGAAGCCCAACGTGAAGCGTATATGCGCCGCGAAATCGACCGTATTGCCAAGCAGGTTGACGGCCCGGTGGCGGTAATCTGCGGTGCCTGGCACGTGCCGGCGTTGCAGCAACCGGTGACCGCCAAGAGCGATCGTGACACCCTCAAGTCGCTGCCGCGCAAATTGCCGGCGAGCAAGATACGCCAGGCGTGGATTCCCTGGGCCACCGCCAAGCTCGCCAGTCGCTCCGGATACGGCGCCGGTGTGCAGGCCCCCATGTGGTACCAGCACCTGTGGCAAAACCGCAACCAGCCGGACTGGCTGGAGCACTGGCTGACCCAGACCGCCCGCGCCCTGCGCGACAACGGCCACACGGTTTCCACCGCCTCGGTCATTGAGGCCGCACGCCTGTGCCAAAGCCTCGCGGTAGTACGCGAGCGGCCTGCCGCAGGTATCGAGGAAGTGCGCGATGCCGTTATCGCGTGTTTATGCGACGGCGACCCGATCCGCTGGCACCAGCTGGAAAACACCCTGCTGCTCGGATCCGACGTGGGAAGTATTCCCGCGGAAGCGCCACTCGCACCGCTGCTGGAAGACCTGCAAATACAGCAGCGCAAATGCAAACTGAAACCGGAGGCGCTGCAGAAGGAGCTGGCACTGGATCTGCGCAGCGATTCAGGTCTCGCGCGCTCGACGCTGCTGCACAGGCTGAACATTCTCGGAGTGCCGTGGGGAAAAGCGGCCGGCAGTGGCAACAGCCGCGGCACCTTTCGCGAGCACTGGCGGCTGCAGTGGGAACCTGCGTACGCTGTACAGCTGGTGGAGAATCTCGTTTACGGATCCACCATCGAGAGTGCCGCTGCCAACAAAGCCGCAGAGGCCACCGCCAATGAACTCCAACTATACAAATTGGCGGAATGGATCCAGTTGTGCCTCGAGGCGCAATTACCTGCGGCCGCTGAAGCCGGGCTCGCTCGTCTCAGCGAGCGCGCTTCCCACACCAGTGATACCTACGCCCTGCTCACCGGTATTCCCGCGCTGATCAATATCAACCGCTACGGTACCGCGCGGGATATTTCCCTCAGCCATATCGGCGAGTTGATCCAGCGTCTGCTGGCACAGGCCACCGTAGCGCTGCCCTATGCCTGCCGTAATCTCGACGACGAAGAAGCACAGAGTCTCCACCGCTGCCTACAGGAGACCCACCAGGCCCTGCCGCTGATGCCGCTGGATTCCGATCTGCTCGCACATTGGCAGCAGGCACTGCGCACAGTTGCCCAGGAACACCAGTCCAGCCCTCTTCTCGCGGGCCTCTGCGCACGCCTGCTGTACCACGCGGACCATCTGAGCAGCGAAGAACTACAGGTACTGTTCCAGCGCACTCTGTCACCGGCCATTGCGACCGCAGATGCCGCGCGCTTTTTTGACGGATTTTTTTCCGGCGCCACCCAGCAACTGCTTTACGACGAAATGCTGCTGGACGCGATTCAGTCCTGGCTAGGCACCCTGAGCGGTGAAGATTTTGTGCAATACCTGCCTCTGTTCAGACGCCTGTTCGCGGATCTGGACAGCATGGAACGCCGACGCCTGATGGACACGGTTTTGCAGGGGCAGCAGACTCAGAGCCACGCCTGCGAACTGCTGCATGAAAATGCCGCCCTGTGGGATCAGCAACAATCGCTTCTCGGCAAACTGCTACAAGGAGAATCACCGTGGTACAAGTGAACGAAGCGGTTGCCGGTGAAACCTCGACCGAACCGGCGGATAAAAAGCGGGAACTCGAACGGCGCTGGCAACTGATATTGGGGAGCGAAAATGAATCCAGCGGGGCCCTCTCCGCAGACGACCAGCGCCTGATGTCCGCACTCAATGTACTCTACGGCGGCGCGGAGCCCGATAATAAAAAGGGCCGCGGCAGCCTGTCCCGCTCAGCACCAAAAGTATCGCGCTGGCTTGGAGATATCCGCGAATTTTTCCCCAGTTCCGTAGTACAAGTCGTTCAGCGCGATGCGTTCGAGCGCCTCGGTTTGAAACAAATGCTGATGGAGCCCGAGTTTCTCGCCGCAATTGAAGCCGACATTCACCTGGTGGCCGACCTGATCAGCCTGCGCCATGTGATGCCGGAAAAAACCCTGGAAACCGCCCGCGAAGTCATTGCCCGGGTGGTGGATGAATTAATGGCGCGGCTGGAAAAGAAAACCTCCGAATCCATCCGCGGCGCACTGAACAAATCCCGCCGCACTTTCCGTCCGCGCTTTGCCGACATCGACTGGCCGCGCACTATTGGCGCCAACCTGCGCCACTACCAGGCGGAATACCAGACGGTGATTCCGGAAAAACTGATCGGCTTTATGCGCCAGCAGCGGCGCATCACGGACCTTGATGAGGTAATACTGTGCGTGGACCAGTCGGGTTCTATGGCCACGTCGGTGGTGTACAGCTCGATCTTTGCCGCGGTAATGGCCTCCATCCCCGCAGTGACCACCAAGCTCGTGTGCTTCGATACCGCGATTGTCGACCTGACTGAAGACTTACAGGATCCGGTGAGTGTGTTGTTTGGGGTACAGCTGGGCGGGGGCACCGATATCAATCAGGCCGTCGCTTATTGTGAGAGCAAGATCGAACGTCCGGGCAAAACGCACCTGGTCCTGATTACCGATCTGTATGAGGGCGGCAACGCCGAAGAGTTGAAACAGCGGGTTTCCAATCTCGTTCAGCAGGGCGTGAACGTCATTACCCTGCTGGCGCTCAGCGACGAGGGACGCCCATCTTATGACGCCGCATTGGCCGCAGAATTTGCCACCCTCGGCAGCCCGGTTTTCGCCTGCACTCCGGATCAGTTCCCGGATCTGATGGCGACCGCGTTAAAGCGCGAAGATGTTTTGCAATGGGCGGCGGAAATGGACATCAAGTGCGTGCGGGGAGAAGAGTAAGCGCTCCACATGGCCACCACAGGCCAGGAGCGCCATTGTGCCCGTCCTTAGACGAAGTGCTGAACCTTGTTCTTGTAGCTGCGGCTCATTTTCAGACGCTCACCGTTACTCAGCACCAGGTGGTATTCGCCATTGATATGCGCGCAGATTTCCTGAACCCGCTGCAGGTTGACGATGGTTGACCGGTGAATGCGCTGGAAAATTTTCGGGTCCAGCTGTTGTTCCAGCTCCTTCATGGTAATGCGCATCACATGGGTTTCGCCCTTGGCGTGCACGCACATGTAATCGCCGGCGGCGTCGATCCAGTCAATCTCCCGCGACGGTACCAGCGTTATTTTTCCGGAATCCTTGATCGCGATTTTTTCCGGATAGCGGCTGCCACCCAGCTCGCCCGCGGCCAGTCTTTCTTCCAACACTTGTGGTGATTCCTGGGTCAGGTCTGCTACCGCTTCCAGCAATTGCTCGCGCTGGGCGGCCAGGTTTTCACTACCGAGTTTAATCCGCACTTTATCCAGGGCACGGCTGAGGCGGTCTTCCTCAATAGGCTTCAGTACATAGTCCACCGCATTGACCTCAAACGCCTCCACGGCGTATTGATCATAGGCCGTGACAAACACGATTTGCGGCAGGTCTTCCCGCGGCAGCAGTTGTACCAGATCCAAGCCACTGACGCCGGGCATCTGGATATCGAGAAACACGACGTCCGGGCGCAGAGCAACGATCTGCTCCAGCGCCTCGCGGCCATTACTGCACTCGGCGATTACCTCAACGTCCCCGAGGTGCTCGAGACGCAGACGCAGACCACGGCGGGCCAGGGGTTCATCATCAACGATGATGGTCTTGAGAATGTCACTGCTACCGGTCATGGTGTGTTCACCGCTTATTGATTTCGAACTACAAGTACATACTCACTCAGGCATCCTGCTCGAATGGAATCCTCAGATTAACTGCCAGCCCGCCACCGGGCAGGTTGCAGAAACGGGTTTTCTGTTCTTCGCCGTACAGGGCACGCAGGCGCTCACAGGTATTGCGGATACCCACGCCGCTGCCACTGCCCAGCCCCGCCAGCGCCTCCGGGGGTACACCTGGGCCATTGTCGCTGACTTCAATCAGCAGCTCGCCGGCAAACACCCGCGCGCGGATGTTGATCTCGCCACCCCATTCGCGCTGGGAGATGCCGTATTTGATCGCATTTTCCACCAAAGGTTGCAGTAGCAAGCTTGGAACCAGCCCTTTTGGCGCATCCCCTTCCAGGTCCACATTGACCTGCAGACGGTCCACAAAGCGCACTTTTTCGATGTCCAGGTACAGCTCCAACGCCTCGACTTCCTTGGCCAGGGTGACTTTCTGCATCGGATCGTTATCCAGCGAATGACGCAGGAACTGTGACAGGCGGGTCACCATGGTATTGGCGGTTTTGCCATCCTGATCCAGAACCAGCGTCGAAATCGCATTCAGGGTATTGAACAGGAAATGGGGATTCAGCTGGTAGCGCAGCATCTTCAGCTGCGACTGGTGGGCAATCGACTCCGCCTTCAGGGCCTTTTCCTGCTCCAGCTGGGACGCCTGGTAATACTTGATCCCGTAGTAAAGCGCCGCCCAGGTCATGTAGATCAGGAACGAATAGGAGAACCAGTACACCGCCAGGACCACCGGGTGTTCATCACTTTCCCTGCCATACAACCACAGCGAGCCGCCGAACTTGATCGCCGCCCACACGGCCGCAGCCAGAATCACTACAAACAGGGAGCCCACCAAACGAGAGGCGGCCGGCCTGTCCCAGAGTCTCTGAAATCCCCGGCGCATGACCTCGGATATGGCAATGCCAGATGCCGTAGCCACCGCGATATAACCGGTGTACAGCCAGTGGTTCTCGACCCAGAAGAAGCCGCCAATGAACGTCAGCAGGGTGTAGCCACCCCAGCCGCTGTACTGCAGCGCCCAGTATTGGTAGCGCTGCGAGGCGAGCTTTTCAGAGAGCCAGTTAAAAACCGAAGTACCCATAATTCTCCATAAACAGCGCAGAAAGTGCGCCAATCTGGGAAAATAGACTAAACGACCGGTGCTGCCGGCGAAATACCGCCAAACGCATCAAACAGACAGATTGCCGCAGGCCAAGGGTGAAAACCAAGGGGAAAGACCATGAAGTACTGGCTTTTCAAGTCGGAACCGGATGAGTACAGCCTGGATGACCTTAAAGGTGAAGCCGGACATACCGGCCGCTGGGACGGTATTCGCAACTATCAGGCGCGCAATTTCCTGCGCGACCAGGTAGCCGAGGGCGACGGTGTGCTCTTCTATCACAGCGCCTGCAAAGTGCCTGCCGTGGTGGGTACAGCGATCGTCGTTCGCGCCGCCTACCCCGATCCGGCGCAGTACAACCCCGAGAGCAAATACTTCGACCCCAAGGCTAGTGCCGACAAGCCACGCTGGTTTTGTGTGGATATCCAGTGGCAGAGTGAATTTGCCCGAGCGGTACCGCTGGCGGAGATCAAGCAGGACCCGGCACTGGCCGACATGGTGCTGGTGAAGCAGGGCCGACTGTCAATTCAGCCGGTGACCGAGACAGAGTGGCAGTATCTGATTGGGCGCGGAGGCCATCGATAACCCATCCCCCCCGATAAACTGCCCGTTTCGAAGAGAATTACATCAAATAAATTCCGCAATATGCTGCAGCGGTTTCTTTTCGATGGCCGGCACCTGCGCCCCCGCCGCAGGTAACCCCGCCACCACGATCATGTATGGGCGCTCGCTATCCGGGCGCTTCAGAATCCGGTTCAGGAACTTCATTGGGCTGGGAGTATGGGTCAGCGTCGCGACACCGGCGTTGTGCAGCGCGGCCAGCAGCATCCCCGTCGCAATGCCGACGGACTCTGCGGTGTAATAGTTTTTGCGCTGCTCACCGTTCTCTCCCGCGGAAAATTTCTTCAGGAAAATGACGATCAGGTACGGCGCGGTTTCCAGGAACGGCTTGTGGGCATCGGTACCCAGCGGGGCCAGGGCATCCAGCCACTCTTCGGACGCGCGCCGCTGGTAAAACTCCCGCTCTTCTTCCTCGGCCGCCAGCCGAATCTCGCGTTTTACTTCCGCAGACGCCACCACGCTGAAGTGCCACGGCTGCATATTCGCGCCGCTGGGGGCACTGCCCGCGGTGCGCAGGGCATCCTCGATTACGCTGCGCGGCAGCGGCTCCGCAGAGAAATCCCGCACCGAGCGCCGGCTGCGCATCTGCAGGTAAAAGGCTCGCGCCCGCGTGGCCATGTCCGCATCGTCGAGCCGCTGGAAAGACAGGGGAATAAATTGCTCTGTTTCCTGCTCGATCCCGGCCATTACACCACTCCCTTGGTACGTGCGATCAACAGGCTAAGAAGCGATAGCGCAGTGAGTACACCGACGATCACAGCGAGCAACAGGAACGGGCGAAACGGTTTACGCTCCACGTCGTTATGACCGCTTTGCAGGTACTGATCAACCCTGGCCTGGTCCTGGTCGGAGAGCTTTTTTACGGAGAGAGGCTGGTCTTTTTCCGTCATGAGGATTCTGGCCTCAGGCATTTTTATTGTGATGCACCGAGTCTATAAGAGACTCCACAACGAAAAAAGCCCCGCAGAGCGGGGCTGATCAGTTGATCAAATTCAGGGATTTCGCTCAGGAAATCAGAACAGTTCGTCTTCCATATCCATCAGGGTCGCGCTGCCCGCAACCACACTGCTGGCCAGGGCCGCAGTCTGCGGCAGCAGACGGGCAAAGTAGAAACGCGCCACTTTCACCTGACCGCGATAGAAGTCGTCGGCTTCGACCTGCGGCAGGGCAACGCTCGCCGCTTTCGCCCACATGTAGGCGTAAGCCACATAACCGAACAGGTTCAGGTAGTCCACGGAAGCCGCACCCGGTGCGTTGGGGTCCGTCTTGGACGCCTCGATCACCGCCGCAGTCACGTCTTTCAGGCGCGCCAGCTCGGTCGCCAGCGGCTGGATGAATTCCGCCAGGGCTTCGTTATCGCTGTTGGCATCGATGAATGCCTGTACGTCGGCTGCGAACAGCTCGAAGAAGGCGCCGCCGTTGGCAACGGTCTTGCGGCCGATCAGGTCCAGCGCCTGGATACCATTGGTACCTTCGTAGATCTGGGTAATACGCACGTCGCGCACCAGCTGCTCCTGGCCCCACTCGCGGATATAGCCGTGGCCGCCGAATACCTGCTGGCCGATCACGGTGCACTCCAGGCCCTTGTCGGTGAAGAAGGCTTTGGCCACCGGGGTCAGCAGCGCAACCATCGCTTCCGCGTGCTTCTTCTCCTCGCCCTCGCCAAACTTGGCAACATCCAGCCACTTGGCCACATAGGTAGACAGCGCGCGGCCACCACCGATGTAGGCTTTCTGGGTCAACAGCATGCGGCGCACGTCCGGATGCACGATGATCGGGTCTGCAGCTTTTTCCGGCTGCTTGGCACCTTCCGGGGAGCGGCTCTGAACGCGGTCACGAGCGTATTCGATGGCGCTCTGGTAAGAGCGTTCGGAAGCGCCGAGGCCCTGGATACCCACACCCAGGCGCTCGTAGTTCATCATGGTGAACATGGCGGCGAGGCCTTTGTTCACTTCACCTACCAGCCAGCCTTTGGCGCCATCAAAGTTCATCGCGCAGGTGGCAGAGGCCTTGATACCCATCTTGTGTTCGATGGAGCCACAGCTCACGCCATTGCGCTCGCCCAGGCTGCCGTCTTCGTTGACGAGGATCTTCGGCACCAGGAACAGGGAGATACCTTTCGGGCCTTTCGGTGCGTCCGGCAGCTTGGCCAGTACCAGGTGGATAATGTTCTCGGACAGGTCGTGGTCACCGCCGGTAATGAAGATCTTGGAGCCGGTAATGCTGTAGCTGCCGTCTTCCTGTGGCTCCGCCTTGGTGCGGATGATGCCGAGGTCGGTACCGGCATGCGGCTCGGTCAGGTCCATGGCGCCCGCCCAGGTACCGGCGTACATGTTCGGCAGGTACTTCTGTTTCAGTTCTTCACTGGCGTGGGCGTCAATGGCCAGGCAGGCACCGTTGGTCAGTACCGGGTAGAGCGCGAAGGAAATGTTCGCGGAGCAGATCATCTCTTCAACCTGCGCACCCAGCATCTTCGGCATGCCCATGCCGCCGAATTCCGGGTTGCCCACCAGTGCGCCCCAGCCGCCTTCACAGTAGGTGGCGTAGGCTTCCGGGAAGCCTTTCGGGGTGGTCACAACGCCGTCGTTCCAGTGACAGCCTTCTTCGTCACCGGAGCGGTTGATCGGGTCGAGGGTATTGGAGGCCACTTTGGCCATCTCTTCGAGGATCGCATCGGCGGTTTCGCGGTCGGCGGTTTCCGCCAGCGCTGGCAGGCGTGCCCACAGCTTATCTGCCTCAAATACCTCGTGCAGTAGGAAGTTCATCTCGCGCAGCGGCGCCTTGTACTCGGCCATGGTCTCGCTTCTCCAGAATCTTGAGATCAATCAGTTGTTTCAAACAATTGTTTGAAATCTAGGGCCAAGGCATGTCCAAGTCAAGCGGCCTGCAGGAATACGGGCGCTCGGTCAGTCGTTTTCCACGGAAAGGAGAGAAGCCCCGGAGCAGGATTTCCGGGGCACCAGGGATGGATAGGGACTACTCAGTATCCGGTATCAACAGGGAGAGATCGAGGTGTGCAGCGGCGTTGCGGTAGTCGGCCTGCGCATCGAACGGCAGCACCCCGAGACAGGGGGCCGGCAGCAGCGCGCGCAGCGTGCCCAGGTTTTCCTCGGCGCGCACCATGCCGCTCTCGCGCACGAAATTGCCCACCCAGCCCGCCAGCTGCAGGCCGTCACGTCGGATCGCCTCGGCGGTGAGCAGTGCGTGGTTAATACAGCCCAGCTCCATGCCCACCACCAGAATCACCGGCAGTTGCAGCGCCCTCGGCAGGTCCGAAAGCATGGTGCGCGGCGTCAGCGGTACCCGCCAGCCACCGGCCCCCTCGATCACGACAAACTCGGCGGCACCACTCATCACACCGCGACAAACCCCCGCCAGGCGTCCGGCATCAAGGTTCTTGCGCGCTTCCATCGCGGCAATATGAGGGGCGATGGCCGGTTCCAGCGCCACCGGATTCACCTGCTGGTAGGGCAGTTCCAGAGTCATTGCCTCCTGTAAGGTCAGCGCATCGCTGTTTCTCAGGCCCTGTTCGGTCAGCTCACAGCCGGACGCCACCGGTTTGACCGCGGCCGTCTGCAGTCCGCGCGCCGCAGCCGCCTGTAATAACGCCGCACTGACATAGGTTTTGCCAACTTCAGTATTGGTTCCGGTCACGAAAAACGTATGGGTCACGGAATCTTCCTCTATCAATTCAGTCTTTTTGTTTGACGCCTCTTTAAACGTCGTCTACTCGATGATAAATTGCCCATATAGAGCAATATTTAAACACCCACCTCCATACAAGAGGCGTCGGGGTTAGGAAAATTGCCTAACAAGTGCCCCGACCCTGGTCGGGGCAGACAGCCTAAGACAGCGCTGTCATAACGCATTTGCGTGATTAAGTCGCACCGCGCAACCAGTGTTCTCTTTGCCCCTCGGCAGGAACTCTGGAGGCGTGAGAGCAGGGAAGCTGATTTTGCCCCGGAAACCCACTGAAAACCGTCGAGAGCCATGCGATACATAAAACTGAGTCTGATTGCCCTGCTTCTGCTGCCGACCCTGGCACTTGCCAAGATCAAGCCTGTGGATGAAGTGGTCGTCTACAAATCAAAGCACCTGATGCAGCTTAAGCGTGCCGGCAAGGTCGTGAAAAGCTACAAGGTGGTATTCGGCAAGAATCCCGTGGGACATAAGCAGTATGCCGGTGACTCCCGCACGCCAGAGGGCCGCTATACCCTCAACTGGAAGAAGAAAAACAGCACCTATTACCGCGCGATCCAGGTTTCCTACCCGAATGCCGCCGACCGCGCACGGGCCAAGAAACTGGGCCGCAGCCCCGGTGGTGCCATCATGATCCACGGCCAGAAACCGCACTGGAAGAACATCGAACAGTACCTGACGCGGATGAACTGGACCGATGGCTGTATAGCCGTGACCAATCCGCAGATGGACGAGATCTGGGCCATGGTCGACACCGGCACGCCGATCGAAATCTTCCCCTGATTCTGGATCAGTCCACAGCCCGCCGCTCCGCGGCGGGCGCACTCCCTGCCACTTCCGTCTCCACGCTCCCTGCAACGCCTGCGACGGACTCTCTGGCAAGCTGCAGGTAAAGCACTTCATAACTCGCAGGCAATCCGGCTTTTACCCGGAAGCGGTCATAAGCATCCGCCAGCTGCCGCAGGCGAGCACGGCTCAGCAGGCCTTTCCCCGCGCCCCGGTTTACGTTCTGCGCACCGATACTTTTCAGTTCCCGCATCAGCGCGGTCACGCTGTCGAAGTGCAATACGCGCATTTCCCGTTCAAGTGTTCCCGCTAACCCAGAACCCCGTGCAGCCCCATGCCAATCCTCCGCGGGCAGGAAGCGGTTTACATGCACACCGTCATCAACCCGCGCCCAGCTGTCCTTGAGCTCGTGCAGGGTGTCGGGACCAAGAGTAGAAACCAGTGCCCGCCCGCCCGGCGCCGTCACCCGCCGAATCTCGGCAAACAACTGTGGCAGGCGGTAGCACCATTGCAAGGCGAAACTGGAGAACACCAGATCCACAGTCCCATCAGCCAGCGGCAACTGTTCCGCATCTGCGGCGATATAGCGGTTCGCATGTGGCCGGTGTTCACGCGCATAAGCCAGCATGGGCTGGGCGATGTCGAGGGCAATAATCTCCGCGTCCGGATAGCGGCGACGCAACAGCTCACTGCCATATCCAGTGCCACTGCCCAGGTCCAGGATACGCCGTGGTTCCCAACCCCCGAACGCGTCCGCCTGGCCCAGCAGTTGCCGGCAGACTGCACGCTGCAAATGTGCCGCGCTGTCGTAACTGGCTGCCGCACGGCCAAAAGCGCGGGCCACCGCGGCTTTTTCCAGGGGCGCCTCTTCCCGACCTTGCAGCAATCCTTGCAATATCCCGGCAACCAATTTGGGATTACTCAGGTGCGGACAATGGCCCGCCGACTCGACGAGCTCGACCTTTCCCCCCAGCCCGCGTATATGTTCCGCGGCCGTCACTGGCACCAGTGCGTCCTGGGCGCCGAAGATATGCAGGGATTGCACTGGTAATTGGGCGAGGCTTGCGCGGTTGTCGAGCTGGCCGAGGCACTCCAGAGCGGTATCCCAGCTCTTGGGCATTACTTCCGGTTGCCAGCTCTTGAGTGTTTTCAAGATACTGCGCATGGCGCTGTCGCCACGGGCCTGCAGCCCGCAGAAACGCTGCCAGTTTTTTTCCGGCTCGCTGCGCTGGGCGCTACAGAACTGTGTAAATACATCCGGCGCCATACCCGGCCAGCCGTCGCGGGCGACAAAGCGCCCGTTGGCAGCAATGGTGGCCAGCGCGCGGATTTTGGGTGAGCGCACCGCAAGCTGCACCGCGAGCATCCCCCCAAGAGACCAGCCGACCAGCAGACAGTTTTCCGGCAGACGAGCTTCCAGGTCGGCGAGCAGGGATTCAGTGCCGGGCCAGTCTTCGCCCACGCGACATCCGAAGCCCGGCAAATCAATACAGTGAAGCGCCTGGGGCAGCACCGCGAGCTCTTCGCGCAGCGGCTCCCAGCAGCGGCTGTCGCCGCCCCAGCCGTGGAGGAAAACAATGTGATCGATTTGCAGACTCACTCGTCCTCCCCGGTGCTTACTGGCTTGTGAATGTCTTGGAGAGTGGCCGCAAGTGCAGCCAGCAAGCCTTCGATTTGTTGCTCGGAATGGGCCGCAGACAGGGTAATCCGCAGCCGAGCCGTACCCGCAGGAACCGTGGGCGGCCGTATCGCCCCCACGAGAAAGCCCTGCTGCTGTAACGACTGCGCAACCGCAAGCACGGTTTCCTCACAGCCAAGCACCAGGGGCTGGATCGCACTGCGGGAGTTTTCCAACGGCAGGCCCAACGCATCCGCGCGCGCGCGGAAATAATCGATCCTGCTCTGCAGTGTCTGGCGCAGCGGTGCCCGCTGCATCAGCTCCAGCGCCGCCAGGCTGCCGGCGGCCACCGCCGGTGGCATGCCGGTGGTGTAGATGTAGGTACGGGCAAACTGGGTGAGATAGTCGATCAGTTCTCTGGAACCGGCCACAAAGGCACCGCCATTGCCGGCCGCTTTGCCCAGGGTGCCCATCACAATGGGCGCTGAATTCTGGTTCAGCCCCGCGGCGGCAGCGCTGCCCGCAACGGGAAACACCTCACTGCCCATGACACCAAAACCATGGGCCTCATCCACCATCAGCCAGGCATCGTAGCGCTCGCTGAGCCGCGCCATTTCCGCCAGCGGTGCCGTGTCGCCATCCATGCTGTAGACGCCGTCCACCGCCAGCAGGATCTTGCCGTCACTGCGGTTGCGTGCCCGTTGTAGCTGGCGCTCCAGGCCATCGAGATCATTGTGACCAAAGCGCACATATTGCGCGCCGCTTAAGCGGCCGCCGTCGATCAGGGAGGCGTGGTTGAGGCGGTCCTGCACCACAAAATCGCCGCGACCTACCAGTGCATTGATCACACCGACATTGGCCATATACCCGCTGCCAAACAGCAGCGCCGCGTCGCGTCCGGTCATTTCGGCGATCTTGTCCTGCAACTGCTGGTGAATGGCGAAGTGGCCGTTGACCAGGTGAGAGGCGGTGGCCCCGGCACCCAGGCCAGCGCCCCGCTGCTGCGCGGCGATCACATCGGGATGGGTGGCAAGGCCGAGATAGTCGTTGCTGCTGAAGGTAACCAGCTCGCGACCGTCTACCTCAGCGACAGGCCCCGGGGCCGCGGCCAGTGTTTTATGGCTGCGGTACAGCTGTTGCGCCCGGCGTTCGGCCAGGCGCTCGTGCAGAAATGTTTGCAGGCTGGAGGTCAAAACCGCTGACCGGAATTACGCCTTGGCGGCGTCGTAGAAAAATGGATCGTTCTGCTGCTCCGTGATCTGCGCCTGTAGCCCGGCTTCCACAGCGGTTTCATCCTCGTACTGCTGGTACTCCTCGGGCTTGATACCGAGACGCGCGAACAGCTGCATATCCTTGTTGGCTTCGGGGTTGCCGGTGGTGAGCAGCTTCTCGCCGTAGAAAATGGAGTTGGCACCAGCCAGAAACGCCAGTGACTGCATCTCGTCGTTCATGGACTCACGACCGGCCGAAAGGCGCACATGGGATTTCGGCATCATGATGCGGGCCACGGCGATGCAGCGGATAAATTCGAACGGATCCAGGTCCTCGTTTTCCGCCAGCGGTGTACCCGCCACTTTCACCAGCATGTTGATCGGTACAGACTCCGGATGGTCAGGCAGGTTCGCCAGCTGCATCAGCAGGCCGGCACGATCCTTTTCGCCCTCACCGAGGCCGATGATGCCGCCGGCACAGACTTTCATCCCCGCGGCGCGCACATTGGCCAGAGTATCGAGGCGATTCTGGTAAGTGCGGGTAGTGATGATCTCGCCATAGTATTCCGGCGAGGTATCCAGGTTGTGGTTGTAGTAATCCAGACCCGCATCGGCCAGGCCCTTGGCCTGCTCGTCACTGAGCATGCCGAGGGTCATGCAGGTTTCCAGGCCCAGCGCTTTGACCTCTTTCACCATCTGGGTGACGTAAGGCATGTCCTTGTTCTTCGGCGAGCGCCACGCGGCACCCATGCAGAAGCGGGTGGCACCACTGGCCTTGGCCGCGCGGGCTTCCTCCACCACCTTTTCCACCTTCATCAGCTTCTCGCGCTCAAGGCCGGTGTCGTAACGGGCACTCTGCGGGCAGTAAGTGCAGTCTTCCGGGCAGGCGCCTGTTTTGATGGAACAAAGGGTGCTCACCTGTACCCGGTTGGCATCAAAATGTGTCCGGTGCACCTGCTGCGCGGTGAACAGCAGATCGTTGAACGGCAGCGCGAACAGGTCGAGTACCTGCTGACGGGTCCAATCGTGGCGGATAGTCGCTTCGGGAATTTGCTGGGTGGCAGTCACTGGGATTACTCTCCTCGGGGGCCGCGGGACTTATTGGTCATTATCCGGCCGGGGATCGATAGTTGAAGGTCTGCAGTGTAGCGGTGGCCCAACCGCTGTCAACCAAATGAACCACGAGCGGTTTACAAGTCATTTTGTGAGATACCCAGGGAGGGAGCCCGGTTGTTCACGTTTATCGCAAACCAGCTGCAACGCAGACTCACCCGCTGCCTGCTCTGTAATGCCGCGGAGGCCGACGCCTGCGGCACCTGCGCTCCCTGCCGCCACGAACTGCCACACCTCGGGCAAGCCTGCCAACAGTGCGCACTACCGCTGGCGACGGCCACTGACACGCTCTGTCCCCGCTGCCTGCGGCAGCCGCCATCCAACAGTTCCTGCCACGCCTGCTGGTATTACGCCTACCCGGTAGCGCAGCTGATCCAGCGCTTTAAATATCGCGCAGACCTGACCGCCGGACGTACGCTTGCCGAGGTTGCAGCGCAGCAGCTGGCGCCCGCCGTCTCACGCGACAACCGCCCCGACCTGCTGGTGCCGATGCCACTGCACTGGCGCCGCCAGCTCGCTCGCGGCTATAACCAGGCACAACTGATCGCCGATATCTGGGGCCGTCGCTGGCAAATACCGGTAAATAACAGGCTGCTCCGAAAAGCCGTATTTACCGGCAGCCAGCAACAGCTGAAGCGGGAAGAGCGTTTGAAAAACCTGTCACGAAGCTTCGCCGCATCGAATGCCGTCAAAGGTCGGCATATTGGCCTGGTGGACGACGTCATCACCACCGGCGCCTCTCTGGAAGCGGCCTCCGCAACCCTGCTGACTGCCGGGGCACGATTGGTTAGTACTTACGCACTGGCCAGAACGCCCTAGGTGTTTTCCAGTCTGCCCCTGCATCCACCCGGTACCCGGGTACCGGTTTCTAGACCGTGGTGGTCCTTGGCGTCACAATAGCCGCCCTTTGTGGCCAAGTGATCACTGCGTATACAGGCTGCTAACGTTAAAGTAGTAGGTCGCCCGGCTGTGGCCAGGCGCGACACACAGGATGAAGTAACGATGAGTGAATACAAAATGCCCCGCGGCATCGTCATCAGCGGCACCGGCCTGTGGACGCCGCCAGAAGCCATCAGCAACGAAGAGCTGGTCGCCGCCATGAACACCTATGCGGAAAAGTACAATCGCGACAACGCCGCTGCCATCGAAGCCGGCGAGATGGAGGCCAAGCCCTTCTCCTCCGCCGAGTTCATTGAGAAAGCCTCCGGTATCAAGAGCCGCTATGTGGTCTCCAAGGAAGGCATTATCGACCCCGAGCGCATGCGTCCCTACCTGCCAGAGCGCGGTGACGACGAGCTCAGCCTGCAGGCAGAAATGGGGCTGAAAGCTGCAAAGCTCGCACTGGAAAAAGCCAACAAGAAGCCGGAAGACATCGATGCGGTGATTGTCAGCGCTTCTTACCTGCAGCGCGCCTACCCCGCCATCGCTATCGAGATTCAGGGTGAACTCGGAATCGACGGCTTTGCCTTTGATATGGAAGTGGCCTGTTCTTCCGCGACCTTCGCCCTGCAGCGGGCCGTGGATACGATCAGCTCCGGTTCTGCGCGCGCAGTGCTGGTGATCAGCCCGGAATTGACCACCCCGCAGGTAGATTACACCGACCGCGACAGCCACTTCATTTTTGGTGATGTCGCTGTGGCCAGCGTGGTTGAGCGCCGCGAGGCCTGCAACGCGGAAACCGCCTGGGAAGTGCTCGGCACCAAAGCCAAGACCGTATTCTCCAACAATATCCGCTCCAACTTCGGCTATGTAGCCCGCGCTGAGGATGTTGACCCATTCGGTGCCGGGAAACTGTTCCGCCAGAACGGACGCAAGGTGTTCAAGGAAGTCTGCCCGATGGCAGCGGCGCATCTGGAAAACCAGGTACAGGAGATCGGCGTGGAGCCCGGCAGCATCGATCGCTGGTGGCTGCACCAGGCGAATATCAATATGAACAACCTGATCGCGAAAAAGCTGATGGGTGATGAAGCATCTATCGAGCGCGCGCCCATTGTTCTCGACACCTACGCCAATACCGCTTCCGCCGGTTCGGTGATCGCGTTCAACCTGTACAGCGACGACCTGCCAGTGGGCAGCAAGGGTGTGATCTGCTCCTTCGGTGCGGGCTATTCCATCGGCAGCCTGGCGCTGGAAAAAGTCGCAATATAAGCACGTTGCTGTTCACTTAAATGATCCAGTGGCGGCGGTGCTAGCGGGTGCGGTCTTACGAGACACGCCGTAAACCCATCCATGGGGGCTCTTCCGCGACATCCCTGTCGCAGAAGGTCTCGAAAGACCGCACCCGCTATCACCGCCTTCGCCCATGGCTGGGTTAAGAGAACAGCATTGGGGGCACTATCGAGCCAGCCCCCAATCGGGGCTGGCTTGTATCAAACACCTTGGAATTCAGCGTTCGCTGAATACCCTGGCCGCCAGCGCCGGATACGCCGGAGACTCGCGGAAAGCCGCCATCTGCGGGTCCACGTCCAGAAACACCATGGAGTGGGAGCGCTGCTCCAGTGCCCGTTCCAGCCATTCCCCCGCCAGCGCCAACTCGTCCAGAGCCAAATATGCCCGGGCGATCTCATAGGACGGCTGGTATTCACCAGATGCCTGCAGATCCGCAAGTAACCCGCGCGCTTCCTCCCGATCTCCCTGCTCCCCTTTTAGCGCCAGAGCACGTGCCAGCGCCGCAATGCCGATCCCACTACCGCCGGAACGCGCGACATTTTCCCGCAGCGAGGCAACCGCCCCCGGGTAATCCCCCTGCATTTCCATGGTCCAGCCGCGCCACAGGTATACCAGCTCAAAGTCCGGATTCAACTCCTGGGCCAGGGCCAGCTGGTTCAGGGCAGACTCGTGGGCACCGGCGTGATAGAGCACCCAGCCCAGCGCTGCATTGGCAATCAGCGACAGGGGATCCAGCTCGGTGGCGCGGCGCATTTCCCGCTCGGCCTCGTCGAAACGACCGGCGGCCACCAGCAGGTTTGCATACCACTGGTGCGCCTTGGATGAATCCGGGTTGATGGCAATCGCCTGCAGGAAGCGCGCTTCCGCCTCTTCGAAGTCCCAGTCGTAGTAGAGCGCCACATAGCCCAGGTTCGCCTCCGCCGATGCATTGCGGGGGTCCAGTTGCAGGGCCCTGCGGGCAGCGCCCTTGGCCCGGGTGAACGCCTCCGACGGCGCCATGTAATCGTAAAAGCCCAGCACTGCGAAGGCATCTGCGAGCCCCGCCCAGGCCGGCGCATAATCTGGTGCCAGGCCAATGGCGTCTTCGAAAAACTGTACCGCGGCGCTCAGGTCGTGGTTCGAGCGTTTGTGCCAGAAAAAGCGTCCCTTGAGATAATTGTCGTAGGCCGCAGGATCAATACGCACATGGGTAATTTCTTCCCCGTCCTGCAATTCGCCGGCGAGGGCGCTGGCAATTTCCAGCGCGATCTCTTCCTGCACGGCAAAAATGTCCGTCAGTTCCCGCTGGTAACTCCGCGCCCACAGCTGGTAGCCATTTTCCGTATCGATCAGCCGCACATTGATGCGCAGCTGTTCTCCGTCACGGCGCACACTGCCCTCCACCAGCGCATCGGATTTCAGGCGTTCGCCAATGCTTCGGGCATCGAGGGCGGTTTCCCGCAGCGCAAAGGACGATGTCCGCGATACCACACGCAATCCCGGGAACCCGGACAGACGGTTGAGAATGTCATCCGCAAGCCCGTCGCCAAAATAGTCACGCTGGTTGTTTTCGCTCGCATTCACGAACGGCATGACCGCCACCGAGCCAAAATTTCTGCGTGTTTCACCCCGGTCGGATATGGACTGCACCGAGAGATACAGCGCGCTGACAGCGGCAACCAGTACAAAGGCCGCGGCGGCAATGTATTTCCACCGCCCCGGCACCACCGGCCTGGCAACCTCTGGCGCTGCTGGTGCAATCTCTTCAGATATAACCGGCGCAATAAAGCGATAGCCCTGCTTTGGGACCGTTTCGACAAAACGCGAGCTGCGCGCGGAATCGTTGAGCGCCTGGCGCAGTTTTCGCACCAGGGTATTGAGGTTGTCGTCGAGAATGCCGGAAGAATCATCCGGCCAGAAATACTGGAAGAGTTCGTCCCGCGAGACCAGGTCGCCGGCGCGGGCCACCAGCAGCGCAAGCAATCGCAGTGGCAATTCCTGAATAGCCACCGGCCTGCCCCGCTTCAATAAACGGTGATTTTCGTGGTCGAGCTCAAATTCGCCAAAGCGCTGTGTCGTCATACACCACACCCGATTCATTCCGTGGTGCACCCCGCACCTCGGGTGCAGTTCATGTGTACAGCTAAGCAATTGATTTAACGGGATATCTCCGTTCAGGTAAAGGTTCAGAGGCGGTTCATTGCCGGTTCGCAGCCGGGCTGCTTGGATAGTCCACAGGCCTCAGGCACAACGCCGGCGGCCGCTCTACCTCAAAACCAAAGGAGAAACTGACCATGCGCAGCTCACTCACAGCCTTCATTCTGTTACTTGCCAGTGCCACCACATTTGCCGCTGAAAACCATCAGTACATCATTGAACGCACCATCCCCGGTGCCCAGCAGCTGACCGCCGAGGAACTCAAAGCCATCTCGCAGAAGTCCCGCGCAGTGCTCGATTCCCTGGGTCCGGAAATCCAGTGGCAACAAAGCTACGTCGCGGAAGACAAGTTCTACTGCGTGTACAAAGCCCCGAACAAGGAAATCATTGCCAAGCACGCCAAGCTCGGCGGTTTCCCCGCGGACAAGATCGTCGAAGTCAGCGGAATCATCGGCCCGCAAACCGCGGACTGACACGTCCACAGTTGCAGCCTTCCTGAGGCCGTCCGCAGTTTGGCCGGCCACAGGCTTCCGCCCACACGCGCGCTTTGATTGTGCTGCCAGAGACGGCGAGTTAGCATGCGCTTCCCAGCCGGCCACAAGCGCGATGTACGATATGTCAGAAAGCCAGCACCCCTACGATTCCCTGACACCAGATACCGTAATCGACTGCGTGGAAAGTGTCGGTCTGCTGTCCGACGCACGAATTTTCCCCCTCAACAGTTACGAAAACCGTGTCTATCAGGTAGGCATTGACGAATCCCAACCGCTGATTGCCAAATTCTACCGCCCCGAACGCTGGACCGATGCGCAGATCCGCGAGGAGCATCAGTTTTCCCGCGAACTGGTCGACGCCGAGGTATCTGTGGTGGCGCCGCTGGAAATCAATGGCGATACGCTGCATGAGGCACACGGCTTCCGCTTTGCGCTGTTCCCCCGCCGCGGTGGACGCCAGGTGGAACTGGATAATTTCGACCACCTGGAGCAGGTGGGCACCATGCTCGGGCGCATTCACGCTATCGGCGCCGCGCGACCGTTTGAACACCGCCGCGCGCTTTCACTACAGACTTTCGCAGTCGAAAGCCGCGAGTTCATCCTCGGTGGCGATTTCCTGCCGCGGGAAAACCGGGAGGCCTACGAAACCGTAAGCGCCCACGTGCTCGAAAAGATTGCCCCGGTATTCGAACGCCAGTGGCCAACCCTGCGCCTGCACGGCGATTGCCACAGCGGTAACTTCCTGTGGCGCGACGACACCCCCTGGTTTGTGGACCTCGACGACTGCATGCAGGGCCCGGCGATCCAGGATATCTGGATGTTGATTTCCGGCAATCGTGCCGAACAGACCGCCTACCTCGACGCAGTGGTGGAAGGTTACGAAACCTTCTACCCTTTCGATCCCCAGCAACTGCAACTGGTGGAACCCCTGCGCTGCCTGCGCCAGATGCACCACGCGGCCTGGCTCGCGCGGCGCTGGCAGGATCCGGCATTCCCGCTGGCGTTCCCCTGGTTTAATACACCGCGGTACTGGGCCGAGCATATTCTCGCCCTGCGTGAGCAGCTTGCGATGCTGCAGGAGCCCCCGTTGACCCTGGGCGCGGTTTAGCCACGCGCAGACGGGACACGGTCAGGAAAAAGGAAGGAGTAAAACATGGAAAACAGCCACGCTCAGGTCATGCAAGACAAGCAAGACTCGCTGTGGAATAGCATCCGCAAAGACGTCGCGGTACAGGTCGAGCGGGAACCGATCCTCGCAAGTTTTCTGCATGCGACCATCCTGAATCACACCTCGATGGAGGCCGCTCTCAGCTTCCATCTCGCGAACAAGCTCGACAGTGCCGTTGCCCCGGCACTGCTGATTCGCGAAGTGATCGACGAAGCACTGCAGGCAGACCCGACCATCGCGGCCGCTGCGCGCGCCGACCTACTTGCAGTCGATCAGCGCGACAGCGCCTGCCACTCACTCTATGAGCCATTCCTGTTCTTCAAAGGCTTCCATGCCCTGCAGGCCTGGCGCGTAGCCCACTGGCTATGGCAGCAGAACCGCCGCTCGCTGGCGCTGTTCGTACAGCACCGCATCTCGGTGGTATTCGGCGTGGATATCCACCCCGCGGCGCATCTGGGGCAGGGCATACTGCTGGATCACGCCACCGGCATCGTCATCGGCGAAACCGCCGTGGTGGAAGACAATGTTTCGATCATGCAGTCCGTCACTCTCGGCGGTACCGGCAAGGAATCTGGCGACCGTCACCCGAAGGTACGCTGCGGCGTACTAATTGGCGCCGGCACCAAGATTCTCGGCAATATCGAGATTGGCCGTTGCTCGCAGATCGCCTCCGGCAGTGTGGTACTCAAATCTGTACCGGAAAAATCCCTGGTTGCCGGCGTTCCCGCCAAAGTGATTGGTGAAGCCAGCTGCGACCAGCCCGCACTGTCGATGAACCAATGTGCCCTGTCGCAGGTCGATCAGTTGGGCTGAAATTACTGACAGCTCCGCAATCCACTCAATACCGCGCCCCTGCGGCGGAGCTATCCTGTAACCATGAAATACAGTCTCAGCGCTAAAAATCTCGTCTGCCGCAATCTGGAAAACCGTGCCGGATACTGCGCAGATCTGCTCAACCCCAAGCAAAGCAAGGAAATCACCGGGCTGCTGCGCACCGACAGCGGTCTGCTATCCGCCCGGTTTAACCAGGTGGTGAGCAATGCCGTAGCGCTGCCGCGCATCCTGCAGCGCTTTGTGGTGGATTACTTTGCCGAGCGCCACAGCCCGTTTTCCCTCTGGCACTGTGCCAGCCGGCCACTGGACGACGAAGCGCTGAAAGAATTGGGGCTGGTAGAACAGCCACCGCTGATTGCCATGGCCGCCGAAGTAAAACAGCTCGCCGCCGACGGCAAACCACTCCCCGAGCTGGAAATTCGCGCCGTCGCCAATGCAGAAGACCTGCTCGCCTTCGGTGAACTGATCGCGGAGATTCAGGACAACCCGCGCGAAAGTGCCCAGATAAAGAAGTTTTACCAGCAGCTCGCAACGCTGCCGGAGCACAAATACAGTCGGCTGAAATTTTATATCGGTCTGTATCAGGGCAAGCCCGCCGCCACAGGAAGCCTGTTTTCCTCCGCCGATGCCCTCGGCTTCTATGACCTCGGCACACTGCCGGAATATCGACAGCGCGGAATCGGCACTGCCATGTTCCAGCATCTGGTCGGCGAAGTTATCCACAGCCATCACAAGCATACCGTGGCGCTGGTGGCAGAAGAGCAGCAGGACCTGTGGCTGAACGCCGGCTTTTACGCCGTGGGCGAAGTTTCGCGCTTCGATTTCACACCCGAGCGGGGCGGCGCGCATCAGGTGAACCAGCGACAGGAGAGCACGGGTACAGATAAGGACGGCGGCCCCGCCAGTACCTGATCCACAGGGAGCAGGCACACGGCCGCCCTGACTGGACTGCCGGCGCTCAGGCGCGGTCAATGGGAAAGGCGATAACCTGCTCAATACGCTCCGCTTTACAGGCCAGCATCACCAACCGATCCACCCCCAGCGCCACGCCGGCACAGTCCGGCATCCCGGCGATGAGCGCCTCAACAAGACGATCCTCGAAAGGCCGCACCGCCTTGTCGTTCTCCTGCCGATAGCGCTGATCTGCTTCGAACCGACGCAACTGCTCCGCCGCATCGGTCAGCTCCCAGTAACCGTTCGCCAGTTCCATACCACCAACATAGGCCTCGAAACGCCGAGCAACCGGCACGCCCTGCTCATCCTTTTCCACCCGCGCCAGCGCCGCCTGGCTCGCCGGAAAGTCATAGAGCAGGGTAATCCCGGAACTCATGCGCGGCTCGATATAGTGGCTCATCAGCAGATCCAGGCACTCATCCCGCCCGGCCGGTTCAAAAGAAAGCTCCAGCTTTTCACTCACGCAGGCCTTCAGCTCGGCAAAGGTCGCCCGATGCGGATCCAGACCGAGCATCTGCAGGAACAGGGCACGGTAGCTGTAGGAGCAGACCCGGGTAATTTTCAGCAACCGTGACAGCAACTCTCCCACCTCGATCATCAGGCGATGGTCATCCCAACCGTGGCGATACCACTCCAGCATGGTGAACTCGGGATTGTGGCGGCCACCCGCCTCGCCATTGCGAAACGCCTTGCCGAGGTAATAGCAGTCACCGAAGCCCCCTGCGATCAGGCGCTTGAGGCCGAATTCCGGGCTGGTTGCCAGATAGGCCTTGTCGCCGCTGCATTCGGCACTGATGGATTCAATGTGGGGATCACTGGTGGCGCGACGGGACAACACCGGTACCTCCACTTCCAATACTTCCCGCTCGCTGAAAAACCGGCGGATATCGGCCAGTAGGCTGGCGCGACAGCGCAGGTTGTCGAGAGGGGCGGTAGGGCGCCAGAGAGCATCAGACATAGGCATTCGTCAAAAAAGAATTGGCGTGATGATTCAGCTTAGTTAGCAATCCACAATCTCCGAAGCGAAGGAGAAGTGCGGGGTGAGGTTTTTCGAAAGCGTCGGAAACACGGATGTTTCCGACGCAGCGTACAGGGATGTATACACAGCGGTTTCGAAAAACCTCACCCCGTACTTCACCGCCATCTCGTTACGGACAATGTGTGTAATACCCACAACGACAAAGGGCGGACACCGAAGTATCCGCCCTTTATAAACTGCAGCCAAAGGCAATCAGTCTTCCTTGGCGCGCCCCAGGTATTCAGCAGTGCGGGTATCTACCTTGATGGTTTCACCGATTTCCAGGAACAGTGGCACCTTGACCACAGCACCGGTCACCAGGGTCGCCGGCTTGGTGCCGCCCTGAGCGGTGTCACCGCGTACACCCGGGTCGGTGTCGGTGATTTCCAGGATTACATGGTTGGGCGGAGTCACAGCCAGCGGTGAACCGTTGTACAGGGTTACCACACATACGTCCTGCTCCTTCAGCCACTTGGCCGCATCGCCAACCGTGGTCGCGTCTGCCTGGTGCTGTTCGAAGGTCTCAGGCTCCATAAAGTGGTAGAACTCGCCATCGTTGTAGAGGTATTCCATATCGCGGTCCATCACGTCCGCAGACTCCAGGCTCTCGCCGGAACGGAAGGTACGCTCCCACACGCGGCCGGTCTTCAGGTTGCGCAGCTTCACGCGGTTGAACGCCTGGCCCTTACCGGGCTTCACGAACTCGTTCTCCACAATGGAGCAGGGGTCGCCGTCCAGCATTACCTTCAGACCGCCTTTGAATTCGTTAGTGGAATAACTAGCCATGAGTCCCTCGAAAATTCAGCAATACGCTTACAAATTGATTAAACTTCGCGCGGCCCGCTCCGGGCACCAAGATGTACCGCCACCGACCGCGCCAAAAATAGCCGCATATGATACAGCACGCCCAGCCCGCCCGTGAAATAACCGCCGTCGAAATAGACGATGAATTGTGCAATCAGTCCAGCGCGCGTCGCTGGCAGGACGAAATGGCCGATCTGGTCACCGATCCGCAGGAATTGCTCGACCTGCTGCAGTTGAGCGTAGAGCAGTTGCCGCAACTGCTTGCCGCCGCCGGGCTCTTCCAGCTGCGGGTACCGCGTCCATACCTGCAACGTATCCGCCGCGGCGACCCGAATGACCCGCTGTTACTGCAGGTGCTGCCCACAGGGCTTGAGCTGGATGCTACCCCCGGGTTCAGCAATGATCCGCTGGAAGAGGCCAATGCCAACCCGGTGCCCGGCGTGGTACACAAATACCGCGGCCGACTGCTGCTGATCACCGCAGGGCAATGCGCCGTCAACTGCCGCTACTGTTTCCGCCGCGCCTTTCCCTACGGCGAAAACCACCTGAACCGCAGTCAGTGGCAACAGGCCCTGGACTATATCCGTAGCCAGCCAGACCTGCGCGAAGTGATCCTGAGTGGTGGCGACCCACTGGTCCTGAATGACCGCCAGCTCGGGTGGCTGGCGGAAGAGCTCAGTGCAATTCCCCACCTGGACAAATTGCGTATTCACACTCGCCTGCCAATTGTCGCTCCATCGCGTATCAACGACGAATTTTTAGCGTGGTTCACCCGCAGTCGCCTGAAACCCGTGTTGGTACTGCACTGCAACCACGCCAATGAAATAGATGATGAAGTCAGGGCCGCGCTGGCGAGGCTGAGATCCGCCGGGGTCACCCTGCTCAATCAGTCGGTCTTACTGCAGGGCGTCAACGATTCGGCAGACGCACTGGCGACACTCTCGGAGACCCTGTTCGACGCGGGAGTACTACCCTATTACCTGCATCAGCTCGACCGCGTGCAGGGCGCGGCGCACTTCGAGGTGAGCGACACGCAGGCGCGGGATCTCGTCGAATCCATCCGCCAGCGCCTGCCCGGCTACCTGGTGCCACGACTGGTGCGGGAAATCCCCAGCGAAAAATCCAAAACACCGCTGTAGACCCGAAAGCTACAAACTGACATCCCCAAACTGACTAAAATTCTTTTTGCGCCAGATGTGCGCCACACATAGCAATTTTCGCGGCTTTTTCTCACATTTTTGTCGCGAAAATCTACCCGGAAAATTGTGTAACCTGGTGAGCCTCGTATACTCCGGGAAGATAAAAACCGGTCAGTACCATGCAGGAAGCAGAATTAACCGAGCCAGAGACCGGGCAGGATGCCCGAGCCACCCGCCGCGTAAAAATTGCGCCGCCCCCCAAGTCCGCGCCTCGACCAGGACTCACAGCTGAGCCCAGACCCAAAGCCCCCACTGGCAGCGCCTCTAACCTCAAACTCGCCGCTCCAAAGCGCGATTTGGCGAGGCTTTCCTGTGGCTGTCGTAATCCCCGTCAGCTGCACCGCTGGCTTCAGCACTCGCTACCGCAGAACATCAGCGCCGACACCGCACAACGCCGCGCGGCGACCTTGCGCAGCCTGCTGAATGAAGTGAGCCGATGGCAAGCGGAGGCCAGCCTCAGGCTGGCCTGCCTGGAAACGTTGCGACCGGTAATCATAGAGCTCGGCGACAGCCTCGCATTCACGCAAGAGCCGCAACAACCGCAGGGCAGCCACCAGCCCCAGGAGGTCCGCCGCGCAGTAAATACAGCCTGCATCCTGTATCAACACCTGGCACAGGCCTACACGGGCGTTTGCGTGGAACTGGCCAATCTATCAGGCTCCCCGCTCGGACGCCGGCGTTTACGCCAGGCACTGCACCGGGCCAGCGACAGCTTGCGGCGCCTGCTTCGTACCTGCTGCCACTTTAACTTTGCCACCCCCAAGCACACCTGGACCCGGCTGCAGCTATTACTGCAACTGGCCCGCAAGCAGGGCGTGAGCCGGGATCGTGTTTTCGACCCGCTTGCCCGCAAACAACCCGGTGCCAACCGCCTGGGATTTGAGCGTCTCGACACGCCCTACTTGCACTGTGCATTGTTTGCCAGTGCCAACCCCCTGCAACTCACTGCGAGCGAGCAACAGGACCTCTGGCACCTGTGCGGCCACTGGGCAACGCGAGCCACCACCCTGGATCGGCACCTTTCCGGCAGCCGCGTACTACTCGCCAACCTCAAACTGGACCAGGCCCCGATTCCCGCCATGCGGCTGCACAATGCCGGGGTAGACCCACAACATTTTTCCCTGCCACATGGCTGGTCCATCGATCTCAGCGGGCCTCTGCAGCAGTTGCAGCGTCGTATCCAGCGGCCACGGGCGGTTTCTCCGGACCTGCTGCAAAGGGTGCAAAACCTGTGGAGCGGCGACCAGGGCCGCGGCGGCCGCCGGACACCGGTGAATATTCGTTGCGAGGTAGTGATTGGCATCACCGCGATCTGCCACCACCTTAACCACGGCTCAACGGCAACCGCCGAAACCGGAATGACATTGGGTACACCGGCATCGGGAGAACAGCAGCTGGTGATGGAGGTTGGCGCCGTGGATTTCCATTCGGGAACGACTTTACGGGACTATGAAGTGACCCTGCCCAGCGCACCCACTACCCGGGGAGACAGCCAGCGCCGCAGTCAGGGACGATACCAGAGCATTCCGTGCACTCTGCTCAACACCAGCAGCGGCGGCGCTGGCCTGCGGCTGCCGCCGGAGGTCCAGGGCAAATTGCGCAGCGGCGATCTGATCGGCATCACCATCGCCGGCCGCTGGGAGGTCGCCCTGGTACGCTGGCAATATGCCCTTCCGGACCACTGTCGCATCGGAGTCGAGCTGCTCGGCGGGCAAACCAGTGCCGTGCGCGTACACCGCCACACCCGCGATGGTCGCCGCACCGACTCCATCTCCGCCCTGCTCACCGGCGATTGCGGCCGGGCACCTGAGCTGGTACTGCCAATTCCTTTGTTTCAGCCCGGCGATACCATCGATGTCGTCGCCGCCAGACAAGCCCGTTGTGTCACCCTGTACAACCAGACAGCATGTACTGGCAGCTTTGCCATGTTCGACTTTTCCTGAAGCGAGGTTCGGGCGCACGCTAAAGACGGAATAGGCCATCACAGATTGCCGACTGTGCACTTGTTCCCCACCGTGCGTGCGGCCTACACTACTGGGTTTGTGGCTACCCTCGTGCACTCTACTGAATGGCCTGACCGGCACGGCAGTACCTGCCCATTCGGCACGCGGATTGAATGAAGTCAAAAAATAACGCCGCAAAGCAGTACAACAGGAAAAAAATGAGCAGCGATAACACCATCCGACTTCTCCTGATCAATGACTCCCCCGCCGAAGCACAGCGATTGGTGAGCATGCTGCACAATGCTGGTCGCTCCAATCGCGCCCAGCATGTCACTAGCGAAGCCGCCCTTACCAAGCTTCTGCAGGAGCATGCCTGGGATCTGCTGATCGCGACGGAACAGAGCCAGCAGCTGGATCCCAGCAATGCAATCCGCACCATCAACAAGCTGCAGAAAGACGTCCCCACCCTGTTGATCACCGAGCGCACCGGTTCACAACCGGTCGTTGAAGGGCTCAAGGCCGGCGCGCGGGACGTAATCACCATGGATGACGACCAGCACCTGCTGCTGGTCATCCAGCGCGAACTGGTCGCCCTCGAGGAGCGCCGCCAGGCCCGCCTTCACGATCGCCGCTACCACGCCACCCTTAAGCGCACCAAGGAATTGCTCGACAGCTCCAAGGATGCCATCGCCTACGTCTCCGACGGCCTGCTGGTTTACGCCAACGGCTCTTTCGCCGAACGCTTCGGTTATGAGGATCGCGACGATGTGGAATACCAGCCGCTGATCGACATGCTCACCGAAGGCGAGCAGCCGGACGCGCGCGAGTTCCTGCGCCAGTGCGCAATAAAGAACAACGAAGTGGAAGCCCAGGAGTGGCAGTTCACCGCGAAAACCGCCAAGGGCACCCCGGTGCCCATCAAGGCGGAAGTACTCACCACCATCTACGATGAAGAGCGCTGCCTGCAGGTACGCATTGCGGCCAGCAGCGGCAATACCGAAGAGCTGGAAGCCAAACTCAGCGAAGCCAAGAACCGCGACGCAGCCACCGGCCTGTACAACCGCCAGCGCTTCGTCCAACTGCTGGACAATGCCATTCAGTCCGCCGCTGGCTCCCAGCGCACAGGCGGCCTGATGTATGTCGAAATCGACCGCTACGAAGAATCCGTGCAGCAGATTCTCGGCGTTGCCGGCACCGACGACCTGCACAAGAAAGTTGCCCAACTTCTTCAGAGCAGCGTGCGCCGCGGCGATGTCATCGCCCGTTACGGCGAAGAGAGTTACTGCCTGCTGATGCCGGAAACCACCCCGGACAGCGCGGAGATGCGTGCCAAAGAGCTTCTGCAGAAAATTTCCGATACCATCTTTGAAGCCGCCGGCAAGACCCTGCATATCACGGTCTCTATCGGTATTTCCCTGATGAGCGAAACCTCCGGCAATGCCGACAAGGTGCTGGAGCAGGCGCGCAAGGCCCACGAGCAGGCCCAGGCCAAAGGCACCAGCAACGACTTCGCCCTCTACGAGCCCGACAGCGAAGCACAGGGCGATGCCAATACCTACCACCGCGCCCGCGTTATTCAGGCGCTGGAAGCCGGCAACCTCAAGTTGCTCTACCAGCCCATCCTGAGTCTCCAGGGCAGTGGCGAGAAGATTTACGAAGTACTGGTACGCCTTGTCGACGGCAAAGAGCAACTGGCCCCCATCGCCTTCCTCGAAGCCCTCGGCGACGCTGGACTGTCCACCAAAATGGATCGTTGGGTGATCCTCAGCGCGATCAAGGCCGCCGCCGCGCAGCGCGCCAAAGGCGACAATGTATCGCTGCTGCTGCACCTCACCGCGGCCTCACTCAAGGACACCAGCCTGCCAGCCTGGCTCGGCGTTGCGTTCAAAGCGGCAAAAGTGTCGCCCAAGACTGTCACCTTCCAGCTGCGTGCCGAAGACATCAACAGCAACCTGCACGCCGCCCGCGACTTCACCAAACTGGTGCAGGACATGGGCTGCCGCGTGGCCATCTGCCACTTCGGCACCGGCCTGAGCCCGTTCAAATCACTGGAACACGTCAACGTGGATATCGCCAAGATCGATGCGTCCTTCGTGCGCGAAGTACAGGACGAGGGCGAAGACAGCGAGAATCTGGTGAAGCTGGTCGGCCAGCTGAAATCCATCAACACCCAGGTCATCGTTCCGCATGTAGAACAGGCCAGCATGCTGCCCACCCTGTGGCAGACCGGCACCGACTACATCCAGGGCTACTACGTACAGCCGCCGGCGGATGAGATGGCCTTTGATTTCAGCCTCGACTGAGCCCTCCCCAGTAGTGGGGGGGGGGGGGGGGGGGGGCGGCCATACGGCCGCCACTGCGCCTCGCCCCGAACACCAGCCATCTGCACAAGAAAACGGACTAACCTTGTGCCAGGCTCGCAAATTCTTGCACCAGGTTTCCACGTTGCCGCCCCAATTGGGTATTCTGTGCCGCGAGAAATTTATCCGCTTCTTTCATACCAAGCACAACAACAATCACGGAGCCATTGCATGTCGCCCCAATTGTTCAACGCCAGATTCGGCCGCCTGATCGGTGCCGGGCTACTGGCCTGCTCCCTTGCCGCCGTTACCGCCGGCTGCAGCAAAAGCGAAGCCCCGGCAGAAAAGCCGAGCGCCGAGCAGATCCCTGAAAGCGCCACCGAGTACAAGCCGGAAAACCTCGAGAAAGAGGCGCCGATGGCCGACAAGGCCGCGCCGGAGTCCGGTGTCGACTATCACTCCTTCGCCAACACCAACGATTACCTCGTCAAACATGTCGATTTCGACCTCACCGCCGATTTCGATAACAAGGTACTGAGTGGCCAGGCCATCCTGGACCTCAAGGTGCTGAACAGCAAAAACAAGCCGCTGGTCCTGGATACCCGCGATCTGGACATCAAGGCCGTGCGTGCCGGTATCGGTAGCGACCTGAAGCCGGTCAAGTTCAGCCTGGGTAAAGTCGATCCGCACCTCGGCACCCCGCTGAAGATCAACCTCCCGAAGGGCGCCAACAAGGTCGCCATCGAGTACCAGACCTCGCCAGGTGCCTCCGGCGTACAGTGGCTGGAACCGCAGCAGACCGCGGGTAAGAAGCACCCGTTCCTGTTTACCCAGGCTCAGGCTATCCACGCCCGCAGTTTTATCCCGCTGCAGGACTCCCCCAAAGCGCGTGTGACCTACAAGGCCACCATCCACACGCCGAAAGACCTGCGCGCCGTGATGAGCGCCAACAACGATCCGGACGCGGAAATGGATGGCGTGTTCGAATTTGAAATGCCGCAGGCGATTCCGTCCTACCTGATCGCCATCGGCATCGGCAATCTCGACTTCAAACCCATGGGCGAGCGCACCGGTGTGTACGCCGAGCCGGAGCTGCTGGAAGCAGCGGCGAAGGAGTTCGAAGACACCGAGTCCATGCTGGAGGCAACCGAGGAAAACTTCGGCCCCTATCGCTGGGACCGCTACGACCTGCTGATCCTGCCCCCGAGCTTCCCCTTCGGCGGCATGGAAAACCCGCGCCTGTCGTTCATCACCCCCACCGTCATTGCCGGTGACAAGAGCCTGGTAGCGCTGATCGCCCACGAACTGGCCCACTCCTGGTCCGGTAACCTGGTGACCAACGCCAGCTGGCGCGACCTGTGGCTGAACGAAGGTTTCACCACCTACCTGACCAACCGCATCATGCAGTTCGTCTACGGCGACGACCGCTACAAGATGGAAATGGCGCTGGGCTACGACGACCTGAAAGCGGACCTGGACGATCGCGAAGACAAAGACGAGATCATGGCCATCGACCTGCGCGGCCGCGATCCCGATGAAGTGTTCTCGAATATCCCCTACGAGAAGGGCTCCCTGTTCCTGTACGAGCTGGAACAGAAAGTCGGTCGCGAGAATTTTGACAAGTTCCTGCTGGATTACTTCAACCACTTCGCCTTCCAGAGCATCACCACGGAAGACTTCGTAAAGTACCTGAACAATACCCTGGTAAAACAGTATCCGGACAAGGTGGATGCTGAGCGCATCAACCAGTGGATTTTTGAGCCCGGCATCCCGGAAGGTGCACCGCACCCGCAGTCCGATGCCTTCACCAAGCTGGATCCGATTCGTCAGCAGTGGCTGAACGGTGAGAGTAAAGCGAGTGATATCGACACCAGTGGCTGGACCTTCCACCAGTGGAAGTACTTCCTCGACGGCATGCCGGAAAAACTGAGTGAAGAGCAGCTGAAAGAGCTGGACGAGACCTTCAAGCTGACCCAGTCGAAGAACAATGAAATCGCCTTCAGCTGGCTGATGATTGCCGTGCGCAACGACTACGAGCCCGCCAATGCACGCCTGGAAGATTTCCTGGTCAGCATCGGCCGCAACAAGTTCCTGCGCCCGCTGTATCGCAACCTGGTGGAGAACGGCAAGACCGACGAGGCCAAGCGGATTTTCGAGAAAGCCAAGCCGGGCTACCACCCGCTGACCGTCAAAGTGAACAGCAAGATCATCTACGGCGACTGATCACTTCAGCACGTCCTGCCCGATCGGCCGGCCCCGGGACTATCCCAGACAGTCCCGGAAATTGTGCCGTCCATCGATTTACCTCCCGCCGTCCATACGGTGGGAGGTAAATTTCTGTAATATCCTACCCCTATCCCGGCTTCTTAAGCCTTACTGAAAGTTACTGGCCTGCTGCCAGGCTTTCTCATGTTCGAACCAAAAATAAAGCCCCCGACCACCAGGTATTTCCCGTCATCATGAAAGCGATCCCCGTATTCGGACCAGCATCCCGAATCATTGGCGCAACTTGCGCATTGCTCCTTGCTTCCGTTTCTCCCAGCGCGCTGTACGCCCAGAGCGGCACAGACAGCGCACCGATACCGGTGCGCGCGGCAGCCGTGAAACTGGAGCACATATCCAACCCGGTGGAAGCTCTGGGCACAGCAAAAGCATGGGAGTTTGTTTCCCTGCGCGCGGGCGTGACGGAACATATCAGCCGCATCGCGTTCGAGAGCGGGCAGCGAGTCAAGGCCGGCGATGTACTGGTGGAACTCAGCCACGGCGAGGAACTGGCGGAGCTGGCCGGCGCCCGCGCGACCCTGCAGCGCTACGAGCGGGATGCGAAACGCCTGCGCGGGCTGGTGGGAAAAAACCTCAGCACCCGCGAACAGCTGGAAGCCGCGGAAACCCAGGTGGCCGAGACCCGCGCACTGATCGACGGGCTGCAGGCCCGTATCAACGACCGCATTATCCGCGCGCCCTTCGACGGCCAGCTGGGGCTGCGCAATATCAGTGTCGGCAGCCTGGCGACGCCGACTACCGAGCTCACCACCATCCAGGATATCGCCCGCCTGAAACTGGACTTCACCGTACCCGAGCGGCAGCTGTCCGCGATCTCCGGCGGCATGAAGATCGAGGCCGTGAGCCAGGCCCACCCCAAGCGGGTGTTCAACGGCGAGGTGATGATTGTGGAAGCGCGGGTAGACCCGCAGACCCGCGCGTTTACCGTGCGTGGCCGCCTCGACAATCCCGATGGCCAGCTCAAGCCCGGCATGCTGCTGCGGGTGCGTATCATCAGCAACCCACGGGAAGCGCTGACCATTCCGGAAGCCGCACTGGTGCCACTGGCGGGGGAACAGTCCGTGTTTGTGGTGGAGAAAACCGAGGGCGGCCAGGTGGTGCGCAGCCGCGCGGTGCAAATCGGCCAACGCTATCAGGGTAAGGTGGAAATACTGTCCGGGCTGTCCCGGGGAGAGCGGGTAGTTACTCGCGGTACCCTGCATATTCGCGATGGGCAGGAAGTTTCCATACAGGCTGAAAACGGGGCAGGCTCACAATGATCATCAGTGATACGGCGGTCAAACGCCCGGTATTTGCACTGGTACTGTCGCTGCTGCTGGTGGTATTCGGCCTGATCAGTTTCGACCGGCTGGCGTTGCGGGAATACCCCGATATCGACCCGCCTATCGTGTCCATCAACACCAACTATCCCGGGGCCTCCGCGGATATTGTGGAGACCCGTATCACCCGCCTGATCGAGGACCGCATCGCCGGTATCGAGGGCATCAAGACCGTGACATCCTCAAGTACCGATGGGCGCTCGCGCATCTCCATCGAGTTCAATATCAACCGGGATGTGGACGGCGCGGCCAACGATATTCGCGACCGTGTTTCCGGGGTACTGAACAACCTGCCAGTGGAGGCGGATCCGCCGGAAATTGAAAAAGTCGACAGCAGCGACGACGTGGTGATCTGGCTGAACCTCACCTCCGACCGTCTGAGCGTGCCGGAACTCACCGACTACGCCAACCGCTATCTGGTGGATCGTTTCTCGGTGCTGGACGGCGTGGCCCGGGTGCGCGTCGGCGGGGCCAAAGATTTCGCCATGCGTATCTGGCTGGACCGCGGTGCCATGACCGCCCATAACGTCACCAGTACGGATATCGAACGGGCCCTGCGGGCAGAAAACCGCGAGCTGCCAGCGGGTTATCTGGAGTCCACCGATCGCCAGTTCACCCTGCGCCTGCAACGCCAGTTCCAGAGCGCCGAAGACTTCGCGCGCCTCGCCATTGCCACCGGCGACAGCGGCCACGTGGTGCGCCTCGGCGATGTGGCGCGGGTAGAGCTGGGCTCCGCCGAGGATCGCTCCACCTTCCGCGGCAATGGTGAACCCATGGTGGGCATCGGCATTACCCGCCAGTCCACCGGTAATATCGTTGCGGTGGCGGAAGCGGCCAAGGCCGAGATGGCGAAGGTCAACAAGACCCTGCCGGACGGCATGCGCCTGAGCCAGAGTTACGATGCCTCGGTGTTTGTGTCCGAGGCCATCAAGGAGGTGTACACCACGCTGGTGATTGCCGTGATTCTGGTGACCCTGGTGATCTACCTGTTTCTGGGTAACTGGCGCGCAACCCTGGTGCCTGCGGTAACCGTACCGGTATCCCTGATTGCCACCTCCATCCTGCTCTATGCCTTCGGCTTCAGTATCAACCTGCTGACTTTGCTGGCGCTGGTACTCGCCATCGGCCTGGTGGTGGACGATGCCATCGTGGTGCTGGAAAACATTTTCCGGCGCATGGATGAGTACGGTGAGCCGCCGCTGCTCGCGGCCTACCGCGGCGCCCGCGAAGTGGGCTTTGCAGTGGTGGCCACCACCCTGGTACTGGTAGCGGTGTTCGTGCCGATTACGTTCCTCGAGGGTGATATCGGCCGGCTGTTCTCCGAGTTTGCACTGACCATGTCAGCCGCGGTAATTTTCTCCTCCATCACCGCGCTGACCCTGTCACCAATGCTGGCGGCGAAACTGATTCGCCCCAATGACGAGCACAATGCGGCCACGCGTTTTATGGACAACGCGCTCACCCGCGTACAGCACCGTTACCGCGGTGGGCTCGATTTCATCCTGCGCAAACATTGGGTCGCCGGCTGCGTGTTTGTGGCCGTAATGATATTTGCCGCACTGTCGTTCCGTCTGATCCCCACCGAATACGCCCCACGGGAAGACCGCGGCTCCTTCTTCCTGCTGGTCAACGGCCCCGAGGGTGCCAGTTACCAGTACATGCAGGAGTACATGGACACCATCGAGGAGCGCCTGATGCCGCTGGTGGAGAAGGGCTATGTAAACCGCCTGCTGGTGCGCTCACCGCGCTCCTTCGGCACCTCTGCCACCTTCAATACCGGCATGGTGATCTTCACCCTAGCGCCCTGGGGTGAACGCCCATCGGCATTTGAGCTGATGAACCAGGTGCGCGCGTCGGTGAGCGACCTGAGCGGCGTGCGCGCTTTCCCGATCATGCGCCAGAGCTTCGGCGGCGGCCTCGGCAAGCCGGTGCAGTTTGTTATCGGCGGCAGCAGCTACGAACAACTGACCCAGTGGCGTGATCAGTTGAACAGCGCCATCGAAAAATCCAACCCCGGACTGCTGGGGATCGATTGGGATTACAAGGAAACCCAGCCGCAACTACGCATCAATGTAGACTACGAGCGCGCCGCGGATCTGGGGGTACAGGTGAGCGATGTGGGCACTACATTGCAGACCATGTTCGGCTCCCTGCGCGCCACCACCTTTATCAACAACGGTGAGGAGTACGACGTGATCCTCGAAGGGGAGCGCGAAATGCAGCGCACCCCGGACAGCCTGGAAAACCTGTACGTGCGCTCCAGCACCAGCGGCGCATTGATCCCGCTGCAGAGTCTGGTGGAAGTGAGTGAATACGCAGATTCTCCGCAGCTGCAGCGCTATAACCGGGTGCGTTCCATTACCCTCGATGCGAACCTGGCGGATGGCCTGGTACTTGGCGAAGCGCTGGCTTATCTGAACCAGCTGGTGGACGACAACCTCGAAGGCACACCGGTAATCGACTACAAGGGCCAGTCAAAGAGCTTCCAGGATTCCGGCAACACCATCCTGTTCGCCATCCTGCTAGGCGCGCTGGTGGTCTTTCTGGTACTCGCCGCCCAGTTTGAAAGTTTCGTGCACCCGCTGGTAATCATGTTCACCGTGCCCCTGGCCATGGCCGGCGCTTTGGCGGGACTGCTACTCACGAACCAATCACTGAATATCTACAGCCAGGTCGGGTTGATCATGCTGGTGGGACTGGCAGCCAAGAACGGTATTCTGATCGTGGAATTCGCCAATCAATTGCGGGATCGCGGGGTGGAATTCGGCCAGGCACTGCGCCAGGCCTCAGAGACCCGGCTACGACCGATCATGATGACGGGTATCACCACCGCCGCCGGATCACTGCCACTGCTGCTTTCATCCGGT
Source organism: Microbulbifer aggregans (assembly GCF_020524005.1). Taxonomy (GTDB): domain Bacteria; phylum Pseudomonadota; class Gammaproteobacteria; order Pseudomonadales; family Cellvibrionaceae; genus Microbulbifer; species Microbulbifer aggregans_A. The sequence continues at coordinate 448,297 of NZ_JAIVKK010000004.1, read as the reverse complement.
GCAGGCTCAGAGACCCGTGCAGTAATCGGCACCGTGGTACTGTTTGGGGTGCTGGCGGCGACCCTATTCACGGTCTACATCGTACCCGTAGCCTACGACGTACTGGCACGACGGACCGGCTCACCGGGACAGGTCAGCCGCGACGTAGCCAGTCTGGAAGCGAAATACCCGACACAAAATACCGATTAAAAGCCCAGGCCATCGCCGGCGCGCTCGATAGCCATTGGCTGGAGAGCGCGCCGGCCAGTAGCGGAAAATAACGTGGGAAAAGCAGCACTAAAAAATGCCGGGTAGATTTATGCGCCGAATAAGCATAATCACTCAGCAAGGCCTGTGATTAACGGCGCATTTCTCTTAAGCTCAGCCACCCCGAGTGCAACTATTTACCGTTAGTACTCGTCTAATTGGCATCACACCCCAAACGCCAATCGCATAACAGGGATGACCATGCGCACACGATTTCTCACCGCCATCGCTCTGATCGGGTTGATGCTGGCCATCACCGCCTGCGAACAACAGGTGTGCTACCAGGAAGGTAAGCGCGAGCGCAGGCCGCCAATGCCATTTGCAGAAATCAGCAGTGGGCTCCCACCGGCCATTGGCCTGATTCGTCCCTACTGAAATTTTTCGCAGCTTATTCCTTCGCAACTCAACGATCAGATTGTCGTTGAGAGCAAATAGCACACGTATACCCACTCTCAATTCCTCGCGGACCTGCAGTTTCTCAATTTCCGTAGACACTGCTTCTGCCTGCCAGCAAAATCTGAACCCCCTTGTTAACAACGCAGTAACCGACCAATACCGATATGGAACATTCTGTAGAAACCGGATTTTCACCAGCCCCGGAAATTTCATCGCTCAGCGAAATCCTGCCCGCCGAACCGCTACTCATGATGGGAGCGGGGCCGGTTCCGATCCCAGAACTGGTCGCTAATGCCAATCGACATGTGATCAATCATCTCGGCGCAACCATGTCCAAGATCATTGGCCAGGTTAAAGAGATGTCACAGTATGTTTTCCAAACCCAGTCACCCTGGATTCTGGGCGTAGCCGGGCCGGGTTCCGCGGCAATGGAAATGGCCATTGCGAACCTGGTCACCAAAGACACACGGGTACTTTGCGTGTGCAACGGCTACTTCAGCCACAGAATGGCCGAGATGTGCCAACGCCTGGGCGCCAATGTTGAAATCTTGTCATGCCCGGACAAGTCCCAGGTAGAACTGGATCGTTTTGTTGCGGCAATTGAACAATTCGAGCCGGATTGCATCACGATCGTACAGGGGGAAACCTCGAACACCACCTTCAACAAAAACCTGCCGGCACTGGCCAGTGAGGCAAAAAAAAGAGGCTGCCTTACGATCATCGATGCAGTTTGCACACTCAGCACCATGCCGCTGCAAATGGACAACTGGGAAATCGATGCGGTCATTACCGGAGGGCAAAAAGGCTTATCGTCTATTCCAGGCGTTTCCCTGGTCGCCTTCTCTGAAGCAGCGTGGAATAAAGTTCAAACCCGCAACTGGACACCCGCGCACTGGTGCCTGGACGCCAAGCTCGCGGAAAATTTTTGGCACAAGGGTTCTTACCACTACACAGCACCGGTTTCTGGCGTGCTGGCGTTGCATGAAGCATTGCGACTTATTTGCCTGGAAGGCCTGCAGGCCCGTTTTATGCGCCATGAGCGCTGTTCAAAGTCCTTACAGAATGGCATTCAGGCAATGGGACTGGAGCTGTTTATCCCTGAAGAAAGCCGCTTGAACTCCGTTATCGGAATTCAAACGCCCGGCAGTATCAGCAATCGCGATATCTGCGCCTACATGTCTAAAAATTATCAGGTAGAGATCTCCGGATCCTTCGGGCTGCCCATTGTGCGCATTGGCCAGATGGGAGAACAGTGCCGCGCGCAGAATTTATTCCGCACGCTACATGCACTCGGCTGCACCATGCGCGACCTGCGCGTACCGGTAGATATCCCGCGCGGCATGGGGGAACTGGAAAGCTCGCTTATTGGCTGCGCATGAAAATGACATTCTCCGGCACATGGCGCGCCGGAGAGGTTTTCACAGCGCCAGAACACCTTCCATAGAGCTTAGTCGTCAAGCAGGTTAGCGATCTGGTTGTCGTTGAGACCAAACAGATAGAGCGCCGCATCCAGGCCAAAACCGTCAATGGCCTGCGGCGCCTCGGCGCGCACTTTGGGCTTGGCGTGAAAGGCGATACCAAGTGCGCCCAGTGACAGCATCGGCAGATCGTTGGCACCGTCACCGACCGCGATCACCTGATCCAGAGACAGATCCATTTCTGCCGCCAGCTCCTCGAGCAACAGTGCCTTGCGCGCACCGTCAACAATCGGCTCGATCACCCCACCAGTCAGGCTACCGGCATCAAATTCCAGCTGGTTCGCGTGTACAACATCAACTTCCAGGTGGTTCGCCTGCAGGTAATGGGCGAAGTAGGTAAAGCCACCGGAAAGGATCGCGGTTTTACAGCCGAGCGCACGCAGGGCACTGAGCAGTCGCTGGGCGCCGTTCATCAGCGGTAATTGCGGAGCAATTTCAGAAAGGCTCTGCTCGGTAAAGCCCTGCAACAGGCTCATGCGCTTGCGGAAGCTCTGCTGGAAATCCAGCTCGCCGCGCATCGCCGCCGCGGTAATTTCCGCTACCTGGTGGCCCACCCCGGCGATCTTGGCCAGCTCGTCGATCACTTCCGCCTGGATCAGGGTAGAGTCCATATCGAAGCAGGCAAGCTTTGGCGGCTTCTGGCTCGCGCCGGCCTGCAATACCAATTCCACGCCGATTTTTTCAGCCAGCACCAGCAGCGCATGCCGCGCACTGTGGAAGTCGAGGCCCGCCTCCAGTTGCAGGCGGATCACCGTGCAGTCTTCGCGGCGTGCCAGCGTATCCGCTGCAACCGGCCGCCAGCCCTGCGCAGCAACAAATTGGCGCACCGCTTGCAACTGTGCCAGCTGTAACGTATCGGTGAGGAGGGTCAGGCACCAGGGAGCGTGAACCGGTGCGGGGGCAGCGGGCAAGGCGGCGAAAACCTCGCCGTTGACCAGGGTGGTGTGCAGCTCCTGCGGCCACTGCAGCCCCAAATGCCAGTGGTCCTCCCCGCTATTTAACCGCAGGTAGCGCACCCGGATTCCATCGGTGGCGAGGCTATCCAACGCGGCGGGGGTCATTGAAAACGCCTGCTGGCGCTCATTGGTAGTGGGAGATGCATCCATGACTGACACTCTGTGCTGACTCTCTCTGTAAATGCGGGGAATCCGCGTGAGAATTTGGCCGCGCATTATAGCCCGGCGCCTTTTTTCTCTGAAGGAGTGGGATAAAATCGATAACTGGCCCTGTGGTCGCCAGCAACCGGCAATAACAATGATGAAACAACATATTTCCCAACTTTCCGAACTTTCACGGCAGATCCCGGCATTTATCCAGGGACTTAACCGCGCACGCCAACGCCAGCTGCTGGCCGCGGCCATCTGGCTGTCACTGGCAATGTTCTGTCTTGCCACCCTGGGCCACGCCTACGGCCAGCAGAAAGCCAGCGCCGCAGACCGCGATATGACCAGCGCCCGCGCTGCAGCTACCCTGCTCGCAGCCCAGAGTCTTGAGCAGATCGTGGCCGGCGATCGCATCAGCCTGCAATTGCTCGCCCAACAGGCGCTGGCGCTGCCAGCGGTTTACGGGGTGACCGTGCAGGATGTGGATTCCAGCCCGCTGGCCCAGGCGGGGGAACGTGAGCGAGGGGAAACCATTACCGAGCCGGTCGTACTGCACGACAGTCTGGCGGGCAGCGTGACCCTGAACGTGCGCCCGGGAGAAAGCGCAAACTACCCCTGGGCGAGCCTGTTGCTGTGCCTGGTATTCGCACTTCCCTTCAGTGCCGCCTGCGCCCTGGCCGCAACCCAGGTGCAATCCGGTTCCCCCCGGCGCACACCGCTTACCATACCGCGTGCACAGCCCAAGCCGCCCCCGGAAGTTACAGCCGGGCTCTACCTCCGCCCACTCAACTGGGCACAACTCGGCAACCAGCTCTCCCGCACGGCTCTGGAGAATCTCGAGGTCGAACTTGAGGAGCGCCTGAAATTGCTGTCGCGGATTTACGACGGTAAGGCACTGCCGAACGCCGGTCCCGCGGTCGGACTGGGCTTCGCCGGCGACGACGCCGCCTTCCGTGCCGTCTGTGCGGGCCTACTGTTACGCGGTCTGCAGCAATCCAGCCGGGCTACCGGTCTGCAGCTGGCGGTGGCCGTCCTACCCACCAAACCGAGCCAATTCGACTTTAGCGGAGAGCAGCTGCTGTCCCAGTCCCGCGGCCTCTGCCTGCACCCGGAATTGCGCGAAGACGAGTCCCTGGAAAATCGCATCCAGTACCACGATACCGCCTGGGGCGCCGAAGTGACTGGGCTCAATCCAAAACTGCAGCAATTGCTCGATAACCAGTTGCAACAGCTGGTTTCCGCCTGATCCCGCTCCCCCGCCGGCCGTCACGGCCGGCGCCTCTTTTCGCTTTTTCTTCTATCCCGCGCTTTCCTCATTTCGTTTTGGTTGTTGCCTTTCACCGCAAACCATCGTGATCGCCACTGCGCGACGCTTTAATTGCTTTCCACTTGGGTTTCGCATTGCCGCAGGTCGATCTCAGTCAAAGTCAAGACGGACCTGTGTAGTACGGAGCGGAAGTGAACAGTTGAAACCCGCCGCGCGGCGTGGAGGTTTGTATGAAGCGTATTTATGGAGGACTCGCAGGGACGATTGGTGCCGCTGCCCTACTCACTCTTTCCGGGTGCAGCAGCATGGATGATATGACCAGTACCACAACGGCTATCGGCAAGAGTGACCGGCCGGGGTACTACTCGGTGCAGGGCCGCTATTACCACTGCCACCAAAACGGACGCTGCCACAATGTCCGCCATCCCAATTACTACTGGCAGGGTGGCCAGTATCGCGGCGGATCCCCGTCCCACTATCACCGGTATCCACAGCAACCACGCTGACACGCTAAATCGCATGATCTAACCAGGCGCATCGCGGTGTGAGGTATACGCGAGATATACCTGCCGTAGTGCACTGCTGACTCCAAATCACGGAGAGTTCACTATGAAGAGCATCCTCAAGAAAGGCCTGCTGGCCGCAACGGTATTTGGTACCCTGACCCTGGGGGCCTGTGTTTCCGATGGCTACTACAGCTCCGGCAGCGCCGGCTATTCCACTTACCCCTACTCGCGCCCATACGTTTACCCTTCCGGCAGCGTATCTTTCTATTATTCGTCACCGCGCTACTATCGCGGCTATTACCCCCGCGGTTACTACCCGCGTCACTACCGCTATCGCGGCAACCAGTACTACCGTCACCACGGGCGTTATAACAACCGCCATTACTACAATCGCCCCCACCACAGTAATCGGCCCCATCACAGCAACCGTCCTCACCACGGTAGCCGTCCGGGTCGTCACCACGGTGGCCATCGCCGCTAAGCGGGTAACAGGTGCCCGTACAACCTCCGAAGCCGCCCTTGGGCGGCTTCGTGCGTTTCATACCTTGGTCATACAGACCTGCCACCACTGCCGCGTTAGGATTTCTACAAACAATAAGTGAAAACAGCCGCGGGAGTTTGCTGTGCAGCAGGATTTATCACACGCCGTACTCATTACCGGTTCCACCAGTGGGATCGGTCTCGCTATCGCCCACGCCTTTGCACGCGCCGGTCATCACGTGATGTTGCACGGGCTGGCGACCGAAGAAGAGGGCCGGGTGTTGTGCGAGGGCTTCTCCGGCTATGCAGTGAAGGTCGGCTTCAGCAGTGCCAACATCGCCGAGGAAGAAGGCTGCGCCCAACTGGCGGCGGATACCCGCGAAGCCATCGGCAACCCTTCGGTGCTGATCAATAATGCCGGTATCCAGTTCACCGCCCCAGCCCACGAATTCCCGACGGACAAGTGGCAACAGATCCTCGCCATTAATCTGAGTGCGTGCTTTTTCCTGAGCCGCGAATTACTGCCGGCGATGCGCGCCGCCAACTGGGGGCGCATTATCAATATCGCCTCGGTGCACGGCCTGGTGGCTTCCGAAAACAAAGCCGCCTACTGCGCTGCCAAGCACGGACTGGTCGGTTTAACCAAAGTGCTCGCACTTGAAAATGCCGATGCCAGTGTAACCGCCAACGCCATCTGCCCGGGTTGGGTAGAGACACCACTGATCCAGCCTCAGATCGAGTCTATCGCGCGCGAGCGGGAAATCGACATTGACGCCGCACGGGCCGAACTTGTGGGTGCCAAACAGCCTCTGGCGCGCACTACGCAGCCGGATGCCATTGCGGAACTGGCACTGTACCTGTGTGGAAGTTTCGCCGGCACCATTACCGGTGCGGCCTTACCGGTGGACGGTGGATGGAGCGCGCAGTAGTATCTTTGGCACCCGATTCTTTTATTCTCATGGGTGCTGCCGTGAACTATCAACTGCTGATTGCCGACGATCACCCGCTGTATCGCGATGCGCTGGCCACGACTCTTTCCAGTCATTTTCACAATTCTTCGCTGCTGCAGAGTGAGGATCTGGATTCCACACTCGCCTACCTGAACGAATCAGATGTCGACCTGCTGTTGTTGGATCTGAATATGCCCGGCAGCGAGGGGTTCAGCGGCCTGGCCCGTATTCGTAATGACTTCCCGGCAGTGCCGGTTGTGGTGGTTTCCGGCAGCGACCGGCACGGGGTGATTCAGCAGGCGGCCAGCCTTGGCGCCAGTGGATTCCTGTCCAAAACCGCACGCCCGGATGAAATCCTGCAATGCATCGAATCCGTACTGGCGGGTGAGCAGTGGTTCAGCGCGGAAGCGCTGGCAGCGGAAAGCGAGAGTGCACTGGCGGAGAAGATTGGCCAGCTGACACCACAACAGCTCAAGATCTTCCAGATGATTGCCCAGGGCATGCTGAACAAGCAGATTGCCTACGACCTGGATATCACCGAACCCACCGTAAAAAGTCACGTCACCGCCATTCTCAGAAAACTGGAACTGCGTGATCGCAAGCAATTGATTCGTGAAGCGCAGGCGTTGATTCAAATTTGAAGATGGTGGTCTCCGGCCTTTTCCGACCACCGTGGCGGCAAAGCACCGGGTATCCGTTTTTGAAACCGCTGTGAATACATCCCTGTACGCTGCGTCAGCGACGTCCCTGTCGCTGACGCTTTCAAAAACGGATACCCGGCACTTTACCTTCGATTTCCCGCTCTCTACTTCGTCAGATAAGAGTCCCTATCTTACTGTGGCTAGCCCATTAATTGTTTGTGCGAAATTCGCTTACAACGTAAATATATTCGATGCGAAGGCGGGGTAGCGGGTGCAGGTTTTCAGGACTGTCGGCAACAGGGATGTTGCCGACAGAGCGTACAGGGATGTATTCACAGCGGTCCTGAAAACCTGCACCCGCTACCCCGCCGCCACAAAGGAAAAACAGAGCACTACGCAAACTCAGAGGCCCGAAACAAACTCCGCTACATGCCGATAAAACCGCCCGCAGGCATCCGGCACGATGGATTCCAGATTCAGGAACGCATGGATCATATCGTCAAAGTTGATCAACTCCGCCGTTACACCCGCGTCGCGCACTTTATCCACATACAACTTGCCCTCATCCCGCAGTGCACAGAATTCTGCGGTAATCACCAGTGTCTTCGGCAGGTTTTCCGTAAACTCACCATGCAGTGGTGACGTCAGATAAGGATTCTCCGATCCCTGAAAATAATTCTCGAAGTACCAGAGAATTTTTTCTTTTTCGAGTAGATAGCCACTGCCATTTTCCTCAATGGACGGCAGCTGCATGGTGTAATCCAGGCTCGGATAAATCAGTACCTGTGCGACCACCGAATGCGGCTGGTGCTGCAGCAGGCGGGATGCGGAGGCACACAGGGCACCGCCACCGGAATCCCCCATCAGGATCCAGCGGCCATCGTGTTCTATGCCTTTCTTATCCAGTGCCGTGCCCAGATGCCGCACTACACTCACCAGATCATTCAATCCCGCCGGGTAGGGGTTTTCTGGAGCCAGCCGATATTCGACAGAAACCACGGTGCGCGCGCAGGCGTCGGCAACACGACGACAGATCGGATCGTAAACCGACACGCTACCCGCCATATGCCCACCGCCGTGACAGTAAATAATCACTGGCCCCGGTGTGCGATTCGCAGGCTCGTATACACGTACCGGCACTGGCGCTTCGCCGCCATGTACCAGCGTTTCACACACCGCCATCTCCGGCCCCGGCTCGACAAAGGTACGGGTCAGGTTGGCGAGGCTTTCACGCGCGTTAATCGGCGTCGGCTCGAATCCAGCCGCTTTCACCACCGCCAGCTGCGCATTTACGGCTTCCAGCCATTCGGCGAGTTTTGCATCAAGCTGTCGCATTATCGGCCTCCAGACTTGTTTCAGGCTGTTGTGGTTTTTTACCGGTCTCCGGCAACAGGAAAGAGAAAATAAACAGGGAAGCCGAGCAGGCTACTGCGAAATAAGCGGCCATAGCCGGCTCGCCACTGATATCGGCCAACAAACCAGCGCCGTACATCAATGCGGTTTCCACCCCATAGGAGACCGACCAGAACATGGCAAAGGTCACGGTGATTTTTGCCGGTGTCATGCCCGGCAGTTCCTGCGGCAGGGTCACCAGCGCGGTCATCGGCAGGAACATACAGAAACCGGCGAGTGCCGCGGCGGAGTAGGCGATCAGCGGGTTTTTACTGGTGACCATCACCACAGCAAAAACCACCAGCGCCAGCCCTGCATAACGCAGTACTGGCAAGCGCAACGGCATACGCTTGGTCGCGATGATTCCGGCCACGGTGCCTACCATGCCCGCGGCAATCATCACCGCTGAGAGGTGCTTGCTGGCCACGGCGAAGCCATCAATCAGCGGGAACAGCGAAAACACCGCGATATAGCAAAAAAGCACCCCACAATAGGCCAGCGGCAACCACCAGTTGAACGATTCCCGCATTCCCTCTTTAAGGCCGTAATTTTCCTCCGGCTTGTCCCCACCGCCAGACAGGGGGAAGTTCTCGGCGCTCAACCACCACAGCACCCCCAGCGCCAGAACCATGACACCGTACATTGCCACGACCGACTCCCAGGCGCCCATCCAGGTGGCAAGGGCGGTAGTGGAAAGCAGGGCCAGCAGATTGCCGGTATTGAAGGCTGCGGCATTGACGCCGTTAATCAGCGGACGCTCCTCGGCAGAAAAGTAGTGCAGCACCACCGGGGCGAAGTAGACAATTGCCAGCGCCCCGCCAAGCCCCAGGGTCAGGCGCGACACCAGCCAGGCACCGTAGCTGTCCGCCAGAGCACCGAGGCCGCCGGTGGCGATCAGCACGATAGCCAGCGCAAAAGCACGCTTGGCACCGAGGCGCATCAGCAGGGCGGCGGCCGCCAGGTTGCCTACGATCTTGGCCAGGGTAATCACGTTGCTGCCCCAGGTGGCGTTGGCGAAGCCCTCTTCACCGAACGATGCCTGGATAGCCGGCGTCAGGATGGCCCCCGACACCCAGCTGGCGGCGAACAGCGCGTAGGCGCTGAACATGAGGATTTCCAACAGGTATTTTTTCATTGTTATAAAACCTTGCTCTCTCAAACATCTTATTTTTGGTTCGCCTGCAAGCAGGCTCCTACGACGCCCCCTGTAGGAGCCTGCTTGCAGGCGAACTTGTACTGACAACAGGTTGCGCGCCCCCCACCGCCACCGCTATACGACCTTGGTCGCAACCGGCGCGATCTTCTGCCGCTGCTGCAGCAGCGCACGTAACGCTGCCGGGCGCAGCGGTTTCTGCAGGAATTGCCAACCGGCGCTGTGCGCGCGCGCTTTTACCGTATTGGTATTTTCAGCCGAGATGATGACGCAGGGCACATCAACGCCCCAGCGCGCCAGCAGCTCGGCGGCGAGGTCGATACCGTTATCACCGTCATCCAAGTGAAAATCCATCAACAGCAAATCCGGCTTATTACACGCCAGCGCTTCGGTGCGGTCGCGCGCGCACTGCACGTGGCAGCCCCAGCCATCCAAAAGCGCGGCCATCGCTTCAAGGATCGAGGGCTCGTTGTCCACACACAGCACCTGCAAATCCAACTGCGCGCCGCGGCCGGTCGCTGCTCCCGACAACACGCGGGCAGTAACTTCCGCCGCGGCCAGGGCCAGGCGCACCTTAAACACGCTGCCGCGGCCGGGTTTTGACGCAAGGGTTACCGGGCTGTGCAGCAGGCGGCACAGGCGCTCCACAGTGGCGAGGCCAAGGCCGTAGCCGTGCTGGCGCTGGTTGTTATCTGCAAGTTCCTTCGGAGTCAGGCGGCAGAATTCGCGGAATACATCCTGTTGCTGTTCCGCCGCGATGCCGACGCCGGTATCCCAAACCTCCAGCGAAACCGTTTGCCCGCGGCGGCGTGCACCGATCAGCACGCCGCCACTGCGGGTGTATTTCACGGCATTGTCGAGGAGGTTTTGCACGATGCGGCGCAGCATCTTTTCGTCACTGCGCACCCACAGGTTGCTGCGCCGGTAACGCAGACGGATGCCGCGGCTGCTGGCGGCGATCCGCGCCTGCGCCACGGCGTCGTCGAGGATGCTGTCCAGGGACACGGCGCTGAAGGACGGGCGAATATCCCCCGCATCCATGCGCGCGATCTGCAGCATATCGGTAATCAGTTGTTCGGCCGCGGCCAGCGCGCTGTCGGCGCGAGTGAGCAGCTGGCGGCTGCCGTCTTCCAGCTCACGAGCAGCCAGTGCATCCAGGAACAGGCGACTGGCATTCAGTGGCTGCACCAGGTCGTGACTGGCGGCGGCGAGAAAGCGGGTCTTGCCGGCGCTGGCGGCGTGCAGCTCCCGGTTCAAGGCCTGCAGTTCGTCGTTGACGCTCTCCAGTTCTGCTGTGCGGTGGGCCACCTTGTGCTCGAGAGAGTTGCGGATCTCGGTTAATTCAGCGAGCGCGCGCTGATAATCGGAGACATCGGTATAAGTGGTGACAAATCCGCCGCCGGGCAGTGGGTTGCCGCGGATTTCCAGTACCGCGCCATCTGTGCGGTGGCGTTGCACCCGGTAGGCGGTGCCGTTGCGCAGGTGCTCCACCCGCTTGTCCACATGCATTTCCACGGCACCAGGGCCGCACTCGCCACGGCTGGCGTTGTAACGCACCAGCTCCGCCACCGGGCGGCCGACATAGATCATTTCCTGCGGATAGTGAAACAGCTCCAGATAGCGGCGATTCCATGCCACCAGATTGAGGTTGGCATCCACTACCGAGATACCCTGATCAATATTGTCGATACTGCTCTGCAACAACCCGCGCCCGAATTGGTAAATGTCCGAGGCCTGATCCAGTTGCTGCGCGGCGGTTTCCGGCTCGCTCAGCTGGCGCACCAGGCGGCGCGCGCTGGTGCTGCCGACGATACCGGCGAGGATCTTCTCCACCGCTTCCCGGTAGGCATGCGCCGCTACCTTGCCTGCGGACTTCTTGAGCAGCGGCGCCAGCGCCCGGTCTGCAGCGTCATCACCCACGAAGCGCGCCAGCAACTGGCGCAAACGCACTTTATCCACAGGCGCCGATCCTGCGCTGCCGCGGCGGGGCGCCCAGCGCTGCTGTACCAGTGACACCAGCACCAGTGCCACGCCGTTGAGGCCAAGCCCGAAGACACAACAAATGGTCAGAGGGTTCCAGTCGAGCCCCAGCCACGCCCCCAGGGTATCTGCATGTCCCAGGGCAGCGGGTAGTGCGGATAGTGCCCATATCGCGCTGCCCAGCAATAACCCCACCAGCACCGCCAGCGAGCGCAAGCGCGGCCAGTGTGCAGGCCAGGTCACGGCGGCGATCATCGCCGGTGCCAGTTGTGCCACCAGCGCCAGCGACAGCAGGCCGAAAGTACCCAGACTTACCCCGGGGCCTATCGCCTCGTTGACCCCGAACGCGGCCAGCATCAGCAGTCCAATAATCACCCGCCGCACTCTTCGCAAATCGGTACCCAGGGCCTTGCCCGCCGGACGACGCTGCAGACGGCGCAGCCACCAGGGCACGATCATGGTGTTGGCAATCATGGTGGACAGCGCAATCGTAGCAATGATCACCATGCTGGAGCCCGCGGAGAGTCCCCCCACAAACGCCAGCAGAGCCAGCCAGGACTGGCCGCTTTCCAGCGGCACGCCGAGAACAAAGCGTTCCGGATTGCCGTAGCCAGTCCCATCGCCGCCAGCGCCCGGCAGCCACAACAGGCCGCCGTACCCCACCACCAGGATTGCCGCCGACAGGATGCCGAGATACACCGGAATCAGTTTGCGCACTGGGCCGATATCGCGCTCGTCGTCACTTTCGATCATCAGGATATGGAACTGCCGCGGCAGGCAGAAGATGGCAGCCATCCCCAACACCACCACCGCGATAAATCCTGTATCCGCCCCGCGCGCTTCAGCCATCGCCGCCACACGCTCACTGGCCAGTGCCGTTCGGGTGAGATCCGCCGCACCATCGAAAGCAGAGTCCAGCAGGAAACACGCCACCGCGACGATGGCACCGATCTTGATCAACGCCTCGAAGGCCACGGCCAGTAACATGCCATTTCGGTGCACACTGCTGTCGATATGCCGGGTGCCGAACAGCAGTGCAAACAGGCCCAGGGTAACGGCGACGATGGCAGTGACCGCAGAGGGATTGATGCCGTCACCGCGGGCGAGCAACAGATAGCTGTCCGCCACCGCGCGCAACTGCAGCGACAGGTAGGGCACCACAGCGATCACCGCCAACAATGCCACCACCGCCGCCAGCCACTGGGTGCCGCCGTACTGGGCGCTGATGAAATCGGCGATGGAGGTGGAGCCCTGTTGTTTGGAGAGGCGCACAAAGCGCATCAACAGTGGCGCGCCGAAAATCAGCATCAGGCTGGCGCCGACAAAGGTGGGGGGTAGCAGCCAGCCCTCCTGCACCGCCTGTGCCGGGGTGCCGAAGAACATCCAGGCACTGGTGTAGGTGCCGGCGAGTGCCAGCAGCAGGGGCTTGAACGGTCGAATACGTGCCGCCGGCAGCCGGTCGCCCCAGAAGGCGATGGCGAACAGCAGCAGCAGATAGGCAAGGCCGACCGCGGCCAGCAGGGTCAAGCTGAACAATTGGCGCACCTTTCATTATTTTGTTTATATTGAGAGCCTAACCGATTGTCTGTTTTCTGTCCCGCCCCCGCTACAACCGGATCGTCATACCTTGGTCTAGCAGGCAAGGGAGCAGAGAGTGGCTAGAGTGCTAGTCCGGAACATTCCTATATAAAAACCATAAATTGGTGATCGGAGAGAGTCATGCGCAAAACAATAAAATTCAATCCTCTCGCCGTGGGCATCATGCTCGCCTGCGGCGCCAGTTTCAGCTACGCGGACAACAAAGGGCTGGAAGAAGTCACCGTTACCGCCCAGAAGCGCGAACAGTCCCTGCAGGAAGTACCTGTCGCCGTTACTGCATTCGGTGAAGACGCCCTGATCGAGAACGGCGTTGCCGACCTGACCGATGTACAAAAGCTGAGTCCCAACACCACTTTACAGGTCAGCCGCGGCACCAACTCCACCCTTACTGCCTATATTCGCGGTATTGGCCAGCAGGACCCACTGTGGGGCTTTGAGCCCGGCGTCGGTATCTATGTAGACGACATCTATGTTGCCCGCCCCCAGGGTGCGGTAATGGACGTGTTCGATGTTGAGCGCATCGAAGTACTGCGTGGCCCGCAGGGCACCCTGTACGGCAAGAACACCATCGGTGGCGCGGTTAAATATGTCACCAAAAAAATGACCGGCGATACCGAATTCAGAATTCGTGGTGGAGTCGGCTCGTACAATCAACGCGACCTGGTACTGAGTGGTCAAACTGGTCTGGGCAGCAAGGTTGCTGTCGGCGCCGCGGTAGCCAGTTATCAACGTGACGGCTTCGGTGAAAACATCAATACCGGTGCCGAAAACTACAACAAAGACATCACCAGCGCCCGCGTGTCCATGGAAATCACGCCGAATGAAGAGTGGTTTATTCGCCTCGCAGCAGACACCACCCAGGACGACTCCAACGCGCGTTTTGGCCACCTGATGTTCATGAACCCCTACGGCGGGGAACAGCCTCTCGATAACGTCTTCGATCACCGCTCGAATATGTCCTCCGATAACTCAGTGGAAAGCAGCGGTGCATCGGTAACCGCAGAGTGGAAAGTTTCCGACAGCATTACCCTGAAGTCGATCACCGCCACTCGCAGCGGCGAGACTACAACAAATATTGATTTCGATAGCAGCCCGCGTGCCGACTTCGATGTGCCAGCTTTCTACGACGATGAGCAGTTCACCCAGGAGTTCCAGCTGAACTGGAGCAGCGACCGCGCCAACCTGGTATCGGGCATTTACTACTATGACGGCACCGCATCCGGTGGCTTCGACGCGGTACTGGGCATCTACAGCATTCTCTCCCCTGACACCCTGCCGCTCGGCCTGACGCAAAATGTCAGCGGCAGCGTGGATACTGAGAGCCTCGCCGCTTACGCCAACTTTGACTACGCCATCACTGACGATTTCAGCGTGATCCTCGGAGGTCGCTACACCCGCGATGAAAAATCCGCGGACGTTTTCAAAGCAAACTATTACGGCCTCTACTCTCCGATGTTTGCCGATCACTATGACGGCACACCGGCTTTCGAACAGCCAATCGGCATTCTGACCGACTACACCAACAGCGACTCCTGGGGTCAGTTCTCTCCCAAGGTAGCGGCGAACTACCAGATTAATGACGACACCATGGTGTACGGCAGCTTCAGCTCTGGCTTCAAGAGCGGCGGCTTCGATATGCGCGGCGACGCCTCCGTAACCCCGGAAACTGTCAATGGCTACGACCCGGAAACTGCGGACACTTTCGAGGTGGGGATCAAAACCCAGCTATTCGAAGATCGCGTGCGCCTCAACTTCGCGGCATTCAGTACCGACTATGAAGACATGCAGGTCACAGTGCAGGATTTCTCGCAGTCCACAGGCGGCTTTGCCAGCTCGGTAATCAATGCCGGTGAAGCTGAGATCCGCGGCTTCGAAGTAGAGCTGATGGCGAGCCTTACCGACCGTCTGACGTCCAACCTCGTGCTCGGCTATACCGACGGCGATTATCTTGAAGTACTGACCAAGGTACCGGAAATTGATCCGGAAACTGAAGAGCCCACAGGTAACTACTTGACTGTTGACCTGGCTGAGACTTGGGATAACTTACAGTACAGCCCAGCGGCAACCGCCCTGTATCAGATGAGCTACGTCATGGATGTCGCGGGCGGTGAACTCGTTCTGAATGGTGGCGTTTCCTACCGGGACGGCATTCAGATTTATGCCGCTCCGAGCGTACTGGATGAAGGTTCCGTCACCCTCGTGGATGCAGGCGCCACATACTTTAGCGGCGACGGAAAGTGGCAAATGTCCCTACAGGGTAAAAACCTGAGGGACCAGGAGTACCGCAATGCGGGCTACAACTCTGCAGCGCTGGTTACCGGCTACTACGGCGCTCCACGCACCATTGCACTCACTGGAAGCTACAACTTCTAATCCTTTCGCAGATAGCGTTGTGTTTTACTTGGGAGCCCTGTGGCTCCCTTTTTTTGTCGCAACGATTCCCTTTCCGGCGCAGCCTTAAACAAATTGGCGCGCATTACCACTCTTTGGCATCAGGGTCTTCTAACCTGAACAGTGAAGGCGACAGATAAATGTCGCGTTCGTCACAACAGCCACCGAGGTATCAGCGTGCAGAAATTAAGTATTATTCTGCTGGCTGCGGCGGTAGCGGCAGGGATTGTCGCCGGTTGCACTGTAACTGAGCCAAAGGAAAGTCACGCAAACCGGGCGTTTAGCGACGCCATCCCCCCCAATATGGGCCAGCCGGATCACATGTCGGTGAGAACCAGCGAAACACCTTCGCGCAGCCCTAAATCCCTGAACGTTAACGGCACCAAGTTCCGCTGCTTTGAGCGCGAGCTCGAAACCAAAATCGTGGTGCGCTGCGTGCGCGAGTCCTAGGCGGCTGATTTATTGCTCAACTGTGACGGCAGCCGCGACAGCTTGTCGCCGGAGTCCACGCATATATACAGGCTCCGGCTAAGCTTTGGTTATCTGCAAGCAGGGAAAAGCGACTATGAGCAGACTATTTTTAGTTTGGCTCGCGGGGCTGGGGATCGTGATCGCCGGGTGCGTGGGTATGAGCACAAGTGAAGACAAGCCGATCCAGCAGCCCGGCTCACTGGCCAGCGTGTGCGGCGGCAAATGGGAAATGCGCCTGCTGCGGCTGAATGGTAATGCGGTGGCGGTCAGCGAACCTGAATCGTTTACCTTCCTCTGCAACAATGACGGCCAGGCCATGGGCAAAAGCGGCGTAAATACTTACCGCGGCAGTATGCAGATCACCGATACCGGCCAGATTCTCTGGGATACCGCGAGCTTCGCATCCACCAAAAAAGCCGGCCCGCCGCCGTTGATGGAACAGGAAAGCCAGTACCTGCGCGCTCTGTCCGGTACCCGTCAGGCATTTGTCAAAAGTGGCGGCGCGCGCCTGATCCTGCGCGATATACCCGGCGATATCTACATCGAATACATCAAAGCAGAGCACTGAGCGCTGCGTCTATTTGTTCGACTATTGGCGGGACTGGTCACAGACGGCGGCGTCCAAATCATGTTAAATGACGCAAACAGCTACCGGAAGGATTCCATGCCCGCTCAGCGCCACTCTGTCCTAGCGCAACTCACGCCATCTCGCGCGTTATTTCCCCTGGCTGGCACTCTGCTGCTGCTCATTTCCGCTTGCAGTCATGTTGACGAGCAAGGCGCGAGCCTCTCGTCACCTGAAGCGGCAGAAGCCGAAGCCATGTGCGCTCATCAATGGCTTCTGGAAAGCCTGACAATAGATGGACGCGAGCATAAATCCCATATGTTCTGGCGTAAAATGTGGCGCGACCGCCCCTATTTCACCTGCGATAAACTGGGCTTTGTACGCGGCAGCGCAGGCTCCAATCCCTACCTTGGCAAGTTCACCCTGGCCGAAGATGGCAATATTCAATGGCTCAAGCCGCCAAAAATTTCCCGCATGGGCAACCGCAGGGAAAGCAGTGAGCTGGAAAAAGATTTCCTGCTGGCGCTGCCGAGGGTAGACCGCGCAAGCCTGAGCTCGGATAGCCTGATCCTACAGGGTGCAGACGGGACAATGCTCGAATTTCAGCAGACACGCGAGCTGCCACCCGCAAGCCGCTGATTCACAAAAAAACAGCATAAAAAAAGCGGCCACCAGGGCCGCTAATACCATTCAAGAAGGGTCAACGTTCGCCAAGCGAAAGTCGGAACCAATCCTCCAACTGGAGGCGCTTCCACAATCGGAAGCTTCAGAAAAAACCATGATTAAACGATGGTTAGATGCAAAGAGAGAAGAACAACGAAGTTGAGGTTGCAGCGGTAACGCAACCGGACAAGCAACATTTCGTTGTGAACATAGATTAGATGTCTGACGTGACAAACAGATTACGCGGCAGTACTTTTTTACTTATTGCGCCGCTGGTGCTGCTCAAGGTTCTGCTGCCGCTTGCGCTCACTTTTACGCAGTAATACGTAGGTTGCCCCGAGCCCACCGTGCTGCTTCTGCGCGCTGTGAAAAGCGAGGACTTCCGGTAACTGCGGCAGCCAAGCATTGACACAGCTCTTCAGCAGCGCCGGCTGCTTGCGCCCTTCCCCCTTGCCGTGCGTCACCAGTGCACAACGCACATCGGCGTCAATACAATCCCGCACAAACTGATACAGCGCACTGCGCGCCATTTCGATGGTGTGGTGGTGCAAATCGAGACGGGCATCGACGTGGTACTTGCCCAGTCGCAGGTTGCGATAAACCCCGTTCTGCACGCCGTCACGCTTGAACTCGATTGGATCCCAGGGATCCACCGGTTCCACGAACTCACCGCCAAGCGGGTTGAGTTCACGGGCGGTCTGCGCGGTAGCCGCTTCGCGGCGCGCGCGCAGGTTGAGCTTGTCATCGGCCTGTTTGTTGAGGTTTGCGGTCTTGTGCTTTGGAGCCAGTGGCTTCACGTCACCCAGCGCGCCCATGGCGCCGTGAAACAGTTCTTGATCGTCTCTCATCCACAATTCCCCCGAAATACCTCTGCATGCATGGCCCCGGCGGCGGGCGAACATTTCGACTCAGGGGTCGAGAAACAGATCCACCGCCAGCTGATCGGCCTTGGCGGGATTGTGCGCATACTGGGTGAAATCTTCCACCCCCCGTTCGTGCAAAAGTACCTCGTCGATCAGCTGGGCACCGTTGAGGCCCTGATTGCGGGTAACCAACACTTCGTATGCGGCATCCGCCATCACCATGGGTTTACGGCTCTGCTCGAACATCTCCCGCGAACCCACGGCAAATTCAATTGCCGCTGTAGCCACCAGGGTGCGCGGCCACAGGGTGGCCACGCTAACGCCCGCTTCACGCAGCTCTTCCGCGAGCCCCATGCTGAGAATGGTCATGCCGAACTTGGACAGCGCATAAGGCGCGAACGGCCCCAGCCAGCGCGGTTGCAGGTTCAGCGGTGGCGACAGGCTCAGGATATGCGCGCAATCGGATTTTTTGAGGTAGGGAATGGCCAGGTGCGCGGTGAGGTAGACCGCGCGCGCGTTGACGTCGAGCATCAGGTCGTAGCGCTTGGGCGGTGTGGACTCGACGTTGGTGAGGTTGATGGCACCGGCGTTGTTGATCACCGCATCGATGCCGCCGAAGGTCTCGGCGGTTTTCTTGAGGGCTTCGGCCACCTGCGCTTCTTCGCGCACGTCCACCTGCATGGGCAACGCCTTACCACCAGCCGCCTCGATCTCTTCCGCAACGGTATAGATGGTGCCTGGCAGTTTGGGGTGGGGTTCGGCCGATTTGGCGGCGATGGCGATATTGGCACCGTCCGCCGCACACTTGAGGGCGATGGCGCGACCGATGCCGCGGCTGGCACCGGTGATAAAGATGGTTTTGCCCTTGAGGGCGCCGGTATTCTGGGTCAGGGTGATCTCTTCGCTCATGGCCACTCCAGGTGCTGGCGGTTTTCGATGCGGATCACTGGTCAGGCGCGGTAACAACCTCTTCAACCACGGCCGGGCAGTAGATGTCCTTGAAGGTCTGCGGCATGCGCTTGGGTTTGCCGCTGGAGAGTTCGATACAGACCATCTGCCAGGTGGCGCGCAGGACCAGGGCTTCATCACCGGCGCGGTACACCTGGAATTTGCGGGTCATATTGAGGCGACCGTCGACCCTGGTGAGCCAGGTGCCGATCAGCAGCTCATCGCTCTCTCTCGCGGCCAGTATATAGTCGTACTCGGCCTGCCGGATTGCCATTCCACGGTCCATGGATTGGTAATTAGTGACATCCAGCCCAAGATCTACACTGTGCGCCCAGGCGGCGCGCTCGCACCAACGCACGTATTCTGCGTTGTTGGCATGGTGAAGCCCGTCTACGTGTTCTGCTTCTACCTGAACCTTGTAGATGTAAGGGGCCGAAAAATCCCAATTCATGGAATAGCTCCGTAAAAAGTTTGTGGCGGACCTGCTACCTGGTGCACCTTCGCGAGACACGCCGTAAACCCATCCCTGGGGGCTCTTCCGCGACATCCCTGTCGCAGAAGGTCTCGCGAAGGTGCACCAGCCATCAGGTCCTTCATATCTCACTGTTGCGCTTCGTAAATAGCTTTGAGCTCAAATGCGAAGAGCACGCTCGCGGTAACTATTTGCGGGACCGTCTGCGGCCAGGACGGCCGCAGCCGAGCCCCCAGGGATGGGTTTAGGGGGGGGCGCCTAGCTCGTGTCCTGCAAGGTATTCCCGCCTGTGGGGCCGCTACGGTCATCATTTAGAGCACAAACGCGAACGATGCGCCAAAAAACAAAAAAGGCCCCCGAAGGAGCCTTTTCTGTGAGAGAACCGAAACTGGAAATTAAGCTTCGCTCTTCTCTTCTGCGCCTTGCTCAGAAGCCTGCTTCTGGGCCTGCTGCAGGGCAGCGGCGAACAGGGCGTCGAAGTTGATCGGCGGCAGCATCAGGGCCGGGAAGGAGCCCTTGGTGACTACATTGTCTACCACTTCGCGCGCGTACGGGAACAGAATGGTCGGGCACGCAGTGTTCAGTGCCTGCGCCAGCTGTGCATCTTCCAGACCTTTAACGCCGAACAGACCAGCCTGCTGTACTTCCACCAGGAAAGCAGTCTCTTCTTCCAGCTTGACGGTGATGGTCAGGGTCAGAGCAACTTCGTAAAGATCTTCGTCGATCTTTGCGGTTTTGGTGTTCAGTTCCTGGTTAACAGCTGGTTTCCACTGCTTTTTGAAAACCTCAGCGCCCATCGGAGTCTCGAAAGACAGGTCTTTCAGGTAGATGCGCTGCATTGCAAATTGTACTTGTTGGGCTTCTGCGTTGGCCGCTGCGCCGTTTAGTTCTTCAGCCATGTTACTGCCTGTGAATAAATAAAAGGTTATTAACTGCCTTCCCTGATAGAAGACTCCCTGTATGAATCTTCAAATGGGGGCCTCGAAATACCCTTTCAAGGCTGAAATCAAATTTTCTTCAAATGGGCGCGGTGAATCACGCCAACAGCTTGTCCAGCTGACCACTGCGCTCGATCGCCATCAGTTCGTCGCAGCCACCCACATGGTGGTCACCGATCCAGATCTGCGGCACCGTGTGGCGGCCGGCCTTGGCTGTCATCTCCGCGCGCAGTTGCCGGTCGCCATCGACGGAGATCTCCGTGTAAGGGACGTTTTTATTGTCCAGCAAATATTTGGCACGGACGCAGAAAGGGCAGAAGCGGGTGGTATAGATAACAACGTCTTTCACAATTGCGTACCTCAGAATGCGCAGATAGCCGGTTTACAGGAACCGGCTATCTCTTGATAGATCAACCCTTGACCAGAGGCAACTTCTGGTTCGACCACTCGGACATACCACCTTCCAGGCGGCGCACGTTATAGCCGGCTTTCTTCAGCTGACGACCGACCGCTCCGGCATGCTGGCCCATCTTGTCCGCCAGGATGATGGTCTTTTCTTTGTAAGCCGCCAGCTCACCGACGCGCTTCTCGAACTCGCCGTGGGGAATGTGGATGGCATCCACAATATGCCCGGCAGTGAATTCGGAGCGGTCGCGCAGGTCCACCACTTTGGCTTCATCACTGTTGATCAGCCGGGTGGCCTCATGGGCCGAGGCGGGCTTGCCCGCTTTCAGGCGTTCGGAAATGGCCAGCGCGTACAGCAGCGCAACCAGTAAGCTCACCAGCAGCCATTGCTCGCTGATAAAGACGAAAAAGTCCACTTCGCCCCCAATAATTCTCTGTTTGTTGTTGTGTGCGACCAGAAAGTCGCCGTTGTCATAAGAGGCCTGTGAACAGGCCCTTTAAAGGGGGCGGAGTATACACGAGGCATGAGCAATTATTAACCAGCAATTTCACTGTTCAATACGCCATAAAGCTGATCAATACCTGACCTTTTCCCTCTAAACAGGTTAAAATCCGCCCCCTGCAATTCGGTGACGTAAAAATCACCAGTTTTCCGGCCACGACGCCCGAGATCTCTATCAACCCAACATAGGAAATCCGATCCCATGGCATCCGCTGAGTTATCGCCCAAACGCCCCCTGGTTCTGCTCATTCTCGACGGCTTCGGCTTCAGTGAGCACGCCGAGCACAACGCCATTGCGGCGGCGAACTCCCCGGTATGGGATGAGATCTGGGCCACCCGCCCGAAAACCCTGATCCACACCTCCGGCATGGCGGTAGGCCTGCCTGAAGGTCAGATGGGCAACTCCGAAGTGGGTCATATGACCCTCGGCGCCGGCCGCGTGGTGTACCAGAACTTCACCCGCATCAACAAGGCGATTCAGGACGGCGACTTCTTCCGCAACCCGGCCTACACCGCGGCAGTCGACAAGGCCGTGGCCGGTAATGGTGCCGTGCACATTATGGGCCTGCTGTCAGAAGGCGGTGTCCACAGTCACGAAGACCATATTGTTGCCATGGTAACCCTGGCCGCGCAGCGCGGCGCCAGGGCGATTTATGTGCACGCCTTTACCGATGGCCGCGACACGCCGCCGCGCAGTGCCGAACCTTCCATTGCGCGCCTGATGCAGGTTTGCGACACCGTCGGCAATGCCCGTATCGCCAGCCTCAGCGGGCGTTACTACGCCATGGATCGCGACCAGCGCTGGGATCGTGTGCAGCCGGTATACGACGTCATCACCCGGGGCACAGCAAAGCACGAAGCCACCGACGCGCTGGCCGCCCTCGCCGCAGCTTATGAGCGCAACGAAAACGACGAGTTCGTGGCCCCGACCCTGATCGGAGCCCCCGCGCCACTGGCAGACGGCGACGCATTGATCTTTATGAATTTCCGCCCGGATCGCGCGCGCCAGCTGACCCGCGCCTTTACCGATCCGGCCTTCGACGGCTTCGAGCGCGCAGCGCAGCCGAAACTGGCCGACTTCGTGATGACCACCGAATACGCCGGTAACATCGACGCCAGCTGTGCCTTCCCACCGGAAGCACTGGTCAACACCCTGGGTGAATACCTGCAGAATCAGGGCAAAACCCAGCTGCGTATCGCCGAAACAGAAAAATACGCCCACGTAACCTTCTTCTTCAGCGGCGGCCGCGAAGAGCCCTACACCGGCGAAGAGCGCGTGCTGATCAAGTCCCCGGATGTCGCCACCTACGATCTGCAGCCGGAAATGAGCGCGCCGGAAGTCACCGACAAGCTGGTGGCAGCCATCGACAGCGGCAAGTTCGACGCCATCATCTGCAACTACGCCAACGGCGACATGGTCGGCCATACCGGCGTGTTCGAGGCGGCGGTTAAGGCTGTGGAAGCGCTGGACGGCTGTGTAGACCGCGTCATCAAGGCCGCACTGGCCGCTGGTGGCGAGGTACTGATCACCGCCGACCACGGCAACGTGGAAGAAATGTACGACGCCGGCTCCGGCCAGGTGAGCACCCAGCATTCCACCCTGCCCGTTCCCTTCGTGTACGTGGGTGATCGCACTGTAACCATGCGCGACGGCGGCAGTCTCGCAGATGTGGCACCCACCATGCTGACGCTTATGGGTATGACACAGCCTGCAGAAATGAGTGGCGAGCCTCTGGTAAAGTTGGACTAACTTGAACTAAGTTGGACTGGGCCAAATTCAGGTAAGCTTTTCGCCATGAAATTTTCTGTGTATGCCATTGCTGCACTGCTGTCCGCATTCCTGTTCACACCAGCCTGCTTTGCGCAGGCTGGTGAGGAAGAACAACAGGCGCGGCTGGCGGAAATCAAGCAGCGCATCGAAACCCTGCAGCAGGAGCTGAACCAGGTCAAAACCGAGCGCGACCAGTTGCTCAAGGACCTGGAAGCCAACGAGAAGGATATTTCCGAGCTGCTGCAGCGCGTCGACAAGATCAAAGCCGATATGCAGAGCCGCGGCGAGAAGCTGCAGGAGCTGAAGCGGGAAGAAAAACAGCTGGAGGAATCCCGGCGAAGTATGCAGCGGCGGGTCGAGCAGGAAGTCGCCGCCGCTTACCGACTCGGTCGCCAGGAGCAGATCAAGCTGCTCCTCAACCAGCAAGACCCCCAGCACATCGCCCGCCAACTCCGCTACCACGACTACTTTCTCAAGCAACGCAGCGCCGTCATCGACGATTACGTCAGCACCCTTTCCGAACTAGAAACCGTCAGCAGTGGTATCCAGCGAGAGCAGGACACCCTCGCGCGCGAGCGCAACCAGCTGGAAGACAAGCGTCGCGCCCTGACCAGTGCCCAGCAGGCGCGCCAGCGCACCCTAGACAAGCTGGCCACCCAGCTGGCCAGCAAGAGCGGCGAACTGGATAAACTGCGCGGTGACCGCAGTCGCCTGCAGCGCCTGGTGGACGAAGTGGGTCGTGCGATTGCCAGCCTGATCAATCCCAGCGACCAGACCCCATTTTCCAAGCAGCGCGGGCGCATGCAGTGGCCGACCCAGGGGCGACGCGCCAATGCGTTTGGCCAGCGCCGCGCCAACGGTATCACCTGGACGGGCGTCACCATTCGCGCCAACGAGGGCAAGCCGGTACAGGCCATTCACCGCGGACGGGTAGTGTTTTCCGATTACCTGCGCGGCCAGGGCATGCTCATCATCCTGGATCACGGCGATGGCTACATGAGCCTCTACGGCCACAATCAGTCGCTGACCCGCGCCATCGGCGAGTGGGTGGAGCGCGGGGACACTATCGCCAAAGTCGGCAATACCGGCGGCCTCAGCCACAGCGGGCTCTATTTTGAAATCCGCCGCAACGGTAAACCCCAGGACCCTACCGCGTGGTGCCGCGGGTGATTCGAAACCGCATAGCCAACCAAGAACAGTGCGCCGACAAAAGTTTGTGAGGCACTGAGCTCTTCGGTATTGTTTGGCGAACCGCCAAAAATCGAATAAAAGGTCCGGATTATGATCCGCACCGAGACATAAGGAACAATCATGGAACAGGCAGGTAATTCGCCACATTCGCAGGAAGGCCAGTACATTGAGCAACACAGCTCTCTGCGCCAGATCTGTCACGTTAACTACGCGCTGCAGGCACTGTCCTATTTCTTTGGCATTACCATTTTCATCGCCCTGATCCTCGCCTACATCAAGCTGGATGATGCGCGGGGCACCTACTACGAACAGCACCTGCGCTGGCAGATCCAGAGCTTCTGGAGAGGTCTGCTGTTTCTCGCCATCCTGGTGGTCGTTGGTCTGGTGATTTTCACGCTGACCCTGGGATTAGGCACCTTTCTGGCGTTCCCGCTGGCCATAGCGTGGTATGTGTGGAGCATTTATCGCATTGCCAAAGGCTGGCTCTACCTCAGCGAGAACAAGCAGCTGTTCAACCTGTATCGCTGATCGCTATCCGGTTCCGCCCGGCGCACCGCCGCCGGGTTTGGCATATTTTCCTTCCTTCCCCTGCCCTCCAGTCCCTTGCAATTACCGCCAGTTTGCCGGCCCAGTTCTGATTCCGGGTCTACAATTCTTCTTGGAAAGAAACGATAAATGCCAAGGACGCGCAGACTATGTTCACCCCGAAATCGCTGGCCCGCTTAGTTGGCGCGGCAGCCCTCACCGCATTGCCGCTGATCGGACTCAGCCAGGCCGACGGTGCCGACAACATCTCCCTTGAGGCCCAGTCCCGCCTGCCGCTGGAAGACCTGCGCAGCTTTGCCAAGGTCTTTGAACAGATACGGCAGGGATACGTGGAAGAAGTGGACGACAGCACGCTGCTCGAATACGCCATCAAGGGCATGCTGCAGGGGCTGGATCCTCACTCTGCTTACCTCGACAGCCGCTCGTTCGACGACCTGCAGGCCAACACCACCGGTGAGTTTGCCGGCCTGGGTATCGAAGTGGGAATCGAGGAGGACTACATCACCATTGTTACCCCCATGGACGACACACCCGCAGCGCGCGCCGGATTGCGCGCCGGCGATGTGATCCTGCGCCTGGCGGGCAAGTCCATGCGCGGCGTGAGCCTCGACGAGGCCGTGGAGAAAATGCGTGGTCCAGTGGGCAGTGAGGTAACCCTGACCATCGGCCGCAAAGGCCACAAGGAACCGTTTGACGTAACGCTCAAGCGCGACACGGTAAGGGTGTACAGCGTGCGCGGTGAAATGCTCGAAGACGGCTATGGCTATCTGCGCATCAGCCAGTTCCAGCTCGATACCGGTGGCGACCTGATGCGCGCAATGAAAAAACTCCAGAAAGAGGGCGAGATCAAAGGACTGGTCATCGACCTGCGCAACAACCCCGGTGGCGTACTGCAATCTTCTGTGGAAGTGGTGGATGCCTTCCTGGAAGAAGGTTTGGTGGTATACACCGAAGGCCGAAATGATTCATCCAACCTGCGCTATTCCGCCAGCCCCGGGGATGTCACCAAAGGTGCGCCGCTCGTGGTGCTGATCAACGATGGCTCCGCATCAGCCGCGGAAATCGTGGCGGGCGCTTTACAGGATCACCGCCGCGCGGTGGTGATGGGCACCGACAGCTTTGGCAAAGGCTCGGTGCAGACCGTAATTCCGATCAATGAAGACCGCGCAATCAAGCTGACCACAGCGCTTTATTTCACCCCCAAAGGCCGCTCAATACAGGCGCAGGGCATCAAGCCGGATATCACCGTTGAGCGCGCCACCGTAACCCGTATGGACGGCCGCTCACGCACCACGGAAGCGGATTTGGCCGGGCACCTGGGCAATGGCAATGGCGGTGTGGAGAGTGGCTCGGAAGACCGCAAGCGGGCGAAAGCCAATCGCGGCGACTGGTACAGCCGCGACAATCAGGTATTCGAGGCACTGAATGTGCTCAAGGGGCTCAATCTCTACGCGCACCGCTATAAGGCCCCCGCCTCCGGTACCGCGGGCAATAACGTAGCTGGTGAACGGGTCGCACAGATTCGCGCAGAAGATCTTTAATTCCCAACGGCTTCCACAGGAAAGCCGAACGCAAAACCGACACGCAACTTTGACTAGTATTAAAAGAGCGTGCCGGTTTTTTTATGCAGTTTGCAGTTCAGGAAGTAGCGAGGTTGTCATGCAGCAGTACCGCCGTGGCGAAGAGGATCGATCCATCCCACCCCGCGCAGAGCGCTTTTTCAAGCTCGGTGATGACTGGTATTTCAATATGCGGGGAGGCAGGGTTTTTGGTCCCTTCCCATGCCGCGCAGAAGCGGAGGAGGCGGTCAGGAAAACCCTGGAAAAACCGGTAGAGTACACCGGCAATATCCGGCCTTTTGGCAGCCAGCGTGCGCGTCGCTGGCGCAACACGCACAAGTCCTGAATATCGGCGTATCCGCGGTGTCAGATACGCATTTCGATACCGGCATTCTGCATGAATGCCTTGGCCTCACCCACGGTATATTCCCCGAAGTGGAAGATACTGGCCGCCAGTACCGCGTCGGCGCCGCCCTGTAGTACGCCATCGGCGAGATGCTGTAGATTGCCTACACCACCGGAAGCGATAACGGGCACTGATACCGCGTCGGTAATGGCGCGTGTCAGCGCCAGGTCAAAGCCGTTCTTGGTGCCATCCCGGTCCATGCTGGTGAGCAGGATTTCCCCCGCACCATACTGATCCATTTTCTTTGCCCACTCGACCGCATCGATGCCGGTCGGCTTGCGGCCGCCGTGGGTGAAGATTTCCCATTTGCCGTCACCCACCTGCTTGGCATCGATGGCGACCACAATACACTGGCTGCCAAAGCGGTCAGCGGCTTCACGCACGAACTCGGGATTGTGCACCGCCGCGGAGTTGATCGCGGTTTTGTCGGCGCCGGCGTTCAGCAGGTTGCGAATATCCTGGAGGGTACGGACCCCGCCACCGACGGTGAGCGGGATAAAGACCTGGGAGGCCATTTTCTCCACGGTGTGCAGTGTGGTGTCACGCTCTTCGTGGGTGGCAGTGATATCCAGAAAGGTGACTTCGTCTGCGCCTGCTTCGTTGTAGCGGCGCGCGACTTCCACCGGGTCTCCGGCATCGCGGATGTCGACAAAGTTTACGCCTTTGACGACACGCCCGGCATCGACGTCGAGACAGGGAATTATGCGTTTGGCGAGGCCCATAAAATATTCCTGCTACTTATCCCACTCGTCACAGAGTTTCTGCGCTTCGCGCAGGTCGAGTTTGTCTTCGTAAATCGCGCGGCCGGTGATGGCACCGTAGATTTCCCTGGCTTCGAGCAGTTCGCGGATATCCTCGATGCTGCTGACGCCGCCGGAGGCGATGATGGGGATCTGTACCGCGCGGGCCATGTCCAGGGTGGCTTCGACATTGACGCCCTGCATCATGCCGTCGCGGGCAATGTCGGTGTAGACGATTGAGCTGACGCCGCAGTCCTGGAATTGTTTGGCGAGCTCGGTGGCCTGCACGTCGGACACTTCGGCCCAGCCTTCAGTGGCGACAAGACCGTCTTTGGCATCGAGACCGACGATAATGTGACCTTCGAATTCGCGGCAGGCTTCTTTGACCAGCTTGGGATTTTTCACCGCGGCGGTACCGATAATGGTCCAGGTAACGCCGGCATCGAGGTACCACTCGATGGTTTTGAGATCGCGAATACCACCGCCGATCTGCACCGGGAATTTGGGAAATTGCCGGGCGATGGCGTTGACGGCTTCGGCGTTGACAGGATTGCCGGCGAAGGCGCCATTGAGGTCGACGAGATGCAGCCGCTTGGCACCCTGGCGAAGCCAGTGCTCGGCGGTGGCAACCGGGTCATCAGAGAAGACAGTAGCGTCTTCCATTTCACCCTGGCGCAGGCGTACGCACTCGCCGTCTTTCAGATCAATGGCTGGGATTACGATCATTTAGTTCACTTCCTGTAGATTGATCCGGGCCCGCATCGTTCTCAGCCGGTCCGGTGGCGGCGGTGTACCGAAACCCTCTCTCCGGCACTCCGCCTTCGCGAATAGATTGTTACTTCGTTAGCTTTCGGTTCCACTGAACCGTAGGAGCCTGCTTGCAGGCGAATGGCTGTGGGGATTCGCCTGCAAGCAGGCTCCTACACAAAATTAAGCGCTGCCATTCCAGCTGACGAAATTCTTCAGCAACTGCAAACCGGCATCGGCACTTTTTTCCGGGTGGAACTGGGTCGCGAAAATATTTTCCCGCGTCACCGCGGCAGCGAGCCTGACACCGTACTCGGTTTCGCCAGCGACAGTATCGTTGTTCTCCGCGGGCACATAGTAGCTGTGCACGAAATAGAAACGGCTGCCGTCTTCAATTTCCGCCCACAGTGGGTGGTCGATTTTCTGCTGCACGCGGTTCCAGCCCATATGGGGGACTTTCAGGCGCTCACCGTTTTCGCTCAGGTCAGTACCGAAAAACTTCACCGGTTGCGGGAAGATGCCCAGGCAGTCGACACCGTTATTCTCTTCGCTGTGCGCCATCATAATCTGCATGCCCACACAGATACCGAGCACTGGCATACCGGACTCGATGCACTGGTTCAGCAGCGGGACGAAACCGGGGCGAATAAAGCCTTCCACACAGTCGCGGATGGCACCGACACCGGGGACGATCAGGCGGTCAGCGCCTTCCGCTTCTTCCGGGGTGGTGGCGAGGATGACTTCGTCACCGGGAGCGACTTTCTGCAGGGCACTGGCCACCGAGTGCAGGTTACCCATGCCGTAGTCGAGGACGACGATCTTCTGCATTCTGCTAGTTCCTCAGAGCACACCTTTGGTGGAGGGCATGGCGCCTTCCATACGCGGATCCGGCGTCAGCGCCATACGCAGGGCGCGGCCGAAAGCCTTGAATACGGTTTCAATCTGGTGGTGAGCGTTGTGGCCGCGCAGGCAGTCGATATGCAGGGTAACCAGGGCGTGGTTGACGAAGCCCTGGAAGAATTCGTAGAACAGCTCGGTGTCGAACTGGCCGATGCGCTTCTGGGTAAACGGCACGTTCATCACCAGGCCGGGGCGGCCGGAGAAGTCGATAACGACCCGTGACAGGGCTTCATCCAGCGGTACGTAGGAATGACCATAGCGGGTCATGCCCTTTTTATCGCCGATCGCTTCGTTAATGGCCTTGCCCAGGGTAATACCGATGTCTTCGACGGTGTGGTGGTCATCGATATGGGTGTCGCCATCGCAGGTGATGTCCAGGTCGATCATGCCGTGACGGGCAATCTGGTCCATCATGTGCTCAAGGAAGGGGACGCCGGTGTCGAATTTGCCGGTGCCTTTGCCATCGAGGTTGAGGCTGACCTTGATCTTGGTTTCCAGGGTATCGCGGTTTACGCTGGCGGTGCGCATGAGCATTTACATCCTTGATTGCGGTGGGGCAGCAGCTTTACTACCCAACAAGATAGAAGGCGCGAATTATACGCTCAAATCGGGCGGTTTTTGGTCGATAGTCTCAAATGAAACTTGATTCCGTGGTGCGATCAAATATCATACGCCCCCATGAATATGCGTTCCTCCCATAAATCCCGCTTCTGGGCCAGCCTGGTGCTGCTGTTTGCGTTTATCTGCGCACAGCCGGTACTGGCGGAGCATATTCATCTTCAGGACAAGTCCCACGAGCTGTGCGAACTCTGCTTCAACCACATGCCCGCGGCTGTCAGCGGCCCCTTCATCTACTTCGGTGAAGACCTGGCCCCCCTCTATATCCAGCAACAGGCCCCGGTAGCGCGCGATAGCCAGCCGGAACGCCAGAATGCCCGCGGCCCGCCCGCACTCCTGTCACTCAGCTGATCGATAACAATCCGAATTGAGTTTTGGCACCGGCCTTTGGGTGGCCGCTGCCTGTCCGAGACAGGAATAAAAATCATGTACCGAGTAAACACTCTGGCGCTGGCCGTTGCCTGTGCGCTTTCCGCTTCCGTATCTGCTCAGACTGCCAACCAGAATGAAACACTGGAAGAGGTCAACGTCACCGTTTCCCCGCTGGCCAAATCCGCCGACGCGGTGGCGGCGCCAGTATCCGTGCTGAATGGCGATGCACTGCGCAAATCCGCCTCCGCCACCCTCGGCCAGACCCTGAACAGCCAGCTGGGTGTCGCCAATGCCTCCTTCGGCGGCGGTGTCGGCCTGCCGGTCATTCGTGGCCAGAGCGCCAACCGGGTGAAAATCCTGAGCGACAACCTGGATGTGGCGGATGCCTCCAACACCAGCTCTGACCACGCCGCCAGTATCGAGCCCCTGCTCGCCAACAGCATTGAGATACTGCGCGGCCCCGCGGCCCTGCGCTATGGCAGCGGTGCGATTGGCGGCGTCGTGAACGTGATCGACGGCCGTATTCCCAGCAAAGTGCCCGAAGCCCTCGAAGGCGCGGTGGAAATGCGCCACGACACCGCCAACGAGCAGGACGCCGGTGTATTCCGCCTGCAGGGTGGAGCCGGCAGCCTGGCCTGGTACCTGGACGGCGTTTACCGCGAAAACGGCAATACCCAGATCCCGGGCCTGGCGATTCTTGAGCATGAAGAACACGAAGAGCACGAGGGCGAAGAGGCCCACGAGGAAGAGTTCAACACCGACGGCTTCGTCGGCAACACCAATGCCCGCGCCAAGAGCGGTAGCGCCGGCCTGTCCTGGGTGACCGACAGCGGCTTTATCGGCCTGTCGGTCAACCGCCTGGAAAACAACTACGGCATTCCCCTGGGCACCCACGCGCACCACGACGAGGAAGAGGGCGAGGAGCACGCCCTGGAAGAAGAACATGCGCACGAGGAGCACGAAGAGGAAGCCGGGGTGCGCATCGACCTGGTACAGACCCGCTACGACCTCAAGGGCGAACACGACTTCGGCGACGATTACTGGGACAAACTCAGCTTCCGCCTGGGCCATACCGACTACGAGCACGTAGAACTGGAGCCCCATGAGGACCATTTCCACGAGGGCACCAAATTCACCAATGACGCCTGGGAAAGCCGTATCGAGCTGACCCACGATGACGGCGGTGAATGGCGCGGTGCCTACGGCCTGCAGCTGTCCCGCAAGGACTTCGCGGCGATTGGCGATGAGGCCTTTATCCGCCCGTCCGTTACCCGCGCTATCGGCGCCTTCACCATGAAAGAACGTGAGTGGGGCAAGTGGCATCTTGACTTGGGTGCGCGCCTGGAAAACGTCAATGTGGAACCGGAATACGGCAATGATAAAGACTTTGACCTCATCGGCCTAAGCGCCGCACTGCAGTATTTCCTCGCCGAACACCAGCACCTGAGCCTCGGCCTCACCAGCGCCGAGCGCGCACCGGTGGCGGAAGAACTGTTTGCCGACGGTGCGCACCTGGCGGAGTCCCGCTACATCATCGGTGACGAAAACCTCGACAAGGAAAACTCCATCAATCTGGAGTTGGGCTATCACCACCACAACAAAGAGGCCAGCGGCTGGCATGCGGCCAAGGTGGAAGCCAATGTGTTCTACAACCGCATTGGCGATTACATCTATGCCGCCAACACTGGTCTAGTGGATGAGGAAAGCGAGTTCGATATCTACGGCTACGCTAACCGCGATGCCACCTTCTACGGCGCGGAAGCGTCTGTTCAGTTCCCGCTGGCGGCCGGTCTCAGTCTGACCCTGTTTGGCGACAGCGTGCGCGCCAGCTTCGACGACCGCATTGCCGGCGAGAGCCGCGACGTACCGCGCCTGCCACCGCTGCGCTACGGCTTCGCCCTCGGTGGCGACTACGACAGCTGGAACTGGCAGTGGCGCAACACCCGCGCCACCGAACAGGATCGTGCCGGCGCATTTGAGGAGTCGACCGACGCCTACACCCGTATGGACCTCACTGCCCAGTACAACTTCAAGCTGGCCGGCAACGATGCCGTGGTGTTTGCCAACGCCCGCAACCTGCTGGACGAAGAGATCCGCAACTCCACATCCCTTCTGCGTGATTACGCCCCGGAAGCCGGACGCAGCATCGAAGCCGGTGTAAGGTTCCACTTCTAATATCACTACAGCTTGGCATGTGACACCCGGCCAATAGCGCGCCGGGTGTCACACACCATTCGCTCTTCACGCAGCTGAATGCTGCGGCTCTACTCCATCACTGCTCACTGAAAAGAACGCACACAAGCGCTTTCTTTACGCTCTCCCGTAGGGCCAGAGCTCGAAACCCCGGTCGCCGGGTAAAAAATTTTTCCGCACATTGTCCGATTTATTCAAGCGACTTTAGCGAGCACAACTGGCACAAACGTACCCAGTAAAACCAGCAAACTGCAAAACATTCACAAACAGAAAATTTATTCCTGTTTTTATGGAATTCCACCTGGAAATTATTTTATCTTCACCCGGTAAATGGAACGTTCTTATCGTTTAGATAATTTATATAGAAAGCAGCATGAAAAACAAAAGGTACGAAACAGCCAAAACCGTTTTACTCACCGCTTTTCTCCTGACCTTCATACCCGTATACGGAAATACCATGTCAATTCTCGATGCCGGAAAGGCTTACTTCTTTTCTCCCGTTACCGGAACCCTGACAAAAGATGAAAAACCCGTCACCAATGCGAAGATTATTCGCCGATGGGAACACGAGTCTCTGGAGCAGGATGAGACTTCCACTGATGAAAACGGGAACTTCACTTTCCCTGAAGTCCGGCGCCGCACCCTGGTCCAAATGCTCCCCGCGGAATTCGTCGTAGCCCAGCAGATTGCTGTTGTGCAAGGTGATGAAGAGATCGTCATCTGGTCAAACTCAAAAAGGGATTCCGGGAAAAACTCCGAACTCGGAGGCAAGGACCTCGACCTCTACTGCGACCTGGACAACGAAGAGGCCATGTACCGGGACTTCGGAGCCGCCCTATTCACAAAATGCACATGGAAGTGATCTATGAATAACCTAACACCAGAATTTACCGCGCGACTGGCGTCAGATATTTATGACATCAAGTCTTCACTGCGCAGAGAAGATTTCAAAAAAATCTACAAAGAGGATTTTGATGTAGAGGGCG
The DNA here is from genome assembly GCF_020524005.1 of Microbulbifer aggregans. Lineage (GTDB taxonomy): Bacteria > Pseudomonadota > Gammaproteobacteria > Pseudomonadales > Cellvibrionaceae > Microbulbifer > Microbulbifer aggregans_A. Next base: position 414,859 of record NZ_JAIVKK010000004.1, on the reverse strand, counting down.
GCGACCAGCTGAGCGGAAAAACCGGCGCGTTCACTTTCCTAAAAAGTGAGCATACGATGGGCATCGCCGCAAACGGCAAAAACAAGTATGACGGCCATGGGTTCGTTGCCTTGAAAGGCACTGCCAGCGGCTATGACGCGCTCACGGATATCAACGCCGGCCTCAAACAATTTCACACCGGCGGCCTGGTGCATCAGGGTTTCTTCTATACCTTTCAGTCGTTCCTTCCGGACCTGGAAAAATTCATCAGCAACCTACCGGTGAATGTGCACACCATTCACTGCGTCGGCCACAGTCTCGGCGGCGCCCTTGCCACTCTAACTGCCGATTACCTGAAAGCAAAAAGCGGCCGCACGGTAAAGCTGTATACCTTTGGCAGCCCGCGGGTTGGACTGGAGTTTTTTGCAGATGGCGCCAATCGACGCCTGGGGCATAACAATATTTTCCGGGTTTATCACCGCACCGACCCGGTGCCCATGGTGCCTACCTGGCCATTCATGCATGTACCGGACAACGGCCCCGGCGACCTGCTGTTGAATTCCGGCCTGGCACTCAATCCTGCCGCCTACCACAAGATGGCAAATTACATCGCGTCCCTGTCTGGCTCAGAGGAAAAGCACAACTGGGAGCTGGTGCGCAAGAAGCGTCCACCAACCCCCATCCAGCGCAGCATCCAGAGCTGGCTCGAATCCGATAACCCGCTTTCCCTGACCCTGAACACAGCCTGGGTGGCTGCAGAAGCAGTAATGTGGGTACTGAAAAAAGTGGTGGAACTCGCGGGTATCGCGCTGGTGATTACCGGCAGCTCAACCTTTACGCTGCTGGATCAGCTGGCCATTTTCCTGCAGAAAGCGTACGAGTTTGGCAAAAAGCTGTCGCACTGGGTCACACGGCTTATTATTCGCCTGGGCAAAATGATCGGCATTACGATCAAAGAGGGCACCAACATTACCGTGGCGATCATCCGCAGCGTCTTTTTGCGCGTGCATAACGCGGTATCCCAGCTGGTACTGCGTGCCGGGCGGGGAACCGACGCTTAAGCCTGCAATTCCAACCGCCAATTCAGGCGGGCCATCGCTACTTTCACGTCACTTTACCCGGGGTGGCGATGGCTCAAGGTTTCATTTCTGACCGCCACCTGCTTCAATAGTCCGCATCCGCGCTACCCGGGCCAGCCGCCCTGGTAGCGTCACCTTTTTCCGAATTTTCCAAGAATAAGGACACGCCTGTATGGCCTGGATCAAACGCGGACTTTTGTTTCTCGTCATTCTTTTTGCCCTGCTAGCCGGGGTCATCGCCTGGTTCCTGGCTGGCCTCGATGCCAACCAGTACAAACCCAAAATCGAGGCACTGGCCGCCGAGCAGGGCATTGCCCTCACTCTTGATGGTGATATTGGCTGGCAACTGTGGCCGAATATCGCGCTCAAACTGGAAGGTGTAAAACTGGCGCCATTACCGCTGCCGGAAGAACCCCTGTTGCAGGCCGACAAGGTCGCCGTGGGCGTGGCGCTGATGCCACTGCTGAAAAAACGTATCGAAGCCAAGGAAATCCTGCTGGCAGGCCCGCAGGTCGAACTCACCGTCGGCAAAGACGGCAAAGGCAACTGGGAACTGATTTCTGACGCCATGGAGGCCAAGGCCGAACTGGAGAAGCAGCAGCAAAAATCCCAGCCACCCAAGCTCGAAGTACCCGAGAAAGAGGCTGGCGAAGAAGGCAGCAGCGAACTGCACCTGGCTCTCGAACAACTGCGCGTGGAAGACGGCGTATTGCGCTACACCGACAAGCAGACCGGCACCGAGTACGCGATCAGCAAACTGCATATCGGCGCCGACAACCTGGTGCCCGGCGGCAAGCCCGGCAAGGTGCAATTGACCGCCGAGATTGCCGGCAGCGACCTGCCCGAGCCGATCAATGTGGATATCCACAGCTCACTGGCGATCGACAAGGGCTTGAATGGATTGCGTCTACAACCGGCCAATATCGAACTCAGCAGTGGTGAAGGCGCCAAGGCGGAAATTGCACTGCGCGGCCATGTGCGCCGTGAAAAGGCCGACCAGCCGTGGCAGATCCAGCTCAACCTCAACACCGAAGTGGCGCCACTGACCGGCTGGCTCGCCGCTGTCGGCAGTGAATACAAAGCCCAGAGCGCGAGCGCCCTGCAAAAGCTGCGCCTGGAATCCGACATCAGCGGCACCGACAAGCAGCTCAAGCTGGATCCGCTGCAACTGACACTGGACGGCCACGCCTTTAACGGCAGCGCCAGCTACAAAGCCGGCGATGTGCCCTCCGTGGCGCTGAGCCTGAATGGCGGCGAACTGAATGTGGACGACTACCTGCCACCGCCGGTCGCCACCCCGGAACAGGATGAGCTCACAGCCGATGTGGCCGCAGCCCAACCGGTGCCGCTGCCGCTGGAATCCATGCGCGGCTTCAATGCCAAGCTGGACCTGACCCTGGACAAACTGCGCGCGCTCGATTTCGACATCGACCAGCCGCAACTGGCCATCAACATCAACAACGGCCTCTATCAGCTGAACAAGCTGGCCGCAGGCCTCTACGGTGGCCAGCTGAACAGCACCGGCGTGTTCAATGCCCGCGGCAAATCTGCCCGGGGCGAACTGAGCGGCGGCCTTACCGGCGTGGAAATCTCCAAGGTGCAGGAAGCCCTGTTCGCCAGCGATGAGCCGGAAGCGGCAGACCGGGAAAAGGTCACCCTGTCCGGTAAAACCGACGTTACCTGGGTCGCCCAGACCAATGGTGCCGACAGCCTGGCACTGCAGAAAAACCTGCACGCCGCGGTACAGCTGAACGCCGCCGAACTGGCGCTGGCCCCGTTCAACCTGGAAAAAGGCATGTGCCAGCTGGTGAGCTACGCCGAGAAAACCGCCATGCCAGAGAAGGAATGGCCGCAGAGCACCCGCCTGCAAGACCTGCGGGCCAGCGTGAACCTGGATGGCGATATGGCCAAAGTGCAAGCCATCAACGCCGGGGTGGAAAACATCGCCCTTACCGGTGACGGCACCGTCGATCTGGAAAAACAGAAGTTCGACTTTGCCCTCGGCCTCGCGCTGGTGGGCGACAAGACCTCCGGCAACGGCTGCTCCGTGCAAAACGACCGCTGGCGCAACCGCCCGCTGCCGCTGCGCTGCAAGGCCAACTTCAACGAAGCCGGTGCCACCACGTGCAAACCGGACAGCCGCCGTCTCGACGACCTGATCCGTGAGGAGCTGAAGTACAAGGCCGAGAAAAAGTACGGTGACAAGGTCCAGGAGAAAACCGAAGACCTCAAGGACAAGCTGAAAGACAAGTTCAAGGGCCTGTTCAACCGCAACGAATAACTCGTCGCGGACAAAACCTCCCCGTCATCCCGGCGCAAGCCGGGATCCAGCCCCCACGCTGGTATGACTAAGGCGGAAATCCAAGTACGATGGGCACCCTTATAGTGGTGCCCATTTTCGTTTTCAGTCATGCCCAAGCCGATTACCCCCAAGAAATTCCAGCAAGACCTGCTCGCCTGGTTCGACCAGCACGGGCGCCACGACCTGCCCTGGCAGCAGGACATCAATCCTTATCGTGTATGGGTATCGGAGATCATGCTGCAGCAGACCCAGGTCAGCGCAGTGATTCCTTACTACCAGCGCTTCATGCAGAGCTTTCCCACCGTGGAAGCACTGGCCGCGGCCACCCAGGACGAAGTGCTCGCTCACTGGAGCGGCCTCGGCTACTACGCCCGCGCGCGCAACCTGCACAAATGCGCACAGACAGTCGTAGACCAGCACGGCGGAGACTTCCCCGCGGATGTGGAAGCACTGGCCGAGCTCCCGGGTATCGGCCGCTCCACCGCCGGCGCCATTGCCAGCATCAGCATGGGCCTCGTCGCCCCGATTCTCGACGGCAACGTCAAGCGGGTGCTCGCACGCATCCACGCCGTGGACGGCTGGCCGGGCCAGACTGCGGTCGCCAACAAACTGTGGGAGATTGCCGAGCGCTATACCCCGGAGAGCCGCAACGGGGATTACACCCAGGCCATGATGGATCTGGGCGCCACCCTCTGCAGCCGCTCAAAACCCGCCTGCGAGCGCTGCCCGTTTGCCAAACACTGCACCGCACGCCTCCAGGGCAATCCCACCGATTACCCGGGCAAAAAGCCCCGCAAGGAAAAACCGGAACGCCAGGCTACTCTGTTGCTGATCGAACACGACGGCGAGCTGTACCTGGAACAGCGCCCCGCCACCGGCATCTGGGGCGGCCTGTGGATACCGCCGCAGCTGGAAGGTGACGATGGCGGCGAGGCCAGCGCACAGGAATGGCTGGCCGCACGCGACCTGGGCGCAACAGAAGTCCAACCACTGCCGCCCATGCGCCACACCTTCAGCCACTTCCACCTGGACATTCACCCGGTGTGGATAACTCTGCCGAAGAAACCCACACAGGTGGCAGAAGGACCGAGCGGCTGGTATAAACTGCGCCAGCTCGACCGGCCCCGATCCGGCCAGGATCTCGGACTGCCAGCGCCCATCGCCAAACTGGTCAAACAGCTGCTGGCGCTGAAAGAGCCATTACTGGCACCCTATTAAGTCGTATTGCCTGCACAAGGCCAAACGAACCGCACGTGAATCACGAGGAGCACCCATGTCCCGCACCGTCTTCTGCCGCAAGTACCAACAGGAACTGGAAGGTCTCCCCAACCCGCCCATGCCCGGCCCCAAAGGCCAGGACATCTTCGAACACGTCTCCGCCAAGGCCTGGCAGGAGTGGATGGCGCACCAGACCATGCTGATCAATGAGAAGCGCCTCAACATGATGGAACCCTCCGCCCGCGCCTATTTGAGCGAGCAGATGTCGAAATTCCTGAGCGGCGAAGAGTACGACGCAGCGGATGGCTTCGTGCCGGAAGACGGCAACAAAGACGCCTGATCCCGCCAACGCGACCCGGCGAGAACCGCCAGTCGCAACCGGAAAAACTTTTTATCAATCAAAGGGTTGACTCCCCCCAACGAAGCGGGTTTAATACGCGCCTCGCTACCGGAGACACCCGGTAAAAAGCGAAGCCCAGATAGCTCAGTCGGTAGAGCAGGGGATTGAAAATCCCCGTGTCGGTGGTTCGATTCCGCCTCTGGGCACCATACAAAAGAAACCTCACCCGAAAGGGTGGGGTTTTTTTGTATCTGTTGTCCGGAGGCCGGATGAGAACCACCGATGTGGTTCGACTAATCGCGCCAGCGATTTGCAGCGAGCGCGCCAGCGCGACTGATTCGGCAGGACTGCCGATCAGCAAAGCGAAGATTCCCGAAGATCGGCCGTAAACCCCGCAGGGGCGTAATAGCCCTTAGGCTATTACGATTCTGCCGCCAAACCACTAAAGACCCAACAGTCTACCAGATAGACCGCGGATCGGGCCAAGGAACCGCCATTACATCGATAGACTAAGGGTAAGTGAAAAGTCACCATTAGCTAGTTCAAAAATTGAGGAAGTATTGACAATTAGACATCGAAGACTAAGCCTCCAGCAAGACCTGTCACTCAACCAAGCGTACTATTCAACAAAATCGATCGTCAAAAGTTTACCCTCTCAAATCCGTGCACCTATTAAGGAATATGCCCAAGATCATTATTTCCGGATAAAATAGCCATCGAAATCTAAACAAGAGCCTAAAGGCCAATGCTTAAGAAAAACGCATGGCAGAAACTCATGTTGTGGTATCAGAAAACCGGAAGGCATGATCTGCCATGGCGAAGAAATAGTACCCCTTGGGAAGTATTCGTCGCAGAGAATTTGCTTCGCAGGACCAACGCCGCTTCTGCAGCATCAGTTTTTCCGTCATTAATAAAGCAATTTCGGGGGCCAGAGGATGTCGTTAGAAATCAAGCGCGTTGGCAGTCCGCTACAACCTCACTAGGACTGCCATCGCGATCCAAATACTTTATCGCAGCCTGCAAAAGTATAATCAGTGACTATGATGGAATCGTTCCATCTAACTACTCAGCACTGATCAGGCTACCCGGAGTCGGACATTATAAAGCTAATGCAGTGAAGTGCTTTGCATACGACATACCATCCTACCTAATTGACACCAATACAATCCGGATTGCCGGGAGAATTATCGGAGAAGCCGTAAAACAAGACCGTCATCGGTCAATTGAAGCGCAAAAACTAATTGCAACAGCATTTGGCCCAGAGCAAGAGATGAATCAAGGGAGAAATTACGCACTCCTCGATCTTGCATACGAAGTATGCACAGCCAAGTCACCGAAGTGTTCAGAGTGCCCTCTCCGCGCTGATTGCCAGTTTGGAGCAGGGATGCATATGCGACCCGGAAATACATAAAATTCCTAGTACTCTCACGCTAGCATATTATTAGAGAAATAATTCGAGTATGACTTCGAAAAAGAAAGTAAAGATTATAGACCTTTTTGCAGGTCCCGGCGGGCTCGGAGAGGGCTTTAGCAACTGTAAAAAAGACAGTCCTTTCGAAATTTCAATTTCAGTAGAAAAAGACAAAGACGCTCATGAAACACTAACTCTAAGAGCGTATTTTAGAAAGCTGCTGCATGATAAAACACCTTATCTAAATTACATTAAAGCGAAGTCCGGAGGCTATGTCGACCAGCAGTCTGGGAAGAACATTTCCGCGCCGGAGTTGAAAAGCAAAATAAAGAATACTGCCGAATGGAAGAAAGCATCTGAAGAAACCCTTGGATCACCTCACGCTCTTGGGAACAGTCGTATTTTTGAGATCCTCAAAAAAGGAGAAAAGCCAGAAATCCAAGACTTTGAAGAAACCGAAGAGCAGAGGAGAATCAATTTAGCGGTAGAAAAAATTTGCAAATATACGAAAAGAGGAAAGAATAGGTCTATAAAAAACAGTGAGCCACTAATGATAATAGGGGGACCACCTTGCCAAGCGTATTCAAAAATTGGCCGAGGACGACAAGCCGGATCAGAAAACTACAATCAAGACCACGATGAAAGGTTTTTTCTTTACAAGGAGTATGCGGATCTTATTTCAAGATCTCGGCCGGACGTATTTGTGATGGAAAACGTAAGCGGCATTGGCTCAGCAAAGCTGGCCAATGGATCTCTCATTTTCCCCCAAATTATAAAAAGATTGGAGTATCTTAAAGAGAACCCAGGAAAAACGGACCAAAAAAAATACAACATATACTCACTTGTAAAAAAGAAATGTCAGTTTCTTGGAAACGAAAATAGTCCGAACGAAAAAGACTTCCTAGTTCGAGCCGTAGAATTTGGCGTTCCTCAAGCCAGAGAGCGAGTGATACTGCTCGGTGTTAATTGTGAAATTGACAATGGTTTCGCTGCGAACAACATAATGGAATCGAAGGGTCAATTAAGCGCACCTAACGTTTCTCAAACTATAGGTTCACTCCCAAAATTGCGAAGTTCACTCACTAATCGCAAAGATGAAAAAAGTATTGAACTTTTCCCGGAAATTAACTTCGATAAATTGTCGGAATCGACAGCATGGCTACGGACGCACCAAGAATCGATCAAATTAATCAAACGCATAGTATCTGAACCTGGCTCGATTGATAAAGCTGTAGATGAAGTTCTCGATTGGGATTTACGGACCTTAAGACTTAAAAAGGCAAAAAAAATTGCCGCTGAATATGAAATATCTCTAGATGAAGCAACCAAAATTGTAAAGATCGAAAAGAGTGAACGAAATGAGATTGCAGAACGATCAATTCAATACAAAAAGATAATTAAGACCATATACCCATCCATCCGAGAAGTTATAAGAGAAATTCAATCCGATAAAAATCTAGAGACTGGAAACTCGTTTTTCTACGGAAATAAAATGAAGGTTAGGCCGTTAAACTCTAGAAAAAGCGTGTTTAGTGAGCTAGCAAACTGGTTAGAAACAGACCTTCCAGGAACCTTTAATCACAGTACGAAAAAACATATGCCGAGTGATATAGCTAGATACCTTTTCACTTCGCTATGGACTGAAGCCGCAGCTAGAGTAAAAGAAGAGGGGGAAAAAGAAGTATCTCTTTCACCAAGGACAAAATTTTTTCCAAAAAAATTAGCGTCAAATCACATAAGCTGGTACTCGGATAACTTCCAAGACAGATTTAGAGCTCACCCCAAAAACCATAGATCCAAGACGATTACGGCACACATGAAAAAAGATGGGCATGCAAATATTCACTATGATCCAGCCCAATGTAGATCACTCACCGTAAGAGAGGCCGCAAGACTTCAAACTTTTCCAGATAACTACTTCTTTGAGGGCGGTCAAGCCGCGCAGTTTCTTCAAGTAGGAAATGCCGTACCACCATTTTTAGCAAAACAGATAGCTCTCCATGTTGAAAAAATCCTAAAAAGCATGAAGAGAATATAACCAAATAACACCTTGCCGCCATGGAAGGCATGGCATATTCAAATATTATTATTTAATTACTTCGGCGCTTTGCGGTTGACCTCCGCTAGAGATAGCACAACCGCTACTATACTTGGCTAGAATCTTCGTAGAATTACTTGATGACATAAACTCTTTAACTTCACTTGATTTTGAAACATCTAACCACAGCTCCTCTTTCTTTGAATATTCACCATAATCTTCACTTTTACTATATTTTTTAATTAACTCATTTGTCATAAGGAGCAATGATTCTAAATATCCATCTAAGTCATCTGGTACTTTTCCTGAACGCCATATTATATTCATGTTAAAGACATGTTCGCCTTTCACCCCATCCGTGTACAAATATAAGATAGCTAATGCATAAGGAATTACAGCTGATCTAAGCTGACCCATTGAATTTTTCCCAGTCCCATAAATTTTTTCACATCTTTTGAAAATTATAATCAGAGAAACTAGCCTTTCATAAAAATCTCTATCAATTTCAATATGAGGCTTTCCACATCCAGGAGTTATATATTCAATAAAGTGCCTGAATATCTTCTCGCCGCCCTTTTTAACTAAATGGGGAACCCCGCCCCATGATGAGAAATATTTGGCTAATTGTTCCTTTGAGAATCTCCTTTCAGGGGGATACTCGCGCTTCAACCTAGCTGAATTTGATCCTGCTATCCTCAATTTAGTATTGAAATCTCCTCTGGCTCTTTCAAAAAACCATTTATCTCCCTGAGGATTTACGACACTTTCGCTTAAAGCCTTTAGCCTAACAAGCTGTGGACTTCTTGACCTTAAATCTACGTTTGAGACCCTTGACTGTGTATTAGAATACTTACTAATTTTAGAAACCAAATCATCCACTTCAGAACCGTCATCAACAACGTTGATTTTGGCCATCACCTTTACCTTACTTACATCAAGCCCCTCTTTCTTTGAAAAATATATAGATGCAGTTGTTTGCCCTCCGTTTACAATCTGGAGGTCATGTAGTGCCTCGATATATTTTCTTTTTCTTTTTTCGAAAACTTTTGCCTTGGTGGCCGTGATAGTCAATCCATTATTAAACGCAATGAACTTTTCAGGTTCTTTTCTAATAGTTTCTTTAATTCCCTTATTAGCACCCTTAAATTGTAAAAAAGATCTAACATTTTTCTCCAACAAGCGACTGCTATATCGCCTGTATAGATCCGTAAGGACGTCTGCACTCAAAACACACAGATAGGACTGAAAGTTATTCTCCGAAGCTGCCTCTATGACGTCTATGGAATAGCCAAAACTCTTCTGAAAGTTAACTTCTAGCGGCTCCCTGTTTCCTTTCGAGGCCATTACATTAAAAATAAAGTTTATGTCGATAATTTCGCGAATCAGAAGAATTTCTTTATTTATAGTTTCTACACCCTCCCGCCATGATACTTTTATAGAATCTTCCGGAAAACGCATGGATCTTGGCTGAGGTTGCTGCCCCTTAAATGTCACCGTTGCCTTGAGAGATACTAAGAATATCTCTATGACATCGAACTGCTTTAAGCCATCTGGGTGCGATAAATGAGCAACAAGAGCTTTTGCGGGGTCTGAATCCTGCATTGAATCCATAAGGTTTTGACTAATGGCCGACCTTATGAACTTAATAGATTTTTTAAAAAATTTTTCATATTCTTGCTTTTCAGAAACTAAAAGATCATCTTTATTAGAGGTTTCATCGACTGAATTCTCATCAACTATAAAAATTTGCAGTCGCTCACCAGTTTCATTGACTTGATAGGCGTTAACTTTAAGCTTTTCAATCTCATTGCAAAAATATGACTCGTTATAATCTTCAGAATCCACCCTTTTCGCATCAAGTAGTGAAGGTAAAACTTCTGTAAGAATGGCATTCTGAGGAATAAATCCATTCTCGTCTTTAACTACAGCAAGAATGTTCTCCCTACAGGATAATAATTCATCTACATCAATATCCACTATAAATCCCTTCTCTCGACTACAAAATTATCGAGTCCATATAAATTCAGTTTGTAGTTAACTTTTGATACATTCTCTGGAATATTCGACTTTATAATAGATGGAAATTCATTTCTTCTTGCATCATAAATACTGACGGACTTTACCCTGAATCGATAATTATCATAATCACGTACATTTTCAAAGGTAAGGCTTTTTTTCTGCAGAGCCTTTCTTAAAATTGAAACATCACCAAGCTTTGATTCAATTAACCCTCTAATATCAAGCAGAATTGAGCTTAAGCTCCCCCCGTTTTCTAAATCAAATAAAACAGAATAAACAACAAGATGATGATCTTTCCCCAACTCTGGCTCTAACTGAACCTCGCTTGAAATCGTAACTGTTTGGCTGTCAGCACTCTTCGTTTTTATCTCAAAGTTGCAAGACTCAGTTATAAAATCGTGACCTCTATCATAAGGTCCCACCCACGATTCCAAATGGTGATCAATATGTATTTCAGATTTCTCCAGGATCCTGCTTTTAAGAAAACAAAGCTCACCATAAAGACCTTGCACTTCGGAGCTAGACAATCTATTACCAACCTGATCTTCGAATAACTGCACCCACTTGCTAAATATTTTTAAAAACTCATTTGTATGCCCTTCTGGATCGGGAATATTCGTAATAGAGTTATAAAATGAAAGGACAAGGTCATCGAACAAATCGTTGAACTGGCTATCATGTAATGCCAGTATCAGAAACCTTGAATCTGCCATGTAGTCAATCGATATTTTTTCCTTTTTTACCGGCCTGATATATGGACTGAATTCATCAGGTAGCCTCAACATCAGACTTCTCTCAGCCTTCTGATTAATACCCAAGAAAATTTCGGCCTTGCACCGTGGGTCAAGTATTAGTGACCTGAACCCCCGACTTGGCTCCGCATCTAGAACCAATGTCCATTTCTCTTCAATTTTTTTTCTATTCATCACTCTTCTACTGGTAGGCATGTATCTTCCAAAGAGAGATCTTCCTGAATTTGCTCATCTAGCTCCAGATTATAATCGCCCTGAACATATATCCCCCCTGGATCATCCTGAATTGGTGGAAAGCCCATAGCCATACCAACCAAAGGTATATTAAGGTCTATATCGTTTTCTTTAACATATTTTGAAAACTCACCAACTTCCTTACCTTTTTCTTGGTTAAAGGAATAATATGAATCGAATAGATAAATCACTAACAAACCCTCGTGACTTCCCATTTTTTCTCGGTATATCCTTTCTGGGAAAGTCTTTGTCACCTTCTTCTGCGCATCTGCATCGGCAATACCTGGGTATTTCGACTTTATTTCAATAATTTTTTCAGATTTAAATTCGTCTTCTGCTTGCTTGATTTGATCGTCAGTCAAAAGCAAACTCATGTCTTTATTTGAGGAAAGAATATTTGCAGACTTTCCTGTGGCCATAAAAACATTGCTGTCTAAAAATTTTTTCTTGGCCGCAATTGGAGCCTTATCTGAGGGCCCCCTTCTGATTGCCATGCCCACATCTAGGTTTAACCCGGATTCTGATGCGCTTACTATGCCTTTACCTAGTTTAGTATTAGCTAGGCCTTTTGTACGCAATGCAATTGTCCAATCCTGTAGAAGTTTTTTTTCATCACACAGCCTAATAAACTGAATCATTGCCTTAGCCGCACTTGATTCGAAATTATTTGGCTTCTGTAGTAGCTCTATAATTTCAGAGGGTGATGATTTATATAGAATGAAATCATCAGAAACTCGACCTGCATTCAACTTTGGCACGTATAGATCTTTGAAAGTTTTCCAAGTCGACTCAATCGACTCTTTATCTACTGGAAATTGAGTAGTCATTTCCAGCTGATCTTGATAGGACCATTTAACTTCTACCGTGTTATATAAAATCGAAGGTCTAGTAATCTTCAATACACCCGGATGCTTTTTAACTCTAAGAACAAAATTTTCAGGGCTTTTTTTATTTTTCCCCATTTTACGAAATTCAGTCTCCAGCTCCTCTATACACCTCGTTGTATTATTAAACTTCTCAATTGAATCGTATGTTGTAAATAATTTACAGCAATCAATAAATCCCGGCCGATATCCAAACCACCTGCCCATTTGTAACAATGTGTCCGAATAATTCGTAGACCGTACAAAATAATTAATGGTTAACCCTTCCAGCGTAAAACCTCTGGAAAGCCTGTTCCCGCCTACTGCAATAACGTACTTCGGTTTGTTCTCAGGATATACCAGCTTATCCCCTGTAACACTATTTATTGCTTTAATGTCAAACTTAGGTATCAGCCCAGATAAATAAGGTTTTAATGAATTAAAAGACAGAGGGATCAGAAATTCATCCACATAGTCATAAGGCAGATATGACTTGATTGACTCAATAATGAATGCGTAATACCTGTACCATATTTTTTCAAACTCTGAATAAATTGAACTCTCACCTGTTGCCGGATCATTATCAATCCTGTTTTCAAGATCTCTTACATACTCGGCTATCAATTTTTTAGTCTTATTTTGCCATGAAGTAAATCGAGAAACATGTATCAGCATTGTATTGTGCGGCTGAAATAAATTTGACGTTATAAGTAGCTTTTTTCTACTCTCACGTACTGCTGTAGATAAAATAAAGCATACAATCGCTTCTTTAAGGGACGTGGGGAGCTGCTTAGGAAAGTCATCCTCTTTTTTACATGAACGAGTTTCCTTTCTATACTCCTGATAAGTAGAAAAATCCAAATAACTTCCATAAGGACCAACTACTTCATTCCAAGCCTCCCTATTGGGAAAATTCTCTACACCAACCAAATCTCCATCTCCGTTATCCAAGACCCTTGATGGAAAATTCTCTATAGCGTCTTCAACAGGTATAACGAGAGGGATTTTTTCACCGATTTCATTATTTATAGGTGTGATTGTTTCAAATATTTGTTTTGCGCCAATATAATTACTTGGCGAATTCAACAATACAATAAAGTCGTCCGGGAATATGTTATCTACTTGTGTCAGCGTTTTCTCTTTTTCTACTCCGCCATCTTTATATTTGATTTCGATTCCATCCAAATGAGCCTCATTTCTATCCTGAAGTACATTCGCAAACGGTGTTGCAGTGTAACCCAAGTAAGTTTTTCTAGAAAAAAGATTTAATAATGTTCTTATATATCCATTGATTTTTGAGGCGTATTCAATACCCTTATACCCTTCATTGTTCAATGATGCGTTATCTGCCTCATCATCTAAAATCAACATTGGTATGGAATGCTGGTTTTTTCCAGGGTCTAAATTGTCATGGAGCCATACGATAAGATTCCTTAGTACGCTGATATTTTTTTTGCATACGAGAATATTAATTCTGTTAAGAGAAAAATGCGCATCCGCTAGGGCTTTTTTGAAATCAGATTTGTGCGAGGTAATTGAGACCACCTGTTCAATAGCTGAGCTGCCCAGATGACCAAATCGACAGATATTTCCGACGCCCTTTTTGCCAACGGAGTCATTATCAATATCCGTTACTCCTTCGCCAATCACATCAGACTCTATTCTTTGTTGAGTCTGTGACCTTAAGTCCTCCATTATCCCTGAAAGAACGATTATCAACTTATAGCCGCAGTCGATGGATCTATTAATTACCCCATTAAAATTACCTGTCTTGCCTGACTGTACCTCTCCAACAACGAGACCCTTTACGTAAAATTCGTCGGCTGATTCTGGATCACCAAGTCTCCCCATAATGTCCAGACTAGATGTTTCCGTTTCGGTAATAACAGGTTCTGCTCTACCTTTTTTTTCTAAATATTGGAGGTAACGATCCATGTAATTCCATTTTATTAGTTCCGCTCTTGTTTCCGTAAGCCAAGATTCCTTATTATTTTTAGATAGCGCACTAGACGGCTCAATATCTACCGGGTTTACAGATAAATATTCTCGCTTTGCAACTTCAAAATAAACCTTCAAGGTGGCGTCATCTACCTCTGGGTAATGAAATAGCTTTATTATCTGTTTGATATTTTCCGAGATATTGCTATACAGGTCATCAAAGAAATCTAAACTTTTTGAGTCTTTCTTGTTCTGTTCTGCCTGACCCGCGATTGCATTTTTGATAAGAGCAACATACTTATTACTTTCCATCACCACCCCCCATATACTCCACTAAGCTATCCGGCATTGAGTTTTTTTTAAATCCAAGCTCTTCTGTTATTTTCTTTATTATTGATTTTCTGCTCATACCAAGATTTCTCATTTCATCAACACATGCTTTTATATCGCTTTCAGTAATTCCGTCATTTTCAGCAATACCGCTAAATGTCCTGTCTTCATTTATATGTCTAATTTTATTTACTTGGCAGTTTATCATTTTCATTAACACAAGGAACTTAGATAAATCAGATCCATCAAGACCCATTTTTAATTCTTTTATAAGCGGAAATTCATCATTAAATTCAAGCAACACTCCCTTGTTTGATGACTTTTTAACGAATATCTCTTCTTTATTTTTATCTTTTATACCATTGAACCTTTTAATATTTCTGTTGAAATATTCTTTTTCAGCTTCAGATTTAAGTGCAGTTATATATTCTTCAAAACCTTTTTTAAGGTCATGCGGTATAATTACCTGTGATTTCGACACATTTAGATTTATTACGTTATCGGCGCCATTCCCTATGTCCACTCTCAATCTAGCAAGCTGAAGTCTTGGACCACTTTTAATCAACCTATTCCAGCCGCCAAACAAGATTACCCTATCACACCTATAGACATAAATACCCTCCATGCCCATGAGGCTTCTATAGTTAGTTGTCCATATATTATTTGCTTCTTTAGATTCATCTATGCTTCTTGATGGAAGAATAAACCCCTCAATTTTTATAGCGTCATTACCAAACCTTCTCTTGAGAGGTTCCACAGGCCTGAAGTCTTTTTCATGAACTGGAAACGGGCTGAATGGTGATAACCTTTTATTATTTATCCGGATCTGTAGAGATCTTTTTTTTCTTTCCATAAATCTATGAAAGACTATTTCAAGATGCTCAGAGGTAACTTCAGTGATTTCTTTTTTTAAAGCTGCTATTCGATTTTTTTCATCGACATATTGTTCGTATTTATAGAGGCCTGACCAGTAAACAATTGTATTGGGGGTAAAATTTTCGAATCCGTTTAGATACTGTTCAGATAAGTTAATATATTTCTTGTGAATTTCTTTTATTTCTTGCTCATTATTTATTATTAATTTCCACCCATTATCCTTTAGGACATCGACGTCCCATGTCCTAGCATGGTATGAATTTTCGTCCTTCTTTTTGGATAGAACAGTAAATCGTCTAGTCTGTGAGAATGAAGCCGTTTTCAGCCCAAGGCCAAACCTGCCTAAATCAGACCGATTTCTGGCTGCTTCTGGAGAGTTACTGGGAAACTGCATAGCTTCTCTCAGCTCTTTTTCTGTCATTCCATCGCCATTGTCTGCGAGCATCAAACCAAATGGCTCTGACTCTATATTTACCAGAATCTCTACTTGATCAGCCCCGGCAGAGATTGAATTATCAATTAGGTCAGCTACGGCAGACTCAAGGCTGTAACCCTGCTCAGCAATAGACTTAATAAGATACTCCGGATTAGGAGTAACGTCCTCGTAATCAGGAATGCCCCCTTTAGTCATGCTCAATCCACCTCTTTTATGGGGCACAAATACACAACGCTATTTAGCTTTTGTGATTGCGCTTTATGTTATATGGTTGCACAGAGAATAATAATGTAACCTATTGATTTCTGATCAAGAAATCAATTATCTGAATGGATGATAAAACCTCCACTACTGGTCGTAGACCACTATAAATTATAAGGAACCAAGCAAGATTAGAAACCCCAGCCTCCCGCTTAGAGCGCGGTTATCTTATCTAGCCATTTAGCGCTAAGCGGGTTTAAATAATCACAATTTCAACTTCTCGCTCCCAAAGTTGGCATACTACCCCCCTGCACTTCTATCTATTGAAACGCACCTTTTACTGGCCATATCACACAGCACGTCATGCAGCCGTGATACCGTCACCCAGAGCCCTTGCAATCCGTTCAGCAACAATTCACGTAGCTACACGCAAACTACCCCCAACTACTACACACCGACAGGAGTCCACATGAACAAGATTCTGATCGCCGCCATGACCAGTCTGGTAATTTCTGCGCCGGCCCTGGCCGACAAGCCCGAAGCCCCCGGCAAAGACAAGCCGACGCCGGAGCAGATTGAAGCCCGTCAGGAAGCGGCCAAGGCCCACGCCCATGAGAAGGCACAAGCGAAAGCCGAGCCTCACCGCCTGACCGAGGAAGAAAAGCGCGCGTTTGCCGAGAAGAAGAAGGCCAAGTACGAGCATGCCGAAGGCAAGCACGACGGCAAGAAGGTTGACCGCATGGCTCGCCTGCCCAAGGACGAAAAGTCCGATGAAGAAATGCCGGAAGAAAAACTGAAGGGCATGGAAAAGCAGCAGGCCAAGAAGGCTGAGCAGGAGCGCAAGGAAATGGATAAAGGCTCCGAGCAGGGCCAGGCTGCGCGCGCCGAGCACAGCAAGAAGTGGTGGCAGTTCTGGAAGGACTGATTCCAGGTCAATTAGCCACCCAATAAAAAAGCCCGGAATTTCCGGGCTTTTTTGTATCTATCCGTTCACCGACAACATTATTCGCCGGCCAGGGTCTCGCAGCGAAAGTGCGCCGCACCGTCCTCGCTTAGCAGCTGCGCCAGCTTCGGCAACAGCGCCTGCATTTTCTCCTTCAGCGTCCACGGTGGGTTGACCACGATCATGCCGGAGGAAGTCATGCCGTGACCTTCGCTTTCGGCACGAATACCCAGCTCGAACAGTTCGATCTTGCGGATACCGGTGGCCGCGATCTGCTTTTCCAGGCTGTCGATGCGCTTGCGCTCCACCACCGGGTACCAGATCGCCACGGTGGCCGTGGCCATCTTGCGGTGGATCAGGGTCAGCGCCGCGACTACCCGCTGGTAGTCTTCTTTCTGCTCGTAGGGCGGGTCGATCAGCACCAGCGCGCGCCGGGACTGGGTTGGCAGTAGGCCATTCAGGCCCTTGAAGCCATCCTCCACGCGCACACGGCAATTACGGTTGCCGGCAAAGTTTTTGCTGAGATGTTCGGCGTCGCGGGGGTGCAGCTCAAATAACCAGCCTTTGTCCTGTGGGCGCAGCATCTGGGCGGCGATCATCGGCGAGCCGGGATAGTTTTGCAGCCTGCCGCCCGGGTTGAAGTCGTCGATGAGCGCCAGATACGGCGCCAGTTCCGACAGAGCGTCGTTACCCTGCAATTTACCGATCCCGTTCAGGTACTCCTGGTTTTTCTGCGCCATGTCCGACTGCAGCCGGTACATACCTGCGCCAGCGTGGGTATCGATATAGTCGAAAGGTGCGTCTTTCTTCTGCAGGTGCGAAATTATTTCCACCTGCACGAAATGTTTGAGTACATCGGCAAAGTTGCCGGCGTGAAAAGCGTGGCGATAGCTGAACATGGGGTCCACCGGGAGCGGTAAAACAGGGAGAAACGCTGCCGAAAGAGTATGGCAGCAGGTGAGCACCGGGTGGCATCAGGAGGGGAAAGCCGCCAGAGCAGTCGGGCATCACCGGGCAATGCGGGCGAACTTTAGGGGCCTTTGCGGCCCCTGTAAATCAGTTTTTCAGAACCACACAGACCAGAACAGCCGCACCACATGGGCGTTGAAGCTGTAGGCCGGCTCCTCGCCCGGGAGGTAAGCGGAATCGCCGTCGTGCACCCGCACATCGTGGAAGTTGTCGTAGTCGAACATGACGTAGTCCCAATAGAGATTCACCGTGTTCTTACGATCAAACAGGGACCAGCGATCCGGCAGCAGGTAGGAGGCGCCTATGCCGATCGCGGTACTGGTGAAGTCGCTCAGCTCTTTATCCCGCGCGCGGAAGTTGGTGGCATTCAGGTAGGGGAAAAGGTCGCTGTAGAAATCCGCCCCGCTCTGCTTGTAGAAGCGCAGCTTGCCCTCGAGAATCACGTTTTCCTGCTCCAGCGGATGGGTATAGCGCAGCTCCAGGTTGTCTGCACTGATGCCCCAGCTGTCCGCGTAGCGGCGGTATTCGCTTTTTACCGCGGCGCGATACGGCAGGCGATACTTGGCGCGCAGGGCGACGGCGTCGCTGTTGCGGGTGGTTGGGTAGAGCTCCGCCTGGTAACTGAAGCCACTGCCCGCATTCGGGTCCAGGTAGCGCACACTGCGGTAAGGATTGTTCAGGAAGCCCTCGTCGGCCACCGTTTCCACACTCAGTTCCGCAATCAGCTTCTGGGTCAGGATCTGGCTCCAACCGATCGAGTAGCGACGGTGCTCGGCCTGCTCGAGGAAATCCTCGTCGCCATTACGCATGACATCGTCACTGCCGAAGCTCACGCGCATGGACAGGGTACTGAGATCCCCGAAGAAATCCTGTGCGATGCCAAAGCCGACGGTTTCCGCCTGGTAATCGCTTTCACTGGAATTGGTGTAGTTCAGGCTCATGGTGGTTTTATCCACCAGGTAATCCGCCCCCAGCGAAAACTCATCGCGCTGTTCGGAATAGCGACTCGCGGTTGCCTGCACATCAATAGAGGCACCGGAAATCATATCCACGTAGTAATTGGCCGATAGCGAAAGCTTGTTGCCAACATTCTTGCGCACGAGGATCGAGGGGCCATCGATGGTCACGCCACCACCACTGTAGGAGTGGTACATGGTGTCTGCCCGCTCTTCCGGCAGTACTGCAGCGATCAGGCTTGCGGGCAGCCAAAACCCAATAATAGCCGCGAAGATTTTTGCACGATCAATTGCAGCCACAGCCGCCTCCTGACCCACCTTCCGCGCCACGCGCGGCTTCACGCGCTTCGTAGACGTGATTCATATACCCAGCCGCCACCGGATCGCGCTCGAAGCTCATGATCGGATCCGCAAGGTAATGCCGCTCGTAGGGCTTTACCCAGGGCTCCGGCATCAGGGTTTCGCAGCCGCCCAGCAGCAGGAACAGTGGAAGAAGTAACAGCGCGCGCTTGGCCATGGATTATTCCCGGATCAGTTCCTTGATGATTTTCTTGTACTCGGCTTCATCGCCACTGCGGTAGCCTCTGTGCACGTAGCGCACATTGCCATCGCGATCGATGAACACGGAGCTGGGCATGGCCTCGACACCAAACAGCTGGCTCACCTGGCTTTCCCCATCAAACAACACCGGAAATTCCACCGGGATTTTTTTCAGCATGGCCTGGGCGTCTTCGCGGTTAGCGTCCACATTTACGCCCCACACCTTGAAGCCGACGGATTCGTAACGCGCATGCAGGTCATTCAGCAGCGGCATTTCTTCGCGGCAAGGACCGCACCAGGAGGCCCA
Source organism: Microbulbifer aggregans (assembly GCF_020524005.1). Taxonomy (GTDB): domain Bacteria; phylum Pseudomonadota; class Gammaproteobacteria; order Pseudomonadales; family Cellvibrionaceae; genus Microbulbifer; species Microbulbifer aggregans_A. The sequence goes on along the minus strand of NZ_JAIVKK010000004.1, from coordinate 395,128 downwards.
GAAGTTCAGCATGATCACCTCGCCACGCTGTTCGCTGAGACGCAGGTTACCGTCTTTCAGGGAAGCCAGGGTAAAGTCGCTGGCGGGTGCCTTGGCCAGTGCCGGGGTACCGGCCAGCAGGGCGGCGGAAGCACAGAGAGCGGCAATCAGTTTACGCATTCGATTTCTCCGGTTTTATTTTTGTAAGGGTCGCAATTCAGAAGTAAATGGAAATACCGAGCTGCGCCGACAGGTTGTTGGTCGTCAGCGGCTCGCCAAAAATTTCGTGTTCAAAAATGTGGTCGCGCACATCGAGGCGCAGTGCCAGCCAGTCCTGTGCCAGCACCCGCACACCGGCACCGACGTTGTAGGTAAAGTGTTCTTCATCGGCAAAGCTGGTATTGCCGATACCACCGATCAGGTACAGGTTGCTGTTGAGTGCCCAGTCGTCAAACACGAAGATTTCGCCGGGCAGGAAATTCCAGGCCAGCGACAGGTTGTACATGGACAGCTCGCGCTCTTCATCGGTGAGCAGTGGCGCGGAGCCGCTGAGGCGCTCGTAGCTGGACTCCCCCAGCGTGGTCTGGCCGTAGGCCGCTTCCATAAAGAAGTCTTCGCTGATGTGGTACGCGAGGCTGCCGCCATACAGGGCGTTGGAGCCGAAATCTTCCACGCTCATGATGCCGCCGAGATAGGCAGTGAACTCGAAGTCTTCGCTATCGATCTTCGCCTCGCGGATTTCCCGCCGCTCCAGGTCCGGCGAAATAATTTCGTCGATATCCTGGTCGTACTGGGCCAGTGCGCCAGAGGACAGCGAGCCCGCGAGCAGCAGGCCGGCGAGTTTTACATAAATACGTCGAACCCGAGTTTCCACTCGACAATCTCCTGATTATTTTCCCGCGAGGTCAGCAGGTAGTGATTGGCCACTTCCGCGCGCAGGGCAAAGCGGCGGGAAAGATAAGTCGTAACCCCAATACCGGTCAGCATCGCGGTGTCCTGGCGGTCTTCCGTGGCGACGATGGTGGCATTGGGGGAAGTGATATTGATGCCCGTTCCCAGCAGGAAGTAGGGCGACAGGCGCCATTGGGGGAAAGGCTGGTGTACCACGGCAACCTGGTAGGTCTGGCTGTCGGAATAGGCACCGATGGTCTGCGCCGCGCGCACTTCGGCGGAGAGGTTCTGGGTAAAGCGGTAACCCAGCGACACCCCCATGGAGTTGGCACCGGCAAAATCGCCATAAGCGAACCCCAGGCGCAGGTTCTGCTCGCGGTAGTCGTCAACGCCCGGCGTAGGGACGGCCACCTGTTCGCCTTCGGCGGTGAATATCTCATCCAGGTCGGAAATTTTGGCCCAGCCAGTCTTGCCCTTGCGGGTCATGACCTTGACCCAGTCGGTGCGGCGCTTGAGCAGCCACAGCGACTCTCCATATTCGACGACATTGCTGATCACGTAGCCGCGGCCCGGACCGGTATACAGGTTGAGGAATTCAGAACCCACCACAACCTGCTCCGCGTCCTCAGGCAGATCCTGTGGGACCTGTTGCGAGAATTGCCGCGCGCTAAAACTTTCGGTTACTGGCAGATTGCCTTCATCTTCGGCGGGCTCCGCAGCCGTGGCGACGGGAGCCAGCATGACGCCGGCCATCGCGGCCAGCCAGCATGCCTGTCGAATTGAAAATTTGCCGGGCTGACGTTTCATCTGCTTAGTTGACCGGTGCATCAAATGGGTTGTTGTAATACTGCGCGCCGATATCCAGCCACTCTGAAATCAGGCGCAGTTCCGCCGCGGAGAGTTCTCCGGCGTGCGCGCCACCGGGCGCAAACACGCTGAAGAAACGGCTGGCGTTGGCACCGGCAATATTCATGATCTGCTCGATATCGACGGTAACCATAACAGGTATCGGGTTGCCGGCGGCATCCAGGATCAGCTCGCCATTTTCATCGGTCTCGAACAGCGGCTCGCCATTGTCATCGGTGTCCTGTACCAGCACGTTCTGTACCGCACCCTCACTGAGCTCCTGGGTCGGATTGCTGAATACCAGCTCTACATAAGACGTACTGAAGTTGGTGTTCACTGGCGACTGTTCTGCGCTCAGGTCCAGCTGGCCCGGCGGCACCTGTGCCATACCCGCTGCATCGCGATTGGTGTGGCAGGTAGAACAGGTGCGGTCCTCGATCACTGCGCCGGTCGCGTCGGTAACTTCCCGCGGCAGGTCCCAGATCGGCTGGATATGTTCGGGATAGTGAATCACTGCGCGGCAATCCGGTGTCCAGGCACTCTGGCAGGCAAGGCTGGTGGGCTGCGGGGTCAGCAGCTCGCTCATCAACAGCTCGGTACTCGGATCTTTTGTACGCAGCGCCGGGTCGGTCCACAGGTCGCTGAAACGGATATCGCCTTCCAGCTCTGCTTCACCGGCAATGCGGGCCAGCAGCTGGGCCATGGTTTCACCCATTTCGGCATTGAGCGCCTCTTCGGTATTGGCGAAGGGGGCACCGCTGGTAGGCGCGCCGGCCCAGGCCGGCTCGGGCTGTTTATCGGTGCGGCCATGGGGCACTTCGCTGTCGGCACTGTGGCATCCCTGGCACTGGCGCACTTCGCCGGCGCGGAACTGCAGCCAGTTGTTGTGACGGCCGACGATACGGCGACCGTCGGCATCCACCACGGAAATGGCCAGCGGCATATCGGCCGGTACTTTTACCCGCACCGAGCCATCCGGCTGGATCGGCGTGTAACCGATGATCTCGCGCATGGTCTGTGCGCGGCTGCGGCCAAATGCGGCGTTATCAAAATCCAGCGTATCGCGATCGGGAATACCCACCGCCTTTACCACCCGCAGGAAACGTGCCGGGCGCTCGGCGGCAGTGGTTTGCAGCGGATCCGCCAATGCAGAGATATCCACAACCTGCTCGCCATCGAAGTCGTAGACACTGCGGATATCCAGTACTGCCATACCTTCCTGCACCAGGTCGCGATCGATATCCACACCGGGAATCGGCTCGGCAATAAATTCCGGCACCGGCCGCGGGTCGGCGGTGACGCCCTCGCTGATCATCTCGCCTTCCACCGGCTGGATGATCGGGCGCTGGGTGCCCTCCACATAGTCGTAGATCCACAGGCCGTAGAGAGGGTCTGCCGGCATAATGCCCTCGGTCGCCAGCCACTCGTCAGTACAGGGACGGGCAAGCTCGGTGTCCGGCTCGATCACCCGGCATTCGCTCCAGCTGACCAAAAGACGGCTGGTGCCGTCGTGAAATGCCCAGGCATTGGCAAACAAGCCGTGCGGGGACAATCCGCCGTCGGTGATCACTTCGTCGACCGAGAGCGATGCCTGCCCCTGCAGCACGCCTTCCTGTTCCGGCTCGCTGTAGGCTTCGGTGAAATTCTCGGCATCGATCAACACCATGTCACCGCCGTAGGTAATCCCTTCCGGCGAGCGCAGGGTGACGAGGATGCGGCCATCGGGCATTTGCTGCGGCTTGCTGAATGCGGCGGGAACCGGTTCGCCAGTGGCACTGATGCCGGTGGCCTGGCTGTGATAGCCGTAGTGGAACTGCAGGTCGGTGCCGTCGGGATTGACGGTGTACAGGCTCAAGCGGTCGCGCCCGCCCATATTGTCCCAGCGGTTGAACAGGATGCGGCCGCTGAACAGTACCGTGGGCGAGAGGTCGTGGCTCTGGTTATAGGAAATCTGCTGGATATCGGTGCCGTCCGCTTCCATCACGTGCAGTACGAAAGCCGGCTCCTGCAGGTTTTCCGCGAGCGCGCCGAACTGGGGCTTGTCGTCATCGAGCAGCAGCGCGCGAGAACGGCGCTGGCGGGTGGAACTGAATACGATACGGCCATCGGGCAAAAAAGCGGGCGCAATATCATCGCCCGCTTCCGCAGTCAGGTCGGACGAAATCGCGCGCTTCAGCTCGGCGGCTTCAAAATCGTACAGCCAGATATTCCAGCTCGGCTGCTCGTCGTCATCCAGCCCTTCGATATCCGGTGCGCGCATGGCGAAGGCCATCAACTGGCCATCAGCGGACACAGTGAGATCTTTTACGTCGTAGCCACCTTCAAACACCACGCCGGCTTCTTCGTCACTGACAAACAGGCCTTCGGTCAGCACGCGCTCGGGCGCGCTGGCGGTAGCACGGTCGCGCAACACCAGCACGGCGCCTGGATTAAATGCCGAAGGTGCATAAAGGCTGTCTCCCGCCAGCGCGCCGTCGTCTTCGAAACGCAGGCTGCGGCGCACATAAGCCACCGGGTAATCAACCACAACCGGGTCTTCTGCCTGGTCGCCACCGCCCAGACCGGAGCCTTCACCACTGCCACCGGAGCAGCCCCCCAATAGCAACAGCGCGATGAGTCCGCCGGACAATTGGGCCAGCGTACACAATTTGTTCAAGGGAGTTTCCTCTTCCGTAGTAACCACTCACCGTGACGATGGCGGGAAAGCTGGACGTTCGTGCCAGACTATTTACCAGATTTATTTGCTCGATTTTCGCGATTGCCCTCAGTACTCTCAAGGCGCGCACACTGTTTTTGCCAACCAGAACACGTATTAAATTTTTCCCGCTGGCGAATTTTTGAACCTTCTTTAGTATCGGTGCCCAGTTACAACGTACGTTCACTACACAATAATTGTCATGAAAAAGTCATCGTCCGTCGCGCGCCTGCTACTCGCGGCGTCAGTCTGCTTTGCTCTGCCGGCACTTGCCGGCCCGGAAGAGCAGGCCGCACAGATTCACAGCCGCCTCACCGGTGTAAAACCCAGTGTCTCCGTGCTCACCGCCATGGCTGAGGAAATTGCCACTGGTAATCCCGAGGCAGCGGCCTACCGGGCGATGGACAATGATGCGTTTTATAACGTCACATTGAAAAACCTCGCGGCGCCGTGGACCAATCGTGATGGCGACAACTTTGTCCCGCTCAACGATTACACCGCAACCTTTATCGGCATGGTGCGCGATGACGAGGATTTCCGCGGAATACTGTTCGAAGACATCCTGTATACCGGCGCCAGTGGCCTGGTTCAATCTTCGTATAGCAACAGCAACAACAACCACTATATCGAGCTGGAAAACAGTGGATACCCGTTGCAAACCGCACTGGAGCGTAGAACCCAGTCTGCGGTAACCGGCCTCCCCAGCGACGCTACCGCCGGGATCATCACCAGCCGCGGCGCAGCCAAATCCTTTTTCTATGCGGGCACCAACCGCGCCATGTTCCGTTTCACCCTGATGAATCACCTGTGCCGGGATATGGAGCAGGTACACGATACCTCACGCCCGCCAGACCGCATCCGCCAGGACGTGAGCCGCAGTCCCGGTGGTGACAGCCGGGTTTTCCAGAACAACTGTATCGGCTGCCACAGCGGCATGGACCCGATGGCCCAGGCCTTTGCCTATTACGACTTTATCTACGACGTGGATAACGACCCCACCGGTGAAAACGGTTACCTGGACTACAACAGTGCCGGTGAGACCGATCTCGCCACCGGCACCCGGGTAAAGGCAAAAAACCATATCAACAGCGCTACATTCCCTTACGGCTTTGTAATGCCCGATGACAAGTGGGACAACTACTGGCGCGAGGGGCCGAACATGTACCTGGGCTGGGACGACACGCTGCCCGGTTCCGGTAGCGGAGCCAAGTCACTGGGCCGTGAACTGGCCAGCAGCCAGGCCTTTGCCCAGTGCCAGGTGACCAAAGTATTCGAACAGGTTTGTCTGCGCACACCGGAAGACAGCCAGGATCGCAACCGCATCAATAGCATTACCGAAAGCTTTACCAGCGGTGGTTACAAGCTGAAGCAGGTGTATGCGGATGCCGCGGTTTACTGTGCGGGGGAATAAGAAAATGAAACAGATAACCGCACAAACATTGCTTCGCAAGGGCCTGATCGTTTCGGGCCTCCTCGCATCCACCCTGCTTGCCGCCTGTAGCGGCGGCAGTGGCCAGGCAACGGAAGAACAGCCGAACACCAATCCCGCGCCCGGTGACGCCACCTATTCAGGCCCGGCACCGGAAAGTGAAGACGTTCAGAACTACAAGCGTTATATCTGGGACAACCTCGCCGCGGAAAACCGCTGCGGCAGCTGTCATATCGAAGGTAACCAGAGCCCCCGCTTCGTGCGTAAGGACGATATCAACCTCGCCCACGGCGAAGGCCGCGAGCTGGTCAATCTGGGCGAACCGGCGGAGTCCCGCCTCGTCACCAAAGTGGCCAGCGGCCATAACTGCTGGCTGTCGAGCGCCGACGCCTGTGCAGAAATCATCACCAATTACATTGAGGAGTGGGCTGCCGCCGCCGGTTCTGTCGCGAGCACCATCAAACTCACCGCGCCTACCGAGCGCACCGTCGGTGCAAGCAAAAGCTTCCCGGAAAGCAGCGGCAGTTTCGCCACAACGGTTTATCCACTGCTGGAAGTCTACTGCTCCAGCTGCCATAGCGAAGACGCGGCCACTGCCCAGCAGCCCTATTTCGCCAGCAGCGATGTGGATAAAGCCTACGAAGCCGCCAAGGCCCGTATGGATCTCGACAACCCGGAAAACTCCCGCTTTGTGGTGCGTTTGGGAGACGACTTCCACAACTGCTGGAACGACTGCGCCAGCAACGCCGATGCCATGGCCGCGGCCATTCGTGAATTCGCCGATGGCATCTCGCTGACCGAAGTCGATCCGGAGTGGGTACTGAGTAAAGCGCTTTACCTCACCGACGGTATTGTCTCCAGCGGTGGCGGGCGCATCGAGAATAATGCGATTGCTCTGTATGAATTCAAAACCGGCAGCGGCAATACCGCCTACGACACTTCCGGTGTAAACCCGGCGATCGACCTGCAGCTCTCCGGCGATGTGGAATGGCTCGGCTCCTGGGGACTGCAGCTGAAAGGCGGCAAGGCCCAGGGCGCTACAGCAACCAGTAAAAAACTGTTCGACACCCTGAGTGCGACCGGCGAATACACCATTGAAGCCTGGGTGGCCCCGGCCAACGTGGTACAGGAAGGTCCGGCGCGGATCGTCAGCTACTCCGCTGGCAACGATATCCGCAACTTCACCCTCGGCCAGGCGATGTACAACTACACCTTCCAGAATCGCAACGACACCAGCACCGATGCCGACGGTATGCCGGCCCTGATTGCCGATGACATGGCCGAGCGCGTGCAGGCGACCCTGCAGCATGTGGTGGCAACCTTCGACCCGATCAACGGGCGCCGACTGTACGTCAACGGTGAATACACCGGCGACGCGGATCCGGTCGACGCCGGCCTGCTCTCCACCTGGGACGATACCTATGCACTGGTGATCGGCAGCGAGGCTTCCAACGAACACGTTTGGCAGGGTTCCATCCGCCTGCTGGCCATCCATTCCCGCGCCCTCAACCAGGACGACATCCTCACCAACTATGAAGCAGGTGTGGGTGAAAAATACCTGTTGCTGTTCAAGGTCGAGGAACAGACCGGCGTGCCGCAGGGCTATGTGATGTTTGAAGTGCAGCAGTACGACAACCACGGCTACCTGTTCAGCGAACCCAAATTTATCTCGCTGGAAGCAGGCGCATCTCCCGATGGCGTCGTGATCAAAGGCATGCGCATCGGTATCAACGGCCGCGAAGCCGCCGTTGGCCAGGCCTGGGCCAAACTCGACACGGTTGTCAGCGCGACTGAATACAACGCGGAAACCGGCCAGAAACTCTCCCCGCTGGGCACCATTATCACCCTGGAAAAAGGCCCCACGGCTGACGAATTCTTCCTCACCTTTGAGCGTCTGGGCAACGAGGAATTCGTGCGCGTAGAAGCCACGCCGGTTGCCCCCGCGGCGCCAGCGGACCTGGCCCCACAACCGCGCATCGGCATCCGCCGTTTCGAGCAGATCCACGCCGCATTGTCTGCCGCTACCGGCGTTGCAAGCACAAACCCAGCGGTGGTGGAGACCTGGGAAAAAGTGAAACAGCAGCTGCCGGTGGATTCCGATGTACGCGGCTTCCTAGCCGCACAGCAGATGGGCATCACCCAGCTGGCAGTGAAGTATTGCAGCACGCTGGTGGACGACAGCAGCGCACGCGCCAGTTATTTCCCCGGCTTTGATTTCTCAGCCAGCGCTGACACAGCTTTCGATTCCGCAGCCAAGCGCGCGCAGGTTATCGACCCGTTGCTGGACAAACTGCTCGGCCGCGCAATTACCTGGCCAGTGGCCATGGGTGGCCACACTGCCCAATTGCAGTCCGCACCGGATGAAAGTGCCGTGCGTGCAGAACTGAACAGCCTGATTGATACCATGACTGCCTGCGGCAGTGGCTGCGATGCATCGCGCACACCGACGACCGTCAAAGCCACCTGTGCGGCGGCAATGGGCAGTGCGATGATTTTGATTCACTGATTGCAGTGAGCGTAGCCTGCTGGGAAGTACAAAGCGAAGGGCCTGCTATCGGTGGCTATTCGCAAGACCTTCGAAAACAGGGACGTTTTCGAAGAGCCCCCACGGATGGGTTCACGGCGTGTCTTGCGAATAGCCACCGATAGTAGGCCCGCCACCGAAATCAATTAAGAACACCGACAAAACCCGGGCGCCCGGAACAGAACCATGAGCAAGAAAAAACATTTCGAACTGGACCAGCCATTGCGCCACCCGGATCACCACCGGCCGGTGAGCCGGCGGGATTTTATCGGCCAGGGTTTTCGCGCGGGTATGGCGACGGTACTGGGCGGCTCGGTGTGCAGCCTGTTTTCCAATCCGCTGGCCGCGCAGACAGCGCTCTCCGATGACCTCGAGGCCATGCGCACTATCTGCGGTGTGAGTGCCACCGGGGCCGGCAAGATTCCATTTATCTGTTTCGACCTCGCCGGCGGGGCCAACATTGCCGGATCCAATGTGCTCGTCGGCAAGCAGGGTGGGCAGCTCGATTTCCTCAGCACTGCCGGTTACAGTAAGCAGGGCCTGCCCGGCGACATGTCACCCTCGGTGACCGATGCCGCCGGCAACAGTTTTTACAACACCGATCTCGGCCTCGCCTTCCACTCCGACAGTGGCATGCTGCGCGGCATTCTGGAAAAAGTTGCACCGGGTACCGCCGCTGCGATCAACGGCGCGGTGATCCCAGCGCGCTCGGAAAACGACACCGGCAACAACCCGCACAACCCCATGTACGGTATCAACCGCGCCGGTGCCAACGGCTCGCTACTGGCGCTGATCGGCTCACAGACCAGCGAATCCGGCGGCAACTCCATGGCGCCGGCGGACCTGATTAATCCGGAAGTGCGCCCCACCAAGATCGACCGCCCCAGTGACGTGACCGGACTGGTCGACGTGGGCGACCTGGTCGGCCTGCTGGATCAGAGCGATACCGTCGCCGTCATGGAATCCATGTTCCGTATTTCCAGTGCCAAAGTAGGCAAGGTCACCAACGACGCGGTGATCCGGGATCTGGTGAAATGCGGCTATATGAAAAGTGCCGACCTCGCCAACCGCTTTGGCGATCCCAGCACACTGGACCCGGTGCTGGATCCCGACATTGTCGGCCCCGCGGGTATTTTCAGTTCCAATGAATTCCTCAACGATCGTGAATTCCAGAAAGCTGCCGCGACCATGAAGCTGGTCATCAACGGCTACGCCGGTGCCGGCACCATCACTATGGGTGGTTACGACTACCACACCGGCGACCGCGCCACCGGCGAGATTCGCGACCTGCGCGCCGGTCGCTGCATTGGCGCCTGCCTGGAATACGCCGCACGGGTAGGCCAGCCACTGATGATCTATGTGTTCAGCGATGGCTCCGTATTCAGTAACGGCATGATCGATGACTCCGCGGAAGGACGCGGCAAAGGCGTATGGACTGGCGACAATCAGCAGACCGCAGCTTCTTTCTTCCTGGTGTACAACCCGGTGGGCCGCCCGCAACTGCTCGGCGGCACTGCCGATCAGCAGGCACGCCACCAGCAGCTGGGCTACATGCGTGCCTCCGGTGATGTGGAGACTGCGGGCAGCCCCGCCGCCAACAACGTCAACCAGCTGGTGCAGACCGTGGTGCTGAACTATATGGCGCTACACGGTGAGCAGAATAATTTTGCCAGCCTGTTCCCCAATCACGGCCTGGGCAATGCCACCCTGATGGACAGCCTTACCGCCTTCGCGCCGATTCGTTAAAGCCAACCCGATAAATAGTGTTTTTACCGATGTACCTCACGCGTTTTTTCACCCTGTTTGCCGGCCTGCTTATTGCAGGTCAGGCCGCGGCCGACTGGCACTACGACAAACAGGCCATCATGGGCACGGAAGTGCACCTGCAGTTCTGGCACGAGGACGAAAAAACCGCGCAGGAAATTAATCAGGCGGTGATGGAAGAGTTTCGCCGTATTGACCGCGCACTCTCGCCCTACAAACCCGACAGTGAACTCTCCCGGGTAAACCGTGACGGCGCGAATGGAAAAGCCCTGTCCATCTCGGCGGAACTGGCAGAGATTATTGAGAAGTCATTGTGGTACAGCGACAAGACCGCGGGGGCATTTGATATCACCTTCGCCACCCTGGGCAGCCTGTACGATTTCCGTGAGGGGCAACAGGCGGATGTGGAAACCACGGAAAAGCTGCTGCCTGCGGTCAACTACCGCCACCTCAAGCTCAACCGAAGCAGTCGCACGCTCGCATTTGACGATCCGCGCACCAAGATCGACCTCGGCGGGATTGCCAAGGGCTATGCCGTGGATCGCGCTGTCGCGATACTGCAACACTACGGCGTGGAGAATGCCAACGTCAGCGCCGGTGGCGATGCGCGCTTGCTCGGTGACAAGCGCGGCAAGCCCTGGCTGGTAGGTATTCGCCACCCGCGCGACAAGGGTAAAAATGCCGCGGTCATCCCACTCGAAAATACCGCCATCTCGACCTCCGGCGACTACGAGCGCTTTTTTATCGACGACGACCAGCACCGGGTACATCACATTTTCAATCCGGCCACCGGTAAGCCCACGGAATCCGACGACCGCGGCGATAAAACCGATCGCAACAAATTGATCAGCGTCAGCATCATTGGTCCGAGGGGATTCGATACCGATCCGCTGTCGACCAGCGTATTTGTGCTGGGCAAACAAAAAGGCCTGGCACTGATCGAGGAGCTGCCCGGGTTCGAGGCCATCGTCATTGATGCCGGCCACCGGATGTTTTTCAGTAGCGGACTGCAACAGTAATTGCCAACTGGATCACACCGGAAACGAGGTACCCTGAGATAATCCGATGACAACCAAAACAACCATGCATAAAAATTCAGGCACTACCATGTACCGTTTTCGCTCCCTGTTCGCGCTACTGGCCCTTACCGTGGCCGGCCCGGCTGTTTCACAAAGCGGCGACTTTCCCGGTGGCGACCTGGAAGACCTGAAACAGGAAGTGCTGAAGCTGAACCGGGATCTGCTGGTACTGGAGGAAGACCTGCTGTTCCCGGCGCAAAGCCAGGTTGCGGTTTATGTTTCCATGGATGTGGGGCACTTCTTTGACCTCGACACCGTCAAGCTGCATATCGACAACAAACTGGTAGAAACCCATCTCTACACCGACCACCAGAACCAGGCGCTGATTCGCGGCGGCATCCAGCCGCTGTTCAAAGGCAACCTGAAATCCGGCGAGCACACCATTACCGCCTACTTCACCGGTATTGGCCCCGAGCAGCGCGAGTTCAAGCGCGCAGCCACACTGGATCTCAAGAAGACCGACGAGCCCGCCGTTGTCGAACTGCGTATCACCGATTCCGGCAGCAAGCAGCAGCCGGAGTTCGAAGTGATTGAATGGCCTGCGCCCTGAGTTCACCGTCAACATGCAGCTCTCCACGCCCCTGAAACAATCACCGCTGGCACTTGCCATGGCCGCCGCGCTGATCGCATTTGCACCGGCACAGGCGCAGGTCGATGAGCCGACACCGCCTGCCAAGCACAAATATCAGCAGGCCCAGGACATGCGCTATGGCAGCGCGCTGTACCACTATTTCCAGGGCAATACCTTCGACGCGCTCAGCACCCTGATGGTCTCAGACCTGCGCGGCGGCATAGCGCACCACGCCGATAACGCCGACCTGATCCGCGGCGGGATCAGCCTCGCGTTCGGCCTGGAAAAACAGGCCGCAACGCTGTTTGAAAAACAACTGCAGCGTGCCGGCAGCGGCGAAGACCAGCAACGTCTCAGCCACTTCCGTGAAATTGCCTGGCTGAAACTGGCCGAGCTGAATTACCGTCACGGCAACTGGGACACCGCGGCCAACCAGCTGGAAAAATCCGGCGCGCTGCGCCAGTCCACCCTTACCCTGAACCTGTCGATTCGCAATGGCGACCTCGAGCAGGCGCAACAGCTGTTGGCGATGGCGGACCTGCCGGTTGCCGAGCGGGTACTGGGCCATATCAATCTCGGTGCCGCCCTGGCGAGGCAGCAGCAGTTATCCACAGCCGCGCAGGAATACCGCCGCGCAGCGGCGTTGGTGGAGCGCGATCCGGAGGCCGGCGAAGAGCTGCGTATCCTGCGCGACAAGGCACGCATCGGCGCCGGTTATGCACTGGCATTGAATAACGACTTTGCCGCTGCCGCCGACGAGTTCCGCAGTGTGCGTCTGGATACGCCCTGGTCCGACGATGCCCTGCTCGGCCTCGGCTGGGCAGCAGTCAACAGCGGCACCCACCAGCACGCCGTTGATGCCCTGAGTTACCTGATCCGGCAGAACCCACTCTCACCCCAGGTGCAGGAAGCGCTGCTGGCGCTGCCGTACAGCTACGAACAGTTGCAGCGACCGCAACTGGCGTTGCAGTCCTACCAGCTTGCCGAGGCACAATACCAGCAGGCACTGGCTGACCTGCAGGCACTGCACAACGCCAGCGCTTCCCTGCGCTTCCCGCTCATTGAAGAAACAGACGGAAACAAACCTGACCTGCAGCGTTACGGCTGGCTGGAAGATGCCGAGACACCGGCGCTGATCCGCGACAACCAGCGCTACCTGTTGCAGATGATGCAGAGCGACCGGCTGCAATTACAGCTATCGGAATTGCGCGACCTGCAACAACTGGAGCGAGTTCTGACACGCTGGCAACAGCGTTTGCCGGAATTCCACAGTCTGATAGAAGAGCGCGAGCAGCGCCGCAATGCGATTCTGCTGCAACACGGCAGCGCACAGTACGATCAGCAGGTACAGATCGCCGAGCAGCAACTGGCAAAACTCAAGGCTGCAGCAACCCGGATAGAAAGCAACCGGGACGGCCTCGCCATGCTCGCCACCGGCGGCGGTGAAACCGCTGAATTCCTGGAGATGCTGCGTCGCGCCGAAACCCGCTACCAGCGCCTGGCCGGTGCCGGCAAGACCAGCAACTATCAGCAGCAGACTCTGGCCCGCGCGCGGGGCCTGCTGCAATGGCAGGCCTCGGAGCAGTACCACGACAATCTGTGGAAAACGCACAAAGCCATTGCGACGCTGGAAACAAATCTCACCGAAGCCGCGCGACGCGAGCGACGTGTCGCGCACATCGCCGCCGACGCGCCGCAACTGAATCTGCTTGCGGGCAGTATTGGGGATGCCGGACTGCGCCTTGCGGAGCAACAGCGCAAACTCGACCGTGCCAGTGCGCAGATTGAAGACGCGATCCGTACGGATTTGCAGGTTGCCCTGAATTCCGCGCAACAGCGCGTGCAGCAATATATGGCACACACCCGCCTCGCCATCGCGCGCATTCAGGACGCTGCCATGCAAGACCAGTTCGCGGAACCCGCGGCCGATGCAGTGCCAACAGCCGATACAGTGCAAGCGGGGGCAGACTCATGACGCCTGTTCCAGCCTATGGTTTTTCTCCGTTGAGTGGAGCACTGAATCGCCGCAGGAAACTGCTCGCAGTAGCGATCTGCTGCAGTGCGCTCTTCAGTGGCTGCGCCAGCCAGTTCGATCCCGGCACTACGCTGGCACAACTGCCCGCGGCTGCACTACCGCCACCGGAGCCCAAAGTGGACGTTCCGGTAGTGGCGCTGCCCACGCTGATCACCAGTTACGAAAAAGCCCTGGCAGCAAACAGCGATCCGCGTACCCGGCGGCAGATACAGTTGCGCCTGGCAGACCTCGAAATGGAGCGTCTGGAGCAACAGCAGGCTGACAACCCTGAAATGGCGGTTGCCTATCAGGACGCGGTGCGCCGCTATGAGGCACTACTGCAAACTTCCGCCGATGATGATTACCTGTCCTATCGGCTGGCGCGGGCACGCGCGATCGATGGCAACAGCGGCGGTGCACTCACTGCACTGGAAAGCATTATCGAAACTGCGCCGGAATCCCCATTTATCGCGGAAGCCCTGTTCCGTCGCGGTGAAGCGGCATTCAGCCGCAAACAATACCGGGCAGCAGAGCGCGACTTTGCCGCCGTACTCGCGCAGGGCGATACACCATTTGCGCAGAATGCGCGCTACATGCTCGGCTGGAGCCAGTTCAAGGATGCGCGCTACCGCGATGCGAATGAGTCCTTCCTGACCCTGCTGGACGAACTGCTGGCAGAAAATACCGAAACCCGGCTTCCCCTTGAGGAACTGGAAAAGGGTCCGCGTCGCCTGGCCGATGACACCCTGCGCGTACTGGCGCTGGGCTTCAATTACCTGGGTGGTGCCGAGGTAATCGAGACCTTTAATCCTGAACCCGGCCCGCGTTCTTATCAGCACCAGCTGTACGGTGCGCTCGGCGACTGGTATGCGGAAAGCGAACGCTACCGCGATGGTGCGCAGACGTTCCTCACCTATGTAGAACGCAACCCGGATAGCCGTATCGCGCCCTCCATGCATGTACGCGCAGTAGAAATACTGCAGCAGGGCAATTTCCCCAGCGAAGTACTGCCAGCCAAGCGCGATTTCGTCACCCGCTACGGTATCAACAGCCTCTACTGGGTAGAAGCCGATGATGCACAGCGCGCGGAATTGAGAGGGCAGCTGAAGCCGTGGCTGGAAGAACTGGCGCGCTTCGATCACGCACGCGGGCAGGCACTGGCCCGGGAAGCCACCAAGCGCAATAGCAAGGCCAGCGCCGTGGCAAAAGCCAAACGGGATTCCCAAGCGGCATTCCTGGCGGCCTCGGCACTCTATGGCGAATACCTGCAAACCTTCCCGGATGACGAAAAAGTCCCGCAGCTTACGTTCCTGATGGCGGAATGTCTGAACGAGGCCGGCCTGTATGCCCAGGCCTACGATGCCTATAGCAAAGTGGCCTGGGAATACGCGGAGCGCACCGGGCTGGCACAGGCAACGGAAGCCGGCTATGCGGCCATCCTGATGGCCGGGCAGATGCACGAGCGGGAAAAGAAACCGGAACAGGCCACCCTGTGGCTGGATCGCAAAACAGAAACCAGCCTCAAGTTTGCCGAAACCTGGCCACAGGACAGCCGCGCCCTGGCGGTACAGCTGGATGCCGCAAACAACCTGTTCGAACAGTTCCGCCACACGGAAACCATTGCCGCCGCAGAAAAGGCCGCAAACTGGCAGCCGCCCCCCAATGCCGAGCAGCGCCGCCGAATCCTGTTGCTGTTGGGGCACAGCTACTTCGAAACCGACAATTTCCCCGTAGCCGAAAGTGCCTACGCGCAATTGTTGGCAGGCATGTCCAGCAGCGAACCGGAATACCTGGGCATTCGCGACCGCCTGCAATCTTCGATCTATAAACAGGCGGAAATCCTGTTGCAGCAGGTCCACCTGACCAGCGACAGCCTCGAGTACATCACGCCTACAGAAGAGGCTATCGCGCTGCTGCTGCGCGTTCGCACCAGCGGCCGTTCGGAAATTGCCGCTGTAGCCCAGTACGATGCGATCAATCAGCTGATCAAACTTGAGCGCTGGCCGGTGGCACGTGCAGAGGTTGCAGACTTCCGCCAGTTCTACCCCAACCATCGCCTGACCCCGTCGCTCACTGCCAAGGCGGTGGCCATTTACCAGGGCATGGATATGCCCGGTGCCGCCGCCGACGAGCTGCTGCTCCTGGCAGCGAACGACAGCGACCCGGAAGTGCGCCGCAGCTCGCTGTACCTGGCAGCGGAACAGTTCCAGCAGGCCGGTGTGGCACACAAAGCCATTGATGCGTATCGCCAGTACGTGCGCACCTGGCGCCAGCCCGCGCTGCAAAACCTGGAAGCGCAGCAGCAGTTGGTTTCCCTGTACGAGGAATCCGGCAATCAGCGCGAGCGCAACCTGTGGCTGCAAAGCCTGGCTGGCAACAAGGTTTCCGAACCCCGCGGCCGCTACCTCGCGGCCTCAGCGCAGACTGAGCTGGCGGCGCAGAGTTATGCGCGTTTCGAGCGACTGTCGCTGACCCTGCCGCTGAAGCAAAGCCTCAAAAACAAGAAGCAGGCGATGGAGGCGACCGTAGCCGACTACCGCAAGGTACTGGATTTCGGCATTGCCGAGTTCACCACCGCGGCGAATTTCCGCCTGGCGGAAGTCTACCGCCAGCTGAGCCGGGACCTGATGGATTCCCAGCGTCCCAACGGCCTGAATCCGCTGGAGCTGGAACAGTATGAAATTTTGCTGGAAGAGCAGGCTTATCCGTTTGAAGAGAAGGCGATCGAACTGCACGAGGCCAATATCCAGCGCACCGCCAACGGTATTTATGACGATTGGATCAAGAGCAGCTTCTCGTCACTGGAAACACTGCTGCCGGCCCGCTATCGCAAACCGGAAACGACTGTGGAGTGGAGCGATGCTGCGTACTGATCTGAATCTGTTGAAATGGGTGGGCGCTTTGTCGCTTACCATGCTGCTCAGTGCTTGTGGCAGCAACCCGGTGGAGCCTGAAGCTACGGCTGGCGTGGATGAAAACGGCCAGCGCGTGATTACACCAAACCCGTATCTTGCTCAGGCGGGCAGTGTCCCCACTGAAGCAAAGCCGGCTTTGCAGCGCGCGCGGCAGTTTTTCGACAACCAGCAATACCCTGCGGCGGAAACAGAATTGCAGCAGGTGGTAAGCCAGTGGCCACAGCTTTCCGGGGTCTGGTTGAATCTGTCCATCGTGCAGATGAAGCTCAAGCAGCCGGAACCTGCGGAAAGCAGTCTGAAGCAGGCGGTGGCTGCAAATGAGAACAATGTGTTCGCCTGGAACAGCCTGGGCGTGCTCTTGCGAGACCAGGGACGCTTTGAGGAAGCGCAGGGCGCTTATAAAAGTGCGCTGGCGCACTGGCCGGACTTCGGCACGGCCCACCGCAATCTGGGTATTCTTTTTGATCTTTACCTGCACCAACCGGAACAGGCTTTGCATCACTACCGCGAGGCGCAGGCGCTGCAAACGGAAGAAGACCGGGTGTTGAAGGGCTGGATCATGGATCTTGAGCGGAGAATGTAACCAATGAAGAAGGTTCTCACACTCTTGTTTGTCCTGCTCCCGACAAGTGTATTTGCCCAGGAGGAGTCCGGTGAGGTGATCACGCTGGAATCCACTATCATCGGCAGCCAGGAGCAACCGAAGGTGCTGTACATCATCCCCTGGAAACAGGCTGCCAGCCTGGAGCGGGTTGAGAGCACGCTGCCACATGCAATTACCCATACGTTTCAACATCAGGAATATTCTGAGTTGCAGCGGGAAATAAAATTACTTCAACCAACCGAAGCGGAATAATCACTCGCTCACGAAGTAAAGTATATGAATTGAAGGCCAAGTGGCGGGGATTTGTTTTTGAAAGCGTCGGCGACAGGGACGTCGCCGACGCAGCGTGCATGGATGTATTCACAGCGGTTTCAAAAACAAATACCCGGTGCTTGGCCGCCACAGGACCAGCTTAGCCGGTTCGAGATAGCAGCGCACACAAAGAGCGCCGTAAGAAAACCCGGTGGCGGGGCTGCCACCGGGTATGTGTTCGCTAGACACGCCGTAAACCCATCCCTGGGGGCTCTTCCGCGAGGTCCCTCTCGCGGAAGGTCTAGCGAACACATACCCGGTGCCAACCCCTTCACATTAGATTTCATCATTTTTTACAGACTTATAAATCTTTAGTCCCGGAGATTTGACCATGGAGTTTCTCAACACACTGCTGCGCTTTTTCCAAACCGGCGGCCCGTTCATGTATCCCATTGCCCTGGTTCTGGTTATTGGCATTGTGCTGGTAGTAGAGCGCTGGGTATTTCTGTCCCACGCAAAAATGTCGAATCGCCGTGCCTATGGCCAGATTCTGCCGATGATGCAGCAGCGCAACTTCGCTGCAGCACTGAAGTTCTCGCAGCAGGAAAAAGCCCCCATGGGCAAAATCGTCGCCGCGGGTATCTCCACCGCACAGCAGGCGCGCAAGGACGAAAACATCGCCCTCGCCATTGAAGAGAGCATTCTCGAAGCCGTGCCGCGCCTGGAAAAACGCACCAACTACCTCGCAACCCTGGCCAACATCGCCACCCTGCTTGGCCTGCTCGGTACCATTATTGGCCTGATCGCTGCCTTCACAGCGGTAGCAAATGCCGATCCGTCTGAAAAAGCCACCATGCTGTCTTCCAGTATTTCTGTGGCGATGAACACCACCGCCTTCGGCCTGATCTCTGCCATCCCGCTGCTGCTGGCCTACTCCATGCTGCAGAACAAAACCAACGAGATCATCGACAGTCTGGAAATGGCCGGGGTGAAATTCCTCAACCTGCTGACGCTGACCCGCGGCCAGAAAGCCGAGGCCGCTGCGCGCCCGGCTGCCAAAGCAGGCGCAACCGTCTGATTCGTCGTTCATCCAGAATAACTCGATAAAAGAGATAAACATGGCTATTCGACGCAGGCTGGAAACCGATCCAGATCTCGACATCACCTCGTTTATGAGCCTGATGACGGTGCTGGTACCGGTATTGCTGCTGAATATGGTGTTTTCCCATATTTCCGTACTGAACCTGAACCTCCCCGGCCTTTCCGACGCCAGCGCGCAGGAACAGCCGGAAAACCGCCAGCTGGAAATGGTGCTGCGCGGTGAGTTCATCGACATCAATTATCCGGCGGGAATTCGCGTGAAGCGCATTCCACACCGGGACGGCCAGCCGGATTTCAAACTGGTGTCCGATGTATTGCAGGAAGTGAAGCGCAGCCTGCGGGAAAAAGATATCGACAAGAAGGATCTGGTGATTCTCTCCGAGCCCGGGACCGCGTATCGCACGCTGGTGACCGCTATGGATACCGCGCGCTCATTCCGCGCGGTGGTGGCGGCGTCGGTGGTGGATGCGGAGCTTTTCCCGCAGATATCGCTTGGCGATGCGCCCCAGGCTGGCACATCCGAGAATCAACCGGTAGCAGGCAACTGATATGAAAGCGACGATTGGCGGCAAGCTGAAGAGCCGCAAGCAGCGCAGGCATAAGCAGACCAAGCTGAACCTGGTTTCACTGATGGATATTTTCACCATCCTGGTGTTTTTCCTGCTGGTGAATTCCTCCGATGTGGAAGTGCTGCAAGCCGACAAGACCATCAAACTTCCCGAGTCCACGTCTACCCAGAAGCCCGAAACCACGACGGTGGTACGGGTCAATGGCGAGCAGTTGATCGTGGGTAATCGCGCGATCGTGCAGATAGCCGATATTCCCGCGAGCCACGAACAGATCAAGCCACTGCTGGATGAGCTCAAATATCTCGCCAGCCGCGCCGAGCCACTCTCCGAAGAGCAACAGGCAACTGGCCGCCCGATTACCATCCTCGGCGATGAGGAAGTGCCCTATGCGCTGCTGAAGCAGATCATGAACACCTGCGCGGCAGCGGATTACCGGGATATCGATCTGGCAGTAACCCAGGCTGCCGCGGAGGGTCCGGCCGCAGCCGGATCCTGAGGAGGGTAACGATGAATTCATCCGCATTGATGCCCTGGCATTACTACAACTCCACCCTGCCCTGGGCTTCCACGGAAGAGGAAGACCAGCGCTTTGCCCGATTCCTCAAAATCGGCCTGGTCGCATTTGTGGTCATCGGCGCGCTGTTTACGTTTATTCCGGCGGCGGAACTGACCCGGGAACAGAAGGAGCAACTGCCTCCGCAACTGGCGAAGGTCATCCTTGAAAAAAAGGAACTGCCAAAGCCGGTAGAAAAACCCAAACCAAAACCCAAACCCGCGGAAAAGAAGAAGCCGGTTGAAGTAAAAAAACCGGAACCGAAGCCGGTGGAAAAACCCAAACCGGAACCGATCAAGACCGTGAAGCCAAAGCCGCTGTCCGAAAAGGCCCCCGCGGCCGAGGTGGCCAAGGCGCGGGAAAAGGCGGCTAATAGTGGCCTGATGCAGCTGCAGGACGACCTGATGGACATGCGCGACAGCCTCGACGTTAGTGCGGTGGCCAGCGCGAACAACCTGTCCAGTGGCGCAGCCAGTGCGCAGAAAGTCGACCGCTCCCTGATCAGCGACAAGTCCAAGGCGTCCAGTGGCGGCATTAATACCGGCAGCCTCAGCCGGGATACCGGAGGCTCCGCACTGGCGGGTCGCAAAACGACCCAGGTGGAAGTAGCCGAAGCCAGTGCCGCTGCCAAGTCCAGCGCTAAAGAGGCGCGTCGCGAACGCGGCACCCGCGGCGAGGAATCCATTCGCCAGATCATGGAGGCCAACAAGGGCGCGATCTTTGCGATCTACAACCGCGCGCTGCGACGGGATCCGACCCTGGCCGGCAAGGTCACCGTGAAACTGGTGATCGAAGCCAACGGTACCATTTCTGCAGTGAGCCTGGTCAGCAGCGAGCTGGGTGATGACGATCTGGAGCGCAAGCTTCTGGCCCGTATTCGCCTGATCAACTTCGGCGCTGCGAATGTGGAGAAATCCACCCTCAACTACTCGATCGACTTCCTGCCCTCCTAAGTGGCTTAACCGGTGCACGGGGCGCTCCCTCGTGCACCTGATTAAGCGACTCTCCCCCTCCACACCGCCGCAACCAGGCAGAATCCAGCCAGTTTGCCGATTAATTAATCCGTCTCCCACTATTTTCCGGCGATGACCCAAATAGACGTTGCGTCCATCCACCCTCTTTTGGTACAAAAGTCCCACAAGAAACGTGACACACGTCACAACTTATTCCCAGAGCAACACCAGAACAGGGAATAGGTACAACAAAAAAATTGGGGGATCCCTAGCAATGCCGGGGAAAGATGACGCAATTCGTCCAAAACTTGATCTATTGCTTGAGGTTTGGCGACGCAACAGTGATCTGTTTACCAAGCACATCACCGACTTGCCCGAGCTCAAGCTCAACCAGCTGGTATCGTCCGTCTTCAGCAACGGGCCTTATCACTACTTCGTCTTTGACCTGGCTGACCTGAGCGTACGACACGTCAGCGAGCAGCTCGAAAGCATTCACGGGTTAAACCCGGCTACCCTCACGTTCGCCCAGATTCTCGATCAGATACACCCTGATGACATCGCCTTTGTCGCCCGCGCCGAAGATACCGCGATCAAAATGTTCCGCGATAAAATTGGTATCGACAAAGCCAGGCAGTACAAATTTTCTTATTGCTTTCGCCTGAAGGTAGCCGACGGCAGCTACCGCCTGTTCAACCACCAGTCTGCGGTACTCTCTACCGATCAGTTGGGGAGGGCGGGAAAAATGCTCAAGGTATACACCGATATCTCCCACTTGACGACGGAGAACAATCACTGTGTATCCCTGATTGGAATGGACGGAGAACCCTCTTTTCTCAATCTCGACGTCGACCATCCACTACAGGAAGCCACTCCCAGCCACCCGATGTTTACGGAACGGGAAATCACGGTCATCCGGCTGGTATCCGCGGGTCTGACCAGCGCGGAAATTGCCATGGAACTGGCACTCTCAGAGTTTACGGTTAAGAATCACCGCAAGAGGATTCTGAAGAAGGCCGGATGCCAGAATATGAATCAATTACTGGGAAGCTGTATTGTCGACGGCCTGGTTTAAGTCCGGTCTGCGATTCCCGATAACTATACAAACACTGAAAACAGGCAATACAGCATGCCAATGCACAACCTTCAACCGGAAAGAAACCCGATCCATCGGGTATGGCAGAGTATTCCGGAATTTTTCTCCAGTGAGAAAGTGCTGCTTAGCCAAATGGAAATTGACCAGGCCATCGCGGGTACTTTTAGCAGTGGGCCTTCCTATCACTTCATCCTGGATTTCAGCGACGTCAACCGTCCAACGTACCTGAGCCCATCTATCGAAGAGCTACTTGGCCTGGACCCCGGCATTTCATCCATCGATGACATCGTCAACCGCGTACACCCGGACGACCTGCCGTTTGTGACCGAAGCAGAGGAAACGGCAATTCGTCTGCTAAACGACGACACCCGCAAGAAGGATATTAAAAGCTATAAAATTTCTTACTGCTTTCGCCTGAAAACACGTACGGGAGATTACCGGCTTTTCCATCACCAGTGCGTTATCCTCGCAACGGATGAGAATCATGGCGCTGCGGCAGCCCTGCTGATCCACACCGATATTTCACACCTGACGGCAACCAATAATTACAAGCTATCGCTGCTACATTTGCGCGGTGGCGAATCGTCTATGAATATTAATGTCTATTCCGGAAATAAAAAATTCAGCGGCGCGCTCTCAATTTTTACCACGCGGGAAGTGGAAGTTCTGCAATTACTGACTCACGGCCAAACCAGCGCGCAAATCGCCCAGCAGTTATGCATCTCGGAAAATACGGTTAAAAACCATCGCAAGAGTTTGCTGAAAAAAGCCCACTGCAAAACCACCGGGCAATTGGTTTCAAAATATGTGACCGAGAAATTTAATTAGGTCTCAAAACCACGTAGACACGAATGGCTAAACAGAAAAGTGACTATTCATGAAATTTGTACTGGCGCACACTAAGTTCCCCGAGCCAGTCACAAATAAATAAAGTCTTGGCGTGATTTGACTCCAAAGGGCTATTGTTCACACCCCGCCGAGAGCGCAAGCTTACGCCTGAGCATATCTGGAGGCTGTCTCACAGAGCCAACGGATAAACAGGGACTGTTGCGCTCGCCAACAAATTTTCATCCTGTGAGTTGGTTTGGCCGCAAGGCTGGCTCTGAGTAAGCTAGGATGGCTTGCTACAGAGCCTTTTTAATTTCCCGACCTTTTATTTCCCCGGTCAAATTCCCGTTTAATTTAGATCCACCGCATACTGGCGCAGCAACGCCATAGGCACGACTTCCAGTGCAAGTTTGTGGGTGCGCTGCAGATATACCCGCGGTGCCATATCCGCCTGTTGCGCCTCCAGCCAGCGCGCCGCGCACAAGCACCAGCGATCTCCCGGATGCAAACCGGGAAACCCGAACTCCTCAACGGGTGTCGACAGGTCATTACCCTTGGTGCGGGAAAATTCCAGGAATGCCTCAGTGATCTCAACACACACCGTATGGGAGCCCAAATCCTCGCCATTGGTATTACAACATCCATCCCGAAAAAACCCGGTTACCGGGTTGGCACTGCATTCCTGTAGCGGATCGCCAAATACGTTCACTGATTCAAATTTTTCCACACTCGTAGCCACCGTTAATCCCCTTGTTTGTCCTTATTTACCAGCGTCAAATCGACCAGGCGCCAGCGGAGCCCCTGCCGTTCCAGATACAATTCAACCTGTTTATGGTCGGCCTCGCTTCCGCACACTACGGTCACCTGATTCAAACCACTGAAAGACCAGCGCTGCAGCTGCCAGCGGCGGCGGGCCTGCTCAGCAGCCGAATCAGACCCCGATTCCACCGGCGACTTTTCCACTGGCTTCGGTGGTGGCGCATTGCGGCCAGAGTCGTCTGCTGGCACAACGGCACTTTCCAACTCTTTCTCCAGCTCGCGCCATTCTTTGCGGCCCTGGATAAATTCAGCGATCGCCCGCGGGCTGACCAGTCGCTCAACGACAGGCCCCAGGATCAGGTCCGAGCCTGCATTAAATAATCCGTCGAGCTCTTGGGGCACATTGCCCCCCATGGAAGCACGCAGTTCCTGCTGCAGGTGCTGCTTGATATTGGCCCGCAGTAATGGAAAGTCGATATAGCGCTCCATCTGCGCCACATCGCCCTGCCGCGATGCCTCAATCAGTTGGCGCGCGGAATACCAGGGGAGTGCTGCATATATCACGGCACCCAAAAACAGTATCAGCAAGCCGCGCAACCACCACGTTTTCATATTCAATGCCCTTGCTTCGCAAATTCGGGACTCTCGCTATGGCAATAGTATCCTCGCCAATCCGCCGATTACAGGCAATTACACAACCGTGATTTCCACGCCATTCCGGAGTGTGACTGTGTTATCTTTGCGAAGTCCGGATACTGGCGCCGGAACTCTACCGGAACCGCCAGTGCATTCCGCTCATATAACGAAAAAGCGCTCGATCAAGGAATTTCGACCATGAGTGATATTTATAACGCGCCCCAGGCAGAGCTGACCGAAGAAGCTTCTGAAGCTTCCAACTTTGGCTCCATCCCCAAAGCGCTTGCTGGCGACTATCAGGTAGCCATTGGCAATACCATTAGCGAAGCTTGGCAACGTACCGGCGGCAACAAAGGCACCGTATGGCTCGGCGTATTGCTGTACATGCTGGCCACCATTGCCATTTCTTTCATTGCCGCGATGATCACCGGCCAGTCCCTTACTGACCCGTCTTCCGGTGGCGGTCTTGCCGGTATTGTTTCCAACATTATTGTATTTGCCGCTACCGCACCGCTCAGCGCCGGTATGCTAATGATCGGCATCAAGATCGCCCGTGATGAACAGGTTTCCGGCACCGAAGTGTTTGCTCACTTCGACAAGATGCTGCCGCTGGCGATTGCGATGGTATTGATGTACCTGCTGCTCACCCTGGGCTTCCTCCTGCTGATCCTGCCGGGCATCTACCTGGCCATCGCCTACCTGATGATGACTCCGCTGATTGTGGACAAAAACATGGGTCCCTGGCAGGCACTGGAAACTTCGCGCAAAGCGGTAACCAAGCACTGGTTCCCGATTTTTGGTTTCGTGATTGTACTGTCCCTGATTTACATGGCCGGTGGTCTGGCACTGCTGATCGGCCTGATCTGGGCTGTTCCGCTGGCGAGCATTGCGTACGGCGTTCTGTACCGCAACATGTTCGGCGGCCATGAAGCCAACCCGGAAGTGTAATTCCCGAGGTGGCAAACAGACTGTGAGTGGCTTTACCACTCACAGTTTTGCCGCTGCAACGTTTACCGCTGCTATTTGCTCATACCATGCTTCAGTCCAGCCGCACCCAATCTGAATCCGAAACCAACAGGCTGGATACCCTCTACGGGACAGAAACCCCAGAGGGCATTGACCTTACCGCACAGCTTGCCGGCCCGGTTCCCCGCATTCTCGCTTACTCAGTCGACCTGTTTTACCGATCCCTGATCCTATTGGCACTCGCCATTGCGCTGGCCTTTGCCGACCGCGCCGGATGGGGCATCTGGCTGCTGACTTCATTTTTTCTCGAGTGGTTTTATCCGGTATTTTTTGAAGTATTCAAAGGGGGGCAAACTCCCGGTAAAAAGGCATTTTCCCTCGCCGTGGTTAACGACAACCTGACCCCGGTCACCTGGAGCGCTTCCATCATGCGCAACCTGCTGCGCTTCGCCGACTTCCTGCCATTTGGTTACTGCACCGGTATTCTCAGCATGACCTGCAGCCGGCATTTCCAGCGCCTGGGGGATTTCGCTGCGGGCACCATCGTGGTGTACCGGGAACGCCACAAAGACGGGGTAGCGCTTCCCGATGTCTCTCCGGCCCCGCCACCGCGCGGCCTGAAACTGCAGGATCAGCAGGCAATCGTAAGCCTCACTGAACGCAGCAGCGAACTCAGCAGCGCTCGCCAGCAGGAACTGGCCGACTTGCTACAGCCACTGACCGGAAAAAGTGGTTCTGCAGGATTACAGCAACTGCAGGGAATAGGGCGCTGGCTGCTCGGCGCGCGCAGGGAAAAATAGGCGGGATCACAATATGAAGCAGAAAGAATTCGAAGCCCGTCATCAGATTTTGTGGCAACAACTTGAACACTGGCTTGCCGGTTATGAAAAAGGTACCGGCGCAGAAAGCGAGGTAATCTCAGACCTCCCCGCCAGTTACCGCCGTCTGTGCCAGCATTTGGCAGTAGCCAAGGAGCGGCAGTACACGAGCGGCCTGATCGCGCGCCTCAACCAGCTGGTAATGGAATGCCACCAGCGCCTGTACCAGCAGAAATCGGTGTCGAGCAATCGCTGGCTGGAATTTATCTTCGGCGGGTTTCCCCGTGCACTGCGGGAACAGGCACAGTTTGTGTGGCTTGCCTGTGCGCTGTTTCTGGCACCAGCCCTGGTCATGGGACTGGGCTGCTACTGGAACGATGCGTTGATCTACGCCGTTATGTCGCCGGAACAGGTGACCCAGTTTGAATCCATGTACGACCCGGCAAACGATGTACTCGGCCGCGAACGCGGCTCGGATTCCGACCTGATGATGTTTGGTTTCTACATCAAGAATAATATCGGCATTGCCTTCCGGACCTTTGCCTCCGGCATACTGTTCGGTCTCGGCTCCATTTTTTTTCTGGTGTTTAACGGCATCTATCTCGGTGCGGTATTCGGACATATTTCCCGCGTGGGATTTGCCTCCACGTTTTACCCGTTTGTGATTGGTCACGGCGCCTTCGAGCTGACCGCAATTGTATTCGCCGGTGCTGCCGGGCTGCGCCTCGGCCATGCCCTGGTCAACCCGGGTCAACTTCGGCGAATACACGCTCTGCGCAATGCCGGGCGCGACGCGATGAAGATCATGTATGGCACTTTCCTGATGCTGGTCATTGCAGCCTTTCTTGAGGCTTTCTGGTCGTCCAGCACCCAGCTCGACATCAGCGTCAAGCTCGCCGTAGGTGGCTTTTTCTGGCTGCTGGTCATCGGTTACTGCGTACTGGCCGGGCGCCAGCACGCGCCGACCCAGTCCGCCCCGCACATCGCTGCCGGAGGTATCGCGTGAACCTCAACCAGCTTACCGTAGAGGCTCGCCTGCGCTCGAACTGGGAGTCCGTCGATCTGGGCATAATGCTGGCGCGGCGACACTGGGCGCTGATGGCATCGCTGTGGCTGCTGCCGGCCGCGGTGGTTTACCTGCTCGCCGTTGTACTCGTCCCCGCCAGCCCCAACTGGGGGCTGATGGCCGCCTGGTGGCTGAAGCCGGTATACGACCGACTGCCATTGCTGGTTGTCAGCCGCCAGCTGTTTGGAGAAACCATCGGCTGGCGCCAGGCACTCGCTCATTTCCGCCAGGCCAATGCCCGCGACTGGCTGGCCTGGATCAGCATACGCCGCCTCAGTTTTACCCGTGCCTTCGATATGCCGGTAACGGTGCTGGAAGGCAGCCGCGGCCAGGTGCGTTCGGCACGAATTTCGGTGCTGCACCGCGATAGCGCCGGCACCGCCAGCTGGCTGCATATCGTTGGTGCCCATGTGGAAATGGGCCTACTGCTCGGGATTGCGGCCCTCAGTTACCTGATGCTGCCGGAACAACTGGAGATTGACTGGATACCGCTGCTATCCACAGACGTCACCCTCTATACCTGGATAACCAATGGGGTTTACCTGCTGGTGATGGCCGCGGTCGCCCCGTTTTATATTTGCGGTGGTTTTATGCTGTACATCGGCCGTCGCGTCGCGCTCGAAGCCTGGGATATCGAAATCCAGTTCCGCAAATTGCGCGAGCGTCTGGAAAAACAGAGCGCCGCAGGTATCGGCAGTAAACGGCCCCGTGCTCGCGCCAGTGCAACCACCGCCCTGCTATTGGCATGCAGTTTTGGCGTGCTGCTCGGCAACCCGACACCCGCTGCCGCCGACCCGGTCACCCCCAGCCAGGCACAGGAAATCATCGACGAAACCCTGGCCGGAGAAGAATTTCACCAGCGCGAGGAAGTGAGCGGCTGGCGACTGAAAGAGTTTGAGTCCAGCGAATTTCGCTATCCCGAATGGCTGATTGCCTTCGTTGAGTGGCTGGAATCCCGCGAAATCGACAGCGAAGACGAACACAGTGAGGCTGGAGATATCGGGCCTCTGCTTGCCGGTATTATCGAGGTGCTGTTGTGGGTTCTGGCAATATCACTGGTCATTTACCTGCTGTGGCATTTCCGCCATCACATTCGCCGTGGCCTCGGGTACAAACCGAAAACCGCGACGGAGAAAAGCCAGCCCGAAACCCTGTTTGGTCTCGACGTACGCCGCGAAAGCCTGCCGGAAGATGTCACCGCGGAAGTGCAGCGGCTATGGCGTACCGGCAATCAACGCGAAGCGCTGGGCCTGCTGTACCGGGCGACATTGTCCAACCTGATTTCGCGCTACGCGTGCGATTTTCAGGATCACTTCACCGAGAGTGAGTGCGCGCAGCTGGTGCGCGAAGGTGCCACGCAGGATTCGCGCCTGCAGCCCGCGCTGGTGCATTTCTTTACCCTGCTGACCGCCACCTGGCAGCGCCAGGCGTATGCCCATCGCGCACCCCAAACAGCGCACCTGGAATCTCTCTGTAACCAGTGGCGCGAGGTGTTCCGCGATGAAAATTAGTCGTATCGCGATCGCTGTCACGCTGCTGCTGTTAGCGACCGCCGCCACGCTGTTCCTGTTTTTCTTTGAGCGCTATAGCGAAGAGATCGATCGCGGCTTCGGTGACGAAGCGCGTCGCAACCGGTTTCTCGCTGCCGAACAGTTTCTCACAGACGTGGGCGTGCCCCACCGCCGCGCCGACAACATTGCCGTCCTCGGCGAACTTGGTGAGGGCGATGCACTGTTTCTTACCAGCTCCAGTCAAATTTACAACGTGGAACGCCTGCAGCAGTTCCTGCAATGGATAGAGCAGGGTGGCGAGGCCATCGTGGTCGCCAGTGGCGGCAATGCCGACCACGAGCGTGACCAGTTGCTCGACTATCTCGGGCTGAGTGTCACGCGCGGTGAAATCGATCTCTACTTCAACCAGCAGGTACGCGAGGTGTTCGGCGAGCAGGCCGCAGACATTCGCGACAAGACCCTCAGTGAATTGATGCGCGAGCACAACCGCCGTGTCGACGGCGAAGAAAGCAGCGCAGAAGAAGCTGAAATCGCGCCGGAAGAGGAATATTCAGAAGAGAACCAGCGCGACCCGGATATTGACGACGAGCGCCTGCTCTTTTTCACCAGCGATAGCGGCGCCGGGTACACGCTGTTCTTTAATCCGCAACAGGTGCTTACCCACGAGCTTATGGCAGAAGAACACGCCACCGAAGTCGACGGTGGTTACCTGCGCTGGGTGCGCTTCGCGAATATTCCCGACCAGTCGCCGATGGTGCAGTTTGAGCGCGGTCGCGGACGTATTACCCTGCTCGCCGACAGCGGTTTGTGGCAGAACGACCGTATCGGCGAATTCGATCATGCCTACTTCCTCAGCCACCTTATCGGCGAGCGCGCGCTGGTGATGATCACTCGCCCGCACTTCGACGGTCTCACCACCCTGGCCCGCCGCTACGCCAGCGAGTTTTTCCTGGCCGGCTTCCTTGCCCTGCTGGCCTGGATCGCCAACCGCAGCCGCCGCTTTGGCCCGCTGACGCCGCCACCGTCCACCGAGCGCCGCTCCCTGCTTGAGCACATTCGCGCCTGCGGACACTTCTACTGGCGCACCGACCGCGCACAGGCACTGTATGAAAGCGCCCGCCGCCCACTGCTGCAGAAAATCAGCGGCCGGCCAGCAGAAGCCGCACGCGCGCTGCCCCGGGAACGACAACAGGCGTTCGCCGAGACAATAGCCGCGCGCAGCGGACTCACCAGCTCCGAGGTTTTCACCACGCTGTGGGAGTCCGCCCCGCACAGTGAACACGACTTTACCGCGCGTATGCGCAGCATTCAGATTATTGAGGCCGCCCTATGAGTGATATCACCACCAGCGAATCCCCCATGCCAGTCCAAACACCGCCCCAGGCGGCTGACGATGCCCAGCCCGCAAGCCAGTGGCAGCAGGCCAGCGCGCTGCTCGACGAACTACGCACTCGCATCAACCGGGTGGTGATCGGTCAGCAGGCCGTCGTGGACCAGGTACTGATCGCACTGCTCGCCGGCGGACACGTGTTACTCGAAGGGGTGCCCGGACTCGGTAAAACCCTGCTGGTCCGCAGCCTGGCACAGGGCTTTGGCGGCGATTTCCGCCGCATCCAGTTCACCCCGGACCTGATGCCGGCGGACGTCACCGGCCACGCCATTTTCCATATGGCTGAAAGCCGTTTTGAAGTGCGCCGCGGGCCGGTGTTTACCAACCTGCTGCTGGCCGACGAAATCAACCGCGCGCCGGCCAAAACCCAGGCCGCACTGCTGGAAGTGATGCAGGAACAACAGGTAACCATCGACGGTGAAGCGCACCCGACACCGCGTCCATTCATGGTGCTGGCCACCCAGAACCCGATTGAACAGGAAGGTACCTACCCCCTGCCGGAAGCCGAGCTGGACCGCTTCCTGCTCAAGGTCCTGATCGACTTCCCCAGCCAGGAGGCGGAGGAACAACTCGCCGCAGCTGCCAGCAGCGGGCGTATTGAACGCCAGCTGCAGCAGGGCGCCGAGCCGATCCTGAGTACGGCACAATTGCAGCAGTTGCAGGCGCTGGTACCACAGGTGGCGCTGGATCAGCAGGTGCTCGCCTATGCGGTACGCCTGGTGCGCGCCACCCGCGAATCCAGCCAGCTGCGCCGCAGTGCCGGCCCCCGCGCCAGTATCGGCCTGATTCTCGCCGCCCGCGCCCACGCCCTGATGCTGGGGCGCGAATTCGTGTTGCCCGACGACATCAAGGCCATGGCCATTCCGGTGATGCGCCACCGGGTCGCGGTATCTCCGGAAATGGAAATCGACGGCCAGACCGCAGACAGTGTACTTGCCCAGATCATCGAATCCGTTGAGGCGCCACGGCTGTGAAACCCTCCCCGCGATTGCTCCGGCTGCTGCTCTGGGCCAGCGCCGCGGCGCTGGTACTGAGCAGTGCGCGCCTGTGGTGGCCGGAGGTTGCCGGCGAGGTGGAGACTGCCTGGTGGGCCGGCCTCGGTATACTGGCGCTCGCCGCACTGCTGGATTTCATTACCGGCCGCTCCTGTGCCGGACTCAGTGGCCGACGGCAATTGCCCGGTAACCTGGCGCTCGGGGTCGGGCAGCTGGTCGCCATCGAGCTGACCAATGCCGGTTCGCGGCCGCTGACCCTGCAGCTGTCTGATCGCTACCCGGACGAGCTGCGCACCGCGGAGCTGCCACTGTCGATACACCTCGAACCCGGGCAGAGTATCGAGACCGGATATACGGTTACCCCGCGCCGCCGCGGCCTGGCGCAGTTCGGTCGGCTGGAAGCCCTGGTCCAGTCCCCCTGGGGACTCTGGCAACAGAAGGCACTTTTGGGCACAGAGCAGTCCGCCAAGGTCTACCCCAACTTTCTCGGCATCTCCTCCCTGCAGGCACTCTCTGCCGAGCAATCACTGCGCTTTCTCGGCGTTCACCAGCAACAGCGTCGCGGTGAGGGTCTGGACTTCCGCCAGTTGCGCGAGTACCGGCTTGGCGACAGTCAGCGCCAGGTAGACTGGTCTGCAAGCGCGCGCGCGCGCAAGCTGGTGAGCCGTGAATACCAGGATGAGCGGGATCAGGAAATCATCTTCCTGCTCGACTGCGGTCGCCGTATGCGCACCCAGGATGGTGAACTCAGCCACTTCGACCACGCCCTGAATGCCCTGCTACTTTCCGCCTATGTCGCCATTCGCCAGGGCGATGCCGTGGGGCTGCAATGCTTTGCCGGCGACCAGCGCCGGGTGCCTCCCGCCAAGGGCGAGGGCGGAATCAACCTGCTGCTGAACCAGGTTTACGACCTGCATTCCGGCACCGCACACAGCGACTATACGGCTGCGGCTGAGCTGTTGCTCGCACGCCAGCAGAAACGCGCGCTGGTCATTCTGCTCACCAATGTGCGCGACGAAGACAGTGAAGAATTGCTCGCTGCCGTACAACAGCTTTCGCGCCACCATCTGGTGATGGTGGCTTGCCTGCGGGAAACCAGCCTGGATCGCCTGCTGGAGCAGCCGGTGAACGACTTCGACAGCGCCCTGGAGCAGGGGGCAACACGGGATTTCCTGCAGCGCCGCAGCCGGCTATTGCAGCAATTGCGCGCACACAATGTGGTCCTGGCCGACACGGAACCAGAACTGATGCACATGGCGCTGGTGGAGACCTATTGGCGACTGAAGCGCAGTGGTAAGCTATAGAGCCCGGTTACCCCGCACTCGATAAAACTAAAGCCCCGTGAAACAGCACCCTGCATACGCGACTAAAGCGCGCAGTTCTCACCTGCCACCCTGGCTGGTAGTGGTATTGCTGGGCATGTTCCTGGCTGCGCGGGGGCTGGTGCCCGCAGGTTTTATGCCCGCGGCGGTTGCCGGCGGATCCCTGTACGAGCTCTGTCACGGCGACAGCCGCAGTGCGCTGCTGCTCAATCTGACGGCCAGTTCCGGCCCCGCGCCTCACCCGGTACACCACCAGACAGATCACGAAACACACCACGGCGGACACTCGCTTGAGCCTGCGCAAAGCGGCCACCAGCACGACAGTGCGACAGCGCAGGTTTTCTCCGACAATCACTGCAGCTTTTCTGCCACCGTGGTGGCCGCAGCGCATGCCGGCCAGTGGCTGCCTGCGCTGGAACATACCGCCGCGCCCGTAGCGCCAGCTGTATTCAAGTATTTCCCCCGCAATCCGCACTATGTTCGCCCGCCCGGACGCGCACCTCCCACGTATTTCCTCACCTGAAAACCAAGCACTGTCGGGCGCAGAAGACTAGTTACTGCTGCCCGCGCTATGCCGTGCCGAATCCGCCTCCTCGCAAAAGACCCAGTGCGAACGCGTTGATATCGGTGCATTTCTTTGCCGTCGGACATCCGGCCGGGCTTCGCTCCCGGCCGCCCGATGCCATTTGGGGAATAGAAAATGAAAAATACTATCCAGTCTCGCCGCCTTGTTCCGGTGGCGACCGCGCCTTCATTGCGCCACTCACAACTCGCCCTGGCCATTGCAGCCTGCTGTTTTTACGCGAACACTTTTTACACCAGCGCGGCGTACGCGGATGATGGCGAACTCGAACAAATGGTTGTTACGGCGGTGAAAACCGAGCAGCCCCTGAGCCTGGTCACCGACCCGAAAAAGCCGCGCCAACCACTGCCCGCCAACGACGGCGCCGACTATCTCAAAACCATTCCCGGTTTTTCCGTAATCCGCAAAGGCGGCACTGATGGCGACCCGGTACTGCGTGGAATGGCCGGCTCGCGACTGAGCATGGTGCTGGATGGCGAGTCGATTCTCGGCGGCTGCAACCTGCGCATGGATCCGCCGACCGCTTATATCTATCCCGAAACCCTCGACCAGATACGAGTGATCAAGGGACCGCAGACAGTGATGTACGGCCCCGGCAACTCAGCGGGTGTGGTGCTGTTCGAACGTGACCAGGAGCGCGTGGAAGCGCCGGAGTGGGATCTCCACACCAGCCTGCTGGCCGGCACTGCCGATCGCCAGGATGGTCTCCTGGATGCGGCCTATAAATCACCGGAGTTTGCCCTGCGCGGCACGGTCACTTCCGCCTCCGCCGACGATTACGAGGATGGCGATGGCGTCACCGTGCACTCCCGCTACCAGCGCTGGAGCGGCCAACTGGGGTTTGCCTGGACGCCGGACGACGATACACGTCTCGAACTCAGCAGCACGCGCAGTGACGGCGAAGCCGCCTATGCCGACCGCGGTATGGACGGGGCCAAGTTTTCACGGGAAAACTTCAACGCAAAATATATTCGCCAGAACATAACCCCGCTCATCCGCACATTCGAGGTGCAGGGTTACTACAACGACGTAGACCACATCATGGACAACTACAGTCTGCGCACCCCCGGCGGCATGATGGCAATGCCGATGGCCATGAACCCGGACCGTAAAACCAGTGGCGGCAAGCTAGTTCTGACCCTGGCACCGCGCGAAGATCTCGAAGTGACAGCGGGCCTCGATGCACAGGAGAACCGCCATCGCGTGCGCAGCACGATGAACCAGAACGCGATGGATTACCGCGACCTGGAGCGCGTGGACAATGCCGAATTCCAGCAGACCGGGCTGTTTTCCGAATGGAGCTGGCTGCCGCAACCGGGGGCACGCTGGATCGCCGGCGCACGCCTCGACGACTGGCGCCTGCGCGACCTGCGGGAAACCGTCGCGCTATCCATGATGGCCAGTGCCGCCAACCCCACAGCCGGCGAGCGGCGTGAAGAACTACTGCAGAGCGGTTTTGTGCGCTATGAACAAAACCTCGCAACCAGCACGCCTGTATCCGCAACCCTCTATGCCGGTCTCGGCTACAACGAGCGGTTCCCCGACTACTGGGAAATCATCGCCAAGGAAACCGCGGATTCCGTCAGCGCCCTGGACATCGAATCGGAAAAGACCGCGCAACTGGATATCGGCTTTATCTATCGCAACGAGAAGCTGTCCGCCAGCGTGTCGGCATTCGCCAACACCATCGATGACTACCTGATGATCCAGTCCGGTTATTCCAAAGCGGCGGCTACGGGAGGCATGAGTGATATGGGGACTATGGCCGGCACCCGCACGACAACGATCGTGCGGAATATCGACGCGCGTTCGTGGGGGCTGGAAATGGACCTGGGTTATCGCCTGGCCGACAACTGGCGCTCGGAACTGACACTGTCTTCGGTGCGTGGTGCCAACGAATCTGACGGCACCACACTGGCACAATTGCCACCGCTGGAAACCCGCCTGGGGCTGTACTACGAACAGGCGCAATGGTCAGCGGGTGTTCTGTGGCGGGCCGTGGCGGCGCAGGATCGAGTGGATGTTGGCAGAGGCAATATTGCCGGACAGGATTTCGGGCCGACCGATGCCGCCAGCGTCCTGTCATTGAATGCGGGCTGGCGCCCCACCAAAGAGGTGCTGGTGACGGCAGGTATCGATAACCTGCTGGATGAAACCTACGCGGAACATATCAGTCGCGCCGGTGCGAGTATTCCCGGTTTTGACCAGCTCACCCGGATCAATGAGCCCGGACGCACACTGTGGATGAAGGCCGTTTATTCTTTCTGAGTTTCGCCGCCATATTTTTCCACACGGTAAAAGAGCCGGACCAGCATCTGCTGACCGGCTCTTTTACCGGTTAAAAACGGTAAGCGAAATTCACCGTCA
Source organism: Microbulbifer aggregans (assembly GCF_020524005.1). Classification (GTDB taxonomy): domain Bacteria; phylum Pseudomonadota; class Gammaproteobacteria; order Pseudomonadales; family Cellvibrionaceae; genus Microbulbifer; species Microbulbifer aggregans_A. The sequence goes on along the minus strand of NZ_JAIVKK010000004.1, from coordinate 360,055 downwards.
GAGTGCGCAGGTGACCCATGTTAAAGCGCACGTCGGAAACGCCATCAAAGTAATACACCCTGGCATCCACGTCGTTGTAGTTGTATTCGATTGATGTGTCGAAGTCCTGTGTCCACTTATATCGATAACCGACACCGGCATTCCAGTAGTTGTCATCGTCTTTGTCATTTACCGGGTATATTGCGTCATATTTTTCGATGTCACTCGCATCGAATTCACCGTAGTTCCAACCCACCATCCAGTAGAGGCACTGCACATCACAGGTCACCGTGAAATCCACTTTTGCGCCAATACCCCACTGATCTACGGAGACGCTGCCATCATCGAACCCGGTGTAGCGTAACTCCACCTGCCAGACACCGGCCGCCGGTGTCACACCGATGCTCGCGTAGCCGGCAAAATCCTGTTCGTCATTGAGCTGCAGCTCACCCACACCAAGACCGAGCGTACCGATAAAACGGTACTCGCCATCGCAGTAGGCATCAAAAGGATTATTCCATTGTGCAAACGCACAACTGGAGGCGAAAAACGCAAGGAGAAAGACCACTTTCTTCATGTTAACCATCCTTGGTTCGAAAGACTTTCTGACCGATTTTATCGGCACGTTTTTAAAATTCAGTACTCAAGATTGCACTTTGAAAATCAGCAACAAGTTCAGGATTTGGGGCTCAGCTCATTGGATTCCACATCAATAATGGCCCAAACCCCGCCGGCAAATGCCGGGTTTTTTCTCAGAGCTTCCAGGTCACCGGGATCCGGCACCGGATCCCCGGCCGACTGCAACTCTTCCAGACGTTCAGCAATCGTTTCCGCCATTTTCTGCAGAGTGGTGTCGAGTGTTTCACCGTGGCAATGACAATGGGGAAGGTCGGGCGCAATGGCTCCGTATCCGGCGAACTCGATGTTGTGAACCACAACCGGGTAGCGCATGAAGGGCTCTCTTTTTCAGTTGACTTTTATCCCACCAAGCGTAGACCTAATTAGCGAGGGTTGAATAAAAATGTCACCAAATAAAGAAAATTCGCGACGCAATTGTTTTCCGCTGACGAAAAGAGAAAAAGCGATATTCAGAAGCCCACAAAAATGCCTGAGCTCATCATTGAAGGGCGCGTCTGGCGGGCAGGAAAAAGTTTTCGTGGCAGATCGACAGAAGTCAGCGCGGTATACGCCCTAACAGGGCACGGCGGGAAAAAATCATTTCGCGATAGGTTTGCAGCAGAGAAATATCCGGATCCACATCAGAGCCCCGTAACCCTTCCATCTGGCAATTGAGCCAGTTGATTTCCAGCTCCAGCCTCTGGCGCAGCAAGCGGGTTTCGTGTTCATCAATATTGACGTGCGGGCTCTGAGTGTTGGCCACGGCTTCACCTCACTGAATGTTGAGTGCCGTCGCCAAAAACAACATAACTGACGGCTACTCGGTAAAGCCTAGACCAAGAACTTAGCTAACGAGCAAAGTTTTCCAGTTGAACGACTGGTCGCCAATTACATAGAAAAACGGATTCAGCAGTTCTTCTTTCTGGTTGTAGCGCAGCAGGTTGAACTGCTCATCCACTACGATACCGCCAGCAGCTTCCACCACGGCCTGAGCCGCCGCGGTATCCCATTCGCAGGTGGGTGCCAGACGCGGGTACAGGTCCGCAGCGCCTTCTGCCACCAGACAAAGCTTCAGCGAGCTGCCCATATTCTTGAGGCCGGTTTCGCCCAGGCTGCCCTCGATACGCTCGAGCAGTGCATCTACCGCACCGGCACCATGGCTGCGGCTGGCGACGATTTCGATCGGCTCACGACTGTCGAGGCGGGGCTGCATTGCGCGCACCTGGATCGCTGTTTCGCCACTGGCATCGCGCTTGAATGCACCCTGGGATTTTGCGCCGGCATAAGTAATGTCCAGTACCGGTACGTGTACCACCCCCATCACCGGCTCACCGTTTTCGATCAGGGCCACGTTGACGGTAAATTCGCCATTGCGACGAATGAACTCTTTAGTGCCGTCGAGGGGGTCAATAATCCAGTAGCGGTCCCACTGCCCACGTACGTCATAGCCCGGCATCTGCCCTTCTTCAGACAACACCGGAACACCCTCCAGCAGGTTGGCCAGGGCTGGCGCCAGAATCTTGTGCGCCGCGAGATCCGCCGCCGTTACCGGTGAGTCATCGGACTTGGTATCCACCTCGATATCGCCGCTGGCGTTGTATACCTCAAGAATGGCCTCGCCGGCCTCGATTGAGATAGCAATTACCTTGTCCAGCAGTTCCCTTGTGACGACGTTGTCCATGGAGTTCCCCCTAACCTGAGTCGTTATCGAATTTCGCAAAAGGAAGGATTATACGCAGACCGCCGCCCAATTGGGCGGCGGTTCGGCGAAGAGATGCGAGTACAGGAGGGGAAGTTAAGCCATAAACAGGTCGTCAATGGACAGATAGCGTTCTCCGGTGTCGTAGCTGAAAACCAGCACCCGGCTGCCCGGGGCCAAATCGGCTTCGCGCTGCTTCACTGCGGCCAGGGATGCGCCGGAAGAAATCCCCACGAATATGCCTTCCTTGAGTGCACACTGGCGCGCCATTTCAAAGCTGTCTTCTTCGCTGACCGCAATGGTGCCGTCGAGAGCGCCTTTGTTCAGAACTTCCGGCACAAAGCCTGCGCCGATACCCTGCAGGCGGTGCATACCTTTTTCCTTGCCGGCGATGACCTGGGACTTCTCCGGCTCCACGGCAAATACCTTGAGGTTTGTCATGGATTCCTTCAGCACCTCAGCACAGCCGGTAATATGACCACCGGTACCGACACCGGTAACCAGATAGTCGAGACCTTCGGGGAAGTCCGCAATAATTTCTTTGGCCGTCGTTTTGCGGTGCGCTTCAACGTTGGCGGGATTGGTGAACTGCTGTGGCATCCAGCTATTCTCGTGCTCGGCGAGGATTTCCTCCGCCCTGGCGATGGCGCCGGGCATGCCATTTTCCTTTGGCGTGAGTACCAGTTCAGCGCCGAGGGCTTTCATGATTTTGCGGCGTTCAATAGACATGGACTCGGGCATGGTGAGGATCAGGCGATATCCCTTTACCGCCGCCACCATGGCGAGACCAATACCGGTGTTGCCGGAGGTAGGCTCCACGATCACACCGCCCGGCTTAAGTTTTCCGCTGGCTTCAGCATCCTCGATCATGCCCAGTGCGATGCGGTCCTTGATACTGCTGCCCGGATTGAAACGCTCCACCTTCATCCATACCTCGATATCATCGCGGAACAGGCTGTTGATCCGCACATGGGGGGTATTGCCGATGGTTTCGAGAATGTTGTTGGCTTTCATCTATTCACTCCATGACCGATTATTTAATTGCCTTGACGCGGATTGCACCGCCGGGGGCTTTGAAGAATACTCACGACAATAAAAGATAAAAATGTATAAGAAAATGGGAGAAACACGATGACAGGCTATGCAACCGCCAATAACACCCCCTCTGCAACCCACTCTCCGGATGATCTGCGTGTACCGCTTTTCGCTTTTGCGCTGGCTTCGGCCCTGTATATGGCGCTGGATGCATCCGCCGCGCATGGCAACTGGATGGCGCTACTCAAGATAGTGCCGATCCTGATTCTCGCGTGGCTTGCAAACCGTCATCTCGGCGGTACCACACGCCGGCTGGCACTCGTGGCGCTGGCGCTGTCGGCTACTGGCGATGTGTTGTTGGCAATCCCGTTTCCCAATCACTTTGTGTTTGGCCTTGGCGCCTTCTTGCTGGCCCAACTGACCTATACCGGCAACTTCCTGCGCGCCGCCCATTTCCCGAGCCGTCGCTTTGTCCTGCGTGCAATCGCCATTCTGCTCGCCGCACTCTTGCTGGCCCAACAGGTATTACCTGGCGCGGGCGAGCTGGCGGTTCCTGTGGCTTGTTACATCGTGGCAATCGTAGCCATGGCGCTGTCGGCCGCGGCCCACCGCAGTGGTTCATCACTGCTGTTCGCCGGCGCGGTCACGTTTATGGTTTCCGACGCGCTGATCGCCATCAACCGCTTTGTGGACCCGGTGCCTCTGGCTGGCACCTGGATTATGCTGACGTACTACGCGGCGCAGGCGCTGCTGGTGGTCGGTCTGATCCGGGCAGATTTGGTGAGTCGCGGTGCTTGAGGGCATAATGTCCGCTGTTTTTTTATACAATCACTCGTTTATATCACCACTCTGAGAGTGTTGGTCAGTTGAGGTAAGCATGCTGGACTGGGGTCAGATCGATACGGTGCTGCTGGATATGGACGGCACCCTGCTGGATCTGCATTACGACAACCATTTCTGGATGGAGCATTTGCCACTGCGCTATGCGGAGGCCAATGGCCTTTCGCTGCCGGAAGCGCAGGCACTGGTCATCCAGCTGACTGATGAGTTGCGCGGCACTCTGGACTGGTACTGCCTGCGGTACTGGTCTGATGCCCTGAAGCTGGATGTCCCGGCGATCTATCGCGAAGTCGAGGATCGCATTGCCCTGCGCCCGCATACCGACCGCTTCCTGCGCAGTCTCCGCACGATGGGCAAGCGGGCGCTATTGGTCACCAATGCCCACCCGGATGGTCTCGGCCACAAGCTTGAGGTCACGGGCATCGACCAGTGGCTGGACGAGATCGTGTCTTCCCACGATCTTGGCCACGCCAAGGAAAGCACGCTGTTCTGGCATGCCCTGCAGGAGCGCCAGCCGTTCCATCCGGGCCGCACACTGTTCGTGGACGACAACCTGCACGTGCTCAGTGCGGCGCGCGATTACGGCATTGAGCACCTGCTGTGTATTCGCCAGCCAGACAGCAAAAGTCCGGCACGGGAAATTTCCGAGTTTCCGGCGATTCACGATTTCGACGAGATCCTGCATTCTGAGGAATAGCCCGTCCGCAGCGACCTTTTTCAAGGGTTCTGAATTTATCCCGGTGGCGGCCGGCCACTGGGTGGAGCTTTTCAGGACCGCTGTAAACCCATCCCTGGGCGCTGCGGCGCAAACATCCTGTTTGCGACGCTCCTGAAAAGCTCCACCCAGTAGCCGGCCTTCGCATGAAGCATTTTTGCTTCGTATCCGTTCTTAATTCTTTATTCTGGTTTTTGATGGAAAAAGTACGTATCGACAAATGGCTGTGGGCCGCCCGTTTTTTCAAAACCCGTAGCCTTGCCAAACAAGCAATTGAAGGTGGCAAGGTGCACGCTGAGGGTCAGCGCGTAAAAGCCAGCAAGGAGATATCCACAGGTGCCTTGCTCACTATCCGTCAGGGATGGGATGAAAAAGTTGTGGAGGTCGTCGCGCTCTCGGACCAGCGCCGCGGAGCGGATATTGCCCAGACGTTGTACCGGGAAACCGACGAAAGTATCGCGAAACGAGAGCAATATGCGGCCGATCGCAAAGCCAACAACGCGGTCATCACCAGCGAACGACCAAATAAAAAACAGCGCCGGCAGATTCACCGTTTTCTGCAGGAATCACAGGACTGACGCGCTTTAGTGCTCTTCTCTGGATGCCGGATCGAGTCCGGCATGACTAAGAGCGTCTCCCCGGACCTGATCCGGGATCCGGAAGCTACGAAGCACGAAACTCGAAGCGAAGGCCGGGGACTGGGCGGAGGTTTTCAGGATCGTCGGCAACAGGGACGTTGCTGGCGAAGCGTACAGGGATGCATCAACAGCGGTCCTGAAAACCTCCGCCCAGTCCCCAGCCGCCAATGAAGGTACAACAAAGCCCCAAGCCGCCAACCCGAACCAAAGTGCTAAACTCCCGTACAAACTAATGAATAAAGCAACGCCGCAATGAAACAACTGCTGACCTTCTGCCTGTTGATCCTGTGTTTCACCCAGCCCGCCAGCGCCGAAAACCGCGAACGGGAACAGATCAAGCGTTCGATCATCAAGATCTACACCACCGCCGCAGCCCCCGACTACTTCAATCCCTGGGCCCTGCTCAATGCACAGCAATTATCCGGCTCAGGGGCAGTGATTGAAGGTAAGCGAATCCTTACCAACGCCCACGTGGTGGCCAACGGCAGCTTTATTCAGGTCCAGCGCCACGGCGATGCGGAGAAGTTTCGCGCGCAGGTCAAATTCGTCTCCCACGACGCCGACCTCGCCCTGCTCACCGTCGATGACGAAAGCTTTTTTGAAGACACCCGTCCCCTCGCTCTCGGCAAACTGCCGGACCTGCAGGAAGAAGTGACGGTGTACGGTTACCCCATTGGCGGCAAGTCCCTGTCCATCACCCGCGGCGTCCTGTCGCGGGTTGAACACCAGTACTACGCCCACGCCGAAAGCTACCTGATGGCCGGCCAGATCGATGCCGCTATCAACCCCGGCAACAGCGGCGGGCCGGTGATTTCAGGAGGCCGCATCGTCGGCGTTGCCATGCAGACCAACAACAGCAACGGCGCCGAAAACCTCGGGTACTTTGTGCCGCCAAGCGTCATCGATCACGTACTGAAAGATGCCGAAGACGGCGTACACCAGGGATTCCCCGAGCTGGGCGCCGTGACCCAAAGCCTCGAGAGTCCGTCCATGAAAGCCGCCGCGGGACTTTCTGAAGATCAGCAGGGCGCACTCGTTGTGCGCGTATTTGAAGATGCACCTGCGGCCACCGTACTGGCGCCGGGCGATGTCCTGCTGGAAGTGGGTGGCTTTAAGATCGCTGCCGACCGCACCATCGAGTGGCGCAAAAATCAGCGCACCAATTACCACTATGCGGTGGACTACCACCACGTGGGCGATGAACTGCCATTGCGCTTCGCCCGCAACGGCGAAATTCACGAGGCCAAAATCACCCTCTCCGCCACACCCCCCTCGCGCTCACTGGTGCAGGGAGAGAAATTCGACCAGCGCCCGCGCTATTACATCTATGGCGGCGTGGTGTTTGTGCCGTTGAACATGAACCTGATCAAGCGCTGGGGCAACAACTGGCACTCCAAGGCACCAATCGAATACCTCTATGCCCGCAATCAGTGGTCCAGTCCCGAGCAACAGGAGCTCGTGGTCGCGCTGAAAGTACTGCCGGCACCGGTCAACCTCGGTTACCACGACTGGAAAAACTGGATTATCGAATCGGTAAATGGCGAAAATATTCAGGATTTCCAGCAATTCGCCCAGCTGATGGAAACCAACGAAGAGCCGTTTGTGAAGCTGCGGGACAGCGCCGGTTACCGCATGGTGCTCGATGCCGCCTCGGCACTGGAGCAACAACCGTTTATCCTGCAAACCTATCAGATCCCCGAGCGTCACTCCCAGGGCCTGTTCAGCACCCTCGCCAACCGCGAGCACGCTGACAGTAGCGAAGCCACACCCTGACGCGGTTTAATTGGGGCAACGGAATAACGGATAAGTAGGTGACACAATGGGAAAAGGATTCCTGTATTCACTACTCATTGCCAGCAGCCTGTCCGCTACGGCAGGCGAGCTGTACCGCTGGGTAGACGCTGAAGGCAAAGTGCACTTTGGCGACCGCCCTCCAGCAGGTACCAACGTCGAGGAAATGGAAAGTTCGCTCAAGCCCCTGAACCGCGCCGACGCCACCAAAAAGCAGGCCTTCCCTGACAGCCGCCGCGCCGATCAGGTAGAACGCGATTATCAAAACCAGAAGCGCCAACAGCAGCAAAACCGCGCGCGCCAGCAACAGACTGCCTGCTCCCAGGCCCGCCGCCAGTTGAGGGTTCTCCAGGGCCCGGTCTATTTCGTCGATGACAAGGGCAATGAATCAACCATCAGCGAGCGCCAGCGCGAACAGCGGGCCCGGGAATTGGCCGAGCAGATCCGCCAGCTCTGCGGCTGAGTACCGGCAATTCCAACAGACAAGGGACTCGTCGCCCGCACGGCTATCATAAAGGCCCTAAGCAGCCTAAAATCGCCCCCCATTTTGAATAGCGAGGCGCCTTGATATGTCCGACCAGTTGGAACGCTTTATCTTCTCCAAACACGATATCCGCGGCCAGTTGGTCACGCTTACTGAGGCCTATCGAGAAGTACTTGAGCACAATGGCCTGCCACAGCCCGTCAAGCGGCTGTTGGGGGAGTTTCTCGCGGCCTCCTGCCTGCTTTCTACCACCCTCAAGTTCGAAGGCATCCTGATGCTGCAGGCCCGCGGTGAAGGTGATGTCCCGTTGCTGGTGGCCGAGTGCACCCACCACAGTGATGTGCGTGGACTGGCACGGGTCGCTGAGGGCGCCGAGATCAAGGAAGGCGCCACCCTGCGCGAGCTCGTGGGCAACCGTGGCGCACTGGTCATCACCCTGGATCCGCAGGAAGGCGAGCGCTACCAGGGCATAGTGCCGCTGGAAAAAGACACCCTGGCGGAGTGTCTGGAAGACTATTTCACCCAGTCCGAGCAGCTACAAACCCGCTTCTGGATCGAGTCCAGTGCCGATACCGTGGGCGGCATCATGCTGCAGGTACTGCCGGGCAACAATGCAGCCACCCAGGAGGAAAATGAAGACGCCTGGGAAACAGCGGTACACCTGGCTTCCACTGTGACTGCAGATGAGCTGCACAACCTGCCTCACGACCAGCTTCTGGTGCGCCTGTTCCACCAGCTGGAGCCGGCAAGCCTCGGCACGGCCAACATTCGCTTCAAATGCAGCTGCTCACCGGAGCGCAGCGCCCGCGCATTGATCGCCATGGGACCGGAAGAGGTCTACCAGTTGCTGGAAGAGCAGGGCGGGGAAATTACTGCGGACTGCCAGTTCTGCAACCGCCAGTACCGCTTCGACCGTGAAAAGATCGAAACCCTGTTTAACGCACCCCCACATACCCTGCATTAAACACACGTTTTGGCCCGGGCCACCGCGCCCGGGCACAGCGTTCTCTCACTTCTCCCTTACGCTTTTCCCTCGCGCTTCTTTTCTCACAGTATTTCACTCATCGCCAGCCACTTCATGCGCGCCTTTTCTGGCGGGCCTGACACCACTGATGGCGTCATTTTCACCAGCCTTTAGTGGCCGATGGCCCCTGCGCTATTTTGTAAATTCTCATGTAGTCGGCAAATATTTCCTTCATTTATGAAGTAAAAAAACTACATCACTACAATTTATAAAAATTTCGCAAAAAAATACCTGACAACGCTGTCAATAGACTAAAAAGTGTACAGTTTTTCTACCCGAGCAATTTGAAGTTTGCCATAATGCGCCAGCCAACCAGCCTCGGTCGCTGATTTTACTGGCGACCCCTACTATTTATTTCACTGATACAACTTTCACGGGTAATAAACGAATGGCACAGATCGACGACAAGGTGCAGGTACTGACAAACCTGGCGTCAGCGCAACTGGTGGAACAGGCACTCAAGCGCGGTGAGGGACACCTCTCCCATACCGGCGCCCTGGTGACCGAAACTGGCGCGCGCACTGGCCGCTCCCCCGCTGACCGCTTCGTGGTCGAAGAGCCCTCCACCGCCGACAGCATCGAGTGGGGCGGCGTAAACCGTCCGTTCCCGGCGGAAAAGTTCGACGCCCTGTGGAACCGAGTGGAAGACTTCGTCGCCAGCCACGACAGCTTCGTACAGCAGCTGCACGTCGGTCAGGACGAAGACCACTATATCCCGGTGAAAGTTACCGCTCAGACTGCCTGGCACACCCTGTTCGGTCGCAACATGTTTATCCGCCCCGACACCTTCAACCCCAAGGGCAAGGAAGAGTGGCGCATCCTGCACGCGGCCAACTTCGAGTGCGACCCGAATCGTGACGGCACCAACTCCGAAGGCTGTGTGATCATCAACTTTGCCCAGCGCAAAGTACTGCTGGCGGGCATGCGCTACGCCGGTGAGATGAAGAAGGCGATGTTCTCCGTACAGAACTTCCTGCTGCCGGAAAAAGACGTGATGCCGATGCACTGCGCGGCCAACGTCGGCAAAGAAGGCGACGTGTGCCTGTTCTTCGGCCTGTCCGGTACCGGTAAGACCACCCTGTCCGCCGACCCGGAACGCTACCTGATCGGCGACGACGAGCACGGCTGGGCCAAAGGCGGCGTGTTCAATATGGAAGGCGGCTGCTATGCCAAGACCATCAACCTGAGCCAGAAGAACGAACCGGTGATCTGGGACGCGATCCGCTTTGGTGCGATCGTGGAAAACGTAGTGATCGACGCTGCCGGTATCCCGGATTACCACGACACCAGCCTGACCGAAAACGGCCGCTGTTCCTACCCACTGGAGCACGTGGAAATGCGCCAGCTGGAAAACCGCGCCGGCGAACCGAAAAACGTTATCTTCCTGACCTGCGACGTATCCGGCGTACTGCCACCCGTATCCATCCTGTCCAAGGAAGCCGCGGCGTACCACTTCCTGTCCGGCTACACCGCGCGTGTAGGTTCCACCGAGCTGGGCGCGGAAGCGGGTATTCACCCGACCTTCTCCACCTGCTTCGGCGCACCCTTCATGCCACGTGCACCGCGTGAATACGCCGACCTGCTGATGAAGCGCATCGAAGACTTCGGTTCCAAGGTGTACCTGGTAAACACCGGCTGGACCGGCGGCTCCGGCGACAACGGCAAGCGTTTCCCGATCCCGGTAACCCGCGCGGTGATCGCGGCGATCCAGAGCGGCGCGCTGGAAAATGCCGAAACCGAGCACCTGGAAATCATGAACCTGGAGATTCCAGTGCAGGTGCCGGGCGTGGACAACAGCTACCTGAACCCGCGCGGTGCGTGGGCTGATGCAGGCACCTACGATGCGGCAGCGAAGAAGCTGGCAGCACTGTTTGCCGAGAACATCGAGAAATTCAACGTAAGCGATGATGTAAAAGCAGCGGGCCCACAGGCGTAAGCCCGAAGCCTCAACTGCACCCCCCAAAGCGGCCCTCCGGGCCGCTTTTTTTATGCCCGCTTACCCGAACGGGCAAGCCCTCGCGCGACAGCTATAGTGAAATGAGGGTCCGATTTCCCCGAGGCGGGAAATCAGGAAGTTCCAACCCGGTGCCGGGGAAACCGGCACCCCCAAAAGCGAAAGTTCAGGCAACGGGCATGCCGTCGGGCAATCCATTTTTCAGAATCAGACGCAAGTATGACCGTCTGCCACCGAGCCAACAGACCAACTGGTGGGTGCTGGTGGGGCTCGTTGCACTACTGCTGGCCCTGCTGCTGGCGTTGTGGCTCTACCTCTATTTCAAATCTCTGGAAAAGCCCTATCACGAACTCAAGGGCTACCGCGTAGCGACCCATGCAAGCTTCAAGCATTTCCTGCATGAAGGTAGCAACCGGCGCGAATTCGGGCAGCTAACACGATTCCTTGAAGACGCCGGCGTCGCCGATGCCACCGCACCGGAAAACCTCCTTCGCCAGGGCAGCGACTGGCTGGATATCAACGAATCGCCATTCGCCCTACCACCTCGCGACTACTGGAACAATATACTGCCGACCCTGCGACTGATCCGCGATGAACTGATTCCCGCCATCGGTCCCGTAGACGTTGTATCAGCGTTCCGCACCGACCACTACAACAGCAAGGCGGGCGGCTCCAAGGGCAGCAAGCACAAAACTTTTTGCGGGCTCGACCTGGTGCCACGCTCCAACATCAGCCGCAAGGAACTGATCGAGGAACTGCGTGCGCTTCAGGCCCGCCTCGGACCGGAGAGCCGTATGGGGCTGGGAATTTACAGTGGCATCCGCTTTCACATCGACACCTGCGGCTTCCGCAGCTGGTAGTTACAACCGGAAGAAGAGCAGGCGTAGTACATGGACATCAAGGAAACTCCGGACCACGAGTTTTTCGACATCCACATCGAGCGTCGCCGGCTGATCTGGATAGTGGCATTGACCCTGGTCGCCACCATCGCGCTGGTGGTACTGACCGTAGAGAAGGTCGCAGAACTCGCCGAGCGGATCGTCAGCCCGGTGGAGCATATTCCCGAGCCCGAACCGACCCCGGAACCTGTCGACCCGGATGTGCCGCTCAACATTAAAGGCTATGCCGCCGCCTCCGCCGCCGCGTTCGACAAATTCCTGAACGAGGGTGACAACCGGGCGCACTTTGACCGCCTCGCCCACTTCCTCTCGATCAACGAAGTGGGCGATGTCATCCCCCCGTTCCAGCTGATGCGCCAGGGCAGTGACTGGAAGAAAATCGACGAACCGCCATTTGCCATCCCCCCGGAAGAAAACTGGGAAACCATGGTGGATACGCTGAAAACACTCAAGGAATTCGTGATCCCGGAAGTGGGACCGGTGGTGATACTGTCCGGCTGGCGCACCTCAAGCTACAACGCCAAGGCTGGCGGCGCGCGTACCAGCAAGCACATGCATTTCTGTGGGCTGGATATGGTCCCGGAGGACGAGTACACCCGCAAACAGTTGCTACCCAAACTGCGCCGAATCCACAAGAACCACGGACGCAAGTGGAACATGGGTCTCGGTATTTACAGTGGTATCCGCTTCCATGTCGATACCTGCGGTTACCGGCGCTGGTAAACCTGCGGCCTATCTGGTTACATAACCGGCTGTTCAATAACAACAAATGCAAAGGATGCCCGGGTGCAGGAAAAACTCGAACGACGCTCATTTATTTACGCCCTGCTGGCGGTGTCAGTGGCCTTCGCGTTTCTGCTCAAGCCATTTTTCACCCCGATTTTCTGGGCCTGTGCGACCGCACTGATTTTCCATCCGGTATACCGCCACTTCCTCCACAGGTATCCCAAGTGGCCCAACCTCACCGCCTTTCTTACACTCCTGCTGTGCATCGTGGTCGTGGTGATCCCGGTATTGCTGGTGGCCAGTTCATTTGTCAGTGAAGGGGCCAGCCTTTATCAGCGGGTTCAGTCTGGTGAAATCAATCTGGGAGAAAAGGTCGAGCAAGTGCGTGCCGCTTTTCCCGGCTTCAATGCTTTTATGGAGCGGCTTGGCATCGATCTCAGCGCGGCCAAGGAACGGTTGCTCGGCGGCCTGATGAGTGCTGGCAGCTTTCTCGCCAAAAATGCGCTGGCACTGGGACAGAATACGCTCAACTTCTTTATCAGCCTCGGCCTGATGCTCTACCTGACGTTTTTCCTGATCCGCGACGGCCACTCACTGGTAGCACTGCTGATTCGCGCATTGCCCCTTGGCGACGCGCGGGAAAAACTGTTGCTGGCGAAATTCGCCGAGGTAACCCGGGCCACAATCAAGGGCAACCTGGTTGTCGCTGTCACCCAGGGGACACTGGGCGGACTTATTTTCTGGGCACTTGGCCTGCCCGCACCGCTACTTTGGGGCGTGGTTATGACCATGCTCTCACTCCTGCCGGCCGTGGGCGCCGCGCTGATCTGGCTCCCGGCAGCGATCTACCTTTACGCAACCGGGGAGGCCGTCAAGGCCACAGTGCTGATGATTTTCGGAATTGCGGTCATCAGCCTGGTAGACAATATACTGCGCCCGATCCTGGTGGGCCGAGACACCAAGCTTCCGGACTATATCGTGCTGTTTTCCACCGTCGGCGGCCTGATTATGTTCGGTATCAGCGGCTTTGCCATCGGCCCCTTGCTGGCAGCACTGTTTATGGCGTTCTGGGAGATTTTCATGCGCGAATTTATCAGTGGCGAGCAGCCACTGATTCCGCCACGGGAACAATCGCCGCTGGAACCTGATCAAAGCCAGGACTAGTCCCCTCCCGAAAAGTGCTCAGAACCGACATTGGCCCGGCACCCCGCTGCCGGGCTGTACTTATCCAAAACAACACCCACAAGCGGTCATCCAAGTTCGCCGATCTACCGTATACAGCAAAAACCCGCCGCATGGTTTATGTGGCTGCAGGGAGATGAGGCATGAAACGGGCTATTCGCGGTTGTATTATTTTTTTCATTATTGCTGTCAGCGGTTGTAGCGCGCCTGGCCTTGAGCACTATGACGGGCGAAGTCCCAAGTTCATCCCGGAACAGTTTTTCCAGGGGCCACTTCAGGCTCATGGCCTCGTAAAAAACCGTAGTGGCGCGGTAACACGTACATTTACCGCAACCATTGATGCAAGCTGGAAAGACGGGCACGGTGTTCTGAACGAACGCTTTCAATTCGACGACGGCGAAATCCAGTACCGCAACTGGCAGCTTGTCCTGCGAGAGAGCACCGGCAGTGAGCGGGTTTTTGACGCTACAGCGGAGGATGTTATCGGGACGGCACAGTTCCGGGTAAACGGCAATGCCGCCTTTATCCGCTATGTGCTGGAAGTGCCTTACAAGGATTCCACAATCAAGCTCACGGTCGACGATCGCATGTACCTTACCGCCGACAACGTGCTGATTGGCGAGTCGGAACTGAGTAAATGGGGCTTCCGTGTCGGCGAGATCGTGCTGACAATATTCAAGCCCGAGTCGAGCTGATAATTCACTCACAGCGTAAGAAGAAAGATAAAAGGCGCCTTCCGGCGCCTTTTTCATAGGGTTCTACAGAAATTCGCGGGACAGCTGCCGTCACGCTTTCTTTACAAATTCAGACTTCAGCTTCATCGGGCCAACGCCTTCGATTTTGCAATCGATATTGTGGTCTGAATCAACCAGGCGAATATTCTTCACCTTGGTGCCAACCTTGACCACGAGGGAAGAGCCCTTGACCTTCAGGTCTTTTATTACGGTAACCGTATCACCATCAGCCAGTGTGTTCCCGTTGGCGTCTTTGACCAGCAGTGCGTCCTCGTCTGTATCGCCCGAATCACCGGCCGACCACTCGTGTCCGCACTCTGGGCAAACCAGGTTCACACCATCTTCATAGGTATATTCTGATGCGCACTTTGGGCAGTTGGGCAGATTTGACATAGTACTTCCTAGCAGCTTGCTAAAGGTTTAATGCGGCTCTGGCAGCTATTAAACGACAACATGAGATAAATTAATTGCGCGGCAAGTATAACCGGAAGCCGGCTGTTTCACATTTTCACGCTGGCCGGGACAGATGCGGCGCAACCAGAGCAGGCATCAACGGCTCAATACGACTAGGCAGGAACTGAAAACAGAGTGTATGAGAAGAGAGGAAAACCAGGCAGCAATGATCAGGGCGTAAGGTACACGCCCTGATCACTGCGCGCTGAGGGGACGGGGTCGAAGTACAGACTACTCCCCGTCGTCACCCCCGTTCATGCCCAGCTCCTTGAGCTTGCGCGTCAGGGTATTTCTGCCCCAACCCAACAGCTCTGCGGCGTCGCGCTTGCGACCAGCGGTGTGCTTGAGCGCGATCTCAATCAGGGCTCGCTCAAACGCCGGTACCGCTTCGCTGAGGATCTCGCGGCGGCCGGTAGCCAGGGCCTGATCTGCCCACAGGCGCAGCGCTTTCTGCCAATCCTGCGGCGCATCACTGGTAGCACTCTGCTGGTGCAGCTCCGGGGGCAGGTCGTCGACGTGGACTTCGCGACCGGACGCCATGACGGTGATCCAGCGACAGGTGTTTTCCAGCTGGCGCACGTTACCCGGCCAGTCCAGACCCGAGAGATATTCTTCGGTTTCCTTGAGCAGGATTTTCGGTTCTACCCCCAGGTCTTTTGCCGCGCTGTTGAAGAAGTGGCGCACCAGACGTGGAATATCTTCCCGGCGATCAGACAGACGGGGAATATGGATACGGATGACATTGAGACGATGGAAAAGGTCTTCGCGGAACTTGTGTTCCTGCACCAGGTTTTCCAGATTTTGGTGAGTGGCCGCAATGATGCGGACATCAACCTTGACCGGGGTATGACCACCGACCCGGTAGAACTCACCATCCGCCAGTACCCGCAACAGGCGGGTTTGTGTCTCTGCGGGCATATCGCCTATCTCATCGAGAAACAGCGTACCGCCATTGGCCTGCTCAAAACGGCCAGCGCGTTGTGCAGTCGCACCGGTAAATGCCCCTTTTTCATGGCCGAACAACTCTGACTCCATCAGGTCTTTCGGAATCGCAGCCATGTTGAGTGCAATAAACGGCTGGTTTTTTCGGGGGCTGTGATTGTGCAGCGCCTGTGCGACAAGTTCTTTACCGGTCCCGGATTCACCATTGATCAGCACGGTGATATTGGAATGAGACAGGCGGCCAATCGCGCGAAATACTTCCTGCATCGCCGGCGCTTCACCGATGATTTCTTTCGAGCTGGTGCCGTTGTCGATGGTTACCGGCTCTTCAATCTCCTGCTCATTGGCATGCGCCAGGGCACGGCGAGTTACCGCCACCGCCTCATCCACATCGAAGGGCTTGGGCAGGTATTCGAAGGCACCACCCTGATAGGCGGCAACCGCACTGTCGAGATCCGAGTGCGCGGTCATGATAATGATTGGCAGCGCGGGGCGTTCCGCCTGGAAGCGCTGCAACAGTTTGAAGCCATCGGAGCCTGGCATACGAATATCACTGATGACGACATCGGGCTGTTCGCTGTAGAAGTCATCCAGCGCGCGGTCGCCGTTTTCGTAGCAGGTGGTATCTATCCCCGCACGCGAAAGTGCGCGTTCCAATACCCAGCGGATAGAGCGGTCGTCATCAATAATCCAAACGCGATTGTTCATAATAATTTTCCGGTCTGCGTTCTTTTTAATAAGTAATCTTGTTCGGCTGCTACTCCGTCAACAGCGGCAAATAAATCTGGAACTCCGTCTGACCGGGCTGGCTTTCACATTTGATGAGCCCCCGGTGCTGGTTAATGATGTGCTGAGAGATCGACAATCCCAGTCCCGATCCCTCTGCGCGCCCGGAAATCATCGGGTAGAAGATCCGTTCGCGAATGTCTTCCGGTATACCCGGCCCGTTGTCGACAATATCGATCCGACACACCAGCGGACACTGGCGGCGGCCAATAGTGAACTGGCGCTGTACCCGGGTACGCACAGTGATACATCCCTTGGCAAGGCCGATACTCTCGTCGATGGCCTGCATAGCGTTGCGTACGATATTCAGAACCGCCTGGATAAGTTGCTCACTATCCGCGGGAATATCCGGGATCGACGGGTCGTAATCGCGCCGGATAATCATTGCCCCGTCGCACTCCGCTTCAATCAGCTGTGCAACGCGCTCGGTAATCGAATGCACATTGACGGGCTGCAGCGTGAGCGGCTTGCGCGATCCCAGCATGCGATCGACCAGGTTGCGCAGCCGATCCGCCTCTTCAATGATGATCTGGGTGTATTCCGCCAGGCCCTCGTCCGGCTGGACGCCCATCTCCACATCTTTCAATTCCCTTTGCAGCAACTGTGCCGCTCCGCGTATTCCGCCGAGAGGATTTTTCACTTCGTGCGCCATACCCCGTACGAGGTTGCGGGTGGTTTCCTGGGCGGCAAGCAGGGCATCTTCACGGGCGATACGCAGCAGGCGATCCATGGACTGGACCTCGAGCAGTAGCAGGCCCAGATCCGACAGTGGAGTCACCGAGTAATCCACCGTGCACTCCTCGAGGTTGTGCAGGATCCACAGCGCCCGGCGCACGGTGTATTTCTCACCGGTGGCAAGTGCATTGCGCAACGCCTGGTCTGCGGCCTGGGACTCCCGCACGACTTCCGCCAATGGCTGGCCCAGGGCCCGCGCGCTCGAGGTCGCAACCAGGTCTTCCGCGGCGGAGTTCAGGTAGTAAATCGACAGGTTTTCATCAAGTACCAGCACGGCTGAAGTGAGGTTATCCAGCAATAGCCGTAACTGACGGTCATTGAGCATGCGGTATTCCGGTTCTCGTTACAGTTCGTTCGCCTAATGGCAGTGCAAGAAGCAAACCAAAATGGCGCACAAGGAAAAGCCAAGTGTTTCGAATGGGGCACAACATACTGGCGAGCACCCAATGTGCACCATTATTGTGCATCGAGCAAAATTTGGCCAGCTTGACGCCTTGGTCAGCACCAAAGGGAAATCAGATAGGGGAGAACAGGCAGGAGTGAAGTACGAGCGTGCAAGAAGGAGGGGCAGCGGAAGACCGCTAAGAATTGAGCCTGGGAGAGCCAGAAGCTCCCAGGCTGGAGGACAGTGAAATACGCACTAGCGGCGCGGTTGCGGCCCGACCCCCGGCGCCTGGGGCATTTTCGGCGCCTGGGGCGCTTGCTGAGCGGGGAAGTCCGGTACCTGCCCTCCCGGTCTCTTCACATGAACCTGAATACTCTGGGATTCCGCCAGTGGCTGGCCTCCTGCACCCAGCAATACCGCCTGAATCGTGTGCGTACCGCGCTCCAGGGCGGAAATATCGAGACTGGTGCCAGTGGAACTGCCCGACCAACGCTGGCCGTCGATCACCGCGAAGAACTGATACTCGCCGCGCGGCACCGGATCCATCGCCACCTGCAACACGATAAAGCGCTGTCCCGGCGGGATCGTGGCGTCATTGGCCGGGCTGACGATGGCGAAATTGACCGGCCCGAGATCATCATTCCGGGGATCATCATCTGACTTGGGGGAAAGTTTGCGTGTGGGCAGGGGGCGCGGCAGTGAAATCGGCTGCACATTGGTGGGACCGATCTTGACCTTTTCCGCCTTCTGACCCGGCGGCGGCGTATCGCTGAACGTAACCTTGCCATCCGGGCCCACCACCTTGTACACCGTGCTCCCGGCGGAGGTCACCGGCTTGTCACTCTGGCTCTTCACCGTATCCGCCGCAGCCATCGCCGGCGCCGTAAGGAAGAATCCACCAGCCAGTCCAACAACCAGTGCCAGAAAAGGACTCGGGAGGCAGCGCTCTGCGCGTTTCACAATGCTCTTCATGGTGCTTTCTTTTCCCTGACCATTCAGTAAAAGGCTAGTGTACCCACATAAAAAAAGCCCGCACCAGAGGTACGGGCTTTTCTTCGCCACTGCGCCACCGGAAGGTGGCAGCAGGGACTGTACAACTCGCGTAACGGATTACACGGAGTAGTACAGCTCGAACTCGACCGGGTGAGTGGTCATGTTCACGCGCTGAACTTCTTCGCGCTTCAGGTCGATGAAGGCGTCGATCGCGTCGTCGGTGAATACACCACCTTCGGTCAGGAACGCGCGGTCCTCGTCCAGTGCGTCCAGAGCCTGTTCCAGGCTGGAAGCTACAGTCGGGTACTCGGCCAGTTCTTCTGCCGGCAGGTCGTACAGGTCTTTGTCTGCAGCGTCGCCAGGGTGGATCTTGTTCTTCACGCCGTCGAGGCCAGCCATCAGCAGAGCAGCGAAGGCCAGGTACGGGTTGGCGGTCGGATCCGGGAAACGGGTCTCGATACGCTTGCCTTTCGGGCTCGACACGAACGGAATGCGGATAGACGCAGAACGGTTACGCGCGGAGTAGGCCAGGATTACCGGTGCTTCGAAGCCAGGAACCAGACGCTTGTAGGAGTTGGTCGAAGAGTTACAGATCGCATTCAGCGCGCGTGCGTGCTTGATGATACCGCCGATGTAGAACAGGGCAGTTTCAGACAGGCCAGCGTATGCGTCACCAGCGAACTGGTTTACGCCGTCTTTGCTGAAGGACTGGTGTACGTGCATACCAGAACCGTTGTCGCCTACCAGCGGCTTCGGCATGAAGGTCGCAGTTTTGCCGTAAGCGTGCGCTACGTTGTGTACTGCGTACTTCAGGATCTGAACTTCGTCAGCCTTTTTGGTCAGGGTGTTGGCGCCAACGCCGATTTCACACTGGCCAGCGGTGCCCACTTCGTGGTGGTGTACTTCGATCACCAGGCCCATAGATTCCATCGCGGAGCACATGGCTGCGCGGATGTCGTGCAGGGAGTCGACCGGCGGAACCGGGAAGTAACCGCCTTTAACGCCCGGACGGTGACCCATGTTGCCTTCGGCGAAGCTTGCGCCGGAAGACCAGGCCGCTTCCTGGGAGTTGATTTTGTAGAAGGCGCCGCCCATTTCGGCACCCCAGGTAATGTCGTCGAATACGAAGAATTCGGGCTCCGGGCCCATCAGCACGGTGTCACCCAGGCCGGTGGACTTCAGGTATTCTTCGGCGCGCAGTGCGATGGAGCGCGGGTCGCGCTCGTAGCCCTGACCGGTGATCGGGTCAACGATGTTACAGCGAATGATTACAGTCGCTTCGTCGGTGAACGGATCCAGGAACGCGGTATCGTCGTCCGGCATCAGGATCATGTCGGATTCGTTGATGCCCTTCCAACCTGCGATGGAAGAACCATCGAACATCTTGCCTTCTTCGAAGAACTCGCCGCCAACTTCCGAGGACGGAATGGAAACGTGTTGTTCCTTACCTTTGGTATCGGTGAATCGCAGGTCTACCCATTTTGCTTCGCTCTCTTTAATGAGCCCGAGCGTTTTCGCTGACATTGCAGTCCTCCAAGAATGAAAAGTTATGTGTCGCGCCAATTCGCTAGTTCTTGTGGCAACTGAATAAGCAAGGAATGTGCCAAATTGGGGCAAGGCCATAAAAATGGCCGCTCGCCGACGCAGAGCCGTGAAATCAATAGTCGCGGGGGCAGCTTAATCTCAAAAATGAATCGATCACAAGCAAAGATGCACCAAAAAAGAACCCGTGCACGCGCGCAGGCACCATTATGGTGCGACGAGCAAAATCTCCACAGCGAGTTTATAATTCGCCACCTTTTACAGGGTCTGCGCTCTCCAGCCTATAACTGCACGATGGAAGCCCCGCAGGCCCGGCAACTTCACTCGCGGTATTCGGCACACTCCCTATGCACTTCGTCGTCAAGTTTTTCCCAGAGATCACCATCAAGAGCAACCCGGTGCGTAAACGCATGTCGCGCCAGCTTGCCGACAATCTGCGCAAACTGCTGCGGCAGCTGGATGACCGTATTCAGGTACGCAAGGACTGGGAAAAGATCGATGTGATCGCCCCGGATGCAGTATCCCACCTTTCCGATCGCATTGAAGAGGTACTGGCGCACACTCCAGGTATCGCCAACTTTGCGCGGGTGCAGCAGTTTCCGCTGGGCGACCTGGACGATATCTACCAGAAGACACTGGCGGCCTGGGGCGAAAGGCTTGCCGGCAAAACCTTCTGTGTGCGCGTGAAACGCACCGGCAAGCACGACTTCCAGTCCCTCGACGTGGAGCAATACGTCGGCGGCGGCCTGAACCAGAATACCGATGCGGCCGGCGTAAAACTCAAAAACCCCGACATCACCGTGAAGCTGGAAGTCCGCCACGACAAGCTGAACATCATCGAACAGCTCCACCAGGGCCTCGGCGGCTTCCCGCTGGGCACTCAGGACCCGGTATTGTCACTGGTGTCCGGCGGCTTCGACTCCACCGTCGCCAGCTATCTCACCATCAAGCGCGGGATTCGTACCCACTACCTGTTTTTCAATCTCGGCGGCCGCCAGCATGAGCTGGGGGTAAAAGAGGTGGCCTTCTACCTGTGGGAAAAATACGCCGCTTCTCACCGGGTGCGCTTTGTCACCGTACCGTTTGACGAAGTGGTGGCAGAGATTCTCGAGCAGGTTGACGATTCCTATATGGGCGTAACATTGAAACGCATGATGCTGCGCGCCGCCTCCGTCATCGCCAAAGAACTGGAGGTAGATGCGGTGGTAACCGGGGAAGCCATCGCCCAGGTTTCCAGCCAGACCCTGAAAAACCTCGCCGTAATCGACAGCGTCACCGACACCCTGGTACTGCGCCCGCTGATCGCTTCCGACAAGACCGACATCATCCGTACCGCGCGCGAAATCGGCACCGAAGAATTCGCCGCAAACATGCCGGAATACTGCGGCGTGATTTCGGTAAAACCCACCACCCGCGCAAAAATGGAAAAGGTGGAGAAAGAGGAAACCCGCTTCGATTTCAGCGTACTGGACCGCGCCGTAGGCAACCGCGTGATACAGAATATCGACGAAGTGATGCAGGACCTGCGAGACGATGCCCCGCCGGTGGAAGTTGTCACAGAGCCGGGCAACGCTACCGTAATCGATATCCGTCACCCGACAGAAGAAGAAGTAAATCCACTGGAACTGGACGATACCGAAGTGGAGACCATCCCCTTCTATCGTCTGAGCACCGCATTCCAGAAACTGGATACAGACAAGCACTACCTGCTGTACTGTGACCGCGGTGTGATGAGCCAACTACATGCCTCGCACCTGCTGGACGCGGGCTACCGCAACGTGGGCGTTTTCCGCCCCGAGAAACCCAAAGCGAACCAGTAAGCTCACCGTATTGCCGGGGCCAGGAGACGGCCCCGGCCTCCCACCCTCATTTCAGCTCCACTGCCTGCCCTACTGTTTCCAACCCGATCCACTCTGGAATCGGGGACTGCCATTCCTATAGAATCCAAAGCCAAGAAAAATAATTCCAAAGGGAAAAGGATGACCAAGCTGTATCTGGGTATAGATCTGGGCACCACCAATTCGGCTGCCGCGGTTTTCGATGGGGAACGAGTATCGGTCGTACCCAACAAACGCGGACAGGAAAATACGCCATCTATTGTTCGTATAGTCGGTGACAACGTCATGGTCGGCGACCGTGCCCGCAAATTCCTGGACACTGATGCAGCCAATACGCACCGCGAATTCAAACGTCTTATGGGCACGGGAAATCGCACTGCTGCGGATAGCCATGGCAAGCAGTGGTCACCAGAGCAGCTTTCCGCTGAAGTACTCAAGGCTCTGCTGGATGACACCGAAACTGCCCGTGGTATACGGCCCAGCCAGGCCGTCATCACCGTACCCGCACTGTTCGAGCTTCCGCAGAGCAAGGCAACCTCGGAAGCCGCACACTTCGCCGGCCTGCAAAAGGTGGAATTGTTGCCGGAGCCGGTGGCATCTGCGTTTGCCGCTGGCTGGTCGGAAGACTCTGTCGGCCAATCCTGGCTGATATTTGATCTCGGCGGCGGCACCTTCGATGCTTCCCTGGTGGAAGCGAGAGATGGCCTGCTGCGTGTGATCGGGCACGATGGTGACAACTTCCTGGGGGGCCGCGATATCGATCGCCTGCTGGCCGAGTGGGCTGTACGGCAACTCGAGGTAGAGCACCACATTCATATCCCGCTTCACGATCCCGCCCACAAGGCGCTGACCGCCAAACTGTACAGCGAAGTGGAGCAAGCCAAAATCCGCCTCTCCACGCAGTCCGCGACCACCGTTGAAGTTGACCTGGAATTAAACGGCGAGGAGATCATCAGCGAATTAGCGCTGAGCCGTGCAGAACTTGAGCTTTTATGCGAGCCGATCATCAATCGCGCCCTGGAGATCTGTCGGCGCCTGCTGGCTGAGCATGGCCTGGATGAAGGCGGGCTGGATCGCACGGTACTGGTCGGGGGGCCGGCCAATATGCCGGTAATCCGCAATCGAATCACCGCAGAGCTTGCACCGCTCGCCGCCGCAGATCGAAACCCCATGACACTGGTCGCAGAAGGCGCCGCCTTATACGCCGTTTCGATTGGACTCGGTACCGAGCAGGAAGCGGCCAGCTCGCAGGCAGGCAGCGCCTGTAAACTCTGGCTGCAATACCCGAACGTTTGCTCCGAGCTGGACCCCACTGTGATGGGGCGAATAGTCAGTGCCGATGGCAGTACGCCCGCCTGTGTACAATTTATTCGCGATGGCTGGGAAGGGGAAAAAGTTTCCCTGAATCAGGAAAACGCATTCCTCACATCTGTCAGTATCCAGCCGAGCAAAGCCACGCAATTTGAAGTGCACTGTTACGACGCAAGTGGCCAGCGGGTGACGGCGCACCCGGAAAAAATTTCCATAATGCACGGGCTGACCCTGTCCGATCCTCCGCTGTCCCGCTCAATCGGCGTGGCGCTGGCTAATGGTTACGTCAAAACATTTCTCGAACGGGGTACCCCGCTACCCGCGCGGCGAACCTTTTCCCAGTCCACAGTCGACACCTTGATGCCCGGCACACAGGCTGAACTCAATATTCCTATTGTTCAGGGTGAGCGCGCCAAGGCCCGCTACTGTCGGCGGGTGGGCAACCTGGTTATCCGCGCATCGGATCTGAAAAAGCCATTGCATGCGGGATCGAGAGTAGAGATTTCACTCGAAGTAGACCGCGGCGGCAATATGCAGTCACAAGCCTCGCTGCCGGACCAGGACTTAATTATCACCGGGGTTGCCGAACTCATTATTCCCAGCGCCGACCCCCATGCGATGCGCGCAATGTGGCAATCGCTACAGCAGCGCGTCGCGGTCCTGCAGCAAGATGCCTTCAGGGAGCGCAGCGAAAGCATGGTTCGCCTTCTCGAGCGCCAGCAGCATCAGCTTGCCGAAGTCGGCACACAGTTAGCCGGCGCGGTTGACGATGAGGATACCCGGCAACGCCTTTACCGGAACCTGCTCGAAGTCGAAGCGGAAGTCGAAGAGCTGACCCAGCGTGGACAAGTCAATGAGCTGCGGGATCAGTGCGAAACGGAATACCTGAATGCACAATATTGTGTTGTGCAATGGGGCAGCGATACGGACAAGCAATTGCTCGCCAGCCTTGAGAAAAAAATGGCAGCTGCACTCGAAGCCGGGCGTGTCACCGAACTCGAAAGAATTATTGAGCAGCTGGAGCGAATCAATCAGACCGCCTACCGCAAAAGTCCCGAATTCTGGGCAGAGCAGTTTCATCACGCTGCTTCGCGCGTCCACGAAGCCCGCGACATGAAGCGAGCCAAGCGACTGATTGAGCAGGGCCACAGCCTCCTCGAACAGGGGAAATCCGAGCAGCTTCGAGGCATCACCCAGTCCTTGTGGGCACTACTGCCCGATCTGGTCCGCGCAGCTGAGGATACCCATGATTCCGGCGTTTTTTAACAATCCCGCGGCCTCAGGCTGGCCATTCTGGGTTTTGCAGCTGACGCCAGCGGCAAGCCTGAATGATGTAAACCGGGCAGCCCGCGATCTCGCGGGCAAGTTGACCCTGCAGCTGGATGGCGCTGGCGAATACTCCACCCCAGTGGGCGTCATGCAACGAGATGAGTTTCTCATTCGGGAAGCACAGGCTGTCTTGATTGATCCGGAGCGGCGCCTGTTGGCCGAATTCTGGTACTTACCACCGGTACCCGCCTGTGAGGAACAGAGCGAAAAGGCCGTCACCGCCGAACAGTGGCGCGAGCATTTCGGAGTGGCCTGATGCATATTCTGTTCATCTTATTCTGGGTCCTGATCTTTGCTTTGCGGGCATACAACAGCAGCGAACACAAAGGGCAAAAAGCCTCATCGCAAGCGCGGATACTGGGCTTTTTCGTCTGGGTGCTTGCCGTAATCACGTTCCTGATTTTCAGGCCCTACGACAACCCGGGCAGCGTGGCCGCTCTCGTCGCAATTGTATTCTTTCTATTCCCATCCATCTGGATAAAGGCACCTATCGCCGCAGGCTGGATTATCCCGAGCTATTACCTCAGCTTTTTAATTCTGCGAGTAAATGGACACGCCATTCGCGCCGGCGCTGCGTTCAATGGTTATCGGGCCCTGCTCAGAAAACCGCATATTTCCGCAGAAAAACGAAAAAAAATTCTCAGCTGGCTGCTTCGCAAAATTGAGCGTGAAAAAGGCAGAATCACCAGCGGTGATATGCTGCTCCATGCAGTACTGAATACGGATGGCGCACCCGACGAACTCGAAAGGCAGTTGGACACACTCTTTTATCTCAGGAAAGAATGCGTACCTCTCCCGATGGTCCGCTTTTGTTTCGCGCGCCTACTGGCTCAGGCGCTTGGCGAACAAGACTGGAAAAAAGTGGCAAGCATCAGCAACAAGTGGCGAAAGAAATGGCGACTGCCGCTGGCTACTCTCATTGAACTCAGCTACCACCGGCATATGAAAACCAGGCGGGTCGATCCGTTTAGCTATTTCTTTCTCTGGCTGGAGTGTGGCTGCCCTCGCTGGTTGTCACAACTGCCCTTCAGTAAAGCTACCGAAGATGCGGCCGGGGACAGAGGTGACCCTGCCGAGCTAAAGCCGAGGCTTGTCCAATCCGCCCTTACTGGCAAACTGCTGGACCCGGAAATTGGTTCAGCCAACATTCTGCTATCGCCGGACCAACTTGCCGCCTGGAAATCACGCGCACAGACATTGCATTGCCGCAACCCGGAAGCGGCCATCGCGAAAATTGAGCAGTCCTTAACCGCTGCCTGTGAAAACAGCCCCCTCTCAACAGCCATGTCTACACCTGGCGACGATGCGTTAAACCGACTGCGCTATCAAGCGCGCTCCATCTACCGGCGGCAAGCCTCGAAGCAGCTACAGGCGGGATCCGTAGAATTTCAGGAGTGGCTGAATTTTGTTTCGGCCTATGAGCAGCTTGCCAGCGACAAAAATGATCGCTACGAAGCCTATTCTCTGGTTGAAGGCGTCATCTGGAACTGGATGGCCGACTTGTGGAATATCAAGAAAGAACGTCACCTGGCCTTTATGATATGCGGTTATATGAACCCTCACGCGCAGGAATTCGGCTCTGAAGCTGGCCAGGTGTACAAGCAGGTGCTGGAGGGAAAACTGGGCTAATCCAGCCACTGCAACAATCCAACGAAGCTCTTTCCCGCGCGAGCCTGGCCAGCAAAGCGATACACAACAGGAACGTTTTGGCCTAGCATCGTGCTCTGGTTCGCGGCAAGCTGTCGTCGCGACAAACGCAATAGACCAAAGGAGTCACGATGTTTAGCCATGTAATGCTCGGTGCCAACGATATCCAGGAATCAAAAACCTTTTACGATGCCATTCTGGGAACACTTGGCTACAAACCCGGTATCTTTGATGAACACGGCCGCTGTTTCTACTTTACAGATAGCGGTGTATTCGCGCTCACCAAACCCATTGATGGAAACCCGGCCTCCTGCGGCAACGGCAGCACCATCGGATTTACCGTAGAGAGCCCCGAGCAGGGTGACGCCTGGCATGCAGCGGGTGTGGCCAATGGCGGTACCAGCTGTGAGGACGCTCCGGGTACCCGTGAAGGCTCCGGTATGAAGCTGTATCTCGCTTATCTGCGCGACCCATCCGGCAACAAGATCTGCGCGCTGCACCGCCTGCCCGCGTAAATCCACATCGCCACTCGCCCGCGCATTTCTTTAAATGCCGGGTGAGACGGCACTCTATATCCCCACTCAAAGTCTCTCGAATATTGACAGAGCGCATCAACTGAATCATTCGAGTAATCCAAAAGAGAAACGTTTAACGTCACTCACGCGAATTTCTGTCGCCTGATCCGACGACAAATACGCCGCACAGAAATTCTTGCGATACCTTACAGGAACCCCCGCCCGCAAAGGTTTCTCGCATGCGCCTGTTCAAACTCGTATTGCTTGCCGTTCTGCTTGTTCAGAACGCAGCTTTCGCTGAGCCGTTTCATTTCAAAAGCGAATACACGCCGCAACAAATAAAAGACTTTTTTGCCAAAACTTACACGGACGATATCAAGTCGCAGCCGCAACGCATTCTGGATCCGGAATATGCCCGTGACGCCCAACTACGCTTCCTGATGGTCGCCGATTATATTGACCTCAACAAAGATCTTACATTTCTTGAAGAATACGGCCTGAAAAAGGTTTCCGCGACATCCTATCAAATCGATATGCAACGCCACCCAGGGTGGATAAAAGCCCAGGACCTCACCACCATCCTCCACCCCAAAACCTTCGATGACTTCGACAAAAACCGGCTCCGTGAAAAAGGGTTAACAGATAAGGAAGTAGCGCTGGTAGACGCCCACATTCAGAAATCTGATTTACCCGCCAAAACCCAGGATCAGTTTCGCAAGTACATTATTTTGCATGGAGAAGATCTTGCAGCGCAGTTTTTTACTGAGAATGCAGATAAATTTTCGGTCTTCGACCGCTACAGGAATGCCATCGACCGCCAAACACGGCAGCTCAACAATGTATGGCTGAGAAGCCTGCTCGACCAACTGGAGCCGCCTGCACAAGCTATATTTCTGTCCTTTCTTTTTGAAAGTGTCGGGAAAGCGACGATATTCCCCAGCAGCAATGTCAACGTGCAAATCGAAACCTTTTTTCGGTCCATGCAGGACGGAACCCTGCAGGAAGCGATGAAAACGGCAGAGCGCTGATCGATGCAACGCAAGTCCGCGCTGAATCATCACGGCAACCCTCGCGCATTGCTGAAAGCGATTTCCACCCCACTGGCATCGATATTCGGCAGCGGGTTTCTGGTTATGGTGCCGATTCTCTCAGGCGCAGTCGGTATGTACGCGGGACTGGCGATGGCAATTGTTTGCGCTATAGCGTACTGCGTGGGCCACGTGATCCGCTTCAATATCCGGCATGCAGAACCGGCCCTGCGAAGTGATCCAAAGGAATCCACACTGGCGTTCGAACGCAGTTCCGACCTGGCACTCGTACTCGCCTACGTTATCTCGGTATGTCTCTACCTGCACATTCTCTCTGCATTCGTCCTCGGCAGCCTGCACCTCGACAAAAATTTCAATGAAGATCTGCTAACCACCGCAGTCATTCTTTTTATTATGGCTGTCGGCGTAATACGCGGGCTGACAGGCCTCGCATCCCTGGAAGGTGTAGCACTGCTGGTCACGCTGGTGATCATTGTGCTCTTGATAGGAGGGTTCGCTCTTTACGACCTGAATGCGTGGCGATCACCGGCGGGTATGACACTTTTCAAAGCAAAGCATCACAGTGTGTGGGAAGTTCTGACAATCGTGGCCGGCACGTTGATCGTGGTACAAGGATTTGAAACCACCCGCTACCTGGAGGATACGTTTGATACCGATACCCGTATACGCGCCTCCCGCTGGTCACAGCTGATTTCCACGGGCGTATATCTGGTGTTTATTGCGGTGGCACTGCCACTCGTGCATACATTGAACGGGAAGTACGATGATAACAGCCTGCTGCACCTCGCAGCCGCTGCATCGCCGCTACTGGTCGCACCACTGGTAATTGCCGCGGCAATGAGCCAGTTTTCCGCTGCCGTCGCCGATACCCTGGCCGCCACCGGCAACCTTGAGGAAGTCACCCACCACCAGCTCAAACTGCGCTTTGCTACCGTACTGGTCGGTATCGGTGCCATCGCGCTGACCTGGACCGCTGATACCATGCAGATCGTGGCTTTAGCATCCCGGGCATTCGCCTTTTACTACCTGCTGCAATGCCTGGTAGCTATCAGTATCAGTAAGACCGCGACGCAGCGCGCCTTCTTCATTGTCGTGGCAGCCATACTGGGCTTTGTTACCGCATTTGCTGTGCCTGCGAGCTGAATATCCAGAGAAACGCCCTCGCTGCCTGATATAAAAACTGCCAGGCACAAAAAAGCCCGGTATCCATACCGGGCTTTTTTGGGGGGTATCAGCGGCGAACCGCTGTTGGGCTTTCCCGATCCAGAGAAAATTTTTATCAGCGTGTCAGCTCGCGGATTGCTCCGCGTTCATACACGCTTCTTTTTTTGCTTCGTCGTCATCTTTGCCTTCTTCGCACTGTTCAGCTTCGTAGTAGAACTGAAAGCGCCACTCCTGGTTTGGCCAGTTTTTTTCAGAGGGCACAAACTGCCAGTTTTTCATGGCCGCCAGAATCGGTGCAGCGAACACCTGAACTTCTTCACTGGTTTTTTCTTTCAGTACAACGCTGGAAACACTGCCGTCCCGCTCAACATTGAATGAAAAGAACAGCGCACCTTCTACTTTGTCTTTGAGCGCTTTTTTGATTTTCTTGTTATCAGAAAAATCCGGGCGTTCGTAGTACCAGAAGGACAACCCTTTTTCTCGGAACTCCTGCTGTTTCTGCTGGCGGTAGCCGTTGCGCTCGGCATTGCGGCACTCGCTGAAGCTGTCAAAAGTGGAGCAGTCCGGGCGCTGCCAGTCCAGGCTGAATGCCTGGCTGGCCACGAGCAGGGAAGCGGCGGCGATCACTTGCTTAACCACGTTTCACCTCGTCGTAGAATTTGTATTCAAGACCGTGGGCACCTTCCGGTACACAGTCGTTGGCCGGTGCATCGGTGGGCTTGCCATCGCCAATGTGGCGATTGAAGAAGTCGATCATGCGGCAGTAGATTTCTTTCTGGCTGTTCTTCTCACGGGCGCCGTGGAAAGCGCGTGGGGCGACCAGGGTTTCCAGTGCGTGATCCTGCTTCTCCAGTGCATCGCGCATGGCCCAGTAGTGTTCGATGGGTACACGTACGTCGCGGGCACCCTGCACCAGGAATACCGGTGCCTTGATGCGCTCGGCATTGCGCGCCGGGGAACGCTGGCGGTGTACTTCCGGGTCAGTACCGGTGGCTTCTGCCAGGTACTTGCGGCCAGCCTTGCGCAGGCGGATATCGCCGTGGGTACTGAAGATCTCCATGTCGTATACGCCAACGTAGCCGATGCCACACTGGTAGAGGTCCGGCTCTTTGGTAACACCCTGCATAGCCGCGTAGCCACCGTAGGAAGCGCCGTAGATACAGATGCGATCCGGATCCGCAATGCCAGCCTGGATTGCCCAGTGGGTTGCGTCAGTCAGGTCATCCTGCATTTCCATGCCCCAGTGACCGTACCAGTCGAACAGGAAGTCGCGACCGTAGCCACCGGAACCGCGATAGTTCACGTGCATCACGGCGTAGCCGGCGTTGGCGAACACGACGCGTTCCTTGTTGTAGCCCCAGTAGTCACGCGGGCCGTGCGGACCGCCGTGTGGCAGGATGATCAGCGGCAGCTTTTTCGCTTCCTTGTTCACCGGCAGGGTGAGGTAACCATTTATTTCCAGACCGTCACGGGCGTTGAAGCGCACCGGGTGGGTAGCCGGAATCTTCGCCGGGTCGATCCAGTCCGCCTGGTTGGCGAGGAACTTCAGCGCGCCGTCAAACTGGTTGTACACGTAGTATTTGCCCGGTGCACGGTCGTCGCCCACATGCACCACCCACTCGTTGCCATCGCTGGTACGGTTGAGAATCTGGATGTGCTTGTTGGGGAAGGTTCCCTGCAGGCGCTTGTGTGTCTTGGCGTAGTGGTTATCTTCGTCGATGTACACAACAACCGGGTAGTCGTAGTTGACCAGTGCACCCCAGGGGTTGCCGTCGTCATCATTGAAGATGCGGTCGTAGTCCACTTTCGGGTGACGGTAAACCAGCTTCTTCTCACCGGTTTTCACGTTGTAGCGGTACAGACCTTTGGTGGGTGCCTCGATCGTATCGGTGTACCACATCCAGTCTTCGTCTTTGGTCCAGCCCATAGGCTCGAAGAAACCGTCCTTATTGTGGAATACGGTCTCGTCCCAATCGCCGCCGGCATTTTTGGTGGCAACGACGGTCGCATCGAAGTCGTCCGGGAGTTTGCCTACCCAGTGGGTGATTTCACCGTTCTTGTCCATCACCGGGCGACCCATACGGATCGGAGAACGGGCGATACGGGTGGTCTTGCCGGTGTAGATATTCAGCTTGTAAATATACTTCAGCGGAAAGTTCAGGGAGCTACCAGACGGGTACACCTCGATGCGGTAGTGCTTGTCGTCGATCTTGCCGGCCAGCGCGGCACCTTCACCGCCGCCGTAATCGCTGGTGCCGGTAAAAATGATTTCCTTGCGCGAACCGTCGACGTTCATGCCGGCAATCTGCGAGGTACTTGCATCTTCCGCGACCGCAGACTTCGTGGTGAAGCTGAACAGTACCCGCTCTTTGTTCGCCCAGCGGATCGCACTGACACCGACGTCGCCAGACATCTGCAGGGTGGATTTGATCTCCATGGTGCGGCGGTCGATGATCAGGCCATCGGTCATACCATCTTCACGCATGCGACCGGCGGCGAAATAGCGGCCGTCCGGGGAAATACGGATATTGGTGTAGGCCACCGGGCGGAACAGGTCTTCAAACGGAACCGGCATTTCGCCCAGGCTGGCAAACGGCTTGTCTGCCTTTTCTTTCGCGACTGCCGGCGTCGGCAGCACGCTCATCGCAGCAATCGCACCGGTAACCACCGCGGCGCTCAGCATTGATAACATTTTCATTATTTAACTCCTGTGGCCGGCGCCCGATAAAAAACATCAGGTGCCGGCCGACACATCAACAGGAAATCAGTTACTCAGGAAGTAGCTGAACGACAGGTTTACGCTACGGCCGTATGGCTGCTGCAGGTAGCTCCAGTAGTAGGGCCAGCGGTTGCTGGTGTCGTTGTTGGGCATTTCGTCGGTCAGGTTTCTGACCGTCAGGCCCAGGTTCAGACGTGCACTCGCGCTGTAGTTGGCAGACAGGTTGGCGGTGTAGTACGGATCCATGCGCTCGGTACCAACGTAGTTCTTCACACTGCCCTGGCGCTGGATAAACAGCGATGCACCCACGGAGCGGAAACCGGTCAGCGGGTTGCTCCAGCTCAGGGTCAGGTTACTGTTGTTGGCCGGAGTAGACTGGCCGCGCAGGCCATTGCGCATTTCAACCGGTTCATCGCCCGCGAACTGCAACCACTCGTAGGACAGGATGTTCACGTATTTGAACTGGGCGCTAAAGTTACCGAAGCGGGCAGAATCCCATTTGCTGGCCAGGGTTACGTCCACACCTTCCATGTCGGTGTATTCGTGGTTCTGCGGCTCGATGATGACACGCTCAACACGACCGGAAGCATCGCGAATCACGCGATCATTCACGTTCTGACAGAAAGCGCTGCCGCTGGCGAATACGCCGGTGGCACACTGCCATTCCTGGCGCATCAGGCCGGAAGCGCTCTCGGTAACCACCAGGTCTTCCAGACGTACGTTGTACCAGTCAACGGCCAGGCTGATGTCGTTGGTCGGAGTGAATACCACACCGAAACCTACGTCCTTGCCTTTTTCTTCTTCCAGGTCCTGACGGCCGCGGCGGGTGGAAACCACGTTGTAAACCGCACAGTCGTCAGTGTTCTCGTCGGCGTAACAGTTATTACCCAGCAGGTCCGCCACCACGGTGAAACCAGTGGACTCACCGTAGATGTTGAACATATCCGGGGCGCGGAACGTTTGCGCCACGCTGCCGCGGAATTTCAGCATGTCCATCGGGCTGTACAGAAACTTCAGCGAGGAAGTATTGCGGCCGCCGATCGCGGTGGAATCGTCGTAGCGATCCATACGGGTAGCGAAGGTCAGTTCCAGGTCTTCCACAACCGGGATCAGGAACTCGGCGCCAATCGCCATGCGATCGCGGCTGCCGCCGGCTTCGATCGCACCCAGGTTCAGCCAGCCATTGCCGTCGAGGTTCAGGGAGCGCTCATCCGGGTTGATGCGACTGGACTGGGTGGCCCAATCGCCCACAAGTGCTACGGTCACCGGGTTGTACAGGAAACCGAAGTCGCTCAGTTCGCCAACGGCTTTCAGGCTGATGCTGTCGGCGCTGGAGCTCGCGTAGGTAGTCGCTACGCCCATCAGCTCGTCGATATCGCCGGAGGCATCGCGGAATACGTTATCCACCAACTGGTTGTCAAAGAAGCTGTTGTTGACCACGTAAACGTTGGAAGACAGTTCCTCGCTGTACTGGGCGCCGTCCAGGATCCAGTCACGCAGCTTGTCTTCGCGGATGGCGCCGTACTTCTGCACCATGTTGTAACGGGCCTTGGAGTAGCCAACGTCCCAGTTCCAGGTGGTGTCGCCGAGTACGACTTCACCTTCCAGACCCATCATCAGGGTCCACATTTCCTGGTCGTAACCGGAGGTGGTGTAACCCAGGTCATGCACGAAAGAACGCGCAACATTCACCGCGCGGGAGCCATCGGCGCTGATGATAGTACCGGACCAGTTCGCGGCCGGCGCCGAGCTGGACACATCCTGCTTGGTGCCTAGGAAGGTCATAAAACCGCTGACGGTGTCGGAGAACTGGTAGCGACCGTCGATAAAAGTCGAGGTGCGCTCCATGTCTGGCATCATCGCGATGCCACCGGATGCATCGAAGTTACACACGGTTTGTCCGTCTTCACCGTAGGTCTCAGTGGTGACCATACCGGAGGCTTCACAGTCGTAGCCCATCGGGGAAACCGGGCCCTGGGTACCCGCATTAAGGTCGGTCAGGGTGACACCAACACCGGTGGTCAGGTAAGCGCGATCCTTGAGGAAGTCGACTTCGTCGGCGTAGACCGCATCGGAAGTGCGCTGCTCCAGGCTGAAAGTCACGGAACCCTTGTCAAACACCTTGCCGGTGATGAACGAAGTATTTTTGGTCAGGCCGTAACCTTCTTCGTACATGCCCACATCGCCAGTGACGATGGTCTGTTCCATGTCGCGTTTGGTGATCACGTTGATCACGCCACCGACCGCATCGGAACCGTAAATCGCAGATGCACTGCCATTAAGTACTTCAACACGGGACATGGCGGTGCCAGGGATAGTGCCCAGGTCAGCGCCGTTCTGCTCACCACCGAACGGCATCGGGTAGTCAGCGATGCGACGACCATTGACCAGCACCAGAGTACGGCCGGAACCCATACCACGCAGGTTGGCCTCGGAGGCACCCACAGTGAAACCGGACAGCAGGTTGCCAGCTTCGCCTTCGCGGTAACCGGTATTGGCGGCCAGCGAGTCGATCACATCGGCAACAGTGTTGAGGCCGCGGGCCTTCATGTCTTCTTCGCCGATCACGGTCATGGGATCCGGGCCGTCGAAGGTATTGCGCGGAATCAGAGAGCCGGTCACCACGACATTTTCAATGGCTTCGCTCTCGCGGGTTACCAGGCCATTGACCGCTTTTTTAGTGGTCTTGGTCTGCTGCTCTTCTTTGCTGGATTCCGCTTTCTGCTCAGCGTTTTCCTGTGCAGACAGAGGCATGGAAACTGCCGCACCCAGAACCATCGCAACACAGAGCGAGAGTTTATTTTTTTCAAACATTGTTTTTACAAACATAGTCAATTCCCGTGGGCAAACGCCCATCTGAAATTTTTAAATTTCTTGAGCCGGGGGCGCGCTGCGCCCCCGTGGATCATGAGTAACAGGCTGCGAATTACAGGCTGCGAGAGACACCTACATGGCCGCTAATGCCATTGTTGTCTGTATCGCCGCCGTGTACGCCGAGGCCGCTCTTGAAGGTCCACAGCTTGTATTTGCCGTCGACACCGAAGTCGAGCTTGAAGCCATTGCCGGACACATCACTGTTGAATGCCACACCGTTGGAGTGCAGGTCGTGGATATCGTTGGTGATGTGGTCAACCACGCTGAAGGTGGCGTACGGCATCGCGAAGCCCTCGCTCACGGAGAAGGACTTGCGCAGGTTCAGGCCGAGGCGCGCGCGCTTGCTGTTGCCGAGATCGTAGGCGTAATCGAAGGCACCGTCAGAAGAGGTGAACGCATCGATTTCCATCTTGACGTCATCCCACTGTGCAAACGGGGTCAGCGCGATGCCAGACTCGGACAGGTAGGTCCAACCCGCTTCCAGGCTGAAACCGTGTGCCTGACCTGAGGTGGAGGCCATGGAATCGTGGGCGCGCACATTCGCATCAAAATCCACTACCTGGTACATGGCGTTCGCGTAGAAATCGCTCATGCTCCAGCTACCGGTGATCGCGTAGGTCTTGGTGTCCAGCTTGGCGTTGGAAGACTGCGCCAGCTGGCTGCCGTCGGCGGTACCCAGGCCAACCATCGGGCTCACGGACAACCAGTGTTCACCCAGCTTGGTGGAGTAGGTGGCACCGGCAACCTGACCACCCAGGGACTGGGTGAAGCTCAGGTCCTGGCCAGCCACATCGCCCTGGCTTTCCATATCGCTGTTGCTGCTGAAAATGCTGGACCAGGCGTGCAGGCCTTCAGTACGACCGGTTTCGCTGCCGTTCGCGGCGCGCTCGCCGTCGAAGAATGCAGACGAAGAACGCAGCCAGAAGCTTTCCGCCAGGTGGGAAACAGAGCTCGCCGCTGCACCCAGGTCAGACAGACCGGAGGTGTAGTCGATTACCCAGTTGCCGTTGTCGTCTTCGCGCAGTTCCGCGCTCAGGATGGTGTCGGCGAAGACGCCGCCCACTGAGGCCAGGTCAACGGACGCAACATCCGTATCACCGTTTACGCTCAGAACCGGGCCAGTGGTAAGTGCCCCCTTGCCCTGATCTACAGCATTCATCGCAATGCGCAGGTTGGATTGCTGGGTGTTGCCTTCGGAGTCGATGGTCTCGTCAGCGGTGAGGCTGCCGTTAACCACGATGCTGTCGCTAGCCATGGAGCTCACGTCCAGCAGGAACAGGCCATTTCTGCCTTCGACCGTATTGAAGCGCACATCACCATTGATGGTCAGGGTGTCACCGGCGTTGCCGTCCACGCTGGAGATGGTGACGTAGTTGCCGCCCTGCGAGTAGTTCTGCATCTCGCCTTCAGCACCCAGATCGATGCTGCTATCGCCGGAGAACACGATATCCCCGAAGACGTTGCGGAAGGTGTTCGCACCGGCACCCATGTCGATGGAGTCATCATTCAGGCGGATAACACCCGCGCCCACCAGATAGCCGTCGGCATCGGTGCGCACGCCGTTGTAGAAGAAGTCGTCGCCGCCGCCCATCACCACGGAGCCTTCAATCAGGCCGCGGTTGACGATATTGGCCGTGTAATCTTCGGTGGACTGGATCGCGTAGCTGCCTGCGCCGCTGGCAACAATTGATCCCTGGTTGAGAACAGTACCCGCACGCTGGAATTCTTCACCAGTTTCCGCATCGATCGCGTTCACGATCGCAGAAGACAGCAGTACACCCACGGAGTCGTCGCCCACGGAAACAGTGCCGGTGTTGATTACCTGCGCCAGGGTGCCGAACGCCTGGATACCTACAGACTCATCGCCCACTTGTACCGAACCGGCGTTGCTCGCGGTGGCGTAGTTGGCGCCGTAGTTGAAGTTGGTACCCATGGCCTGGATACCGGTAGAACGATCACCGGTTACAACCATGCCGTAGTTCTGCACGATCCCCTGGGTTTGCCCACGTGCCACCAGGCCCGCGGAGTCGTCACCCACGATCACGCTGCCGGTGTCGGTCTGCACACTGCGCGCGAAGAATGCTTCGCCGAACATGCCCGCCACTTCATTGCCGCCGGTAATGTCGCCGGTATTCAACAACGTCGCGGTCAGGCCGTTGTCGGTAAGGGTGCGCATACCTGCAGAGATCTCGACATACGAGGTATTTTGCATCGGGCCGCTACCGATGCTGATGCTGCCGCTGTTGTAACCCAGCGACATATAACCGTTCACGCCCATACCGGTGGAGTAATCGCCGGTGCTGATCACACCGGTGTTGATAGCCGCCGCAGTGTAGTTGTGCGCGAATTCCTCACTCAGGAAGCTGCCGGTGGTGAATACGTTGGATGACACCATGCCAAAGGCGCGATCACCAGTGGTCACATTGCCGCTGTTGTGCGCCAGTGCGTAGGAATCGTTACCACCGCTGACGACAGAGGCAATACCATTGGAGACCGCACCGTGTGCGTACCTGCCTTCAGTGGCCTCCAGCAGGTTGCCACTGCCAACCGTGATATTGCCCTCGTTATACACAGAGCTGGAACCGTGCCAGCTTTCGGAGCGGACACCGCTGGCGACATCGCCAGCGAATACATCGCCGCGGTTGACCACGTAGTGATTCGCCAGGCCTTCAAGACCGAAGTTGCTGACATTGATGCCACTGGACTTGCGGGTAACT
Source organism: Microbulbifer aggregans (assembly GCF_020524005.1). Taxonomy (GTDB): domain Bacteria; phylum Pseudomonadota; class Gammaproteobacteria; order Pseudomonadales; family Cellvibrionaceae; genus Microbulbifer; species Microbulbifer aggregans_A. The sequence continues at coordinate 322,738 of NZ_JAIVKK010000004.1, read as the reverse complement.
GGGCCATAACTTCCCGGCACTCTGCCGTGCATGCCATTACCGACGGAAATAGTGCCCTGGTTTTCAACCACAACCGTGCCGTATTTCGCCCCGACATTGATGCCTCGGGCCACGTCCGACAGGTTGATATCACCGGTATTCAGGATACTGGTGGTGGTGAGTTCGATACTGTCATCGATCTCGATCTTGCTGTACTCGTACACCTCATCGATGGTGATTTCACCAGCAAGGTAGGACTCCATATCCGCCTGGGCACGGGCGTAATTGCTGGCATTGACCTTGTCCACGGTCGCCTGGCCGTACTGAGTCCACTTGTTGGCGCTGCCAACGCGGTTTGAGCCCAGGGCAGACACGCTGATACCAAAACTGTCGGTGGCAAAGGCTTCCAGTGCACCGTTTTCGTTGTAGCTGGCCAGGTGGCTAGTGTCAGCGCCGGAGATGGAACCGGAGTTCACAATAATCACGTCGCCATTTTCAAAGCCGCCAAACGCCTCGGCGGTGGCTTCGTCAAAGCCGACGCCGGACTGTTCAACGCTGTCCATATCAAACGGCGAGGCTTCCACCTGAATCGCCGCGCTTCCAGCGCCGTTCAAGTAGATACTGCCCTGGTTGTCGATGACGGTCTCACCAACACCACGGGAAGCAATTCCCACACCCAACGCTCCAGCCTGGATATCACCGGTGTTAAGGATGGTCTTGGCACCGTGGCCAACGGCACTGATACCGGCAGCGCGGTAGGTGCCGGTCAGGTCGATGTTACCGCTGTTGGCGATCTCGATATCGCCGCGGTCATCGAAGTAGCCGTTCGCTACCCAGTCGACCACATAGGTTTTGTGCTCAGTCGCCTGCTCGGTGTATTCACCCGTAAACAGGTTATTAATCGGCAAGCTGAAACCCGGGTATAACTCTACCGTTCCACTGCCGAGTACTGGCGCCATGTGGGTGTAATAGACCCCGGTCTTAAGGGGGTTATCCACCTCACCCGTTTCCGGATTGATCCCCATCTGCTCCGAGCTGTTGAAAGCGATAGTGCCCTCGCCCCTATCGACGATTCCGTTTACCTCATCGCGATTGGTCAGTCCGTACGTAACTTTGTTTGGATCGGCCTCACCCTCTGCAATGGTATAGCTACCATCCGCATAACAACCGAGACGGCCACAATCCTGCACGTTCTCTTTGCTGGTCGCCAATCCCGCGCTGGTAGAGGCGTAAATACCGGCACCGCCAATACCCTCGGCTACAGTAATGTCTCCGGAGTTAACAATGGAAACGCCTGCACCAGACGGATTTTTCGCCTGGATGCCCACGCCAGCTTCACCCACGGAAATAGTGCCCGCATTGGCAATCGCAATAATGCTGTCCGTGGTATCGACCACATGCGCATTAACGTTGTACTCACGCACAAAGTGGCTGTAGCTCGGGCCGGTAAATTTAATCGTGGTATTGCCGGCAATCTCTTGCGTGCTGACGGACCCAGCGTTGTATTCAACGGCATAGGCAGACGCAGATGTGTAGTCGTACTCGGTGGCCAATTCGGTCAACACGGCACTGCCGGCAGAAATACCCACCGAGGCTGCGCCAGTGGTGATATCACCGGTGTTGCTGATGGCGATATCACCACTTTCGGTAAAGACGTTGATGCCCTTGGAGACATCCTGTGCGGTGATGGTGCCGGCATTTTCAATGGCGATATTGCCGGTGGTGCTGATGGCGCCGATGCCGCCCGCGAAAACGGTGGCAGTGTGTACGTTGTCCGGGGCCACCCAGATGGTGTCTTCACCGGTCCACACGCTGATATCGTCAATACCGTCGCCGTCGACATCGATTGTATTGAGAACACCGAATGGATTCTTGTTCGATGCCACCAATTCATCGTAACTGTTGCTGTGCACCTCACTGAATGCGGAGTAATAGGTAATGGACTGACCGCTGCCGACACTGATATCACCAGTATTGGTGATATGGATACTGCCCGCTTCGGTTTCTGCGCTTACCAGTGCACTGGTTCCGCCGGCAAAGGTGCCTTCATCGGCAACCAGGAAGGTTATCTTGTCCTCGGGGCCGTTCTTGTTCCACTTGTTATAGCTTTCGCTTTCGGGATCTACACCCAGGTAGCTGTCAATCTCGTCGCCGCCAACCTTGATCGGATTGCCATCGGCGTCGGTAAACAAAATACGCTCGCCAGTGGGCTTGCCGTCTTCGTCCAGCAACACCTTGCCGTTTTCGTCCAGCTTCATGTAGCTGTCAAAGAAGTGACCGCCATCACCGGGGGTCGTGCTACCGATACGGATACCCATGTCGTAATAGGTACGCTCGACACCGTCCGGAATGTCGATACCGGCATCGCCCTCTCGGGAAATATCGCCGTGATTCTCGATCACGATGGAACCGGTCGCTGCGGTATCTGCAATCGCTGCGGTGACGGAGGAAATGGAAATACCGGCTGCGGTGCTGCCTTCGGCAACCACGACACTCAGGTCGCCCGGCACGATGGACTCAACCCCTGCATTCACTACAGTCGCATCGACCACATCAAAGTTGATGGATTCATCGAAGTTGCCTGCGCAGACAACGGAGTCGCCGGCAACCGGCGTGCCGAGCTGACCGGGCGCGCAGCTGATTTCTGCAGCGGCAGCGTAGCCCGGCGCACCGACGGCAATTGCGGTCGCGGCAGCGGAAGTGAACAGAGCCTTACGAACCGCTGATGTCAGCTGGCTCGGGGTCCCGGGAAAGCCATTTATTGTTACGGCCATAGGTACTTCTCCCCAGAGATTGGATTATTCGTACTCGAGTAAATTTTTTATGAGAGTGTCCGAGGCGGGCATAAAAACATGGCGGGCATCCAGTGGCCCAAGGCTTTCAGGTAACAGTTTGTCAGCAGAGTCAGCATAAGACCGGAAGTCAGCACAAGAGCGGACAGCGTTCTAAGAGGAAGGGGAAAGGCGAAAAAAAGTCACGAGACGCGTGACTCTGCGGTTCAGACTTCTTCTAAAGCAAAATAATTCGGAAACCCCAACAGTCACCAGAATTTCCTCTAGCAGAAACCGTTTTGTAACAGTTTGTATGGATTTGTATCCGTCTGTTGGAGTCGCCCGTTACGCTGTGATACAAGGTGCTCAAATTTGAACCAGAATCCGGATTTGACCCAGCTGCATGAAGCAAAGATTTACCCTGCTAGCCCTGCTGTTTTTACTCTGCTCCCTTAATTCACAGGCGGCTGAAGTGCAGGTGCCCGAGTGGAAACTCAGTATCGGTAGCGGCTACGGCATTTTGGAAAATCCGATTAGTGGAAAGCAGGATGGTGAGACTTATTTCCTCCCTTCCTTCTCCTACTATGGCAAGCGCTTTTTCGTTTCTGACCTTACAGTCGGCTACAGTCTGCTGGAAGACAAACGCTTTTATATCGACGTGATCGCCCGCCCCAACGAAGACGGACTTTTTTACAAACTGGGGGATACAACGGCAGTAACTACAGGATCGCTTGCGTCCTACCTGGTTCACGCCGGCCCCGCCGCGCCCAGCGTGAAAGACCTGGAGAGGAAGGTTTCCGTAGTTGCGGGACCCAGCGTTACGCTCGTCTCCGATGTCGTGGATGTGTCTTTTTCCTGGCTTCACGATATCTCTGAAGTGCACTACGGCAGTGAGACCCACATCAGTATCGATAAACAATTCCCATTAATGGGCGGGTTAATCGGGTTTGGCATTGGCGCGGTCAAGAAAGACGCAGATCTGGTGAATTACTACTACCAATTTACCGAGCAGGAAGCGCAGGCATTTTACACACGCTACCTGAGGTCTTATCCGGTGGATGACGTGACGGATCGCTATGCGCGCCTGCAGTTTTCCTATCCGCTCAGTAAACGGCTGGAACTGCGCCTGGCGGCCCGCTACAACTATTTCGATCTCGATGGCCGACACACCAAGTTTATCGAAGATCCGGAAACCCTGAGCTGGTTTGCCGGCGTGCAATACACGGTTGGAACCGGGCAATGACACGGCGCGTCCTGATATTTTTGCTCGCCTGCCTGCCGGTGGCAGGCACGGCCGCGGGCTTGCAGTTGACGCCCAGCCTGTGTGCCGTCAGCGAAGATGACAACATCTGCCATGTATCTGTAAAGGTGGACTTCAGCGCGGACGACAACGCGCGCTATTGCCTTTCCATAAAAGGCAAAGGATTGATTCGCTGCTTTTGGGGCGAAACCGATAAGGATATCCAGGTCTATATCGACAGTGACGAGGATATCCAGTTTATGGTGACCAAAAGTGAAAGCGGTGAACGCGTCGCGTCAGCAACGCTGAAAATTGCCCAGTACCAACCCAAACGACATCGTCGCCGCTACGGCTGGGGGCTGCTGTGAACGCCATACAGAACGCTTGGGCGCCGCTAAGTATGGGGCAAACCAGCAGTACCGATGGCTATCGTATCCTGCTACTCGAAGACGACGAGCAGCTGGCCGCACTGATTATCCGCTTCCTGTCCGAGCGTCGCTGCGATGTTACCTATGCGGCGAATGGCAGTGAATTTATGAAGGCCATTCACCACCGCCACTACGACCTCATCATTGCCGATGTGGTGCTGCCGGATGCCAGCGGTTTTCAGTTGCTGGAGCAGTATCGCACCCAAATCAGCTGCCCTCTGATCTTCCTCAGCGCGCTCAGCACGGTAAACGACCAGGTCAGCGGGCTCAAACTGGGCGCCTGCGATTACCTGGTAAAACCCGTAGATCCGGAGCTGCTGTGGGCAAAAATCGAAGCCAACCTGCGCGGTACGCGCAGCAATGCACCGTCCACTTCAGATATTACTTTCGGCCCACTGAGCATCGATCTGGTCAGCCGCGAGGCCCAGGTCAATGGCGAGCCACTGTTGCTGACCACCAATGAATTTGACCTGCTGCAGATTTTTGCCGAACAACCGGCGCGGTTACTGAGCCGCGAATATCTGTTCCGACGGGTTATCGGACGCGAGTTTGACGGTCTCGATCGTGTCATTGATATGCGCGTAAGCCGCCTGCGTAAAAAACTCGATTCTATCCCCGCGGGTGTAGCGATCCAGTCCATACGCGGGCGAGGCTACTCGCTGAATACGAGTCGCGGGAACCGCTAATGCGCTGGCAGATGTTGCGCCTCGTCAGTGTTCTGGCACTGGCGCTGATCGTGGTGTACTCGTCCGTAGCCACACTGTATAACCTCTATTCCACCGCTCCCCACGAGTACACCATCAGTGCCGCGCAGCTGGCGGAGGCGCTTGAGCGCGGTGAAACCCCCATCGCCCAGAGCTACTCGATCAATGCCATCCATTTTCCACAGACTTTGAAAGACCGGGTGGACGCGGGCGAAGTTGTCGGCCTCGAATCCGGCGGCAAGATCCTGTTTTATCACCGCAACGGCAATGTAATTCTGGAAATCGGACCCTTTCCGCACCAGCCTGCGGAGAGTGTGACCCAATGGCGACTGCTGTTTATCGGCGCAATGCTGGTGGTACTGGCACTGCTGACGTGGCCGATGTTCCGCGATCTCAACCGCCTGCAAAACCAGGCCATCCGATTCAGTAAAAAACCCTTCAACATGCCGGAGCAAATCAGCCGGCGTTCGACAATTTACCCGCTGGCAGAAACCTTCCGGCGCATGGCGAACATCGTCACCGGCTATTTCGAGATGAACCAGGATCTCGCACGTACCATCGCCCATGAAATTCGCATGCCCCTGGCCCGGATTAAATTCCAGCAGGCATTAGCGCCAAGTGACACAGAAAGCGCGGCAGTGATCAGCCGCGCGACGCGCGATATCGAGCAACTGGTGGAAAAATACCTGAATTTCGCGCGGGTGGAGATTAATGAGCAGTTAATTTCCAGAAAGCCGGTCGCACTTGAAAATTTTTTCTCCGAATTGGGCTCCGCGCTGGAAGCGCAGTGCCCGGATCTGGAGATCGGTTATTACTTTCCTGACGCAGAGGCCTGGCTGGAGCCGGACGCGCTGACGATTGCGATCCAGAACCTGGTAGGCAACGCCTGTAAATACGCCGACGACCGCGTGGATGTACGCTTCACGTTCGACGGTAATTACTGCCAGCTCTCGGTGGAAGACAACGGCCCTGGGCTTGGCGGCGATGCCCTGGAGCTCACCGACGCCTTTACCCGCTCAGCCACCGACGATCAGGGTTACGGCCTGGGCCTGTATATCGTGAAGAAAGTCATGATGTGGCACGAGGGCGAGCTGCGTCTGGATCACTCACCCAATCTCGGCGGTACCCGTGCCACCCTGCGCTGGCCGAACCAGCAGTAACGCGCTTCCGCCCTGTACCTCTCCGCAAATATCCCCAAACAAAAATTACAGGCGAAAAAATGGGGGCGAATGCCCCCAAAAGATCAAGTTAAATTTTTTCAGTTAGCCCGCTGCTTTTGCACTGCTGCCGGTGGCATCTTCATAGGTCACCATGGTCAGGTTTTCCTTACTCTGCTGACCAATACCCATGGGGCAGCGCACGCCCGGCAGTACAGTGAGGTCAAACAGTTCGCTTACCGGGCCGTCGAGGCGGATCCAGTGTTCCACGTTGCCGTTCTTCAGATTGATGAACTGCACCCCACACCAGGCTTCTGAATCTTTGTCAGCCAGGTTCTGGTCCAGCTCCAGACCTTCGAAGCGCTCGTAACGCGGCTTGGACAGGCCGACGATCGCATAGTCGCCGTAGATGGCAAGACCGCGCATAAAGCCCGGGCAGAAGGTGTGCGGTACAAATTTCTTGGTCTCGAAATCCACGGTGCCCAGGTAACCGGTGCCGCTGTTCAATACCCACAGCTTGCCATCGACCCAGCGCGGCGAGTGCGGCATCGACAGGCCTTCACACACGATCTCATTGGTTTCCACATCAATCACGATACCGCCGTTGCTGCGGCGCTCGCGCCAGCCGTCAATGGTGTCGGATTTGCACACCGCAGTGACGTACTTGGGCTTGCCATCCACCATCGCCAGGCCATTCAGGTGACAGCGGTCTTCCGGCACAATCTTGCTGATAAATTCCGGCTTCCAGATCACGCGGAAACTGTGGGTCAGGCTCGGCTCGGCCAGGCAGTTGTACTTGGTATTTACAAAGACGATCTTGCCGTCTTTCTGGATACCCAGCTCGTGGATATCCACCTCGCCGGTAAACTGCGCGTTGCGCGGTACATAGCAGGCATCAAAGATCTTGTTAGCCACCTGGCCCGGCTGCAGTACGTTTTCAAAACGCCAAACCTGGTACAGGCCACCCATGTAGATACGCTTGCGGTTACCCACAATGCCCATCGCGCGCTGGAAGATACGCTCGTGGAAGGAAAGCTTGCCACCGGGTTCAGCGCCAACCATGTAAACGCGGCCAGATTGGTAGGAAGTAAACGCGATGGACAGCTGGTTCTGGTGCATCCACGCCGCCAGGCCAGAAGAGCAGGATTTGCGTACCGGCTCCGGCTGCGCCTTTTGCTGCTCACCGGCGGTTGGCTCAGTCACCTTGTCGGCGCCTTCGGCCTGCTGCTCGCTCCCGGCGACGGCTGCGGCTTCTGCAGCCACACCTTCGTCATCGCGCGGGTTTTGCTCTGTTACTTCATTGCTCATAGGGGTACCACTAGTTTGCCCCGGGCGTACTACCGCGCGCCCCGGAGTCATTATTCTCGTCACCAGACAATACTGGCCATATAGCACTGTAACGTGACAGCCGCCCCGCGAAATCCTCCGCTCTGTAACAGTTTGTTGCCGAAACCACCGCAACCGAGCATTGCAGTACAGATTTTCCCAGCCGTGGAATTGATTGAAATCGCATCACACTTGGCTGCACAGTCGAAGGACACGGTTACCAACCTCCACCTTCAAATCCTGGAAGCCCTTTTCAGGGCAAATACCACCTTTCATACTAAAAGGGGCTAAAGCTCCCGCAGCCAGCGTCGATAACGAGTAGCAAGTCCCATATAAACCTTCCCAACCATGAAAAAGCTAACGCTCTCTCTGCTGGTACTGGGCTGGGTTGGCGCGGTATCGCTGTTGCTGGGTATCCTGCACAGTTGGCACCAGGCCGACCTCAGACCGATAAAAACCGATATTCCAGGCCTGCGCAGCCTGCTGGCCCAGTCACTCAGCGACTTTAACGTCGTGCATTTTTTTACCCCGACCTGCAGTTGCTCCCAGGTCGTTATGGCACAGCTGCTCGAGCGGCAGCCGCTGTCCGCGAATGGGCAGGCAGAAGTAGTGGTGCTGCTCGACGATCACGGCCAGGAAGCCGCGCGTCAATTGCGCGAGCACGGCTACCAGGTGCTGCACCTCGCCTCACCGGAATCCGGTGGTGAAGCGTCTTCACTGGTGTCCGCTGTGCCTCTGCTGGTGGTGTTTGATGGCAGCGGTGACGTGCTCTACGCGGGTGGCTACTCCGATCGCACGATCACACCGTTCAGCCAGCTGGATCTGCAGGAGATGATCGTACGCATCAATTCCGGCGACATGCCCGCTCCACTGCCGGTGCGGGGTTGCGCGGTGAGCCGCGCCTATCAGGAAATCCTGGATCCACTGGGGCTGAAATATGGATAAGCAAAACCCACTGCAGGACCACCAGGCCCGCATCCACCACCTGGGACTGATCGTGCTCGGGGCCCACATCCCCCTGCTGCTGGTTATGGCCCGTTTTTTTGATACCACCGACGTGCTGGCCACAGCCCTGCCAGCGGCCATCATCGCCGTGCAATTTCTGGTGGCCCGGTTCGGGGGTTTGGGTTTTGCGGTACCCCTGATGGGTTTTTCCGTAATGGCTTTCTCCGGGATCATGATCCATCTCGGCAAGGGCATGATCGAATGGCACTTTCATATCTTCGTGATGATCGGGCTGCTGACACTGCTGGCCGATGTGCGGGCTCTGCTGGTGGCCGCGCTGACCGCCGCGGTGCACCACCTGACGTTCTATTTTTATTTACCGGCAAGCATTTTTAATTATCAGGCGTCTTTTGGGATCGTCGCGATTCACTCGGCGTTCGTGGTGGTACAAACAATAGCCTGCGTCTACGTTGCCACAGTGTTCCGCCGCGCGTTTGTGGTACAGGGCAAGCTGACTGACGAGTTCGGCCCACTGTTGTCGTTCCTGCAACAGGTGTCCCGCGGCAATAACGACTCCGCCCACCTGATCACCGCAGTCTCCACAGAGAATGCCGCCGCATTGGAACAACTGTCGGACAACTCGGAGGAAATCTCCGTGCAAGTCAGTACCACTACCGACAACTGCCAGCGCGCGCAAAACTTGTCGCGCCAGAGTTACAGCGAGATTCAGGGCAGCGAGGAAACCCTCAACAAGCTGAACCAGGCCGGTGAACAAATGGAGGCCCTGCGCGTAACGCTGGCGGAGCTTCAGGCCGACACCCACGCCGAACTGCAGGCCGTTATGGAAGCGGTCAATCAGGTCACTGCCAAAACGGCGGTTGTCGGGGACTTTGCCACGCGCACCAAACTGTTGAGCCTCAACGCCTCGATCGAGGCCGCACGGGTAGGCAGCCAAAGCGCCGGATTTGCGGTCATTGCCCAGGAAATCGGCCAGCTGGCCAGCAATTCGGGCGGTGCCTCGCGGGAAATTGCGGAACTGGCGGAGCGCAGTAACGGTGTGCTAAATAGCGCGGTGGGCAAAATCAATTCCGAGTTTACCGCGGCCAATGAAGTCTTCGAGGCAGCTGCCACCCTGTTCCTGCACAGCCGGGAATCACTCAATGAAGCCGTGCAGCGCATCGGCCTCAACAGCCGCGACCTCAACGGGCTGCTCACCGAGATCAGCTCAGCTGCAGGCGAACAGTCTCAGGGCGTCGACAGCCTGCGGCTGGCGATCAGCAATGTGGCCGCCGGCTCCAACGAACTCGACGGCGCGGCCCAGAATATCCTCAAGTCATCCTCACAGGTCAGCCAGGAGTTTCACCGCTTCCGTAGCCTGTATAACGAGGTGACCGGCATCATGGCTTCCGGTAAGGGCAAGGCCGCACGTGGGAGCGTGACCAGTCATTCCGGCGCTATCGAGGAAACCGCACTCGGCGGCAGCGCCTGACGCCACCGTGCCCGGGGCCGCCCCACGGCCCCGGCAAATCACCTCAAATTGGCTTATTTTTATTCAATTCGCGCTCGCAGTTGTCACGCATCACCACTATAATCGCCGCCTTTGGCCGCCGGGCAGGCCTTTCGGCCCTCAAGCCCCCGCCCCGCTTAACTCTGCGTGACGCCACGCTTACCCCAGAGGTAGACCCCTGTGATAGACAATTTGCGCAATATTGCGATCATCGCCCACGTTGACCACGGCAAGACCACCCTGGTCGACAAGCTGCTGCAGCAGTCCGGCACCCTGGACCGTCGCAGCGCCGACTCCGAGCGGGTGATGGATTCTAACGATCAGGAAAAAGAGCGTGGCATCACCATCCTGGCCAAGAACACCGCCATTCGCTGGAACGACTACCGCATCAACATCGTGGACACCCCCGGGCACGCCGACTTCGGCGGCGAGGTAGAGCGCGTACTGTCCATGGTGGACTCTGTACTGCTGCTGGTAGACGCGGTAGACGGCCCGATGCCGCAGACCCGCTTCGTAACCTCCAAAGCGTTTGAGCAGGGCCTGAACCCGATCGTGGTGATCAACAAGATCGACCGCCCGGGCGCGCGTCCGGACTGGGTGATGGACCAGGTATTCGACCTGTTCGACAGCCTCGGCGCCACCGAAGAGCAGCTGGACTTCCCGGTGGTTTACGCCTCCGCCCTGAACGGCATCGCCGGCCTCGACGACACCGACATGGCCGAAGACATGACCCCGCTGTTCCAGATGATCGTGGACAAGGTTGAGCCGCCCAAAGTCGACAGCGACGGCCCCTTCCAGATGCAGGTTTCCGCGCTGGACTACAACAGCTATGTGGGCGTAATCGGTGTTGGCCGTATCACCCGCGGCACCCTGAAGCCGAACCAGCAGGTCGTAATCCTCGACCGCGAAGGCAAATCCCGCAAAGCCAAGGTACTGCAGGTAATGGGTTACCTGGGCCTCGAGCGCGTGGAAGTAGAGCAGGCCAGCGCCGGCGACATCGTATGTATTACCGGTGTGGGTGAGCTGAACATTTCCGACACCCTGTGTGACCCGGAGCAGCCCGAAGCACTGCCGGCACTGACCGTGGACGAGCCGACCGTGAGCATGACCTTCCAGGTCAACGACTCTCCGTTTGCCGGTAAAGAAGGCAAGTTCGTCACCAGCCGCAACATCAAGGACCGCCTGGACCAGGAGCTGATCCACAACGTGGCGCTGCGCGTAGAGCAGGGTGACTCCCCGGACAAGTTCAAGGTATCCGGCCGTGGTGAACTGCACCTGTCGGTACTGATTGAATCCATGCGTCGTGAAGGCTTCGAGCTGGGTGTATCCCGCCCGGAAGTAGTACAGAAGATCGTCGACGGCGAAGTGCAGGAGCCCTACGAAGAAGTAGTGATCGACGTAGAAGAGCAGCACCAGGGTCCGATCATGGAAGAACTGGGTCTGCGTAAAGCCGACCTCACCAACATGGAACCGGACGGCAAGGGCCGCGTGCGCCTGACCTTTATCGTACCGTCCCGCGGCATGATCGGTTTCCGTAACCAGTTCCTGACCATCACCAGCGGCTCCGGCATCATGACCAGCATCTTCGACCATTACGGTCCGGTGAAGATGGGCGACGTGGCCAAGCGCATCAACGGTGTACTGGTTTCCATGACCAAGGGCAAAACCCTGGCGTACGGCCTGTTCGCACTGCAGGATCGCGGCCGCCTGTTCCTGGGCCACGGTGAAGAAGTTTACGAAGGCCAGGTCATCGGCATTCACTCCCGCGGCAACGACCTGGTGGTAAACCCCACCAAGGCCAAGCAGCTGACCAACGTCCGCGCCTCCGGTACCGACGACGCGCTGACCCTGTCACCGCCCATCCGTCACACCCTGGAGCAGGCGCTGGAGTTCATCGAAGACGACGAACTGGTGGAAGTGACTCCGGAAAGCATCCGGGTTCGCAAAAAGATCCTGCAGGAAAATATGCGCAAGCGCGCGAAGAAGTAATTCTTCGGGAAACAAAAAAACGGGCCAGTTGGCCCGTTTTTTTATGCATAGAATCAGCACGCTAAAATAGCCCCACCAAGCATTCACCGCTCCAGCTGCAGGAACTGCGCCGCATTGTCGAAGTAGATGCTGCGCTTCTGTTCTGCCGTCAGAAAATCCGCCTCCTCAATCACCTCGATACCGGTACCAATGGAACCCCAATAATCCGAACCAAACACAATGCGGTCACCATGGCCGGCGTCTGTCACACGCTTCAGGGATGCGTAAACCCACTCCCGGGGTACCCTGGACATGGGGGATGTGTCGATATACACATTCGGGTAATCATCCATCAGCCTGATTGCCTCAGTGACAAATTCATCGCGGATGGTATGCATGAGTAACAGGCGCAGTCGCGGGTGCTTTTCCAGCAAGGGAGCATAGAGTAAAGGATTGCCGTAATCGCCGTTGAAGTTCGGGCAACAGCCACCTTGCCGCACCGGGCTATTCGGGGGCGGCCCCTGATCCGCGTGCACGGCGACCGGGATGTCGTGTTCCGCTGCCAGCGCATAGTAGGGCATCATCCGCGGATCCAGGGGCGACACACCGGCATAGACGTTCATCAGTTCGCCCAGAAACCTGATCCGGCCAGCCTCGATTTCACCGCGCAGCCAGGCCAGATCCGGCCAGTCTTTACCTGAGGGAAAACACTTCCAACCGTTTGGCTCTCGCCCTCCCACACAAGGGAAACTGGTACCGGCCCAAAGGCGCTCGGGATCCGCCTGCTGGAAACGCAGTGCATCACTGGCCGGCCCACCCACCAGGCCGAGCTGTACATCGTGCCGATCCAACTCGGATTGAAACCAGCGCAGGCTGGCATCATCGGCAGTCTCACCCGCCCTGCGCCGATAGAGACTGGAGTTTTTATTGCCGGGACCGGCGTGCAGATGCATATCGATAAGCGGGCCAGCCGGTTTGCTTTCCGCAGAGCCGGCGTATCCGTGTAGCGCCACAAGGCACAATGGAATACAGACAATCAGGGACATTATTTTCATTGCATTTCTCGTCGTTGTTCCACAGGTGCCTCAGAAGGGGAAATCTGAGAGCGTTGGCGACTCGGGACTGCAATCATTCCCCTTGTCTAAGGATGTACACCGCGAATTCCAAGTCTTGCATGATAACCCACGCTGCTCAAATTAAATTTAAGGGCGCAAATGACATCCCTAACGGATTAATTTAGACTTGATAAAAACAACATCAGGTAAGGATTCGCGTTAATGAAAAGCAAGATTTTGGTATTTATTTTTTCGATACTTGCTTCACTCCATACCTCTGCCGAAACCATCACCTTTGGCATTGTCCCGCAACAATCTGCCGCCACTCTAGTCAAAAATTGGGATCCCATTCTTCAGTATCTCTCTGAACAGGTCGGCCATAACATCGAGCTTCGCACAGCCAAAGATATACCGGAGTTTGAAAAGCGTGTATCAGCAGGCGAGTATGACATCGCCTATATGAATCCATACCAATATGCGCGCTTTCACCAAGACCCCGGATATATTGCCTTTGCAAAGCAGAAAGACAAAAAAATCCGCGGCATTGTGGTGGTTCACAAAGATTTTCCAATCACTGACATTCAACAGCTCAATGGGAAAACCCTCGCCTTTCCATCTCCGGTCGCCTTCGGCGCCGCTGCTCTACCGATTTTCACTCTCGCGCAACAAAACATTCATGTTCAACCGAGATACGTTTCTTCTCACGAATCAGTATATTTGAATGTCGCACAAGGATTTTTTGCCGCCGGCGGCGGTGTCGAGCGCACGTTTAACAACAGCGCGCCAGAAATTCGCGAGCGACTACGCGTCCTCTGGAAAACGCCAGAATACTCCCCCCACGCATTTGCTTTTCGTTCTGACCTAAACGCAGAACTCGCCAAAGAAGTACAGGCGGCTTTTCTTGCGATGAATGACGACCAACGAGGTGTCGAGCTGCTAAAGAACATTGGCTTCAACGGCATTAGCCAAGCGCAAGATTCAGATTGGGATGATGTTCGCCAACTGCAGCTCACAATGCTGAATCACATGCTAAAAAAACAAATGGGCCAGTAAGCAGCATAATTCTATCTGGCAACATGGAAGTCACAGACTCCGGTCGACACAAGTACCGGCACTGCCCGTGTACGGAGCTAGTGAAAGAAACGCTCATCCACCCGCCGCCAGGTTCCCGGCCATTCATGCACGGGAATATGGTACCTGCCCACAGACGCCCGGGGCCGCCTGTTGGAAACGCAGTGCGTCACTGGCCGGACCACTCACCAGGCCGGGCGTCACATTATGTCGATCCAACTCGGATTGAAACCAGCGCAGGCTGGTATCATCCAGCGCACGTTGAAACAGGCTGGAATTTTCCCGGCCCGGACCGGCGTGTAGGTGCACATCAATAATCGGGCCGACAGACTTGCTTTCCACCGGGCTGGCGTAAGCAGGTAACGCCGAGAACAAAAACGCCATACCGGTAATCAGGGAATTTATTTTCATTGCTTTCTCGGTCGTTGATCCGGAAACCCCGTTGAAGGGTATCCATGAGAATGGGTTGGCGACTCGGGACAGCAATAAATCCCTTGTCCCACTGCCAAATGCAGAGCATTCAGCAGGATCGCAACCGCCAGCTCCTGTGCCACGGTGAAGAAATTTACCAGGACGAGGTAATTGGTATGCATTGCCACGGCAATGACCTGGTGGCAAACACTACCGAGACCAAGCCGCTCACCAACGTACGCACCTCCGGTACCGACAATGCGCTGCCCCTGTCACCGCCCATCCGTCACACCCTGGAGCAGGCACTGGAATTCATCGAAGACGACGTACTGGTGGAAGTGACTCCGGAAAGCATCCGGATCCGTAAAAACATCCTGCAGGAAAATATGCGAAAGCGCACGAAGAAGTAATTCTCCTGGGCAAATACAAATACTCACCCCCTCTAATAATTTCGCTTCTTTGGCGCCTATTTATTGGCTATATATATTGCTTGCCGCAAGAAAAACCATAACGCAACAAACCAGCGGAATCACTCAGCCCATCCCGCCTTAATTTGCTCAGAAGGCAACAAAGAATAAATCCATTGGCGCCCGTCTTTTTTCTTAGAAAACAATTTTAGCTCAACAAGTCCATTTAGCGTTCCAGCGGCAGTATTATAAGAACACCCAAGATTTTCCATTACGCTTTTAGCCGTAAATCTTGTTGCAAGTCTTGCTCGTGCAATCTGAAAAATCATCTGCTGCCGTTGAT
The DNA here is from genome assembly GCF_020524005.1 of Microbulbifer aggregans. GTDB lineage: Bacteria > Pseudomonadota > Gammaproteobacteria > Pseudomonadales > Cellvibrionaceae > Microbulbifer > Microbulbifer aggregans_A. The sequence continues at coordinate 307,426 of NZ_JAIVKK010000004.1, read as the reverse complement.
CAAGCTTCCTATAAAGGCCTGATTCCCAAAGCCACTTATTAAACGATTCAATTTCCAACAGCGCATGCTCAAAGGCTGAGCTAAATGCGGCAATGGCTCTGATTATCACCTCGCATTGGTACTCAATAAAATAAGTGAGATCCATATCATCTGTCTCAGTGTACAGATAACTCTTTCCGTACTTTATCGGTGCAGACTTGAGCAACACGCTGATCGCAATGTATCGAAACGCCGCGAATTCATGCTTGAACATGTACCAGTAAAACAAGGATCTGGCAACACGGCCGTTTCCATCTCTAAATGGATGCTCATAGCCGATAGCAAAATGCAAGATGATTGCTTTCACCAGTGGATGCACATAATTTTTTGTTTCAGCATCGTGATGCGATTGATTTGCCCAATCTGACAGCATTCCAAGCCGCTCCTCAAGCCCCTCGAAGGGCGGTGGCTGGTGAACAACTTCTCCCTCCCCATCCACAACTCTTACATCATTAGTATTCCTCAGAATGCCTGGAAAATATTCGTCATCATTAATTCCCTCCGTACCGATTGCGTGGAGCTCAAGAATAAGTTCCAGTGATAGAGGCTCTCTTCTTTTTTCCCAGGCAAATCTCATCATCTTAAAATTGCCAAGAATCATTCTTTCATCTATCGACCTAGGCTTCCTTTTTCTCTTAAGCATTTCCTTGGCGGCGACGGTAGTGGTCGCCGCGCCTTCCAATTGGCTGCTACTTATAGCTTCGTCTTCTTCAAGGTCATTTTTGAGATATTCAAAGTGCTTGAGCTCACCAATTTGAGCACTCATCCACTCGAGATGGGCGAGCGTAGTATTGCGATCGGTTTCCGAAATAGCTCGCTGAATAGTCGGAGATAAGAAAAATCTGCAAGCCTGCTTGGGCTTACCTAGAGAAATAATAGAGCGCAATTGCCGATTCCGAGACGACTTGATAACTGACCAAATAAGAGCGGGATCAAGGTGTGCCTTCAGCCTGCGCTTCACTTGATCGTAGTGCAGATACCGCCCTTTGGCGTCCAACGGAGAGTGCCACTCCAAGTATTCTGCTGCATTAGCAGAGTGATCACTAACAACCGTGTTAAGTGCGTTGGGGTCTGGGGACGGCGGGATTAATACAGCCATTTTTGTCTCAAAAAATGAAAATTTTGAAACATACTAGCCTAGAACATAATTTTTGTCTCAAATTTATCAGGTTTTGAATTATTGTCAGACACTAAAAAACCGGGTATCCACTTGCTGCCAAGCAGCAAGCGCTGACGCCGAATGCAGACAAACAGTCAGCAGCGTAAAGTCATCCATAGCACCCCGCAATACCTCCAGCCCCTGATGCGCCGCAATCTCGTGCGGGAAACGGTTGGTGCCGGCGCCCAGGGCGGGGAACAGCAATCGCCGGAGATTCCGCTCCCGCGCCAGTACCAGTACGCTCTCATAGCACCGTCGCAGATCTGCCACGGCTATGGCGCCCCATTGATCACCGCTGCTCCACTGAGGCGTGACTGTGTGTAATAGGTAGTGCACGGCCAGGTTGGGCGCACTGGTCATACGGGCCTCGCCAACCGGGCACTCCGGCAGCTGTGAACACTCACTTACCAGCGCCTCTCCAGCGCGATCATAGACCTGTGCGGACAGTCCGCGCCCGCGAATCAGGTGTTTATGCGCCGGACATATGAGTGCATCCGCCTCAATTCTGAGAATGTCGTCACAAATTAGCTGCAGCTGCCCCATGGATGACTCCGCGCCATTGCCGTTCACCATTACTATAGCGCGTTCGCCAGTCACCTTTAGGCGGGCGGCCCAGGATCGGGCCTGATCAGCGACGCAAAGAGACCATGGAACACACGTATAACACCAACAATAATCTCGGATATTCCGACCCCCTTGTTCAGGCATTGGGACTTGAGCTGCGCCGCCGTATCCAGGCCTCTGGCTATATGCTGATCTTCGCGCTCGCGATTACCGGTGCAATGGGCGTGATTGCCCTGATGACACCGGACGTCTTTCTCGCCAGCACCCTGTTTGCCGTTGCCGGCGTAATCCTGCTGGCTTACATCGGGGTGAATATAGCCGGCCCCAGCCGCAAGACCCCGGTGCTCGTCGGCATTCTGCTACTGGTACTGTACTTCTACCTGTTAATGTCCGGCGGCGTGAACAATACCGGCCTGATGTGGGCGGTGATGCTGGTACCGGGATTTATCAATCTCTACGGCTACAAATGGGGCACGGTGACCCTCGCCGGTATCGGTGGCGCTACCGCCCTGGTGCTCTTCTACCCGGACTTCCCCGGCCTGGCCGCTGAATACGATACCGCGCACCGAGCCCGCTTTCTGGCCGTCTTCGGCGCCCTGACGGCCCTCACCGCCATCCTCGATAGCAGCCGCCACCAGACCCAGCAAATGCTGCACACGCTGACCGCGGAGCTTGAGAATCATGCCAGCACCGATGCGCTGACCGGCCTTGCCAACCGTCGCGAGGCCTACCGGGCAATCGACGAACTGGAACGGCGCAACCATGAGCTCGCCGGACGCTATACGGTACTGATCGGCGACCTCGACGGCTTTAAGACCATCAACGACACCTATGGTCACAGTTTTGGCGACCGGGTATTGCAGGATGTAGCGAAAATCCTGCAGGAAAATACTCGCGCAGACGACATCGTCGCGCGCTGGGGGGGAGAGGAGTTCCTGGTTCTGCTGCCGAACACCGATGTGCCCGGCGGTGGCGTGCTGGCGGAAAAGCTGCGCAAGAAAGTCGAGGCCCTGAGTGACGCCTACGACAAGCCGGTGCAGGTTTCCATCAGCTTTGGTGTTGCCGAAGGCAACGCTGGTGCAACCTCCGGTCACAACAATATGCTTGCGGAGGCAGATGCGCGCATGTATCGCGCCAAGAACAGCGGGCGCAACCAGGTAGTTACTGACTGACTGTGTGGGCGGGTTCGCCCACGTACACATGCCTTAGCCTCCTCGAATTTCCCTCGTCAACGTCCCGCCAGGTGCCACGCCGGTGCCCACATTTCTGGGGACCAGTGGTCACCACACTATAATTCAGGCGCCCGGAATATCCGGGACGATCAAAATGCATAAGCTTGGTATTGGGAGGTGGATATGAAACTCATCCCTCGAGATACCCTCTGGGATCTGGACAGCGTGTTCGACAAGCTGCTTACCAGCAGCCCTACATTGAGCGAAGCGCGCGAGGGGTTCTTTTCCCCGCGGGTGGATATCCGTGAAACCGAAGGCGGCTATGAGATCAGTGCGGAAATGCCCGGCGTACGCAAGGAAGATCTGAATGTCACGCTGGAAAATGGTGTGCTGAGCATCGAAGCGGAAATGCAACAGGAAGACAAGGAAGAGAAGGACAGCCGTATCGTTCGCCAGGAGCGTCGCTACGGTAAATTCACCCGCAGCTTCAACCTCGGAGAGGGCGTGGGTGAAGCAGACATTGACGCGAGTTTTCAGGACGGCGTTCTGACACTCAAGGTGCCGAAAACTGAACCGAAACAACCGGTCAGTCACCGCATTGAAATTCACTGAGCCGTGTTCAACGTATAAACCTACCGACTAGACGGTAAGCCACTGCGGTCTTCCCATATCGACCACAGTGGCCGCTCGCCATCCGAGTGCGCGGTGCGCAGGTTTTCCTGCTTATTTCACCAGGTGTTTTTCCAACTCTTCTCGCACATTTTTAGGAATCGGCGCCTTGCTCTGGTTTTCGTAATCGAAGTGCACCATCACGCAATCACCCTGCGCGACCAATTCGTCTTTTTGCCACACTTCCTGATGAATGGACAGCGAGGTGTTACCTATGGCAAGGATGCTGGTGCGGATTTCCACAGGCGAGAAAAGATAGATCTGCGCAACAAAATCCACCTCCATTTTTTTCAGGATCAGATTCCACTGCACCAGAGACAAATCCGGGTTGAATATCCGGAAAATCGGCATACGCCCCTGTTCAAACCAGGCGGGCACTACCGTGTTGTTGATATGGCCCAGGGCATCGGTTTCGGAAAAGCGCGGTTCAATCTGGTAAGTAAACATATCGGGAACTTCCTGCGGCAGAGCCAGCTAAACACTCAAAAACGTAGATGGCCATCATATAGCAATAATGCAATCTGTTGCACATAGTGACTATCCGAAACAAGAGCGGCGTTTAAACTCCAGAGAGGTTGCGCAACAGGTAGCCCGTTGCATAGGCGAGTGAGGCAGCTCCACCGCCAAGGATAAAAGTCCTGAGCCCGGATGCCAGCAGCGAGCGGTTGTTTACCCAACCCTTTAACAGACCGATACAGAAAAATACGAAACCGGCCAATACTGCGCTGATAAAAAACTGGGATGGAAGATCAGCGACAGGAAAAAGAAATGGAAGCAGTGGAATCAGGCCAACAACCACAAACGCACAAAAAGTCCACCAGGCGGAAGCGAGTGGGTTGGGAGGGATCTGGGCGAGCCCGTACTCTTCCTGCAGCATGGTTTCCACCCACAGGTTTTTATCTGCAGTCACGGTGTCGACAATAATCTCCAGACTCTTCCCACTAAAACCCTTGGCAGCGAAAATCTGACGAATTTCTTCCCGCTCGCCATCGGGCACCAATTCGATATGTTGCTCCTCTGTGCGCCGGGCTGAATCGGCAAAATGGCGCTCTGTACTCACCGCTTCGTAATTACTTACACCCATACTGAAGCCGTCAGCGAGAAGATTGGCTATGCCCATCACCAGTACCACCAGCGAAGGAAATCCGGCACCGAATGCCCCGGATACAATGGCGAAGGTCGTGACGCAGCCATCAATGGCCCCCAGCACCAGGTCGGACAATCGCCGCGGTTTCGGTGCTTCATTCAGGCGCTGCGCAATATTTTCCGGCCGGTGATCCCGGATTAACTCATGACGGTTGTCGCGCTTCATATCGACTGCCTGTTGCGTTGCACCCGATAAACATATCAGTAATGTGCGAAAACGAAAGGCAAAAAAAGGCGGGCATAGCCCGCCTGCAAATCACAGACAATCGGTTAACCGGCCTGTATTTCATCAACCCAGTGTTTGACCCGTGCCTCCAGAATCGACAGCGGCAAAGCGCCGCCCCCGAGAACGGTGTCGTGAAATCCGCGGATATCAAACTGCTCGCCCAGCTCCCGCTGTGCCCGGTTGCGCAGCTCCTGAATTTTCATCATACCCACTTTGTAGGCGGTAGCCTGCCCGGGCCATATCAGATAGCGCTGCACTTCTGCACGTGCCAGTGTTTCCGGCATTGACGTGTTTGCGAGGAAGTACTCCACAGCCCTGTCTTCACTCCAGTCTTTGGCATGTAATCCGGTATCAACCACCAGGCGTACCGCGCGCCACATTTCAGACTGCAGGCTGCCAAAGTAGCTGTAGGGGTTTTTCATGGCCCCCATTTCCCGCGCCAGGGTCTCTGCGTAAAGCCCCCAACCTTCTACGTAGGCCGTAGAGAAGAACTGGGTACGGAATTTCGGTATGCCGCTCAGTTCCTGCTGAATGGCAAATTGCATGTGGTGGCCAGGGTTTCCCTCATGGTAGGCAATGGTTTCCATATCCGGTTTCGGGTAGGCGGTCATATCACTCAAGTGCGCATAGTAAATACCCGGGCGGGAGCCATCTGGAGTAGGCGGGTAATAGTGCTGTACGCCACCGTCGCGCTCGCGAAAGGCTTCCACCCGTCGCACTTCCAGCGGAGCCCTGGGTTTGAGGCCGAAATATTTCGGCAGGCGCACGTCGATTCTGGCGAGGAAAGCCCGGGAGTCTTCCAGATAGGCTTCTCGCCCCTCATTGGTGTTGGGGTAGAAAAATTTCGGATCCGTGCGTAAATATTCGAAAAAATCCTGTAGGTCACCGTAAAACCCCACGTCCTTTTTCACCCGTGTCATTTCCCGGCGAATGCGCTGCACCTCCGCCAGCCCAAGGTGATGAATCTCTTCGGCGGTCATGGCCGTACTGGTATGCAGAGCCAGTGCATGGGCATAGTAGTCGTCACCGCCATCCAGCTCTGAGGCGCCAATAGTTTCCTCCGGCGCCAGTTCCAGCTCGCCCTCCAGCCAGGCTATCAGGGTCAGGTAGGCCGGCTGCATATCTTCCAGCAGGGCAGTTTCCGCGGCCGCGGTTAGCTCGGACTTTTCTTCATCGGTGATTTCTCCCGTTTGTACCAGCGCATCCAGCTTGCCTTGAAAATCCTGCCAAAGGGCAGTGGCTTCGCCATCGCTAAACGGCGCACCATCGAGTAGCGCCCGGGAGGATTTCAGGGCTTCCGCGGATGCAAACGCCGGCAGGCGCAGCCCGCCGTCTGCATAGCGTTCGGCACGGGCTCGCAATTGGTTGAGCGCAGTCGCAATCGCACTAATCCGACTGATATAAGCCTCCGCATCCGATACTCCTTCCACCTTGTGCTCACTGATCAGCACTCTGGGTAGTTCGGTGTGGTACCCCCACATCTGGTTGAAAATGTAATCATTCCCACGAAATGCGGCATCGCGCTTCATCACTTCGTACTGGTACAACCACAGGTCGTAGGATGTCTTGGCTTCGTAATCCAGCGCGTGATAGTCAAACTGCGCCTGCATATCGGCAATGGTCTGTGCTTTCCACTCAAGCTTGCGGTCAGATGCGGCCTCACTGAAATCATCGAACTCATCGTAGCGTTCCTTGCTCCCAAGGCGGGTGAGTTCCAGCGGACTGAAATACAGTTCTTCGTCGTAGCGGGCATCGAGCCAGGCAGTGAGACGCTCGCTCTCGCTTGGCGGTTTTTGCGCGGCAGGTTCACTGGCCGCTGCCGGTAATTCGACAGTACTGCCAGCAGTAAGATGAGATTCTGCTTCTGGCGTGTCTTTATCACAGCCCAGCGATAGCGTAACTAATAACAGTAACAAACATCGGATAGTGACAGATAAAACAGGTCGCATACATTCCCCCAGTATTCGCCCGGATTCCAGCCAGAAACCTCGACAACGCAATCCATGCGTATTCAAAAGTAAAAAGTAAGAAGAAGCGCCAGCGGGTTAAGCCTGGAATGCGTGGCCGGTCCCGGCGGGCGGGACGGATCCCTGCGGTGCGGCTTTAAACGGCAGAGAGGAAATTTGAGATTCCCATTTTTGTGAAATTACGTCCACAACTGGAAGGAAGGATACGCCAGAAAATAACCTGAGAAATAAAACCGGGAGGTAAGGCAGTTAATGGGCAAAAAAAGGCGCCTTAAAAAACTTTTCCTGCCAACCTTAAATCTCTAATCGATCGACAAACGGTACTGTTGAAATTTATGCGTTGAGTAAATACAGATTAAAAAAACACGAATTACTCCTGGCCTTTTATGTCGCCTTTTTTCCTTCCTTCTCGGATATCAAACCCTCCCGCACTTCGGCTTTATCCAGGGCGTGATATTTTTTTCGGATACTTTCTATATCGACGGTAGGTTTTGGAAACGCCATATTCAGGGATTCCAGTGCGCGCACCACGATATGGGAAATAGCCAGATTCCGGAACCACTTGTGATTGGCCGGAATTACGAACCAGGGCGCATAATCCGTGCTGCATTTATTCAGCGCGTCTTCAAATGCCGCAGTATATTCATTCCAGTAGGGCGCTTCTGCGTAATCGCTTTCACTGATTTTCCAGTGCCGTGTCGGATCTTCGATACGCTTGCGAAAACGCTCCAGCTGTTCTTCCGCATCAATATGCAGGTAAAACTTCAGTATCAGCGTGTCGTTGTCAGCGACCAGTTGTTCAAAGTTGTTGATATGCTGGTAACGTCCCGACCAGATACTTTCAGGGACCATTTTATGCACCCGCTGTATCAGCACATCTTCGTAGTGGGAGCGATTGAAAATGGCCACGTGACCGCGCCGGGGAACGGCTTTGTGACATCGCCACAGGAAGTCGTGGTCGGCCTCTACTGCGGAAGGCTGCTTGAAACCAGTGACGGTGCAGCCCTGGGGATTCATTGCACCCAGCACATGATTGATTGTGCCGTCTTTTCCCGCAGCGTCGCGTCCCTGCAGACAGATCAGTAGCGAACGCTTGTGCTCCGCATACAACAGGTATTGCAGTTCCCGCAGCCGCTGCGCGTATTCTTCGATCACCGGCAGTGCGGCCTCGTGCGAACTGTGGTCGCCGTGAAAGGACGCATCGATGGCCGACAGTTTTATCCGGCTGCCCGGTTTTACCCGGAATTCGTCGAAGTAATTCATGCGGCCACGCTCTCCTCTTCGCCAGATTTCTGCATATGCCGGTACAACACGCGCTTCACCAGGTCCAGCACAAACATCCACAGGATCATGTAGCACCACACGAGCGCAATGATCCTCCACGGTATGGCCGGCACCAGCCAGCCGAAGCCACACATCAGTACGGTGAGTATCTGCGTTCCCAAGATCGCAGCAGACAACGGCAACGCCGGCCAGGGGCGGGAAAAAAAGGCATGGCGTGCGCGCACCACGAACAACAGCAGATGGCCGCCGGCCACAATCTGCAGGAAGACCACTGTCTGCAGCTGCTCCCTGCTCAGTTTGATCCAGGACTGCCAGCTATCATTACTCAGCCACTCGAGCCCGATCAACACCAACCCCAGCGTTTGTGCGATGGTAAACAGGCCAATGACACTGGCGCCCAGCAGTAGCTGGTGCATCTGCCAGTGCACCGGTTTTGGGGGTACCAGGGTGTTGTCGTAGGCGATGGTCATAATCGGCACATCATCCAGCAGCGCAATCAGTACGATCATCACTGGAGTGAGTGGGGAAAAACCGAAAAACACCGTGGCGATAACGACCACAACCATGATGTCCAGGGTCATGGCAACGCGGAACAAGACGTAATTGATAATGCGTTCAAAGATCTTGCGCGCCTCGTCGATGGCATCCACCACCGTAGACAGCCCGGGCCGGGTAAGAATGATGTCGGCGGCCGCACGCGCCGCATCAGTGGCACCACTTACTGCAATACCGCAGTCGGCCTGTTTCAGCGCGGGCGCATCATTAACACCGTCGCCAGTCATCGCCACCTGGTGGCCACGGCCCTGCAACGCTTTGACGATGGCGTATTTGTGTTCGGGAAATACACGCCCGAAGCCATCTACCTTTTCTACGCAGTCGATGGTTTTCTGCGGCAGGTGATCCACATCCATGTGTTTGTTGAACACATCCCCGGCGGCGAGAATATTGGTACCTATTCCAACCTGGCTGGCGATTTCGCGGCCGATGGCTACGTCGTCACCGGTAATCATTTTTACCCGCAGGCCGTGTTCGCGGGCACGGGTAATGGTCTCGAGGGAATCATCCCGGGGCGGATCTTCCAGAGACAGGATTCCCAGAAATGCCCAGTGCTTTCCAGCGTCCACCGAGAAGGCAACGGCGAGTGCGCGCAGGCCGCGGGACGCCAGATCTTGAACGCAACCATCCACCCGATGCGCGTCTTCAGCACTGAGCGCGCACAGCTCGGAAATGGCCTGGGGAGCGCCTTTGGAAAAAACCTGCACCCGGCCATCCGCATCGGTCACTTCAGAGCAGGTGCGTTTACTAACCGGATCGAACGGCGTGAAAGGACCGCGGATATATTTCGCCAGTACATCCCGGTCTTTCACGCCGGCAAAGATGGCGCTGTCGATGGGATCACTGGAACCCGGTTCCGATGCCAGTGCGGCCCCGGTAATCAGGGTGTCGGCATCTTCGGCTTCAAATAACTGCGGGTCGTGCAGGGTGAGCTGGTTTTTGGTCAGCGTGCCGGTTTTGTCCGAACACAGGATGTCCACACCCGCCAGTTCCTCAATAGACTCAAGGCGGGACACGATGGCTTTCCTGCGCGATAACGCCAGCGCGCCGAGCGCGTTGGTCACGGTCATCACCGATGGCATTGCCACGGGGATGGAAGCGATCAGCAGAACCAGCACCATGCGCAATATGTCCAGCGCGTCGGACCACTGCCAGTCGTCCGCCACCACGATGTCTCGATACAGCTCGCTGCCCACCAGTACCAGCGCCAGCAGCAGGCAGAGTGCGATCAGGAAATCGCCGATCTGCGCCACGGCCCTCTGTGAGTGGGTGGCGCCCTTACCGGCACTGGCTACGAGGCTGGCGGTGCGGCCAAAAAAGGTATTTCTGCCAGTGCCGATCACAATCGCAGTCATCTCCCCACGCTTGGCGATACTGCCGGAATAGCCGGCATCGCCGACCTTTTTCTCCACCGGTAGGGATTCGCCGGTAAGGGCGGCCTGATCGATACTGATGGAATCGCCACCGACGAAACGCACATCCGCGGGCACAATCTGGCCCAGGCGCACCCGCACCAGGTCACCGGGGACTACCGTCGAGGTATCAACGGTTTTGAAGGCCCCATCGCGCAATACCGCGGCTTTCGGTGCCATACCGGCCTTCAGCGCCGCCAGCGCGCGCGACGCTTTGCGCTCCTGCCAGAAGCCGGTGGCTGCGTTGTACAGCAGGAGCAGGGTAATGATGGCGAAGTCCGCCCAGTGACCGATCAAGACCGATAGCAGCGCCGCCGCCTCGATCATCCAGGGGATCGGGCCCCAGAAGTAATGCAGCAGGCGGTGCAGCGCGCTCTCTTCCTGTTCGAGAATCGCATTCGGCCCGTATTTCTGCAGGCGCGCGGCGGCCTCGGTATCCGTCAATCCGCGCGGGGAGGAGTGCAGGGCCTGGTAAACCGCATCCAGATCGGCTTTTTCCAGTTTGTCTGCGGCGGGCACATCCCGCGTACTACCGCCGCTCGCTGATGCTGTTGAATGCTGCACGGGCTGGGTTCATGTCTTCTCGACCACAATCGGATAGCCCCGGAATCGGGACCTCAAGTATTCAATCTAGTCGCGCAGCTGTGATTTTGTCGCGCTGCGAACCACTGCGTTCAGACTGGGATAGATGGCGCCTTCTCCTACCAGCGCGCGCACCTGCGCCAGTGCACGGCTGGATTCACCCAGCATGACGGTGGTGAACAACAGGCGAATGCCTTTTGCAGAGAGCGTGCGATACAACTGCCCGAGGGCTTCTGCCGCGGTGAAATCCACATCGTCCACCGCAGAGAGTTCAATACACAAGCTGTGCAAATTCGGCTCGGCGTGGTGTACCAGCTGCGCAACCTCGTCCATCAGCCGCTGCGCGTTGGCGTAGTACATACTGTGGTTGAAGCGATAGATGATCAGGCCCGGTACCGCCTGCTCGCCACTGGCAATGGGCCGCGCGCGCCAGCCCTCGCCTTCAACCGGAACCAGCAGGACATTGGTCGGCTTGTAGCCATGGCGGGTGTGCACTACCAGTGAGAGCGCCAGTGCCAGCATGATGCCCTGCTCGACACCGACCAGTACCACGGTCGTTGTGGTAATAATGGCCACCCAGAACTCCATCGGCCGCGTGCGGAAAATTTCCCGCAGGCCGCGGATATCAATCAGCTCCAGGCCGATCAGGAACACCACTGCGGAAAGTACTGCATCCGGCATATACCCGAGCGGCCGGGTCAGTAACAGCAGGACCAGTAGCGCAATCGCGCCGGCAACCAGCATGCTGAGCTGGGTGCGGCCGCCGGCGCTGTCAACAATCTGGCTTTTGGTGGGGCTGCCGTTCACCACAAAGGTGCCGGTGAGCGCAGCACCGAGATTGGCCGCGCTAAGCCCGACAAGATCCGCCTCTTCATCAAAGCGTTCGTTGTAGCGCCCGGCATAGGCGCGGGCAGTGGCAGCGCTCTGCGCGAGGATCACAAAGCAGATCGCGAAGGCGGTAGGCATAAGATCCGCCAGCAGCTGACGATTCCAGTGGATTTCCGGCAGCCCAAAATGTGGAAAGCCCGCCGGAATTTTGCCCAGCACCGGCAGGTGTTGCTGCAGGTCCAGCGCCCAGCTTGCGATCGTGGCGGCGCTCACGGCGATCAGCGCGCCGGGGATACGCGGCGAGCGTTTTTTGCAACACAGGATCAGTACCAACGTGGCCGCGCTAATACCGAGAGCGTAAACATTGGGCGCATCCAGTAGCCGAATGACTTCGTGGAGTTTGTGCCAGGCGTCACGCCCGGCCAGCTGCAGCCCGAACATCCCGGGTAATTGACCAAGGGCGACCTGGATGCCGACGCCGGACAGAAAGCCGATCAGTACCGTGCGAGACAGGAAGTTGGCGAGGAACCCCAGGCGCACCAGCCGCGCTACCAACAACAGTAAGGCGGCAAACAGGGCAGTCACTGCTGCGAGCGCAACATAGTGTTCAGAAGAGGTTGCCGCGATACCGGTAAGACCCGCCGCCAGAATCGCCGCGGTGGCGGAATCCGCGCCGACAACCAAATGCCGCGAGGCTCCCAAAAGCGCGTAAACGAACAGGGGAACGATCAGGGTGTAGATACCCGTAACTACGGGCATGCCGGCAATTTTCGCGTAGCCCATGACTTCGGGTACGGCGAGTGCGGCGAGGGTGATACCGGCGAGGATTTCCGCCGGTATCTGGCGGGCATGCAGGGGCCTGATACCGAGTAGTACCGGCCAGGCCCCTGCCGCTGATTTGTCCTTGAAGTATTTGGGCATTGCGCCCGTCCTGTTTACTCCGGGACTTTCAGCTTAGTTCAGCCCTGTTTGACGCTGTTGATCCAGGTGTTCACACGTTTTTCCAGCAGCGGCAGCGGCAGTGCACCACCACCGAGAACGGTGTCGTGGAAGGCGCGGATATCAAACTGGTCACCCAGCTCTTGCTCGGCCTTGGCGCGCAGCTCCTGAATTTTCAGCATACCGATTTTGTAGGAAGTGGCCTGGCCCGGCAGGGTCAGGTAACGACGCACTTCAGAGCGCACCGCACCTTCCGGGATCGCGGAGTTTTCCAGGAAGTATTCCACCGCCTGCTCCTGGCTCCAGCCCTTGGCGTGCATGCCGGTATCCACTACCAGACGGATGGCGCGCCACATTTCTGCTGTCAGGCGCCCGAAGTCCTTGTAGGGGTCGCGGAACTGACCCATCTCTTTGGCCAGCGCTTCAGAGTAGAGCGCCCAGCCTTCGATGTATGGGGTGAAATGCGCCTGGGTGCGGAACTTCGGAATACCTTCCAGCTCCTGGGCAATGGAGATCTGCATATGGTGACCGGGGTTACCTTCGTGGTAAGTCACGGTTTCCATATCGGTGGTCGACAGCGCGCTCATGTCAGACATGTGCACGTAGTAAGTGCCCGGACGGGAGCCGTCGGGGGTACCTGGTTGATAGTGCTGGGCACCGCCCGGCACTTCGCGGAAGGCTTCCACGCGTTTCACCACCAGACCCGCCTTGGGCAGAATACCGAAGTATTCCGGCAGCTTCTTCTCGATGTCGTCGAGGAAGCCCTGGGTTTCTGCCAGGTATTCTTTGCGCCCTTCATCGGTATTCGGGTAGTAGAACTGGTCGTCGGTGCGGATGAAAGTGAAGAACTCAGGGAGAGAGCCTTCGAAGTTCACCTGCTCCTTGATGCCTTCCATTTCCTTGCGGATACGCGCGACTTCTTTCAGGCCGAGCTGGTGCACATCCTCTGCAGACAGGGGCAAAGTGGTGTAGACCGCCAGGCGGCTGTCGTAGAAGGCGTCGCCATCCGGCAGGCTGGAAGCACCCTTGGCTTCTTCGCTCGCGTTGGTGCGGTCTTCGTTCAGCCAGGCAATGTAGGCGTCATAAGATGGCTTGAACTCACCGGTCAGCGCTGCCTCGGTCTGCGCCAGCAGGTCTTTGGCGGTAGCGTCGTCGATCTTGCCGTCTTTTTTCAGGGTTTCAATCTTGCCCTTGGCATCGGCCAGCAGCGGGGCATCATCGCCTTCGCCAAACGGTTGGCCGGTAATCACATTCTGCGCACGCTCGATGGCCAGGTCATAGGCAAAGCGGGGCGGACGAATACCTTTCTTGGCGGAATCCTGTGCGCGCTCCAGGCGCTGGCCCAGGGCACGGCTGACACCACCGATACGGGCGATGTACGCCTGCATATCTTCCGCGCTGTCCACTTTGTGCTGGTTGATCAGGAAGGTGGGCAAAGAGGCTTCCGGGCCACCCAGCTCACCGGCAAAATAGGCGTGATCCCAGAACGGCTGGCCCGCTTTTTCCTGCTCGTACTGGAAGATCCACAGGTCGTAGGATTCTTTGCCCGCGTCGCTCAGCTTGTCGTAAGCAAAGTTCTGCTTCAACTCTTCGACGGTCTTGGCCTTCCACGCCAGCTGGCGCTCGGACTCGGCTTTGCTCATATCGTCGATTTTGTCGTACTGCTCCTTGCGGCCCAGGTAGCTGAGCTGCATCGGGCTGAACTGGAGCTCCTCTTCGTAGCGCTCGTCCAGCCACTGGCCCAGGCGCGCAGTTTCGGCGGCCTGATCCTGTGTGGTCTGCTCGCCACCGGCCGGTGCCACTACCTGTGCAGTGCCGGAATCAAGCTGTTCATTCTGCTGCTTGGGTTCTTCACTCTGCTGACAGCCGCCGATCACGGACGCTATCACCAGGCTCAAGAGCGCTTTACGCATCGTTTTGCCTCTTTGGTTATCTGGATAAATTGGGAGTAAAAAAATAACCGGATGGGTTTTTTCAGCCGGCTAGCATGACATGTTCGGCGCCACAGGGCGACTGTGCTTCGGCGAATCTACCTGAGCCTGAGACCAGCGTCAGCGACGCCGGTCTCGCTTGCTCAGGCTTTTATAACCTCTGCGGGTTTGGTCTCAGAAACCGGTTCGGCATCCTGCAGCGGCGCAGCGGGGGCAATGCCCTCTTCGTTGCGCTGCAGGTCCTGGGCCAGGGCATCGCGCAGCTCGCGCTTGTCGCGCCAGCGGCGGTAGCGCGCGTGTACGCCGCGGGTGAGGCGGGTGGAGTAGTTCTCGAGAATATCCACCCCCAGCAACACGAACAGCACCAGACCGGCAATCGTCAGCGCGGTGCCCGGCTGGTCGAATCCGATCAGGGTTCCAATGGCGGCCTGCACCCAGATGGTTGCGGCGGAGGTCACTCCCACCACCACGCCGTCTCGTGCCAGCATCACACCGGCGCCGAGAAAGCCGATACCGGTGATCACCTGCCCGAGTACCCGCGCCTGGTCTGCACCCTGGCCGATGGAGACCGCGAGCGCGGTGAAGGTGTAGGTGCCGAGTACGATCAGGATCGAGGTGCGAATACCCACCGGCTTGCCCCGCAGCTGGCGCTCAAGGCCAATGCCGCCAGCACAGATCATGGCGACCAGGATGCCGCTCCAGGTGAGTGGAGCGATGGAAAACCAGTTACTCATGTACCACTTTTTCCAGCGGCCGTTTTTCGGCCTGATTGACGATATGCAGCTCCCGCTGCGGGAAAGGAATTGTGAGGCCTTCGGCTTCCAGCGCCGGCTTGAGCTGCTTCATCAGCGACCAGTACACGTCCCAGTAGTCGTCGGTGGTGGTCCAGGCGCGCAGGTGCAGATTGACAGAGCTGTCGGCGAGGGCACGGACCGCGAAGGCGGGCTCCGGGTCGGCGAGAATCCGCGGCTCTTCCGCCACCAGGCGGCGCAGCACATTCATGCCGGTCTCAATGTCATCGCCATAGGCAATACTCGCGATGATTTCGATGCGGCGGCTGGCGTTGCGGGTAAAGTTGGTCAGGGTCTCGCCCCAAACCTTGTCGTTGGGGGCTGATACCCGCAGGCCGTCGACGGTATCCAGTTCGGTGGTGAACAGGCCTACCTTGCGCACGGTGCCAATGGTGCTGCCAAACTGGATGGTTTCACCGACGCGGAACGGGCGCAGCCCCAGTAGTACGAAGCCCGCGGCAATGCATTGCAGGGTATCTTTCAGGGCCAGGCCAATGGCGAGGCCGGCGGCACCCAGCAGTGCCACCAGACTGGTGGTGTTGGCGCCAAAGATATCCAGCACCACCATGCCACCCACGACGTAGGTGCCCCATACGGCGAGGGTTTCCAGCACCGGTACCAGGGTTTCGTCGATACCGCGCTCGGTGAGGCGGTTGACTGCGCGGCTCACCAGCCTCGCGGCGATCCAGGTTACGAACAGCGCCAGTAGCGCCCACAGAATGTTCAGCCCAACCCCCATGACCACCGGCCACAGTGTTTCCAGCTGTTGTTTGATTTTGTCCATGCGTTACCCCCTCCTGTTCCATTTCGAAATGCGCAGCGTGCGCAATGGTCAAAAAACAATCGCAAAGAATACGGCAACTGGCGCGGCCGTGCATAGCGCGGCTACGCAGTTTTGCAAAGCGCTTTGCGGAGACTCATTCTTCTCGGCTGAGCTTTACGGTGGCGGCAGCGCTACCGGGTGCGGACTTGCGAGACACGCCGTATACCCATCCCTGGGGGCTCTTCCGCGACATCCCTGTCGCAGAAGGTCTCGCAAGTCCGCACCCGGTATCGCCGCCTTATCCCATAACCGCATCGAAATGAACAACTATGCATTGTGGGGCGAGGGGCAATGTGGGGTCATAGAGGGATCGCAACCGGCTATTACACCAGACGCATTTTCTTCGCCGCGGCAGCACAGCGGTCGTGCGCCGGGCAGTCCAGCATATGGTCATTGACCATGCCGGTCGCCTGCATATGGGCGTACATGATGGTGCTGCCAACGAAATTGAAGCCGGCCTTCTTCAGGGCCTTGCTCATGGCATCCGACACCGGGGTGCTCGCCGGCACCTGGCTCATTTGGCTGAAGCGGTTATCGATACATCGACCGTCGGTGAACTGCCACAGGAAGTCCGACAGGCTACTGCCGGACTCCCGCAGCTTCAGGTAAGCCCGGGCGTTCTTCACCGCGGATTCCACCTTCAGGCGGTTGCGGATGATGCCGGGGTCCAGCAGCAATTTTTCCACTTTCTTGGGCGTGTAGCGGGCGATCCTGTCCGCATCGAAACCGTCAAAGGCCACGCGGTAATTCTCGCGCTTGTTCAGCACGGTAATCCACGACAGTCCTGCCTGGGCGCCTTCAAGAATCAGGAACTCAAACAACTTATTGTCGTCCAGTACCGGCACCCCCCACTCCTCATCGTGGTACTGCTGATAGAGCGGGGTAGAGAGACACCAGCTGCAGCGTTTTTCCGACATCAAGGGCTCCCGGTCCGGTGGCTACTGAGCACCGGAGAAAAAGTAGTGCTGTACCAACTGGAGGATCAACAGGAGCAGCACCAGGCTGAAAATGATATTTTGCCGGTTCATACGCTCGCGGCCTGCTTTTCAGCCGGTAACTTCAGCAATCCTTCCGCAACCAGCCAGTCGCGGGATTCCCGCAGCATGTCTTGCAGGCTGTGCCCGGTGCGGTAACCCAGCTCGCGCACGGCTTTGTCGGAGCAACCCACCACCCGGCGGGTAAGCATCGCGGCCTTTTCCGGTGTTATCGCCGGCTCCCGCCCACTAAAACGGGAGCGCAGGTCTTGCACTGCGGCGGCCGCGCGAATCGCGAATGCTGGCGTGGTGCGCTGCGGTGCCGGCTTGCCCACCAGCTCGGCAATGCACGTGAAGAAGTCGAGAAAGCTCGCGTCGGTACCGGCAATGATGTAGTTCTCGCCCGTGCCGCCATTCTGATACGCACTGATATGGGCCCGCGCCACTTCCCCCACATGACAGAAAGAGCCTGAGCCGGGTGGCACGCCGGGCAGCTTGTCTTCGGCAATCATGAAAAAGGTCTGGGCCCAGTTGGACTTGTCGTACTTGCCCACAATCGCACAGGGATTCAGGAAGACCGCATCCAGGCCCTGGGCAATTTCTTCGCGCACCGCGGCCTCGGCGCGCTTCTTGGTGTACAGGTAGTGATGGCGTGGATCATCGGCCAGCTGCGGGCTCGCCTCGGTAATCATTTCCCGATGGTAACCGTAGGCAGAAATGGAGCTGGTCATGATGAATCGACCCGGCTTTTCCTGCCCGGCAAAATGCTCCCGCGCAGCCTTCGCCAGGTTTCCCGAGCCAACCACATTATCCTGCCACTGCTGCGCGTTGCCGCCGCGCCACATATTGGTGTTGGCGGCCACGTGGAATACCGCATCCAGATTTTCCGGCAGCGCCGCACGCAGCGAATCTATATCCGCGAGCGATGCTTCCACCAGCTCCACCCCAAGTTTTTGCAGTAGCGTGGTATCCGAGCCGCTGCGGTGCATGGCAGTTACCTGCCAGCCATCGGCCAGTAACTGTTCAATCAGGTTGGCACCCAGAAACCCGGTGCCGCCGGTTACAAATGCGCGCATAACGTCTCGCTTTTAATTTTGTTTGTAGTTATATCTATGTGTAGAGCTTGCCAGAAACTACCCGCTTCAATCCAGTTCCATTTTCTTGCTGCCCACAAGCGCTCATACCAAGGTTCAATGGCGTTTCATCACACCACTGGTAATGTATGACTTCCTGGTACTGCATCCTCGAGTCCCCGGAGTTACTCCCATAAATCCTGCGAAAATAATAAGCCTTAGGGGGCAGCTTTGAATTCTCTCAACAAACCGATATTCCCTTCCCTCGCACTCTCACTTTTCATTACCACTCAGCTGGCCGGCTGTGGGGGCGGTTCCGGGGGGCAGAGTGGCGAGCAGCCACCGGAGCCGGCACCAACAAACCAGGTACCAGTGGCAACGGATGACAGCGCCTCGATGCTCGATCGCGATACCCAGATCATCATCAATGTGCTCGCCAACGATACAGACGCGGACGGTGATACGCTTACGATCGCTGGCGTTGAAGAATCGGCCCAGGGCGTGAACGCGACGATTGTCGACGGAAAAATTCGCTACGTCCCTCCCGCAGCTTTTGTCGGAAAGGATACCTTTTCGTATTCCATCACTGACGGCACTGCGCAAGCTTCTGCTTCGGTAACGGTTGTCATCGAGCCCGGCATGACCATAAGCGGCAGGCTCGGTGAAAGCCTGATGAGCAGTGCGAATGTGGAAGTCATTGTTGCCAGCGATACCCAGGACACCTCTTACAGCACCCAGGCCAACAACGGTACTTTCGAGCTCAACATTGCACTGCCGGGTGACGACAATGTCGTGATAGCAAGCGCGACACTGAACCAGGTTGCACCGCAAAAACCCATCGTTTTCAGATCCTATCTCGGCGGGGGCCTGCAGCTTAAAAATGCGGCTATCAGTGACTCGGTATCCGAAAACGAACTGGCCACACTTTACCTTTCTGCTGCCAGCACCAGCGCGGCAGCGTTGATCGAGCGCGCCGCGGGTGAGGAAATCGTTACTCGGGATCAATTGATAGAGGTATCGCAGATCCTGCCACAGGATTTACTGATGGAAAGCGCCATCACTTTGAAATCCCTCGTGGCCGGCGACCAGTGGGCTGAATTCACCCAGGCCGATTCGTATGCGTTGCTGCAGGATTTATCCTCGGCGACCGCCATCGCTGAATCACTCAAGGCCAGTGACAGTGCAAAATACGAGTCCTACCGCACTTCTGTACTACAGGATCAAAACCAGTCCAAATCACTGGTCTTGCAACCCCATCAGGAGCTTGTATTTATCGAGGGCCCATCGTCCATCCGCCGCCCTTACGGATTTGCTGTTCAGCTACAGGAAGCCGGTTCCAGTACGTTCTATCTGGCGGAGAATATTTTTCACAAAAGTGGAGATAACCTCGGAACATTCACCAGCACTGCAAGAGAAATCAGCCTGTCAATCGAGGGCCTTTTCCCGGAATTAAGAGATGTTGCGCACAGTGTGGAAAACTGCCCGGCCGACGAAAATGGATACCATCGATCCATCGCCGTAGCGCGGGATCTGAAGCGCTACCTTGAGACCCCGGTATTCTCTTCCTTCTCCAGTGTGGAAACCTACAAATGCATCACTTCAGGTGAAACCTATACGCTGCCAACGCGTTATTACCAGGTAAATAGTTTCACTTACGGTGATTTTTCCGGTTTTCTAAATGATGCATTTGCTATCAGCAGCTATCGCGATCTGGATCCCAATATCTATACGGTGAGCAACCGCTGGCAAGCGACAGTATCCACACCAAATTCTGCCGGCGGATTCACCCAGCGCTTTGACCTGAAACACGGTTATACCGATACCGCTACCGGTGAAGTACTGGCAAACGGCCATCTTTTGATGAATTCCGGACGCGGAGACACCATTGAGTATATTCCGGTGGGCTATGACGGTGCCGGACTGAGAGCGATCGCTTTGCTAAAACGTGACGACGGCTCCATTGCCAGCATGGGCGGCGACATGGTGATTCCGGTGATGGCGTCAAGCGCACTCACCACGCCCCTTAAGCTGGTATACAAAGACTCCCCGTTCAGTGTGGTATCGCCGTCTTCGGCCTACCATGACCTGAGCTTTGGGTTTGACT
Organism: Microbulbifer aggregans; assembly: GCF_020524005.1. GTDB lineage: Bacteria > Pseudomonadota > Gammaproteobacteria > Pseudomonadales > Cellvibrionaceae > Microbulbifer > Microbulbifer aggregans_A. The sequence continues at coordinate 287,188 of NZ_JAIVKK010000004.1, read as the reverse complement.
TCCGCATCGGCGGTACTGGAAATGACCTGGAGCGGACCGACACGAACTTCGCTGAAAATGGTAACGCGTTTTCCTGGTCGGATCAGGGCGGCCATCTGGAACTGCACTACGCTTACGACCGCGACACACAAACTTATTTGGCGTCGTGTCCGGCAGGCGCCGGCAACTGCGAAGACTATCGCTTCCGGGAGTTCGAGCTACTCTACGAAGAGAATGGCGAATATTACATTCGCGTACACAACGAAACTGACCTGTCCAAACAATACGGTATCAGTTTCAACCCGAACACATTCCTCTACAGCTATGTAGATCGATTTGTGATTGCGCAATAAAAGCGGGAGAAAGGCGGCACCCACTGGTGCCGCCAATGAGCGGGCGCACAGGCGCCCTCCCGTCACTTGAGCTTCATTCCCAGCTGCTGTGCGAGAAACGCATACTGGTTGGTAAAGTCTTCCACCTGCATCCACACCGGCTTGCCGGCACCGTGGCCCGCACGGGTTTCCACAGCGAGGTATATCGGCTGGTCACAACCCTGGTCGCGCTGCAACGCGGCGGCAAATTTGTAGCTGTGCCACGGTACTACACGGTCGTCGCGGTCGGCGGTGGTGATCAGGGTAGCCGGGTAACAGGTCCCTTTTTTGGTGTTGTGCACCGGTGAGTAGGCGTAGAGCGCCGCGAATTCGTCTTTATTTTCCGACAGGCCGTAATCGCTGGACCACTGGCGCGCGTTGGCAGAGGCGGTGTGGTAGCGCAGCATATCCAGCACGCCCACTATCGGCAGCGCCGCGGCAAACAGGTCCGGCCGCTGCACTTCGGTAGCGCCTACCAGCAAGCCGCCATTGGAGCGCCCCATAATTGCGAGCTTTTTCGGCGAGGTAATTTTTTCGCCAATCAGCCATTCTGCTGCACCGATAAAATCATCGAACACATTCTGCTTCTGCAGCTTGGTGCCCGCCTTGTGCCAGTCGCCACCGTACTCGCTGCCGCCGCGCAGGCTCACCATGGCAAAGGTGCCGCCCATATCCAGCCAGCCGGCAAAGCGGGTGTAAAAACGAGGCAACTGCGCCGCATTGAAACCACCGTAACCGTACAGCAGTGTCGGGTTACTGCCATCGTGTTTGATGCCTTTCTTGTGCACCAGGAACATGGGCACGCGGGTGCCGTCTTTGCTGGTGAAGAAGTGCTGGCTGACGGTGTAATCGGAGAAATCCGCCGGGTACTTGGGTGCCTTGACCTGTTCGCTGTTGCCGCTGGCCACATCCAGCTTGTAGATGCTCGGCGGAGTCAGGAAATTACTGAACGAGTAGTAGGTTTCGCTATCGCCCGGCTCGCCGTAAAAACCTTCGACCGTACCCATACCCGGTAGCTTCAGCTCGTACTGCTGCTTGCCGTTAAGGTCGGTAACCACGACTTTGGATTTGGCATCTTCCAGATAGTGCAGCACAAAGCGGTCGCCAATCAGGCTGGTGCCTTGCAGGGCATTTTTCTGCTCCGGTACCAGGGTTTTCCAGTTGGTCTTTTCCGGCTTGTCGAGATTGATGGCGATGACGCGGCCGTTGGTGGCATCGGCGTTCGTCTCGAAATAAAAAGTTTTGCCTTGGTTACCCAGATAGGTATAGAGCCCATCCCAGTCGTCCAGCAGCTTAACCACTTTGGCACTGTCGTCGCGCAAGTCCCGGTAGTAAATACCGTTGCTGTCGTAGCCGTCGAAAATACCAAAGATCAGGTAGTTGCCATCATCGCTGACCATGGCGCCCGGGTTGCGGGTGGGGTGATCGGTAATCTGATACACCAGCTGGTCTTTGCTCTGTGGTTCGCCGATTTTATGGAAGTAGACAGAAACCTGCTTGCTGTCGTCCGCGCTGCCGTCTTTGTTGAACGGGTAGCGGCTGTAATAGAAACCGGATTCGTCTTTGGCCCAGCTGGCATCGCTGAATTTAATGCCGGTCAGGTGATCGGGCAGCAGGCGGCGGGTCTTGAGATCGCGCACATGGTAATCGGTCCAGTCGGTACCGCCGTCAGAGGTACCGTAGGCCAGGTAGCGGCCCTCGGGGCTCACGGAGTAATTTTTCGCGGCAATGGTGCCGTCTTTACTCAGCTTGCGCGGATCCAGCACCACGCCGCCGTCCTTGTGGATATCCTTGGTGCTGTAAAAGACGTTCTGGTCCCAGGTACCGTCGTTGTATTCATAAAACACCTGGCCGGCTTTTTTGTAGGGCACGCCGTAGCGCTCGTATTGCCACAGCTGGGTCAGGCGGTCGTTGATCTTCTGCCAGCCCGGCAGCGCCTTGAGTGTCGGCAGTGAATAGTCATTCTGCGCTGTTACCCAGTCTTCCACTTCTTTGGAGTCGAGGTTTTCCAGCCAGCGGTAGGGATCGCTGACCTGGGTGCCGAAATAGTCATCCTTCTGCTCGACTGCGGGCGTAGCCGGATACTGATTCGCGGCGAAGGCGGTGGCGCTGGCAACAATGCCCGCGGCCAGGGCCAGGAGGGTCTTCTTCATAACGGGACGTCCGGTTCTTTGATCTGCTCAGTTGGGCTAATCTAGGCGATTCTGTCTGCCGGTTCTACCGGGCAGGGTCGAGTTTAGAAGAGGTTTACGATGAAGGGTTTGATACAGCGGGTGAAGCATGCGCGCGTCGAGGTGACCGGGGAAACCGTCGGTGCCATCGACCACGGAATATTACTGCTTCTGGGTGTGGAAGCCTCCGACAGCCGCGAGACCGCGGACAAGCTGCTGCACAAGGTACTGCACTACCGGGTATTCAGTGATGAGTTGGGCAAGATGAACCTGAATGTGCAGCAGGCGGAAGGTGGACTTTTGGTGGTCAGCCAGTTCACCCTGGTGGCGGACACTGCCAAGGGATTGCGCCCCAGTTTCAGCCGCGGCGCGAGCCCGCAGCAGGCCGAGGAACTCTACGACTACTTCCTCGAACAGGCCCAGGCGCGGTTGCCATCGGTCGCCGGCGGTCAGTTTGCCGCCGACATGCAGGTTTCACTCTGCAACGACGGCCCTGTGACCTTCTTGCTCGAAGCCTGAGCCCGCTCGTTCAGCGACTTCAGACGCGCCTTGCGCTCGTCTTTGGGCAGCTTCCCCAGCGCTTCTGCCGCTTCGTAGAAGCGCTCCCAGTCAGCGTCGGAATCCCGGTACAGCTGGACGAACGCCGGCACCTGGGACTGGTATTCACTCACCAACGCCAGTGTTGCGTTGTTGGTTTTCTCGATCATGGTGGTAAAGCGCGCATCCTGCTCCCAACCTTCGGAGAGCGTGCGATAACAGCTGCGCAGCCGCTGCAGGGTCTGCGCCTTCTGCGCGCGCTTTGCATCGTCACTCTCATTCGAGGCATAAATACCCTTGAGCTGCTTGCGTGCGATGACCATCAGGCTGTTGATTTGCCGCGCCTGCTCCACACTCTTTACCGCCGGCGCGGGAATGCCCTGGCGGCGACGCCAGTCCGGCAAAGCAATGCGTGCTACGGCCGTGGCAAAGCTCTCATTGAAGCCGGTGTCTCCGGAGATATACACCCGACGGTGCGCCAGCTCGTGAAACAGCAGGTTGGCCAGCCGGTCCGGCTTCCAGTTCACAAAGCTCGACAGTACCGGATCGTCAAACCACCCCAGCGTGCTGTATGCGGGTACCGGCCCCAGATACACGTCGTAACCCTCCGCCCGGAAGCGATCTTCCTGCGCCTGCGCGTCCGCCTTATCAAAGTAACCCCGGTAACTGGCACAGCCGGCAATTGGATAACACCAGCGCTTGGGTGAGAGGGAAAATTCCGGCGCCGCAACCAGGTTCCACAGCGCGTATTCCCCTTCGAGCTGGGTGAATTCACTGTAAGCACTACCCACCGGCAGATGCAGTTCGCCGCCGGCATAGGCGCGAATCGACTGCACCCATTGCAACTGGGCTTTTAGCTTGGGGTCGGTGGCTTCATGGCCGACCAGGTCATCAATGGATTTGCGGCCGGCGAGGATTTTCAACTGTCCGGTGGCCGCCTGGGAATAGAAAGACACCGTTTCACAGCCCGCCAACGCAATGGATACCAGCACGAGTGCCCCCATGCGCCACAAACCGCCAACCAGTCGGGGAAGAGCTACGTTTAGATACGGGAGGAAAGTTTTCCGGGTAACGTCCATGCCACCTGTCGCCGCTGTCTGTCTTGTTTTTGCTCTGGTACTCAGTGCCGCACTGTGGATCTACCTGGTCAGAGTCTGCTTTGCCAATTCCACCGTGCACGGCATCGTCGCCTTGCTGTTGCCACCAATCGCCTTGTTATCGCTGCTGCCGCATTGGCAACAGTACCGGCAACTATTCCTGATGGCTCTGGGGGCATTCGGATTTATCAGCATAGCCATTATTCTTGCCTGAGCAATACTCGTAAGTACATCGGCCGTTGGGCCGACCCGGCTCAACCCAAGACCACCACCTTGATCAAAAATATAAAAGCGAACTTATTTTTATGAGTTAATCCCCAAAAAATGATGCCCGAATTGGAAAATTAATAGCACAACATCCGACAAGATCCCCACCCGCATAAGTCCACCCCAAAATACCAAACCTACAACAATGATAGATTTTGCGTTAACTTCCTTGTGTTGTTTGAGGCGACACGCTCGTTGCGCTGCTTCTAACAACACCAAGTACAAAAAGGAAGTCCTAAGGGAATACAATGTTTTCTGTTTTTCATCCTATTTTTTCCAAAAAAATAAAACACCTATCTTATATTCCACTTTGCCTGGCTATTGCCGCCTGTGGCGGAGGAGGCAGCGGCGGCGGCGACTCCGATTCAGGTACACCACCAGCGCCAAGCAATAGCGCCCCGGTTGCCACTGACGATTCAGCTTCTATCAGCAATCGTGATGTCGACGTCGTTATTGATGTACTCGCAAATGATTCCGATACCGATAGCGACACGCTCACCATTACCAGCGTCAGCAAATCGAAAATGGGCGTAGCCCCAGCGATAGAAGATGGCAAAATTCGCTATAAGCTCGCTGCCGGGACCAAGGGCGAAGATAGTTTTACCTATGTCGTGAGCGATGGCACAGCACAGTCCGAAGCAACCGTAACCGTTCGTATCGAGCAGATACTGACGATCTCCGGCGCAATCGGTGAAGCCGTTTCTGGTGAAGGCTTAGTAACGGTCTATGTGGCCGGGGAGGCCAATGATGCACTGCTCGAAGAAAATCGCTACAGCGTAGATATCAAAAATGCCGATGAGGATGCACTGGTTGTTATCGAATCTCGCCACCAAAACACCAGCATCGACAAAACCATTATCCTGAAGTCCTATGCCGGATCCATTTCCGAGCTCAACGCTCAGGCTACCTCAGGACGCGTGGATGAAACGAAAATACCAGCCTTGTATCTTTCTGCCGCCAGCACTGCCACCAGTGCATTTCTGGAAAAAGCCGCGGGAGGGGAAATAACCTCTACCGATACTTTAATCAATGCGTCACAAACACTGCCTCAGGCATTAGTATTCGAGAGTGCGACTACACTCAAATCTATCTTATCCGGCGATAGCTGGTTCATTTTTTCCCAAGACGATACCTATTCACTCCTGGAGTCCTATCCAGATGCAATTAGTATCGCGGAGTCAATGGTGGAGGAGGCACCAGAAAAGTATCTGGATTATCGTGCGGCGATACTAAGAGACAGCAAACAGTTCTTATCCCAGGACTTCGCATCGAACGAAGAACTGATCTTCACTTATACAACGACTCGCAATCAGGTAATTGGTGCAACTGCGATCCAGCTTTCGGAGACTGCATCCGGGACAGGCTATTTGGCGACTGCCAACACACAAAAATCAACCGACAATAGCACTCCGGTCTCTTTTGATGGCCAAAGCATTACGGCATCTGTGGAAGGCATACTTCCGCCGACAGCGGTCAATTACCAGCCAGAATGCGCGACAAACGAAGAAAGCTCCTCGCATAGTTATGTGACCCCGATCCGTATAAAGCTGACCAAATACTTGGAGACACCGGTATTTTCTGCCTATGCCGAACAAATCGAATATCAATGCGACGAAACGCTTGAGCGATTTTTCTCAGAACCAAGCTTCGTACAGCTGAACAAGCGTGGTTATGGAAGCTTTGCGAGTGAAATTACTGCAACCTTCGCAATACACGCTTATCAGGATGTAGATCAAGGCATCAACACGACATCCGCCGTCTGGCGAACCACTGTTGTCGAACCAAATAGCACTGGAGGCATTAGCCTTCGCACTGATTTCAACAGTGGTTATAGCGACACCGGCACAATATCCCTTTTATCTCCGGGAAAATTGAAACTCAGCACACAGCAGACAGGCGATGTTGAGTATACGATCATGGGTACCGAAGGCAGTATGCTGAAAGCCGTCGGCTTGGTGCGCAGGCAAGATGGCACAATCGCCTCAGTTCGTGGGGGGTATATGGTACCGGTAACACCGGGGATTAAACTACCAACGCCTTCGACGCTGGCTTACAGTGAGCCGAACTTCCACGAAGGACTACTGAGCGACTCAAAATATTTTTATGGCGGATTTGCTTTTGAATTTCATGCAAACAACATTGCCAACATACTAATTTTCAATGGCGTGAATTATGACCCATTGACGCTTGATTACTCCTGGACGGAGCAGCCTGGCTACCTGGATATGCGGTTATATGATGTTATTACCAGCGATGGCAGCTATAACTACCTGCCGGAATGTCCAGAAGACGCAGTGGAATGTACATTATATTCCGTCACCGAATTCGAACCTCTGGCGCAATTCGGCAATGACTATATTTTGCGATATTACGCTGCATCCGGCAGTGGAGGGGCAGATTACAAGACAGATCTAATTGTGCGCTATACCATCCTTCCCTGACCTACACCATTAGACCTGCCGGCTCTCCACAGAGTCGGCAAGCCATCTATCCTTCAACGTAATTAATCTTCAGCAACCGCTTCGTCGCGCTCGCCGCGCTTGATCCAGCGCCCGAAGAAAATGCCCACTTCAAACAGCAGCCACATTGGTACCGCGAGCAGGGTCTGGGAGATGATGTCGGGGGGCGTGAGCAGCATGCCAACAGCAAAGCAGGCCACGATCACATAGGGGCGTTTTTTCGCCAGGTCTTTTGCGGTAACAGCACCGCTCCAGATCAGTAGCACCGTGGCAATCGGGATCTCAAACGCGAAACCAAAGGCGAAAAACAGCTTCAGTGCCAGGTCGAGATAACTGCGGATATCCGGCATCACCTTGATATCAGCATCGGCAGAGCTGATAAAGAAATCGAAGATGATGGGGAAGACCACAAAATAGGCGAAGGCCATACCGGCATAAAATAAAAATACGCTGGAGACCATCACCGGCGCCAACAGGCGCTTTTCTTTTTTATACAGCCCCGGGGCTATAAAGGCCCAGAACTGGTAGAGCACAAACGGGATGGCAAGGAAAAAGGCCAGCACGAAAGTGGTCTTGAACGGCGTCAGGAATGGAGATGTGACTTCAGTGGCAATCATGCCCGCGCCTTCGGTCAGGCGTGCCTGCAGAGGGTCGGCAACGAAATCGTAGATCTCATTGGCAAACGGCATCATGCAGGCAAAAATCGCGATCACCGCCACCAGTATTTTCAACAGGCGGTTGCGCAGTTCGATCAGATGCTCGATAAACGGTTGTTCTTTCTCACTCATTGACGCTTGTCTTCCGCCTGCGAAGATCGGGGTTCGGATTCATCATCGTCCCCTTTGGGGTTGGTGAGCTCGCCCTCGTCAGTGAAGGCTTCGTCATCCTCATAATGATCGGGGTGGTGCGGGTTGTATTCCGGGTCACCGTGATCGTGCAGGTGCTCGGGGTACTCTGGGTCTTCCAGGTCGGAATCGTCTTCGTCCTCTTCCGGCAGATAGTCCTCCGCACGTTTCGTGTGGTGATCCTCCTCCGGCAGATAGTCCGCCGCGGCAACCCGCTGGTCGGCCTGCGCCTCGGCTTGCCGGTCGAATACTGTCTCAGCTTCAGAAGCACTCTCGCGTTTTACCGCGTCGAGGTCCTGCTGAAACTTCTGCTCCGCCGCCTTGAAAGAGCGCTCCATTTCTTCCTGGCTTTCGCGCAGCTCTTTGAGGATCCGCTCGTTGTGCAATTCTCGACGGATTTGATCCGCTCCCACTTCCCGCTCCAGCTCATCCTTGGCGCTGTTGAGGGTGTTTTTTATCTGGTTCCACCAACGTACGGTTGTGCGCACGGCATCAGGCAGGCGCTCCGGCCCGATCACTACCAGACCGACGATACCCACCAATAACAGTTCAAAAAAACCGATATCAAACACGCGCTGCGCTCGCCCTGTTGCCCGCTAGGGGTTATTTATCCTGAGTGTGCTTGTCTTCCGCAGAGGTCTTCTGCTGCGGCTTTGCCTGCTCGTCTTTTCCCAGCAGCTCTGGATCCTTTTCATCCTCTTCCTTGTCCTTATCTTCGTCCTTCACGGCTTTCTTGAAACCCTTGATGGCACCACCCAGGTCGCCGCCGAGGTTACGCAGACGCTTGGTACCGAAGATCAGCAGTACGATGACCAGCAGGATAAGTAATTGTTGCCAGCTAATGCCCATGGAATGCTCCTGATAATACTCTGTGTTTTATAGTGCCTCGCCCACGGGGCGCTGCCACTTGTTTGGATTCAGATTCAGTTTTGCTGCCGCGCGGCCTTTTCTTCCAGCCCGGACAGCCCGAAACGGCGGCCGAGTTCGTCCAGTACTTCGCGGGAATCCGTTCCCAGGTGTGCCAGCATCACCAGTGAGTGAAACCACAGGTCGGCGGTCTCACCGATCACTGCACGGTGTGCTTCCGACTCGGCGCTCTGGCCCTCGGCATCTTTCGCGGCGATCACCAGCTCGGTGGCTTCCTCACCGATTTTTTCCAGAATTTTGTTCAGGCCCTTGTGATGCAGGGAGGCTACGTAGGACGAGTCCGCATCGCCTTCCTGTATCCGCATCCGTAGTACCCGATCCAGTTGTGTCAGCATATTGCTCATGGCGAAAACTTATTGGTCCTTTGCGTAAATTTTCTGCGGGTCGGTGATCACTGGCTGGTTGATATGCCACTCACCGTCCTTGAAAACCCGATAAAAACAACTGGTGCGCCCCGTATGACAGGCTATGCCACCGAGTTGTTCCACCAGTAGCACCAGTGTATCGCCATCACAATCGAGGCGTACTTCACGTACCTGCTGAACATGGCCGGAGGATTCACCCTTGCGCCACAGTTTGCCGCGCGAACGTGACCAATAGACTGCACGTCCTTCTTCCACAGTCAGACGCAGCGACTCACGGTTCATCCACGCCATCATTAAAATACGCCCGGACTTGTAGTCCTGAGCGATGGCAGGTACCAGGCCGTCGCTGTTCCAGCTGACCGCTTCAGTGAAATCGGTATCGCTCAAGGGATGCATCCTTACTTCATTCGTTATTGTAGGCTGGCTGCCCGGGTTACCGTCCTGCGCCGCCCATTAAAGGGTCAAGTGGGGACTCAAGGCCACAGCAGGAGCGCCAGACCGGCAGCACCCAGCGCCCAACTCGCGGCCGGAACCTGTGCCAGCAACCCCGGCGAAGCCACCAGTGCCGCGCCTACCGCCAGCAATACACCAGCCACGCGCCGCGCATACTGGGCACGACCTCGGCGCTGGCTGCCCGCCAGCTGATCACCAAGGCGGTGCAATTGGGGTGCCAATTCGCGCCCCTGCTCCAGCGCCGCAAACGCCATCTGCGGCAACTGGGGAAATTTTTCCAACCATTCCGGCCCATAGCGCTTTATTTCACCCAGAATGGTGCGCGGGTGGATGCGATCGCGCATCCAGCGTTCCAAAAATGGATGGGCAGTCTTCCACAGATCCAGTTGCGGATAAAGCTGTCTGCCAAGGCCTTCAATATTGAGCAGCGTTTTCTGCAACAGAACCAGCTGCGGCTGCACCGCCATATCAAACCGGCGCGCAGTCTGGAACAGGCTGATCAGCACCCTGGCGAATGATATTTCACCCAGCGGTTTTTCGAAGATCGGTTCACACACCGCACGAATCGCTGCCTCGAAGGCATTGATGGGGGTATCCGCCCGCACCCAGCCGCTCTGCACGTGCAGCTCCGCCACCATGCGATAGTCGCGACGGAACATCGCCAGCAGGTTGCGCGCCAGGTAATACTGGTCCTCGCGGGTGAGGCTGCCGACGATTGCGGTATCGATGGCAATGTACTGAGGCCGCTCCGGGTGCTGGCGGGAGACAAAAATATTGCCCGGATGCATGTCGGCGTGGAAGAAGTTGTGCTCGAACACCTGCTTGAAAAAGATCTCCACGCCGCGCTCGGCCAGGAGCTCCATATTGGTGTTCTGCGCGCGCAGCTGGTCGAGATCGGTCACCGGGATTCCGTCGATGCGCTCCAGAACCAGCACATTCTCGCGGGTATAGTCCCAGTGGACTTCCGGGATATAGAGCAGCGGGGAGTTGGCAAAGTTGCGCTTCAACTCAGACGCATTGGCGGCCTCGCGCACCAGGTCCAGCTCGCCCTCGATGGTGTGACGGTAATCCTCCACCACCTCCACCGGGCGCAGGCGCCGACCATCTGGCAGATAGTGCTCAATCCAGCGCGCAATGAAGCCCAGCAGGTGCAGGTCCTGCTGGATCACCTTGTCGATACCGGGGCGCAGCACCTTTACCACCACCGAAGCACCGGGCTGGCCATCGGCACCAAACAAACGCGCCGCGTGTACCTGGGCCACCGACGCAGAGGCCAGAGGCTCACGCTCAAACTCGGCAAACAGCTCGTCCACCGGCGCGCCGAGGGCGGCCTCGATACGGGCAATGCACTGGTCAGCGGGGTAGGGGGCCACCTTGTCCTGCAGCTTGTTCAGCTCCAGTACGATATCCGGCGGCAGCAGGTCCGGGCGGGTAGACAGCAGCTGACCGAACTTTACATAGATCGGCCCCAACGCCTCCAGTGCCGAGCGCAGGCGCTCGCCACGACTCATGTCTCTGGCTTTGCGGCTCTGCGGCAACAGCCGCGCCGGCGCCCATAACGCACGCAACCAAAAGGGTTGATGCTCGGCCGGAACCAGCTCGTTCAGGCGGTAGCGCAGGAATACCCGCGCAATAGTCAGGGTTCTCGCAATCGGCACGGTCAGTTGGCTCCCCGGCGGCTCAGCTTCTCACGCAGCAGGGCAATGCGCGCTTCCAGACGGTCCACACCCTGGGTGAATTCCGCCACATCATCGGCAAACGCTTCGAACTGCGCCTGCGGCGGAGTAACCCGCCACTCTTCGGTCGCCGCTTCCGACGCCGCACCAGGGGCCTTGCCCAGTGCATCGCGCAGCCAGCCAGCTGCGGTACGCAAGCCGCGCCCGATCTGGTGGGCCGGCACATCGCCAAGCGCCTGTGCCAGCGGCTCCTCCCAGTCGATATCCAGATCCCGCAGGATGGACTGCAACTCGGCGAGAAACGCACTGGAACCGCGCACTCCCACCCCCAGCTTCGCTGGTGTGGCATCGCGGTTTTTCAGCAATTGCAGAAACGCCAGGGCCGAGCCCTGCAGCTCCGTGGTCACCTCGCCATTCCAGCGGCTGTGCACTTCAATACCGTCGTCTTCGATCAGCACGAACAGGGACATTTTTGGCGCGGTGAGGTCCACCGCCAATACCTTGCCGACAAGCTTTTGCAGGCGCGCGGCAGTACCGGGGTCGTACCGGAGGGCGGTGTTAATGGCAGTTTCCAGGGTGGCGTCAAAGCCGGCGCGGAAAGTGGGGTCGGTCATTATTTTACGAGTTCGTCAGTGCGCAAGCGCAGATGCAAAGGTCCGGGCGGCGGGAACCCCTCGCGAGACCTTCTAAAACAGGGATGTTTTAGAAGAGCCCCCAGGGATGGGTTCACGGCGTGTCTCGCGAGGGGTTCCCGCCGCTCGGACCGCCACGGACTGAGATAAGAGCTAAGGCTTGATACCTTTGTGCAAAGCCACAATGCCACCCGTCATATTGTGGAATTCACAGTCCACAAAGCCTGCTTCGCCCATCATGTCTTTGAGGGTCTGTTGATCCGGGTGCATGCGGATACTCTCGGCGAGATAGCGGTAGCTTTCGGCATCGTCAGCCACCAGCTTGCCCATAAACGGCAGCAGGCGGAACGAGTACTGGTCGTAGACCTTTTCCAGCAGCTTCGACTGCGGCTTGGAGAACTCCAGTACCAGCAGGCGGCCGCCCGGCTTCAGCACCCGCAGCATCGAGCGCAGCGCCAGGTCCTTATCGGTGACATTGCGCAGGCCGAAGGCAATCGTGATGCAGTCAAAGGTATTGTCGGGGAAGGGCAGGTACTGGGCGTCCGCCTGCAACGTCTCCACATTGCCCGCAATACCGCGATCCAGCAGGCGATCACGACCCACCTTCAACATCGACTCATTGATATCCGCCAACACCACCTTACCGGTGGGGCCCACAATGCGGGAAAAGCGCGCGGTCAGATCACCCGTGCCGCCGGCAATATCCAGAATCGTCTGCCCCGGCCGTGCCGCGGACAGCTCGATGGTGAAACGCTTCCACAGGCGGTGAACCCCACCTGACATCAGGTCGTTCATCACATCGTAGCGCGCCGCCACCGAGTGAAAAACATCCGCCACACGCCCGGCCTTTTCCTCGACCGGTACTTGCTGGTAGCCGAAATGGGTCGTCTTGCGTTCCGTCATCTTGTGCCTGCTGTGCAAATTTCAGGGCGGTATTGTACATGGGAATCGGCATACAGCACGACTGAGAGGCGGCAAGCGAATACTTAGGGGGGGGTAGGGATACAGTTTCGCTGACAAACAGGCCGTATCATCCACAGGGGGCAGCAGCCCCACCCCAAAAGCCGGTCGCTTTGGATGAGACTGCTAAGTTTGACTGCGAAACTACTTCAGATATTTAGAGGCCACCGGCGCCACAATCCGTCTCAAGATAAGAAATCATAGATTCATAAAGCGTTTTCTGGTGATCATAAAACAGGGTGTTACTGAAGTGGTCGGCACCGTCCAGCTCTACGTATTTATAGACCTTCCCATGCTTGTCTAGCGCCTTGCGATAGCGCTCAGCGTGCTCAGGGGGAACTCGTTGGTCGACACTGCCGTGAATTAGCAGGATCGGCACATTGACATCCGCTGCTGTTTCAATCGGGGAGATACTGTCATCCCACATACCCAGCTGCTCAATTTTTTGGGCGCCGCGCATGCGATCACGGTAATAATTTACCTGCATCTGGTTATCGGAAACAGCTGCACCTGCAATTACACACTGGTAAATTTGCTCCTTGCGCGCAGCGGCGATAAGCGCTGCATAGCCGCCATAAGACCAGCCAAACATCGCCAGGCGATCTTTTTCTGCCCAACCTTGATCAACCAAGTAGAGCATGCCGTCGTCCTTATCATCCTGCATTTTGTGGCCGCCCTGTCCGCCGTCAACAAAAGCAGATGTATAGTGCTCCAATCCAAAGCCTTTACTGCCACGATATTCCGGCTGCAGCACAACATAGCCGTTGTTGGCAAGCATCTGCGCCCATTCATCATACAGAACCACCTCTGAAACGAAGGGGCCCCCATGGGGCATGACAATCGCCGGGAAGGGTGGCTTACCGTTCGGGATGGTCAAGTAGGCTGGGATAGTGCGACCATCGCGCGCCTTGTATTCGATGTAGCGTACTTCGGCCAAATTCTCAGGCGCGAGTAGCGGCTGACGGCTACCAACTTTAGTCAATTTTCCGCCATGCAGCAGGTAATATGTACCTGGATCTCGAGGACCTACGTTATAGATCGTCAGACTGGAACCATCGCGGCTGCGGCTATTGATTCGCAGAAAATGAGCTTCCGGGATGATACTTTCCAGCTGTTTGGACGTCGCCATTTCCAGCTCATCAAAGTATTCAACTTCAACATTGCTTTTGGTGTACACCACCCCAACCACTGAGTCTCGGTTTTTCCACTTGTTACTGTGGAAACGGACGCCAGCGACGTCAACATCACCGCGACGATAAATCAGCTCACCGAAGGCACCTTTGCGTACGTCATATTCCCAGAGCCCGATCTTGTCATCACCCTTGTTCGCGCGAACGTAAAAAATATGCGGCTGTTTTTCATCGAACCCTTCAACCGAGAAGGTTTCAAAGCTGTCTTCACTAAGGCGATAAAATTCCTGCCACTTGCTGGTATCGGTAATACGCTGGTACCAGACATATTCACCTTTCCCAATATCAAAACCGCGTGCTAACCAAGGGCTCCCATCAATATCAAACTCAACCTGGCCCATGTCCAACTTTCCACGGAGGAGCAATTTTTTCGCACCGGACTTCAGGTCCATTTCATAATACGTCCGCGGCCGAAATGCTTTATTCAATCGACTTTTATCACCGCCGGGAATGTAGGAAAAAATGATTCTGCGATCATTGTTGGGCAGAACATGTTCGAGATCAGCACCAAGCTGATCATACTTTTTCATTTTTTTCCGCTTGATGTCCACTGAGGCCAGCAGGTATTCGTATACTCCCTCATTAAAACCTTCAATACGATCACGCACCTTCTGGCGCAGATTCATACCGATAACATCGTTGCTCAACCAGAAAAAACCTTGTATTTCCATCGGATCAGAGTTGATCCGATATGGCTCTGCTTCGAGGTTGTCCGACGGATAGACTTCGATGATTGGGTCGCCATCCTTGGTTGGAATCTTCAGCAGGGCCACATGCTTTCCATCCGGGGAAACTTCCACATTGCTGATCACATCGCGTAGAGCCCAGTAATCCAGCGGATAGGGCTTGGCAACCCCGGCAAACGCATCCACGCTGAGTAGCAGCAACAGTGATGCGGCAAGCTTTCTCAGTATTCCCATTTCGATACCCTATAAAAAACTATCAAATAAATATTTTTTTGAAAAAAAAGCCCGCATAAATGCGGGCTTTTTCAACCTGGATACTATCAGAAATTCTTCTGAAGATTCAGGAACATGGTACGGCCTTGCAGGTCGTAGCCGTAGCCGATTGGCGTGTTGTTGATGGATGTTACATATGCACCACCGTCAACTTGGGGCGGAGCTTCGTCGAACACGTTGCTCACACCAAGTCCGGCAGTCCAAGTATCCGCGTAGTAATACAGGGAGGCGGAGTGCACCATGTAATCGTCCGCGAAGCCTACATTACGGCAGTCCACGCCACCGTTGGCTGCGCCAACACAGGTATCAGAGATGAACCCGGTGTTATTGGAGTCAAAAATATCACTGAACTCATCGACATAAATATCATCCTCTTCCATTGAGCCCAGGTAGCGGGTAGTCCAGGTAAAGCGGTACTTATCGTACTCAACACGGAACTCGCCTCGAGCGTTCCACTCAGGGTAGCCGAAAGTGCCATGATACCGCTCAACATCCGGAACGCCGTCGTCGGAAACGTAGGTCAGCGTGCGCTCCAGCACCCGGTTAAAGGTGAAGTTTGCAGACAGGTCAAATGGTGCGCCAAACAGGGTTACCGGCTGCGCGTAACGGATGTTGTAATCAAACCCGCGCGCCACTTCGTTGTCCCGGTTCACGAAGGCAGCGTCGATCAGACCCAATCTACCTTCATCATTGCGTGTCAGCTGCGAGCAGAAAGCGCTGTTGCCGTTCGGGTTCGTGTAACAGTCGTTGATCAGGAACTGCGGGGTTGGCTCTACGATCGAGCTTTCAATCTCGATATCGTAGTAGGTCATGCCTAAGGTAAGGTCGAATCCAGCGAAGAACGGCTGATCAAACGAGAAGCCCACGGTCAAGGACTCAGATGTTTCTTCTTGCAGATCCAGGTTGCCACCGCGGGCCACTTCCACGCTATAACTATTCACACCACCGTTTTCAAGAACAGTGGGATCCACACCTGAAGCAACACAGTTTGCGAGAACCTCAGGAGAGCGAGTGTCCAATGCAGCATTGTAGCCACCGCTGAGTTCATCCAGCGCAGCATCCGGAATCATGCAGGGATCGAATACGTTCTGGAAACCAGTCTGATTCATCAAGAAGTTTTCGCGCAGGTTCGGTGCACGGTAGGACGTACCGTAGCTTGAACGCAGCAGTAGAGACTCTACCGGGCGGTATGCAATCTTGGCGGAGTTAGTCCAGGCACCACCGTAGAACTCGTCTTTGGTGTAGCGTGCAGACAGGTTGGTAGTCAGCTCTTCCGCTAGGAACTTGCCGGATACCACCGGAATTTCGACTTCGGCAAAAGCTTCCTTGGTGTCCTTGCTGCCGGTGGCACCGCCATCAGAGAAGAACCCGAAGAAAAGACCATCGCGAGCGATATCGTCCGGCAGGGACTTGATGCGATCGTTACGCAGTTCTGCACCCACACCAACAATCACGTCACCGGCAGGCAGGCTAGCCACGGTACCGGATGCGTACGCAGAAAAGATAGACTGATAGTAGGCAGTGTCGAAATCGCGGCTATCAAACAGGTAGTCGCGCTCGGCTTGGGTAGCAAAATCACCCACAACACCCTCGTACAAGGAGTCTGCGAACATATCGACCGGCACACAGGTAGATTCCCCGGGCAGCGGATCACAGATATAGGAACCCGGGTTGTTCGGATCTTCACGGGTGGTGTTGAGTGACTGACTCAGGCGATCACCGCGAATACCGTAGCGGTGGGACTTGCCTTCAGACTTGGTAATGGAGCCAGAGAGCTCAAAAGACCAGTCAGACAGACTGCCCACGTTCAGCATGGGCAGGTCACCGCGCAGACCGGTCACGAAACGCATCTGAGAAACTTCAACGTCAGTGGTATTGCGGTCACCAAGTACGGAAACAATGGGCTGAGTAGCTGCGGGGCCGATAGCGCCAACAAGCAACTCTTGACCATATACAGCCCCAAACTCAGCAGGGGTAACCCCATAAACCGATTGGAACTGGGACGCAAATTCAGGGTTCGTCAGCAGGGCATCATATGCCTCACCACAGTCCACGCCGCGCATGCCTGCAGGGTTACAAATGCTGAACGGGTTGCTGCCCGGGACAACCGGGAACAGCTGGGAAGCGCCACTGTTGATAAAGGTTTCACGCTTGGCGTAGCTGGCCTCATAGAACGGGGTCAGGTTCATATCACCTTCGAAGGTGTATTCGCCGTAGGTCATGAGGCTGATACGTTCCTGCTCTGGGTACAGGTGGGTAAACAGATCATTACCATTGATATCGTGATTGCGGAAGTTTACGTCGGTCACACCGTCGCCATCCGCATCTACCGGGAACCCGAGAGCATTGGACTCAGAGAAGCCCGGCCACGCGCCCTGGGCACTGCCCGGAGTGTAATAAACACTACCGGCGACAGGTACAGAAACTCGACCAGCCAACAGGCCTACAGCACAGCCTTCTGACATATCCATGCCCAAGACATTGCTGTAGTAGGCGTCGTCGTGGTAGATCTTGCCGTCAGTACCGATTTCCACATTGCGTTCACAGCTGTCGGTCCACGCGCGATCTGCGAGGGTTACCGCGTCTGCAGTGAAATGCTCGGCACCGAAACCAATAAAGCCACGATCGAAGTTTTTACCCCAGCTCAGGCTCATGGTGGTTTCTTCCCCATTTCCCTGCTGCGGAGCTTTACTGAACACCTCGAAATCTACGCCTTCGAAATCCTTTTTCAGGATGACGTTGGTGACACCAGCCACTGCATCAGAGCCGTAAATGGAAGATGCACCATCCAGCAGCATATCGTATTGCTGAACCAGTGAAGACGGGATCAGGTTGAGGTCAGCCGCAACCGGCGCACCTTCTACGCCCGCGGGCGCCAACCGACGGCCATTCAGCAGCACCAGTGTACGATCAGCGCCCAGACCGCGCAGGCTGACAGTAGCAGCGCCGGGGCCGTTGTCCAGAACGTAACCGGAGAAAGTCAGGTCGATCTGCTGACCGCTGGCGGCACCGCTGGTCTGCAGGATAGAAGAAGTATCGATTGCACCAGCTTCGCGGGCGCCCTCGGCATCAATGATCTGCAATGGAGCGATACTTGAAAAAGTGTCGCGCTTCAAGCGTGAGCCGGTAACAACTACCTCTTCGACAGCGGCGTCGTCTTCTTTACCCTGCGGAATGGAAACGCTGGACTGCTCTTGCGCAACCACATTGGATTCGCTAATAGCGCTGTCATCTTCTTGAGCGAAAGTAACAGGAGAAAGTACTGCAGCCAGCACAGCGGTAGACACACTTGCTTTAAGTGGCGCGCTGGCGCCCCCAAATATTCTTTTTAATTTATTCAATTAGTTAGCCCCCCAAAAATTGGCATTGGAAAGTTGTCGTGAAAAAATTCACTAAACAAGAATATGACGACTAACCTCCCTAACCCCTCAGTTATATTTTTCCAAACAAACAGAAAATGTAACCAAATGCACAAAAAAATCGACTATTCGAAATGTTGCACCCCCCTTATGGCACACTTCATGCATGACTTTACAAAAATCGAATATTTTTAGGATAAATATCTCAAGGGGAGACCACCTGGAAACTGGGGATTGATTGAAAGAGATGTATCTAACCAAAAATTAATTCCCGATAAGATTTTGTCCTACTTTAAGAATAAATTTGTGTTTTCATCCTAATAAGCGCACATTTTCCTGAGCCGCCCTCTATTTTAGGTCCATCTTTAATAACTAGAGGTCCTAGCTCAATTAATGATCCTGAGCGCTAAGCCGCCGACACCGTCGCTCAAAAATTGTACAAACCCCTGACGTTACGCGTGCTGCAGACACCAGCAACGGCTGGAGCTCTTGCTCTCCTCCAACGTCCTAGCCACCCGGTATTAGCCATACCCTCACAGAGCACGCCATCCAAAAGTTCACGCCAATACACATACACAAAACCAGTGGCCTTCGGACCCACCTTCAAAGCCGCATATTCATACGGCATTTCTTATACTTGCGCTTGGCAGCCTAGAATTACCCTATCTTTACCAAGGCCCCAGGCTAGCGTTCCAATGAGCTACGAACTCTCTCCTCGCCACCCTGTTGCAAAAAATATCGAAGAGGCTACTAAACACCAGATAAAAGTAGCCCTTCACGCTTGCGCTCATCTCTGTAGAGACGATGCAATTCACCAGGTGCGAAAGCACTGTAAAAAAATTCGCGCACTGGTTCGATTAATCAGAACAGCCACACCCGCCACTGAGCAACTCTATCGATTTGAGAATGCGCACTTTCGGCAAATCGCCGAAGTCCTTTCCGGCAGCCGCGACCCCGCATCCCTGCACAATGCCCTCACCAAGCAACTGGAAGCAAAGCGCTTTCCCGCCACTGTAGCTTTGCTGCTGGCTCGCATTGATACAACGGAGTCGGATCAGGCATTAGCGCAAGCCCAGCAACTGCTCGAACAAGGCCTGGAGCGAATTGAACACTGGGATCTGCAACCGCTCCGCAACAAGGATTTACTGCGGGGCTATACCGTCAGCTACCGGCGGGCCTATAAAGCGATGCAGGCGGCCTTTGCCGAGGGCGACGACGAGCACTTTCATACCCTTCGCAAGCGAGTTAAAGACCAGTGGTATCACAGCCGCTTAATGAAAAAGCGGAAACCCAGGCAGATTGGCCGCCGCTGCAAACACCTCAACAAACTCGCCAGCGACCTGGGAGACTGGCGCGACCTGCGGCTGCTGCGCGCTTTTGTTGCCTTCACCGGCGATCAATTGGACGGGGAATTGATACCCCTGCTGGATCAGGCGCAGTTGCGCCTGGAGCAGCTGCGGGAAAGTATCGAGTGCGGATGCGAACAACTATTTGCCTGCGAGACGTGGCAACAACAGCGCAAATAGCGAGCCTCCGCGCCAAATTAAACCGTGGATTTAGTCTTCGCCCAGCAACCCACCTGCATGTGTCATTACATGGAAGATGAAGCTCTGTTCATTGGTACCACTCAGCAGATGTGCGCCGGGGCCACGGGCCCAGATACCAACGTCCTCACCACCGTGGGTTTCACTGGGCGCGGGCACCAGAACTTCCTGATGAAAACCGGGCGCCCGGGTGTTTACCTTGGCCAGGTCGACACGGCCCGCGTGCAATGGTAATTCTTCACGTCCATCGGCATTGGTTTCCTCGCCCCGGTTGGCATAGCCCGCACCATTGGCATAGCCCACAGTAGTGTAGGGCTGGCCATCGGCAGCCAATTGCGGGTGATCCATGGGCTCACCGCGCTCATCATTACTCACCACTTTCCCGAGAATCGGGTTGCCGCGGGTCGGGTAGCCGGCGATGGTGAAGGTGTGACTGTGATCGGCAGTGACAATGATCAGGGTATCGCGTGGATCGGTATTCTCCATTGCGACCTGCACCGCATTGGCGAACTCCACGGCATCGTGCAGAGCGTTGTAGGCATTACCGGCATGGTGGCCGTGGTCAATGCGACCGCCTTCCACCAACATGAAATAGCCCTTATCACTGTTCTGCATCAGTTCGAGGCCCTTGGCGGTCATCTCGCTCAGTGAGGGTTCACCGGCCTTGTCATTCTTGCGGTCGGACTCATAACGCATGTGGGAAGGCTGGAACAATCCCAGCAGTTTATCGGTGGATTTGCTATCGAGCTTGGAAAATCCAACCTGATCCTCGATGTATACCGCGCTCTTGCCGTAGCGCTTTTGCCACTCCTGCACCAGGTTGCGGCCATCTTTGCGTTTGCCGGCAACACCTTCGAGGTCGGTCATATTGGCTGGCAGGAAGCCGCGGCGGCCACCACCCATGATCACATCGATACCATCGCCAACCGGCATTTCCACCAGTTGCGCGGCGATATCGCGGCAACCTTCAGGGGCCTCGTATTCCCAGTCGCGCTCGGGCACTTTGGCATAAGTGGTGGCCGGGGTGGCGTGGGTGATACGCGCTGTGCTGATGATACCTGTGCGTTTGCCCTGGGATTCGGCCAGCTCGAGTGCAGTGGTGAGGCCGTGTTTCAGGCTCGCTGGGCAATCACCACGGGCCACGGTTTCATCGACACTGATAAAGCCCGCTTTGGTTTTGACCCCGGTGACCATCGCGGTGGCGGTACCGGCGGAGTCCGGTGTTTGCTGGTTGGTGTTATAGGTTTTGATCAGGCCGGCGAAGGGCATCTTTTCAAAGCTGAGCTGGTACTCCTCACCCGCGAGCCCCTGTTGCTGGCCGGCGAGGATGCGTGCGGCGGTGACGGTGGAAATCCCCATACCATCACCCACGAAAAGAATGATGTTCTTGGCAGCACCGCGTTTGTTATTGATCTCACGCTCAGTGGCCCGTTGCAGGGCTGCCTGGCCTTCGCTATACCAGTGGCTGCCCTGCTGGCGCGACGGCAACCCCTCGCCATAGCTGTGGATAGAGGAAAGCAGCACCGCCAAAGAGAGGGCACTAGTCATGGATTTCCGGATCATTCTGTAACTCCCGAACAAGAACTGGCACATAAAGGCGCAGATTAGAACGGAGAGATATTACAGAGCTGTGACCGGACCTGCGAGTGCTCCGCTGGCCCGGCCCGGAAATCACCGCCAGCTCAGAAACCAGTTCAGAAATAGGAAGACACGCTCTCCACCCCGGTTTCCTGCCCTTCCGCCACTTCCCGCAGCAGGTTTTCCCTTGGGGTGAGCACCGCATCGCGGCCCTCTCGGTAGCTCTGCTCCTCGACGATTGCCCGGTAGGCCTTGTTCAGATCGAGGGCGCGACGGCGGGAAGGCATGATCAGCACGTTGATGTCTTCGGCGAGTTTGTCGAGCATCGCGGCTTGCAGGGTTCCGTCATTGTTGAAAAAGCGCGCGCGCACTTCCCCGTTGGAGCGGTATTCGTCGGCGTTGCCGACCTGGCGCAGGTAATACGCATACTCTCCCTCGCCGTCTTCACGGCGCGGCTCGGGCACACCATTCAAAGGTTTCTGGGTCCAGTGATACCAGCCCCGCTGAAAACTGTCGCCGGCGTCCAGCTTGCGGGTCATCGCGAAGCCACCGTCGACATTGGCTCCGATGGCGCCGTGGCAACCGGCGCAGGTCGCCAATTCTTCGTAGGACTGCGGGCGGAGCTCGCCATGCGCATCCTCGATGAATCCGCTATAGCGCCAACCGCGGCGATTACTGATTCCGCGTTCGATATCGCCGATTACCGGCTCGATACGGTCGGGGAAATCGTGTGCGTCCTTGAGCTCATCCGCAGCCAGTTCCCGATGCTGGAAGTAATTTACCCAACGCACTTTGCGGGCATAGCGCAATTCCTTCATACGCGCCGCCATGACCACTTCGCTATCGCCGTTGACGTCCAGGTAACGCACGCTGTGCAGGAATTCTGTACCCAGCGGATAGGAGCCGGCGGAAAGGGGCGCTTCTTCACGCTGCTGCGCCAGTCGCGCCTCACCCACGTAAGACATAAAGCGTTGTTCTCGCGGCGCCCAGTCGTAGGTCACCTGCCTGGCCGTGGAGAGTTTGCCGTCTTTATCCAGATCCACGTTAAAAACGGTTTCGTCCACCGGTTCAATGGCAACGTCGCGGCGTTTGATCAATGCCTCGACAATGGCCAGGTTCACGCGATAGACCGTGGCATCGTAGTGCCCCTGCTCCGTGTTGCGATACATCGCCGGCAGGCGGATCAGCACATCGTCGGTGGAGCCGTTGGTCGGAAAAAAGGTACCGGGGAAGGGTGTATAGGCCAGTGCCCGCCAACCGGTATAGCGGCCTTCGCTGTCGCGGTCGAAACCGTGGCGGTCAAAGTTGAACCCCGCGTCCGGCACATAGCCGTCCCAGCGGCCATTGCGGTTGCCGTCCCAGTGGCCGGGCAGGTCGTCGGTCAGCTTGTCAGCCAGCGTCACGCGATCATTTGCCGCGCGGTAGTTGTCCTCGCGTGCGTACTCCAGAATCTCGTCGTCGCTCACTGCCGCCAGGTAACCGGATCGGTCCTTGAACAGGTTGTGCCAGCGATTGGTACGCGCGGGCTCGGCAAAGTCGTACAGCAATTGCAGGTCAGGATCGTTGGTGAAATTCGGGGCCTGGCTGTTGGTGTGGCAGACGTAACAGGGGTTGCTCGCCGCAGCCTCAACGTTTTCAGTTTTCGTATAGCACTGGGGCGGGGTCACGGCGGTAGGATTGGACAGGTAGAGGCGGCCGAGGTTTGCCGGCTCTTGGGGCAGTTTTTTTTCGCTGCCAAATAAATACCCGGAAAAAACCGCAATGGCAACGGCGGTTAGTGGAATGGATACACGCATGGATCTGACTCGAGTTCACTAACAGGCAGAGCCCCGGCCGAATTCGACCGGGGCTCTGTGCGAGGGGTTACGGCGAGTAATCATTTACTCGTCGCTGACATCCATCGCCGGGAAGGGACCCACGTAGCCGGTGTAGGCGCGGTGCTCCAGGGAGCCCGGGGCAAGTTTGTCACCGTCGGATTCACCATAGGGGTGCTGGATCACGCTCATCAGGTAGGCGAAGCCGTTGATGTTCGGATACCAGTAGGGTGAGGTGGTCTCGGAGCCATAGGGCGTGGTCTGGATACGAGTCAGGCCAGCGGTGTAATCCGCCGCGTCCACTGCGTCCAAATTGAGGGACCAGATCACATCGTTCTGGTGGCCGGAACCGGTGTCTTCACCGATGATCAGGGTATTGTAACCAGTGATAAAAGTGACGTTGTCCGGGCTGGCAATTGAATCTGCGTCGCAGCTGTAGCTGGCGAAGGGGCTGTCTTCCGGGTATTCCGCGGGAATACCCCCGATCAGGCCACTCATGTTGATGGCAACGTAATCGGAGCCGATTTCGCTGTCCGCGGCGACATCCAGCTGATAGATAGCGCCGCAGGAATTTTCTTCGGCGATCTGGATATGGCCGGCACCGTCGGTCATGCCTTTACGTACTTCGCTCATGGCCACGTAAAGCCTGCTGCCGGCCGGATCGAAGGTCACACCTTCCTCCTTGCGGAACTCGGTAGAAGCGCCCATCAGCGCCGCGTAGCGACGGGTCTCGAGGCGGGATGCCACGGTTTCCATGCCCGCTTTCACGCTCAGGCACTCGGTGTTGCCGTTGGTAGCGGTCTCGACACAACCTTCGGCATCCACTTCAAAAAGATCGTTAAAGGTGAGAGCCGGAACGCCGTCGGCACCGTGTACCGCAACATTGATCTCGTCGTTGCTGGCGTGGCCCAGGGAAATCCACTCCAGGTCGGCACTACCGAGGCCTTCGGCGGAAGTCTGGTTCCACTTGGCCGCATACAGGGTCCCGGCGCTCAGGTCGCCTTCGGCATCCGCGATAAACATGTAGAAGCCGACATTGGTGCCGTCGTCGGTCATATATACGGTTTTGGAATCGGGCATTACGTAGGACAGCTCGAAGGCCAGACGGCCCATGGCGTAGTGCTTGACCAGGTCGGTGGTCGGCGCGGCATCGCCTTCGGCGGCTACATTAATTTCGATATTCCAGCCGTAGAAGTAGGGGTTCCACTGGCTCGGGTCGGCGTAGTACTCAAGCATGGTGCGGGAGTAACCATCGCCTTCAACCTCGACACTGGTCGGCAGGTAACGGGCATCCGGCTCGTATTCTTCGGACGCCAGGTGCGCGTTCCACGGAGTTACCGACGCAGCACAGTGTACCCAGCCACCGTCTACACCAGACTGGTCGATCTGCCACAGGTCTTTGGTGGAAAGTTCACCGGTAGTGGCGTCCTGATCCAGCTCCATCAGGAACATGGCACCCGGGCGGGTTTCCATTTGCGATACAGAAAACAGGCGATCGCCGATCGGCAGCAGGGAAGTGTGCTCGTTGGCATCAGTCACCTTGAGCATGCCGTCTTCGTCGTACAGCGGCTGACCGGCGGCGTCTACCAGCTGGCCAAAAACCACGTTGGCATTTACGGAGTCTCCGGAGCGCAGCAAGGTATGGAATCCGATTTCATATTCCTCGCCGTCTACAGTCACTAGCGGTGAAGCCAGAATCTGGCGTTTTTCACTATCGGTAGCCGGGGCCTGTACGCCGCTGAAGCTCAGTGTCCGCTCAGGCGTTTCACTACCACCGCTACCGGGATCAGGATCTGGCGTAACGACCGGAGGATCATTGCGGTTGTTGTCGTCACTACAAGCGGGAATCAGTGCGAAGGCGGCCAGGATAAATCCCAGCTTTAAAGCCAGCGGTGTTTTGGTGAAAGGAATCATTGTTGCCCCGAACTCAAAATTATTTTGGAGCGGGGATTTAATCGGCTGCGGGTGACAGCGTAGTGACACGACGGCCACAAGATGTGAATAGTTGGTTAATTTTTTATTAACAAAAACGGCACCATCGTGCCGATTGTCAGTCGATAAATTTCACTGCGCTCTCGTCCGGGTCGCGACCTTTACCTTCGCTTTTCAGTCTTTCCAGATAGGCCTGCCATTTTTGTTCCTGCTGCTCGCACAGCTCGCGCAGATAGGCCCAGGTATAAATGCCACTATCGTGGCCATCGTCGAAGAATATCTGTAGCGCATAGCGTCCGGCGGCTGCCACTTTTTCCATGCCAACATGCAACTTTCCGCTCACCAACGTCCCTTCGCCGACACCATGGCCGCGCACTTCTGCACTGGGGGAATACACTCGCAGGTATTCCGCTGGCAGGGAAAATTCCCCATCGGCGTATTGCAGAATGAGTTTTTTATCCGATTTGTCCAATCGGATTTTTTTTGGCGGGGACATGATGGATCCAAAAAGTTATCACCTTGTAGGAGCCTGCTTGCAGGCGAAGTGCCCGGCGTGGCGAACATTCGCCTGCAAGCAGGCTCCTACAGAGATTGGGATTAGAGAATAAAGCGGGACAGGTCTTCGTCTTTACTCAACTCACCCAGGTGCTTATCGACATAAGCGGCATCGATGGTGATAGAAGTATCGCCATCGCCACCGACGAAAGAAATTTCTTCCAGCAGCCGTTCGAGCACGGTGTGCAGGCGGCGTGCACCGATATTTTCGGTGGACTCATTCACGTCAAACGCGACTTCGGCAATGCGGCGGATACCGTCTTCGGAGAAGCTCAGGTTTACGCCTTCGGTTTCCATCAGCGCTTTCTGCTGTTCGGTCAGGGAAGCGGATGGCTCGGTGAGAATGCGCTGGAAATCGTTAGAGGTCAGCGAGCTCAGCTCTACGCGAATCGGCAGGCGGCCCTGTAGCTCGGGGATCAGGTCCGAGGGCTTGGACAGGTGGAAGGCACCTGACGCGATAAACAGGATGTGATCGGTCTTGAGCATGCCGTACTTGGTGGTAACGGTGCAGCCTTCGATCAGCGGCAGCAGGTCGCGCTGTACACCTTCGCGGGAAACGTCGGCACCTCCACTTTCCTGGCGCTTGGCCACCTTGTCTATTTCGTCGATGAATACGATGCCGTTCTGTTCCGCGGACTGGATCGCTTTGGTCTTGATCTCTTCGTCGTTGATCAGCTTGCCGGCTTCGTCGTTGGTAAGCTGCTTGAGCGCCTGCTTGACGGTGAGCTTGCGCTTCTGGGTTTTGCCCTTGGACATGTTGGAAAACATGCCCTGCAGCTGGTTGGTCATTTCTTCCATGCCGGGCGGCGCCATGATTTCGACACCCATGGGAGACGCGGAAACGTCGATTTCGATTTCTTTGTCGTCGAGTTCACCTTCGCGCAGTTTTTTGCGGAACACCTGGCGGGTACCGGAGTCGCGGTCGCCGGGCTCGGTGGAGCGGGCGGGGGGCAGCAGGGCGTCGAGGACACGTTCTTCGGCGGCGTCCTGCGCGCGCTGTTCTACGCCGGCCATGGCGCGCTCGCGCTCAAGCTTGATGGACATTTCCACCAGGTCGCGCACGATGGATTCCACGTCGCGACCGACGTAACCGACTTCGGTGAATTTGGTGGCTTCGACTTTGATAAACGGGGCACCCGCCAGTTTGGCGAGGCGGCGGGCAATTTCGGTTTTACCTACGCCAGTCGGGCCGATCATGAGGATGTTTTTCGGGGTGATTTCGGCCCGCAGTTCCTCGCTGACCTGCATGCGCCGCCAGCGATTGCGCAGGGCGATGGCAACGGCGCGCTTGGCGTCGTTCTGGCCGACGATATGGCGGTCGAGTTCGTGGACGATTTCTCTGGGGGTCATGGACATAACAAAACTCGTAATTCGATGTTCGGCGTTCAATGTAGGAGCCTGCTTACAGGCGAACTATCACCAATAATTTTTTGCACACCGTCCGTTCTAAGCTGGTGCGGTGGCGGGTGATCACCGGGATAAAGGTTTCAGGACCGCTGTGAATACATCCCTGTACGCTCTGTCGGAAACATCCCTGTTTCCGACAGTCCTGAAACCTTTATCCCGGCGCCCACCCTTCGATTTAGGGTTGCGCTCACTTTCCCAATCAGTAACTCAACTCTTCAATCGTGTGATTGTGGTTGGTGTACACACAGATATCGCCAGCAATTTTCAAACCCTGCTCAACAATACTGCGCGCATCCATCTCGGTGTTGTCGAGCAGCGCACGGGCGGCGGACTGGGCGAAGGGGCCGCCGGAACCGATGGCGATCAGGTCGTCTTCCGGCTGGATAACGTCGCCATTACCGGTGACGATCAGGCTGGCGGTTTCGTCGGCGACTGCGAGCAGGGCTTCGAGGCGGCGCAGGGCGCGGTCGGTACGCCAGTCTTTGGCGAGTTCGACGGCGGCGCGGGTGAGCTGGCCGTTATGGGCCTGCAGCTTGGCTTCGAAACGTTCGAACAGGGTGAAGGCGTCGGCGGTGCCACCGGCAAATCCGGCGATGACTTTGTCGTTGTAGAGGCGACGGACTTTGCGGGCATTGCCTTTCATGATGGTGTTGCCCATGGAAACTTGTCCGTCACCGCCGATGACGACCTTGCCGTTGCGACGGACGGAGAGAATGGTTGTACCGCGATATTGTTCCACGTGTGCCTCACTGTTCGGGTTGAGTACCTCTAAGTGTGGGCGAGGGGGTGAAATTTCAACTTTCGACCATGCCACCTATAATTGGCGCCAATTTATTCATCCTTCGAGGAATGGCCTGTGGCTCGTATCAAGCGCCGGTATTACACCCTGGTTTTCGCGTTGTTTATGTCGCTGTTTATGTCGGCGATGATGTCCGGGGTGGTGACGGTCATGAATACCGGCCTGTCCGAAGGATTCATGACCCGCTGGTTCCATGCGTGGCTGGTGGCGTGGGTGATCGCGTTTCCGCTGGTATCAATGATCGCGCCGGTGGCGCACTGGATTACTCAGAAACTGGTAGCGAAGGAATAATTCGCGCGCAGTGAATTTGCCGGCGTCCAACTGCCCCGAGCACTTACCCTTTCGCCGGGCGCTTCAGAACCAGCGGCATCAGGCGGTGATCCGCCAGTATTTCCCGCGCCTTGGCGACTTTCGAGCGGCTGGTATAGGGGCCTACAAGTACCCGGTGCCAGGTACCTCGACTGTCAGTGGCGGATTCAACCTTGGCATCCAGGTTGGCGAGCATCAGCTGCGCGCGCAGGCGCTCGGCCTCGGCGGCATCGCGGAAGCTGGCGGCCTGGAGGATGTATACGAGGTCGGAGGCGGGGTCGCTGTGATCGACAGTTTTACCGCTGTCACCACTCTTGTCTCCGCTGTCGCGCACCCGTACCTGCTGGTTTTTCGGCTTGGGTACTTTGACCTCGTTTTCCTCCAGCAAAGTATAAAAATCAAAGCGTGGCTTGGATTCGGCGGGCGCCGCTTTCTCCGCCGCGGGCTTGCTACTTTTTGCCGTGACCTTGGCCTGCTCAGTTTTCATATCGTTGAGCAGGAAGATGAACACCGCAAAGCCCCCAACGAAATTGCCGAGCACAAACCACACCCATGCGGGTTTGCCGGAAGACTGTTTGCGGCGGGTGTTGCGGCGGCTCATGGGGTTCTCTCGTAAATCTTATTGATGTTTGCAAGTAGGCAATGATAACGCGTGATGGCGGGCGGTGCAGTCTCCGACCTGACTGACCGCCTGTTTAGGACAGCTCCTGCGCATCCATGTCCACGGCCCAACGCAGGCGACGGTTTTTGTTGCTTTCGGCCCAATGCGTGAAACGCGCCAGCAGCCCCTGGAGCAGACCACGCTTTTCCGCGGTGATCTGCAGGTAGAAACGGAAGCGACCGGATTTTCGCTCCAGCAGCGCGGGAACTGGCCCCAGGTACTGAAGCTGGGGCGAGGGCGGCGCGAGCGCTTGCAGGTAATTGCGCGCGTTGTTGAGGAACTCCTCCGCCCAGCGAGGCTCTTCGCACTCGGCGCGCACCAGTGCCATGGCGCGGTAGGGCGGCAGGCCGGTGAGTTCACGCTCTTCGAGCAGCTGCCGAGCGAAGGGACCATAGCCCTTGTTCAGCAGCAGTTGCAGCAGCGGGTGTTCCGGGTAGCGGCTCTGCACCAGAACATGGCCGGGAAGGTCACCGCGCCCGGCGCGGCCGGCCACCTGCTCCAGCAGCTGGCCCATGCGCTCGGGGGCGCGGAAGTCGGCGCTGAACAGGCCACCGTCGGCATCCTGAATCACCACCAGGGTCACTTTGGGTAAATGGTGCCCCTTGGCCAGCATCTGGGTACCCAGCAACAGGCAGGGCTCGCCATTGCGCGCCGGCTCCAGCAGCCGGTCGAGAGCCTGCTTGCTGGCGGTGGTGTCGCGGTCGACCCGAATCACGGGAAAATCACTAAACGTGTGCGCAAGGAAGTCCTCACTGCGCTCGGTACCGGTGCCCAGCGCATTGATATTGCGGCTGTGGCACTGGGGGCAGCGGTGCACCTCCGGCTGGCGGTAGTCACAGTGGTGGCAGCGCAGGTGCCGCTGGCGGCGGTGCAGGGTGAGCTTGCTGGAGCAGTGCGGGCAATCCGCCAGCCAGCCGCAGTCATCGCAAGTCAGCGCGGGTGCATAACCCCGACGATTGATGAACACCAGCGCCTGCTCACCGCGCGCCAGGGTATCGCCGATATGGCGCAGGGACTGCGGCGCGAACCCCTCCTGCAGCGGCTGGTGTAGTGTGGGAACCAGACTGATCTGCGGTGGGCGCGCGTTGCCGGCACGGTGGCGCAGGCGCAAGTGCTGGTAGCGGCCGGACAGCGCATTGTGCAGGCTTTCCAGTGACGGGGTGGCGGAGCCCAGCAGTACCGGCACACCGGCGTTGCGCGCCAGCACTACCGACAGGTCGCGGGCGGAGTAGCGCACGCCATCCTGCTGCTTGAAGGAGCCATCGTGCTCCTCATCCACCAGGATTACCCCCAGCCTCGGCAGCGGGGTGAAGATGGCCGAGCGGGTACCGATAACGATATCCGCCACCCCACTGGCCGCAGACAGCCAGGCGCGGGCGCGCTCACCGTCGGCGAGACCGGAGTGCAGGGCGGCGATGCGGTGGTCGGGGAAGCGCGCGGCAATGCGACGCAGGGTTTGGGGAGTAAGACCAATCTCCGGTACCAGCAGCAAGGCCTGCTGGCCTTCCGCCAAAGCCCGCTCCATCAGGCGCAGGTAGACCTCGGTCTTGCCGCTACCAGTAGTGCCTTCCAGTAAGGAAGCGCTGAAATTGCCGAGTGAAACTGCGTCAATAGCCTCGCGCTGTTCGTCATTGAGTTCCGGCGCGGGGCGGGGTGCCACTTCTTCCATCGGCGGTGGTGCGGTGGGGCCAGACTCCCAGCGCGCGAGCCCGCGCTCGATTAGGGCCTTGCACACTGTGGTGTTGAGTCCGCGGGCGTTGAGGACGGTGCGACTCTGACGTCCGCTGCGCAACAGGAGTTGCAGCAGCTCCTGCTGCTTCTTGGCTCGCGCCAGCGCGGTTTCCGGCAGGCCTTTGCCCTCGGTGGTAAGTTCGAGCCACTGTTCCGCCCAGTGGTCCGCCGGCTTGCCCTTGCGCAGGGCTACCGGCAGCGCGGCCGCGTAGAGTTCGCCGAGCGGCGCCTGGTAATAGTCCGCCGCCCACTGCAGGAACCCGCGACTGCGATCATCAAATACCGAGAGGCTATCGATCTGCTCCAGCGCCGGCTTGAGCTCTGCCAGAGGGGATTCACTGACCACATCCACCAGTACGGCAACCAAACTGCGGTTGCCAAAGGGCACCCAGAAACGCTGCCCGGGGTGCAGATCGTCAGCGGTGAGACCTGCCGGCGGCAGGTAGTCAAACAGGCGGCGCAAAGGCACCGGAACTGCCAGACGCAGTATGACCGGATGTTCCCGTTTTTGACCGGATTCAACCCCCACAAGCTCCAAAGCGCTACTCCCTACTGCTGGCGCAAAAAAGGCGATGATAACGCAGAACCTTATGCTTGAATCACCGGGCTAATCTGATAGTATGCGCCGACTTTTTAAACAGCCCGGGGAATCATCCCCTGCACCAACGACGATTCCGTGCCAGGCAAACGATCCGGTGGCGGTGTCGAAAAGAGGCCATCATGAAAACCGATATCCATCCGAACTACGTAGAAATCACTGCGACCTGCTCCTGTGGCAACACCTTCAAAATGGGTTCCACCCTGGGCAAAGATATCCAGCTGGACGTGTGCTCCAACTGCCACCCGTTCTACACCGGCAAGCAGAAGCAAGCCAGCACCGGTGGCCGCGTAGACCGCTTCAAGAAGCGTTTCGGCAGCCGTATCTCCAAGTAACGGCCGCGTTTCGCGCAGGCACCGCACTGGCAGCCGCCATGTGTGTTGCAACAAAAAAGGCACCCAGGTCTTACCTCGGTGCCTTTTTTTGTGCCTGTTTGCTGCTCATCCCGTCACTCGGGCTGGCGGATTGCGTTCTCGGCCCCGCTGACGAGCTGGTCGCACTGCGCAGGGTCGTGGACGGCGACACGCTGCGCCTCAAGGATGGACGACGGGTGCGCCTGATCGGGGTAAATGCGCCGGAGATCGCCCACGGCAGTCGCCGTGCGCAACCGCTGGCGCGCGAGTCAAAAGAGTTTGTGGAGCGTTTTCTTGCCGGCGGGGACCTTGAGCTGGTTTACGATCGCGACCGCCGCGACAAGTACGGCCGTGTCCTGGCCCATGTCTACAACTACCGCGGCGACAGCCTTGAATCTGCACTGCTCTCCGCCGGCCTTGCATTCCATGTGGCGAAAGCACCCAACCTGGCACTGGCGGAATGCCTGGCAAGTCGCGAGGAGGAAGCGCGCCAGGCGCACCGTGGGCTGTGGGGCCCCGGAGTCTGGCCGCTGTTACACGCGGCCGACGTACGCCCGGGCGATGGCGGCTTCGTGCGGCTTACAGGCACAGTGAAGAATGTCGACCAGAACCGCTACCTGTGGCTCGAGCTCGATGGGCCAGTGGCCGTGCGCCTCGATCCGGAGCGGGATTATGGCCACTTCGGTGGGCGCGATTGGCAAGACCGCGAAATAGAAGTGAAAGGCTGGCTGGTTGACAGAGGGCCGAAATACGCATCCTCAAATAAGAAAAATAAAAGATGGTTTATTGCTGCGGATTCCGAATTTACTATCGAAATTAGAAAATATTAATCCACAAGCTCACTTTCTGAGCTTGTGGATTTCCGGTCGTCTCGCTATTCTTCGCCCACTTCTGTACCCAGAACCCGCTACCAAGCACCGACCGCCGATCACAGAATATCGGGGGCGTTACACACCAATAGAGATGACATCCTGATGACCAAATCCCTGCGCCAGGCAGCGCTCGATTACCATGCCTTGCCGACACCGGGCAAACTTTCGGTGGAACTCACCACGCCCGCGCACACCCAGGAAGACCTGTCGCTGGCCTATAGCCCCGGGGTTGCCGAGCCGGTGCGCGAGATCGCCAAGGACCCGGAGGCGGCTTACCTGTATACCGGCAAGGGCAACCTGGTCGCGGTGATTTCCAACGGCAGTGCGATTCTTGGCCTCGGCAACCTGGGCCCCCTGGCGTCCAAGCCGGTGATGGAGGGCAAATCGCTGCTGTTCAAGCGCTTCGCCGACATCAACTCGGTAGATATCGAGGTCGAGGCACCGAGCCCCGAGCGCTTTATCGAAACCGTCGCCGCCATTGCCAACACCTTTGGCGGTATCAATCTCGAAGACATCAAGGCGCCCGAGTGCTTTCACATTGAGGAAGCTCTGATCGAACGCTGCTCGGTACCGGTATTCCACGACGACCAGCACGGCACCGCCATCGTGACAGTGGCGGGCATGCTCAACGCACTGGAAATCCAGGGGAAAAAAATCGAAGACGTGCGCATCGTCTGCCTTGGCGCCGGCGCTGCCGCAACCGCCTGCTGCAAGCTGCTGCTGGCCGCGGGCGCGCGCAAGCACCAGATCACCATGCTCGACAGCCGCGGGGTAATCCACGCGGGCCGTACCGACATCAATGCCTACAAGGGTGAGTGGGCACAGGACACCGAAATGCGCACCCTGGACGACGCGATCGAGGGCGCCGATGTATTCCTCGGCGTTTCCGGGCCCGATCTGTTGTCTGCCGAGCAGCTGCAGCGCATGGCTGACAAGCCAGTGGTATTTGCCTGCTCCAACCCCAACCCGGAAATTGCACCGGAGCTGGCCCACGCCACCCGCGACGACCTGATTATGGCCACCGGCCGCTCGGACTACCCCAACCAGGTCAACAACGTGCTGTGTTTCCCGTTTATCTTCCGCGGCGCCCTGGATGTGCGCGCCAGCCGTATCAACGAAGATATGAAGCTGGCGGCCATCGAGGCGATCCGCAAGATCGCCCGCGAGCCGGTACCGGAATCCGTGCGCGCCGGTTATGGCGGCATCGAACTGGCCTTCGGCGCGGAATACATCCTGCCCAAGCCGACGGATCCGCGTCTGCTGCCGGAAGTGGCCAGCGCCGTGGCCCGCGCCGCAGTCGACAGTGGCGCGGCCTGCTTGCCGTACCCAGAACACTATCCATTGAAAGCCCTTTGATACCTTTGATGTAGGAGCCTGCTTGCAGGCGAACAGGCGCCATTGCAGTGGCCTGTTCGCCTGCAAGCAGGCTCCTACACGCCCGGATCCACCCCCAATCCTTGAGCCTCCCCCCAGCCGCCGCTAAACTGCCCTGCATGTCTGAGCAACGATGTGCCCCCGCATGAGCCATGTCTACGTGCTGACCAATCAGCACCAGCAGTTTTTAAGCAAAAGTAACGAATGGATCGACGGCCGCGAGAACACCAAACTGTTCCGTACCGAACACAAAGACGTTGCAATCAACCAGATGTTCGAGGCGAATACGCGCAATGTATCCCTGCGTATCGAGCTGCTCGAATGCGAGCTGGACGGCAAACGCCAGCCCACAGTGCCGGAGTCAGCTCTGAGCGATGAACCACTAGCGACGCAGGGTGAAGAGCCTCTTGGGGAATCACCTGAAACCCAGGGTGAGCCGATAGCAGCCTCTGCCGGCGATCCGGAAGAGTTGCCGCAAACCGAGCCAAGTGAAACGCCGCCGGAGTACAACCCGGAGGTGGATCCACAACCGACGCCGGAAGTGGAACCCGAACCGCAACCGGAGATCAATCCGGACCAGTACCCGGGTGACACCCCGGAAATCCAGCCGGATCAGCCCCCAGAATCGGCCCTCACCACACCGCAGGCTTGAGTCGCCGGAATCTGCCCCCATATCGGGCGGATTGCGAACCGGCTGCTCACAGGAGATTCGAGTGCCCATATTTAACCTGGCCGAACTGGCCCAGCCGGAATCCCTGGCACTGCTCAAAGACATCCGCCGCGGGATCGAAAAAGAAAGCCTGCGTGTGACCCCGGGCGGCGAACTGGCCCAGACCGACCACCCCGTTGGTCTCGGCTCAGCCATGACCCACGACCGCATCACCACGGATTTTTCCGAGGCGCTGCTGGAGTTCATCACACCGCCGGTGGCAACACCGGAACAGGCACTGGAAATCCTCGACCAGATTCACCGCTTCACCTACAGCCAGATCGGCGACGAGCGCCTGTGGGTCAACAGCATGCCCGGGCGCATCGGCCGCGATAAAGACATCCCGGTGGCCCGCTACGGCAAGTCCCATAGCGGCACCATGAAGACCATTTACCGCCTGGGACTCGGCCTGCGCTACGGCCGCGCAATGCAGACCATTGCCGGTATCCACTACAACTTTTCCCTGCCAAACACCTTCTGGGAGTGGCTGCAGGAAAAAGAGGGCGGCGACAATACGGGTAACAAAGAATCCCTGTGCGCGTTCAAGACCCGCCGCTACTTCGACCTCATCCGCAACTTCCGCCGCCACTACTGGCTGCTGATCTACCTGTTCGGCGCTGCACCGGCGGTGTGCGGAACCTTTGTGCAGGGCCGCGAACACAAGCTGCAGCCCTTCGATGGCGACGGCCGCAGCCTTTATGCCCCGCAGGCCACGTCCCTGCGCATGGGGGACCTGGGCTACACCAGCGACGCGCAGAAGTCCCTGATTGTCTGCTACAACGACCTGCAAAATTACCTTTCGACGCTTTGCGCGGCCATCAGCCGGCCGTATGGGCCGTATCACGAACTGGGCGTGAAAGACGAAGAGGGCAACTACCAGCAGCTTTCCACCGGCCTACTGCAGATCGAGAATGAATTTTACTCACCGATCCGGCCGAAGAACCCGGCCGGTATGGGCGAGACCGCTCTGTCAGCGCTGGACGCCCGCGGTGTGGAATACATCGAGGTGCGCTGCCTGGACCTGAACCCCTTCGTGCCCCTGGGTGTGGAAGCCCCGCAGATGCGCTTCCTCGATGCCTTCCTGTTGCACTGCCTGTTGAGCGACAGTCCCCTGAGCGACGACGCCGACTACCGCGCAATCCAGCAAAACCAGCAGCGCATCGTCTATCACGGTCGCGACCCAGAGCTGCAGCTGATCCACAACGGCAGTGAGCGCAAACTCACCGATTGGGCCGCTGAATTACTGGATGAGATCGCTCCGATGGCAGACCTCCTGGACCAGGCCTGGAGCAGTAAAGACTATGCCCGCGCACTGAACGCCCAGCGCGACAAAGTCACCGGTAAAACCAAAACCCCGGCGGCGCAGATGCTGGCCGAGATGCACGAGCACAAGCAAACCTTCTTCCAGTGGGCCTCCGCTAAAGCGGAGCAACATCGCCAGTACTTCCTGGATCGCCCGCTGGATGCCAGCGAACAGGCGGAATTTGTCCGTCTTGCACAAGAGTCCCTGCAAAAACAACAGAGTATCGAAGAGGCCGACACCGGCAGCTTCGAAGACTTCCTCGGCAAGTACTACGCCCAGTACACTTTCTGCCAGCGCTGATGCAGCGCCTCAGTTAACCGTATCGGCCTCCTGTGAACTACCTCGCCCACCTGCTGCTTTCCGGTCCCGACCCGGACTGGCAGCTGGGTGGGCTGCTTGGGGATTTCGTCAAAGGGCCGCTCAAAGGCAACCTGCCTGAGCCGATCGAAGCAGGTATCCGCCTGCACCGGCGCATTGACCTGCTGAGTGACCGGCACCCGGGGTATGTCACCGCACTGAGGCGTCTAGGCCCCGAGTGGCGGCGCCTGGGCGGCATCGGCCTCGACATCTGGTTCGACCACTTGCTCGCTAACAACTGGCATTCCTGGCACTCCGAGCCGCTGGAAACTTTTGTTGAGACTTGCTGGTCAAACTTTCGCGCACGCAGTCCCTGGATCCCCGAAAACGCGCAGGCATTTATTCAGCGCGCCGAGCAATTTAAACTGCTGCCCGGCTATCGCGAGGTAGCCGTGATTGAACGTACCCTTGTGCGGGTGGGTGAACGCCTGAGACGGCCGCAGCCCCTGGCCCAGCTGGTACCGCTGTTTCTAGCCGATGCAGCGGCGCTGGAACAGGACTTTCATTCGCTGTTTACCGATTTGTCGCAACAGGCTGTACTGTTCCGGCAGCACTATTTCCGAAAGCAGAAAACGGAAAATAATCTATGACCCTGCCCAATCCGCGCCTTACTTTTTTACTGACCTTTCTTGCCGTGGTTTTCCTGCTCGGCGCCGCTTTCTATCTTGAATACGCGATGGGACTGGAGCCCTGCCCGCTGTGTATTACCCAGCGTGTGATGCTGCTGGGTGTGGGCCTGGTAGCCCTGATCGCATTCCTGCACAACCCGAAAGGCGCCAGCAATATTGGCCGCCGGGTGTACGGCCTGCTGATTTCCCTGTGGGCCATCGGCGGTCTCTACTTTTCCGGTCGCCAGCTGTGGCTGCAGAGCCTGCCGGATGACAAGGTGCCAGCCTGTGGACCCGGTATTACCTATATGGTCGAAGTCTTCCCCATGTCTGACGTGATCAGGACCCTGCTCACCGGTGACGGCAATTGCGCGGAAGTGAAGTGGACCATGCTCGGGCTCTCGATCCCTGGCTGGGCCGCCGTGGGCTTTGCCGGCCTGATTCTGTTCGGGGTGTGGCAGGCATTTCGTAAAAACTGATCGCACCAGCTGCTAACCGCACCATGCCCAACATAAAAACCGCCGCCCAATGGTTAGGCGGCGCTTTCATCCTGGTTGTTTTTGAGCTGCTTGGTCGCAGCCTCGCACCTATTCTGCCATTCCCGGTACCAGGCTCCGTGCTCGGCATGCTGCTCTTGCTACTGGGCTTGATGCTCTATGGGGAAGTGCCGCGCGGGCTTGCGGTGGTCAGCGAGCAGCTTCTGAAATTACTGGTGCTGATCTTTTTGCCCGCGGCAGTGGGTATTTACTTTCTGCGGGACCTGTCACCCCGAGACTGGTTTGCACTCTTCGCGGCGATGATCGTTGGCACACTGGTCAGCCTGACCATCAGCGGCCTGTTACTGAATGCCCTGCTGAAGCGCTCCCGCCCACCTGAAAGCCCTCACACGTTGTCGGAGGGCAAGGGGGATGAATGAATGGCTAACGCAACTACAGAGTGTTACCGCGGCCTTCACAAGTCCCTGGTCATGGCACCATCCACTGCTCATGCTGCCACTGAATATCGCCGCCTTCTGGCTTGGCCTGAAGCTTTACCGGAGCAGCCGCACCCCATTACTGCACCCCATCGTCGGTGGCAGCCTGCTGGTGTTTCTGATCCTCGCAATCGCCAGAATCAATTACCCGGAATATCAACAGGGCAGCGGGCTGCTGTATTTCCTGTTGGGACCATCGGTTGTCGCACTCGCGGTACCCCTGAAGCAAAACCTGGCGATCGTGCGCCAGGCCGGTTGGCCCCTGATGCTTGGCCTGCTGATCGGTGCCATTCTGGCACCACTGGTGGCTGTGATTATCGCCCTGTTACTCGGAGGCAGCCGTACAGTCCTGCTGGCCCTGACGACCAAATCTGTTACTACACCGGTGGCACTGGCCCTGGCCCAGGAGGTGGGTGCGGTACAGAGCCTGACCGCCGGCGTGGTGGCCTTCACCGGTATCGTCGGCGCGGTATTTGGACCCAGCCTACTGAGGCGACTGAAGGTTACCGACCACCGGGTACTCGGTTTCGCCATAGGTGTGAATGCCCACGCCATCGGCACCGTGCGGGCGCTGGAAATCAGCGCACTCTGCGGCGCCTTTTCCGCACTGGCCATGGGACTCTGCGGTGCACTGACCGCGCTGCTAATACCACTCTTTCTCGCCACCTGAAAGCGCTTTTGGCCAGTGTGCACAAAACTGGCGCAGATACCGGCGGCGCGCTTGCCCACGGCGGATGAAGCTTCTATCTTCCTAGTAACCTATTTTCGAATTCATACGTTTTCGGAAGCTGCAGCGACGTAACATAAGGAAACTTGGAGATGCTGGAAAACTGCAAAACTGCACGAGAGCGCTGGGGTGGCGTCAGTGAGATCATCGACCGCTGGCTACACTGCCGTCAGAACCTGCTCGTGAGCTTTTGTCACCTGTCTGAAAAGAAGTCCTTTGCAGATCGTGATAAGCAAGCAGAGAGCAACCTGCGCGAACTGTGCCAGCAGTTGGTGGACTATGTTTCCGCCGGCCACTTTGAAATCTATGACCAGCTGATACAGGAAGGACAGGCTTTTGGTGATGCGGCTGGCCTGCAGCAGGCCAAGGCGCTGTACCGGGAAATCGATGCCACTACCGACGTGGCCGTGGACTTCAACGACAAGTATCAGGAAACCGACGACCTAAGCACTCTGACCCAGGACCTGTCGAATCTGGGTGTAGCTCTGGAAACTCGCTTTGCCGCAGAGGATCGGATGATCGATACACTGCACACCGCGCACAAAAACCAGCTGGCCTGAATCCGGCTGGCACCCATTGGGGATTAGCCCCGGGCCATTCAAAGCAGGCAATAAAAAAGGGGCTTTAAGCCCCTTTTTTATTGCCTGAATACCGCGTGCGATTATTCGCTTTGGGTATCTTCCGCAGGCTGATCTTCCTCAGTCGCTTTCTCTTCCGCAGCGCCCTGATCTTTGCTTACGTCAGCCTTGTGCAGTTCCACCTCGAAAATCAGGGTGGAGTTGGGGCCGATCAGACCGCCAGCGCCGCCCGGGCCGTAGGCCAGTTCGGAGGGGATATACAGTTCCCACTTGGCACCTTCTTTCATCAGCTGCAGCGCTTCGGTCCAGCCTTTGATCACGCCGTTTACCGGGAACTGAACCGGCTGGCCGTTCTTATAGGAACTGTCAAACTCGGTGCCATCGATCAGGGTGCCCTTGTAATCCACTTCAACCACGCTGGTTTCGGTAGGGCTGTCACCGCTGCCTTCGGTGATGATCTTGTACTGCAGGCCGGAGTCGGTGGTCTGCACACCTTCTTTCTTGGCGTTTTCTTCCAGGAACTTCTTGCCTTCTTCAAGGTTCTTCTCGGCGCTCGCCTTGAAGTCCGCTTCCTGTTTGGCCATCAGTTCTTTCTGTTTGGCCTGCATGTTTTCCTGGAATACGGAAATTACCTTTTGCTTCTCCTCTTCGCTCAGGCGGGAATCGCGATCGCTCGCCACATCTTCCAGAGCCATAGCGACGATTTTCGGATCCAGGGTAACTTCCTGGGACTTCAGGCGACGCGCCATATCTTCAGCAATGATATAGCTGACTTTCTGCTCCTGAGTGTCCAGTGCAATTTCTGCAGAGCCCGCTGGCTCCTGCTTGTTACAGCCGACCAGCGCAATGCCCAGAGCAACCGCAGCAGCCAAAGAAGTTTTATTCATGAGAATCGTCTCTTTATTTCCGTGAAGCTTTGATTATGTGTATACAGAGTTCCATACCCTGCGTGCCGTTGTACACCCGGAGCCGCTCGCGCATTGTGCTACAGATCACAGTTGAGCATTTGCTTGCGCGCGTCGGCAGGCCAACTGGCGACGAGCAAGTCTAACCTATGGCTTCAGTCGGTGCACATTACGGCAACTGGGACCACAAATGATCACAAAAAATTCCCGAAAAGTAACAACGTCGCCCGCAAAGGAGCGCGCACAATATTTACCGTGGTAAATGCCCAAAAAGCCGCACCCACAGGGATGCACTTCGTAAATAACAACGCTATTATCAGCGTTCAACCCGCGAATATTTCACGCTGCGAAGAGGTGGTTTCGAGTGGAAATATCCGGCTCTCGACTATTCCCGAACACCAACCTCAGGATTTGACCCATGGCCGCCAAACGCAAAGCCGATGTCTCTATTGCAGACATAGAAAAACAGATTGCCAAGCTAACCACCCAATTGGACAAAGCTCGGATTAAGGAAGTTACCGACGCTGGCAAACAGGTACAAAAGGCCACCAAAGCAGAAGCCAGCGCAAAAACCCAGCTTGGCAAAGCCAAGGACAAGCTCGCCAAGGCCAAGGCCGCCGTCACCAAAGCCAAGACCCCGGCCGCCAAAAACTCTGCCAGGAAAAAAGTTGATACGGCAAAATCAGACGTAGCCAAGCTGGACAAGGCTGCCAAAGAAGCCGGCAAGGCGCTCACTGAAGCCAAGGCGGCGGAAGCTTCCGCCAAGCTTGCGGAGAAGACCGCCGATACTGTCAAGAAGGCAGCAGCAGCAGCCACCAAGAAGGTAGTTGCCGCGAACAAGCCGAAAGCGAAGAAGGCTACGGCCAAGAAATCGACCGCGACCAAGTCCGCCACAACGGCAAAGAAAGCTGCAGCCAAGCCCGCCGCAGGCACTAAAAAGGCAACTGCCAAAAAAGCAGCCAGCAAGAAAGCCCCGGCCAAAAAGGCTGGCGTAAAGGCCGCCGCCGAGGCCAAAGCCGAAAAGAAAACTACGGCCAAGAAGCCCGCAGCGAAAAAGGCCGCTGCAAAGCCAGCAGCCAAGAAAGCTGAAGCCAAAAAAGCGGCGGCCAAACCAGCGGCTAAGAAAGCAGCGACCAAGAAGAAACCCGCAGCCAAGGCGGCAGCTAAAACCAACAGCAGCGCACCGGCCGCAGCCAAACCTGAATCCGCACCGGTAGCACCATCGGTCACACCGGCCGCTGAGCCGGTTATGGGCAAGACCTCTGAGCCACAACCGCTGGTTCCGGAATCAAGCCCGGCTGCAGTAGCCCCGGTAACCCCGACCATTACCCCAAGCACACCGCCGAACAGCCTGTTTGCCAGCGAGCCGGAAAACAAGCACTACGGCCCGGAAGAGCACAAGCACAAGTACTGAGAAACGGACACAGTCCGAACTAGTCAGCCGGGTCTATATTCGCCCGGCTGTACGCATCGATCAGGCCCGCCCAGCGGGCCTGATCTTTTTGTAGCAACCCATATTGCTGTCCCGCCAGTTCCAGCGGCGAACGATCTTCCGGCCAGCGCTCCCCGTGAAGTTTCCACAGGGCCGCCAGTTGCCGCTGCTCCATACGCAACTCGCAGCGCTTGCACCACTCGTATACGCTACCACCCTTGTTGACTCGCCCCACAAGCCTGCGCAGGTTGCGCAGACTGCTGATCATCCTGCGCCGCGGCGCGAGCCCCCGATCGGCCACCCGCCAGCTTTCATCGCTGAGTTGACGCCCGCACGCACTGGCATAACTGGCCCACAGCAGAAGGCAAACGTCGGCACCACGGCTGTCCTGACACCTGAGGAGGAAGTCCGCCACTTCGGGCTGCCGATAGAACTCCAGGCTGAATTGCCACAGCGGGTTCTGCAAGGGTTCCGTGGGTGAAGATGGAGGTGCGGTAGCGGTCACGATAGAATCCCGGCGATTTGTTATGCCGATAGCATAGGACAGTTATGCAACAGGCTAATGTCGGCAGCATCATAGAGGTTATCCAGTGATTAATCTGCAAGGCGTCTCACTGCAAATTGGCGGGCGCGATCTGTTAAACAACGCAAACTGCCGCATCTTCCCGGGCCAGAAAGTAGGTGTCATCGGCGCCAA
This sequence comes from Microbulbifer aggregans, assembly GCF_020524005.1. Lineage (GTDB taxonomy): Bacteria > Pseudomonadota > Gammaproteobacteria > Pseudomonadales > Cellvibrionaceae > Microbulbifer > Microbulbifer aggregans_A. The sequence goes on along the minus strand of NZ_JAIVKK010000004.1, from coordinate 245,125 downwards.
CGGCTGCGGCAAATCCACCCTGTTCAAGCTGTTGCTTAAAGAACAGGACAGCGACGCCGGCAGTGTGGAGATCCCCGCGAGCTGGGAGGTCGCGCATATGGCTCAGGAAGTGTCAGCTAGCGACCGCAGCGCGCTTGAGTACGCTCTCGATGGCGACCACCGCCTGCGCGCCCTGCAACAGGAGCTGGATGAGGCCGAGGCCGACGGTTCCGATGGCAAGCGTATCGGTGAACTGCACGAACGCATGGCAGCCATCGACGGTTACAGCGGACCCGCACGGGCGGCGCAATTACTGGATGGTCTCGGGTTTTCCCACGCTGACCAGCAGCGCCCGGTGAAGAGTTTCTCCGGTGGCTGGCGCATTCGCCTGAACCTGGCGCGTGCCCTGATGTGCCCCGCAGACCTGTTGCTACTGGATGAGCCCACCAACCACCTGGACCTGGACGCGACCCTGTGGCTTGAGCAGTGGCTGCAGCGCTTTCCCGGTACTTTGCTGATTATTTCCCACGACCGCGATTTCCTCGATGCGGTGGTCAACAACATCGTCAGCTTTGAGCAACAGGAACTGGTGCTCTACAGCGGCAACTACACCGCATTCGAGCGCGCCCGCGCCGAGCGCCTCGCTCAGCAACAGGTGCAGTACGAGAAGCAGCAGGCAGAACGCGCGCACATGGAAGACTTCGTGCGCCGCTTTCGGGCCAAGGCTACCAAGGCCAAGCAGGCCCAGAGCCGGCTCAAGGCCCTGGACCGAATGGCAGAAATCGCCCCGGCGCATATCGACTCGCCATTCCGCTTTCGCCTGCCCGCTGCCGACAAGGTTTCCAATCCACTGATTGATCTGCGCGAGGCGGAAATCGGTTACCCCGGCAAGCCCATCCTGCAAAGCGTACAGCTCGGTATCCAGCCCGGCCGCCGCATCGGCCTGCTCGGCCCCAACGGCGCCGGTAAGTCGTCACTGATCAAGACCCTGGCCGGCGACCTGACGTTACTGGGCGGCGAGCGACAGTGCGGTGAGCACCTGAAAATCGGCTACTTCGCCCAGCACCAGCTGGAAGCGCTGGATGCCAATGCCTCCCCACTGCTGCACGTGCAGCGTCTCTCGCCGGAGGCCAGTGAGCAGCAGGTGCGCGATTTCCTCGGCGGTTATGGATTTATCGGCGATCGGGTGTTCGAACCGGTAGGTGGCTTTTCCGGCGGTGAAAAGGCCCGTGTCGCGCTCGCGCTGCTCGCGTGGCAGAAACCAAACCTGCTGCTGCTCGACGAGCCCACCAACCATCTGGATCTCGAGATGCGCCATGCGCTGACCATGGCACTGGCAGAGTTTCCCGGCGCCGTGGTGCTGGTGTCGCACGACCGCCACCTGCTGGCCAACACCACCGATGAATTTATTCTCGTCGCCAACGGCCGTGCCGAACCCTACGACGGTGACCTCGACGATTACAAGCAGTGGCTACTGAGCTTCCGCCGCCAGGAAAAACAGGAAGATTCTGCCCCCGCAACCGCCGACAGGCCGGCCGAGGACAAGAAAGCACAGCGCCGCGCCGCGGCGGCCCTGCGTGAACAGCTCAAACCGCTGACCAATAAGCTCAAGAGTATTGAGCAGAAGATGGCGAAAGCCGAACAGGCTCTGGCGAAAGTCGAAGAACAGCTGGCCGACGAGAGCCTCTACACGGGCGGTCAGCAGGATGAAATCACCCGCCTTACCCAGGCGCAGGGGCAGGCGCGGGAAGCACTCGATACCCTGGAAATGGAATGGCTGGAAGTTTCTGAAGCACTGGAAGCGGCTCGCGGCGCCTAGCGCCGCTGCCTCTGTTGAGTACTATTTGGCAAAGTCAGCCGGGTCGTAGGATGGCCTGGGACAGCCATCTTCGTTCACGGTCATGCCCATAGGGGTCATTGCACAGCGATCCAGGTAATCCGGCACCCCGTCCCCATCGCTGTCGATGGGACAGCCCCGGAAATCCACATCGAGGCCGGGAGGTGTCTGTGGGCATTCGTCGACATCGTCCAGAACCCCATCCCCATCGCGGTCATACACCACGGGGTCGGCGCCCCACTGATACCCGATACTCAGGCTGAGAAAGCTGTCCATGCCGCCTTCCTCGACGCCCTGGAAGCCTCGCGCGTCGCCACGCACTTGCCAGCGTGGCCCCAGGCGGTATTTCAGCCCCGCGCCAAAGTTGACCATGGTCTGGCGGCGGTGCCAGTCGAGATCCACATTGCTTGAACTTTCATCCACCCGCAGTTCACCGGCACCAAATACGACATAGGGCTGCCAGTCGAAGTTGCCACAGAAACGGCCGCCAAACTGGTACAGCAGATCGAAGTGGTAATTCGAGACTCTGACATCCAGATCTGTATCGTCCACATTGACGCTGAACAGGTCGTAGACGCCTTCAATTGCCCAGCGATCGGTAACGTTGTAGCCGAAACCAAATCCGCCACCGGCACTGTCCTCGAGTTCGAGGCCAAAGTAGGGAGTGCCATCCAGGCGCTTGTCGTCGAACCAGTACTGTCCGGCATTGAGATAGAGGTTCAGTGTGCCTTCGCGATCGGCAAGGGCCTGGCTGCTCAGTAGAAAACCGAAACAGCCAATCAGCAGAGAGAAGATTTGCAGGCCGCGATGTGTACTTGTGGGCACACAGGAATGAGTACGTCTTGTTGTCATTGTTGCTCCGGAGCATCCGTTTACCGGCGGTAACCTGAAGATAGCAAATTCCGCCGGCTAGGCGCCCGGAGCAGTCGATTATTTACGACACACGTCGCAGTGATTATACCCGCCGATATAACAGGTCCCAGACACCGTGCCCGAGGCGCTCGCCGCGGCGCTCGAATTTGGTTTGCGGACGGAATTCCGGGCGCGGGGCGTAGCTGCCTTTACCAGCGGTGTTTTCCAGCATTTCTTCTGCTTCAAGCACTTCCAGCATCTGCTCGGCATAGTTTTCCCAGTCGGTCGCCATATGCATCAGGCCGCCGGGTTTCAGTTTGCTGCACAGGAGTTTGACGAATTCCGGCTGCACAATACGGCGCTTGTTGTGCTTTTTCTTGTGCCAGGGATCCGGGAAGTACAGCTGGAAACGGTCCAGGCTGGCGTCAGGAATACAGTCATTCAGTACGTCGATGGCATCGGCCATATAGACGCGCAGGTTTTTGACTTCGGCTTTGCCGGCGTTGTTGATCAGGCGGCCGACACCGGGCGGGTGGACTTCGATACCGATAAAGTCTTTGTCGGTTTCCGCCTGCGTCATTTCCAGCAGCGAATCACCCATACCGAAGCCGATTTCCAGTACCACTGGCGCTTCACGTTCGAAGATGTCTTTCGGGTCAATACCACCGCCATACAGGGACAGACCGTAGGTGCCCCAGTAATTATCAAACGCGTTGCGCTGGCCCTCGGTCATGCGACCGCCACGGATGACGTAGCTGCGGATGGATTTCTTTTTGAATTCGGTGCGGTAGGGGAAGTCTTCTTCCTCGTTACCTTGTTCGTTGTTCGGTTCTTCTTGCATCTTTTACCTCTTAGCCCGGAGCACTGGTCTTGGGTGCTTCGTAGCTGGTGCTGGGGCGGCCAAGCACCGGGTATTTGTTTTCGGAACCGCTGTGGATACGTCCCTGTACGCTGCGTCGGCAACATCCCTGTTGCCGACGCTTCCGAAAACAAATACCCGGCACTTGGCCTTCGATTCAGGATTTTTCGCTCTTACCACCCTTGGTTTGGTGGTTACTTTGAATAATTCAGTGCGGCGATAAACAGAGCTATCCAGCCGCCAATCATCAGCGATCCGCCGAGTGGGGTGATTGGCCCCAGGATTCTCGGACCACCGAAAGTCAGGCCATAGAGGCTACCGGAGAAAAACAGGATACCTATGGCAAACAGGGCGCCGCTGACTACCAGTGAAGTTTTTGCGCCGATCTGATGAATCAGGATAGCCACGGCAATTAGGGCCAGGGCGTGGATCATCTGGTAGTGCACACCGGTTTTATAGGCTTCCAGCAGGTTTTCTGCGACTTTGTTGCGCAGGCCATGGGCGCCGAAGGCTCCCAAGACAACACCTGTGCCACCGAAAAAAGCAGCGAGCAATAAATATAATTTAGCCATTAGGGCTTTCCCTTCCTACCGGATTGCGGAGCTAAGAACTTAATGCGAAGGGGTGGTGCCGGGGATCTGTTTTCGGAAGCGTCGCAAACAGGATGTTTGCGCCGCAGCGCCCAGGGATGGGTTCACAGCGGTTCCGAAAACAGATACCCGGTGCCTCCCCGCCACCAAGCCTGCTTCAAGACCAAGACCACTAAACCCGAGCAGGCCTACATACGAAAAAACCGCGCCATAAGCGCGGTTCTCGAATCCGGATGATTCAGTCAGCCAATCAGGCCTCCATCGCCACCCGGACTTTTTTCATGGCGTTCTTTTCAAGCTGGCGGATACGCTCAGCGGAAACACCGTATTTGTCGGCCAGCTCGTGCAGCGTGGCTTTGTTCTCGCTCAACCAGCGGGCCTCGATGATATCGCGGCTGCGGTCGTCCAGCTTCTCCATCGCCACCGTCAGGTTGTTGACGCTGGTTTCCTGCCAGTTGTCCTGCTCCAGCATGGTCGCAGGATCGTAACGGCGGTCTTCCAGATAGTGGGCCGGAGCCTGCCAGGCAGATTCGTCATCGTCATCAACGCCGGCATCAAATGCCGCGTCGTGTGCCGCGAGTCGGCCTTCCATATCGTGTACGTGGGCAACGTCCACGTTCAACTCTGCGGCTACACGCTTGGCTTCATCGTTCGTCAGCCACGCCAGCTTTTTCTTCTGGCCACGCAGGTTGAAGAACAACTTGCGCTGCGCCTTGGTGGTCGCGATTTTCACAATGCGCCAGTTGCGCAGGATGAATTCGTGGATCTCCGCCTTGATCCAGTGCACTGCAAAGGACACCAGGCGAACACCTTTTTCCGGGTTGAAGCGTTTTACCGCTTTCATCAGGCCCACATTGCCTTCCTGAATCAGGTCGCCTTCGTTCAGGCCGTAGCCGGAGTATGACTTGGCAATGTGCACAACGAAGCGCAGGTGAGACATCACCAGCTGGCGCGCTGCGTCGAGATTCTCGTGATAGTAGAGGTCTTCCGCGAGTTTCTTTTCTTCCTCAGCGGAAAGGATCTCGAAACCACTCACTGTCTGGATATAGGCGTTCAGATTGGCGCCCGGAGCCAGCGTGTGGATCGGTTGTAAACTCGTTCCCATTCAGGTTTCTCCTCAAAACTCTTATTTGCCCCGCTTGCAGTCATACTGCGACTTGCGGCGGCGGCGCTGCCCGGCCCTTACAAGGCGTCCAGACGCGCTAAGTTGGCCACAGTGTAGCACCCACAGAGGGAAATGGAACCCCGCCTGTGAATGGCCGGCAAGCCTTGCCAGGCCTTGTTTTGCGGCAATTTAGATGAGTTATCCACAGGGAAAGTTCCACTGGCCGGGTGCGCTTTACAAAGATTTACGGACCAGGCGGTCAGCGCGGCTGTATCGCGGAAATATGGCGCGCCACCGCCATCCAGGCCCCGGAGAGCCCCAACAGGGCTGCACCACCTGCAAGCCCCGCAAAATAAGTAAATCCCGGTCCCTGCAAGCGGAAACCACTACCGTAGAGATTGGCCAGCCCGCCGACCGGCCCCGCCAGTAACCACACGCCAATACTCACCAACAGCCAGGCGATCAAGCCGCCGGCAAGACCGTAACAAAGCCCGGTGTACAGAAAGGGGCGGCGCACGAAGGCATCGGTAGCGCCCACCAGCTTGACCACCAGGATTTCTTCCCGGCGGTTTTCGATATGCAGGCGGATGCTATTCACCACCACCAGCAACACCCCCAGTGCCAGCAGGCATGCCAGCCCCAGGCTCAGGCGGCGGCCGAGCTCGGTCAACTGGGCCAGGCGCTGAACCCAGGCCATATCCAGTACCACGGAATCCGTCAGGGCACTCTCGCGAAGCTTTGTCGCCAGCGCTTCCAGCGCCGCGCTGTCCGAGCCCGCCGGTCGCACCAGAAGCACGGCCGGCAGGGGGTTACTGTCCATCCCCGCAAGCGCATCACCCAGCCCGGAGGCCTGCTGGAATTCAGCCAATGCCTCCTCCGGCGAGATATAGGTTACACCGGCCACCAGTGTGTTGGCCCTCAGCTCTTCGGCAAAACTTTGTACCGCGGCTTCTTTCGCACGCTTGTGTACAAATACGGAAATCTGCGGCTGCCCATCCCAGCCCGCCACCGCGCGCTGGAAGTTGGTAAGCCCTAACTGCAATGCCGCGGGCAAGGCCAGCGCAATAGCGATCACCAGCGCCGTCATACCGCTGGACATCGGGGACGCGAAGAAGCGCCGCCAGGCTTCGCGGGACATTTCCCGGTGGTGGCCCAGCCAACTGCGCAGGCGGTCGCCGGCACCGGTACGGGCGGTTACTGCGCCTGCGGCACGGCGCTCGGACACGGACTGCTGGGGCAGGGAGGAACTAGGAATACGCTGGTTCACGGCTCGGGTACCCGTCGTAGATCAGTTGGCCCGCCTGCAGGGTCAGCACCCGCTGTTGCATGCGCGCGATCAGTTCCAGGTCGTGGCTGGCGATCAGCACGGTCACGCCCACGGCGTTGAACTGGCGGAACAGTTGCATGATTTCTTCAGAGAGCTGGGGGTCCAGGTTACCGGTAGGCTCATCCGCCACCAGCAGCGCGGGCTTGTTGACCACGGCACGGGCGATACCGACCCGCTGCTGTTCACCGCCAGACAGCACAATGGGGTTCTGCTTTTCCTTGTGCAACAGGCCCACCTTGTCGAGCGCTGCGCGTACCCGGCGACCCACCTCACGCTTGCTGCAACCGGCCACTGACAGGGGCAGGGCGACATTGTCGAACACACTGCGGTCAAACAGCAGCTGGTGGTTCTGGAATACGATGCCGAGGTTGCGGCGGTAGTAAGGGATCTGGCTGTTGCGCAGGCGGTTCAGATTCTGCCCGCCGACAATGATGCTGCCGCGGGTCGGGCGCTCGATCGCGGTAAGCAGTTTCAGTAGGGTACTTTTACCGGCGCCGGAGTGGCCGGTAAGAAAGACCATCTCTGCGCGCTCGATCTCCAGACTGACGCGCCCCAGCGCATCCTGCCCGGACTCATAGCGTTTATTGACGTTATCGAATTGGATCATGAGCGCATTTTTGTTGTTTTTTGTTTCTGCAGTGGCACCGCCGTTGTGCCCTCAGGACTACGCGCGAAGGCGCTGATACCGGATCAATACCGGCCAAGCCGCGCCCTTGTACTTGTCATCCCGGTCTTAAGCCGGGATCCAGCCGCCACCGGGCCCAAAGCTCGCACTGGATACCGTACCGGATCTAGTCCGGCATGACGGCGCCGGTATGACGGCCGGAGCTTAGCCCAGCTAATCAGCCCTCAGCGCGATTGAACAATGCGGCGACAAAATCCTTCGCCACAAATGGCTGCAGGTCTTCGGCCTGCTCCCCTACGCCGATAAAGCGTACCGGAATCCCCAGTCGCTGCGCCAGCGCGAAAATCACCCCGCCTTTTGCCGTGCCGTCCAGCTTGGTCAGTACCAGGCCGCTCACGCCAGCCGCATCGCGGAAGGTTTCCGCCTGCGACAGGGCGTTCTGGCCGGTGCCGGCGTCCAGCACCAGCAGCACTTCATGGGGCGCACTCTCATCCAGCTTGCCCATCACCCGGCGCACCTTGGACAACTCCTCCATCAGGTTGGCCTTGTTGTGCAGGCGGCCGGCGGTGTCCGCGATCACCACATCGACACCGCGGGACTGGGCCGACTGGATTGCGTCAAAAATAACCGAAGCGCTGTCTGCGCCGGTGTGCTGCGCGACCACCGGCACATTGTGGCGCTCGCCCCACACCTGCAGCTGTTCCACCGCCGCAGCGCGGAAGGTATCACCCGCCGCCAGCATGACCGACTTGCCTTCGTTCAGGTACCGGTGCGCCAGCTTGCCGATTGTGGTGGTCTTACCCACGCCATTGACGCCAACCACAAGAATAACGAACGGCTTCTTCGCCTCGACCACCAGCGGTGCCTCAACGCTGTCCAGCAGACCGGCCAGCTCTTCTTGCAGCGCCTTATACAGGGCCTCACCGTTGGCGAGTTCGCGACGGGAAACGCGGTCGGTCAAGCGGTCAATGATTTCCGTGGTGGCCTCGACGCCGACATCAGCCATCAACAGCTGGGTCTCAAGCTCTTCCAGCAGCTCTTCATCAATTTCTTTGGCACCCAGGAACAGGTTGCCCATGCCCTCGGCAAACTGGCTGCTGGTACGCGAAAGTCCGCGGCGAATGCGCGCGAAGAAACCTTCTTTCTTCGGTTTTTCCTGTACCGCCGGTTGCGGGGCTGCCTCTTCGGTTGAGGGTGTTTCAGCGGGTATCCCGGCTTCCTCCCGAGGCTCGGGCTGCAGTTCCGATTGAGATTCCAGCGCCCCCTCTAGCGCGCCCTCTGTAGCAGTCTCCGCCGCTGCAGTCTCTATTTCCGCAGCGGGATCAAAGGAGGCTTCGGGTGCCTCTTCGACGGACAAATGCTCGCTCACCGGCTCATCGATGAGCGGGTGCTCAGGGACCCGGGGCGTTTCTTCCGGCGCCGCGGCATCGCCGCCGTCGGCAACTTCCGGGCTTTCTACCGGCTCGACGGCGGCATCTTCAGCCTTCGCCTTTTTCTTTTTGCGCAGAAAATCAAAAATCATCGTGGTGTGGAATCTTTGGCTGGTCTTCGCTGGCAGGCAGCGTTGGAAAGGCGCTAATCTTAGCACCGCTGGCTGTTTCGCACACAGTCACGTCTACTTGAATTTACCGCCCACAGGATTCCCCTTGTCCAGACATCGCAAACCCAGGTCTCAATCAAACCGCCAGCCGCAAGCCCAGTCACAGTTGCGTATCATCGGCGGCCGCTGGCGCGGGCGCAAAATTGCGTTTGCCCCGATCGAAGGGTTGAGACCCACCGGCGACCGGCTGCGTGAGACCCTGTTCAACTGGTTGCAGTTTTACCTGCCGGGATCCCGCTGCCTGGACCTTTTCGCCGGCTCCGGAGCACTGGGCCTGGAAGCCCTGAGCCGCGGCGCAGCGGCCGTGGATTTCGTGGAGCTGGATCCAGGCGCGGCACGGACGCTGCGCGAACAGCTGAAAGTCCTTGAGGCCGACAACGGGCAGGTACACAACTGCCCCGCGCAGGTTTTCCTGAGCCAGCCCGGCCAGCCCTGCAATCTGGTATTCGTGGATCCACCCTTTGCCGGAGACCTGTGGGCAGAAACCCTGTCCGCGCTGGAAACCAGTGGCCGCTTGGCCCCGGGGGCACTGATCTACGTGGAGTCGCCACGAGAAACGCCGCTGGCCGTACCCGGCAACTGGCAGCTGGAAAAGGAAAAGCAGGCGGGACAGGTAAAGATGCAACTCTTTACCCGTGGTTAAGCCGCAAATCCGGCATAAATCCGCGCATTTTTGAGCCGCGCCGCTAAATTGTTTAAGATGCGCGTCCCCTCAAGCCGGCAAGGCGATTTGCCCTATGAAAAAAGTGGTTTACCCCGGAACCTTCGATCCCATTACCAATGGTCATATGGACCTTGTGGAGCGGGCCTGTCGACTTTTTGACCATGTCGTGGTTGCTGTCGCTGCCAGCACCCGGAAAAACCCACTGTTTACGCTGGAAGAGCGGGTGGAGCTGGCCCAGCAGGAACTGTCCCACCTGAACAATGTTGAAGTCATCGGCTTCGATATCCTGCTCGCAGACCTGGTGCGCCAACTGGACGCCTACGGCGTAGTACGCGGCCTGCGCGCGGTGTCCGACTTCGAATACGAGTTCCAGCTTGCCAATATGAACCGTCAGCTGGCACCGCAAATGGAAAGCTTGTTCCTGACCCCGGCGGAACACCTCTCCTACATTTCATCTTCCCTGGTACGCGAGATCGCCTCACTGGGCGGCGATGTCACCAAATTTGTGCCCCCGGGCGTGCAGAAAGCGCTGCAGGAAAAGTACAACCGCCAGACCCCCTGACGTAGATTTCTACCTGTTCGAGCAGGTCTGATACACTCGGGCGATCCCAGTCACAGAAACCGGATCGCCCGTGTACAGACACCTCTTTTTCTCCATCGCTGCCTGCCTTTCCGCTTCTGTCTGCGCGCTTGCGCCCCAGGGAGAAGTACAGCCGGAAATCGCCACCGGCCGCACAGAAATCAAATCCGCTACCGCGCACAAATACATGGCGGTAACCGCCAACCCCCATGCGTCCAATGCTGCGGAGCAGATCCTCGCCAAAGGCGGCAGCGCCGTTGATGCCGCGATTGCCGCACAGCTGGTACTGAGCCTGGTAGAACCCCAGTCTTCCGGCATTGGTGGCGGCGCCTTCATGTTGAGCTACCGCGCCGATCAGGAAAAGCTGTACACCTACGACGGCCGCGAAACCGCGCCGATGGCGGTGGACGAAGACTATTTCATGCGCGACGGCAAACCACGCGGGTTTCTGGATGCGGTCATCGGCGGCAGCTCCGTGGGCGTACCCGGCGTCATGCGCATGCTCGAGCTGGCACACCAGCGCGACGGCAAGTTACCGTGGAAAGACCTGTTCCAACCAGCCATCGCCCTTGCCGAGCAGGGCTTCGCGATCTCGCCACGTCTGTACCAGCTCGCCGAACAATTGCCGCGGGTCGCGGCACGCCCCGCCATCAGCGCCTACCTGTTCGGGAAGGACGGAAAACCGCTGCCAGTGGGACACATTCTGAAAAACCCCGACTACGCGCAGACACTGCGACTGCTGGCCGGAGAAGGGGTTAAGCCGTTTTACGAAGGCGAAATCGCGGCGGCGATTGTCGACGCCGTAACGACGGATCCGGAAAACCCCGGTGTGATGACCCGCAAGGATCTCGCGAGTTACCAGGCGAAAGTCCGCGAACCGGTGTGTGGTGACTTCCTGGAATTCCGCTGGTGTGGCGCACCACCGCCATCTTCCGGCGGCACCACCGTCGGCGCCATGCTGGGTATGCTGCAACACTTCCCGCTGGACAAGTATGAGGTGGGCAGTGCGGAGCTGACGCACCTGTTTGTGGAAGCATCGGAACTCGCGTTTGCCGACCGCAATACCTACGCCGCCGACCCGGACTTCGTCGCCGTACCCACCACGGCGATGGTCGACCCTGCGTACCTCGCCTCTCGGGCACAGCTGATTGACCCCAGCCACGCACGGCCCGCAGTCGCTGGCAATCCGCTGGGGTTTGCCGAACAGCGTCGCACCGCCAAATCCCCGGAGCTTCCGAATACGAGCCACCTGTCCATCGTGGATCAATACGGCAACGGTGTGAGCATGACGACCAGTATTGAAACCGGTTTTGGTTCACGACTGCTGGTGAAGGGCTTCCTGCTGAACAATCAGCTCACGGACTTTTCCTTTACCCCCGTTAACGCTGACAAACAACTGGTGGCAAATCGCATCCAGCCGGGTAAACGCCCACGCTCGTCGATGTCGCCCACCATCGTATTCAACAAAGATGGCAGCCTGCGCCTGCTGGTGGGGTCGCCGGGCGGTTCACGCATCATCGATTACACGGCGCGTACCGCCCTTTACCACCTGGCCAAAGACATGCCCATCGCCGAAGCCATTCATGCAGGAAACATCGGCGCCATCGGCCATCAGGTAGAGGTAGAGCCGGAAACGCTTTCGGATGAGCAATTTGAAAAACTCGAGGCCATGGGGCATCGGGTCCTGCGCAAGGAACTGAATAGCGGCATTCACGCCATCGCGGTGATGGACGGTACGTTACACGGCGGCGCGGATACGAGGCGCGAGGGCAGTGCGGTCGGGCGGTGAGGGTGCCGATCTATACCCTGCAATGACAGAATTTGAACGATGGCCCGCCAGCCATCGTTCCCGAACACCGCCACCATCTAACCCTGCCTCAACCCGCCGCTACCCAGTAGCACCGGAAAACTGGAATCGACCAGTCTCCAAACAGCCCCCTGTGAGCCACCGCAATTAGCGGTGTCAGTTCTTGTGACTAAAACCAATCATCCAAAAACTTGCCAAAGTATTCACCGGACCACACATCCGCAACGACACCACGAAATACCAAGCCAGGACGATTTCCGTAGTTGACCACCGGAGCGCTCGGCACTTTGGCGTTAGGCAGCGCCTTGTTAAGCTGGGGGATCTCAAGGTGCCAGCACCTATCCTCGATGATCAGCCGGGAGATATATTCCTCTGCCTTGGTGGGTTGCTTATAGCGCATATTTTTCACTTCGGTCGACATGCCCATAAGTGCGATTTCAAAGTCTTTTCTCTTGGTGGCTTCCACACTGCTGTACGGAATGTCGAGAATATTATTTTTTTTGTAATCGGCTTCAGGCACACAATGCAGGGATACTCTCACCCCGCCTTTCGATATAGACGCTATTTTCTTTTCCATTAAAGAAATGACGTCCGCCCTGGCTTTCGACTTATTCTCGAAGTAGACCTCTTCGACCGATCTTCCGGCCGCGGCATAACCCCAGCCTCGCGCCGCTCTCAGACTACTGACAGAGGTTGCTGCCGGGAAGCTTGCACAGTTGTCATACATAATTCTCGCCTGGTCATGCATGGTACGTATGGTGCTGGAAATATCGCATTTCAGGATACCGCCAAAGCCCATCGCCAGCTTTACGACATTTTCGGAATAGGGGCTTAATACGCGTTTGGCGCTGGAGCGATATTGAATAGAGCGAGCCCCAGCGCCCGATTTCGCCGGAGACTCGCGGCGCAAGCCGTACTTTTTAGCCAGGACCGGAATCAAATCCTTATCAATTTCGATGGCTTTGGCCACCAGAACTTTCTCTGACCGCCCATTGGGATCAATGCGTCCATCCGGTTTTTTCAGCTTCACATAGAACGTTTGAAATTTTGAGACGGCATCTATTGTCATGGGCCCGGAAACCCCATCTACGCCGATTTCAGGCATCCGAAGATCTTGTTCGGAAAGTAATGCCAGCAGATCCTGTACAAATTGAACATCCGATTTTTTATTTTTCCCGCCAAACCCGACTGATCCTTCTATGTACACCGGAAACTCCCTGTAATATCAATTTTATTTGGCCGTATAATTGATCACGTAAAAGCTGTTATCGATATCGCTTGAGAAAGAAAACTGGTAAATCTTTCCATCAACATCGGTAAGGGGTAGCGAAAACTCTTCTTTATTTAGAGTGCGGTTTCTTTGCAGGCGCCCGCCTATTTTCTGGATAAATTCCTGGCTCACCCCAGCCAACGACATCATCTCGACAATTCGGCTGGCGAGCTCTTCCCTGGAGGGCGGTGAAGTGTAGAAGTAACTGGCATTGACGCCCCCGGATTCCCCCCTCCCAACCGCTAAAATCTCTCCGCTATCTCTAAGTTCAGTCTGGAGTTCAGAGCTATACTCGGTCGCACGGCTCACGCTGGCCTGGCCACTATAATTTTCGGAGCCGCTTTCCTCCGCACAACCAGCAAGCGGCATACAAACCAAAAAAACTGCGCTCACCATTTTCATAGCTTTCATAGTATTCCCTTAATGCTCTGGTGGAACCCAACGATAATGAATGACTGTTTCATACAGTGGGCTCGGCGAATCCTTGACCTGAACCCTGTGGCCCCCATTGGCCTCTTGCAGGGTAATCCCTCGGCGAAAATCCTCTTCTGAATACTTCACAACTTGTGAGGATATGGTGCGGGCGGTGTCTTCTGATGGAATCGCACTAACCAGCAATACTTTTATGTATTCTGACAGGCGACCGCTTTCATGCTCGATCAAGTAACTTGCTTTAACCCCAAGACCACAAAGATCGAAACGAGCGGTTACACTACTGCCGTCCTTCAAGGTTGCACTGTACTCTCCCTTCTCGGGTTCGAAGTGCTCCCGGACAACGCCTTCCACACCAGTAAACAAGGCTCTGGGTGTAGTGGAAATAACACACTCTTTCGCCATTAAACTTGACGAAGCAGCAAATAAAATAGTCGCCACCAGTCCTTTAAGTAACTGCATAACTTCTCCATTGCGGTTTGAATGGCTAAATAAGTGAATAGATTCTATGTTCAGGTGTGGCGGTATTCTACGCGGGTTATCACACGAATTTTATTTAAGGAAAGCGAAAGGAAGATTTGCGTTCAGGAAAACAAATGAAATAGGCGCCACAGTTATTCCGTAGCGCCTAAAGTTGCCCGTTATTTTTCATAAAGGAAGAGAAAAAATCTTAATAGGTACTGTCGTTTTAAGTTGAACCTATCAAGGCGATCGCGATTTTGCTTTTCGTTTAACGCTGACAGCGAGGACAGAAAAAGGTATTGCGTTGGCCAATAATCTGCTCGCGAATCGTGCCGGGGCAACGGGGGCAGGGTTGGCCAGCCCGGCCGTAGGCATTCAGTTGCTGAGCGAAGTAGCCTGGTTTGCCGTCGCCGCCGACAAAGTCCTTGAGCGTGGTTCCGCCCTGCTGGATCGCTGCGGCGAGAACGGTTTTGATGGCTTCCACCAATCGCTCGTAACGGGGGCGGGAGATTTTGCCTGCAGCAGTTTGCGGGCGGATGCCTGCCATGAACAGGGCTTCGCTGGCGTAGATATTGCCGACGCCGACGACGATACGGCCGTCCATGATGAAGGTTTTGACCGGGGCTTTACGCCCACGAGAGGCACTGAACAGGTAATCGGCGTGAAAGTCGTCGCTCAGTGGCTCGGGACCCAGGTGCGCGATGAGCTCGTGTTCTGCGGGATCTTCGGTTGTCCACAGCAGGGCACCAAAGCGACGAGGGTCATGGAAGCGCAGGCGCTGTCCGCTGTCCAGCAGCCAGTCGATGTGGTCATGCTTTTCCGGGGGCAGGCTCACATCCACCATGCGCAGGCTTCCGGACATTCCCAGGTGCCAGATTGCCATCCCCTTATCCGTTTCTACCAGCAGATACTTGGCGCGACGATCCAGGCGCAGGATACGCGCGCCACGAATCTTCTCAGCAAAATCCGCATCCACCGGCCAGCGCAGACTGTGCTGGCGGATTTCGCACAGTTTTACCTTGCGGCCTTCCAGGTGGGGGGCCAAGCCGCGTTTGGTGGTTTCTACTTCTGGTAGCTCGGGCATCGTTCGGGTTCCGGGGAAGCCAGTTATTTAGTCTGGTGGCGGCTCCGCTACCGGTAGCCCTTTGCCAGACACGCCGTGAACCCATCCATGGGGGCTCTGCAAAAACATCCTGTTTTTGACAAAACCCGCAGGGTTTTGGACGCCAAAGGCGCCCGCAGGGTGAGGGCCAGTATTGGCCCGAATCAACGTCTGGCAAAGGGCTACCGGCATCGAAGCCTTCGCTTCTAGCTTTCGTCCGTTCGACAGACACAAAAAAGCCCGGAAAACCGGGCTTTTTCGCGAACTAGCAAGGCAATCAATTACTTGATTTTGCCTTCCTTGTACATAACGTGCTTGCGAGCAACGGGATCGTACTTTTTGATCTCCATTTTCTCAGGCATGTTGCGCTTGTTCTTGTCAGTGGTGTAGAAGTGGCCGGTACCGGCGCTGGAATTCAGGCGAATCTTGTCACGCATTGCTCTATCTCCAATCTGCTATTAAAGCAGCAATTAAACTTTCTCGCCGCGCTTACGCAGCTCAGCCAGAACGGTATCGATACCTTTCTTATCGATAATACGCATACCTTTAGTAGAAATGCGCAGCTTAACGAAGCGCTTCTCTGCTTCTACCCAGAAACGGTGGGACTGCAGGTTCGGCACGAAGCGACGCTTGGTGCGGTTTTTGGCGTGAGAAACGTTGTTTCCGGTTACCGGGCGCTTGCCGGTTACCTGACATACCTTGGACATCTGATTGGCCTCTATAAAACTCTCGTGCCCTCAGCACTGAGGCGGGGCAGGGACTAAATTCGTTATCCAGCGGACCGCGGGATCTGTACAGAATCTGGCCCGGCCGCAAAGAGCGGCGTTTTATACCAGAACCCCCTATGCGGGGCAAGTTTTGATCAATATTTTTACTGTCTGGGCGGCCACTTTCGGTCGCCTCAATGAAGCCTCCCGCCTCGGATCACGGGGCCTGCGGCCCTTAGCCGTCACACGGACTCGAAAGCAGCAATCAAATCAAGCCCCGCTCCGCAAAGGAACAACCCTCGCCCTCACCGACAATCAAATGGTCCAGCACCCGGATATCCACGAGGGCCAGCGCATCTTTCAGCCGCCTGGTTATGTGAATATCCGCCTGGCTGGGCTCACTGACCCCGGAGGGATGGTTGTGGGCAAGGATAACCGCAGCGGCACCTTTGCCCAGCGCGGCCTGTACTACCTCCCGGGGATACACGCTCGCAGCGTTCAGGGTACCCTCAAACAGCTCTTCAAAGGCAATGACGCGGTGCTGACTGTCCAGAAACAGGCAACAGAACACCTCGCGGGTGCGATGCCGCAGCTGCGCGGACAGGTAGTCACGCACCGCCTGGGGGCTGGTCAGGACATCGGAGCGCTTGAGCTGCTCCGCCAGATGTCGGCGCCCCATCTCCAGCACAGCCTGTAACTGTACAAATTTGGCATCGCCAAGCCCTTTGCCCGCGCAGAATGCCTTGCGATCAGCTTCCAGCAGCGATCTCAGGCCACCAAAATCCGTTAATAGCTGTCGCGCCAAATCCACCGCGGAGACCCCTCGCAGCCCGGTGCGCAAAAAGATCGCCAGCAACTCCGCATCGGATAAATTACCCGCGCCCTTCGCCAGCAGCTTCTCCCGCGGACGTTCCTCCGGCGGCCAGTCGGTAATCGCCATCTTTCCTCCCTGAATAAGTGAATACTCGCTTTCCGTGCGAGATGCGTCAGACATATTGCCCGCCGCACTAAAGTGGTAACCTTACCGGCTACGCCTTTGTAGAGTTTCACAAATATTTCGAGTTACGGAAACGCAAAATATGTCCTCCCTGGCCAACAAACGGATATTGCTGGGCGTGTCCGGCGGCATCGCCGCCTATAAAAGCGCCGACCTGGTACGAAGGCTCCAGGATCGGGGCGCCAATGTGCGTGTGGTCATGACCGCAGGGGCACAGGAATTCGTGCGCCCGCTGACGTTCCAGGCCCTCTCCGGCAACCCGGTGCACACCGACCTATTGGATCCCGCTGCCGAAGCTGCCATGGGGCATATCGAGCTGGCCAAGTGGGCCGACTTTATTCTCATCGCGCCGGCCAGTGCCAGTGTCATGGCACGGCTCGCCGCCGGCATGGCCGATGACCTGTTGTCCACGCTGTGTCTCGCCTCGGAAGCGCCGCTGATACTCGCCCCGGCAATGAACCAGGCGATGTGGCGGCATCCCGCAACCCAGGCCAACGCACGTACACTGCAGGGTCGCGGCGTGACACTGCTCGGCCCGGCTGCCGGCAGCCAGGCCTGTGGGGATGTAGGGCCAGGGCGTATGTTGGAACCGCTGGATATCGTCGAACAGTTGGTTGAAACCCAGTTACCTCCGCAGGTGCTGGCAGGCAAAAAGGTCACCATCACCGCAGGCCCAACCCGGGAAGCGCTGGATCCCGTGCGCTATTTGAGCAACCACAGCTCCGGGAAAATGGGCTTTGCCATCGCCGCAGCAGCGGCAAGGGCCGGTGCCGCAGTCACCCTGATAGCCGGCCCGGTAAAACTGGATACACCCGCCGGCGTGCACCGGGTGGATGTAGTCAGCACCAACGACATGCTGGCTGCGGCCGAACAGGCCGCGGACGATTGCGATATTTTCATCTCCGCGGCAGCGGTAGTGGACTTCCGCCCGGCGGTTGTGGCCGAACAGAAAATCAAAAAGGAAGCCGGCAACGATGCTGACGTTTTATCGCTGGTTAAGAACCCGGATATCGTCGCCACTATCGCCGCACGTACCGCCAGGCGGCCATTTGTAGTCGGCTTTGCCGCGGAAACAGAGAAGGTGATCGCCCACGCGGAGGGCAAGCTTGCGCGCAAGCAACTGGATATGATCATCGCCAACGACGTCAGCGATCCCGAAGGCGGGTTTAACAGTGACCGCAACCAGGTCGTCGTGATAGACCCAAGCGGCCAGCAGGCTCTACCGGCCGGACTTAAAACCGAACTCGCGGCGCAGCTGATCGAACTTATCGCCGAGCGAGCAGCGACAGCTCGCTGATCCGCGGCAGCAATACAACAAAAATACAGATACAACAGCACCCAAGTTATCGCTTAACACATATTGGTCTGGGTAGATTTCGTGGCATCACAAACACAAACAGAAAAAAAACCGCTGCTGAATAGCGGAATACTCCTACCGGCCCTGCTGGTCGCAGCCATTTGGCTCGGAGGGAGCCACCTGCTGTTTACCAATATCATCGCCGAACGCAATGCAGCCAGTGTACAAGCGGCGAGCCAGCAGGCCGCCGATGACCTGGCAGCGCAACTGCAACCCTTTTTCAGCACTCAGAGAAAAAAGCTACAGGATTTTTCATCCGAGCCCGGGGGCTCCACCAGAAGCCGCAGCAGCAAGGTCTTGCCACAGGCATCGGTACAGCTTTTCGCGCCGGAAGAGCTCAGTGTGGGCGTCGGCAAGCCTCCCCTGAGTTTTGCTCTGGTGGACCTGCTCAAGCGCAGCCTGGAGGGACAACAACCGCAACCCGAGTTCCTTCAGGGAAGCGACAGGCAATGGCACCTGTACAATGCCGTTGCCGATACCCGCGGCGCACTTCTCATTGAACAGCCGTTCACGGTGTTCACCCAACAGCTCGACGCGCTCGATCTGAGTGCCGGCAAAGTACAGATCAGCCAGCAGTTTGCCGACGGCCCGGCGCGATCGCTGTGGACGTCACCCGTTTCCGAATCCACGGGTAACGCAGCAACTGCCAAGGTGCCTGGCAGCCATTTACAAGTTTCGCTCAGTCCCTCTGCTGCGTTCGTTGCTCAACACAGTATCCCCGCCAGCTGGATCTATACGCTGGCGACACTCGGTCTACTGGGCACCCTTTATGTCCTTTGGCGCAATACGCCTGGTGACACGGCAGCCCCCTGGGAAAAGGCGGCGCGACGCGGCTCCACCGCCAAGGACAAGCTGCGCAAAGAGGACCTCGAGGCCAAGCCCACAGCCGCGCAACCCGCGGCAGTGGCAACGGAGCCTCAAGCCGCGGCCGCGGCACCGCAGGCCGAGGAGGGGACGGCCGACCACCGCGCGCTGATGCGCACGCCCAGCACGGACTTCCCGCGCCACGTATTTCGCGCCTACGACATCCGTGGCGTGGCAGGGGAAGAGATCAACGAACCTTTTGCCTACCAGCTCGGCCGCGCACTGGGCACGCTTGCGCTACAGGCCGGCGAGGAAATCCTGCTGATCGGCCGCGACGGCCGCAACAGCAGTGAGATGCTGAGAGACTGCCTGATCGAAGGTATTCTGGAGAGCGGCTGTAATGCTGTGGATCTGGGGCTGGTGCCATCCCCGGTACTGTATTTCGCCTGCGCCAAAGCCAAAAACACCAGTAGCGGTGTGGTAGTGACCGCGAGTCACAACCCGGCAGATTACAACGGCTTCAAGATGGTACTTGGCGGACGCCCCCTGGCCGATGACAAGCTGGCGGACGTTTACGAGCTGATGAAGTCGGGCAAAGTGGCCAGCGGCCAGGGCAGCCACCACCAGCAGGATGTCAGCGAAGCCTACATCGATGAAATCTTCAATGACGTCGCTCTCGCCGGACAGCCCCAGATCGTGATTGATGCCGGTAATGGCGCCACGTCGGAGCTGGCACCGGAGCTTTTCGAACAACTTGGCTGCGCCGTAGAAACGCTCTACTGCGAAGTGGACGGCAATTTCCCCAACCACGCACCGGATCCCTCACGCCCGGAAAACCTGCAGGCGCTTATAGAAGCGGTAAAAAATTCTGGTGCCGACCTGGGTATCGCCCTCGACGGCGACGGCGACCGGGTAACCCTCATCACCAGCAGCGGCCGCATCGTCTGGGCCGACCAACTGGTAATGCTGCTGGCAAGGGACATCCTCGCCCGCAACCCCGGTGCCGATATCGTATTCGACGTTAAGAGCTCCCGTGCACTGGGCGACCTGGTCAACCAGTATGGCGGCCGCCCAATCATGTGGAAAACCGGCCACGCGCCGATGAAAACCAAAATGCTCGAAACCGGCGCCCTGCTGGGTGGTGAGCTTTCCGGGCATATCTTTATCAAGGATCGCTGGTACGGTTTCGACGACGGTAGCTACGCCGCGGCCCGTGTACTCGAAATCATGGCACTGCGTGAACAGTCACTCGACGAGCTGATTGACTCTCTGCCGCAAATGATCAATACCCCGGAAATCCTGCTGCCGGTAGCGGAGAGCGAAAAATTCGCGCTTGTCGACCGGTTGCGTGCATCGGGCAAATTCGGCCAGGCGGACCTCAACACCATTGACGGCCTGCGCATAGAATTCGCCGATGGCTGGGGCCTGGTACGCGCTTCGAATACCACCGCGGCATTGACCCTGCGTTTCGAGGCCGACAACGAACAGGCGCTTGAGCGCATCCGCCAGGTGATCGCCAGCCAACTACAGAAACTCGATCAGTCCCTGGTACTCCCGGGCTGATCACACTATCCCAGCAGTAAGACCCGAGCGGTAAGGAATACGCCATGTCCCTGGATCAGAAGTCCGCCCTGCGCGTCGCGCAGGTTCTCAATGAAGCGCTGCCCTATATCCAGCGCTTCATCGGTAAGACCGTCGTAGTGAAGTTTGGCGGCAACGCCATGGTGGACCAGGAACTGCAGAACAGTTTCGCCCGCGATGTCATTCTGATGAAGCTGGTGGGCATGAACCCGGTTGTGGTGCACGGCGGCGGGCCACAGATCGGCGACCTGCTGGACAAGCTCAGCATCGAATCGCGCTTTGTGGATGGCATGCGGGTTACCGATAGTGAAACCATGGACGTGGTGGAAATGGTGCTCGGCGGTACCGTCAACAAGCAGATCGTCAACCTGATCAACAAGAACGGCGGCCGCGCCGTGGGCGTTACCGGCAAGGATGGCCTGCTGATCCGCGCGAAAAAGCTCCGCCGCAAAGAGGATTCTGCGGGCCTGCACGCTTCCGAGATCATCGACATCGGCCATGTGGGCGAAGTAGACAGCATCGACACCGGCGTGATCGATATGCTGATCAACAGCGACTTCATCCCGGTAATTGCCCCGATCGGGGTAGGTGAGCATGGCGAGTCCTACAACATCAATGCGGACCTGGTCGCCGGCAAGATTGCCGAATACCTGAAAGCGGAAAAGCTGATGTTGCTCACCAATGTCGCGGGTTTGCAGGACAAGAATGGCGAAGTTCTCACCGGTCTTTCGACCCTGGAAGTGGACGGCCTGATCGCCGACGGCACCATTTACGGCGGCATGCTGCCAAAAATCGCCTGTGCGCTTGATGCCGTAAAGGCGGGCGTCACATCCGCGCACATTATCGATGGGCGCGTGCCGCACGCTGTGCTGCTTGAGATCTTCACCGACACCGGCGTAGGCACCCTGATCACCAATAGCACCCTGAGTCCCGCGTGAAATTTGTCACATTAACGATGTTAACAAGCGCTAACAATTGATGGCGCGGCGGCGAATGGTTAGGATTCCGCCGCCGGCACAAGGCTTTTCAGCGACATTCGACGGGCTTCTGACACCCAGCGCCGAAAACCGATCAACAAAAAAGCGGGCACAACAACAAAATCAGTTCCCGGCTGAACTCCCGGGTATAGGCAGTCAATGAGCAGCGAAAAAATCAATCGGCGCCAGCAGATACTGCAGGCCCTGGCCCATATGCTGGAAGCCAGCCCCGGCGCCCGCATTACCACCGCGGCACTGGCCAAAGAGGTGGGCTTTTCCGAGGCGGCCCTCTACCGCCACTTCCCCAGTAAATCCAAAATGTTCGAGGGACTGATCGAGTTCATCGAAGAAACCATCTTCAGCCGGATCAAGCTGATTGTGCAGGAAGAGCCCAGCGCGCTGGCGCGCTGCCAGAAAATCCTGCACCTGCTGCTGGCCTTCTGTGAGCGCAATCCGGGCATTACCCGGCTGCTCACCGGCGACGCCCTGACCGGCGAAACCGAGCGCCTGCACGGCCGTATCCTGCAGCTGTTTGACCGCCTGGAAACCCAGCTCAAGCAGATCCTGCGCGAGGCAGAGTTGCGGGAACAGTTGCGACCGGCGATTCCTTTGACCGCAGCGGCGAACCTTCTGCTCTCCAGTGCGGAAGGCCGGATCGTTCAGTACGTACGCAGTGGTTTCAAACGCCGCCCAACCGAGCACTGGGCGGAACAGTGGCCTGTACTGGTCGCGGGCTTTTTCCGCGAGAGTGCGCTGGCTGCGCAGGCGTAAAGACGGCTGCGGAAAGTGAAGAAAGCAGCCCTGAGCGGGAAGAAAGAAGCTCTGAGCGGGAAGAAAAAAGCCGGCTACTTGCCGGCTATTTCCTGATATCGGTTGGATGCCTGGTCATACTCGCCGTTGATCGCCACGGCTTCTTTTTCGCGCAGTGAAAGCCGTTCTTTGACCACACCGACCTCGGTGCGCAGGTTTTCGATACGCTCCAGGAGCTCTGGAGAAACCGTGTCACCATTGCGCTGGGTGCGCGCGGCAACCGCCTCTTCGCTCTCGATCTGACGTTCCAGGCTGACCAGATTGGAGCGCAGGATCGCCATATCCTGCTGCACGATTGCGAGCTTGCGCTTGCGCGCAGATTCGATGTCGGCAACGCTGTTGTAGCGTTTGAGCAACTGCAGATCGGCGGCCTCACGGGCCTCACGGCGCTTCTTTTCCGCCAGTTGCTTGCCGGTGAGCTCCGGCTCAACCACTTCAAGTACCCGCCCGGACGGAGTCATCACCTCGTAACCGCCGGCCACATACCGTGGGGGCACGAGATCGTCCAGCACCTGGACGCCGTGTTCGTTGGTATAGCGGTAGAGAACCTTGCCATCCCAGTTCTTCTCTGCAGCACTGACATCCATTGTCAGCAGAGCGCCGGCCAGTGCCAGCGCAAATGCGGTATTCACGAAAACCTCATTTTTTATTCTGTTTTTCATTTTACTTCCGACCTGTAGCGACAATCCCTTCGCGCCGCGCTTAGGCAGGTACTATACACGCTTCCCGGGTTACCCCCTGGAACTGACGCCGTAACGCTGCCGGTAGTCGATAATTCGTGCCAGCAAATCGTCGCTGCCGGCTTCCGCCTTAAGATAGGCAATAATATCGTCAAGTTCCACAATACCGATCACAGGAATGCTGTATTCCTGCTCAACCAGCTGAATTGCGGACATGTCGGTATTGTCATTGGCCTTTTCCTGACGGTTGAGACCGATCACCACTCCCGCAGGTTCTGCGCCCTGCTGGCTGATAATCTGCATGACCTCCCGCACTGCGGTACCCGCGGTAATGACATCATCGATAATCAAAACCTTGCCTTTGAGCGGCGCACCCACTAAGGTTCCGCCCTCGCCGTGGTCCTTGGCCTCTTTCCGGTTATAACAGAAGGGTTTATCAACCCCTTTCTGCGCCAATGCCACCGCGGTTACCGCACCCAGCGGGATGCCTTTGTAGGCCGGCCCGAATATGACATCAAACTCCACTCCTGAGGCAATAATCGCCTCGGCATAGGCGTTGCCCAGAGCGGCCAACGCCGCACCGCTGTGGAAACGGCCGGCATTGAAGAAATAGGGACTCTGGCGGCCTGATTTCAGTGTAAAGTCCCCGAAACAGAGCACATCGTGCTCCAGGGCCAGTTGGATAAAGTCGCGCTGGTACTGCTGCATGGCAATTTGATAACTATTGGCTAAGGTGAAGGAAGATCCCCACGGAATGGGGAGCGGCTATAGAAAATGTTCAGACGAATAACGACTGCAATTTTACACAGTCCGCTGGTAAGGGGCTAATAATGCGAATAGTGAGTTTGTCCGTAGATGGCGTGCACCAGGCTGCACAGCGCGGACTGTATGATTGGCTGGCAGAGCAGGACGCAGACATCATTTGCCTGCAAGATCTACGCTCACTGGAACCGGAACTCGATCACCCGATATTCCATCCGGATGGCTACTACAGCTACTTCTTCGATTCCGGGACGCCCCACGAAAACGGCGTCGCCATCTATACCCGTGCGCAGCCAAAAGCGCTGATCTATGGCATGGGCTTCGCGAATGGCGTTGATATGTACGGCCGCTACCTGCAGGCCGACTTCGAGCGCCTGAGTGTGGGCTCTCTGCTGGCGCCGGTGGCAACCGACGAGGCCTCTCTGGAGGTCAAAGTACAGTTCTTCGACGATATGCAGGCCCATTTGGCCAAAATCAGCCGCAAGCGCCGCGACTTTATCTTCTGCGGCAACTGGGGCATGGCTCACCGCCGCGCAGACGTCCAGAACTGGCAGGATCACCAGGACACCCCCGGGTTCATGCGTCACGAACAGCGCTGGCTCGACCAGCTGTTCAATGAAATCGGCTATGTGGACTCTTTCCGTCGCGTGGTGAAAGACGCCGATGAGTTCACCTGGTGGCCCAGCGGCGAAGTCGGTAAGGGCGACGGCTGGCGCACCGATATGCAGATCGTGTCGCAGACCCTGAAAAACAAGATCGAGTACGGGGCCATTAACAAGAATGTGACCTTCTCCAGCCACCTGCCGGTGATCATGGATTACGACCTCGAGGTCTGAGGCGCGGGCACTCGCCATACGACACCATGAAAAGGGCGCTCTCGATGCGCCCTTTTTTGTGCCTGAAAATCGCTGCCTGAAATGTGCCCGGCGCTAGCGTATACGCGACGCCTTCAGCTTCACATCCGCATTGCGCCACGCCTTTTTGAAGCGGGCGCCTATCAGCTCTGCCTCATCGTGTTTCCGCTGCTTGCGCAGGGCTTCAGCGAGGCCGTACAGCGCCCAACCATTGTCCGGGTATCGGTTCAGGTTCTGCCAGTAGACCGTTTCTGCCTCGCCTGCGCGGCCTGCCTCCAGCAGCACGGCCCCCAGGGCGAGGCGCGGTGGGTAATGCCATTCGGTGGGCTCGGTGTAAACAAGCCCTTCTTCAAGGCGCACAGCGCGCTCGAGATGCCCGACTGCGGCATCAAACTCACCCCTGGCCGCAGCAATTTCTCCCGCCAGCACTTCCGGCGCAATCGCCAGGACGGCAGCCGCGCTGTTCGGGGAAAACATCGTGTAGTCCATCCCCTTGTCCGCAGCGATCTTCTGCACCTGCTCCAGCTCCTTTTGCGCCGCATCCAGATTACCTTTTCCCACCTGCGCAAGACCACGCACATAGTGCCAGGCACCGGTCAGGAACAGATCCTTCGGCGGCTCCGGTAGCGCCAGGACCTCATCCCACTTGCCGAACCGTGCCAGAGCCCAGTAGGGCACCACGCGAAAGCCCGCCAGCAGGGGCATTTCCGCCAGCGCCTCGTCAGAAATCTGTGCCGCCGTCTTGTTGGCGGCGTCTATCGCGGCCTCGCTGCGCCCCTGTGCGGTGGTCGCAAACCACAGGAAGTGGATGTTGTGGGGGTAGTAAGCCATCGGGTAAATCCCCTGGGCACGACACTGGCTGATGTAATCCTCGTCGGCTGCAATGGCGCGCTCGTTGGTCTTGGCGGAATCCTCGTAGCGGCCCACCCGCTGGTAGATATGCGCCGGCATATGCACGATATGCCCGGCGCCCGGCATCAAGCCGCTGAGGGCATCGGCAGCCTTTTCCGCCCGCTGTGGCTGATTGGTGGGCTCAATCAGGTGAATGTAGAGGTGCAACGCCCCGGGATGCTTGGGGTTGCGCTCCATTACCGATTCAAGCAGCCCAACAATGTCTTCTGTACCCTCGTAGGGAGTTCCGTCTCGCATCCAGTAATTCCAGGGGCGCAGGTCCATCATGGATTCCGCGTAAAACGTCGCGATATCCAGATCATCGGGAAATTGCCTGGTGACCTCTGCCATGGCGCTGGCATAGTCGCTATCGCCTTTGGCACGGTCTGTGGGATCTCCGCTATAGCGCTTCGACAGCGCGCCAATCAGGGCGCGCTCGCGGTCATTCAGTCCGCCCTGCAGGGAAACCGCCTGCTGTACCAGTTCGTAGGCCCTGGGTTCATTTTCCTGATCCATGGGCACATTGATATTTGGCCCAAGTACCAGAGCCTGGCCCCAGTAGGCCATGGCGCATTTGGGATCCAACCGCGCCGCTTCGCGGAAAGAGCGACCCGCTTCTGCGTGATTGAAGGCGTAGGCGAGATTAATGCCCTGATTGATAAATTGCTGCCCGCGTTCCGAGGCACAACTCACGGGAAAGGTGTGGCGGCCCAGATTCTGCAATCGTGGCGCCACTGCTCCTGAGGGTGCCGGCTTGTCCGCCACAGGTTCGCGGTAGTGTTTATGGTGGGGTTTGCTTTCCTGTCGGAGGTGCTGGGCGCTGGACGCGCCCGTGGTCAGCAGGGCGACAATCGCCACTAGCACCACAGGGGAAGTTACAACCAGGCTGCTATTCATTGTTCATTCTCATCCATATCCTGGGTCTGGGTGAGAAGCCTAATGGCAATTCGGACGGGGCGCGGCGGTTAGAAGTGGCAGGACCTGCCAAATTTTTTAGTCGGGGAGGGCGTACGCGCCTGACACAGTAAAATCGCGTCGCAGTCCTTAGCCAACGCCAATGCGTTCGCCAAACTGCCAACGGCGCGCTGCCGCCAACACCCTTTCACCGGGTGCCAGCGGCATCTCAGGTTACTCGGCCAGTGCTTTTTTCTGCAGACTGATGAGCTCCTTGATACCAGCCTTACCCAGGGCCAGCATCTCGGCAAATTGATGCTCGGTAAACGGTGCACCCTCGGCGGTGCCCTGAACCTCGATCATACCGCCATCTTCCGCCATCACCAGATTCATATCGGTATCCGCATTACTGTCTTCCGGGTAGTCCAGATCCAGCACCGCTTCGCCGTCGTAAATACCGACAGAGATCGCCGCTACCATATTTTTCAGCGGGTCAGTCGCAATCATTTTTTCCCGCTGCATATAGCGAATGGCGTCAACCAGAGCGATACAGGCGCCAGTAATGGAAGCCGTACGGGTGCCGCCATCCGCCTGGATGACATCGCAATCCAGCGTAATCTGGTGCTCGCCCAGCAGCTTCAGATCTACCGCCGCGCGCAGGGAGCGGCCTATCAGGCGCTGGATTTCCACGGTGCGCCCGCCCTGTTTGCCACGTGCCGCCTCACGTCCCATCCGGGTGCCGGTAGAGCGGGGAAGCATGCCGTACTCGGCGGTGATCCAGCCGCTGCCCTGCCCACGCAGGAAACGCGGAATGTCCGCTACGACCGTCGCGTTACACAACACCTTGGTGTCGCCGAACTCCACCAACACGGAACCCTCCGCGTGGCGCGTGTAGTTGCGGGTGATACGCACTTCGCGCAATTGCTCTGGTTTGCGGCCGCTCGGTCGCTGCATAAGACACCTCAGTTTTGCGTCAAATCATTCAAGGCCCGGCATTATAGCCATCAATTCCCCTAATCACCCTGTGCTATGCTGTGCCGCTCTTTTTCTAGTAAGCAGCTTTTCTGGAGCACGGCAGTATGGCCAACAACAAAGTGCGCAGCATGACCTCCTTCGGCCGTGCCGAAGTGAACTTCTCTACCGGCACCACCGTGTGGGAAATGCGCTCCGTCAACCATCGCTATCTGGAACCGCACTTCCGCCTGCCGGAGGCCGCCCGTTCACTGGAACCCAAACTGCGCGAAGTCCTGCGCAAGACTCTGAACCGCGGCAAGGTGGAAATGACCCTGAACCTCAAGGCCACCAGTGGTGAAGTTACCGGCCTGCAGGTAAACCAGGCACTTGTCGACCAGTTAATCAAAGCCGCAAAACAGGTGGCACCGGACAACCCGCCATTAAATCCACTGGAAGTGCTGAAGTGGCCAGGGGTCATCGCCGAACCGGAAACCGATGCCGACGAGCAGGCCAGCGCAATCCTCGATGGCTTCAAGCAAGCACTCAAACAGATGGTGGAAAATCGTGAGCGCGAAGGCGCAGAGCTGGCGGGTTTTATCGAAGCCCGTCTCGTGAGTATCGACGAACAGGTCACCACCGTGCGCGCACTGCTGCCACAAATTCTGCAAAACCAGCGTGAAAAACTTAAAACGCGCCTGGAAGAATTACTGGAAGAAATCGACAGGGATCGCATCGAACAGGAAATCGCTCTGCTCGCACAGAAGGCGGATGTCGATGAAGAGCTCGACCGCCTGGACGCCCATATCACCGAGACCCGTCGTGTATTGAAAAACGGTGGTCCCATCGGACGGCGCCTGGATTTCCTTATGCAGGAATTCAATCGCGAAGCGAATACGCTCTCGTCAAAAGCCGTAGTGACAGACACCACTCAGGCCGCGGTGGAATTGAAAGTCCTGATCGAGCAGATGCGAGAACAGGTGCAAAACATCGAGTAATTCGCCGGTGTATTTCTGCAGAGCACACTCAAAAACCGGGCGCGCCGCACCTACAAACCTCACAGCCAGACCATGAGCACATCCGCCAAACGGGCGCTGCTGATCGCCAAGCAGTGGCCCGAACCCAACTCTACCGCTGCCGGCCGCCGCACCCTGGATATTCTCCAGTTGCTCAAGGAGGCAGGCTATCAGGTGGACATCGGCAGCCCCGCCCAGCCCACGCCCTTTCAGGCAAAAACCGGTTACGGTGAGCACCAGATCGAAGTCAATGACGAGAGCTTTGATCACTGGGTGCGCGTATTGGCCCCATCCGTCGTGATTTATGATCGCTTTATGATGGAAGAGCAGTTTGGCTGGCGGGTGCGTGAACAGTGCCCGAACGCTATTACACTGCTCGACACCAGCGACTTCCACAGTCTGCGCGAGGCCCGTCACCAGGCGCTTAAAAGCGGCCAGCCGTTAAATCTGTTTCACCCGACGGCTGAGCGCGAAATTGCGGCCATGGCCCGTTGCGACCTCACAATAATGATCTCCCAGGTCGAGCTCGACCTGCTGAGACAGTATTTTTACCTGCCCGAATGGCAACTGCACTATCTGCCATTTCTGGTGCGAGAACTACCCGACCAAAAGGCTCAGCCTGGCTTCGAAGAGCGCCAGCACCTGGTGATGATCGGTGGCTTTAAACACGCCCCAAACCGCGATGCCACCATCTGGTTTGCCGAGGAGATCTGGCCGAAACTGCATGGACTACTGCCCGGCGTTGAGTGCCACGTATACGGCGCCTATTCAGATCACGCGATGCACCGCCTCAGTGACCCGACAACAGGATTTCGCGTACATGGGCGCACGGAAGATGCTCTCGCCACCTTGGCACGCTACCGGCTGAACCTGGCACCGCTGCGCTTCGGCGCCGGGCAAAAGGGCAAAATATTGGAAGGGTGGCTCAGCGGCACGCCGACAATTACCACGCCTATCGGTGCCGAATCCATGGCTCCTGACGATGCCTGGGGCTATACGTTGAGCGATGCTCCCGATCAATTTGCCGCAACGGCCGCACGTTTGTATCAAAAAAAATCGGCCTGGCTGTCCGCACGCGACGCAGGTAACCGCGCACTTGAACGCGGATTTTCCTATAGCGATCACGCCGGTGCATTTGTCGAACGACTGGAAGAGATCGCCGCAAACTTGGAAGCGCATCGCAACCGCAATATCTGGGGACGCATTCTCCGGCGCACTGAACACCGCGCCGAAGAATTTATGAGCCGCTGGATTGAAGCCAAGAATAAAGACACAAAAGAGTAGTATTACGCCCTTAAGTATCTTCTAGCTGTGCCAGCAAAATGCCCACACGCCAATTAATTTATCCTTATTAAAAGGCATCATCCGAACAGGCAGCCTTTGTTACTGTATTTGTTGCACCCGTTCTACGTAATCTTGGTAGGCGGGTATTGCGATTGCGGCAACCATTCCGATGTAGGCTGTGCCAAGCAGGATACTGATAATGAAAGCAACAATTACGCCAGCAGAATTGTTCCTGACTTTCGGTCCGTGGCGGTTTACCCCTGCATTACCGGGGAAAAACAACAGATAGAGCGCAAGCCCGAAGTTAACCAGCGGCACCAGGATCACAATTGACCACCATCCAGAATGGCCAAGGTCATGCAATCGGCGGACATAAAGCGAAAAACCATAAATAGCACAGAGTGCGAAAAATAGAACATTGACGGCTACCAGGAAGGTGATACTTATCGGCGCTAATAATGCGCCAACAAACCCGGCCAAAATCATAAGTAACATCGAAACCATCACACCATAGGCCGCAAAGCGAATCCGGCCAAGCCGCCCACCAAATGAAAAGATTTTAGGAATGCCCTCCTGCACACCGTCAGCCGGGGCCAGATCCAACGTTTTTGGCGAAGCGTAGGGATTTTCTGCGGTAGTCATAAATAATTCCTGTTGCACTAATTATTAAACGTGCCTGTTTAACGCAGCTCAAATAATACAAGGTCAAACCCTAATTGGCGCCATAAGGGTCTTTTATTTTTCTTTAGTACTTCGCCCCCACCCTGAACTTACTGCGGGTTGAACCGATCCAGTTTTCTGATTTTCCAGACTTTCGCAAGCACCCTGCTGAAAAAACCTACTAATGGTTAACAAACGTACCAATTACCGCCTAAATTTGGCGCGAATTACAAAGAGTTGTCCTTATTTCTTGGTGAGGCGGAGAGTCAATGCCTCGTTAAACCATAACCTTAGGAGGAAAGCGTCGGAGCCATTTTCCGGCAGCTGAATTTTGAGGGGCACTGCCCAGGAGTTCCGCAGTGGAAATGTCGACGGTGTGCTCGCGATTTCGTCGGCAAAAAAATAATTAAGGAGAACCTTACAACAATGAAATTATTACCATTCCTGAAAAGGCAGCCCGGGGCGATTATCGGCGCCGCTGCTCTTCTGCTGGGAACATCCTTTTCTGCCCACGCGGTCGAACCGCAATTGTCTTCGATGTCAGTGGCTCCGGCGGAAGTGGTCACGGACCGCATTATCATTAAATATAAAAATACAATTGCCGGCGCCAATGCGACAACCATGTCGCAAGGCGCTGTACAACGTGCGGCGCACAGTGCCGGTCACGGTTTCAAACACATGCGCAAGCTGGCTACCGGTGCCCAACTGCTAAAACTGGAAAAGCGCACCAGCAAGGCCGAGTTGGATGCCATCATCAGCCGCCTGCAGCAGGACCCACAGGTCGAATACGCCGAGCCCGACCGTCTTATGCAGCCGATGGCCACCCCCAACGACCCCTATTACAACCAGCAGTGGCACTATTTCGAATCCACCGGCGGCCTGAACCTGCCGACAGCCTGGGATGTGACCCAAGGTGAAGGCGTGGTGGTTGGTGTCATCGATACCGGCTATCGCCCGCACGCCGACCTGGTTGCCAATATCCTGCCAGGGTACGACATGATCTCAGACACCACCGTTGCACAAGATGGCAACGGTCGCGACAGCGACGCCAGCGATCCCGGTGACTGGTCACCAGCCGGTGCCTGCGGCAGCGGCCAAGCCGCTCGCAACAGTAGTTGGCACGGTACCCATGTAGCCGGAACTGTTGCAGCGGTTTCCAACAACGGCACCGGCGTAGCCGGCGTTGCTTACAAAGCCAAGATTGTGCCAATCCGTGTGCTCGGTCGCTGCGGTGGTTACACCTCCGATATCGCCGACGGCATCATCTGGGGCGCGGGTGGCAGCGTCAGCGGCGTACCCACCAACGCGAACCCGGCGCAGGTACTTAACCTGAGCCTCGGTGGCGGCGGCAGCTGTGACACCACGACCCAGAATGCGATCAACACTGCGCGCAGCCTGGGCACTACGGTCGTCGTTGCCGCAGGTAACTCCAGCGATAACGCCGGCAATTACAGCCCGGCCAGTTGCTCCGGGGTCATCTCAGTGGCCTCGACCAACCGAGCCGGCAGCCGCGCCTACTATTCCAACTACGGCAGCGTAGTGGATTTGGCGGCGCCGGGCGGCGAAACCTCCACTTCATCCAATGGCGTTCTGTCTACTTTGAACAGTGGCAGTCAGGGGCCAGGTAGTGACAACTACTCGTTCTACCAGGGCACCAGCATGGCTGCACCTCATGTGGCGGGTGCGGCGGCGTTACTGTATGCAGTGGACAGCAGCATTACGCCCACCGAAGTCGAATCCATCCTCAAAAACACCGCTCGCGCTTTTCCGGGCTCTTGCAGCCAGTGTGGTACCGGTATCGTTGACGCAGCAGCCGCCGTGGCAGAAGCCAACGGGGGCGGTGGTGGTGGTAACCCCAATCCGGGGGATGGTGAGCTGACCAACGGTGTAGCCGAAACCAGTCTTTCCGCCAGCACCGGCACATCGCTTTACTTCACCCTCGATGTTCCGGCCGGCGCCAGCAACCTGAGCTTCCAGATCTCCGGAGGCAGTGGCGACGCGGACCTTTATGTGCAGTACGGCGCCCAGCCCACTACCAGCAGCTACGAATGCCGCCCATACCTCAACGGCAACAACGAGACCTGCACCATCAGCAACGTCCAGGCGGGCACTTACCACGTGATGTTGCGCGCTTACAGCAGCTTCTCCGGCGTCAGCCTGGTGGGCAGCTTTGATGAGGGCGGCAGCGGCGGCGGTGGTGCCACCGGCTGGACCGAGAGCAACCTCTCCGGTAATTCCGGGGCCTGGCAGCACTTCACACTGGACGTGAACAGCGGCATGTCTTCTCTCGAAGTCTTGATGAGTGGCGGCAGTGGCGATGGTGATCTCTATTTGCGCTATGGCTCTCAGCCCACTACTAGCAGCTACGACTGCCGGCCCTATCGCTATGGCAACAATGAAAGCTGCAGCATCAGCAATCCGCAATCCGGTACCTGGTATATCAGCATCCGCGGCTACAGCGCCTACTCAGGTGTAACCCTGCAAGCGGAAGCTGCACCCTAAAGATCTCACTCCTGGCGCGTGAGCTGCGCCTGACCACCTTGTTGTTTTGGCCGGTACTTTACCGGCCTTTTTTATTTTTGGTTTTGACCCAGGGCTCGCAGCGGGATTCGGTCATAAAGTCTCACGGATTTTGAAATCCGCGCTCTCAGGACATTGCCCACCCTTCCCGATGTGGCACCATTAGCTGGCCGGCCAGAGCCAATAAATATAACGATACAAACAACTTTCCGAGGTAGCCGTGAGCCTTGTCACTCTCGCCATTCCGTTTTTCCTGCTTGCCGTTTTACTGGAGCTGGCGCTGGACCGCTGGCGCGGCTGGGGCCTGTACCGGCTGAATGACGCCATCGGCAGCCTCAGCGCCGGCATTCTCAGCCGTATTCTCGGGCTGGTACGTGTGGGCATTCTGATGCTGATCTACATACCGCTCTACCGGTGGTTGGAGCCGGCGTACCAGAATCTCGGCATAGCCTGGTCTGTGGACAATCCCTGGCACCTGGTATTGGCAGTGTTCGCCTACGACTTCTGCTACTACTGGAAGCACCGCATCAGCCACGAAATCAATATCTTCTGGGCCGAGCATCTGGTGCATCACCAGAGCGAGGATTACAACCTCACCACCGCACTGCGACAGTCCAGCGACCTGGTGCCACTGGGGTGGGTCTTCTATCTGCCACTGCTGTTAATTGGTATGCCCCCGGAGGTGTTGATCACGGCAGGGGCCATCGATCTGATCTACCAGTTCTGGGTACACACCCAGAAGTTTCCCAAGGTGCGCTGGATGGAATGGATTCTGGTTACCCCCTCCAACCATCGCGTTCACCATGCCCAGAACAAGATCTACGTGGATCGCAATTATGGCGGTGTGCTGATCATCTGGGACCGCCTGTTTGGCACCTACCAGGAAGAGCTGGACGAGGAGCCCTGTATCTACGGCGTACGCAAACCACTCAACACCTTCGACCCTCTGGCCGCGAACCTGCAGCACTTCAAGCGTATGTGGCTGGACGCGGTGTACACAAAGAGTTGGAAAGAAAAGCTCTCTCTGTGGTTCCGCGCTACTGGCTACCGGCCCGCGGACGCGGAAGCGGCGATGCCGGTGCCCAGTGGTGACCTGGACAACTTTCGGCGCTTTGACCCGCAGATTGCACGCGGCCTTCGCTTCTATGTACTCGGCCAGCATCTCTGCTACTCGGTCGCCACACTGGCCCTACTCTGGTATGGCAAAACCCTCGGGTATGGAGTCACCGCGCTACTCGTGCTGATGCTGGTAGCAGGGCTGGTTCTGAACGGACGTATCCTCGATGGCGAGAGCCGTACACGCCACTGGGAACTAGCACGATTGTCCCTGGTGTGCACGGCCATACCACTTGTCCCGACAGCGGTCTGGCCAGTGCTTCTCGGCTATACCGCCGCCAGCGCATTTCTCTGGTGGCTGTTGGTTTTTACTGGCAAAGACGATAGAGTCTCGCCCGTTAGTCATTAACATTAGGGATCCGCGGTAGCCCTGCGCCTTCCCCAAAAAGGCGTAAAGGTTGTGATTCCGCAGGGAACCCCGGCCGGCCGCGGCGGCGATACCCTCAGGTACTGCCGCCACAAAGCCCAACACACTTTGCCCCCAGCACCGGCCGTGTGGTTGCCTGTTTGCTCACTTCGGCTTAGCCCCCGGGCCCACGCTTTCGTTATAATCCCGCGCTCATTGCCCAATGTTTTACCCGCAACAGGATCTGCCGTGTCTACAGGTACCCTCTATACGGTCTCCGCGCCCTCCGGCGCAGGCAAAACCAGTCTCGTGAAAGCACTGGTGGAAAGTGACAGTCAGGTCACCGTATCCGTTTCTCACACTACCCGCCCGATGCGCCCCGGTGAGACCGACGGCATCAACTATCATTTTGTCGATCGCGACGAGTTCGTGCAGATGTTGGGGAAGGGTGATTTCCTGGAACATGCGCAGGTATTTGAGAATTACTACGGCACGTCCAGAGCCTGGGTAGAGGAAACCCTCGCCAGCGGGCGCGATGTCATCCTCGAGATCGACTGGCAGGGCGCCGCCCAGGTGCGCAAATTGAAGCCGGAGACCGTAGGGATTTTCATTCTGCCTCCCTCACAGCAGGCCCTACTGGAGCGCCTGACCGGCCGCGGCCAGGACGAGCAGAGCGTGATCGACAAGCGCATGGCTGAAGCCATCAGTGAAATGTCGCATTACCCCGAAGCTGACTTCGTGATTATCAACGACGATTTCACCACCGCCTTGGCTGAACTGCGCGCAGTGATGGTGGCGGAACGCCAGCGCCTGTATCGCCAGCAGTCACGCCACGGCGCACTGTTGCAATCGCTTCTGCGTCAACAGGGCGATTGAGGCGGTTGATCGATTTGCGTACACTGCGCGGTCCGGTAGAATAGCTACCCCCCATCCGTTTGCCGGCGCCCTTGGCGCGCCCGCCCGGATCCTAGAATTCGCACACCTTGCCCGAAGCATCGGGCACATACTGGAACAGAAGATTTATGGCACGTATCACCGTTGAAGATTGCCTCGACCACGTCGACAACCGCTTTGAACTGGTTATCGTCGGCAGCAAGCGCGCTCGCCAGATCGCTACCGGCGGCCGCGACCCGCACGTCCCGGAAGAAAACGATAAGCCCACCGTAATCGCTCTGCGCGAGATCGAAGAGGGTTTCGTTGACGCCAGCATTCTCGACGAGCCGGAAGACGAGCCTACCCCTCGCGCAGCACCGGCGCCGGTGTTCCTGTCCGAACAGGACATGTAATCCGAAACCTATACGTTTGATGCTGATTAGTTAGAGGCGAGCGCGGCTTTGCACACAATCGACAGTCTGGCCCATCGCCTCTCGTCATACCTTCCTCCCGACCAGATCCAGTTCGTCCGCCGCGCCTATTTCTATGCGGAGCAGGCCCATGAAGGCCAGACCCGGCGCTCCGGCGAGCCCTATATCACCCACCCGTTAGCCGTTGCCACGATTCTGGCCGGCATGCACATGGACGCCCAGAGCCTGGCCGCGGCCATGCTACACGATGTGATCGAGGACACCGGCGTACCCAAGGCCGCGCTGGCGGAGCAATTCGGGGAAGAAGTCGCGGATCTGGTGGACGGGGTCTCCAAGCTGACCCAGTTCGAGACTGACAGCCCGGCGGAAAAGCAGGCGGAAAACTTCCAGAAGATGGCGCTGGCGATGGCGCGGGATATCCGCGTCATCCTGGTCAAGCTGGCCGACCGCCTGCACAACATGCGCACACTTGGCGCCCTCAAGCCGGAAAAGCGCGCACGTATCGCCCGCGAAACCCTCGAAATCTACGCGCCGATTGCCAACCGCCTGGGCATGAACGATGTCCGTATCGAGTTCGAGGATCGCGCCTTCTTCGCAATCCATCCGCTGCGGGCCAGCCGCCTGCGCGCGGCACTGGTGGCCGCCCGCGGCAACCGCAAGGAACTGCTGGAGAAGATCCAGAACGCCATCGAATTGCGCCTGGAGCGTGAGAATATCGATGCGCTGGTGATCGGCCGCGAGAAGCACCTCTACAGCATTTACCAGAAGATGCGTTCGAAGAAGAAGTCGTTCAAGGAAATCATGGACGTCTACGCTTTCCGCATCATCGTCGACAGTGTGGATACCTGCTACCGCTCCTTCGGTGTTATCCACAACCTGTACAAGCCGGTCATCAGCGAATTCAAAGATTACATCGCCATCCCCAAATCCAACGGCTACCAGTCACTGCACACGGTGCTGCTGGGCATGCACGGGGTACCGATTGAAGTACAGATTCGCACCAAAGAGATGGACGAGATGGCCAATAGCGGTATTGCCGCCCACTGGCTGTACAAATCCTCTGGCGACGAAGTGCTCAATACCGGCGGTACCAGCCAGGTGCGCGCCCGCCGCTGGGTTCAGGGCCTGCTGGAAATGCAGCAGCGTGCCGGCGACTCACTGGAATTCATTGAAAACGTAAAGATCGACCTGTTCCCGGACGAGGTTTACGTCTTTACTCCCAAAGGCAAAATCATCGACCTGCCGGCCGGTGCCACCGCCGTGGATTTTGCCTATTCGGTTCACACCGATATCGGCAACTCCTGCGTAGCCGTGCGTATCAACCAGCGCCTGGCACCACTGTCGCAGCCGCTGGAAAGCGGCCAGAAGGTCGAAATTCTGACCAGCAAAAACGTGCAGCCAAATCCGAACTGGCTGAACTTTGTGGTTACCGCCAAGGCTCGCAGTGCCATTCGCCACTTCCTCAAGCATCAGCGCCACCACGATTCCATGACCCTCGGCCAGCGCCTGCTGGAAAAAGCGCTGGCGAAGTTCAAGCTGAAAATTGCGGACCTGAGCGAAGAGGATATGCGTCGGGGCGTGAAGGAGGCCAGGTGCGACAACTTCGACAACCTGCTGGAAGAGATCGGCCTCGGTAACCGGGCCGCGTATTCTGCGGCAAAATTACTGGTGCCCGTGGGTACCGAAGAGGGCGAAGCGAGCCATATCTCGTCGCCGCTGACCATTGATGCCCAGGAGGGCATGATGATCAGTTTCGCCCGCTGCTGCCGGCCAATCCCGGGCGACACCATCATCGGTCATATCAGCTCCGGCAAGGGCGTAGTGGTGCACCGGGATACCTGCCGCAACACGGGCGACCTGCGTGAACATCCGGAAAACATCATGGCGGTCAACTGGTCGCCGGATGTAAAAGGGGAGTTCCTCGGCGATGTGCGTGTGGAGGTGGAGTCCGAACGCGGCATCATCGCCCGCCTCGCCACCCGGATTACCGAAGAAGGTGCGAGTATCGAGCAGATCCATGTGGACGAGAAAGATGCGCAGCACAGCGTAATCTCGCTCACCCTGGAGGTCACCAACCGGGTTCACCTGGCGCAGGTGATGAAGCGGTTGCGCAACCTGCCGGCGGTTATTCGGATTGCTCGCCCATAAGCCGCACCGCGCACCGAAGTGCAATGCTAAAGCTCAGATACAGGGGCTGTTCTCGGTAGAAGTACAGCCACCAAATCCTCCACAAAGCTCATAGTAAAGCTGCGTCTTTTTCGCGCCCGCCCCCTCCCGGGATCCACCCGCCAAACAACCTCATCGGCAATCGTTTGTCGGGCGGATCCCGGGAGAGGCCTCCGTGAGATACCGCTATTTCGTTGACTCGAGCTTATTGCGGACAAACCCTCAGAACCCGGCAACGAATCGAAAGAAAAAGTTCGGAAATATCGCGAAATAGGGACGGGTTCCGCCTATCGCTGGTCACACGGCGCCAAATCTCCCAATCGCAAAGAAAGCGCGCTATATTCTCCCGCTTCTTTTTTCAGTAAGCAGGACCGAAAGGCCCGGGAGAGAAGTAACCATGCCCAATCGCGCCGTGATAAAAACCGATAAGGCACCGGCCGCAATCGGCAGCTACTCGCAAGCCGTTAAAGTCGACAACACTGTGTATCTGTCCGGCCAGATCCCCCTGGTTCCCGAAACCATGGAAATGGTCTCCGACAATTTCGCAGACCAGGCCCGCCAGGTATTCAAGAACCTGCGCGCTGTCTGCGAAGCGGCCAATGGCTCACTGGATGACATCGTGAAACTGAACCTGTACCTCACCGACCTGAGCAACTTCGCCACGGTCAACGAGGTAATGGAAGAACTGTTTACCAAGCCATTCCCGGCACGCGCAGCCGTCGGCGTCAGCGAGCTGCCCAAGGGCGCGCAGTTTGAAGCCGAAGCGATCATGGTGATCTAAAGGGAAATTTGGTCAGGACTGCGCCGCGAACGCGGCGCAGTTTCAGGCTATCAATCGTTTTCCAGCAGTGTGCTGTAACCCGCACGATAATCCGGATATAGCATTTCGTATCCGCTCTCGAGCAAACGCTTGTTGCTCAATTTCTTGGAGCGCCGCTCACTGGTAGACACCTCTTCACGCAGGTGTGCGCTGGTGTAGCCCATTGATTTCGCCAGCCAGCTCTGCAACTCGTACATGGGTACAGGTGTACAGTCTGCACCGATATACAGTCTTTCCAGCGGCATACCCTTTTTCTGCCCCTCGATCAGGTGCGCCAGAAAACCCACAGCATCATCAACATGAATCCGGTTGCTGAACTGTGGCGGCGAAGGGGGTGCACAGCGACCTGCGCGCACTTGAGATAACAGTCGATCGCGGCCGGGGCCGTATATACCGGCAAACCGAACCACGCAGGATTCCGTGGCCACCTGCTGTACGATCTTTTCCGCCGACAACAGGGACTCACCCTGAAAACTGCTGGGCAGTGGCTGTGAGCGCTCATCGAGCCAGTGGTCGCCACTCTGGCCATATACCCGGGTAGAAGAAATCCACAAAAACAGCCGCGGCGGTTTTTCCAGCTGGGCAATAGCGTTGCGCAGCGCGGTGGCGGTTTCCACATACGCACGATGATATGCCTGGGGAGTGCTTGCACCGGGAGTGAAAGTGGCGATGACAATATCCGCACCGCTGGACAGGTGCCGCTGGATATCCTCGGGCTTGGTAGCATCGCCCCGTCGCCAATTCACCACATCCGCGCGACGCTTGCGCGCCAGCGCCTGCAGTGGATTGCGCCGCACGCCGAACACGGTGTACGCCTTGCGATCCAGCTTTAATGCCAGCCGAGTGCCGAGATCACCGCAGCCGAAGATCCAGACTTTTTCCTTTGTCATAACCGCTTGTATAAACCTCCAGACTCCGTTGCCGGATCCTGTCAATGCTATGCGCCATACCCTGGCGCCTCTGCGGAACTCATCATGTTATCGGATAACGTGCCGCACGGGCACACGGCATTTATAGCCTGTTTCACTTTTTTATTCTGTGAACAGAGCCCGGAAGCGGGCGCCCCCGGGCTCACATCGGGGTCAGAACAGGACGCTAGCTGCGCGACTTCACCATGCGGTAGATGACGAGCAATACGATTGCGCCGATCACTGCCGTGATGATGTCGCCCAGTGAAAACCCCGTCACCGGACCACCAATGCCCACCATGGAACCGAGCCAGCCGCCGATAAAGGCACCGACGATACCGATAATCATGGTGACAATCCAACCACCGGGATCCGGGCCTGGCATGATCCACTTGGCCAGCGCACCCGCGATCAGGCCAAGAATAATCCACGATAAAATTCCCATAGCGATTCTCCGCTCTACATGTATTTCAACACTTGCACATACACGTATAGCAAAAGCAGCGCCATTCCACCGAAATTTAACCGGCAGTTAATAGCAAAAGTTACTATCTTGGGAAGGTTTTAATAGCATTTTTTTCTAGTTTGAGAACTTTAACCGTGCGTTTCACAGTTTTACTGGCCGCTCGGCCGCATTTATGAATAAACTCTATCGCCAAGTTTTACCTGATTGCCTTCACCATGACACTCAACGAATTGCGCTACATCGTCACCCTGGCCCAGGAGCAGCACTTCGGGCGCGCAGCCGAACGCTGCTTCGTCAGCCAGCCGACACTCTCCATTGCCGTCAAAAAGCTCGAAAAAGAGCTGGGCGTCGCCCTGTTTGAGCGCTCCAAGACGCGTGTACAGGCGACCCCTCTGGGGGAGCGCATCGTGGCTCAGGCACAACTGGTGCTGGAGCAGGCGGCTGCGATCAAGGACATCGCCAGCGCCGGCAAGGATCAGCTCAGCAGCCCGCTGTCCGTGGGCGCGATTTTTACCATCGGCCCCTACCTGTTCCCGCACTTTATTCCGCAGCTTCAGCAGCTGGCGCCGCAAATGCCGCTTTACGTGGAAGAGGGTTACACCTCCACGCTGCGTGCGCGCCTGCGCAAGGGCGAGCTGGATGCGGTCATCATTGCACTGCCATTCACCGAACCGGATGTAGTGACACAGCCGCTTTACGACGAGCCGTTCGTCGTCCTGATGCCCTCAGATCACCCGCTGGCAAAGTACGAGACGCTCACGCCGGAACAGCTATGCGAGGACAATGTGCTGCTGCTCGGTGAAGGGCACTGCTTCCGCGACCAGGTACTCGAGGCCTGCCCCCAGCTACAGCAGTCCATCGAAAAGGAAGCGGGCAGCGGCCACATCCGCACCGCCGCCGATGGCAGTTCGCTCGAAACCCTGCGCCACATGGTGGCCTCGCGCCTGGGTATTACCGTTCTGCCGCTTTCCGCGGCCGCAGCCTCGCAGTACGCGAGCGGCGTGTTGGTAACCCGCCCATTCGCGGCACCGGCGCCACAGCGCACTGTGGCCCTGGCGTGGCGCGCGAGCTTTCCTCGTCACCGCGCAATCGACATGCTGCGCAACGCGATTAACCAGTGCCAACTTAAGAGTTCGTGAACGCGCTGACGTGAACCGGGAAACAAAAACACTGGCGGAGATCCCCGTCACCGCGCTCAAGGGCGTGGGCGCCAGGCTCGCTGAAACCCTGGGCAAGCTGCATATCAGTACGCTGCAGGACCTCATGTTCCACCTGCCGGCGCGCTATCAGGATCGCACCCGCGTGATTCCACTGGCCGGGTTACGCCCGGGCATGGATGCTGTAATTGAAGGCGAGGTGCGCGCTGCTGACGTGGTTTTCGGCCGCCGGCGCAGCCTCGCGGTACGTCTGCAGGACACCACCGGCAGCGTAACCCTGCGCTTTTTCCACTTCACCGCTGCGCAAAAAAATCGCCTGACTCCGGGCACCCGTGTGCGCTGCTACGGCGAGGCCCGCCGGGGCAGTGCCGGTGTAGAGCTGTATCACCCGGAAACCGAGGTCCTCGGTGAAGAGCAGTCGCCAACCGCCGATACCCTGACGCCGGTCTACCCACTGACGGAAGGACTCGGCCAAGGCAGACTCAGGGCTCTGATCGGGCAGGGGCTGGACTGGCTCGCCGAGGGAAACGTCACCGAGCTGCTGCCGCAGCAGTTACTTCCCGGCCAACTGCAGCTCCCCCTGGCCGGGGCGCTGATGTACCTGCACCAGCCACCAGCCAACGCAGACCTGGCGCAACTTTCCGAAGGGCAACACCCGGCACAGCAGCGCCTGGCGCTTGAAGAGCTGCTGGCCCACCACCTCAGCCTGCTTGAACTCCGCCGCAGTGCGTCGGCTATTGCCGCACCGCCACTTGCCTCCAACTTGGCGCTGGAACGGGACTTCAATGCCCGCCTTCCATTCACGCCAACTGGCGCCCAACAACGGGTTGGCGAAGAAATCGCACAAGACCTGCGTCAGACAAAACCGATGATGCGCCTGCTGCAGGGCGACGTTGGCGCCGGCAAAACCCTGGTGGCCGCGAAGGCCGCACTGCAGGCGATAGGAGCCGGCTACCAGGCCGTGGTCATGGCACCGACGGAAATTCTGGCCGAGCAACATCGCATCAACTTTTGCGGCTGGCTGGAGCCTCTCGGTATTACGGTGGCGTGGCTTACCGGCAGCATGAAAGCCGGCGAGCGCCGCCAGCAACTGGCCGCCATTGAGAGCGGCGAGGCGCAACTGGTTGTGGGTACCCACGCCCTGTTTCAGGAAGGGGTCAGCTTTCACCGGCTGGCCCTGGTCATCATCGACGAGCAGCACCGCTTTGGCGTACGCCAGCGCCTGCAGCTGCGCGAAAAGGGCAGCACGGAGGGCACACAGCGCACCCAGCCGCACCAGCTGATCATGACCGCAACCCCCATACCACGCACACTGGCGATGTCCGCTTTTGCGGACCTCGACTGTTCGGTAATCGATGAGCTGCCCCCCGGGCGCCAACCGATCAACACAGTCGCCATCTCCAATGAGCGCCGCGACGATGTCGTCGCGCGCGTCTACGGCGCCATTCAGGAGGGTCGCCAGGCGTACTGGGTCTGTACCCTGATCGAAGAGTCCGAAACTCTGCAGGCGCAGGCCGCGGAGTCCACAGCAGAAGAGCTTGCCGACGTACTCAACGGCGCCCGTGTGGCGCTGGTTCACGGGCGCATGAAGCCCGACGCCAAAGACCTGGTCATGAAAGCCTTCAAGGCTGGTGAAGTGGACCTGCTGGTGGCCACAACCGTCATCGAAGTGGGCGTCGACGTGCCCAATGCGAGCCTGATGATTATCGAAAACCCCGAGCGGCTCGGCCTCGCCCAACTGCACCAGCTGCGCGGACGGGTAGGGCGGGGAAGTATCGCCAGCCACTGCGTGCTGCTCTACAGCACACCACTGTCAGCCAATGGCCGCGCGCGCCTGCAGGCCCTGCGCAGCCACTCGGATGGCTTTGCTATTGCCGAGGAAGACTTGCGTCTGCGTGGTCCCGGTGAAATTCTCGGCACCCGGCAGACCGGTGAAATCCAGCACCGTATTGCCGACCTGCAAAGAGATGCCCATTTGCTACCACTGGTGCAGAAAATTGCCGCCTCCAATGCGCTGGATGAGAACCAGCGCAGAGCCATCGTACGCCGATGGCTGCACAATAAACCCCGATTCGCTGAAGCATAACGCCCATTCCCGGGCGAAATCAGGTCGACAGGCCATAAATACGACCAATTGGTCATGCGTGGTCACCAATATTTTTGCAATGCTCCGCATGCGGTGGCAGCCTGTCACCAAAATAACCAGGGCGGATGCTTATCCAGTCGTACACCGCCCGAAACGCATCACCCTTTCAGGGTAACCATCAATCTCTGTCTAAAGATTTCAGGAAGGTTTCCGTGAATACCTCACATGTGCGCGGCATTTTTCTCGCAGGCCTGCTGTTGTCCTCTTCCATTGCCAGCCAATCCACCCTGGCCCAGGGTTTATTTGGCAGGGGTGGTGAGGAGCCACCCGTTCCACATATCACGCTGGCCCGCGCAGAAATTGCCCTCGAAATCCCCACGCCCCTGCAGGGCAACGATTTCGATGCCCTGCTGGCCCAGGCTACCGCCGGAAGCGGCGCATCAGCAGCAAAAGAAGCGGCGACCCGTCGCCATACCGATCACC
Source organism: Microbulbifer aggregans (assembly GCF_020524005.1). Classification (GTDB taxonomy): domain Bacteria; phylum Pseudomonadota; class Gammaproteobacteria; order Pseudomonadales; family Cellvibrionaceae; genus Microbulbifer; species Microbulbifer aggregans_A. Next base: position 201,437 of record NZ_JAIVKK010000004.1, on the reverse strand, counting down.
TGCGCCAGACGCTTGAGACCCAGTTGCGTGCTTTTTTTGCCGACGAAGAAGTGCCGCTGATTGCCGACAACACGGCCCTGACCCTGCACAACTTCATTGATGTAGTAGTAGTGAAACAGTTAAGTGGCCTGAAAAGCACCAGCGAGTATGAGCTTGAGCGAGGCAACCTGAGCATCAATGGCGAATTCCGTTTCCGGGTGCACGCGCCGAGCGGCCAGGTTCTACACGAGAAGCGCCTGGATCTGGCAGACCTCTATCTCAAGGAAAAATACGAGATCAAATCTCCGGCGGATGGCAGCAGCAGTGAAGATAACACCGATGAGAAACTGGACAAGTTACTCGCTCAGCTCGTAGACCGCCTACTGGCAAAAATCGATAACGACCTCGAAGCCGACAGCTTGCGCGAGCTAAACAGCAGCGACAATTGACCCCCATTCTGCGGGCTTCGGACGACAATTAGCGTAGCCCGCAAACTCACAGCGAAAGACCTACAGCCACCCGGCACTGCACTCGCTGGTCTGCCTGGCACTCCCTCCAAATATCCACTACCAGCCACCGCTTGATCCTTTTTAGCCAGGGGACTTACCCCATATCGACTTTAAAAACCACAAAATGACGCACAACAACACCTAATGACGCCTAAGTCATCGAAAAATTTTGCTCTTCATCGCAATAAATGGCAGCCTGTTACCGCTAATTAAATAATTCAGAGCGAAAACAACTTCGCCAGCTACCTATTCCCATACAGCACAAAAAAATATTGGGGAGTGACGAGTGAATACGTTCAAGATCCGCAGCCTGGCGCTCGCCGGACTGCTCAGCGCCGTCAGTGCGCCCGGCATGGCCCAGGGCGGCCTGTGGGGTGGCGATGAAGCCAACCCAAGCATGACCATCGCACCGGCCCAACTGAAGATTGACGTCCCGATGCCGGTATCCAGCGGCAATCTGCAGTTGATGCTGGCCCAGGCCACCAACGGCGGCGGCCTCGCCGACCTGAAGCAGGAGGCGGTACGCAAATACACCCAGTACCTGCACAGTGAATTCGGACGAGAGCTCGATGAGATGCTCGAAGACGAGGATGTACCGCTCGTGTCAGAAGACGGCGTCCTCAATCTTCAGAACAACCTGCAGCTCAAGGTCATCAAGCACCTGGGCGGTATGGCCCCTCGGGGGAGCTACGACCTGGAAAAAGGAACCATCCAGCTAACCGGGGAATTCAGCTACACCCTGAGCAACCGCACCGGCAGCGCCCTGCGCGAACAAAGCATTGATCTCGAAGAGCTGAAAATCAAAACGAAATATCTGGTGCGAACACCGCACGACGGCTCTGCTGCTGACGACAATACCGAAGAAGCGATCAAAAAAGCGCTATCGGAAATGGTTGAAGAGCTGGTCGAGCGCATGGAAGAAAGCCTGGATGCGGAGCACCTGCGGGTACTTGCGGCACTTTGATCCGGCCTCACAGCCGGCAATCCGGCCCATCACGAGACCCACGCCCAATAAAAAAAGCGAGCCCGAAGGCTCGCTTTTTTGCGTCTCAAGTCCAACTATTTTGTTTGGCATTCGCGAAGGTCAACCGGCAGCGGATGTATTGCGCTCGCCATCGTTCATCACGCTGTGGTACGTGTCGTCATTGAAGGTTTCGAGATCCATAGCGCCTTCACTCTTGGCAACAATGGCGGTAACCACGGAATCCCCGGTAATGTTCACCGCAGTGCGCACCATATCCAGCAGGCGGTCCACGCCCATTACGATCGCGATACCTTCCAGTGGTAAGCCCACCTGCTGCAGCACCATCGCCAGCATGATCAGGCCAACGCCCGGCACACCCGCAGTACCGACGGATGCCAGGGTCGCAGTGAGGATTACCGTCAGGTATCCCATCAGGCCGATATCGATGCCGTAAAGCTGCGAGATAAATACCGTCGCCACTCCCTGCATGATCGCGGTGCCATCCATATTGATCGTTGCCCCCAACGGGATGGTGAAAGACGCCACTTTGTTATCCACGCCCAGGCGCTTCTCCACAGTGGACAGAGTCACCGGAATGGTGGCGGCTGAAGAAGCGGTACTGAATGCGAAGACCATGGCTGGGCGCATTTTCTTCAACAGCTGGATCGGATTCAGGCCGGACAGCAGCTTCAACAACAGCGGGTATACCCCCAGCGCATGGATCAGCAAGGCAGCCAGCACCACAAGGAAGTACTTCATCAACTGCACAATGGCGTCCAGCCCAAGCTGCGCAATCTTGTTGGCCAGCAGGGCAAAAACGCCGTAGGGCGCAAATACCATCAGCACACCGACCATGCGCATGATCACTTCGTTCAGGTCATTGAAAAACCCGGCAATACGCTGGCCTGGCTTGCCACTGCGGGAAATCGCATAGCCCATCAACAGGGCGAAGACGATGATCTGCAGCATATTGCCCTTGGCCATGGCATCCACCGGATTGGTGGGGAAAATATTGATCAGGACCTCGGAAAGCGGCGGTGACGGCTTGGGCTCAAAGCTCGCATCGCCCGCCATGACCTCCATGCCCGCACCCGGCTGTATCACCAGTGCGAGCAACAGCGCCAGGGATATGGCAACCGCCGTGGTACACAGGTACAGCAGCAGCGTTTTACTGGCGAGGATCCCAACACGGCTGCCCTCGGACAGCGCGCAGGCGCCGCACACGAGTGAAACCAGTACCAACGGCACCACCATCAGCTTCAGCGATGCGATAAAAATTCGACCGACGATGTCGAACAGCCCGGTGGTCAGGTAGTTATTGATGAACCCGCTGACGCCGGCACCAAGTATCTGACTGGTATTGAGGAAATTAAACAGCAGACCGACCGCGATACCCGCGACCATTGCCAGTACGATTTTTTTGGTAAGCCCCATGGTTCGTCCTGTTGGTTATCCGGTATTTGCCGGATATTTATTGTCGATTCAAAACGTGTGAACGCGATACAAAGCGCTGCTGTGGAGCAGAGCAACACCCCCACACCCTCTCGCAAGCGCCTCAGGCAGACCGCCACTATATCGGCAGGGTGCGAAGGGGGCAAAGCCCGCCGGTTTCCTGCTCGCGCAGGTCGGTTACAATGGCGTTTTTTAAGCCCGCGCGGAGTCAGCGTTGTTCCACTCCCCCTATACCGCCACCGGTGACTGGCATCCACAGCCTCTGGAAAGCCTCCACGGCCACACGCCCCCGGGGAACCTGCTGCCATGGCTGCTGCATCCGGGCTCCCTGACCGCGGCACTCAAACATCTCAGTGACGGCGAATTCAGTGTGAAGATCCTCCACCAGGGCTGGCAGCAGCCGCACCCGGAAGAGCGCCGAGCCCTGAACCTGCGCGAGCGCTCCCAAGCCGTTATCCGCGAAGTCCTGCTGTGCGGCAAAGGCCAACCCTGGGTCTACGCCCGCAGCGTGTTGCCCGAGCGCACCCTCGGGGGCAAGAGTCGCTACCTGCGCACCCTCGACAACCGCCCACTCGGTGAGCTCTTGTTCAGCCAACCGGATACCCGGCGCGGCCCGATCGTCCTCAACCGTCTCGAGCGCAATCCCCGCTGTCAGCTCGCCGAGCTCGTCGATATGACACCACGCGCCTGGGGGCGACGCTCCACTTTTTGGTTGCACGACAAACCCCTGCTGGTTGCAGAGACCTTCCTCAGCAGCTTCAATCCACAATCACCACCGATGACCTGAGCCCCCACGGGGGCGGACACGAATGAAATGCAAGTGATCAGCCAACAGCTCCAGCGACGCTGGCCCCAGGCACTGCCGTACTGGCAACTGGCGCGCCTCGACCGCCCAATCGGCTCCCTGCTGTTATTGTGGCCTACCTGGTGGGCACTGTGGATCGCCGCCGAGGGCTGGCCGGGACTGCACCTGTTCGCGGTGTTTACCCTGGGGGTCATTTTCATGCGCGCCGCCGGGTGTGCGATCAATGATTTCGCCGACCGCAAAATCGATGGCCATGTAAAGCGTACCGCCGCGCGCCCACTCGCAACCGGAGCTGCCACCCCGAAAGGGGCCCTGCTGCTGTTTGCCGGACTCAGTCTGGCCGCGTTCTTACTGGTGCTGACCACCAACAAGCTCACCATATTGATGTCACTGCCGGCTCTGGCACTGGCATTCTGCTACCCCTTCGCCAAACGCTACACCCACATGCCGCAAGTGGTGCTGGGGGCCGCGTTCAGCATGGGGATTCCCATGGCCTTCGCCGCCGCAACGGGCGAAGTACCCGCAGTGGCGTGGTTGATCTTCACCGCCAACCTGCTGTGGACGGTGGCCTACGACACCTTTTACGCCATGGTGGACCGCGATGACGATCTCAAAATCGGTGTCAAATCCACCGCCATCCTGTTTGGCGAGATGGACAGGGCCATGACCGCCAGTCTGCAGGTCATGGTGCTGGTCGCACTGCTGATGCTGGGTGACCGGGCAAACCTGGGAGCACTCTACTACTGTGGGGTCACCGTTGCTGCAGCGCTCTTCGCCTACCAGCAGTGGCTGATCAGGGACCGTCAACGTGAGCCTTGCTTCAGGGCTTTCCTGAACAATAACTGGGTCGGCGCTGCGGTTTTTGCCGGAATTTTTTCCCACTACCTCGCCATTTAGGGCGATTTCTTCGATTTTCCCGTCGTGATCGGGACCCTGCTGTCATATATTTGTCATTAAAGTGACGTTAAATGGCCACTCTAAGAACGAAGTCAGTTCACTGACGATGTAATCAGCTAGGGTATGGCAGGCAAATGCACAGCAAGACGATTCTGATAGTCGACGATGAAGCCCCGGTAAGGGACATGCTGCGGGTTGCCCTGGAGATGGCGGACTACCGCTGCCTCGAGGCGGAAAACGCCCAAGCGGCCCACGCACTGGTGATCGATGAAAAGCCGGACTTGATCCTGCTGGACTGGATGCTGCCGGACGTTTCCGGCGTGGAACTGGCTCGTCGCCTGAAGCGCGATGAGCTGACCTCATCCCTGCCGATTATCATGCTGACCGCCAAGGGCGAGGAAGACCACAAGATCAAGGCTCTGGAAACCGGCGCCGACGATTACATCACCAAGCCGTTTTCTCCCCGCGAGCTGGTAGCGCGCCTGAAGGCGGTACTGCGCCGCGCCGGCCCCAGCACGCCGGAAGAACCGCTGACGGCCGGTGGCCTGGTACTGGACCCGATCAGTCATCGCGTAACCATCAACGGCAGCCCCGTAGATATGGGACCGACCGAATTCCGACTGCTGACCTTCTTCCTGTCTCACCAGGAACGCGCCTATACCCGCACACAGCTCCTCGACCACGTCTGGGGCGGCAATGTGTATGTGGAGGAACGCACGGTAGATGTCCACATCCGCCGCCTGCGTAAAGCGCTCACCATTGACGGCCACGAACGCTACATCCAGACGGTGCGCGGCACCGGATACCGCTTCTCTGTACAGACTGTGGAAAGAGTGTAACCTCTAGCCCCAAATGCCATGACCGGGACCATCATATTCAGCCCGGCGCGGGCTAAATACCGGGCAGCATCCTGTGAGGATTCCTTGCGGATCACTCTCACTGCGCCCCGTATTCGACGGGCCTGCAACAACGCCCCCGCCCGGCACTTTTACCTTTGTATTCAAAGCCTGCAGGCTTCCGCCCGTGCGGAGCAGCCTGCAGCGAAACAACAGATGGCCCAACCATCATGCTCGATCGAAGTTTTGGCGAGTTCGCACGTTTCGTGGTGATCGCCCTGGTTACCACCATTCTCGGCTTTGCGACCGGCCACTGGTGGCTGGCGCTCTGTGCCGGCCTCGCTGTTTACCTTTTCTGGGTGCTCTGGCAACAGAATCAATTCGACCACTGGCTCGCCAATGGCCGCCGCGGTCCCGCCCCCACCAGCTTCGGCGTATGGGGAGATATCTCCGACGACTTCTACCGCATACAGCGCCGCCACCGCAAAGAAAAACAGAAGCTGCATGCCATGTTGCGCCGCGTACAGGACAGCACCAGCGCGCTGCGCGAAGGTATTGTGGCCCTGGAAGACGAGGGGACCCTGGCCTGGTGGAACCCCGCCGCAGAGCAGATGTTGCGCCTGCAGTCGGATGACGCCGGCCAGCCGCTGGTCAATTTTGTGCGCGACCCGCGCTTTGTGGAGCACATGTACCAGCGTGTAACGCTGCAAAAAACCGGCAACCAGGAGCCCATCACGCTGCCCGCGCCAGGAGATGACTCCCGCATCCTGCAAATGGAAGTGACCCGTTTCGGGCAGGACGAAGCGCTGGTAATCGTGCGCGACATCACCCGACTGCATAACCTGGAGCAGATGCGGCGTGATTTCGTCGCCAACGTTTCCCACGAGCTGCGCACCCCACTGACCGTGATTGCCGGCTATCTGGAAACCCTGCAGGGCAGTGGACAGGCGCCGAAAAACTGGGATCGGCCACTGGCGCAGATGAGCGACCAGGCAACCCGTATGACCAGCCTGGTAAACGACCTCTTGCTGCTGGCACGTCTGGAAACCTCTGAGCGCGACAGTGGGCGCGACAAAGTATCCGTACGGGAACTGATAGAACGCGTGGCCGAAGAGGCTCGCGCACTGAGCGGCGAGAGCCACGCGATCACGGTGGATTGCAGTGAAGACTGCGTCATTACCGGTGACAGTGGCGAGCTGCATAGCGCCTTCGCCAACCTCGCGTTCAATGCGGTGAAATACAGCCCGGATGGAGGGCCCATAGAGCTGCGCTGGACCCAGGACGCGCAGGGTGGGCATTTTGCGGTAAAAGACAGCGGGATTGGTATTGATCCGATGCACATCCCGCGCCTCACCGAGCGCTTCTACCGCGTGGACGCGGGTCGATCGCGCGAGAGCGGCGGCACCGGCCTCGGACTCGCGATCGTCAAGCACGTATTGCTCCGCCACAGTGCCACCATGAACGTCGCCAGTACTCCGGGGCGCGGCAGCACCTTTACCCTCAACTTCCCGGCGCACAAACTGACAGCCGCGAGCTCAGCCTGAACAAACTGTTCCGCCATTAAAAAAGGGGCCCAACGGGCCCCTTTTTCCTACGACATAGCCAAGTGACTACAGATCGATTCCGAACTGCAGCGCTGCGCCCAGCGTGTCATCGGAAGACTTGATCGCCGACACGTGCAACTGCAACACGTCGAATGGCGAAAAGCCCACGCCAACGGTTACCGCACCGTCAAAGGTGTCTTTCAGATCGTGGCGGTAACCGACACGCAACTGCGCCCAGTCAAACATATCCACCTCCGCGCCAATACGCGCAACCTGTACCTCGCCGGCACCGTCAAACAGCTCCACGGCATTGAGGTCGAGATCTGCCAGCACGGTAAGCGTTTCACCGGTATAACCGAAACCTGCCGTCACCTGCGGGTCCAGCTGGATTTTCATACCGCCGAGGGTCTCATATTCCTGCGCCAGGCTGTTGCGCACCGACAGGCCGCCCTGCAGCTCGCCCCAATTGATGGTCGCGCCAAGGTCGAGGTTGAAGTTGCTGTCCTCGCGGGTGTAGTCGTCGACTTCGAAGTCGTCGTCATCGAAATCAGCCACCGTCTCGATATATTCGATGGTTTCAACCAGCTGGTGTTTCGGCGTGGCCCCCAGGGAAACCTTGTATTCACCAAAGGTGAATTCACGGGCAAGCGCTACGCCGACTTCCCGCATGCTGTAGCCAAAAGCACCCGCTTCGGATTGAAGGTCGTTTTCATCGAACAACTGCTCGCCGAAATTGCTTAGCAGCTCCACATCCGCGTCCGCCAGATTGATTTCGGTGGAGATGAACGCAGACTGGCGTACAAACAGCATGCTGGAAACGACGTTATTGGGGATGGCAATGGTGAGCTGGGCACCGGCATCCAGGGTCAGGCGGGACTGATCCAGCGTACGCAGAGACTGGAGGATAAAATCTGCGTCGCCCTGATTCGCCGTCAGGCCGTCGATATCATCCAGGTAATCGCTCAGATCTTCGGCAGTATCAATGAATTCATTCTGGTCATTGGCAAGCAAACCAAAATCAAAGGTCAGCGCGAAATCGTCGTTTTCCTTGAAGTTGGTGGCAGTGGCCGGATTTACCAGCGCACTGTAGCTGTACTCACCACCGGCAACGCCCGCACCGGCCATCGCACTACCGCGGCCAGAAAAAACTTCAGCGGCTACCGGCGCCGCCCCCAAAATAGCGCCCGCAGCAACAATGCTGGCAATTCGGTTCTTGATCCACATGATCAACCAGATCCCTTGAATAAGTGTTGTCAGAAAATTTTTAGTTTTGCGCCGGTTATTAGATTTTTGGCGGCGCCAAAATACACGCCGGCGTCGGCGCAATCAACGCTTATCGGAGATAAAGTGTGACGCAATCGGTTGATTGCTATTGGAAATCTTCTATTCGAGGAGGTTCACGAGGAGGGGGCAACCCCGAATGGCAACGCCATCCGGGTGAGTGAATGGTTACTCCAGCTCTTTCAGCGGCCGTTTTTCCCCATCCAGCATATAAAACGCTTCACCACTGTCCAGAGCTTCAACATCGACGTTGCCGATAGTGATGTGGACGAGCTTCCGCTCCCCATCGCGGAACATCACGTGCTGGCGGCCCTGGTCATCCTTCGGCAATACACGCGCCCCGGCCAAGCTGTCGCGCAGGGCGCGCAATTGCGGAACATCACGATAGCGATCGAGATCCTTGGACAGCTTGCGCTTCATCCGCTCGGACTCTTCGAGGGCGGCCACGGTCTCGCGGTATTTACCAAAGAAAAACACGGCGGCAATCGCGGCTACGATTGCCAGTGTCGCTTCAAACCATGCGGGCATAGTAGGCTCCTATCGGTATTCAGGTCTGTCGATATTCGGATCTTGATTCACACGCTGTTTAAATATTCGTCATGTGAGAACTGTTCGGGTTTAGCCAGCGCAGCTTCAGCCCGTGTATTTCCATACCAGCAACTGATTGTTCGCGGGCAGGTAGTTATTCTCTGTACGAGCGAGACCCGCGCTGGCGGCGAGCGCGTCCAGCCACTCCAGGTCGCGGATGCCTCGCAGAGGGTTCTGCTCCTTGAGCCACTCATCAAAACCGGCATTGCCGGGACCAATATACTCGCCCGCGATCTTCACCGGGCCGTATACGATCAGCTGACCGCCGGGAGCCAGTACCGATGGCAGCCGGCGGAAGAAAACCTCCACCGCCGCCGCGGGCATTATATGCAGCGTATTGGAGGTAAATACGGTATCCACCGTGATCGCAGGCCAGCTGCCCGTCACGTCCAGCTCGATGGGTTCACGCAGATTTTTCGCAGGCTGATGGGCGATCCACGCCGCCACCTCGTGCAGATTCTGTTTGCGCTCGCTGGGATACCAGCTGAGATGCGTCAGGCGCGGGGCAAAATACACCGCATGCTGGCCGGTCCCGCTGCCAACCTCCAGCACGCTGGCGCTTCTGCTCAGCAAGCGCTGCAGCTCGCCTAAAATCGGCTCCCGGTTACGCTCCGTAGACGGCGCATCTGGCAAGTTTTCGTCGCTCATAAAAATCAGGCTGGCTGCTCGTCGCGCAGGAAAACCCAGTCGTTGCCCTTGGAATCCTTTTCGCTGAAGTAGTAACCGGCCACGTCAAAGTCTTTCAGCTGCTCCGCCTGCTTCACCCGGTTATCAATAGCCCAGCGGCTCATCATCCCGCGCGCTTTCTTGGCAAAGAAACTGATCATCTTGTACTGGCCGTTTTTCCAGTCTTTGAAGTGGGGAGTAATGACTTCCGCTTCAAGATTTTTTGGTTTTACCGACTTGAAGTATTCATTGGAAGCCAGGTTCACCAGTTCCTTGCTCTTCAACGCCTGCAACTGCGCATTGAGCGCAGCAGTAAGCTTGCCATCCCAGAATTCATACAGGTTTTTGCCACCGGCATTGGCGAACCTGGTCCCCATCTCCAGCCGGTACGGCTGCATTAAATCCAGCGGTCGCAACAGGCCATAGAGGCCGGACAGCATGCGCAGGTGTTTCTGGGCAAAAGCGAAATCCCGCTTGTTCATGCTTTCCGCTGCCAGCCCGGTGTAGACGTCCCCTTTGAAGGCCAGCAGGGCCGGACGCGCATTAGCCTCAGTAAAAGGCCGTTTCCAGGCGTGGAAACGGTCGTAATTGAGTACGCCCAGCTTGTCGGAGATTTTCATCAGACTGGAAATATCCTGCGGGCTGAGCGCACGCAGCTCCTTGATCAGCGCCGCCGATTCCTTCAGAAAATCCGGCTGGGTCGTTTCCAGCTGGGGTATCTCGCTCTCATAGTCGAGGGTTTTTGCGGGGGAAATGACGATAAGCATATAGGTTCAACTGCTGATGAATTTCGTCATCCCGGCGCAGGCCGGGATCCAGAGTCCGGAGTGCTGGATTCCGGCATACGCCGGAATGACGGTATTTGTATGAAGTCGGTTTTATTCTGGTTTCAGGATATCTTGCCACCAGTTCAATGGTGTTTGCCCGTCCACCGGGTCGTAGACATTGCCGTAGTACCAAACACTGTTGGCACCATCGCAGACGCTGTTCAGGATTTTTTCAATCTCGGCGAAGCCACAGCTCACATGGATGCTGTAAACCAGCAGGCGCGGGCTTTCCATATCCAGCTCACCGCCCAGCTTTTCCAGTTGCGGGGTCAGCTGGTCCGAGAGTTTGGTACTGTCACCGCGACAGAATACCCGTACGGCCAGGTTGCCGGAACGCTTCACCAGCTCAAAGGTGGGCTTCTCCGGATCCTCGCGATTGACCTTGATGGAGTCACCGCTGGCCAGCCCCTTGATGAAAGCCGGTGAACGCACCAGCTGTACGCTGTCGTCTTCATTGACCCGCACCTGCATCCTTTCCACGACGGGCTCTCCGTCCGGATTGGTGCCGGCAAACAGTTCGATAATTTGCAGTGCCGTCGTCATAACCTCACTCCCGGGACTGTGTACAATAACGCGCTAAGGCATAAACCGAACATTATACAGGGAGGGGAAGCATGTTTCCGCGTTCCATATCCAAAGGCCTGATGGCCAGTGCGATCACCACCGTCATGGCCCTTGGCGTGACCAGCTGTGCCGTCAATCCGGTGACCGGGAAGAAAGAGCTCTCGCTCATGTCCCAGAACCAGGAAGTGGCCCTGGGCGCCCAGGAATACCCCAAGGCCCAGCAACAACAGGGCGGTGAATACCTGGTCGACCCCGCCCTGCAAAGCTACGTCAGCCGCGTAGGGCAAAAACTGGCCAAGGTCTCCGACCAGCCTACGCTACCCTATGAATTTGTCGTGCTGAACAACTCTGTGCCCAACGCCTGGGCGCTGCCCGGTGGCAAAATCGCCGTCAACCGCGGATTGCTGGTATTACTAGAGGACGAGGCGGAGCTCGCCGCCGTGCTTAGCCACGAGATTGTGCACGCCGCCGCACGCCACTCGGCGGCCGCCATGTCCCAACAGCAGATTCTGGGTGCCGGTATCGCCATCCTCGGCGCCACGACCCAGAACACCAATTACGGCGATCTCGTCTCCCTGGGCAGCCAGCTGGGCGGTTCAGCCTATATCGCCAAGTATGGCCGTGAGAACGAGCTGGAGTCAGACCAGTACGGCATGAAGTACATGGCTGCCGCCGGCTACGACACCCAAGGTGCCGTGCGCCTGCAGCAGAAATTTGTTGCGCTCTCCAAAGGCAAGCAGTCCGGGGGCCTGGAAGCCCTGTTTGCCAGCCACCCGCCGTCCCAGGCGCGGGTAGACGCCAATAAAAAACATGCATCCAAACTGTCCGCCGGTGGCACCGCCAACCGTGCGCAATACCAGCAGGCCATCGGGCAACTGAAACGTGATGCGGATGCGTACAAGAGCTATGACGAGGCTGTCGCCGCGGTAGGCAACAAAGAATACGACCGCGCCCTCACACTGACCCGTCAGGCTCAGAAGCAGCAACCCAAGGAAGCCGCGTTTTACGCCTTGGAAGGCGACCTGCTGGCACAGAAAAAGCAGTACCAGTCAGCCCTGAAATCCTACGAGACCGCGGTACAGAAAAATCCGACACTGTTTTCCAACTGGCTGATGCGCGGCATGTTGAATGCTCAGTTGAAAAACTACACCGCCGCGGAGCGCGATCTGAACCGCTCTACCCAATACTTGGATACCGCACATGCGCACTATTATCTTGGGCAGGTATATGAAGGGCAGGGCAATACAAAAAATGCATTGAGCCAATACCAGATCGCCGCGCAATCTGAAGGGGAGATTGGTACCAAGGCACAGGCACGAGTGCAGGCATTGGGCAGCAATGGCTGACGAATAAGTTTATTCGGGGGGACCCTGAATAAGTGACATAAAAAAAGCGGGTGAATTTCTTCACCCGCTTTTTTATTGGTAATTTCCTGTAGAGAAATTACAGCTGCACGGTTACGCCCAGGCTGAACACGTCAGCATCGTTGTAATCGGCATTGGAACCATAAGCCACTTTAGCCGCAACATTGCGGTTGAAGAAGTGGGTGGCATTCAGCTCATAGTCTTCGTTGTCGTCATAGGCCGCGCCGATAGAAGTGTTCTCATCGAAGTAGAACTCCACTTCTCCACCCCAGTACATATCGGTATCGTCGCTATCGGTCAGAGACAGCTCTGCAGTGAAGTAGCGGCCGCCAGAGAGTGCAGTGAAATACTTGGAAGAAACGCTGCGCTGATCCAGGTCGTCATCAATTTCCGCGGTGAATCCGATGTAATCGTTGCCGCCCAGCTGATGGTTGTATTGGCCACGGAACACAAAATCAGTGTCTTCATCCTCTGCTTTTACCGCTTGGACTTCAGCAAGAAGATTCGGGGTAAACAGGAAGCCCAGGCCCGCGGAGTAAACACTGTACCCGTCGAAATCTGCGATCTGACCGGAAACTTTCCACTGGCCGGTAAAGTATTCACCACCAACAGTCAGCATATCTGCATCGGAACCGTCGGTATCATAATGAGCCACGCCGCCGTATATATTGGATACCGGAAGAATATAGGAAAATTCTTTGCGCGGACCCAGGGTATTCAGGGCGCCGAAATAGTACTGGGAACCCACTGACAGCACATCGACATCACCAAAATTGGTGTCGATGTTCGTGTAGTCGGCATCGGTGAAAGAGTTGTACTGCTCTGCGGAGGCAATAGCAGAAACCAGCATGAGCGGAAGTGCTGCAAACTTGAACTTCATGGAAGTGTTCCCTGTTTAAATTACATCTGTACTTGCGTACTCGCGCATATCCCCATGGGGCAAATGCGGCGCGGATTGTAGCAAACAAAATTTCCCGCGCAATCATTAGTCTTGACTGTGACGGCCGTCTCAATTACGCGGTGTAGCCTGTAGTTGTTACCACGTGCTGATACCATTTATCGCACTTTATGTCTTAACCGTAGCTGAATAGATCAGTATAAATATGCGTTAAGAACTCAGGAATCATTTACTAATTTGAAACGGGAAAAAGGGGAGGAAAGAGAGACGCTTGAATTTCGACAACCAATAAACCACAAGCGCCTAAAAATATTTGATTAGAATTCTTTGGATACAGAGAAAATCGTACTTGATGGATCAGCGAATTCTGTCTGGAACACGGTATATTCCACGCTCAATGCCCAACTATCTTCACGATAACTGGCAATCAAACCGGCATATGGATCGCTGCCATCGGTGGATCGTGCATAATCAACAAGTTGCGTTTCTGAGGATACAACGACCGCCCCCCCAGATTCGTTTTCGCCCACAATCTGCTGCCATTCATCAATGGCCCTCACGCGCTCCTCAAGGGTCCATACATGGAAACCACCTTTAACGCCAACTGCAAATCGGCGCGCGACAGACGTGGACAGCACTACGCCCAAATTTCCGGTATTACCCGATACTCTTGCCTTGGTGCGATAATGGCCAGCGATGCCATCCAGCATCAAATTTCCGTAATAAGCCTTATCCTCAATTGTCGAATCACCCCAATCGACAAGTCCGCCTTCAATAGCAATATAGGGATTTAGTTGATAACCAAGTGCTAAACTAAGGCCTCGCGCAAAGCCAAATTGTTCATACGCCCCCAGTTCGTTAGATAACTGCTGTTCAAGAATGCCGGCATCCGGGTCAGTTGCGCCATAGCCAAATTTTAAATACCAGGAACTCTCTATCGCCTGCGCAGACATTGTTGTACACAAAGCAATTGCGCCAATTAATAACTTTTTCAACTTCGCCCCCTAATTATATTTAGCATCAAAAACAACCAGAAACGGTCGCGCAGGACTTTAATTGCGCTAAATACAATTATCAATAGAGCGTTATTCTATTGGCTTGGTATTGGCGAGGTATTGGCGGATAAATCCACCACTAGTTAATTATTTTAACTTTTTGCTCAATAAAGTTATCGCAATTTCGCTTCATTACCATGGCGAATATCTGCACCTTCAACGAGATAAACAACCTGCTCGCAGATATTCTTGGCATGGTCACCGATACGCTCGAGGGAACGGAGTGTCCACAGCACGTTCATCACCCGGGAAATACTGCGCGGGTCTTCCATCATATAGGTAATCATTTCGCGCACTGCACTGCGGTAATCCATATCCACCTGCTCGTCTTCGGCGAGGGTTTCCATTGCAGATTTGACGTCGAAACGCGTATACGCATCGAGGGAGTCGTTCAGCATTTTGCGCACGGCATTGGCGATATGGCGAATCTCGGTGTAGCCGCGCGGTGCGGTACCTTCCTCGGTCAGGGCAATGGCCATTTTCGCGATTTTGCTCGCTTCATCGCCCACACGCTCGAGATCGCGGGCAATGCGGATGATGGACATCACCATGCGCAGATCCGACGCCGCTGGCTGGCGCTTGGCAATAATCAGGGTGGCGTGCTCGTCCAGCTCCATTTCGCAGCGGTCGATTTCCTCTTCCACGCGCAGGACTTTTTCTGCCAGCTCGCTGTCTGCGGTAGCCAGTGCTTCCACGGCATCGGCCACCTGGCGGGTAACCATACCGCCCATTTCCAGCATTTCCGTCTTGATGCTTTCAAGGTCTTCGTTGAACTGGCGGGAGATGTGTTGATCGAAATGCATTTCCATAATCTTTTGTCTATTCCCCCAAACCTTAGCCGAAGCGGCCGGTAATGTATGCTTCTGTGAGTTCGTGTTCCGGGTTGGTAAACACGGTCTCGGTATCGTTCACCTCTACCAGCTTGCCCAGGTGAAAGTATGCGGTGCGCTGGCTCACACGAGCCGCCTGCTGCATGGAGTGGGTAACAATGGCGATGGTGTAGTTCTCGCGCAGCTCGTCAATAAGCTCTTCGATGCGCGCGGTGGCGATTGGGTCCAATGCAGAGCAGGGCTCATCCATCAGGATCACCTCAGGGCTCACGGCGATGGCGCGGGCAATACACAGGCGCTGCTGCTGACCACCGGACAGGCCGGTGCCCGGCTTGTCCAGTCGGTCTTTGACTTCGTTCCACAGGCCGGCGCGACGCAGGCTGTTCTCAACGATTTCATCCAGCTCCGCGCGGCGGCTGGCAATGCCGTGGATCTTGGGGCCGTATGCGACGTTGTCGTAAATGGACTTGGGGAAGGGATTCGGCTTCTGGAACACCATGCCAACCCGTGCGCGCAGCGGCACAACATCAACCTTGGGGCCGTAGATGGCTTCACCGTCCAGCGTCAGTTCACCCTCGACACGACAACCTTCAATGGTGTCGTTCATCCGGTTCAGGCAGCGCAGGAAAGTGGATTTACCACAGCCGGACGGACCGATCATGGCAACCACTTCATTGCGGCCGATATCCAGGCTCACATCGTGAATAGCCTGCGTCTCGCCGTAGAAAACATTCACGTTGCGCATGCGCAGCTTGGCCTGGTCACTGAAGGGCTGGCCTACAGTTTTCACGATTTCCGCATTGGTCTTCACAGCATTCTGCTCCGCGGCTGGATTTTTGGCTTGGTCACCGGCAGCTACGGCCGGGCCTGCATTCAGGGTCATGGTAGTCATGGCTCTTTCTCAGGTCGCTATCTTAGCATTGGCCCGCGGATTACCAGCGGCGCTCAAGTTTCTTGCGCAGCCACACTGCGCAGGTGTTCATGGTGATCAGGACTGCCAGCAGTACCATGATCGCGGCGGAGGTGCGCTCTACGAAAGCACGCTCCGGGCTGTCGGCCCACAGGAAAATCTGTACCGGCAATACGGTGGACGGATCGGTAATCCCGTGCGGCACGTCGACGATAAATGCCACCATGCCGATCATCAGCAGCGGCGCGGTCTCGCCCAGAGCCTGGGCCATACCGATGATGGCGCCAGTGAGCATGCCGGGCATGGCCAGTGGCAATACGTGGTGCAGCACCACCTGCATGCGCGAGGCCCCCATGCCCATGGCCGCTTCGCGGATGGATGGCGGCACTGACTTGAGCGATGCGCGGCTGGAAATAATGATCGTCGGCAGGGTCATCAGGGTCAGTACCAGGCCACCGACCAACGGCGCCGAGCGCGGCATTTCAAAGAAGTTGATGAAAATCGCCAGGCCCAGCAGACCGAATACGATGGACGGTACCGCGGCGAGGTTATTGATGTTTACCTCGATCAGGTCAGTCCATCGATTCTTCGGCGCAAATTCTTCCAGGTAAATGGCTGCCGCCACGCCGATCGGGAAGGACAATGCGAGAGTTACCAGCAGGGTCAGCAGGGATCCCACCAGTGCTGCGCGAATACCCGCCTGTTCAGGCTCACGGGAGTCACCGTTGGTAAAGAAGGTGGTGTTAAAACGCTTTTCCAGTTCGCCGCTTTCACGCAGCTGGCGGATCCATGCCGCTTTCTGCTCCGAGGTGCGACCGAGAAAGCCTTCCGCACTTTTGGAAAGGCTTTTCACATAGGTGTCCACGTCGTCGTCGGCGTTCACCCACACGATCTCGCTCTGACCCAGCAGCGCCGGGTTGCTCTCGAGGCGCTCGCGCAGGTTGAAGCCGGCTCCGTTGGACACCAGGGAGTAGAGCTCGCGCTTGTCGCGGCGACCGGTGACATCGGGGAAGCGCTCGCGCAGGGCACTGCGGATCACACCGTCGAAGTTGGCCCACGCCAGGCTTTCCCCATCGACCTTGTCGATGCCAAGCTCGGCCGGGTCGTAATTCACCTGCAGCTGGATCTGGCTCTGAACAAAGGCGCTGGCGCCCTTGCTGATGATGTCGGTGAACAGCACCAGTACTGCCAGCACCCCAAAAGCGATACTCGCAATACCAAAACCACGGAAGATTTTTTCCTTGCGATGGCGGCTGGCGAGCCGTGCCTCGATACGCTCGCGCACCTGGGTTTGGGTCATATCAGTCATACTGTTCCCGGTATTTTTTCACTACGTGCAGGGCGATGAAGTTCAGGATCAAGGTGGAAATGAACAGCATCAGGCCCAGTGCGAATGCGGCCAGGGTTTTCGGGCTGTCAAATTCCTGATCGCCCACCAGCAGGGTGACGATCTGAACCGTTACGGTGGTCACGGACTCCAGCGGGTTGGCGGTGAGGTTCGCGGCAAGGCCAGCGGCCATCACCACGATCATGGTTTCACCGATCGCGCGCGACACAGCCAGCAATACACCACCGACGATGCCCGGCAGGGCCG
This sequence comes from Microbulbifer aggregans, assembly GCF_020524005.1. GTDB lineage: Bacteria > Pseudomonadota > Gammaproteobacteria > Pseudomonadales > Cellvibrionaceae > Microbulbifer > Microbulbifer aggregans_A. The sequence goes on along the minus strand of NZ_JAIVKK010000004.1, from coordinate 183,874 downwards.
CTGGAATCACCACTTTGCGTACGGTTTCGGATTTGGTGGAGCCAAGACCGAGGGCGCCGTCGCGGAGGGATTGGGGCACCGCGTTGATCACATCGTCCGAAAGTGACGACACAAATGGAATGATCATCACGCCCATCACCAGGCCCGCCGCCAGTGCACTTTCACTGGAGGCCTCAAGTCCCACGGACTGAGCGAGATCGCGGATAAACGGCGCAACGGTTAACGCCGCGAAGAAGCCGTATACCACAGTGGGTACACCGGCGAGAATCTCGATCATCGGCTTGGCCACCGCGCGCACTTTCTTGCCCGCATATTCCGCCAGGTAGATCGCCGACATCAGACCCACCGGCACCGCCACAAACATGGCGATGGCAGACACCATCAGCGTACCGGTGAACAGTGGTACCGCACCAAACGCGCCACTGGAACCCACCTGGTCTGCGCGCATAGCCATCTGCGGGCTCCAGTGCAGGCCGAACAGGAATTCAGTCACCGGCACCGCATGGAAAAAGCGAATCGATTCCAGCAACACCGACATCAGGATGCCAACAGTTGTGAAAATCGCCGCGCAGGCACAGGTCAGCAACACCGCCCGCAGCACCTTTTCCACTTTTTCCCGCGCGCGCAGTTCCGGGGTAATCCGCAGCAAGGCAAAGGCACCGAGACCGGCGGAAAGGATCAGGATCAGGGCCGTCTGCATGTACTGGCCGTTCTGGCGCAGGCTTGTCAGGTGCGCCGCAGCGGCCTGCAGTTGCGGGGTTATTTCACCGAGCTGGTTACCAGCGGCCAGATTCTGGATCTGTGCGTACAGCAGGTTCTGCCCGGAAATGCTCGCCGGCTTGTCGGCAATGCCACCCATCACCAGGGCGCGGATGATCGCGTCGTCAAACGCCAGCCAGGTTCCCAGCAGGATAAGTGCTGGCAGACCGCACCAGAGTGCGGTGTGCACACCGTAATAGCTGGGCAGCGACGCCAGGCTGCGGATACCACCGCGGCTGCGGGCGGCGGCGATGGCGCGGCTGAAACCGGTGCCGTAGGCCACCAGGATCAACAGCAGCAACAGGGCGAATAAAGTGGGTGTCTGCATCGATTCGCTCGGTTAAAAAATTGGCCGGCAATTATCCGGTCTTCTGGCGATTTTTAAATGACACTCTCTGAATGACACAGTGAAAAATCGCACTCTTTTATATATGCAAACGGCCAAGCCCTGTGGGCTTGGCCGGTAATTCCCTTTACCTGGTCTGGTTGCCGCGGTTACTTGGCAGCCAGGTTGGTCAGGGTATTCAGCTTGCGTACGTCCATGGCAACCTGCTGGCGCTTGGCCGTAGGCAGCGGGATCATGCCCTTGTCTGCCAGGTAGCCTTCGTCACCCCAGGCGCGCTCGTTGGTGAACTCGGCCAGGAACTGCTTGATTCCGGGCACCACGTTAACGTGCGCTTTTTTCACGTAGACGAACAGCGGGCGGGACACCGGGTAACTCTGGTCAGCAATGGAGTCGAACGTCGGCTCCTGACCCTCGATAACAGAGCCCTGTACCTTGTCAGCGTTCTGGTCGAGGAAGCTGAAACCGAAGATACCCAGCGCGTTCGGGTTGGCGGCCAGCTTGTTCACGATCAGGTTGTCGTTCTCACCGGCTTCAATGTAGGCGCCGTCTTCACGGATGTTGTGGCAGATGGCCTTGTAGGCGTTCTTGTCGCTGCTTTTCTTGGCCGCGATCCAGTCGAACTTCTTACAGCCACCTTCCATTGCCAGCTCGGCAAATGCATCACGGGTACCGGAAGTCGGGGGCGGGCCCAATACTTCGATTTTGTGCGCGGGCAGAGTCGGGTTGACGTCTTTCCAGGTCTTGTACGGGTTCGCAACCAGGGTTTCGGAACCGTCCGGGTTGGGAACATCCTTGGCCAGTGCCAGGAAAATGTCCTTGCGGCTCAGCTCGAACGGCTCGGCGGTCTTGGCGTTCGCCAGCACGATGCCGTCGTAGCCGATCTGTACTTCCACCACGTCAACACCGTTGCCGTTACACATCTCCAGCTCGGATTGCTTGATACGGCGGGAAGCGCCGGTGATGTCGGCGGTATTTTCACCCACACCCTGGCAGAACAGCTTCATGCCACCGCCGGTACCGGTGGATTCAACCACTGGTGTCTTGTACTGGGTTGCACGGCTGAAGCGCTCGGCCACCACCGTGGTGAACGGGTAAACCGTAGAAGAACCGACGATGCTGATGTGGTCACGCGCCGCCAGAGCAACGTTAGAGGCCGCAATGGTCAGGGCGGCCAGGGCCGAGGCGAGGACTTTCTTGTTCGCAGAACGCTTGTTCATAAGTGTCTCCAGGGTGTTCAAAATCTCTGCATGCGGCGCATGCTATGTCGAACTGGTGACGATTCTATGAATGAAAAGTTACAAACAGGTTACAGTCGTCTGCGGTAATTTTACGAGGCGCAGGCAAGATCAATCTCCCATGTCCGGGCATGCCCGATGACCGGCGCTGGCGTCATTCGTGACCAGAGGGTACGCTCAACGGGATAACGAAAAAAACAATATTCAGGGATTAGAGAAAACGGGTATGTCGTTACTGTTACGGGCCGCTGACGGCCTCGACCGGTTCGCTGCTACCAGTGGCCGCGCGCTGGGTTGGTTCACTTTGTTAATGGTGCTGATTCAGAGCCTTGTGGTGGCGTTGCGCTACGGCTTTGACGGCGGTTCGCTGGCGCTACAGGATACGGTCGCTTACCTCCACGGCGCCGCCTTTATGCTTGGCCTCGCCTATGCGCTGCGCAGTGGCGCGCACGTCCGGGTGGACGTGTTCTATCGCACCATGCAGCCCCGCGGCAAAGCCTGGGTGGATGCGGTGGGCTGCCTGATTTTCCTGCTGCCGCTGTGCATATTCATCGCGGTGGGCGGCTGGCACTTCGCCGCCAACAGTTGGGCAGTGCACGAGAGCAGCGCTAGCGCCGATGGCCTCGGCGGAGTCTACCTGCTGAAAAGCCTGATTCCACTGGCTGCTGCCACCCTGATCCTGCAGGGAATTTCCCAATTCGCCCGCGCGTTAAATACGTTGATGCGGCTGGAAGTGCCGGTCGGCGCCCCCCTGTCTGCAACGGGGGCGCAGGCGGAACCCATCCCGCTTAAAGGGAATTCCACAAGGCATCAGGCGCCCGGAGAACTACACAGCGAGGTGGGCGCATGATGGAACTGATCCCTCTACTGATGTTCCTCGCCGTGTGCATCGCGCTGATGTTTGGTTACCCGGTCGCCTTTACCCTGGGCGGCACCGCGCTGATCGCCGCCGGGCTCGGCATTGTTGGCGGGGTTTTCGATGGCGAGTTACTGCGCGCTTTCCCCGATCGTCTGTTCGGCATCATGCAGAACGGTACCCTGATGGCCGTACCACTGTTTGTATTGATGGGGATCATGCTCGAACGTGCGCGCATCGCCGAGGAGCTGCTGGTGAATCTCGCCCGGGTATTCTCCCGGGTACCGGCCGGGATGGGCATCTCGGTGGTGGTGGTTGGCGCCCTGCTCGCAGCCAGTACCGGCATCGTCGGTGCGACGGTAGTGACCATGGGCCTGATGTCGCTGCCCACCATGCTCAAGCGCGGTTACTCGCCGCAGCTGGCCACTGGCACCATCTGTGCCACGGGTACCCTGGGGCAGATCATCCCGCCTTCGATTGCACTGGTGCTACTGGGCGACACTCTGTCCAACGCCTATCAGCAGGCGCAACTGTCCCAGGGCATTTTCAATCCACAACCGGTCAGCGTGGGCGACCTGTTCGTCGGCGCGGTAATTCCGGGGCTGCTGCTGGTCACCGCGTATATTGCCTACCTGCTGTTTATTTCACGGCGTGAGCCAGTGCTTGCGCAACGCAGCAGCGAAGAGATCAACCTGGCGGAAACCCTGAAGAGCCTGTTCCCGCCCATTGGCCTGATGCTGCTGGTGCTGGGTTCGATTATCACGGGGGCGGCTACGCCGACCGAAGCCGCGGCCATTGGCGCCCTCGGCGCCGGTATCCTGGCCTGGGGCCGTGGCGCGCTGAACTGGAAGCGCGCTGGCGAAGTGGGGCAGAGCACCCTGCAGGTCACCGCGATGGTGTTCGCGATCCTGATCGGTGCCTCGCTGTTTTCGCTGGTATTCCGCGGTTTTAATGGCGAGGAAGTGGTCACTCACTTATTCAACAGCCTGCCCGGTGGTGTGATCGGCGCGACCCTGCTGGTGATGCTGGTGATCTTCCTGCTTGGGTTTATCCTCGACTTTATCGAGATCACTTTTGTGGTGGTGCCCATTGTAGGTCCGGTGTTGCTGGCGATGGGGCTGGACCCGGTGTGGCTCGGCATCATGATTGCATTGAACTTGCAAACGTCTTTCCTGACCCCGCCCTTTGGATTCGCGCTCTTTTACCTGCGCGGGGTGGCGCCGGAGGAAGTGGCAACGGGAGCGATTTACCGGGGGGTGGCGCCATTTATCGCCATTCAGTTACTAGTGATGTGCCTGTTGGCATTGTGGCCTTCGCTCGCCACCTGGCTGCCGGGATTGATGACAGCACCCTAAGGCCTGCCGTAGCAGATAATACTCTGGAACGGGGGATTTTTGCGATGTACTGCTCTGGCTAATTTGTACCCACTTTGTGCTAGAATGCGCCACCCTGCGGGCCACACTATCAGCCCTGCCGGATCAATAAATCTAAGAACCGTGAGCACTTCCATGTCGGCCATCGATGAAGAACCAAAACCCAGCGGCACCCTGACCCTGCAGACCCAATCCATGCCCCGGGACACCAATCCCCAGGGTGACGTTTTTGCCGGTTGGCTGATGTCTCAGATGGACGTCGCTGGTGCCATCCTCGCCCAGAGTATCGCTCGCGGTCGCGTGACTACCGTTGCGGTCGGCAGCATGGTGTTTCTGCGCCCGGTAACGGTAGGCTCTACCGTCAGTTGCTATGCCGAGGCCCTGGAAGTAGGGCGCTCCTCAATCAAGACCCTGGTGGAAGTGTGGCTGACTCGCGTGGATACCGGCGAGCAGGTAAAAGTGACCGAAGGCGAGTTCGTGTTTGTGGCAATCGATGACCGCGGACGCACACGACCGCTGCCCTGATCCAGATCTCAAGCAGAAAACGGCCCGGATAGCGTACATTGCGGGCCGTTAGTGTTCGCGCTAACTCTGCCCAGGAATTTCACTTTCCTGACTGACGGTATCACAATTACCTGAGCCGGCCGGAACAGATTTAATCCAGCCGCGGAGCGAGCGGAACGTCAAACGATCACACTGCTCAGACAACACAACCCCACGTTCGAACTTCTTTTTTCCGCCATGTAGATAGCTAAGCGTTTGCTGCTTGTTTTTCTCAGCATGCAGACCTTGTAGCTCTGCCTCCAGAATAGAGAAGGAGGTAACGAGCAAATCGCTGGCGGTCTTAACCAAGTCTTCCTCTGCCAGTGCCGGCGCAGTATCGCCAGAGATCGATACCACCTCGATCAGGTTTTGATAAGCCGGAGCTTCTGGGCTGTCTTTTGTCGTCAGGGTAATGGCATTTTTCAGGGTCAGGGTGTGCTGATCCTGCGACATCACGAAAACCGGCTTGGCGGTAATGATCCACTCACTATCAGAATTTTCATTCCAGGGACTGAACTCATAGGCAGAAAAACTTGAACTACCTAATGCAGCAAGAATCAGGCCCTCTTCTTTCATGCCCTCTATCGCCGACGCGTACGGTACCAGAATTTTATCTGCTTCTTCTTGCGCTTTCGCCTTCTTGCTGTCATTTGCAGAATCAGCAATAAGGGCATGAGCCAGCACTGATGCCGCAAAAACGCCTGGAGTATTCGCTACGTACATCATCGAACCGTGGTCGGCATTCACATCGTCAAGATCCGTTTCTCCGTAGAATTCCACGGGAGCATCAGATTTAACTTTAACCAATAAGATCGAGCCTGGAGACACATTAGCCGTGCGCTCTACGTGCTTTACATAATTCTGGTTTTTTGAGCTGGCGCAAGCCACCACAAAAATGGACAGGCCAATAATTAACAATTTTTTCATATCATTTTTATTTATAAATTTTTCTTAGAAAAAGAAGCTGGGAACCAATACTGTTAGGACGAAACAAAAAGTTAACAAGCCATGATTCCCATCACTTGGACACATATAAAAAAAGGTACATCTTATTGCTAAGATGTACCTCTGGGTCGAGAAAGTTAAACTCAGTTCTCAGCCGCTTGGCTATCCAGTGAAGATATTATAATTTCTTTACCTTCCGCTATCGCCTGGTAATACGCATTGGTCAGCGCCGGGAAGGTGGGAGCCTCATCCCATTCTTCCGTCGCAGCCTTGGTTACATTTACAGGCTTATACCATTCATAGGTGTTATCTGAGAGATCAACTAAATATCCCAGAGCGCTGAAATAGCCTTTCGGGTCGCTTGTAGAGACATAGCCGGAATAAGCACGATGCATACCGACTGCGTTGATATCCAGCACCAACAGGTGACTGATATTGTAACGATCCTTATAAGCAGCGAAATTGCGCTTAGCGGTATTAGGAACCTCAGACTTGAATTTGGGCAGCTTATTCACCGCGAGAGGCTCGGTAACTTCAACCACCTCCACATTTTTGGCTTCCAGCAGTTTTTGTAGTTCAGCCTTCAGAGCCTGGGCGTCTTCGGTAGAAAGTGTTTCAGTGTGTTTGCTCAGTGATGAATTCGCTACTTCTGCAGCAGCCAAGCACAGCAGACAGCTGGCTCCGGGCAGGTATACATTAGGATTAGGGACATCAGAAACAGCTACACCAATACGCTTGCTCGGCTGCTGCCAAAACATAGAATCCGGTGTAACTGGCATTTGCGGCGTACCTGCACAACCTGACAGAAGCACAACCCCCAAGGCCAATAGGCCCATTAACTTCAACTTCATTTGCTCTTCCCTTAAACCTGGAGTTATTTGATTTTTCCTATTCACCTTACCTAATCTGGCAGGAAGCCCGATTATTAAACAATTTGCCCTATTAAAAAAGTGCGATCGACCAAGTAACCCGACGGCATCCTGAAACCACTCCCCACAAGTGGGGCGAATGTACCAAATATAGATTCGAGAGATGATCGGGATTTAAATCACTTTTTGGTAGGAAAAAATTTTGTAGCATCCACCACTTCCCCACCTATTACGACAAGGAAACAGTCGATGAGCATTCCTGCTTTAGCTATTGCCCTCACTTGCACCAATATTTTTTATTTTGGCCTGGCAATTGCCAGACTGGCTCGAAGAAAACTTTTCCGAATAATTATTCGCATTGGAGCCGTGATAGCGACCATTTTATCGATTGGCCTTGTACCGTATTTTATGAGCGAAAGCTTAGTGACAACTGAGAAGGCTGGGTATTACCTGTTTTACCTACTAATTTTTGGGGCGTTAATTTATAAAATTTTTCTGACCAGAATAATTCCTCTGGCATCAGAAAAATAAGAACTCCAACCCCATATGTATCCCGGTCCAAATATGGACGTTTTTATATAAAAACGAGATTTCTAGAAGTTAGCAACAGCGTTTCCAAAAATAATTGGAAGCATTTTACTAGAAATGGATAACACAACGGATCGTGAACTTCAAAAAATACTATCTATCCCAGAATACAAGCCTGAATATCTATTTCCAGTGCGGTAAAAAAGCTGTGCAATATAAAAATGGGTTGCCCTCGGGCAACCCTTTTTTATATATGAATGGCGACAGGCTAGCCGTCGCCATCCTGACCGTCAGTGCAAGGTAACCTTGCGACGACGGATCAGGCCCGCTGCTGCCAGCAGGGCCAACAGGTAGTAAACCGAACCACCTTTTTTCTTTTTCTTCACAGGCTCAGGATCAACCGTAGTTTCTCCGCCAGAGCTGCTCGAGCTGCTGGAACCACCGGAAGAACTGCTGGAGCTACTGGAACCACCGGAGGAACTGCTTGAGCTACTGGAGCTGCTGGAACCACCGGAGGACGAGCTGCTCGAGCTGGTAGTACCGCCGGAGGAGCTGCTTGAGCTGCTCACCGGAGCCATCACTGTCACAGTGACGCTCGCTTCAGAGGTCAATGCCCCATCGCTTACGGTTACCATGAAGGTGTGCTCACCTTCCGCCAGGCCAGTTACGGTCGGAGTCGCGGTGTCCGCGCCCTCGATCGAACCCGGGCCTGTCCAGCTGAAGCTGAGCTCGTCGCCGTCGGCATCTGTACTCATGCTCGCGTCGAGCAGCGCACTTTCGCCTTCGGTAACGGTCACATCACCGGCTACCGCTGCCACCGGAGCGTCAGCGCTGCCCACAACGGTCAGCATGAAGGTGGTGGACGTCGCGTCGTTGGGGAAGGTTGCGTCGGCAACGGTAACCGTTACTTCAGTGGTACCACTGAAGTCTGCAGCCGGAGTCAGGTCGAAGGTCGAGCCAGACTCACTGCCGTGCACTTCGGCACTGACGTTGTCACCAGTTACGGTGATTACGTTGGAGCCGTTGTCGTCATCGGCGTAGAACACTTCGATACCAGCCAGTACTTCGTCTTCATTCACCTGCTGGTCGGCAATCTCACCCAGGGTGATATTGCTGGCGACATTGATATCCGCGGTCACCTGCAGGGTATCCAGTCCATCTACCGCATTGGCGATGTCGATGGTCTGTACCGTGCCGGTGGCTTTGGCATTCACACGTACCTGGAAATTAACCTCGAAGGACGAGGTTTCCGGGCCGCGGTAGTCGAAGCAGAATACCTGGTTGTCGTTCAGCACGGACGGCAGGTTGCCGTTACCGATGGCCGTAGACAGGTCGCCGTATTCACCGATACCGCCAAAGGCATCCGCCGGTGCTTTCATACCGCGCACACCCGCTGAAGCGTACTCACCAACCGTCAGCGGGCCTGCGAGCTGGGAACCCCAGTTCAGATTGTCGTACGTGAGGTACATCTCGTAGGCACCTTCGTCGTGGTCGTAGCCGCGGCTCAGGATGAACTCCACATCGTGGTGGTCGTCCTTCGGTGTCATGGGCGAGGTGGACGGATCAATGGTGCCGATGCGGTCCCACTCAACAATCAAGTGATTGTCGGTATACGCCACGGTAGTACCGGAGTTGACCTCGTCGTCGGCGCTCGGGTTATACAGCGCGCCAAAGACACGCGCTGGTGCACCGTACCACATGCCACCGACAACCTGGAATGCGGTACCCAGCGTATAGCTATAGTCACCGAACCAGGCGTTCGTGCCAGAGTTTTTTGACAGAAGTCCATTAAGGTCGATGGCGCCGTTCGGATGTACATAGATGGCATCGGTCGCAAGCGCCGGCGCTTCGGTGTTCATATAGAAGCTGTAGCCTTCGAAGCCCGGCCATATCCAGCTGAACGGGAACGGCGTTACCCCATCGGTCCAGTTCTCACCAAAGTAGTCACTCGGGTAGAGACCTACCTGCTTCAGGTCAATATAGCCACCGCCAGCATTGACAGGTTTTCCGTTTTCTTGTGTGACTATTGGTGCGCGACACATGCTGTCTTCCAGCGAGTTGGTGACAACATATTCCGGCTCCCAGTCAACCGAGCTGGGCTGGCTACCGGTCACCACGAAACCGTTGTCGGTTTCCACGACACCGCCCTGGTATTGGCTGTAGGCAGCGACACTACCGCTGACGAGTGACAGACCTTCCGGCAATGTGCTCGCCAGCTCGAAGCTGCGGTCATAACCACCCAGGTTCGGCTGTACCTTGACGGCAACATCAATTACATCGCCCACGCGCGCGCGGGTCTGCGAGGTTTCAATGTCCACATCGTTGGCACCGCGAGTGATCTTGAACGGCGCCATGCCCAGGTTGCCGGCGTTGATCGGACTGTTGCCCAGGTCGAAGGCACCGTAATAGAACTCGCCTTTTTCCAGGCCCAGCTCCTGCCAGCTGATGCTCAGGTCGAAGGCTTCACCGGCTTCTGCGCTGGAAGGAATCGACAGGCTCAGATCGCTTGCTAGCTTGTCGGTGACAACACCGGTTGCCACGCGGAAGCTGTCTACCGGTGCTTCGCTCAGGCTGGCTGCCTTGACGGTATGGTTTTGCCAGGCGATCCAGTAGTTACCGGCTTGCGGGTAGTTCACGTTACACCAGTCCTTGGCATCGACACTAGTGAGGGTCGACATACATACGGCTTCCGAGTCGAACTGGGGAATGCCGTCACCGTTCAGGTCGATACCTACATACAGGCCCAAATGACCGTAAACGCCGACTGCGGGAGGCTCATCGCCGCGCAGGTTTTCCACCACTTCGGCGACCAGGCGCACGGCGTTTTCCGGAACGGAAACCCAGCTAATGTGTACCGAAGGATCTTCGACATCGTTGGTAACAGAGAACAGGTTGGTACCGCTGCCGCTTAAACGCTGCGGTACGTCGATGGTCTCGATGGTCGGTGCGGTTTTGGCGAACACGCGGCCAGTCAGCTGCGGTGCATCTTTCACCTGTACGCCGGACAGGGTGTATTTGTCCTGATCGCGGTGGGCAGTGATATTGATGTCGGTGGGCAGATCGCCTGCGGCCAGGTTCATTTCCACCGGCATACGCGCCGCGGTTTCACCTGGGGTACCGGCGTTCTCGAACAGCACCTCGCCAAAAACGCTTAGGCCGTAAGGTGTAACCCCGAAGCTCTGGGAGTCGACCCATTTGCCAGTGATTATCACGGTCTGCTTCTGGCCCGCCTGCAGGGTGAAGGTGGCCGGGCTTGCGCTCAGCTCCACACTGACCTCACCGGTATTGGTGGAGACGTTCCAAGTACCGTCTACGGTGGCTTCTACGGTGCGCACCCAGGTACAGCTAAGACGACAGTTCATGTCGATCATGTACGGGGTGTTGAGAGCCCCCACGTTGCCGCCGTTGGCCGGGTTGGCTTCCAGGTACTGTTCCACCGGAACATCCATGATCAGCTCGGCGTCAATCGCCGCGGCCACATCCATACGCCCGGAGCCGGTGGCCCAGGTCATGGCTTTCTCGTTGCGCGCAGGATCCCACACTTCCGGAACCGCAGTCAGCTGCAACGCGGACTGGATTTCCGCCGGGGTCCAGTCCGGGTGGGCCTGGGTCATCAGCGCCAGGGCGCCAGTGACGTGCGGCGCGGACATGGAGGTGCCCTGCAGGGTCGCATAGTCGCCGGAAGCAGCTGCACTGAACGGGTGTTCGTCAGCGTAAGCGGCGTAGATGGAGACACCCGGCGCGGAGATGCTCGGGGACATCACTTCGCGGTTTTCCGGGATCACGGACGGTCCGCGAGAGGAGAAGTCCGCCATCTGATCGGCCGATTCCGGGTCGATGGAGCGCGCTACTGTCGCTGGGCTCAGGGTGATCATATGACCGAGTTCAGTAGAGCTGTCGACCCACCTTCTCAGGCCGTAATTCGGCCAGGTACCGGCCCACTGACTGCTGGTAAAATGTACGGAGGGCAGCTCATAGGCTTCTGCTACAGTACCCTGACTACTGTCATTGTTGTACATGATGAAACCGTCGGCGCCGCCGGCTTTCACGTTCGCCACTTTGGCTGTACGCGCATTGGCGTTGGCGTTATTCGAGTGGTGACGCTGACAGATTACAAAGACGTTAACACCACCATCAGCCGCGGTGGCACCGGTGGCCGGATCGGTGATCGGCGTGCCGTCTTTGTAGAAGTCAAAGGTGCCAGTCTCATACGGCGTTACGCAGTAGCCATTGCCGTCCTTGACGCCTTCAGAATCTTCGTAATCTTTTGCCCAGACCACGACACCGGTGATTTCCTCACCGTTCAGAGAACCGCCCACCAGTCCGGTCTCAGACCAGCCCGGCACTTCACTCCCCAGTGTCGAGTCGATAAAACCGGCATAACTGACCGCAGTTTCCACAGCCATTTCACGACCGTGAGTGGTTGCTGCCACACTAGTCAGCCATGGAGAGGCGTGGTTTACGGTCTGCAGGGTCGGGCCCGCGTTACCAGCGGAAGCGGCAACACTGATACCCGCTTCGCGGGCCGCGAGGAAGGCCAGCTCGGTGGAGGAGTTCCAGGGGTCGACGCCACCACTGATAGAGTAGTTGATGACGTCTACGCCATCCTGGATCGCCTGTTCGATACCCGCGACCAGCGCATCGCTAGGACAGCCACTTTCCGGGTAGCAGACCTGGTAGGAAATGATGTTGGCGTGCGGTGCAACGCCGGAAATCATTTCGAAATCGTAGCCGGTGTCGACGCCATCGCTGACTTCGGCAAGCTCCGGAATGCTGTAGGGCGCGTTGTACAGCACGTTGCCGGCAACGGTACTGGCGGTATGGGAGCCGTGGCCGTTGTAGTCTTCACCGGCAGCGGGACGAATCTGCGGCCCCGGTACGCAGCCGCGCCAGGTGCAAGTCTCAGGCCCCTGAAAGGTGTCGGTAATGGTCGAGTGAGACCAGACACCGATCAGCTTGCTGTTACACAGCTCTTCCTGTCCATCTACAGCACAGTCGTGCAGGTAAACGCCTTCACCCAGCGGATTCTGGACAGTGTATTCGTCGTCACCAGTGGCAGCGAAGGAGGGGTGATCAGTGTTTACGCCGGTATCCAGGATACCGGCAACAATGCCTTCACCCATGTATTGGCCGCCGATACGGCTGGCACCAGTCCACGCGACATCAGCACCCACGTGTCCCGGGCCCACGTCGGTGTGCAGTTCATGAATGCGTACACGCTCGACACCGGCAACGTTTGCCAGCTGGGACAAAGCTTCCGCTTCATCCTGGGTCAGTTCTGCAGTAACCGCGTTCAGCGCGACCTGGAAGCTTTCCAGTACCTGCAGGCGCACGCCCAAGCCGGCGGCCTGGTTTACCAGAGCATCCTGTTTGGTTTTCAGGTGGCTGGTATAGGCGTTTAGGGTCTGATTACCCCGGGCTTTGATACCACTCTTCAGCAGATCTTTAGTACTTTCGAGACCGTCAATATCGCCGTCATATACCGCGGCCGGCAGATCTTTCAGGCGGACGAAATATTTGTGCGTGCCGGTGAGACCTTCTTCGCGGAAAAACTTCTGATTATTGCTGGCGTTCTGGAGCTGGATATTCGCTCCGTTGTTTTCCAGAACCTGTGTCTTCTGATATTGCGCTTTATATTCCTGGTAAACCGGCAGGCTCAGATCGAGCGATTTGAGCACCGCCTTCTCTTCTCCCGCAGCCGAAACGGCTTGCGCCGCCCCAAGACTGTATAACGCGGCAGCAACGGCGCTGCTCAGCGTCTTGATTTTCATAAATGCTCCTAGGCTTTTATTTTTATATCGACTGGCCGTCGCATACCCCAGACAGACCAAGGACGGCCGATGCTAAATAACCCGCCAAGCAACACGTAACTGATCCCATGTAACAGTTTGTAACTGCGCCAGATTGGATCTTTTTTATGTAACGAAAGTCATCTACGGCACCAAAACCGTGCGTATATTTATCGGAAGAAAAAAGGGGAAACGGAAGTGAAAATTAAAAATAAAGGAGTGATAAGTAACTAATTTTCCCGAACTGGCCGCAAGTCAAAAACACGCAACCGAAATATAATTAGCACTAAAAGATAATAAGTGATTATTGTGACAAAGGAGTATTTTCAGAGGCTCAATGTCGCTAAACATTGTTTTCTTGGATTGAACATACCCATCTCGAAATTCACGAGAATGTCAGAAAAGCGCTCGCTTCCAATAAAAATACTAGCAACCCCAAGCGGTCAGCACATACCGGCAGCCTGCGGAAAACTCCAACCGGAAATAAAAAACGGAGCCAGATGGCCCCGTTTAATTTCTATATCGCTTTTAAAAAAGAGATTCACTCCAGTTCAACATCCACCAAATTCGTGACGAATGGCGAAACGGTAAACTCTCCGGTTGCGATATATTTTTTCCCGCCTTTCCAATTGTGGAATTTAATGTAGTAAGTGCCCGCAGCTAAGGTGATATTAGGGTTATTCAGGTCGTTAAAATGGATAGGGTCATCGACCAACCAGCCTTCAGGGGTTACTTCGAAAAGATACCCACCGCAGCGCATAGCCCCAACGTTAGGTTGCCCACAGGAATTCAATGCCAGCCTGGTTTGTCCCTGTGGATTCTTTTCCGTTTTGGTAACGGCCACTTTTCCGTAATCAGTCTGCGTTCTGCTGGCTTTTGCCGTGCTGAAATTTTCCCGACCTACTGAATAAGAGTTTGAGGCCGTATTACCCGATTGCTGAACTGAACCTGTAGTGGTACGCGCATTGCCAGCGAGATTTCCGATGGTTGCATCGGCAGCGGCATTCATCGAGTCTCTGGCAATTTTTTCAAAATCTGCGGTTGTACAGCCAGTCAAACTTGCTAAAACAAAAACTACAGTCAAAAACCGTAACATCAATCATTCCCTCGATATTAATTTCCTTTACCGCCTGCCGAGACAATGTGGAACTCACAGGCGAATAGTACAATCGTCCCAGATCCATTAGGGCCCAGGGCGGGTACCATACTAAAAAGTACTCTTTCAAAAAATATCGAGGCCAGACAATTTGTGGCACACGAGTGCCACAAACATCACGCTAGAAATTATTTTTTAGCGACTACTACTCCGCTATTTTCCGCGTCTGGTAATACGCCTCTTCACTGATCTGGTGGTAGGGAATTACCTGCTGCTCAAACGCTTTAAATGCCTCATAAACCCGTTTGAATTGTGGATCTTCCAGCGCAGTATCTTCCATGATCTGCGTATTGATGGTTTTCAGGTGGGCAATGACATCATCTGGCAATTTGCGCAACTCCACCCCGTGCTGGTCAACCAGTTCTCGCAGTGCGCGGTTGTTGCGCGCGGTGTATTCGTCGAGCATGTCCTGGTTGGCATCGCGGGCAGCAGTGCGCACGATGGCTTGCAGGTCTTTCGGCAATTTTTCGAAGGCGGTTCTGTTAACGATGATTTCAAGGATGGAACCCGGTTCATGCCAACCGGGGTAGTAATAGTATTTGGCGATCTGGTGAAAGCCGAACGCTAGATCGTTATAGGGGCCCACCCATTCGGTGGCATCGATAACACCAGTCTGTAACGCCGTATACAGCTCGCCACCGGGAATGGTCACTGCGGTACCGCCGGCACGGTTCAGTACTTCACCGCCGAGGCCCGGGATCCGCATTTTGAGTCCTTTCAGGTCCTCCACGGAATTGATTTCCCGGTTGAACCAGCCGGCCATCTGCACGCCGGTGGAGCCGCCGGCCATGGGAATCAGATTGAAGGGCGCATAGATCTCTTCCCACAGTTCCTGGCCGCCACCATAATGCAGCCAGCCATTCATTTCCTGCGCGTTCAGCCCAAACGGCACCGCGGTGAAAAACTGTGCGGCCGGGACTTTTCCCTTCCAGTAATACGCCGCACCGTGCCCCACTTGCGCCGCACCATCGGATACCGCGCCGAATACGCCCATCGCCGGTACCAGCTCGCCTGCACCATAAACCTTGATGGTCAGGCGACCGTTGGACATCTCACCGACTTTGCGCGCAAAGCGCTCTGGCGCACTGCCGAGGCCGGGAAAATTCTTTGGCCAGGTGGTAACGAGTTTCCACTCGAAGGTTTGCTGTCCCGGGTTATTAAGGGACGAGCTTTCGAGCGTGGTTACGGCTTGCTCCTGATCGACCCGGGAGACCACCAGGGCACCGAAAGTGACAACTAAAAGGGCGAGCAGGCCGAGGATAACGGCGGGGTACCAGTTGATTTTTTTCATGTCCGTTTGAATTTTTATTGTTGGTTTTTTACGTCATCCCGGCGAATGCCGGGATCCAGTGGGAATAGCAGCCTCTTTAAAACTCCTGCATAGCCTGCGGTTAGCTGGATCCCGGATCAAGTCCGGGATGACGGTGCCATTTATCTGAGTAGTGGCGGCCTTAAAGCGGCTGCAACTTGGCCATCGCTACCACCAGCCACTTACTGCCGGCATCGTCGAAATTGACCTGCACCCGGGTGCGCGGGCCGGAACCTTCAAACTGCACTACGGTGCCTTCACCAAACTTCGGGTGTTCTACGCGGCCACCCAGCGCCAGCGGCGGCAGGTCGTCGTCGAACTCCGGCGCCGGGTCGGAGTAGGGGTTGATGTTGCCACTAAACTTACCGTAATTCGGCTGGAACAGGGGCTTGGAGATCTCCGTCTTGAGACGCACTTCATGCACCAGGTTCGGCGGGATTTCATTCACGAACCGCGACGGCTTGTTGTAGGTCTCGGTGCCGAATAGGCGGCGACTCTCGGCGTAGGTGATATACAGCTTCTGCATCGCGCGGGTGATGCCCACGTAACACAGGCGCCGCTCCTCCTCCATGCGCCCCGGTTCCTGCGCCGACATCTTGTGCGGGAACAGGTTTTCTTCCACCCCGGCCATAAACACCAGCGGGAATTCCAGACCTTTGGCGGAGTGCAGGGTCATCAGCTGCACCGCATCCTCGAACTCGTCCGCCTGGCCTTCACCGGCATCCAGCGCGGCGCTGTCGAGAAACTGGTTGAGCAGGGAGACTTCTTCTTCCTCCACCACCTCACCCTCGGCGTCGGTGGCCTGGGGCACACCGTCGAAGGCGCGACAGGCGCTTACCAGTTCCTGCAAGTTCTCCACCCGGGTCTGGCCTTTCTCGCCTTTTTCTTTACTGTGGAAATCCACCAGGCCGGTTTTCTCGATCGCCAGCTCGGCAATATGGTCGAGGGTCTTGTCGACACTCTCCTCGTCCAGCGCATCTACAAGGCTGAGGAAGCTGGCCAGAGCATTGCCGGCGCGGGCAGCGAGTACTTTCTGTTGCAGCATCTTTTCGGCTGCGCCCCACATGGAGCTGCCGTGCTCGCGCGCGAACTCGCGTACCAGCTCCACGGTGCGTGCGCCGATACCACGGGTCGGGGTATTCACCACGCGCTCGAAGGAAGTGTCGTCGTGGCGGTTGGTGATCAAACGCATGTAGGACAGTGCGTTCTTGATTTCCATGCGCTCATAGAAGCGCTGGCCACCGTAGATACGGTAGGGCACCTGTTCACGCAGCAGGCCTTCTTCCAGCACCCGCGACTGGGCGTTGGAGCGGTAGAGGATGGCCACGCTGTCGCGGCGGTTACCATCGCGCACCCAGTCCTGGATCCGCTCGACGATAAAGCGCGCTTCATCCTGCTCGTTGTAGGCCGAGTAGAGCGCAATCGGCTCGCCCTCGTCGCCTTCAGTCCACAGCTCCTTGCCGAGGCGGTCGCTGTTATTGGCGATCACCGCATTGGCGGCTTTGAGGATGGTGCTGGTGGAACGGTAGTTCTGCTCCAGGCGCACCGTCTGCACCTCGTGCAGGTCCTGCTCGAAGTGCTGGATGTTTTCGATCTTGGCGCCGCGCCAGCCGTAGATAGACTGGTCGTCATCGCCCACCGCGGTGATCCGGCACTCGTTGCCGGCCAGCAGGCGCAGCCAGGCGTATTGAATGGTGTTGGTGTCCTGGAACTCGTCCACCAGGATATACGGGAAGCGGCGGCGGTAGTGGGCGAGGATGCCGTCGTTGTCGCGCAGCAGTTCGTGCGCACGCAGCAGCAGTTCACCGAAATCCACCACACCCGCGCGCTGGCAAGCTGCTTCGTAGGCGCTGTAGATCGACACCATGGTCTGCAGCCAGGGATCGCCGGTGAGCTGGATGTACTGGGGACGCAGCCCTTCGTCTTTCTGCGCACCGATCCACCACTGGCTCTCGCGCGGTGGCCACTTCTTCTCGTCCAGACCCAGCTCGTTCTGCACCCGTTTGATCAGGCGCAGCTGGTCGTCGCTGTCGAGGATCTGGAAATTCTGCGGCAGTTTCGCTTCCTGCCAGTGGGCGCGCAGCAGGCGGTGGGCGAGACCGTGGAAGGTACCCACCCACATGCCGAAGGTGTTCATCCCCAGCAGTTCTTCGATGCGCCCGCGCATTTCGCGCGCGGCCTTGTTGGTGAAGGTCACTGCCATGATGGAGTAGGGCGAGGCGCCTTCCACCTGCATCAGCCAGGCGATGCGGTGCACCAGCACGCGGGTCTTGCCCGAGCCGGCACCGGCCAGAACCAGTTGATTACCCGGGGGCGCGGCCACGGCCTCGCGCTGGGCGTCGTTCAGGGGGTCTAAAAGTAGTGATACGTCCATGGGCGGGGATTGTATCAGGGGTTGTGGGATAACTGGGTATATAAACAGGCTTTGTGGGGTTTTCGGGAAGTCGGTCGGAGCCTGCTTGCAGGCGAATATATTGGCCGGCCAAGGATGTTCGCCTGCAAGCAGGCTCCTACGAGCGTACCAACCACCAGCCCGCAAGCCACCAACACTCGCCAGCACACCGCTGTGCCGCTAAACTGCACACCCTGAACCAGAGAAGGTGGTGTCGTGAAGCCAGCGGAAGTCACGCAGAAAATCAGTGAGCAGCTGAGTTCCATGCGCAAATCAGAGCGCAAGGTTGCTGAATATATCCTCGCCAACCCCGACGAAATCATCCATATGCGCATCGTCGACCTGGCGACCGAAGCGCAGGTCAGTGAACCTACCGTAGTGCGCTTCTGTCGCGCGGTGGGCTGCTCCGGGTTTCAGGAATTCAAGCTCAATCTCGCCCAGCAGCTGGCCTCAAGCCCCAGCTTCGGCCAGATTGCGGTCACCGACACCGATACCATCGCCGAGTACAAACGCAAGGTTTTCGACTCGACGGTCGACACCCTGTTGAACGTGCGCGACAAGATCGACAACCGCGCCCTCGAGGCCGCCGTCACCGCCATTGCCGCCGCCAAGCGCGTGGAATTCTTCGGATTCGGCGCCTCCGGTGCCGTCGCTGCCGACGCCAAGCACAAATTCTTCCGCCTGCAGCTGGCCGCGGCTGCCCACTCCGACCACCACATGCAGAGCATGTCTGCGATGGGCATGGAACCCGGCGACGTCGTGGTGGCCATCTCGCAAAGCGGGCGCACCTCGTCGCTGCTGCGTTCTATGGATATGGCCAAGCAGCAGGGCGCCACGGTTATCGGCCTCGGCCCCAGTGGTTCGCCGGTCACCCGCAAGGCCACCATTCCGCTGGAAGTGGATGTGGAAGAAGACATCGAACTCTACACACCACTGTCGTCGCGCATCGCCCACCTGGTGGTGATCGACGTGCTGGCCATCGGCGTAGCCCAGCGCAAGGGACCCAAGCTTCAGGAACACCTGCTCAAGCTCAAGCAGGGACTGTATAACCTGCGGGAAGAAAAGCACTAACTAAGCAGCAGGGAACAAGGGAACAAACGCAGGTATGCAGGGAAGCATCGAAGCCACCGATACGCCGGAGCCCGCAGAGGAATCCGGCAACCTCACCCACGCCAACAGGCGCCTGATTCTGGTCTGTGCGCTGATACAGGGGCTCGCGCTCTACGGTCTCAAATTCTTTGACGCAGTGGAGAACTGGTCTCCGGTCTGGCAATACGTCTGCTACACCCTGGTCATTGCGCTGCCGCCACTGGTCATTGCCACTACCGCGCCCCGCGTCGCCCACAGCGCCCGCTGGGTCATCGCCGGCTACGGCGCCGTACTGGCTCTCGTGGCAGCTTACCGTGGCTATCAGTGCACGCCCGCTGACACGGTATTCTGTGGCGCGCCCACGGCTTATGCCATCGCCATTATTATCGCCACCTTCATTCTGGCATTCCTGCTGCGCGCCAGTGCCACCAACTGCCACCGGTTGCGGCGCCCCGATTACCCGGCGCTGTTTCACTATTCCTGGGACAACGCCCTGACCGCAGCGCTTACATTGGCATTTACCGGCATCTTCTGGCTGATCCTGTTCCTGTGGCAGGCGCTGTTCCGACTTGTCGGCGTGGATGTATTCCACGAGCTGTTTAGGCAGGACTGGTTTATCTATCCCGTGACCTGGCTGGTGGCCGGTTGTGGCGTCATCCTGTTCCGCGCCCAGCAGAGCTTCGTACTCACGCTCAAACGGTTGCTGCGCACCATGCTGGTGGCGCTGCTGCCACTGCTCGCATTACTCACTGTAGTGTTCCTGGCAACACTGCCGTTTACCGGGCTGCAGCCCATCTGGGATACCGGTCACGGTAGCGCGCTGTTACTTTGGCTGGTGGCCTTGTTGCTGTTTTTTACTAACGGCGTGATCCAGGATGAGTTCCCTTTTGCCCGCTACCCAAAGTGGATTAACCGACTATTACTGCTGGCCGTGGCGCTGGCACCGGTTTACGCCATCTTCGCCCTGTATGGCCTGTTCCTGCGTGTCCAGCAGTACGGCTGGACACCGGAGCGGTTGTGGGGCAGCGTGGTCGCGCTAACCCTCGCGTTGCTGGCCACCGGCTACAGCCTGGCCATCCTGCGTCAGCGCAGCCACTGGTCCGGGAGCCTGCGGCGGATCAATACCGGGCTGGCGTTTTGGGTACTGGCGATCTGCCTCCTGACCCACACACCACTGTTGAATTTCTGGCAGATCAGCGCCCAGAATCAGGCCGCGCGACTGGCCGACAACAAAGTAGCGCCGGCAGAGTTCGACTTCTTTTTCCTGCGTCGACAACTCGGTCGGCCCGGGGTCGAGGCGTTGCGGGAGATACAGGGACTGGCGGCAGTACAACAGAACCCCAATCTGGCGACATACGTTGAGGCGCTCCTGGCCAGCCGCGAAATTGAATGGCAGCTGCGCGAAAACCCACTGCAGTCCGAAGCCGATGCGCACAAGCTGAGTGACATCCCGGTGCTGCCGGCGGGGGCGCTCCTGCCCGAAGCCTTCAGCTATCGCCGCCACGGCAATGATTGTGGGGAGCCGAAACACGAGTGCGTGTGGCTGGCACAGGATCTGGATAGCAATGGTGAGCCGGAATACCTATTGTTCATCTATACCGGGGTACCCAAAGACGGCGAGTACTGGCTGCGTATCCTGGCCTATGCAAACGAGGATGGGGAGTGGCAGGTAATCGCAAGTAGCAGCCGGCAGACGGAGGAGAATTTCGCCAGCCTGCGCGAGCGACTGGCCAGCGGCCAGCTGAATCTGCGGCCGAGCCACTGGCAGAGCCTGTATATCGGCGATGAATTGCTGTTCGACCCGACCCGGGACTGAACTGCCTGTCGCTTAATTGAGGGGGCACTTCGGATTGCCCCATGGGCTTGTCACTTGTGATCCGCTACCATGCCCGCGCAGCGCACGCTGCCAGCGCCGGTATGCCGCCTATCCTCCATACCGGATCCTCTTTTTTCCGTTGTTTCCGAGTCGCTATGCCACCGCTGAATCTTACCGCCGACACCCGTCCGCCACGCTGGCTCGCGCCCTGCCTGGCCGCGCTGGTCGCGCTGACCCCGTTTGCCATCGACACCTATCTCCCTGCGATTCCCGCCATGGCCGCGGCTCTCGGGGTAGAGGTGGCTCAGGTTCAGCACTCGGTTTCCAGCTACCTGCTGGGATTCGCCATCGGCCAGTTGTGCGGCGGACCGCTGTCGGATCGCTGGGGCAGGATCCTGGTCGGCACTATTGGCCTCGGGGTGTTTATCGCCAGCACCGCACTGATCCTGTTCGCGAACAGCGTGGAATGGCTGGTGGCCCTGCGCTTTTTTCAGGCGTTGGGAGGCGGCTTCGCCACGGTGATCAGCGGCGCCATCGTGCGTGACCTGTACAGTGGCCGCGAAGCGGCGCGGGTCATGTCCCTGATTGCCACCATGATGCTGATCGCGCCGCTGGTGGCACCAGTGATCGGCTCTTCCCTGCTGACGCTGGGCGACTGGCACGGAATCTTCGTGTTCCTGCTGGTGTACAGCGGGTTGATGCTTCTGGTGGTACGGGGCGTGCTGCCGGAGACAGTATCCAAATTCCGCCGCGCGCGCCGGCAGCGAGAGTCACGCCGCAACCTGTTCCGCAGTTACGGGCAGATCTTTCGTACGCGGCGGGCACTGGGGTTCCTCTTCGCGCAGGCGCTGGTGAGCGGTTGCATGTTCATTTACATCACCACCGCACCGTTTGTATTTATGGAGCACTTCGGCCTGCCGGCGACGAAGTTCCCGCTGATGTTCGGCAGCTGTGTGCTGGGACTGGTGTTGATGGTGCAGCTGAATATCCGCTTGCTGAAATTCTTCGAACCGCGCCAGATCCTGCAGATCGGTATCGGTCTGCAGCTGATCGCCTGTGTACTGCTGCTGGCAAGCACGCTGTATTTCGGCGCGCAGCAGTCACTACTGGCCTGGATGCTGCCACTGGTGATGGCCATGGGTGCCATCGGCCTTATTACCCCTAACAGCGCCGCCTGCTATCTGGAATTTTTCCCCGGTATTAGCGGTACCGCCAACGCACTTTACGGAGCATCAATCTTTATTGCCGGCGGTCTGCTCGGCGGTCTGGTGAATGGTGTGCATACCGGTACCCTGGTGCCAATTGCCGCTGGCATGCTGTGCTGCTCGGCTGCCGCGTTCTGTTGCCTGATGTTTGTGGCGCGCGCGCGGCAGCCGATCGAGCTTACGGCTCAGGCCTGACCTAGATCAGGCCCTCGTCCTGCATCGCCTTTTTCACCCCCGGGCGGGCGGCCATGCGCTCGGCAAATGCCTTGAGCCTGGGCCAGCCGGCGGTATCCACATCGACCTTGGCGCACCAGCTGTAGACGGTAAACAGGTAGGCGTCGGCAACGCTGAAGTCGCTCCCGAGCAGGTAGTCGCTGTTCAGGCTGTCTTCGACAAACTGGAAGCGACCAGCGAGATTTTGTTTGGCGTGCTGCTTTTCCTCGTCACTGCCGTCCCAGAACAGGGGTACAAAGGCCTTGTGGAGTTCTGTGCTGATGAAATTCAGCCACTCCAGTAGCCGGTAGTGGGGCAGGGTGCCGTACTCCGGCGCCAGGTCTTTCTCCGGCTTCTGTTCCGCCAGGAACTGCACGATTGCCGGCCCTTCTGTGAGTATTTCACCGCCCTCCAGTTGCAACGCCGGTACATAACCCTTCGGGTTGACCTCGGTGTAATCTCCACCGGATTCCGTTGTTTTTGTCTTCAGGTTGACCTTGCACAGCTCCAGTTCGATACCTGCTTCGCAGGCGACAATGTGCGGGGAGAGCGAGCAGGCACCAGGGGCGTAGAACAGTTTCATTGGATCAATCTCTCAAGTTGGTCACGAATTTCGGGCTGTCACAGCCCCGGAGTGGTCGCGGAGCGCATTCGGGAGCCTTCGGCTGTGATAAAGTTTGCGCCTGTTGCCCGCCTCAGTTTTACATCCGCTAGTGGTATCGACATGCATCAACTGCTCGACAAACTACTCTTCAACCGTGCCACGCTGCCCCTGCGTCCGTTTTACCAGCACTACCCGTTCCGTTCCGCGGTCTCCATGCGCAGCGCCAACGACCGCGGCATGGTGGATATGGAGCTGGGATTCTTTTACAACCGTATTCCCAAGGCTGCCAATTCCACCATGGTGACCAACCTGGTGCGACTGAAGCTGGGTTACGACCTGCCTTCCAGGCAGGCCAAGCGAACCTTTCCGCACCCGGGCCGTCTGGGCAAATCCGAGATGTCGCGCTTTCCCGGCCTGTTTAAGTTCACCGTGGTACGCAATCCTTATACGCGGGTGCTCTCAGCCTATCTGGACAAGATCGCACGCTTCCCGGAACGCCCGGGCAACAACATTACCTTCGATGAGTTTGTGCAGAAGCTGGATCAGGACCGCGACTTCCTCTACAGCAACGCGCACTGGGTACCGCAATCCGACCTGCTGCTAATGCCCGCCGCAGAGCTCGACTTTATCGGCAAGGTCGAATCCCTTGATCGCGACCTGGATGAAATCAAACGGCGTCTGCAACCGGACAACCACGACCAGATCACCAGTGCCGGACCGCCGCCAACCGGCGCGGCAAAAAAGTTGCGCCGCTACTACAGCAACCAGGCGCTGGTGGACCAGGTGGCGCGCATTTACCGCGCGGATTTCGAGACGTTCCAGTACAGCCCGGAATTCCCGGCCTGAACCGCGGATCCGCACGATCTATTTGCCCCGGCCGTGGGGCGCAGAATAGTCCAGCTCAGGGCCCAGCGGCACGATGCCGGTGGGATTGATATTGCGGTGGCTGGCGTAGTAGTGGGTTTTTATATGATAAAAATCCACCGTTTCTGAAACGCCTGGCCACTGGTAGAGCTCGCGCACGTAGTCCCAGAGATTCGGATAGTCTGCCAACCGCTGCTTGTTGCACTTGAAGTGCCCGTGATACACCGCATCAAAGCGGATCAGGGTAGTGAACAGCCGCCAGTCCGCCTCGGTAATGCGATCACCTGCCAGATAGCGGTTCACCGCCAGCCGCTGTTCCAGTTTTTCCAGTGCTTCAAACAACCGGTGATAAGCCGCCTCATAGGCCTCTTTACTGGTGGCAAAGCCTGCACGATACACGCCATTGTTGACGTTTTCGTACACAAAGCGGTTTGTGGCATCGATATCACCGCGCAGATCCTGTGGATAAAAATCCTGTGCGTCACCGGTGAGATCGTTGAAGGCGCTGTTGAACATACGGATGATCTCCGCCGATTCATTGCTCACGATACATTCGCGGTCCTTGTCCCACAGTATCGGTACCGTGACGCGGCCAGTGTAATCGGCGCGATTACGGGTGTAGATCTGATACAGGTATTCGCTGCTGTACAGGTGATCACCCGTGCTGCCTTCATCCTCGCGGAAACTCCAGCCGCTCTCCAGCATATACGGGCTGACCACGGAAACCGTGATGTAGTCCTGCAGCTGCTTCAGTTGGCGGAAAATCAGTGTGCGATGTGCCCAGGGGCAGGCGAGGGATACATACAGGTGGTAGCGGCCCTTTTCCGCCATAAACCCGCCCTCGCCACTGGCGCCGGCGCTGCCATCGGCCGTGACCCAGTTGCGCAGCTGTGCGGCTTCCCGCTCGAACTCTCCCCCGTGCTTGTCGGTGTCGTACCAGCGGTCCTGCCACTGGCCCTTAACCAGCAATCCCATAGCGATTCCTTATTTTTTGTTCAGTTGCCGCTGCTGATCCTGGCCCGCGCATGGTCGAAGCTGAACCGGCCCGCGCCGGCGCAGGCCAATGCCAGAAAGCCGCCGGCGATGGTGAGATTCTTCATGAACATGATCTGTTGCATCTGGTCGCCCGGCACGTTGTGGAACAGCCAGGCGCTAGCCAGACAGAAAACCGCGAACGCCAGTGCGACCCAGCGGGTAAAGAAGCCGAACAGGATGGCGATGCCACCGCCCAGCTCAAGCAGGATCACCAGTGGCAGCAGGGCGCCGGGCACGCCGACAGACGCCATATATTCCTGGGTACCTGCATAAGCGCCGATCTTGGCGTAGCCGGAGACGATAAACATCACCGACATAAGAATACGCGCGATCAGCTTGGTGAAATCACACAGAACAGGGTTGTTCATGCTAGAGCCCTCAGTCGTTGGACCTGGGTTGGGTCAATAATTGAACGGTCTACGCTGTTCAGTGTAGTTCGATGCAGAAGAACTAAAACTGCAAAACTTCGGTGGAATTGGCCGGGTTTTTCGGCCGATCTGGCTTTTATTAAAGAAAATGTGTGCTCGGAAGGTAAGGTGGCGCCAAACCATGGGTACAGGTTTTCAAAACCGCTGTGAATACATCCCTGTACGCTCTGTCAACAACTTCCCAGTTGCCGACAGTTTTGAAAACCTGCACCCAGCGCCTTAGCTTCACATTCAGCCCGGAGGCTACCTGAAAGAATATCTATGGGGCTCAGTAACAGATACGGAGACAGCGCCAAGCTCGATAAAAATTACTCAAGCGGCGGCAAACCATCCCGCAAGGCGCGCAACAGCATACAGGCCGCCGGCCCGCTGCGATCCTGATCGGCGTAAACCAGGTACACGGTGACATCCCGCTCCCACGGCTCCGCCGTGGGCAGCGGCAGCAGGCGGTCGGCGGAGAGGGAGTCGCGGATGCGGGTTTCCGGCAGCCAGGCGAAGCCGAGGCCGCGCTCAATCAGCTCCACAGAGGTATGGACGTTGGTGACGGTAATGCGCTGGTCAGAACCCAGCCAGCCGCTGTCCTGGCGATTGCGGACCGCCGAATCGCGCATCACGATCTGACGACTGGCCTTCAGGTCCTTGCGCTCAACCGGGCGGCCGAGGTGGTGCAACGGGTGGTCGGGATGGGCGACGGGCAGGAACTTCACTCGTGCGACCGGCTCACCGACAAAGCCCTGGGGGACGCGGGCGGTCAAAATAAAGTCGGCTTCCTGCTGTAACAGCAGCTCTTCGGCACCGGACAAAACGGTCTCACGGATTTCCAGCCGCGTGTGCGGGAATTCGACCGCGAAGCGCTCCACCGCATTCAGCAGGCAGTCGTAATCGAAGATGACATCCACCGCCAGGGTCAGGCGCGCCTCGGCGCCCGCAGCGAGGCTGGAGGCTACCGCTTCGAGCGCCTCGGCTTCATCCAGCAAGCCGCCGGCGCGGCTCAGCAATACCCGGCCGACGTCGGTCAGCTCTGCCTTGCGCCCGCGCACCTCCAGTAGCGGCACGCCGAGGCTCTCCTGTAACTTGTGTACCGCGTGGTTGATGGAAGACTGGCTCTTGTGCACCGCGTCTGCGGCCTGGGAGAAACCGCCGTGTTCCACTACCGCCTGAAACATGCGCCACTGTTCCAGCGTTACCTTGGCCATAGACCATCCCTTGTCTGTTTTGGATTATTGAAAGGCTCAGATCCGGCAACCTGTCGATCAGATCGAATCTTAGTTGCAATTATTTGCCATTTTCTGGCGAATTTATCGGCCTATACTGCCGCAAACGGAGGAACAGAACCATGCAAGATTTCACACTGAACAGCGGTTCCCGGCCGGCGGTGCGTGCTTTTGCCAGCCAGGCTTCGGCGGATGGTGCCGGGGTAAAGATCCAGCGGGTGGCCGGCTTCCAGGTACCGGCGCTGAGCCCGTTCCTGATGATTGACGAGATCCGCTCGGAGAATCCGGACGACTACATCGCGGGCTTCCCGCCGCATCCCCACCGCGGTATCGAGACCCTGACTTATATGCTGTCGGGGGAATTTGAGCACCAGGATCACCTGGGCAACCGCGGTGCCATTCGCCAGGGTGGCGCCCAGTGGATGCGCGCCGGTCGCGGCATCATTCACTCGGAAATGCCGAGCCAGGGCGAGGGTGGCATGCACGGCTTCCAGCTGTGGATCAACATGGCGGCCAGGGACAAGATGGTCAAAGCCGCGTGGCGCGATATCCAGCCGGATGAAATCCGCGAGCTGCCGCTCGACGACCACGGTTCGCTGGCACGGCTGATCACGGGCGAATGGACAGTGAACGATGCGGGTGTATCGGCGCCGATGACCGATACCGCCGCGGACGCTGCCGTGGCCGATATTCGTCTGGCCGCAGGCGCGGAAATCACCCTGCCGCTGCCGAAAGACCACAGTGCGATGGCCTTTATCTACCGCGGCGGCCTGCAAACCGAGCATGCAGAGGTAACTCGAGGCAATCTGGTGTTGTATGGCGAGGGCGAGGCGTTACAATTGCGCGCGCTCGCGGATGGCGCTGGCCTGCTGCTGCTCCATGGCAAGCCGCTCAATGAGCCGGTTGTACATTACGGCCCCTTTGTCATGAATACCCGCGAGCAAATCGAACAAACCCTGCGCGACTACAATAATGGCACCCTGACCGATTACTGAGCACCGTGATTTTGCGGGGCGGGCACACGTCCGCCCGCGTTACGGGCGCACTGGAGTCGCGCGTAACCCTGCATAATTCCGAGGTAACTCCGCGGCATGGAAGTCTATTACACCTTTTGTTTACTCGCGGCGATCTCGGTTTTTCTCGGTTTCCTCAATCAATACGTCCTCCGTACCCAGACCACCATCGCCATTACTGCCGGCGCGCTGGCGCTGTCGCTGCTGGTAACGGCACTGGGCAAGTTCGAGATCGTCGAACTGCGCGACTGGGCGGCACAGCTGCTGCCAGTAATGAACCTCGAGGACATTTTGCTGAAAGGCATGCTCGGGTTCCTGCTGTTTGCCGGCAGCCTGCACATCGACCTGCTGATGCTGCGCAACCAGAAGCTGGAAATTTCCCTGCTGGCGATTTTCGGCACGCTGATATCCACTTTTGCCGTGGGCTATATGCTGCACTGGTTCCTGGCCTTTATCGGCCTGCCGGTGGACCTGGTGTACTGCCTGCTGTTTGGCGCCCTGATTTCTCCCACCGACCCCATCGCAGTACTGGCCATCATCAAGAGCCTGCACGCACCGGAACAGGTTTCCATCCAGGTGGAAGGGGAGTCGCTGTTCAACGACGGCTTCGGCATGGTGGTATTCGCGGTGATTTACGCACTGGCCTTCGAGGGCGTGGATCCCACCCTGCCGGCCATCAGCCACCTGTTTATGGTGGAAGCACTGGGCGGCGTCGCCCTTGGTCTTGCCATCGGCGGTCTTTTCCACTGGCTGATCTGCTGCACCAATGACCACAGCCTGGAACTGCTGCTGACTCTGGTGATCCCCACTGCCGGCTTTGCCGCCGCCAATCTGCTGGGGGTTTCCGGCGCACTGGCGATGGTGGTGGCCGGTATCATCATCGGTAACTTCACCCGCGAAAAAGGCTTCTCGCGGGTGAGCCAGCACGAACTGGACAATTTCTGGACCATTACCGAGGAATTCCTCAATGGCCTGCTGTTCCTGCTGGTGGGGCTGTTCCTGATTACCATCGACTTCCAGCCGGTGGACTACCTGCTGATTCTGGCCGCCATCATCATCGTGTTGCTGGGGCGCACGCTGGCGGTAAGCACGCCGTTCATGTTCCTGAAGCGCTTCCGCTCCTACCACCCCTATACCGAGCGCATCCTGATCTGGGGTGGTCTGCGCGGCGGCCTGGCGCTGGCCCTGGCGATGTCCATTCCCGCCGGTTACACCGTGGCCGGCAACCACGACCTGCGCCACCTGTGGGTCGTGATGACCTACGGCGTGGTACTCTTTTCCATCGTGGTACAGGGCTCCACCATCTCGCCACTGATTCGCCGCAGCCGCGCCGCCGCTTACCCGGAAGGGGATCCGGCCACGCCGTTGCCAGACTGAGGTCTTCAGTCGCGGCCTCAAACCCATAACAAATTTGAAACCAGGCCATGCCGCACGACAACTTTTTGCTTCAGACCGTTATTTTTCTTGCCGCCGCGGTGCTCTCGGTGCCGCTGGCCAAACGCCTTGGTTTCGGCTCGGTGCTCGGTTACCTGGTGGCCGGTGTCCTGATCGGCCCCCACGCCTTCGCCCTCGTCGGCGATACCAGCGACGAACTGCACTTTGCGGAATTCGGCGTGGCGCTGATGCTGTTCCTGATCGGCCTGGAGTTGCAGCCACGCAAACTGTGGGCGATGCGTGGCTCCATCTTCGGCACCGGCGGCGCCCAGGTGCTGCTCACCACCGCCGCGGTGGGCGCCATCGCCATTTCACTGTTCGGGTTCGACTGGCGCAGCGCCACCGCGGTGGGCCTGATTCTCGCGCTGTCCTCCACCGCCATCGTGTTGCAGTCACTGTCCGAGAAAAACCTGCTGAAGACCGAGGGTGGGCGCAATGCCTTCAGCGTGCTGCTGTTCCAGGATATCGCGGTCATCCCGATCCTGGCCCTGCTGCCGCTGCTGGCCACCGTGAACGTGAGCCCGGAAACTCCAGGGCATCTGCAAGGCTGGGCCTATGCCCTGGCGGTGCTGCTGTCCATCGCCGGGCTGGTGCTGGCGGGCCGCTACCTGCTGACCCCCCTGTTGCGACTGGTGGTGGGTAGCCGCACCCGCGAGCTGTTTACCGCCTGCTCGCTGCTGATCGTACTCAGCGCCGCGGCCATCATGACCTGGCTGAACCTGTCACCGGCACTGGGTACCTTTATCGCCGGCGTGGTGCTGGCGGAAAGTGAGTTCCGCCACGAGCTGGAAGCGGATATCCAGCCGTTCAAGGGGCTGCTGCTGGGCCTGTTCTTCCTCGCCGTGGGGGCCAACCTGGACCTTGCGCTGGTGATGCAGAAACCCCTGTTGCTGTTGGGGCTGCTGTTGATGCTGGTAGTGGTCAAATTTGTTGTGCTGTTTGCGCTGGCACGGATACGCGGTATGGCGAAGGGGGAGGACTGGCTGTTTGCGGTGTCCCTGGCACAGGCGGGGGAATTCGGCTTTGTATTGCTGGCCTATGCCAGCCAGAACCGGGTGCTGACATCCGATGTGAGCAGCCTGCTCATTGCACTGATTGCACTGTCCATGGCGCTGACACCGCTGTTGCTGCTCGCCTATGAACGCCTGATCCAGCCGCGCTTTTTTACCGGTCCGCAGCAACCCGATATGTCCGATTCCGCACCGCAGGACGACGGCACTCCAGTGATCATCATCGGCTACGGCCGCTACGGGCAGATCGCCGGCCGTTTGTTGAATGCCTGCGGCTTCGGCACCACCCTGCTTGAGCACAATGCCGAGCAGCTGGAGCTGGTGCGCCGCTACGGGATCAAGGCCTACTACGGCGACGCCTCCCGCGAAGACCTGTTGCACGCCGCTGGCGCCGAGAATGCCAAACTGGTGATACTGACCCTGAGCGACCAGGCGGCGTCGCTGGAAATCGTCAGCCGTATCCAGAAACACTTCCCGCACCTGACCATTCTGGCGCGCGCGCGCAATCGCATGCACCAGTACGCGCTGATGGAAGCCGGCGTTCAATATATCTACCGTGAGACCGTGGACAGCGCGCTGGATATCGGTGCCGGGGCACTGGAACTGCTGGGGCTATCGAAACACCAGGCGCAGCGTTCGGCGCGCAAGTTCAAGCAGCACGACCAGCGTATGCTGGAATCCCTGTTCCCGTACTGGCGCAACGAGTCCCAGCACATCGCCCAGACCCGAATCTACCGCGAGCAGCTGCTGCAGGCCCTGCGCGAAGACCGCCGCGATCCGGACCTGCATCTGGACCACCACTGGAAAGATTTCGACAGGAAAGAGCCGGGCAAGCAAACCGTGAAGCCCGGGCTGTAACGCCCGGGTACTCGTTACCCTCTAGTCAGCCGGCTCAGTCTCTGCGCTGCCGAATTGCCGGCGCACATAGCGCAGCAGTGCCTCGAACTGCACCTCGCTCAACTGCCTCGCGAAGCCCGGCATCATTTTTTCGTGGCCATCAACGGTGCGCGACACGCCATCGAGGATGGTGCGGCGCAGGTTGTGATCGCTGTGGGCGCCAACCGTGGAATTGTGGAACAGGGAAGGGTAGTAGCCATCGCTGGTGCCAGCGCCATCCACACCATGGCAGCTGGCGCAGAGCCCTAGATACAGGCGCGCGCCATCGGCGGCATTTTCGCGGCCGCCGCCGATATCTTCCTCAAAGGTGTTGCCACGCAGAGGGATCACATCGCTGGCCGGTGTGCCCCGGCTCTGGCGCGGGCTGCGATCTTTGCCTTTTACCGCGGGGATACCACGCAGATAGGTAACGATCGCGGCAATATCGTCGTCATGCACCTGAGCAAAGCTATTCTGTATCGCCTCCGCCATCGGGCCGCCGGCCTGGGCGAGCCGGTTCACGTGCCCGGTTTTCAGGTATTGCGCCAGCTGCTCCGCACTCCACTTGCCGATACCACTGTCCGGGTCCGGGGTGATGTTGTACGCCTCCCAGCCGTCCAGCACCGGACCACCGGCGAGGAAGCCGCGCCCGCGTTCGTTATACGCCTTTTCCTGAAACGCGAGACCGCGCGGCGTATGGCACTCGCCGCAGTGGGTCAGTCCCTGCACCAGGTAGGCACCGCGGTTCCAGACACTGCTTTGCTCGGGATCGGGCTCGAACACATCCCGCTCGACGAACAGCCAGTTCCAGATTTGTATCGGCCAGCGCGCGCTCAGCAGGTTACGGATTTTGTTTTCCGGCGGCTCGTTGTGCACCGGTTTTACCCCGAACAGAAAATACGCGTAGAGTGCGCGGATATCCTCGTCGGTCACTTTCGCATAGGCCTCGTAGGGCATCGCGGGGTAGAGGTTGCGGCCGTCTTCGCCGATACCGCGGCGCAGCGCGCGCTCGAATTCCTCCAGGCTCCAGCCGCCAATCCCGGCCTTCAGGTCCGGGGTGATATTGCTGGTATACAGGGTGCCGAGGCCCGGTACCTCCAGTGCCCGACCGCCGGCGTAGGGCAGGCCATCGACACTGGTGTGGCACGCCTTACAGTCGCCGAGTACCGCGAGATAACGGCCTTTGGCGATCAGTTCTGGGCGGTTGAGTTCCCGGTTCACCTCCAGTGCGCCGGCCTCATCCCAGATCTGCTGGGCCAGGGGCCAGGCACAGCAGAGCAGGAGGAGCAGTCCCAAAAATAGAGGCAATGACCTGCGTAAAAACCGGTTGCGCGGTTGGTCGGCGGCTCGCATCTCAGCCCCCCCGCAGCAGGTGATCAGACAGGCGCAGTGCCAGAGCTGCAATGGTCAATGTGACATTCACCGTGCCCACGGTGGGCATCACCGAACTGCCGGCAATAAACAGATTCGGATGATCGAAGGTGCGGCAGTCCCTGTCCACCACCGAGTCTTCAGCGCTCGCGCCCATTATCGTGGTGCCGCTGATGTGGTTGTTGGGGGCAAAGTCGTCGGTGTAGGTAATATCGGTAGCGCCCATTACGCGTGCTATCTCGCTGTAGGTCTCCCGCGTGTGGCGGGCACTCTTCGCCACATAATCGCCGATACGGTAGGTGATTTCCGGGCGCGGTATTCCGCTGGCATCTTTTTCCGTGGCGCTCGGAACGATGCGGTTAGCGGGATCCGGCAGCAGCTCGTGGAAACTGTTGAACTCCACGGTGCGCGCGGCCAGGTCGCGGATGCGGGTATTCAGGGCAGTGACGTCCACCCCGAGGCTTTCCCCCAGCGCCACATGGGCGGCGTGATCTACCGCGGACATATTCGACAGGTGCAGTTTTTTTCCGGCGTGTTCGGCGCGGAAGGCGCCATCGCGAAAGCCTACGACCGAGGTCATTTCCTGGGGACCACGTCCCGGCCACAGGGGTTCATCGGCGTGAAAGCGAATACCGGTGCCCGGGTGGTCCATCAGGTTGCGGCCCACCATATCCGAATGGTTCCCCACCCCGGAGGGGTGGTGGTGCGCGCGGGAAAGCAGCATCAACTTGGGGGTTTCAATACCGTTCGCCGCCAGAATGAATGTTTTCCCATCAACCCGGAAGTTTTCCCCCGCCGGGTTCTTGTACTCCACCGCGACAATCCGGTCGCCTTCGCTGACCAGGCGGTTCACCACCGCGCTGTGGATAAGTTCGGCGCCGTTGGCTTCCGCCTTTTCCACATGAACGATGGCGTTGTACATGGCGCCAATCGGGCAGATCGGCATGCAGTTGTTGTTGCCGCAGCAGGTGGGGCGGCCGTCGTAGGGACGGCTGTTACGTGCCACCGGTTCGGTAACCACCTTCCAGTCCGGATTGTGACCATTCATGCGCTGTTTGATACGGGCTTCATTGTAGGAAAGCGGTAGCGGCGCCATAGGGTAGGGGTGGCTGCGGGGCGAGCCCAGGTCTTCGTCCGCCGGGCCCCAGACGCCGAGCTCGGCCTCGGCAAGCTGGTACCAGGGCTCCAGGTCAGCATATTCGATAGGCCAGTCGCGCCCGACACCGTACAGGCTTTTAATCTTGAAATCGCTCGGCAGGAAGCGCCAGCAGGACGCCGCCCAATGCCAGGTGGTGCCACCCACGGCGCGAATGTACTGGGATTCGAAGGGGTGGCTGCCTTTGGAAATCAGGTAGTTGTTTCTATGAGCGCCGTACTCCGGGTGCGGCGCCCAGGGCGCGCTGGGGTAGCACGCCATAAAATCCGATTTATCCGCCTGGTTGCGGTAGCGCTCCAGCGTCTGCCAGCGGGGCAGGCGTGGGCCCGCCTCCACCATGACCACAGATTTTCCGGCGCGGGCCAGCTCATTGGCCACCAGCGCACCGGCGACACCGGAACCGACGATGACAAACTCCGCTTCCCTGTCCGCCATCGCTCATACCTCGCCGTAGCGCGGCTGTGGCGCGCTCGCCCAGTCGCCCGGTTTGCCGGTGCAATAGGTGCGCACCGGCAGTACATCCGCCACCAGCCGGTACATCAGCGCGCGCTCGTAGGTCACCAATTTGCCGTCGATAACACCTGTGTACCAGGCCGCCACAATCCGTTGCGCCCCTTGCGACTGCCGCTGTGTGGCATCGGGGTTTTCACTGAGCTGGTCCAGTTGCGATTTAAAGTCGTCGAACTTGCGGTTAAGGATGGTCAGCAGGCGCACGGCAACGCGCCTGTCGAGCCGGGTATCGAGGGGCAGCGGCGAAAGGAGATTGCGGGATACAGTGAAGAACTTGTCCAGGCGCTGTTCTGCATCCTCCACCGTCAGCCCAGAAGGCTCGCGCTGTTCCTGTGATCCCAGCAACACGGCCGGGCCTGCCAGCAGGCTACCGCCAAGAGCCAATTGGGAAAACAGGAAATTTCTTCGCCGAATCGCACCCACATCGCCCTCGCTGCGCATTTTCCAGACAGATAATCGCAGTATAGGAAAGGCTCTGATTCCGCTTCCGCAAGAATAAAATAAGTAACAGGCGGAAGCGCGCGGACTAGGGAGCAGGTACCGCTTCCTGGGAGATAAACTGAATTCTGGACGTGTCGAATCCCAGCTCGCCCGCCCGCGCCAGAAACCGTTCGCGGAGTTCCGGACTCACCTCGGGCCTGCGCGCCAGCAGCCAGAGATACGAGCGGCTCGGCCCGGCCACCATTGCATAGCGGTAGTCCTTATCCAGGTCGAAAACCACATAGGATCCGTAGAAGGGGCCGAAAAACGACACCTTGAGGTGACCGACATTGGGCGCTGCGACAAAGTACGCCTTGCCCTCAGCCGACTCCCAGGCGCCTTTCTCTTTCGAATAGCCCCGGTTTACAACCCTCACACCGCCGTCGTCCCGCAGGCTATATTCCGCGGTGACATTCGTCAGCCCGCGCTCGAACGAGTGATCCAGGCGTGCGATTTCATACCAGGTGCCGAGGTAGCGGTTGAGCTCAAAGTTATCCACAGGTTTTATACCTTCCGGGATCCCGGTGCAGGCGGCCATCAAACCTGTGCATAACAGCAGTACTGACTGCAGCACTGGCCGCACTGAACGGAGCGCACGTTTTCTCATCGGCAGGACTAAACCGTTGGTTTCAGGGAGTGTTCCACGGGTTTTCGCGGCAGAAAGTGGCAATGTAGAGTGCCTCAACCTTGTCGCGGGCCCAGGGAGTCTTACGTAAAAACTTTAGACTGGATTTCACCGACGGATCATTCCTGAAACAGTTCACCGGTACCCGCTCCGCGAGACCGTCCCACCCGAAATGCTCCTCCAGCTCAATAATAATGGTCTCCAGCTTGATGCCGTGCAGCGGGTTGTTGGGTTGGTCGTGGTGCATATTGTTCAGTTATCCGGCTGGTCGATGTTCTAGAGCATGGCACTGGCAGACACTGCCGGCATCGTCGCTCACAAGGAGTAGGCATTTTAAATTCATCCATTCAGACGAAGCTAATTTCGCCGCGTTTCCCATACTGACGCTGATCAGGCTCAAATTTGCTGTCTTTCCGCCAGGCACCGGACTGTTCCCCCATCGACTCCCGCCGGGATTTAACGCGCGTCGTGAGGAGTGCTGGCACTGAACCGGCCCGATCACTCAATAACGATAATGACTCGATGAGAGGGAAGCTCCCGATGGCGATTAACAACCGCAACAGGCAGACGTCTGCGCACAAAATAACCATAGCCACTACCGCACTCGCATCCGCAATAGCAACGGCACTACCACTGCACGTTAGTGCCCAGGAAGCGCGGCAACTGGAAGAGGTGGTAGTTACCGCGCAGCGTCGCGAACAGAATATGCAGGAAGTTCCGGTGGCGGTGACCGCCGTAACCGGGGAAGACCTGGCCGCCGCGCAGGTGGACAGTATTACCAACGTCCAGCAGATCTCCTCCAGCGTGCGCTTCGCCGTCGTGAACAGCGCGGCCAACAGTGCCAATATCGTGATCCGCGGCATCGGCACCGTCGGCAACAGCCGCGCGTTTGAAGGTGCCGTCGGCGTGTTCGTGGACGGCGTTTACCGCACCCGTGCCGGCCAGGCGATGCAGAACTGGCTGGATATGGAGAGCCTGGAAATCTTGCGCGGCCCGCAGGGTACCCTGTTTGGCAAGAACACCTCCGCGGGTGCGCTGATCCTGAATAGCGCCGCGCCCTCTACCGATGCCTTCAGCCTGGACTACGAAGTGGGGGTAGGCAACTACGGCAACCAGCTGGTGCGGGGCGCCGCCAATATGCCCCTGAGCGACAACGCCGCCATGCGTGTGGCCGCGATCTGGGGCAGTGAAGACGGCTATATCGAAGACCCCAACGGCGGTGAATACAACGGCCGCGAACCCCGCGGGGCCAAGGTGCAGTTCCTGTATGAGCCTTCCGATACCTTCTCCAGCCGCTTGATCATCGACTGGTTCGACGAGCGGAACAACTGCTGTTACGGTCAGGTCGACGCCATCGACGGCCCCACCCAGCCGCTGATCAACGCCCTGGTACAGGCTCAGGGTAAAGAACTTCCTTCCGAAAACCTCAAGGACTACCAGCAGGTCCTCAGCAACCGGACCGACCAGGTCATTGAGGACAAGGGTGCGGTACTGCACATGGCCTGGGAGCTGGACGGCGGGCGCACCGTCAAATCCGTCTCCAGCATTCGCGACTGGCGAATTTCCCAGCAGGGTATGGATGGTGATTTTGTCGGTGCCAACATTCTCGGTATCAGCGAGTCCCTCCGAACCAAGATGTTGTCCCAGGAGTTGACCCTGAATGGCGACGTGGAAGCGTTTGGACCCTTCGACGACGGCGACTATGTCGTAGGCGTGTATTACGCAGATGAGGACATCGATGCACACCACGAACTGTGGTGGGGCGACCAGGCCCAATTCTACTGGGATACCCTGTTCTTCCAGCTTTACGGCGCCGGTCCCGGCTTCGTTGATGCCACCGAAGGGCAGTGGAGTGACGTGGATATGCCCGCGGACAGTGTCTCTTACGCCACCTTCACCCACTGGAACCTGGATATAAATGAACAATGGGGCCTGACCGCCGGCCTGCGCTACTCCCGGGATGAAAAGAGCGGCGCCATGTTCCGCAACGCCTTTACCGAAGCCCCCAATGCCGTATTCCGCGTGCTCACGGCACAGCCGGGACCCGAGTTTGACGACAACTACGAGGAAGACGCGTTTAGCGGGTCGCTGTCGGCCCAGTATCGCTATTCCGATCGAGCCATGGCGTACGCCTCCTACAGCCGCGGCTACAAGTCCGGCGGGGTCAATATCGACAACAGTGGTGCCGGCACCAACCTGAACAACCCGGAAGAAATCCCCGGTGCGATCCCTGAAGACCCCACCTACCGCGCGGAATACCTGGATGGCTACGAGCTCGGCCTCAAGTCCGAATACTGGGGCGGCCAGGCGCGTAGCAACCTCGCGCTGTTCTATAACAACATCACCGACCTGCAGCTGGCGCAGTTCCAGGGCACCAAGTTCACTGTGGACAACGCCCCGGAAGCCACCGTCTACGGCCTGGAGCTGGAAAACCAGTTCCTGCTGAACGACACCTTCTCGCTGATGTTCGACCTAACCCACCTGGCCGAAGCGCGCTTTGGCAAAGACCCGGTGCTGGGCATCCTGGCCGACCGCGAGTTCGCCATGGCCCCGGAATTTGCCGCTAACCTGGCACTGGATTTCGAGCAGCCAATCAGCAATGGCCTGAACCTGTTTGGCCGGGTGGGCATGGTGTACAACTCGGAGATCTACTCCAACACCTCCAACAACCTGAAGGTCAATGCACAGAACGAGTACGCCGCCAATGTCGGCCTGCGGTCGGACTCTGCCAATTGGGCACTCACCGCCTGGTGTCAGAACTGCACCGACAACCGCTACGCCAGTGTGCATTTCGACTCGCCGCTGCAGTCCGGGGACTACAATGCGTATGTTTCCTATCCCCGCACCTACGGCCTGACCCTACGAGGAAATTTCTGAGTTTGATGGAAGACGTAAGACACGCGTATCGCACGTGGAATAAAGAAGTCCGATTCGATTTCGGTCAGCCGCAGGGGGAAGAAGCCCTTGTCCCTGCGGACTCGGTAACCTGGCGTATTTTCAAGAACCCAGTCTCCATGTTTGTCGGCGGTGTGACCGCCGTCATTCTGGAGCTGGCCGAAGCGCGCGTACGCGACGGCGTCTGGAACAACACCACGTTCCGTACCGATCCCCTCGGCCGGCTGCGTCGCACCGGGCTGGCCGCCATGGTCACCGTGTACGGGCCGCGCAGTAAAGCCGAAGCCATGATTGCCGGCATACGCCGGATGCATGGGAATATTTCCGGCACAACCGACGATGGCCGCAGCTATAACGCAAACGACGTGGAGCTGCTGAACTGGGTTCAGGCCACGGCCAGCTTCGGATTTTTGGAAGCCTACAGCCAGCTGGTAAAGCCCCTCACCGATTCTGAAAAAGACGATGTATACCGCGAGGCCAGAGTGCCCGCGACCCTATACGGTGCGGTCGGCGCACCGAACTCGGTAGCGGAACAGGAAGCGCTGTTTGAACACATGCGCGCGCAACTACAACCCACCGATATCATTGAAGAATTTCTGCAACTGATGCTGGTCACGCCGATATTTCCACTACCGCTGCGCCCGTACCAGCGCATGCTGGTGCGTGCCGCGGTGGATATCCTGCCGGGCTGGGCGAAACAGTCCCTGAATCTGGATACGCGCTGGCAATTGAAAAACTGGGAGCGGCGCCTGATACGAATCACCGGCCATGTTGCCGACAAGCTGGTAATCAACGCCAGCCCCGCGGTACATGCCTGCAAGCGACTGGGGCTACCGGAAAATTACCTCTACCGCTCGCGGTAAGCAGTATCTCTCGATACTTACTCTGCTGATTAGCAGAAGAAATCTTACGCTTCATAAAAATAAAAGGGCGTGGAATCGCAATGAAGAGAGATAAAATTCGCCAGCAAATCGATGGTTTGTGCCCGCAAAAAGAGCACTGTGAAATTGTGCGGCTGATAGTCTGTGACGGTTTCCTGTGGGACTTTAACCGCGCACTGGAACTCGCACTGTTCCGGACGTTCGCCTCGCCGGCAATCAGCGGCCTGCTCGCCCGCACCGGGGAATTTAATCGCGAGGGCCAGAAGCGCTATGACGATACCTCGCTGCTGATGTTGCAGCTGCTGCGATACGGCTACGACAGCGCGGAAGGTACCGTCGCGCTCGCCAGGATCAACCGTACCCACGGACATTTTTCCATTCGCAACGAAGACTACCTGTTCGTACTGTCGACCTTCATGCTGGATCCCATCGACTGGATTCAGCGCTATGGCTGGCGGAGGCTTGGTGATCAGGAGCAGCAGGCCCTGTATTTTTTCTGGTGCGCTGTAGGTCAGCGTATGGGGATTCTGGATATCCCGGATTCATTGCAGGCCATGCGACGGTTGAGTGAGCAATATGTGCGGGATCACTTTAAATTCAGTGACGTCAATCGATCGGTCTCCAATGCAACATTCGGGTTGTGGAGTCCTGGCTGCCGGGCCCACTGCGCTACTTTGTGCGCCCGGTATCGGCAGCCCTTCTCGATACAGCGACACGTGAAGCCGTGGGAGTCAAACCTCCGGGCGGCTTTTACAAGAGCGTAGTTCCACTGGTGCTGAGATTGCGGGCAAAATGGCTTGCGCTGTTCGGGCGATCCGGCGAACCCGTTTGGCCGGACGGCTACCGGACGTATCCGAATGGTTATGCAATTGACGATCTGGTACCGCAACAATTGTCGCAAGTGGAGCGCCAGAAAGTAGGACGGGAAGAAGAAAAAATCGCGGAATAAGCGGTTATCCCGCAACCACTTCCAAGGATTTTAGTAATCCCGATACAGTACACACCTCGCAGTATTCGCCGTTCAGGTTGCTGAGAAATATCCAGTGCACATCTTCAGCGGCAACGAACTTCCCATCGAGACGCCGCAACGGAAAAGCCGCGGTCGCGTCGGAAGGCAGAAACACCCGATAACCTTTTCCCGCCGCCACCCGCACGGTGGCATCGACTGAATTATTGGTCAGCACACCGCAAACAACCAGCTCCGATACACCTCTATCTTTTAGCCACTGACCCAGGCCCGTACCGATAAACGCGCAGTTTTCGGATTTGGTAAAAACCATTTCTCCCTCGTAAGGCGTAACTTCTGGCTTGAAACCATAGTGGGCTGAATCAGGATGATAGGGAGAATCATAAAATTTGGACGCATGGCGAACATGTGCAATTGGCCAACCTGCTCGTCGCCAATGAGTCAGTAATCGTGCAATCGCTTTTTCCGCATCGGGGTTATTGCGATAGCCACTGTCGAAATGATTGATCGCCTGCTGTACATCAATGATGACAAGGGCGGGATTGTGAGTAGCGAGCAAGTGCGCATCCTTTTGCTTTTTGCTGGTTCAAATCAATTTAGGGACAACTTACCGGATTTGCTTGG
The DNA here is from genome assembly GCF_020524005.1 of Microbulbifer aggregans. GTDB lineage: Bacteria > Pseudomonadota > Gammaproteobacteria > Pseudomonadales > Cellvibrionaceae > Microbulbifer > Microbulbifer aggregans_A. The sequence goes on along the minus strand of NZ_JAIVKK010000004.1, from coordinate 143,464 downwards.
ATTGAATCCGATGGAATCCGACCCTTGAGTAATCTAGCCGGCGGGTTATAACAGTTGCCATAACCGACCCAAATGCTAGTCTATAGCAATTGTTATAACTGGATATACTGATGACGAATAGCAAAGCATTGGCTCGCGAGCGGCTCGTGTCTGCGGCGGCCGATATGATCAGTCGCCGCGGTCTTTCCGCCATGAGTATCCGCGAACTCGCCAAACATGCAAAGGCGCCGCTGGGCTCTACCTATCACTACTTTCCCGGTGGAAAATCCCAGGTCGCATCCGAGGCTATCCGGTTCGCCGGAAATACCGTTGCCCAGGCGCTGACCGAAGCGCTGGAAGCCGGGCCGGTAAAGGGGCTGCGCCATTTCCTGGGATTATGGCGCGATATCTTGATTCGCAGCGACTTTCAGGCCGGCTGCCCGGTGTTGTCTGTCGCCACCGAGGAACCGGCCGGCGAAGAGGGACTTGCCGCTCTGGAAATCGCCGCCGCCGTATTTGATAACTGGGAAAGTCTTTTGCGGGATTCACTTCAGCTGCACGGCGCCAGGAAAGCACCGGCCGCAAAACTGGCCACATTAATTCTGGCCTCGGTTGAAGGCTCCATAGCCATGTGCCGCGCACGACGCAGCATCAAGCCTCTTGATGATATTTCCTCCCAGCTGGAATTCATGATCCAGCTGGCGATATCCAAGTAAAACCTTTTCGCTCGGGCTGATATTGCATCCCGTCAATCAGCCTCAGCGCTACTTCGCGAACTTTTTATAACGATCGTTATAGTGTAGAGTTCCTCGCACTTTTATAACGATTGTCATAGGTCCCATCATATGAACGTGGATGCAATCCAATTCGACCTGACTGCGGCCGATGGTTACCGGTTGGCTGCCTCCCGGTATCCGGCAACAGGGCCAATAAAAGGACGTTTGATCGTCGCCGGTGCAACCGCGGTCCCACAAGGTTTCTACAAGCGCTTCGCCCTGTTTGCCGCCGCACGCGGCTTTGAGGTACTGACCATTGATTACCGGGGCATTGGCCGCTCGCGTCCCGACTCGCTCAAGGGTTTTCGCATGAACCTGCTGGATTGGGCGAAATTGGACCTGGCGGCGGCGGTCGAAGCCATGGCAGATGAGTCCTTACCGCTATATATTGTCGGCCACTCTTACGGGGGACACGCCTTCGGCCTGCTGCCCAATCACACCAAAGTCACCGGTTTCTACACCTTTGGTACCGGCGCCGGTTGGCACGGCTATATGCCCGTGGGTGAACGCCTGCGGGTGCTAGTAATGTGGAAAGCGGTTCTGCCCCTGCTCACGTGGTGGAAAGGCTATTGTCCCTGGAAGATGCTGGGGATGGGGGAAGATCTTCCTGCAGATGCTTACCGACAGTGGCGGCACTGGTGCCAGTACCCGCGGTATTTTTTCGATGACCCGACCATGCGGGGGATAGAAACCAGCTTCGCCGAAGTGCGTACCCCGATCGTCGCCGCCAACGCACGCGATGACCTGTGGGCAATGCCGACTTCCCGCGACGCCTTTGTGCAGGCATATCGCAATGCGCCGCTGACCCGTGTGGATATCGACCCCGGCCAAGTCGGCGGGTCCATCGGCCATATGGGTTATTTCCGGCAGGCTGCCGAACCAATTTGGGAAGGCGTACTGGAATGGTTCACCAGCCTGACCCCTGAGGCCGTCGCGCAATGAAAATGCCGGAAAGCTGGACTGCGGGATTGAAGTGGCTGCTTGTGGCAATTGTGATCAGCAGCATCCTGCATTACGTGGATAACTTGCTCTACTTCGAAGAATACCCGGAGCCACCATGGATCAACCGGAGCATGGTTGACGCGTTCTGGTTCTTTATGACTCCACTGGCGTGGATCGGCTACCAGTTGATGCGTAGAGGAAGACATCATAGCGGCACACTGGTGCTGCTAGCGTTCACGGCTTGCAACCTGTTCACACTGGGGCACTATCAGTTCGCGCCAATGCATAGCATTGGCGCGCGCATCCATTTTTTTATTCTGCTGGAAGCCGCCCTGGCGAGCCTGCTGGCGATCTTTCTTTGTGCTTATTATGCAAAGCGAGCTCTGGAGAAATAACCGGTTTTACAGGAAGAGGCGTAATTTGGGCTCAAAATACAATTTTTACGCCTGGCTTCACGAATAATTTATCCCTCTATCGCTCGCCGTAATCGCCCAACCTTGAGCAGGGTAAGCCTGCGGCGCTAGCCACGATCAATCATCCATTTTTGCAGCTGTATTTAGTGAGATAGCACAAAATGGGCTTCCAGGGCAGGATCAATAACCAAAAGCCTTGAGCCCGCGCCATAAATTAAACCCGTACTGGTATCAACCGTAAAGTTTGATATAGATTCTCGGCCGCCGGTCAGCCCCGCAAATGAAAACTCCCCGGTTTCAATATCCATCTGCATAAATCCGTCAGAGTTCCCGCTTGCGAGAACTCTGTTCGCCTTTGGATCCATAACAATTCGACTTATGCCCGAAATGGAATAGCCTTCATCACTATTCTGTTCAAGTAACTTCGTAATCTCTCCCGAAACTGGATCAATTTCCAGAAAGCGGTTTTCGGCAATCACGAATATCCGATCGCTTTCCAGGTCGACGGCAATTGCCGTCGGTTTCAGTAGCCATCCTTCGGGATCTTCATTCGCGGAAGAAAGCACTGTCTTTTCGCCGGTTTCCAGGCTCACGGCAATAACAGCATTTTCAAGGTAGTCCACAACCAGAATACGATTGCGAAGTTCGTCAACAGCGATTCCGTGCGCCCATCCAATGGTGGCACCCTCACCAACTCTCGTATTCGTCACCACATGGCTCGTACTTTCAAATGGGCTTATTTCAATTATCCGGTAATCGTTGTACGCATAAATTTTGTCACCCGCCGCATTCGCAACAAGACCTCTTGCACTCTGCGTAAGCCCTTCTATCTTGGTCACTTTTCTGTCGCCAGTCTTCTGGTCGATCTCCAGCAGTTTCGTACCAGTTGCAGCGAAAAGACTATCTGAAGTAGCGCTGTAAACAAGACTTTCCACCATGGTCAAGTCTGCACCACTTCCTCTTCTGTCTGAAGTCAGTTTAATCCGATCTCCTGAAGCAGCATCTATGGAAAAAATATCATCGGATGCACAGCTCTGAACGATTAAGCGGTTTCGGAGGGAGTCAAAATTTACCCTTCCAGCCATATTCGGGCTGGAAAAAGTGGTCACCAAATAATTATTTGCAATCCAGTCACTTGCCGGAGACAGCACCGATCTGGAGCCGCTGGTTAAATCCAGCTTCACAATATCCCCCCGCTGAATGAAATACCCAATCCTGTTGGTTTCATCGACAACAAACCCATTGTCCCAGATCGTTGCGGATCCTGGCTCTGAGATCAGAGTCGGGGTTCCCGATGCAATATCCACCCGGTATACCCCCGTCGGCGCTATACCTGTATCCATGAAGTAGAGTTCTCCATCGCCCATCTCCAGCTCACCGTAGGGTACGCCATCGCCACCCCATTGTTCGCTGCCGGAAAAGACCGTCCTTTTACCGGTTTGCACATCAATCGAAATAATATTGGTATTCGCAATCCCATAGAGCATTCCAGTTTTTACATCCAACACCAATTCAGAAAAGGCACTGTCCGCAAAAACAATACCGCTGTCTCCCTCTGGAGAAACAAGAAACAAATTACTTCCATCCGGATTTACGCTATATAAATCCCCCTGGTTATCTACGCCAAAAATACGGTTATTAACGTCGTCAATTACTTGCGCATAGAAGCTGAAATCGAAATCTTTATAGCCAATTTCTTCGGATGTGAGATTCCAGGACTTTATATACGGCCAATCAATGAAATACAGGGTGTCACTGACACCAGCGTACACGCCTCGGCGACAATTGAGAGGATCGTGGATTGATTTGGCAATGACTTGTGATTCTGCACGTATACTGTTACCCGAGTTATCCAGTGCGACGGCATTGATTCGTATGTTGCCGGGTTCATCGACCGGTAATATTGCTTGCCAAGTTTGAAAACCATCATCGGATGAAGCCTCGATACCATTGACACTGATGCCGGCAACCGCATCATTGTCAGAAGCGCGGCCAATTACGACCACTTTTTCCGAGTAGGTCAGGTAGTTTTTCTGGTCCGGGAAATCAATGGAGATCTCTGGCGGAACTTGCTCTTGTTTGGTTTCTACGGAAAATGTAGCTCTTACGCCCTCGACATTAACTTCGGCAGTTACCATCGACGAATAGTATTCTGAGCTAAGCAATCTGAGTATTAGGCTGTCACCCTCCGAAATTCTGCCGACCTCCGTAGTGAAGTCACCACCGTTAATTGAATACTCTCCAGAATCCACCGAAATATTGACCGAACTATCAATACCCGAGATCAACACCGGTTCGGACGCTACCCAGGTATCAAGCTCTGCTCCAGTTACGGAAGAGAATGAAAATTTATCAGGCGTAAGGTCTTCCTGCTGCTCGGAGCCGCTGCCAGATCCGCCGCCGCAAGCGACCAAAAATAGCGAAAATAACCAAAATGCCAACCTGTAGTGATATTTATAATTTTTCATTTTCCCTCCATGGATCAGTTCCCGGCAATTGCCGCACCGGGACAAATAAAACAGCGCAACGTTAATGTTGTTGAAGCGCGCTCCGGTGATGCTTTTGTGAGCGTTCGCTCAATCCAACCGGAGTAATCCGTATGTAAGGGGCGGATTAGAACAAGGTTTGGCACAAAACTACACGCGCCCACCGGCCAATAAATGCTTTTGGCGCCACAATTTTGGTTTCTTCCAAAAGGACTATGACATCTGGCTGTAGGCTGAGAGGATTTTATTAATCGGGGTAAAACGAGTCGTGTTTTTGCTGGTACGTCAAAACCAATACTTGATGACAGCGGAGGGCGTTGGATTGAGGCCCGTATTCCGGGCCTGGTGGAATTTTGGTAGATGACCTTCGGATAGCGAAAGCCATCTATCATTGACGCTATTCTACCGTTACCGACTTGGCGAGATTCCGCGGCTGGTCCACATCGGTACCTTTCAGCAATGCCACGTGATAACTCAGCAGTTGCAATGGCACGGTATACAGAATTGGCTGCAGGCTCTCCGGTGCATCAGGCACTTCCACCACGGTTAACCCAGGCTCGCTTTTGAAGCCTGCCTCGGGGCTGGCAAATACGAATAACTCACCACCGCGTGCGCGTACTTCCTGCAGGTTTGATTTCAGCTTTTCCAGCAGCTCATTATTGGGCGCCACCACGATGACCGGCATATCCGCATCCACCAGTGCCAACGGGCCGTGCTTGAGTTCACCGGCAGGGTAGGCCTCGGCGTGGATGTAAGAGATTTCCTTGAGTTTGAGTGCCCCTTCAAGCGCGATGGGGTACTCGACACCGCGACCGAGAAACAGCGCGTGATGTTTTTCCGCGAACGCTTCACTGGTGCTCTGCACCAGGGCATCGAGGCCGGTGAATTTTTCCATCAGTTTTGGCAGTTGGTGTAATGCCTTTACCAGTTCCGCTTCGCGCTCGGTGCTCATGCCATTGGCGCGGGCGAGTGAAATACAGAACAGTTGCAGTGCCACCAGCTGGGTGGTGAACGCTTTGGTAGAGGCAACGCCGATTTCCGGGCCGGCTTCGGTCATCAGGTGCAGTTCAGACTCGCGTACCAGGGAACTGTTGGGCACGTTGCAGATGGCCATGGAGGCGAGGTAACCCAGTTCCTTTGCCTGGCGCAGGGCTGCGAGGGTGTCTGCGGTCTCGCCGGACTGGGAGATGGTGACAAACAAGGTGCCCGGACGTACCGCGGTTTTGCGGTAGCGAATTTCGCTGGCCACTTCGACGGAACAGGGGACCCCCGCCCAGTCTTCAATCCAGTAGCGCGCGACGAGACCAGCGTGGTAGCTGGTACCGCAGGCAACGATCTGCACCTGTTTTACCTGCGGCAAGATCTCGTTAGCGGCAGTGCCCAGCGCCTGAGACAGTACGGAGTGTTCACCGATGCGTCCGGCCATGGTGGCTTCGACGACTTTCGGTTGCTCGAAAATTTCCTTCTGCATGTAATGGCGGTAGCGACCTTTGTCAGCCGCATCGTGACCGCCCTGGAGTTTGTTTACCGGGCGGCTGACTTCTTCACCGATCTTGTCCCACACGGCGATACTGTCGCGCGTGACTTCGGCGATGTCGCCTTCTTCCAGAAAGATAAAGCGGTCGGTAACCTGTTGCAGGGCCATCGGATCGGAGGCTATGAAGTTTTCGTCATAACCAACACCGATGACCAGTGGGCTACCGAGGCGCGCGCATACCAGACGTTCGGGTTCAGTGGAGCACACAACACCGAGGGCATAGGCGCCGTGGAGTTGTTTGGTGGCCGCGGTAACGGCCTGCAGCAGGTCGCGACCGTTTTTGCTCAGATCGTTGATCAGGTGTACTACGACTTCGGTATCCGTTTCGGAAAGGAATTCATAACCCTTGGCGACAAGCTCGTCGCGCAATGCCTGGTAGTTCTCAATGATGCCGTTGTGCACGAGAGCAAAATTGCCCGAGGCATGCGGGTGGGAGTTTTTGTCGGAGGGCACGCCGTGGGTAGCCCAACGGGTATGGGCAATGCCCAGCTGGCCCGCGGTGGGATTGCTATCCAGGGCGGATTCCAGATCGGCGACCTTGCCCTGGGTTTTGCGCAACTGCAGTTTGCCATCGCCATTTACCAGACACACGCCGGCTGAGTCATAGCCCCGGTATTCCAGGCGTCTCAAGCCTTCCAATAGAATACCGGTGACATTGCGCTGGCCCAGCGCACCTACGATTCCACACATCGTTCTAAGACCTCTAGTTTTTGGTTCTCGTCATCTTTGCCCGCCGATCGTGTAATTGCCGGCCGGTGCTTGGATTTGTTTGCTAATTCATTTCCGGGGCGTCAATACGCGGGCCCACCAACGGCGGCGCGAATCACCCGAACGCCTTGGGCCTCAAGGCGTTCGCACGCGGAATCTTCAATACCATCATCGGTCACCAGTGCGGTTACCTGTTCCCAGTGCAATTCCAGGTTGGGGATACGCCGCCCGACCTTGCTGGATTCGGCCATCACGATCACTTCCCGCGCCACCTCTGCCATCACCCGCGACAGCCCGATCTGCTCGTTGAACGTGCAGGTGCCGCGCTCCAGATCAATCCCATCGGCGCCGATAAACGCCTGATCGAAGTCGTAGCCGCGCATAACCTGCTCGGCAACCTGGCCCTGAAATGCCTCAAAGTGCGGATCCCAGGTGCCACCGGTCATCAGCAGCGTGGGCTCGTTTTCCAGTTCGCGCAGTTGATTGGCCACATGCAGGGAGTTGGTCATCACCACCAGACCGCGTTTGCGGGTCAGTTCCGGAATCAGGCCTGTGGTGGTGCGCCCGTAATCGATCACGATGCGGTGGTGATCGCGGATCAGTTCGGCCGCGGCGCGGCCGATGGCCCGCTTGATCTGGGAGAGTGGGTCTTCCGCGACCAGCTCGCGGGGCAGGGGAATGGCACCGCCGTGACGGCGCAGCAGCAGGCCGCTATCTTCCATCGCCGCCAAATCCTTTCGGATCGTAACTTCGGAGGTTTCGAACTGGCGCGCCAGTTCTTCCACAGAGGCTTCTCCAGCCTCATTGATAAGCTGAAGTATCTGGTGGCGGCGTTGTTGGGTGTTGCGTTTCGACATGAAGCATCATCTTTCGATTCGAAACATAAGAATAGCAAATCGAAAGTTTCGATCACAGCCCGATCTTTCGGTTGAGGCGTAGGAGCCTGTTTGCAGTCGAACCTTTGCTGGCTTGAAGTAGCGCCGGATCGCCAGCAAGCTGGCTCCTACAGGGGGGACTGGAGGTGTTGTTTGAGGGCTTCGAGAAATCTGGCGAGCTCGCCGCCGGTGACCGCGCGGTGATCTGCGCTTATCGAGAGCGGCAACAGGCGCCGCACCCGCGCCTTGCCCTCGAACGGCATCACCACCTCGTGGCTGCGCCCGGCGCCCACGATGCACACCAGTGGCGGCACCACGATAGGTGTGGCGAAGCGGCCACCGAGGCTGCCAAAGTTGGACAGGTGAATGGTGGCGCCCTGAAGCTCAGGCTGGGGAATCGCGCCCTCACTGGCGAGCTGCTTGAAGCGGGTAATCTGCTCCGCAAGTGCCGCATCGCTGAGGGCGTCGATATCCCGCAGCACCGGTACAAACAGGCCCTTTGGCGCGTCCACCGCCAGGCCAATATTCACCGGTGACTGGGGTGCCAGGGTGTCGTCGATGTAGTGGGCATTCAGATTCGGTTCTGCGGCGGCGGCCGCGGCGATTGCACGCAACAGGCGCAGGGTGGCCGACTCTTCAGGACCCCAGGCGGATATATCCACCTCGTCGCACAGAGTCATGGGGCAAACCTGATCGCGGGCACGGCTCATGGCCAAAGCCATGGCACGACGTGCGGGATCCCCGGTTGAAACCGATGTTTTGGTTACTGCCGGCGGCTCCGGGTGCACAGGCGCTCGGTAGCCTGTAGCCGCAGCGCGCACTTCCATCTCAGTGAAGCGGGCGCCGGTCGGGTGCAGGGAGGAGAGGTCCACATTCAGGATCCGCGCCAGTGCCCGCACCGCCGGTGTCGCATAGCGCGGGCGGCTGAACAAAGTGTGCGCTTCCAGAGCGAGAGATTCGCTGCCCTGGTCAATCTTGCCAACGACCGTACCGGAATCAGTTGCTCGTATCGGGCTCGGCTCGTGCTCGGACCGCTGGGCTGACGGTCCATCTGTTGTGGCAAACCCCACGAGGGGCTGGCCGGTCTCTACGGTTGCGCCCGATTCGGCAAATCGCTTTTCCACTACGCCGGTCCACGGCGAGGGTACTTCCACCAGCGCTTTGGCGGTTTCCACCGTCACAAGAGACGCATCCGCGGCAACGCGCTCTCCCTCCTGCACGTGCCACTCGCGGATCACCGCGTCTGGTAAACCCTCGCCCAGATCCGGTAGATTAAAGATTTTCACCGCAGATCTCCCCGTTTTGCGCTTCTATCCGCGTATTTCAATGCATCACGGGCGCCCGCAAGTATGCGCTCGACACCGGGAAGGTAGACCTTTTCCAACTGGTAATAGGGCATGACCGTGTCGTAACCGGTAACCCGCTGCACCGGTGCATCCAACAGGTCGAATGCGTACTCCTGGACCTGCGCGGCAATTTCCGCCCCCAGCCCGCCAAAGCGCGCGGCCTCGTGAACCACTACACAACGGCGGGTCTTTTCCAGCGAATCGATAATGGTGTGGATATCCAAAGGCTTCAGGGTGGCAGGATCAATCACCTCTGCCTCAACCCCTTCTGTGGATAACTGCTCTGCGGCGGCGAGGGTTTCCTTCACACTGGCCCCCCAGGAGATCAGGGTCAGGTCGCTGCCCTCCCGCAATATGAAGGCACGATCCAGAGGGAGGGCCTCGCCATTGTCTGGCACCGGCTGTTTCGCCGCGCGGTAGATACGCTTGGGTTCAAGAAACAACACCGGGTCGGGATCGCGAATAGCCGCCAGTAACAGTCCGTAGGCACGCGCCGGTGAGGACGGCACTACCACACGCAGACCTGGAATATGCGCAAAGAGGGCCTCGGTACTCTCGGAATGGTGTTCCGGTGCGTGAATGCCCCCACCGTAGGGGGCGCGATACACGATCGGGCAGCTCAAGCGTCCACGGGTGCGATTGCGCATGCGCGCGGCGTGATTGAGGATGTGGTCGAGTCCCGGGTAAATAAAACCCATAAACTGGAATTCGGCGACAGGTTTCAGCCCCTGCGTAGCCATACCCACGGCCATGCCGGCAATCATGGTTTCCGCCAGCGGCGTATCCAGCACACGATCAGTGCCAAATGTCTTCTGCAGCCCCTCAGTGGCACGAAAAACTCCGCCATTGGCTCCCACATCCTGACCGAACACGACCACTGTCGGATCCCGCTCCAGCTCGTACGCCAACGCCTGAGTAACAGCCTCTACCAGGGTGATTTCCTGTACCGTTTCCGACATCGATTACGCCCCCGCACTGCCGGCTTGCCGCTGGCGCTGTTCGTCCCGCAGCTGGTCATACTGTTCGTAAAGCGCCTCCGGTAACTGAGCGTAAAGATGATCGAAAATCGCCGTTACCGGTTCAGCCGGGCGGTCCTCCCAATGGTTCAGTGCACGCTCCATGACCTGCGCCAACTCTCGTGCCATGTCCTGCTGCTGGCCATCGCTCCAGATACCCTGCGCACGCAGATAGGTCTCCAGCCGCTTGAGCGGCTCCCACTGCCAGGCAAGTTCCAGCTCCTCGGCATTGCGATAACGGCTGGCATCGTCGGCGGTGGTGTGATCGCAGAGTCGGTAACTCAGAGCCTCCACGAGCGCCGGGCCTTCGCCATTGCGCGCGCGGTTGATCGCATCCCGCACGGCCCAGTGCACCGCTACCACATCGTTGCCGTCCACCTGCAACGCAGGAATGCCGGCGGCTATGGCCTTCTGGGCAATCGTGGCCGTGGCGGTCTGCGCGTGGCGGGGTACCGAGATGGCCCACTGGTTGTTGTTGATCACGAACACCACCGGCAGCTTCCATACTCCAGCGATGTTGATCGCTTCGTAAAAATCACCTTTAGAGGTTGCGCCATCACCGGCGCTGGCCACCGCTACCTGCAGTGGTGTGTTGTGCTGTTGATGGTGGTATTTGAGGGCAAACCCGACCCCGGCGGCGTGCAATAACTGGGTCGCGATGGGTACACAAATCGGCAGGTCATGGGGAGCGTGCTGGAATTGCTGCCCGCGCTCGTCGCCGCCCCAGTTGGCGAAAATTTCTTCGATCAGCACGCCGCGCTCAAGAAAAGCACCGGTTTCGCGGTAGTAGGGGCAGTAGACATCTTCCGCCAGCAGTGCGGATCCGGTGCCGACGCCGATGGCCTCCTGACCCAGGCTTGAAGGGTAGGTTCCCAGACGGCCGGTGCGCTGTAACTTTACCGCCCGGTCGTCGACCATACGTGCGAGGTGCATCTGACGGTAGCTCTGGGTCAGCCAGTCGGGCGTAGCGAACTCCGGGAACGGCTGGGTGGCCTGGCCCCGCTTGTCGAGAAATTGCAGAAATGCGATATCGAAGGAGGCCTGGAGTTGCAGGCGGGGTTTATGCATCGGCTCGTTTCCATTTATTCCGATGCCTGTAGTGTAGGTCTCTTTATCACCATTAAGAGGCGGCAAATCACTTCGTTAGCAAACGAACAGCGCAATGAAGATATGGCTGAAGGTGGAGTATTGGGTGAAGCTTTTCAGGATCGTCGCAAACAGGGATGTTTGCGACGAAGCGTACAGGGACGTATTTACTGGGGGGCGCCCAGCTCGGTCCTGAAAAGCTTCACCCAGTGCTACACCGCCACCGGGCCCGGTTTAAAACTCAAAGGCTTTGGTCAGGATTTCTTGATAGGCCTCTGCCACCCAGAAATATTGCGCTGCTTGCCACGGGCCACAGCCAGTTCGTCAGCACTCACTTCGCGGGTGATCGTGGAGCCAGCACCGATGGTCGCGCCGGTACCGATTGCAACCGGGGCAACCAGGGAGGAGTTGGAACCAATAAAGGCGCCATCGCCAATTATGGTCTTGGATTTGTTCACGCCATCGTAGTTACAGGTAATGGTGCCAGCGCCGATATTCACGCCTTCACCCACCTCGGCATCGCCGATATAGGACAGGTGATTCACCTTGCTACCCAGCCCGATCTTCGCCTTCTTGGTCTCGACGAAGTTGCCGATCTTGGCGCCGTTCGCCAGTTCGGTTCCGGGACGCAGGCGTGCAAAAGGACCCACGGTGCAGGCTTCACCGACAACCGCATCCTCAATAATGGAGTTGGCCTCCACAACTGTACCCGCCGCCAACACGCAGTTTTTCAACATGCAGTTGGGACCGACCTGTACGCCCGCGCCGAGTTTTACCTCGCCCTCAAATACGCAGTTGATGTCGATCGCCACATCGGTATCGCACTCGAGGGTGCCGCGGATATCGATTCGGTTGGGGTCCAGCAGGGTCACCCCGGCGTTCATCAGCGCCAGTGCCCGGCTGTCCTGCAGGGCGCGCTCCATTTGCGCCTGCTGGGCACGGCTGTTAACACCGGCCACTTCCAGCGGGTCACCGGCGAGCACACCGGTCACCCCGATTTCTTCACTCACCGAACGCTCGATTACGTCCGTCAGGTAGTACTCACCCTGGGCATTGTCATTGGACAGCTCCGGCAGCCAGTTCGCCAGCAGATCGCCCGGCGCCGCCAGGATGCCGGTGTTCACTTCGCGTATCGCGAGGGTGTCTGCGTCGGCATCTTTCTCTTCGACAATCGCCAACACGCGACCGGTCTCGTCGCGCACGATGCGCCCGTACCCTGCGGGGTTTGCCATCTCGACGGACAGCAGTGCAGGGCCTTTGTCGGAAGCAGAGAGCAGGGACTGCAGGGTGCCGGTTTTCACCAGCGGTACATCCCCGTAGAGCACCAGTACAGTGGCGCCGGCGCGGAAATTCGGAATCGCCTGGGCCACCGCATGGCCCGTGCCAAGCTGTTCGGTCTGCTCAACAAACTGAACATCGCTACTCGCGAAGCGCTCACGCACCAGCTCGGCACCATGGCCAATCACGACGGTTATCTTCACATCGCCCAGTTGCTGCGCGGCCTCAATCACCCGCCCGAGCATGGGTACGCCACCGATAGGGTGCAGGACTTTAGGCAGGTCGGAACGCATGCGGGTACCTTTGCCCGCGGCGAGGATAACTACATCAATGGTCATGGTGATTCCAGTAACAAATTCAAAAGCGCCGGCAATTGTGGCCAGCCAACGGCAAGAGCTCAAGGTTGAACGGCAAATAAATTCTGGCCACTGGTGACGTTGCGGTACTCGGGCAAACTCAATGGGATCGTATCGCTATCAACCATTAATAAAGGGAGTGAAAGCGCTTGCAGCGTCAGCAACGCAGCGTGTCCGTCCGAAAGGGAAGTCCTACCGTCAGTCTAGCCAGCGACGTTATCCACAACTCATGCACAGAACAGATAAATATTCCGCGCGAGTGCGTAATCCCGGAGAATATGTTGTTCGACGCCGTTGGATTGCATTCCTGTGACAATCCCGTAGTTTTCAACGAGGATCGCTGTGGACAGTTCGCTTCGCCGCGAAACCCAAAGCCGCGCGGTACACCGCCGGGATCATAACCATAAACCCTAATAACGGGAGCCATGCATGTTCGAAATGACCAGAGGCAGCCGTCTCGCGCGCCTGATTGGCAGTGCGAGCTTCGCCCTTGTCCTGCCGTTCGCCGCCCAGGCGGACGAGGCCGGCAAAGACGCCGACAAGTGGGATGTGAACAAACCGCCTTACGAGTTCAAATCCATTCCGCTGGATACCCGCGAGACCACCTGGAGCAACCTGGATATCAGCCCGGATGGTCGCAGTATTATTTTCGACATGCTGGGCGATGTTTACGAGATGCCAATCGCCGGTGGCGAAGCACGTGCGCTGACCAGCGAGCTGGCCTGGAATACCCAGCCGCGCTTCAGTCCCGATGGCAAATCTATCGTCTTCGTGAGTGATCGCGATGGCGCCGACAATATCTGGGTAATGGATCGCAACGGCGACAATCTGCGCCAGCTGACCACCGAGAAAGAAAACCTGGTGCACTCGCCGAGCTGGAGCCCCGATGGACAGTATCTGGTGGCGCGCAAGGGTTTTATGTCCGGCCGCAGTATCCCCGCCGGTGAAATCTGGATGTACCACTATGGTGGTGGGGAAGGGCGTCAGATCAAGAAGCGCCTCGGCGGCGATATTGCGCAGAAAAACATCTCCGACGCGGTTTTCTCGCCCGATGGCCGCTACATCTACTACACCATCGACACCACGCCGGGCACCGTGTGGGAGTACAACAAGAACTCCACCCAGCAGATCTTTGCCATCAACCGCTACGACCTGAACGACGGCAAGGACGAGACCTTTGTGTCCGGCCCGGGTGGCTCCATTGCCCCCATGCCATCGCCCGATGGCAGCAAGCTGGCTTTTGTCCGCCGCCAGGATTTCAACACCTCGCTGTTCGTCAAAGACCTGACAACCGGTCTGGAAACCCCGGTTTACTCCGGCCTCGAACGCGACCTGCAGGAAACCTTTGGCTCTCACGGCAACTATGTGCAGTACGATTGGATGCCCGACGGCAAATCCCTGATCGTGTGGAGCAAGGGCAAATTCCTGCGTATTGACGCCGATGGCAGCAGTATCGAGCGCGGCGCGCGCGAGATCGTGGCCCATATCAAAACCGAGAAGAAAGTCGCCGATGCACTGCGCTTCCCGGTGGATGTGGCCCCGGAACAGTTTGATGTGAAGATGATCCGCTGGGCCCAGAAGTCCCCGAACGGCGAACAGATCGCCTTCCAGGCCCTGGGCAAGATTTACATTCAAGACGTGAAAAGTGGCGAACGTCGTCGACTGACCCGGCAGGATGACCACTTCGAGTTCTATCCCAACTGGTCCCGCGACGGCAAGCAGATCACCTATGTCACCTGGGACGACGAGCAACTCGGTCAGGTGCGTGTGGTGTCCGCACGCAGCGGTCGTGGCAAGAACATCACCCGTGAACCGGGTCTGTATGTGGAGCCGAGCTTCTCCCCGGACGGTGAAACCGTGGCCTTCCGTCGCTTTACCGGTGGTTACCTGTTGAGTCCCGAGTACTCCCTCGAACCCGGCATCTACCTGGCCGATGCCGGTGGCGACTGGCAGCGCCGTATTGCCAAGTCGGGCTATGAACCGCACTTCGGCGCCGGCAGTGACCGCATCTACTTTTCCGAATTCGTGTATGGCGACGGCGGCAAGCGCGTGTTCAAGAGCGTGGACACCAACGGCAAGGACGAGCGCGAACATTTGCATGGCGCCGAGATCACCTCCTTCCGTCTGTCTCCGGATGGCCGCTGGGTGGCCTTCACCCAGGACTTCAAGGCCTACGCCGCACCCTTTATGCACACCGGCAAATCCGAGTCCATCGGCCCCAAGGCCACCGCTGTGAAAGTCACCCAGGTATCCAAGCGCGCGGGAGAAAACCTGCACTGGTCCGCCGATAGCCAGACCCTGGGCTGGGCCCACGGACCGAAACTGTATGAGCGCGAACTGAAAGATGCCTTCAGTTTTGTCGCCGGCGCACCGGAAAATCTGCCGGAGCCGGTAAGTGAAGGCATCGACCTCAGCTTCCCGCAACAATTTTCCCACAGCGGCAAGCTGGTAGCGCTGGCCGGCGGTACCGTGGTCACCATGCGCGATGCGGAAAGTGCGCAGGAAGTGATCGACAACGGCGTGGTGCTGTTCCGCGGAAACCGTATCGTAGCAGTGGGTAAAGCCAGCGAAGTGGAAATTCCCGTCGGTACCCAGCGCATCGATGTCACCGGCAAGACTGTTCTTCCCGGCCTCGTCGATGCCCACGCCCACGGCGCCCAGGGCCGCGAGGAGATCATTCCGCAGCAGAACTGGAACCTTTACTCCAGCCTGGCATTCGGCGTGACCACCATTCACGACCCGTCCAACGACAGCAGCGAGATCTTCTCCGCGGCGGAAATGCAGAAGGCCGGTATCATCGACGGCCCGCGTATTTTCTCCACCGGCACCATCCTCTACGGTGCCAAGGGCCCTGGCTACCGCGCCAAGATCAACAGCCTGGACGATGCCGACTTCCACGTCAGCCGCCTCAAGGAGATGGGCGCAATTTCCGTGAAGAGCTACAACCAGCCTCGACGGGAACAGCGCCAGCAGGTTCTGGAAGCCGGGCGCAAGCACGGCATCATGGTGGTTCCGGAAGGCGGCGGTAAGTACCAGCACAACATGACCATGGTCGTGGACGGTCATACCGGGGTTGAACACTCGCTGCCAATTGCCAACATCTACTCCGACGTACAGCAGCTGTGGAGCCAGACCACTGTGGGCTACACACCGACATTCGTTGTGGCCTACGGCGGCCTCACCGGCGAGTACTACTGGTACGACCACACCGATGTGTGGAAGAACGAGCGCCTGACCCGTTTTACCCCGGACTTTATCGTCAACCCGCGTTCCATTCGCCGGGAGAAAGCGCCGGATCACCACTACAACCACTTCAATGTGGCGCGACATGCCAAGCAGCTGCGCGACAAAGGCGTCACCGTGCACATCGGTGCCCACGGCCAGCGTGAGGGGCTGGGTGCGCACTGGGAACTGTGGATGATGGAGCAGGGCGGTTTCACACCCTGGGAAGCATTCCGTGCCGGTACCATCGACGGCGCGCGCTATCTGGGCATGGATAAGGACCTGGGCAGCCTGGAGGCCGGCAAACTGGCTGACATCATCGTGGTGGACGGCAATCCGCTGGAGAACCTGCGCCAGTCGGAAAACATCAAATACACCGTGATCAACGGCAAGGTGTTTGATGCTGCCACCATGAATGAAGTGAATGGCGACGAGCGTCTGGCATTCTTCCATGAGCGCCTGCCGGTCAGCGCCATGCCGACGCCAACCGCAGAAGCGATTCAGGAGAAACAGGAACGCCACCACTGGGTGCACTGATCTCTCCAGCGACAAAGCATAGCGATTGAAAGTAAAAAAACCCGCGAGTTATCGCGGGTTTTTTTATGCGCGTTATTTGGCCGAGCGCGACACCGCTGACGACAGATCGCTCTTATCCTGTCGCCTCTACGCTCGCTTTGCGTTCTTAAATCGACGACCAGCCGTCTACTCGTTGATTCAACTGTCTTTTTCCCCCGGATAGCGGGAAGTATGCAGCGTTGTAGTTTACGCTCGGGGGTTATCGATGCTCATCGGATGAGCAGCTACTCCGTTAGCTTCGTTGCTGTCCCCTCTCGAATAATCGCCACATAAAGGACACACGCAATGGAAACCCTCACCCCGGAGGTAGAATCCGGAAGTAACCCCCCCGCTGTCGATTTCGAAAAAGTACAGGATTTTGCCGGCCGCGTGCTCGGTGACCTGGCCGCTGCTGGCGCCCACGCACTGGTGTATGTGGGCGACCAGCTGGGGCTTTTCAAGGCGCTTGCGGAAGCGCCCGCCACCGCCGAGCAGCTGGCACAAAAACTGGATCTCGACGCCCGCTATGTAAGGGAGTGGGCCAGTGGCCTGGCCGCTATTGGCTATTTCGACTACGACCCGGCCAACGGCACCTTTACACTCCCTGCGGAGCGCGCAGCTGTCCTGGCAGACGAAAGCTCTCCCGCGTTTATGGCCGCGGCGAGCTCCGTGATTCGCACCATGTACCACTCCGCTGACGAGGTCGCTGGTATCTTCAAGACCGGCGAAGGGTTCGGCTGGCATCAGCATCATCAGTGTCTGTTTCGTGGCACGGAGCGTTTTTTCCGTCCCGGCTATCACACCTTTCTAGTTGATGACTGGTTGCAGCAATTACCGGGCGTCAGCGAAAAGTTGAGCGAGGGCGGCAGGGTGCTCGATATCGGTTGCGGCCATGGCGCATCCACGATCATTCTTGCGCAAGCGTTCCCCAACTCATCTTTTGTGGGGGTCGATTACCATCAAGAATCCATCGATGCGGCACGCAAGGCCGCCGAAGAGGCAGGAGTATCTGATCGGGCAGAATTTCTTGTAGGCAGCGCCCATACACTGCCGGCAGGTCCCTTTGACCTTATCTGTTATTTCGATTGCCTGCATGATATGGGTGACCCGGTCGGTGCCGCCAAAGCGGCGCGCGGAGTATTGAAGGCAGACGGCAGTGTTCTGTTGGTAGAGCCGCTGGCGGAAGATCGGCTGGAAAACAATTTAAATCCGCTCAGCGCAATGTTTTATGCCGGTTCCACCTTCCTCTGTACCCCCTGTTCAAAATCCCAGGAAATAGGACTCGCACTGGGGGCCCAGGCAGGTCCCGGAAGACTCACCGGTGTTCTCGAAAGTGCCGGCTTCAGTAATGTGCGAGTGGCTACGCGATCCATGGCAAACCTTATTCTTGAAGCAAAACTCTAGAGTGCGGAACTCCAATTATCGGAGCGCTGGCAGGCGGATGCAGTAGTGCGTAATTACGGGGAATCCTATTCGCCTGTCGCCTGACCGGTATCCTGCTGGCCTTCCAGACGGGCTTGTGCACTGGATCGCAGTTCGTCTGAATGGCTCCAGGCAACAACCCGTTCGAGATATTCCCGGGCCAGCGCGTCCCTTCCAAGATGTGAGAGATAAAATCCAATCGCGGCATTCAGGTTCAGATGATTCGGCTCTTGTTCAAAGGCGCTCAACATAATCTGCAACGCGGGTTCGCTTTCTCCTTTCAACTGGTAAGCGGTCCACAGGGTCCGGTAGCCGGGTAAATAATCGGGGCCCATCTGTACGGCGATTTTTCCGTACTTTATCGCCTGCTCGTAGAAATCCTCACTCCACTCTCGGGTTACGGACAGGGACTGTAACCGCAACAGGTAATAGCGGGCTAGATTGGCCGCGGTGAGGTGACTGATCTGGCCATATTCGCCAATTGTTTTTACGACCTTCTCACCCAGTTTGAACTTTTTGTCCTGTGCCTCGATCACGGCCATGGCCGTTAGATTTTCCTGCCAACCCAACTCCTGCTGTTCGCTCTGCTTCAGGTAAGCCATGGCCAGTTCCGGCTTATCGAAATCCAGAGCTTCATCGGCGAGCAGAAAGATCCGTTCATTTTCACTGAGGGAGCGGCGGGGGATAGAGTAGGTGTATTCCGGAATATCCAGTTTGTAGCGGTGAATATCATCGCGCATATAGGAAAGCATTTCCCGTTGCAGCTCAACGATGGGCTTACCGAAATATTCCTCAAATACATCGAAAGAATTTTCTCCGGCTGCCACCGCTTTTAAATAATTGGCGGTCGCAGTGCGATAATCCGGATGGCCGGCGTTGTGGCCCAATTGCAGGTAATGAGTCACCAGCCACGCGCTCGCATAGTAGTTATTCCAGTAATGGCTATTGTTCCCACCGTTTTGTACAGCGAGCGGAGGCGGCGCCAGGAGTTGTTCGATGCTGAGCGGTTCGTCTTGTGCCCAGGCGCTTAACCGCCACTCGGGAAGGCCACCGACCAATACATTTTTTTTACCCAACTCGGCGCTGGCGAGCATTTCCGCAAACCCTTCGGAATACCAGCGTGGGTAGGTCATACCACTGCGCTCGCGCATCAAGTGATGCACATATTCATGAAAAATCAGCCCGGAACCAGAAATACCATGATCGCCATCGCGGGAAAAAATAATTGGCCCTTCCCAGGTTTCCCGATAGAGACCGGCAATCTTCCTGTCGCCGGAAAATTTTTCGAACTCCCGGGAATCGCGAAAGTGGAATACCCGTAAACTTTTATTTTCCGGGGTTTCTTCCTGACCAGTAAAGAACAGGGCGCTGCGGCGAAAGCGCTCCAGGTCCCGCATCAGCATGTTGACCCGGCGCTCGGGTACATCGGAAAAAACAGTAAAGTTTTCGGATTGGTACTCGTACCAGTCAGCTGCGTATACGCTTGTACCAGCCCATACTAGCGCTAATGCTGCCAGAAACCTGGTTAGTAAATTACGTCTAAGTAAAGCACCCTGCATGTCGCCGCCTTTACCTCTTTCTAAAGTCTCAATCCAAGTCTGGGCCCGGTCAGCAGCCAGTGTATCTTCGAGCTATCACTCGCAACTTATGTTTGTCTTGGTCCTGCTTGTTGGTGGTTTTGCACCATATCTTCGATCCAGGTGCGCAGCCGGCGAGCCTCTGCTTCACCAGCGTCCACGGCTTCGGCAGCGCGGGAAAACTCCATGCCGCCAATACCACCGACTTTCGGCATAATCAGCACATCAGGTGGTGCGCCGATCATACGCGCGCGCTTGTGTCTTCGTTCGAGAATCGCCATTGCCTGCGACATGGTGTCGAGCATACCCGGAGATACCGTTCGGTTGCGATTGCGGAAGCCGCGTAACTGGGTCAACTGCTCTTTGCCTTGCTCGAGCAGCCGACTGAATGTGACGCCGTTACTCTGGTCCTCAATCGGTACCGGTTCAAGCAGCTCGGCCTCAGCCTCGGCGCGTGTTTTTGACACTGCCTGACTATTTTCCTCATCATCCTCGCGGGGGGTTTCGCTCACCACCTTTTGCACCTGCGCCTGCTGCCTTTGTATCAGCGGTGCACCGTCTTCAGTGACATCCACAGCGATAACACAGGTAGCGCCCATAGCACGACAGACATCAACCGGAACCGGATTCACTACGGCGCCATCAACCAGCCACCGTCCTGACAGGGATTTGGCTGACAGCAAGCCGGGGATAGAGCAGGATGCACTGACCGCATCCTGCAGATTGCCCTGTTGCAGCCAGATTTCCTGGCCAGAATGGAGATCGGTAGCAACAGCAGTAAACGGGATCGGCAGATCTTCGATATTCTCGAATTCGAAATCGTCAAAAAACGCTTTGAATGGCTTCTTGCCGCCGAGAATTCCGCCGCTCAATGTCCAGTTGATGTCGAGCAGAGAGAACACCTTCCAGTTATCCAGCAGGCGCACCCAGTCCTCAAGCTTGTCGAGGTATCCGGCGGAGTAGGCCGCACCGACAAATGCGCCCATCGAGGTTCCGGCAACAACGTGCGGCTTGATACCCATATCTTCGAGGAATTTGAGCACCCCAATATGGGCAAAGCCTTTGGCTGCACCACTGCCCAGGGCGAGACCGATACGTGGGGCATTATTCACTTACATCACTCTCGTTTTTGTTAAGATTTTTCGGCCGAATTGGTGATTTTCTCACCGGTATCGCTCTGTGTCGCCGCCTCTTCAGCAGCTTGTCGTTCCAGGAGATTCTTGGCTTTGGTGCGCGCCCGACCGGGATGGGACCAGGACAGTACCCGCTCCAGAAATGGCTTGGCCAGATCCACTCTGCCAGCATCAGCCAAGTAAAAAGCCACACTCTGGTTGATGTACAGACTCTCGGGGTCGAGCTGGAAGGCCGCCATCATGGTTTTTAGCGCCGGAGCACGATTTTGACTGTCCATTTGCGCCATCCACAAATATCGGTGCGCTGGTACCGATTGTGGGTTGAGCGAGATAGCCTTTTTGCCCAACTCAATAGCCTGCTGTTGCAAGCCGTGATCCCAGTGACCAGTTTTTGCCAGGCTCTGTAGGTGATCTACATGAAAGTGAGTCAAGTTCGTAGCCGCCCTAGCATCCAGAAGGTCGGCATTTCTTAGCCGAATAACAAGTGAAGCGGCATATTCTATATCGGTTTTGTCCGCTTTATGATTTTCGAGTACGGCCTGCAACGAAAGTGCAGGCGCCCAATTAGGGGCCAATTTGAGAGATTTTCGTAGATACTCCTGAGCAAGCTCCTCATTACCAACTTCGAGAGCTTTATCCGCCAGTAAATAGGCGGCTTCAATTTCTGGCAGCTTCTTGCGCGCTATCGCTTTAGTGTATTCAGGGCTATCGAAAGAAATTCCGGCGAGTAGCCGTTTATCGCGTACTTTGCGTAATTTTTTCTCCATTTCATCCGGGGTAATGCCGAATACCTGCTCGAAAGATATTAGTGGGTCGGCGCCCGCTCTAAATGCTGCGATATATTCGCGTACTTTTTCACGATACTCGGGATGTTCTTTCTGCGCACCAAATTGTAGGTAGTGCGTAAGAAACCAGGCGCTGCCGTAAAAATTATCCCAATAAGCACTGCTGTCGCTCTCGTAGTCAGGTGCCAAGACTTCAGCGACCTCTAGCGGTCTTCCAAAATGAAATGCGCCAACGCGCCATTCGGGAAACCCCCCAAAAGTTACCCGACCATCGTCAAATTTGGCAGTTGCCAAGAATTCGGCAAATCCCTCCGAATACCACATAGGGTAAACGCTATTGCTGCTCAGACGCATCAGATGGTGAATGTATTCGTGGTACATGACTCCCGTGCCTGGCATACCAAGACTGGAACTCTTTTGCGTGAAAATCATGGGACCATCCCAAGTCTCCATGTAAAAGCCCACAACGCCTCTTTCCAAAGTGAAACTCTCGAACTCGGATGACTTGTGCAGGTAAAAAACCTTTAACCGCTGATCTTCCTTTTGATTCGGGGTGCCGGTAATCATCAGTGCTGCCGCCCTGAAGCGCTCCAGTTGGCTTATACGTTTCTCGACGCGTTTTTTAGATACATCGGAATAGACGGTGAAATTATCCGATTTGTATTCGTACCAGTCGCGGGCGTGGCTGACTGAGGGAAGGGCGATTGCAAAGAGCAATACAAAGATTAGGGGGGACTGACTCCTTGTCATACCATTGTCCTGCTGTCATTTATTAAACTTTTCAGTATTTAATCGCCAATGGCCTTTGGCAGCAAATTTCAGGCACAAAAAAAGCAGCCGAAGCTGCTTTTTTGATCGCCTGCGAGCAGGCACCTACAGAGTAGGGTATTACTTGCCAGCGGCCTTGCGGATCGCCTGCAGGGTACGCAGACGGGCTTCGGCTTCAGCAAGTTGCGCGGAGATGCGGACGTAGTCGATCTCTGCCGGGGCACTGCGCAGGGCGTGTTCCGCTTCTTCGCGGGCCTTGCGGGCGGCATCTTCGTCGATTTCGCGCTCGGCGATGTCGGCGAGGATGGTGACCATATTCGGCTGGATTTCGGCGTAGCCACCGCTCAGGAACAGCACCTCTTCCTCACCACCATCTTTGATGATGCGAACCGGGCCGGGCTTCAGTGCGGTGAGCAGCTGCGCGTGACCGTAGGAGATACCCAGTTCCCCTTCGACGCCGCTGACGATCACCATCTTCACCAGGCCGGAGAAGAGGGATTCCTCTGCGCTAACAATGTCGCAATGTACAGTCATAGCCATAAGGCTACCTCATTCTCAGCTGTTTGCCTTGTGGTACCCACAAATTTGCGGGTACCACGCGCGTGCCTTACTTCTTGTTGGCTTTCTCAACGGCTTCGTCAATGCCGCCAACCATGTAGAAGGCCTGCTCTGGCAGGTGGTCGTAGTCGCCATTCAGGATGCCCTGGAAACCACGAATGGTTTCTTTCAGGGAAACGTATTTGCCCGGTGCACCGGTAAATACTTCGGCTACGTGGAACGGCTGAGACAGGAAACGCTCGATCTTACGCGCGCGGGCTACGATCTGCTTGTCTTCTTCAGACAGCTCGTCCATACCCAGAATCGCGATGATGTCTTTCAGTTCCTTGTAGCGCTGCAGTACGGACTGAACGCCACGCGCAGTGTCGTAGTGCTCCTGACCGATTACCAGCGGATCCAGCTGACGAGAGGTGGAGTCCAGCGGGTCAACCGCAGGGTAGATACCCTTGGAAGCGATATCACGGCTCAGTACTACAGTGGAGTCCAAGTGCGCGAAGGTGGTCGCCGGAGACGGGTCGGTCAAGTCATCCGCCGGTACGTATACCGCCTGGATGGAGGTGATAGAGCCGGTCTTGGTGGAGGTAATACGCTCCTGCAGAACGCCCATCTCTTCCGCCAGAGTCGGCTGGTAACCTACCGCAGACGGCATACGGCCGAGCAGTGCGGATACTTCGGTACCGGCCAGGGTGTAACGGTAGATGTTGTCGACGAACAGCAGTACGTCACGGCCTTCGTCACGGAACTTCTCAGCCATGGTCAGGCCGGTCAGAGCAACACGCAGACGGTTACCGGGCGGCTCATTCATCTGGCCGTAAACCATCGCTACCTTGGACTTGGAAAACTCTTCGACGTTTACAACGCCAGCTTCCTGCATCTCGTGGTAGAAGTCGTTACCTTCACGAGTACGCTCACCCACACCCGCGAATACAGACAGACCGCTGTGCTCGGTGGCGATGTTGTTGATGAGCTCCATCATGTTTACGGTTTTACCTACACCGGCACCACCGAACAGACCAACTTTACCACCCTTGGCGAACGGACATACCAGGTCGATTACCTTGATGCCAGTCTCCAGCAGGTCGGTGGAGTTTGCTTGCTCTTCGTAAGTCGGCGCAGCGCGGTGGATAGAGGAACGCTCTTTCTCACCGATCGGACCGCACTCGTCGATAGGGTTGCCCAGAACGTCCATGATGCGACCCAGGGTCTCGGTACCAACCGGTACGGAAACTGGTGCGCCGGTGTTCTTGACCTGCAGACCGCGGGAGATACCCTCGGAAGAACCCATGGCGATGGCACGTACAATGCCGTCGCCCAGCTGCTGCTGCACTTCCATGGTGAGGTCTTTGCCCTCAACCACGAGTGCATCGTATACATTCGGTACGGCGTCGCGCGGGAATTCCACGTCGATGACCGCGCCGATAACTTGCACAATTTGCCCGTTACTCATTTCCCGATCCTCAAAGTTCAAATCTTTCTGCGGTGGTATTAAACCGCCGCGGCGCCGCCAACAATCTCAGACAGCTCTTGCGTGATCGCTGCCTGGCGCGCCTTGTTGTAAACCAGCTGCAGCGCATCGATGAGTTCACCGGCGTTGTCGGTGGCACTCTTCATCGCGATCATGCGCGCTGCCTGTTCACAGGCCTTGTTTTCAACGACTGCCTGGTACACCTGGGATTCGATGTAGCGGGCCAGCAGACCGTCGAGCAACTCGACCGGCTCCGGCTCATATACGTAATCCCACTCGTGCTGCAGCTGCTCGTCGTCGTCTTTCTTCAACGGCAGCAGCTGCTGTACTTGCGGCTTCTGCGTCATGGTGTTTACGAATTCGTTGGACACCAGGAAGAGACGGTCGATGTCGCCATTGGCGAAACGGTCGAGCATCACTTTTACGGAGCCGACCAGCTGTTTGGCCTGAGGCTTGTCACCCAGGTCACGCACCGCTGCCACTACGTTGCCGCCGATATTGTTGAAAAAGCTGGTCGCCTTGTTGCCGACAGCGCAGATGTCCACGCCCACACCCTGCTTGTCCCAGGTGTGCATTTCGCGGATAGCTGCCTTGAACACGTTGATGTTCAAACCACCACAGAGACCGCGGTCAGTGGATACCAGGATGTAACCCACGCGCTTAACTTCGCGCTCCTGCAGGTAGATGTGCTGGTATTCCGCGTTGGCGTTGGCAACGTGGCCAATCACCGCGCGAATGCGGCTTGCGTAAGGGCGCCCCAGAGCCATGCGATCCTGAGCCTTGCGCATCTTGCTCGCCGCAACCATTTCCATGGCTGAGGTGATCTTCTGCGTGCTCTTGATGCTGGCAATTTTTGTGCGTACTTCTTTTCCGCCTGCCATAGTCAGTTACCTTTTTGCCGGAAGTTAACCTGTAGGAACCTTGCTGCTCGCGAATGTTCGCCTGCAAGCAGGCTCCTACACATGGGTACTTACCAGCTACCGGTAGCGACGAATTTCTCGATCGCGGCCTTGAAGGCGCTGTCGATTTCGTCGTTGTAGTTACCGGTGCTGTTTACTTGCTGCATCAGCTCTGCATGTTCGCTGTTCATGTAAGCGAGCAGGGCGGATTCGAAGTCCAGCACTTTGTTAACTTCTACGTCGTTCAGGTAACCCTTGTCCGCGGCGTAAACGGAAACAGCCATGTCCGCGATAGACAGCGGAGAGTACTGCTTCTGCTTCATCAGCTCGGTTACGCGCTCACCGTGGTCCAGCTGGGCTTTAGTGGCTTCATCCAGGTCGGAAGCGAACTGGGAGAAGGCCGCGAGCTCGCGGTACTGGGCCAGCGCGGTACGGATACCACCGGACAGCTTCTTGATGATCTTGGTCTGTGCGGAACCACCAACACGGGATACGGAAATACCCGGGTTGATCGCTGGACGTACGCCAGAGTTGAACAGGTCGGTTTCCAGGAAGATCTGACCATCGGTAATGGAGATTACGTTGGTCGGTACGAATGCGGAAACGTCACCCGCCTGGGTTTCAATGATCGGCAGAGCGGTCAGAGAGCCAGTCTTGCCTTTCACTTCACCGTTGGTGAACTTTTCTACGTACTCGGCGTTTACACGCGCGGCGCGCTCCAGCAGACGGGAGTGCAGGTAGAAAACGTCACCGGGGTATGCTTCACGGCCCGGGGGACGCTTCAGCAGCAGGGAGATCTGACGGTAGGCCCAAGCCTGCTTGGTCAGGTCATCGTAAATAATCAGGGCGTCTTCACCGCGGTCGCGGAAGTACTCACCCATGGTGCAGCCTACGTACGGAGCCAGGAACTGCATCGCAGCCGGGTCGGCAGCACCAGCGGCAACCACGATGGTGTGGTCCATTGCGCCGTGCTCTTCGAGCTTGCGTACAACGTTGGCAATAGAAGACTGCTTCTGGCCTACGGCAACGTAGATACACTTAATGCCGGTGCCTTTCTGGTTGATGATCGCATCGATCGCAACCGCAGTTTTACCGATCTGGCGGTCGCCGATGATCAGCTCACGCTGGCCACGACCGATCGGGATCATAGTGTCTACCGCTTTCAGACCGGTCTGTACCGGCTGATCTACGGACTGACGGGCAATTACGCCGGGAGCTACTTTCTCAACTGCGTCAGTCAGCTTGTTGTTCAGCGGACCTTTACCGTCGATCGGGTTACCCAGGGCGTCAACCACGCGGCCCAGCAGCTCCGGACCAACCGGGGCTTCCAGGATGCGGCCGGTGCAACGGCACTTCTGGCCTTCCGCCAGGGACTTGTAATCACCCAGTACGATGGCACCAACGGAATCGCGCTCCAGGTTCAGCGCCATACCGGTTACGCCGCCTTCGAACTCGATCATCTCACCGTACATCACGTCGGCCAGGCCGTGGATGCGGATGATACCGTCGGATACGGAAACAATGGTGCCCTCGTTCTGGGCTTCGGTGCTCACATCGAGATTGTCGATGCGGCTCTTGATAATTTCACTGATCTCAGAGGGATTCAGTTGCTGCATGCTCTGTTCCTCGAACTCCCGGCGGCGGTATCTGCCCGCCGGGAAGGTAATTTAGGAGTTCATCGCCTCGGCGAGTTTCGCCAGTCGGCCACGCACGGTACCGTCGATCACCGTGTCGCCAGCGCGAATAATCGCGCCGCCCAGCAGGCTTTCATCTACCGCGCTGTGCAGGTGCACCTCGCGGGAGAACTTCTTGCTGAGTGACTGGGTGAGGCGCTGGGACTGTTCTTCGCTGAGCGGGCGGGCAGAGAGAACTTCCACTTCGAGAGTGGCTTCTGCCTGGGCCTTCAATTCTTCGAACAGCTTGGAAATTTCCAGCAGCAGCGGCAGACGGTGGTTTTCCGCCAGCAGCTTGATGAAATTCTGTTTGGGCGCATCAAAGTCATCGCCACAAACAGACAGGAATCTTTCCGCGCGCACTTCACTGGTCAGCTGCGGGTTATCCAGCAGCTCGCCAACTTTTTCGTTCTGGCTGACGGCCGCTGCGGTTGCCAACGCAACGCTCCAACCGGAAAGGTCGGAGCTTTGTTGTGCGTGGGCAAATGCCGCTTTCGCGTAGGGCCGGGCCAGTGTGCTGAGTTCCGCCATGGGTTCCTCGCTTACAGCTCGGCTGCCAGTTTCTCAATCAGATCATCGTGCGCTTTGGCATCGATGTTGACCGAAAGGATTTTCTCGGCGCCAGCAACAGACAGGGCAGCTACGCGCGAACGAAGTTGTTCTTTCGCACGGTTTACTTCCTGTTCGATTTCCGCCTGTGCGGCAGCTTTCAGGCGATCGCCTTCACTGCGCGCAGCCTCTTTTGCTTCATCAACGATCTGGTTAGCACGCTTGTTGGCGCCATCGATGATTTCCGCAGCTTGGGCTTTGGCTTCTTTCAGTTGCTCGGCCGCTTTGCGCTGAGCCAGTTCAAGATCTTTCTCCGCGCGCTCGGCTTCTTGCAGACCGGTAGCAATCTTTTGCTCACGTTCCTGCATTACACCCAGCAGGGCCGGCCAGACAAACTTCCAGCAGAACCATACGAAGGCGAGAAAGGTGATCGACTGGCCGATCAGAGTCAGGTTGATATTCACACCGACACCTCTTGCTCTTTCAAAAGTGGATTAAAGGGCAATTGGAAGATGGAATTAACCAGCCAGACCAGGAGCAACCGCGAAAATCAGGTACATAGCGATACCAACGCCGATCATCGGCACGGCGTCGAGCAGACCAGCCATCAGGAACATTTTGCCCTGCAGAGCCGGAGCCTGTTCAGGCTGACGTGCAGAACCTTCCAGCAGTTTGCCACCCAGGGTGCCGAAACCGATAGCAGTACCCAGTGCGCCCAGACCGATCAGCAGTGCAGCAGCTACGTAAACCAGACCTAATGCTTCCATTGTTTTCTCCAAAATAAAGTTGAGAGTTGTTGAAGTTGAAAGTGAATGAAAAAAGTTAAATAACGAACGAAACCTGTTTTTCCGTGAGACGCGGGCACGACCTTACTGGTCGTGCGCGTGCTCCTCTTCCCGGTCGTGCGCCATGGCCATGTACACAGTAGTCAGAACCATGAACACGAACGCCTGCAGGGTAATTACCAGGATGTGGAAAATGGCCCAGCCCATCTGCAGGAGGCCGGCACCGATAAAGCCCAGAACGCCAACACCAAACACGATGGCGATCAGGATAAAGATCATTTCACCGGCATAGAGGTTACCGAACAGACGCAGGCCGAGAGATACAGGCTTGGCAATCAGGGAAACCGCTTCCAGCAGGAAATTGAACGGAATCAGGAAAATATCGATGTACCACTTACCGGAGTGGAATGGGTGCAGGGTCAACTCCTTGACGAAGCCGAGGGCACCTTTTTCCTTAATGCTGAAGAAAATCATCAGCACGAATACCGCCAGCGCCATACCCAGGGTGGCGTTCAGGTCGGTCGTCGGTACAACTTTGAAGAACACGTGATGCGGATCGGCACCGGTGATGGCGGAGGTGCCGTGGGCGAAAGCCAGCGGCAGCCAGTCAACCGGAATAAGGTCCATCAGGTTCATCAGGAACACCCACATGAAGATGGTCAGCGCCATCGGCGCAACCATGCTGTTGCGGTGCGGGAAGGTGTCTTTAACAGTCTTGTCGATAAAGTCGACCACGACTTCGACAAAACTCTGGAAACCGGTGGGAACACCAGCGGTCGCTTTCTTTGCTGCACGGGCAAACAGCAGGCAGAAAATCAGACCCAGACCAATGGACCAGCCAAGCGTGTCCAGGTGGACAGCCCAGAAGCCCATGTCGGCCGCTTCCTGAGAGCTGTGCGCAATCGTCCAGGTGGATTCAGACAGTACGCTTCCATCGGCACGGGTGTACCCGGCAGGAAGCTTACCGTAAGCGAGATTTTGCAGGTGGTGCTGGATATACCCCGTCGCGGTTTGTTCGGCAGCCATAGTTCCTCAACACGTTCTAAGATAAAAAACTTTTTCGGGCCGCCTGCACTTACTACTTCGCGTGCAGGCGCGCCACAAGAATCCATTGCAAAATCACGCACAAGCTGTAGCTGATGAACAGCACCGCTGCATTCAGCGGTCTCACGGCGGCGAACACTGTCGCAAAGCCCGCGAGGGTCAGCACAAACTTGCCGGTTTCGGCACGGTAGAAACTCATTACCGTGCGCTGGCTTGCGCGCGCGCCGCGGAGCTTTCCGCGTTGATCCGGGGTAAACCGCCCCGAACCCATCATCTCAAAGGCACGCAGGCCAAAATACAGATTGGGCAGCAGGCATAGCAGGCCGCCGAGCAGGGCGGAGAGCGCAACTACCCGACCTTGTGTCAGTTCGAGCGTAAGCGCAGCCAGCAAAATAACTGCCAGCTGAATCAGCGAAATCTTTACTACCGGGGGATTACGCATAGGCGGGGCTTGACCGGCCAGATTTTGATCTCCGCCCAAAATTTGGGCGTGCGAATTATGTAGGAAGCAGCGTGCCGATTCAACTGGCAAATCCCGTCAGATGGGCTGTCGTTCGTGCTCTTTTCCCACACAAACCATAAAAAGTTGGCGCCCACTCACCACGGAAGGGGGCGCCATTTTGGTGCATCAATTCGGGGCGGGGCGGCACAGGACCGCAGCGCGCGGGTTACCGCTAGTCCTCGCTGTAGCCCAGGTGCGCAAGGATGCCGTCGAGTTCATCGAGACTGGTGTACTTGAGCACCAGCTTGCCAGCGCCTTTTTCACCATGGTCAATGCTGACCGGCACGCCAATTTTTTCCGCCAGTCGCTCGGTCAGGCGACGGATATTGGGGTCAACTTCCGGTTTTTTCGCGGCGGGCTTGCCCGCCTGCTCCTGTATACGGCGTACCAGCGCTTCGGTCTGGCGTACCGTCAGGCCACGATCGACCACCTGGCGAGCCGCTTCGCGCTGGCTGTCGCCCGCAAGGCCCAGCAGGGCCTTGGCGTGCCCGAGTTCCAGGTCTCCGCGCTCAAGGAAAGTCCGCACTTCGTCAGTCAGGCTGAGCAGGCGCAGGAGATTGGTTACCGCAGTACGTGATTTGCCGACTGCTTCGGCGACCTGCTGCTGGGTCAGTTCGAACTCGTCCTGCAGGCGCTTCAGTGCAACCGCTTCCTCAACGGGATTTAGGTCTTCACGCTGGATATTCTCGATCAACGCCATGGCAATGGCGGCTTCATCCGCAACTTCGCGTATCAGCGCAGGTACTTTATCGAGACCAGCGAGCTGTGCCGCACGCCAGCGGCGCTCGCCGGCAATGATCTCGTATTTGTGCTCACCCACCGGGCGCACAACGATGGGCTGCATGATGCCCTGGGCGCGAATGGAGTCAGCCAGTTCCTGCAAAGACTCCTGCGGAAAATCACGACGGGGCTGATAACGGCCGCGTTGCAGGAACTCGATCGGCAGATCGCGCAGCTCACCATCGACACGCTCGACGATATCGCCATTGCGCTCACCGGAGGCGACTGCGATGGCTTCACTGGCGTTGTTGCTGATCAGGTGGGAAAGTCCTTTCCCGAGGCCTTTGCGTTTCGCGGCCATAGTGTTGTTACCTCAAATACTCAAACCGCTTCCGCAATCGGGCGGGATGCACAGGTTTTCTGGTTGGCAGCGTGTCGACGGGTGATCTCGCCAGCCAGTGCCAGGTAGGCAATAGCGCCCTTGGAATTGCGATCGTATTCCAGTGCCGGCTTGCCAAAGCTGGGGGCTTCAGCCAGGCGCACGTTGCGCGGAATACAGGTGCGATAGAGGCGCTCGCCAAAATATTCGTTCAG
Source organism: Microbulbifer aggregans (assembly GCF_020524005.1). GTDB lineage: Bacteria > Pseudomonadota > Gammaproteobacteria > Pseudomonadales > Cellvibrionaceae > Microbulbifer > Microbulbifer aggregans_A. The sequence continues at coordinate 112,415 of NZ_JAIVKK010000004.1, read as the reverse complement.
CTGGTCAGAGACATCGCTGGTAAGGCTGTTGCGAGGGTCATACATGGTTCGCAGGATGCCTTCGATCTTGAGCGCGGGATTTGCGGCCTGTTGGATCTGGGTGATGGTGTCGACCAATGCCGACAGACCTTCCAGGGCGTAGTATTCGCACTGCATCGGAATGATGACGCCGCCAGCAGCACACAGCGCATTCACCGTCAGCATGTTCAGGGATGGCGGGCAGTCGATGATGATGTAGTCGTATTCTTCGCTGAGTTGCGCCAGTGCGTCGCGCAGGCGGGACTCGCGGCCATCCATCTCAAGCAACTCCACCTCAGCAGCGGACAGATCGCCATTCGCCGGCATCAAATCAAAGCCACTGTTGGTTTTGACGATGGCTTTGCGCGGCGGCAGCAGGCTGGCGAGCACGTCGTAGCTCGACAACTGGAGGTCGCTTTTGTCGACGCCACTACCCATGGTCGCATTGCCCTGGGGATCCAGGTCAATCAGCAGCACCCGACGCTTGTTGGCGACAAGGGATGCCGCAAGGTTCACACAGGTGGTGGTCTTACCCACGCCGCCTTTCTGGTTGGCTACCGCGAAGATCTTGCTCAAGGTTTTGGTCCTGTTGTTCCCGGTGGCGGGCACTCCGGCCACCTTCCGGGCTCGCCGCTAGGCCGGATTCACCGGAAGACGCGGCAGCAAAAAGCGCATCCGCGAACATCTGCCCGGTGCGCTGCGATCAAATTTCGTTCAATGTCTTTGCGCCCCAGGGCGCTGGCAGGTACCTGGGCACCCGCGTTCCCGGGTTTAATGTCCGCGGGTAAGGACAATCAAATGGCGCTCAGCATCGCAACCCGGTACCGACAGGGTATGCACCTGCTCGACCATAATCCCTTTTGGCAACGCACTCAACTCATCTTCCGGCAGCTTGCCCTTCATCGCATAAAACCGGCCGCCTTCTGCCAGCAGGTGTTCACTCCCTGTGACCATGTCCTGCAGTGAGGCAAAGGCCCGCGATACCACGCCGGCATAGGGCTGGACTGGCTGGTACGCCTCCACCCGCTCATTCACAACGTTGATATTGTCGAGCTTAAGCTGGCTGGCAACCTGAAACTGGAAGCGGGACTTTTTTCCGTTGCTGTCCAGCAGGCTGATCGGGCGCTGCGGATGTACGATAGCCAGCGGAATGCCGGGCAGCCCGCCGCCGGAGCCTACGTCGATGAGTGGCGACTGGTCGTCGACACTGGTTCCACACAGGTTGACCACACTCAGGCTGTCGATGATATGGCGCTCCAGCATTTCGGCAGGATCGCGTACAGCGGACAGGTTGTACGCGGTATTCCAGCGCGCAAACAGGTCCAGGTACGCGAGCAGCTGGTCCTGCTGTTTCTCACTCAGTATCAACTCAAGTTGTTCGGCGGCCTGCTGCAGGCGGGGGCGGAAGTGTTCCATTGGATCTGCTTTCGTTGCTCCCCCGGCGGAGACCTAAATTTGCGTCAGTGGCGGCCCGGCTACCGGGGACTGTTTGCGAGACACGCCGTAAACCCGTCCCCGGGGCTCTTCTGCGAGGCCCCTCTCGCAGAAGGTCTCGCAAACAGTCCCCGGCACCTGGGCCTTCAATTTAAATTTCAGTGGTACTCAGTCGAACGACCTGCACGAATGCAGATGCGAAGGCGCGGGTACCCAAGAGTCAAACCGCCTTTTTGCGAGTTAATAACCCGCGCTTCTTCAGCTGAATCAGCAGCAGGGAGACCGCTGCTGGGGTCACACCGGGTATGCGACCAGCGCGAGCCAGGGTGTCCGGCCGCGCATCTGACAGCTTCTGAATCACCTCATTGGAAAGTCCGGAAACCGCCGCGTAATCAAAATCAATGGGAAGGGGCGTATCTTCATACGCCTGCAGGCGCTCGATCTCATCGCGCTGGCGGTCGATATAACCCGCGTATTTGGCGGAAATCTCCACCTGCTCAGCCACCCATTCGTCACCGACCGCTTCGCCCTTGAGGCTGGCCACGTCTGCGTATTCCAGCTCGGGACGCTTCAGAAGATCTATCAGACTGTATTCGCGGGACAGTGCCTGTGGCAGCTTCTGCTCGACGATGTTTGCGGCATCCGTGCCCGGCTGAATCCAGGTTTCTTTAAGACGCTGCTGTTCGCGCTCGATGGACTCGCGCTTTTCACAGAAGGCCTGCCAGCGCTGATCGTCGACCAGGCCCAGCTCACGGCCCTTTTCGGTCAAGCGCAGGTCGGCGTTGTCCTCCCGAAGAAGCAGGCGGTATTCCGCGCGACTGGTAAACATGCGGTAGGGCTCTTTGGTGCCGCTGGTGATCAGGTCATCGACCAGCACGCCCAGGTAGGCCTCGTCGCGGCGGGGTGCCCAGGATTCTTTGTCCTGGGCCTGCAGCGCGGCATTTGCACCGGCCAGCAAACCCTGTGCGGCGGCTTCTTCGTAACCGGTGGTACCGTTGATCTGGCCGGCAAAGAACAGGCCAGCGATGTATTTGGTTTCCAGCGAAGGCAGCAAATCCCGTGGATCAAAGAAATCGTACTCGATCGCGTAGCCCGGACGAGTGATATGCGCGTTTTCAAAGCCCTTGATCGAACGCACCAGGTTCATCTGCACATCGAACGGCAGGCTGGTCGAGATACCGTTGGGGTAGAGCTCGTTGGTGGTCAGGCCTTCAGGCTCGATGAACACCTGGTGGCTGTTCTTGTCCGCGAAACGATGCACCTTGTCTTCGATGGACGGGCAATAGCGTGGGCCAATGCCCTCAATCACGCCAGAGTACATGGGCGAACGGTCAAGGCCGCCGCGAATGATGTCGTGGGTGTTTTCGTTGGTATGGGTTATCCAGCAGCACACCTGACGGGGGTGCTGCTCGCGGTTGCCCAGGTAAGACATCACCGGCAACGGTTGATCGCCCCATTGCTCCTCAAGCCCTGAGAACGCTACTGAGCGTGCATCGATACGGGGCGGGGTGCCGGTTTTCAGTCGCTCGACGCGGAATGGCAGTGCGCGGAGGCGCTCAGCCAGTGCGATGGACGGCGGATCTCCCGCGCGGCCGCCAGAGTGGTTTTCAAGCCCGATATGGATGCGCCCGCCGAGGAAGGTACCTGCGGTGATTACCACGGTTTTGGCGCGAAAGCGCAGCCCAGCATTGGTGACGACGCCGGTTACACGGTGGTTTTCGACTATCAGGTCGTCGGCCGCCTGCTGGAAGATGTCCAGATTCGGCTGGTTTTCCAGAATATTGCGGATAGCCGCTTTGTACAGGGCCCGGTCCGCCTGGGCGCGGGTGGCGCGGACGGCGGGGCCTTTGCGGGCATTCAGCACGCGAAACTGGATGCCGCCCAGATCGGTCGCGGTAGCCATAGCGCCACCCAGGGCGTCAACTTCTTTCACCAGGTGGCTTTTGCCGATCCCGCCAATCGCAGGATTACAGGACATCTGTCCGAGGGTTTCGATGTTGTGGGTCAGCAGTAGCGTGCGTGCGCCCATGCGGGCAGACGCCAGGCATGCCTCGGTACCGGCGTGTCCGCCGCCGATGACAATCACATCGTATTGAGAGGGGTAATCCATAGCTACTCTTGCTGAATATGTGGTCTATCTTGTTAGGACCAGCGGCTGCTCGGGTGATGCCTGCATGAGGCAGTAAAAATCGGCCGCACATTATAGGCACCTTGAGCTGTGCAAAAAAGCGGCACAGTGAAATTTCGTTGTTCTCAGTTCTTTTCTATCAATAAATAAAGTTATACATACCTTACGTATAAGACGTTGTTTGTATTTATAGTAATTATTAGTGGTACCCATTTTTATGTATAAGGGTATTTTTTACTTATAAATCAATAAGTTAGGTTAATGATAAGCACCGTGGGAACCCCTGCTCGATAGGGGGAGTAACCGGGGTACAGCCCTGTGGATGAACGGTATAACTTTGACCGCTTTTTGACCCATCGGTATTTATCCCCTTTTTCCTCTCAGTTATCCACGGCACTTTTCCCGCTAGTTCTCCACAGTTGAATAATCACCCCATGGTCCAGAGTACTTTTGTGAATAACTCTGTGGATTAGTGGGATAAAACACTGTGATTGCCCAGTGGATTGATGGTCCATCTGGATAACTCTGTGAGTTTATGTGGGCAACTCCTGTTAGTTAGGCGGGGAGACCATGTAGATGGTTCGGTACAACTTTGTAAAGCAGGGCTGGGTCAGGCGGAATATTGGTGAAGTTTTGCCGGTTCGTAAGGTGAAAATTGTGTGTTGGCGGGGGGATTCGCGGTGGGTTTTGGCCCTGCCTGGTGAAGGCAGGGCCTGTGGGAGCTCGGATATCTGGGGGAGGGGCTTACTTTCCGATGCAGAAGCTGCCGAAGATTTTGCCCAGGAGTTCGTCAGCGGTCATCGCGCCGGTAATTTCTCCCAGGGCGAGTTGTGCATGGCGGAGGTCTTCTGCGAGGAGCTCGCCGGCTCCGCTACTGGTCAATTGGGCCTGCCCTTCGATGATGAAGGCGCGGGCGCGCGATAGCGCGTCGAGATGGCGGCGGCGAGCACTGAAAGTGCCTTCATTGCCTGTTTGGTAGCCCATACACTGTTTCAGATGTTGCTGCAGTGCTTCGAGGCCGGCGCCTGTTTTGGCACTGATGGCGACAATCGGTACGCCGTCGCTGTGGGCCTGCAGTCCCGGGCTGTATTCGGTGAGGTCGATTTTGTTGGCGACCAGGGTGAGTTTTTCGGGATCGGGCAGCTGGCGCGTGAAGTCCGGCCAGGCGGCATCCGGGTCGAGGCTGTGCAGTTCGCCGGCATCCACGACCAGTAGGACCCGGTCTGCGCCGTGGATTTCGTCCCACGCCCTTTGCATACCAATTTGCTCAACCTGATCCGGCGATTCCCGCAGGCCTGCGGTATCGGCGATATGCAATGGCATGCCGTCGATATGGATATGTTCGCGCAGTACATCGCGGGTTGTGCCGGCAATATCGGTAACGATTGCGGTGTCTTTGCCGGCCAGGGCATTGAGCAGACTGGACTTGCCGGCATTGGGTTTCCCGGCAATTGCGACCCGCATGCCCTCGCGCATGATGGTTCCCTGGCGGGCCTGGGCCTCGACGATATCCAACTGGGCCAATAGGGCCTGGATATCCGCTGCAACTTTGCCATCGGCGAGAAAATCGATTTCTTCTTCCGGAAAATCGATCGACGCTTCGACGTAGATCCTTAAATGGGTGAGTTGAGTGGCTAACTCTTCGATTTTTTCGGAAAAAGCACCCTGGAGAGAGCGCAGGGCGTTCTGGGCAGCCTGGGTACTACCGGCGTCAATCAGGTCGGCGATGGCCTCTGCCTGGGTGAGATCGAGCTTGTCGTTGAGAAATGCGCGCTCGGAAAACTCCCCCGGTCTCGCCTGGCGCGCGCCAAGGTTGATCAGCGCAGACAGCAGGGTGTCGAGGATTACCGGGCCGCCATGTCCCTGAAGTTCAACCACGTCTTCACCGGTAAATGAGTTCGGACCGGGGAAGAAAATTGCCAGGCCCTGATCGAGTAACTGCTCGTTGTGGGTGAAGTTGCAGTAGTGGGCAAAGCGTGGCTGAAAGGGCCGGCTACAGAGCTGCTCGCCGATCTCGCGCGCCTTGGAACCCGACAGGCGAATGACGCCGATACCGCCACGACCAGGCGGTGTGGCGACAGCGGCGATAGTGTCTTTGCTGAGACTTTGCTGGGTCATCTTCTCAGTTTATCCAAAAGTCAGATAGAAGAAGGGCCGCTTGGTGCGGCCCTTATTGCATTGGTATCACCTGAGGCAAACCCGCTGTTGGCGGGATGCCGTTTGCTTATTTACCCGCTGCTTCGACCTGTTTGTTGATGAACCAGGTCTGGGCGATGGAGATCAGGTTGTTGGCAATCCAGTACAGTACCAGGCCGGCCGGGAACCACAGGAAGAAAAACGTCATCATGACTGGCATCAGCTGCATGATACGCGCCTGGGTTGGATCGGTGGGCTGGGGATTCAGTTTCTGCATGAACCACATGGTGATACCCATCACTACCGGCAGAATGAAATACGGGTCTTTCACGGACAGGTCGTGAATCCAGCCGATCCACGGAGCGTGGCGCAGTTCCACGGTTTCCATCAGCATCCAGTACAGACCGATGAATACCGGCATCTGTAGCAGGATGGGCAAGCAGCCGCCTACCGGGTTGATCTTCTCCCGGCGGTAGAGCTTCATGGTTTCTTCAGCAAGCTTCTGGCGGTTGTCCTTGTACTGTTCCTGCAGCTTTTTCATCTGCGGAGCGAATTTGCGCATGCGGGCCATGGAACGCAGGCCAGTTGCGGACAGCGGGTAGAGCAATGCCTTGATAAAGACCGTGAGCAGGATAATGGACCAGCCCCAGTTGCCGATGATGTGCTCGTGGATCCAGTTCAGTACCCGGAACATGGGTTTGGCGAGCCACCACAACCAACCGTAGTCGACGGTCAGGTCGAGGTAGGGGGAAATCTCTTCCAGGCGGTATACGTCTTTGGGGCCGGCATAGAAGCTGGCCTCTACCGTGCCCTGTTGACCCGGTTCGATACGTAATTGCGGGCTGGTAAAGCCCATGCTGTAAAGGCCGTTGCCGGCGGGCTCCAGGGTGAAGGTGTTGCTCAGGTCCTGCGCCGGAATCCATGCACTCAGGAAGTAGTGCTGAACCATGGCTACCCAGCCGCCCTCGACGGTTTCCTTGGTGGGCTTGCTGGTGATGTCCTCAAAGTCCTGTTTGAAATAATTTTCTTCGTTGGTATGCAGCGCGGCGCCCAGGAAGGGGGACATGCCGATACCCACATCGACCGGCGGCTCGAGGCTGTCGCGGATAATTTCACCGCACATGCTGGCGAGTAGAGGCTTGCTGCGACCGTTATCTACCAGGTAGGAGACCTTTACCAGATAGTCGCCACGGGTGAAGGTGAAGCGCTTGGTGAAGGTGATGTCATTCTGGCTCTGCTTTAGGTCAACGGTGAGCGTGTCTTTGCCCTCCTGCAGGGCGTACTCAGTGGCATCGCTGTTGAACAGCGGGCGACCTGCGGTGCAGCTACCGTTGCCGCCAACGAGACCGCTGCGGGAGACATAGGTGTGACTGCGCGTCTGATTCAGCAGGATCAACGGACGATCCGGTGTGTTCAGCTCTTCATAGAATTTGCGCAGTGCGACTTTGACGATGTCGCCGCCTTTGGGGTCGATCAGCAAACTGAGGGTGTCGGTTTCTACCGAGATCAGCTGCGCCTGAGTGGTGCTGCCGACTTCGGGGATGGCACTGCCGCTGCTGGCCTGTGCGGTGTTGCCGCCACCTTCCGGGAGGTGCTCTGCACCGGAGGCGCTCGGAGTACTACCGGGCAGCGTGTCAGCCTGGCTCTGATTGTGGTGTACCACTGTTTTCTGATCGATGGCCGGGGCATGCTCTTCTTTGAAAGCATTCCACTGATATACCAGAGCCAGAAGGACAGCGGCGATGCCGCCGACCAGCGTATAGCGTTGCCAATCCATTATTTTGAAAGCCTTGTCGCTGGGGCGGGCATTAATCAGCCGCCCGGGTGTCAGTTTTTTCGTGGGCGGGAGGGACATGGTCCAGTCCGCCGGGATGCCAAGGATGGCATTTTATAAGGCGGCGCAGGGTTAAATAACCCCCTTTCCAGAATCCGTGAGTATTAAATGCCGTTTCGGCGTAGTGAGAGCAGGTCGGGTAGAAACGGCACTGGTTGCCGACCCATGGACTGGCAACCAGCCGGTACAAATGAATCAGCTTGATCGCCAGCCAGCTCACTGGGGGTCTCCGTGCCCGGGGGATGATTTGGCTTCGGGGGCGGAGTCTGATGTGTGCTTGCGTTTGCTGCCGGGCTTGTTCCGCTTGTCAGAACCCTTGCGCGGTCCCGCACGCTTGTTTTGCGGTTGTGGGTTTCGCGCCCGCTGATCAAGTTTCCGCCACAATTTTTGCAACACTTTAGCCAGCTCGGCTTTATCCAGCTCTCCGGCTCCGGGGCGCGCCAGGACTACGGCATCCAACGGAAACAGTTGCTGTTGTTGCAGGCGAAAAGTTTCGCGCGCGATGCGCTTTATGCGGTTGCGATTACATGCGTGACGGACATGTTTTTTGGCGATAACCAGACCCATGCGAGGGTGGTCAAGACCATTGGGGCGGGCGAGGATCAGAAATTGCGGATGTGCCGCTCGGACAGGTGCATCGTCGAACACGACGCGATAGTGCGAAGCAGTGAGCAGCCGCAGCGGCTTGCCGAAAGCGAAGTCGCTGCGCGAATGCTGCATGCTTTAGTCGGGTGTCTTAAGTTGCTCGCTAGGCGGCAGACTTAGGCACACAGAACCTTACGGCCTTTGGCGCGACGACGGGCAAGTACCTTACGACCGTTTTTGGTGGCCATACGGGCACGGAAACCATGGGTGCGCTTACGCTTGAGGTTGCTGGGCTGGAATGTACGTTTCATTGTGTTACTACCTGGAGTTGTGTCCTGGAATTTTGCGTATCTATACCGCCTGCGGCAATCGGCCTTCCCGGGTTTTTCCTTCCTTTATAGGACGCAAGGTGGCGTCTTCAAAAGGTGGCGCACACCTGGGAACGGCGGGTTATGCGCTGCGAAGGCGGCGGATTGTATAGAAAGGCAGCAGTTAAAGCAACGGAATTTGACGGCGCTTATCGGGAAATTTCTCTCTTGTTTCTCCTGCTTCCTTTATATGGGGTGAGATCTTGCGGTAAGGCGTTGAAGCCGGGGGAGTGGCGTCTAGCGAGGTTGGAGCGATGCAAGGCCTTGTATTTGCTGGGGTATTGGAAGACGTGCACCGTTTGACCCCAAGATATCCCCAGCTTACTGTGGATAACTTTGGGTGCAGTGCTCGCTCAGGGTGCATAAACATTGTTCAAGTGGCTGAAAAGGCAAGGTTTTTTATCGGTAAAGTTTTCCCCAGTCTGCATTTAACTGTGGATAACCACGTGCGTGCTCTGTATACTGCGCACCTCTTTTGAGGCAATTTCCGGCCAGGCTGCCGGTGCTTTTCCGCCTCATTTCAAGTTTTTGGGGGGTTCCTTGTCTGATTCCGTTTGGAAGCAGTGTTCGGCCTGTTTTCAGGACGAGCTGCCGCCGCAGCAATTCAGTACCTGGATTCGGCCTTTGCGTGTCAGTGATGATTGTGCAGCCGGCGAGCTGCGTCTTGTCGCGCCTAACCGTTTTATCCTGAACTGGGTGAGCGACAAGTATCTGGATCGTATCCGTGAACTCGCCATGCAGTTTAACGGCGGGCATGCGCTGCACGTTGAGGTGGTGGCTATGGATCGCCGTGCCTCTCGTTTTCGTCGCAATCTCTCGTCCGATACCCATTCCCCTGTGGAAGCATCGTCCGCGCGCCCTCAAAATGGCGGCGGCAGTTTTGGTATGGCGCGGACTCCGGCCAATACGCCACCTCCGGCCCCTGCTCGTTTTGGCGGGGCGTCTCCTTCGGCTGGGCTATTCGGGTCTGGCGACGGCCTGCTGGATAATGCAGTCGCAGAAGAGGCGGGTGCTGATTCGCTGACGGCGGCTGAGCGCCTGCCTGCGGATTTACATGGCAGTCACGGCAGTGTTGAGCGTTCGGTTCCGGCTGCGCCTGTTCCCCCCGTGCCGTCTGCGCCGCGTAAAGTGGAAGTCGAGGGGGCGATCAAGCATGGCAGCGCACTCAACAATGGGTTCACTTTTGCGTCTTTCGTTGAGGGTAAATCCAACCAGCTGGGGCTCGCCGCGGCGCAACAGATTGCGGACAACCCGGGTGGCGCGTACAACCCGCTATTCATTTACGGCGGTGTCGGTCTCGGTAAGACGCACTTGATGCATGCGGTCGGTAACGCGCTGGTGCAGCGCAATCCCAATGCAAAAGTGGTGTATCTGCACTCCGAGCGCTTTGTGGCGGATATGGTCAAAGCCCTGCAGCTGAATGCCATCAGTGACTTCAAGCGCTACTATCGCTCAGTCGATGCGCTGTTGATTGACGATATTCAGTTCTTTGCGGGTAAAGAGCGCTCTCAGGAAGAGTTCTTTCATACCTTCAATGCACTGCTGGAAGGCGGGCAGCAGATTATTCTGACCTGCGATCGTTACCCCAAGGAGATCGACGGTCTTGAGGAGCGCCTCAAGTCTCGTTTTGGTTGGGGCCTGACGGTGGCTGTTGAGCCGCCGGAACTGGAAACACGCGTAGCGATTCTGATGAAGAAGGCGGAGCAGGTTGGGGTAGACCTGCCGCACGACTCTGCATTCTTTATCGCCCAGCGCATTCGGTCCAATGTGCGAGAGCTTGAGGGCGCCCTGCGTCGCGTGATCGCTAATGCACAGTTCACCGGGCGTCCCATTGACGATATTCTGGTGCGTGAAGCCCTTAAAGACTTGCTGGCACTACAGGATCGGCTGGTCAGTATTGATAATATTCAGCGTGTTGTTGCTGAGTATTACAAAATTAAGGTCGCAGATTTGCTCTCCAAGCGTCGCAGTCGTTCGGTTGCCCGTCCGCGCCAGGTGGCCATGTCACTCGCCAAAGAGCTGACCAACCACAGCTTGCCGGAAATTGGCGATGCATTTGGTGGTCGGGACCATACGACCGTGTTGCACGCTTGTCGCAAAATTCGCGAGTTGCAGGAGTCGGATGGTGATATCCGAGAAGATGTTCGTTTGCTGACGCGCTCTCTGACGACGTGATGGCGAACGAACAATAAGAATCTTTTAAATTACAAGAATGCCCGGCATGGCGGTTTGCACGTGATGTGCCGCGGTAACAACAGCAAAATGACTGGATCAAGGCAAGAATATGAAATTTAGCGTTAGCCGTGATGCCCTGTTAAAGCCGCTGCAATTGGTGGCTGGCGTTGTCGAGAAGCGTCAAACCCTGCCGGTGCTGGCAAACGTTCTAGTGCAGCTACAGGGGCAGGAGCTCGCTCTGACCGGTACGGACCTCGAGGTGGAAATTGTTGGTCGTCTGACCCTCGAAGCGCCGGTGGAAATGGAAGGGGAGGTTACCGTGCCTGCCCGTAAATTGCTGGATATCTGCCGCTCACTGCCTGATGGCGCCGCCCTCAAGTTTGAGCGCGATGGTGATCGACTGGTGCTGCGTAGTGGTCGTAGTCGCTTTCAGCTTTCTACCTTGCCGGCCAGTGATTTTCCGAACCAGGAAGAGACCAGCGCGCAAAGCCGCTTCAGTATTTCCCAGCGCGAAATTCGCCGCTTGATTGAAGCCACCAGCTTCGCCATGGCCCAGCAGGACGTACGCTATTATCTGAACGGACTGCTGTTGGAGTGCCGTCCGCAGCAGCTGCGTGCGGTAGCCACTGATGGCCACCGTCTGGCGCTGTGTGATCGCGATGCGCCCGGGTTGAATGTGGAAGCACCGGTGCAGGCGATCGTGCCCCGGAAGGGCGTTCTGGAGCTCGCACGTTTGCTTGAGGATACGGACAATAGCGCGGATATCGTCCTGGGCAACAATCACATTCGTGTACACAGTGGGCAGTACACTTTTACGTCCAAACTCGTAGACGGGAAATTCCCTGATTACGAGCGTGTTCTGCCTAGGGCTTCCGGTAAAGAGGTGTTTGCGGATCGCCTGTCTCTGCGCCAGGCTTTCCAGCGGGCTGCGATTCTTTCCAATGAGAAATATCGAGGTGTACGCCTGCAACTTTCCCAGGGGTTGCTGCAGATTGTGGCGAACAACCCGGAGCAGGAAGAAGCGGAAGAAGAGCTGATGGTGGACTACCACGGCGAGCAGCTGGAAATCGGCTTTAATGTCGGGTATCTACTCGATGTGACCGCAGCGATCCACAGTGATCAGATTCGTATTGGTTTGGGTGATTCCAACAGCAGTGCGCTGTTGCAGCAGCCTGAAAATGGCGATGCGCTCTACGTGATTATGCCGATGCGGCTGTAATAGTAGATAGCCGCTCAGTACTTTGGTTTGTATTGTTGAAGCCGCGAATTCTCAGGGATTCGCGGCTTTTTCGTAGTGAACCTGCTTTTTTTTCCCAACAGCCCGGAGTAGTTGATTTGTCACTTAGACGCCTCGCGGTCTCCCGTTTTCGGAATATTGCGTCCGCAGATATAGAGTTTGGCGCCGGGGTGAACCTTTTTGTTGGGGTTAACGGAAGCGGTAAGACTTCCGTGCTTGAGGCGATCCATATGCTGGGTACCGGGCGTTCGTTTCGATCTCGACAGAGTCAGTCGGTCATTCAATATGATGAGAGCGCGCTGGCTGTATTTGGAAAGCTTGCCGGGGGCGCAAGTTTGGGAATTGAAAAGTTACGGGACGGGAAGGGGCGAATTCGGATCAATCAAAATCCCGCTGAAGCGAGCTCGCAACTGGCGGCGCTCCTTCCTCTTCAGGTAATTAATAGCGAAAGCTTTGCTGCTCTGGACGGCGGACCCGCGGTAAGGAGGCAGTTGCTCGACTGGACTGTGTTCCACGTGGAACATTTGTTTGCGGTGCATTGGAAAGCCTATCAAATTGCACTTCGCCAGCGGAATGCATTGCTTCGACGTGGTAAAATCGACATCAATTTGCTCGCTCCCTGGGAACAGCAACTGATACAGACTGCCGCGCTTGTAGACACCTTGAGGCAGCGAGTATTTGAAGATTTAAAACGTCACTTTTTCGTGCGCGTTGAGTCGTTACCCAGGGATGTATTCGGAGCATTGGAGCTTAAGTATCGCAGTGGCTGGAAGAAGGGGATTTCCTTCGAAGAAGCATTGGCGGAGTCCAGAGAGTCGGATCTCGCGCAGGGGTTCAGCCGCGTTGGACCCCACCGGGCAGATTTAAGGTTTAGCGTAAATGGTCAATCCGCCGATGCGGTGCTATCACGAGGCCAGCAAAAGATGCTGGTATGTGCACTGCGCACGGCTATGGCTGATGTTATCGGTGTGAGGTGTCGGCCGGTGTTCCTGGTGGATGATCTTCCGTCCGAACTGGATGAAGCCAATCAGCGGCTGTTTGCGCATTGGGTAAGCGAGTGTGCTGAACAGGTTTTTGTGACGGGGATTGACGCGGCCGCCACAGCTGAACCCTGGTTAAAGTTGGCGGCCCCTTGGAATACACCCACTATGTTCCACGTGGAACATGGGCAGATAGATCCGATTGAACAAAATTTTTAGGTTTGAAATCGCCTGGCCCTGAAGGCTGGCATTGATGGAGCAACAGCATGTCGCAAGAGAATAACTACGATTCCAGTAGCATCAAGGTGCTGAAAGGCCTGGATGCAGTGCGCAAGCGCCCTGGAATGTATATTGGCGATACCGACGATGGCACGGGCCTGCACCATATGGTGTTCGAGGTGGTAGATAACTCCATCGATGAGGCACTCGCAGGTCACTGCGACGAAATTCGTGTGACTATTCACCCAGATGAATCTGTGTCTGTGTCGGACAACGGCCGTGGAATCCCGACCGAAATTCATGAGGAAGAGGGTGTATCTGCCGCTGAGGTCATTATGACCGTACTGCATGCCGGCGGTAAGTTTGATGACAACACCTATAAAGTCTCCGGCGGCCTGCATGGTGTCGGCGTTTCTGTAGTGAATGCCTTATCAGCGGAGCTGAAACTGGTCATTCGCCGCGGTGGTAAGGTTCACGAGCAGATATACCATCACGGTGTTCCCCAGGCTCCGCTCGCCGTCGTGGGGGATACGGACAGTTCAGGTACCACCGTCCATTTCAAACCATCCGCTGACACCTTCAGCAACATCGAATTTCACTACGAGCAGCTGGCCAAACGCTTGCGGGAGCTTTCCTTCCTGAACTCAGGCGTGCGCATCGTGCTGAAAGATGAGCGCAGCGGTAAGGAAGAAGTTTACGAGTATGAAGGCGGCCTGCGAGCCTTCGTTGAGTTCCTGAACAATGCCAAGAACCCGATCAACAAGGTTCTGCACTTCCAGAATCAGCGTGAAGACGGTATTGCTGTGGAGGTCGCCCTGCAGTGGAATGATTCCTTCCAGGAAAACATTTTCTGTTACACCAACAATATTCCCCAGCGAGATGGTGGTACCCACCTGGCAGGTTTCCGTGCGGCGCTGACCCGTGGCCTGAATAACTACATCGAAAAAGAAGGTGTCGGTAAAAAAGACAAGATCAGCACCACTGGTGACGATGCGCGTGAAGGTCTTACAGCGATTATTTCCGTTAAGGTTCCCGACCCGAAATTCTCTTCCCAGACCAAAGACAAGCTGGTTTCGTCGGAAGTGAAATCCGCTGTTGAACAGGAAATGGCCCAGTCTTTCAATGACTACCTGCTGGAAAACCCACAGGAAGCCAAGGCGGTTGTCGGCAAGATGATCGATGCCGCAAGAGCCCGTGAAGCGGCCCGTAAAGCCCGTGAAATGACCCGCCGTAAAGGCGCCCTGGATATCGCCGGTCTACCTGGGAAACTGGCCGACTGCCAGCAGAAAGACCCGGCGTTGTCAGAACTGTACCTGGTGGAGGGTGACTCTGCGGGTGGCTCAGCCAAACAGGGCCGAGATCGCCGCACGCAGGCTATCCTGCCCCTGAAAGGTAAGATCCTGAACGTGGAAAAAGCACGTTTCGACAAAATGCTGTCCAGCGCTGAAGTCGGCACTCTGATCACCGCGTTGGGTTGCGGTATCGGCAAGAGCGAATTCAACCCCGATAAGCTTCGTTATCACTCCATCATTATCATGACGGACGCCGACGTGGACGGCGCGCACATCCGTACACTGCTGCTTACGTTCTTCTTCCGTCAAATGCCGGAACTGATTGAGCGTGGTCATATCTTTATCGCGCAGCCACCGCTGTACAAAGTCGGTAAGGGCAAGCAGGAACAGTACCTGAAAGATGAGGCCGCACTCACCCAATTCCTCACTAACGCGGCACTGGATAGCGCGACGCTGTTTGTGAACTCGGATGCCCCTGGGCTCTCTGGAACGGCCCTGGAATCGCTGGTTAAGGAGTACCGTTCGGTAATGGGTACCATCGACCGTTTGTCGCGCCTGTACCCGCAGGAGGTTCTGCAAAGCATGGTCTATCTGCCCAGCCTGCAGGCCGATCAACTGAAAGACCAGGCAGGGATGGAAGCCTGGTGCTTGCAACTTGCTGAGCGCCTGGAAGGGGAGAGTGCTGGAGGTGGCCGTCGCTACCTGGTTAGCGTTGCCCATGACAGTGAGCGGGATCTGTATTTGCCACATGTGAACGTCGTTGCCCACGGGGTTGCCAGCGACTACCAGATCAGCCACGAATTTTTTGACTCTGCAGAGTATCGTGCAATCTGCGGCCTGGGTGAAAAACTCAGCGGTTTGTTGGAAGAGGGTGCCTTTATCCAACGTGGAGAGAAGCAGCAGCCGGTCAATAACTTCCCGGAAGCTCTGACCTGGTTGATGGGGGAAAGTCGCCGCGGCTACAACATCCAGCGCTATAAAGGTCTGGGTGAAATGAACCCGGAACAGCTCTGGGAAACCACGATGAATCCGGAGAGCCGCCGCATGCTGCAGGTAACCGTAGAGGACGCCATTGCTGCCGACCAGATCTTCACCACGCTGATGGGCGATCAGGTAGAGCCGCGCCGTGAATTCATCGAGAGCAATGCGCTGGCCGTGGAAAACCTCGACGTCTGAGCACCGGCCAAAGGGTTATCCTTCCCTGAACAAGCCCCGCACGAACCGGCACTACAGGCCGGCTTCCGCGGGGCTTTTTTGTTGGCCACAGTCATCCTAGCAGCGAGCGGTATACCATCCGATCTCAGCAACGAACCTTTCGCGACCTGGACTAACTACGCCACTCGACAGCTCATCACCAGCTCCTCCTGGTTGGCCGCTACGGAGAAGCGCCGCGAGGTTTCCACGAAACCGTGCTGCTGCAAAAAGTAGCGCCCCCCTAGATTTTCCTCCAGCACCGAGGCCTCAAGCTTCAGCTTGCCAAATTTCGCTTGGGTGATCAGTGCACTACCAATACCACGGCGCTGGGCCGCCGGCGATACGAAAATGGTGTGGATCAAACCTTCATTAGTAACGGTTACCAAGCCTTCCGCCCGGCTAGACCCTGGTAGCGTATATACCCAATGGGTCACCGCTTTTTGCCGTGCCACTCTCCCGAGCGCCGGGATTTGTACACCCAACAACTGCCGTTTCAGCGTCTGACGCTCCTTGCGCCAGAAACCCAGGGGCAGGCTGGGGTGGCTGGTACAGGCCAAATGAAACCAGAGTTGAAGCAGTCTCTTTACATCAGATTCCTGAAGCGGTCTTAACATGCACTCTCCGTTTGGGCCGAAGATGTAACGCCAAATCCTAATCTCGCAATCCCACACTGCCAAACGAGTTATCAGCGACGGCGCGAAAATCCCCGCCTATATCGTGACACCTTTGTTATAAAAAAATATAATCGTTCTCATTAATAATTACGATGATGATAGAAAACATAAGGACTTTGCTGCCATGCGCCGTTTTATCCTGAACCCCCTGGCTTTTGCTCTCAGTGCCACACTGGCTTCAGCTGCCACCGTCGCCGCTGAACAGGAGGTAATAGAAACCGTTTCCGTACTGGGAAATACAGAACAGCTAAAAACGCTCCCAGGCTCCGCCCATCGCGTCACTCCAGAGGATCTGGAGGCGTTCGAATTTGTGGATATCAATCGCATGCTGAGGGCTGTTCCCGGCGTCTATTTGCGGGAGGAGGATGGCTATGGCCTGCGTCCGAACATTGGCATCCGCGGCGCTGATGGGGGACGTTCCGGCAAAATCTCACTGATGGAAGACGGTGTGCTTGTGGCCCCCGCGCCATACTCTGGACCGGAAGCTTATTATTTCCCGACCGCTGGCCGCCTGGAACAGATCGAAGTGCTGAAGGGCCCGACTACGCTGAAGTACGGCCCATTTACTGTGGGCGGTGCGGTAAACATGCTTACCACCCGGATTCCGGATGGCACCGCTGGACATGTACAGCTGGAAGCTGGTCAATATGGCGAAAATCGCCTGCACACCTATTACGGCAGCGGGACCGAAACAACCGGTTGGCTGGTTGAGACCCATCAACAGCGCGCCGATGGTTTTCGCGAGATTGACGGGGCCGGTAGTGCGGATATCAGCAAAGAGGATTACCTGGTCAAGGGGCGCCTGAAATCTGCGGCTGAGGCAACCTATGGGCAACAGCTGGATATCAAGCTCCAGTACTCTGAGGAAGCGTCCGGCATGAGCTATCTGGGTCTTACCGATGCAGACTTTGCGGCCGATCCAAACCGCCGTTATGGCATCAGTGGACTGGATGAAATGCAAAACCGCCACAGCACTGTGCAGCTCAATCACACTATCGCGCTGTCGAATAACTTCAGCATTAGCACCCAAGCCTATTACAACAAGTTCAAGCGGGACTGGTTCAAAGTCAGCCTGGGTGGCTTGATCGATGATGCCAACAACGGCGATAGCTTCGCCCAGTCCGTCCTCGATGGAGACGCGGATTACGACTTCGGCATCAAGCACAATGACCGCAATTACACCGCTCGCGGCGTGCAAGTGAATGCTCACTTACTTGTGGAAGCTGGTGACGTGGAGCACAAACTCGAAGTCGGTGTGCGCCGCCACTGGGATGAAGTGGATCGTTTCCAACCCACCGAAAACTATCGCCAGGTAAATGCCTCGCTGGTATTCGAGGAGGTTGCCGAGCCGAGTTCGAGTAATAACCGGGTTGAGGACGCCACGGCCAACTCCCTGTTTGTCTATGACCAGATACAGCTGACCGAAAAACTGGGGTTGACTGCGGTACTTCGCTACGAGGATGTGGAAACCGCCCAGCAACGGTATGACGATCTGGCGCGCAACGAGAAGGGCAGCAGTAAAGCCAATCAGTTAGATGAATGGCTGCCTGGCCTGGGTCTGGTATATGACGCCAATGAGCAATGGGCGCTGCTGGCCGGTGTCCATCGCGGCTTTGCTCCTCCGGGTGCCGGGGCCGATGACGGCACTGGAGCCGAGTTATCCACCAACTACGAGTGGGGTGCGCGCTTCTCCTCCGGCGATATGCATGGGGAAATCATCGCGTTCTATAGCGACTACGAAAACACGATCCAGAATTGCTCAATCGCGGTTCCATGCCCAAACGGCGAGGATACCGGTAGCTTTCAGTTGGGTGAGTCTGAAATACGGGGGCTGGAAGCATCACTGGGAACCCAGTGGCAGTTGACCGGCGGCTGGATCGTACCACTGACCGCCACTTATACCTGGACCGAAGCCGAGATTACCCGCAACAGTGATGCGGGCGATCTTTTGGCCGGCGACAATTTTGCCTATCTGCCGGAAAACGTATTTGCGGTCACCACGGGTATTGATAGCGGCGCGGCCTGGCGACTCAACCTGACTGCGGCCTATCAGGATGAGATGTGTGTAAATAACAGCTGTAATCGCGGTGACACCGATGGCTTCGATTACACCGAATCGCTCTGGGTTGTGGATGCGGCTGCGCACTACGACTTCAGCCAAGATATGACTGGCTATCTGAAAGTGGACAATTTGCTGGACGACCAGGCAATCATCAACCGCGCTCCCGACGGTGCTCGCGCAAACCGTCCCCGCACCGCTGCGCTCGGGGTCAGGTTCACCTTCTGAAGAGCCCCAAATCCTGAACAAAAAAACCCCGGTCGAACCGGGGTTTTTTTTGTGCGCCTGAACAGGCTCGTTGCAAACTATGCCCGCCAGTTACAGGCTGTTGCCTGCGGCGAGATGCACGAAATGGGCTTTCAGGTAGCGGGTCTCCGGGATGGATGGATGTACCGGGTGATCTGCACCCTGGCCGCCGCTGCCGATAATATTGATGGATTTATCCAGGTGACGCCCGGCGCCGCGCAGAATTTCCAGCAAGGTATCGGATTCCAGGTGCATGGAGCAGGAGGCGCTTACCAGTAACCCGTTCTTCTCCAGCAGGCGCAGTCCGAGTTCATTGATATGGCGGTAGGCCGCCTCACCGGACTTCTGATCCTTGCGGCGTTTGATGAACGCCGGAGGATCGAG
The DNA here is from genome assembly GCF_020524005.1 of Microbulbifer aggregans. Lineage (GTDB taxonomy): Bacteria > Pseudomonadota > Gammaproteobacteria > Pseudomonadales > Cellvibrionaceae > Microbulbifer > Microbulbifer aggregans_A. Next base: position 93,452 of record NZ_JAIVKK010000004.1, on the reverse strand, counting down.
AACAATGACGTCGTAGCGCTCACCCGCGGTAATCAGCTCTTTCATCGCATCGATCGCTTTGCCCTGAATGGTCACCAGATCGTCTTTGCGCTGATTCAGTGCCGCGTTCTCTTCACACCAGTCCAGCGCCTGGGCTGACACATCGACACAGGTCACTTCCTTTGCGCCGTTAGCAAGTGCTTGCACACCCCAGCCGCCAGCGTAAGAAAAGAGATCCAGAACCCGCAACCCACTAACCCACTGATTCAGCCGCGCGCGATTCTCGCGATGGTCATAGAACCACCCCGTCTTCTGACCCTCGTATACCGGTGCCAGCAACGGTACGCCGTTCTCCTGGAAAGGCACCATCTTGGGCACTTCGCCATGGGCGACTTCGCACATCTCGGGCAACTCTTCGACTTTGCGTCCCTGGTGGTCGTTGCGCAGCAAGACACCCTTCGGCTTCACCAGCCCCACCAGCGCATCGACGATGTCTGGCAGCAAGCGCTCCATGCCCCAGCTACTCACCTGTACCACCAGGTAATCACCAAAGCGATCCACTACCAATCCGGGCAGACCATCAGAATCACCGTAAACCATGCGATAACTGGGGTGATCAAAATAGCGTGTACGCAGCGCGAGCGCGTTTTCCAGGCGCTTCTTTAATTGCGTAGTTGTGAATGGCCCCTTGCGGGATACCAATCGACCGCAGATCAGCTGGTTGGGATTCACTAGTGCATAGCCGAGACTCTTGCCTTTGCTGTCGAGGATTTCGCACTGGCTGCCGGGTTCCAGTCCTTTGAGTGGTGTCTGCTTGGTATCCACTTCATTGCTGAAAATCCACAGGTGCCCGAGTTTCAGGCGGCGTTCGGCGCGGGGGTTAAGAATGAGTTGTTGCACGGGCTATACCTCTGGTAGGTCTGGCGGGGCGCCATTGTTGTTTTCAAACGGACAGATGACAAGCGCTCATTTACCGTGTGCCTTTCACGGCGGGCTAAGCCAACCATAGTTGAAGCCGTACATGGGGGATTATCGAATGTGGCGAGGCACGAACGTCACCAGATCGAAATAGGGTAGAAACAAAATGCAGTCGCTACAGGAACAGAGCGCGGGAAAATAAAAAAGGCCCGCTGTATGTGGCAGCGGACCTTTGGTGCGGGCTACGACAAAATTGTCGGCTTTCGTTGAATACGCGCTAATCCCTTAGCGGGCATTAATCACTAACTTCGTCGTGCCAATAACACCGCCATCGTTTTGATGCTGAACTACACCCAGCGCTCGCGTACCTGCGGGCAAGTCACGCCACTCGACTTGTAGATTTTCCGTGGCACCCACACTGGTTGTGGTGGGGCCTGTCAGTTGGGTATTGCCATTGTCACTATCCACGTAAAATTTGAACAGCGTAAATGGTGTTGTTCCCTCGGCAGAGGCGTAGTCAATAACAGTCACCTTGTACTCACCGGGCACCGGCTGCACAAGATCCACATTCTCGTTGGATGTTACCGTACCGCTAAAGCCGACATCGGGGTAACCCGCGCTGGCCGGACCGGACACCAAGAGGTCGAGGTCATCGGAGCCATTGCCAGCACCCACATCCTCATCAAAGAGTGCGAAGCTCGCGAAACTGGTTCCTTCCGGAATCTCCACCAAAATCTCGACATTCTCTCGATCCTCTACCGAACCAAGGATCGGGGTTCCGGTAGAGAGGCCGTCTATGGCGGAAAAATAGCTCCCTTCATAACCGAATATGAGTGGGATATTAACGATGCCACTGGTCCCGATGCCTTCGACAGTATCCGGGGCCGATAATGGGATAGGGCGAATTGCCAAGGGGCTGCGAACCTTCCGCAGGCCCTGCGACCAGCTCAAAGCGCCGAAGGCCCATTCATCCATGACCGCATCCGCTGTTGCCGTGAATGTCACCTCGAACGTCGCTGTCTCTCCGCCCGCAAGGCGCAGGATGCGTGGGGACACTTCCACCAGGATGCCAGAGGGGGCTTCCACTTCAGCCCAATACCAGTGGGTACCCTTATCCACATTGGTTACGCGACGGGTGACGGTTTGGCTGCCAAGCAGTGCAGCAATGCCTATAGATGGCAGGTTGAGATCCGAAGAATCGATGGAATAGCCCATGTCCTGCACAGCGGCACAGGTGCCAGAAGAGAAAATCTGTGGCTGGTTTTCAGCGCCGCAGGTAAAGGCAATATAGTCTGCAATGCCGGCGTCGTACACGAGACCGGGGAAAAAGGCATTGGCGGGCTGCACCATGCCGGCGCCGATATCAAACGGGTCGGCCACGGCCTCGCCAAAAGTCTCTTTCATATTCTGCCGCGCGGTGGTCATCAGTGCCGACCGCGCCATTGCGGGGGTCCACTCCGGATGCACCTGCTTAAGCAGTGCCATCAGGCCGGCAACGTGGGGGCTGGCCATTGAAGTACCGCTCAGCTTGCCAAATATTTCACCGTTACCCACCGGGGAAATACCCGCGAGGATACCGACACCAGGCGCGGCAATATCCGGCTTGATGATATCCGGTGCACCCATATTGGCGCCGCGGGATGAGAAACCGGCGATGCGGTTGTCGCGGGAAATCTGGATCTCCGGGCTCAACATACCGGCAGTACCATCAACTGAAGCCAGTGCGGCACCACCGGTATGACCTATCATGATTCCCGGTATTGTCGCCTGCTGCACTGACATGGTGATAGGGTCCATGCGGTCCGGGCCATTGCCATCGTTGTAAACGACGATGGCCCTAGCGCCCGCGGCTGCAGCATTGTTGTACTTAATAGTGAAACTGCAGGCTCCGCGAATGATCAGTGCGATATTGCCTTCCATTTCTGCGCTGTTGGTCAGAGGCTCACAGCCATGTAGCGGTTCCGCAGTAACCACTGAACCGGTAATCGTGCCGGCATCGGCAAGTCTTACCGGCCCGGAACCTTCCAATCCTTCGAGAGTACCGGCGAGCTCTGCCGGTGCGCTTACTTCAAGCCCGGTTGCGAAACTGGCGTTGTCCTCGGTGGCGCCGACGGCAGTAATCCAGGGAACCCCGGAAGGGGTGCCGATTGTTTCTTTGCCGGGACCGGAGTTACCCGCCGACGTCGCGACAAACACGCCGGCATCAGCTGCGAACAGAAATGCGATATCGTCGGGCCCATTAAACAGGGTGCTAGAACCACCCACAGAGAAGTTGATGACATCAACCCCATCTGCCACCGCCTGGTCTATCGCCTTCATTGAGTCGGAAGATGGACAGCCGCTGTCATCGGGGTTGGCCGCATCCCAACAAACCTTGTACACCGCAACACGCGCGCGCGGCGCAACGCCACTGAGAGTTCCGGTTGCTTCGCCGCCCATGGTGCCTTCAACGCCGTAGTTACCGGCAGCGGTAGTGGCGGTGTGGGTGCCGTGACCATCCGCATCCCGTGCGGAAAGAAATTCATAATCTGCGAGTGTGGTTCTGGAGAGGAAACCTTCAGAAAAGGCCTGTGCCTTGAGCAATTTATTGTTGCACTCGAATGGCAGATCCGCGGCGTTTACTTTGGTGTTGCCGAAGTCACAGCCGGTTCCGGTAAAGCCCTCTGGTGCTGGGCCGTACAGAATGGGTACCCCGCGATTGCCGCGTTTGGGCGTGCGCGTATCTTCTAGGCTGGGGTGTTCCGGATGAATACCGGTATCGATTACGCCAACCACCACGTCTTCACCGGTGGCACCGAGCAGCCAGGGTCCTGGCGTGCTATCGAGACCGAGATAGGAATAGGTTGAATCGGTCTGCGGTTTCAGAAGTTCATCTTCCCAAACGCCAAGTACATCTTTGCGGTTGCGCAGGAGTTCCGCTTGCTTGTCAGTCATTTGTGCCGCGAAGCCATTAAAGGCTACGTCGTAGTCGTACACTTTGCTTGCACCGGGCACGGCGTCCAGCGCTTCGCTTCTGCGCTCGGCCAGGAACGCTGCATAATTTTTAATATTGCTTGCGCTGAAATCCAGTCGCTGCCGCTTACCGCCTTGGGTGGTGGCGGGCTTGGTTGCCGCGAGTCCGCTGATCGCTCCTTCATAGCCGATCAGCGGTTTGTCGGCGAGTTGTACGATGTAAATCTTGCGCTCTTTCTTTACGGCTTGCGGCAGCGCTGTCATATCGTCTGCAAATGACGAAGTGGAAAATAACAGGCCCGCGAGAATCCCGCTAAATACCTGGTGTGGTCGTGAGAATTTCATTCAGATGTGCCCCATGAAAATAAAAAACCTGCAGCCAGACCGCTTTTGACGGTTGGTTACAGGTAGTTCCGATGGATAGCGGAAAAGATCCTGGATGGAACGCTGGCGCGTCGCATTGGCCAAGGGGTACCTGGCGTATGGCGAATAGCTAAATGATGCGTGAAGAATCAGCGTGCTTCCCTACAGCTGTTCTGCGCTGAAAAATCCCGTCACCCTGGTCGTTCCATCAACCTCTGATCCGGTAAGCCGCCCGATTGTTGTTATTCCGTCCTTGGCAAATGGGAGGCGTACGATCCCTCAAATTGGTTTCTACGGTAACCAACTGGATGGAGCAACAGGGTGGCGTTAGAAGTCTTTTAACGAAGAAAAAAGAAGAGATGTTTCACAAAAATGTCGCGAAAAACGCTGTGAAATCAATGGGTTAACTGGTACTTACGTTCCCATTTGGCTCAAGGCAATATGCTTTTATGAACACACACTCGCGAATTCGGCGAATTGCGCAAGGTCTTCAAACACGATGGTTGCAGCCAGCGCTTGATCGGGGTTTTGAATTAATTCCAGAAGGGTTTTTTCACCGCAACCGGTTTTAACCAGTACCGGTTTACATCCTTTCGTGGCCGCTGCTTCCAGGTCCTGGCGGCGGTCGCCGACCATATAGCAATCGTGCAGGCTGGTATCGAATTCCGCCTCAATGGCATCGAGCAAACCGGTGTTCGGTTTGCGGCAGCGACAAAGATCTTCGTCGCGGTGGGGGCAGTAAAAAATTGCCGCGATCTCGCCGCCGGCGTCTTCTACCAGCGCACGCATTTTTTCGTGCATGGCTTCCAAGTCGTCGAGATCAAACTGGCCGAGCGCGAGGCCACTCTGGTTGGTGGCAATCACCAACTGGTGGCCCGCCTGGCTCAACTGCGCCATGGCCTCGATACTCCCGGGAATCGGAATCCACTCATCGGCACTGCGAACGTGATTGTCCAGGTGGTGGTTGATGACGCCGTCGCGGTCGAGAATGATGATGGCCATGGGTTTACGCTGTTGGTGAAAAAAAACCATTTTGTAGGAGCATGCTTGCAAGCGAACGGTTTCGGAGTGCGGACCGGTTCGCTTGCAAGCAAGCTCCTACAGAGTGCGGGGCGAATTACTTGGCGGGTGCCAACAGGGAAATATCGGCAACTTCCAGGAACAGTGCGCGCAGCTTGGCGAGCAGAGCCAGGCGGTTGTTGCGCAGTTGCTCGTCGTCGGCCATAACCATCACGCCGTCGAAGAAGTTGTCCACGGTTTCCCGCAGGCTTGCCAGTCCGGCCAGGCCCTCGGCAAACAGCGCTTCTTTATACAGCGGCTCGACACCAGCGGTGGCTTCCTGAATTGCCGCGTACAGGGCTTTTTCTGCATCTTCCTGCAAAAGTGCTTCGTCCACTTCGGTGGGCGCTGGTCCATCGAGTTTGGCGAGAATATTCGACACACGCTTGTTGGCAGCCGCGAGGGCTTCCGCTTCCGCGAGCTGGCTGAAGCTGTGTACCGCTTGTACGCGATTGTCGATATCCAGCGGGCGCGACAGTTTACGCGCGGATACCGCAAGGAAAACTTCGGCCTTGATACCGGCGTCTTCATATCGGGCACGGAAGCGCTCGATCATGTAAGCCAGGGTCTGCTCTACCACATTGTCATGTTCTGCCAGCGCGGTGCGCGGGTAGCCGTCGCGGGCGAGGGTGAGCAGTTCACGCAGGTCGAGGTCGATATTCTTTTCGACCAGCAGACGCAGTACGCCCAGGCTGGCACGACGCAGTGCAAACGGATCGCGTGAACCGCTCGGCGGCTGGCCGATACCGAAAATACCAACGAGGGTATCGATGCGGTCGGCCAGCGCGATAATGCTGCCGGTCTCGGTTGCCGGGAGATCATCGCCAGCAAACTTCGGCATGTACTGCTCGTACATGGCCTTTGCTACGTCCAGCGGCTCGCCATCATTTTCCGCGTAGTAGTAACCCGCAATACCCTGCAGATCCGCAAATTCGAACACCATTTCGGTTACGAGGTCGGACTTACACAGTTGCGCCGCGCGTTGTGCCAGCGCCGCATCACCGCCAATTTTTTCTGCGATAACCGCCGACAGTTTCGCCAGGCGCTCGGTCTTGTCATAGACCGTGCCGAGTTTCTGCTGGAACACGATGGTTTTGAGTTTCTCGCGACGGGCTTCGAGGCTGATTTTCTTATCGGTCTCGAAGAAGAATGCGGCATCGGCCAGACGCGGGCGGATTACCCGTTCGTTGCCCTGGATAACCTGCTTGGCATCGGTACTTTCAATATTGGACACAGTAATAAAGAACGGCATCAGGTTGCCGTCTTCATCCACCACGTGGAAATATTTCTGGTGTTCCTTCATGGAGGAGATCAGCGCTTCGGCTGGCACATCCAGGAAGCGCTTTTCGAAGCGGCCGGTCAGTGCCACTGGCCACTCTACCAGTGCAGTCACTTCGTCCAGCAGCTCGTCGTCGATCACCGCTTCGCCGTTTACATTGTTGGCTTCGGCCTGCACCTGCTCGCGGATCATCTCGCGGCGCTCGGCAAAATCAACAACTACATAACCCGGGTCGCGCAGTTGCTGCACGTAATCGTTGGCGGAAGCGACGGCCAGCTCTCGGTTGCAGTGGAAACGGTGGCCGCGGGTGGTGTTGCCGGCCTTGAGACCAAGCACTTCAGCATCGACGACATTGTTGCCGAACAGCATTACCAGCCAGTGCACCGGACGTACGAACTCTTCCTTGCGTGCACCCCAGCGCATACGTTTCGGGATCGGCAATTGCGCGAGGGAGCGGCTGACGATATCGCCCAGCAGGTTTTCGGTCGCTTCACCTTTCTGCTCGCTGATAAATGCCAGGCGTTCACCTTTGTCGGTCTGGACTCGGGCCAGTTCATCCACACTGACACCGTTACCGCGGGCAAAACCTTCCGCCGCTTTGGTGGCTTTGCCGTCTTTATCGAATGCGGCAGCGACGGCGGGGCCGTGTTTCTCAACCTGTTTGTCCTGCTGCTTTTCGGCCAGGTCGCTGACCGCGACGGCGAGGCGGCGCGGGCTGGCGAAGGCTTTAACCTCGCCGTATTCGAGTTCGGCGTCTTTCAGGCCCTGTTCGATGCCATCGGCAAATGCCTGCATCAGCTTGTGCAGGGCTTTGGGGGGCAGCTCTTCGGTGCCCAGCTCAACCAGAAAATCCTGAGCCATTACTTCTTCTCCTTCTGCGCATCCAGTTGGGCGAGTACGTCATTGCGGGCCTGTTCAGTCGCCAGCGGGAAGCCGAGGGCGTGACGTGCGTCGAAATAGGCCTGGGCCACGGCGCGGGCCAGGGTGCGCACGCGCAGAATGTAGCGCTGGCGCTCGGTAACGGAAATCGCGTGGCGCGCGTCCAGCAGGTTGAACGCGTGGGAAGCTTTCATCACCTGCTCGTAGGCCGGCAGTGGCAGGCCCAGTTCGATCAGGCGCTGGCTCTCGCGCTCGCAGTGATCGAAGGTGTTGAACAGGAATTCCACATCCGCGTGTTCGAAGTTGTAGTGCGACATTTCCACTTCGTTCTGGTGGAAGACATCGCCGTAGGTGACCGGGGTACCGTCGGCATTGCGGGTCCACACCAGATCGTAGATGGACTCGACACCCTGCAGGTACATGGCAATACGCTCGATGCCGTAGGTGATTTCACCGGTAACCGGGTAGCACTCGATTCCGCCGACTTGCTGGAAGTAGGTGAACTGGGTGACTTCCATACCATTCAGCCACACTTCCCAGCCGAGGCCCCAGGCGCCCAGGGTCGGGGACTCCCAGTTGTCTTCGACAAAACGGATGTCGTGGACTGCGGGGTCAATGCCCAGCGCGCGCAGGCTGTTGAGGTACAGTTCCTGGATATTGTCCGGGGACGGCTTCATTACCACCTGGTACTGGTAGTAGTGCTGCAGGCGGTTGGGGTTTTCACCGTAGCGCCCGTCAGTGGGGCGGCGGCAGGGTTGTACATAAGCCGCGTTCCAGGTTTCCGGGCCGATGGCGCGCAGAAAGGTGGCCGGGTGGAAAGTGCCGGCACCCACTTCCATATCCAGAGGCTGTAGAATGACGCACCCTTGGCGCGCCCAGTATTCCTGCAGGGTAAAAATCAGACCCTGAAAGGTGCTCAAGTCCTGTGGACTGGAATTATGTTGCTCGGACACCGCGATCTCCGGTTTCAGCTGGGTGAAAAGACAAGGGGCGCAATTATAGCGGCAGCGGGTTGCGCACTAAACAGCGGCTGCCGAATTCGTGTCGATATAGCGACCATAATGAGAATTCCGGGTGGGAAACCCCCGCGTGAGAAGGATGTAGAAGCGTTGGACATCAAAGGGCAACTGGCTGCGGGAGCATTGAAACTGGTGGGCAAGCTGCCCCTGCGCTGGTCGCGCCGGCTGGGCGGCCTCGCGGGCAATATGGCGGTGGCCACCCGGGGAGAAAGTTTGCGGGTCAGCCGGATCAATCTCGAGCACTGTTATCCGGCGATGGACCCGGCACGGCGCAATAGTCTCGCCCGCCAGAGCGTAGTAAATACCGCCATGACCGGATTCGAGGTGGCAAGTCTGTGGCGCCAGCCCTGGAGCCGCGCCGAGGACGCCATCGTGCGGGTACGCAACCAGCAGCTATTGACTGATGGTGTGGAAGAGGGGCGTGGAGTTCTGGTGCTGGCGCCGCATATCGGTAACTGGGAGATTTTCGGTCAGTTCCTGGCGACAGTAGGTCCCACCACCAGCCTCTATGCCCCCCCTAAAATTGCTGCGCTGGATCCAGTCATCCGCTCCGGCCGGGAATCTACCGGCGCCAAGCTGGTACCCACCAATGTGCGCGGGGTACGCGCCTTGCTCAAGGCGCTGAAGGCTGGTGATATCGTCGGTGTATTGCCGGATCAGGAACCGGATGCCAGCGGCGGTGACTTTGCCCCATTTTTTGGTCACCCAACCCTGACCATGACTCTGGCTTATAACCTGATCCAGCGCACTGGCTGCAAAGTGGTGTTCGGATTTGGTAAGCGCGTACCGGAAGGCTTCGAGTTGGTATTGCTGCCCGCAGAGCAGGCCATCTACAGCGAGGAGCAGAAGGTTTCCCTGGCGGCGCTGAATCGCGGGGTGGAAGCTTGTATCGCGGAAGCACCGGAACAGTACCAGTGGGAATATAAGCGCTTCCGCCGTGGCCCGGAGGGTAAAACCGGGATTTATCGCAGAAGCTGAATCGCAGATCTGCGGCTGCCGTTAATTCGGCAGCCTTTCTTACTTTCTCAGTTACGCCAGAATGCCGGCGTCAGCAGCACCAGCAGCGTGAAAATCTCCAGGCGGCCCATCAGCATCGCCAGAATCAGAAAACATTTGGCAACCTCGTTTACCGAGCCGTAGTGCGCTGCGGCATCGCCCAGTGCCGGGCCGATATTGCTCAGGCAAGCGGCGACGGTAGAAAACGAAGTAACGAAGTTCTCGCCGGTGGCCATTACCACGATGGTGAAGACGAAGAACGACAGGATATAAACCGCAAAGAATCCCCACACCGCATCGGTGACCCGCGGGGGTACGATCTTTCCGTTCACTTTGATCGGTACCACCGCGTTCGGGTGCACCAGTCGATTCAGTTCGCGCAATCCGGATTTCAGGATCAGCATCACCCGCACGGTCTTGATACCGCCACAGGTCGAGGCGGCGCAGCCGCCCATAATCCCGATCATCAGCAGTACGTAAGGCAGGAACGCAGGCCAGAGTGCGAAGCTCTCGGACGCGAAGCCGGCAGTGGTACCGATCGATACCACCTGAAATACCCCATGCAGCAGGCTGCCATTGAGGCTGAAGGTGCCGGACATCCACAGGTAACCGACGATCACGGCACTGGCACTGATCATGGTCCAGACGAAGAAGCGAAACTCGGAGTCCTTCCAGTAGTGGCTCAGGCTGCGATTACTGAACGCAAAAAAATGCAGGCCGAAATTGATCCCCGCGGTAAGCATGAAAATCACGGCGATGGCCATGATCGCGTGGTTCTGGGCGTAGAACCCCATACTCGCGTCGTGGGTGGAAAAGCCACCGTTGGCGACGGTAGAGAAGGCGTGGCCCACCGCATCGAATACCGACATGCCGGCCCACCAGTACCCAATGCCGCACAGGATGGTGAGAATCACATAGATCACGATCAGCGCACGGGCGGTTTCGGCGATACGCGGGGTCAGTTTGGTGTCCTTTACCGGCCCGGGCATTTCCGCTTTGTACAGCTGCATGCCGCCGATGCCGAGCATGGGCAGGATGGCCAGCGCGATTACGATCACGCCGATCCCGCCGAACCACTGGAGCTGCTGGCGGTAATAGAGAATCGCCGGCGGCAGGGCGTCGAGGCCGGTAATGGTGGTGGCGCCGGTGGTGGTGAGGCCGGAAATCGACTCGAAAATGGAGTCGACGACGCTCAGGTCTGGCTGCGGACTGATAATGAGTGGCAGCGAACCGAAGCTGCCGAGTACCAGCCAGAACAGAGACGTCACTACGAAGCCGTCGCGGGTGCGCAGATCCTGTTTCAGGTCGTGCACCGGCAGCCACATAAACAGCCCGGTCAGCAGGGTGATGCCGAAGGCAATACTGAAGGCGATATGGGTACCATCGGCGTACCACAGCGATACCCCGATGGGCGGCAGCAGGGTGAGGCTGAAGACCGTGAGCAGAATGCCGAAAACCCGCGCGATAACAGCAAGACGCATGTGCAGTAACCCGCCGTCAGAAGAAGCTGAAGCCAACCTGGAACAACTGTTCCACGTGGCGGGTGTGGCGGCGGTCTACCAGGAACACGATCACGTGATCGTCGGACTCGACGATGATGTTGTCGTGCGCGATCAGTACCTGACTCTCGCCATCGCGCTCGCGCACGATGGCACCGATCGAGGCGCCTTCCGGCAGGTCAATGTCCTCGATTTTCCGACCGACGACTTTGGAGGTGCGGTTGTCGCCGTGGGCGATCACTTCAATGGCTTCCGCTGCGCCGCGGCGCAGGGAGTGCACATTTACCATGTCGCCGCGGCGTACATGGGTGAGCAGGCTGCCGATGGTGTTCTGCTGAGGCGAAATGGCGATATCGATATCGCCACCCTGAACCAGGTCTACGTAGGCGCGGTTGTTGATCAGGGTCATGACCTTGCGCGCGCCCAGGCGCTTGGCCAACAGCGACGACATTATGTTGGCTTCGTCGTCGTTGGTGAGGGCGAGGAATACATCGGTTTCTTCGATATTTTCTTCCAGCAGCAGGTCCTGATCCGAGGCGCTGCCGTGCAATACGATGCAGTTATTGAGTTCCTCGGACAGGAAGATACAGCGGTCGTGGTCCTGCTCGATGATTTTGACCGAGTAGCGGTTTTCCAGCTTGTGCGCGAGGCGCAGGCCGATGTTGCCGCCGCCGGCGATGGTGATGCGCTTGTACCCTTGTTCGAGCCTGCGCAGTTCGCTCATTACCGCACGGATGTCCTGGCGCGCGGCGATAAAAAAGACTTCGTCGCCGGCTTCGATCACGGTGGAGCCCTGGGGAATGATGGGGCTGTTGCGGCGGTAGATGGCGGCGACGCGGGTGTCTACCTTGGGCATGTGTTCGCGCAGGTAGCGCAGTTGGTGGCCGACCAGTGGCCCGCCCTGTACCGCGCGCACGGCGACGAGCTGTACGCGACCGTCGGCAAAATCCAGTACCTGCAGTGCGCCGGGGTGTTCAATGAGGCGTGCGATATATTCGGAGACGATCTGTTCGGGGCTGATGAGCACGTCGATGGGGATCGACTGGGTGTCGAACAGTTCGGGATATTGCAGGTAGGCGGAGGAGCGGATACGCGCGATCTTGGTGGTTACCCGGAACAGGGAGTGGGCAATCTGGCACGCGGCCATATTGGTTTCGTCGTTGTTGGTGACGGCCACCAGGATGTCGGCGTCTTCGATGCCGGCTTCCTTGAGGATATCCGGGTGCGAGGCGTGCCCCTGAACCACGCCGATATCGAAGCGGTCGCGCAGCTCGCGCAGGGTCTTCTCGTCGCTGTCTACCAGAATAATGTCGTTGCGCTCTGAGGCGAGGCTTTCTGCCAGCGAGCCGCCGACCTGGCCGGCGCCGAGAATAATGATTTTCATAATTGGTTTTGGGGGCCTGTGTTATCTGGCCTTAATGCCGCTGTTCCTGCGCGTTTTTTCAGGTGCGGTGGCGGCCAGGCACCGGGGACGGGTTTTCAGGACCGCTGTGAATACGTCCCTGTACGCTTCGTCGGCAACTTCCCTGTTGCCGACGATCCTGAAAACCCGTCCCCGGCACCTGGCCTGCAATTTTTACTCTGGTACTTCGTTAAGTGAAGAGAATGAACTGATCAGCTCTCTGTGGCCAGCTTTTCAAGTTTCGCATAATAGAAGCCATCGCCTACATGCATACCGGGCAGCAGTTGCATACCGGCTTCCTGCGGTAGCCCCCAAGGCTGATCATTCAGCAATTGCGGGGTATTGTCGCGCGCATCCCCGGTCTCCGCAACGAAGCGCGCGACCTGTGCGCTGTTTTCCTCGGGCAATATGGAACAGGTGGCGTAGAGCAGGGTGCCGCCGGGTTTCAAAAGGGCCCACATGGCGCGCAGGATTTTGCTCTGTAGCGCGGCCAGTTCGGGGATGTCGTCGGCGCGGCGCAGCAGTTTAATGTCGGGGTTGCGGCGGATGACGCCGGTGGCAGAGCAGGGGGCGTCGAGCAGGATGCGGTCGAATTGTTCACCGTCCCACCAGTGTTCGGGTTCTGCCGCGTCGGCGCAGATGATCTGGGCCGCGCCGCCGATGCGCTCGAGATTTTCGATCACCCGATCCAGGCGTTCTTCTTCTATATCCAGTGCGGTGAGGTCGATGTCCGGTTGCAGTTCCAGCAGATGGCAGGTCTTGCCGCCGGGGGCGGCGCAGGCGTCGAGGATTTTTTCGCCTGGTTCAGGCGCCAGTAACTGTGCAGCGAGCTGCGCGGATTCGTCCTGTACGCTCACCCGTCCGTCCTCAAAACCGGGCAGGCGGGTGACCGGTACGGCTTGTTCGAGGGTCAGGCCGGCGGGAGAGAACTCGCAGGGCGTGGCGGTGATTTCTACTTCGGCGAGGGATTTCAGGTAGTCGTCGCGGCTGGTTTTGCTGGTGTTTACCCGCAGTGTCATTGGCGGGTTGCTGTTGTTCGCGGTGAACACGGTTCTGGCGTCATCACCCCAGGCGGCTTTGATGGCCTGCTGCAGCCACTCGGGGTGGGCGGAGCTGAATTGGGGGTTGCCGGAGAGTTTGCGAGTGAGCGCTTCCTTATTACGCAGGGCATTGCGCAACACGCCGTTGACCACGCCGGTGGCGTGGCCCAATTTGAGCGCGCGCGCGGCTTCGACGGTGGCGGCAATGGCGGCGTGGTCTGGGATGCGGGTGTATTCGAGCTGGTAGAGGCCCACCAGCATTAGCGCTGCGAGCTCTTCATCTTTGACCGGTTTGCGCGCCAGTTTGCCGAGTAACAATTCCAGCCGCGGGGCAAAGCGGGCGGTGCCGTAGCAGAGTTCGCGCAGCAGGGCGCGGTTCTGTTCTTCCACCTGTTTTTCTGCCCAGGGCAGCAGTCGTTGCAGGGAGCCGCGGTCCTGTTGCAGGCGTGCGATAACTCGGGCGGCGAGCGCGCGGGGATCATTCATTGGTCTGGCCCAGTTGGGTTCCGGCGGCGAACAGTTCGCGGTAGCCCTTGAGGATTTCGGCTACCGGCAGCGCCTTTTTACCCGGCAATTGTAGTTGCGTCAGGCGCAGGGCTTCACGGCCGCAGGCCACCAGCAGGCCTTCCTCGTCAGCACTGAGAATGGTGCCTGGTTGATCTGTGTGGCAACCCTGTTCCAGGTTCGCATTGTAGATTCGCAGGCGCTGCGGGGTGCCTTTGCCATCCAGGAATTCAGTCCAGCAAACAGGGAAGGGGTTGAAAGCGCGGATCAGACGCTCGAGTTCCGCGGCTGGTCGCTGCCAGTCGATACGGGCCTCTTCCTTGGTGATCTTGCCGGCATAGTTGGCGAGGTCGTCGTTTTGTATCTGCGGGTTGGCGGTACCGTCGCGCAGCTGCGCCAGCGCTTCGAGCAGTGCCGGGCCGCCCAGCTGTGCGAGCTTGTCGTGCAGGCTGCCGCCGGTTTCGCGGGCGGTGATTGGGGTACGCACTTCGACGAGGACCGGACCGGTATCCAGGCCGGCTTCCATCTGCATGATCGCAACGCCGCTTTCGGCATCACCGGCTTCCACCGCGCGCTGGATCGGCGCCGCGCCGCGCCAGCGCGGCAGCAGGGAGGCGTGCACGTTTACGCAGCCCAGGCGTGGGGTGTCGAGCACGACTTGCGGCAGGATCAGGCCGTAGGCCACCACGACCATCAGATCGGCATTCAGCGCCGCCAGTTCTGCCTGCGCGGCTTCATCGCGCAGGGTGAGAGGCTGGTATACGGGGATATCGTGCTCGAGAGCCAGCTGTTTTACCGGGCTGGCGAGCAGTTTCTTACCGCGCCCGGCAGGGCGGTCCGGCTGGCTGTAGACGGCGATGACATTGTGCTCGCTGTCGAGCAGGGCCTGCAGGTGTACGGCGGCAAAGTCCGGGGTACCGGCGAATACGATGTTCAATGGCTGATTCATTTTATCCGGGAGTCTTTAGCCCCCGGCGGCAGAAGAGGGTGCCGGGGGCGGAATACGGGAGGCGAGGGGTCAGGCGCGCTGTTTGTGCGCTTTTTCCAGTTTGGAGCGGATCCGGTTGCGCTTGAGCGGCGAGATGTAATCCACGAACAGCTTGCCATCGAGATGGTCGATCTCGTGCTGGATGCACACGGCCAGCAGGCCTTCGGCTTCCAGCGCATAGGCTTCGCCGTTGCGATCGAGTGCCTTGAGGCGGATCTGGCGCGGGCGCTGCACGGTTTCGTAGAAACCGGGTACTGACAGGCAGCCCTCGTCGTACTTGTGGATTTCCGGGTCTAGTACTTCCACCTCGGGATTGATCAGTACCAGGGGTTCGCTCTGATCCTCGGATACATCGATCACCACGATGCGCTCGTGCACGTTGATCTGGGTCGCCGCCAGGCCGACACCCGGGGCGTCGTACATGGTTTCGAACATGTTATCGATCAGCGTGCGATGCGCGTCAGTCACTTCCGCGACGGGCTCTGCCACCTTGCGCAGACGGGGATCGGGGAATTCTAGGATTTCCAGTTTGGCCATAACACCTGTGACAAACTTCTAGTCTTAGTGGAACTTGCGCTGATAACATAATGATCGCGCTTGAAATTTGCTGCTGGGGCACTTTTTCCGCACACTGGCAATTCTGCCAGCGAGAGCGCTTTTCGCGCCCCTTAACCGGTGGCATCTGCCGACCCCGGTCCAGCGCTGTGAGATTATAGCGATAAAGAGCATAGGAATGCTTCCATGAAAAAAATAATCCTGGCCGCCGCCGCAACTCTGTTGGCGACCTTCGGCATTCAGGCGCAAGACTCGCGCCTAAGGCCTGACCACCCGGACACCTATGTTGTCGAGAAGGGCGATACCCTGTGGGACATCTCCGGGCGCTTCCTGTCCCTGCCCTGGTACTGGCCGGAAATCTGGCAGGTAAACCCCCAGGTTGAAAACCCGCACCTGATCTACCCCGGTGACCGCCTGAACCTGGTCTATATCGATGGCCAGCCGCGCCTGCAGCTGGAGCGTGCGCCCACTGCGTACAAGCTCTCCCCGGCCAGCAATAACCGCCTGGGCCCGAGTGTCCGCCGTGAGCCGATTGGCACCGCGATCCCTGCGATTCCGCTGGATGCGATCAATGCATTCCTGTCTCGCACCCGGATCGTTGGCCCGAATGCCTTCCGGGGCGTGCCCTACGTTATTTCCGGTCAGGATCAGCGCATCCTGATGGGGGCGGGCGAGAAAATTTATGCACGCGGCGATTTCCGCGAGCCGTTGGCGTCTTACGGTATCTATCGCCCGGGCCCGGTCTATGCCGATCCCTACACCGGCGAAGAGCTGGGTCAGCAGGCACTGGATGTCGGTTCGGTGGACCTGCGTCAGCTGGACGAAGACAGCGCCAACTCGGAATTCGCGGTGGCTACCCTCGACGTTACCCGCACTTCTCGCGATATCCGTCTGGAAGACCGCCTGTTACCGGTAGAAGAGCGCGCGATTGCGGCCCTGTTCCAGCCGGGTGCGCCGGCCGTGCCGGTAGAAGGTGTCATCCTCGGCGTGGAGGAGGGGGTAACCCAGGTTGCGAAATATGATGTAGTGGCGATCAACCGTGGTCTGCGCGAAGGGCTGGAGCCCGGCCATGTGCTGGCGATCTACAAGCGTGGCGCCACCGTGCGCGATCGTGTTGCCCGTCAGAACGTGAAGTTGCCAGATGAGCGCGCTGGCGTGCTGATGGTTTTCCGCAGCTTCGAGAAAATGAGCCTGGGCCTGGTACTGGAAGCGGACAAGCCGCTGGCGGTGATGGACCTGGTACGCAACCCCTGATGTATTGCTGAGTCTCCGGCGTCGTCACCAGGATGGCAGGCGGCGCTGGGAATGTATCCGCGCAAGCGGAAACCCTCCTGATACAGGATCACGCATGGATGCGTTGACCGCGACTCTGGCGCTTCTGCGCCTCGAAGGCATAGGGCCAGCACTTTACTGGCAACTGCTGGAGCACTTTGGCAGCGCCGCTGCCGCCCTCGAACAACCTCCCGAACACTTTTCCCGCAAGCTTCCGGATCGCGCCCTCGCGCAACTGGCCGAATACCAGCGCATAGGACTGGAAGGCGAACTTGGCCAGTGGGCACAGGCCGAGCGCGACCGTTGCCACAACCGGGCTGTCACACTGCTCGAGTGGGGCGGTTCTGGTTATCCGCCATTGTTGCAAGAAATCCACCGTCCGCCGCCGGTGCTGTATGTGCGTGGTGATGTCGATACACTGGCGATCCCCCAGATCGCGGTGGTGGGGGCGCGCCGGGCAAGCCAGGGAGGGCTCGATAATGCGCGGGCTTTTTCCTCCGATCTGGCGGCTGCCGGCTTCGCGATTACCTCCGGGCTGGCCCTTGGGGTGGATGGCGCAGCCCACAGCGGGGCACTCAAGGCGGGAGGAAAAACCGTCGCCGTACTGGGTACCGGTGTCGACCGGCTGTATCCTCGCCGCAACGTAAAACTGGCGGAAGAGATCCTCGATTCTGGCGGGACCATTGTCAGCGAGTTACCGTTGGGTACCGCACCGGAGGCAGGTAATTTCCCGCGTCGCAACCGTATTATTTCCGGGCTCAGCCTGGGTGTGCTGCTGGTGGAGGCGGCGGTGCGTTCCGGCTCGCTGATTACCGCTCGGCTGGCACTGGAGCAAAACCGAGAGGTGTTCGCCATCCCTGGCTCGATACACAATCCGCTGGCAAGGGGATGCCACCACATGATCAAGCAAGGGGCTGCTCTGGTGGAGGCAAGCACCGATATTGTTACGCACCTCGGCGGAGCGTTGGCGGGAGTGGCGCAGCAGGTAGAGCTTTTTGTCGGCTCGACGCAAGCATCGACGATGCTTCCCCGCGAACTGCAGCGCATTGTGCAATCCATCGCCGGCGACATACGTACCATCGAACAAATTGCTGGCGATACGGGTGACGAAGCCGGGGCCCTGATGTCAGCACTGTTGCAGCTGGAGTTGCAGGGGCTGGTGGAGCCGCTTGCCGGGGGATACCAGCTCACGGCTCAAGGGGCAAAACATCTGGCCGGCGAGAGCGAAAATCGCTAGTGTGCTCCGGAAACCCGTTTCCTATCCCGACCCAATGATTCCGGAGAGCTCCCTGATGCGAATCCGCTTTTGGCATCCTGCTGCAATTGCCAGCGCCGCAACCTTTTTCCTGACTTCTTTTGGCGTTGCTGCCGCAGAAAAAGGCGAGATCTTTCTCGACAAACTGAACCTGCCGGAAGGCTTCAAAATCGAGGTGTACGCCAAAGACGTACCCAACGCCCGCCACATGACCCGTGGCGACAAGGGCACCCTGTTTGTAGGCTCTATGCGCGAGGGCAAGGTTTACGCGATCACCGACAAAAATGGCGACCAGAAAGCCGATGAGGTAAAAGTGATTGCCGAGGGGCTCAAGCTGCCTACCGGTGTCGCTTTCAGGGATGGTGACCTGTACGTGAGTGCGGTGACCAGTATTCTGCGCCTGGACGATATCGAATCACGCCTCGACAACCCGCCAGAACCGGTGACCATCACCGAGCAATTCCCCGACAAGCATCACGGCTGGAAATATATCGCATTCGGCCCGGATGGCTGGCTGTATGTGCCGGTGGGTGCCCCGTGCAATATCTGTGACGAAAAAGACTACGCCAATATTCAGCGCCTCAAAATCGAGGGCGACAAAGTGGTCAAGACCGAGACCTGGGCGGAGGGCGTGCGCAATACCGTGGGCTTCACCTGGCACCCGCAAACCAAAGCGCTGTGGTTTACCGACAATGGCCGCGACCTGCTGGGTGACGACACCCCACCCTGTGAGCTGAACACTGCACCGGTTGCCGGTAAACATTTCGGCTATCCCTACTGCCACGCCGGAGACATCGTCGACCCGGAATTCGGGGAGGGCAAAAGCTGCAGTGCATTTGTCCCTCCGGTGCAGAAACTGGGGCCTCATGTGGCGCCATTGGGTGTGAAGTTCTACACCGGTGAGCAGTTCCCGGCTGAATATCGCAACCAGGTGCTGATCGCTGAACACGGCTCGTGGAACCGCAGTAACAAGATCGGCTACCGTGTGACGATGGTTACCCTGAATGACAAGGGTGAGGCAACGGCATACAAACCGTTTATCGATGGCTGGCTGCAGGGCGAAGAAAACTGGGGGCGCCCGGTGGACGTGCTGGTGATGCCGGACGGCGCTCTATTGGTATCGGACGATTACGCCGGCGCCATCTACCGCGTGAGCTACGAAGGCTAAGTAACCTCATTGGCGCTAGGACTTTGTCCGCCCGCGGTAGAGCCTGTCCGTCGCCAAAGGGCGGGCAGGCCGAGTAACATACCGACTGCGCTACCCCAGAGGTGCGCGTCGATTGCCACTTCCGCACCAATCATGCCAGCGGTTTCCGCGCTGGCACCAAACCACTGTTCCAGGCCCACTTTGATCCAGGTTCCGGCCACCAGCAGGTACCCGGTGCGCCAGCGCGCGCGGATATCCAGCAGTCCCCCCCAAATAATCAGGCCGTGCAGTACCCCCGACAGCCCCAGGTAGACCTCGGTGTCCGGGCTGAACAAGTACAGCGTGATGCCGGTGCCCAAGCCGAGCAGCGTAGTGATGCTGAGAAACGGCCACAGCCGGTAGTGCTGGCCGTGCAATATCCACAGCAGCACCAACCCCGCCGAATTCAGTAACAGGTGGTCCGTGTTGGTGTGCGTGAGGTGCCCGGAAATCAGGCGCCAGAGTTCACCCTCGCCGATGAGGGCCCGGTTATAAACCAGCCATGGCTCAAATAACGGCAGGGCCGCAACCAGTACAATGACTGCTAGCAGGATTGTGGGGCCTGCAATACCGGATCTGATCAGGGCGAGATGCATCGGGAAAATTCGCTACCACTAATTGAGAGTGCGGGCGTTGGCGCCGGCTTTACATGTCAGTAGCGCAGTATCCCACGGAGAACAGCGGGGAACAATTTCCGGGTAAGTGGTTGGTAACCGGAGCGGGCTCGAAGTTTCGGGCGTTAGCGCGAAGTGCACCCGGAGGGGTTAACTTGTCTAGGATAAGAGTATCCGCTAAATTGCAGCGCTTCCCGGAGCGCTTGCGCGCCAGCTAAACACAGCGGCGCTTCGGTGTCATTGGCGCCGTGTAAAATAAGCAGCCCATCGGCCTCAGCTGATATTGAAGTGCGCGCTGATTCGTTCGTGTGTGCTCTGCCGATGATGCAGTAGTTGATAACGCCACGAATGCGCCACTGCAGCCCATTCTGCAGAGACGCAAGGCCTGATAGAGTCACGACCCTTGCCAGAGAAAACACATCCAACCCTGTTTAGTGCTGGCCTCTCACTGGCTACTGCTGCACGTGCACTCGCCGCCGGGGGAGTAATCGCACACCCGACAGAATCCGTGTGGGGCCTCGCCTGTGACCCGAACAATCCCGATGCGGTTGCCCGTCTGCTCAAACTGAAAAACCGCCCACTGGAGAAAGGCCTGATCCTGGTATCCGGTGATGTGGACCATTTCAGTGGTTTGTTGCACAGCCTGAACGGCGACCAGCGAGCACGTGTCGATGCCACCTGGCCGGGCCCGGTTACCTGGCTGGTACCCCATTTCGGCCAGGTGCCGCCCTGGATCAGCGGGGTCCATCACAGTGTGGCCCTGCGCCATACCAACCACCCGTTTACCGCAGCGTTATCGCGCGCGTTCGGCGGCCCGATCGTATCCACCTCCGCAAACCCGGCCGGCTGCCAGCCGCCCAGACATAAGTTCCAGGTATTGCGTTACTTCGGTGACGAGCTGGATTTTGTCGGCGGTGGCAACACTGGCGGTCGTACAGCCCCCAGTGAAATCCGCGATGTTACTAGTGGGCGGATTGTGCGTGCGGGCTGAGCCCTAGCTGCAACTTTGATCCTGCGTTGCCGGGACCCGCGAAAGAAATAATTGTGAGTTTTCCATGACAGAAATAAATATCCAGGCCGTAAAAGAGTATCTGCTGAACCTGCAGGACCGCATTTGCAACGAACTCGCCGCGGTTGATGGCACTGAATTTATGGAAGACGCCTGGGAACGCGAGGGGGGTGGTGGCGGCCGCACCCGTGTACTGGAAAATGGCAACGTGATTGAAAAGGGCGGGGTGAACTTTTCCCACGTACACGGTGACAAACTACCGCCCTCAGCCACCGCCGCGCGCCCCGAACTGGCCGGTCGTTCTTTCGAGGCTATGGGTGTAAGCCTGGTTATCCACCCGAAAAATCCCTATGCGCCTACCAGCCACGCCAATGTGCGCCTGTTTGTCGCAGAAAAAGAAGGTGCAGAGCCGGTATGGTGGTTTGGCGGAGGCTATGACCTGACCCCGTATTACGGCTTTGAAGAAGATGTGGTGCACTGGCACCAGACTGCTAAAAATGCCTGTGCACCTTTTGGTGAGGATATTTATCCGCGCTTCAAAAAGTGGTGCGATGACTATTTTTATCTGAAACACCGCGATGAAGCCCGCGGTGTCGGTGGACTGTTCTTTGACGACTTCAGTGAAGGTGGCTATGAAAATGCGTTCGCCTTTATGCAGGCCGTAGGTGACAGTTATCTGGACGCCTACCTGCCGATCCTGAACAAACGCAAAGATACCGGGTACGGCGAGCGCGAGCGCGATTTCCAGCTCTATCGCCGCGGCCGCTATGTAGAGTTCAACCTGGTCTTCGACCGCGGCACACTGTTCGGACTCCAGAGCGGTGGGCGAACAGAATCGATCCTGATGTCGCTGCCATCGGAAGTACGCTGGCGCTATAACTGGCAACCGGAGCCGGGTACGCCGGAAGCGAAACTCTATACCGACTTCCTGCCACACAAAGAGTGGGTATAAAGCAAAGATACTGCTTTGCCGCAAAGGACTGCGGCGTCCCTAAAAAGGAAAATGCCATGCACAAGGCCCGCCTGGAAGAAATCAATAAACTGTTTCTGGAATACCGCCGTTTATTCGAAGCGCGCGATGCCGAACAGATCGCCGACTTTTACCGTTTCCCTATTCATTACTATTTTTCCAATGGCGAAAAATCCCAGTTGTCCCGCGAGTACTTTATTGGCCGGGTTGAAAAACTGCTGAAGCTTTATAAAAAGCTGGGGGTAACCCAGATTGTCGGCGCGGTTACCGATGTCAACGAGCTGAATGAAAATACCAGTCTGGCGACGCTCAACTGGGTATTGCTGGATACTTCTGCGGAAAAACCCCGGCAGATTTACAGTGCATTTACCCGTTACATCGTGAGTGATTTTGAAGGCACATTGAAAATCGATGGCCTTATTGGGGTGGATGAAACCCTGCGGCTCAAGCAAGCGCTACGATCAAAGCCACAATAAAAACCTGTAAAAAGCCGTCTTTCGATAACGTCGTTTGTCGAAGCCGGCAGCAGTAAATGGAAAGAGTGAACAGGACGTGACAGATTTATACGCCGTTGTTGGCAATCCAATAAAACACTCGTTGTCTCCGGAAATACATCACCAGTTTGGTTTGCAAACGCAGCAGGATATTGGTTACGAAAAAATCCTTGCTCCACTTGGTGAGTTCGCCGAGACCGCCAAAAAATTTTTCACGGAAGGCGGCGCGGGCTTGAATGTAACGGTCCCATTCAAACTCGATGCTTTCGAGTATGCGGACACGTTGACGGAACGGGCTAAAACTGCCGGTGCGGTAAACACGCTTGCCGTTCAAGCGGATGGCTCTGTTCTCGGCGACAATACAGACGGTGCCGGCCTGGTGGCCGATCTCAAACATCATCTTGGCTGGTCGATTACGGGCAAAAAAATATTGTTGCTCGGCGCTGGCGGTGCAAGCCGGGGTGCATTATTACCGCTGCTGAAAGAACAGCCAGCACAGCTGCATATTGCCAATCGCACTGCAGCCAGGGCAGTACAGCTCGCGAAAGATTTTTCCGGGTATGGATCACTGACGGCCGGCGGCCTTGCAGATATCCCGGACGGTTTCGACCTGATCATCAATGCCAGCGCCGCAAGTCTTGCCGGCGAGCGGCCACCAGTTGCCGATGCGGTCGTGGGGCCGGCGTGCTGCGCCTACGATATGGTTTACGGCGCGGAGCCGACGCCGTTTATGCAGTGGGCCGCAGACCTGGGGGCGAAGACGTCCGATGGTTTGGGCATGCTGGTGGGGCAGGCCGCAGAAGCATTTTACCTGTGGCGGGGTGTACGTCCGCAGGTAGAGCCGGTACTGGCGACTTTACGGGAAAGACTGTACGCAAAGTTACAGGAAGAACCTGGTAACAAATGACTCGCGGATCTCATTAAAACCACCCGGTCACAGGTGGGTGCCGCAACCCCTGCGGCACACTATGGTTCAGGGATTGGTTCGGCGTGCTTAGTCTCGATTGAGCGGGATCGCCGGCCGGAAAGCTTGCAAGACCGCTCCGACTCCCGGAATTCGGCCTGCAGGGTGCTTTCTTGCTGAGTTTTGGTATCCTTCACGCCCCTAAATCGGGGCGGCCGGCGGCCGTAGTCGAGCCTTGGGCCAAAACCGGCGTATCCATGACGCTGTCCTAGGCGATTACCCTTATTTATTAGTGCTGCGAACCCCGCCAGGCTGGCGCTCGTGCAACACCGGAGTTAACCGTAAGTGAATCAGCTTCCGTTTGAAAAAGTCACCATCGTGATGGGATCCCAATCTGACTGGCCGACCATGGAAATGGCGACCAAGCCACTTACCGATCTCGGTGTTCCCTTCGCCACCGCCGTAGTTTCTGCGCACCGCACCCCGCAGCGTATGGTCGAGTTCGCCACCACGGCCCATGAGCGCGGTACCCAGGTGATCATCGCTGGTGCTGGCGGCTCCGCGCATCTGCCCGGCATGATTGCGGCCATGACCCCACTGCCGGTGATCGGCGTGCCGGTGGCGAGCAAGTTCATGACTGGAATGGACAGCCTGCTGTCTATCGTACAGATGCCCAAGGGCGTTGCCGTTGCCACCCAGGCGGTGGGCGCTTCCGGCGCATTCAATGCGGGCCTGATGGCGGCGCAGATGCTGTCCCTGACTGACCCGGAACTGCAAAAACGCCTGATCGCCTGGCGCGAAAACCAGAGCGCCGGCGTGCCGTTCGAAGTTGAATAAGCCGGTTTGAGATTACTGAACGTTTACGAGGTGTAGCGGAAAATGACGGTCAGACGCGTAGGTATTGTTGGCTGTGGCCAGCTGGCACAAATGATGGCCCAGGAGGCCCGCCCGCTGGGTATCGAGTTCAGTTTCCTCGCTGAGGGCGACGAGAACACCACCTGTGTGGAAGGTCTCGGCACCATCGTGCACGCCCATGAAGGCGACGATATTGCCGCCCTTTACGAAGCTATGGGTAGCCCGGAAGTGATCACCGCCGAGCGTGAAGGTGTACCTGTTGAGCTGCTGCGCGCGCTGGAACAGTGCTGCCCGGTGTATCCGCGCCCGGATGCATTCGAGAAAACCCAGCACCGTCTGCGCGAGAAAACGGCGATCACTGCTGCCGGCCTGCCGGTCGCGCCCTTCCTGCCCGCCAACAATTACGATGAAATCTGCGCGGCAGTGAAACAGCTGGGCTATCCGTCGTTCATCAAGAGCTGTGAACACGGTTATGACGGCAAGAACCAGTGGCGGGTGAACAGCGATGAAGATCTCGTGGCCATCGCCAATGATGTGCCGGAGTCTGAATACGTGGTGGAGAAGGGCATCAACTTCTCCCGTGAGGTATCCCTGATCGGTGCGCGCACCGCCGATGGTAAGGTGGTTACCTACCCACTGGCGGAAAACGATCACTACAACGGCACGCTGCTGGTTTCCACCGCACCGGCGCCGCACGTCAGTGAAGAACTGCAGCACACCGCCGAAACTTACCTGGCCACCCTGATGAACGCCTGGGACTACGTGGGCGTGCTGGCGATGGAGTGTTTCGTCACCGACGACGGCCTGCTGATCAACGAGCTGGCGCCGCGGGTACACAACAGCGGTCACTGGACGTTGGCCGGCGCCAAGACCAGCCAGTTCGCCAACCACGTACGCGCGATCCTGGGCATGGCGCTGGGCGATACCGAAGCGGCGCGCCCGGCGGTTATGATCAATATGCTGGGCGTGGATAAAAAGCCGGCGCTGCAGAATGAAGGCGTCTGGTCTTACGGCAAGGGTCTGCGCCCGGGCCGCAAGATGGGTCATGTGATCCTGCTGGACGATTCCCAGGATGTACTGGCTGCACGTATTGAAGCGATGCTGGAAGAGCTGTACGGCGAAACCAAGCGTCCCGCCTGAAACTGAATTTTCCTTTCTGAACGCATTGCCCCAGACTTCTCCTTGCCTATCGGGGCAGTGCGTTTTTTATTCCTTGTTATTCCATTTCCACGCTGACCGGTAAAAGTGCACGGCGGTTTGCGATTCGGTGTCGTGGTTCTGGCATACTTCTCCACAATCAGTTCCCAACTGAAACTGTTTCGCGGATACCATTTGTGGAGGTAGTAAGTGCGAGAATTCCTGAGAAACCTGTCCTTCTGTTTCACCGCCGGCTGTTTCGCCGGGCTGGGATATGCAATTGCCCTGTGGGCGATGGGGCACTACGGTTTCAGTCGCTTTCTGCATGTGGACATTGCGCCGCACCTGCACAGTGCCTACGTCTACCAACGGGTGGTCTGGGGTGGTATCTGCGGCCTGATCTTTATGCTGCCGTGGCAGAAAAGCTGGATTACCCGCGGTTTCCTGCTCTCATTGATTCCCGCCGGTATCCTGCTGCTAATCCTGTTGCCGATGCGCGGCCTGGGGATCGGCGCACTGGCGCTGGGTACGCTGACCCCGCTGGTGATTATTCTGGCCTGCGCGGCGGGCGGCATAGCAGGTTCCGGTTTGCTGCGCGCTCAGGGGAAATAACCCGCTGATTCCGGGCATAAAAAGGGCTGCCAATGGCAGCCCTTTTTATTTGGATGAAGCTTAACCCGGCTTGCGTGCGAGCGGCTGGCACATGCAGTGCACGCCGCCGCCGCCGGCGGTGATCATGGAGATGTCCGGGTCGATCACGTCGAGGCCGTGGGCGCGGCACTTTTCTTTCAGTTCGGTGTTGTCGGACGGCAGCATGACGCGGTCGTTACCCAGCGCGACTACGTTGACGCCCAGCTCCATGACCTGGGGGTAGGAGATATCGATAATCTCGAAGTTGCGGGCTTTGAACCACTGCACCAGTTCCGGCTCAACCGCGTCCACGCACACGGCTACTAATTTGTCTGCCAGTGCGGCTACCAGCACGTCGATGTGCAGGAAGTAGGGGTCGAATTCGTAACCTTTTACTTCCCAGCCTTCTTTTTCAATCCAGCTTTTCATCTGTTTGAAGCCCTGCGGTGAGGTGCGCTCGCCGGAGTGGCCGCACAGGATGACGCCGGGTTCCAGCACCATGAAGTCGCCGCCCTCCAGGCTGCCGGCGGTGATGATGTCGTAAATGGGGATGTCGAGTTTCTGGTAAGTCTTTACTACGTCGACCCATTCGCCGCGGCGCCAGGGGGAGTACATCTGGGTAACAATCGGACCCCAGGGGGTCATGACGCTGCTGTCGCGGGCGTAGAGCTGGTAGGGGAGGTTGGCGTCGGCGGGCAGCAGGTGGGTGGTGACGCCGGCGTGTTTGTAGGCGTCGAGCATTTCCTGGTGCTGGCGTTTGGCGACGGCGGCGTCGAACTGGCGGCCGAGGCGCACGGAGCGGCGGGAGGCGGCGTTGCCCATCTGCCAAGTGTAGTGGTCGATGGGGCCGACAAGCAGGTCGGTGAGCACGCCGTATTCGGAGTCGATACCCCAGTTGTCGAGGCGCGCGGTGTTGCCGTTGTCGTTGCGGTGTTTGTAGGTAAATTCTGTCATTGTGGTTCTCGGCGAGTTCAGTGGTTTTGGGAGCTCTGTGTTGGCTCCGTGG
This sequence comes from Microbulbifer aggregans, assembly GCF_020524005.1. Lineage (GTDB taxonomy): Bacteria > Pseudomonadota > Gammaproteobacteria > Pseudomonadales > Cellvibrionaceae > Microbulbifer > Microbulbifer aggregans_A. The sequence continues at coordinate 66,688 of NZ_JAIVKK010000004.1, read as the reverse complement.
CGCTCCTGCTACCGGTGACCATTCGCGAGACACGCCGTGAACCCATCCCTGGGGGCTCTTCTAAAACATCCCTGTTTTAGAAGGTCTCGCGAATGGCCCCCGGCATCAGGAGCTTCGCGTTGAATTTATTTACGTTGTAAGAAATCTCGCAGGGTGGATAAACGAGCGCATCCACCAATCTGGTTAACTCGGGTTCGCCATTTTCAGCATCGCGTGCAGCAGCACATTTGCACCGGCCTCCAGATCTTCTGGCTCCGCGTTTTCCGCTTCGTTGTGGCTCAGGCCTTTTTCACAGGGCACAAAGATCATGCTGGTGGGGGCCACGCGGGAGATGTACACGGAGTCGTGGCCGGCGCCGGAGACCATTTCCTTGTTGCTGTAGCCGAGCTCGGCTACGGAGCTGCGCACGGCTTCCACGCATTTCTGATCGAAGGCGACGGCGGGGGAGCGCCATTCATCCCGGATATCGTGTTCGAGGCCGATGTCGTCGGCCACACGCGCGGCGATTTCGCGGAAGCGCTGGTCCATCGCATCGAGGATTTTCTGGTCCGGGTGGCGCAGGTCGACGGCGAGGACGAGTTTCTCCGGCACGGTGTTGCGGCTGCCGGGTTCGACGCGGATGTCACCGAAGGTGGCGCGGGCCCAGGGGCCGTGTTCGGCGGCGAGTTTGTAGAGTGCGTCGAGAATCGCTTGCAAGCCCATAAACGGGTCGCGGCGGGTTTCCATGGGGCTGGGGCCGGCGTGGCAGGGCTGGCCGATGAGGGTGAGGTCGTACCAGTACATTCCCTGTACGCCGCTCAAAACGCCGATGGTTTTTTCTTCGGCTTCGAGAATCGGACCCTGTTCGATGTGTACTTCGAAGGCGGCGGCGAGCGGGCGCGGCCTGGCGGGGGTGTCACCTTTGTAGCCGATGCGCTGCAGTTCTTCGCCGAAGGTTTTGCCTTCTTTGTCCGCGCGGGCGTAGGCATAATCGAGGTCGAACTCGCCGGCCCAGACGCCGGAGCCGATCATGGCGGGGGAGAAGCGGGCGCCTTCTTCGTTGGTCCACACGGCCACTTCCAGTGGCGCTTGGGTTTCGATGCGGGCGTCGTTCAGGCTGCGCACGACTTCGAGGCCCGCGAGCACGCCGTAGACACCGTCAAACTTGCCGCCGGTGGGCTGGGTGTCGAGATGGGAGCCGGTGAGGACTGGGGGCAGATCCGGGTTTTTACCGGCGCGTTGGGCGAAGATATTTCCCACTTCATCGAAAGTGACGCTGCAACCGGCTTCTTCGCACCACTTTACGAAGAGGTCGCGGCCCTGTTTGTCGAGGTCGGTGAGGGCCTGGCGGTTGCAGCCGCCTTTGTCGGTGGCGCCGATGCGGGCCATCTCCATCAGGGAGTCCCACAGGCGCTGGCCATTGATACGGACTTGCTGGATATCGGTCATGAAATGCATCCGGACTTTTATTGTGTGAATGGATGTATAGGGTTTAGCACAAGTCTATGGTTTGATTTTGCGAACACAATTAACTATTAATTGCCGAATTGGTGCCAAAAAGGCACCTAAACGAGATGCAAACCATGGCCGCCGAGCTCCGAAACCTGTCCCTGACCTCCCTGCGCAGCTTTTATGCGGTGGGGCGCCACTGTCACCTGCGGCGGGCGGCGGAGGAGTTGCATGTATCGCACCCGGCGCTCAGCCGCCAGATCCGCGAGCTGGAGGAGCGCCTGGGTACGCCGCTGTTCCTGCGCACCGGCAATCGTCTGTCGCTGACCGCGGCGGGCAAGCGGTTGCACCGGGCGGTGAGCGAGGCTTTCGGCCGCCTGGAGCAGGGCCTGCTGACTTTGGACCCGGGCAATCTTTCCGGCGAGGTTGTGATCGCCACTACGGCCACAATCGCCAGTCGCTGGTTGCTGCGAATTCTCGCTGAGGTCCAGCAGCGCTATCCGGAAATTCGCCTGCGGGTCACCACCATCGAGCCGCGTGCGCGGCGACTGGATAATGAAGCCGATATCGCCATTTGCCTGGGAGAGTCGGAGGCACCGGGCCGCGAGGTAACGCCGCTGTACCAGGAGCACTACCTGCCGGTGGCGAGTCCGCAGCTGTTGCAGTCGCGGGGCAATCTGGGCCGGGCTCTGCGACCGCTGGATCTGCTGGGGCTACCGCTGCTGCATGACCGGCAGCAGCAGTGGCCGGGTTGGTTTACCGCTCAGGATGTGGGCTATGCGCCGGCAGTGCATGGCGTTGCGGTGGACTACGCCTATCAGGCCATTGAGGCCGCGCGCCTGGGTATGGGCGTGGCGCTGGCCGACCGGTTGGAGGTCAGTGAGGACCTGAAGAGCGGTCGTCTGGCGACACTGATAGAACGGCCCTACACCATAGGCCAGTTTTTGTTTCTGGTGACTGATCACCGTGACACCCTTAATGACCGCGCGCGATTGGTACTGGAGCATGTGTTTCGCTGGCTGGAAAGTCGTGGTGCGTTGCTGGCCGCCGAGGCGCAAACGTTGCAGCAGAAGCTCGCCGCGGCCCCGCCCGGCGCGCCCTAGGCTCCTCGTCTGCATTGCTCTGCTGTCCTCTTATCACCTCTTCAGGTGATACAGAGCCGCTTGACCTTCCCGCATACTGAATAATCATTCGAATAAGACTAACTATTGCGCAGATTGTCCGTTTGTTAGACGATGTCGCGTCAATTTCTTTGGTTGAAATTGGCGCCAGGCGCTTCCGGACGCTGGCATACCGCACATCAGCAGTAAGCAGGTCGAGCAAGATGGAAAACCATAACAAGATCTATATCGATGGCCAGTGGACAGCCTCCACCTCCGGCGAATGGCTGGAAACTATCAATCCTGCGACCGAATCCCTCATTGCCCGCGTACCTGCGGGCAGCGTGTCCGATGTGGACCGCGCCGTACAGGCCGCCGTCCGCACGTTCGATGCCTGGGCCAATACCCCCGCCAGTGAGCGCCGCGCGCTGTTGCTGCGCGCCGCCGACCTGATGGAAGCCCGTCAGGATGAACTGGTCGCCGCGGTATCCGACAGTCTGGGCTGTCCCCGCCATATCACCGGCTGGCTGCATGTGGAGGGCCCGATCGAGGCCATGCGCCTGTTCGCCGAGCACACCGGGATCACCGAAGAGACCGCCGAACATGGCCACTCGCTGGTGTGGCGTGAAGCTGTCGGGGTGTGTGGTTTTATCAATCCCTGGAACTACCCCCTGCACCAGTTTGTCGGCAAGGTCGGCGCCGCACTGGCGGCCGGTTGCACCATGGTGATCAAGCCGTCCGAGCAGACGCCGCTGCAGGATTACCTGATGGCGGAAATCTTCCACGAAGCGGGCCTGCCCGCCGGTGTCTTTAACCTGGTGCCCGGTCGCGGCCCGGTTGTCGGTCAGGCGCTGTGTGAACACCCGCTGGTGGACATGCTGTCGTTTACCGGCTCTACCCGCGCCGGCATCGAGATTGCCAAGGCCTGTGCCCCTACCGTAAAACGCGTGACCCAGGAGCTGGGTGGCAAGTCGCCCTACATCATCACCGCCGACAGCGACTTCACCGCTGCGGTGCGTTATGGCGTGGACGACGTGATGATCAACAGCGGCCAGACCTGTACCGCGCTCACGCGCATGCTGGTACCGCAGAGCCGCTATGACGAAGCGCTGGACATCATCCGCGCGCGCGTGGCCGAGATCGAAGTGGGCATGGGCGAAGGCGCCTTTATGGGCCCACTGTCGTCCCGGCGCCAGTGGCAGCAGGTCCAGGACTATATCCAGATCGGCCTCGACGAGGGCGCGACCCTGCTGTGTGGCGGCGCCGGCAATCCGGAGGGGCTGGCGCAGGGCTTCTATGCGCGGCCGACCGTGTTCGCGCAGGTGAACAACGACATGCGTATCGCCCGCGAGGAAATTTTCGGCCCGGTGCTGTGTGTGATCGCCTACGAGGACCTCGACCAGGCCGTGGCCATCGCCAACGATACCCCCTACGGATTGTCTTCCGGTGTTTACGCCAAAGACCACAAGGACGCGCTGGCGATCGCGCGGCGCATTCGCGCCGGTCTGTGCTTCGTCAACGGTGGCGAGTTCAACTACCAGGCGCCGTTTGGCGGCTACAAGCAGAGCGGTAACGGACGGGAATTCTCCCACCACGGTGTGGAAGAATTTACCGAAATCAAATCCGCACAACTGGGTGTGCCCGCGGAGTAATCCGCGAAGCACCGGCTGACACTGAAAAACACAAACTAAGAAATACAATAATTAACGCGGGAGAAACTCCGTGACCGAAGTAGCCGTCAAAAAGAATCTGGGCAAACGGGACATGATCCTGTTTACCGTGTCCGCCATTCTGCTGGTGGACACCCTTGCTGCCACCGCCGCCATCGGCACCTCCAGTATTTTCTGGTGGCTGTTCCTCGGCCTGTTTTTCTTTGTACCGTTTGCCCTGGTGTCTGCCGAGCTCGGTTGCGCTTACCCGGAAAAAGGCGGCATCTATGCCTGGGTGCGGGATGCGTTCGGCGGCCGCTGGGCGTCGCGCATCAGCTGGAGCTACTGGGTCAATGTGGCGATCTGGATGCCGGCAATCTTCATCCTGTTTGCCGGCGTGGCAAAACAGCTGTTCTGGCCGGACATGGGGGTCGCCGGGCAGATCGGCCTCGGCATTGTGCTGACCTGGGTCGCGGTTATCGCCAATGTGGTGACCCTCAACGTGGGCAAGTGGGTGCCCAACATCGGCGCCATCTTCAAGATCATCATCTTCGGCGCCATCATCGTCGGCGCCGTGTTCTATGCGGGTGAAAACGGGCTCGCCAACCCGATCACCTTCGACAGCATCAAGCCCAACCTGGGCGACAGCCTGCAGTACATTCCGGCGATCATCTACGGCATGCTCGGTTTCGAACTGATCAGTTCCAGCAGCGACGAAATGCGCAACCCGCAGAGGGACGTTCCCCGTTCCATTCTGGTGTCCGGTGCCATCATTCTCGCCCTGTACACCCTCGGCACCGCCGCGATACTGGCGGCCATCCCGGCGGGGGAAATCGATCTGGTCGAGGGCCTGGTCGACACCCTGCGTCTGTTCTTCGCACAGCTGCCGTTTGGCAATGCACTGGTGATGGCACTGGGGATTGCCGCGCTGTACACCTTCTTCTCCAACGGCGTGACCTGGGCCATCGGCGGCAACCGCGCCGCGGCGGAAGCGGCGGAAGAGGGCGAGCTGCCGCAGGCCTTTGCGATCAAGAGCCGCAGCCGCAATACGCCGGTGGGCGCCGCGGTGTTGATGGGCGTGATGAGCACGCTGATCCTGGTGCTGTACGGGTTTCTGGTGAATTCCAACGAAGACCTGTTCTGGTCGCTGTTCGCGTTCAGCGGGGTAATCTTCCTGTTGCCCTACGTGGGCATGTTCCTGGCGTTCCTGAAAATGCGCAGCACCGATGGTGCCCGGGCGCGGCCCTTCCGGGTGCCCGGTGGCGATGGTTTTGTGCGCGCACTGACCTACTTCTGCGTCGCGATTCTCGCCGGCAGTATCTTCCTGTTCATCTACACCCCCGGTGAGGGCGTGCAGTGGCCGGTGCTGATCGGTTCCATCGTCACCCTGTTGCTGGGTGAGCTGGCGATCCTGTGGGCTGAAAAACAAAATGGTGAGAGTAAAGGAGCAGAAGAGGCCTCTGGAGTCCTAGCCACGCAATAAATTTTTTAAGGGAAAATCCCTCGAGCAGACCAGTGCCATCGATATAGATCGAGGCGGTACCGCTACCGGGTGTTGCTTTGTGAGACACGAGCTAGGCGCCCCCCCTTAACCCATCCATGGGGGCTCCGTTGCGGCTGTCCTGGCCGCAGACGGTCTCACAAAGCAACACCCGATCGGTACCTTCACAGCAAACCCCATTGGTAAAAAGCATTGCTGAATTAACCCGCTACCTGCGGGTTTTCGTGTTTGTATTTAAAGCTGAACAAAAATTCGGTTTCCTCACCCGTTGGGGTGATACCTGAATTCTTGTTCGGTTTTTATAGTCTCCCTCACGATAAGACAGATAAAAGAACCACAGGGAGCTCGTCATGGATTTACCCAGCCGCGCCAGCCGGCGCTTCGCTAAAAACTCGCTCGCCGTTGCCATTACCGGTGCGTTTTTGTCCGCCCTGGGGGTAACCCAGAGCGCCCTCGCCAACCAGATCGAAGAAGTCGCGGTGACCGCGCAGAAGCGCGAACAGTCGGTGAATGACATCGGTGTATCCGCCAATGCCTTCAGTGGCGAAATGATGCAGAACCTGGGCATCGACAGCGCCGTCGACCTGGGTGCGCACACCCCGGGTCTGGTCACGGTCAACAGTACCTCCGGCGGCACCCCGGTATTCGCCATCCGCGGCATCGGCCTCGACGATTTCAGCCCCAACAACAGCAGTGGTGTGGGTATCTACACCGACGAAGTGTTTGCCAGCAACCCGTCCTTCCTCGGCGGCCAGCTGTTCGATATCGAACGGGTGGAAGTGCTGAAAGGCCCGCAGGGTACGCTTTACGGCAAGAACACTACCGGCGGTGCGATCAATTTCATCAGTGCCAAACCTAGTAGTGAATTCGAAGCGTTTGTGGATGCCGGTGTCGGCAATTTCGGTTCCCGCGAATTGACCGGTGTGGTCAGCGGCGAGATCAGTGGCGAAGTACTGGGCCGCCTGAGCCTGAATACGTCCAAAGGCGACGGCTGGCAGGAAGACCCCGAGACCGGGCGCGCCTTCGGCAGCGTCGATCGCACCGCCGGCCGTGGCCAGATCCTGTTCCCGTTTGCGGGCAACGGCGAGGCGCTGGCCAAGGTGTATTTCAGCAGCGACAAGTCCACCCCGGTTTCCCCGCAGGTTAGCGGTCTCGGCGATGCCTTTGGCGATCCCTCGTTTGACGTGCTCAACAGCAGCGACGATGCGTCGGTCGTCAATGTCGGTGATCTGAACGTGAGTCGCGACGAATCCGGCCACGGCGCATCCCTGAATCTGAGCTACGGCTTCGAGACCGTCGACTTCGTCTCCATCACCGCGTTCGATGCCTACGACCGCAAGGTAGTGGATAACTACGGGGGTTCCGCCGCGGCGATCCTCGACCTGTACCAGGACAACGACATCAGCCAGTGGTCGCAGGAATTCCGCCTAGTCAGCAACGGGGAAGGCCCGATGAGCTGGGTGGCCGGTGTGAACGTTTCCGAAGACACCGTGAAGGTACGCGATGTGTTCGACGATTCCTTCTTCGTCACCGATTCCGTGGCCAGCACCTTTGTGCTCGACCCGGCAGATGTTTCCGTGCAGGGCTGGGATCTGCTCACCGCGGAATACGAGCAGGTGACGAAATCCTGGGGTGCCTACCTGCACACCGAAACGGCGCTCAACGATTCCCTGAACCTGATCGCCGGCATCCGCTACAGCGCCGATGACCGCACCTTCGACGGACTCTCCACCAATCACGACGATATCTATTCGTTCAACGACACCATTGCCGAACTGAACGACAGCAGCAGCGAAAACGCAGTGACCGGCAAGCTGGGTCTCGACTGGCAGCTGCACGACGACTTGCTGCTGTACGCCAATGTGGCCAACAGCTACAAGGCCGGCGCCTACTACGGCGCGGCAATTCTCGACGACGCCAGCTGGGCCTATGTGGAGCCGGAAAAGGTCCTGTCTTTTGAAGCGGGCTTCAAGGCGACCCTTTTCGATGCCTCGCTGCAGTTGAACGGCGCCCTGTTCAGCCTCGACTACACCGATCGCCAGTCGCTGGTGACCATCATCGTCGACGACTTCAGTAACTTCCTGGAATTCCCGGTGGCGGATACCACACTGGTCAACGTACCGGAATCCAAAACCAACGGCTTCGAACTGGATCTGCACTGGCTGCCCATCGACAACCTGACCGTGATGGCCGGTGTGGCATATCTGGATAGTGAAGTCACCAGGGCGCCGACCACCGCAGACATGCGCGGCATTGCCGCAGACCCATCGCTGAACGACAACGCCGACGGGGTAAGCCAGCTGTTCGTGGATGCCCTGGCCGCACCACTGCCCGCTGGCGCGTCGCTGTCGCAGGCACCCGAGTGGAGCTACAACAGCCTGGTGGCCTACGACCTGCCGCTCGCGGACTACAACCTGCGTCTACAGACCAGCTACACCTACAGCGACGAAATGACCGCACAGCTGGCGGATGACAACGCCCTGTCGGGCCCGGTGCATTCCTGGGACGCGGAAGCGTCGCTGAGTGATGCCAGCGAGCGCTGGGAAGTCAGTGGCTGGATCAAAAATATTGAGGACAGCAGCGCGGAGACCTATGCCTTCTCCAGCTTTGCTGGCCGTTCCTACTATCGCCAGGCGCCGACCACCTTCGGGGTATCGGTTCGCTACAACATTTTCTAATTACGCGCCGGCGATAACGCGATGATGAAGAGGTAATCATGTGTGACCAACAAACCAGGGCCGATGCCCTGGCAGCACTACAAAAAACAACCTTCTTTCCCTACTGGCTGGATGCGCCGCAGCGCCCGCGGGATGAGCCTGCGCTGCAGCGCCCGCTGGAATGCGACCTGCTGATTGTCGGTGGCGGTTTCACCGGCCTGTGGGCCGCAGTGCAGGCCAAGGAAGCGAATCCCGAGCGCGACGTTGTGCTGATCGAAGCCAACAGCATCGCCATCGGCGCGTCCGGACGCCCCGCGGCAATCCTGTCCACCTCGGTGATGCACGGACTGGCCAACGCACAGCGCCTGTTTCCCGAAGATATGGATACGCTGGAGCAGCTGGGTAAGGAAAACCTGGACGGCTTCCGCGAGACCATCGAGCGCTACGGCATCGAGTGCGATCTGGAGTGGGGCGGTGAACTGACCGTCGCGGTGGGTGACGACGGTATCGAGGATATCGAAAAGGAATACGCGCTGTACCGTCACTATGGCCACGACGCGCACCTGCTGGACAAAAATGCGGTTCAGCAGGAAGTGAAGTCGCCGCTGTTCAACGGCGGCCTCTGGTCGAAAAAACGCAGCGGCACCGTACACCCGGCGAAACTCGCCTGGGGGCTGAAGCAGGTGGCGATGGAACTGGGCGTGAAGATTTACGAAAACACACCCATGGTCAGCAATGCCAAAAACAGAAAAGGCGTGCTGGTGAAAACGCCGAAAGGGCGTGTGCAGGCGAACAGGGTTTTACTCGCGACCAACGCCTTCGCTTCCGGCAACAAGAAAATCCGCAACCGGGTCGCGGCGATTCGAGACCGTATCGTGGTGACCGAGCCGCTGAGTGAAGAGCAGCTCGCGACTATTGGCTGGCAAAACCGTCAGGGCATTTACGATACCCGTACCCAGTTGAACTACATGCGCCTGACCGCGGATAACCGCATCCTGTTCGGTGGCCGCCTGGATTACTTTTTCGGTAACAACACCGACCCGGAAGACGATAAGGCGCCGGAACCCTATGTGCGCCTGATCGATAATTTTTATCGCACCTTTCCGTCTCTGCGCGGCATTCAATTCAGTCATGCGTGGAGTGGCCCCATCGCGCTGACCACGCGCATGGCGGTGCACTACCAGCACTATCATGGCGGCCGGATGTTGTACGCGGGGGGCTATTCCGGTTTCGGTGTAACGGCTACACGTTTCGGTGCGCGAGTCGGCCTGGCAATTCTGGACGACAAAAAAGTCCCCGAGCGATCGCTGAATTTTGCCTGTTCGCAGCCGGCGTATATTCCGCCGGAACCTTTCCGCTGGATTGGGGCGAAGATCACTATGTACGCACTGGACACCCTGGATGAAAAGCGCGGCTGGCGGATTCCGTGGGTGCGCATGGTGGAGAAAATGGGGTTCCCGATCACCCAAAAGTAATACATAAAAGATTTGTTATTGAATGGTGATGTTTTCCTGATTCCAAACTTGTGGAGCTTCGCCCGCGCACTGCCACCGGCATCGTGTTTGCCATGGTGATATTGCGCGGGATTTTTTGAAGCGTGGAAGACTATTTTTCCAGACTGGTAAGGGGGTCCGGGTCGGTCCCCGTGTGGTGGCGCAGGGCACTGATAAACAGGTAAAACAATTCCGATTGCGAAGTGACATCCAGCTTGGAATAAATGTGTTTTCGGTGCGTTTTGATCGTGTCCACGCTGGCGTCGAGCTTTTCCGCCATCGACTTGATCGAGTGGCCGCGCATTGTCATATGCAGCACTTCGCACTCGCGGTTGGTAAGCAGTGAACTACCGAAGTGTTCGAGGGCATTCTCCAGACGCTTTCCAAAAGATTCCGGTTGGCGTCCGGCGCTACTGTAGTTCCGAATCCACTGACGAAGAACGTTTTGCACCAGAGGTAAAATAGATTTTAAAAACGCTATCTCCTGAGCCGAAAATTTTCCGCCTCCAAGGTCCGACGCGCGCCCAATGGAAAGGCTCGCAATAATACCGTCTTCCCCGCGCACCAGATAACAGGCTTCGTCTCCGAGGTTGGCCTCACGGTAATACCTGCGAAAATATTCCGTCTGGCTGAATGCATCGGGCGCGACTTCACGCAGCAGATAAAACCCTTCCCATTTTTCGTCCACTGCAGCGCGGTAGAAGGGATCAAACAGGTAGGCGCCTTCCACATAACGGTCCACCTGTGTACTCAACTGCTCATTGGCGAGTAGCCGGTGGTGGGTAATTTCCGGCGCACTGTCTACCGGGTAAAGAATGGCCATGCTGCTGTTGCCATGTACCAGGGCTTCCGCACCGCGTAACAGTTCATAGATGCGCTGTGAGTTTGACTCGCACTCGAGCAGGTTGGCCACACACTGGTGCCAGTGGGTGAGATCTGAAGCGACACTCATAACGCAGTAACCGATAACTGACAGGGTAATCGTGCTGCAAAAAACGGGTTTCTGCCACCCGGTTCCAGTAGGTGAGGCGGGGTGAGTTCAGCACTAAACGCGGGGAGAAATTTTAGCAAAAAAGCCCGCTTCAATGGTGATTGAAACGGGCCTTTCGCCAAGATTTTTTGTGCTGCATTTAAGGGCGTGCGGGGGCTTTTTGCGCCTCAATTGTGCGTGAGGTATTCATCCTTGAGCTTTACGTAATTTCCCGCGGTGTAGGTAAAAAACTTGCGCTCTTTTTCCGACAGTGGTCGCGCCTGCTTGGCTGGAGAACCCACGTACAAATAGCCACTTTCAAGTCGCTTCCCTGGTGGTACTAAAGCACCGGCAGCGAGAACCACCTCGTCTTCAATCACGGCGCCATCGAGGACGATGGCGCCGATGCCGATCAGCACCCGGCTGCCCACAGTGCAGCCATGCAGGCAGGCCTTGTGGCCAATGGTTACATCTTCGCCGATGGTGAGTGGCCAGCCGCCTTCATTAAATGCACTGGCGTGGGTGATATGCAGTACTGAACCATCTTGCACGCTGGTGCGGGCACCGATACGCACCCGATGCATATCGCCGCGGATCACCGCCATGGGCCAGACAGAGCAATCGTCTCCCAGTTCTACATCGCCAATCACCGTGCTCATCGGGTCGATAAACACGCGGGCACCGAGTTTCGGCGCGCTGCCGCGATGTTCGCGCAGGTTGGCATTGGGGGTTTCGGTGGGAACGTTGGTGGACAAAGCTGACCTCCGGAATGGCAATCCACTAGAATACAGCGCATATGTTAACCCCGTCCGGCGTCTCTTGGGCCGCTCGGGGTGTGCTTGTTTTTGAATTCGCTTATCGACAAGGAATGCCCATGTCTGAAACGCTGTGGTCCAACCCGCTGTTGGAGTCCCCCGTGCTGCCGCCTTTTGATCGGATCCAACCGCAATTTGCGGAGCCTGCGATTGTTGAACTTATCGACAAATGTCGCGAACAGCTGCGAAAGGGCTTGGAAAATGCCGGGGAAAAGCCGACATGGGAAAATACTCTGGCGCCACTGGAGGAAGCTCAGGACCAGTTGGGGAAGGCCTTCAACCCGGTTTCCCATCTGAACAGCGTCCTGAGTGGTGATTGGCGTGCACCCTATGAAGCCTGTCTGGCGAGGGTGACTGAATACTGGACCGAAGTAGGGCAGGATCCCGACCTTTACGCCGTATATCGCACGCTGGCCAAAGCACCCGATTTCGCCGCCTGGCCGCAGGCCCGCCAACAGGCTGTGCGCCATGGATTGCGCGACATGCACCTCGGTGGCGTGAGCCTGGAAGGCGCCGCTCGGGAGCGTTTTGCCACTATCAGCAAGCGGCTGGCGGAGCTGAAAAGCAAATTTGCCAACAACGTACTCGACGCGACCAACGCCTGGACCCTGAATACTGAAGACGAATCCGAGCTGGCCGGCATCCCGCAGACTGCACTGGCCACAGCTCAGGCGCTCGCCGAATCCAAAGGGTTGAAGGGCTGGTTACTGACCCTCGACGGCCCGTGCTTTCTCGCGGTTATGACGCACGCGGACAACCGCGACCTGCGCCACAAGGTTTCGACCGCTTATATCACCCGGGCTTCTGATGTGGGCCCTAACCGGGGTGAATTCGACAATGCCGATGTGATGGCGGAAATACTCGCCCTGCGCGCCGAGCAGGCACATCTTCTGGGTATGAAGAATTACGCCGAGCGCTCCCTGGCCAGCAAGATGGCCCAGGATCCCGCGGAAGTTGAGGCTTTTCTGTGGGATCTGGCCAAGCGGGCGAGACCGGCTGCGGTCAAGGAGTTTGCAGAGTTACAGGCGTTTGCCGTGGCAGAGCTTGGCATTGAGCAGTTGCAGCCGTGGGATATAGCCTGGGCCGCGGAAAAGCTGAAGCAAACCCGCTACGCCGTCAGTCAGGAAGAACTGCGTCCCTATTTCCCTTATCCGAAAGTTTTGCAGGGGCTGTTTGCGGTAGCGGAAAAACTGTTTGGCGTAACCGCTCAGGCCGATGACTCCGTCGCTACTTACCATCCGGATGTACAGTTTTACTGGTTAAAGCGCGGTAACGAACCGATTGCTGGCTTCTACCTGGATCCGTATGCACGGGAAAACAAGCGTGGTGGTGCCTGGATGGACGACGCGCGGGTAAGACGCCAGAGTGTCGCTGGCCTGCAGTTGCCGATCGCCTATCTGGTCTGCAATTTTTCTTCACCTTCTAAGGACGCTCCGGCGCTTCTGACTCATTACGAAGTCACCACCCTGTTTCACGAGTTCGGTCATGGGTTGCATCATATGCTTACCCAGGTGGACGTGGCTGCGGTTTCTGGAATCAATGGCGTTGCCTGGGATGCGGTGGAGTTGCCAAGCCAGTTTCTTGAAAACTGGTGCTGGGAACCCGAAGCGCTGGCACTGATTGCCGGCCATTACGAGACTGGTGAGCCATTACCGCAGGCGCTGCTGGATAAAATGCTCGCGGCGAAGAATTTCCAGTCCGCGATGTTCACTGTGCGCCAGCTGGAGTTTGCCTTGTTCGACTTCCTGTTGCACTCTCGACCAGAGGGTGCCAATAGCCTGGAAATACAGCGTCTGATCAATGATGTGCGGGAAAAGGTCTCCGTGGTGCCTGTATCACCAGAAAACCGTTTCCAGAACAGCTTCAGCCATATTTTTGCCGGTGGCTATGCCGCGGGATATTACAGCTACAAGTGGGCGGAAGTGCTTTCAGCCGATGCCTTTTCCCTGTTTGAGGAAAACGGCATTTTCGACCCGACAACGGGCCAGAAATTCTTGCACACTGTGCTGGAGCAGGGGGGGAGTCGCGACGCTCAAGACCTGTTCACAGAATTCCGTGGCCGTGGCCCTAAAATAGATGCGCTGCTGCGCCACTCCGGTATTGAATAATCGGAATTGAAAGAGGTAACAATCAATGACCGACCAGAATGAATCCCTTAAACCGCTAAAGCGCCGGTTTATCGCCGGCGCGGTGTGTCCTCGCTGCAGCGAAATGGATCGCATCGTCAATTACAAGCTCGGCGATAAGAATTATCGCGAATGCGTTGCCTGTGGATTCAAGGATGAAATTCGACTGCAGGCAAACCCGCGGGAACTGGATACCCGTGTAAACCAGACTGATGACAGGGAAGTGGAAGAAACTGCTGTGAAAATTATACAGCCGCCGGATGCGAGCAAACACTGACCACCTGAAATCAAATAATAAGAGCGACGCTTGAAAAAACTCTACCCACTTATTGCACTGATCATTGTATTGGCAATCGCCGGAATAAAAGGTTTCGATTACTACAAAAAACAGCGCGCTGAACAGCGCGCTCAGGTTTCTTACTTTTTAAGTCGCTGTGTCAATCAGAGTTTGCTCTCGCTGTACCAATTGCAGGCGAATGACTGGAAGAATAATCCGGATTTCCATCGTGAAGAGGCTGAGCGACTGCAGGAAAAAATATCCCTGTTGCCCGCGCAGGTCCTTGATGGCAAGCCGTTTTCCGAATGGCAGGCCGCGGTCGAGGTTTGTGATCGAATTACGGAAAACAGCAATCGACAGCACCGCACAATTTTTGCGCCCGTCGCGTATCTGGCAAAGACCCGGTTGTGGGAAATGGAGCGGCTAACGGATACCCGGACGCTTGAACGCAGAAAAAAGGCGATCTATAGGGTGCAGGTTAGCGCACAAGCCGCGGATAGTTACCTGAAAGATTTTCAATCCGATGTTACCGGTTTGCTAAACAACAGCCTTCTGTCCGATGAGACCCGGATGGCTGCGGAGACTGAAATTCAGCAAACGGTTTTTTCCGGCTACCGGCATGGCAACTTTTCACGTAAAGAAGTTGAGCGATACCTCGACCGGCAACAGTACTTTTACCAGTTCTTAGTGGATAACTCGAAAAAGTTCACTCTCCGGGGTGGCAGCCTGTATTTTTACGACAAGAAAATGCATCGCGAAGTAGACGACCTCAATCGCGCGATACTCACAAGTGAAGTTGATTTTTATAACCAGTGGCGCCAGGTCGTGATGCGCTAATCCAGCAGTTGCATTGCTAATGGGAGTTGTCCAGTTGCTTCTCCAGCGAGCGGGTGTGTAAGGAAATCTGCATGTGCTGCGCGAAGTCGGGCCAGCTTCCCGGATCGTCTTCAAATCGCTGTTTACACAAAATCATGGATACAAGGTGGGCTGGATCTAACTCTTCCGGTTCAAAGCGGCGAACCAGTAGCTCGCTCAGGTTATCAAGCTGGCAGGACAGCGATTCGCCCAGTAATTCACGAACGACCAGGTTCGCAATCATCGGGTCCATCGGTAGTAACGGGGTTCCGCACTGTGGCTGCAGAATATCGTTGATCTCTTCCATGGTTCTGTGCGCAAGGTAGGCCTCATCCAGAATGGAACCGAGGCCGTGTTCGTATGGTTGGCGCTCAGGCACCGAGCGGAAGCTGTGGATGATCAATTCCCGTATCGGACGGAAATTAAGCCCAGCGGCGTGGCAGAGCGTATCCATTTGGTTTAGCCAGGTGGGAACTACCTGGATATACCGGATAACAAAACAGGTTAGATGCAGGGGGGCATCGCGCTGAGGTAGCTGGATACTGCGATGCAGTTTAGGCAGCGTATCGTGCAGTGATCGGCGAAAACGAAAGCGTTCCTGCTCCGCCTTTACGGCGCGGTCAATACACTGCTGGATAAAATGGTAGGGATCGTCGGACATGGGGCAAACATAAAAAACGGCGAAGCTGCCTCCCCGTTTCTTTACCCTGTTATTGACCGCCGGTGCAAGTGACTCGCCGGCCGTTAACACTCCGGGTAAGACGGCTTAACGTTGGAAGAAGGTTCTAACCGAAGCTCCAATTACAGCCAGTTGTTTTTCTTAGTGTAGCTATAAAAGTAGACGACAAGTCCGGCGGAACGTGCGACAAACCACAAAAAAAGGCTGAACCAGATGCCAGCGTTGTCATAGTGGCGTGTAAACCACCAGGATGGTAAGAACACGATCACAGTTGCGATGAACATAGTGTCACGCATTTGCCGACTTTTTCCCGCCCCGATAAAAACACCATCCAATTGATAGCTCCAGACCGCCACCAGCGGTAGACAGCAAAGCCATGGGTAATAAGCCCAGGCCTGCTCTAATACGTCGGGAATACTGGTGAAAAGTGTCGGGATCCAGTCGTGACCTACAACCAACACTGCGGTGATTATCAGCGCGGAGCCCAGGGCCCAGACGCCGGCGGCAGTCACGGTGCGCATAAACAGAGCCATGGACCGGCGGCGAACGGCATTGCCGACAAGCGACTCGGTGGCGTGCGCAAAGCCGTCCAGCGCATAGGAGGTGATCATCAACAACTGCAGCAAAATTGCATTGGCCGCCAGCACGCTGTCGCCTTGGGCGGCACCTTGTGCGGTGAAAAACGTCAGTGTGAACAGCAGCAGGCAGGTACGGATGAACAGATCGCCGTTAACACGAAGTAATTCGCGCCAGGGCGAAGCGTCTTGCCAGGGCCAGAAGTGCCCGCCTAAAAGGTAATGGCGTACCGCGTTAAATACTTTGGGGTGTCTGTTGTAGAGAAGACTCAAGCCGATAGCGAAGCCGCTGATATCGGCTGCGACCGATGCCCAGGCAGCTCCGCGAGCTCCCATGTCCAGTCCGATAATCAATAGCAGGTCGAGCACGATATTCAGCAGGTTTGCGCACACCAGGATAACCAGGGGGGTGCGGCTGTCCCCGCGGCCGATAAAAAAGCCCAGCAAGGCAAAATTGGCCAGTGCAAACGGCGCGCTTAGCAAGCGGATCTGCAGATAGTCCGTTGCGTGTGGAGCGGCACCGGTGCTGGCATTCATCCACTGAGTGATCGTTGGCAGCAAGGGTGTTGCCACAATGGACACCAAGACACCGAGGGATATGGCCAGCACGAGTGCGCGTAGCAGCCAGGATGTGCCGGAGTCTGAGGCTCGGGCCACCAGTCCCGTCGTACCCATGCGCAGAAACCCGAAGGCCCATAAAAGCATGGAAATTACACTGGCACCTATGGCCACACCGGAAAGATATTCCGGGCTGGGTAAATGTCCTAGCACAGCAGTGTCCACAGCGCCGAGCAGCGGCACGGTGATGTTGCTCAGGATCATCGGCCAGGCGAGATTCCATACGCGCTGGTAGGACGACAACTGGCGGCGCGAAAAGGCACGGAAGCGTGCCGGAGAGTCTTTCATATAGCCTGGCGGTGTAATTGACTTTTAGTGGGCAATGTGTTCCTTTTGACTTTGCAGTAGATGCGACAAAAAAACACAGGTTGTTGGTTGTACCTTTCGGGCGACGACATCTGAAGTAAATAAGCTTTTAGCGAAAAATAACAAGTTGCACTGAAGCAGTAACGCGCAGCTGTGGTCTCCCCCGGTATGCGTGCAGTGTATGTAGTCTTGGTTTACTACAGCATGTCCACATTGATGTGTGGAATATTTCCGGCGTGAACGTCGGGCAGACTCCAGTCTTCCGCAATAGCCAACGGCTGTTACAGGGTTTTGCTATCTTGTTGGTTACCGCGCTGCGGCCGAAGCGCACAAGCATTTGCTGTGTAGCAGGGCCGTTGCAGTGTGACCGCAGGAAAGCGGCTCGCGAGAATAACAAATATGGAGATCTGCAGGCGATGTTGATGGGCTTAAAACGGCTGTTCGCCTTCCTGTTCCTCTCGATCCTCACACCCATGACGTTTGCTCAACAAGCTGCTTCAGAAGCGGTTGGCGATGCTGTGGGTGAGGCGGAACGCTGGGGGGTCAATATGACCCAGGGAGTTACCGAAGTTTCCCGAACTACATACGATTTGCACATGCTGATTTTCTGGATCTGCGTGGTGATCGGTATCCTCGTTTTCGGGGTGATGTTCTACAGCATGTGGCGTCACCGTAAAAGCAAGGGGTACCAGGCATCACAGTTCCACGAAAGTACTCTTGTGGAGCTGGCCTGGACGATAGTGCCAACGCTGATTCTGATCGGCATGGCGGTTCCGGCGACCAAGACCCTGTACGATATTTACGATACCAAGGAAGCCGACCTGGATATCATGATTACCGGCTACCAGTGGAAGTGGAAATACGACTACCTTGGCTCCGATGTTTCATTCTTCTCCAATCTCTCTACCCCCCAGGCACAAATTCACAACGAACTACCAAAATCGGAAAACTACCTGCTTGAGGTAGACGAGCCATTGGTTGTTCCTGTGAATAAGAAAGTCCGTTTCCTCATTACCGCGAATGACGTAATTCACGCCTGGTGGGTGCCGGATCTGGCGGTGAAAAAAGATGCCATTCCGGGCTTCGTCAACGAGGCATGGACGCGCATTGAAGAACCGGGAATCTACCGCGGCCAGTGCGCCGAACTGTGTGGCAAAGACCACGGCTTTATGCCGGTCGTTGTCAAAGCGGTTCCGGAAGATGAATACCACTCATGGCTGAACGAGCGCGCCGCAGCGGCAGCGCGAATCAAGGAGCTTACCAATAAAACGTTTACGTTTGATGAGCTCTACGCGCGTGGCGAGAAAGTTTACAACAGTACCTGTGTTGCCTGTCACCAGGCCAATGGTCAGGGGGTGCCCGGTGCCTTCCCGGCGATTGCCGGATCCAAGGTGGCCACGGGGCCGATGGATGGCCACTTGAGCATGGTGGTAAATGGTTCGTCCAAGAACCCGGCTATGCAGGCATTCGGTGCGCAGCTAAGTGAGGTGGATATCGCCGCGGTCATCACCTATCAGCGCAGTGCCTTCGGCAACAATATGGGCGACACCGTGCAGCCCATCGACATTCTCAATTTCAAGAATAAGTAAGCAGGAGCCGAAAGGAGTTTAGTTATGGCACACGGTCCGAAACCCGGTTTTACCCGCTGGCTCTACACAACGAACCACAAAGACATCGGCTCGATGTATCTGTGGTTCAGTTTTGCGATGTTCCTGCTTGGCGGTTGTATGGCGCTGGTAATCCGCGCCGAGTTATTTCAACCCGGCCTGCAAATCGTGCAGCCGGAATTCTTTAACCAGATGACTACAATGCACGGCCTGATCATGGTGTTCGGTGCAGTGATGCCAGCGTTTGTGGGGCTGGCCAACTGGATGATTCCGATGATGATCGGTGCTCCGGATATGGCGCTGCCGCGCATGAATAACTGGAGCTTCTGGATTCTCCCGTTCGCCTTTGCAATGCTGGCATCCACGCTGTTCATGGAAGGCGGCGCGCCCAATTTTGGCTGGACATTCTACGCACCGCTCTCCACGGAATACGCGCCCCCCAGCGTCACCTTCTTTATATTTTCAATCCACATCATGGGTGCTTCGTCGATCATGGGGGCGATCAACATCGTCGCCACGATATTGAACATGCGCGCACCGGGCATGACCCTGATGAAAATGCCGCTGTTCGTGTGGACCTGGTTGATTACGGCTTACCTGTTGATCGCGGTCATGCCGGTACTCGCCGGTGTTGTCACCATGATGTTGATGGATATCCACTTCGGTACCAGTTTCTTCAGCGCGGCTGGCGGTGGTGACCCGGTACTGTTCCAGCATGTGTTCTGGTTCTTTGGTCATCCCGAGGTGTACATCATGATTCTGCCGGCGTTCGGGATTGTGTCGGCGATTATCCCTACCTTTGCGCGCAAACCGCTCTTCGGGTACAGCTCAATGGTGTACGCAACCGCGTCGATCGCATTCCTGAGCTTTATCGTATGGGCACACCATATGTTTACGGTGGGCATGCCTATCGCCGGTGAGCTGTTCTTTATGTACGCCACCATGCTCATTGCTGTACCTACCGGGGTCAAAGTGTTCAACTGGGTCACGACCATGTTCCGCGGGTCCATGACCTTTGAAACCCCGATGCTCTTTGCCATCGCCTTTGTGATCCTTTTCACTATTGGTGGCTTTTCCGGTTTGATGCTCGCCATCGCGCCGGCTGACTTCCAGTATCACGACACCTACTTTGTGGTGGCGCACTTCCACTACGTACTGGTTCCTGGTGCTATTTTCTCGATTACCGCGGGCGTTTATTACTGGCTGCCGAAGTGGACCGGCCACATGTACAACGAAACCATGGGCAAGGTGCATTTCTGGCTCGCATTTATTGGCCTCAACGTAACCTTCTTCCCCATGCATTTTGTGGGGCTTGCAGGCATGCCGAGACGGATTCCCGATTACGCACTGCAGTTTGCGGACTTTAACCAGATTGCCAGTGTCGGCGCCTTCCTGTTCGGTGCAGCGCAGCTGGTGTTCCTGTTCAACGTGGTTCGCACCGTGCGCGGTGGCGGCAAGGCGACGGACGAAGTGTGGGAAAACCCACAGGGGTTGGAGTGGACCGTCCCTTCTCCTGCGCCGTACCACACCTTCAGTACCCCGCCGGCTGTGCGCTGATCCACAGGAGATTGCCCTATGGCCTGGAGCGCAAACAGTAAAACCACAGCCCGGCTTCTGACGCTTGCCGTCGGGATGTTGGGGTTTGCGCTTTTCGTTATGCCGCCGCTTTACGACGCCTTCTGTGAAGTAACCGGCCTCAATGGGAAAACCGGTGGCCGGTATGAGGCAGTGCCGGCGGCGGTGGATCGGCAGCGGCTGGTAAAAGTCCAGTTTGTGGCCAGCAATAACGAAAGCATGCCGTGGGAATTCAAGCCCGGAGTGGTGGAGATGCGGGTGCATCCGGGGGAAGCGATCGACACGGTATTCCATGCCAGAAACCCTACCGGGCAGGATATGGTTGGGCAGGCGATACCCAGTCTTGCGCCGTCAAAGGCGGCTGCGTATTTCCATAAAACGGAGTGCTTCTGCTTCAACCAGCAGACGCTGAATGGCGGTGAATCGGCAGAGCTGGCACTTCGGTTTATCGTAGATCCGGATTTACCGCCAAGCATTAATACGATAACGCTTTCCTACACCTTGTTCGATGTAACGGAAAGAGTTGCACATCAGACAGACAACAAAAATACCGACTCTGAGCGAGAGGGATGAGAAAATATGGCCACTGAAAGCAGCTACTATGTTCCCGAGCAGTCCCGGCTGCCAATATTCGCCACGATCGGCCTGTTTCTGACGGCCTTCGGTGCCGCCAATTGGATCAATGGTGGCAGCGCCTACATATTCTTTGCCGGCGCCCTGTCCATGGCGACAGTACTGTGGTTCTGGTTTGCGGCCGTGATCCGCGAGAATATGGCTGGTCTCAACAGCGTTCAGCTCAAGCGTTCCTATGTGTGGGGCATGGGCTGGTTTATTTTTTCCGAAGTGATGTTCTTCGCGGCATTCTTTGGTGCCCTTTATTATATTCGCACTTTCGCGCTGCCATGGCTCGGCGGCGAGGGGGATCGCGGTTCTTCCAACATGTTGTGGGAAGGGTTCCAGAATACCTGGCCGTTAATGGTCACGCCAGAGCAGGCCGTCAGTGGTGAATCTGCCAAAGTGGTTGGCCCCAAGGGGATTATCGACCCCTGGCACCTGCCACTGCTGAACACGTTCCTGCTTCTGGCTTCCAGCGTAACTGTTCATATCGCACATGTGTTCCTGAAGAAGAACAAGCGCCAGGCATTCAACTTGTGGCTGGGCATTACCGTTGTCCTTGGTGCCGCTTTCCTGTATTTCCAGATAGAAGAATACATGGAGGCATATAAACACCTTGGCCTGACACTTGAGTCGGGTATTTACGGAACCACTTTCTTCATGTTGACCGGCTTCCACGGCGCGCATGTAACGCTGGGAACCATCATGTTGTTGATCATGTTGTTGCGTTCAGTCATCGCGCATCACTTCAAGCCCGATGACCACTTCGGCTTTGAGGCCGCCAGCTGGTACTGGCATTTTGTTGATGTTGTCTGGGTGGGACTATTTATTTTTGTCTACGTGCTGGGCGCGTAATAGCGAAGGAGCCGAACAGTTCGGCTCCAGAACAGAATCAGTACTTGTCGGCCCACGGCGCTGTATTTGACAACTGACCGCTATCAAAGCCGTACCAGATTGCGAGTAAAAGGAGTGCGGCAAGCACGACGCGAATGCCGAGGGCATAGAGAGTGCGCTTGGATTCCGGCGCACCTATATCGCGTAAAAGGAAGACAAGTGCACTGGTCAAACTGGCCAGTACGGCGAGAAACAACAATACGATTATTGCTTTTAGCCACATAGTAAACAGCCATTTTTATAAGTAGTTATTGGCATGACAGTTCCGAATCCGTCGACCACTGAAGGCGACAAAGCGTTATCAACCGGGACCGGAAAAATCTCCAGGGAAGCAGGGGAACCGTCGCGAGTAGCCAGTGTAGCACTGATCCGCAATTGGCCTCTTACGATCTTGAGCGCGTGTCTGTTTCCGGTCCTACTGGCTCTTGGGAGCTGGCAACTACAGCGTGCAGATCAAAAACAGCAGCTGCTTGTTGATATCGATACGCGCCTTTCGGCACAGCCCCGAAAAATCTCTACCCTTGATGCGCTACAGATTTATACGCCGGTGCGTCTAACGGGTTATTACACCGATGAATATTTCTATCTCGATAACCGTACGCGCAATGGCCGCGTTGGTTATGAGGTGCTGCAGGTATTTGTTAGTGGTCCCCAGCGCTGGCTGGTCAATCGCGGCTGGCTCGCTGCCGCTTCACAGAGAAACGAACTACCCCAGGTCGCCTACCCATTGGCGGCAAAGGTGATCACCGGGTTTTTGTATCCTGCGCCGGCGAGCGCATTCGTTGCTGATGTGGAGCCTCACGCTCGTATCCAGCGGCTTGGCACATCTCTGACAAGGACTCTGAATCTGGCTGACTACGCCTGGATCATCCGGTTGAGTGCTGACTCTGATACAGCATTAGTCACCGACTGGCAGTTCGTAAACAGCTCCCCGGCTCGGCACGGAGGCTATGCGTTTCAATGGTTTTCCATGGCCGGCGTACTGGTTATTCTCTGGTTGCTGGCAGCGACAAATATCCGCAATATGATCACTGCGAGAAACATTCGTAGCTGAGCTTACTTATAACAATAATCAGCGCCGGCAGGCGTGACTGCGAGGTGAATGGAATGGAAGGAGCTAAGTACGGCGCGGAAGAGGCCGCTGCACTAGATGCTGCAGCTATCCGGGGATCGAAATCAGGACGACCCAAGGGCGGCCCGGGGCGCCTCGCCGCAGTTGGCGTTATTGCAGCCGTGGTTTTACCGATTATTGCAGCCTATCTCGTCTACCAAACGGGGTTGGGCATCCCCAGAGGGACGGTTAACCAGGGGGAGTTGCTTATACCACCCCAGCAAATGGCGGATCTTGAACTTCTCTCGGGCTCCGGCGAACCCCTTGATTTTGTCGGAGAGAAGCCGATCTGGCGTTACGTCATCGTCAGTAGCGATGGGTGTACGAGCGAGTGCGAAAAATTGCTCTACACAACCCGGCAGGTGCATATTGGTTTGGGCGACAAGGCGCACCGTGTTGAACGCATACTGGTAACGGATTTACCGTTGGCGGAGCCCGATAGGACTCGGCTAGCAAAGCAGCACCCCCGTATGCGATTTGCGGTCGCGGATAGTGGAAAATTGAATCAATGGCTGGCAGGCAGTGATCACGCCAACCTGTCGTTTCCCGCCGCATTACTCGTTGATCAACAGGGTTACGCGATGATGGTTTATGACAATAGTCACAGCGGCAAGCAATTGCGTAAAGACATTAAACGACTTCTGAAGTACTCCTACGAAGCCTAGCGGCAACTTCATATAAAGCCTTTAAATTCGGGGAGAGAGCGGAGAAAAGCGGTGGAATCTGATATTACCGAACTGCGGAAAAATTATAAAAAAGACTGGCGGTTTCGACTTGCACTACTGGGTACGGGCTTGGCTCTGGTCGTCGTAGTACTTGGTGCGTTTACCCGTTTGTCGCACGCAGGCCTGGGCTGTCCGGATTGGCCGGGTTGCTACGGACACCTGTTGTGGCCGAATGAAAGTCACGAAATTGCGATAGCAAACCAGGCGTTTCCCCATGCGCCGGTGGAAACCGATAAGACATGGCCAGAAATGGTGCACCGCTATTTTGCCGGTACTTTGATGCTTTTGGTGTTAGGCATGACATACATGTTCTGGCGCCGCCGTGGGCATCGCGGTTTTTATCAGAGCCATATCCTTCTGGGATTGCTGGTGCTGCAGGCCGCATTCGGTATGTGGACGGTTACCCTGAAGCTTTGGCCGCAGGTGGTTACTGCCCATCTTCTCGGGGGTATGGCGACCCTATCGGTTTTGTGGATGCTCGCCGAGCGATTGCGCTATCGGCGTAGACTTATACCTCCGCATGAATTTACTGCATTGCAGAATCTCCGCCCGCTGGCCATAGCGGCGGTGGTTGCGGTATCGCTCCAGATCGCCCTGGGAGGTTGGACCAGTTCGAATTATGCCGCGCTGGCTTGCCCGGATTTTCCCACTTGTCATAACCAGTGGTGGCCGGCTGCCGATTTTTCCCAGGGATTTAATATCGCCCAGCAAATCGGACCGAATTATCTTGGTGGTGCATTGGAAAGCGATGCGCGTACCGCGATTCACCTCAGCCATCGCATAGGTGCACTCATAGTGGCCTTACTGGTAAGCCTTGTGGCATTCCGGGCATGGAAGGCGGGTTCTCCGCGCTGGGCGCAGGGACTGCTGATTGTCCTCGGTTTTCAGATAGCGTTGGGAATAGCGAATGTCGTTCTGTCGCTACCGCTGCCGATTGCCGTTGCGCATAACGCCGGTGCAGCGCTATTACTGTTGAGCCTGCTAACGTTCTGTTATCGGATCAACACGGTACAGCCGGAGATTAGAAAAGTTTAGACAAGGTCGAAAGGAATTCGGCCACTAAAATAATAAACAAAAGAGGTGGTGACCATGAGTACCCAGGCAGTAAGTGTACAACGCGCCAGCTGGCGCGATTACTACGAACTCACCAAGCCCCGCGTGGTGATGTTGATGATACTCACTTCGGTAATCGGTATGCTGCTTGCCGTTCCCGGGATGGTGCCGCTGGATATATTGCTGCTGGGGAACCTCGGAATTGCGCTGTGCGCGGGGGCGGCCGCTGCGGTGAACCATCTGGTTGACCGTCATATCGATATAAAAA
The DNA here is from genome assembly GCF_020524005.1 of Microbulbifer aggregans. Lineage (GTDB taxonomy): Bacteria > Pseudomonadota > Gammaproteobacteria > Pseudomonadales > Cellvibrionaceae > Microbulbifer > Microbulbifer aggregans_A. Next base: position 41,791 of record NZ_JAIVKK010000004.1, on the reverse strand, counting down.
TGGCGCGCACTACCAACAGGCCAGTGGCCCGGGGCCGTGTGGAGCCGCAAAAAGCGCTGGTTTTCGCCCTCGTATTGGGCTGTGCCGGAATGGCCATACTGCTGGCTTTTGTCAATGCGCTGACAGCCTGGCTCACCCTGTTTTCTCTGTTGGGTTATGCAGTCGTTTACACCATGTTTCTGAAGCGCGCCACTCCGCAGAATATTGTTATTGGCGGTCTCGCCGGTGCTGCGCCACCACTGCTGGGATGGGTGGCCGTTACCGGTGATTTACATGGACACGGTCTGCTGCTGGCGTTAATCATTTTTGCGTGGACACCTCCGCATTTCTGGGCGCTGGCCGTCCACCGCCGCGACGATTATGCAAAGGCAGAAATTCCCATGCTGCCAATTACCCACGGGGTCCAGTACACCAAACTTCATATACTGCTTTACACGTTTATTCTCTTTGCCGTCTCGCTCCTACCATTTGCCACAGCCATGCTGGGATGGCTGTACTTGCTGGGAGCAGTGGTTCTGGGGCTGGGCTTCGTTTACTGGGCCATAGAGATGCTCAGGAATAAAAACCCAAATGCGGGCATGGAAACTTTCAAGTATTCCATCGTCTACCTGATGGCCCTGTTCTGTATCATGCTCTTGGATCACTACCTGGTCGCATTACCGCAGCCGGGAGTGTTTCCGTGAATACAAACGTCCACCTCACGCCGGAGCAAAAGCGCGGTATCGCTGTGACAGTTGCAGTGATGGTGCTGTTCATGATCGCCGTATTGGCTGGTTTTGTGAACAAAATGGGGCAGCCGCGTATTATTACTGAAGCGGAGCTGCGGGCGAACGGCGCAATTAAGCTGGAGCGACCGCGGATTTTGGATCAATTCGACCTTATCGCCGATAGCGGTGGGCCTTATTCTACAGAGCAACTGGCGGGCCAGTGGACGCTGATATTTTTCGGGTTCACTCACTGCCCGGATGTGTGTCCTACCACACTGGCTACATTAAATCGCTTTTACGAAACCCTGGATGAATCGACGCGCAAGGAGACGAACGTACTGCTGGTGTCCGTTGACCCACAAAGGGACAAGCCTGAGCAACTGCACGAGTATGTTCGCTACTTCAATCCGGAATTCGCCGCGGTCACCGGCGAATTCATCAATTTAAAGCGCTTTGCCAACCAGTTGAATGTGCCATTCAACAAGGTACCTCTGGAGGACGGCGAATATACCGTCGACCACGGATCACAGGTCGTTCTGATTAACCCGCGGGGGCACTATCACGGGTTTTTCAAAGCCCCTCTGGATCCTGCGAAAATGAAGCTGACGTTTCGCTCCATTCGCGCTACGTACAACGGGTAATCAAACTGGAGTGCTGACAATGGAAATCTGTCACTGAATTGCTCCTCCGCAAAGATTAAAATTGCGCGCAGCTATATTCCCACACGCTGTCTGATGAAAATGGATTTTCTATGTTCACGCTCAATATTGCTCAGGGCGAACCTGTAATTCGTGCGACAGAGCCTTTCGAAGGAAAAAGTGTCTGGTTGCCCGCAGCACTGCTTTGCATACTCGCCGTTCCATTTGGCTGGATAGGCGCTTGCGCCCCAGCGATCTGGCTGTCACTGGTGGCGATGGAAAACGCCCACGGCTGGAAGCAGGCAGCGGCATTTGTACTGGCGGCGGTACTGATGTTGACGGTGAATAGCGGTCAGATTCCGGGTAACGAGCATATCGCGCTGCTCCCTCCCTACACAGATTCCGACAATAACCTGATCTACGCCAGCCTTCGCCCGGCAAAAGCCGTCATTGCCCTTACGGTGTTGGTGTTCATGTTATTCCGACCGCAGCCCTTGAAGCGCAAGGACCTGCCTGTGATGACGGCGGTCGTTGCGGTTCCCGTTGTGGCCGCTTTTTTTGTTCTGGGTCCGTCACTCAAGCTCACCGCAACCATTGCCGTCGCAGCGCTGATTAATCTTCTGGTGGTGTGTATTGCCGAAGAAGGGTTCTTTCGCTGGGTGTTGCAACGGGGATTGGGAAAATTGGTTGGTGAGCGGCAGTGGCTGGCAACTGTTGCGGTGGCTGCGCTCTTCACAACGCTTCACACCGGCTGGGCCGGGTCTGCCTTGATGTTGGGTTTGGTGAGTATTGCTGCGTTTGGGTATGCGCTACTTTGGCAATTGCGAGAGAGCTTCTGGGCCTGTGTGTTGGCGCATTGGGGGGTAAACCTTTTACACATGACGCTGCTGCCATACACCGCCTGATAGCTCTGGGTACGTCAATATTTACTGTCAGGATCGCTCACCGTGAATGAGCTGCCCGGCGAGAAACATTAAGCCGGCCGCCAACACGATTGAAGGCCCGGCAGGTGTGTCCCAGAGAACGGAAGCTGTCAGGCCCATTATTACTGCGATACAGCCGATCAGCGCAGCAAATGCAGCCATTTGCTCCGGCGTATGCGAAAGCCTGCGTGCCGTAGCTGCGGGGATAATCAGCAGCGCGGTTATCAGCAGGACACCAACGACTTTCATCGCAATCGCGATCAGCAGGGCCAGCATAAGCATGAGTGCCAGCCGCACCTTCTCCACCGGAACGCCTTCCACTGCAGCCAGTTCTTCGTGCAGGGTAAATGCCAGCAAGCGCGGCCATAACCACATCAAGAGCAGGGCGATGACGACTGCCGCGGCGGCCATCAACAGCAAGTCCTGGCTGGATACCGCCAGCAGGTCCCCCAGCAGCAATGACAGCAGGTCTACATTGATATCCAGCACACTGACCGTGACGATACCGAGCGCCAGCATCGAGTGAGAAAGGATGCCGAGGAGTGTATCCACTGACAGATGCTGGCGCCGTTGCAGGTAAACCAGCAAGAGCGCCAGTACACAGCTGCTCGCTCCGACTGCGAGCGTCGGCTGGATATGCAGGACGAAGCCAAGGGTCACGCCAAGCAGGGCGGAATGGGCCAGGGTGTCGCCGAAATAGGCCATACGCCGCCAAACGGCGAAGCAGCCCAGAGGGCCGCTGACCAGCGCAACCAAAAGACCGGCACCCAGGGCATACCAGAGAAACTGAGAGTGTATGAGTTGCGAGAAGTCGTTCACGGTTCGGGGTTGCCCTTGTGCTCGTGTTTGTGGCCGTGATCGCAGCAATCGTCGACGACTTCCCCGCTCAGGTCGTGGTGATGGTTGTGCTGGTGGGTATAAGGAGCGACTTTGTCGCCGAACAGCTCCAGGTAGGCGGGATCGCGACTGACTTGTTCTGGGTGGCCGAAACAGCAGATGTGTTGGTTGATACACAGCACGTGATCGGTCGCAGCCATTACCAAATGCAGATCATGGGACACCAGCAATACGCCGCAGCGCAGCTCTTCACGCAATTGCGCGATTAACTGGTATACCTCGCTTTGCCCACCCACATCGACGCCCTGAGTGGGCTCATCGAGCACCAGTAACTGGGGTCTGCGTGCTGCTGCACGGGCCAACAGTACCCGCTGCATCTCACCGCCGGAAAGATCGGCCAGCCGCGCGCCGGCGAGCTGGTTTGCTCCCACCCGGGCCAGTGCATCGGAGACTTTGACTCCCTCGATCCCCAGCTGCAGAAAACGATCGACGGTCATTGGCATGGTGGCGTCGATCTGCAGGCGTTGCGGCATGTAGCCGAGCTTCAGGCCGGGGCGGCGCTGCACGGAGCCGGATGTTGGCCTGGTCAGGCCCAGCAGCAGGCGCAGCAGGGTGGTCTTGCCGGCACCGTTGGGGCCGATGATCGTGACAATCTCCGCTGGCTGCAATTCCAGGCTGATATCTCGCAGCAGCTGGCGGCCGTCGAGTTCGAGACCCAGCCCCTGGGCGCGGATGAGCGGTTCTGTTGAACTCAGGGAGAACTCCATTTCTTCATTCTAGGGGTGTGTTTCAGGACCGCTATAAGTCTGTGCCCTGGCGAACGGCTGGCGAGTGTAAGCTGGCTATGATTATATCGCACTTCTTTTTCAGTACAGCGCATGGCCTGTCTCAGATAATCGGGATCCTGGCCGCATGCGAGATCCGTGGTGCCCATGTTGATATTTCCCCGCTCCCAACTCCAGTTTTGCTTGGTTCTGCTCAGCTTTTTGCTATTGCTTGCTACCGGCTGTGATCGCAGTGAAAAACAGACGTTGCCGGAAAAAAAAGGGCAGCTACTCATTGTGACCAGCATCCACCCGATCTCGATGATCACGCGGGAAATTGCCGGCAGTGATTCCGAAATCATGCAAATCGTGGGCAGCGGGGACCCACACCACTATGCTCCCAAGGTAACTGATCGCGCCGCCATCGAGCGTGCCCAACTGGTTGTATGGATGGGGCCGGCAATGGAGGCGGTACTGGCGCGCCAGATGGCGCAGGTGCCAGCGAACCAGCAGCTGGAGTTACTTTCTGCCGGTGGGTATGAATATGAAGGGGCGGATTCCAATGACCCGCATTTGTGGTTGCGCCCGCGCAATGCGGCGGTGATGGCGGCGCATATCGCAACGCGTTTGGCGGAGTTGGACCCCGACAAGGCGGACGGTTACCGCCAGCGGGCGCGGGATTTCTCCCGCGCCATGGCCAATCTACAGAAGGTTCAGGATCGGGCATTGTGGGCTTATCGCGATGTGCCGATTATTACCACCCACCAGGCCTACGGCCATTTTTTTGGCCCCGCTGGCGTTGTGGTGGAGAGCCTTGGAACTTCGGCCAGCCACCAGCACGGTGCACGAACGATGCTGGAAAAAGGTGCGGCGACAAATGCCGCAGGCGGTGTGGGTGGCTGCCTGTTTGGCGAGGTGCCGGCAAATGACCGGGATCGGCAGACAGCCGAGCACCTGGGGCTCGATTACCAGCCGCTCGATCCACTGGGTACCGAGCTCCCTCCCGAATCCGGTTACCAGCAGCTAATGGAAAAGCTGCTGGCGGATGCACGCTTGTGCCTGTCCCGGGTGCCGGATGGTTCAGGTAAGTCTGCAGATTGATGCGAACAGCTCAAGTCGCCGGGGACAGCCGCTTCTGCAGCTTTTCCAGGCGCGCCCTGGCTCGTTGTGCCTGCTCTTCCAGTAGCTCAAGCTGCCGCAGGCGTTTTTCCATAGCGAGGTCGCTGTCGGCGTCATGCTTTGGCCGCTTGCCGACGGTGTCCGGTAGTGCGGTATCGAATTTCGGAGGTTGCCACTCCGGCGCATTGACTGTTGGTTGATCGAGTGACGCGGCGCCAGTGGGTAGTGCGATAAGAGCGCCCAGCGCGGTAGCGATGAAAATCCTTTTCATTGGCTGATCCCTGAGATTAAACGGATTACTTCCCCCCTGTCCCGGCACGGGGCCGGACTCGGGTTGGAAGACGATTGAAGCTCTGTGGTGTTTCCAGGCTGTAACAGCCGGGAGAACCATTTGTGAAGGGTGACGAGCCGTCGTAGAACTTTCTGCCTGCCTCCCGCCTCACCCTCAATGGACGCGGTTCGGGTAAGTGCGGATGCAAAATTCAGGTAGGCTCCTGCGCCTGTTGATCATTGGCCTTGCGTTCCTCTTCCAGCTGTCGCCGCTGTTCCTCGGTGCGAGCGGCCTCCTGTTCACTTTCCTGGCGCAGTTGTTCTGCCAGTGCCTTTTCCCGCTCGGCCCGGAAACGCTCCATCGCGGCTTGTTGGCGACCCTGCAGTGAGTGATGTTGCTCGCTGTTCAGCTGCTGAATCATGAATCGCCGCTGGCGCTTGTGTTCGCTTTGCGCAGAGGTTTGTTCCTGCTCTCCCCAAACCTCCAGGTACTCCATGGGGCCGGGCAACTGCACTGAGTCCGCGTGCTTCTGCTCTGACTCTTGCGCTACCGTCGGCAAGGCGATGAACGCCGCAACCAGAACCATGCCCCTAACCGAATGCGCTTTCATATCCCGATCCTCTCAACCTCTATCGTTGCGGCCTACAGAATGGCTGGGCCACAAATTGAGCATAGAAGGTGGGGCAAAGCAGCGTGTGACACTGCGGTGACCACACCTTTTCGGGCGTTGGACCGAGCGCAAACCAGCAATCGCGGTTATCCTGTCGCCCTCTGCACATGTGATCAAAGAACCGCAGCCAAAATCGGATATTTATGAGTAACAACGCCTCCAGCGCCGCACCACTGATCCTGGTCGACGGCTCTTCCTACCTCTATCGCGCTTTTCACGCACTGCCGCCTCTCGCAACCAGCACGGGCCAGCCCACCGGCGCCGTGCGAGGCGTTATTTCCATGCTGCGCCGCCACCTCAAAGAGCATCCGGACAGCACGGTGGCAGTTGTTTTCGATGCCAAGGGCAAAACGTTTCGCGATGAGCTTTTCGCCGATTACAAATCCCATCGCCCGCCGATGCCGGACGACTTGCGCGCGCAGATTCAGCCGATCCACGACATCATCGATGCCATGGGCCTGCCGCGGCTGGTTATCGAAGGGGTGGAAGCGGACGATGTGATTGGCACCCTTGCCCTGCAGGCGGCGGAACATGGCATAGACGTGATCATTTCCACCGGCGACAAAGACATGGCGCAGTTGGTCCGTCCGGGTGTGACGCTGGTGAACACCATGTCCAATACCGAGCTGGATGTCGCCGGGGTAAAGGAAAAGTTTGGCGTGGGTCCGGAGCTGATCATCGACTTCCTGGCGCTGATGGGCGACAAGGCGGACAACATTCCCGGCGTGCCCGGAGTGGGAGAGAAGACCGCACTGGCACTGCTACAGAATCTCGGCAGCCTGAAAGACATATACGCGGACCTGGATGCCATTGCCCCGCTGGGCTTCCGCGGGTCGAAGACCTTGGCCAAGAAAATGGTCGAGCACAAAGACGCGGCGGATATGTCCTACGTACTGGCCACGATCAAGACCGATGTCGATATGGACTACAAGCCGGAATCACTGGTCAACGCGGAGCCCGATACGGAGCAGCTCCGCCAACTGTTTGGCGAAATGGAGTTTCGCGGCTGGCTCGAAGAGCTGGATGGTGAGGGGGATGCGGGGTCCGTGGCCGAGGTGCTGAAGATCGAGCGCAACTACAAGGTTATTACCGAGGAGAAAGAATTTGAACAGTGGCTGGCCAAGCTTGAGGCCGCGAAAATCTTCGCCTTCGATACGGAAACCACCAGCCTGAATTACATGCAGGCGAAGCTGGTCGGCGTGAGCTTCGCAGTGGAGCCTGGAGAGGCAGCCTATGTACCGCTCGCCCACGATTATATGGGGGCACCGGCACAGATCGATTTTGATGCGGCGCTGGCGAAGCTGAAGCCACTACTGGAGAGTGAGCAGCATAAAAAAGTCGGCCAAAACCTGAAATACGACAGTCATATCCTGGCCAACTACGATATCGCGTTGCGCGGTATCGAGCGGGACACCATGCTCGAGTCCTATGTACTCGACAGCACTGGTAGCCGCCACGATATGGACAGCCTCGCGCAGAAGTACCTGGGCGAAACTACGGTCAAATTCGAGGATATTGCCGGCAAGGGTGCAAAACAGCTGACGTTCAACCAGATTGAGCTGGACCAGGCTGGCCCCTACGCCGCCGAGGATGCCGATATCACGCTGCGTTTGCACCAGGAGCTAAGCGCCCGGCTGAGCAAAGAGCCGAGCCTGGAAAAGGTACTGGATGAAATCGAAATGCCACTGGTGCCGGTACTTACTCGCATCGAGCGCAACGGTGCCTACATCGATGCCGCCATGCTGAAACAGCAGAGTACTGAGCTCGAGCACAAAATGCGCGAGCTGGAACAGCAGGCCTACGAAGAGGCGGGAGAGGAGTTCAACCTCGGTTCCACCAAGCAGCTCGGCACCATCCTGTTCGAAAAGCTGAACATCCCGGTGATCAAGAAAACCCCCAAGGGCGCACCGTCCACGGCAGAGCCGGTGCTGCAGGAGCTCGCGCTTGCACACAAACTACCCGCGCTGATCATGCAATACCGGGGCATGGCCAAGCTGAAAAACACCTATACCGATAAACTGCCACAAATGATTGACCCTGGTACCGGCCGCGTACACACCTCCTATCATCAGGCGGTGGCCGCGACCGGTCGTCTGTCTTCGAGCGATCCGAATCTGCAGAACATTCCGATTCGTACGGAAGAGGGCCGTCGTATTCGCCAGGCCTTTGTCGCCGATCCTCGGGTCAACGGTGGTAGTGTGATCGTGGCCGCGGACTACTCCCAGATTGAACTGCGCATCATGGCGCACCTGTCGGGTGACAAGGGGTTACTGGACGCCTTTGCAGAAGGGGCCGATATCCACCGCGCAACCGCTGCGGAAGTGTTCGAGGTGGCGGTGGATGAAGTAACCGATGAGCAGCGTCGCAAGGCCAAGGCGATCAACTTCGGCCTGATTTACGGCATGTCCGCGTTTGGCTTGGCGAAACAGCTGGATATACCGCGAGCGGATGCGCAAAGCTATATCGACCGCTACTTCGAGCGTTACCCGGGTGTACTCGAGTATATGGAAAATACCCGTAAACAGGCGGCGGAGAAGGGCTACGTGGAAACTCTGTTCGGCCGGCGCCTGTACCTGCCGGAGATCAATTCCAGAAACGGTATGCAACGTCAGGCCGCGGAGCGTACGGCGATCAACGCACCGATGCAGGGCACTGCAGCGGATATCATCAAGCGCGCAATGGTTTCTGTGGACCGCTGGCTGCAGGAGGAAAAACTGCAGGCCCGGCTGATTATGCAGGTGCACGATGAGCTGGTGCTTGAAGTGCCCGCAGATGAGCGCGACCGCGTAGTGAAAAAAATACCCGAGCTGATGCAGGAGGCTGCGAATCTGGATGTTCCGCTGATCGCGGATCTCGGAGAGGGAAAAAACTGGGACGAAGCCCACTGACCCCTCGGGGGGATGATGCCACTGGCTTGGCCGGTTTCAGCGACGACTTCGAGATTGGGAAAATTTTTTAAAAAATTTCCTGAAATGCGGGAACCAATACCTGCAGGGTTCCTCTAAGAAGCAAGATCGTTGAATTGCAACATCATCCCCAAAGCTTAGTCAGAAGCCCCTCGCCCCGAACTACCCCCTTCGGGGCATTTTTTTGCCTGCTCTCCTGCTCTCCTGCTCTCCTGCTCTCCTGCCCTCGTAGTGAAGTAGGTTTCCCTGGATCATATGTGGCAGGCGAGCGTAGTCGTGTATAAAAATTGGCCGCTTTAAATTTTAAATCGGTACACAGGTCAACTTTTTACCGCTGTTCGAAGACGAATGTCTCATAACCAGAATTTTTTGCCCGCGAAACAGGACTTTGTGGGATAGAGTTGCAGCATCCGAAATTTGGAAAAAGAGTGGGGAACCCTCGCGGTTCAGCTTAGTCTTTGTACTGAATGAAGTGCATCGGATGCAGTGGAATTTGGGTGAGAACCCAAAGGCGTGCCCGTCCCCCTGGGCGCGTCTCCCAAGTGCCCATCCCCAAGGGCACTGACCCCTGGCCGGCAGCTGCAATCTGCCGGCTTTTTTTTGCCTCGAAGAAACATCGGCCTGTTTCCTAAGTCAGTCTAGCTGAAAGTTGGCGGCGCAATCTGCCATCTAACGCCTAACTCATTTGCAAATGATAATCGATCGCATTAATCTCAGTTGAAAAGGACTGAGGAGATTGTCGTGAATTTGCGATTTTTATGTGCCAACCACCGCCAGTGGCTCACCAGTGATACCGAGCGCGCTGCGCGGGCGTGGTCGGATTGGACCGAGCGTGGCGCAGAGCTGTGTGAACGCGGCGAATACGCGGAGGCAGTCCCGTTTCTGGGCTGCGCTTTTGAACTGGCCAGTTACCTGTTGGCCGAGCGGGCGCCGGATTACGCCGTGGCCGCGCTGCGTTTTACCGATAGTGCTCGGCAACTGATCGAGGCGTATCGCCAGCGTGATGAGGCCGGACTTGCCAATTATGTGCTGGTGGGCTCCAGCTCTCGTCTGGCCCGGGAACTGGCGGACAAGCGCCACTACCAGCTGACCGCAGACTGTATCCGCACACTCTATACCGCTGAGATCAGTGCGCCGGGAAGCCGGCCCGCAGGATTTGTCGGCACTCCGTCGGGACAGATGCTCAATGGCGGCAAAGGCAAGGTCGTCCTGCACTGAAGGATTGCGGCCGCCGATGTGTGGTCCGGAAATGTATAGGCAAGGAGGGAAGCAACCATGTCGACCGAGCGCTACCTGAAAATCCAGATACGCCAGCGGGCGCTGATATCTCTGATCGCCCACCGCCACCTTGCGGTTGAGCAGTTGCGAGGACTGAACCCGTCTGCCCGCCGCGCACTGCGACGGATATTGCTGGATAGCCTGAAGGAGGAGGGCGGCAACGGCGGCTAGCCGCTGCGGGGGACCTCGGTCGCCGCCCATGGGGCGGCGCGTGCGCGAACTACTCTTGCTCTGGCGCCAATGCCAGCCATTCGTTCAGGCGCTTCTCCAGCTTGTCCAGTCCCTGATGCTTGGTGGCAGAAAAATTCTGCACGGTCACACCCTGTTCGAGCTGCAATTCCTTGAGAGCCTTTTCCACGGCGAAACGGGCGTTGTTGGCTGGTCCGTTCTTCAGCTTGTCTGACTTGGTCAGCAGGATATGGGCCGGCAGACCCGAGCTCACGGCCCAGTTGAGCATCTGTTGGTCAAACTCTTTCAGCGGCTGGCGAATATCCATCAGCAGCACTAAACCTTTCAGGCAGTTGCGCTGTTCGAGATAGAATGCCAGGTGCCGCTGCCACTCGTCTTTCATGGAGCGGGCAACCTTGGCGTAGCCGTAGCCCGGAAGGTCTACCAGACGCTGATGCTCACTCAGCGAGAAAAAGTTGATAAGCTGGGTACGCCCTGGGGTCTTGGACGTGCGGGCGAGCTTACTATTGCCCGTAAGTGCGTTGATCGCGCTGGACTTGCCGGCGTTTGAGCGCCCGGCGAAGGCCACTTCGGCGCCGAAATCTTCCGGACATTCCGCCAGGGTGGGCGCGCTGGTCAGAAACTCGGCGCGGCGATAGTTGATTCGTTCTACATTGGATTCAGACATGGCCCTTCCCGGTACACTCGAATGGCGCGCAAGTATATAATGCCGCGGTTTTGGGTACCTCTGATTTATCCCCTGACGTCTTGCTGGGGTTCAATCTGAGGTTACTTGGCGTCGCCCTTGCCCGCGGAGGGCTACAGGCGACGGGGATCGGATGCAAAATTTCAGCGCGCAACAGGACGACGTATGAACAGCATTATAAAGAAGGCCGCACTGGCTTTGGGGATGGTAGCAATCGCACAAATGGCGCATGCTGCCGGAGATGCCAGCGCGGGTCAGGCCAAGGCCGCCGCCTGTGCAGCCTGCCATGGCACCGATGGCAACAGCCCGGCACCCACTTTCCCGAAGATTGCCGGCCTGGGTGAAAAGTACCTGCTCAAGCAGATCCACGACATCAAGAGCGGTGCGCGTGTTGTACCTGAGATGGTGGGCCAGCTGGATAGCATGAGCGACCAGGATATGGCGGATATCGCTGCCTACTTCGCGAGCCAGAATATCCAACTTTCCGGCTCTGAAGCCTTCTCCGTTATGTTGAACAACGGCGATAACGTAGACGGTCTGGCGCTTGGCCGCGAGATTTTCCGTGCAGGTAACAGCGCGACGGGCGTTCCGGCGTGTATGGGCTGCCACTCTCCAACCGGTAAGGGCAATGCTCCTGCAGGCTACCCGCGCCTGTCCGGCCAGTATGCTGAATATGTCGAGAAGCAGCTGAAGGCTTTCCGCGCTGGTACCCGTGCCAACGATGGTGATAACCGGGTTATGCGTACTGTTGCCAAGCAGCTGTCTGATGCCGAGATCAAGGCAGTGGCCAACTACGTAGCTGGCCTGACTGACTGATCAGGCAGGTTCAGCGTTGAGGCCGGTCTATGACCGGCCTTTTCGTTTCGGCTTCAGCCATCGGGTTGCGCTACCACAACGGAACTTCAATAATTTCCGCTGTCTTACGGTTAACCTGTTAGCTTTTCCCGGCAGTCCCTGCCGGACTCAAGAATAAATATACGGAGTACACACTATGAGAGCCGTTGTTGCACTCTTTACCATGCTGCTGAGCCTGGCTGCATGCGCGCAGGACTCAAATTCCATTTCTGCCGGCCAGCACTACCAGGTGCTGCCGCAGGCGGTTTCCCAGGATGACGACAGCAAGATCGAGGTCACCGAGCTGTTCTGGTACGGCTGCGGACACTGCTACCACTTCGAGCCCGCACTGAAAAAGTGGCAGAAAGAGATCTCTGCTGACGTGGCGCTGAAAAAGATTCCCGCGATCTGGCAGCCAGTAATGGAAGTGCACGCGCGCCTGTTCTACGTGGCTGACGCGATGGGTGTTCTGGACAAAATGCACGCGCCGATCTTCAACTCCATTGCCCAGCAACGCAAAATGTATGCTGACCGCGATGGTCGCGAGTGGAAGGCCGATGATGCCGCGATTGCCGCACTGTTCAACGACAACGGTGCCGACGGTGACAAGGCGGTTAAGCTGATGAACTCGTTTGCGATCAATAGCAAGGTCAAGCAGGGTATGGCAAAGCAGCGTGCTTATCAGCTCGCGGGTACCCCGGAGATGGTGGTTGCCGGTAAATACCGTGTGAGTACTTCTCTGCCTGCCTACAAGGGAAAAACCAACGCTCAGGAAATGATGCTGGAAACCGTCAACTTCCTTGTCGCCAAAGAGCGCGCCGAGAAAGGCTGATCAGGTCGCGTACCTATTCCTCTAAAAACCCCGCTTTTGCGGGGTTTTTTGTGTTTTAAATACCTGCTTTCCCGAAAATTGACGTCTGCTACGCTAATTTGAGAACCGGATAAAAGGCCCGCCACTACCCCATGGCCAGAAACATTATCAGTTCGCTTTGCCTCGTTTTGCTCATTCTCATCAGTGGCGTGAGTAGCGTGCGCTTTGCCTGGGCACAAGAAGAGCCCCAGGCGCTGGCCGAGCGGGCCATCAACCTACTGTCGTATATTGCTGTGGACTATGCGGATGCAGTAGCGGAGCGCGAAGTACGGGACCCTCGGCTGTACCGTCAGCTGCAGCGACAGGCGGATATGGCGGAAGAGTTACTGCAGCAACTGCCCGACAAGCCCGGCCGCACCCAGCTCGCCGGGGCCCTCCGGGACCTCAACCGGTCGATCGAGCAGCGGGACAGCGCTGACAATGTGCGCCGGCGTGCCAACGCCGCTGCGGACCGTCTCGCGGCCCTTTACCAATTGCCGCGTTCACCGGCGGAAATGCTGCCGCCAGCGAAAGAAGCAGAGGCGATCTATACCGAGCGCTGCGCCCACTGTCATGGTCCTCGCGGTACGCCGGGAAATGCTAAGGGCAGCGACTTGCGAAATCGTGAGCGTATGGCCAGGTTCAGCCTCTACGATCTCTACAACACCCTCGACCCGGCCCGGGACGACGCCCACGGCCACGCAATCGACGGCGATCTGAGCAGCCGCGAGCGCTGGGCACTGGCGGTACTGGTGGCGGGATTTTCTGCACCGGCTGAAATGCCGGAAGCGACCCTAGCGGAAAAGTATCCAGCCTTGGTGGGACTGCCTGGGATCGCGGTTACCCGGCCTTCGGAGTTGCCGGTCGACGCTGCGGCCGCACTCGGCTGGTGGCGGGCGAACCCTGACTACACCCGCCGCCTGCAGCACCCCATCGTTCGCGCCGCGGGACTCATCCAGTTGGCGCAGACCAGCTACAGGGCTGGCGATCCAACGGAGTCCTATCACCAGTTGATGCTCGCTCTGCGCGAGGGGTTTGCCCCGGCGCGATTGGGACTGGAAGAGCGCAACAGCGCATTGGCCTCCCGTCTGGATCAGCAGTGGCTGGACCTGCGTCGGGCGATCCTGGATGAGGCGCCCACCAACGAGGTCATCGAAAAGTTCCAGCGCCTGCAGGCTGGCGTATTGCGGGCACGCGAAGTTCTGCAGCCTGCGCCTGAAAGGGGCCCTTACGGCTGGGCGGCGCTGCTGTTTGCGCTCGCGCTGGCGCTGGGGGGCCTGTTGTGGAAAGGATTGCGGAGGCGGTCGCGTCGTTGAGCGTTTTCCACGGAGAATTTCCGTCAACAATCTATTGCGCTGGGTCGATAGTGTCGGCTGGCGCTAAAACAAAGAAAATTGTCGCATGTGCCGCCAAGGTTGAGATTTACGACTAGGCTTTTAATTAGACGGTTCAAATAACCGCCAGTCGTAGAATCCAACAGAGAAGAGTGCCGCATGAAGTTTTTGCGTCAGTTGTCCTTCCGTCCCGTGATCCTCTCATTACTGCACGCCTACATGGTGGTGCTCGCAGTGTTTCTGCTCCTGCCCATGCTCGCGTCTGCCCAGGAAGAGACCGCCGATCAATCTGCCACCAAGCAATGGGCGGGCAATTGGTTGGTGGTCGGGCAGGGCGACGAGCAGTTGGTCTGGCAGCTCAAAGCCGATGGCAGTGGCTATGCCCACGGATTCCGTGCCGACGGCCAGCTCAGTCACGGCTTTGCCATCTCCTGGCGTATTCAGGGTGATACCGTACGCATTCGCACCGGCGGCACCCTGCACTGCAATAGCGGCATGATCTATGCGCAATTTACTGGCTGGAGCCCGGTCACCTTAGACTTCAACGTGATTGATGGGCGCCATTGGCGCCAACACAACGGCGGTATCCTGGCCTTCCAGCGCCGTCTGCCCGACTGGGAAACCCCCAATCACGGTGCAGAGTGCCCCAATCTTTATGGCGATCAGAAGGTTCCCGAGCAGACGGCATCCACTGCCAACTGAGGCTTGGGGATGACATCTGCACGCACCGTCGGGCGATGCGAGGATCGCATTGCCGGCGGCGGTGCGAAGCACAACCCGATTCAGGGAAGAATAAAGCGGAACCGGAGTATGGCTGTGGGACAGCGACGCTTTATTCCCTCACTTCTCCTTCTACCAATGCTTTTCGCCCTGGTCTGCACTCCACTCAGTGTGACCGGGGCAGCTGCAGCGGCGAACAAGTCGGATAAAGAAGTGAGCAAAGAAAAGCCGCAACCGGTGAAGAAGAAAGCCGGGACTGCCGAAGGCGGCAAACTTGTCGGCCAATCGGCAGCCGACAGCGCGGAAGAGTTTCCGGAGTGGACTGCGGAGTCCCGTCTCGAAGCGAAGCAGTGGGTTGGTAACTGGTTGATTTCCCGGGACGGCGAAGCGCAGCACGTGTGGAGCCTGAACGCGAATGGTACGGGGCGTTCCTACGCGTTTACCAAGCATGGCGACGAAATGCGCTTTGCCTACGGATATGACATTCGCTGGTACTTCGACCCCTATACCCAGATGGCAAATATCAAAACCGAGCGCCGCATCGTGTGTCGCGGCGGTCGTGTGTATCCGTATTTCCTCACACTCAAGTCCTACGAAAGTGATTACGCCGTCAAAGGAAAGTACGCCTGGCAAACCACCTGGACGGAGGCCAGCATCGGTCGCAACTACCTGCACAAATCCCTGGTGGTTTTTGTCGCGCCCCTGTCGGGCTGGCACAACCCGGAAAAAGATGCGCCCTGTCCGGATTTCCCCCAAATGGAACTCGAGCGCGACCTGGATACAGCGCTGGATAACTGGGAGGCGGAAGCATTGCGCAACGCGACACTGGTCGATACCACACCGGTGGAGGGTGAGCCCGAATTCGAGGGTGAGGAGTTCGGCCCGCCGCCCGACGCCAAAGTCTCAAAACCTTCCAGCTCCTCCAGGGCCACCAGGAAGAGCTCCAAGCAAAGTGGCAAGTCTGCAAATTGATAGAGAGTGATCTTCATGAATGCACAGGTACAGATTGAGCGCCATCTTCAAAGACTGAGACCAATCCTGAACCGGGAAACGCTCGCCGTATGCAAGCTGGATGACGCGGCATTGCGCGAGGTCCTGCCCGATTGCCTGTGCGTATTTCGCGAGAGTGAGGGGACTTGTGCGTTGCTGCCCGCCCGGGTTGCCCGCGACCGCGAATTGAGTATTGATGAGGACTATCGGCAGATAACCCTGCACTTTACCCCGCACTTGCCGATACCCGGCCTGGCGGCCGCCGTACTGAGAGAGTTGGCCGACGCGGGACTTCAGGGGAATATGATCTCGGCGCGCTGCCACGAGTACATTCTGGTGCGCGAACGCGATGCGAATCTCGCCATGCAGGTACTGCATGGCATCAGTAACCGCCTGCATTACAGTTGAACCCCCTTACGCGCACCTAGGCTAGGTTACGACACGCCGCTTATGCATATCGCTTACCCAGCGCCAATTCCCCACGGGCCGATCCAGCAGTTGCTGCCGGACTTTTATATGGTGAAGGGCACGGCGCATCTTGCCCCGGGTGTCACGGTCAATCGCAATATGGGGATTGTACGCAACGGCGACGATCTGTTGCTGGTCAACCCGGTGCGACTGCGCCGCCGGGAAGAGGAACGTTTGTGCGACCTGGGGCGGGTGCGGCAGGCGGTTCGGCTCGGCTATTACCACGGTTGCGATGACCTTTATTATCGCGACCGATTCAATGCCTTCTTCTGGCGCCAGGCTGGCTCGGATCACTACCCTTTACCCCCGGCAGACCAGCTCTTGAGTGAAGGTGGTCCCAGCCCGATACCCGGTGGACAGGTATTGGAATTTACCAGCAGCAGGGTACCCGAAGCGGTACTGCAGGTACCCCTCTCGGGCGGCCTGCTGCTTACTTGCGATGCGCTCCAGTACTGGCATGACTGGGACAAATGCAGCTGGGGTGGGAAGTGGCTCCTGCGGTTTACCGGCGTTCACCGAGGCATGCAGGTGTCTCCGGGTTGGTTGCAGCGCGCCACCCCGCCGCGTGAAAACAGCCGACGTTGGCTGGTGGCGGATTTTGAACGGCTGCTGCAGCTCCGTTTTCTACATTTATTGGGCGCGCATGGTGACTTTTGCGCGGATCGTGCCCATGAGCTTGTGGAGCGCGCGGTCACCAGTACGTTCGTTCGCACCATTGTGCCCGTCGAAAACCCCCGGCCGCCACCAAATGAACCGACTCCGGTTCCAGATCCTTTAAAGCCTCCAGTAACCAGGGTGCTCCGACGTCCACGCCCAGGGGAACGCCGTACACGCTGACTGGTTTCCCCGGGATTCAGTCACCATTTCGTGTGGCCGGATCATGGTAAGCTGCGCTCACATCGCAGATTGACCGCAAGATTGCGTTTCGGGGCCAAAATGAAAATAACCAGCCTTATCGGTGGCGGACTTGTTACTGCAGCACTCGCTGCCTGCAGCGCTAGCCAACTGTTTTTTCCACTGCCCAGTGCAGATAGCGACAATATCCAAGAACACCTCGAATACCTGGCCAGCGATGCGCTTGCTGGCCGCAAAACCGGCAGCGCGGGCTATCGTCTGGCCGCAGACTATGTAGCAGAGCAGTTTGCCGCGCTGGGGCTGGAAAGCATCAGCGGGGCAGACTACCTGCAGCCGGTGTCCTTTCGCGAAGCTTCCTGGGGAGAGCGCCCCGCTACTTTCGAGCTGCGCGGCCGCGACGGGGATATCACTTTCGAACTGGGCAAGGACTTCATAGCAGCCCCCCCGACTACTTCGGAGCAGGCTGCCGTATCTGCGGGACTGGTTTTTGTTGGCTATGGTATCGACGCCCCGGCTTACCGCCTCGACGACTACGCGGGCCTTGATGTAAAGGGCAAGATCGTGGTTGCCCTGCAAGGCCGACCGGCGCGCCTTCCCAGCGAAGTGGGGGCTCACTATGCATCCGGCAGAACCAAGCGGAGTACCGCCGCGCGCCACGGGGCAATTGGCTTTATCGCATTGAACACCCCGGAGAGTGAAGCGCGCCGGCCATTTGCGCGCTCCGCCGCCCATCTCCAGGATCCCAGATTTGACTGGCTGCGTGCCGACAACACCTCGGGCAATGCAATTCCCGGAATGCGTATGAGCGCGCGTCTCGACATGCCCGCGGCTAAACAGCTGTTTGTGGGGGCGCCCCGCAGTCTGGATACCGTTTTTCTTGAAATGCGCAATGGGGTGACCCCAAAGGGATTCCCGCTACCGTACAGTGCATCCCTTACCAGCAGTGCACGCCATCAAACGATCATCAGCCCCAATGTGGTGGGATTGCTCCCGGGCAGTGACCCGAAGCTCAAAGATGAATATGTCGTGTTTTCGGCCCACCTCGACCACATCGGCAGGGAAAAGGGCAAGGACGGCGACCGGATCAACAATGGGGCCCAGGACAATGCTGCGGGCATCGCCGTGATGCTGGAAGTGGCGCGACTGTTCAAGGCATCAGGTCGAGCGCCGCGGCGCTCTATTCTGTTTGTTGCCGTCACTGCGGAAGAAGAGGGGCTACTGGGATCCGATTACTTTGCCCAGCACCCGCCGGTCCCGCCCCGATCCATAGTCGCGAATATCAATCTCGATATGCCGATGTTGCTTTACCCCTTCCGCGATGTCATCGCCTTCGGTGCCGAGCACTCGAGCCTTGGTAAAACAGCCGCGCACGCGGCGGACCGCGTGGGCTTGAAGCTGAGCCCGGATCCCATGCCGGAGCAGGTGATATTTGTTCGCAGTGACCACTACAGCTTTGTCCGTCAAGGGATTCCCGCGATCTACCTGATCACAGGGCGCGAGGCGCTCGACAGGGATATTGATGGCACCGCGGCCCAGGTGGAATTCCTGAAATCCCGTTATCACCGACCGGGAGATGAGGCGGATTCTCAGGTCAATTACGTGGCAGCCCGGCAGTTTGCGGAGGTGAACTACGCTATTGCCCGGGAAGTTACCGACGGCGACAAAAAACCACGCTGGAATCGTGGGGACTTTTTCGGCGAGCTTTATGCCCGCCCTAGATGAGCTCGGGAAGTTATCCTCTTGGCTCAGGCTTGGTGTCGGACTACGACGGCTGTTCGCAACCGTTCACGCCCAAATAACGACATCCGGGCGAAGTCTTCCCGAGCAATGGGCAGGTATTGACTATCCAGAGGATTGTCTTCGTCATCGAGGTCCGGGTCGTGTACGTAAAAGCATTCATCATCCATTCCCGTCAGGGTTACCCAGTGCGGGACTTTCTTGCCGTCCAACCGGTAAGTGCTGATTAATAGCAGTACCAGTGCGCCCTGTTCCAACCAGTGGTGGCATTGCTCCTGCGTAAACTCCTGCTGAATCACCGGAAGTCGGGCGTCCACCGCCGAGCGTCGAAAATCCTTGTCGACCTGCTCAATCACAACTTTCTTTTCCTGGCTGCGTACACTGTCTACAAACAGAGGCGTGGCCTGGTTTAAATATACCTCGCAAGTAAAGCCTCGACGCTGCATGGCCAGCGCCAGGCCGATTGGATGGCAACCGCCGTGACCGGAAGTCATGAATATGGTGGTCGCTTCCCGCCAAAGCGCAAGCTCTTCGCTGCCGTTGGGCACATATTCCGGATTGAGCCCCGCCATGGCCATCATCGCGGCGGCGGGGCCGCAGGTGAACTCGGTGCGTTGCCCGTACCACGGAACATCCGCGGTATGCAGATTTTCGGGGCGATATCGGATACGTTTCTGCATGCGCAATGCCGTTCCGGCATCTTCGTAATATTCCGCATAGCGTCCGAAAGTGCGATAGCCGAGCTTCTCGTATAGCCCGATGGCTGCCCGATTGTTCTCGGCAACTTCAAGGCGCATATACAGGCGGCCATTGCGCCTACTGGCATCTTCAGCCGCGCTCAACAGGGTTTTGCCGATACCCATACCGCGGCCGGCCGGCCCAACTGCCAGAGAATACAGTCGGGCGAGGCGGGTGCCGCGGCGCAGCAGTACCAGGGCGTAGCCCACAACCGCCTCGTTAACTACTGCGACCAGGTAGACCCGGTTATCGGCCCTGATCCAGTACTTCAGGCGTCGCCGGCTGAGTCGATCTCCGGAAAAACTGGCTTGCTCCAATTGAACCAGGGCATCCAGGTCGCGTTCGGTAACCGCGCGAACCTGAGCCTGCGGGGTTGGCTTCGGGGGAGAAAAATCATCGGACATGTGGCGATGGAATACCGGGGAAAGGACTCAAGGGAGAGGCGCTGGGACACAGTGCGGAAAAGTTAGCAAAAAGCCGGAAAAAAGATAGCCCCGCACGAAAAAATTATTAGGCGAAGCTGCAAATCTCTTCTATCTTTCGCAAAATCATCTGGCCACCCCCTGGCCGCTATTTTGACCTCCTTCCTCCGAGGCACAACCTATACCCATGTCCCAGGTCCTTATTGTGATCGACGAGCCCGCCGACTGGGCTCCGTACTACCCGAGTGAGCGGGTTATAACCTTTGCCGACTACCTCGCCTTGCCGGCCCGACAGCAGCAGCGGGTCCGGGTGATCAACCTGTGTGCCAGTTACGACTATCGCAGTGAGGGTTACTACTGTTCCCTGTTGGCTGAGGCCCGCAGTCACAATGTGCTTCCCAGTGTCCGAACCCTGAATGACCTGGCGCTGCCGCAACTGTACAAACTACAGCTGGCCCAGGCGATGCCTGCGCTGGCAAAACTCCCAGTGCCAGCGGCAGGCTCTGACTGGGTGGTGAAATCCTACTTTGGGCGTTGCAGCGATACGGCGTTGCAGCCAGTAGCCCGGGCGCTGTTTGACCGCTTTGCCTGCCCGGTACTGGAGATCCATTTGCGGGCGACTTCCCATTGGGAGATTGTCGAATTAAGGATTTGCTCACACAAGGATCTGGATGAGGCCGAGGAGACTGAGTTCGCCGAGGCACTCGACAACTTCAGCAACAAGGTGTGGCGCCAGCATAAAAAACCGAGCAACACCCGGTACGATCTTGCGATCCTGGTCAATCCGGAAGAAAAGTTGCCGCCATCGGACAGTAGTGCGATCAAGAAGTTTGTTACCGCTGGGCGTGAATTGGGCTTGGCGGTCGAGCTGATAAGCCCTGATGACTACATGCGTTTGTCCGAGTTTGATGCGCTGTTTATTCGCGAAACCACGGCCATTGATCACCATACCTACCGCTTCGCCAAAAAAGCCGAGGCAGAAGGACTGGTCGTACTGGATGACCCCACCAGCATCCTGCGCTGTACCAACAAGATCTATTTGGCCGATCTATTCAGCAATAACAAAGTCCCGGCCCCACGTACATGTATTCTTCGCCGCGGTGATGAAGACAGCTTGCGGCAGGCTGTCGCGGAGCTAGGGCTGCCGATGGTGGTGAAAATACCCGATGGCTCGTTTTCCCGCGGCGTCGTTAAGGTAGGCTCAGAAGAAGAGCTACACCATAAGTTGGAAGAGCTGTTTGCCGAGTCCAGCCTGCTATTAGCGCAGGAATTTCTGTACACAGAGTTCGACTGGCGCATTGGTGTGCTGGACAACAAGCCTTTATATGCGTGTCGCTACTACATGGCCAAGAACCACTGGCAGATATACAACCACGGCAACAAGAAAACTGTCAGTGGAGGTTTTTCCACATTGCCGACGTTTGAAGTCCCCAAGGCCGTGTTACAAGCGGCGCTCAAAGCTACCAAGCCTATAGGGCGTGGTTTTTACGGTGTCGATGTGAAGGAAGCTGGTGGCAAGGGCTACGTGATTGAAGTGAATGACAACCCCTCAATTGATAGCGGAGTTGAGGACAAATACCTGGGGAAAGAGCTGTACCGGATCATTCTCCAGGAATTTATTCGCCGCCTCGATGCTCGTCGCACCGGAAAACCTATCGAATAATCAGTTCAACTTGTTTGCCGGCATAGCTCCAGCCAGCGTTCAATTCCGGCGCTGCGGTACTTCTGCCGGTGTAGGGCGAAATAGAACTCGCGCCTGAAATCCCTTTGAGGCACCGCCAGCTCAACGAGCGCGCCGCGCCGGAACGCATCACTGAGCGAAACACGCGAGAGGCAGCTAATGCCGAGGCCAGCCTCTACCGCGCGCTTGATGGCTTCAGTGTGTTGAAGTTCCAGGCGAATGTTGAGTTCTGGTAACAGGCCGGACATGGCGCGTTCGAACGTTTGTCGGGTGCCGGAGCCGGTCTCCCGAAGAATCCAGGTCGCTTCACGCAGATCAACGTCATCGAGCTGTGTGCGAGTTGCGAGATGGTGGCCTGGCGCACAAAAAACCACCAGCTCGTCATCGCGCCATCGAATCATTTCCAGATCGGGATGGTTTAGCTCGCCCTCTATCAGCCCCAGGTCGAGCTCGAAATTCAACACGCCCTGGGTAACTGCTGAAGTATTTGCAACTTCCAGCTCAACCCGAGCCCCGGGCTGCTGCTCCATATATCGCGCCATAATCCCGGCAGCGAGATAGTTCCCGATGGTGAGCGTTGCACCGATCTTGAGCCGCCCAAGGTCATCGTGAGCCAGCAGGCTGCGTTCGAGCTCTTTGGCGCGCTCGAGAAGTTCCTCTGCCTGTGGCCACAATTGCCTGCCCAACTCATTGAGCCTCAGGCGCTTGCCTGTGCGCTCGAACAGCCGCAGCTCGAACTGATGTTCAAACTCTTTTAGCGCTGTAGATGCGGCAGACTGAGACAAATTGAGGCTTTCAGCGGCGCGGCTGACATTTTGGTAGTGAGCGCAGGCCAGGAAGATCTCGAGCTGGCGAAGGGAATAACGCATTGTTCTCACTAATCTGGAATACTGATAAGGCTGTCAAATATAAACCATATCGGCAATGAAGAAAGGAAGCCATTGAGTTCCCAGACTACATAAAGTCTCAACCCCTGAAACAAGGAACGGCTACACAGGATCGGATTGTATCAGGGAGTTAAAAATCGAGCAGGGACAAGCTCCCGGGGCTGCCACGACGACGAATTTCCCAACTGGGCATGAATAATGCTAAGAGAGAATTTGGGAATGGAGACGAAATCTGTATATGAAGTGCCAATACGTTGAAAGGAACGCCAAATCGCAGAGCGCGTAGCACTATCTTTTTGCTTTGTCATATTTAATTGGTAAAGTGTGAAGCCTGTCGCACGGCCGTCGCTGGTTTTACTCGGCCGAGCGCAAACATGGCAATCCCTTTGGTTTTGGTCGACGAAAGCGCAATGGAATTTAGCGCTAAGTATCGAGCGGCCGGACCGGTAGACGACCAAAACTGACCGTTAGCTAAAAGACCAACGATAACGGTTTCTAAAGCTATCACCGTATTGGTTCATCGGGGCAACCCTCTATTAAAGCCTGATCCTGGCAGATAGCTCCTGCTTGAATATCAGAGCATTGTGTACTGCCGAGCGCGACAAGCGAAGTAAATGGAATTACAAGAGGCTGATCTTTCCCTTCAGGGAGGGCTGCCATTAGGAGGACAGGGAAATGTCTCGCCTTTCAGAAACTGATATTGCGCAACAAAATGAAGCACTGAAATCCCCAGTGTTCGTGATTGGTCCACTGCGCTCTGGATCGACTCTGCTCCGCCTGCTAATGAACCATCACCCAAACATTTATATGTTTGGGGAATTTGAAGGTGCCGTATCCCAAGCACAAGGCAATAGTTGGCCGAACATCCATGACTATTGGCGCTTCGTAAAAACAGATCGTCAAACCAGCGCGATGAACCTCTCCATCGATGAGACACTGGATTACCCTCAGCTCGTCAAGAGTTTCCTGGCTCAACATTACGCACGTAATCCGCAAAGCGTAATCGGTGCATCGGTCCACTCTCGCGTCGACCTGCTACTCAAGCTATGGCCAGATGCCCGATTCATCCACCTGTATCGAGACCCACGTGATGTTGCACGTTCCTGCATTGGTATGGGATGGGTTGGAAATGTCTATGAGGGCACAAAAATATGGGTGCAGTTCGAGCAACGCAGGAAAAAACTGCGTGAGCAGGAAAGACCAGGTCAATCCATCACAGTTAGCTATGAAGTACTGGTTAGTAATCCAGACTCCGAATTGGCCCGAGTATGTGAGTTCCTTTCGTTGCCATACGATGAAGAAATGCTTGAAATCGAAGGCGGTACAACATATCAAAAGCCGTCATCCAAGTACGCAAATCAGTGGAAATCTAAACTTTCAGCTCGAGAAATACGCTGGGTAGAAATACCGGCGAAAGACCTGATGATGCAGCAAGGTTATAAACCTGTTATAGATCATCACCCCAAAATTAGCATTATTGAAATATTGGCAATCCGACTACAAAACCGATGTTTTCGCGCCACCTATAACATAAAGAAATGGGGCGTTATGCTGTGGGTTGAGCACGTGTTCGCCAAACGAAGCGGCATCGCACGCTGGATAGACCACGTAAAAATCAGAACTAATCAAATTGATCGAGCGCTTCTAAAGTAGCGATGAAAGCTGAGCAATGAATAATCCAAATACAGTTGATCTTGCTGTAATCATCGTAAATTACAAAACGCCAAAGTTGGTCATAGATTGCCTAGACAGCCTTTATCCGGAACTCTCGAACATTAAATCCAGAGTTATCGTGGTGGATAATGCTTCCGGAGATAATTCGCTTAGCCAGATAGAAAAATGGCTCAAGAGCAAGAGAAACGAAGAAAGACATTTAACCCATTTGGTGCAATCCGAGAAAAACGGTGGATTCTCCGCAGGGAACAACCTTGGTATACGTCAAGTAAAGGCAAAGAAATATTTGTTATTGAATAGCGACACAATCGTTCGTAGCAAGGCCATTGAAAAATTATTGCGAAGAATGGACGAAAACCCGGAAATTGGGGCTCTTGGGCCTCGCCTGGAATACTTGGATGAAACTCCGCAAATAAGTGCATTCCGAAAGAGAACAGTTACCAGCGAGTTTATCCGTGGTGCTGAATTAAGTGTCGTTACGCGATTTTTAAAACATAAAAAAGTCTCTATTGATTTGGATCAAGTAAACCAGGTAATTGACTGGGTAAGTTTTGCGTGCGTACTGATACGTCATGAAGTAATTGAAAAAGTCGGGCTTATGGACGACAGGTTTTTTATGTACTTTGAGGACATTGAGTACTGCAACCGAATTAAAGGCGCTGGCTACAAAATAGAGCAGGAACCTTTGGCAAGAGTTGTCCACCTTCGTGGCGGTACTTCAACTGTAAAGAGCAGCCTGGCGAAGAGAAAGCGTCTGCCTAGATATTTTTATGAGTCCAGGGCAAGATATTTCACGTTGCTTGGCGGTAGGTCAACATTAATGGCTGCAAATTTTGCCTGGATGTTTGGGCGAATTTTCAGGCTCATAAAATTGACCAGGGGTTTGCGAGGTTTGCAATCCGTTAAGAGTGAATGGAAGGATATCTGGATTGGAATAAATTCGCAGTAAATCAAGTTTACTAAAGAAATCTCTGTTTAACAGGCGTGAACGTGAAAGCAGAAAAAAAAAGCTATTCGCTAGAAGAAATTAAAAAACCGAGTTTTTTAATAGTGGGCGCAATGAAATGCGCAACCACAACTTTATATGACCAGCTCAGATTGCAAAACGGCGTATTTATGCCGGATTTGAAGGAGCCAAATTTTTTTAGCGATGACGCACAATACTATAAAGGGTTCGACTGGTACGAGGACCTATTCTGTAATTCAAGCGCTAACGAGATTATTGGCGAGGCAAGTACGCACTATACGAAATTGCCAACATATCCAGATACGATATCGCGCATAAAAGATTACCTCGGTAAGCCAAAGATAATCTACGTCATGCGTAATCCTATAGACCGAATGGTGTCCCAGTACGTGCATGAATGGAGTTGTGGGAATATTAATGTTCCAATAGACGACGCGATTGACTTGCACCCAGAATTGATAAATTACAGTTTATTTCACTATCAGCTTAAGCCATATCTCGATGCGCTGGGTCACGAGCGAGTGTTGCCAGTCTTCTTTGAACGATTGAAAAGAGAGCCACAAGTTGAGCTGGAAAGGATAGCGAAATTTATCGGTCTTGACCAACGTGTCGAATGGAAAAGCGATCTTCCCGCCAAAAACATCTCAAGTGAACGAATCCGCAATTTCCCATTGTATGGGCTTTTGGTTAAAAACAAAGCGATGGAAGTCCTGCGTAGGTCTTTGGTCCCCAAGAAATTTAGAAGCATGGTAAAGAAAAAATTTCAGATGAAAGCTAGGCCTGAGCTAAGTAAAGATTCTGAATCAAAGATTAAAAATTTATTCAATTCTGACCTGGAAAAATTAGGAGTTGAGTTGGGCGTTGAACTTGACCTAGAAAACTACAAAGAAACAGTTTCAAGCCGGACTCTAAATTGGGCGGACGAAGAATTTACTGAGAATAAAGAGAATGTGTTTGCGAACGGCCTGTGAAAAATTAACTTTTAGTTAAATCATTAAAAATTTAAGCGGTAAAGGCTCGCTAAAATACTTTGGGGATAAATTAAATGGATTTAAATAGCTGCCAAACTGAATACAACAAGTTTGTACCATGGGAGAAACTCGATAAAATTGCGAGTGAAAACAAGGAAGAATATATCAATGCATACCCATTTTCTCATGGCGTATACGATGACATATTTGAGCCAGATATATTGGATCAAGTAATTAAGGAGTTTGAAGAAGGTAATAAAAAATGGCGCGCGTTTGAGAATGACTACGAGCGAAAGCTTCAAATGAATCGTGACTTAAGTCTTGGCCCAGTAACCAGGGCGTTGATTCATAACCTTAATTCAGCTCCATTTTTAGAGTTCTTGGAACAACTTACAGGAATAGGTGGGTTAATTGCGGATCCATATTTACATGGCGCTGGACTTCACAAAATAGAACGTGGTGGAAAGCTGGGAGTTCATGTGGATTTTAACGGCCATAAACGTATGAACGTTTACCGCCGTCTGAATGTGCTTATATATTTAAATAAAAACTGGAAGTCAGAGTGGGGTGGCGACTTTCAACTCTGGAGTAATGATAAGCTTTCGTGCGAAAAATCGGTTCCACCGCTGTTTAATAGGATGGCAATTTTTTCGACAACATCCAATAGTTTCCATGGGCACCCAGAGCCTCTACAGTGTCCTGAAGACCGAAAACGACTGTCTTTGGCTCTTTATTATTACACTGCGAATGATCATGGACCGCAAAAGAGAAAGCTTCATAGCACTCTGTTCATGAATGAGCGGGGGAAAGCAGAGCAGATCAACAAGCCACAAAATTTTCTTAATCGCGTAAAAAACCTTTTTTTTAGCAAAATTCCAGCACAAAACAAAACGTAATTCAAAAATGCTGGCCTATCTACATTCACAGAGTTGGATGTGCGACAAATAACATGGCCAAAGGGAAAACAGGCATGGAATGCGAGCGTAGTATTGGCTTGGTAATTATTGGCCGCAATGAGGGCGATCGATTGCGGTCTTGTCTTTCGTCCTTAGAAAAATGGCAGATCCCAAAAATATATGTTGATTCGGGATCAACCGACGACAGCCTTGAGTTGGCATTTAGCTTTGGGTGCGATCTAGTCGAGCTGGATCCAGGTGAAGCGTTCAGTGCTGCGCGCGCAAGAAACACTGGATTTGAGAATCTACGAAAAAATTATCCTCATATCCAGTTTGTACAATTTCTTGATGGCGACTGCGAGTTGGACGCGGATTGGTTCAATAAAGCAATCCTATTCCTAGAAGAAAATACTAGCGCAGCAATAATTTGCGGAAATCGAAGTGAACGATTTCCTGAAAAAACAATATATAACAAATTATGCGAAATGGAATGGCAGGGTTCGCCTGGCGAAATATCTGCATGCGGCGGGGATTCGCTTGTCCGGGTTAAGGCTTTTGAGCAGGTCGATGGGTTTGATAACCAGTTTATTTGCGGTGAAGAACCCGAATTGTGCTACCGCCTAAGAAGCCAAGGCTGGAAGATATTTAGAATTGATGAACCGATGACGCTGCATGATGCAGACATGCACAAATTTACACAGTTCCTGTTGCGTGCCAGGCGGTCTGGGCATGCATATGCCAATAATGCACATAAACATGGCAAAGGGCTACACCGTTACCGATTAAAGAGCCTGATAAGTATATTGGTATACAGTACCATTTTGCCTTCAATTTCCTTTTCTCTACTCGCAATAGCTGGACCTACATACGCTGTGCTACCAGCCCTATTGTACCCATTGGCGTGGACCAAAATGCAGTTATCCAAGCCTGAATACCGAAAATCCCGTGACCAAATGATCTATAGCTTATTCGTTATTTTGGGTAAGTTCCCCCAAGCTGTCGGAATTTTCGAATTCATAGTAAATAAATATAAGCACAGACAGACAATGTTAATTGAATACAAATAAGGGGGTGAGAAATGAGTGCGGATAAAATAGATATTGGATTCTGCAGGCTTCATAATCTGAATATCAATGAAGCAATGAACCAAGTCCAAGATCTGGCTAAATCAAATTCGCCGCACATAGTTGTGACTCCCAATATGGATCATGCTGAGCGACTATGTCGAAGAAATGGTGATGCTGACTTCATTTCAGCTTACAGTGATTCTTCATTGGTACTGTGCGATAGTCGAATACTTCAAAAACTAGCGCAATGGGCTGGTGTGGGAATACCGAATGTAGTGGAAGGTAGTACCCTTACCGCAAAAATTTTTGATGACTTGCTGGCACCAGAGCATAAAATCTGCATATTGGGTGGAAATGAAAATGTAATTACAAATATTAGAGAGAAATACCCAACTCTAAATATTTTTCACTCTAATCCATCAATGGGGTTTATAAATAATGCAGTAGAAGTTGAAGCTATTTGCCGTTATGTAAGGGAGCTTAACCCCGATTTTATTTTTCTTGCATTGGGCTCACCACAACAAGAGTTACTTGCAAAACGTATAAAATTCGCCGGACTTAATCGAGGCGTCATAATGTGCATTGGTGCATCATTACTTTTCCTGACTGACCTGGAAAAACGCGCACCGCACTGGGTGAGAAGGCTCCGAATGGAGTGGTTTTATCGGATGATGCAAAATCCCCGTAGATTGGCTTCGAGATATTTTAGTAACGCTTGCGCTGCTGCAACAATATTTAAGCAAATAAAAATGGCCGGGGTTAAGTAAAGCAATGAGATCTAAAGATTATCTACTCATCTCACCGTGCCGCGATGAAGCGGAATATATGGAGCAAACGCTAGAAAGCGTCGTTAATCAATCCATTAGACCAAAATTATGGGTAGTGGTGGATGATGGATCGAAGGATGAGTCTGCGAGAATACTTTCAGAATACGAAAGTAAATATGACTTCATAAGAGTTATTACTAGAACGGACCGAGGTTTCCGGGCTGTTGGTCCTGGAGTTATCGATGCTTTTTATGAGGGATATAAGTCTATTCGCGCAGAAGACTATGAATACCTTTGTAAGCTGGATCTTGACCTTGTTCTGCCGCCAACATACTTCGAATCATTAATAGCGGAAATGGAAAAAAATCCCCGCTTGGGATCTTGCAGTGGAAAACCCTACAACCTAAGGGATGGAAAACTTATTGATGAACGACGGGGAGATGAACTATCCGTTGGAATGACAAAATTCTATCGTATCAGCTGTTTTCAACAAATCGGGGGATTTCTTCGGGTTGTCATGTGGGATGCGATTGATTGCCACAAGAGCCGCCAACTGGGCTGGCAAGTCGCAAGCTGGGATAAGCCAGAATTGCGTTTCATTCATTTGAGGGTGATGGGCTCGAGCCATAAAGGTGTGATTACAGGCCGCATGCGGCATGGCTTCGGACAGTACTACATGGGCACAGATCCAGTATATATGGCAGCAAGTTCTTTATTCAGAGCCGTGGAGTACCCGCTGATTATTGGTGGTATTGCAATGTACTGGGGGTACTTGAG
Organism: Microbulbifer aggregans; assembly: GCF_020524005.1. Classification (GTDB taxonomy): domain Bacteria; phylum Pseudomonadota; class Gammaproteobacteria; order Pseudomonadales; family Cellvibrionaceae; genus Microbulbifer; species Microbulbifer aggregans_A. Next base: position 12,169 of record NZ_JAIVKK010000004.1, on the reverse strand, counting down.
ATCCTTTTTCACGAACAGAGATCGTCTAGAGGATGTAGCACTTCGTCAATTCATCCGGAGATTTCAGTGGCGATCCCTGCTCCAGGGAAAAAGAAAAGCGACCAAACATATGGAGAAAATAGGAGGGAAGCTCTGGAATCCAGAAAGAGTTGTTGAGTCTATGCCTTTGGTAGGTACGGGGATAGCCCATGGCTAATAAAATCGCCTACTTAGCGCCTGAGTTACCTGGCCCTTCATCTACGTTTGTCTACAATGAAATTTTTGCACTAGAAGATATGGGGATAGAGGTATTGCCATTCTCTGTACATGAGGTAGGGATACCTGCAACAAATTCCAGGTTAAGTAACCTAATGCTGCGGAGAGAGGTCATATATAACCAGGTTTTTCTTAAAGTAATAGTCATCAATATACTAGCTTTTTTCTCCAAACCCAAAAGTTACCTTAATACCTTTAAATTAGCGATTTGCGACGCAAATAAGGTTTCACGAGCGCCAAAGCTTTCGTTTGGAATAATGTATAGGTTTCTATATGGAATTTCATTTGCCAAAAAATTGATAGAACTTAAAGCGCAGCATATCCATGCCCATTTTTCGCATGTTCCTGCAGACATCGCTATGTACGCTGCGTGTTTTTCGAATATCCCTTACAGCTTTACCACGCATGCAAATGACATATTCGAGAGAGCCTATCTTCTGCCTGAAAAAACTGAGCGAGCGAAGTTCGTGGCGACAATCTCAAATTTCAACATCGAGTTTTTAACTGGCTTGGGAGTGATTAATGAGAAAATTCATTTAGTTCGCTGTGGAGTTACTTCCAGCCAGTTTAGGCAAAGAACGTACAAAAACAGGTCTAGTCCAATCGTTTTTGGATTTATCGGAAGATTAGTCGAAAAGAAAGGTCTGGATATCTTATTAGATGCTTGCACTAAGCTTAGAGAAAAAAAGACGAATTTCTACGTGGAAGTCGTAGGGGATGGACCCTTACAGGAAAATCTCAAGCAAAAAATCTCTCAACAAAAATTGGAGGATGTTGTAAATTTAAAAGGAGCTTTGCCCCATCAGGAAGTAGCCGCGTGGATGGAACGAATTGATTACCTTGTACTACCTTGTAAAAAAGACAGATCCGGCGATATGGATGGCATCCCTGTAGTGTTGATGGAGGCGATGCTAAAAGGTGTTAGTGTTATCACAACCGATATATCGGGTATTCCAGAATTAGTAATTCATGGAGAAACCGGCTTGGCTGTCGAGTGCAGTTCTCAAGCTGTCGCGGAAGCCATGTTAGAGGCGATCCAGGAGCCCGAGAAGCAGCGGAGAGTAAGAATTGAAAATGCAGCGGCATTCGTAGAAAAAGAATTTGATCTCACCAGCAATACACAAAAACTAAAGTTATTGTTCTCTGGGGTGTAAGGGTACATGCCGAATACATTTGCTTATTTTGCACTCGCTTTCTTCCCCGTTATATCCTTACTCTTATATATCAAATGTAACACAATCACAGCTACTTTTTGGACTATTGTTGGTGGCTATATATTTTTGCCGGTAAAAGTGGCTTTTGATTTTCCACTCGTACCTCCGTTGGGGCAACAAAGTATCCCAGCAATTTGCGCGATCTTTGGCTGCTATATTATTAAACGAGAAAAAATACAGTTTATTCCCCGGGAGAGTTTTGAAAGAATATTTGTAGTGGCATTGCTGGCTGTTCCCGCTATCACGGTGCTTACTAATACCGAACCGTTTTTTAAAGGTGAGGATCTTAAGCCTGGACTAGGACTACAAGACATACTCTCTTCCCTTATCCAAATATATCTTGAAGTAATTCCATTTTTGCTTGGTCTGTCGTTGGTGCATTCACAAAGAGATCAGCAGCGGTTTTTAAAACTGATGGTCATTGCGGGATTTATATATTCGCCGCTAGTCTTATTCGAAATTAGATTTAGCCCGCAGTTGCATAGTGCTATCTATGGATTTTTTCCACATGAATTCAAACAGCAAGTCCGAATGGATGGCTTTCGAGCCGTTGTATTCATAGGTCATGGCTTGCTAGTTTCAATACTATACGTAGCGGTGTTTCTTTGCTCGATCCAATTGGCGCGCCAAAAAGTTAGAATAATGAACGTGCCGGCACTATTTTTTGCTTTATATTTCTCTGTAGTACTAGTTCTTTGTAAATCGGTTGGTGCATGGGTGCTAAGTGTCATGGGGCTTTGTATCTTTCTCATAGGCCCAAGATTCACGACAAAAATGGCCGCGTATTTGTCGCTAGTCGTATTGATATATCCTGCCTTGTGTTTGTTTAAGCTATTCCCGCATGATACTGTGTTAAACATACTTTCTGTCTTTGGAGAGGACCGTGTAGCGTCCCTCGACTTTAGGTTTTTTCACGAGAATATGGCACTGGAGCATACACGTGAAAAGTTAGCGTTTGGCTGGGGAGGTTGGGGAAGAAATAGACCCGAAGGCGTCGTTACTGATGGATATTGGATAATACGGTTGTCAGAGTTTGGGCTAACAGGATTCACCTGCACATTCCTGATAATTCTGTCACCAGTGCTACGTGCGTGTAAACTAATTAAAAGTGCTAGGTCTGGAACAGAGCGTACTGATATAGCATTTGCTGCCCTATTTACTGCGTTAATGGCGGTGAATCAAATACCAAATAGTTCGATGTACAGCTGGCTTTGGTTTTCCATCGGAGTAATGGCAGGTAGCGTTAGGGGTATAAGGGTTCCTAAAAGATCTGCAGGTATGAAGTCACAAAGATTTTTTGATGCTCAACCCTCCAAAGCATAGAGGGTTTCTGGTGCGGCGTACAATATTAACAGCTGATTGATTAATTAGCGTGAATAACTATTCAGCTCTAGCGCAGAACTACCCAATACGCAGAAAATATAAATATTATATTTTCTGTAAATGTAAAGTATTAGGCCTAATTTTTCCTAAAGTTTTGCAAAATATAACTCCACCCTGGTGCGGTGTAGCTATCAATTGCCAGCATCATTTAAGTTGATACGGTAAAACGCGGTAGCGTACTATGAGTACCAGCTAGGTGGTAGTGACCTCCCTACCCAGTTTTCGAGTTGAAGGGTTTCCTTTTTAAAATATAGCAATAATTTAGCTCTAAGCTCTGGGCTTGGTTTCTTTGGTAGATCCGCGGTTTTTCCTGAGCTCTTTGCCGCATATATTGCCAGTTTATTTTTCGAAATAAACTTTGCGGCGCTGTTTAATATTGTTCTCGGAACAACTACTTTTAAAAGTTTCCCCGCGGTTGAGGATTTAACACGTTTTATAAAAGCCTTAATATTACGCCTGCCGGTCTGATCCCCTGACTTATTTGCGTGTGTCAAACTATAGACAGGTACCCTGGGAAGATTCAAAAAGTCATATAGTTCAGTCATTGTTGCTTCAGCGCTTTCCCTTAGATCATCAAATATGATTACGTGTATCTGGGATCGATCGAAAAACTGAGTGAAATTATCGACCTGGCTGAAATAGCAGCTTGTATCCAATATCTCAGGGTAAATTTCAACCGCATTATCAAAATCTAAAATACATTCGCCGTCCATCACCCTCTCATTCATCCTATGTAAATAGTGTGACCAACAGCGTTCAACTGGGTGCCTAAGGAGATATACGATTTGGGCGGAAGGAATTGACTTGAAGATTCTTTCTGCAACTCCAGGATATGCAATTCTTCGAGAATAGCCAGTTGAACAGTCACCGCGTAATGAGTTTGGAGGTGACTCGGCAAACAGTGATAGATACCAGGATTCTGAATCTTTTTCCAAATATTTCTCAGAAAAATATTCAGGTTCTTTAGGGTAGGAGAGATAGACGTTTGGATGGCTATCAAGCATTTGATAGAGGCTTGTTGTACCAGCTTTCATTGCGCCAACAACGAAAAAATTAGGTAATTTTTTGTTTTCCATATGCAACTTTCTAGAATTTCAGGCTTATTACAGTAGTGTAAAAAATTGGTTCGTTAAGCTAACTTACATAGAAGCTCAATTGTCAGATTTCTTCCAGGCCGATCGCCGAACGGTGCCTTCTTACTTGTGGATTAAATGTTCTAAGCTTTTGCAAAACTCTTTCCTTGAGTATCAGATACTTAATTTAGGCAATATTTTATAAGACGTAGAATGTTACCAAAAAGTCCAAAGTCAGTAGGTGAGTTTAGGCCGGTTGACTCTGGAGCAATAAGTTAACAAAAAATACATGCGCACGCTGCAAAATTTTTGGTGAAGAATTACCAGCAGGTCAGCATGATGAGTATGTTATTAGGGGACAAAATTCGATGAAGCCTATTAGCCATCTAGATGGAGGTAGCAGATTTAATCCCTAAATCCTTTGTGTCTAGGGATTTCTTTTAGGGTAAATCGAAAACCGTTTCGACGAATCCTGACGAAAACCTTCTGTTAACAGCCTTTGAACAAGGAGCTGGTCAAAATATCATTTGCTACTGGCAGGTATTTTGCATCAGTACCATAAAAAATGGTAAGGCTGCTGGTACAGAAATTCGTATTTTTTTGGTGAATTGAGATTGAGTGGATTTTCACGCCAGCGTATAGGCGCAAAAGACAGCGCGATAAGACGCAATAAGCGCCCAGGACGTAAAAAATGTTGAATTACTTCACGTTTTGGTCCCATAATCAACGCCGTACGCCGAAAATGAGATTAGGTCACCTTAGTTTACCGTTGTTCAGGATGAGCGACTGAAAGCGTGCAGTTGGGGCTTGTAAATTTACGTTTCTGATTCTCCAGAGTGATGACTAACGTCCTTACCGATTAAATGACTAGTTCTGAATTGCCGGCTATTACCGTTTGAGTTCGCAGGCCTTTGTTGGGCTGCGAGACTATCAATTTGCGGGTTTGTATGTCCCAGGGAGGGGATGGTGGAACAAGGATGGATTCGCAGTCGTCAGAGCGGCATCACTGCGCTATATCGACTTTTTGATGTTTTTCTTATTCAGGGAAGCCTTTTCGCTTGCATCCTGTATTTCGACGTTGTGCCGAGCAAAGACTGGCTGATCGCCGGATTACTTGCAGCAATTAGCTTCGCATTTGTAGCTGAATCAGTTGAGCTTTATCGTTCTTGGCGTGGCGAGACATATTTTCGGATTCTGGGCACTGCTACTCTCGCCTGGTCAGTGGTCTGCATTGTTTTACTCACGCTTGGTTACGCGATGAGTGTCGAAGCCGCATATGACCGGATCGTCGTTGCGAGTTGGTTCTTGGCCACCCTGGTTGCGCTGTCTTTTTGGCGATTCTGTCTCAGACAACTTCTATTTATTTTGCGTCAAAAGGGCCACAACACAAGGCCCTGCGTAATTCTAGGATGTACTGACGCTGGCTATAAACTTGCCGGGGACCTCAGGCTTAACCCCCAGCTGGGAATCAAAGTAGCTGGCTTTTTCGAAGTCGAAGGGTTTAGTGATAACTCTCGCATAGGAAATCAGTTTCCGGTACTTGGGAATCTTTCCGAGGCAATACAACAGGCGCGATCCGGTAAACTCGATCTAGTATTTATCGCACTACCCATGCGCGCCGAAGAAATAATCAGTGACATTCTAGACGAATTTTCTGATACCACGGCAACTGTGCATATTCTCCCGAATTTCTTTGTTGCAAAAATGCTTCATGCGCGCTGGCATCAAGTCGGTAGTAGCAGCCTTCTGAGTGTCTTTGATACGCCAATTCAGGGCTTCGATAGTTGGCTGAAGCGTGTCGAAGACTTGATTATAGCTTCGATCATACTGGTTCTGATTTCTCCACTAATGCTATTAATCGCATTGGCTGTAAAAGCGACTTCCAAAGGTCCTGTTATTTTTAAACAGCGAAGGTACGGTTTGGATGGCCGGACCATCTTTGTATGGAAATTTAGAACAATGCGGACTATGGATGATGGTGAGAGGGTTATTCAGGCCACAGCGAACGATAAGCGTGTTACCCCTTTGGGCGGATTCCTTAGACGGACTTCGCTAGATGAACTACCGCAGTTTTTTAATGTTTTACAGGGGTCAATGTCTATCGTTGGTCCGAGACCTCATGCGGTCGCTCACAATGAGGAGTATCGCCGGTTAGTTTCTGGTTATATGTTGCGGCACAAAGTAAAGCCAGGAATAACAGGCTTAGCACAAATAAATGGTTTTCGAGGGGAAACGGATACTCTGGATAAAATGAGTCGACGCGTGGAGCAAGATCTTGAGTATATCCGGCGCTGGTCAATTCTGCTGGATTTGCGAATTGTATTTTTGACGATTTTTAAAGGCTTCTCCCACAAAAACGCTTATTAATAGGAGCAGCACTCGGTTTTGCATGCCGAGGATAGAGTATGTTAAAGCTAACGGAATACTGTTATTTGACTATTGCGCACCCTTCATGCCTGTTTTTGTGTGCGGCCCTTGCAGGGAATGTCGACGCTGCAAGTATAAGTATTGCTAATGGAGGAACTGTTTCTGTAGAAGCCATGGCGTCAGCGATATATGACGACAACATCTATCTACGAGATGTTGATCCCGTCAGCGCGTGGCTCACAGTATTCTCGCCAGATCTTTCTGTTGCTTTGGAAGGCGAAAAATCATCGCTGAACTCCTCAGTAATAGCGCGAATTGGTCATTATTTGGGCGGTGAGCGCGAAGACTACAGAGATTATATAGGATCAATGGATGGACGTTGGCAGCCTCTTTCTTTCATTCGCTTTACCGTAAGTGGCAGATACATCGATGCAAATCAGCGTGTGAGGCCAGATTTTGATGGTCCCCTGAACCCGCTCATGGAGGATCGAAGAGTCATTTCTCCTGCAGGTGATATTGGTGTGGTTATTAGTTCACTGTCACAACGGAGTCAGTTGGCGTATTCCTTGGGAAAAAGCAGTCAGAACTTCTTTGAAGCAGAGCGAGATTATGAGGATAGCTTTCGTAGCTTAACCGCAAGTTATCTATTGACGCCGGATTTTACGGTAATGGCGGAGGCGCGAAAGTCTGATATTGAGTACGATTTAGCTAGTGTTAGTAACGTATTGAATAGTGAGGAAAGTCGTTACACAGTTGGATTTATGTTGAAAATGCCGAAGACATCGATGACCGCACGCTATGGGACTACTGAGAAGAAATTTATTTCTCGTGATCAAAATTCGGGAGATGTTCCGACTTGGAATTTGGACTTGAACTGGAGCCCAAGAAGTTACAGCAGCTTGAATCTCAAGTTATCTAGTGCGGTGCAAGAGTCCCTAGGCACGGCCGAATTTGTTAAGTCAAATAGCGGAACAGTTTCTTGGCGTCATCAGTGGACCAGGAATTTTCAGAGCAATATGTCTGTATCTAGGGCCGTAGGGAAGTTTTCGGGAATAGATCGAGAAAGGGATCTTAGCATAGGTGCCGCTTCGATAGATTATCGCGTCGGAAACAGTTTTTCTGTTGGCTTTGGTTTTTCTATGACTAAAAGCGCCGATAGTTTTGGCGATATTGAAGATCTATCAGTTGAAAGAAATTTATTGTTTTTGAGTTTAAACGGTCCTTTGTAGAGGGTCGAAGTAAGGTCTATTTAGATGAAACTCTATATGCGGTCTAAATTACTCTTTTGGATAGTACTGATGCCATTCGCGGTGTCTGTACATGCTCAAGTTAATGCCGGACATAAGCTGGGCGCAGGTGATAAAGTATCAGTACTTGTATATGGCGAAAGTGATTTGAGTATCGATCTCTTATTGGATGAGAGTGGTGTAATTAATTACCCTTTCCTCGGTGAAATAGCGGTGTCCGGTCTTACGCCGGCGCAACTAGAAAATATTATTGTCGTAGGTCTTAAAGGTGACTATCTGGTAAATCCAAACGTTACAGTATCAATGTTGGAGTACCGACCGATATATATTTATGGAGAAGTTAACTCTCCCGGTGGATATAGTTATCAGCCCGGACTCACAGTGGCCAAGGCTGCGGCTTTGGCTCAAGGGTTAACAGAAAGAGCCTCTGAAAACAGGATTTACTTGATTCGTGAAGATGAGGGCGAAGAATCTAAGGAAAAAATAGATATGTCGACAAGACTTTTTCCTGGTGACACCGTAACAATAGACCAAGGATTCTTCTGAGTCGTTTATGGAAAAAATCCGAAATTCTGGTTTACCTGAGGCAGATGAAGAGCAGCAAGGTTCATTTGATTTCATGGTGCCTATTTTTGTCATCTATGAAAAAAAATGGTTTATTTTACTGTCTGCGCTGCTGCTCGCGCTGATCGCTTACTTTTATGTAAAGAATATACCAAACTACTATGAGTCAGAGGCTTCTTTGCTGTTTGAGGATAACGAAGCTAGTGTAGTGGCAATTCGCGATGTTTACGAGGTGAGCAGAAAACGCCAGGAGTTTCTGACTACTCAAGCGCAGCTTATCCTTTCCCGTGCAGTTATCGAACGGATAGTTGATGATCTTAATTTGCTCGATCATCCCGCATTTAATGGCAAAAAAAAATCATGGATAGATGATGTAAAGTTGGCAATTGGATTTAAGGATGACGTTGGGGACGCCCTTCCTGTTCAACCGAGTATTCGGAAGCGTGAACGAATAATAAAGTCAATTTCTTCAGGTTTAGGTGTTCGGCCTATACGGAAAACTTTATTGATAAGAATATCATATCGGTCAAGATATCCTGATCTTGCAGCTAGTGTCCCAAATGCGATAGCTAACGCTTATGTGGAAGCTCAGATGGATGAAAGAGTCAACGTAACTGAAAAGGCTACCGGTTGGCTCAGTGATAGACTAATTGGCCTTAGAGATAAATTAGAAAATTCAGAACAGGCGTTAAACGATTTTCAACAGCAGGCAGACCTTGTCGATGTTCAAGGGGTTCGCGGATTAGCGTCGCAGGAATTAAATGAGTCCATGGCTCAGCTACTGGAGGCTCGTCGATATTTAAAACGTACACGAGTTCTCTATGAAGAAATACATAAATCGAAAAACTCCGAAGATGATCTTATAAAACTACCGGAAATACTCAATAATCCATTGGTCCAGACGGCTAGGGCAGGGGTTGTATCCGCAACGTTAAATAAAAATGAGTTGGCACAACGATATGGGCCAAAGCATCCAAAAATGATCACTGCGCAAGGTGAGGTCGATGGAGCTAAATCGCAGTTATCTGCTGAAATCACAAATTTAGTTAACAGTATTGAAGTTGACTTTAGGCAAGCAAAAGACCGGGTCTCTGACCTTGAGCGTGAACTAGCGTCCGCAAAGGGACATCTACAGTTAGTCGCACAAAAGGAAATAAAGTATGACGAATTAAAGCGCGAAGTCGATATTAACCGTCAGCTATATAATACTTTTCTTACTCGCTTCAAGGAAACTAGAGAGGTCTCTGGTTTTAACACACCTGTAGCAAGGATAGCGGATCCCGCGGTAGAACCTAGGTATCCTATTGCTTCTAAGAAGCGCCTTTGGGTGATTATTGCTTTCATAGGCGGTGCGGGGTTTGCTGCGTCAATATTCATTGGCTTGGATTTACTGCTCAAGCCAGGGATCAGAAACCCGCAAGATGTTACAAATAAGTTGGGTCAGGATCTAATAGGATTAGTTCCCGACTTCAAGGTTCATGGAGAAAGTGGCATGCCTCTGCATGCCTATTTTGATGAGGCGGCACCAAGATTTAGCGAGGCTATAAGGACTCTAAGAACAGGTGTCGTCTTATCAAATTTTGAAGATGGCGAAAAAGTCATCTGCGTCACGTCTGCGGCACCGGGTGAGGGAAAAACGACAATCGCGTTGAATTTGGCATTTTCACTAGGGCAATTAAACAGGGTTCTCATCATAGATGGTGACATGCGACGACCTTCTATCGGCGGCAGGTTTTCAGTGCCACCTAATCGTCCAGGACTTGCTGACTTACTCTCGGGTCATTTTGAAATTGAGGAGTGTATTTTTAGAGATGATAAGAGTGGCGTGGATATTGTTCCTGCCGGCGTACGGCCCCTGGATCCTCAACGGTTGTTAGGGTCGCACCATTTTTCTAAGATCTTGGAAAAACTAAAGTCACGATATGACCGTATCATAATAGATACGCCCCCTATACAGGCTGTTAGTGATGCGCTGATTATTGCACGAGAGGCGTGTTCACTTCTGTATGTCTTGAAGGCAGAATCAACAAGCGTCGGAGTTGCACGTACAGCTATTTCTAGATTGCATTCTGTTGGTATAGGTGTCGACGGTGTAGTGCTCAATCGTATTCAGATAGAAAAAAGGGGCCTCTACTCTGATAGCTATTACGGATATGATTACTCGTCACCGGTTCAATGAAATTGGTCCATCTGAAACGGTGGACTTATGGCAGTTGTCAAACGCAACAGGTCACGGGTAATGATTGACCTACACAGCCATATACTTCCCCAAATCGATGATGGTCCGAGAGATTTGTCGGAGAGCCTGTTGCTGTTACAGGCAGCCGCTGAGAGTGGTGTTACGCACATGGTAGCGACACCCCATATTCACCCTGGGCGTTATCCAAACACGTTGAATTCTATAGAAACGGCTTTCCGATCATTTTTGCGATCAGTAGAATCCTGCAGGATTGATATCAAGCTTGCACTTGCGGCGGAAGTCCGTATTTCTGATGAAGTAATGTTTTTAGCTGAACACGAAGAATTACCAATGCTGGGGCACTGGTATGGTGACCCCGTTGTCCTTCTGGAGATGCCGCATAGTCATATCCCTCCCGGTATCAGCCATTTACTCAGTTGGTTGTCGAAGAAAAACATAAGGCCTTTGGTGGCGCACCCGGAGCGTAATAAAGATATCATTCGGGATGTTCGAAACATTGATGTACTGCTAAAGGCCGGTTGCTTACTCCAGGTTACCGCTGGCGCATTAACGGGGCAGTTTGGAAAGCCGGTGCAGGCGAGGGCCGAGCAGATAGTGAAGAAGGGTTTGGCTACGGTGATGGCGTCGGATGCGCATCACCCTGTACGGCGACCTCCGAATCTCCTGGCCGGCAGATTGGCGGCGGAATCCCTAATAGGTAGCGAGCAGGCGCAGAAGTTGGTTTTGGACAACCCAAGGCTGATTGTAAAAGATCGCTTTTTCGCAAGTTGTAGTCTTAGAGCCGGTTGACCCTGGATTCACACTTCCTTCTAGCTGCCAATCAGCTCTTAGATGCTCATAACCTTCCTCTCTCGCGACTTTCATCTCAAGTCCACATTCGCTTAATTCGGGTGGTACACGTCATGGGCCGGCGTTGTCGTGACAGGTAACGAGTCGTTGGGCACCTGATATCAACGAGACCTGATCTTCGCCGAATAGCTGTCTCAAAGGTAAAGGTATAGGCGAGACCATGCAGCGTAGGCTGGTAAGCAGTCTTATATGTTGGGTAGTCGTGGTCTGTGCCATAGTTATATATAGGTCTGTGTATAAGTGCTTTAACTGCCAAGGCTCCTATACCTATATATGAACGGATATTGAATGATATTGCTGCCCGGAGGGTAGTGGCTTGTTAGTCAACAACGATAGTAAAAAGTGCTTGCCGTGGGCCAGGCAGGGACGTATAGTTCGCGCCCTCATCGCTGCCGAGGCAGTGGTGGGAGGTGAGTAAGCTATTGATTTTCAAAGACTTTTGTCTTGTGAAAATTTTAAAAAAGCAGCTTGCCAAGGTCGGAAAGCTCGCTATAATGCGCGCCACTTCGACGGGGTCGCCAGGCGGCAACGTGAAGTCGACCGGGGCTCCGGCAGCCCATCAGGATTGAAGATTTGGTGCTTTTGAAGCCCGCTTTTCAAACCTGAAAAAAGCTCTCAAAAAGAGCTTGCCAAGCGGTAAGAGCTCGATATAATGCGCGCCCTTATCGAGATCGCCGAGAGGTGGTCGAGAGCTTCGGAACACCTTGATTTATAAGGGTTTCGGAGTAAAAAAAGTCTGCGAAAAGCGCTTGCTAAAGCAGATCGGATGTGTAGAATACGCATCCCGCAGTGAGAGCCCGGCGCTCCACTGAGTTGTTTAAAAAATCGATCAAGCAATATGTGTGGGTGCTTGCGGAGTGATGGATCGAACATCTACCCAATCCTTTATGGAGAGGGTTAGAAAAAGATTTATCGGAAGCAAGTAACTCATGTCAATGAATTACGTTTTAATTCCGAGCAAGACTTAAGTCTGGCGTGGGAGCCTATTCCGGTTCCCGTGAGCGTCGGGCGACTCTT
>NZ_JAIVKK010000003.1 GCF_020524005.1 Microbulbifer aggregans | reverse complement strand
CCGATAGCTGCTCCGGTACACATCAAATACGTCGCACAACCGCTGAACGGCGTAGCTCCCCTGCAATCGCTCGATTATTTTGAACTGTTCAGCGAGTCCGACATCAAGAGAGCTGTAGCCTTTTTTAGGATTTCTTTCTCTTCTTCGACTCGCTTAAGCTTCCGTTCTAGCTCTTGGATGCGAAGTTGCTCGGGAGTAATAGCAATGCCTTCAGGCGCCTTGCCACCTCGCTCTGCCCGCAGCTTCCGAATCCACGACTCCATCGTGGATTTACTGACTCCCATGGCTTCGCAAGCCTCTTTCACGGTGTAGTTCTGGTCGACTACCAGTTGGGCTGCCTCGAGCCTGAACTCGGGGTCAAATCGCTTCTTTGTTGACTTGGTCATTAATTCACCTGATCTCGTTGAGCGTGATAATATCACTCAAAGTCAGGTGGCCAAATTCAGTGTGCCACTACAGTTCGGCAATAGCGGATATTGCCGTATTCTCATTGTCGCGGGTCGCGGTTATTTCTTTTGGGGGACTGAACTTTTGGGGACCTTCAGTCTAACCTTGACCTGCTTCTAAATCATGCGCAGGTGAGTTTGCAGAACGGATGGTGCGCTACCGTCTACTAAAATTTTTGAAACCCCAACTTTTATAAGTTTATCCTAAAAACGGCTTTATAATATTATGGTAAAAGCCTGTGATTTTGTGGGGTTTTCGAGATGGTAAATTACAACTTTCTGTTAAAGTCGACATTAATTTTCGAAAAATAAAAGAGCCCCGCAATGCGGGGCTTTTTTGTTGATTGCGCCTATCGCCTGTTTGCAATGACGTGGAGTAAGCGCGAGGTCGTCAGTTGCCAGACCAGTACGCATCCAGCTGGACATTTGAGGCACCCTGGCGGGCGGCGCGCAGACCGATGTACCAGGTGCCTGCGGCAGGTGAGCTAAACGAGCAGGTTTCGTCGTTGCCGCCACCACCGTCACGGCAGTCATAGCTTCTGGTGGTCGGGTTTGCACCGAAACGCACATAGAGGTCCACGTTGCCGCTGCCACCGGATGAGGTGATATCCAGGCTGCTCGCTCCGGCCGGTACATCGAGCGTGAAGTACTGCCATTCGCGGTTGCCGAAATTAAGTCCGGTCTCGGTAAACCCATCGCCAGTCGGTTCAGTGCCTCCGTCACTTACCGTGACTGATTGCGTATCGCTGTCAGTAGCGCCGTCGTCATCACTTACCGTGAGCGTTACCGAGTAAGTGCCGGCACTGCCATAGGTGTAAGTCGGGTTTTGATCGGTGGAGCTGCCGCCGTCACCAAAGTCCCAGCTGTAGCTGGCGATACTGCCATCGCTATCGGAACTGCTGTCGGTAAAAGTCACAAACAGGTCGCTGGCACTGAATGCGAAACCTGCGGTGGGTGGAGTATTGCTGGGCGTGGTGCCACTGACGGCATCGATGGCGGCACTGGCATCAATAATGCCTGCGCCACAGCCACCACTGCACGCACCTGGGAGGGCGCGCGCGGTCGACTTGAGCAGGCTTTCCACCTGCGTGGGCGAAAGGCTGCTGTCGGTGGCGTACATCAGGGCCGCGGTGCCGGAAACATGCGGTGCTGCCATGGATGTGCCCTGGTAGTACACGTAGATTTCACTGCCCGGGCTGGTAGCGCCATCGTTCAGGGTTGAGGCGATACCGTGGGTGGCGTCGTAGGAGAGGTCGCCACCGGGGGCACTGACATCGACGGTGGCGCCATAGTTGGAGTAATAGGATCTCGCCCCGAAACGCTCGGTGGCGGCGACGGAAACGACGTTGTCACAGCTGGCGGGACGATAGCCGGAGGCATCGGCGTCACTGTTGCCAGCGCTGACGACTACCGTTGTTCCATTGGCAACCGCGGTGTCGATTGCCGTCTGGTAGGTGGCGTCGCAGCTGCCGCTACCGCCCAGGCTCATATTGATCACCTGCGCAGGGTTGGCGTTGACCGGTACCCCGGGCACGCTGCCTCCGGAGGCCCACACAATCGCATCGGCAATATCCGAAAGGTAGCCGCCGCATTTCCCGAGCACCCTGACCGGCACCACCTTCGCATTAAACGCGACACCGGCAACGCCTTTATTGTTGTCGGTTACTGCGGCGATGGTGCCGGCAACGTGGGTACCGTGCCAGCTACTGTCCTGATCGCTGGGCGGACTGAACAGACCGCATTCATTGAACTGCACGGCGTCACCCGGGTCGCTTGGGTCGGCGTCCCGGCCATCCCCGTCGTTGGAGACAAAGGTGTCGTCAATAAAGTCGTAGCCGGGGAGGATATTGGCATCCAGGTCGGAGTGATAGACATAGCCGGTATCCAGCACCGCTACTGTGGCACCAGTGCCGGTTTGTTTGTCCCAGGCCGCCGGCAGATTGATGCCGCCGGTCGCTTCGTAGTAGTGCCACTGGGCACTGTAGTAGGTGTCATCGGGTTCAAATTGCGGCTGCATCAGCGCATCTTCTTCCACCGACAAAACATTCGGGTCGGTCTTGAGTGTTGCCATCAGCTTTTGGAGCTGCCCGGGAGACATGTGTTTGTCGAGACGGTACAACTGGCGATTGCGCAGTGCCAATCCCCTGACATGCGCGAGGCTGGCGCCTCCACGCGCGCCGTGCGCCACGGCCTGGGCTGGCCAGTCTCGCTGCAGGGTGTCCCGGTATTGAACGATGATGCGTTGGGGGACGTTGGAAACGTCGGTAATGTTTGCAGCCATCGCATCGGAGGATATTCCCCCAATGCTTGTTACAAGAATGGCGGCGGTAAAGCGTACTCCGTTCAGAATGGATTTCATTCTTATTCTTCTCCTGGAAGGGTCGTTGGAGACCGAAGACACGCAATACCAGGGGTTCCGCTGTTGGCGGGATTTCGTATTGCGCTTCCGGAATAGTGAGTGCGGTAGTACTTCTGCGTGTCCTGACGTTGACCCCAGCAGGACGTTAAATCAGCTTCCGCAAGCTCAAACATTTGCCAAGTTGAACCATCGTGCAAGGTGGTTGGTTCGGAAACGCGACGCTGCTCACGGGAGTTGGTAGAACCGCCTGACACCAGTGGCGCGGGACTGTTTGCTCCAGCCGAAAATCGGCGCGAAATACTGTGCGTCTTGATCTCGCCTATGGTTAGGCCGGGTTAATGACCGTCAGGTCTTTCCGTCTGTCACTTGCGACTTATCCCCCACTCTATCCCTCCTCCCCCAAAGAGGAGGAGGTAGGTGGTTCTACGGCCTGTCACCATGCTGTGCATAACCATAATCAGTTATGCGGTGAGAGTAATGACCAATCAGTCCTATAACGCTTCTGGCGGTAAGCCGGCACTCAGTTTCTGGCAAATCTGGAATATGTGCTTCGGCTTCCTCGGAATCCAGTTTGGCTTTGCGCTGCAGAATGCCAATGTAAGCCGGATCTTCCAGACCCTTGGGGCGGAAGTGGATGATATTCCGGCGCTCTGGGTCGCAGCGCCCCTGACCGGGCTGCTGGTGCAGCCACTGGTTGGCTATTTCAGCGATCGTACCTGGAGCGGTTTTGGCCGCCGGCGCCCATTCCTGCTGGCCGGTGCCATCCTGTCATCTATTGCCATCCTGTTTATGCCGCACTCGCCAACGCTGTGGATTGCAGCGGGCATGCTGTGGGTGATGGATGCCTCGATCAATGTCTCCATGGAACCTTTCCGGGCGCTGGTTGGCGATATGCTGCCGCAGAAACAGCGCTCCTTTGGTTACGCGCTACAGGGCTTTTTTATTGGCGTGAGTTCTGTGGTGGCTTCGGCCCTGCCGTGGATACTGGCCAACTGGTTTGGCGTTTCGAACACGGCGCCTGAGGGTGTGGTGCCGGAGTCCGTGCGGCTTTCGTTTTACCTCGGCGGCTTTGCCTTTCTTGTAGCCGTACTGTGGAGCGTACTGAAAACGAAGGAGTACTCCCCGGAACAGCAGGCGGCGTTTGAGGCCGCGCAATCCCCCGAGCTGGCAGGTGGCCAGGGCACCGAGGAGGTGGCGGACCACAGCGCGGCTTATCGCAAGCTCGGTGGCCTGATGGTATTGGTAGGTGCACTACTTGCCGGTTTTGTCTGGAAGCAGGCTCTGGACAAGCAACTGTATATCCTCGCGGGCCTGATTGTCGGGCTTGGTGCCCTCCAGCTGGCCGCCGCGCTGCTGCGTGGTCGCGCCCAGGTGCTGGAAGAGATTGTGTCCAACCTGTACTCGATGCCTCCCGCCATGAAGCGCCTGGCATGGGTACAGTTCTTTTCCTGGTTCGCTCTTTTTGCAATGTGGATCTATACCACCGCGGCGGTGACCAGCTTCCATTTTGGTACCAGTGAGGTGACATCGCAGGCCTATAACGATGGCGCTGACTGGGTAGGAATGCTGTTCGCTACCTACAACGGGTTTGCAGCCCTGGCGGCGCTGCTGATCCCGATCATGGCGCGCCGGTTTGGTATGCGCCTGTCGCACAGCCTGAACCTGACCCTGGGCGGGCTGGGGTTGATGTCGTTCATGGTTGTACGCGATCCCCAGTGGCTGCTGCTGCCCATGGTGGGGGTTGGTTTTGCCTGGGCTTCCATCCTGTCATTGCCTTACGCGATGCTCTCCACCCATGTGCCGCACAAGAAAATGGGTGTGATGATGGGGTTGTTCAACGGCTTTGTTGTTATCCCTCAGCTGCTGGCGGCCAGTGTGCTTGGCTTTATTCTGCGGACTTTCTTTGATAACGAAGCAATCTATGCATTGATACTGGGCGGCGCCAGCTGGCTGTTGGCTGCAGTCTGTGCCCTGAAGGTGGCCGAGCCCGAGAGCGAGCGAGAAGCGGGCCTGACAGCGGCTGAAAGCTGAGTCCATTTTATTCACCGAGTGATTTAAGCCCCGTTTTATGGGGCTTTTTTTCGGGCGACGTTTAGTCCAGGTGTCTGGTTGCCGGCTCCCGCAAGCGTGTGGCCGTTTGAGATTTTTATCCGCTTGCGCGAGTATGGGCCACTTCATTCTTTCAGGCTCTGCAGTATTTCCATGTCTTTTATCGAATCCCTCGATGCCTTTTTAGCCACCTTCGTGTACTACGCGTGGGGCAAGCCATTATTGATCCTGCTGGTTGGTGGTGGCCTGTTCCTGCTGATCAGCTCCCGTGCGCGGCCTTACCGCCACCTGGGCCACAGTATTGACCTGCTGCGCGGCAAGTACGATGACCCCAAAGATCCCGGCCAGGTGCCGCACCGCCAGGCGCTTTCCACCGCGCTTTCCGGCACCCTCGGTCTCGGCAATATTGCCGGTGTGGCGCTGGCCATCAGTACTGGTGGGCCCGGCGCAATACTGTGGATGTGGGTCACCGCACTGGTCGGCGTAGCGACGAAGTTTTTCACTGCAACACTGGCCGTTATGTACCGGGGCCGGGACGCCGCCGGCGAGCTGCAGGGCGGCCCCATGTATGTCATTCGCGAGGGGCTCGGAAAAAAATGGTTGCCTCTGGCCTACCTGTTTGCCATTGCGGGCCTGTGCGGTTTGTTGCCGGTATTCCAGTCGAATCAGACCGTGCAGCTGCTGCGGGAATCCTTCGCGCTGCCAATGGGCTGGGTTGGGGCGGAGAATGCGCTTACCTTTGACCTCGCCGTGGGGGTGCTGCTGGCGATTGCGGCAATGGTGGTAATCATCGGACGTATCCAGCGTATCGGCCGCTTCGCCGTGCGGGTGGTACCGGCAATGGTGGTGTTTTATCTCGCGCTGACGCTGGTTGTGATTGGCTATTTCTGGGACCAGGTGCCGGCTGCTTTTGCGCTGATTTTTTCCGATGCGTTTACGGGCAATGCCGTGGTCGGTGGCACCCTGGGTACCGTCGTGGCAACGGGTATCAGCCGCGGCGCTTTCTCCAACGAAGCGGGCATTGGTTCCGAGTCCCTTGCGCACGGCGCGGCCAAGACCACCGAGCCGGTACGTGAAGGCGTGGTGGCGATGGTTGGGCCTATCGTGGATACCCTGGTCGTATGTACCTGTACTGCCCTGGTGATTTTGCTCACCGGGGCCTGGCAGCACGGTGAAGGTGTGGAAGGGGTCTCCCTGACTGCGAGTGCATTTTCCCAGGTGTTCGGCCACTGGGGGCCGCTTCTGTTACTGGTGATGGTGGTTCCGCTGGCGTTCAGTACCATCGTCACTTACTGGTACTACGGGGTTAAATGTTTCAATTTCCTGTTTGGCCCCCGCTGGCAGTGGCTGTATTCCGCACTCTATATCCTGCTGATTGTGATCGGCGCAGTGGCGTCGCTGAATATCGTGAATAACGTCATTATCGGTATGTATGCGGTGATGGCAGTGCCGACGATGGTGTCGACACTGATACTTTCCGGAAAAGTGAATCGCGCGGCGGATCGCTATTTCGCCAAGTTTGACCCACTCAAAAACAAGGCTCAATAAACCGGCATGCCCGGTTCTGATCCGTGCTGCACAGATGCGGTGCAGCATGGGTCACTCTCTTTACTTCCCTCTTCATCTCCTTGTTGCGAGCTCTGCGCACAAACCTGAACCGGTTTTCAGTCGATCATCAACTGGCTGCTTTTTATTCTCTTCTCAATTTTCCGGCTTAGCCCCTTCTGGCTATTTGTGATGTTTTTCACAAACTTGGCGTGTTTATTTTAGATTTCACAGTTTTGCTATGGGAACACCGTAGGAAAAAAGCTACAAACGGCAGCTCGAAAAAAAACAATATCCCTCTACGGTTACTTTTAGGTGGAATAATGGCCAACCCTCTCGACCCGAAGCCAGAAGCCAATCTGGAATCCAACTCTTTCCTGTCCGGTATGAACGAAACTGGTGCGAGCCAGCGTCCCTTTGCGGACAAGCTGGAATCCACCATGGCCAAGGATCGCTCTGTAATCGGTAAAAACATCAAGTTCCGTGGCGAACTGATCGGTACCGAAGACCTGCACATCGAGGGCACCATTGAAGGCACCGTGATCATGGAAGGGCACGATCTTTCCATTGGTCGTGAAGGTGAAATCAATGCAAATATTCACGCACAGAATATCGTGATTAACGGCACTCTCACCGGCGATGCACTGGCGGATGAACTGATTGAAATTCGCAATACAGCGGTGGTTAAGGGCAACCTGATCGCTCCGCGTATTCAGCTGGACGACGGTGGTAAGTTCCGCGGTTCCATGGATATGGTGGATACCGATGACGAGATGCGCGCTCGTCACAGCGAATTCAAGGAAAAACTGGTACACCCTAACCTGCCGCCGAAAGATGGCGCAGCCAGCAAGCCTGCACCAGCGAAGAAAGCTTTCGCAGCAAAAGACAGCGCCAAGGATGTGGCCAAGGAAGCGGAGCTGGCTGACAGCTGATTAACCTGCCGGGGCGGAGCTGAATCTGGTTCCGCCTCATTCTATCCCTGGCAATAGCCCCAATATTTGCGATCACCGATGCAACACCGTTCTTTTGGCCTCGCTGCGTTAACGACCGAGATGGTCAAAAGCGGGGACAGAATTCTCGACCTCGGGCCTCTTTCCTCCGGAACCACTCAGGCATTCCTTCGGCTTAACTGCCAGTGTCACATCGAAGACCTGATTGAATATCTTCTGGAAAACCAGAATGCCGAAGACCCACTGATTGCTCTGGAAGAGCACCTGCTTCCGAAACCCGCGAACCTGAAGTTCGATGTCATTCTGTGCTGGGACATTCTCAATTTTCTTGAGCTGGATGTAATCCGTCACCTGGTGCGCCTGTTACAGCCGCACCTGAAACAGGGAACCATCCTGCACACCATGCGCTATACCGGGCGAAACCAGCCGCAGAAACCACGGCGTTTTCGTCTGCTGGAAAATTTCTGTTACGAATATATCGATGATCCGGAATATCCGGCGGTACCTTCCAAAGGGCACTCAACGGTAACGCTGTTGAAATGCATGGACCGGTTCAGCCTGTTCAATTCGCTGATGAAGCGTGAAGGCATGGATCAGAATGTTACTGAGCACTTTCTGGAGTACGACAGCGTTACCTCGCGCAACCAGGTGCGCAGTGGTGGCGCTTCGGATGTCAGCGCGTATTTTCGCAATGTGCGCGATGATGAGCGTATTGAAATGCCCGGTGTGGAAAAGGCACTGGCGAGCATCCGCGCACTTTCGGCTGCACCGACCATGCTCGAGTGTGGCAGGAAAAATGGCCGCAACATCGATGCGTTGAAGAAAAAAATCGGTGCACTCTATGTGGAAGACCTGCATGCATCGCTGGCCTGGCAGAAAAAACTGCACGGCGAGGAAACCGGCTTCAGTACATCGATTTTTACCTTTGATCCCGGTACTCGCCTCGATGGCGTGTTTCTCTGGGATCTGCTGAATTACTACAGTGGTGCACAGATTCAGCAGCTCGGTGAATTGCTCGGTGAACGTATGACGCCGGGAGCAACTTTGCACTTTGTCATGTACAAGTCTGCCCAGATTCCCGAGCGACCTTCGACCTTTGAAGTGCTGGATGATAACCGGATTGCGGTTACCGGGGTCGCGACCAGCAAGCGCCAGCGAACTCTCAACAGCACGGCCGACCTGATGCGGCTGCTGCCCGGGTACCGTTTGTTCGGCCACCATATCGGAAAGCTTCCCAGTGGCGATGCTTTCCAGGAATTTGTTCTGCAACTCAAACCCTGAGAACTTTCTCCAATGTCTGAATTTTTGCGAAACGTATTTCTTGCCCTAAGTCCGGAAGCGGTCACCGAGGGCTTTTTGTGGGGCATGCTTGCCGTGTTCGCGCTCGCCCTGACTGCACGCACTTTGTCGCGTGCTATGGATTTTGTCGAACAGGCACCGGGATTACTTACCTCGCTGGGTATTCTTGGCACCTTTACCGGCGTCATTATCGGCCTGTTCGAATTCCAGATTGCGGATATCGACAACAGTATCGAGAGGCTACTCGATGGATTGAAAACCGCATTCATTACCAGCGTGTGTGGTATTGGTTTGTCCATCGTCTTGCGCGCACTGACGCGCTTTGTTGCCCTGCCAGGCAAGGAGGAGGTCAAACCTGTCGAGCTTGCAGATATCCAGCAGTCGCTTGAATCTCTGCAAGCCACGGTAGCGCAGGGGCAAGAGCGTCAGCTGGAGCAGAATGCTGAACTGATGAACACCTTTGCCGAGGATTGCGCCAAGGCGCTGGTTGTGGAGATGGAGCAGGTCGTTGCCAATTTTAACGCGCGGGTTGAAGCGCAGTTCGGCGAAAACATGACCCGCTTTGGAGAAAATTTCGCCCAGTTTGATGAGATGGTCGCGACGCTGAGCAGAGAATACAAGGCGCACGAGGAGCGTGTGGAATACTGGTCCGAGCATTGTGATACCACCGTGGTCGGCCTGGTCCAGGTAGCTCGGGATCTGCAGCAGGTACACAGTCAGCTGGCAGAAATTCCGCAGTTCCTTTCCGGTATGCAGGAGTTTGGCAGCGAAGCGCGCGAGCAGATTGTTGCGCTCAACGCTCAACTCGAAAGCTACCGCGATATCAGCACACAGGTACAGACGGTAATGCCACAACTCGGCGAGCGCATCGAGCAGTTTGTGCGCGGCCTGGATGTTGTTCAGCAGGTTCTGGACAGCGACATGAAGCAATCCCTGGTGAGCATCAGCAAGCAGAGTGAATTGCTGGGTGCCCAGATTGAGGCGGTCTCCGGAGCCTTCGAGAAGATGTCTAGCCTGGATGCAGACTTTATCCAGTCGCTGGTTCAGGAAACCATCACCACCCACCGCAACGGCATGCAGGAACTGGCGCTGCAACAGGCACGCACCCACAAGGAAATGACCGATGCACTGAGCCACCTGATTCGCAAAAGCATCGGCGATTCCGAGGCATCCATTGGCAAGCAGTACGCACTGGTGGAACGCCGCATGGAAGAGGAAGTGGACGGTGTTATCTCTGCGATGGGACAGGCGCTGGCCGCAATCAGTGGACAGTTCACCCGCGATTACCGCCAGCTGATCGCACAGATGCAGCGTGTGACCGAGGTTGGTGCGGCGACTGCTGAGCGTGCCGAGCAGAGGGAAATGGCTTAATGGCGGCGCGCTTTGGCCTCGGCTCGCGCAGCGAGGACGAGGCATCCTGGATCAGTGTGTCCGACTTGATGGCGGGCCTGATGATGGTGTTCCTGTGCATTGCTGTGGCAATGATGCGCTCGGTGATGATCGAGCGCGAAAAAATCCGCACCATTGCCATGTCGTACAAGGAAAACCAGCTGGCGATCTACGAATCGCTACAGCGGGAGTTCCGCGGAGATCTGGATCGATGGGGCGCGGTGATCGATCGCGATACGCTCACGGTCGCCTTCATTAACTCCGATGCCATGTTTGATACCGGTGCGGCGCATTTGAGTGCGCACTATCAGGTCGTGTTCGAAGAGTTTTTTCCCCGGTATATGAACGTGCTGGCCCCGTTCAAGACATCGGTGGACGCCGTTCGTATTGAGGGGCATACGAGTACTGGGTGGGGCCTGATGAGCAGCGACGCCGATGCCAGTTATTTCAACAACCTGCGCCTGTCACAGGACCGGGCGCGCTCGGTACTGCGCTTTGTTTACACCCTGGATTCGGTGTCTGCCCATCATCAGTGGATGATGCAGAATGTGGCGGCGGTCGGATACTCTTCCTCCCGACCGATTTACAATGCCGACGGCAGTGAAAATATCGAACAGTCCAAGCGGGTGGCATTTCGCGTGATTACCAATTCTGAAATGAAGATCCACAGCATTCTTGAGGAATCCTTCTGATGCGTGGCTGGAGCCGGCATCTGGAAGCGCTCACCCGGGCAATCTCTCCAATGAAGGCGGAAGGGATCGAGGGCGTCAGCGAATCTGAGTCCGAGGGTGAAACCGGGGCAGCCGGGTACGTGGAGCTGCAAGTAGCTGACACCGAAGTGGAGACCGCGGCGGAGTCTATCGAGCAGGCACTGGTGCGGGGGATGCAGGTTTCTCTCGGCGATCTTGAACCAACGGCCAATGGGTGGCTGTATCGTGGCTCGCCGGTGATGGTATTTGGCGTAGATGTAGCAGCGGTGGCCGATTCCGCTGTAAGGCGCGAATTTTTCCACCGCGTACACATTGCCACCTGCTGTGGTGCACTGGAAGATCCCGCGCAGGCGGTTTGGATTGGTACTGCGCGAGACCAGCTATCCGCACCGGGACTGGAGCAGGCGCCCCACGCCTGCGAGTACTGTCTTGCCAAGGTGAATCATCAGGGATTTCGCGCCCTGCCGCCCCGGGAGCGCAGCCGCGCGGTGGCGAACTTCAATTTTTTCTGGCATGTAAGTCAGTACGCCGACGAATATTTCCAGCCTGAAGTCGCTACCTTCTGGGCGCCGGGGCGGGCGCCACAAATCATCGAGCCGGTAGCTGCTGTCGAAGGGCAGAGTTGCCATTATTGCGACTGGCAGCTGTCTGCAGAAGCGCCCTGGATACTTTCCAGTGATGATGCACAGGCACTCGGGATCGAGGGCGATTGCTGTGTGATTTGCGCTCAGCAGCAGGCCACTGGCATTTTTACTTTGCCAGAACCCCTGGCGCTGGCAGCGAGTGATGCGCGTTTTCACGCGCTCTCAGAGGCGCGTAGCGAACAGGAAGACGCCGAATTGCCGGAGTCCTGGAGCGACGTGCGCCGCTGGCTGCCGCTGTCATGGCACCCTCTAATCGTTCAGCTGGAAAGCCGCCTTGGGCCGCCGCAATTGTTCCAGCGCTTTACCGGCTACGATGGCGTGGCGGTGCTGGCCTGGCCGGATTACCGGCGGGGTATCATTGTGGATGAGTCGGTCAAGGCCAGCCTGCCAGAAGGCTGGGATTTCTGGCCGCGTTCCCAGGTGTTGAGCAGCCTCGGCTAACTCCGCCGGGCAGCGCCGAATCAAGTACGGAAAGGCAACATGAGTTGCCTTTTTTATTGGCGCTCCGAATTACCAAAGCGTCCTGGTCCTCGGGCAGAGGTTGAACGTTACTGTGCCATACTTTTTGCGCGTGTTTGAAGAACTGCGATGACTTCGGTGACTGCGGTTATTTAGCGCGCCCGGGGTGCGCATACTGGAAGCGCGCAGCGAAGTACTGACGTCTTTGATAAGGGCGTCCAGAGGAAGGAATGGCAGGTCATGGAAGGCACTACCGGCCGCAGCCGTGCAGGTCTGATTTTTTGGGGAATCGTGGTGTGTATTTTTGGCTGCCTGGCGCTGCTGGCGGAGCACGCCGGCGCCGAGCAGAAGCAAGCACCTACATCCGTATCCGAAAAAAGAAAGGAGGCTTAGGCCTCCTTTCTTTTTTGTGTCCGTTTAATGTCTAACGGTAACTTTGGTGCCGACCGGGGCATTTTCGTAAAAGATCTTCGCCATGTGCCATGGCAGGCGAATACAGCCGTGGGACTCCGGGCGTCCTGTGACCTTGCCCGCATGCATGCCCACTGCACCGTTTACCCGCATGAAAAAGTCCATGGACGCGCCGCGGAATACCGTGCCGGAAGGGCGTTGATCGCGACGCACGTCAACGCTACTTTTGCGCACGTAACCCGCGCGATCTACGTAGTGGCCGAACAGATTGGAGCGGTGATCGATGTCTTTTTCGCTCACGCGGAAACTGCCGGTCGGCGTGCGGTATCCGGCGACACCAGTGGCAACCGGAGAAATGCCGGCGAGGCGTTCACCTTTGTAAAAATAAGCTCGCTGTTCGCTCAGGTCGATGATGATATGGGGCGTTCCACCGATAACGTCACGGCGCCACCAGGCACTGCCGTCCGTCATGGATCTGTGTTGCTGGTAGGGATAGGGGTAGTCCCCAGCCTGTGCAACGGGCGCGAGCATCGCGGTTGCCGCGAAAATCAGACTGCTGCCCAGGACCAGTTTTTTCAGGGATTTGGAGAGAAAAGTAGAACGGCGTTGCATGCGTACCTCATCTGCTCTTGCGAGCCTGTTGCAGGTTACTGTGCACAGCGGTGTCGGGTGACGGCGCGTATTTCATGGCCGGAATTCAGGGTGAGTAAGACCCTGCGCCCGATGTGCGCATACTGAACCTGTGTATTTCCCCAATGCGGCGCTCCGGTGTGTCCCGGTTTGGCCGCGGGATGAGCCTGCCCAAAGCCTGTACGGCACAAGGACAAGTGAGAGGCATGGTAGGGTCGGGGTTTGGCGCTTATTACATTTAAATGAAATATCAGCCGTCGGTTTTATGGCGTACTGCCGTTTTGGCGGGAGCAGGAGCTGAGGGCAAAAAAAAGCCGGCTGGAGAGCCGGCTAGAACCAATCCAGAAATCTGGAAGGCGTGCTTCGACGAGAGAGCAACACAGTTTGACGATCTTATTGAGAGGTGCATCTTTGAGTGCGGCGCGCGGCCCCGGTTCAGATGAATACGGGCAAGCGCGCGCCAATTTCTCAACAAGCGTCGAATTTAATGAATCAGGGTGCCTGGTTATCCGTTGTTCGCGTGAAAAACCCGCGCTCCGGCTACTGGCAGGTGGATCTCGGCGCCGTCCAGCTGGCCGGTAAACAGTGTCGGCGTGATGTCTTTCGCACCGGCAAACGTCTCCGGCAGGGTCAGGCTTGCCGGTTCGTGGCCCAGGTTCAGGGCAACAAAGTAACTTTCACCTTCGGCCGTACGCTCGAACACGAGCAAGTCGTTGCCAGTGTCGGCAATTTCCTGCTGGGCGGTGGCCAGCGACGGTGACAGCTGTGCGTGCCATTTCAGCAGGGTACGGAAGTGGTTCAACATGGAGTGCTGTTCATCTTCCTGTACCGAGGCCGCCAGATGGTAGTGAGCCTCGGCGACCGGCAGCCAGGGTTTGACCTTGGAGAAGCCGGCATTGATCTCACCGCCATTGAACCAGGGCATGGGCGTACGGCAGCCATCGCGGCCCTTGAACTCCGGCCACAGGTTGATGCCGTAAGGATCCTGCAGGTCCTCGAAGGCCACATCCGCCTCCGGCAGGCCCAGTTCCTCACCTTGGTACAGGCACACGCTGCCGCGCAGCATCAATTGCATCAGCAGGAACAACGGTGCGCGGGCCATGGCGATTTCGGCATCGAAGCCCTTGTTCCAGCGGGAGAATGAGCGCGGTACATCGTGGTTGGAGATGGACCAGCAGGGCCAGCCCTCCTCGATCACGCGGCGGTTTTTCTCCAGCGTGTCGCGCAGGAACTGCGCGCTGCACTCTTCCGACAGCAGGTCGAAGGAGTAGGCCATATGCAGGCGCTGCTCCGTGGTGTAGTCGGCCATGATCTTGTGGGTGTTGTCGTCGCCCACCTCGCCCACGGTCACGCTGTTCGGGTACTGGTCCATCAGCGCGCGCACATGCTGCAGGAATACCAGGTTCTCCGGTTGTGACTTGTCGTGGATATGCCACTGGTATTCGTAGCTGTTCACCGGTGGCAGGCCATTCTTATCCAGTGCTACCGGACGTGCAGGGTTGTCCTGCAGCGACTGGTTGTGGAAAGCGTGGTTGATGGCATCCAGGCGGAAACCGTCGACGCCGCGGTCGAGCCAGAATTTCAGGTCAGCCAGCAGTTGCTCCTGGACTTCCGGGTTGTGCAGGTTGAGGTCCGGCTGCTCCTTGAGGAAGTTGGTCAGGTAGTACTGGCGGCGACGGGTACACCAGCGCCAGGCACTGCCACCGAAGTTGGACATCCAGTTGTTGGGGGCGCTGCCGTCTTCCTTGGCATCGGCCCATACGTACCAGTCAGCCTTGGAATTATTGCGGTTCTGGCGGCTTTCCTCGAACCAGGGGTGCTGGTCGGAGGTATGGCTGAGAATCTGGTCGATGATCACCTTGAGGCCCAGCGCGTGTGCCTTGTGGATAACCTGATCGAAGTCACTCAGATTGCCGAACAGCGGGTCAACGTCGCGGTAGTCAGACACGTCATAGCCGAAGTCGGCCATCGGTGACTTGAAGAACGGCGATATCCAGATGGCGTCCACGCCGAGGGATTTCACGTAATCGAGCTTCTGGCAGATGCCAGGCAGGTCGCCGATGCCATCGCCATTGGCATCGCAAAAGCTGCGGGGATAGATCTGGTAGATAACGCTGTTGCGCCACCATTCCCCACTGTTCTCGATGATAGTGTTACCGCTCATACCTTGAGTCCGCTGGGTTGCTGCTTATTAGGGTAGGGTGAGTATGGTGGCGCCGACCGGGACTTACCTCCTCCCCGTGAGGGGAGGAGGGGCAGCGTTGGACAGGAGGTTGATACACCTTGACTATGGAGTCGGGTGCAAATATTGGTAATGCAAAAGGATAAACACAGAGGTTGTTGTAAATGGCACTTGGGTGCCTTCAATAACCGGTGGGGTGTATTGAAGGGGGGGAGGCAGCTCTTTATGCTTCAGGGTCTTTCATTTGTGGATTAGACGTTGATTTGCAAGGAGGCAATAATGTTGAAAGTACATGTCTGGCTACCCCTAGGCAATATGGTAGGGCACGCGTCCCTTTCTTTCGGTTCGGATTACGTCAGCTTTTGGCCAGAAGATAGTGCGGGTAAAAAGGATCTTAAAATCAAGCGAAGTCACCCAGGACAGTTTATGACGGCATTGAAAGAAGATGTCTTATCCGAAGGAGGGAGGCAGCCGATTACTGTTACTATTCAACGCGTAGATGAAGAAGGTCTGTCGAAATTCATCGCTGAGTTAATATCGAATGTCCCCAGATATCAACTTGCCAGATATAACTGCTCCCATGTTGTGGCTGAGTGCCTCAAAGTCGCTTGTGGTAAGACTCCAAGTTTCAAGCCTAGTGCTCGAGAGTACGGCCGCCTTGGGGGAGTACTGGGGCTTGGTATTTGGACGCCGAGTGAAGTTCTCCGGTATGCAAGAGAACTTTCTGTTACTGGTCGGGAGATCGCGTGAACGTTATATATAGTAAAAACTTTAATATTGAACTTGGCCTGTTGAATTATTTGCATCCATTCGACGGGACAAAGTTCAGAGCTATTTATGACGCACTGAGCCAAAAGCCAAACATCCAGTTCGTTGAGCCATTGTCACCGGTCAGCATGGAAGTGGTAGACGAGTTTCTCTCCGGGGTCATGCGCCACCGAGTCAGGAACAAAAACGGTGTGTTGCAGGCTCTAGAGGTTCCCCGTATTCCATTTATTGGGTTTTCCTACCTGGATAGAAAAATTCTCACTCCGATGCGTTGGGGCGTTGCCGCAACTCTGCTTGGGGCAGAGAGTGCGTTAAGCCACGATGACATTTATTGGAATCTTTCGGGCGGTTACCACCATGCCATGCCCCAGAATATGGAAGGTTTTTGCATTTACAACGATATCGGTATCTGTCACCAGCAACTGGTAAAACGTGGCCTCCTTTCTGCCGAAGATAAAGTTCTGATCATCGACACCGATGCCCACCACGGCAACGGTAACGCCTATACCTTTATGGACAACGACCGGGTGACCCTGCTGGATATCTACAACGCCGGTATCTATCCCATGTCCAGCTATACCCGTGATCGAGTAGATATTCCTGTACCTCTCCCCCCGGGTAGTGAGGGGGAGCATTACTTGCAGAAATATAGTGAAGCTTTAGGTAAATTGGCCAGCGATTACCGATTGGCATTTGTCGTTGCCGGAACGGATGTTCTTACGAGCGATAAGCTGGGTGGTCTCTGCCTGACGACTGAGGATGTCATTGAGCGGGAAAAGTTGACACTCCAAGCGCTGAGCGATCGTTCGATTCCCGCAGTTTTCCTCGGTGGTGGCGGCTATTCCAGTGGTAGCGCAGATAGTGTGATAGCTGCAATATCCGCCTGCTCAGAACTGCTCCCCTCTGCGGGGTCCCCGGTCCAAGAGGTTCTTTCTCATTAAGTTGCGGGAAAAATTTGGTTCTAATTCTTTTCTCAGGGTTTGTCTTGCACTGACCTCAACAACTGCTCCGCCAGCGCAATCGCCTGCTGGCGGTCTTTCACATCCAGCTTCTGGTACAGGCTGCGGATATGCGTCTTGATGGTGCTCGGGGCCACTTTGAAATGACGGGCGATACGCTCGTTGGAGAGGCCGGAGTGAATGGCATTCAGTACCTGCCATTCCCTTGGGGTCAGCGGTGAGTGGCGCAGGAAATCAGGCACCGCATCGCTGGCGAGAATCTCGCGTACGATGGTTTCGTCCAGCTCGATACGGATACCGCCACCCAGCTCCGGTTGTTGCTGGGCCAGTTTGATCAGCTGCTGTGCCTTCTCTGCCCGGGCCTCGTCGAGAGCCTGTTCCCCGGTTTCTTCCAGAGCCGCTTTCAATATCACGATGAGTGGCTTGCCGATCTGCAGGGCGCTGGCGATCAGGTCGCTTTCCAGCAGGATTGTGAGCGCGGCGCGCATGTGTTCGAGCGCCGGTTCGCGGCGTTCCCGCAGCCAGGCCAGGTGGGCAGCGAGTACCCGGTTGCGTAGCTGATCGGTCACCAGACCGCAGTCTTCGGCGACCTGCTGCAGGCGGCTCAGCAGGCGATTGGCATCGGACCAGCGGTGCAGGGATATCAGTGCGCGCACGTGGTTGCGGCCGTGGCATTGTTCAAAATGGTTACTGGGGCGGTCGGCTACTGGCACGGCCTGTTCCTGCCAGCTGGAAATGGCATCGATGTTTTCCAGCGCTCGCCATACGCGCATCCGCGCGGCGTCGGCATTCGCCACCCAGTCGCGGTGGTAGTGTTCACCGGCGAGCAGCTGGTCGACCCGCTCGAGCCATTCCAGGCTCTCATCTTTGTCTCCCCGTGCCAGTGCCACTTTCAACAGCAGAGTGTATTCCGGTAGTAACCAGCGTTCGCCCATCTTGCGATTGATCTGCATACCGCGGCGCGCAGACTCGGCAGCGCCGTCCAGGTCGCAGGCCTCCCATTGCAGCTGCCCTTGCAGGCGGCAGATGAATTCGGAAATCGGCAGGCCAACCAGGTGGTGTTCTTCCACCAGGCGCTGGGCGCGAGCCTGCAGTGCGGCGGCTTTTTTGAGCAAGCCCTTGGCAAACGCGATCTCGGTTTGCTGGCACATGGCCCAGGCCGCACTGGGGATATCCTGACGGGCGAGTGTGGCCTGCTCCACCACTTCCATATTGTGCATCGCCTGATCCAGCTCACCGAGGCAGAAACTGGTCTCGCCGATCACCAGCTGGGCAGCAATGCGTTCACTTTCGTTGTCCAGCGGGAGCAGGTCGAGGGCTTCGGTGGCGTATTCCTTGGCCTTGAGGATCTGTCCGCGGGCCACGGATACCTGTGCGCGCATGGCGGCAAAGGCCCCCTCGAAAGCATCCCATTGCTCCGGGTCTTCCTGTTGCAGCCAGCGTTCCGCGGCCGCCAGCAGTTTGTTGCAGCGCTCGTAGTCAAAGCTGTCGCGAGCCAGACGTGCGGCGAGAAGGGTAAAGGGCGCATGGCGTTTGAGCTGGTCTTCGCCGAGCCAGCTGAGGCTGTCATTCAATACCCGGAACTGACCCTCACGCAGGAACTGTTCACCCTGCTCGTCGAGCAGTTTGCGTACCCGCTCCCGATCCTCTGCGGCCAAGGCGTGGCGCAGGGCTTCCAATGGCTGGCCCAGCTCCTGCCAGGTGTCACTGGCTATCTGGTGTTGCTGTGCAAGTTGCCCGCTATCAGAGAGCTGGCGTTGCAGGAAGCGCGCGAATACCGGGTGAAAACGGAACCACTGACGACTGGAGTCCATGGCCTGCAGAAAGAGGCCACGGCTGGCAGCCAGTTCCAGTTGTTGCTGGCCGCCGCTCTGACCGCTGAGACGCTCGGCCAGCAGGCCGTTGACGCGGGTGAGTATGGACGCGTGGGACAACAACTGCCGCAGCTCAGGGTCCAGTCGCTCCAGCACTTCTTCAGCCAGGTAATCGAGGATATGTCCGTGGCCCTGCTCCAGTTCGCCCAGGTAGCGGTCGACTTCTTCCTGACTGCGTACCGAAAGCGCAAACATCTGTACCGCCGGGGGCCATCCTTCGCAGAGTTGGTGCAGTTGGGCAACGCGATCACTGCCAAGGGCAAACGGCAGGCGCTGGGCGAGCAGTTGTGTGGTTTCCTCCTGGGTGAGGGCGAGTTCTTCACTGCCCAGCTCCAGCAGCCGTCCTTGTAAGCGCAGGGCGGCGAGGCCGAGAGGGGGTTGGCTGCGGCTGGTAATCACCACGCCGATACCCGCGGGCGCATGCCGCAACAGGAAGCGGGTGGTGTCGTGGATCTCGGGGTTGTCGATCTGATGATAATCGTCGAGAACGATGCGCAGCTCGCTAGGCAGGTGGCGCAGTTCGGCGAGCAGTTGGCTGATAACCAGCGCCGGGTCTGGCATCTGCTGGGCCGCGAGCATTTTGCGGCTTTCCGGAACACCATTGCCGGTGGCGCGGTGCACGCTTTCCACCAGATAGCGGCAGAACTGACCGGGTTCGTTGTCGCCGGCATCCAGCGAGTACCAGGCGATCGGGCTGTCCTGCTCTGCCGCCCAGGAGGCGACCAGAGTGGTTTTGCCATAGCCTGCGGGGGCGGTGACCAGTAACAGCTGGTCACTCTGGCTTTCCTCCAGCCGCTTCAGCAGGCGCTGGCGTTGCAGGGTGTGCTCGGGGCAATCGGGGAGGCTGTACTTGGAGGCTAGAAGCATGGTCTCGACGGTTTCCGCGGGCTTTCAGGTAGACGCAATTGTACTACGTTAGTGTGCCCTGGCTCCGTTGCACCTGCCTCCTCCCTGCGGGGGGAGGAGCGATATATTGTGTTGCGAGTGTGTGAAGCCACTGTAGTGAGGGGAGGGAGAGGAAAACTGGTCGGTCTTTTGTGAGTGGAATGTATAGACGTAAACAGGTATCAGTGAGAAAAGCAAAAAAGCCCGTGTATTGCTACACGGGCTCTGATCAGTTTGGATGGGCCTGTTTGGTCGTTGTGAGGCCGCCAGAATATACGGCCTCGGCAATCACTTATTCACAGGCACCGATCGCTTCCCAGGGGTCGCCGTCAGTAGGAACATTATTGTTGGTCCACCATTTGGCTCGGTAAATTGTGCCCTGATAGGAGGCTGTGTCGTCAGTCACATAGACCGTTCCCAAAACCCAGGCCGCGGGGCAGGTATCACCTTCTTCAAAAGTCACGACCACGGTATGGGCGGATGCCAGGCTGGTAAACGTATAGCTGTCTTCCACCGCCTGAGCTACGCCGTCGACCGTAACACTGGCTACCCGGTATCCACTATCCGGAACAAACGTCAGAGTGAAATCTCTATTTCCGCGCGCAGAAATGACATTGTTGCTGTCCGGCGCCGGCGAGATACTGCCGCCGGTACCAGAGACACTGACGGTGATGTCATAAAAAACGGGAACATCGATTGTCGCATCTCCGAAACTGCCGGAAACGCCGGTAAAATTATCAGCGGTCAGGTCAGTGACTTGAGTATCGACCAGTACCACCTGCTTATTGTCACCCCCGGCAGCGGCGGGCGTCAGGGATATGATTGTGTCATCGCCTTCCTGGGTGAACATGAGATCGCTGAAGCTGTAGGAAAAGGCCCCAAGGCTAATTTCAGTTTTGCTCGCGTCAAAACTGTTTACGGTTACCACCATATTCCAGCCCCACGTTTGCCAACCGAGGGACACAATGTAACCGAGGCGGTCGAAACTGCCGGTCACATTGTCAAACATGCCTCCGTGTAGGTCGCCGAGGGTAAGCCCGGGCAATTCGATATAGCTGTAAATGCCACCGTCTGCGGCCTGCACGCCAACGAACAGAGACCCGTTGCTTTCGTAGGCTTTCAGGTGTTTGAAACCGATGCCCGCGGAGCCGCGAATTTTATCCACAGAGGGATCAAAGCCGCTGGCCACTTGCGTGCCGCTCCAGGCAATGGTGTATACGTCGGAGTTGACGATGACCGCTGAAACGTCGGCGTTTACCTGAGCGGCGGTGGTGTTGTTGATCACGATAGTCTGGCCGGAGAACTGGAGCTGCGCGCCCTCCGATGTATCGCTTACAACGAGTCCTGAAAGTGGAGATTGTGCGACCCAGTCTCGCAGGATGATTCGGTCATCACCGACAGTGAAGTCGGTAAGGGTCGTCGTCGAGCCGGCCTGTTCGTTCAGAAGTATGACATCGCTGCCGCCGCCGGTGATAACAGAGTCATTACCCCAGCCGGCGGACAGGGTTTCATCGTAACTGGAGCCCTGGATGGTTTCATCGGCAGGTGTATCGAACAGCGTATTGAACCCGCCGAACTTGTGTACGTAAGTCGTGATACAGGTACCCAGTTCGTCGCAGGTGATGGAGTCATTCGTCAGCAGAGCGCCGGCACCCCAGGCTCCACGGAGGTGAGCGGCAGCCAACAGGCCGGACATGGTGGCCTGTACCTGGACTGGATCCCCATTTTCATCGGTGCCGGCCCAGCTCTTGGCCAGAGCCTGCCCCCAGGTCATGTTGGCGTCTTCGAGTAGCTGGCTCATCACGTTGTAGTTGAATCGCATAGCATCGCGAATAACCAGTTCCTGTTTTGCGGGAATTTTCAGGTCTTCAAATGTGTTGATGCCGTTCTTGCCTACGAATGTACCTTCCCAGCGGTTGATATCGGTGGAAAGAACGTAGTTGCCCCCGGAGCCCGGTATCTCTGCAAGAGCTTCAGTCTCGCAACCAATCCAGGCACTGTCATCAAGGAAAATATAAAAACTGTCATATTCTGTTCCGTCGACAGTGACGGTTTTCGGGCTGTAGTAACCCGAATCAATCAGCAGTGCTTCACCCAATTGGTAACCGACGAATCCCCAGGCATTGGTAGAGTTGTACTGCATGGCCTTGTACATATCGGCATCGTACGGGGTCGCAGAGTTGTAAATATCATCAATACCAAGCTTGGCGAAGAACTGATTGATGGTTGTCGGCTCTGGAATCATGCTGCCGGTGGCGCAGTCACGAACGATATGGCCCGGCTCGGTAACCTGTGCATAGGTGTATACCGCGTTGTCCAGGTTTTGCAGGTAAAAATCGGCGAGAGCTGGGTTGATGCCGGATTCAAAATTACGCAGGGTGTCGAGAAAATCCTGCATGCCGCCATTAGCTGAAGCACCGACAGAGTGGGCGGATAAACATATACCAGCCGCTACAAGTGCGTGTTTGGCTTTCATAGTGATCCTTATTCTTAGATGTTTTCTGTGAGTTGTTGTTGGCCGTCTACCCGGGGATTGGGTACAGCGAGGCGGCTGATACCAAAGTTATGCTGTTCAAAATAAATAGTCAAATAAATTGACTAAAGTGGTGGGCGAGTGGTATTTGGCGCCAGGGCGGTAAATCGTTGGGTTCGGTCAGGGGAGCTAAGTGAATGGCCGGAGGCGGAGGGCAACTTTGTCTTCAGGTGATATAGAAGACGTTTGTGCAGCGCGTTTTTTCTGACCTTTATCCACTTCCAGGAGGAAGGTGAAAATCTTCAGAGTGCAAATATCGTGTCAGTTGTGAGTGGCCGGACATCCACATCCGACCACCACAACGGGTTACATGAAATCTGTGGTTTCTTCAGACTGAACTTGATACTTCGTAGTGCTGTTCCACGCTGTAGGAAAATAAGTTCGCGATGGCGCGAGCACTGCACGCGCGGCTGGAATACGCACATACGTAAGTAGACAGGTTGGTGAACCGTTGTAGTTCGTAGTCCGATCTGAGCGCAACTACCACCACGGAATCGCCAAATTTCTCCACTGCCCGTTGCACGATTTCAGCTTGCTGTTCGGCGTCATAGTCCAATCCGGGTAGTGGATAATCTTCAGTGACAATCACCAGAGGCAGCTTGATACGAGCCCGGCTGTCGGGGGCTAGTAAAGTGTCCAGAAGGTCATAGCTGACTTCCACAAAACGGCTGTTGAGTTTTTTCAACTCCTGCTTGAACACTTCAAAGGCGGCCAGGGGTTCGTTGGGACCGATTCCCCGGGTGTCAATTACCCGCTGGTGCATCGCCGGGTTGGATGCGCCCACCAGGGTAAATTCGTCACCCCCGAGCGGCCACAGGTCCGCGCGATTACGCAGCACTTTTATTGCCTCGCCAGCGGATTTTTCGGCAATCTCCCGATGCTCACGCATCTGGAGTTTACTGGCTTCCAACTGTACCGGAGGGGTAAACGCCGCGCGCTGGTATTTGATGCTGAGCACTCGGGTTAGCGCTGCGTCGATCACCTTTTCCGCGAGTTCACCGCGCTCAACGGCACGGATGACACCGTGGATAGTTGCACGCTGGGTCTCTTTGTAGCCCCCACGCTGATTCTCGTAGTGTTCCTCACTGAGCATGATCAGGTCAGCGCCGGCGGCCAGTGCACGTACTGCAGCTGCATCGGGGGCGTAGTTTTTGCGCATGGCCCACATGTTCATGCTGTCTGTAATAATCAGGCCGTCAAAACCCATTTTTTTACGCAGAATATCCCGCAGGATTTTTTTCGACAGCGTTGCCGGGTTGTCCGGATCGATCTTTGGGTAGAGGATATGTCCGGTCATTACCAGGTCCACACCGGCGTCGATCGCCGCCTGGAAGGGAACCAGGTCCGTTGTACGCAACTCATCCCAGCTTTTTTCTACGGTGGGCAGCAGGCGGTGGCTGTCTTCTCCGGTATCGCCGTGGCCGGGAAAATGCTTCGCCGATGATACGACGCCACCACTGTGTAACCCGGTCACAGCGGCGCCAACATGGGCGGCAACCTTGCCAGTTTCTTCACCGAATGAGCGCACGCCGATGATCGGGTTGTCGGGGTTGCTGTTGATATCGGAACAGGGGCCGAGAATACAATTGAAACCGAGCGTGTGAATCTCACGAGCCAGCACCTGGTGCATCTGTTCCGTCAGGTCAGGATTGTCGGCAGATCCGAGTGCGAGATTGCCGGGCCCGGTGGTGGTGTGCTCAACCAATACCCCCCAGGCGCCTTCCTGGTCCACCGCCAGTAGCAGTGGCGCATCACAGGCGCGAAGTTGCGCTTCAAAATTGAGCACGGAAGTAAGCTGGAACGCTTCCTGGGGCGTCTCGGCATTGTCATGGGTCAGGTAAAAACCGCCAACGTGTAGATCGCGCACTAGCGTTTTTGCATATTCGGTGTCTTTACCGGCATATCCCAGAACAAACAGCTGACCGACTTTCTCTGCCAGTGACATATGCTGGATCAGTGTACTTACGCGTTTCTTGGTTTCCTTTGGCATCGTGTACTCCATTCCATACCATTCGATCAGGCGCTAAGGCGCTGCGCGCCAGTAATAAAGCCCACCAGGTCGCGCGGCGAAACTTCATTGATACGGACGTCGGCGATACTCTCTCCTCGCAGCAACACGACCGCGCGATCACAGGTTTCCATAACGTGTTGCATGTTGTGGCTGATTAACAGCACCGCCACCCCCTGTGAGCTGATCAGTTTGATCAGGTCATTTACCTGTGCGCTCTGCTCGACACCAAGCGCTGCGGTCGGCTCATCCATGATTACCACATCTGCGCCACTATTCACTGCGCGCGCAATCGCGACAGCCTGGCGCTGGCCGCCGGATAGTTTGTTGATGGCTTCACCAAGATTTGGAATTCTGGAGTTCAGGCGTTGCAGCGAACGGCTGGCAGTGGCTTGCATCGACTTGTCATCCAGCCACCCGAACAAACGCAGTAACGGGTTTTTCGACAGGACTTCCCGGTTTAAAAACAGGTTGGCGGTAATATCGAACTCGGGAATGACGGCCAGGTCCTGGAATACAGTCTCGATCCCCAGGTCGCGGGCATCTTGGGGAGAGTCGATTCTTGCACTGGTGCCATTGACGAGGATTTCTCCACTGTCCGGTGGATGAATACCGGAAACACAGCGAACCAGTGTTGATTTACCAGCGCCGTTATCACCGAGAAGTGCAACGACTTCCCCTTTATTGATATTGAAGCTGACATTCTTCAGGGCCTGGATACCGCCAAAACTTTTGGAAATATTTTTTACGGTCAGTGCGGGTTGCTTCAGTTGGTCGTTGCTCATTTTTGTTGCTCCTTCACACCGATGGCCACGGCAACGATCAGGATGAGTCCGCGGGCGATCATTTGTTCGTTGGTGGAAAAACCGGATAGGATCAAACCGTTATTAATCAGCCCCATCAGCCAGGAGCCAATCACTGCGCCCATAATGGAGGCGCGACCACCGAACAGGCTGGTGCCACCGATGGCAACCGCTGCGATGACCGTCAGCAGGTCGGCTTCCCCCAGGGTATAGCGCGCGCCGTGTAGTCGTCCGGCATACAGCAGGCCGGCAATGGCGGCGGAAGTTGAGGCGATTACCAGGGATGCAATGCGTATTTTTACGGTGTTGATACCCATGGCGCGCGCGCCACTTTCGTTGCCGCCGACGGCGAGCAGGTGGCGGCCGTAGCGCAGTTTGCGCAGTAGTACATAACCGAGTAGTGATGCCACTATGGTCCAGGCCAGCAGGATGGATACCGGGCCAAAGCTGCCGGAACCGAAAAGGAAGTTGAAGCTTGAGTCGATGATGGGCACTGACTCAAGATTGGTGATCTGCCGTGAGAGACCGGTGATTACACCCATTGTGCCGAGGGTGATGAGCAGTGAGGAGACTTTCAGCCATTCGATCAACAATCCGTTGATAAGGCCGATTACAACCCCGACAGTGAGTGCACCCAGCACGGCAACTGGCATTGGTACCAGCTGCATCAGAACAGCTGCCACCAGTGCCGAAAGTGCGACGACTGAGCCGATGGAAAGATCAATGTGCCCTCCGGCCAAGGCAAAGGTGAGGCCTATGGCCATGATCGTGATCGGGGTTGTCTGACGAATAATATTCATGAAGTTCGTCAGCGAAAAAAAGGAAGATTCCTGCAATGTAATGGTGAAAAACAGCAGTACCAGAAAGAAAACATAGTAGACAAAATATTCCCTGCGAATGAGGGTACTGGTAGACAGCCAGTTGCTGGACTTCAGCGAAGTTAACATGCTTCGACCCCGACTAAGTGGTGACTCTGGCGCAGACTGGTACCGCTCGCTACGCGTTATTGTTGTTAAATAATGGTGTTGTTAAATGGTTTTATGAATTTATTGGAGCGCCCGATCGAGCAATACGGGTAGTTCTGTGCGATAGGCGGTCGACCAGATACTGCGGATATTCTCCCGCTGGACTTTGTCGAATCCGACTACTGAAAACGCTGGCGCCGGCTTACCGATCAGACCGTAGGCGCCCAGTTGTGCCATGGCCTGTCCGATTTCATAAGGGCGATCCGCGATCGTGCCGTACATGCTGCCATTCATGGCCATATCTACCAGGTTGTTTGCGCCCAGGTCGTGGGTGATTACTTTCACATCACCGCGCCCCATGGAGCGGAGTCCTTCGATTACACCTTCTGCGGCAGCATCCCAGGCGACGTAGATCGCCTTGAGCTCCGGGTGTTGCAGCACCATAGCGGAAGCAATATTGGAAGTTTCACTTTCCTTGGTGAAGCCTCGCTCCACTGCGATGTGGATATCTCCCGTTTCCTTTAGGTCTTTCTTGTTCTGGCCTGTCTGGATGGCATCGCGAAAAGCCTGGTCGCGGTTATTGGTAATGAAGTAGTCGGCATCGTGGTAGATCATGCCGATGGCGCCGCGGCCACCGATCGCATCGCGGGTCATTTCTGCGGCGGCGATACCCATGCCACGCATATCGTCGGTAACGATACCGACATAATCCTTACCGGGCTGGAAACCGCGAATCGGGTTTGAAAGCAGTACCAGCTTGCTGCCCTGGTCGACGGCAGCCCGGTAACTGTTGGCGGCGCTGGTGCTGTCGATTACCAGGGACAACACGATATCGGGTTTCAGCGCCATGATATTTTCGATATCGGCGGCCTGTTTGGCCGGGTCGTACTGGGCATCGGTTTCGGCAACGATTTCAATATCCAGTTGATTGAATATGTCGCGCGCACCTTCAGAGAGTGCATTTACCCAGTTGCTTGAGCCGTGCCAGACAAGCGCGGCCTTGTAGTTTTTTCCACGCACCTTGGCGACTTCATCCGGCTGTAAGGCAATCTGCTCGGCGTTGACCGCAGGATTACCCAGCGGGCCACGCAGGGGAGCCTCAGCCAGTGTGGGCATTGCGCTGGCCAGT
Source organism: Microbulbifer aggregans (assembly GCF_020524005.1). GTDB lineage: Bacteria > Pseudomonadota > Gammaproteobacteria > Pseudomonadales > Cellvibrionaceae > Microbulbifer > Microbulbifer aggregans_A. Next base: position 627,874 of record NZ_JAIVKK010000003.1, on the reverse strand, counting down.
TGCCCGGCGAGCAGTGCGGAGAGAACCATTTGTTTGTACATAGTTGTTATTTTTCCCATATCTGCGGCCGGTACCTATATGGTATTTGGTCGGCCTTTCCCTGATGGAGTGGAGCCATTATTGGCGATGCCAGTTTTTCAAGTCAAACAAATTGACTAAATGGTTTGGGGGTTTTATGCTGCGGCTAATTTGCGATAAGTGCGGCTTAAGGGCGCTTGTGGCGATTGACCCGGGCAATGACAAAGGTTTTCCACCTACTTAAGGAACGGAGATTGGTTTGAGAGGAAACAATTCCAAGCAGAGCAAGACGTCGAATCTGCGGCTGGTACTGAACCTGATTACGACGGCGCGGCCAATTTCCCGTGTAGAAATTGCCCGGCGTACCGAGCTTACTAAGCAGACTATTTCCAATCTGACGGAGGAGTTGGCCGGAGCGGGGCTGATCCACGAGACCGGTATTCGTCGCGAGGGGGTGGGCAAGCCGTCAAAGATGCTCGATCTCAATCCGGAGGGGGCCTTTACCATCGGCCTGCGGGTAAAAAATAATGGCGTAGAAGCCGGGCTATACAATATCGCCGGTGACGAAATTGCCGTACGGCAATTCCCCAAGCCGGACCAGGATCCGGAAGCTCTGGCCGATACCCTGGCCCAGATAGCCGATGCTTGCCTGCAGGGGGCAGGGGCGCCGCGTGAGCGCGTGCTCGGAATAGGATTGGTGCTGCCGCCTCCACAGTCGTTCAGTCGCGATCCGCGCAAGGCGGAGCAGGCTGGGTTGATGAGTGATTTGCATATCCAGAAAGTGCGTCGTCTTCTGGTGGAGAAAACCGGTTTTCCGGTGGCGTGTGAAAATGTTGCTGCCGCGGTTTCCGCTTCGGAGATGCTCTATGGTGCCGCGCGGGACCTGAAAAGCTTCGTCTATATTCATCTCGGCGACAGTCTGGAGGCCGGTATTGTTTTCAATCGCCAGCTGTTTGGTGGGTACAACGGCATTTCCGGCCGGCTCGGGCATATCATCGTGGATCAGCGTGGTGAGCAGTGCGTGTGTGGCAGTCACGGGTGTCTCGATCTGTACGCGTCACTCGGGTCGCTGGCGAAAACGCTGGGGCGCAAGATCAAGCGCGGACAGGACTGGGGCGAAATCCTTGCTGACCCGGAAAAGCATAAGGCCGTACTGGATGACTGGTTCCAGCAGATGAGCGAACCCATGCGCATCGGCTTCAACATGATCGAGAACCTGGTGAACCCCCAGACCGTGATTCTCGGTGGAGATATCCCTGACTGGTTTATCGATCAGTACATCCGTCGCCTGCGCCCGTTTATCCCCTCTGTTGCCCAGTATGGCGAGCGGGAAATTCCGCGTTTTATCCGCGCGCCCAGAATGGAAAACATGGCGCTCAGGGGTGCGGCGACCTTGCCCGTTTATTCCGCGATCAGCTCTGAAGGTACCAGTGCTATCGAGATGGACGGTGTGGCGAAGGTCACCGAACTGCAGGAGCTGGTGTACGCCTGATCAGATAATCTTTTGTTACGAAACGCGTGCTTCGCTTTTCGTAAAATATCGAATGAAAGGAGTGGCTGGCTGATAACCGAATCTTTTTCCAAGGATTTTTCAGCCATTCCTGTCTTACCTGTGCCGCTACTCGTGCGGTGCGCTTTCGTCCCGCCCCAAGCCGGTTTCACGGCAAATAAATAATAAGTAAATTTGATTGACATAATATTAGTCTAATGCATAGACTAATTTCAGCTCGTTAAAACTGGAGATCCAGTCGACCCAGGGGGTTAGAGGGGGGAGCTTGGCTTTTCTTCATAAAAATAAGAGGACTCACTATGTCAGTCAGACTGAAAGCGGCCATTCAAAGTGCCAATAAAATGGCGCTCCGCTATGGATCCATCAGTGCACTGGCACTGGCCGGTATCACCGTGCCAGGCTATGCACAGGAAGCTGCATTGGAAGAAATTCAGGTTACCGGTATTCGCGGCAGCCTGCGTAGCGCGCTGGACAGCAAGCGCGATGCGGATTCGGTGATCGACTCGGTCTCCGCCGAGGATATCGGCAAGTTCCCCGACAAAAACATTGGTGACGCCTTGCAGCGGGTACCGGGTGTAACCGTGGTGCGAGGCTTCGGCGAGGTGAACGGGGTAACGGTTCGCGGCACTGCACCACAACACAGTGTGGTTCTGCTGAACGGCCAGAACGTGGCCAGCGTTGGCTGGTTCGACCTCGGCGGTACCAACCGCAGCTTCAACTTCGAGCTGCTGTCTGCCGAGCAGATTGCCGGCATGGATGTATACAAGTCTGTAGATCCCAGTCTGAACGAAGGTGCTCTGGGCGGCACCGTAAACCTGCGCACGCGCAAACCGCTGGAAATGGATGAGTTCACCGCGACGGCTTCTGTGGAAAACGGTTACAGCGAAGCTGGTGAGGACTGGATGCCGGCCTACTCAGGACTGGTGAGCTGGAAAAATGCAGACTCCACGTTCGGTGTGCTGCTCGCCCACTCTTCTGAGCAGCAGCGGGTTATTCGTGAAACCCTGAGTTCTTTTGCCCCCCCCTACGACCATGTGCCGGACTCCAATGGCGCAACCCACAATATGACCTGGGGCATGGCATCAATCCTGTTTGATGAAGAGCGCGAGCGGGAAAGCAGTCAGTTAACCGTACAATTTTCACCGAGCGATGCGCTGACCTTCTCCCTGGACTACAACCTGTTCAGTCTGGACAACGAACACATCAACACCGCACTGTTTGCGATTCCCGATTTTAACGGCGCTTACCTGGATGCGGATTCCGTTGTCACCAATGCTCAGGGCGCCGTGACCAGCGCTACGGTAGTGCCGGGTAATCTGGCCGAAGGCGGTGTGCCTTTCTTCAACAACTCGGTACTGCGCAAACCGCAGATGGAAACCGATGCGCTGAACCTGGCGATGGATTACGAAGGTCAGGGCTGGCGTTCCCACGTGGTGATCGGTCGCTCTGAAGCAGACAGTTTCACCCCGCAGACCAGTACCTGGTGGGGCGATCTGAATGATCGCGCGAGCACCGGTTTCAGCTTTGATCTGACCGATGCCCACGAAATCATTCCCACCGATCCGACCTATGTCACCGATCACAGCCGCTTCCAGTTGTTCCAGGAATTCACTTTCCTCGACAACATCCGCCAGAACGAAATCGAGTATTTCCAGGCGGACTTCTCTGTGGATATGAATAAGGGCATTTTCACCACCGTGGACACCGGTTTGAAACTGCAGGACCAGACGTATCTCGGTCGTGTGGATAACCGCGATGTTGATCTGGCTGCGGCGATGGCGGATGGCCTGACCCTGGCGGATTTCAATGGTGGTGTGGTATCCGGATTGCACGACCAGGAAGGCCGTAGTGGCAGCCTGGGTTCCTTCGCCGTGATCAACGGTGGTATCTGGGACTACGGTTATGCCAATCGCGCCGATACCATCACCGTTACCAGCGATTTCTCGATTACCGAAGAAATCACCGCGGCCTACGCCAAGGCCAATTTCGAGGGCAATGGATTCCGCGGTAACGTGGGCCTGCGACTCGTGGATACCACGGTCTTGTCTTCCGGTCGCATTGATGGCGAGCCTGCGAAGGGTGAGCGGGATTACACCAACCTGCTGCCGAGCATCAACCTGGTAGCGGATATCACCGAAGACCTGCTGTTCCGCTTTGCCGCAGGCTCTACCGTATCCCGTCCGGACTATGACGACATGCAGATGGCTTCCACCATCGTGGTCAACATTGCTGAGGCTACCGTAGGCAGCCCGGACCTGGACCCGTATAAGTCCGACAACTACGACATGGGTGTTGAGTGGTACTTCACCGATGCTTCCGTTGTAGGTGCGACTCTGTTCCATAAAAACATCAGTGATTACATCGAACAGACGACGGCTCTCGAACCGCTGGAAGGCTGTTCCCAGACCTGCCGCGTGACACGCGCGCGCAACGTGGGTACCGCAGACATTACCGGTATCGAGTTACAGTATCAGCACGATCTCGGCAACGGCTTCGGGGTGCAGGCGAACTACACTTACACGGACAGTTCTGTGACCAACTCCGCGGGTCAGGAAGTGGCAGTAGATGAAGTGTCACGCAACTCGTACAACCTGTCTGGTTATTACGAAAATGATCTGATCAGTGCGCGTGTTGCCTACAACGCAAGGGATGGATGGCACAGTAATTACAACAGCAGTGGTGCCGACAGCGAGTATGACAATTACGACCAGGTCGATGCCTCACTGATCTGGCATGCACTGGATAATCTGGATGTCTCTTTCGAAGCCGTCAATATCTTCAATGAGCCGCTGGTACAGCGTCTGCCTAACTACGGCATTATCCACAGTGTCGATGAGTTTGGTGCGCGCTATTACGTTGGCGCGAGTATGAAATTTTAATCTGGCTGTATAGCCAACTTTATAAACGATTCACCTTGTACTTCCCTGCATCGATTGTGGGGCCGGTAGGGAAACCTACCGGTCTTTTTGCTGTAGGGGGTACAAGTTTCTGGATCGGACTGCGCCCGACTATCGGATTGATGGCCGGGCTTGTCCGCTTACTCTGCGGTTGCTGTCATATTTTGTTCGACAGCTTTCTTGTACAGGGACTTTTTCGGCTGAGCGAACACACGTTCGATCATCGGCTCGAAAAATTCCAGCGGCAACACTTCACCTTCGGCATCGAACGCCGGGGCATCGTATTTCTCGATAAATTCCAGCGTGCGGGCGAAATGTTCGTGATCCCGATACTGGTCGCGCAGGTTTCTTTCCATGCCCAGGTAGTGGAAGAAGTAATAGCCCTGGAAGATCGCGTGATGCTTGATCATCCAGTGGTTCGCTTCACTCACGAACGGTTCCAATAGAACGGCCGCTACATCGGCGTGGTTGTAACTACCCAGGGTGTCGCCGATGTCATGCAGCAGCGCGCACACCACGTACTCTTCGTCCTTGCCGTCGCGATAGGCAAAGGTCGCGGTTTGCAGGCAGTGGGTAAGGCGATCTACCGGGAAGCCGCCGTAGTCGCCATCGAGTAGTTTCAGGTGGGCGATAATACGCTGAGGCAACTTTTGCGCAAACGGGCCGAACGCATCGGCGATACATTTCCAGTCTTCGGGAGTGCCGTTTTCCATATGGGAAAACTGCGCATGCTTTTCGTTGGTATGTTCCATTGTTTTTCTCTCGTAATTTATTGACAGCGTCCGTGGAAAGTCAGCGACGGTAGCTGGGGTCCATGCGGTCGAGTTTACGCAGCAGGCCCGGCCAGGCGATTTGGCCGCCCAGGTTGCTGGTGACCTTGTTTCCTTCACCAATAATCTTGTCGATGATCGGTTGTGGCACCGGCGTCAGTGGGCGGTCACCGGCGAGCGCGGCGACCTGAATTTCACAGGACTTTTGCAGCACGAACATAAACAGGAATGCGTCGGCCACGCTGGCACCGCAGGTCAGCAGGCCGTGATTGCGCAGTATCATGTAATTGGCCGTGCCGAGATCCCGTACCAGACGCGCTTTCTCGTCTTCCCGCACGGCGATCCCCTCGTAATCGTGGTAGGCGAGGTTCGACAGTGGAAACAGGGATTGCTGTGACAGCGGCAGCAGCCCTTCGCACTGGGCCGCCACGGCCACGCCCGCAGTGGTATGGGTGTGCATCACGCACTGGGCATCTTCACGGGCTTCGTGGATGGCGCTGTGGATGGTGAAGCCTGCCGGGTTGACCGGGAAGGGGCTGTCGTCGACCTTCTCGCCGTTGACGTCAATTTTTACCAGACTGGAGGCGGTAATTTCTTCGAACAGCGCGCCGAACGGGTTGATCAGAAAGTGGTGCTCGGGGCCGGGAATACGTACCGACAGGTGGGTGAATACAATTTCGTCCCAGCCGTAGTGGGCAATCAGGCGATAGGCTGCAGCGAGGTCGACGCGCAGCTGCCACTCTTCCGCACTGACCTTGCCTTCGAGAGACGGAATGGAGTCAAAATTCGGGTGCATGGTTTTCTCTCTGGTTCTTAGGGTTTTATTGCTCTGCAGTGGCATTCTAGAAATGCCACCGGGCCTATGACTGTCAATTCGTTTACACTTTGCTTCCGATTCTCTGTCCGGTGTTTAGTTGGATTCCATGAGTGACCTGCTGACGATCATTGGTACCTGTCCGCTTTTGGCGGGGTTGAGTGAGGAGGCAAAGGCCTCGCTACTGCCGCTGTGCCGCAGCCGTGCCTACTCCGCGGGTGAGATCATTTACCCGCCGGGCTCCATGCAGAGCAACCTGTGCATCATTGCTGAGGGCCGGGTGCGTATCTGCTCCAGTAATGCCAAGGGGCGCGAAGCCATGCTGGCGATTCTGGATGTTGGCGCCTGGTTTGGGGACACGGTATTTTCCCCTGGAATGCCACGGGTATTTGGCGCCACTGCCCATGAGGATTGCCGGGTCGTCGAGGTGTCTGGAGAAGGGTTGCGGGATCTGCTGAAGTGTTTCCCGGAAGCCTACCCCGTGGTGCTCGACCAGGTGAGTCGCCGCCTGTGGTCTGCGATGTCGGTGATTCAGGACGATGTGCTGCGGGGGACCGAAGCGCGGATCGGTCGCCGGCTGCTGTTCCTGGCACATATGCACAATCGCAGCGATGACAGTAGTGGCGTCAGCTTTGCGCTGACCAGGGAATTGCTGGCCAATATGATGGGAATGACCCGCCAGGGGGTGCACCGAGTGCTGAAAAATATCGAAGCACAGGGACTTATCGAATTCGAGTACGGGCGGGTGACCATTACGGATCCTGCACAACTGGAAAAATATGTCGACGGACTGGAGTGATAAATCCGGTCCGTCGTCTCCGTCGCAGTTAAATCCCGTTTACGGTTTGTGCCTTGTCTGTAACGCTTTCCTCTGCGTTATCCTTGCCTACAATGCGGCGCCCGTAGGCGGCCAACAGGAAGCCGATAGGGAACATGATCACGCCATAGATAGCCGATGGCACGGACATCTCGCTGGATTGCATCAGGGTCAGGGTAACCATCAACCCGAGGGTGCCGTTCTTGATGCCCAGTTCGGTGGCCACGGCCAGCCCTTCGCGCTTGGTTAATCCGGCCAGCCTGGCGCACAGCAGTCCCAGACCGATACCCAGTACATTCAGCGCGATAGCCGCCGGACCGGACTGGATCAGAAGGTCGACGAAGCGGTCGCGAATACCGTAGATAACGGCAACGATCAGTACACCCATCACCACTGCGCCGAAGATACTCACAATACTCTCCGCACGTGCCGCAAGCGCCGGTTTCATGGCTTTGATCGCCATACCGGTAGCAACCGGCAGCAATACAATGACCGACAGCATCACAACCGTTTTCAAAAATGGCAGCACGATTTCCTGCTGCGTGTCGTAATAGGTTCGCAGGGCATAGTTGGCGAAGAACGGCAGCGACATGATGGTAATCAGACTCGCGGAAACCGTCAGGACAATGGACAGCGCCACGTTGCCCCGTGCCAGCAGGGTAAACAGGTTCGAGGTGGTTCCGCCGGGACAGGCGGCAATGATGACCAGGCCTACGGCCATGGCGGGTGACAGCTGCAGAGCCCATGCAAGCGCGAAAGCGGCCAGTGGCATGATCAGAATCTGGGTGAGGGTACCGATAATCAATCCGGTGGGTTTTACCGTGACCTGATGAAAGTCGCGCGCGGTCAGGGTCATGCCGATACCGATCATGATGATGAACAGGGAGATCGGCAGGCCGATAGAGATCAGGGGGCCGGATTCCATTGGGGGAACCTCCGTTTTTATTATTGGGTGTAGTTGTTATAGACCAGCTGTACTGGTTTGCATCGCTCCCGGCATTGTAGGCGCCATTCAGAGTTTCAGAATGTAAATTTTTTTACAGTTCAGCGGACGGTAAAAAAGCGGCAGTTGCTGCTGCCGCCTTGCCTGTTTTCAGCTTTTAGGGATGCTTTTGATAGTTCGCGTCTGATTGTTCGCGTCGCCAGGGTGCCTGCTGTCAGCGCAGGTGGAGACTGTATCGCACCATCGTGTAATCACGGGGGTCCGCATGGCAGTCGAAGCCGAGCTCTCTGGCCACGTGGTCGATGGCGTTGTTACCGGCGGATTCGATAGAGTAGATTTCGTCGAGGCCGTCGTCGCGTGCGGCTTCAATTAATTCGTGCAGCAGGTGTTTGCCCAGTCCGGCATTTTGCCATTCGTCGGCAACCACCACGGCACATTCGCAGGAGTGGCCGTCAGGGTCACAGGCGAAGTTGGCAACACCGACCGCGCGCTCGTTACCGGTCTCGTCTTCGGCAAGGGCAATATAGGCTTCGTGTTGCGGGTCATTGTCGGTGAGAATTTTCATCAGCTGCTTACTGACCTGACCGATGCCACCGAGAAAGCGCATACGACTGGAGTCAGCAGAGAGCCCACTGATCAGGTCGCGCTCCAAATCGCCGTCAGAGCTGCACACAGGACGAATGAGCACCTGCCGACCATCTCTCAGTGTATAGCGCGTGCTGTAAAGGTCCCCGTTGGCATGTTTGTTCTTCGAGCCGGTCATCGCGAAATACCTCCCCGTTTACCACGGTTGGAACACCGTCAATCTAAGCGTGCTCAATCGGTGGCTCACTATTTTTCCGGTTACCGATTGTTGCGACCAATATTGGCCGATCCTGACTGAAGGGTACGGTGACCGTATATGGCTCCCAAGGTCTTCCCTGTTTTTTATCCGATGCTGCCAGTAATTAGCGTTGCGATTGCCTGCGCCAAAATAAAACTAGGTAGTCTGCAGCCTTGTGTTATAGTGCCGCGGCTGGCCATATCGCCAGCTGCGTCATCTGTAGGCCGGACTGTTTCCCGGCTCTGTTTCGGAACAATATTTCATTTATCGTATCCGACCCTCTTCTACTGAATGCCGCAAAGTGCCAGAGAGGAATTTCTGGCTAATGCCCGCGGCGGCGTGCCCGGTGAAAGTCCTGCGAAATGCGCAACGCGCAAGCGTAAAGACACCTGCCTCGCACCTCCTGTGAATTATTCTGCCTGTGCAGTCGGCTCCTCCCCTTTAGGGATCAGTGCACTGCGAGGCCCCACAATCTATATCAAGTAGTTTTATGTTATTTGAAGACCTCGGCCTTGCGCCGGAATTGGCCCGCGCCGTAGCGGAGCAGGGCTATACCCAACCTACCCCGATTCAGTCCCAGGCCATCCCGGTGGTCATGCGCGGCGGCGATGTAATGGCGGCCGCACAGACTGGCACCGGTAAAACGGCGGGCTTTACCCTGCCTCTGCTGCACCGGCTCAGCGCTGGCGAGCGTGCGCGCAGCAACCAGGTGCGGGCTCTGGTGTTGACTCCAACCCGCGAGCTGGCGGCGCAGGTGTTCGACAATGTACAGAGCTACAGCCAACACCTTCCCATGCGCCACTCTGTGGTATTTGGCGGTGTGAAAATCAATCCGCAAATGATGCGCCTGCGCGGCGGAGCGGACATTCTTGTAGCCACCCCGGGCCGTTTGCTCGACCTGTTCAACCAGCGCGCGATCAAGTTTGATCGCCTGGAAGCTCTGGTGCTGGATGAAGCGGATCGTATGCTCGATATGGGCTTTATCCACGACATCAAAAAAATTCTGCGCATCCTGCCGGCAAAGCGTCAGAACCTGCTGTTCTCCGCGACTTTCTCTCCGGAAATTCGCGCACTGGCCAAAGGGCTGGTGAACGATCCGGTAGAAATTGATGTAAGCCCGCGCAATACCACCACCGAAACCGTGCGCCAGAAATTGCACCCGGTGGACAAGGCGCGCAAGCCGGCTCTGCTGAGCCATCTGATTCGCGAAAACAACTGGCACCAGGCGCTGGTATTCAGCCGCACCAAGCACGGTGCTAACCGACTGGTGAAGCAGCTGGAGAGTGGCAAAATCAGTGCGGCGGCGATTCACGGCAACAAGAGCCAGAATGCGCGTACCAAAGCCCTGGCGGACTTCAAGTCCGGTAAAGTACAGATTCTTGTGGCCACCGATATTGCAGCCCGCGGCATCGACATCGACCAGCTGCCGCAGGTAGTGAACTTCGACCTGCCGAATGTTCCGGAAGATTACGTGCACCGTATTGGCCGTACCGGCCGCGCAGGCGCACGTGGCCAGGCGGTATCCCTGGTTTCTGCGGATGAAATCAAGCAGCTGCGCGATATTGAGAAGCTGATCAATAAGCAGATCGAGCGCGAAGAGATCGAAGGTTTCGAACCCGATCACCAGCTGCCAGAGTCCGGTGGTAAAGCAGGGCGCGGAGCGCAGGTTCGCCGCGATGGCGCCCCGCGCAAGAAGCCATCGAGCCGTCGTAACGGTTCTGGTGGGAATAACGCTGGCAACCGGTCCGGTAGTGGCGAAGGTCGTCAAGGCAACCGCTCTGAGCGCTCTGAAGGTCGTGGCAACCAGCAGGCGCGTGGCGAACGCTCGGACAAAAATACGCGTTCCTCCAGCAACGGTAACCGCAACGGTAATCGTCAGGACGGCAACCGCGCCGGAGGCTCTGAGCAACGCAGTCGCCCGCGTCGCCCACGTCGGAGCGAAACGGCCTGATCGAACAGAACAGGCGGCATTTTTCTGAAAAGCGGACTTTTAGTCCGCTTTTTTTGTGAGCTGCTACTTACGTGGAAAGCTGTGCCAGCTCGCGACTTGTGGCTGCCACAGCTTCCTATTCCAAACTCCTTCTTCTCTCATCCTGTCTTACCTGACTTTATATCGTATGACTTCGGTGACCCACTGGTATTAGTATTTTTCACGCCAATGACAGCGTTGTCATTTGAGGTTTTGGTGTGAAGTGGTTCGCCTGTGTGTAGTCCAGGCTTTTCAAGTGCGTCCGGAGTGGGCGCACATGTGTAGTACCAGGGGTCGCACGCGATCCTGCAGTAGGGACAGAGTTATGTACCAATCTTTCCGCGCCGGCGCGTCCGCGTTGGCCCTGGCGGTTGCCGCCACATGTTCTTTTTCCGCGTCGGCGCAGACTGTACAAGTCAGCTGCTCCGGCGTATCCGAGTGGGTGCCCGCCAACGCGTATGCCGCAGGCGCCCAGGTGGTGGAGGGCACGCAGCGCTACACCGCAAAATGGTGGAACCAGAATTCCCAGCCTTCCACTCACAGCAGCGAGTGGGGCGAATGGACGCTCGACGGCGAGTGCCTGCCGGAATTTCACGAAGTGGTGATCGAAAAAGAACTGATGATCCGCGACCTCTCCGTCGTGGACTCCGAGCACGCGATCAGCGGTGCCCTGTCCTGGAACCATCTGATTGAACAGATGATGCCGCAGGAAAACCCGACCGATGCTGAGAAAGAAGTGTTTGTCATGCACTGGCTCAACAGCTTCCTCAACCAGCAGGTGATCAACGAGGATGTGGTTGGCGTACGCCCTGGGATCAATTCGTTGATTATCGAACCTTGGCGTGGCCGGAGCTTTAGCATGAGCCAGGGCACCAGCGATGCGCTCAACTTCGACATCGAGGTGTTCCGCCTGCTCGCCATCGCCTACCGCCCGGACCTGCACAAGCGTGACGCCGCAGGGAATGTAATCAGCGGTGGTGAGGCGCGCTTTGTCTTCAGCTTCAATCAGCCTTCGAATGGCGGCACGCTGCCGGCCAAGGTGATCTTTGAGTACGGCCTGGAAGCCAACTCAGAAGAGGAGTTGCTGGAGTGGGCGGAGGCTTTCCATGCCCTCGGTGCTCTCGAGTTTGGCGAACAGTACAACCAGCAACTGATCGAACTCACCAGCCGTTTCACTGGCAAAAATGTGGTTCCCCATAAGCCCAATGGCAGCGCTCTGAACCAGCTGCGTACCAATGAATTGCCGTTTGATGATCCCTGGCAGTTGCGCGAGTTCAAACTGAGCGCAGAAACCGGCCTGCTGGAACCGGCCACTGTGGCCCAGACCCCGGCCGATTCTGTGAACGGTACTCAACTGTTTGCCGATTATGTGAACAGTGCGGAAGCCGAAATCCTCGACGGCAGCTATGAAGTGCCGCTGACGTTTGCCGGTGAGCCGCTGCTGGGTGGCGCTTCCGACGTGGAAATCGGCGCGTTCGCAATGCCTATCTCCGCTTGGGATGGCCCGGGCATCGAGAACAATGAAGCCCGCCATATTGTCAGCCTGAACACCTGTAGCGGTTGCCACGGTACGGAAACCGATACGGAATTCAATCATGTGGAACAGCGTGCTGCTGGAGAAGTAGCTGTGCTTTCCCCATTCCTGACCGGCGTTGAACGCAACCTGAGCACGGGAGAGGATGAGCCCTTCTTTGTCGAAGACCCGGTAACCGGTGAACTGCGTCGTTTCCAGGAGCTGGACGACCGTCAGTTTATTCTGAGCTGCCTGTTGGAAGACTGTGCGAGTACTGCTGAAGTACAGCCGGTGATGTTGCGCACCCTGTCTGCCACCACTACCAGCACCGTAACCAGCAGTAGTGCTGCGCGGTATAAAGAACTGATGAAATCACGCCGCGCTCGCGCGCACTGAGTGGTGACCATTCACGGCAAACTGGGTTGAGTAAAATTCGTTTGCCGCGATGGCGAAAATAAAAAATGGCCGGTATGGATACCGGCCATTTTTTTAGTTTTAGTGAGTACCAGATGCATCAGCCAGACAGCGCATCCAATAATACTCTCGCCGTACCTTCGGAGGAGGCGGGGTTCTGGCCTGTGATCAGCAGACCGTCACGTACGACGTGGCCCTCCCAGTCATTTGCTTTACTGTAGTGGCCGCCATTTTTCTGCAGCATGTCTTCGACCAGAAAAGGCACCACATCGGTGAGCCCCACCGCCTCCTCTTCACTGTTGCTGAATCCGGTCACTTCCTTGCCCGCAACCAGTGAAATACCGTTTTCTGCCCGTACATGACGGAATACGCCCGGGGCGTGGCACACCGCGGCTACCGGCTTTTTCGCGGTGAAGAACTGCTCGATCAGCTCGATCGAGTGTTCGTTTTCCGCAAGGTCCCAAAGAGGTCCATGTCCCCCGGGATAAAACACGGCGTCGAATGCGTCGGCATTGACCTCCGCCAGGGGAAGCGTGTTGGCCAACTGCGCCTTGCTTTCTGTGTCTGTGGCGAATCGTCGGGTGGCGTCGGTCTGTGCATCCGGGTCGTCACTTTTGGGATCCAGCGGCGGTTGGCCACCTTTGGGGGACGCCAGCGTGATATCGGCACCCGCATCCTTAAAGACGTAATAGGGGGCGGCAAACTCCTCCAGCCAGAAGCCGGTTTTGTGGCCGGTGTCTCCGAGCTGGTCGTGGGAAGTGAGCACCATCAGAATTTTCATAGGCTTACCTGCGTTACTGCATTTCAGGTTGGAATAGATTTCGGGTAATTCAGTCGTCGCTGCCGACCCGGATCACCAGCTTGCCGAAGTTCTTGCCTTCCAGCATACCGATAAATGCTTCAGGGGCCTGCTCAAGGTTGTCGACGATCTGTTCGCGGTATTTGATTTTACCCTCGGCGTACCAGCGGGACATTTCCTGGTAAAACTCGTCGTAGCGGTGCCCGTAATCATCAAAAATGATGAACCCCTGGACTTTCAGACGTTTGACCAGAATCAATCCCATCAGCATCCCCAGCCGATCCGGCCCTTCGGGCAGGTTGGTGGCGTTGTATTGGGAGATCAGCCCGCATACCGGAACGCGTGCACCGGTGTTCAACAGCGGCAACACGCCGTCTAAAACCTTGCCTCCGACATTCTCGTAGTACACATCGATCCCGCTCGGGCATGCGGCAGCCAGTTGTTCAGCGAAATCATCTGCGTAGTGGTCGATGCACGCATCGAAGCCCAGTTCCTCCACCGCGAAGCGACATTTCTCTGCACCACCGGCAACCCCGACGGTACGACAGCCTTTAAGTTTGCCGATCTGGCCTACGGTTGCGCCCACCGGTCCGGTCGCGGATGCGACCACAAGAGTTTCGCCTTCTTTCGGGGCGCCAATATCCAGTAGGCCCATGTAGGCGGTGAAACCCGGCATACCGAGTATCCCCAGTGCCAGCGACGGTTGTGGGGGATTTTTACCGAGGTTGACCAGCATCTCGCCGTCCGAGAGTGCGTAGTCCTGCCAGCCACAGGTATAGGACAGTACCCAGTCGCCGGTCTCAAACCCATCGAGGCGCGACTCTACCACTCGATTCACGGTACCGCCCACCATTACATCGCCAATGGCCACTGGTTCGGCATAGGACGGTGCGTCACTCATACGGCCGCGCATATAGGGATCGAGGGAAAGAAATACGGTACGCAACAACACCTGCCCATCTGCTGGGCGGGGAATATCAGCCTGCTCGAGGCGAAAATTATCCGGGCTCGGCGCGCCTACGGGGCGAGACGCGAGGACCAGGCGGCGATTGTGATCTTTGGACTGGTTCAGGCTCATGGGGCGGTCTCCGTTACTCGTTAAGTTGTAGTCGGTTTCCGGTGGGATTCGTTCAATAAGACGGTTCGGCTAGTAACCGTTTGCTATGTCAGGCGGCTTCATTAGAAGGAGTGCTTCGGGTGAGTTTGGGGCAGGGACGGCGGGTTGCCCACCGTCGGCCACCAGTTGGACACTTTACTCGCCATGTAGTCCAGTGTGAGTTGAGTAAGCGTGTTGACACTAACGCAGAGTGCACTTTTATCTACATAAAACGTGGTGAATGATTGCTGGCCGCGGTCGCCGCGCCGGTGCCCTTGGGGGTGATGCCGAGGAAGTAAAAGAAGCCGGAGATCGGTATTTAATTTTGGTGGGAGAGATTTTCTTAGAAATTAAAAACACATATGCAAATAATGAAAAAAACCTCGGTGAAACCATGTATGTTCTCGATCACAGTCGGGGAAAATCGAGTACCAATACGCGGCGGCGGGTCTGGTGGATAAAATCATCAACCATGGCCGGACTGGCGAAGCGCTGAATATTACGATTTCGACCGAATACGATAAGCGTGGCAGAAAGGCTGCAATGACAGATCCTGATAAAGGGACATGGCAGCATGAATACAATGCTTATGGCGATGTTATCGTCCAGACCAATGCCGATAATCAAAAAACGGCTACAGACTCCGACCAGTATGGTCGCCCGATTCGCCGTACGGATTTTAAAGCGGGTGGGGCAAAAGAAGAGTTCCATACGCGCTGGTACTATGACGAAAAAGGGGCTGCTGGTGAAACGGTTGCGAATGCCCTGGGTAAGATCACCGCAGTAGTTCACTCCCAAAGCAGCTCAGATGAGCAGTGCTATCTTGGGTCTGCCGAGTACTGTGAGCTCTACTCCTATGACTCCTATGGCCGTTCGAGCGCCGTTGCCAGTGTTGTTGGTAAGAGCGGGGCGGAAGGCGAGTATGTAAGCACTACAAGTTACGATGGCCTTGGGCGACCGTACCGCCAGTATGATGCGCTGGATAAAACGCTTGTCAATGCAGGGAAAGCGATAACCAGTGGTGTTCAGAGCTACTACACAAGTACGGGTCATCTTCGCTATGTAAAAGATATCGCATCCGGCAATGAGTTGTACCGTATTGTCGATGTCAATACCCGTGGTCAGGTCGCCGCTTTTGACGTTGTGAATGGCCTGGTTCGCGTTGACCATGGCTATGACAGCGCAACGGGCCGGCTCGATACCCAATTGGCCAAAAACAGCCTGAACAGCACCCTGCTCGCCAGGGCAGATACGTGGGATAAGGTTGGGGACCTGACAGGCCGCAATGATCATGGTCCAGTTGCGGGTACAATTGAATGGTGGGTAGGGGATGGCGATGAGTCTGGGAAAGTTAGAGAGCATATTGGTAAGATGCTGGATTTTTACGGGAATAAATAATTTCAGGGATTTAGTTTATGTATAGATTTTCCAGTCTATTTTTGATGGCTTGCTTGTTTTTTTCTCCCGTATGTCTGTCTCAGGAAACGCGATCTGAGTTTTTGGCGTTATATAGAGAAGCGATTGAAGGTGGTAATACAAGTCGCGTTGTTGAGTTGTTGGATACTGCTATAGGATCTAAGGATGAGCTGGTTTCTGGAGAGGCAAAAGTTCACACCTATTTATTTTATAGAACGCATAAAGCTGTAGATAAAGAGTTGGCGTTACAATATTTGAGAGACATTTCGGCTAGCGACTACTGCCATTTTAGGCAAATTGCTTTTTTCTATCTTGCGGAAGAGGAAACAGATGGATTTTCTAAAAATGAGTTCTCGCCTTCCGCGCTCAATGGCTTGAAAATTTCCGCATCTCTAGGTGTAAGGCAGGCAGCACGAGTTTTGATGGATTACTATTTCAAGAGTGAGAGATACAGTGATTCCTATTTTTGGCTTATGGTTTATTCGAAAATGGTGAATAAGGGTACGATCGGATATGAAATGGCTATCTCTTTGGAAGAAAAGCTGCTAAATCATCTTGAAGCTAATGATCTAAAAGAAATTAGATTGTCTATGGACGAGCGTTTAGGCGAGATTTCTCAATGTGTAGAATTGAGTAAGTGAATTTAGGTTTATGGGTATAACTGTGATCTTTCGTGGCGGGTTGATTTCATTCTAATACCTAATAATGCCTAAAAGAGTTCGATGTGATTCTTCGATGTTGCGCTACCAGATGGTTGGTTTAGCTACAATAAGAAACCGCGCCCTCTGGCGCGGTTTCTGTGTGCGTGCGAGGTGGCTCAGCTGACATAGTGAAGTAAGTCGCCGCACCCGGCCCCACCGGCAAGCCGGCAACAAACACCCACAGGAAGAAGAGCGCAGTCCAGCCGATAAAGAGGTAGATTGAGTGCGGAATTATGGTCGCAATCGGTGTGCCGATTCTCAGGTCTTTCTTGTAGAGGGTGACGAAGGAAACGATCAGGCCGAAATAGCTCATCATCACGGTGATGCATTGGTTACCGAATCGCTGATACGGCAGGCGGCCAGGATGAATTCCGAGGCGTAACCCAGCAGCATCAGCATCGGTACAAAATTCGGTGTGGCTACCGCCCACGGTGCAGAGACGCTGCCCAGGCTCAGATTGACCAGCCCGCACTTCAGGATAAAAGGGACGGCGGGTTGCCCCGCCGCCGGCGATTAGTTGGTCGCTTTACTCGCCATATAGCCCAGTGTGAGTTGAGTCAGCGCTTCGGTACCAACGCTGAGTTCACTTTCATCCACATAAAAACGTGGCGAATGATTGCTCGCCGCGCTATGAATGGGCGTATCTATGACGCGGATCTGGGCAGGTTCTTGCAGGCGGATCCAATGATTGACGGCGTTACTGATACCCAGGGCTACAACCGCTATAGCTACGTAAAAGGTAACCCTCTGACGCTTACAGACCCGACGGGTTACTACAGCTGGAGTGATTTCAGGGAGGATCTTTCTGAAGGCTGGGAATCCGCCAAGAACCGACTGTTTGGCGAAGGCGGCGGAGTGACCGTGAGCTTTGGAACCGATGGGTTTGGCATTCAAACCGGACAGTATAATCCGGACCACAACGGCTTTTGGGCTCCAATGGAAGGCATGGTGCCTGAAGGTGTTGCCGTTGGGGCGTTTCAGACTGGAAGTGGTAATGGCAGTTATTCGATTATGTCTCGGGGGCTTGGTACGCTAAATGGTGGAGGAGCTGCCTTGTATGCTTCATATTCTACAATATCGTACATATTTGGGCAGATTTATAATGACTCCGATGTCGATTATGACACCGAAAGCAGTAGGATAAGAGGGATACTAAGTAATATTCCGAATGACCCTCGAAACGTCTACAACGATGCTGTCAAGGCTTCGAGAAATAATAGATATGTCTCCTATTTGGATAGAGCTACATTTGTAGACGAAATAAAAATGGGTTTTTGTAAAACTATTCATTCTTGTTCATCTACGAGATATTTTTCAAGTACTCAGGAGGCTATTAATTTTTCAAAAGAAAATCCTGGCTGGAGCTTGATAGAAGGAGAGCATGTTAAAAGTACAGGTAGTATCTTTGTTTATAGAAGTGCAACTGCTCCAAGAATGGAGTACTTTAAAGATGATATGTCGGAAAAGAAAAGGCAGTTAGGGATAAGCTGTGCGTGTAGTCAGTTAACCGGTATTGAATCAGTGATAGGAACATTGTCTCATGAAGGTTCCCATAAAATGAACTATGGACATGGGAATACCCTATATTATCGCGAAAGAAGGCCGATTGAGTATTACAGAGAAAACAAATGATTCAGTTATTTATACATAGGTTATTCAATCTATTTTTTGTTTTTCTTGTCTCACAGTCTGTGTGCTCAGATCAAATTGTGTCAGATGAGAGGTTTGGGAAAATTATCAGGTTTAACTCCTTTGAAGAAGCCGAAGAAAAGGGGTTTATGAAGTCCAAAATTTTTAGAGATGATGAAATGTTTATCGCTGAGTCTTTGGAGGTTCAGCGTAAATTTATATCTCTTAAAAGGTCGTGTGATGTGGGGTTTTCAATTTACACGTATTCAAGGATGGTCGAGGATGTTAGGTCGGTTTTTTCCGTTAATAAAGTGGATTATTTTGACTTGGAAAAACTGCTGAAAAACATGAGTTTTAGTGCGAAAAAAAATAGTGAGGAAATAGGTTTTACCTTGGTCTTTCCTGATTCCTGTTTTTTTGGTGAAGGCTATAGTTTAACGATAAATGTTTTATCGGGTGGCTAGTTTGTGATTTAAAGGTTTGGATGGTATTGGGCTGGTGGATTGGAAGAGATATATTGAAATCGAACAAAACTGTTCCTGATTGAAGTGTTATTATGTGATCTATCGATTCGCATACGGAAGCCCGGAAGAATCTGTGGTTGGTGTATACAGGAGAAGCAAAAAATGAAGAGAAAAGTAGCTTTATTAAACATATTTTTCTGCTGTTCTTTTCTGCTTAGCTCTTGTGGGACGATAGGAAAAGGCGAGTATTATCCGAATAACGTCTTTTCACTTTCCAGCAGTGAATCCATGGCCTCCTTTGTGAACGGAAATGGCGGGAGCTGGATAGTCTCATTTGATAGACCGAGTAAGTCGGATGACGGGTATGTTTCAGCCGTAGTGAGGCTGGATAATATATACGGGGCAGATATAAGTGTCGATTTTTTGCAGGTGGATGTGTATAACAGAGCTTGCACTGGGAAGCCGTTTATGGTTTTCGAAATTGGTCGATCCAGTAACGTCGGCTCAGTGCTTCCTCAGCACTTCTCGATTACATCTGAGGCGTGTGTGGAAATTAGATATTTTATTCTTGAAGGCGATAAATTGATATTAACGGATAATTTTGAGTTGGTTTTTTTAAAGTAAGCTATTTAATGACTACTGTTTTTAATCGACTCCTTAATGGAAGGTCGCGCCAGATGGCGCGGTTTTCGTATGTAAACAAGTTGCTTTATTTACTAGAGAAGTAAGTAGCTGCACCCGGCGCCACTGGCAGTCCAGCGACGAACACCCACAGGAAGAAGTGCGCACTCCAGCCGATAAAGAAGAAGATTGAGTGCGGAATCATGGTCGCAATAGGTGTGCCGATTCTCAGGTCTTTCTTGTAGCCGGTGACGAAGGAAACGATCAGGCCGAAATAGCTCATCATCACGGTGATGCATTGGTTACCGAATCACTGATACGGTAGGCGGCCTGGATGAATTCCGAGGCTTAGTCCAGCACATCAGCATCGCCGCAAAATTCGGTGTGGCTACCGCCCACTGTGCAGAGACACTGCCCAGGCTCGGATTGACCAGCCCGCACTTCAGGATAAAAGGGACGGCGGGTTGCCCCGCCGCCGGCGATTAGTTGGTCGCTTTACTCGCCATATAGTCCAGCGTGAGTTGCGTCAGCGCTTTGGTACCAACGCTGAGTGCACTTTCATCCACATAAAAACGCGGTGAATGGTTGCTGGCTGCGGTCGCCGGATCTGTGCCTTTGGGGGTGACACCAAGGAAGTAATAGAAGCCGGGGATTTCGTTGGCAAAGAACGAAAAGTCTTCCGCACCGGTCACCTTCGGTACCACGATTACCTTGTTTTCACCCGCGGCTTCCTCGAGCACCGGTACGGCCATTTCCGTCAGTTGCGGATTGTTGCTGGTTACCGGGTAGCCTTCGAGAATTTCCACTTCGGCTACAGCACCAGTGCTTTCGGCGAGTTTCTCTGCGGTCACTTTGAGTCGTTTGAAAATTTCCTGGCGGTTGTCTATATCGAAATTACGGATGGTGCCGTTCAGGAACACGCTGTCAGGAATGATGTTGTTGCGTACACCGCCATCAATTTTGCCGAAAGACACTACCGCGGGCTCCTTGGTGATGTCGATCTGGCGGCTGACGATGGTCTGGGTACCCATCACGATCTGCGCTGCCGCGGTAATCGGGTCGACCCCGCCCCAGGGACGCGAGCCGTGGGTCTGACGCCCTTTGACGTTAATACGGAATTCGTCAGAACTCGCCATCAGTGGGCCGGAACGGTAACCGATCACACCGCTGGGCAGGCTGGAGGAGACGTGCTGGCCAAAGGCCACCTCCGGCTTGTACTTCTTGAACAGGCCTTCTTTCAGCATCAGCTCCGCGCCGCCTTCCTCACCATCCGGCGCGCCTTCCTCGGCGGGCTGAAAGATAAACAGCACGTTGCCGGCAAGATCATCGCGCATTGCCGACAGCACCTGTGCGGCCCCCATCAGCATGGCCACATGGGTATCGTGGCCGCAGGCGTGCATGACCCCGACTTCTTCACCGTTGTACTGGGTTTTCGCTTTGGAGGCGAACGGTACATCCACTTGCTCGGTTACTGGCAACGCATCCATATCTGCGCGCAGGGCGACAGTGGGGCCGGGCTTGCCGCCTTTGAGCAGGCCCACAACGCCGGTGTGAGCGATACCGGTCTCCACCTCAATACCCAGGGACTTCAGGTGTGCGGTGATGTACTTGGCTGTCTCGAATTCGCGGTTACCCAGCTCCGGATTCTGGTGCAAGTGGCGGCGCCATTCGATAACATTGTCTTCTGCCTGTGCCAGGTACTTGCTGGCATCGGCGGCGTGTATCATGGATGTTGTGGAAGCGGTGGCAATGGCCATTGAAAGAGAAAGCAGTGTCTTTTTCACAACGATTTCCTGTATTTCCGGTCGGTTGTTGTTATGGTGGCGGAAGGTCACAATTGTAACGATTCATGAGTCTAACGCGAAATAGAGGAGTAGCCCCATAGCCAATCCAATTATTGAGCGGCTTCAGGCCCAATTAGTGGCAGGTAAGGATTCACCACTGTTGCGCTTTGGGCTTGGTAGCGCACTATTCAATTTAAAGGAATACGATGAGGCGATTCCGCATCTGCAGGAATGTCTCAAGCAAATGCCGGACCATTCCGCCGCGTGGAAGTTACTGGGACGCTGTCAAATGGCGTCAGGCAACGACCAGGCGGCGGTGGATGTATTCCAGCGTGGACTGGAAGTGGCGAAAAAGAAAAGCGATATACAGGTTGAACGAGAGATATCGGTCTTTCTTAATAAGCTTGCGCGTAAATCCGACTGATTCCTATTCATCCCAAGTGTGCCGTTGGCAGTGGCCGAGTAGTAGTCATGCCTGTTCATTACGCAATGAAATCGAAGTGGAAACGCTATTGAAGGCGCCCGCATCATAGATGGCCGGGTCCGGTCACCTGTTGATGCGCCTTTTAAAGATTACACGCGTCTCACATTAAACCTCATGCCAGCATTTTCTTGCAGGCGATCAATAAGCTTATCGCCGAATGCTGAGGCGGGAGTGTGAATACCTGCTGGAATGGAATCCCGGTTTTCCAGAAAGCAGAATACAGACTCAGTGACCATTTTTGCTGTGGAGTGATAACCGGGGTCAAAATCACTTTCTACCGAAGTGATGATACGCTTGTTGTTTTCTTCCCCTATAAACTGAATTTTATAGTACCCATCCGCTGTATCATCATTAATATTGTTGTTTTTTGCCATTTCTCTGTCTGAGGCTATTGCCTTGGCCGTTTTTTCCCCGCGACTTCCAGGGCCCGTCATCCACATTTCGTCGTAAATAAATGATTTTCCGTATGGGTAATTTAGAAGGTGGTTGGAACGATGTACGTTTTTGGTATTGATTACCGCCATCATAAAAGGGGCCACCCAGGAGTCGATATCCTCCTCATAAGTGGGTACAACACCTGATGGTTGCCTCGGTCCATCGTTACCTTCGCAGAGCGCAAATGGGTTTAGTAGCTGTTTCAGTAGTTGAGGATCTTCGTGGCCAGATCTGACAGTTGCCGCGAGACTTTGCGTCGTCCCATCTGAAAAATTCCCGACCATCTTTTCAATTCTTGCTCTCACTTTGGAAACCGGTTTTCCCAGGTGTTTTTTCGCTACATTTTGTATGTGATGTACACCGAGGTCGAATGGAATTGAATCAAATCCACAGCTAAATATGATTCTGGATCCATTTTTTTTCGCTGACTCGGAGTGGCTGGATATCATTTTGTACATCCAGCCAGGTTCTCCACAAAGGTCGATGTAATCGATTCCTTCACGTATACAGGCAGACATAACGTAGCTGCCAAAATCGCTATAAGGTCCAACCGCGTTAATTATAAGTTTAGAAGACTTTGCCAGTTTTCTTAGTGACGAGGGGTTTCCTGCGTCCGCAATATGGTAGGAAATGGAGTCTTTGTTTTTGCCAGTTTCTATCGTTTTCCTTAATTTATGCTCATCCCTGCCTGCGATTGCGAGTGAGATGCTACCGTTTTTTTTGCTGGAAATGTTGTCGAAAATTAAGCTTCCGGTAACGCCTGTGGCGCCTAGAAGAACAATGTCATGTTGATTCATAAAACCTGCCAGAGAAGTGCAGCACAAAACTTGGATGATGAACGCGCCAAGAAGAAAAACGCGCTTTACTTGGGTGACGTTCAATTCATTAAATCACGTTTTTCTTGGATCGGTAACCTTGTGGCGCATCTATCAACAACATAAGTTTTGTTGATTTTGGTACGTTGGTTTTACTTTGTATGTGAATAAATCGCTTTGGGTTACTTAAAGAATCCTGTCACATTTTCTGTGATAGAAAATATTTTAATAATGGCGTTTTTGAGTTGGCTGGGTTTAAGTTTTACTAAGGTCTGTGTCGAATGAAAAAGGATTTTGAAGGGATTAGTGTTGTTATTCCAACCTACAATTACAGGGATTTACTTGAAAAAACTCTTGATTCACTCTGTGACCAGAGTCTTGATAAATCGTTGTATGAAGTAATTGTTGTTGATGATGGTTCCTCTGATAACACATTTGAAGTAATACCTAAGTATAAAGACAGAATAAACATTCTGTATCTCTATCAGCCGGACTTTGGGTTTCGCGTAGCGTCAGCCAGAAACCTGGGGGTCATTCAGGCTAAGTATGAAATCGTTTTGTTTTTTGACTCTGGAATGATTGCTTCCAGGAACCTCCTGGATGAACACCTGAAGTCGCACTCACAGTTCGGTAGAGAGGTTGTTATCGGGTTGTCTTATGGTGTGAATGAGTTCTGTTCGAGCAATTTTAATAAGTTAAGTGAGATCTTGTCGTACCCTGCCGACAAAGTATTCCCCATGCTTAGTATTTCTCCGGAACTATATGATTGCCGTTTTGAGATGTTTAGCAAGTTGATGGGAAAGGACCTCAATAGGTACGGGGCATGGGTGGCGTTCTGGACCGGCAATGCATCGGTAAAGCGCGGTGAATTGATAAAAATAAACGGCTTTGATGAATGGTTCAATTCCTGGGGCGGAGAGGACGTCGAACTTGGTATTCGCCTGCAGAAAAGCGGCTGTAAATTTCGTGTTCTTCCAGGCATGGAAGCCGTACATGCGCCACATGAAAAGGACGCGGAACAAAAAGTACGCGACTCAAGAAATAATATTCAATACATCTGCAGGAAGCATTCCGAGAGCGAGTATCAGACCCTGAAGTCCCTGACGTGGCAGGAGATACTCGGTATTGAAAGGCAATACCCGAAAGCATGTGCGGAACCCTCTTTAGCTTAAATAAATGGATTTGGATCTGGTTATGAAAGACAGCGCTGTCAAAAGTACAGATATCGCAATTATCGGTTTGTCCTGCCGCTTGCCAGGCGGTAACAACAGTCCGGAAGAATTTTATGAATTTCTATTGAACGGTGGGGATGGGATTGTCGATGTTCCTGCTGACCGTTGGGATTCGGAAGCTTACTACGATACCGATCGAGAAAAGGTCGGAAAAATGTTTGTGAACCAGGGGGGATTCATAACAGGACTTGATCAGTTCGATCCACAATTTTTCGGAATTTCTCCTAAAGAGGCCCCCCACATTGATCCACAGCACCGCTGGTTGCTTGAGCTCACGCAGGAGCTGATTGAGAACTCGGGCTTAAAGTCTAGTGACCTGAAAGGTAGTGACACCGCGGTCTATATCGGTCAATTCATGCATGACTATGAGCAAATTCAGCTCGACCCCATGGCCCACGAAAATATCAGCAGCCACTCGGCCACCGGGCCATCCATGACATTGACGTCGAATCGTATTTCTTACGCGTACGATTTTACCGGGCCGAGTATCACACTGGATACTGCGTGCTCTTCATCCCTGGTTGCTCTGGATTTGGCCTGTAAGGCTGTGCTCAATGGTGATAGTCGCTATGCCATCGCCGGAGGGGTAAATATTCTGTTGAGACCCGAACTCACAGTTTCTATCTGCAAAGCTTCAATGTTGTCTCCCGATTGCCGTTGCAAGAGCTTTGATGCTTCTGCAAATGGTTATGTGCGCAGTGAGGGAGCCGGGCTGGTTATGGTCAAGCGGTTATCCGATGCGATCTCGGATAACGATAATATCCTGGCGGTCATTAAAGCGAGCGGTGCAAATCAGGATGGCCACACCGTCGGCATAACAGTGCCGAACGGTGAGTCCCAGAAGAAACTGCTCACCAAGACATTGTCGTTTGCAGAAATCCCTGCCCATGCTATCCAGTATGCGGAAGCACATGGAACCGGCACTGCGGTAGGAGACCCGATCGAAGTCAATGCATTGGGTAGTTTGCTGGGGCAGGATACGGCGCGCGTAAGCCGCTGTGCGATTGGCTCTGTTAAAAGCAATATTGGCCACACAGAGGCTGCCGCCGGTGTCGCTGGCTTGATTAAAACGGTAATGTCAATGAAGCACGGGGTTATCCCTGGAAACATTCATTTCAATCAGGTCAATCCGGAAATAAACCCCGAAACCCTCAATATCGACATTCTCGCGAAGAATACTCCGTGGCCGGATATCGCGGGAGAGAAGCGTCGCGCCATTGTGAACTCGTTCGGTTTTGGCGGTACTAACGCGAATGTGGTTATTGAACAGGCTCCAGTAAAAGCCGATGAGCATTGCTGCCAATCGTCACTTGCCAATGGCGACTTTCATCTTTTGCCTGTCAGTGCGAAAACAGAGAAGGGGCTAAAAGACCAGGCAGAGAAGTGGATTGACTACCTTCTTGATAGCGAAGACCGGGAAGATGCTGCTGACCTGCAGGATATCTGCTACACCGCGGCGAACAAGCGCGAGCACTTCAAATATCGTCTTATTGCTAGCGGGAAGAGCAAGCAAGAACTGGTCATGGCTCTGGAGGATTTCCTGGCGGGATCGGCGAGTGCCAACTATGCGTCCGGCTCCGTCAACACTGACGATGGAAAACGGGTTTGCTTTACGTTCTCGGGAATGGGAACGACGTGGGCAAAGATGGGACTGGAACTTTATCGACAGGAACCGGTTTACAAAACGGCTATTGATCGCTGTAGTGAAGCGCTAAAACAGTACTCCGGCTGGAGTCTCGTAGATGAACTTTACAACAGTGAAGATCCTGACCGTATCCATACCACATTTATTGCACAGCCGGCGATTTTTGCTTCCCAGTATGCTCTTGCAGAGTTGATGGCAAGCTGGGGTGTAAAACCCGATGCCGTTGTTGGACATAGCGCTGGAGAAGTGGCAGCTGCGTACGTGGCGGGCGCGCTCAGCTTTGATGATGCTATTAAAGTCATCTATCACCGTAGCTCACTGCAGCACACTACAGAGGGACTCGGCAAGATGCTGGCCGTCGCTCTTACAGAAGAAGAGCTGAAGCCATATCTGTCTGGAATTGAAGACAAGGTTTCCATCGCCGCGATCAACAGCGAGGAAGCGTTGACGCTGGCAGGTGATGAAGCCGAACTCGAGAAAATTTCCGAAAAACTGGATCAGGAAGGGATCTTTGCGCGCTTTTTGAAAGTAGCGGTTCCCTATCACAGCCCGGTGATGGATCGCCTCAAGACACCGCTCATTGATGCGCTGAAAGATATCAAGCCGCAGAAGCCGCACACGCCGCTTTATTCGACCGTAACCGGCGAGCTGGCGAAGGAGGGAGATTTCGGCTGTGAGTACTGGCCGGAAAATGTGCGAGAGCCCGTACTGTTCAAAAGAGCGATTGAGCGTATTGCCAAAGATGGTTACGGGACCTTTCTGGAAATAGCGCCCCACGCTGCCTTGGCTAGCTCCATTTCCAAGAATATCGAACGAAATATGAATAGCGGCGGTGTGGTCACTACCCTCAAGCGCGATCAGGATGACGCTTTGATGGCGGTAATGGCGATCGCAGGGCTGCAATCTGTGGGTTACGACATCGATTGGGAAGTGCTGTATCCACAGGCTTCTGCGAAGGTTGTTCCCATCCCGAACTATGCGTGGCAGCACGCACGCTACTGGCATGAGACAGAGGACGTCGCAGCCTCTCGACTGAAAAATGTCCGTAAACAGGGCGGTTTTGATGCTCCGGTGCACGAACTACTCGGAGCACCCCTCAATTCAACCGCGTTAATCTGGCACAGCTCAATCGACCTTCAGCAGCAAACATACCTCCGTGGACACAAGGTCGAAGGCGAGCCAGTTTTTCCCGGCGCGGCGTATATCGAGATGGCCCTGCGCGCAGGGAAGGATCTGGTTTCCTCTGACGCGGTCAGTTTGAAACAAGTGGAATTCAAGCGAGCGCTGTTCCTGAATGACAGCGCTGCCACTCTTGTTGAGACACACCTGGACCAGAATTCCGGGCGCTACGCGATTCGTGTTCAGGATAACGATGATCGCCAGTGGCGGATCTTCAGTGACGGTCAGGTACATGATGCGCCGGACTCGGTAGCAGACGAGGCACCGATAGACCTGCCGAAGCTCATCGCCAGTATGGAAAGCGAGTACAACAAGGACGATTTTTACCAGCATTGTCGAGCACTTGGCCTGCACTATGAGGAGGAGTTTCAGGCCGTGCAGCGTTGCTGGTTTGACAAGGATTCGTCTCTTGTCGAAATTATGCCGAGCGATTCCGTTCTGAAATCTTCCGAAGATTACCTGTTGCATCCGTGTATTCTGGATAGCGCATTCCAGGGGCTTTTCCCAACTATTGAATCGGGCTATCTGCCGGTTGCTATCGAGCGCTTGAATTACCTGAAAGCGCCCTCCGGTCGATGTTATGGCTATCTGACCTCGCGCAGTCGAAGTGAGTCGGAAATTGTGGGTGATGTTGCGCTGCTTGATGAAAGCGGGGATCTGCTCGTCAAAATATCCGGCATTACTTTGAAGGCGAGTAATATGCAAGAGCGCCTTCAGGGGAGTAATGACCTTTGTTATGACTATTTATGGCAAGCACTTGAGGTAGATGAAGGCGCTGATACTAGTACGGCTAACTGGCTGGTTTTACGCGGAAGTTCTACACGAGCGGTTGAGATCGAGGATTATCTTCGGACACGTTGGGATAACGTCGAAACCATCGTATTCGACCCGGATAATTTACAGGACGGTCTGACGCAGTTGCCGCAGTACGCAAAGCGCACGAGTCATATCTTCAACCTGCTGGCTCTCGATTTTGTTGGTGATTCCCTCGACTACCAGCAGGTCCTCTCGCAAAGCCAGGTTACCCTGAAGCTTGCTCAGGCGATTTCAGAAATTGAGTGGGCGCACCAGACCGCACTGATATTTGCTACCGAAAATGCTCAGGGGGTTATTGCCGCTGACCGGAATATGGCACCTGCGCAGGCTGCTGTGTGGGGATTTGCCCGAGTATTTGGCTCCGAGTTCCCTGACTTCAAGGTGACGCTGGCTGATCTCGAC
The DNA here is from genome assembly GCF_020524005.1 of Microbulbifer aggregans. Classification (GTDB taxonomy): domain Bacteria; phylum Pseudomonadota; class Gammaproteobacteria; order Pseudomonadales; family Cellvibrionaceae; genus Microbulbifer; species Microbulbifer aggregans_A. The sequence continues at coordinate 599,868 of NZ_JAIVKK010000003.1, read as the reverse complement.
CGAGCCCCAATTGATAACTCGCTTGCTGCTTTAGCTGAGTGGCTGGCCGGCCCGGGCTACGAGCAGGAAGTGGCTTGCCGAAATGGTGACCTGTACGCAAACCGCTTGCGACAGCTGACTCCGGCGGTGATGCAGTCGAACTGTGATTCGTTAACAGAACTTCGCGAGGATGAGCAATTCAGCCTCGATACCAGAGACGGTAATAACGGCTTATTGGCCGTTCGGGAACCACAGTTGACACCAGGCGATGGCGAGCTGGTAATCCGTGTAGAAACCTTTGCTATCGATGCTGGCACTAGCGGCCGTCCGGTTTATGGGGTTATTGGACAGGTCACCGGCTCGCTGGATCCCCAGTTTCTCGGAGAGCGGGTATATGCCCTGACAGAACAGGCGCCCCGTTCGCAGCTCCTCGTCGATGCGGAACGGACTGTACCCTGGCAGGGAGATGCCATTCAAAGTGTGGGTTTGACCTCCAGCCTTCTCGCGGCTCATGTTATAGAGCTGTTGCGAACAGACTCGAATCGCGCAAGTATTTTTGTGACTGGCGACTGGGATGCATTTACCCGCGGGCTGTCACGGTTTGCAGAAGAGTCCGGAATTAATATTTGCTTCTGCAGCCACCATGCGGAGCACCTGGCGCAGGCACGTGCTGAAAATGTATTCGCGGTATCGGCCGATGATCCGGATCTGGTGAGGGAGGCACGGCAAAGTAACGGCGGCAACGGGTATCAAGCGGTAGTCTTCCGCGGCGACTTCGATGCGCGTGACAAAGCACTGGAATTACTGGAAGAGGGCGGTCGCTGGCTGGATGTCGCCGCCAAGCCTGAACAGCTGCCGGAAGACCTTTTCGCAATACTGTGTGACAAGTCTGCGATCTACCACCCTATTTCATTGCGAGCTCTTGTCCAGAAACCCGTCGAAACTTTCAGGAAACAACTGGATGACAGCCTAACCGCCCGGGCGGGCCTTGTTCCCGTTACAAACGAGATCTCGGTGCTCGGTGCCCTGGAGCATGGCTACTTGCCAGACAGCCTTGTCACCTTCAGCGACAGGCCAGAGACCGCCATTAGTCGAATCAATTCGGAAGTGATTCGCCCGGATGTCACATATCTGGTAACTGGCGGCCTTGGTGGCTTGGGGCTCGAAATAATGCATTGGCTGGCTGCCGGAGGCGCAACCTCGGTCGTTCTTATCGGCCGCAGCGCACCCAAACCTGAAGCCTTGGTCGAAATCGAACAGGTAAGAAGTGCCGGTGTAGCCATTTCTGTTATGCAGGCGGATGTATGCAGGCTCGACGATATCGAGCAGGTCGTAGCCAGTATCCGCCGCGATCTGCCTCCCCTTGCTGGTGTTATTCACTCAGCAGGTGTACTCGCCGATGGCACAATTCCCCAGCAGTCGGACGAGCAATTCGACCGTGTACTGCAGCCGAAGGTACTTGGCACGTACAACCTGCATCAGGCCACAGCGCATCTGACCCTCGACATGTTTGTCTGCTTTTCTTCGATTGCGGCAATTGTTGGCTGGGCTGGCCAGTGTAACTACGCGGCCGCGAACGCCTTTATGGACAGCTTCTGCCACTGGCGCCAGCGCCAGGGCTTTGCGGCGCTCAGCGTAAACTGGGGCCCCTGGGCCAATGCGGGTATGGCAGCCAATCTGGACGCCAGGGATATCCAGCGAATGGAAGATGCCGGTATGGCGGCGCTCACCACCGATCAGGGCATGGGCGCAATGGAGCAACTGCTTCGGTACCGTCTGCCGCAGGGCGGCGTATTCAATCTTGACTGGGGCCGGATCCTCAAGCAATTCCCTGAACCCGCGAAAAAGACTGTGTTTTCCGAGTTTTTCAACCCGGAAGAAGCCCAGACCGCCATTGATTACCGATCCGTTCTCACCAAGCTTGGTGCGGAAGAAAAAACTCAGCTGTTGATTCAGTTGAGTCGGGAAATCTTTGCTGATGTGCTTGGCCTGGATTCTCCCGAGGCCATCGAACCAACCGGCAATGTATTCGAGTACGGGTTGAACTCCCTGATGGCGATGGAGTTCAAGAATCGTATGCAAACTGCACTGGGTATGAAACTGCCCGGTACGCTGGTGGCCAAGTACTCTTCTGCAAAGGCTCTCGCCGGCCATTTGGTGGAAGAATTTTTAACGGATGCTACCGAATTTAAAGCAGCAGATCAGAGCCAGACCGGCGAAATACCCTGGCTCCCGAGCCGCTACAGCGTGTATCACAACTTATTGGATGGTTGCGATAACAAGGAGCTTAATCACTGGACCAAGAGCTTTGTCCGGGCTTTGAGCCGCGATTTCGATCTGCAAGTATTTATGCGTGCACTGGACGACGTTCTGGCTGTTAATGATGGCCTGCGAGTGGTGAATGATATCGACCAACAATATGGTTCCGCCACGATAGTCGAGATCACTGCAAAAGACATCGTTGAAGCGGTTACTCTGGTTAACCTGAAGGAGGAGGCACTGTACGCAGAGTGGATTAGAGACGTTAACCTGCATACGTCGCCGATGAAGATAAAAATCATAGAGTCCGAGGACTCCGGGGATAAGGTTTTATTGCTCATGTTCCATCAATTATTGATGGATGGAATGAGTGCTATGCAGTTCTTGTCTCAGATAGTTGAAAGTTACGATGCGCAAGTGAAAGGAGAAAGCGCGCGACTGTTTGGCGGATCGCTGTTTGAGTACAGTCACAAGCTCGCGGAATACGCAAATACTGAAAATTGTATAGATAAGGTCAAGGGTATATTGGCTTCCGGGTGGCAGGACGTTGAACCGCTGTCTACAGATTCGCCACTGAACTCAGGCAATAATCGCTATGGTAACGGTCGCACTGAAGTGCTCAAGATCACGCGGCAAAGGAAGGCCAATGTCGACGAAAGTCGCAGCGCAATCCTTGAAATTGCCCGGGCAATAAGTAGCTGGTCCGGAGTTCGAAAGCTCCAGTTTGACTTGCAACACCACGGCCGCCGCCAGGATGCAGTTCTTCCAGATGCCTCCAACACTATTGGCTACTTTACCGAGGATTATCCAGTCTTACTGGATACATCGCGGGATGACTGTGCCGAGCAGTTGGCGCGGAGTATGAACGCGAATAGCGAATATGGTGTTCTTAAGTTCATGTGTGGTGATGAACATGTTCGTGAGCAGATGAAAGCGATTTCTCCGTCCCAGGTGGCGATTAATATCGTTCCTTCTACTAGCGAGGACCACTTGCGTCAGGATGGGAAACTGTTCGATGTAAGAAATGACGAATGGGCGTTCGGACAGTGGTTTGACAGTGAAGTTTCGGGAAGGTACTGGGCCAGTGAAGCCCTTAACAGGCAGGTCCTCTTCTATTTTGAAGTCTACATCAGGGAAGATACCTATGATGTATACATGAACTACAACAGTGAGGTCTACAAACCGGATTCTATCGATCATCTCAAGGCCGCTATATCCGAAAATTTGGGTGGAACTGCCGTCGAAGCCAATCGCCCGGCTCACAAAGAAAAGGTGTAAGTATGGATTACACCTATCTTTCCGGAAGTACCAATATTGTGGCTTTGCATCGTGTTCTTCCCGATGCAGTTCATGAGCAAAAGCTGGTAGAAGTGGCTTGCATGGAGCTGCAGGTAAGCAAGTTGAGGAAGTATATTCTCGACCTGCGGCATGCTGGCTACCAGTTCATAAGCCTTGATGAAGCACTGTTGAGCGAGGCCCCGAAAGGGGCCAAGCGAATTGCGCTGACATTTGACGATGGATATATCGATTTTTATGAGGTGATTTTACCGCTACTTGAGGATCTGAACGTCCCTGCGTGTCTGTATCTGGTTACGGGTTACCCCGATCAAACCTGTTATCACTGTTTTGGAATCCTGGAAGATTTCGTCGCGAAAACGGATTTCATAAAGTTCTCATGGAGAGCGCGACAACATCAATACGAATGTCATACCCGCGAACAAAAAAAGGCAACGCTATTGGCCCTTGATGCTTTCATTGAGAGCCAGATAAATGGTGTTGCGGATGTCCGTGAGCTCTTCGAGAGTATGGGAGTGAGCGCAGATGACATTTTTAGAGTCAGAGCCTTAGATTGGGAAAAAGCATCCGAGCTGCATCGCCATCCCCTGGTAACTATCGGATCTCACACGCTTTCTCACCCCCGGCTGAGTCAATTAACGCTCGATGAGGCAAGACGGGAAATCAATCAGTCCAAGTTCCGCCTGGAAGAGAAGTTGGGGAGCAGGATTAACCACTTCTCCTATCCATATGGCGATTACAGTCGGGACGTTGTCGAGCTCGTTATGGAAGCCGGTTATCTCACGGCTACGACGGTGAAAAGTGGCCACTATGATGGTGGTGATCGGTTTACCGTAAACCGTTACTGGTTGGATTCCAGTCTAAACCCTGTTGAGTGAAGCAATGCCCAAGTCATTTGTCATTTTTTGGATTTCTACCGCGGTTGCTTCAATAGGCAGCTTTTTTACGCTGGTAGCGATTCCCTGGTTGACACTGGAGCTGACTGACAGTGCCTTGGCATTAAGTAGTGTCATGGCCTGTATTTCTTTACCTCACAGTGTATTTATTTTATTCGGAGGTACCTTATCGGATATCTACAGGCCAATACGGGTTCTGTTATTTTCCAGGATTCTTTTTTTATTAACGTTGAGCTGTCTGTGCGCACTTATCTTTAGTGGTTTACTGGTGTTCTGGCATTTATACCCAATTGCACTGCTATTGGGCTGTTCCGGATCATTGGCGGTCACTTCGGCGCAGTCAATCCCTCCTTTTCTCGTTCCTGAAAGCAAGCTTCAGGTTTGTAATGGAATTCTTATGGGGACAAACCAGGCGTCTCAGGTAGTTGGTCCTGTTCTGGCAGCCTGGCTGATCTATTTTGCACAGAAAAACTGGAGTCATGGTGCGGAAAATGCGGTTGCACTCTCTGTCGGGTTTGCATTGCTGGTGGATCTCGCTGGGATTGTCTTGTCGATAGCGTTAATCGTCACGCTGCGCTTCGAAGCAAGGGGCGGGGAACAATCGGATAACTTTCTGAAATCATTTAAGCGCGGTTTGAGCTGGTGCGTTAAGGATCGGGCAATGTGTATTGTGCTCTGCTACATCGCTCTCGCGTCGCTGTTGATTCACGGACCGCTGGCAGTCGTACTTCCTTTGATAGCCAAGGCGAAGTTCTCTAGTAGCGTCACCGATTTCGGGCAGTTGTATTCGTGTTTAGGTGTCGGTGCCTTAATCGGCTCTCTCATTGCGATCAAAGTCAAGATCCCGGCTCATTTATTGAGCATTGCCGTCATTGTCGGAGATCTTGTTTCAGGAAGTATGTTGTTCGGTGTCGCTCATGTTCAGACACTAATCGGTGCTTCTTTTTATATTTTGTTTATTGGACTCTCACTGGGGGTTATATCTGTGTCGGGTATTACCTGGTTCCAGAAACGCACACCCAGTGAATATATGGGGCGGATTATGAGTCTTCTGCTGTTTGCAGTTTTTGGATTGACTCCTTTATCTGCTGCCTTGTCCGGGATGTTTATTGAGGCTTATTCGACACAATACCTATTGCAATGGTCGGGGATGCTATTAATCGTTGTTGCTCTGGCGGGGTTGTGTATACCCGGGTTTCGGCGTGTGGGTGCTTTGCCTGCGCAAACCATTTAATTGAAAGGAGAATAATATGAAAAAAAATGTATTTTTTATATTCGCTATGCTGGCTTTCTCGGCCGGGGCGAATGCAGAGCGTGTGGAAGGTTTTCCTTCAGAGGGGAATTACTACAATTTTCCATTTATTTATGATGATTTGAATATTCCGCTCGGTGAAATAAAAGCGCTCGCTCGCCACCCTGTATTTGATGGATATATTGGAATCGCTAACAGCTATTCAGAGGATGCGTATATCGGATTTCCGGTTACGGCGGTGACTGAAATTGGAGAGTTTGAAGCGAAGGCTCTCAAGGCATATCTGGATAACCCATCTGATAGCCAGTTGAGTAAGATTTTAGCTATATATTGTTTGAATAAATCGATACTAAAAGAACCGGAAAGCGGTGATTCATTAAAATATGCGATATATGCGCAATATTTCCTGGAACGTACGATTAACCTGGGTGCATCTCCGCAGGCGTGGGTGGAATTCGCTTATAAAAGGGTTGATCAGGCGCTCCATAAGCACAGTATTTCGGAACCGGTATATCAGCAAGAACTGCCTTCCCACAATGGTTTTACTAACGCGTTCAATTACCAGGAAGGCCAGCGTATCCAGGTTGTTGATAACCTGCTTGCGGACTATAGCCGTCACCCGGGAAATGCGCTTACCAGTGCCTATCTGACCGCCGCCAATATCTGGGTCGGAGGTGAAGCCGGCTTCTCGGATCCATCGATTCTGTACAGCTTCGTATTGAGTAGCTATTTCTCCGTTCGCAGCGTAGCGATGTCGGAGACACTTGAGAAGCTTTGGCTGCAGGATCCAGACAACTACGACAGAGTACGATTGGCGCCGATTCTGGGTGGTTGGACAGTACCTGCCAGACGTTGGCTGGCATTGTTACACGGTGATTCCGCCGCAGTTGAAACGCTCGATAGAGAGCATGATCAGTGGTTCGAGCATTATCCAGCGTTCCACGCTGCGAGCATCGGGCTTATGTACTTCAATGAGCCTGAACATTTGATGCAGGGGTGGAATGCGTGGTGGACTGGATTTGGTCACTGCATTGAGGTTCCTACGATCCGATCCTGTCTGGACCGGCCACGCTTTTCATTTAATAACCTGTCCTACTTCCTCGGTGCGGTCGATTACATGATCAAGCTTGGCGAGCTTGATATGGCCGCACAATTTCTCACCTTCAACCAGAACCCGGCCTTTGGCTGGAGTAGTTGGGACTACGGGCGCGCGGCCTGGGACTATCGTCAGGCAAATCTCCAACAGATCTTCGCTTTATACCAAAACGATGATCCCAGCGATGACCCGACCAACTTTTTGCTGAAGAAACATCAATGGGGCCCCGATACGATTACCTGCCAGTACTGCCACCAGGCCCAATCCCGGGTGTGGCCGGAAGAAGAGATCAATACGGTATACCTGCCTGACGAAAGTGTCGCCACCCTGTATGAGTGGCCGGAGATTACCACCAGCTGGTTTGGGGCGTCAGAAGCAGATGCCGGCAACTGTTCAGAAATTGCCAGCTGGTCTGAGCAGACAGTTTATAACGCAGATATGACGGTGGTCTGGGAAGGCGCGAAGTACACCGCGAAGTGGTGGAACATCAATCAAAAGCCTGGCAGCCCAAGCTTCTGGGATGTTTGGACTTTTGACAGTGCCTGTTACTCCGGTATTCACTAAACGCGGGATTGTAAAAAATGAAGATTTCTAAAGTAAGCAATATCGCGGCCGCACTGATTGTTGCCGGTTTGAGCTCAGTGGTAGCCGCTGTGCCAGCGATACCGACGGATGACCTTTGGCTTCAGTTTCCAGATGAACATCTGACCGAAATGTCGGCCTACGAGACTCAGCTTCCGGATACGGCCTGGAACTTTATTCCTCGGCGTGAGAGAGAGCTACTGATCAGCTATCTGGAAAATCCAGATAGCGTAAGCATAGCCAGGGCGAATGCACTGTTACATATTCAGAAGTCCAATCTATATACGGCTGATCCGGGGTTATCCGGTGAGGCGCTGGTGGATAGCCTGGACCACTCTATTTACGCGCTGTATTTCCTTTCCAGGAGTCGGTCACTGGGTGCAGAGGATATTTGGATACGGGAAGCGCGAGATCGTATACAGCACCAGTTGGATACATGGTTGCCGTCTTCCTCGGTGATTGATACTGAGGAAGGCCGAGACGCACACGGCAGTTTTTTTGAGGCGTTTAACTACAAAGAGAGTGATCGTTACAAGTCCGAACGGTTGCTGACTCTGGATGTACTGGCGAAGCCGGATAACATCACTTCAAACCTGTATCTTGCCGCGATTAACCAGTGGATAGGTGGAGAGTCTGACTACCATGACCCTGGTACGCTCTATGCTTTTCTGAAAGCGAGCTATTTTGCCAAGCGTACAACTCTGATGGCGCAGCAACATGAGGCCAACTGGGAAGCCAATCCTCAGAGTACCTCATTGTATCGTCTGGCACCTGCCGTGGGTGGCTTCAGTGTGCCGACCCGTCGCTGGATAGCGAAGTTCCACGGGGATATGGACGCGGTAGCTTCACTGGATCGTGAAGTTGGTGAATGGTTTGCGATGTATCCGCAGTTTTACCTCTTCCCGGCGAGTATCTTCGCCTTTAACGAGCCGGAGAACTTCGAACGCGGTTATCAATATTTTCTGGATGGGCAGGCTGCCTGCTTCGAAAATAATAATATTTTCTGTGAGGATCATCCGAGAGCAACGTATAACATCATTTCGTTTGCCACTCTTGGCTTTGACTACATGATAAAGGCCGGGGACCTGGATAGTGCAATGGGTTATCTGACCTATAAATACGTTCCATTTTTTAACTATGAAAAATGGAATATGGGTCACGATATGTGGCGCCATCGCGAAGATAATGCCAGCGATATTTACGCGCTGTACAATGACGGCGATGTAGATAACGACCCCGTCAATGGTTTTCTGAAGCGGCATAAATGGGGACCTGAAACGTCGACCTGTCAGCTTTGTCACCAGGTACAAGGGGCAAGTTGGACTGATGCTGAGAAAGCAGAGGTCAAGAGTCTTCCTCACGATCAACTTTATGTTGAGCACTGGCCGGATTTCCAGGTTGACTGGCAAGGTCGTATGCAGGCGCCCCTGGTTAGTTGCACGGAGAATGCAGACTGGTCAGGCGAGCAAACTTATAAGAAGGACAGTGAAGTCGTCCTTGAAAACTTGCTGTATCGCGCAAAATGGTGGACGCAAGAAAAGCCGCAGGCGGAACCTGAGCAATGGGATGAATGGAGCTTGATCGGACGATGTGAATAACCCGGCAACGCTTGCGCCGTTTGTTGATAAATCTATTCGCTGAAAGAAGGAAAATGGGGACAGTCATGTTCCTGTTTTCCTTTTGCGGATCGTGGCGAATTATTATTTGGTGCCTGTAGGCGCTATTTTGGTAAAAAATGACTGATTGGTTGTTGACCCCTAAACCCAACCCCGATTCTTCCGTTCGCCTGGTGTGTCTACCTTATGCAGGTGGGACGGCGGCAACTTATATTCGCTGGGCTGATCGGTTACCGGCTGACGTCGAGTTGATCGCTGTGCAGCCACCTGGTCGCTCCAGTCATATCCATGTTCCGCCATGCCAGAACATGAACCAGATGGTAAGAGGTATTCACAAGGCTCTTCAGCCTTACCTGGATGGAAAACCGTTTTCGATTTTGGGGCACAGTCTTGGCGCCAGAGTGGCGTTCGAACTGGTGAAGCGTCTGCAACGTAGTGGCGAGGCTCTGCCCCGGCGACTGTATGTCTCGGCGAGTCGGGCGCCGCATCTGGCTACTCTGCGAAATCCCACCAGTACACTCCCGGATGAAATGTTCCTGGAAAAAATGCGGCAGATGGGAGGTATGCCCGAGTCGATCCTGGCGGATCCTGAGCAGGTTGCACTATACCTGCCCTCTCTCAGAGCGGACTTCAGGATTGTGGATACGTATCGAACCAGAGTTACTCAGGTGCCTGTGCCTATTCACTGCATATACAGTCGTGAAGATGAGCACATTGACCCGGATGATGCATTGGCATGGGCTGCCTACTCCGGAAAGGGCTTCGCGAGCCAGGAAGTAGCCGGCGGGCATTTTTATATCAATGACCGTTCAGATTTCTGGGACGGATTCGCAAGTACCCTGGATCGCCATAATTGAGAGATTCAGGCCTTGCCGTGTGCACTCTCTGACTAGCTTGCACGCGCCTTCCAGAAGTATTCGCGGGAAAAAGAAACCGCGCCTAATGGCGCGGTTTCGAGGAAAGTAGGATGGGGCTCGCTTACATGGTGAAGTAAGTAGCTGCGCCCGGCCCCACTGGCAGGCCGGCGACGAATACCCACAGGAAGAAGAGCGCAGTCCAGCCGATAAAGAAGAAGATCGAATAAGGGATCATGGTCGCAATCAGTGTGCCGATTCCCAGGTCTTTCTTGTAGCGGGTGGCGAAGGAAACGATCAGACCGAAATAGCTCATCATCGGGGTGATGATATTGGTCACCGAGTCGCCAATCCGGTAGGCGGCCTGGATGACTTCCGGTGCGTAGCCCAGCAGCATCAGCATCGGCACGAAAATCGGTGCGGTTACCGCCCACTGTGCGGAGGCACTGCCCAGGCTCAGGTTGACCACCCCGCACATCAGGATAAAGAAGAAAAACAGCAGCGGTCCGGTAAGGCCGATACTCTGCAATGCTTCCGCTCCCAGTACCGCGAAAATGGTGCCCAGGTTGGTCATTTTGAAGAAGGCTACGAACTGCGCTGCAAAGAACACCAGTACGATATACATACCCATAGTGCTCATGCTTTTGGACATGGCATCGATCACGTCGCGGTCGTTGTTCATGGTGCCCACGACCTTGCCGTAGACAAAGCCCGGTACCGCGAAGAACACCACAATCAGGGCAACGATGCCTTTCAGGAAGGGGGAGCCGGCCACTTCGCCGGTAGCCTGGTTTCTCAGGACACCCCACTCAGGCACGATGGTAAGTGCCAGCAAACTGCACACACCAAGTACTGCCAGGCCTGCGAATCTCAGGCCGCGTTTCTCGGTTTCGGTCAGAGTGGTCATCTTGTCCTGGGACAGGTCTACAGAGGCTTCGCTGCTGTCGTATTTACCCAGTTTCGGTTCAACGATGGCGAGGGTCACCCAGCTGCCCACGATGGTGATCAGGAAGGTACTGACGATCATAAAGAACCAGTTCACTTCCGGGCCGACCACATAATTGGGGTCGATCATATGGGCGGCGGATTCGGTGATACCGGAGAGCAGCGGGTCTACGGTGCCGAGAAACAGATTCGCGCTGTAGCCGCCGGATACCCCGGCGAAGGCCGCAGCGAGGCCCGCCAGCGGATGGCGGCCGAGGGAGTGGAAGATCATCGCGGCCATGGGGATCAGTACCACATAGCCGAGTTCCGAGGCAGTATTGGAGATGATGCCGGCGAACACGACGATAACGGTGACCGTGCGCTTGGAGGCCTGCAACACCATGCCGCGCACGGCGGCGCTCAACAGACCGGAGTGCTCGGCAATGCCCACGCCCAGCAGCGCCACCAGTACTGTACCGAGGGGGGCAAAGCTGGTGAAGTTGGTCACCAGAGTGGTGACGACGGTTCGGAGCCCCTCGCCGGAGAGCAGGTTGACCACGTGAATAACGCCATCCGCGGAGCGCCCGGCGGCGCCTTCCGGGCGTGGATCGACGACAGAAAGGCCGAAGTAGGAGGCAATACCACTCAGGATCACTACACCCACGGCGAACATCGCGAACAGGGTGATTGGGTGAGGGAGCAGGTTACCCAGCCACTCGACCGTGTCGAGGAAGCGGGTGAAGTTGGTTTTTTTGCCGTTGGTGGCGGTGGCTAGTTCGCTCTGTGCGGACGTCGTCATCGTCTTCCCCATATTGTTCTAATACGATCGAAAAGTGATCAGCGGCGCGGGATCATACAGGAAAAATACAGCATCCGCTCCCGTACCGGCAGCCGCAACGTTGACGGAGTAATTCAGGGGCTTCGACCGGGTTGATAAACGAGAATAGATGGTGTGTCGTAGTCAGGTCCGCCTGTGGCGGCATTTTTGGCGGGAGAATAGCGTATGCAGTGCTGGCGTCCAGACAGGCGCCAGCTGTGGAGTAGAGCTTAGAACTTGTAGCCAAGCCCTACGGAGTACACCCAGGGGTCGATGTCGACATCGGTTGTAATGCGTACCCAGTTGTTGTCGCGGTCGCGGAAATCAACTCGCGCATCGGTGTCGATGTCCAGGTACCACACCGCGGCATTGAACAGCCAGCTGCTGTCGCGCCCGAACGCGATATCTACACCGAGCTCACCAGCGAGCCCCCAGGAGTCGTCCAGCCTCAACCCGGCATTACTGACTGCGCCGAGCACGTCTTCGAAATAGCCTTGCGCGACCCGGTCGATATCCTCATCCATAAAGGTGGTGAAGTTCACCCCGAAACCCACGTAGGGTTGCACCCAGGACTCCTTGCACACCGGGAACCATTGCACGGTTAGGGTCGGCGGCAAATGCTCGATGCTGCCCAAAGGTACCTTGCCCAGGGGCAGCGCACCGATTGGATCGACGGGGTCGGGCAGGCCACTGATGTCCAGATCGTGCTCGAAGGGGGTGGCCAACAGCAGGCCGAGTCCGAAGTGATCCGCAAACAGCCAGGTACCGGTAAAGGTCGCGGCATCGCCGTCATCCACGTAGACGCGGGTTCCCGGGAGATCTACGGCGTCATCGATCAGCAGCCAGTCGGAATCGTCGTCCGGCTGCACGGTGCCCCAGCCGATGCGGACGATAAAATCGCCCTGCTCATAGTCGGCCAGGCATTGGCTGGCACCCAGAGAGGTGGCGAGTAATATGGTAACCAGGCTGAACACTTTCATGTGAGATCGCTCCTTGAACTACGGAAAGGGTCAAATGCAATGCTTTCAGTCTAGATGTGTAGAGACGGACGAAATCTTTTTGCGTTTGTTTGCATGACACAAATAGGAAGAAAGCTGTGCCATAATTAATGTGATCACAAATTAACGGTATCGAGAGATCGGTGGTACGAATAATGAAGATTGGTGTACTCAAAACAGATGATGTACGGGCGGAGTTGGTAGGGGAATTCGGCGAATATCCGGAGATGTTTGCTGATTTGCTGCGCCGGGAGGATCCATCGCTGGAATTTGAAACCTATGAAGTTCAGCTGGGCCTGTATCCACAGGACATTGATGAAGTCGATGCCTATCTGATTACCGGCAGTAAATCAGGTGTCTATGACGATAAGCCCTGGATCCCACCGCTGATGGCCTTTGTACAGGAACTGCACAAGCGCAAGAAGCCCACACTGGGAATATGCTTCGGTCACCAATTGATTGCCCATGCTCTGGGTGGTGAAACCCGGAAGTCCGAGAAAGGCTGGGGCGTGGGGGTTCACAGCTACGAAATCCAGGAGACTCCGGCGTGGATGGGGGAGCCCCAAGGCTCGTTCAGATTGCTGGTCAGTCACCAGGACCAGGTAGTAATGCCGGCGCCGGGGACGCAGGTCATTGCGTCGAGCGATTTCTGCCCCTATGCGCTGCTGCAGGTTGGTGAGCATATGCTTACCATGCAGGCGCACCCGGAATTTACCAAGCCCTATTCAAAAGGCCTGATGGAACTGCGTCAGGAAGTCTTTGGCGCTGATATGGTCGAGAAGGGCAAAGAATCGCTACAGAATGATATCCACACCAGCGCGGTGGCGCGCTGGATGCTGGCTTTTCTCAAGAGTGCTTCGTAGCCGGCCAGGTATTCAAATTGTGCCCGATGGTGAGGCCGCCCCCAGGCGGGCCCTCGCTTTCATCATCTGGGGCTGGGAAGTACTCACTTCCACTTGATGTTACAACCGATGGAGGGCGTTTGTTCTTCCGTCGGTTTTGCTCCCGCCAGCACGGCTTCCACAGCGGCTCGTAAATCCTTACCGTTGATCGGTGCATTGTTTCCGGGACGGCTGTCGTCAAACTGGCCGCGATAGGCGAGCTTTCCGTCCTTATCAAACAGAAAAAAGTCCGGTGTGCACGCCGCATCATAGGTTTTGGCGACAGACTGATCCTCATCGACCAGGTAAGCGAAGCGATAACCCCTTGCCGTGATTTCTTCCAGCATCCGCTCCGGGCTGTCTTCCGGATAGCTGGCAAAGTCGTTGCTGTTGATGGCGACCACTCCGAGGCCGGCAGGCATATAGTGCTCGGCAAACTCTGCCAAAGCCGCGGCGATGTGTTTTACAAATGGGCAGTGATTACAGATAAACATGACCAGCACCGGGGAGCCCGCGTAATCGTCACTGCTGACCCGGGTCCCGGACGGGTCGGGGAGGTTGAAGTTGGGAATGGGGGTGCCGAGCGGAATCATGTTCGAGGGTGTTAGGGCCATTCCTGAGCTCCTTGGTTCTTTGGAATTCCAAACAGATTTTTATACTGGTTGCGCAGCAAAGCTAGTTGAAGATTTGCAGATAGTTTTTGTTGTCGTAATAGTGAAACTCTTCCAGCGCACTGTAGGTGAGCTTGATAACGTGGTCGTCATCACTGTTCAGGGCGCGAGTTAACATCTCGGCCTGCCGCTGTGGGTTGTCGGGAATCGCGTCCGGTGTCGCCGGTTGAATTGCTTTTGGCCCGGTACTCAAATAAGCAATCACCATACCCTGCCAGAAAAAGCGCAGCGCAGTTTCTTTATCTGCACAGTACGGCAACAGTAGCCGCAGCGCATGGCAACCGGTCACACCGTGCAGAAGGGTAAAATCCTTTGTTCCCAGATACGCGTTGAGTGCAACACGGGCAATATCTTCCAGGCTCAGGTGTTTTGGTTGAATCGGGGTATCCATCCAGCCGGGTTGGCCGGTGACAGACGTCATGTGGTCGGCGATATTGCCCGGTGCCAACGGTACGTCGGGAAACTTTTGCGCAACCTGTGTGATGACATCTTCCGCGGTTTCCGATATTTGCGCGTTGCTGCTTGCCAGAGGGTGGTACTCCAGGTTCCAGTACGCCAAACCCATGGCAATCTCTTCCAGATGGCCGGCATCAATACCATAGGCGGTGCGAATTAAGCCGTGAAATGCGGCCGTCGCAATGGATGGCAGCAGTGCTGGCAATTCCTGTTGTAGGCAGTGATCGATACCGTGTTGCTTCAGCTGTTGCTCGTAATAGTGCAGTGCGCTTGGGAAGTAGTCGTCACGGTGGCGGCAAACACGGATATCGGTAATGTCTTCAACCGGGCTGCCGGGGCGCAGCTGCAGGTGTGGCGTGGAGCGGTCAAAAGCGTGCCTGAGCTGCTCAGGGCTCGCCTCCAGCTTGTCGAGGGCAATCAGCACCATGGGCAGGTGGTTGGCGAGGCGGTCACCGTAATGCACATGGTAACGGTTCCCGGCCTCCAGTAGTTGCGCACAATCCCGGGTTATGCTCATTTGGCCTCCGTTTGTCGCCGTACGAAGCTATTCTGCTCGCACTTTATCTCCCAAGTGTATGCTCATGGGCTTATCGATGCCAAAAGCCGGCGCCAGGTTCACGCCAAAGTAAATCTCGCCGTCGTTTTCGTTGCGACGGTATTGGGCAAGTGTGCGCAGCGGTTCTTTTTGTGCGCGACCGGTAAAAGGATGCAGGCTTGGAATGGCGCAGCGCGCGCAGAGGTGTGTGCACTCCAGTTCCAGAGGGCCGTCACTGGTGAAAATGGTCAGCGTTTTCCACTGGTCTTCGGCGAAAGGTTCGCAGCCGCTGATGACCAGGTTGGGCCGGAAACGCAGCATGGATACGGGATCCTGCAGGCGACTGTTCAGGTCGTCGAGCGAGGCCTGGCTGATCACCAGCAGCGGCGCCGCATCGGCAAAGCCTACCTGCAATTCGGACCGTGGGGCCTGCAGGGGACGCTGGAACTCGTCACCCATCGCCACCAGCCGCACAGGTGACTGAAGCTGCTCGCTGAGCCAACTGGCGGCCTCATCGCCAGCATCGCGTGCGGTAACCTTGTCGTCCCATACGCGCACGGATCTGCGTGAGGCTTCTGCACCGGGCTGGCCAACCTGGATAGAGGTACCTTCGGGATTTTCCAGTTTCAATCCAGCGGTCGTGACCGTCGCCTTGAGCTGGGCCATGGCGCGCAGGCGACGCTGGCTGAGGAACTGGTTATTCTCATCCACCAGCATCCAGCGGCGATCATGCACCGCCCCAAATTTATCCATCGCAAGTGATTTGCACTTGTGCCCCTGCAGGGATTTTACCGGGAAGTGATAGAGCGCAGAGATTTGCACGGCCTGCTCCAGATACAGAAAAAGAGTCGCGCTAGGGTAATGCTTACCGCTAAAACAAAAAAGACCCGGAAGGTGCACCAGCTACCAAGGTATGAAGTGCCTGCCCTGGCCAACAAAACTGTTTTTGCAGGCCTGTGCACCGTCTTGATGCGGACCTTAATGCAAGTGGAATTGTGACATTTGCATAGCCATACGCTGAAGGAATCCGTTACGACTTTAGTAGATGTCGTGGGGAAACCCGTTGTCAGAGAGGCTGTTGGTGTTACTCTGTGGCTCATTTTCAGGACTTGGTCCAGCCAGCCATACGGCGAGATTCAGGCTGGTCAGGCGGCATATAAATTGCTTGGGGATATGGACAGGACGTTAAAGAGAGGGCGCTCATGCTGGAAGTAAAGCGAATCGACGGGATCGAAGTTGGCAATACCCTCGGTGCAAGTGTGCTGTGGAACTCCAAAGAACACAGTGTCTGGTGGACCGATATCGAAGCGTGCAAGCTGTACCGACTGAGTTGGCCGGAGCGCGAACTGGAAGTTTTCACGACACCTGAACGGCTGTGTGCTTTTGCGTTTACCGATCGGGACGACTGCATTGTGGCGGCTTTCGAAACCGGCTTCGCCCTGTTCGATTACCGCCAGGGAAAAGTTCTGTGGCGACACACATTGTTGGAGAAAGGATCTGGGCTTCGCTTCAATGATGGCAAGGTCGACCGCCAGGGGCGTTTCTGGGTTGGCACTATGGTGGTGGGTGGCGCAGAAGACCCAGCGGGGACGCTCTACTGTCTTGAACCCAATGGCATTGTCAGCGAGCATGCCAGGGATATCTTTGTTTCCAACGGGTGTTGCTGGGACTTGAATTCCAGTCACTTTTATTTTGCTGACTCCAAACGTCGTACTATCTATCGCTATAAGTTCGATGCACGCCGCGGAGATATCAGTCATCGTGAAGTTTTTGCGCGGACCATGATAGGTCGCTATCCGGATGGTGCCACGGTAGATAGCGAAGGCCATCTCTGGTCAGCCCAGTGGGGTGGCGCCCGTATCCAGCGCTATTCGCCAGATGGCCACCTGGCTGGCGCGATTCCGGTGCCGGTCAGTCAGCCCACCAGTGTCACATTTGGTGGGCCGGAGATGAATCTGATGTTTGTGACTTCGGCGAAGCAAGGACTCAACGAGTGGAATCTGGCGCGCGAGTGGCAGGCGGGGAGCCTGTTCGTGTTCGAAACGCCTTTTAAGGGGGCGCTCGGGTTCCGCTTCAGCACCACGCAACTGCTGGAAAAATCGGGTAGTGCGGAACCCGCCTGATCAAACCCCTGGCTTTACCCCCAAAAAAAGCAAACCGGGTAACCCGGTTTGCTTTTTGCTTGAAGGGGGTATTTTGCCTAATCACCAGTGCCGGTTGAATCCGATCCTGGCTTCAAAGGCATCCAGCTCATCGGAATCTCCGAGATCAGTGGTGTAGTCGATAATACCGAATACACTCGTCATATTGTCCCAATCCACCGTTAACCCGATACCGGTTTCGATAGAAGCCTGCCCGCGCTTTGTATAGATGGGGGTGATATTGAACATGACCTTGTCGGTAGCGTCGTCTTCATACCAGATATTGGCTTTGAAATAGGGGCGCCAGAGCCTGTCGCCGCGCAATATATCCGCAATAAAGCGGCCGCCAATGCGTGCGGTCAAGGCGTTGACGCTATCGAATTTCAGGTTCGAAAACTGGTCGCGAGCCCGGTCCATACGCTGATGTTGCCAGATCAGTTGGGCCTGGGGCTCCAGGTTCCAGGTGCCATCCAGGGGGATGTTAATTCCGCCCTCCATGGACGCGCTGAACTCCCTGCCATTGATATCGGATCGATACCCGCGGTATGAGCGAGTCTCGCTGTCGAATGCGGAATATAAAAGTACCGTGTCGAAGTAAGCCCCTCCAGGCCAGTGGTGAGTCCAATATCCACCCAGGTTATAGTTTTTCAAGTCGAGACGACCTGTCTGCATATTTTCCACTGCCAGGGCAAAGCCATTCACATCACCGGTGGCGCCGCCGCGCCCGACCATTACGCCGAAAATATCCCGCTCGCTGTTGGGGTGCCCCCAGTCGTAGATCGGTACGCCGACCTGGAACCCCCAGATGTCACCACTAAAGTTCGGATTTACGGTCCCGCTGAGATTTTGATTCAGGTGATTGCCGAATGCTCGTACCCAGATTGCATCGGTTGCCGCACTGCGACGGGACCAGGACTGCTCGCCCTCGCGCTCGTGGAAGGTGCCCAGAGTGGCCAGGCCCAGGGCGCGGCTGATTGATGGCGCAGAAACATGTACGGAAACTTCCGGCCGGTAAAGTGGAATTACGTCACGACCTGAAGAGGTTCCCCCTCCGGAACTGGAGCCGCTGCTGGAGGTGCCTCCGCTAGAGCTACTACTGGATGATGAACCGCTGCCGCCAGAACTGCTGGATGAACCTGAGCTGGAAGAACTACTTGAGGTGCTGCCTCCAGAGCTGGAAGAACTACTGCTGCCGCCGGAGCTGGAAGAGCTACCGGAACTACTGCTGCCTCCGGAGCTTGAGGAGCTACTGGAAGAACTGCTTGAGCTACTACTTGAACTACTGCTGACAATGCTCGAGCGCAGATACCAGTTGTCTTCAGTGCCCGCCGATACACCGCCACGGAACAGAAAATACTCGTAGGGGCCGGCGGCTACCACGTTGCCCTGGCTGAATGATCGTGCGGTACTGAATCCGTCAATATCCTCGTCTACCAGAATCCCGTCACCGGTAGTCAGGGCGCCGGGGCCGCCGACGTTGTTGACGATTATCGTGGTACCACCCAATTCGATGCCATCGGCAATAAGCCGATCGGATGGGGCGCCATCACCGGCCAGATAGGTATCCAGTAGCAGAGTACCGCCATTACCACTGTATGTGCCGATGATGGTTAGAGTGTCAGTTGTGGATACTCCGTCCATCATATTGATGGTGCCCGAATTAATTACAGCAACTACACCCGCGCCGCCCTCCGGCTGAATCACATACTGGCCATTGGTTGCATTGATCTGGCTGGTGCTGTCGATCCGCAGCGTTCCAATGATGGTTTCGCTATCGCCCAGTACCAGATCCCCCCCCATATTGAGCACTGACCCGTTGGTAAGGCTGAAATCCTCCCAGTTGATGATGCGGTCGGGGCGACTGCCGGTTACGCCATCCCACAACAGGAAGTCATCACCAAGGCCACCGTTAATTTCAATGGTGCGCAACTCGGTATCGGTAAGGCCGACGAACGTCGCGGTATCGTCGTCTTCCTGCATATTGATGCCGCCGACCAGTCCGCCGCTCCACAGCAGGTCGTCGGCTCCGCTACCCGCGTTCAGGAAGCCGGAAATTTGCCCATCGAGAATGGTTGCGCTGTCCAGCCCGCTTTCCTGATTGATTGAGCCGTTAACGGTTCCGCCTCCCATCAGGAAATTGTCATTACCGCCACCTTGCATCACCTGCGCGTTGATGGTTGCACCGGCACGGTTGGTGACCTGGTCGTTGCCGGTATCCAGGGTGAAAGTGCCCTGAATCGTACCGTAGTTGTCCACCGTGGTATCGGTAGAGCCGGTAACCTGGATCCGCTGGTTAATAAAAGCGCCGGTCTGGTTGAGAATATCCATAGTGCCGTTGCCGGATACGACAACGCCGGGATTGAGGTTGCTTTCGTTAACCAGTGCGTTGTTACCATCGCCGGTGAACGATAGGTTGGCGTCAATGTTGCCGCCCAACAGGTTGGTCACGGTGTGGTCGCCGTCGCCGATAAAGGAAATACCACTGTTGATATTGCCTGAATTGGTGAAATCGACGGTGGTGTTGTCTTGCAGCGTCGCGCTTTGCATATTGCCCTTGTTGTCGACGCTGACGGTACCGGAGTCAGAGATGGAAAATCCGCCATTGAAACTGGTGTTTTGCTGAACATCGACCGTAATCTCGCCAAGATTGCCGGTACTGAAACCGCCGTCCACGGCACCATTGCAGGTCACCGTATCACCGGAAGCAGGTGGGTCTGGCTGGCAATCAGCGTAGGAAATTGGCGCTTGAAAACTGGCAGTGAGTGCAATACACACTGATGCTAATCGCCTGATTACGCTGCCGCGGCTTATTTTATTTCTGCAATCCATTGCACGCTCTCGTTTATCCATTGTCATTAGCGCCGGGCTGCCCTTATGGGATGTGGGAGAAGTGGCGCTAGCGGTTACCAAAAGTTGACCCGGACAGTCTAGGCAAGTCTCGCGAGGATTAAGTTGAGCAGCGTGACAAGCTTAAAGATCAGGTGTCAAAAAAGTAAAACCAGGCGACGGTAGTGGTGGGCGATGTCAGATGTTCACGGCCGTGCAATCTGTGAATGGGGGTGTGTGGCAATATCCACTTGTGGCGTGATAGCCTCCTATTGATCGCGGACTATCGAGCGGTTTTATTGGCGTCTGCAGTAAATAACGGTGAGAACGTAGAATGAAAACAAATAATTGGATGCTGATGGCTTTTCTGCTTCTGCCTGGCGTAGTGCATAGTGCGCAGGATACTGCAGACAAAATTTCGGAGAGCGGGCCAGTGATTGAAGGCTTCGGTCCGGTGATGCCTGTCGAACAGACCACCCCCCTGAGCGGTAAAGAACACTTCAGGGTGGTTTTTGACGTGGCTGAGCAGGGTGAGCCGGATAAAGCCAATCGCCGGTTCGAAAGCCTGGCGCGTTTTCTGAACATGCAGGCCCGGGCGGGGGTTCCTGCGAAGCAGGTGGAGTTGGCGTTGGTCGTGCACGGCAAGGCGGGCTTTGACTTACTCAACAATACGCACTTCGAGGAAAAATACGGTCAGCAGAATCCCAACGCTCCGCTGCTGGCGCAATTACAGAAGCACAATGTCCGGGTAATCCTGTGTGGTCAGTCGGCAGGGTTTAGTGGTATTGAGCCCGTGCAATTATTGCCGGGTGTTGAAATGGCACTTTCCGCAATGACGGCACATGCGCTGTTGCAGCAGCAGGGATACACATTGAACCCGTTCTAAAATGGCCGGGCTGATATCAGTAAAGCTTAGAAATAAGCGATTTCGGTCTGCCAATTACCCTATTTTTTACGTTTAGCGCAGCAGTAGTTCATTTTCAATCGGAATAAACTTGCTGGCTGCGTTAACTAGTGAGTCCGCGGTCAGCGCGGCAACCCCATAAACCTCCACGTTTTTGCCCTTACCTATTTTCAGTTTTTCCACCAACAGGTCGAAATCACCATCGCCGGACACCAGAATGATGGTGTCGGCGTCTTCACTGTTTTCCAGGGCATCTATGGTGATCCCAACATCCCAGTCTCCTTTGGCAGAACCGTCGGAGCGCTGGATGTATGGCTTCAGTTTAACCTCGAAACCGATGGCTCTGAGAATGTTCTGGAATTCCTGCTGCTTTCTGTCGCCACGGTCGATTGCATAGGCAATGGCCTTGGAGACTTCTCTGCCTTTGGTGGCCTGGGCCCAGAATACGTTGTAGTCAAAGTTGCGATTGAACGCTTGCCTCGATGTGTAATACACATTCTGGACATCGACAAAAATCGCGACTTTGGCCGAGGTGGCTTTGGCGGAGGTGAAAGTTACTGGCATTCGAGTGTGAACCTTGGCTACGGGCGGGGCGGCGGAATAGAGCACCTGGCTACTATAGCATCCAAAGGTCCTGGTTCCGGTAGCTTATATATTTTCAGGCTTCTGGTTAGGTTGAGGGATTAAGGTCAGGTAGTATTCGCCTGTTTAGTGTTCCTATTTTTACGGCTATTTTCTGCTTCGGTTGTTTTTGGTTTTTACATGAAAAAAATATTTTCCACATTGCTGATATGTTATTCGGTTGCAGCCGGTGCCCAGCCATTTCATGTGGCTCCCGGAGTATTCGACACGGGTAAACCGGAAACTCTGGGGCTGGTTGTGGCAAAAGGTACCGGGAGTGCCACCGTGTATCGAGGACAGCAGGGAGAGAGCCAATACAACCACGGAGCCGTGCTGTTCGCCTACGATGGTACTCTCCTGGTGCAGTGGCAGAGCTCTGTCAGGGATGAAGATGCTACGGAAACCCGTGTACTGTATGCCACCAGTCGTGATGGTCTGAACTGGAGTGCGCCCAAGGTGCTGGCTGCGGCGCGTGACAATGCCGTCGTAACCAGCGGTGGCTGGTGGGCGCAGGGTAAAAAATTACATGCATTCATTAATGTATGGCCACGTAAGCTGGAGCCCCGCGGCGGCTATGCCGAAGTTATTTCCAGCGATGACGGCGAAACCTGGGGTGAGCCGGTGCGCCCGCGCTTTGCGTCCGGAGAGCCTTTAGACGGGGTTATTGAGCAGGATTTCCACGAGTATTGTGGCCGTCTGGTGACGGCTCTGCACCGCCAGCCGGGCTTGCAGGTAACCCCGGTTTTTACCGGTGACCCAGCCGGGTTAAAAGGTTGGCAACTGGGGCAGTTTGAAAATTTATCGGTTAAGAACCATGTCAGCCGGGAGCTGGAGCCGAGCAGTTACCAGCGTGAGGACGGTACCCTGGTGATGGTGTTCCGGGATCAACAGAGCAGCTTTCGGGTGCTGGCTTCGGAGAGTAAAGATTGCGGTGCATCCTGGTCCCCTGCGGAGGAAACCAATTTGCCGGATTCCCGCGCCAAGCAGAGCGCAGGTAATTTACCGGACGGCACTGCCTATATCGTCAACAACCCCAGTGGTTCCAAATCGCGGGAACCGCTTGCCATCACACTCAGTCAGGATGGACTGACTTTCGATCGCGCTTTCCTGCTGCGCGCCGGCGGCAGGCACAGTGTGGGGCCGCGGTACGAGGGATTGTATAAAAGAAGGGGGTTCAGCTACCCGAAGTCCCTGGTGTGGAGAGGCCATCTGTATGTGGCCTATGGGGAAAACAAGGAAGACATCGTCGTCACTCGTGTACCCCTCGCCAGTCTGAACGTAAATTGATTGTTTTCTATCCAACGGATTGCCGCTCGCTATAAGGCTGATACTGCCAGGCTATAGAACTTTTCTATCAGATAGTAGATATTAATAAGGCTGATAATAACGTCTAATTTCAACGTGATTGCGTGACCCTATAGGATTCTCTTGTCCGATTGATGAGACCATAAGGAACACAATCCCATGCTCAAGAAAGCCCTCCCTTTGGCGGTGGCGCTGGCGACAGCCATCTCCGTCAATGTAAACGCCGCTCCGGCGAACGAAGCCATGTCCAACCAGGACTGGTGGCCGAACCGAATCGACCTGCAACCGCTGCGTATGAACGCAGAAAAGTCCAACCCGATGGGTGAAGACTTCGACTACGCCGAAGCGTTCAGCAAGCTGGACCTGGAAGCGGTCAAGAAAGACCTCAGGGAAGTCCTCACCACTTCCCAGGACTGGTGGCCGGCTGACTACGGTCACTACGGTCCTTTCTTTGTCCGTATGGCCTGGCACAGTGCCGGTACCTACCGTGTCTACGACGGTCGTGGTGGCGCCGGTGGCGGTCAGCAGCGTTTCGAGCCGCAGAACAGCTGGCCGGACAACGTGAGCCTGGATAAAGCCCGCCGCCTGGTGTGGCCGGTAAAACAGAAGTACGGCAATGCGATTTCCTGGGCTGACCTGATGGTACTGGCTGGTAACGTATCCCTGGAATCCATGGGTTTCAAAACCTTCGGTTTCGCCGGTGGCCGTGAAGACGACTGGGAAGCAGACATTGTTTACTGGGGTTCCGAGCGTGAGTGGGTTGCCAATGACAAGCGCTTCAACGGCAAAGTGCTGGAAAAACCGCTGGCCGCCGACCACATGGGCCTGATCTACGTAAACCCGGAAGGCCCGAACGGCAACCCGGATCCGCTGGCTGCCGGTCACCGTATTCGTGACACCTTCGGCCGTATGGCGATGAGCGACGAAGAGACCGTTGCACTGATCGCCGGTGGTCACACCTTCGGTAAAGCCCACGGTGCGCACAAGCCGCAGGAATGTGTCGGCGCAGCGCCGGGCGGTGCCCCGGTCGAACAGCAGGGCTTCGGTTGGGAAAACAAGTGTGGCAAGGGCCACTCTGAAGACACCATCACTTCCGGTCTGGAAGGCGCTTGGTCTGCCAACCCGATCGCCTGGAGCTCCCAGTTCCTGGACAACCTGTTCGGTTTCGAGTGGGTGAAAACCAAGAGCCCGGCTGGCCACACCCAGTGGGAACCGAAAAACGCCGAGCAGGCGAAGTTCGTTCCGGATGCGCACGTTGAAGGCAAGCGTCACGCGCCGATGATGTTCACCACTGATCTGTCCATGCGCTTTGATCCGAAGTACAAGGAAATCGCCGAGCGTTTCCACAAGAACCCGGAAGAGTTCCAGCTGGCCTTCTCCAAGGCGTGGTTCAAGCTGACTCACCGCGACCTGGGCCCGCGCGCGCGCTACCTGGGCGACGAAGTACCGGCGGAAGTACTGAGCTGGCAGGATCCGATCCCTGAAGTGGATTTCAAACTGATCAGCGATCGCGACGTGAAAAACCTGAAAGCCAAGGTGCTGGACAGCGGCCTGAGCGTATCTGAGCTGGTGCGCACTGCATGGGCTTCTGCGTCTTCTTACCGCGGCACTGACATGCGCGGTGGTGCCAACGGTGCTCGCATCCGTCTGGCTCCGCAGAAAGACTGGGCTGTGAACAACCCGCAGGAACTGGACAAGGTTCTGGGCCAGCTGGAGAAAATCCAGCAGGAATTTAACAGCAGCGCGTGGGGTAACAAGAAAGTATCCATGGCGGATATGATCGTTCTCGGCGGTGCCGCTGCGATCGAGCAGGCTGCCCAAAAAGCCGGTTACGACGTTACCGTTCCGTTCAAGCCGGGTCGCAACGATGCCACCCAGGAAATGACCGACGTTCAGTCCTTCGGTTACCTGGAGCGTAAAGCTGACGGCTTCCGTAACTACTACAGCGAAGAAGCGCACATGATGCCGGTTGATATGCTGATCGACAGCGCCAACCTGCTGGACCTGAGCGTACCGGAAATGACAGTGCTGGTTGGTGGTATGCGTACCCTGGGTGCGAACTACGACGACTCCAAGCACGGTGTATTCACCGACAAGCCGGGCACCCTGAGCAACGACTTCTTCGTAAACCTGCTGGATATGGACACCAAGTGGTCCAAGTCCTTCAAGGAAGATGGTCTGTACGAAGGTAAAGATCGCGCGACTGGCGAAGTGAAGTGGACTGCCACCCCGGTAGACCTGATCTTCGGCTCCAACTCCGAACTGCGCGCACTTTCCGAGCTTTACGCAAGCAACGACAGCGACGAGAAGTTTGTAAACGACTTCGTCGATGCGTGGACCAAAGTGATGACTCTGGATCGTTTCGATCTGAAGTAATCCGATCCTTCACAGGATGGTTAATCGCTGCAACTAAATTGCGGCAAATAAAAAAGGGCGGCCCTCGGGTCGCCCTTTTTTGTTTTGAAAATTCTTATTCTGCCTATCGGGCGGCGGGCCCTGAAGCCGGTAATTCCATAGCAAAGTGATGATTAAGGGCTTTTTAAGGCTGCACACGCATTTTGGATGCACCTGTTTTACCTTTTTTTTAAAAAGCGAATATATTCTCTCTATTTGTGTAATTCAAAAAAAACATCTCCTTTTTAACGATTTTTTAGGTTGGATGTCGTGCCTTTTGTGACTCCTTGTTATTTGTCTTCTTTCCGTTCCAGGTTGGGGCAAAAATTCACTCTGCGATCGAAAGTGATGCATTTTTAGTTTAGACAGCTTGTAGTTCCTTGAAATATCAGGTTTTTTTCGATTTTTCTCGCACCATAACGGTGCGACCAACTGATTGAGGGGAGTTTTGTCAGTAATGTCGGATCAGGGGCTGAATTGAGGTAGTGGGGGAGTTTGTACGTCAGTTCTTTGTGTTGGGCAGAAGATGGCTTTGGGGAGCCTTCTTCATGCGACAGAAGGAAAGGGCCTGTAAAGGCCACCCATAATAATTCAACGAGAGGATTACATGAGTAAATCCAAACAGTCTGTTGGCGAGAACGTGAACGCTAAAGCGAAGTCCAAGTTCGTGCGTTCTGCGTTGAGCGTTGCGCTTGGTATGTGTATTGCGGGTGGGGTATATGCGCAAAGCACGACGGGTTCTATTTATGGTAATGCACCGGAAGGCGCTACCGTTGTAATCAAGAGCAAAAGTGGCTTCACCCGTACTGTGACCGTAGATGAGTCCGGTCGTTATAACATCGGCTCGCTGCCGGTGGGCGATTACGTGGTAACTGCAAAGCAGGGTGACGAAACGGTTGGTATGCGCAACGTACCGGTACTTGTTGGTGCTGGTAGCGACGTATCTTTCGTAGACTCCATGTTGGAAATGGTGGAAGTTGTTGGTCAGGCTGGTCTGCCCGATATCGACGTAAGCTCCACCGACACTCGCGTAGTAATTACCGCTGAAGATCTGCAGCGTATGCCGATTGGCCGCTCCGCAGAAGATATCGCACTGCTGGCTCCGGGCGTTAATGGCGGTGCTTCAGGTTACTTCGGCGACATGGTTTCTTTCGGTGGTGCGGGTATCTCCGAAAACGCCTATTACATCAACGGCTTCCTGGCGAATGATCCGCTGTCCAACCTGGGCGGCTTTGGTCTGCCTTTTGGCGCTATCAATCAGCAGGAAACTTATACTGGCGGCTACGGAGCCAAGTACGGCCGTTCTTCTGGTGGTGTAATCAACCAGGTGGGCGCGCGTGGTGACGATGAAGTACGTTACGGTACTCAGGTTGCCTACCAGCCGAAAGCACTGCGTTCGACCGGTACCAAAGGCCATTTCCAGAATATGGAACTGCCGGAAGGTTATGGTTATACCGACCCTGAGCTTGCTGGCCAGCTCTACGAGCGTAAGGATGACGACTATGCCCTGAGCACCACCTACAGTGCTTATGTCAGCGGTCCGATTATCCAGGACAAGCTGTACGGCTTCCTGTCCTACGAAAGCGAAATCACAGACATCCAGAATTCGCCCAACGCGCTGCAAAACCCGCGTGTTGCCAATGGTGAAGAAGATACCAATAAACTCTACGCCAAGCTGGACTGGAACATCACCGACGGCCATCTCCTCGAATTCACTTATATGAGTGAAAAAGAGGACTACAGCGGCAGTTACAACGCCTACGACGTTGAGACCGGTACGCGCGGTGAGCGACTGGATGCTTCACCGAATGACGAAGGTCACGAGAGCAAGTTCTCCATCGTAAACTACACCGGCTTCCTGACCGACAACCTGACGCTGAATGCCATGTATGGCCATGGTGATTTCAGCTACTACGATAAGCCATCCGGTGACGTGACTTCTCCGTACATCACTTATGCGGGTTATCAGAATCCGGCGCTTAACGGCGGTACTCCAATCGAAGGCCTTGCCGGTGGCTACTCCCAGCGCGACGCGGAAGATACCACTGACGGTCTTCGTGTAAACCTTGAGTGGGTGCTGGGTGATCACACCCTGACGTTCGGTATCGACAATATGGAGTTCGAGGCCGTAAACGAAGGTACTGAATACATTACCGACCGCTGGGTTTACCTCATTGCTTCAGACCCGAATGCTCCGATCAGTTCCACCCTGAACGTTGCGGCTCCGGGCGGTGATGGCTACTACGCCTACCAGCTGTATTACAAAGATGCCACCAGCATGAAGCTGGAGCAGGATGCCTACTACATCGAAGACCGCTGGCAGGTTACCGATGATGTTCTGCTGTCACTTGGTCTGCGTAACGACAAGTTCACCAACTACAACAACGTAGGCAAAGCTTACCTCGAGTCTGACGACCAGTGGGCGCCGCGCCTGGGCGTATCCTGGGACGTAATGGGCGATTCTTCTCTGAAAGTATTCGCCAATGCTGGCCGCTACTACCTGGCCATGCCGAACAACGTCGCCATCCGTGGCGCCTCGGCTTCTACTTACACCCGCGATTACTACACCTACTCCGGTATTAACGCGGATGGTTCCCCGATCGTTGATGAACACCTGAGCCCGGGCCCGGTATCTTCCAACGGAGAATACGGCGATCCGGTGGATCCGAAGTCCTTCGCGCCGTCTGATCTGGAAAACATGTATCAGGATGAATACCTGGCTGGTTTCGAGAAGACCCTGGGTGAAGAGTGGAACTTTGGTGCCAAGTTCACCTTCCGCGACCTGAAATCTTCCATTGATGATGTGTGTGACCCCTATACCCTCATGGAGAAATCAGGCTTTACCCCGTACGCTTATAGCGGCGGTAAATACCTGACCGAAAATGAGGCTGGCGAACGCGCTGCGGTGGCTTACTGCTACATGTTCAACCCGGGCGGTACCAACACCATCAGCCTGCAGAGCATCGACGCAGATGGTACTCCGAATGGTCAATACCATGACGTGACCATGAGTGCTGACGACTGGGGCATGCCTGACCTGAAGCGTGAGTACACCGCGGTTGACCTGTTCCTGGAGCGCCCGTTCGACGGCAAGTGGGAAGCTCGCGTCGACTACACCTACAGCAAGCTGCAGGGTAACAACGAAGGCCAGGTTAAGTCCGAGTTTGGTCAGGATAATATCTCCAAGACCCAGGACTGGGACGTGGCGGAGATCATGGCGTTCTCCGATGGCTACCTGGCCAACGACCGTCGTCATCAGCTGAAACTCCGCGGCAGCTACGCGCTGACCGAGGAACTGATGATTGGCGCCAACATGAGCATCAAGTCTGGTATGCCGGTTAGCTGTCTGGGTCTTTACAACCCGGATGGCACCATCGACGAAGCGAGCGATGCGGCGGATCCGGTGGGTTACGGTCCTAGCTACCACACTTGCTTCGGCAGCGTGGCCGAGCCGGGTAAAGAGCGTACTCCTTGGACTCGTAACCTGGACCTGGGCTTGACCTATGTTCCGGCGATGCTTGACGACAAGCTGACCCTGAGCCTGCAGGTGTTTAACGTTCTGGACGAGCAGAAGGCTACCCAGCTGGATGTTACTTCTGAAGATGGTCCTTACACTGTGAGCAATACCTATAAAGTGCCGCTCGCATACCAGACACCGCGTTATGCAATGCTGACTGCGACCCTGAACTTCTAATAAGCCATAAACTGGCAAATACAGTTGCCTGAACGGCTCCCTTCCCAGGGGGCCTTTCTAAGCGGCTGGCGCTTACCAGGCCCCGATCATTTGATCGGGGCTTTTTTATTGGTTCTGGAAAATATGTGCAGGGTTGAATCAAACATCAATAAGGTAATGCCAGCGGGATCCGCGGGTTGATGCAGACCCTCAGCTGCGCTGGAAACAAACAGGGCGGGGGAAGTTCAG
Organism: Microbulbifer aggregans; assembly: GCF_020524005.1. Classification (GTDB taxonomy): domain Bacteria; phylum Pseudomonadota; class Gammaproteobacteria; order Pseudomonadales; family Cellvibrionaceae; genus Microbulbifer; species Microbulbifer aggregans_A. The sequence goes on along the minus strand of NZ_JAIVKK010000003.1, from coordinate 570,643 downwards.
GTTCTTATTGATCGCAGAAATCAGTTGTGGAAATGCAACAGGCTTTGCCAGGTAGTCGTTCATGCCTGCACTTAGCGCCGCATTCTTTTGCTCAGTAAATGCGGCTGCGGACAGGCCAATGACTGGGATATTGCAAATTTGTCGCATTTGACGAATTTTTTGTGTGGCCTCTATGCCATCGAGGCCGGGAAGCTGTATATCCATAAAAATGATGTCAGGCTGTATTTGGAGGGCTTTTTGAAGGCCTGTATGGCCATCAGTTACGAAGCTCGCGTGAGCTCCCAGATCGTCGCAGAATGCCTGCATCAAAGCCTGGTTGACGGCGTTGTCTTCAAAAATAAGTATCTTGAGCCCTTTTCGTACAGTGCCTGTAGAAAGGGAGTCGCTGTTGTCTACGGAAAAGTGATCGTCCGACGCTCCTTGTTGCAAAGGCAATATCACTGTGAAACGTGTGCCGGTATTTTTCGTACTTTCCAGGCCTATTTTACCCCCGAGCAATTCCACCAGGCTGCGGGCTATGGGTAGTCCCAGGCCGGTACCTCGGGATTGTCCGTCATGAGACTTGTCCACTTGCTCGAAAGGCTCGAAGACAATGGCCTGCTGTTCAGGCGGAATACCAATACCATAATCCATTACATCAAGACGAAACTGGTTGTTTTCCAGCTTGTGAAACTTGAGTTCGACAACCGTATCGGTTGGAGAAAACTTTATCGCGTTGCCAATCAGGTTGATCAGGATTTGCGAAAGCTTACCCCGATCCATACGAATGAAGTCAGGCAGGCGCGGATCAATATCACAGTTGAATTTGATTTTTTTGGCGAATGCCTGAGGTTCGCAGGACACCAGAATACTCTTAAGCATTCTGCGTAAATTAAAATCCTCATCGACCGCCTCTATTTTTCCCGCCTCGATCCGGGATATATCGAGTACGTCGTTGACCAGTATCGCCAGCCCCTGGCCACTGATGGTGATCTTTTCAAGAAAATCCCGGAAGTCGTGTGGTAGTTCAATCGTTCCGCTGCGGTTGAGTAGCACCTGACTAAAGCCGACGATGGCATTGAGCGGTGTGCGAATTTCATGGCTCATATTCGTCAGGAACTGGGTTTTCGAGCGGCTGAAAAATTCGGCTCTTTCTTTTGCCTGAACCAGCTCCCGCTCCAGCGCCTTGCGCTCCGTGATATCGAGGATTACCCCGATCAGGCCACCCAGCTGGCCATCTTTTGTCTCGTAGGCTGCTTTATTAAAGATGACGTCGTGTAGTGTACCGTCGGCATAGACTACGGAAGATTCATAAACCTGATGTCCTCGCTGATGCATCAGCTCCATATCCTTCTCGTGATAAACCCGTGCCTGGGGGCCGGGAGATACGCCGTAAACTGAACGCCCAACAATTTCCTCCCGGGGTTTACCCAAAAAGGCTTCAAACGCGCGATTACATCCGCTGTAAATACCTTCTGCATCCTTGTAAAAAATAGGTGCGGGAATGGCGTCAATCAGTACCTGCAGAAATTGTAGTTGGTTGGATAGGGCGCGCTCTGTAGCTTCATGCTCGCTGAGTTGCTGCTGGTATTCCTGATTAACACTCTCGCTGTGGGCTAATTGCGCCATTAATTGGCTAGTGTGGTGTTGTTGTTTGCGATACAGCAGGTAGCTGATGACACCAACTGCGGATGTGGCCAACAGCACGCGTAAGATCGAGCCGAGCGGTAGCTTTTCTTGAGGTAACCACGTTGTAATCAACCATTCACAAATGGTCATTAAGGCTAGAATGGCAAGAGAGTTCGCGACAACATGGCGAAAGAGCGGCAACCGCGCCCCGGTTGAAAGCGTCATGATGTGATCTTTGTTAGCGTTGGTATGGGATCAAACACTACTCAAACTGTTGAGTGCCGGCAATATTTCCACTCGTGCATACCGTGGTGAAATAGCAGATACAAAAAAGCCCGCAATAATTGCGGGCTTTGGGGGCTTAGACCGATCAGGTCTTGAGCTTCTTGTACTGCATGCGGTGTGGGGTGGCATTCTCACCGTTACGCGCCACGAAATCTTCGTGGTACTCGGTGTAGTTGCCTTCGAAGAACACTACGTTGCTGTCACCCTCGTAGGCCAGGATGTGGGTCGCTACCCGGTCCAGGAACCAGCGATCGTGCGAAATTACCATCGCGCAGCCGGGGAAGCTCAGCAGGGCTTCTTCCAGGGCGCGCAGGGTTTCGATATCGAGGTCGTTGGACGGTTCGTCCAGCAACAGTACGTTGGCGCCCTGTTTCAGGGTATAGGCCAGGTGCAGGCGACCGCGCTCACCACCGGAAAGCTCGCCCACGCGCTTCTGCTGATCACTGCCCTTGAAGTTGAAACGGCCGATATAGTTGCGCGAGCCCACTTCGTAGTTGTTGATCTTCAGGATGTCCTGGCCGTCTGAGATGCATTCCCACACGGTCTTGTTGTCGTCGAGGTTTTCACGGCTCTGATCGACGCTGGCGATATGCACGGTTTCACCGATCTTGATCTCGCCGGAGTCCGGCTGTTCTTTACCGTTGATCATGCGGAACAGGGTGGATTTACCCGCACCGTTACCACCGACGATGCCGACGATGGCGCCTTTGGGCACGCGGAATGACAGATCGTCGATCAGCACGCGATCGCCGAACGCCTTGCTCACATGGTTCAGCTCGATCACATTGTCACCGAGGCGCTCGCCCGGTGGAATGTAGATTTCGTTGGTCTCGTTACGGGCCTGGAATTCCTGTGACTGCATTTCTTCCAGGCGGGACAGACGGGCCTTGTTCTTGGACTGGCGGCCTTTGGGGTTCTGGCGGGCCCATTCCAGTTCTTTCTGCATGGCCTTGGCGCGAGCCTGCTCGCCTTTCTGTTCCTGCTCCAGGCGCTTCTCTTTCTGTTCCAGCCAGGTGGTGTAGTTACCTTCCCAGGGAATACCGTGGCCGCGGTCCAGTTCCAGAATCCAGCCGGCGACGTTGTCGAGGAAGTAGCGGTCGTGGGTAATGGCTACCACGGTGCCGTCGAAGTCGTGCAGGAAGCGTTCGAGCCAGAATACGGATTCGGCGTCCAGGTGGTTGGTCGGTTCGTCGAGCAGCAGCATGTCGGGGCGGGATAGCAGCAGGCGGCACAGTGCCACACGGCGCTTTTCACCACCGGACAGGTTGTTGACGTCCGCGTCCCACGGCGGCAGGCGCAGGGCGTCGGCGGCTACTTCGAGGCGGTGTTCCAGGTTGTGGGCGTCCCAGGCCTGGATGACGTCTTCGAACTGTTGCTGTTTCTTGGCCAGGGCGTCGAAGTCGGCGTCAGGCTCGGCGTAGTCGGCGTAGACCTGTTCGAGGCCGGCGAGGGCGTCGATGGCTTCACGTACACCGTCTTCGACGTTGCCGCGCACGGTCTTGGCGGGATCCAGCTGGGGCTCCTGAGGCAGGTAGCCGACCTTGATGCCGGGCATGGCACGAGCTTCACCGTTATAGTCCTGATCGACGCCGGCCATGATGCGCAGTAGGGTGGACTTACCGGCGCCGTTCAGACCCAGTACGCCGATTTTGGCGCCGGGGAAGAAGGACAGGGAAATATCTTTCAGAATTTCGCGCTTGGGCGGAACAACTTTGCCCACGCGGTTCATTGTGTATACGTATTCAGCCATTAGAGCTCGATTCCTGTCGGTCAGAATTTGCGCGCAAGTTATCAGTTTGTTGGAAAACTTCAACCTGCTGTTGATCTGGGGAGATTGGGGCAGTCCTATTGTGGTTTTTGGGGCGATTGGTGGCGGCGCTGCTAGTGGGAAAAGGTTGCGAGACACGCCGTGAACCCATCCATGGGGGCTCTTCTAAAACATCCCTGTTTTAGAAGGTCTCGCAACCTTTCCCCACTAGCAACACCTTCGCTTCATGCTTTGTAGTTTCTGGCAAGTTCGAGGCTGACAGGCTACGAAGCTCGTCGTCGGACGTGAAGGCTGAGTGGCGGGTAAAGGTTTTCAAAAGCGTCGGCGCCATGGACGGCGCCGACGCAGCGTACAGGGACGTATTCACAGCGGTTTTGAAAACCTTTACCCGGTGCTCTGCCGCCACAGGGCCCGCTTAAGAACGAACTGCGGGGCACAGGTCCCGCGAAAACGCTTCAAATTAAAAGAGGGAAGTAATGTCACCTCACCACATCTATGTTTAACTTTGTCCCAAATAAGTAAACAGCCGGGACCCAGTATGACCCAGGACTCACCAATCATCGTCGAGCGCCAAGGCCCCATCGGCAAATTGACGCTGAATCTGCCCAAAGCCCTCAATGCCCTCAACCTGGACATGATCGACCTCATGGCCGCCCAGCTTACCGAGTGGGAACAGGACGACAGCCTCGCCTGTATCTGGATCGAAGGCGCCGGCGGCAAGGCCCTGTGCGCCGGTGGTGATGTGGTTGCGCTGCACCAGGCATCCGGCAGCTATGGCGAGCAGGGTGCCAGCCAGTTCGTGCAGGACTTCTTCACCCGCGAATACCGCCTCGACTACCGTATCCACACCTACCCCAAACCTATCATCGTCTGGGGCAGTGGTATTGTCATGGGCGGTGGCATCGGCATCATGAGTGGTGCCAGCCACCGTATCGTTACTGAAACCACCCGCATGGCCATGCCCGAAATCACCATTGGCCTGTTCCCGGACGTGGGTGGCAGCTGGTTCCTGAATCGTATGCCCGGCCGCACAGGGCTGTTCCTCGGCCTCACTGGGGCTCAATTCAATGGCACCGACGCCCTTTACTGTGGCATGGCGGATCGTCTGCTGCCTTCCTCCGGCAAGGATGACCTGTTGGCAGGGCTGGCCGAACTCGACTTCAGCGCAGACTCGGAACACAACCACGTGCTGGTGAGCAAAGCCATTCAGTCCCGTGAATTGGCGGCCAGCGATCAGCCGGCGCCGAACCTGTGCACGCACTACGACGTCATTCAGGAACTCACCGATGGTGCGACGTTACCTGAGGTATATCACGCCATCGTCAACTACAGCGGCGATGATCCGTGGTTGCAGCGTGCGGCCCGGACCCTGGCGGCGGGATGTCCGCTGACGGCCGGGGTCGTGTGGGAGCAGCTGCGTCGCGCGCGGCATATGTCGCTGGCCGATGTGTTGCGTATGGAACTGGCCCTGGCCGTCAATATGTGCGGTAACGGCCAGGTTAAGGAAGGCGTACGCGCGCTGTTGATCGATAAGGACCGCGACCCGAAATGGCAGCCGGCGGTATTGGATGACGTAACCGGGGCGCAAGTGGCCGCCTGTTTTGAGCCGCCGTGGAAAGGCGAAAGCCCACTGTCAGATCTTCGCTGAGCAGGGCAGCACAAAGACAATACAAAGACCTGAAATGGCTTGTCACAAAAAATAAGCAGCCCGGATTGAGTCGGGTAAAAACAAGAAATACGTACGGATCACGTAAGGAAGCAAGCAATGAATGAGATTAATAAAAAAATCACCTTTATCGGCCTGGGAAATATGGGCGGGCCCATGGCCGCGAACCTTGTGCGCGCCGGATTTACCGTGGTTGCCTGTGACCTGTCGGAAGCGATGCTGAGACGCGCCGTTGACCACGGCTGTCAGAGAGCGGCTTCGGCCCACGAGGCCATTGAAGGGGCGGATGTGGTGGTTTCCATGCTGCCCAATGGCGAAGCGGTGCGTTCGCTCTACCTCGGCGCGCGTGGGCTTTTGCAGGTGATGGGGCCTGAAACGCTTTTGATCGAGTGCTCCACCATTGCCGCCAGCGATGCACGCCAGATTGTCGCCGCGGCATCGCAGCGCGATATAGCCGCTCTGGATGCGCCGGTTTCCGGGGGCACGGCTGCGGCGGCCGCCGGTACGCTGTCCTTTATGTGTGGTGGTGAGGCGGAAGCATTGGAGCGCGCGCGGCCGGTACTGGCGGCGATGGGTGCTAATATCTTCCACGCTGGCCCGGCCGGTAGCGGGCAGGTGGCCAAAATCTGCAATAACATGCTGCTTGCGATCCATATGATCGGCACCGCCGAGGCCTTGCAAATGGGGGTGGACAACGGGCTGGATCCGAAAGTGCTGTCCGAGATCATGTGCGCCAGCTCCGGCGGCAACTGGTCGCTGGAGAAATACAATCCCTATCCGGGTGTGATGGAAAATGTACCGGCTTCCCATGACTATGAAGGCGGGTTTTCCGTGGCACTGATGCTGAAAGACCTGGGTCTTGCCATGGATACTGCTGCTGGCAGCGCATCTTCCACGCCGCTGGGCGCTCTTGCGAAAAACCTGTACCAGCTACACGGCGGCGACCCGGGTAACCGTCAGCTGGATTTTTCCAGTATCCAGAATCTGTTCCGCCGTCCCGCCGGCAACTGAATATCTCTTCACCAAGATTATCTTTTTAAAAAAGGTTGCGGGGCAGGCATTGCGTTGCCTCGCAAAGTTTCCTCGACTTGTTTCCGCTCTCCTTTCAACATTTTTCCTGCCTGTTTCTTTTTCCTGTTTCGCAACGCATCACTCTTTTGATTTGAATCAAGAGATGGGAGACGCGTGCTGGTTAATCTGCACCGGTCTCGATGGAACGCGATACCAATAACGCTAAAAGCCTGTCCACGAGCAGCACAGCAAGGATTTTATAATTGGAGATAATCATGAAAAAAATGGCACTTGGTATTGCACTGGCCGCTTTCGTTTCCGGTTCTGCTTTTGCTTACGATGAGGGTGATTTTATTCTGCGTAGTGGTGTTGCCACGGTGAGCCCGGATGTGAGCTCCAGTGCGCTGGGCCTTGGTGGTGCAACGCTGGATGGTACCGCTGCGGGTGTGGAAGACGGCTCCGCACTGAGCCTTATCGGGACTTATATGCTGAGTGATCGCTGGGGTGTAGAAGTGGTTGCGGCTACACCGTTCCGCCACGACCTGAAAGTATCGGGGTTGGGCGAAACCTTCGACCTGGGGGAAACCAAACACCTGCCGCCGACCGTGTTGTTGCAATACTACCCGCTGGCATCGACTTCCGCCGTGCAGCCTTACCTTGGCCTCGGTCTTAACTACACCGCCTTCTTCGACGAAAAAGTCAGCGGTGCTGCCAATGATATTTTCGCGACTCTGGGTGCCACCGGTGACGCAGAACTTTCCCTGAAAAATTCCACCGGCGTTGCCGCGGAGGCCGGCGTGGATGTCGCCTTTGGCGCGGACCAGCGCTGGCTGTTCAATCTCGCGGTGTGGTGGATGGATATCGACACCAAGGCCAAAGTCGATGTACCTGGCGTGGGCAGGGTGACTGCCAATGTAGAGCTGGACCCGCTGGTCTATACCGCCGGCTTCGGCTACCGCTTCTGAGGCACAGCGGGAGTTTTCCACGGATTCAGGGAAGTCTTCGTTGGAAGTCGTAATTAAAAGCTGCCGGCGTTTGATCGAGATCAAGCGCCGGCAGCGGTTCTGCAGGTAATTTTCCCCAATCCGCTCACCCGATCAGAATTCAGGACCAGAGGTTCTCCGCAGATGGCCATTCATTGCGATAGCGCAATTCCCACTCCACTCAAACCGGATTCACCGGGGCTCTCACAGGAACTGCTGGCCCGTTATGCCGGTCCGTGCCCGCGCTATACGTCCTATCCCACTGCGGATCGATTTGGGCCTCTCGAGGGGGCAGAACCCTGGGCTGCGCTGCAGCAGGTGAAAACCCTTTCGCTGTACGTGCATATCCCTTTTTGCCGCTCACTTTGCTACTTCTGCGCCTGCAACAAGGTCATCACCCAGCAATACGGGCTGGCATCCAGCTACCTGGAAAATGTATTGCGTGAGGCCCAGTGGTATCGCGACCGGGTCGCCAGGGCGCCGGTTATACAGTTGCACCTGGGTGGTGGTACGCCGACGTTCCTGAGCGATTCGGATCTGCAGCGCCTGGTCAATGGCCTCGGCGAAATCTTTGATCTGCGCGCGGGCGAGGATGTGGAGTACAGCGTAGAGGCGGATCCGCGCACGCTGGAGCCGGAAACCTTGGATACCCTGCGTAGCCTCGGTTTCAATCGCCTGAGCCTCGGCATTCAGGACTTCAATCCGGAAGTGCAACAGGCGGTCAACCGGGTGTGCACCGCCGAACAGGTACAGGAACTGACCGAGCGGGCACGTGACCGTGGATTTGGCTCCATTTCCTACGACCTGATTTATGGGCTGCCGGGCCAGAATGTGGAAAGCCTGGAGCGCACTGTGGATAAAGTGTTGGAGCTGGCACCGGATCGGATAGCCCTCTATCACTATGCGCATCTGCCGCACCGCTTTAAGGCCCAGCGCCTGATCGATACCGACCTGATTCCATCGCCATCTGCCAAGATAGCGATGCAGCTGGCTGCGACCCAGCGCTTGACTGAGGCAGGGTATCAATTCCTCGGTATGGACCACTTCGCGCGCCCGGACGACAGTCTGGCGCTGGCGGCGCAGGAAGGGCGCCTGGCGCGTAATTTCCAGGGCTATACCCTGATGCCGGCTGACGCACTGGTCGGTCTGGGCGCTTCCGCCATCAGCTACAGTCGCGACGGCTACTGGCAGAACCAGCACAGCCTTAAAGAGTACGCCGCCGCTATTACCGAGCGCGGTGAGGCCATCTGCCGCGGATGGCAGCTGAATGACGACGACCGCCTGCGCCAGTGGCTGATCATGGAGTTGATGTGTCACCTCAGGGTCAGTAAACAGGCGCTGGAGGCGCGCGCTGGCGTGCCGTTCGGGCAATATTTCCGTGACGATATGGCGCGGCTGCAGCCAATGTTCGACGACGGTCTGCTGCGCGACAGCGCAACTGACCTTCACGTCACTGAGCGCGGACGCTGGTTCCTGCGCAATGCCGCCGCGGCGTTCGATGCCTATCTGCACGGCGCAGAGACCAATGCGACCTATTCGCGGGTGCTTTGACGCGGACGTTCTAATTCAGAGGAAATAATTCTCTTTTTTCGGGTTTTTGACAGAGCGGGTGCTTTAAATTGGGGATGGGGATACAATCGGCCGCAGTTTTGAAGACTGGAACGCGGCGTAGATCGAAAATGAAAGAGAACTCTTCAGCAGTCAGTTGTGGCAATTGCTCGGTCAGAAGACTGTGCCTGCCCGTGGGCCTGGCTGATGAAGATATCCAGCGCCTGGAGCAGGTTACGCGTAAAAAGAAAATTCTCAAAGCGGGGGACGTACTGTTTCGCGCAGGTGATTCCTTCTCCAATCTTTATGCGATCCGCTCCGGCAGTTTCAAATCTGTGGTGATCGGCGCGGACGGCGATACCCAGGTTACTCACTTTGCCCTGCCGGGCGAATTGCTGGGCCTGGATGGCTACAGTGGCCATGCTCACCCCAGCTACGCCGAGGCACTCGAAGACAGCAGTGTGTGCGTATTGCCATTCAACCAGCTCGAAGGCCTGGCCCAGCAAGTTCCGGCACTGCAGAAACAGATTTACACTATTTTTTCCGAAGAGCTGAAGCAGGAAAACGACGTACTCCTGCTGCTCGGCAAGCGCTCGGCGGATATGCGCCTGGCGGCGCTGCTGCTGAATATTTCCAGCCGCTATGCACGTCGAGGCTACTCCGCCAGTGAGTTTGTACTGTCGATGCCGCGCACCGATATTGCCAACTATCTCGGTCTTACCGCAGAAACCGTCAGCCGCCTGATTTCCCGTTTCCAGAAACAGGGACTGATCAAGGTTCAGGGGCGCGCGGTTACCATTCTCGATTTGATTGCCCTCAGCGAACTGGCGGGCACCCACTGCAGTTACGAAAACTGATCCACAACACACCCTTCGCTCCACTGAAAAGGCTCAGTGCAGAATGGCCAGCTTATTAGCTGGCCATGGGCATAGCGATAACCTTGGTGGGTTCGGTGAGATTTTCCAGTAGGGCTTCATAAATCCGCTTGACCCCCTGGTGAAAATGCACGCTTTCTTTTTCGTCCAGCTGCAAGCCGATTTCTTCCCAGTCTGCGGCACTCAGGTACTGAGCCACTAGCGGCAGCAAAATTTCATTTTCTTTTTTCAGGTGCTGGCGCTGCAGCTCGATGTATTCCCGCGCAGCGCCAAACAGTTTTTCCCTTTCTACCGCCGCATCGTTGGCGACCGCATAAAACAGTGTGTTCATACGGCGAGTGGCCGCGGCGATCGCCTGGTGCTCCCGCAGCACGGTGTCGACCACGTCGCGTATATCGATCGGCTTGCCGAGCAGGCGCTCGAATACGAGGTCTTCCACCGGGTGGTGCCATTGATCCGGGTAAACGGAGAAGTAATCCAGGGCGTCAAGGATCAGAGTCAGCGTTGCGGGATCGCGCTCGCGCTTGCCCAGCTGTTGCAGCAGGTTCTCGAAAACATCGAGCAGTTTCTGCATGTGCTTGTGGTCATCGCAAAGCTGCCAGTAGATGCCATTCATATCGCGCTCCTTGACTGAGACTGATTATGTGCATCTACATTCTGGTGTGTTGCGAGGCAAAGCGCTTGATGTGGATCAAGCCACAGCAGAGTGGTGCTGTGGCTTGCGCCAAAAGGAGAAATACTGCGGTAAGTAAAATGGTATTTTTGGCGGGTAAAATTACAAATCAGAAGAAGTAATCTTCCAGTTCGATTTTTTCCCAGTCGTATACCTGCTGTTCGCCCTGGGCAGTAACCAGGTGCACTTTTTCCGCGGCAATACACTGGGACCAGTCGACCTTGTTCAGGTCTACCAGTTCGGAATCGTTGCCGACACGAATGATAGCGTCGTCCCAGACCTGTGTGCACTGGTTGGGAATCTCGCCTTCGATTGCCAGGGTCTTGCCCACATAGCGGCCGTAGCGTAATTGCGGCATGGAGTTCAGGAAGTATTTGCTGTCTGCGCTTTGCAGGTAGTACTTGCCGTCCTCTTCCAGCACGGTACCGCGTACGGAAATGGTTTCTGTCGGGTTGGATGCACAGGCGCCAAGTAACAGCGCGCTGAGGCCGGTTGCTACGAAAGCAACCATCGGCTTGATAGTGAGTCGCACGGTTGTGCCCCCTGATTCTTTGTTGTGATTTACATCGTCCCTTGGTGGGCGATGCTCGCAACCTTAGCAACAGAATGGTTAAAGACTGGTGACAAATATGTTGCAGTGATCAGCCCCCTGCCGCTAAGGCAGGAGGCGCAGGGCGGAAACCGGTGCAAGCGTTGTGCGATCAGCCTGCGTTTTTTAGCGGTGTATCAGATCCCTTTTCGCGGTGGCCATCTTTCAGGTGCAGCGCGACCTGCTTTTCCAATCCTTCCAGGGCGTAGGCCTGGCCGAAACCTTTTACATAGCGTCCGCCGCTGGGTTTCAGCTCAAACAGGTGGAAGTCTTCCAGGTTTTTCAGGTGGTCAATGACCGGCCCGAATTTTTCCCGCATCTGCTCAAGCCGCGTCTGCCACAGTGGCACTTCGCGACCGATCAGGCCGGCATCGACGTTGAAGGTCACCCGCAAGCGCGCAAATGCCTGCTTGGTTTCCGCCTCATCTGCATTAAATATCACAGAAGCCTTACAGTTAGCTTTCAGGTTGGCTGCATGCTCAGAAAGATCGGAGATAAACAGGTAAAAGTTGCCATCGGCGGCCAGAAACGGCGCGGTGCTGGCGTGAGGCAGCCCCTCGGGGGTGAGGCTGGCGAGGTTGAGTAGCTTGCGGGTGCCGATGAAGTCGCGCACCTCTGCCACCAGGTCGGCGCCGTCGTTGGTTTTTGGCATGGCGTTGTTTTCTGTTGGTTTGGCTTGTTGTTCGGTCATGGTCCTCTCCCCCTGTCAGGTGTTTTCGGCCGCAGCAGTGCCCAGCTGCTGCTTGAGTTGTTGGAATCGCGCCAGCTGCCCCGGGATCAATTTGCGCTCGGCATCACGACCAAGAAAAACTTTGAATACGCAGTTGCCCGCCGGGGACAGGAAGACCATGGAGTGGCTCTCTGCGCCACGGTGTGGCTTGCTGACGAAGGCAACGGCGGTTAACCCGTCTACCAGCAGGTGGCCGTGAAACGGATTCTTGTGGTGCATAAAGTTGTAGTAACCGTGGGCAATGCTGCCCTTGGGGAATTCACCCTTGAACTCGAAGACCGAGCCCTCGTTCTGCACGATCACGGTGACCTTGCCCCAGTCCGGCAATTCTTCAATCAGTTGCCAGACCGCTTCGCTGCCAGCAAGTGCGAACATGTCAGCAGGCAGACCGGTGATCACCGCTTGCACACTGCACTCCAGGCTTTTTGCCATCTGCTCCAGCGTAAGTCCGGGCTCCGCAGCGAGTAATTCCTGAACCTTATTTCCCATAAAAAATCCTAAAAATATCGTCGTTAGCACAGAGTAAGCCGGAGTAGTGGGGGCCATTGCGCAAACGATTGCCGATAAGGTTGTTTGCGCAATGGCCCCGCTGGTCCGGCGCCGTGCGTAGTACGTGTTCCAGCGCAGCACCATCGATGTGCAGGGCGTATTGACCGGGGGTGGCGCCAGTGGTGATGTCCTGGCAAACAACCTCGTCGGCAATCGTTTGCCAGAACATCCCCACTGGCGCCACGTGCGAGCTGCTGGTTTTATGCTCCGCTTGTTGTCGGTTTAAACGAGTTTAAAAGCGGTAGCTGGCGGAAAGTTTAATGTTGCGGCCGGGCATATACAGTTGCTGGAAGGCCACGCGGTATTCCTCGTCGGCGAGGTTATCCACAGCCAGGCCCAGCTTGAACCCGTTCATGCTGCCGGTCGCCGGCTCCCAGGTCACATAGGCATCCGCCAGGGTGTAACTGTCGAACTCACGGGTTTCCGTTTCCGGCAGCTGTTCCTGTGCCGAGACTACCGATGTGCGCAGGCCCGCTTTCAGGTCCCGTTGCAGGAAGTAATAACCCAGGTCCAGTACCCACTTGTCGGCGGGAATGTTGCTCAGGTAGCTGTTGTCGGTCAGGTCCCGGCCCTCGCTCTGGCCGTAGCTCAGGCCGAGTTCCAGGTCATTCAGCAGGTAATTGGCGCCCAGTTCGAAGCCCTTGATCTCCGCCTCGTCCACATTCTGGTAGGTAGTGTTCATCGGGAAGCCGAACATGGCGTGCGGGTTGACCACCAGCTGCTCGATAAAGTTATCCACCTTGTTGCGGAAGATCGCCGCGCTGGCGGTGAGCTGGTCGCTGTCACTGGCGAGGCCGTTAAACGCAAAGTCCGCACGCAGCTCGGTATTTTGCGCTTCTTCCGCATCCAGATCCGGGTTGGGGATAAACGTATTACACAGGTAACCCAGCCCCATAAAGCTGAAATCACCGTAGCAGAAGTGGGTGCCTTCGGTGTACATCTCCTCGGTGCCTGGCGCGCGGAAGGCCCTGGCGTAGCTGGCGGTAAGGTTCATCCACTCGGCGGCTTTCACGGAGGCGGCGAAGGCAGGGGATACGGCGCTGTCTTCCCGCGAGGAACCGGCCAGCTGCTGGCTCTTGGCTTCGAAGCGGTCGTAGCGCACACCCGGGCTCAGGGTCAGTACGTCCGCGAAGGTAAAGTCCGCCTGTGCATAAATACCCAGTACGTCGGTGTCGGCGTTCATATTGGCGGGACGGTTGTCGCCGTCGCGCAGGGTAATGACTTCGTCCTGGTACCAGTCCACACCGTACACCCACTGCGCGCCCAGTCTGTTGGTGGCGTTGGTAATAGCAATACCGGTGGTATTCACTTCGGTATTGTCAGTCTGACCGGCCTCGCCCTGGGTAGGGCGGAATTCATCGAACCGGGTTTCATTGCGGTAGAGAGTGAATTTGGAGGTGTGCTGGCCTTCCAGCGCCTGCACCAGGTAGTTGGCGGTCACGTTACGGTCAGTGATATCCCGTTCGATCAGCGGCGAGCTGCTGCCCACATTCGCGCTGGGGTTGGAGGGGACGTTTTCCTCGCGGTTATTGTGGCGCAACGCAATATCAAAACGCTGGTCGTCGGCGATTTGCCAGCCACCGCGGGCGAGCAGGGCGGTGTTTTCGCTGGCGCTGTTTTCCAATTCATCACCACCACCGATTTCCAGGTTGTCGTGCTCGGAAACAGAACCATTTACCAGGTAATCGAAGCGGCCGGACTGGCCGTATACCGCCGCGGTGGTTTCGGTGGAATCCCCATTGGAGCCCAATTCTTCTTTCACATAGCCGCCGATGGTCTGGCCATTGTTGAGGAGGTCATTGGCATTTTTGGTGGTTAGTGCAACAACACCGCCGATGGCGCCGGAGCCCCACAGGGTGGAAGCCGGGCCTTTTTTTACTTCTACCTGTTTCAGTAATTCCGGGTCGATCTGGTAAGTGCCGCGGTGGCCGGAATTGAAATTCTGGCGCGCACCGTCGATGGTCTGCAGCACCCGCACACCGGAAAGACCGCGGATATTCGGTGCCTGGTTTGAATAGCGCGGACCGCCTTCAATCTGGATGTTGGGTTCGTACTTCAGTGCCTGGCTAATACTTTCCGGCTGCTGCTCTTCGAGACGTATCCGGTCGACCACAATGACACTCTCATCTTTTTCCCTGGCGGCCGGGTTTCGGTCCGCAGCAACTACCACTTCCCCAAACTGAATAACCGGTGCCTCGCTGGTGGTCTGTTCCTGTGCCAGTGCATTGGCTCCACTGAGTGCAAGCATGGCCGCAGCCAGAGGCTTGATGGCGGACTTGTTGGCGGAATGACTGCGTGCGTGACGTGTATTTTGATGGCCCATAAAGGCTCCCCCTGCTTTTTAGGATTGCCTGCCGGTTGCTCGCTTCGCTGTCCGTTTTCGCGCTGTTTCTTATCGGGTGCGTTTCGGGGAAGTGTTGCGGCACTGGCAGTGGATAACTTGTACGACTGCGCCGCATCATAGGTTTTGCAAAACGTATTGTAAATACGAATAGTTATCATTTGATATTAACTTTTGAAGTTGCTAATCTCCGCGGCAGTTCATCGAACAGGTGGCTCGTACGTATTGTTGTTGCTTGTTTTTTGTTCGGATCCAAAACAACAAATACCAATGGGGAAAAATCGCCGCCGTGAAAATCCGCCTGACGGTCGCTGTTTTCTGTTCACTGGTACTGCACCTGTGGTTGCTGCGGGCAACGCCTGCGCCGGTACTTACTGCACCCGGAGGCAGCGTGGCATTGCAGTTAGGCGCGATGAAACTGATTGCGCCACGCGCGCAACAAAGTGCACAGCCGGCTCCGCCGGTTAGTCCAGTGGAGCCAGCAACAATGGTTAAGGCGGAGTTGCCGCTGCCGCAAAAACCTTCGCCGGAAGCGACGCCGAAAGTGCAGTCGATAGTGCAGCGAGAGCTGCCGGCGAAGCGCAGTCTGGAAACGAAAGTATCGGGACAGGCTACACCGGTGCCGGTGAAAAATGATCCGCAGCCAGTGAGTGCCGGACAGCCACCGGAGCCAGTGGATGCCACGGATACTTTGCCTGCAGCGTCGCCAGCGGCGAGTGAACAGCCGAGTGATCAGGCGAGCGTGAGTGAAGAGCCGGTACTGGTAGAGCGGCCCGCGTTTGCAAGCCCTCCGAGCCCTCCGGTTTACCCGGAGCTCGCTCGCCAGCGACGCCAGCAGGGCACTGTGGTGGTGGAAGTGCAGTTGGATGGTAATGGCGTGCAGCGGGTGCGCAGAGTGTTGCAGTCGTCCGGTATCGAGAGCCTGGATCAGGCTGCACTGGATGCCGTCGCGCACTGGGATTTTTTGCCATACCGGGAAAATGGCCGCGCGCGCCAGTCGCGAGTGCGCCTGCCGATCCGGTTTTCACTTTGAATTTTTCTAACCCCGAGCGGACACAAGCGTAAAAAAACTATGGTCACCAATCCCTTGAATTCGGAATTGTTCGCGCAGTTGGGGCCGATGGGCTGGCCGCTGCTGGCGGTATCGGCCATTGCGTTGGCGGTATTGGGTGAACGTCTTTGGTTGTTGCTGGCAACCGGCCACCGGGGAATCGGCAAGGCATTGCGTCGCTTGCAGTGTGCGCAGGAAGAAGAGCTGAATCAGCTGGCCGCGCACTGTGCCCGCGAGCGCGCCTTGACCAGCCGCGCTACCGCACTGCTTTTGGAGCATCGCAATGCCGCAAAGCCGCAGCGGGAAGAGGTGGCCGCAGTATGGCTGCAGGATCAGCGCCGCCAGTTGCACAGTGGCCTGCGCCTGCTGATGGTGATTGGTGTAATCAGCCCGCTGATGGGGCTGCTGGGTACGGTGCTGGGATTGATCGGTATGTTTGCGGAGCTGTCGGGGACCAATGAGCCGGTGACACCGGCGTTACTGGCCGATGGTCTCGGTATGGCGCTCAGCACAACCGCGGCCGGGTTGATCGTGGCGCTGCCAGCGATTGCCGGCGCACACCTGCTGGCGATCTGGAGTGATCGCGTGGTGGCGGACCTGGAGCACCTGTTCAACCGTGGCAACCTGTGGCTCGAAGGGCTGGACCCCTGTTGCCAGAAGCGTGATTCGTGTGCGCGAGCAGATAAACAACCACACAGCACCCAGGTGGTGAGCGCATCGTGATCAATATCAATCCACCGGACCGGCGTACTTTCTCGCTAGCGAATCTTGCGCCAGACCTTACCCCGTTACTGGACATCATTTTTATCGTCCTGGTGTTTCTGCTGCTGACCGCAAACATGCGCCTTACATCTCTACCCATGGACTTGCCGGCCAGTGAACTCGCCACTGCGGCCATGCCGGTAGATCCATTGACCGTTTCATTGTTGAACGGCGGAGACGAACGGTGGGGAATCGGAGACCGCGGTTACCAAAGCCAGCCTGAATTCGAGCGGGATCTGGTGGCCACTTTGCGCGCGGAGCCAAAGCGCCCGGTGGCGCTCGCCAGTGATCGCAATGTGCCGGTTCAACGGATGCTGGTTCTTTTCGCACTGCTGCAAAAAGAAGGAATAGAAGTGGCGGAGATTGCGTTGCAGCCCGACTCGGTGACTTCACATTAATCCCGCTGCTAAACCTAATTAATAACACTTTTCCAACGGATCGACGCATGCAACAAATCTGGAATCGAATGAAGAAAGCTCCGCTGTGGATAAGCTGCAAAAGCCTGCTGGCCGCTGGCACTCTACTGGTTGCGGGCAATGCGCTCGCGGAAACGCCAGAGCGTATCGTCAGTGCCGGCCATTCGGTCACCGAACTGGTGTTGGCGCTGGGCGCCGGAGACAGCCTGATTGCGGTGGATTCCTCTACGCGACTGCCGGCGGATTTCAGGGCGCTGCCGGTGGTGGGTTACTACCGGCAATTACCAGTGGAAGGACTGTTAGCGCAGAATCCTGAGCTACTGGTCGGCGGCGAACATATGGGGCCGCCGAATACGCTGACGCTGCTGGAAAATTCTGGCGTGAACATCCTGCAATTGCCGGAGGCGGAAAATGGCGATCAGCTGCTGGAGAACATCGGCCAGCTGGCCGGTGTGCTGGGAAAAAACGCTGATGAGATCAAGGCATCAGTGACCGGCAAACTGGCATCGCTACGCGCGGCGCGGGCCAACCTTGCCAACCCGCCGAGAATTCTGTTTGTGCGCGCTCAGCAGGGCCGTGGATTGAAAGCCGCCGGCACCGGCACCAGTCCCGACAGTCTGATCGAACTCGCAGGTGGAGTGAACGCCGTGGATTTTGCCGGCTACAAAGCGCTGTCGGATGAAGCGCTGCTGCAGCTGCGCCCGGACTGGATCCTGTTTTCCAGTGATCAGGCCGAGACCCTGAACAATGGCGCTGCGCTGCTGGAGTGGCAGCCGCTTTTGAAACTCACTCCGGCCGGTAAAAAGCAGGCGTTTCTTGCTGTAGACGGCTTTGCGCTGCTGGGTGGCCTTGGTCTCTCCAGCCTGGACGAAGCCAAAAAGCTGAATGAAAAGTTTGCTGGTAAATAGACCGGGATACGACGGGCTGCCGCCGGATGTTGGATCGTGCCCTGTAGGAGCTTGCTTGCAAGCGAACAGGGCCGGTGCCTGCTTAAAACATTCGCCTGCGAGCAGGCTCCTACGTGCACATTTTGGAACACAAGCAGTTGAGGTACCCCTGCGGTGGAATTTCGTCTGAGTGATAAAAGCCTGCTGCCGGCGCTGATTGCATTGTTGCTGGTGGGTAGCTGTGTGTCCCTGGGCGTGGGCGCGATTGCCATCGGCTGGCGCGAGGTGCTGGTCGGACTGATGGATTGGAGCTGGCCCGGATTGCTGGACAGTGATGTCCCGCAACAGCACGCACTGGTGCTCGGCGAGATCCGTCTGCCGCGCCTGCTTCTGGGGCTGATCGTCGGCGGTACCCTCGGCCTGTGTGGTGCGGTAATGCAGGGCCTGTTTCGCAACCCGCTGGCGGACCCGGGGATTATCGGCGTCAGTGCCGGTGCCGGGGTGGGTGCCGCTTTTGTACTGGTGTTTGCCAGCGGTACGGCCGCTGCCACATTGGCCGGAGGTCTGTTTCAGCAAGTGCACTGGCTGCTGCTGCCGGCGGCGGCGAGCCTCGGCGGGGCCTTCACCACCTGGCTGGTCTACCGCCTCGGCGACCGCGGTAAGTCGGTCGTGATGATGTTGCTGGCTGGCGTAGCCATTAATGCACTTGCCGGTGCGGCCATTGGGTTGCTCAATTATGTGGCAGATGATCGTGCGCTGCGGGATATCACCCTGTGGCAGATGGGCTCCCTGGGTGGCGCTACGTGGAGTGCCGTAGCGATGGCTGCGGCGGTGTTGTTGGTTGTAGCGATACCGCTGTGGCGGCGTGCTGCGGCGCTCAACGCACTGCTGCTGGGTGAGTCCGAAGCCCGTCATCTGGGGGTGGATGTGGTGCGCCTGAAACGCCTGATGATCTTGTTTACCGCACTGGCCATGGGGGCGGCAGTCTCCGTCGCGGGGATGATTGGGTTTATCGGTCTCGTGGTGCCGCATACGATTCGCCTGTTGCGCGGGCCGGACCATCGTTTCCTGCTGCCCTACAGTGTGTTGGCCGGTGGTCTGTTGCTGGTGGTGGCCGATACGGCCGCACGCACGCTGGTGAGCCCGGCGGAAATGCCCGTCGGTATCCTCACCGCATTAATGGGCGCGCCATTCTTTATCTACCTGCTGTGGCAGCAGCGCCGACAGATTTTCTGAGGAGGTACGGCGTGCTGATTCAAATCGCGGATCTCGCTATTCACTACCCCCGCGCGGCGGAGCCGCTACTGGCGGATATCAACCTTGTCTTCCATTCTGGTGAGGTGACCGCGCTGCTCGGGCCCAATGGCAGTGGCAAAACGTCGCTGTTGCGCGCGGTCAGCGGCGAGCAACCTCATTCCGGGCAGATCACTCTGTTCGGTCGCGCCCAGGCCGACTGGTATCGCAGCCAGAGTGACCAGCGCCAGCTGGCGCGCCGTTACGGCCTTTTGCCCCAGCACTCGAACCTGAGTTTTGCCTTTACCTGCCGCGAAGTGGTGCAGCTGGGCCTGGCGCCCGGTAGTCTGTCACGGCTGGAGCAGGGTGAGCGCATTGAGCAGTTTATGCAGCGCGCCGATGTGTGGCATCTGCGTGATCGCCTCTTTCCAAGTCTCTCCGGTGGGGAAAAGCAGCGGGTGCATCTGGCGCGGGTGCTGGCGCAACTGAGTCTGGCGAATCCGGGGGAAGAGCGGGTGCTGCTGCTGGACGAGCCGACTTCCGCGCTGGATCTCAAGCATCAGCACCATGTGCTGGCACTGGCGCGGGAAATGGCCGGGGAAAATACCGCGGTAGTGGCGGTGCTGCACGATCTCAACCTGGCCGCACGCTACGCCGACCGCATGGTGATGCTGGCCCGCGGCCGCGTACAGGCCGATGGCCACCCGACCGAATTGCTGCAACCGGAGCTGGTGGAGCGTGTCTACGGGTATCGCGGCCAGTTGGTGGATATGGAGGGTTACCGCGCTTTGCTTTAATTTGGCGGGTATTGGTCGCTTTTTGCGGCAATTGG
Organism: Microbulbifer aggregans; assembly: GCF_020524005.1. Classification (GTDB taxonomy): domain Bacteria; phylum Pseudomonadota; class Gammaproteobacteria; order Pseudomonadales; family Cellvibrionaceae; genus Microbulbifer; species Microbulbifer aggregans_A. Next base: position 550,836 of record NZ_JAIVKK010000003.1, on the reverse strand, counting down.
TCCGTTTCTGTCGATATTTTCACACACGCCGGCAACTTGAACGGAGCCGGACGCTGAAATGAATTTCTTTCATGTCCGGGCTTTGCGCCCCAGTCCCGTGCATGGTGTACAATGCGCCGCTTTCTGGGGCGGGCAGACCGGTCGGACACCTGATTTGTACTAAATAGTCAGGATGAATAGGTAAGCCCCTCTGTCGAGATTATGCTTAGTCGCTATAGCTGGCAGCGGTTCAACTGCCTGCGCAATATCCGAGGGAATACCATGTTTGATAAATCAGTCACTCTCGCTTCTTACGATGCCGATCTGTGGGAAGCAATTCAGGACGAAGACCGCCGCCAGGAAGAACACATCGAGCTGATTGCCTCGGAGAACTACACCAGCCCTATGGTGATGGAAGCCCAGGGCACCAGCCTGACCAACAAGTACGCGGAAGGCTACCCGGGCAAGCGCTACTACGGCGGCTGTGAGTACGTCGACAAGGTAGAAGCCCTGGCGATCGAGCGCGCGAAAGAGCTGTTCGGCGCGGATTACGCCAACGTGCAGCCGCACTCCGGCTCCCAGGCCAACGCCGCGGTTTACCAGGCGCTGTGCGCGCCGGGCGACACCGTTCTGGGCATGAGCCTGGCCCACGGCGGCCACCTGACCCACGGTGCCAAGGTGAACTTCTCCGGCAAGATCTACAACGCGGTGCAGTACGGTCTGAACCCGGAAACCGGCGAGGTGGATTACGACGAAGTAGAGCGCCTGGCGCTGGAGCACAAGCCGAAGATGATCGTCGCCGGTTTCTCCGCCTACAGCCGTATCATGGACTGGGCCAAGTTCCGCGAGATCGCCGACAAAGTAGGCGCTTACCTGATGGTTGATATGGCGCACGTTGCCGGTCTGGTTGCCGCAGGCGTATACCCGTCTCCGGTGCCCCACGCGGACGTAGTGACCTCCACTACCCACAAAACCCTGCGTGGCCCGCGCGGCGGCATCATCATTGCCAAAGCCAATGAAGAGATCGAGAAGAAGCTGAACTCCGCGGTATTCCCCGGTGGTCAGGGCGGCCCGCTGATGCACGTGATCGCGGCCAAGGCGGTTTCCTTCAAGGAAGCCATGACCCCGGAATACAAGGCCTACCAGAAGAAAGTGGTAGAGAACGCCCGCGCCATGGCCGAGACCTTCCTCGACCGCGGTATCAACATCGTTTCCGGCGGTACCGACGACCACCTGATGCTGGTGGATCTGATCGGCAAGGAATACACCGGTAAAGATGCGGACGAAGCCCTGGGCAACGCCAACATCACCGTGAACAAGAATGCGGTTCCGAACGACCCGCGCTCCCCGTTCATCACCAGCGGCCTGCGCGTCGGCACCCCGGCCATCACTACCCGTGGTTTCGGCGTGGAAGAGACCAAGCTGCTGACCAACTGGATCTGCGACATTCTGGATGCGCTGGAGAAGGGCGATGCAGAAGCGACCATTGCCGACGTGAAAGGCAAGGTGCTGGAAATTTGCGCGAAGTTCCCGGTCTACAAAGGCTGATATCCCGGTCTTTCGCTTTCAGGAAACGGCCCCTTTTGGGGCCGTTTTTCTTTTTAGGCGCTGAATCTTGGGAAATTGGCGGTATTTTCGGGAAATGATTAGCTCTTTCTGGTTTAATACGCCCCCTTCAGGCCTGACAGAACCGAATTGATCTTCAGTTTTGTGTCGGGCTGCGGCGGTGCAGTTTTTGCACCGCACACAAATAGCATCAAGGATGTGCTGCTAATTGCCCTGGTTGCCCGGTTGGGTGCAGGCACTTTCGAGTCCAAGCGGTTTCAGGATTCGACGCTTCTGTGTAGTGGTAGGAATGCACTGCGGAAGCTGTGAACCAACCGCGCAGTATTACTGCGGAACGAGAGTAGAGCATGCGTCCAATATCCCATGTATTGGCCACCCTGTTGGCTGTAATCGGTCTGAGCCTGAACGCTCACGCGAAAGAGCTGCACTTCGCCAACTGGTCGGAGTCCATCGCGGAAGACACCATCGCCGACTTTGAAGCCACGACTGGCATCAAAGTGCACTATTTCGAATTCGACGATATCGAGGAGCTGGAAGAAATCTGGCTTAAAGAAGGTCGCCAGTTCGATGTGATCGTGCCGGGTTCTGACAATATCCCCAAGTACATTGCGGCTGGCCAGCTACAGAAGCTGAACCGCAATCGTATCGACAACTGGTTCCAGAACGACCCCAAGTTTATGGAGCGCCTGGCGCTGTTCGATCCGGCTAACGAGTACGCAATTCCTTATCTGTGGGGCACGGTAGGTATCGGCTATAACGTGCAGGCGGTGGAAAAGGCGTTTGGTGGTCTACTTCCGGAAGACAGCTGGGATTTACTGTTCGACCCTGAAAACCTCGGCAAGCTTGATCACTGTAATGCGACACTGATGCGTTCCCCTGAAGAGATTTTCGACGTTGCGCTCAAATATCTCGACAAAGACCCCAACTCCATGAGCATCGCCCACCAGTACATGGTGGCGAACCTGCTGTCCAAAGTGCGCCTGCACATCACCGACTTTGACTCCGGCGAATATGTGGAAGACCTGGCCAGCGGCAAACGCTGCATTGCACATGCCTGGAGCGGCGATGTGCTGGAGGCCCAGCAGCAGGCCAAGGATGCGGGCAAGCCATTTGATATCCGCTATGTCATGCCGAAGGAAGGCTTCCCCCTGTGGATCGATGTTGTTTCCATCCCCAGCAACGCCCAGAACGTTGATGCGGCCTACCAGTTCCTGAATTACCTGATGCAGCCGAGTGTGATTGCCACTATCAGCAATGAGACCCAGTACGCCAACGCCAATATGGCGGCTCAGGAGCTGGTGGATCCGGAGCTGCTGAGCAACCCGATCGTTTACCCGCGCCCGCAGGAACTGGAACGCACCTGGATCCCGGCCGCCACCACCAACCGCGTTTTGGCACTGCGGCATAAGCTGTGGCAGCGGATCATCGAGCGGGAAGAGATCTAGTTGGGTTTAAGCCTCAATTTTCCACTCTTGCCGTGTGCTCGTTAGTCATGAAGTGCAGGAGTTCAATGCGAAGCAAGGGTGCCGGGTAGGGCTTTTCAAAACCGTCGTCGCCATGGATGGCGGCGCCGGAGCGTACATGGATGTACTCGCAGCGATTTTGAAAAGCCCTACCCGGTGCCCTTGCGCCAGCGGGGACTGCTAGTGCTTTCGGGGGGCTCCGTGGCGGCGCCGCTACCGGGTATAGCCTTGCGAGACACGCCGTGCACCCATCCCTGGGGGCTCTTCCGCGACATCCCTGTCGCAGAAGGTCTCGCAAGGCTATACCCGGTATCAACGCCTTCGCCCGAATATTCGTAGTACTTGGGAAGGTGTGGGCAAATCAGGCCTAATTTGTCGCCATGTGGTAAACTCCCGCGCATTTTCTGATAGAGCCAACTCCCCATGCACTGTCCGTTCTGCAGCGCAGAAGAAACCAAAGTCGTAGATTCTCGTCTGGTTGCCAATGGCGACCAGGTGCGCCGTCGTCGCGAATGCCTGCAATGCCACGAGCGCTTCACGACCTTTGAGACCGCAGAGCTGGTACTGCCGCGGGTCGTCAAACAGAACGGCCAGCGTGAGCCCTTCAATGAAGACAAATTGCGCGCCGGTATCCAGCGCGCTGTAGAGAAACGCCCGGTCAGTACCGAGCGGGTGGAAGCCGCCGTCGCCCAGATCAAGCACGCCCTGCAGGCCACCGGTGAGCGAGAGCTTCCGGCCATGCATATTGGCGAGCTGGTCATGGAGCAGCTGCGCGAGCTGGATCAGGTTGCCTACGTGCGCTTTGCCTCCGTCTACCGCCGTTTTGAAGACCTCAGCGAATTCAGCGACGAGATTGAGCGCCTCACCACCCGCGGCAAATCCAGCACTGAATCCGGAGACGCGAAGTGACGCCAAGAGAATTGATGGCGCGCGCCATTCAGCTGGCAGAGCGCGGCCTGTACACCACCATGCCGAACCCCCGTGTCGGCTGTGTCATTGCCGATGCCGATGGCAAGATCCTCGGCGAGGGCTGGCACCAGCGCGCCGGTGAGGGCCACGCGGAAATCGAGGCCCTCAAAGCGGCTGGTGACAAGGCCAAGGGCAATATCGCCTATGTGACCCTGGAACCCTGTAGTCACAGCGGCAAGACCGGCCCCTGTGCCGATGCCCTGGTGGCTGCCGGTGTGGCCAAGGTGGTTTTTGGCATGGAAGACCCGAACCCCAGCGTCAGCGGTAATGGGTTACAAAAACTGCGCGATGCGGGTATTGAAGTGGAAGGGCCGTTGCTGGAAGAATCCTGCCGCGCGCTGAACCCCGGGTTTATCAAGCGCATGACTCTGGGGCTGCCACTGGTGCGCAGCAAGTCGGCGATGAGCATCGACGGCCGTACCGCCATGGCCAGTGGCGAATCCAAATGGGTCACCGGTCCTGCGGCCCGGGCCGACGTCCAGAACCTGCGCGCTCGCAGCTGTGCCGTCGTCACCGGTGTCGATACCGTGCGCTACGACAACCCGAACATGAATGTGCGCCCGGAAGAAATGGCGCTGCCGCCGGAGATTGCCGCCGCCGCTGCGGAGAAGCAGCCCCTGCGGGTTATCGTCGACAGCAAACTGCGCACGCCGGCCAAGGCCTTTATTTTGTATGGCACTGGCCCCACATTGGTGGTCACAACCGAAGCCGCTGACAGCGAGCGCCGTGCGCGTCTCGAGAAGACTGGCGCCGAGGTACTGGTGCTGCCCGCGGACAAAGACGGCCGCGTGCACCTGGGTGAGCTGCTGAAAGAGCTGGCGCGGCGGGAGTGTAATGAAGTGCTGATCGAGAGTGGCGCGACCCTCTCCGGTGCCTTTATGTACCAGGGCCATGTGGATGAAATCATCGTCTATGTGGCGCCAAAGATTCTGGGTTCCAGCGCACGGCCGCTGTTTGAACTGCCGATTGAGCGCATGGGCTCCATGCTGCCGATCACCATCACCGATATGCGCGCAGTCGGTCACGATTGGCGTATTACAGCAACAACAGATATTGAACGCTGAAGGTAGCCGATTTGTTTACCGGAATTATTGAAGCCGTCGGAGAAATCACCGCCCTGCAACCGAGTGGTGGTGATCTGCGTGTGCGGGTTAAGAGCGGCAAGCTGGATCTCTCCGATGTAAAACTCGGCGATAGTATCGCCACCAATGGCGTCTGCCTGACTGTGGTGGATTTGCCGGGTGACGGCTACTGGGCGGACGTTTCCGCAGAAACCCTGGCCGTTGCCAGTGTAGGTAGCTGGAAGCTGGGCGACAAGGTCAACCTGGAAAAAGCCCTCACGCCACAGACCCGTTTGGGCGGCCATATGGTGAGTGGCCATGTGGATGGTATTGGTGAAGTGGTCTGGCGCAAAACCACCGCCCGGGCAGAACAATTCCGCCTGCGTGCACCGGATGAGCTGGCCAAGTACATCGCCCACAAAGGGTCGATCACCGTGGACGGCACCAGTCTGACAGTGAATGCGGTAGATGGCGCTGAGTTCGAACTTACTATTGTGCCGCACACGATTGCGGAAACCGTGATCGGCGGATACCAGGCTGGCACCAGGGTGAACCTGGAAGTAGACCTGATCGCGCGCTACCTGGAGCGGCTACTCTTGGGAGATGCCGCCGCCAAGTCAAAAGATGATGGACTGACGCTGGAGTTTCTGGCGCAGCACGGCTTTTATAAGGCGTAAGAACCCACTCGCCTGTAGGAGCCTGCTTGCAGGCGAACAGGATCCAAGTGATTCGCCTGCAAGCAGGCTCCTACAGGCGGGAAGAATCGAAGAGGTTCGCCAGCAAGCTGGCTCCTACAGGGGAATACCCGGCGGGTATCAACATTCCCGCCAAATATGCATTGAGAGATTTATGGAACTGAATAGCGTTGAAGAACTGATCGACGACATCCGTCAGGGCAAAATGGTTATCCTGATGGACGACGAAGATCGCGAGAACGAAGGTGACCTCGTGATCGCCGCCGAGCAGGTGCGCCCGGAAGATATCAACTTCATGGCCACTCACGCCCGCGGTCTCATCTGTCTGACCCTGACCGCCGAGCGCTGCGAGCAGCTCGACCTGCCGCTGATGTCCCGCGACAACGGCGCGCAGTTCAGTACCAACTTCACCGTTTCCATTGAAGCCGCCGAAGGTGTTACCACGGGTATTTCTGCCGCCGACCGCGCACGTACCATTCGCGCGGCGGTTGCCCGCAATGCCAAGCCGTCGGATATCGTACAGCCTGGCCACATCTTCCCGATCAAGGCGCAAGCCGGCGGTGTATTGAGCCGCGCAGGCCACACCGAAGCGGGCTGCGACCTGTCGCGCCTGGCAGGCTTTGAGCCCGCCGCCGCTATTGTCGAGATCATGAATGAAGACGGCACCATGGCGCGCCGTCCGGACCTGGAAAAGTTTGCCCAGCTCCATAACCTCAAGATTGGCACCATCGCCGACCTGATCAACTACCGCGCGCTCAACGAGAAAACCGTCGAGTGTGTAAACGATCGCAAGGTGCACACCGAATTCGGTGAGTTCAAACTGCGCACTTACCTCGACAAAGCCCGCCGCGAGCGCCATTTCGCCTTCTGCCTCGGCGACTTCACGCCGGAAGAGCCGACGCTGGTGCGCGTACATGTTGCCAGTACCCTGCGCGATGTATTCAGCCTGCGCCGCGGCGATGAAAAGTTTGCGCCCTGGACCTTCCGCAGTGCCCTGAAAAAAGTGGCCGAGGAAGGCAAAGGTGTGGTGGTTGTGATTTGCCATAACGAAACCACCGATGAGATTGAAGACAGCATCGACTGGTTGATCAGCGGCAAGCAACAGCGCCCGAGCCAGGACCTGGTATACAAGCAGGTCGGTACCGGCTCACAGATCCTGCGGGACCTGAAAGTACGCAAAATGCGCCTGATGAGCGCGCCGTTCAAATTCAGCGCTATTTCCGGATTCGACCTGGAAGTAGAGGAATACCTGAACGCGGAAGAAATTTAGGGAAACACTGAAAAACTACTACGCGGGCGCCTGGCAGCGACCGGCGGTGCTCGGAATGCTCATGTACTACGTGTACATTCCGCTTCCTGCGCTCCGGCGGCCACCACCAGGCACCCGCTCGCAACGTTTTTTAGCATTTCCCATGAGGTTTTAAAAAAGGGTTTATCGAACCCGGAACTTGAATCGAAGGCAGGGTGCCGGGGCGTTGTTTTCAGAACTGTCGGAAACAGGGATGTTTCCGACAGAGCGTACAGGGATGTATTCACAGCGGTTCTGAAAACAACGTCCCGGTGCTCTGCCGCCACTGAAGTGGGACCGAAGCACAATATCGGCCCGAGGTGGAAAAGCACAAATGGAAAAAAGACCATGAGCAATATCAAAGTGATCGAAGGGGATTTCATTGGCAGCACTGGCAAATTTGCACTGCTGGTCAGCCGTTGGAACAGCTTTGTGGTAGAGAGCCTGAAAGACGGTGCGCTGGATACCCTGCGTCGCAAAGGCATCAAAGAAGAAGACATCACCATCTACTACGCTCCGGGCGCGTTTGAATTCCCGCTGGCTGCGCAGAAAATTGCCGAGACCAAAAAATTCGACGCAGTAATCGCACTTGGTGCGGTTATCCGCGGTGGCACCCCGCACTTTGAATACGTCGCTGGCGAATGCACCAAAGGCCTCGCTCAGGTATCGCTGAACACCGGCGTTCCTGTGACCTTCGGTGTACTGACCGTAGACTCCATTGAACAGGCCATCGAGCGCTCCGGTACCAAAGCTGGTAACAAAGGCTGTGAAGCCGCCGAAACCGCGCTGGAAATGGTGTCCCTGCTGGGCAAAATCTGATTTTGAGACTGAACTGAGATGACTGTAACCGCATCCGCCCGCCGCAAGGCCCGCCACTACGCCATGCAGGCGCTGTATCAATGGCAAATGGCTGGCTCCAGCCTCAACGCCATCGAGGCCGAGTTTCATGCCGACAACGACATGAGCAAAACCGACGTGGCTTATTTTCGCGAGCTGCTGCACGGCGTAGCGAAAAACCTCGATGACGTAGAAGAGACCTACAGCGTATTCCTCGATCGCAAAGTCGAAGAACTGGATCCGGTATCCCGGGCACTGCTGCGCATGTCCACCTACGAATTGAAAAACCGTGTCGACGTACCTTACAAAGTCGTCATCAACGAAGGCGTGGCACTGGCCAAGAAATTCGGCCCTACCGATGCCTTCAAATACATCAACGGTATTCTCGACAAAGTCGCTGCCAAAGAGCGCAGCGTCGAAGTAAAAGCCGACAAAGGCTGATACTGCAGTTATGGCCGGCCCCGGTGAATTCGAACTGATTCAGGAGTATTTCCTGTCCCAGTTTTCCGGATCTGATCCCGCGGCCGGTGTTGAACTGGGGATTGGCGATGACTGCGCACTGCTGATCCCGCCTCCCGGAAAAAGACTCGCCACCAGCGTCGATACGCTGGTGGCAGACGTGCACTTCCCCGCGAAAGCTGATCCCTACCGTATTGCCAGCCGTGCCCTGCGGGTAAACCTCAGTGATCTCGCGGCAATGAACGCGGAACCCCTGTGGTTCACCCTCGCACTGACACTGCCCGAGAGCGACGCAAGCTGGCTAGAAGGCTTTGCGCGTGGGCTCGCGGATACCGCGCGAAAGTTCGGCATAGTGCTGGTTGGCGGCGATACCACAAAAGGTCCGCTGTCGATCACCATTCAGGTGACCGGAGCGACCGCACAACCGCTGCTACGCAGTGGTGCGGGTGAGGGCGACCAGGTGTTTGTCAGCCACAGTCTGGGGGCTGCGGCGGCCGCGCTACCTCTGGTTCTTGGTGACCTGGAGGGGAGCGAAGGGCAGAAACAGCTGGCGGATGCCGCGTACTACTTTCCCGAGCCACAGTTTGAGTTGGTGGGACAATTGAGCGCTTATGCGAGCGCTGCACTGGATATATCCGATGGCCTGCTGGCTGACCTCGGGCATATTTGTACCGCTAGCCAGTTGGGTGCTGAACTGAACCTCGACAAGTTACCCATTGCCGCACTGGCTCAGACTGCAGGTGCAGAACGTGCTCTGCAACTGGCGACCAGTGGTGGTGACGATTACCAACTTTGTTTTACCGTGCCAGAGCAACACGTGAATGCCGTTACTGCACTGCAACTGCCGATTACCGCGATTGGTCGGTTGACCGCTGAGCTGGGTGTGCGTTGCAGCTATGGCGGCAATCGGTGGCAGCCGCAGCATGCCGGCTACCAGCATTTTTAAGCGGCAGGAAAAATACAATGAACACGCCGACCTTCTCCCAACTATTGCGCAGCCCGGTGCTGTTTCTCGCCTTCGGATTTGGTTCCGGACTGGCAAAAAAAGCCCCGGGGACGTTTGGCACGCTCGCCGCTGTCCCACTGTGGTGGGGCATGCAGTTTCTGTCTGCTCCGGCCTATATTGCGGTTGTGGTCGTGGCCGCGATCCTCGGTTGCTACCTGTGCGGTGAAGCCTCCCGCAAGCTCGGGGTGCATGATCACGGCGGCATTGTCTGGGACGAATTTGTCGGCTTCTGGATCACCATGTTCCTCGCACCGGCTGGCTGGTTGTGGGTGCTGTATGGTTTTGTGCTGTTTCGTATTTTCGATATTGCCAAACCCCAGCCCATTGGCTGGGCGGACCGCCGGGTGCACGGTGGTCTGGGAATCATGCTCGACGATATACTGGCGGGTATCTATGCCGGACTGGTGCTTCAGGGCACTGTGCTGGCGTTGCGTTTCATATAACGGAGCTCTGGCAGGATGCCGCTGAAAAATATGTACAGGTGGATCACAGCAGTGTTGGTGGCAGTACTGGGCAACGATGTCAGCGCACAGGATGTGCGGCTACAGGCGATTTTCGGCAGCAGTGCCATGTTCGAGATCGATGGTCGCCAGCGGTTGCTTAAATCCGGCGCGAGCTCTCCAGAAGGGATACAGCTGGTTTCAGTAACCAGCAAAGCTGCGTTGATTCGTATCGACGACCGTGAGCAACGGCTGACAATGGATGCGCCGGTTGCTGCAAGCTATGCCGAAGTCGACAGGGCCGAAGTACGCCTGACGCCGGACAGTCGTGGACACTACAGCACCACGGCCTGGATTAATGGCCGCAGGGTGACTGTGATGGTGGATACCGGTGCCACCAGTATCGCGTTTAATTACCCTACGGCCCGCAACCTGGGACTGGATCTGAGCCGTGCCCGGCCGCTAAATGTATCTACTGCCAGTGGTGTGGAAAAAGCCTATCAGGTGCAATTAGATAGCGTCACCATCGGTGGCATCAAAGTGCACAACGTCGAGGCGACAGTGCTGGGGAATGATTTCCCGGAAGTCACTTTGCTGGGTAACAGTTTTTTAAGCCGCGTGGATATGCAGCAGCAGGGTGGTTTGTTGTTGCTGCGCGCGCGCAATTGATGGATTGATGAGGTATCAGCTTGACCATTCGCTATGTGGAATCCTCCAAACTGCCGACTTCCTGGGGCATGTTTGCGATGCACGGTTTTGAAGAAGTGGAAACCGGCAAGGAACACGTTGTCCTGACTATGGGCGACCTGGATACCGATGAGCCGGTGTTGGCCCGTATCCACTCCGAGTGCCTGACCGGCGATGCACTTTTTTCCCTGCGCTGTGACTGCGGCGCGCAGCTGCAACATGCGTTACATCGTATTGCCTCCGAAGGCCGTGGTGCGATTTTCTATCTGCGCCAGGAAGGGCGCGGCATTGGCCTGCTAAACAAGATTCGTGCGTACAAGCTGCAGGATTGTGGTGCGGATACGGTAGAGGCGAATGAGCAGCTGGGCTTTGGTGCGGATATGCGCGATTACTCGATCCTGAAGCCCATGATCGAGCATCTGGGAATCAAGTCGATCCGCCTGATGACGAATAACCCGCGCAAGGTAAAAGCCCTGCAGGACCTGGGTATTGAAGTCACCGAACGCCTGCCACACCAGTCCGGCCGCAACCCGCACAATGTGAATTACCTTTCCACCAAAAAAGGCAAATTGGGTCATCTCTTTGAAGACGACGAAAACACGGAAAAATAACGAGTATTTTCGCTGTAAGTCCTCGATAACTACCCCATAAAAAAATAGGCCCCGATGCACAGTCCTGCTTCGGGGCCTATTTGTTTTTGGGGGAAGTTAAGGTCGGTTTTATTTTGTGGCCTTAGCTTACTGCGCTCCTTATTTCGCGTTTCGAACTTCGATAAATACCGAGGTTGTTCTTCCGGGCAGAGTAAAGGTTTGAGTTTTCCCGTCATAACCGACGTGTTTCATTTCCGGATCGGCCGAACTGCGTTGCAGTGGGTGGAGCTTCAGGTGGGCACCGGCCAGGGTCTCGCTGGAGAAAGTGACGCTTTGCTTGTCGCCATTAAACAGCACCACGATACGCTCATAGCGCGGGTCGATCTCGCCGTCGGTATCTTTCAGCTGCATTGCGATCAAACCTGGTACCTGCTCGGCGCCGGTATTCAGGAAACTCAGGTGCTTCTGGATTTCTTCCTTGGTATTTAAACGGAACAGAGGTGAGCTGTTTCGAATGGCAAGTTGTTCGCGAAAGATGGCACTGGTTTTCAAACGGTGCGCTTTTTGTGGCGCCAGGCTGGGGTTGGCGAGAAGCGGTTGCATCATCCACCAGTTGTCCTCGTTCTTATCCGCAATCGGCAGGCCCTTGCCCCAGTTGCCGGACTCGAGCGTAAAGTCGAGCGCATTGAACCAGTCACCGGAGTTGTAGCTGTCGCGATCCATGGACTTCGAGCGCAGGAAATCCTGGCCGGCATGGATGAACGGGATCCCCTGGGCAAAAAGTACCAGGGAGTTGCTGAAAGCCTGGATGCGCGCGCGGTCCTCGATACTGGCAGTGCTGCTGGCCTTGATCTGGATGCCGTCGAACAGGGTTTCGTTGTCGTGTGCGGCGATATAGTTGATGGATTCCTGTGGGTCTTCCGTGTAGCCGGTCGGTTGGCCGTTATAAATAAGCTGCTCGCCGGTTATCTCGTTGCCGTAGGAATCGGTAAATGTGTACGCCTTCAGGTTGCCTGCGAGGGACACGCGCACCTTGTCTGCGAGGGTGAGCAGGGTCTGGCGTTCGTCCCCCCAGAATTTACCGTTGCTGTCGGTGAAAAGCCCGGTACCGAATCCCTGTTCCTCAAAACCGCCAAACGGGTTGCCGCCGCGCACGCTGTCCCGCAACCGGTCGTTGAAGCTACCAATACCCGTTCCGGCCAAATTACCCTGGCGTGCCTGGACAAAGCGCGCATCATTGGCCACTTCTCCAAAATTCCATCCTTCGCCATACAGATAGACTTGTGAGCCTTCAACACCGTCTGTGTGCTGCGTGAGGGCATCGAGCATTGTGCGGGTATTCAGCAGGTTATCCAGGCTGTGGTGGCCCATCAGGTCGAAGCGGAAACCATCGACCTTGTAGTCCTTCGCCCATACGGCCATGGAATCCAGCATCAACTTTTCCATCATACGATGTTCACTGGCGGTATTGGCGCAGCAACTACTCATCTCAACGCCGCCCTCGCTATTGCGGCGGTGGTAATAGCCGGGAACGATTTTATCCAGTACCGAGTTCTGGTATTGCCCAAAAGAGCTGGTGTGGTTGTAGACCACGTCCATAACCACGCGCAGTCCTGAACGGGACAGGCCCTGTACCATCTCGCGGAACTCACGGATGCGGGCAGTCCCATCCGGGGCGGTGGCGTAGCTGCCCTCGGGCACGGTGAAGTGCAATGGGTCATAGCCCCAGTTGAAGCCATCGGCATCGCGGATGGCATTCACTTCGGCCTGTTGTTCGCTGCTGTCCGCGGCGAAATGCGAGAGGTCCGGGGTATCCTGCTGCTGGTCACGGTGTTCATTTACGGTGGCGAAGTCGAAGGCCGGCAGAAGGTGCACATGGGTCAGACCCGCCTGGGAAAGTTTGCGCAGGTGTCGCATGCCGTGGCTGGCCTGGTGGCTGAATGCCTTGAAGGTGCCGCGCTCTGTTTCCGGCACGGAATTGTCGGCGATCGAGAAGTCACGTACGTGCAGTTCGTAAACCGAGATATCTTCCGGGTTTTTCAGTGCAGGTTTGTGCAGATGATTCCAGCCACGGGGTTTCAGGTCCCGGTCATTCAGGTTGATGACCTGGCTTTTGCCACTGTTGGTGGACAGGCCGAGGGAGTAGGGATCGGTTACCAGATTGGATTCCACGGCATCACTGAAATAGGAAAAGACTTCGACCTCGTACAGGTAGAAGCCGCGGTCCCAGGTTTTGTCGGTAGTAGCGTGCCAGGTGCCTCCATCGCGCTGCATGGCGATGACCTGGTCGGCTGTTGTTGCCTGTGGATCGGTAAACAGGTGCAGTTTTACAGTGCGGGCAGTGGGAGCCCAGAGACTGAAATCGATGGCGTCATCGCCGACTCGTGCGCCGAGCGGCCCGTCAAAGGCGAACTGTTGATCGAGCATGCCCGCGAGCTGGATACCGGTAGCATCCTTCAATTTGTCGTCACTGTCGTATAGCGCCAGGGCAAGTTGGCCGGTAGCCAGTACCGTCGGGTTTATTTCGTTCTCGGGGGTGAGCGCCGTTAGTGCGGCGAGGTGCGGGAATTTTTGCTGTATGTCACCAGGAAGGGACCCGGAAATGCCTAGCGGGTACTCGGCGTCGATTCCGGCTATGCCATCCGGGGTTATGCTGAGATTGCCATCGGCGCTGTACAGGAGTTTTACCTTGTCCCCTTCACTGGTGGCTACTGGCCACGCGAAATGCCCGGTGTCCAACCAGTGCGCTTTTTCCTGGGTCAGGTCACCACGGGGAATACCATTGGTGCTGATCGTTACCTGCTTGCTGGCGCTGTCGAAAGCAAAATAAATTTCGTCGCCGCTTTCTTTTACGGTAAACGCAATGTTGCCGCCATTATTGCCGTAACTCTCGTCCCACCCTTCATGGAGAGCGACTTTGAATTCGTAATTGCCAGCCTCGATACCCGTGGTCAGAAAGGTGTAGATACCATCGCCATCTGTGTCCTGCATCCAGCTGCGTAAGCAGCTTGGCTGCCAGTCACCGGGGCAGCCCAGCTGCCACTGAAAGTTGCCGGCAACCGTGGCGATGGTGCTGTTGACGTTATCCGTTATCCAGTGGGTCTCGTGATCATAGATAAATTTTACCGGGCGGCTTTCGTCCAGCTGTAACGGGATATTGGCACCATTGCGATAGCCATTCAGGCCGTAGTTTTCATCCCAGCCACCATTAAGTGCCGTTTTGTACTCCCAGCTGCCTGCGGGTACCAGAAATTCGCCTTGCCATTTGTCATCCGCGGCGTCGTATTGCAGCTGGGTGTTGGCGCACTCCGGTTGCCAGATACCTGTGCAGCCGAGTTCTTGCTGTAGGTTACCGGGAATATTCACCTGGGTTGGATTCGGTGTGTCAGCGGCGGTGGCACTGTGCCCGTGGATGAGTGTAAGTGAGACGAGACTGACACTTAGGGCCAAGCGGGCGGCGGATGTTGTTTGCATCGCGGTTCTCTCTGGGTGGTTATTGTTATTGAGTGGTGGAGGGGCATCGCTTCCCCTTGTCTATTGAACGGAAGTCATATGGAAACGTCCTCCTCCCCTGGTGAGGTTGAAGGAAAAATGCGCCAGCAGTAGGGAGAGGAGTGTCATGAATGCTTCACAAAAGCGTCACTTCAGAGAAACGAAATAACGCCATTCTGTACTCGAGCAAGACGCTGATCCCGGGAGTTGCCAGGGAAGCGCAAGTACAGTCACTCAGGGAGTGGCGGGGTCAGGGAGTCCGTCTATACTCAAACAGTCTGAACGTTGTTGGTCGAGAAAGGTGATGTACCGACAGCGATCCGATATAGAGGCCGGCTTTAAGCCGGCTTTTCTTTTTATGTGCCGGATTAGGAAATGACGTCCGTGTCATTTCCCAATCCGACGCGATCGAAAACGCTGACGCAGAGGCGTGGCTCTGCTGGGTTTTCGATCGCTCGCGCCGGCCTTTGGCCGCGACGGTATTTCCTGTACCGTTTGTGTGCCGGATTAGGAAATGACGTCCGTGTCATTTCCTAATCCGACGCGATCGAGAACGCTGACGCAGAGGCGTGGCTCTGCTGGGTTTTCGATCGCTCGCGCCGGCCTTTGGCCGCGACGGTACTTCCTGTACTGTTTGTGTGCCGGATTAGGAAATGACGTCCTTGTCATTTTTAAATCCGACGCGGTCGAAAACGCTGGCGCAGAGGCGTGGCTCTGCTGGGTTTTCGATCGCTCGCGCCGCCCTTTGACCGCGACGGTACTTCCTGTACCGATTGTGTGCCGTCAGGTCCTTTCTCGGCTGCATGTATTTCGAGCTATTGCGGTTGAGCGAGTTGGCTGTTAAATTTCGCGAAAATTCCACCAGCGGAGGATTGTTGATGAGTGTATCCAACCCCCGTCGGGCCAGCCGCGACTGACGCGCACCTGCCCGGCAATGTTCTTTTGTCGGGTTTCCCACCCCACTGGAAACCCTATCCCATACTGCCCAGACTGTGGTCTGAGGCTTGATAGACGTATGCCTGCCTGAGCAAAAAAAGCAGGGTACATTTGAGGGTTTAGAACCTTGAGTAAATCTCTTATTTCACGCCGCCCGGCGTTCCGGCGCGGTGCAACTTCTGGTGCGCAAAGCGGTCCGTCGGCAGGGGAAAATCCCTTGCGACAGCTTGGTTGGAAACCTTTTTTCCAGCAGCAGTTGTCCTTGGAAGAACTCGGTGATTGCGAAGCGGTACGGGTAATGGCGGTGCACCGCTCCCAGATTGAAGTGGCCGGCGAGCAGGGCGAAGAATCCGTGCTGGTGAGCGGTGGACTGTTCGAAGACGCCGAGGAGAAGCCCACGGTGGGCGACTGGCTGCTGTTGAACCGGGCCACGCGCAAGCCTGAGCGCCGCCTTGAGCGCAGCAGCCTGTTCCGGCGTATGGCGCCGGGCGGGCAGGGCGTTCAGCTTATCGCTGCGAATGTCGACAACGTGTTAATCGTGTCTTCCTGCAATCACGATTTCAACCTGTCTCGGGTGGAACGCTACCTCGCCCTGGTACGGGAAGCGGGTTGCCGGGTATGTCTGGTACTGACCAAGGCAGACTTGAGCGATGACCATGAGCAATACCGGGAGGCCCTGCGCCATCACCGGGACCTGCCAGTGGTTCTCGTCAATGCACTCGATACAGACAGTATCGCGCCACTGCGCGACTGGTGTGGCCCAGGTGAAACGCTGGCTCTGCTGGGTTCCTCTGGCGTCGGCAAATCGACCCTGCTCAACAGCCTTGCTGGTACGGAGCTGGCGGCGACTTCCGGTATCCGTGAAGACGACAGTAAGGGCCGCCATACAACTCGTCATCGCGCGTTATATTCGATCTCTGGCGGTGGTCTGTTGCTCGATAGTCCTGGCATGCGCGAACTTGGTCTGGCGAATGCTGAACATGGTTTGGCGGAAACCTTTGCTGATATCGGTGAGCTTGCGCAGCAGTGTCGCTTCGCCGATTGTGCCCACGAATCCGAACCCGGTTGTGCGGTGCGTCAGGCGATGGAATCCGGAGAACTGGATGAGCGCCGTCTGCATAATTGGCACAAGCTGGAGCGGGAAGTGGCTCGCAACAACCGCACGCTGGCTCAAACCCGCGCAGACGATCGGGCTCTGGGTCAGTTTTATCGTTCCGTGCAGGGACATGCTCGCGCGCGGAAAAGCGGGGAGGATGAGTAGCTGAATTCTGCGAGGGGGGCGCGAATAGTGGCCCCCCTTTGCACTGTCGGCGGTCTTTACCTCCGACAGCGTGGGCTTGAGAGACTTAGCTGGATGCGGCCTGGCCAACCGGGGTCGCTTCCAGCGGCTCAGCCTTGCTGATGTCACCGCCCTGGGCCTCAATCCAGCTATTCATACGGCTTTCCAGAACATTCAGCGGCAGCGCGCCGGCGCCCAGCAGGGCGTCGTGGAACTGGCGGATATTGAAGTTGGTTCCCAGGGCCTCTTCTGCCCGTGCACGGATCTCTTTGATCTTCATCTGACCGACTTTGTAAGCCAGTGCCTGTCCCGGCCAAACCAGGTAACGATCAATTTCCACTACCACGTCATGCTCGGGCTTGGCGCTGTTATTCATGAAATAGGCGATCGCCTCATCCCGGGTCCAGCCCAGCTGGTGCATCCCTGTATCCACTACCAGGCGCACAGCGCGCCACATATCGTAGGTCAGCGCACCGAACTCGTTATAGGGGTCTTTGTAGAGTCCCAGATCGTAACCCAGGCTCTCGGAGTAGAGCCCCCATCCTTCGACAAACCCGGTGTACATCTTGGTTCGGCGCAGCGGGTGAATGTCTGTTTGCTCCTGAGCCAGGGCGATCTGCAGGTGATGGCCGGGCATGGCTTCGTGTACGGTGAGCGCTTCCATTTCCCAGGTTGGCCGGCTTTTCAGGTCATAGGTGTTGGCAAAGAACACCCCTGCGCGCCCGGCCTCCATGGACCCCGGCTGGTAATAGGCTGTGGTCTGGGACTTTTCCGAATAGCCCGGGATGGGTTTCACCCCATAGGGCAGCCGCGGCAGGGTGCCGAACAGGGCGGGGAGTTCACCGTCGATGCGTTTGGCGATATCGCGGTAATTCTTCAGCAGGTCTTCCTTGGTGCTGTAATAGAAACGCGGGTCGGTACGCAGGAATTCGGTAAATTCCCTGAAGTCACCGGTGAAGCCGGTCTTCTTGATGATCGCATCCATTTCGCTGCGGATACGGCGGACTTCTGCGAGGCCGACGCGGTGGATTTCTTCCGGACTCAGATCGGTAGTGGTTTCTTCGCGGACTTTGTAGGCATACCAGCGAATACCGTCTTCATTTTTGGTAAAGGCGGTATCGGTAGTGGCTTTGGGGATGTAATCGCGCTCGATGTACTCGGCGAAGTTCGTCCATGCGGGTACGAGTGATTTCTGATAGATATTGTAGGCGCGCGTGCGCAGACGGTTCTGGTGTGCCGCTGAAATGCTTTGGGGCATTTCGTTGAAGGCCTTGAGCAGTGGGCTCTGTTGCGGATCCGCTGGAATCAACGCGCGGATCTGTCCGGGCAGGTCGCGCAGGGTGATCTGCGGCGGTGTGAGGTTTCGTTTCACACCGCGCTCCATCAGGATTTGGGTCTGCTCGATGAGCGTCGGCAGGCTGTCCAGGCGCGCGAGGATATTTTCATAGTCGGTGCTGGTGCGTCTGGCCATGGCGTTAAGCACTGCCGGCACGTTACGCTGGACACCGCTCATATGGTTGACCGGCAGCAGGTGTTCGGGGAACTGGTAACCCTTCACCTGTAACAGCAGGTCCTGGTACAGCAGTTGGTAATCGAGCTGTTCGGCCTCGGGGAGTTTGTCTTTGTCCAGGTGGCGGCTGGCGGTGAGCAGGTCGCGAGTCTGGCCTTTGCGGCGTTCAATGCCTGTATTCGATTGATCGGTCCAGTTGCGCTCGACACCCGGGTAGCCTTCATAGGTGGCGGATTCCGGGTAGCTTTCCATGATCCAGCGGTAGCGTAAGTCTTGCAGGGCCTTGAGCTGAGCGCTTGGGTCTTTTTTCGGCAGGGCCTTCATGGCCTTGTCGAAAACTTTGGGGTCCATAGCCTGCACGTTCAGGCTCGCGGCCATGACCGAGGCGGCGATATAAGTGACTTTAGAAGTCAGAACTTTTTTTAAAGATTTTGAAAAGGACATCGTACTTCCTGTCTCTGTTTTATATTTTCTTAACGTGCGGTTGCAACGAAGTTGGGAGCTTGAATTTAAGGCGGGGCGCAGGGCAAGGCTTTTCGGAAGCGTCGGCGACAGGGACGTCGCCGACGCAGCGTACAGGGATGTATTTACAGCGGTTCCGAAAAGCCTTGCCCTGTGGTCCGACGCCACTTCGTTTCTTTCGGAGTCCTAAATAGGAGCTCGGTTCGAAGTACAGTGGCGGCCGGGCACCGGGTGCGGGTTTTAAGGACCAGGCTAGGCGCCCCCCTTCAACCCATCCCTGGGAGTTTCGGCGCAAACATCCTGTTTGCGACGATCCTGAAAACCCGCCCCCGGCACCCGGCCTTAAGTTCGAGTTCTTCACTTCGTAAGCTTTATATCGCCGCAGCTTGCCCGTTTGATTGCGCCTGGTGCATTAGCAATTGGCGTTCGCGGATTTGTTCTTCAATGCCTCGGGCATCAAGCCCAATTTCCGCCAGCAACTGCGGGTGCTTGCCGTGCTCGATAACTTTATCCGGCAGGCCGAGCTGTAAAAGCGGCACCGGAATTACGCGGCGATTCAGGTATTCCGCGACTGCACTACCGGCACCACCGGCAATGGTGTTTTCTTCCAACGTTACCAGCAGGCTATGGCTGTCGGCGAGCTCGTCGATCAGTGCTTCGTCCAGCGGTTTCACCCAACGCATGTCGACCACGGTTGCGCCCAGTTTTTCGGCGGCTTCGCGCGCGGGCGTGAGCAGAGTGCCGAAGCTCAGGATCGCCACTTCTTTGCCTTCCTGAACCACTCGGCCTTTACCGATGGGCAGTTCCGTCAAAGCCTCATCAATTTCCACACCCGGGCCGGTGCCGCGGGGGTAGCGTACCGCGGCCGGGCCAGCGAACTCGTAGGCGGTGTGCAGCAGCTGGCGGCACTCGTTCTCGTCGCTGGGTGCGGCGATGATCAGGTTCGGCAGGCAGCGCATGAACGTGAGATCGTAACTTCCCGCGTGCGTCGGGCCGTCTTCGCCGACGAGGCCGGCGCGGTCGATGGCGAAGGTTACGTCCAGGTTCTGGATCGCCACATCGTGCACCATCTGGTCGTAGCCACGTTGCAGGAAGGTGGAGTAAATCGCTACCACCGGTTTCTGCCCTTCGCAGGCGAGGCCAGCGGCTACAGTGACGGCGTGCTGCTCGGCGATGGCGACGTCGTGGAAGCGATCCGGGAAGCGCTCGGCAAAATCGACCATGCCGGAGCCTTCACACATGGCCGGGGTGATGGCGATCAGTTTGTCGTCGGCGTCTGCCGCGTCGCACAGCCACTGGCCGAAGATATCCTGGTACTTTGGCAGTTTCTTTTTAATTTCACCGGGCACGGACACCTGAACCTTGGGTTCCGGCTCAAGTTTGTTGAGCGCGTGGTAACCCACCGGATCTTCCTCGGCAGGGCCAAAACCTTTGCCCTTGGTGGTGACGATATGCAGCAGTTGCGGGCCGCGCTGGTTGCGCAGGTTGCGCAGCGTGTGCACCAGGTCGTGCATATTGTGGCCGTCGAGCGGGCCCACATAATTGAAGCCCAGCTCTTCAAACAAAGTGCCCGGGGTGATCATGCCTTTCACATGTTCCTCGGTACGCCGCGCCAGCTGCCAGGCTTTGGGAATCGCAGACAGAATCTTGCGGCTGCCCTCGCGCATGCTCAGGTAGGTCTTGCTGGCGAGGATACGGGCGAAATAGGTGGCCAGGCCGCCGACGTTTTTGGAGATGGACATGCGGTTGTCGTTCAGCACGACGAGCATGTCTTTACCGGTGTGGGCGGCGTGGTTGAGGGCTTCGAAGGCCATACCTGCGGTCATGGCGCCGTCGCCAATAACAGCGACCACTTTGCGCTCGTCCGGGGAACCCAGCGCCATGCCGAGGGCGGCGCTGATGGAGGTGCTGGAATGCCCGACGCCGAAGGTATCGTAGGGGCTTTCACTGCGCTTGGGGAAGCCGGACAGGCCGCCCTGTTGGCGCATGGTGAGCATCTGTTCCCGGCGGCCGGTGAGGATCTTGTGGGGATAGGTCTGGTGGCCTACGTCCCATACCAGCCGGTCTTCTGGGGTGTTGTAGATGTAGTGCAGAGCAATAGTGAGCTCGACAACGCCGAGACCGGCGCCGAAATGTCCGCCGGTCTGGCCGACGCAATAGAGCAGGTATTCGCGCAACTGGCGCGCCACCTCTGGCAGTTGTTTTTCCGGTAACGCGCGCAGCTGGGCCGGGTCATCGATCTGGTCGAGCAGCGGCGTGAATGGGCGCGTGCGGGGTATCTGGTCGAACATCAAAAGTCCTGGAATTCGGGCATTTGGGCGGCGTTTCCTGTGCCGTTAACTGGCACTGGGCCCAATGTATCAATTGCAACTGATAATGGTAGGGGATTGTATGCCCACAGGCGGGAGATTGCATCCTGTGGGGAGGGCGGTGGAGGCTGCAAAGTAGTATCTGGTGCGGCGAAGTCAGATATGAGAAGTGAAGGGGCTGATACCGGGGGCCATTTGCGAGACCGTCTGCGGCCAGGACGGCCGCAGACGAGCCCCCATGGATGGGTTTACGGCGTGTCTTGCAAATGGCCCCCGGTAGCAGGCCCGCCTCGGAATACGCTACGGAGTCGTCTGCGGGCCAGGGAGGTGCTCTGTAATGAGTCCTGTGGCACCCAAGCGCCGGGGATTCGTTTTCAAAACCGCTGTGAATACATCCCTGTACGCTGCGTCGGCGACGTCCCTGTCGCCGACGCTTTTGAAAACGAATCCCCGGCACTCGGCTTTCGATTTAAAGTTGGTGCTTCGTAAGGTGACTTGCTTGGGCAGATCAACGCCGAAAATTAGTGATCCCGGTGCACGATATAGTCCGCAAGCTGTTGCAGTATCCGCGTCTGTCCGCCGAGTTCAGCCAGCGCTTCACTGGCTTCCCGGTGCAGTTCGTCTGATTTTGCGCGCGCGCCGTCGAGTCCCAGAAGCGACACATAGGTGGGTTTGTTGCGGGCAATGTCGGCGCCCTGGGTTTTGCCGAGGGTGGCGGTGTCGGCGGTGACGTCGAGGATGTCGTCCTGGACCTGGAACGCCAGGCCGATCGCCTCCGCGTAGCGGGTGATGGCTTCCAGTTGTGAACTGTCGGCACCGCCGATCAGCGCGCCGATTCTCGCGCTGGCCGAGATCAGGGCGCCGGTCTTCAGGCGGTGCATCTGCTTAAGTTCATCCAATGACAGCGACTTATCCACAGCGGCGAGATCGACGGCCTGCCCGGCGACCATGCCGCGGGCGCCGGAGGCGCGGGCGAGTTCGGCGATCAGCTGGACCTTGAGGTCGCTGGTCATAGGCGCACCAACCAACAGTTCAAAGGCCTGGGTCTGCAGCGCGTCGCCGGCCAGGACTGCGGTGGCTTCGTCGAATTCGATATGGCACGTGGGGCGGCCACGGCGCAGGGCGTCGTCGTCCATCGCCGGCAAATCGTCGTGGACCAGGGAATAGGCGTGGATACACTCAAGTGCCGCCGCCGCAGGGTCGCAGGCAGTAAGCACTTCCTCACTGGTCAGGGCCTGGGCCGCCGCGTAGACCAGTGCCGGGCGCAGGCGCTTGCCGGGGCCGAGGGCGGAGTAGTTCATGGCTGCAAACAGGGTTTCAGCGGGGGAAGTGTCGGCAAGAGCCGCTTTTAGCGTTTGCTCCACACGGCCACCGGCCGTGCGCAGAAACACCTGCAGCGCGGCAGGCATGGTGTTGGAAGCGCTCACTTACTCCGCGTCTCCCGGGAAATCATCTTCGGCATCGAAAGGCAGCTCCTGGACCTTGCCGCCTTCTTCCATCAGCACCTTCACCTTCTGCTCGGCGCTGGCGAGTTTCTGCTGGCACTCACGGGTGAGCTTCACGCCGCGCTCGAAGTCTGCCAGTGCTTCATCCAGCGGCAGGTCGCCACTTTCCAGGCGTTCCACCAGTTGTTCCAGTTCTTCCAGTGCGCTCTCGAAGGTAGCGGCTTTCTTTTTTGCTGCCATGGCCTTGTCTCTCTGAAGGGCTCTCTCAGTGCGGGGCAACCTTAGCCGCTGCCGGGTAGAGGGTCAATTGGTGCGTGGTTTGGGGGAGCGGTCACACTGCCTGCGACAATATGGCGCACCTTCGGGAGTGGGCTTTCCGATAGCATTTCGAGCGCTAAATAACCGTGACAAAAGGAAGTTGCCGTGTCGATGCCCTCTATCCCCCGCGCGTGCCCAGCCGCCAATGCTACTGCTGTACCGCTGGTCCTGGTGCTGCTGCTCGCAGCCCCGGCAACCCGTGTTGCCGCCGCGGACACATCCAACGTGCTGGAACAGGTAATCGTGACCGCCACCCGCGAAGCCAAATCACGCTCGGAACTGGCGGAATCCGTGGGGGTGGTCACCGAGGCACAGCTGCAACATATCGCCCCCGCACATCCGGCGGATGCGCTGAACCGGGTTGCCGGAGTCCACGTGAATAACCTGGGCGGGGAAGGGCATATGACGTCCATTCGCCAGCCGATTTCCACCGCGGGGGTTTACCTGTTCCTTGAGGATGGTATCCCTACCCGCCCCACCGGCTTTTTCAATCACAACGGGCTGTATGAAATTAATGTGCCGCAAAGCGCACAGCTGGAAGTGACGAAGGGACCCGCATCAGCACTCTATGGCAGTGATGCGATAGGCGGGGTGATCAATGCGGTGACCAAAGCCGCCCCGGAATCGGCGGAAGTAAACCTGAATGCCGAGCTGGGTGCCGATGGCTGGCAGCGCGCACTGGTTTCCGCGGGCAATGGGCTTGGAGCCGATAGCGCCTTTCGCCTGGATCTGAACAGCACTAGCAGTGAGGGCTTCCGTGAAGCGGCGGAATACTCACGGACGTCGATCAGCGGGCGTCTCGACAGTGCGTTCGCGCAAGGTTGGGGCAGCAAGACCGTGCTGTCGTATTCGTCTATCGACCAGAGCGGGGTGTCGGCGCTGGAAGAGGAGGATTACCGCAATGGCGTACAGAAGAATTTTTATCATGGTGATATCGGCTATCGCGAAGTGGAGGCACTGCGATTGTCCTCGGAGCTGGCGTATACGTCGAATGCCGAGAGTCTGGTAACGGCAACGCCGTTTATTCGCCGCAACACCATGGCGATGATGCCGAGCTGGATGGTGACCTACGACCCGAATATCCGCGACAGCGAATTCAGCTCTTACGGCCTGCTGCTGAAATACCGCCGCGACTTCGGTCGGGGGGAAGTGATCCTGGGGGTAGACGCTGATTACTCACCGTCTGAATACCGTGAAGAGCGCATTGCAGTGCAGCGCGACGGCGAGATATTTACCGGTTACCAGCGCACCGGCGAACTGACATACCGCTTTGAAGCCGAACAGACGTCTGTATCGCCTTATGTGCATGGGGAGCTTGCCTTAAGTGAGCGCTGGCGCTTGAACGCAGGGGTGCGCTACGACCTGTTTGAAGTGGATTACCAGGATCAGCTCGATACGCCGAATACCGATTCCTCGCATTTCCGCCCGCAGTCCCAGTCACGGGACTACGATAATCTCAGCCCGAAACTGGGTGCGGTCTACCAGCTTGCAGAAAGTCACCAGCTGTATCTGAGTTACCGCCATGCTTTTCGAGCCCCCACGGTTGGTACCCTGTTTCGCCCCGGTTCCTCCCGCGACACCACCGAGCTGGAACCCGTTACCAGTGTCAGCCAGGAAGTCGGCTTGCGCGGTCTGCTGGGCGAGTCGGTGAATTACGAGCTCGCGCTGTATGACATGGCCACGGAAAACGATATTGTCAGCTATATCGAAGGCCGCGACCGCAAGACGACCAACGCCGGCGAAACCAGCCACCAGGGCGTGGAGCTGAGTGTACAGACTGCCATCGGTGAGGCATGGGAGCTTGCCTTGTCGTATGCGGCGATGCGCCAGAAATACCGGGACTATGCCTATATCTACGGCCATTTCGATGTCTCCTGCCCATGTTACGTGCAGGAAAATTTGAACTTCGCCGGCAATGACATCAGCCGCGCACCGGAATCGATCGGCAATGTCACCGTGGCCTATCTGCCGCAATGGCTCGCCGGGCTGCGGATGGAGCTGGAATGGTCGCATATCGGCAGCTACTTCACCGACGAAACCAATACCGCCGAATACGCCGGCCACGATCTGTTAAACCTGCGCGCCAGCCACACATTCAGTGAAGACCTTTCGGTATATGCCCGGATCTCCAACCTTACCGATGAGCGCTATTCCACCTATACCTCGAACCAGGTCGGGGATCCTGACCTGGCGTATCGCCCGGGTATGCCGCGCTCACTCTTTGCCGGCATGCGTTATCGCTTCTGAGGGCCACGAACATGAAATTAAAAAAGCAGTGGTTGCAGTGGCATAACAAGTTGGGTTGGCTGGCGCTGGTGGGGATTATGGTATGGGCACTGTCTGGCATTCTGCATCCGGCAATGGCCTGGTTCGGTCCTTCGGCGGCACGCTTCTTTCCGCCATCGATGACCCTGGCACCGGAAGACTTTGCCGGCTTGCCACAATTGCTCGCAACCTCGGAAGTCACCGCCGGGGCCAAAGTGGTCAAGGTGGTTCCCTCCACACAGGGGGCGCTACTACAGGTTACCGGGAGTGACGTATTGCCGCGGCGCTACTATCGCCTTGCGGATGGTGTCCCGCTGGCGGATTGGGATATGCAGCAAGCGCGCTGGCTCGCCGGACACTACAGTGGTCGCGCGGAAGCAGAAATTGGCAGCGTGCGTCTACAGACCGTTTTCGACCATGCTTACCCAGCGGTAAACCGGTTACTACCCGTTTACCGGGTGGAATATGCTGGAGAGGACAAGCTGACGCTGTTTTTGCACACCGAGACGGGAGCGCTGGCTTCCCTTAGCGACAACCGCAAAACCTCCATGCAGGGCCTATTCCGGCAACTGCACACTTTTGCCTGGCTGGGAGGACTGAAATATGGCCGCGTGCTTGTCGTGGCCCTGTTTATGCTGACCCTGCTGGCTTTTGCCGCAACCGGGCTTGCGCTGGTGTTGGCGCTCAGGCACCGCCGTATCAGCGATGGTAAGCGGCGCTATCACCGGCTGTTGGGGTATCTACTCTGGCTGCCGTTACTGGGCTGGTCGGCCAGCGGTTTTTATCACCTGATGCAATTTTCCCTGGTTGAACCGGTACAGGGGTTGCGTCTTGGGCAGGTAGCTAATTCCGGTGCGTACAGCGGTGAATTTGATTGGTTGCGCGAACTGGACGGGCGTGCGATCAACAATATTTCTTTGGTAACGGGCCCTGAGGGAACGCCGCTATACCGTGTGGGGTTTGCTGCGGATATCGACAGTGCGCCCCGCAACCGCAACCAGCGTTTTGACGGTCGTCCCAGCGAAGCCGGGGCCCTGTATGTGGATGCCCGCTCGGGCCAGCGTTTGGATGGCCACGATGACCGCGCACAGGCACTGCTGTTGGCCGGACATTTTGCCGGACAGGATGGGGGGGATTTTAGTAATGCACGCCTCATCACGCGCTATGGCCCGGACTATGACTTTCGCAACAAACGACTGCCGGTGTGGCGAATTGATGCGGAAGATGAAAACGCTACGGCCATTTTTGTCGACCCGGTGACCGGGGTGTTAGTGGATCAATCGCGCAACGTTGATCGCGCGGAGCGCTTGAGTTTCTCGCTGCTGCATAAATGGAATCACCTGACGCCGCTTACCGGGCGCGAGGTGCGCGACAGCCTGATTGTCTGCACCCTGTTATTACTGCTGGTAACCAGTGTACTGGGAGGCGTTCTGTTGGCGCGGCGTAGGCAGCGCCGGTCAAAAGTGGCTGTGGGCTCGCAGGCACCGCAGATTGCCTGAGACCAACAATGTGTTTACCGCGGAGTGTTGACTGGAAACCAGGGGCTGGCCCCCTGCGCCGGAGCGCGACAAAATAGCCAGCCCAACTTATTTTCGAGTGCCACAACCATGAGCCCCCTGGACCAAATCGTGATGACAAACCTGCGGCGCCTCACGGTGCTGCGGGCTTTGGCACTTTGTGGTTACGCCGGCAGCAGCCTGTGGTTCGGGCATTCCCTCTCTGGCGGCGCGCTTGCCTGCGTGGTACTCGGCGTTTGTACCGCGCTGGTCAGCGGTTGGCGTACTCGCGGGCAGGTTGCCATACGGCGCCTCGAATTTTTTGCGCACCTGCTGATGGATTGGCTGTGGCTACCGCCGCTGCTGGCACTGAGCGGTGGCGCGGCCAACCCATTTATCACTTATCTGTTGGTGCCACTCACCATTGCGGCGGCCACTATGCCACGCTTTTACAGCTGGATGATGGCGTTGGTGAGTATCGCCATATATACCGCATTGATCCTGGCGTTTCCCGGCACCGAGCAAGACCATCAAGCGCATACAGGCGCAGCCGGTGGGGCTTTTTACCGGCACCTTGTGGGAATGTGGGCGACCTTTGCGTTTTCCTCCCTATTGATCGCCGGGTTCGTTAACAGCATGGCATCCACACTGCGCGAGCGGGACCGGCGTTTGCACCAGTTGCAACAGGCGCAGGCTCGGCGAGACCAGGTATTGGCACTGGGTACCCTGGCTGCGGGTACCGCTCACGAGCTGGCGTCACCGTTGCAGACCATGGCGCTTGTGGTGGAAGAATTACAGGCGCGCGGAAAT
This sequence comes from Microbulbifer aggregans, assembly GCF_020524005.1. Taxonomy (GTDB): domain Bacteria; phylum Pseudomonadota; class Gammaproteobacteria; order Pseudomonadales; family Cellvibrionaceae; genus Microbulbifer; species Microbulbifer aggregans_A. The sequence continues at coordinate 523,474 of NZ_JAIVKK010000003.1, read as the reverse complement.
CAGGATGCTGATGCCAAAGCGGACCTGGCGTTGCTTCGGCAGCAGGTAGATGTTTGTAAACAAGCACTGGCGCAGTTGAAGCGCCGTGCCAGCGATCCGGAAAGCCGGGATGAAGTCCAGGGTGTTGCCGGATTTCTTCAGCGTGCCCTGGAACGTTGGCAATTATTGCGCCCAGAAGTGCACTATGAATTATCCAGCAGCGGTCCGGCGGACATGGCCGCGAGGTTACCGCTGACGTTGGAGCAGGCATTGATCAACCTGCTGAATAATGCCGCCGATGCCAGTGCCGGAGAGCAATCAGTACCCATATTGGTGGAGGCCACCTGGACTACACAACGCCTGCGTGTATGCATTATCGACAGCGGGCCGGGGTTGGGGGCTGGCAGTTCTTCGAGCGGCTTTGGGATAGGCCTCATCTTGAGTGAGGCGGCCCTGTCGCAACTGGGTGGGCGGCTGCACCTGTCGGCGAGAGCCAGCGGCCGGGGTACGGTCGCCACAATTGAATTGCCTTTATTAGCACCTGCGGCAAAGCATGCACGATGGGAACAGCCGGTGGGGCATAGCCAGGCGGATGCGGGCAGCACAAATCAGGGAGAGGTTTTGTGAGCAGGCAGCAGGTTACCGAGCGGCTGTTAATCGTAGATGACGAACCCAATACCCGGGATATGCTGGGGCGGGCATTGGCGCGGCGCAATTTCGATATTTGCCTGGCCACAAGTGTGGAAGACGCACAGAAACTAATCGGTGACGAGGCGTTTGACTATGCGCTGCTGGATTTAAAAATTCACAACGGCAGCGGTCTCGAGCTGATCGCTCCGTTGCGCGCGGCCAATCCACGTGCGCGCATTGTGCTGCTTACCGGCTATTCGAGCATTTCCACTGCGGTGGCCGCGATCAAGCTGGGTGCGGACGATTACCTGTGCAAGCCCGCCAGCGGCGATCAGTTGTGCACCGCCTTGCGCGGTGCACCACGGGAGGTGGCGCTGCCCGAAGTTTCCGTCAGTCCGCCATCCGTGAGCCGGTTGGCGTGGGAGCATATACAGCGGGTTTTAGCTGAATACGATGGCAATATTTCCGCTACCGCCCGCGCCCTTGGCATGCACCGGCGCACCTTGCAGCGGAAACTTCAGAAACGCCCCAGTGGGCACTAGCGCAAATAATCCTGCGGCTCACCCGGGCTGCCTTGACTATGTAATTCCCGCTCCATCAGGTAGTGGGCAAGGGCCCGTTTCTGGCTGTTGCTGAAACCGTAGTTGGGCATGGGCGGCGTGGGGGTGTCGAAATAATCCGCGAGCTGCTTGAGCGAGTATTTGCGGCTGAGGTCGCGCAGTGGCGCCTGGGTATGGCAGCGGGCGCAGTCACGGCGGGCGAAAATCTGTGCGCCCTGGCGCGCGGCATCACCATCGATGGCCAGGGGCTTCTTGGGCGCGCTGATTGGTGGTCGCGTCGCAACCGATACCTCGTTGGCCGTGCCGGGTTGTACCCGGTATATCGCGCCGGCGTAATCGTCCGAGATATAAATATTGCCGCGCACATCTTCCACCACATCCACCGGGCGGCCAAACACGTTGCTTTTACTGCTGTCGAGAAACCCCCAGACAAAGTCTTGCGCATGGATTTCCCCATGTTCATCCCAGTGCAGGGATACCACTTTGTAACCGTCCTTTACATCCCGGTTCCAGGAGCCGTGCAGGGCGACCAGAGCCGCTTCGCGATATTTGGGTGGCTGCTCCGGGCTGCGTAAAAAGCGCATCCCCAGAGGGGCGTTGTGGGCGCGGAATTCGTAGACAGGCGGTACAGACTGGGCAATGCGTTGTTGTACCTGCTCGCCCTTACCAACGCCAAAGTCCGGATCGGGTACGCGATTGCCGTTGGCATAGGGCCAGCCGTAAAAGCGGCCTTGCTCGATACGGTTCAGCTCGCATGGCGGGAAGTCATTGCCGAGCCAGTCGCGGCCGTTGTCGGTGGCGTAGAGCGCGCCGTCTTTGGGCGACCAGTCGAAGCCCACGCTGTTGCGGAGGCCGGTGGCGAAGATTTGGAAGTCACTACCGTCTGGCCGGAAGCGCATGATCGTTGCCCGCTGCGGATCTTCCTCGATACACACGTTGCAAGTGGAGCCGCTGGACAGGTAAAACCAGCCGTCCGGCCCGAGGCCGATGGTCTTGGTCCAGTGGTTGCCGGTGTCTCCCAGCCCGGTGACGATCTTTTGGTAGCGGCCGGCGAGGCGTCCGTCAGAGTGGTCGAAGGCCACCCGGCCAACGCCGTCACTCTCGGCGATGTACAACCAGTCTTCGTAAAGCGCGAGGCCGTGAGGGCGCTTGAGGTCTTCAATCAGAATACGCTGGTGATCGGACTGGCCATCGCCATTGCGGTCCGCTTTCAGCAGACTGACCCGGCCAAGTTTGGGTTGGGATACCAGCAGATCACCGTGACGGGTGGTGGCCATAAAACGGGCATTGGGCACATCCTGGCTGAACAGGTCCAGGCGGAATCCTTCGGCAACCTTAAGTTCGTGCTCTACTGTCTGCTGGTCGGTGCTGGCGCCGACCAGTTGCTTCCAGGGGACATTGATACCGGGTATCCAGCCGCTGGTCGCGGCGACGATCAGCCCAATAAAAGCAATAAGTGCCACACTTGCGAGCGTGATAAAAATTGGCGTTAGTCTCGACCGTTTATCCATTACTGTCTTGAACTCGTAACAAAAGCAACTATAGTAAGGCGCAGCATTTCGCACATATGTACCAAGTGTGCAGCTTTGCCTGCCCCGCCTGAAGGTCTTCCCTTAAAAGTGTGACGCGCGTCACACTGGTGTACGACATCTCTTACATCAAGTTCAGCACTTTCCCACTACTCTAATTTCCGTGAGTGTCCATAATGTAATTGCAAGGACGACATAGGGAACACATCGGCGGCAAGGGACTGATTCCAAGGATTGGAATCGAGCTGCCAGCCTAAAGGATTAGGCACCATCCTGTGAGACGCACCGCTTGGGCCGGATTGCCCAGGCGGTGTTTTACATTTTGCCCTGTGGAAATATTTTCGCCAGTGCGCAGCCCTGTACACATCACTCTCCCCATCCGTGTTTCCATTCATTAGGCTCCCCGATAAGAAAAGACCGCTCGCCGGCACAATTTGTGCACGGTTTCCCCTGCGTTGTCTGGAAACCGTAACAATACTCGGCTTTAATCACCACTAGCTGGTCGAAATTTACCGACCGCGGAGGATGAAGCATTCAGTAATTTCTTGGTGCCACTGATATACCCGCAGCCACCTTTCCCTCAGCGGTGGCCAAGCCTGCGTCGCCTCCATTTTTCTACGTTTTCCTCTCAGCATTCTATTTTTTCCCTGCAAATTTTTTCCCAGCACAGCCCCGTCGGTACCGCCGCGGGGCTTTGTTGTTTTCAGCATCTATATCGGACAGCCGAACAGGAGGTGGACGCGTGCAAGCGCAAATACTGAGACTGAATCTGGCGGGGCAGCCGCTGGAGTGGTTGAGTTGGGAGGAGGCCGCGTGTCTTTACGTACGCGAGCTGGTGACCTGGACTCTGGGCGGGATAGTGCAGACCGTGCATGGTGGCATTAACCGCAGTGGTGAGCGTTCGACACTGGATCTGGCGGCCATTATCGCGTGCGGCGGTGAGCGTATGGCGCGCCCGCGGCGCCGGCCACCATTGACCAACCGCGCGTTGTTCGCCCGGGATGAACACACCTGCCTGTACTGCGGGCAGAGCTTCTTTATCAGCGAGCTCACCCGCGATCATGTACACCCGGTCTCCCGTGGCGGTAAAGATATTTGGGAGAATGTAGTGACTGCGTGCCGCCGCTGTAATCAGCATAAGGGCAATCGTCTATTGCAGGATATCGAGATGGAGCTGCTGGCGCTGCCGTTTGTGCCGAATGCCGCGGAGTACCTGGCGTTGATCAATAGTGTGCGAATTCGTGGGGACCAGATGGAGTTCCTGCGCGGCCAGTTTTCGCGGCCGCGCCAGAACCGGTGGCTACAGGCTTCCTGAGCGCCTGCCTGTGGTCAATCAGCCTTGTACGGCTTCGCGGATCAGTCCGCCGAGATAGGTGTTGAAGTCGTGGCCGTGGTTTTCCAGCATTTTCGGGAACATGGAAATGGACGTCATTCCCGGGAAAGTGTTGACCTCGTTAAGGTAGATATCACCCTCATCAGTCAGGAAGAAGTCGATACGTGACAGGTCTTTCAACTGTAGGCCGATAAAAGCGCGTTTTGACGCTTCATGAATCCAGCTCAGCTGTGCATCGCTGAGCCCCTGCGCGACAACATGGGTTTGCGCGCGGCTGCCCTCCGCATACTTTTCCTCGTAACTGTAAAACGTATCCGACGGTGCGCAGACTTCACCGGGCGCAGTGATATTGAGTTCGCCCTGATAGGTATAGGCCGCCACTTCCAGCTCGCGTACCTTGAGGCTCTTTTCAATCAGCACGTACGGTGACAGCGAGAAAGCTTCGTCCAAAACCGGCTTCAGCGCTTCTTCTGAAGAGACTTTATAGCAACCCACCGAAGAGCCCTGGTTGGAGGCTTTGATAAATACCGTGCCCCACTCCTGTAATGCCTGGCGCGCCTTGCCGATTTCCTCTGCAGTATTGCTGCACAGGAACTGGTAGGGGGTGTTGTCTACGCCAAGGGCGCTCAACCAAAGTTTGGTGGTGACCTTGTTGAAACAGATTTTGCTGGCCTCGGGGCCGCAGCCAAAATACGGAATGCCGAGGATTTCCAGCTGCGATTGCAGGTCGCCGGTTTCTCCGGGATAGCCGTGGATTGCGGGTACCACGTAATCCACCGCCTGAGCACTGCCATCGCTGCTGTAAAGCAATTTGTCAGAGCGCAACTCCTGCACTCGCTGCTGCTCATCCCGCAGCTGTCCTGCACCATCCATGGTCACGCGCACAATTCGGAATTCCGATGACTTGCCCAGCTCGCGCTGGATAAAGTCTGCGGTCCGCAGGGATACGTCGTGCTCGCTACCGCCGCCGCCGCAGATCAGCAGCACATTGATGGTTGTTTCAGCCTGGTTACTCATGGGGCTCTCGTATATTCCGGAATTATTGGTCTAACCGCTATTTATCAATCAAGCTGGGTGGCGCACTCATCACCTGCTCGCAGCGGGCGGGCATGGGCGGTGGCTCTGACGGCTTGGCCGGTTTCGGGCGCTTGGGCGCGGTGCCGTTAAGGATGGCGTAAAATTCGTTGCTAAACCACCAGTCGAGGTCTTTGCCGCACGGATTGCCGCGCACTGGCGCCTGGGGTGTACAGCTTGCGTCATCGGGGGGGCAATCCAGGCGCACATGGAAATGATAGTTGTGTCCCCACCAGGGACGCACTTTGCGCAGCCATTCGTTGTCGTCTCCTGCGATATCACACATTTTCCGCTTGATCGTCGGGTGCACAAAAATACGCGCTACCCTGTCATCTTCTGACGCCAGGCGCAGGATTTTGGGTACGCGCGGGTCCCAGTTCTCTGTAATCAGCTCATGCTGGCGCTCATCGGCCAGGGGAATAGCGGAGATATTATCCCGCTCCCACGGCGTCAGCGGGCGCTTGGCCGCGCGGGCATCCTGGGAAAACCAGATATCGGCATCCAGTCCCATCTGGTGGCTTCTGTGGCCACTGGTGAAGGGACCGCCCCGGGCCATGGACATATCACCGATCTGCAGCCGCCCAAGACTGGCTTCCGCGACCGAGCGTGAGAAGTCCTTGAGAAAATCCACCAGATACGGATTGCCGTAGTGGCGGTTGCGGCCGGTGCGCACCAGCTGGAAGCCCTCTCCGCGCAGCGGCATCTGCTCAGCGCCGCCAAGACAGCCATTCGTGTAATTGCCAATGCTCGTGGGCGGCTGGCTGGAGGGGATTTCCACCGCTTCCCACGGGTTTTTGGCCAGTGCCAACAGGGGCAGGCTCGCAAGCAGGGTGGTGATGATCAGGTTTGGATAAAAACGGGCGAAAGGCGACATAAAAACAACGATGGCGTCGGTTGTGAATGGATGTCCGGGCAATTATAGAGGGTTCGACAGCGAGTTCTGTGGAATGCTCCGCTCGCAAATTGTGGCGCGGCTCAGCTGAAACTCAGCTGTGCCGCGTCGGGCACCGTTTTCCTGACGCACGCGGCCGGTTAGCGCTGCAGAATTTCCTGGCAGGCGCTGATCAGGGTATCCATTTCTTCATCGGTACCAATGCTGATACGCAGGTACTCATTGATACGGGGCTTGTTGAAGTAGCGCACCAGAATATTGCGCTGGCGCAATGCCTGGTACAGCGCTTCGGCAGAAATTGCGCCTGGTTTCGCAAAAATAAAGTTGGCGGTGGATGGCACAATGTCGAACCCGAGCGCAGTAAGTGCGGCGCAGCAGCGCTGGCGGGTAGCGATAACCTTGCCGCAGTTGTCAGCCAGCCAGCTGCGATCGGCGATGGCGGCGGCGGCAACCCGCTGGGCGATGCCATCGATCGGGTAGGAATTGAAGGAGTTCTTGGTGCGATTGAGCCCTTCAATCAGGTGTGCCTGGCCCAGCGCGTAACCCAGGCGTAAACCCGCCAGCGCGTGAGACTTCGACAGGGTGTGGATAACCAGCAGGTTGGGGTAGTCCGCAATCAGCTTGATTGCGCTGTCGCCGCCGAAATCGATATACGCCTCATCGATCACCACGACCCGCTCCGGGTGCAACTGCAACAGCTTTTCGATCTCGGCCAGTGGCAGGTAGCGCCCGGTTGGCGCATTCGGGTTGGGCAGGATCACCCCGCCGGCGCCTTCTACGGCGTAGTCTTCGACAGCAATGCTGAAGTCATCCCGCAGCGGCGGGCACTGGTATTCGATGCCGTACAGCTGGCAGTACACCGGGTAGAAGCTATAGGTAATATCGGGAAACAGCAGCGGCTCGGGGCGCTGGAAGAAGCTGTAAAACGCGTGCGCCAATACTTCGTCGGAACCGTTGCCGACGAAAACCTGCTCAGGCGCGAGGTCAAACTGCTCGGCGATCACCGCGCGCAGCTCGGTGGATTCCGGGTCCGGATACAGGCGTAATTTGTCGCCGAGATCACTGCTTTGCAGTACCGCCTGTGCCCGCGGCGAAGGCGGGTAGGGGCTTTCATTGGTATTCAGCTTGATCAGCCGCTCTGTGCTTTTCGGCTGCTCGCCGGGCACATAAGGCTCCAGGCGCGAGAGTGCCGGGCTCCAGAAAGTGTTGGTCATGGGGTTACTCCTTGTGCACTGCGGGTAACTGCTGCCCGTATGCACTGATCTTGTTTTTCTGTGTTGCGCTGTCGCTGTGTGGTCAGGACTCTTGCTCTTGCCCGGTTTCACTGGCGGTGGCAGGTTTTTCCGCTTTCTTCTTATCGCCGGCCTTGTCCGAGTCTTTGTCCTTCAGCGGGATATCGAACAGCTCCGGCGCTTCGGCGAGGAAATCGTTCAGCGGTACAGGCTTTCGCCATAGCAGGTCTTTGTACTTGAGTTCCTTGGACACCCTTGGCGACTCGCTAAACTCGTCCATATCGTTGAACTGCATGGCCGCAGTCAACCCGAGGAAGCCCCAGGGCAGAAGAATCGCTATCGCCATGCGCCAGCGCGGTGTCAGGTTCAGTGCCAGATACGCCGCCCACCAGAGTACCACTGGCAACAGAACAGCCAGTACCACCGTATTCAGCATGGGCATCACGCGAGACATGGAAAAGTTGTAGTCAATCACCGTACTGAACCACTGCCAGCCGGTGTACAGCAGGGCGGCGCCGCCAGCAATGGACAGGTGGGCAAGGAAGTGCGACTCGTGGCGCACTACGCGGCCGATAAATGACCACACCGCGGCGTACAGCAGCAGTGCAATGATCGTATTGGTAACAATCTCAACGCCCTTGGTCCAGGGAAACAGGTTCGCCGTCCCCAAATAGCGGAGCCACAGTGAGAGCCCGGCGAACAGCAGGCACAGCCCGAACGCGACTGCCGGGGTGGCGATGCGGTCGAACACACTTTCTGCAGAGTGCAGGGGGATGGCCGCGGGAACACTGTTATCGGTATCGGTAAAGCGCAGGCAGCTTTTGCCGATCTGGATTTCGTCTCCTGACTGAATCAGGTGCTCGCGGATCTGGGCTTGCTTCACCGATTTGTCGCGGCGATTACGCAGCAGCTGGACACCGTTGAGGCTGTCCAGGTCGCGCAGCACATAGCAGCCGTCGTCATCGCGCACTACCTCGGCGTGTACCGGATCGGCGTGAGGGTCTTCGATGATCACCGCGTTGTTGAAGCTGCGGCCCAGTGTCGCCCGGTTCTCTTCCATCCGGTAGCGGGTGTGTACCCGGTGGGCACGACTGATTTCTTCGATAATCAGTGCCATTCAATTTCGCTCACAAACTTCTTGGTAAAGGCGCTGGCGGATTCCTGGGTAAAGCCGGACAGGGTGAAGTGGCTCACCAGTGCGCGCTTTTCCTGATCCACGGTCAGGCTCACAAAGAACACGTCATACAGGTCCGGGAATTCTTTATAGCGGCGTACACAGTAGGAAGTACGCGCCACCACCGGCTCGCGGTTGCCATTGGATTTGGGCGGCTTTTGCGCCTCTTCACTTTCACCTACTTCGTCTTCGTCTACGGCTGCGTCGGCACTATTTTCCGCTGCTTTGCCGCTAATGCGCGGTTGAGAGGTGAACTGCTGGTGGCATTTATAGTTGGTTACATCGTCATCGCTGGCGCTGTTGCCCGGGAAGAAGGCACTCATTTCATCTTCGTAGGCGCTGTAAAAGCGTGACGATGTCAGTTCATCGGTGCCTTCCAGCCAGAAAAACTCGTACTCCACCCGACCGGTATCGAACTCTTCCGATAAATAAACCACATCCTGTCCGGTACAGCCCTTGGCGATCTGCTCCAGGGTTTCGTCCTCGTTTTCGCTGGAATTACCCCAGCACTGTACCGAGGGGACGATTTCGCCCACCACCATGGCATCGCCCAGTGGCCGCAATTTCCAGTCGGCCTGGAGAATGGCATCGATAATACGCTGTTGGTTATCGCGCAGCTGGCGGTGGATGACCGGTTGTAACTCCAGCGCGCCATCATCGGATTCCCGGTGATAGTCTTCCAGCAGGGCCACCAACTTATCCACAGGCACCAGGAAACTGATCTGGTTGCCGGCAGTGGCTACATTGATACCCACCACTTTACCGCTGCGGTTGATGACCGGCCCACCGCTCATGCCGGGATTGATCGAGCCGGAAAAATGAATGCGGTCGTAGAAGCTGCCGCCGGCGATACCGTTATAGGTACCCGGTACCAGCGTCATACCCAGGTCCAGCGGGTTGCCCAGCGCGACAATGGTTTCGCCATTGTTGGGCGTCTGCTGTGCAAGCTCCAGGTGCTGCTTACCAATGTTGCCCTTTTGGCGCAGGATCGCCAGGTCATTCACAACGTCTACATCCAGCAGTTCAAGCTCGCCTTCCTGGCCGTCTACAGACTGATAACTCAGGTTGTATTTTTCCGGGTGGCTCACCGCCTCGGATACCACGTGGTAGTTGGTGGCGATCAGGCCGTCGGCGGAAATCTGGAAACCGGAACCGAGCCCGGCCTTGGAGTTTGATGAGCGCTCGATCAGGCGGATCTGGTACAGACTGTCACGATAGTCACTGTACAGCTGCTCGTAACTCTGTGCGTGCACAAAAACAGGCGAGCAAAGCGCAAGCAGTGAAACCAGGGCGGCGCAGCGAGTTAGGCGCGTAAATATTCTCAACATCGTGGATAAAACAGCGCTGATTAAATTGTGGGCGAAAAGACGCCTGATATTACGGGATCGGCCGCGCACCAACAAGCAAAGCGGCGATCTGTCTTTGGTGCGTCTTTCGGTAAGTAGCTGTCCCCCGCGCTTGATAAATAGCGCGCAAAGACAGTACATAAAAGATAGGCAACCGATTCGACAGTGTAGTGAATCTGCCCGGAATCGCATTATTGGCAGCTGGCGCCTTAGTTCCGCTAAAAGTGCGAACTGGTTCTCCGGTCGATGAAATGGCATGTAATTGCCTGTGATCGACATGTAATGGGTTAGTTCGTAAAGTGGCGACCAAGGTTGAGGGGGAGCACGGAACGCACCGTAACCGGTGCTCCGCCAAGGTGGATTGCAGACACCCTGTTAAATGTGGCCGTTATGGAAGACGGGACAATACGGAAAGCAAAGGAATTGTTTTCCGCGCAGGTAACAGCCCCACCCCCTCAGCCAGCATACCAATGGATTGGTAGCTGTAAGTCGCCGCAGGGATATTGCGAGGGCTTACGGTGGATCAGGAAGACTTTCAGCGCAAGCTGAATTGCCAGATCGCTCCGGCCGCCTTTTGAGCCTAGGTTGCCGGGGATTGAGGAAGGATCTGGCCGAGGCACGGATGCCTCATTTTCGCTCTTGATAGTGTTGTTGTAACCGTGGATGGCTGGGACCATCTATTTATACCGGCAGTAAGCTTGCTTACTGCCGGTTTTTTTTAATCAAAATGTGATGGAATTCCGGTATCTGCTTGTTTAAGCTGTTACGCGCAAAATTCATTCCCGATTGGGAATTGCATAGCTTACTAGGCCTAATAATACCCTGGCGGTTTGCAGGGATAGCGAGCACTCATACGCTCGATGACTAAGAAAAAGGGATGACACTGTGAAAAAAGAAAAAAATGCAGCAAATGTTTGTGACAGTCTGCCTGTATTGGATATTCAGGTTCCTGCGGATACGCTGGAATTGAATATGGTATTGCGCCCGGTAGAGCCGGTAAATGGCGAGCCCCAGTACTGGCCTCTGTTTGAGCAGAACAATCCGGAAGAGCACTTCGGTAATATGGACTTCCATTTTGGCGGCCGCGGCGGCAAGGTCAAAATCAAGCTGACCCTGGACCTCTCCGCGGTACCCGGTCGTGATCTCGAGTTTACCCGCAGCACCAGCCGCAAGGCAGATGGCCTGCTGGCGCTAACCCCGGATTTCAAACACCAGTTTACCGCCAAGGCGAAACGGGTTGATGGCAAGTACACCCAGCTGGTGATCACCGTCAAGGACAAAGAGACCCAGCCTGACAATTTCGCATTTTATTGGTTGTGCGAAACCGTAGATGGTGGAATGCACTTTGTTTCTGGCGACCCTAACGCTCGAATCGAGCCACAATAATCAGTCGCAGATCGTAGTTTTTACCTTGTTAGATACCTGGGGTTGGGTGCAGAGTTGCTGGAATACTGGCAGATAAAACCACTCTGCGCTCATACCTTGATCGAGAAGTTCAGTTATATAGAACTCAGCGGAATGCCATTCTCCAGCCAGCGAGTAAACCTCTGCTGCCGTATATTTTGTATCGGTATCATCCGGCGATGATTTGACTAGCTCTAGAGCTATCCGGATAGCATCCGCATGCTTTCCAAGATTTGCCAGAGCAACTGCGCGGCTAAGTCTAAATTCGAGATCCGTTTTTTCTTCCGTAATCTCTACCGCTTTGGCAAAATTTATTCTCGCCGCTTGATGTTCTCCGATAGAAAGCTGTGCCTCGGCTATCTGGGTATATGTATATGCGTCATCGGGAACAGCGTTTAGTACCTGTTGGTATTCGTGGATAGCATTTTCATATTTTTTCTGAAGAAAATAAGCCACGCCAAGATTGGATTTTGTGCGCCAGCCTCGGAGGTTCTCAGGAATTGCCGTAATGGCCCTTTCCGCGGCAGAAAAGTTGCCGCTTTCCAATTCAATGACACCAAGTAGCGAATAAGATGACCAGTGCTCTGAGAATGTGCTGGTGATTTGCTCCAGAGTTGTACGTGCCTCTGTATAATTTCCACTTGCAGTCTGGTTTATTGCGACCAGATACAGATTATCTGCCGAAGGGTTTAGCGCGGCGGCTTCCTGTGCGTAATTCAGCCCGGATTCATAATCGCCTTGAGTAAACAAGTAGCGGGAAAACTTGGCAAGCAATGCAGCAGATGGTGATTTCTGCTGGTTCACCTTTTCTAGCAGTTTGTCGAATTGGGACTTGTCAGCATTATAAGTGTGTAGCCATAGCTCCAATTCGAGCGTTAGTGTTTCCGAAATGCCACGGGACTTGGCTCGCTCCAGCATATCCAGTCCGGCCTGAAGTGTTGCCTTGTCATCAGTCAGTGCAAATATATCAGTCGCGACCTGAGTGTATGTTCGATACAGGTTGGGATTTTTGGGTTGGCTATTGATAAGTTGTTCGAGCACATCCAAATCGTCTTTGGATAATTGTTTACTTTCCTGTCGGCTTAGAATGCTTAGGTAATCGCTGTAATCCTGATCCGACATCGCGATCATTGTTGCTGTATTTTTACTGTATGCGCTTGGGAACAAGCTAATACTGCTGTTCGTAATCTTGTACTCGGATTCCTGCTTTTTATCCGCCAAAAAAGCAAAGCCAGTTTGCTGCTGGATCTGACTGGTAGCTGGATTTAGCCGTTGCAGCTCAATTTCGCAGCGTGCTCGCGCGCAATCCAGACGTGCAAATAAAGCATCCGTTATGCCTTTATCCCTCAATGTCCGCAGTTGTTCCTCAAAACCCTGCCCTTCCTTCGGCGTAAAACTCACCAGCGCACTGGCTTTCAGCTGGGAAACCGAGTTCATCAATGCCTGCCGCACCATCGTTTTGGTCAGTGCTATGGCATTTTCCTCGCCGCGGATCTCGCCACTAATCTCCACTGGCATCACCGCAATATATTGCGGCTCCAGCCGGGTGAAATACTCCCAGCTCCAGTAGCCGGTGCCACCCAGCAACAGTGCGCCTGCAATGCCGGCCAGCGCGCGCTGCCAGCGGCGGCGGCTTTTTACCTCGTGGCGGGTAAACAGGTCGGTCATTGTTGCGGTGTAATCTTCGTCTTCGGCCTCCACCCCCTGGCGGTGGAGCAGGGTAATGCCCTGGTAGACCACCTGGGCGTTTTCCGGGCGCTGGGCGGGATCCTTGGCGAGCAGTTTGTCCAGCAGGACCGCCAGTGGCTCTGGAATGGCCGGCCATACCTCCTTGGGCGACCTGTGTGGCTCGTTGGCGATACGGTTGGCCACCGCCAGTGCACCGGCCGCGTCTTTCTCGAACGGGCGGCTGCCACACAGCAGTTCAAAGGCAATGCTGCCGAGGCTGAACAGATCGCTGCGGGTATCCAGGGTTTTGCCCTGGATCTGTTCCGGCGACATGGCGGTAACGGTACCGGCCAGCTGGTTTTCTGCGGTGAGGGTTTTCTCGTCCAGCTGCTCGGATTTGGCAATGCCGAAGTCACTGATCTTTGCCGTCACATGTCCGTTGCGGCTGGTGGCGATCAGGATGTTATCCGGCTTCAGATCGCGGTGGATGATGCCCAGGTTATGGGCCTGCTGCAGGCCTTCACAGATCTGCATCAGCAGTTGCAGCTTCTGCTGCAGGTTCGGGGTGTGCTCACGCATCCAGGCACGCAGGGTGGTGCCTTCGATATATTCCATCACCAGCGCGATATTGCCGTCTTCCTCCAGCACATCGTGCAGGGCGACAATATTGGGGTGGTTAAGTTGGGCTAAAAGACGGGCTTCCTGCTGGATCCGGTCGCGGGCGCTGGGGCTGGTGACGTCATCTTTGAGCTTCTTGATCGCCACCTGGCGGTGCAGCTTGAGATCCTCGGCCAGGTAAACAATACCCATGCCGCCGGCACCGAGAGTATTCAATATGCGGTAGCGGTCGCTATCACTTTTCGCCGTCGCGTTGCCGGGCGCCAGTGTGCCGGCTTTTGGTTCTGCAATATCCATCTGCGGTTTTCTTGTTATCAGTTGAGCCTGTGGCCGGGGTATTGCCGGCCGTTACAGCGTCAGAGCCTGGGAGTCTCGTCGCTGCTGCGGGCAATCTGGGAATTGCCCTTGTCCGTGCTGCAAAGCTCCGGGTATTGCTGGCGGAGATCGTCAAACGCGGGAAGAGTGCAGATTTTGGCAAAGCGCGGGGTGCAATACCAGACCGCCGAGCTACCTTGTTCCAGCGCCTTGCGGATATGGGCCTTGGCCGAGAGCAGGTCGCCGGTGCCCATATAGATCTGGGAGCGGGCGTAATTTACGTAGAGGTCGTCCGGTGCTTCGCGGCGTATCTTCATCAGGTCCGCTACCGCCTCTTCCGCTTCACCGAGGTCCGCATGGGCGAGAGCCCGCATCAGTACGCCTTCCCAATCCGTTCGGTCTGCGGTGATTTCCAGAGCGCGCTGCACCAGTTTTTCGGCTTGCTGTGGGCGGTTCTGGGCATCGGCGATTTCTGCCTGGTACAGCAGTGGTGAGGCATCTTTCGGCGCCATTTCAATAACCCGTTCCAGGCATTCGAAGGATTCCTGGTATTGCTTCTCAACAAACTGGGCCATGCACAGGTTGTAGGTATCCAGGGGGCCGAGCTGATCCAGGCCTATGTCGCTCAACAGCTGGATGGCTTCCGGGGCCTCGCCGCTATCAATCATATTGGCCGCCAGCAGGGATATGGCATCGAGGGATTCGCTGTTCAGGGCGATAGCCTGTTCCAGTACGGCATTGGCGGCGGGCATGTCGCCGGTCAGGGTGAGGGTGAGGGCCTTCTGGTGCAGATAGCTGTAGCTGGTGCGCAGGGCGAGGGCCTTGTCGATTTCCTCAAGGGCTTTCTCGTAGTTGCCCTGCAGGTCGTGATAATTGGCATTCAGGAAGTAATAGCTGGCCTCGTCCGGCAGGACCAGCTTGAGCCGCTCCAGCAGTGCTTCCGTCTTGCCGACGTCATTGCGAAACAGGGCCAGGCGGAGTCTCGTAGTCAGGACCGCGGGGGAGTCGGCGATTTGTGCCGGTACATTTCTCAGGATGCGCTCCAGCCGCTCCGGTGCTTCGGCGCTGCGGCTGTTGTCTTCCAGGTCGACCACCATATCGGTGTAGAGCTCGTACAGCGGGGTGAAAGTCGGCGCTTCCCGTTGCAGTTGCTCCGCCTTGTCGAGGAGATTAGCCAGATTGCGGTAATCGAGCCGCTGCTCGTACAGCTCAAGATACGCCTGATAATTCTCCGCACTGATCGCCAGTTCTTCCTTGGCGCCCAGTGAGGGATTGTCCGGCAACAGGTAATCCAGCTGCTGAAGCGTGCGCGCGCGGCTGCCGAGGGATTCATCAACGGTGAGGCGGGTGCTGCGGCTGGCAATCACTGCGAGCTTTTCGGCCTCTACCAGTTCCAGGGTGAGTTCGCAGCTGTGTTGGGCACATTGCAGATCGGGTACCAACAGCAAGTCAGTGTTGAGCGATCGTGCCTGCTGTGCCAGCGGTTGGCCGTGAAATCTTTGCGACTCGGTAAAAGGGATGAGATTCAAACCTTTGCGTCCGGACAGCCCTTGCTTGAGCGCACCCTGTACATTGCTGGAGAGCAATTGTTGTTCGCGACTTGGGTTTGTCATCGCGGGGATTGTCACGGCGATGTACTGCTGTGATGTCGCCATTGGGGTGCTATCCCAAAGCCATATGCCCGCGGTTACTGCGGCGCCGAGTCCGAGGGCGCCGGCGACAATCCCGATAGTGCGCTGCACCTTGTGAGCGAATCCACGGCGCTGCTGAAAGAACTCCTCGGTAGTTACCGTGGCGGTCAGGCTATGGGTGCGGGTGAAACTGTTGGTATTGCCGAACTTGAGTACGGCGTCGAGCTCTTCCGCCACGGCGGTGGCGTTGACCGGTCTTTGCTCGGGTGCTTTTGCCAGCAGGCGATCCAGCAGGTTGCAGAGTGCCGGTGGCAGGTCCGGGCAGAGCTTTGCCGCCGGTGGCTGCGCGCTGTTGACGATACGATCGACAATAACGTACGGGCTCTTGTTGTCGCCAAACGGGTTTTGGCCACACAACAGGCGATAGGCGAGTACGCCCAGCGCAAAGAGGTCACTGCGGTGATCCAGCGGTTTGCCCTGGGCCTGCTCGGGAGACATGGCGCCCCAGCTGCCGGCAATATGCTGTTCGCGGGTCAGGTCGCTGTCTTCGAGGCTGCTTTTGGCGATGCCGAAATCGGTAATTTTCACCGTATTACTGCTGTCGACGAGGATGTTTTCCCCTTTCAGATCCCGGTGAATAATTCCGGCTGCGTGCGCGCGGCCGAGCCCGGCGCAGATCTGTTTCAGCAATTGCAGTTTTTGGATGAGGTCGGGAGTGCGTTCGCGCTGCCAGCGCTCAAGTGAGCAGCCGTCGATGTATTCCATCACCAGCGCGATATTGTGATCGCTTTCCACCACATCGTAAATTTGCACGATGTTGCTGTGGTTCAGCTGCGCCAGCAGCAGCGCTTCGCGGCGAATGCGTTTGTGTGCATTGCGGCTATTGGGGTTGCTCAGCAGTTGCTTGATGGCCACCTTGCGTTGAAGGCGCTCATCGGTAGCGAGATAGACCACGCCCATGCCACCGGAGCCAAGTTTGCCGGTGACCAGGTAACGACCAATGTAAAAAGGTGGCTGTTTGTGGGTCATGTCCGTGACTGCTTAAACTGACTGCTGACCTATTGCGCCCTGTTAGGGCTACAGGTTTTCATTGCCGGTGCCGACGGGGCGGCACCTCAACCCGGGAGCGTGTCACAATTCTGTAACCGCTTCCGTGCTGCTTTCGACAATTTCTTTCTGCGAACCTTTGAATACATCCAGGTGGCTACAGCCGAGGCGCATTTCATATGCGCGGCGTTCCACAAGGTGTGAAGTATCGATGGCGTCTGGCAGGCTGTCGGCAATTTGTTTGCGGGCGCGGAAAATCTGCGTATTCAGGTGGTTGACTGTAATGCCCAGTTCCCGTGTGGCGAGATCGATGGCCACCCAACCCTGGTCGGCAGGGTTTACGCCCCGCTGGATATCTTTTGCCCGTGCGCGCGCGAGGTACAGCAGAAGGTAGTTGTGCGTGCGCGCTGCCAGGTCGAGGGTCATGTCGCCCTGAGTAAGCTGAAGCTGAATGTGTTCTTCGTGGTGGCTTACGGTAAAGCGCAAACGAAAATCAGATACGCAGAGATTCTGGGTGGAAAGCTCGGTGGTTGTGCTCTGGCTGTTGCCGAGGAACAGTTCCCAACTGTTGTGTGCACAATCCACCCGACTTTTATGGGTAACCACGCGGGCGGTTTCACCATTTTCCGGACCTTCGAGGAGTTCGAAAACCCAGACGCCATTGATCGGGTTAAAGTGCAGGCTTGCCAGTGGCTCGTGTTCGTCGGGCAGCAGGTGGTAAGACTCAAGCGGCTGTGCTTCACCGGTATTGATATCGATCAGCAGGTTTTCCGGCGGGTTCAGGTTTTCCACCTTCCACACAGGATTGTTGGAGCGGCCAAAGCTGATCTTGTCGCCGAGGTTCAACTGCTGGTTTTTTGCCGGGATCAGTTGCTGGCCGTTTACCCAGGTGCCGTTGCGGCTCAGGTCGCGAATAACCCAGTGGCTGCCGGTCCATTGAATGGCTGCGTGAATGCCGGAAATTTCCGGCAGCGTGATGCGAGTATCAGTCGCACCCTGGCGGCGCCCGATGGTGTGATGTGCCATCAGGAATACAGGTTGATCCCTGTCGGGATGCTGTAGGCAAGCCATGTTAATTCCCTTCCCCAAAATAAAACCGTGACATCTCTCATCACGGGGTCGTGCCAAGACTGGGCGTGCGCATGGCTTCACATGTGGTACGGCCGTGTACCCCTGCGCTAAGCAAAAACTGAGGGCCCCAGGTGATTTATGTTGCCGGCCGGCTTGGCAGGTAACTCACTTCTATAAGAGGGGCTTGCTCGCTTCGCAATGACGCCGTTGACTTGGTATGCGAGTACCAACTACAGGGTTGGCACCCGTATTAATTTTATCGACACATTTATACCCAACTGTTGCCTGAATGCAATCTCTGGATGCGAATTACTAGCAATTGGCGCGGGGCATGACCAAAAGGGGCTAACCCTTGTCTGCTGTAGGGTTATCGCGGTCGCTTTGCTCGCTGTCTTTGGGGGTTTCCTGGTCGGGAAGTTGGCGGCTGTCTTTGCGATCGAGATCGCCTACATCAAGTACCGGTGAGGCATCGATATGCTCTGCATCCATCATCAGGGCAACGCGCTGCAGGGAAGAAATAATCATGCTCTGTTCCCACTCACGCAAATCCCGGAACTGACGTACGAAATGTTCCTGTAATGGGGTGGGTGCATCGCGAATGATTTCTGCGCCTTGTTCGGTCAGGTAGGCGTGCACCTTGCGCTTGTCTTCCGATGAGCGTTCCCGATAAACCAGTCCGCGTTTTTCCAGCCGGTCGAGAATCGTGGTGACGGTCGCCTGGCTCAGGCTGATTTCCTTTGCGAGGGCGCCGATGGTGACCTGGCCGTGTTCGCGAATGGCTTGCAAAAGCAAAAGCTGGGGTGCGGTGAGTCCGGCCGTTTTGACCAGCTGCTTGGAATGCAGGTCGGTAGCGCGAATCAGGCGGCGCAGGGTAATCAGTACTTCTTCTATTTTGTCCATCAGCAGCAGGCTCTCGAGTTCGCGACGGGTCATTTGTTTTGGCCCGACTTTATGCGCTGCACTGTTTTTGTCAATTCCGCCAGCCGGCTTTTGTACTGGAACCCTTTGGTCACGCCCTTGCCGGGGGTGGCCGCGATCTGTCACCTCGCGTTGCTGCGGGGATTGTTGCCGCTCGGCTGCGATTGCTCTGGAGCTCACAGCTGGTGCGCTCTCTGGCCTGGCGGCATCCCTCTCGCCCGGGTGAGAACTGGTCGAGTTCTGATCAAATTGCATGAGGCTTGGTCTTGCGCCCTCGATAATGTTTAGAGTACTATGCTTTCAAATATTTAGAGCAGTAAATATTTTTTTCAGGAAAAGGTCAACTTTTCAGCAAAAATTGGCATCTGATCTGGGTAACAGAAGATTTGAGTGGCTGTTTCTGCTGGATGACCAAGAGATAAAAGTTTGATGACTAAAGGTATTGATTTGAGCGCCACAAGCGAGTCTAAAGAAGAAGGTTCTACCGACGACAAGGTCATCTCGGTGCAGGCAGCCAATGAGGTTGTACTGCGCCGCCCGGTCAGTGAAGACGGTGCCGATGTGCACCAGCTGATTGGTTCCTGCCCGCCTCTGGATGAAAACTCCCTCTACTGCAATTTGTTGCAGGCCAGTCATTTCTCCGCAACCAGCGTTGCTGCTGAGTTAAACGGCGAGCTGGTGGGGTTCATTTCCGGTTACCTCATTCCGGAGCGTCCCAACACGCTGTTTGTCTGGCAGGTTGCCGTGGCCGAGCAGGGGCGCGGTATGGGGCTTGCCGGACGTATGTTGCGCGAGATTCTTGCGCGCGACGTGTGTGAGGGCGTGACTCACCTGGAAACCACGATTACTCCAGACAACGCCGCGTCCTGGGCGCTGTTCCGCGGTCTGGCGCGCAAGCTGGAAACTGGCTGCGAAGACACCGTGATGTTTGATCGCGAGCGCCATTTCAAAGGACGTCACGACAGCGAAAAGCTGGTGCGCATCGGGCCGTTTACTGGCGGCCCTGTTACGTAAGGCGCAGAAGGCCCCGCATACCCGCGGTCTCTTACCGCGGGCACTGTGCACGAGGGTCCGCCTAATTCCCCCGATTTTTTACATTTTTGCTTCAACCAATTAAACAAAGGTTGCCAACATGAAAGTATTTGATGAGATTGAATCCGAAGTAATGAGCTACGCCCGCGCTTTCCCGCGGGTTTTCAACAAGGCCCAGGGCGAATACCTCTACGACGAAGAGGGTAACCAGTATCTGGATTTCCTGGCTGGTGCCGGCACGCTGAACTACGGCCACAACAACCCGATTTTCAAAAAGGCTCTGCTTGAATACATCGAGCAGGACGGCATCACTCACGGTCTGGACCTGCATACCAAAGCCAAGCGTGAATTCCTGGAGTCGTTCTACGAGCACATCCTGAAGCCGCGCGACATGTCCTATGTCATGCAGTTCACCGGCCCCACCGGCACCAACGCGGTAGAAGCCGCGCTGAAAATCGCGCGCAAATACAAAGGCCGTGAAAACATCATCTCGTTCACCAACGGCTTCCACGGCTGCAGCATGGGTGCGTTGGCTGCGACCGGTAACTCCCACCACCGTGGCGCTGCTGGCGTAAGCATGAGCGGCGTTTCCCGTATGCCTTACGAGGGCTACCTGGGTGACGATATCGATACCACGGCTTACCTGGACAAGGTGCTGTCGGACTCTTCGAGCGGTATTGACCACCCGGCAGCGGTACTGGTGGAAACGGTACAGGGTGAAGGCGGTATCAATGCGGCCAGCGTCGAGTGGCTGCGCAACCTGGCCGACGTTTGTAAGAAGCACGACGTACTGCTGATTGTCGATGACATTCAGGCGGGCTGTGGCCGTACCGGCAGCTACTTCAGCTTTGAAGAAGCGGGCATCAAGCCGGATATCGTGACCTTGTCCAAATCTCTCAGCGGTTACGGTCTGCCCTTCGCCGTTGTGCTGATGAAGCCGGAGCTGGACCAGTGGAAGCCGGGTGAGCACAACGGTACTTTCCGCGGTAACAACCTGGCATTCGTAACCGCCAAGGCGGCCATCGACAACTTCTGGAGCGACGACAAGTTCGCGAAAGAAGTCCAGCGCAAGGGCGACTACATCGGCATGCGCCTGCAAAAAATCGTGGACGAATACGGTGATGGCAACATGACCACCCGTGGTCGCGGCATGTTCCGCGGTCTTAACTGCGTGAGTGGCGACCTGGCCAGCCAGATTACCCGCGAAGCATTCCGCAATGGCCTGGTGATCGAAACCAGTGGTGCGGAAGACCACGTGGTGAAAACCCTGTGCCCGCTGACCATCAGCGACGAAAACCTGACCAAAGCGCTGGATATCGTTGAAGCTGCTGTAGCCAAAGTCCTGAAAGGTCAGGATGTGCCGGAAGAGCACGATTTCTTTGCAGAAGAGCCCAGCGATGACACCGCACTGGCTGGTGCCGCTTAATACTGCTGCGCCCGTAAAAAATTAACGACGAATTAGCGAACGAGTAGAGTTAAAAATGATTGTAAGACAGCTGCAAGAAGCCGAAAAAACAGATCGCCGCGTAGTATCCGAGGGCTGGGAGAGCACTCGCCTGCTGCTGAAGAACGACAACATGGGCTTCTCTTTCCATATCACCACCATTTACGAAGGTGCTGACCTGCACCTGCATTACCAGAACCACCTGGAATCCGTGTACTGCATTTCCGGTGAAGGTTCCGTGATGGCTGAAGCTGACGGTGTGGTGCATGAAATCTCTCCGGGCACTATCTATATCCTGGATAAAAACGACAAGCACGTGCTGAAAGCCAAAACCGAAATGAAAATGGCCTGTGTATTCAACCCGCCCCTGCACGGCAAGGAAGTGCATAACGCAGAAGGCGCTTACGAACTGGATGCAGAAGAAGTCTCGGACGAAAAATAAGGCAGTTGAGTTCTGGGGCGCGGCCAGCCGCGCCCCGCATTTGACACTCAAACTTGCAACAGAAAAGGATCCCATGAATACACACACGGTGGAAAAAATCGGCGGTACGTCCATGAGTGACTACCGCGCAGTTCGCGACAACATCATTCTGAAAAATGGCAGGGCGAAAGCGGAAGGTTTGTACCGGCGTGTTTTCGTGGTTTCTGCCTACGGCGGCATTACCGATATGCTGCTCGAACATAAAAAATCCGGGCGCCCCGGCATTTTTGCGCTCTTTGCCGGCGCTGACGACGAACGTGAATGGTCGGATGCCATTGCTGGTCTGCGCCAGCGCATGGAAGAGATCAACGCTGAGCTGTTTAGCGATCAGGTCATGCTGGCCAAGGCCAACCGCTTTATCGGTGAGCGCCTGGACGACGCTGCCAGCTGCCTCGGCGACCTGGAGCGGGTCTGCCAGCACGGTCACTTCGCACTGGAAGGTCACCTGGACGTCGTGAGCGAAATGCTTGCCAGCCTGGGTGAAGCGCACAGTGCCTGGAATACGGTACAGCTGCTGAAGCAGGAAGGTATCAACGCACGCTTTGTCGATCTTACCGGATGGCGTGACGGTGAACACATGACGCTGGACGAGCGTATTGAACGCGCCTTCGCGGATGTGGATTTCGGGAGCGAACTGCCGATCGCTACAGGCTATGCGCACACCGCCGGCGGCCTGATGAAAACCTTCGCGCGTGGTTACAGCGAAATGACCTTCAGTCGCATCGCGGTAATCACCGGTGCCAGCGAAGCCATTATTCACAAGGAATACCACCTGAGCAGTGCCGATCCGCGCCTGGTGGGCGAGGAACAGGCGGTGCCGATCGGCCGCACCAATTACGATGTGGCGGACCAGCTTGCCAACCTGGGTATGGAAGCCATCCACCCGCGGGCGGCAAAAGGCCTGCGTCAGCAGGAAATTCCGCTGCGGGTCATGAATACCTTTGAGCCGGAACACCGCGGTACTCTGGTCACTGGCGACTATGTCAGCGAAACCCCCCAAGTGGAAATCATCGCGGGGCGGAAAAACATCTATGCTGTTGAATGTTTCGATCAGGACATGATGGGCAGCATGACCAGTTACGACCGCGCGATCAATGAGATCATTGCGCGCTTTAAAGGCAGTGTGGTGACCAAAGACACCAACGCCAACACGATTACCCACTACCTCGGCAATAACCTGAAAACCGTCAAGCGGATTAAAAGCGCCATCAATGAGCTTTATCCCGACTGCGATATTCAGGTGCGTAAAGTCGCGGTGGTGTCGGCGATTGGTAGCGACATGAAAACCTCCGGCATGTTGTCCCGCGCGGTGGGTGCCCTGGCAGGCGCCAGCATCAGTGTCCTCGCGGTACACCAATCCATGCGCCAGGTGGACATGCAGTTCGTGGTTGATGAAAGTAACTACGAAGATGCGGTCAAGAGCCTGCACGAAGCCCTGGTGGAAGTACATGACCACGGTGAAGCGATATGCGCGGCCTGATCGGGTCGTCATTTAAAACAGCGCCGTCAGCTTTGCTGGCGGCGCTGTTTTTGTTGGTGCTGTTGCCAATTTCAGCGGTTTCATTGGCGCAGCAACCACCGGCGGATTCGGAAGAGAAAGCGCAAGCCGCAGAACTTGCTGCCGCGCAGGCAAAGGCCCAGGCAGCGGTGGAGCAGTTGGAGCAGCCGCTGTATTCAGCATTTATCGAGCGCTACGTACTGGATGAACTCAAACAGCTGCGTATCGATATGGCGGCCCAGAAGGTATCCCTGACGGAAAATATTGTCGACCGTCAGCTGAGTGCCGCGGACAAGGCAATTACCTACGCCACCGACACGGTAACTTACTTCTTCTATCTCATCGCCGGCTTCAGTTCCCTGCTGGTGATTCTGGGCTGGACTTCACTGCGCGACGTAAAGGAAAAAGTCCACAACCTCGCCAATGAAGAGATCTCGAAACTCGTTGAGCAGTACGAGGAACGTCTGCGCAGCATCGAGGAGCAGCTCTCGGAAAAAACCCAGCATATCGAGAGCAACCGGGATGAAATTGAGCTGACCCAGGAGATCCACTCCCTGTGGCTGCGCGCTGGTCGCGAGCAGACGCCAACCGCGAAAATTTCTGTTTATGACCAGATTCTCAAACTGCGACCGAACGATGGTGAAGCGCTGACTTACAAGGCGGATTCCGTTCTCGAACTGGACGAACCCCAGTGGGCCATCAATCTCTGTCTACAGGCGCTGGAAATTGATAGCCAGAACGGCAATGCCTATTACCAGTTGGCGTGCGCCTACGCCTATCTGGAGCAATGGGAAGAGGCTGTGGATTATCTGCAGCGCGCACTGGAAATTTCCACTGCATACCGGGATGAGGCGATGGAAGATTCGGCGTTCAATGGTCTCTATGAACACCCGTCGTTTGTCGAGCTTATGGGGATTGGCAATACGCCGGATGCCGACCCGGACGCGGAAAAAGATAACCACTGAGTGGACTGCGGGTATCGGTGTTGCCGGTACTGTCGGTGATTTTTACCAGTCACAGATCAGCGATACCCGATTTACTGCGAATAATAATCACAAGGGGAGGGCATCGTGCTCATCAGCTTTTTAATATTTCTCGCGCTGTTTGCGGCAGTGGGCATCAGCTCCTACCGCAAAAGTCGCGGCACCAAAAAAGATTACTATCTCGCGAGCCAGGACATTTCGCCCATGCTGGTGGGCCTGTCTGCGGTCGCGACCAATAACAGTGGTTATATGTTTATTGGTGTGATCGGTTACACCTACGCGACCGGGCTTGCTTCAATCTGGTTGATGGTTGGCTGGATCCTGGGGGATTTTCTCGGTTCCCTGTGGATGCACAAGTCGCTACGCGATGCGGCCAAGAAAACCGGAGAATCAAGTTACGCGGGTGTACTCGCGGCCTGGAACGGCACGCGCTTTGGCACCTGGCAGAAGCTGGCCGGTATCCTCTCTCTCATGTTTCTGCTGGCCTATGCCAGTGCCCAGCTTGTGGCGGGCAGCAAGGCGCTCTACGTTGTACTGGATCTGCCGATCTGGAGTGGTGCGGTCATCGGTGGTGTCATCGTCGCGGCTTATTGTCTTGCGGGTGGTATCCGCGCGTCTATCTGGACTGACGCCGCCCAGTCGATGGTGATGGTGGTGGCGATGGGCCTGCTGCTGTTTGTTGCGGTGCAGTCGGTCGGTGGTCTCGGTGCCGCATGGCAGCAGATGGGGCAGGTGGAAGGTTTCCTGAATTGGTATCCCCAGGATATGTTATTGCCGGGGATTGCCGGCGGTGTGCTGTTCGCGCTGAGCTGGTTGTTTGCGGGTATTTCCGTTGTCGGCCAGCCCCATGTGATGGTGCGCTTTATGGCCTTGAATGATTCCGGGCGCATGGTGCAGGCGCGCTGCTGGTATTACCTGTGGTTTACGATTTTCTATTTTATGGCGACCGGTGTGGGCATGCTCTCGCGCATCCTGTTGTCCGACTCCGGCAGCTTTGATGCGGAACTGGCGTTGCCGATGATGGCGATGGAGCTTCTGTCCCCGGTCTTTGTCGGCCTGATCCTCGCGGGCATTTTTGCCGCAACCATGTCTACTGCTGATTCACTGGTACTGAGCTGCTCGGCAGCCCTGACCCACGACCTGTTACCCCACCGCACGGAAAACACCCGTATCTTGAAGCTGGCTACTCTGGGCATTACTACCGCGGCTGTAGCCTGGGCGCTGTTGAACAAACAGAGTGTGTTTAGCCTGGTGGTAATGTCCTGGTCTGCGCTGGCTTCTGCCTTTGCACCTCTGCTGATGGTACTGGCCGCCGGCGGCCGTCCTTCACAGAGACTGGCGATTACCATGAGTGTTTTGGGACTCACAACCGCGCTTGTTTGGCGTTGGCTGGAGTGGCACAGCCATATTTATGAAGGTATGCCGGGGATTCTTATGGGGCTCGTGGTATTTGTTGTTGGGCGGCTGCTGGTTAGGGAGCCTGTTAGTCGCACTGTGAGTGCCTGATGGTTATGGGGTTCGCTTTGTTTTGGCTCGGTGGCGGCAGATCGGTGGGTATTCATTTTTGATCAAATTGCCGGGAGCAATTTGAGACGACGAAGTCGCCCGAAGGGCTGGGGACAGGGATGTCCCCAGTCAAACCGCCATGCATACATCCCTGTAGGCTGCGTCGGAAACGTGGCCCGGCCGCTTCAACGCGGCGCCTTCGGCCCCTGTTTCCGACGCTTTCAAAAACAGATCCACACCGCTCTGCCTTCTCGTCAGGTTTAATGCTTCGTTAGTGTGAAGCGAAAGCTACGTTAAACCTATCTTCGAAACTACACGTGATCAGTTATTTACAGCCCGCTATGCTGACGAAGTAAAAGTCTAGGAGTCGAAGGTAAAGCACCGGGTAGCCCTTTTCGGAAGCGTCGGAAACAGGGACGTTTCCGACGCAGCGTACAGGGACGTATTCACAGCGGTTCCGAAAAGGGCTACCCGGTGATTTACCGCTACAGAGTTAGATCAGGGCTCCTACCATTTGTGGCCGACGCTCCAAAAACAAGAAAGCCCGGCACTAAGGCCGGGCTCTCAATCTCCATCCTGTGAGATAGAAATTGAAACTTACTTACGAATGCCTTCCACATCCAGAATCATCTCAACGGTCTGGGAAGCCGGGCCCAGGTCGTAGTCGATGCCGAAGTCTTTCAGTTTGAATTCGGTGGTACCGGTGAAGCCCTGGCGGTAGCCGCCCCAGGGATCCTTGCCGCCGCCGATTTCGGTTACGTCGATGCTGATCGGCTTGGTCACGCCGTGCAGGGTCAGGTCGCCAGTCAGAACCGCTTTGCCATCGCCTTTCGGCTCAAAACCAGTGCTCTTGAAGGTAGCAGTCGGGAACTTGGCCACATTCAGGAAATCCTTACCGCGCAGGTGCTTGTCGCGCTCGGCGTGGTTGCTGTTCAGGCTGGTAGTGTCCACAGTCACTTCTACAGAAGACGCTTCCGGCTTGGCTTCGTCGTATACGAAGTTACCGTCGAACTTGTCGAAACGGCCATACAGCCAGCTATAACCCAGGTGTTTGATACGGAACTGGACAAACGCGTGCGCGCCTTTGGTGTCGAACTGATATTCAGCGGCCTGGGCAGCGGTGGCGCCCAGCAGGGTTGCAAACAGGAGAACGGCGAGTTTTTTCATTGTGCTTTCCTTGTAATGGATTGTGTAAGGTCAATGTAAGAATGTTTTGGTCAGGCGTTATTGCGCGCACCGATGCCCAGGATTTTACGCAGCGTCGCATCGCGGTTAATAAAATGATGCTTAAACGCTGCAAGGCCATGCAGCACAACCAGCCCCATCAGGCTCCAGGCCAGCCACTTGTGTACCAGGCCTGCGATATCTTCCTGGTTTTCAAACCCCTGCAGGGAGGCCGGCACGCTGAACCAGTTGAACACCTCAATCGCGCGGCCATCCGCGGTGGAGATCAGATAACCGGTAACGGAGATAGCCAGCAACAAACCGTAGAGCACCCAGTGAGCAGCGGCCGCGGCCTGTTGTTGCCAGCGCGGGGCTGGTTCCGGTTTGGGAGACGTATTCGCCCAGCGCCACAGCAGACGCGCGACCAGTAAAACCAACAGCAGAATACCGACGGACTTATGGATATCCGGGCCCTGCCGATACCAGGGGTCGTAATAAGACAGCCCACGCATCCACCAGCCCAGGGCAAACATGCCGATGATGGCCGGTGCCATCATCCAGTGGAAGGCTACCGCCACCCAGCCATAGTGAGTATCGCTGTTGCGAGTCTGCACGATCAGGTTCCTTGAGTCTGTGGATTATCCGAGAACTGCATTATAAAAATTTCGCGGCCCGGGAATAGTGCAAAAAACGGGAACTATTTTTCGAAAAAATCGCACAGGAGCAAATAGCGTGGGCCTATAGCCGTTCACAAAGTGGACTATTACCGGCCAGAAAAGTTCGCGCAACCAGCTCGAGAAAGGGGGCGTGACTAATTGGGAAGGGATTAGTGATGGGAGTCGTGCTGGCGCTCAGCGGCGTGGAACACGCGGCCCAGCAGAGTCGGGTCCAGGTGGGTGCGATTGCTCACCTGTCGGGTGAGCCAGTCCATATCGTGTTTCGGTTCGCCCGCCATATGGCCGTTTTCCATTGCCAGTTGCTCCAGCTCCCAGATTACATCCAGTAGCAGGTGTGGTTCCAGCGCACTGGCTTCATCGGAGAGGAACAACCGGTTTTCCAGCAGTTCCAGATCCCCGCGCTTGACCACCAGCTCGGCGATATTGGGGTACCAGCGGCCGCTGAAGGGCTCCGGGCGGCGGTTGAGGTCGAAGGTGATTTTCAGCAGGTTGCCCTCGGCGTCCTGCAGCACCGGAGTATCGTTTTCTTCGGCGGGCAGGGCGGGGCGCTGGCGCAAGATACCGGTAATTGCGCGCCAGTCGTTGCTGTGATCCGGGCACAGGCGCAGGGGCTGCTTGAGTTCAGTCACAGGCCACTGGGGCCTGTCGAGATAGCGCAGTTTCTGCCCGGGCCGGTACCAGTAGAGGTCGATCTTGCGCTCTTCGGCGAGTTGGGCGAGATCATCGCTGGTAAGCGGCTCTTCAGACAGTGCACTGAGATGGTTGAGCGCCTGCTGGACACTCAGCCAGCGCCGCATGTGGAAGGCTTTGTCGCCTCCATTGCCCCCATTTTGACCACCCGCCGTTGCCATCTTCTGCCTGCTTCCTTGTAGTACTTTTCACCCCTAAAAGGGTAGCAGTTGGCGGTGAATTCGGTGGTGGGAAAGGATGAATTGGGGGGCGTTACAGCCACCCCTTTTTCTTGAAGTAGAGGTAGGGCGCCATGCCCGCCATCAACATCAGCCCGAGTGCCCAGGGGTAGCCCAGCAGCCACTGCAGCTCCGGCATATGCTCGAAGTTCATGCCGTAGATACTCGCGACCATGGTGGGTGGCAGGAACACCACCGCGGCGATGGAGAAGATCTTGATGATCTGGTTCTGTTCGATATTGATGAAGCCCTGGGTGGAGTCCATCAGGAAGTTGATCTTCTCGAACAGGAAGGTGGTATGGGACATCAGGGTGTCAATGTCGCGCAGTATGCCCCAGCAGCTTTCACGCAGCTCCGGGTCATCCTTCAGGTGGCGCTGGAGAAAGGCGATGGAGCGCTGGGTATCCATCAGGCACAGGCGGATTTTACCGTTGCTGTCTTCCAGTTTGGCCAGGTGATCAATGGCTTCTTCCAGCTCGGCGTCTTCGTCTTCCAGTACCAGATGGCTGACCTCACCGAGTTTCAGGTAGTTGTCTTCCAGCGCGTCGGCGAGGTTTTCCACCTTCTGCTCAAACAGCAGGATCAGCAGTTCCTGGGCACTGTGGGCTTCCACCTGGCCGCGGCGGGCACGCATGCGCAGAAGGCGGAAATCTGCCAGCTCGGAGTCCCGCACGGTGATCAGGCGCTGGGGCTGCAGGATGAATGCCGCCGTGGCGGTATTGTGACGCCCTTCGCTCTGGGTGAGGTAGAGGGAGTGCACGTGGATGCCGGCGGTGTCGATAAAGTACCGTGCGGAGGATTCGATCTCTTCCACGTCTTCGGATTCTGGCAGCTCGGTGCGCAGCAGCTGCTCCAGTAGATCGCGCTCGTCTTCTTCCGGCTCCTGCAGGTCGATCCAGGCCGCCTCGGACAGCTGCTTGTTTTCGTATTGACCGTCGGAATTGGATTCTCGGATTTTGCCGCGCTGGATTTCAAACAGTCTCAGCATTGCCGCTTCCCTGATAGTGATTTTGCTGCGGGCATGTTCGCAATCTGACCGTAACAAATCAATCGCCGCCAGCACCTGTCCGGGTGCTGGCGGCGAGAATCTCAGAATTGGCGGGTGCTACAGCCAGGTGGGCAGCTGGGCACGTATCTCGTCAGTATCGCACTCGGCGACGTTTTTACGGGACTCGCCCGCGATGGTGGCGAGGGTTGGTGGCGTCATGGACATACGCAATGAGCCGGCCATGGATGGCTCGGCAACAATATAAAGCTTGTCGAAACGCCCCTGCTGCCGGCCTTTCTCCAGGGCGTGGGCGATGTCGCGGGCGAATTTTTGAGCGCCCTGCTTGCGCAGGTCCGTGGGCGAGCTCATCGCATGGCGGCCCAGTCCGAGGCTGTCGAATGCCCGTCCCGGTGCGTCACTGAGCAGCTCCTGGCCTTTCATGCGTCCCTCCGGATACACCATCGCTTCTATTTCCCTCAGTGCACCTGCCCGATTTTCCGCTTCGAACAGGCGGGCGTGAGTATGGTTGGCTACCAGAACCCAGGCTTTTGCCATGACCGTTCACCTCTCGTTTTTCTTTCATTCTTCAAACCAGTTATAGGGCGCTGCGAAAGGAGTTCGTAGCCATTCCTGTCGCTACCTGCCTCACTATACTGGCAGGTAGATCAACGAGGCTCAGGCTTGAGATGGGAGGTGTGAGATGAAGGTTGAACAAGCCATGCACCGGGGTGTGACCTGGTGTTCCCCGGATACGCCCCTGTGGAAGGTTGCGCAGTTGCTACGCGATCACGATGTGGGCGCTATCCCCGTGGGCGAAGATGACCGGCTGATCGGAATGGTCACAGACCGCGATATCGTCTGTCGCGGGCTGGCCGAGGGCATCGACATCCGGGAAATGACCGCCGAGGACGTGATGACCAGCGGTATCGAATACTGCTATGCCGATGAGCATATAGAAGAGGCGATTGCACACCTGGAAGAGATGAAGATTCGCCGAATGCCGGTGATCGATGGGGCCAAGCGCATGGTGGGGATGTTGAGCATGGGGGATATTGCCCATGCGGTAAACGACAGTACCTGTCACGAGTATGCGGCGGCGGTTTCCGCGCACCACTGATAAGGCGGCACGGATAAACACCAGCGGGTGGCGCCGAGCACCACCCGCGGTTCACGCTACCCGGTAAGTGCGGGGGGGGCGAACGGGGGCAGGTGAAGGCATTCTGTAATCAGATTGCCACAAAATCTACATAAGCTGCGGCTTCTTATCGTTCAGGTTGCCAGCACTTTGATGTCGATACCGATTGTCCTGTCCCGACGTGTTTACTGCGTAATAGTAAGCCTGCTGCTCGCCGGTGCGCTGGGGGTGAGCTTGTGGATAACCCGGCAACAGGTCAGCCCGCCCACCCTGAGCGACTACCACACCTACCAGTGCAACGCTGCCGCTGCGAGCCGCGATGACAATGATCCCCGCTCCACATTCAGGATTCTCACGGTTACCTCGATGTATGCACGCGAAGTTGCCGACTACCTGTGTGCCTCCCCTGTGGTGGCCAAATACTATGCAGGCATAGAGATTTCCTGGAAGCCGCGCCGCTACCTTACTGCTGAGCAGTTGCTGAACGAAGAGTACGATCTGATCTGGAGCCGCGCGCACAATATGCGCGGCCTGGTTCCTGAATTTTCCAACTACTACGACACGCTACTGCGTATCGGGCACTACCAGGTTTACTGGTTCAGCCGCGAACAAAAACCGGAAATTACCGCGCCATATCTCAAAGGACGCCGGCTCGGTCTGCTGAACGACCGCCTCAGCCACACCCACTATCTGTTGCCGTTGGAATCGCTGAAGCAGGCGGGCGTTGCGATCGATCAACAGGAGCTTGTCTATTTCGACGATGCATTAAGCCTGGTTACTGCTTTTCGCGACGGGAGTATTGACCTGATCAGTGGTGGCCTCTGGTTGGAACAGGATCTGGACATCCCCCTGCAACGCACCCTGATTTCCGATAGCGCTGTGGCGGCGGGTCTGTTCGTGCGCAGACAGCGCGCGGCCGCTGTTGACTGCGAAATCATTGCCGCGTTCCAGCAGGTCCGCGCGTTTTTCGGTGATGGCAGTGAAATGGAAGTAGAGGGCCACGATTGTGCGGCGATTTGACTGGTTGAACCCGCGCGCAAGCCTGTTACTGGGAGCCTGGCTTTCCCTGAGCATTATTTTTACGGGTGCAGGATATTGGTGGGCTCACTCCACAGCCGCAGACAGTCTCGCGACGACACTGGAAAAACAATTACCGGAACAACTGGATCAGGCCCTGAGCTATGGCTTCCGGGAAGTTGAGCTGATCGATCGGGTTACGGAAAAGATCAATCGCGATCTCGCAGCACTGAGCGGCGAGAGTTTACTGCCGGTGGTGTACCAGTGTCGGGCTACGGTCGCGCGCTTGATGAGTGACAACCCCCACACTCAGGTCGATGCAACGGATACGGGCTTCGGGGCCGCAGAATTTTCTGTGGACTGGCGAATAGGCACGCGGGAGCAGCACAGTGAATTTACGCTCGATTGCAATACCCGGTGGGCATATCTCCTGACCTCGCAACTGTCATTGGCATTGCTGGCAACGGTGTTATTGGGATTGCTGCCACTGCCGCTCTCCAGCGCATGCCGAAAAGAAGTGCATCAGTTGCGGGACGCCGGTATGAGCAACGCTGAAACGATACAGGTTGCACAGCGGCTGAGTGAACTCAGTCCCGGGATACGCACCCTGTTTGAACGGTTGCGGCCGGACTTTATTGGGGAATTGCAGACACTGCTTGACTGGTTGCAGCAACCGGGATTGGCTGCACTTACTTCCGATCAGCTTGCCTGGCTGGAAAAAGCTTATGCTCACAGCGGAGGCGATCTCACTGTCGCCGCGGATGTGGCCAGTTCGCAGCCGCAGCTGGAATTTTTTATTGCCGACGGGCGCCTGCGGGTTCACGGGCTGGATATAGCGCTGCCCAAGACCCCGTTCTTCTATTATCTCTGGTACGCCCGTTTGCGCCACGAGGGCGAAGGTTGGGTGTTAAATCCTGCAGTGAACAGACCGGATCGCGAAGGTGGTGAAGATCTGGTTGCCTTGATGGAGGTCGGCAATGGCCATGCCAAGGCGATTAACGACCTGCGTGAAAATGGCCTGCGGGCGAAGACCCTGGACCAGAATCGCAACAAAATAAAAGACGAGCTTATCGCAACCCTCGGAGACTCCCTCGCGGGTCCCTATCTGTTTGACGTCGAACGTGATCCCAAAAGTGGCCGCAACCGCTACCGCCTTGTTCTGGATAGAGTGGCAATTCGTATTCACTGAGTTTGATGTGTTCGCCGGGATGGACTTTCCCGGTTTATCTAAATTGCTGATTTATAAGATTTTTATCATTTAGAGATATCTTTTTAAGCCCCGCCAATATCCATTTAACTTTTTTGTCATACCCGCTGCCGATGATGCGCTGGCAGCGGGAGGAAAGGCTCCCGCCCAGCGACACCCAGTCGCACTTCTGACTGACAGACAAATTCAAAAGTGGCCGTGAAACAGGCCGCGGCTCCAGAAAAAACGGGGCCACCATTTTGGGAGCGAGCACATGAACACCTTTTCACGCAGTAAATTGTCACTGCTGATTTCCCTCGCCGCAGCGGGCACCGCACACGGCGCCATGGCGCAAGAGGCTGTAGACGCCAGCAAGATTGATACGGCTCAGGTAGAAGAAGTCGTAGTAATGGCACAGCCGATCCGCGACAGCCAGAAAGCCGCGATCGACGCCAAGCGCGATGCGGACAACACTGTGGATGTTATCTCCGCAGATACCATCGGCCGTTTCCCGGACCAGAACCTGGCGGATTCCCTCGGCCGCGTGCCGGGCCTTGCGATTGAGCGCGACCAGGGCCAGGCGCGTTACATCAACTTCCGCGGCGCGCCTTTCCGCTATACCTCACTCGCCATCGATGGCCTGAGCATCCCGGGTGCCGAGAATGGCCGCGTACCGCGTTTCGACAGCTTCCCATCCGTCATCACCAGCCGCATCGATGCCAACAAGGCCGTCATGCCGGATATGCCCGGTGAGGCGGTTTCCGGTTACATCAATATTTCTACCTTTGACCCGTTTGCTCAAGACGGCTCGGCGACCTCCCTGGACATAGGCGTTGGTACCCAGGAATTGGGCGACGGTGACATTGAGAAATTTTCATTCCGTACTTCCTGGTCCAATGAAAATTACGGTTTCTCGCTGTTTGCCTCTGAGAACAGCCGTGAGCAGACCACCGACAATCGTGAATACGATCTCGACTTGGTCGATGGCGAAGTACAAGTCAATGAGCTCGACTTCCGCAGCTATAAAGTTACTCGTGAAGACCGCGCCTACGGTGGCCGCTTTGAGTACCGCGGCGACGGTGCACTGGAGCGAGTATTTGTCAGCACCCTGTACAATGAATTCCAGGATTTCGAAGAGCGAAACCAGTACATTCTGGATTTCTCTGGCAGTGCCCAGCCAGGGGCGCAGGGCGCAGCGGATGTGGTACAAGCCAACCGTATGCTTGAAGATGGCCTGTACGAAAATTCCACCTTCTCCAATACCTTGGGTGCAGATTTCAATTTTGGTGAGTGGTTCATCGAAGCACGCCTGAACCGGACCGAGACAGAGAACAGTATCTTCCTGCCAATTGCCATGAGCCGAGCGGGCATGGTGTCCGCGAGCTACGACGTGAGCGATTTGGAAGATCCGATGGTTGAAGTCACCCAAATTGGTACCAGTGACGCCGCAGATCTGAGTCAGCTCGACTATTACATGGATCTGGCTTACGTAGTGTCCTCAGAGCTGGCTATTGATGCCACCAAGTTAAAGCTGGATGCCGAGCGGAATCTTGTCTTCTTTGGTCAGGATGCCGTGCTGAAAACAGGTTTAGAGCTGGATAACCGCGATGCGGACGGATTTGGAATGGCTGCCGGTTATGGGGCCTTCCCAAGCAGTGTCGATATCAACAGCTTTGCAACCGACAAAGCCTGGGACACAGATTTTACCAATGTGATCGGCGGTACCTACTACAACAACAAGGGCCTGCGCGATGCCTGGGAGCAAGCCGTTGGCGGGTTAAGTGTAGAGCCAACGCCGGACCAGCTGATCAGCCTGGAAGAGCAGGTTTTGGCAGGTTACGTGATGGTAACCACTCAGTTTGACTGGGGTAACCTGGTGCTGGGTTCCCGCGTGGAGAACACGGATTACAGCAGCGCAGGCGAGTATGGCTACTATGAAGATTCCTTCACCAACGTATTGCCAAGCGCGCACCTGAATGTCGACCTCGCAGAAGATGTGAAACTGCGTATGTCTGTCTCCACCGGTGTAAGCCGCCCGACCTACACTGAGTGGCGCGCTGCCGCGGCAGTTAATGTCACTGACAAAATTGTTATGGGCGGCAATCCTTCACTGGAAGCTGAAGAAGCCTGGGGTGGTGATATCGCTCTTGAGTGGTATCTGGGAGATGCCAGCCTCGTGTCAGCGGGCGCCTTTACACGCAGTATCGACAACGTGATTTACGCGGCCAGCTCTAAAATTGATGGCGGTGTTTACCTGTCGGCAGCGGCCGGCGAAGAGTGGGACTACACCGGCTACGTAAACGGTGACAACGGCAAACTCAGCGGTGTGGAGCTGAACTTCATTGCTCAGGCGGATGACCTGTTCCCTGCGCTGTCCGGATTTGGTGTGAACGCCAACGTTACCGCTCTCGACAGTGAATTCGAGACGCTCAGCGGAGAAAAATTCAGTCTGCCGGGTACTTCCGACCTGATTATCAATACCTCTGTGTTCTACGAGATGGAAAGCTTCTCTATCCGCCTCAACCGCCAATATCGCGACGATTGGCTGTCTACCACAGAGAACGACAGCATGGGTGAGTATTGGGCGGGACAGAAGCGTGTGGATCTGTCCGTGAGCTACGACCTGCCGATGTCTGTATTCGGTGCGGATGTTTCCATCTACGCCAACGCGAACAACCTGACCGATGAACGCGATGTGCGTTACGTAGGTGACGAGCGCACCCCGAACCAGGTAGAAGGTTACGGTCGCCGCTACCTCGCCGGCTTCCGCGTGAACTTCTGATTAGCAACTTCTATTCAACAAACTGTGGCCAGTAAATCACTGGCCCCAGGCTATAAAAATTGACAGGTGATTTATGCAAAACAAATTCATGAATAGCATTCTCGCGGCAGCGGTAGCTGTCGCCCTGGGCGCGTGCAGTGTAACTGCACCGGTAGCAGACAAGGCTCAGAGCGCAGCGGTACAAACCGAAGTTGAACAGCTGCGTGTTCTGCCGTTGGAAGGTGGACGTAACTTCCGCGATCTTGGCGGCTACCAAACCGCCGACGGTAAAACCGTAAAGTGGGGCAAGATCTACCGCTCCGGCATCCTGACTAACCTGACCGCGAATGATTACGACTACCTGAAAGATCGCGAAATCGCCACCATTGTTGATTTCCGTTCCACCCAAGAGCGTACCCAGGAGCCGGACAACTGGCGCGGCGGCAATGCGATCACGCTCGAGTGGGACTATGAAATGAACTGGGAAAAGGATTTTGCCCGGTTATTCACCAAGCCTGACTTTGCCAAGCAGGATCTGGTTGAACTGATGGACAAAGGCTATACGGACCTGGTCAAGCAGCAGACTCCGGCCTACCGCGCCATGTTCCAGAAACTGATCGAGAGCGACGATGCCCTGCTGTTCCACTGCACCGCGGGCAAGGACCGTACCGGTATTGGCGCTGCGCTGATACTGACGGCGCTGGGTGTTGACCGCGAAACCGTAAAACAGGATTACATGCTGTCCAACAAGACCCTGGCCGGTGTCAAAATGATGGAACTGCCGGAAGATGCCAGTGAAAAAGAGAAGCGTATGTTCGCGTTTTTCGCACAGCTACCGGAAGATGTTCGCGGAGCTATGTCCGGTGTAGAGCTTTCCTGGCTGGAAAGCGCATTCGCAGAAATGGAGCGCCAGCACGGCTCTGTTGAAGGTTACATTGAGCATGCGCTGGATGTGGATGCTCAGGAGCTGGCACATCTGCGCGCGCAGCTGCTTGAGTAAGTTTTTTCTGAAGAAAGAAGTCTACTCCTGAAGTAGACATTCCTGAATGAATATACCTCAATGAGGAATCATTGAGGTATACATCGTATGGGACTGATCAGTCTGGGAAATTTTTTGAAATAGTTCAGGGGGTTGACCTATTTGAATCTGCTGTAACTCAAGCGCGTAAAATTTTATTCTGTAAGTGGCCCGTTGGTTGCAGGGAAAAATCTGATTTTTCTTGAACGCACATGGATCCACAAACCTCGGACGCTTCGGAGTTATAGCGCATGCCCCCTTATAGATCACTTTTATTGCATTTCCCTCGCCTTTTTCCCGCATGGGCCGTCTTCGTTCCTGTACTTTTGGTTGCATTTGGCGCCAAGGCGGGAAGTCTGGATGGTTGGCCCCAACTGGCTACCAACGAGCCCTCGATTCGTCTTCAAGTTGCGCCTGTTGAAGTCTCAATAGAAGCGCCGACACCTCTAACAGGAAACAACTTACAATTGCTGTTGGCACTATCCGGCACAGAAGGCGGGCTGGGGGATATGAAGAAAAAAGCCATGCAGGAGTTTTCAGACTACCTGGTGCAACAGGTGCAGGTAAGATTTGGTGAGTTTTTTGTCGATGAGAATGTACAGCTCGTGTCCGGAGGCGCACCAGTAATTCTGCATACCAACTTCGATATTCTTATTCGACAGAAAATGGTCGATATTTTTAGCAACAGAGATGTTGACGTCGAGAAAGGCGTAATGAATGCCTATGGGAGCTTCCGCTACCGGCTGGAAAGTATTTCCGGTTCCCGTAAAGGCGATCTTCGCGAGGGAAGAGTCAATATTGCCGATCTGGAATTGCAGAAAAAGTATCAGACGCGTGCGCCCAAAGATGGCGGTGTCGTAGAGGATTCTACCCGTGAGGCGACCGAGCAGCTTTTAATGGATATTGCAGAGGAAGTACTCGATGAAATCGAAGATGATCTGGAGGCTTCCTCTCTGTTGAAGCTGGCGGGCAGATAAGCAGATAATTAATTCCAGGCGCAGTAGGGGCGCGGGGCAATTGTTAGCGCAGTATCGGTTGCCCCCGATATATTTTTTGCGCTGGTGTATATGCCGCGCGGCCATCGTGCTGCGCCAGTTCTTCACCGTAAATCATTTCATAAATATCTTTTGTTACTTCTTCCTGGAGAATTTTTTGACCACGGTAAAGTCTTTCCGGTGGCTCTTTTCCAGTCAGGAAGGGGCTGCCGCGGAGAATTTCAAGTTCGTCAATCAGCTTCAGGCTATCTTTGTCTTTGGTTTGGTGTTTGAGTCTTGCCAGTTGAACTTCGAAATCGAAGTCGGAGAAACGGAGGCTAAGACCGAATTCCGCCTGGATGCGCTTTCGGAGTTTACGCAGTGCATTGAGAGCCTGAGAATTCATTAGCCATTGGTGGTCATTCATCGTCTTCTCCCCGTTCATTGTCTGTGTATAGGCCTGCCGGTATAGCTCTACCGGGTGCCCCAATTAATGCTTCAGCAATTTGCAGGCCAATTAACACGCGCCTTGTTTCGTGCTGTTAAGGCGTAGTGGGCTACTGACTCGTGCACCGACAGCGTGCAAAAAAACGTCAGTTCGCCCTTTGTGCTGGCGCGCTTGTCAGGATCCAGGCCGTCAATGGTCTGGTGATCTGTTAAGCTGTCAGCCAAACCGGGCAATCACCGGGAAATGCCAATAGAGGAAATTTCATGTCTGCTGAGACCATCAAGTGCAAGGCCGCTGTGGCCTGGAAAGCGGGCGAGCCGCTGTCGATTGAGGAAGTGGAAGTCGCGCCACCCAAGGCGGGCGAAGTACGTATTAAACTGATTGCAACCGGCGTATGCCACACAGACGCGTTTACCCTGTCTGGCGACGATCCCGAGGGCGTATTCCCGGCGATTCTCGGCCATGAAGGTGGCGGCATCGTGGAATCCGTGGGCGAGGGCGTAACCAGCGTGGCGGTGGGCGATCACGTGATTCCGCTGTACACCCCCGAATGTGGTGAGTGTAAATTCTGCAAATCCGGCAAAACCAACCTGTGCCAGAAAATCCGCTCCACCCAGGGGCAGGGCCTGATGCCCGATGGCACCACCCGCTTCTCCATTAATGGCGAGCCGATTTACCACTACATGGGTACCTCGACCTTCTCTGAATACACCGTGTTGCCTGAGATTTCTGTCGCCAAGGTGAACAAGGACGCGCCGCTGGAAGAGATCTGCCTGTTGGGCTGCGGTGTCACCACCGGCATGGGTGCCGTCGCCAATACCGCCAAGGTGGAAGAGGGCGCAACCGTGGCTGTATTCGGCCTGGGTGGCATCGGTCTCGCCACGATCATCGGTGCCCGCCTGGCCAAGGCCTCGCGCATCATCGCGGTCGATATCAACCCGAGCAAGTTCGAACTGGCCAAGAAACTGGGTGCGACCGATTGCATTAATCCGAAGGATTACGAAAAGCCCATTCAGGAAGTAATTGTCGAGCTGACCGATGGCGGTGTGGACTATTCGTTTGAATGTATCGGCAACGTCAACGTCATGCGCTCTGCACTGGAGTGCTGTCACAAGGGCTGGGGTGAGTCTGTCATCATTGGCGTGGCCGGTGCCGGTCAGGAAATTTCCACCCGCCCGTTCCAGCTGGTAACCGGTCGTGTGTGGCGTGGTACCGCGTTCGGGGGCGTCAAGGGCCGCTCTCAACTGCCGGATTATGTGGAGCGCTATCTGGCCGGTGAATTCAAGCTGGATGATTTCATTACCCACACCATGCCGCTGGAAAAAATCAACGAAGCTTTTGACCTGATGCACGAAGGCAAAAGTATTCGCAGCGTTATTCACTACCAATAAGACGGAGACTGCATGTCGATCGAACTAGTCAGCGAAACCCGCTGTTTTGACGGCGCGCAGCGGCAGTACGAGCACCAGTCACAGGTGCTCGACTGCAAAATGCGCTTTGCCATTTATCTGCCACCGGTGGCTGCAGATAGCAAGAATACGGAACAGAAATTCCCGGTGCTGTACTGGCTCTCGGGGCTTACCTGTACCGATGAAAATTTTTCCCAGAAAGCCGGCGCTCAGCGAATGGCGGCGGAATTGGGTATTGTGCTGGTGATCCCGGATACCAGCCCGCGCGGTGACGATGTTGCGGATGATGAGGGTTACGACCTGGGCAAGGGCGCAGGCTTTTACCTGAATGCCACCCAGCAGCCGTGGAAGCAACACTACCGCATGTACGATTACATTGTGGAAGAGCTGCCGCAGCTGGTTGAAGCGCATTTCCCGGTGAGCGAACGCCGCGCAATTTCCGGCCACTCGATGGGGGGGCACGGGGCCTTGACGATCGCGTTGAAAAACCCGGGCCGTTACACTTCGGTATCGGCGTTCAGCCCGATCTGTAACCCCATGGCCTGCCCGTGGGGCGAGAAAGCCTTCTCGGCTTATTTGGGTTCCGATAAAACGTCGTGGGAAGAGTACGATGCGACGGTGCTGCTGAGTCGTGCTACCGAGCGTTTACCGATGCTGATTTCGCAGGGGGAAGACGATCAGTTCCTCGAACAACAGCTGAAGCCGAATGCGTTGGAAGCTGCGGCGGAAGCCGCGGGCTATCCGGTCAAGGTCGAACACCATACCGGCTACGATCATAGCTACTACTTTATCGCCTCGTTTATTGAGCAGCATCTGCGCTTCCACGCGGATTATTTGCTCGCGCATTAAATTGACCTTGTTGCCACGGCTTTCCTGGTTTTTCGGAAAGAGCTGTGGCGGCACCGCCAGCGGGTATGGTCTTGCGTGACACGCCGTAAACCCATCCCTGGGGGCTCGGATGCGGCCATCCAGGCCGCATACGGTCACGCAAGACCACACCCGCTATCGGCACCTTATCCCAACGATCTGCAGATTCTACAGGCCTTCGAGAACTTCCAATTGTTGGAAATGCCTCAGACGGCGATACCTACCTGCAACGTGGCCACATAACCGTTTTCCACATCTCCGGTTACTTCTGCCAACTGAAAACTCACCCCATCACTAAACACATTGTCCGCGGAAAAACTGCTCACCGAGCTGTTCTGCCCGTGGTCTGCGTAGAGTGTGGAATCGTACACGGCGCGGGTAATTTCTTCCGGGAAGGCAATCTGTGAAGTGGCGGTTGCGGTGCCGCTGCTGAACAGGAATACCTGGAAGTGGATATGGGTAATACGACCGGTGTACCAGCCCGGATAGATGGTTTCAAACAGCACCATGCCATCACTGTCCACATCCTGGATACCGCGACAGAAGGTTTCACCGCGTGCATCTGCGCCCGGTTGTGAATAACCGGAATACACACCGTCTTTGTCGCAGTGCCAGATGTATACCGTTGCATTGGTAATTGGAGCGCAGTCACTGTTTACGTCCACCAGGTTGAGTACCAGCGTCAGTGGCACACCGGTTTTGCCCTCGGTGATATCGGAGCGCACCATCGCGGAATTACTCAGCACGGCGGTGAGCGGGTAAGGCCCCTCAGTTTCTTCCGGAATCAGCGTGCAGGTACCCGGTGTGGTACCACCGGAACTGCTGCCGGAACTACTTGAAGAGCCGCTGGACGACGAACTGCCGGATGAAGAGCTGCTGCTGGATGAGCCGCCCGAAGACGAGCTACTGGATGAACTGCCACCACCGTCAGAGGAACCGCCGTTTTTACAGCCCGCCAGTAATGCGGCGCCGGTCAGGCCCAGTGTAGAAAGTACCTGCCTGCGACTAAAGGGTTTCTCGGCCGCGCTCTCCGCTGCTGGTACGCAGGGGCCTGTAAGTTGTTTCTGTTCGTTGTTATCCATTGTGTTCTCGCCTTGTGAGTTGTTGATTTTTCGTTATTGGTTTGGGTCAGCCCGCGCGGCATTCACCCTTGATTTCAACGGAACTCTGTTGGGTGTTCTTCTCGATCACGAACCAGCCGTGCGGGCAGTACTTGGTGCTGGTGAGTACTTCTTCGAGGCGCTCCTGGGCAGCCTTGTCCGGGTCAATGCGCATCTTGCTGGACATGCCGCCACCGGGGCCGCCACCCACACCACCGCCAGGTCCACCGCCCATGCCGCCACCAGGGCCTCCACCCATACCACCGCCGGGACCTCCGCCCATGCCACCACCTGGGCCGCCCCCCATACCGCCACTGGGGCCACCGCCCCTGCCGCCTCGACCACCAGGGGCTTCACCACCACCTCCGGGGCCGCCGCCGTTAACCGTAGCGGTGTAGGTGAACATGCGGTTGCCCTGCTCGGTGATATTGGTAATCAGGGACTCGGAAAAGACTGGCGGAGCCTTCGGCGTGCTGGAGCACGCAGAGAGGGAGGCTATCGCCGCGATGGCCACAATGGGCGCGATGGTTTTCATGGAATCTGCTCCGTAAATATGAGAGTCCATGTGACCATAAACCAGGCGCTATGTTGGTTCACCAGAAGTTAAGTTGGGTTAACGATTGTTAAGGGCGCTGTTTTTGAGCGCAATTTGGCAGGGAGAAGAGGATTTGTGTGGCACGGCTGGTCGAGAACCCCGCGGCGTTGGCTCGTCCCGCGGGGCTGGCCGTGGAGTCAGAGGTAGGAGCCGGCAGTTGCGATTTGGTCCAGTTGTTGCAGAAACACATCTGTCTCCTGGGCACCGCTGATGGCGTAGTCGTGATTGAACATAAACAGCGGAACACCCTGGATCCCCTGCATTACCAGCTGTTCTTCACGGGCCATAGTCTGGCGTGCCATGGCCGGGTCATCGAGTGCGGCGGCAGCGGCTTCCCGGTCCAGCCCCACAGCTTCCGCGGCATCGAGCAGAACGCTGTCGTGGCTGAGACTCTTGCCCTCGGTAAAGTAGTCGTTGAACAGGCGCAGCTGCAGATCAGTCTGTTTGCCAGTGGGCTCCGCCCAGTGCATCAGAATATGGGCGCGGCGGGTGTTATAGATCCGCATATCATCGCTGAAATTGAACTCAAAACCGAGATCCTGCCCAAGGGCTTTCAGGTGCTGGCGGTTACTCTCGCTCTGCGCGTCGGAAATCCGGTATTTACCGGTGATATGTTCACGCAGGTTTTCACCGGCTTCGACCATGTGCGGGTTCAGCTCGAAAGGGTGCCAGACAATATTGATGTCGAACTGGTGGGGGCTGGCCTGAATGGCCTGTTGCAGGCGCAGATAGCCGATGGCACACCAGGGGCAAACAATATCGGAGACTATGTCGATTCTCAGGTAGGGCCGGCTCATGGTCGCCTCGTCATCTTTTCATCGTTATGACATTACATAATGGCTGGCACTGCGTGGCGTGTAAATGCTCTTGGTTGATCCCTTGGGATGATGATCACAACCCTGGCATCTGAGTGTGCGGCTATGCACATCGATAACGGTTGTTGGTTCCGTCGTGCGGTTTGGTTAACTGAGCCTTCGGAAGCGGTGCCGCCGCGATGCTGCCTATTGAGAAATGATACGCACGTGTCAGAACTGTCGGACA
Source organism: Microbulbifer aggregans (assembly GCF_020524005.1). Classification (GTDB taxonomy): domain Bacteria; phylum Pseudomonadota; class Gammaproteobacteria; order Pseudomonadales; family Cellvibrionaceae; genus Microbulbifer; species Microbulbifer aggregans_A. The sequence goes on along the minus strand of NZ_JAIVKK010000003.1, from coordinate 480,821 downwards.
CACCAATCCATCCATCGGACACTTTCCAATCTAGCCGGCCTGACCGTGGTGCCGGGTTTTCCGACCGCTGGTCTGTCCAAATTGTGACCGAGTTGACGTAGTTCGCCGGGTATTTCCCCCTGTTCCACCTTATGAGGCCGAGTTCGGAAGTGCCTGTTGGCGGGCTCTACAGCAGAATTCTGCTTATCCGTGAAAATATCTACCAAGAATGTGATTATTTATTGAAAGTTATTTTCCTGGTTGGTATGTTTCTCCTAATGCGCTGGCATCGCCAGTTACTCATCCGCTCACCTTGTACCGCTCGCAGTCGGGTGCCTTCGCCGGGTATTGCCATTTGCGGAGGTCCCGGAGCTTCTTTTTCGCGCGGGGTAGCGAAGAAGGAAAGGGTAAAAGAGGTAGGCGAGCGCGCAGGACTTGAGGAGAGGTAACTAAAGAAAGTGCCGGGACGAAAAGACCTGGGGTAAAGCTTTCTATCCAATAAAAATGAACACCACCGAGGGTTAGCCATGACAAGGAAATTCAATCACAAGCTACTGAGTCTCGCGGTCTGCACCGCCGTGTACGGCGTCCTGCCGGCTCAGGCTGTGGCTCAGGAAGCGGAACCGACAAGCGGCGAGTCGGTTGAAGAAGTTGTTGTGTACGGCGATATCCGCGCAACACTGCAATCCGCACAGGCGATGAAGCGCGACGGCGACACCGTCAAAGACGTCATCACCGCATCGGATATCGGCGCACTGCCGGACAAGTCTGTCACCGAGGCCCTGCAGCGGGTGCCCGGTGTCAGTATCGAGCGTTTTGCCGCTTCTGATGATCCCAACCACTACGCGGATGAAGGCACCGGTGTGCTGGTGCGCGGCCTCGATCGGGTGCGCAGTGAAATCAACGGTCGCGATTCCTTCAGTGCTACCCGCAGCGGTGGCCTCAACTTTGAAGATATCTCTCCGGAGCTGCTGGGTTCGGTGGAAGTGGTGAAAAACCAGACCGCGGATATGATCGCCGGTGGCATTGCCGGTACCGTGAACCTGGTCACCCGCAAGCCCTTCGATTCCAACGAGCAGATGATCGCCGGCACCGTAAAAAGCAACTACGGTGATTTCCGGGAAGAGAGCACGCCCACCATGTCCGGCCTGTACAGCGACGTGTGGGAAACCGATGCCGGTGATTTTGGCTTCCTGGTCTCCGCCTCCCATTCAGAGCTCGCCACCCGGGGTGACGGTATCGGTGTAGCCAACTTCTATTCCCGCGGCGATGCGCATATCCCGGTGTATGCGTGGGGCGCGGTTGCCGGCACTGAGGCGGGCTCACCGTTAGAGGGCCCGGTCGCTTTTGCCGGACAGCCGGAAGACTCTGTCTACTACATGCCGGGTCAGTATTCCCTGCGGAGTGCCGAGAATGATCGCGAGCGCACCGGTTTTGCTTCCTCATTTCAATGGCGAAGCCCGGATGACAGCGTTATCACCACGCTGGAATACCTGAGCTCCGATGCCTCTCTGATGTGGCGTGAAAACGTGATCGGCCCGCAGGGGCAGGGCTTTGACCAGGCGCAGTGGTTTGATTCCACCGTGCTCACCGACGTGCCGGAAGGCATGGAGGCCACCTGGGACGAGAACAACATGTTCACCAGCGGTGTGATTCGTTACGGCGCGAATATGCCGATGCACCTGTCTACCCGCTACAACGAAACGGAGACCTCGGTTGAGGATATTTCCTTCAATGTTGAATGGCAGGCGACCGAGCGACTCAATGTGGGCCTGGATATCCAGCGCGTGGATGCCACCGAGGAGATGATCAACAACGGCATCAACGCGCGCGCCCAGCACACGGTTTCAGATGTGTACCTGGATCTGCGCGGCAGCCGTCCGACCATTGAGTTTCTCAATACGGATCTGTTCGAGCCGAATTACACAGCCAACTGGGATGGCGATCGCCCGGATGTGTTCCTCGCTACCGCGCTGGATACCGCTGTGGATTCCGATGCGAGCATGAACGCGGTGAAGCTGGATCTGGAATACGAGCTGGGGGACGGCTGGGCACGCACCCTGAGTGGTGGCGTGTACAGTTCTGACAAGGACCTCACCGTGCGCGATAGCGAGTATTCCAACTGGGGTACCGTGAATACCCCCTGGAGCACACCGCTGTCCATGAACGGGGATTACAACGCGATTCCCGGCGAGTTCGAGCGCCAGAACTGGGGCGGTTTCTACCAGGGCGGGGTTCTCAATGGCCGTAACGACTTCCTGTTCATTAACATGGCGTCTGCAGAAGACTTTGCCAACTTCATGCGCCGCGCCTGTGAGGAAGGGTTCAACACCTCACCCTATGGTGACACCAATGCGGGCGGTACTTCCCCGGTGGGTCAGAGCAATCCCAATTGCTACCAGGCAATGGAAGATATGGGTGGCCGTGTAGCTCCGGGCAGCCCCTTCGCGCCGCACGACATCACCTCCACCAATGAGAAACGCCAGGAAGCCTATGTGCGTTTCGACTTTGCCGATGACACTCTGGAAATGCCGTACCGAGGTAATTTCGGCCTGCGCTATGTAAGCTACCAGCTGGAATCCACCGGTTATACCGTGCTGCCGCTGGTGAGCGGCGAGGGTTCGGAATTCCTGCCGGAAAATATTCAGGCATTTGCCGATGGTCAGGGTTCGGTGAGTACCGTCGACGGTACAGACTACAGCACCGTGTTGCCAAGCTTGAACCTGGCTGTGAACGTGAAGGACGATGTGATCGTGCGTTTCGGTGCGTCCCAAAGCCTGTACTTCCCGAACCTGCAGGACACCCGCAACTCGGGCATTGTGAGCCTGACCTATGATGTGGCCCGCGAGACGGAAGGTGGGCCGGCCGTAGGGATTGTGCCGGGCAGCCTGCAGATCAACGGTACTTCCCGCAACCCGTTCCTGGAGCCGGAAGAAGCGCTCAACATTGACCTGACTACCGAGTGGTATTTCTCTGATACCGGTATGCTGGCACTGGCGCTGTTCCGCAAGGATATCGACAACCTGTTCCGCGAGCGTCCTTTCCTGATGGATGTGACTAACCCGCGTACCGGTGCGACCGAGTCTGTTTCCTTCAATGGCCCGGCGAACGATGGTTCCGGTTCTATCCAGGGTTTTGAAGTTTCCTACAGCCAGTTCTTTGACAGCCTGCCGGGTGCCTGGAGTGGTCTGGGGGTGCAGCTGAACTATACCTACATCGACCAGAACGATCTGAACGATCCGATGAGTGATGCCCAGCTGGGTTCGGTGCGCTTTGATACCACAGGCAATCCAATCAGCAACGCCCGCAACAGCTTCCGTGCCTTCACGGATCTGCCGCTGCCGGGTTACTCCGATGAGAGTTACAACATTGTGGGTATGTACGAGTACGGCGATGTGTCTGCCCGTCTCGCCTACAACTGGCGCTCCGAATACCTGGTAACCCGCCGTGACTCCAACGAGTTTGCGCCGGTTTATGCCAAGGCTGCGGGCTTCCTGGATGGCTCGGTTTACTACGATGTAACCGATTATATTCAGGTCGGTTTGGAAGCGAGCAATATCCTGAACACGGAAACCCGTACCCAGTTGCAGCTGGATCAGGAGGGTACTCGTACCGACTCCCTGAACTTCATTACTGACCGGCGTTATGCGTTGGGACTGCGTGCGAAGTTCTAAAGTCTGAAGACTGCGCCGATTTATCTTTCAGCTGCATGAATTTAAAATCCCACCCGTCAGAAGCGGGTGGGATTTTTTAATTGCAGCATAGGTGGCCTTGATAGAGTTTGTGGCGGTGCCGCTGACGGGTACAGCCTTGTCAGACACGCCGTAAACCCATCCATGGGGGCTCTTCCGCGAGGTCCCTCTCGCGGAAGGTCTGGCAAGGCTGCACCCATCATCGACACCTTCGCGGAGAGTTCAACGCATGGTTAAAAATATTGTAGCGGGGTCGTTGCGAAGGTGGTGATACCGCGAATTGCTTTGTTCGACCGTCTGCGGCCTGGATGGCCGCAGCCGAGCCCCCATGGATGGGTTTACGGCGTGTCGCACAAAGCAATTCGCGGTAGCGCCACCGCAACTATAGCTAAATAGAATCCACTGAAAAATGCTCGATCGCACCGCGCTTCTGCATAGTTACATAGGCATTTCGACCATCGAGGCTAAAGGCAATATTGGTCGGATGTTGCCCTTGTAAGTTAATAGTGCGCAGAATTTTTCCATCCGCAGAAACTTTCAATACCACACCCGCGCCATAACGGGTGATATACAGATTCCCTTTCACATCTGTCTGCATACCATCTAACCCATGGTCGTCAAACTGCATAAACAACTGCTTGTTGGTGATATCGCCATCGTCCAACACATCGTATACATACACCCGCCGCTGCACGCTTTCATTCACATACAGCTTCTTGTTGTCCGGGCTCAGCTCGATGCCGTTGGTAGTGCCCATGTCTTTTTCCAGCAAGGTAAAAGTGCCATCGGTATCCAGCCGCCACAGCTGCCCGCTATTGGAAGACCAGCTCGGGTCGCTCGCATAAATGGTGCCGTTTGTAGCCAGTGCCAGATCGTTGGGCTGGTGCATATCCGGATTGTGGTAGGTATGCAGGATTTCTCCGCTCTTACTGTCGATACGGAAAATATTGTGGCCCACGTAATCCGCCACAAACATTTCGCCCTGTTGGTTAAAGCGAATACTGTTACCCACACTGTCGCCGGGCAGTTGCAACCAGAGTTCACCGCGGTTCTCGCCGGATACCTTGCCAATGGTGCCCTGTTTCTCAAAGTTAACCACATAGAGGCTGCCGTCAGGTCCGCTCGCCGGCCCTTCGATGCCCGTGGTAAAACTGCCTTGTGGCATCCAGTCCCGAGTATCTACCGAGGACTCCGCTTCACCCGGCACACAGCCCTGGATGCTGAGCGCAAGCAGGCCGGGAAGGCAGCATTGGAAACGAGACAGCTTAAACATCGGTGGATTCCTCTTTGGTTATTTTTGTCGGTGCTGTGGTGGAATACTGTAACAGGTCGCAGAGTTGTTCCAGTACAGGAACAGCAGGGAATACGATTTCATGGTGCATTCCTTTCAGACGATCGAGTTTTTCCCGGGCCGCAATTTCTTCATCGTGGCTGAAAGGACGCTGATCAGAATACCGGCTGACGATCTCGAAGCTCAGTTCCGACTGTAGTATCGCAAGCTCTGCGATTTTCTGAATATCTTCACCGCGCTGTGATTGCGGCAGTGCTGTCAGTATCTGCTCCGCCGCCTGTGCGCCGCGCCACAGATGGAGAAGACTGCGCTGGAGAATTTTCCAGTCGGTATTCTGTTTGGGATTCAGGGTTAGGGATTGTCCCAGATTGCGGAATTCGCGTAGGGCGAGACTCTCCACCGGCAGGGAATCCGCGAGCAGGTTCAGCGGGTCGCGGCGCGAATAAGTCGCGTGAGCGGATTTTTCGTGATGGCGGTGATAGTAATGTGCCGGCTCGAGAACCGCGCTCAGGTTGAGGCCGGCTTCAACCAGCTCCGATGACAGCAGCTGCGCAAGCGCCTGCTGTTGCTGCTGGCGATGCTGCAGCGGCAATGCGCTGGCAGCCCACTGTTCGGCAGCTTCCATACGCTGGTAAAGGTCGTCTTCATCACGGGCGATCTGTCCCGACCAGAGCCGCTCGGCCACCGCGAAAGTGCGCGGCCACAGGCGCAGGTCGATATTGTGCTCGTCGACCATTTCCGCCCACAGAGCAGCTTCACCGCCGAGAATATTTTCCCGTTGTGCTCTCGTCATTGCGGTTTTGGCACCGTGCACTTCCGGTGCGTTACTGATATTCGCGCTTTTCAGAAATTCGCCGCTTACCCGGTAGGGCGCGTTGCCTACCAGAAAATTGCCGGACAATTGCTGTCCATCGAGTTGCAGGCGGGCGCTTAATGGTCCCATCCAGGTATCGGAGCTAAAGCGAGTAAGCGGACCGTGCTGTGAAATATTCATCAGCGGCTGGGAACGTTTACCGGAGAAGGTAATCGAGCCCCGTGTCACTTTGCCCCCTGTGCTGAACAGGGTCAGTTGCCCGCTGATGGCACTGCCGCGTTTGCGCGGAAATTCAAAGGCCCACTGTTGTTGTATATCATCTTCGGACCTGGGGTGGGCGGGGGTGTCCGGTGGTGTTATCCGGTTGCGGTAATGGTAGGCGGTGTACTGGGGCTGGTCGAGATAGAAACCGGTGCTCAATATTGCCGGGTGGCCGGCGCGGGCGGTGTCCGCCAGCGCGTCCGGGCCGCGCCAGGATTGCACGGCCACTTCTTTATCCAGATCTGGATGCAGGACTTCATCCCAGCCGATCATACGCCGGTTCAGTCTGCGCAGGATAGCGGCCAGCTGCAGGTTAAAATGGTTGTGCAGATCCTGTGGTGTGCTGAGCTGGTACTCGGCCATATAGGTCTGGATTTGCGGATTGTTTTGCCAGTGTTCCGGATTTACCTCATCGCCACCGATATGGATATATTCGAACGGGAACAGCTCGGCGACTTCCGTAAGGATTGTCTCTGCAAATTCCAACACCTGTGGGTTCGCCGGATTCAATAGGGGCGTGTGCACGCCCCAGCGATCTTCAGGCTTGTAAGGGCCGGGGGCCGACATCAACTCCGGGTACGCCACTGCGATAGCGCTGGCGTGGCCTGGCATATCAATTTCAGGAACCACCACGATGCCGCGCGCTGCGGCATAGGCGACGATTTCCCGTACCTGATCCCGTGTGTAGTAGTCGCCACCGGAGGCAACCTGGTGCAGGCGGGGATAGCTCGGTGATTCCAGACGCCAGCCCTGATCGTCAGTCAAATGCCAGTGGAAAACATTCAGCTTGGCCGCGGCCATACCATCCAGTTGGCGCTTGATGGTATCGATAGAAAGGAAATGGCGTACGGAATCCAACATCAGGCCGCGCCAGCGATATACCGGTTGGTCTTCAATTTGCACGGCCTGTATAGGACCAGCTTCGCTACCGACAAGCTGGGAAAGGGTGTGCAGGCCGCGCAATATACCCAGAGGCTCGCCGGCGCGGAGCGTGATTTTCTGTGGGGAAATATGCAGTTGGTATTTCTCGCGCTCGCGCTGTAATTCCAGAAGTGTTTTTGGCAGGGCGCGGCTCGCCCTGAATTGCGGCAGCTCAATCAGGATTTCCGTTGCCTCAGGGCCGGGTGTTGCGGAAATAGCGTTGCCAACGGGCAACGTCAAGCTGCGTTGTCGATACAGTCGCTGCTGAAAGCGCTCAATGGCTGCGTCCAGTAATGGCGTGCTATCGCCGACAATGCGGATCTGTGTGTCCCGCGTAAGGTCGAAGTCACCGCTCTTTCTCAAGCTCTTTTGTGGGTAGGGCATCAAAGCCAGCGGTGCTTGTTGCTGTGTGTCACTCTCTAAAGCGGTGGCTTTATTGAAGGGGACCAACGCACTGCAGCTGAGTGTCAGCAGCAGTGTGGTGAGAGATGGAACTTTCATGAGCATTTTTGTTGTTATGTTGGTTATTTGAGATCTGCTTAAATCAGTACTGCGCATATCAGAAATAGGTATCCATGCTTTCCAGCACATTGTACTGGTCATCCACCAGCAATACGCTTCGCCACTTGTCGAAGGTGAGGCAGGGGTGGGAGGTTGAAAGCGCAATCATATCGCCCACCGCGAGATCACAATCCGCAGGTACCCGCAGCATGGTGTGCTGGTCCATTATCGCGGTTACTTCCCAGTTATCCGGCGCTTCGCCTGGATGTGAGTCATCACCGGGACGGAAATGCAGGGTCGGCTGTGGCAAACCGGCATCAAACGCCGCATCGCGCTTGCCGACAGTGAGAATGGCCATTTCCGGCTCCGGCCGGGACTGCACATAGGCCCACACTTCAAGGCTCGATTGCAGATCTTCGCTGGGGGTACATACCCGGGCGAGCCGCGCCATGACGGCGTTTTGTGCCTGTTGATAAATACCGCGGTCGTGAATCAGGTAACAGCCGGGGCGGATAACCGTTTGCACCCGTGCTTCATTGTGGTCGTTCAGTATCTCTGCGACCACGTCATACCAGGCGGAACCGGCACCGCTGAGCAGAACGGTTTCCGTGCTGAAACAACCGTCGTGGAGCAAATCGAGGCACAGGGCTCGCACCATCGTCAGGTGGGCGCGTACCCGAAGCTCTGCATCTTCGCCATGAATCAGCCCCTCGTAGGTTTCCACCCCTGCGAGTTCCAGGGCGGGAAACAATTCCAGCATTTCGCAAACAGTCCTTACCTGCTGGTAATTGCGGCAGCCGGTACGGCCGCCGGGCACACCTATTTCCAAAAGGAGTTTTGGTGCCCTGACAGGCTCCTCTCTATCGCAGAAAAACGAACCCAGTTGCCGCACGCCAGCTGCGGAATCCACCAGGCAATAGAGGTCGAGGGTCGGGTAGTCCGCGAGCAGGGCTTCGATCTGCGCAAGGTTCTGCCGCCCCACCAGCTGGTTCGCCATCAGGATTCGCTCTGCCCCGGCTTTGGCGGCCACGCGGGCCTGTTGCGGGTTGGCGATGGTTAATCCCCAGGCGCCGGCTGCCAGTTGTCGCTGGAACAGCGCCGGAGTCATGGTGGTTTTGCCATGGGGCGCTAGCAGGACGTTGCGCTCATTGGCGAACTGCTGCATCCAGTGCAGGTTGTGGGTGACACGGGACTGGTAAATGACCGCTGCCGGCAGCGCGATATCTTCATTCAGCAAATTGGGCTTGTGGGCGGGGGTGTTTGCGTCCATGGCGTTCCTTGCTCGCGGGTTATATACGGTATGAGTTGGTACGTTTGGTAGAAAATATCACAAAAATAAATACAGTGTTGAAAATAACAAACACGATACCTATACTGGCCCGGCTTGCGTAGTATCAATATCCGGTCGACCCACCCGGGTCATGTCATTGAAAAGTCTAAAAAAACTGGGAAGCGCTGTGAGTCACGAACCGGATATTGTCTCCAAAATTCATGCCCACTATGGCCAGCTGCGCGATGCCGAGCAGAAGATCGCCCGGCTGGTACTGGACGATATCAGCTTTGCCGCCCACGCCAGTATCAGCGAGCTGGCAGACAAGGCAGGTGTCAGTGAGGCCACCATAACCCGCTTCGCGAAAGCGGTGGATTGCAAAAATGTGCGCGATCTCAAGCTCCGACTCGCGCAGGCACTGGCGGTAGGGCAGCGTTTTTACACCGAAGTAAAAACCGAGCCGGGCGCCAATTATGGTGTTTATGACGAAATTAAAGCGGCGCTGGATCACAACGCACGGCTGATTACCGAGGCGGTGATCGAGCCGGCAGTAGCCGAGCTGGTGAACGCTCGGCAAATTTTGATATTCGGTGTTGGCGGTGGCTCGACGGTAATGGCCCAGGAGTGCCAGCACCGCTTCTTCCGTCTCGGCTTTCCGGCTACCGCCTATAGCGATCCGATGTTGATGCGCATGGCGGCATCCACGATCGATAGCGGTGATGTGGTTTTATGCCTATCTCTCGGGGGGTACAGCCCGGATGTTCAGGAGGCTGCGGAGATCGCCCGTGAATATGGTGCGACGACAGTGGCGATTACGGTGGCGGAGTCCCCGTTGGCGAAGGTCATGCACCATGTGATTCCCATCGAGCCCCTGGAAACCGATTACATTTTCCGGCCGAGCGCCGCGCGCTACGTGATGCTGGCGGCGATCGATGTACTGGCTACAGAACTGGCAGTGAAGCAAAAACGCAAAAGCCGCGAGGCCCTGCGCCGGCTCAAACATACCCTGGACAGTCACAAGCACGGTGAGGATCGCCTGCCGCTGGGAGACTGACCCGCATACTCACAGGACAGTGGATGACTTTCAAAACGGTAATTCGCAACGGGCAGGTATTCGATGGCAGTGGTGCGGCACCGTTCTGCGCCGACGTCGCCATCAGCGATGGCGTCATTGAGCGAATAGTTACTACTGAGAAGGGCGGAATTGTCGAGCGGGGTGAAATTGAAATTGATGCTGAAGGGCGGTGCCTGGCCCCGGGGTTCATCGATGTTCACACCCACGACGACCTGGAAGTTATCCACAATCCACAGGTGCCAGCAAAGATAAGCCAGGGGGTGACCTCGGTCATTGTGGGTAACTGTGGGATCAGTGCCAGCCCGGTGACCCTGAAGGCAGAGCCGCCGGACCCGCTTAACCTGTTGGGCCGGCGCGAACAGTTTTCGTTTCCGCAGTTTTCCGATTACGCACGCGCGGTGCAGAAAGCGCGTCCGAATGTGAACGTGGCGGCGCTGGTGGGACACACTTCCCTGCGCAATAACCAAATGCCGGACCTGAAACGCAGCGCCACCGCGGAAGAGCTGCAAGTGATGCGCGCGCAGTTGCGCCAGGCCCTGGAGCAGGGGGCTCTCGGCCTGAGTTCCGGCCTCGCCTACGGCAGTGCGAATGCCGCCGATACCGCCGAGGTACTGGCGATGGTGGCGGTGTTGGCAGAGCAGGGGGGGGTGTACACCACGCACCTGCGCACTGAGTTTGATCGCATTATGGAGGCGATCGACGAAGCGCTGATGACCGCCGGTGAGCACCGGGTGCCCCTGGTTGTTTCCCACCTGAAATGCGCCGGGCGGGGCAACTGGGGCCGCAGCGGCGAAGTGCTGGCAGCCCTGGAGCAGGCAGCACAGCATCAGCAAGTGGCTTGCGACTGTTATCCCTATACCGCCAGTTCCAGCACGCTCGACCTCGCACAGGTAACCGACGACACCGAGATCTTTATTACCTGGTCCGAATCCTGCCCCGAGCAGGGCGGCAGACCGCTGGCGGCCATTGCGCAGGTCTGGGGAATGTCCAACCTGGAAGCAGCAGAAAAACTGCAGCCGGCTGGTGCGGTGTACCACTGCATGAGCGACAGCGATGTGCGCAATATTCTTAGCCACCCCCTGACCATGGTGGGGTCTGACGGGTTGCCTAATGATCCGCATCCGCACCCGCGCCTGTGGGGCGCTTTTCCGCGGGTACTGGCCCATTACAGCCGCGATCTCGGTTTGTTTGACCTGGCCACAGCGGTCCACAAAATGACCGGACTTTCCGCGCAGAACTTCGGCCTGAAGCAGCGCGGCTTTATTCGCGAGGGGTATTGTGCAGACCTGGTCCTGTTTGATATTGGCACACTGGAATCCGCAGCGAGTTATGCGGAACCCCTGGCGCCGGCGCGGGGTATTTCCCGGGTTTGGGTGAACGGCATATGCGCGTATCGCGACGGCGATGTACTCGACAGTCGCAGCGGCGCATTTTTGTTCAGGCACTGAATTGTAAGCGGGCTTTGGAAAGGTAATCCTGAGCCTGATGATTTGTTGACGGATTATTCGCAGGGTGAAGTTATGATTCAAAGGTTTGGTGCAGAGGGTGGAACCGGTACTGGCGGGCAGCATTTGCCGTTTTCCAGTGCCGTTGAGGCCGGTGGTTTTTTGTATGTGTCCGGGCAGACGCCCATGCGTGACGGCGAAGTGGTCGAAGGTGGTATCGTGGAGCAGTCCCAGCTGGCCATCGACAACTGTTTCGCCATCATGGACAGAGCCGGTTATAGCGCGGCGGATGTGGTGCATGTGACGGTGATCCTGACCGACGCCCGTTATTTCCAGTCGTTTAACAAAGTGTTCAAGGAGAACTTCGGGGCAAATCCGCCAGCCCGCATCTGTTCTGTGAACGATCTGGTGGTGGACTGTAAAGTGGAGGTGGGCCTGGTCTGCTACAAGGCGCCCTCCGTCTAGAAAAGTTCAGAAGGTCATCCCGGTTACTCGCGTTCAATAACAATAAATCTCGACAATGAATGCCACATTTTTTCTCAGTATTTTCGCGCTCTATATCGTTTTCCTGATCGCGGTGGGCTGGTTTGTCAGCCGCCGCCAGAAAAGCGGTGACGACTTTTTACTGGCGGGGCGCAGCCTGCCGTTATTGCTGACAGTGGGCACTACCGTGGCCACCATGGTGGGCACTGGCTCCTCCATGGGCGCGGTGGGTTTCGGTTATGAAAATGGCTGGGCGGGCGCACTCTACGGTATTGGTGGGGCTGTGGGCATTTTATTGCTGGGGTTGTTGTTTGCTCCCGCCCGCGCACAGCGCTTTTCCACCATGAGCGAAGAGTTGGCCCACTACGTGGGGGACCACCCGCTGGTCAAAAAAGTGGTGGCACTGTTGATCTTTGTCGCCTGCCTGGGTTGGTTGGGTGCGCATATTCTCGGCGGCAGTCTGTATCTTTCCTGGGTTGCAGGGATCGACCTGCAGTTTGCAAAATTGATTGTGGCCGCCGGTTTTGCCGTGTTTGTGATTATTGGCGGCTACCATGCGGTGGTGTGGACCGATACTTTGCAGGCACTGGTACTGTTCGTCGGTTTTTTGCTGATGGCGTTTTTTGCGCTGGATCAGGTAGGCGGCTGGCAGGGTATGTTGGCGGCGCAACCGCAGGCGAATACCTCAGTGCCGCTGATGGTCGGCATCCTGCCTGGAATTTCTCTCGCGCTGGTGATTGCCGTGGGGGTACTGGCAACACCGTCGTTTCGCCAGCGTATCTACTCTGCGCGCAGCGTAAGTTCGGTACGCCGTTCGTTTTATCTCTCCGGCATTTTGTACCTTGGGTTTTCTCTGGTGCCCGCGGTCATCGGCATGTGCGCTTTTGCCTTGAACGGAGAGCTTGAAAACCGCAACCATGCGTTTCCATTTCTGGCCCTGCAAGTATTGCCGGTTGGTATCGGTGTGTTGGTGCTACTGGCGGGGCTGTCAGCCACCATGTCCAGTGCCAGCTCAGATGCGATCGCCGGGGTGAGTGTGTTGGTGCGGGATTTCTCCAAGCGGGAATCACAGGCTGTGCCGGGTGACGGTATTCGCCGTTCCCGGTGGGGGCTGGTTGTGGTCATTGGTGCGGCCCTTGGCCTGGCACTATTGTCGGATGACCTGATCGGTTATATCGGCAAAATGATCTCCACCATTATGTCCGGGCTGTTTGTATGTGGCCTGCTTGGACGCTTCTGGCCCGGTTTTTCCTGGCAGGGCGCTTTGGCTTCGCTGGTAGCGGGGTCGCTGACATCTGTCCTGATCATGGCGACCGCCAATGCTTACTGGGGCAACCCGATCATTCCCGCGGTAGTGGCCGCGCTGTTGGCTGGCGTTGTCGTGAGCTGGGCAACGGGCGCCACACCTGTGGATAAATCCGGCAGAGAACTTGTTGACCAGAGCGCGGCCTAGTGCCGCTGGTGGGACGAAATGGCCGCAGGCTGCGGGGAGCCGAGGGCCTGCATACCGCACCGGATAAGGGTTTCGCGTTAGAATGACGGAAATGACGCCGCAACGATGTGCGGTTTTATCTCCAAACTACGTGTAACCGATTCCAAAAACTATGAAGCGTCTTGTTCTCCCCCTGATCCTTGCCGGGATTTCCGGATATTCGTCTGCTGAAGAGTTGACGATCGATAGAATATTCTCCGATCCAGCCCTGAGCGGTGCCAGCCCCCGCGCATTGCAATATTCCCCCGACGGTAGCCGGGTAACCTTCCTGCAGGGCCGCAAAGAAGATTACAACCGCTACGACCTGTGGGAATACAGTCTCAAGGACGGTGAAACCCGGATGCTGGTCAACTCCGACAAGCTGCACAAAGGCGAGGAGAACCTTTCCGACGAGGAAAAAGCCCGTCGTGAGCGCCAGCGAATTTTTGGCAGTGGCATCATGGAGTACAGCTGGTCGAAAGACGGCAAGTCCCTGCTGTTCCCGCTGGCCGGCGATGTTTTCTATTACGACGTAGCCAACGCCAAGCCGAAACGCCTGACCGAAACCGAAGCCTTCGAAACCGATGTGCGCGTATCGCCCAAAGGGCAGTTCGTATCTTTTATCCGCGACCAGAATATTTTCGTGGTGGACCTGAAGACCGGTAAGGAGCGCCAGCTCACCAGCGACGGCGGCTCAAAAAACGGCGCGATCAAAAATGGTATGGCGGAGTTTGTCGCCCAGGAAGAAATGGGCCGTATGACCGGCTACTGGTGGTCGCCGGATGAACAGCAGATTGCCTATCTGCAAGTGGATGAGTCCCCGGTGGACGAAGTGACCCGCAGCGAAATTTATGCGGATCGCATCGACATGATCCAGCAGCGCTACCCGGCTGCGGGACGCCCCAACGTTAAGATCAAGCTGGGAGTTCTGGATCTCGCCAGCGGTAAAACCCGCTGGTTGGATCTCGGCAAAAACGAAGATATTTATATTCCCCGGGTCAAGTGGGCGCGCAACGACCTGCTGTCCTATCAATGGCAGGATCGCAGCCAGCAAAAACTGGAACTGCGGTTTGTAAATACTGTAAACGGCAAGACCCGCACCGCGCTGACCGAGCGCAGTGATACCTGGGTGAACCTGCATAAAGACCTGCGTTTCCTGAAAGACAGCGACCGCTTTATCTGGGCATCAGAAAAGGACGGCTTCAAGCACCTGTACCTGTACGATCTCAGCGGCAAGCAGCTTGCACAGCTCACCGACGGTGATTGGGCGATCGACAAGCTGGAAGCAGTAGACGAGAAAGCCGGCAAGGTCTATTTCAGCGGCCGTAAAGATACGCCCCTGGAGCGACATCTGTATGTGACCGGACTCGACGGCAAATCAGGCATCGACAAGATTTCCTCCCGCGCCGGCATGCACTCCATTGCCTTTGCCGGTGATGCATCCGGTTATATCGACACCTATTCCAACCCGACGACACCGGCACAGGTGAGCCTGCACGGCATTGATGGCAAGCGCGTCACCTGGCTGGAAGAAAACAAGGTCGAAAAAGGTCACCCGCTGTACCCGTACATGAGTGACTGGATCGCGCCTGAATTCGGCACCATCAAGGCTCCGGAAGGGCATACGCTGTACTACCGCATGTACAAGCCGGCGGACTTTGACCCGAAAAAAACCTACCCGGTCATGGTGTTCCTGTACGGTGGCCCGCATGCGCAACTGGTTACCAACGGTTGGGATCGCCCGTTTAACCAGTACATGGCACAGCAGGGCTATGTGGTCTTTACCGTAGACAATCGTGGCTCCGCCAACCGCGGCAAGAAATTTGAAGATCCGATCTTCAAGAAAATGGGTTCCGTCGAGGTGGACGATCAGGTAACCGGGGTTAAATTCCTGCGCACCCTGCCATTTGTCGATCCGGAGCGTATCGGCGTTTACGGTCACAGCTATGGTGGCTATATGGCGTTGATGACCATGTTCAAGGCCGGAGACTATTTCAAGGCGGGGATTTCCGGTGCGCCGGTGACTGCCTGGGGGCTCTATGACACGCACTACACCGAGCGTTATATGGGCAACCCGAACCAGGTGCCGGAAGCCTACGAGGCATCATCGGTATTCCCGTATGCGAAAGACCTCAAAGGCTCACTGCTGATTTACCACGGGATGGCGGATGACAATGTGCTGTTTACCAACACCACCCGCCTGATCAAGCAGTTGCAGGACGATGGCCAGCAGTTTGAATTGATGACCTACCCGGGCAAGAAACACAGCCTGCGTGGTAAAGAGACCCGCAAGCACTGGCACCAGATGATGAAAAACTTCTTTGACCGCAACCTGTAAGTTAATACTGGGTTTCGTGATATCGAACAAAAAGGGCTTCGCATAGCGAAGCCCTTTTTTATTGCCGGCTTGTCCCGGTGTCGGGGAGGGTTATCCGTGCCCATTCCTGAGCCGTCGGTACAGTTGGTCTTTCATGTGCGCGCGCCGAATCTTCAGCTCGTTGAAATGGTTGTCGTCGGTGGTGATGCCGCGCTCTTCCAGCCCACGTATTTCCTTGTCCAGTTTGTTGTAGTCGTCGCTCTCTATCTTGAAATCCAGATCTTCCTGGCGCAGCTGGCGGATGGTTGCGGAATATTCGGGGAAGTCGGCTTCCAGGGTGTGAGCGCGAATGGGCATGGGCGTGATCTCCAGGTAGTTGATTGGTACAACGATGTTGAGGGTACTCCCTGATTTAAGTTTAGCGGTTTGTTTGTACGCCAGAAGTCCCACAGTTTGTCGCATTGCGTGAGATTGCATGACAGATGGCGTGCAAGATAACGTTTATGCAAATGATAACGAGTTGCATTTATATTTTTCGTGACCTAGACTTGCGTCCCAGTTTTGGGGTCAATCTGGGGAAACATCCATGCAAATCAATTCGCGAATCTTCTCTCGTGCACTGCTGGCTTCTGCGCTGTGCCTGGCCAATGGCGCCATTGCCGCAGAATCGAAGGTTAAATCGGAACAGCTTGAAAATGTGGAGGTCACGGGCGAGCAGGTAGATTCTTATCTGGTTGAGGACATGGATACCGCTACCGGTCTCGGTCTGTCGATTCTGGACACCCCGCAATCCGTATCCGCCATCGGCAGCACCCAGCTGAACGATTTCAACATGTACAACCTGAACGACGCGCTGCTTGCGGTGCCGGGTATTCAGGTTGAGAGCGTTGAAACCGACCGAACGTATTACTCCTCACGCGGTTTTGATGTGACCAATTTCCAGGTTGACGGCGTAGGGTTGCCGGCAACCTATGGCCTCCGTATGGGGCAGACCGACACCTCCATCTACGAACGTATCGAAGTGGTACGCGGTGCCAATGGCCTGATGAGCGGCGCCGGCAATCCCTCCGCCACCATCAACATGGTCCGCAAGCGTCCTACTGACGATTTGCAAATGTCTTTCAGTGCCATTGCCGGTTCCTGGAACAGCCTGCGCCTGGAAAGCGATGTCGCTGGTACCCTGAGCGATGGCCTGCGGGGCCGGGTGGTGATGACCAAGGACGACAGTGAGTCCTACCTGGACTTCTACGCGATGGACAAATCCGTGGTGTATGGCGCCCTGGAAAAAGACCTGGGTGAATCTACCCAACTGACGTTGGGCGCGAGCTACCAGAGCAGCCTGGCCGACAGCCCGATGTGGGGTGCGCTGCCACTGGTGTACGCCGATGGCTCCGCGACCAACTACGACGTGTCCGCCTCCACTGCCGCCGAGTGGGCTTACTGGGACAATATCGAAAAAGAAGTCTTTGCCGAGTTGAAGCACGAGCTTGCCAATGGCTGGAAAATCAAGGGCTACTACAGCTCTTCTGATCTCGAGGGCGATAGCGAGCTGTTGTACATGTACAGCCTGCCTGACCGTGAAACCGAAGAAGGTCTGATCGGTTACGCCAGCGGTTATACCCAGGATGGCAGTCAGGATGTGTTTGACCTGCGTGTTTCCGGTACCTACAGCCTGCTGGGCCGGGAACACGAACTGCTGTTCGGCTACAACTGGTCTGAAGGTTCTACGGAAGAAGTTTCCCTGTACGACTACACCAATGGTTTCCCCTGGATCGGCGATTTTACTCAGTGGATTGGTCAGACCCCAGTCAAGCCGGTGTATACCGATGGCCTGACTGGCAGTGATTTCAATGAAACGCAGAACGCTGTGTTTGCTGCCACCCGTTTCAGGCTGACCGACAGTTTGAGCCTGGTGGGCGGCGCCCGCGTGGTGAACTGGGAGGCTGATGGCGAAGGTTACGGTACCAGCAAAGTCACTGAGGTGGACGGCAAGGTGCTGCCCTACGCCGGCTTGGTGTATCGGGTAACCGATAACTATTCCCTGTACGCCAGCCACACTGAAACCTTCGCCGCGCAGGACGATGTCGCACAAGACCTGACTTTTATTGATCCCACCGAAGGGGTGAACGATGAAGTCGGTGTGAAGGGGCAGTTCCTGGGGGGCAAGCTGATCGCATCCCTGGCCTACTACCAGACCCAGCAGAATAATGTGGCGGAATTTGCAGGGCAGGTGGAAGATCCGAACAACGACCAGATCCTGATTGATTATTACGAAGGCCGCGACTATGACAGCAACGGCTTTGATCTGACCGTAAGTGGCGAATTCACCGACGGCCTGAATATGGAATTCAGCTACGCCAAGGTCAATATCGACAACAAGGCGGGCAATGGTCTGAACCGCGACTTTATCCCGGCACAGACGGTACGCCTGTATGCCAGCTATCGCCCACCCATGCTGGATGCCCTGAAAGTCGGTGGCGGCCTGAACTGGCAGGATGATATTTCTCGCACTCACGCCACAGGCTTCACGATCGAGCAGGAAGCCTATGCCACCCTGCAACTGTTCGCCAACTACAAAGTGACCGAGCAGCTGAGTGTTTCCCTCAATGGTGAAAACCTCACCGACGAAAAATACATCAGCAGCCTGTACTGGGACCAGGGCTTCTATGCCGCACCGCGCAACTTCAGCGCATCGGTGAACTGGCGCTACTGATTCTGTAAGGCATTCAGAAAAGCTGTTGGGGCGACGGGCCTGAATACCGTCGCCCCGTTTGTGTTTTTAAAACCGTCAAGAAACCATGAATAAAATCCTGTTCAAACTGCATAGCTGGATGGCATTGGTCGCGTTTGTGCCGCTGCTGGTTATTTGCGTAACCG
The DNA here is from genome assembly GCF_020524005.1 of Microbulbifer aggregans. Classification (GTDB taxonomy): domain Bacteria; phylum Pseudomonadota; class Gammaproteobacteria; order Pseudomonadales; family Cellvibrionaceae; genus Microbulbifer; species Microbulbifer aggregans_A. The sequence continues at coordinate 462,424 of NZ_JAIVKK010000003.1, read as the reverse complement.
GCAGCATCCTGGTGTTCAAGCACGAGATTGATTCCATGCTGCTCGCCGACAAGGTACGGGTGGAATCCGCTGGCCGTGAGCGCCTGAGCCTGGACGCGCTGGAATTGTCCATGCACAGTAACTTTCCCCAGTACGAAGTGGTGGGCTGGGCACTGTTTCAGGACAAAGACCGCGCAGATCTCGTCTATACCATGCAGCATGGCACCGACGAGTGGACCTATGCGTTGCTGGACCAGTACACCGGTGAACCACTGCGCCCCCCCATGGGCCTGACCCACCATCTCACCGACTGGCTGCTCAATTTGCACTACACCCTGTTGCTGGATGACTGGGGCATGTTGATTACCAGTATTTTCTCGATTCTGCTGTGTCTGCTGGGCATCAGCGGTTTTATCCTGTATCGGAAATTCTGGAAGAGCTTTTTCACCCTGCGCTGGAACGCGCGGATGATCGTCTACTTCTCCGACCTGCATAAAATGACGGGCATTATTGGTACGCCGGTTTTACTGATCCTGGGGTTTACCGGGGCCTGGTGGAACATTGTGCACTTTGCCCACGAGCTGGAGGAGCACGCGGACGGACATGCGCATCACAAAATGGAGGCGCGCCTGTACAACGACGACCTCTCGCTGCAAGGGTTTATGGAGGATGCCGGCAATCGCATCCAGAATTTCGAGACCACCTATATCTCCTTTCCCTGGGAGCCGGGTACCAATTTCACCTTCTGGGGCGATGTGCACACCGGCAATCCGCTGATCAGCGAATATGCGAGCAATGTCACCTACGACGCACAGAGCGGCGAGCACATGCTCAGCTACGACATCCGCGACGCCTCCCTGGGCGCGAAGATTGTGGACAGCTACCGCCGCCTGCACTTTGGAAATTTTGCCGGTCTCGTGAGCAAGGTCATCTGGTGTGTGATCGGCCTTTCCCCTCTGCTGTTATCCATCACCGGTATCTATATCTGGTACCAGCGCCGCGAAAAACGCCGCACAGCACGTGAAAAACGCCGGACCAAGGCTGCACAACTGGCGGCGACAGCAGGCTGACGGAAGCGCGTGCTTCCCGCGAAAATTGTTTTGTTGAATAGCCGGGGCCTCCCGGCTTTTTTATTTGAGTCTCATCAAGCTGTTCGCGTCGAAGTAGCTTGGCGGAAATTTCTTTATTTTCCGGTTGGCCCTCCCTGGAATGCTGCTGCCATTTCAAATTCCCCGTGTTTAAAAACTGTGACGCCAATCGCGGGCTTTGTACTGCCGTACTACATAGAATAAAGGCTGGCCTGTACCGCCTGTGTGCGGAGGCACTGTCTGTCGTCAGCGGATAACAACAACCAAGGGGACGGCCGATGTACTGGAAAAGCCTGGCTTTTCTGCTGCTTATATTGCCTTTTCCACTCAAAGCCCAGCCCCTGGATTTTTATCCTTTAGGAGCAGGGCAGGGGCTGGATATCAAGGTGGCCACCTCGTTACTGGTGGATCGCCACGGGTTCCTTTGGGTTGCCTCCCGTGAAGGTCTCTTCCGTTACGATGGTTACCAGGCTGTACCTCTTCCCACTGGCGGTAGCGGCTTGCCCGACAACGATATCCGCTGGCTATTTGAAGACCGCGACGGTTTTATTTGGATTGCCACCAATACCAGCGGTCTCAGCCGTTACGACCCCCGCACAGATTCTTTTACCCATCTACGCCACGCATCGGCAAACCTACATACCTTAAGCCATGACAGTGTGTATGGCATGGCCCAGGACTCGGAGGGGCAAATCTGGGCCGGCAGCCAGATCGGCCTGAACCGGATTGATCCGGTTTCCGGCCGCGTTACCCGCTTTGTTCACGACCCGGCGCAGCCCCGCTCCATTTCCCACGATTACATTTACGACGTTCTGGGTGAGCCGGACGGCGGAGCGGTGTGGGTGGCCACAGTGGGTGGTGGCGTCAATCGCTGGCAGCAGGGAGCATTGGGTTTCGATCATTTTGATCTGACCGGGATGACTGCGGGCGCCGAGGATCTCAACAGTGTTTTTGCCCTCGCTCGCCAGGGAGCGTCAACGTTGTATGCGGGAACCCGCGGTGGTTTGGTACAGCTGGACTTTGCTCAGGGGAAGGGCGAGCTCGTTGATTTGGGCGGGGAGGTGCATCCGACCGTGCTGGCGCTGGAGTGGGGGCCGCAAGGTCGGCTCTGGATTGCGACGATGGCGCGGGGCGTCCTGATATATGACCCCGCGACTGGCGCGGTGGAGGTTGCCAACCCAAAGCCTCTCGGGGAAGACGGACAGTTGCCGGCACTTCCCCAGTTGGTTTTGCACTTTAGTGGCGACAAGCTGCTGATCGCCACCTGGGGCAATGGCGTGTATATGGCCCGCCTGAACCGCAATACTTACGGCTGGCTGCACGCAGGAAATGAGGCGGGGCAGTTGCGTCACCGCAATGTGACGGCGGTAATGGCAACCAGCGCGGGACAATCCTGGGTCGGCACTTTTGGTGGCGGGCTGCAACGTCTCAGTGATGACGGATTGGCTGTGGAAGAGGCGACCACTCACACAACTGCATTGAGTTCAGACGGTATTCTTTCCGTATTACAGCGCCGCAATGGACAGACCCTGGCGGGCAGTAATCACGGGCTGTGGGAGTTGGATTCCAATGGCAGCCACCGCCTGATCAATGCGGATTCCGGAAAGGGACTAGGCGCAGGTTATGTGACGAGCTTGCTGGAAAGTCAATCGGGTGATTTATGGGTAGGCGTTGGCGGTAGCGGCCTTTTCGTGTTGCCGGCCGGTCATTCGACATTCGAAAGGCGGACACATATTCCCGAGCAGTCCGACTCGCTGAGCGGTAATTACATCACCGCATTACTGGATCTCGGAGAAAACCTGTTGCTCGTCGGGACGCGATCCAATGGGCTCAATCTCTGCAATACCAAGCCCTGGGGGTGCCTGCGTTTTGGTGAGGAGCAAGGGCTGGGACATCACAATGTCACGGCACTTTACCGGGATAGGGCCGATGATATCTGGGTTGGTACCGATGGTGGAGGTGTGCACCGCTTGCAGCTGGGGGCTGACCGGAAATTGCATTTGCTACGGCGTTGGGGACAGGGCGATGGGCTGCTGGCACCGGGGGTGATGGGGATAGTCGAAGACGATGACGGTTCCATCTGGTTGAGTTCACGGCGGGGGTTATCGCGATTGCAACCGGCAACCGGGTTGCTGGTACACCACGTGGCAGAATCGGGGCTACCGGTTACCCACTTCAATGCACGTGCCGCAGCCCGGGATGAAAAACGCCTGTATTTCGGCGGTATCAACGGGCTGGTGACGATTCCTGCTGGCACTGAGTGGATTCAGCGTGAGCCGAGCCCGGTTCGGCTGGTCGAACTTTCCCGCGCGACGGAAAACAGCGGTATCCAAACACGGCCGGCGATGGCAGTGGAGTCGGTGGAGCTCGACTGGGGAAAAATGCTCTCGGTCTCCTTTGCCTCTCTTGATTTTGCACAAGGCACCCATCAATACGAGTACCGCCTGCGCTCCTCTGAACCCTGGTTGCCCCTGGGGGCGCGCAGGGAACTGACTCTACTGGAGCTTTCACCTGGAGCGCACCAGCTGAGCGTACGCGGGCGCGATGTCTTCGGTAGCTGGAATGAGTCTCCGGCGTTACAGCTTAACGTTGTGCCCCCTTACTGGATGACGACCTGGTTTCGGGGCGGGGCTGTAGCGCTGTTGATCATGCTGGCGCTTGCTTTACATAACCTTCGCATGCGTGAACTTCGCCGGCGCAATCAGGTTCTGGAGCAGTTACGTAAACAGCGTGAAGGGGCGCTGCAAAAGGCCGAAATCAGCGGCCGCCAGTTGGCCGAGGCCCACGCAGGGCTGCGCAACCTCACCGGCAGGCTGCAATCGGCCAAAGAGGAGCAGCGGGAGCATATTGCGCGGGAGCTGCACGATGAGCTTGGACAAACCCTGACGGCGACAAAAATATCGCTACAGCGAGTGGGGAGGGCAACGGATAGCCGAGAACAGCAACAGCGTTTAAATGAGTCTGTCTCCATGCTTGACCGTATGATCGGGCAGGTGCGAAATATTTCATTAACGCTGCGTCCGCCGCTTCTGGATGAAATTGGGTTGGCGGAAGCGCTGAAAGTTCATCTGGACTCGGTCACCGATCGCACGGGAATCGATATTGGGCTGAATGCTGTCGGCAAGGTAACAGAAGTGCGCAGATCGATTCGCACGGTAGTTTTCCGTCTGGTTCAGGAAGCGGTGAGCAACGCGCTGCGCCATGCCGATTGCCGGCGAATCGAAGTGTTTCTTGAGGGCAGCGATGGGCAGGTCACCTTGGTGGTAAGTGACAATGGACGCGGCTTTGACCCGGTACAAGCCTGGGATCGTGTGCAGCGGGGCGAGCACCTGGGGCTATTGGGGATGCTGGAAAGGGCTCGCAGTGTAGGGGGAGAAATGCATTTTGATTCCGGGCCTGGCAGGGGCTGTCGGGTCAGCGCCGTGCTGCCCATGTGAGAGAACGTATGTGAGGGAGCGTATGTCGGGGAAGAGCATGCAAGGGATTAAAAACAAACGGATTCTGCTGGTAGATGATCATGCACTAATGCGTGCGGGCATTCGGGCATTACTGGATGACCTGAATGATTTCGAAATCGTCGGTGAGTGTGGCGACGGACTGGAAGCGCTGGAGCTGGTACACACGACACTGCCCGATGTACTGCTGCTGGATATCTCTCTGCCGGGCATCAACGGGCTGGAAGTGGTACAGCAGGTCAGCCAGGCTTATCCGGACATACGGCTGTTGATTCTCTCCATGCATTCGGGGCCGGAGTATGTCGCCCGCGCATTGGGGAGCGGTGCCTCCGGGTACCTGCTCAAGGATTCTGCATTCGATGAGTTGGCCGCGGCATTGCAGGCCGTGTGCTGCGGCAGGGACTATCTATGCTCGGCAATCAATGCGGAAAAAATACAGTACTTTATTCAACATGCACAGGATGGGGTTTCGGTTCAGGAAATCCTAACCCCGCGGCAGCGCCAGATATTGCAGCAAATAGCCGAAGGGTTAGGCCCGCGGGATATCGCTTCCAATCTCAACGTCAGTGTGAAAACTGTGGAGGCCCATCGGGCGCAGCTGATGGATCGCCTGGGGATTTACCATGTTCCGGGATTGGTCCGATTTGCAATGCGTGTTGGGATTATTTCTGCCGAAATGTGATTTCAATTCGAAATCCAATTTCCTGCTGAACCAAATTGGTGCCGGGAAAATTTTTGCGCCATTTTTTTCACCATTATTTTTCACAGTTGATTTTCTTCAGGCCAAAAAAAGAAAACTGTTTCACACATGATGAAATATCGGGGTTTCCCCTATATCTCTGTCCGGGAACCTCTCTTTACTGTATCCGTGTCCAGATATCGAAATGACCGCAAGAGTAACGCCGTCTTGCCGTCGATTTTTTCTGCGGGCTCACTATTGATAATAAAGAGAGGAACGCAAAGTGTTGAAATATCTCCTGCTGTGCCGCAAGCCTGTGGCCGCGCTGGCCGCCGCGCTTCTGGTTTTACTGTCTGTGCCTATGGCACATGCCACCAAGCTCAAATCTCAGAACCTGACGCAATTGATTCAAAGTGCTGATTCCATTATTTCCGGAACGGTAACTGCGGTGAGTGACGGGATTGATGCTTCCGGAGTCCCCTATACCGAAGTGACTATTGCCGTAGGGTCTGTAGCCAAGGGCAAAGTCAAGGACGGACAAAGCTATACCTTCCGACAGTTTGGGCTGTTAAAGCCAAAAGTCGCTGCCAATGGCCATCAACTGCTGGCGATATCACCTGAGGGATTCCCGCGTTGGAAGGAAGACGAATATGTGGTGGCGTTTATGTTCAAAAAGGCCAGCCGTACCGGGTTGCAGACTACCGCTGGCATGGCCCAGGGAAAACTGAGACTGGAAAACGGAAAGCTGGTGAACCAGTTCAATAATATCGGACTTTTTGATGGCGTTGATATCAATCAAAAACTGTTGAATGCAGAACAGATCAATATGCTGACCTCACCGGGGGCCGTTGATGCGACTGCCTTTATGGATCTGGTCGGCCGCGCTGTCGCGGAAGACTGGATTGGCAAAGGGGAGATGAAATAATGAAAACGACCAAGTTGATGACGGCCATTGGCTTCGCCGTTGCCGCGAATGCCGTTTATGCCGCAGGCCCCCTGTACACCACCGATGACTCTACGCCGCAACCGTACACCTGGGACACCAGTAGAGGGCCGATTCCTGTTTATACCGATGGCGGTGATGCCTTTACCATGGACTACGATGGGGAGACCCCGTTTATCACCATCGAGCGTGCCGATGAAATTACCGCGCATGCGTTTAAAAACTGGAGCGATGTACCCACCTCCACTTTTTCTGCAGAGATCGTTGGCAGTGTTGAGACTATCACCGGTATTGCCGATGTAACCGGCGAAAATGCCACGTCACTGTATGGTGTTGAGAATGGCTATGGTTTCTTCGTGCTTTACGATGGCGACGGCTCGATTCTGGAAGACTATTTCGGGGTGCCGAAAGAGTCCGTACTGGGGATTGCGTTCCCGGAGTGGGCCGATGAAAACAACCACATCATCGAGGCCACTGCAGTAATGAATGGCTGGAATGTGTGGGACGACGATATCGATGGCAACCGGGTTGCGGGGGTTTTCACCCACGAATTCGGCCATGCGATCAACCTGTCCCACAGCCAGGTGAATGGTTCCATGGCCTATATGAGCTATACCTACGCACCTAACTACCCGGGGGTAGAAGGCTGCGGAGTGGAGCCGGTTCACCGCTACGATTACCCCGCCGCCTACGGTGCCAATAATGCGGACCCTGCCATTATTGAAACCATGTTCCCGTTTATCGATCACAGCGGCCAGGCGGGAGCAGAGCAAAGCACGGTCGATCATCCGGACGATATCGCAGCCATTTCCAATCTTTACCCGACTGCGGACTATGCGTCGACCACCGGCACAATTTCCGGGGTGCTGCGTCTGAAAGACGGCTCTACGGAATACAGTGGTATCAATGTGATTGCGCGCAACGTGGATAACCCCATGTTCGATGCGATATCGGATATGACCGGTTCTGCAACCCAGGGGAAAATCGGGCCCGACGGTCGTTTCACGATTCGCAACCTGACACCGGGCGAGTCCTATGTGCTTTACCTGGAAGAAATCGTTGCCGGCGGTTATCCGACCACACCACAGGCTCTGGCATCGGTTGGTGAATACTGGAATGTTGCCGAAAGCAGTGACCCGTTGAGCGATGATGCCTGTGATGCGACGCCGATTCTTGCGGAAGCGGGCGTAACCAAGGAAGCGGATTTTTACTTCAATGGTTTCACCAAAGGCGTACAGGTTACGCCGGTAGTGGCCGCATTTATCCGCGACATGTCCAAGAACGGCAAATTTGCCGCTGGTCATGTGGGTACCACGGCGTTCACCTGGGATATCAACAAAGGCTTCAATATCCTGCCGCCGGAGTATGTACCGGGCAATGGCGCCATGAGTCGCAATGGCCAGAAAATGCTGGTCGAAAAAGACACGAATGGCAACGGTATTCTGGAGCCCGTCATCTGGTCGGAAAAAGGTGATATCGCCCTGGGTGACCTGAACGGGAATACCTGTGGTGGCAGCGGCGATACCGGAAAAACGGCGGCCAGTTCCTGGGCGCTGGATGATGATGGCAAGACGGCGGTTGGCCTTGCCTACAAGGATGTTGATGGCGACGGCAGCTGCCAGCGCTCCTTCATGGGCGAGATTGTTCCCTGGATCTGGGATACCAAAGGCGGCATGCGCGAATTGAGCACCGAGGGCCTGGATATTTCCCGCACCCAGTTTGTACGCGCTCACGCCATTTCCGGTAACGGTGATGTGGTGGTGGGGATCGCCGGCTTCGGCAACCCGGTGGCCTGGGTCAAGGAAGGTCCGTTACTCCATGCGGGTGACGCGTTCGGTGCGACCGATGCCAACACGGCCAACTACGATGGCAGCAAGGTGGCCCTGACCAGCCCGGATGGCATTCTGCTTTGGAACCCTTACAAGGGGCTCGGTGATGACGCGGTCATCAATACCGGCTCCCTGCGCTGGTGTCACGACCTGCCGTACAAGTTCCTCGGGCGCGACTTCTGTACCCTCCTGGGTGAGGAAGCAATTACCGACGCGGTGGGCGCTGTGCCGGTCAGCGTATTCGACATGAGCGATGACGGCAGTGTGATGGTCGGTCGTGCCGGTAACTTCTTCCTGGGCCTGGCCGGCGCTCTGTGGGTCGAAGGTGTTGGTTGGATGCACTTTGCCGACTTCCTGAAAAAGCAGGGTGTGGTGGAAATGGACAACCTGCCCCTGGATAACCCGATTTCCATCAGTGCCTCCGGCAAGGAAATCGCTGGCGGTCTGGCGGGCTATTCCTTCTCCTGGTATATCGACCTCAGTCAGGTGTATGTCTGCAATGGCGGTGTATCGCAACAGGTCGGTTTCCCCGGCGGGTTGCGCGACGCGGTCACGGCAGGGGCTGAAGTCGGTCGCTGTGAGTTCCTCGACTGAGACTAGTGCTGAAGTAAATCCTTTCATTGTTGTTGATTCCCCGGCCTTGCGCCGGGGTTTTTTGTTTCTGGCGACTGCTGCTGAACACTGCGCGTGCCCCGGCGCGCGGGTTTCACACGGGAATTGAGTCTGATAGCATCGCATTTGGTAAGACCAAATAATAAATTCTGCCTGACAGGGTGCCCGTGTGAATATTCGCCAACCGCTGACCGCCGTCTTTGCTTCCCTCGCGCTTCTTGCGGGGTGCTCCGGTGACATCAATGCCGTGGAATCCGTCAAAGTTGCCGGGAATATGAAGGAGTATCGGGCCCTGTCCGAGCACTTCTACCAGCTGGATCAAAAGGCACTGCAGGCGGAAGTACAGCAGGCCGGGCTGAAGAAGCCCCTGGACGCGCCCGCGACCAAGCGCTTTGGCTTCGATGCCCAACGGGCAACCAGTAATGCCGAATTTATTGCCAGTGTAGAGGGGCGGCATATTGCCGATGTGGTGTTGTCGTTCCAGACCCCTTCCGGCGGCTGGTCCAAACGAACGGACATGGGAAGTGCGCCGCGCAAGCCCGGGCAGAAGTTCGGCAAAGAAAAGGACTATGTGCCCACTTTCGACAACTATGCCACCAGTGTGCAGTTCTGGGTGATGGTGAACGCGTGCAATGCCACCGGTGAGCAGCGTTATTGCGACTCCGCCCTGCGCGCACTGCAACTGGTGATTACCGCCCAGTATCCGAATGGCGGCTGGCCGCAGACCTTCCCCCTGCGCGGAAAATATCACGATGACATCACGTTCAATGACGATGCCATTGCCAACCTGCTGAATCTGGTGGGGGCTGTAGCGCGGGGTGATGCGCGTCTCGCATTTGTTCCTGAGCCTTTGCAAAAACAGGCGCGGGCGAGCCTGGCGCGCGGGTTACAGATGCTGGTGGATACCCAGGTAGCCATCGATGGCGAGCCAACGATCTGGGGCGCACAACACGATGCCGAGACCCTGCTGCCGACATCCGCAAGAGCTTTCGAGCCGGTCGCGCTGGCCACCAGCGAAAGTGCCGACCTGGTGCTGTTCATGATGAGCCTGGATAACCCGCCGCCGGCGGTGGCACGCGCGATTGAAAGCGCCGTCGCATGGTTTGAGGCGCGCAAGATCAACGGTTTCCGCTATGAGCGTGCCGGGCACAGCTACAAGGAACTGATCACTGATGAAGAAGCGAGCCCGCTGTGGGCGCGCTTTTACGATATCGACAGCGACCGCCCGGTATTCGGTGATCGCAATGGGGAAGTGTATTTCGACCTGAACCAGGTTTCCGAAGAGCGCCGTGCAGGGTATGGCTGGTATACCGAGCGGCCCTACAAAGTGCTCAAGGAGTTCAGGAAGTGGAAAAAGAAACCCCAGCCATAAGTTCACCGCGACTTTATAGATCGCGGCGTAGTTGCGGAGTACCTGTTAGCGGGCCTGGGTAATGTCCTCACTGTTGACCAGCAATACCTCGTTACCCCAGCTCTTCGATATAAAGGCAATAAGTGCGGTGATTTCGCGGTTGGTCAGGTAGTCCAGGGACGGCATCCGGGGCTCCTCTGTACCGTCGGCCTGTTGTGCGGTCCGTCCGTGCAATATGGTTTTGATCAACAGCGGTTTATTCGCCAGTAACTGGGGATCGCGCAGTGAAGGGTAAAGCGCTTCCTCTCCGTAGCCGTCTATCTGGTGACACTTTTGGCAATTATCGGCAAACGTATGCGCGCCCAGTTCGACCAGATTCTGGGTATCCTGCGCTGAAGCAACTGCACTGAATGAGATTGCGGCGCACAGTACGCCGGCGGAAATTCGAAAGTCCATGTAACAGATCCTGTTGCCAAAAATGCCTGTCCCCGCATCCTAACTCGATATCAGCCAGACTGGATATACCGGCGAAGACTTCAGTATCGAAAATGTGAGGCCGATAAGGCTCGCCTGATGACCGCCGACTAACGGGCTGGCGATGCGGTAGCAACGTACTCAGTTTTTACCGCACCGCAAGTTCACTCAGTAGTAGTGCAGGTCCGTCGCCTTGCCGCGGAATACCCGGTAGGAAAACGCGGTATACAGCAGGATAACCGGCACAACAATCACCGCGCCCACTAGAATAAATTGCAGGGATTCCCGTGCACTGGCGGCCTGCCAGATATCCAGCTGGCCCGGCACGATTTCCGGGAAGAAGCTGAAAGCCAGGCCGGTGAAACTCAGGATAAAAATCCCAACCACGGTATAGAACGGCAGGCTGCAATGGCGGTCCCCCGCTTTCGGCAGGCGGCGCAGCAGGATGTCGTTGCTAATAAAAGCGATAAAGCACAGCGTCGGTATCAGCAGCACGAACATCACCAGCGGGAAGGTAAACCAGCGGTCGAATACCCCCGGATTCACCAGCGGATTGACGACGCACACCGCGATCACGCCCACCAGGGCAGCGCGCCCGGCCTGGATGCTCCACTGTACTGCACGCTGTTGCAGGGCGTTTTCGGTTTTCATCACCAGCCAGGTTGCCCCGATATAGGTATAGGCCGCGGTCACCCCTAAGGCACTCAGTACGCAGAAGTAAAATGCAGACCAGCTGTTGTCGAAGCCCATGACGTATTGCCCCAGCATGTAGCCTTGGGCAAGGGTAGTGATCAGGGAGCCGAGCTTGAAGGTGCGATCCCACGCGAGCTTGTGGTCCACCGCCGCCTTGGCGCGGAAGTCGAATGCCACACCGCGCATGATCAGGCCGATCAGCATGATCGCCGCTGGAATATACAGGTTGGTCAGCACAATACTGTGGGCAGTGGGGAAGGCAATCAGCAGCAGGCCGATGGCCAGTACCAGCCAGGTTTCGTTGGCGTCCCAGAAAGGACCGATTGAGGCGATCATGATGTCCCGCTGGCGCTCGTCGGCCTCGCCCATCGGCAGCAGGATACCGACGCCCAGGTCGTAGCCATCGAGAATCGCGTAGACCACGACCGCGAGCCCCATCAGGCCGATAAACACTACCGGCAGCCAGTCAGTGCCGGCCATATTGGCAATATCAGTTACCGCGCCACTCATTGAACACCTCCTTGAGTGCTATGGCCAAAATTGAGGGATGCTTCCCGGGGCAGGTTGGTGAGGCTGCCGTCGGCAACCGGTTCACTGGTTTCGAATTCTTCAACGTTGACCGACTTCAGTGCCATTACCCGCAGCGTATGGATATACGCCCACATCAGTACCACATAGGTGACCAGATACAGGGTCAGGGAAAGGCCGACATGGGAGGGCGCTACCGGGGTGACCGCGTCGGCGGTTTTCAGAATACCGGTGACCAGCCACGGCTGGCGCCCGACCTCGGTGACATACCAGCCGGCGAGCGTCGCTACCCAGCCGGAAAAGGTCATGCCTACCAATACCCTGAGCATCCAGGTCGGCAGCTCGCCGCGTTTACGCAGCAGGAAAATCGCCCACCAGGCCGTGACCAGCATCAGCAGGCCGACGCCGACCATAATGCGGAAACCGAAAAACATCGGTTTGACCGGCGGGTGATCGCCCTCGAATTCGTTCAGCCCGCGAATTACGCCGTCGGTTTCATGGGTGAGGATCAGGCTCGCCATGTTGGGGATGCCGACACTGAAATGATTCGTGCGTTGCTCCTCGTCCGGAATCGCAAACAGCAGCAGTGGCGCGCCTTCTTCGGTATCCCAGACCCCTTCCATGGCAGCGATTTTCTGCGGCTGGTGCTCAAAGGTGTTGAGACCGTGCAGGTCACCGACGAAGGCCTGCACCGGTGCCAGTATCGCGGCAACAATCAGGCCGGTCTTCAGCGCCAGCCGCGGCGCCTGCTTGTGGTCCCCTTTCAGGATCCGGTAGGCGGAGAGCCCGGCCACAAAGAAGGCGGCGGTCAGCCCGGAAGCCAGCAGCATGTGCACAAAGCGGTAGGGGAATGAGGGGTTGAAGATGATCGCCATCCAGTCTGATGCGTGCACCACGCCATCGCGGATCTCGTAGCCTGTGGGCGTCTGCATCCAGGAGTTGAGCGCAAGGATCCAGAACGCCGACAGGGTAGTACCGACGGCGACAATCAATGCGGAAATGGTATGCAGCCGGCTGGAAACCCGGTTGATGCCGAACAGCATGATGCCGAGGAAGGTTGCCTCGAGGAAGAAAGCGGTGAGTACCTCATAGCCCAGTAACGGGCCGGCGATATTGCCGACTTTTTCCATAAAGCCCGGCCAGTTGGTTCCGAACTGGAAGGACATGGTGAGACCGCTGACGACGCCGAGGGCGAAGGTGAGGGCAAAGATTTTTACCCAGAAGCGGTAGGCCCGCATCCACACCGGGTTGCCGGTAAGATCGAAGCGCAGCTTGAAAAAGAACAGGATCCAGCAGAGCGCGATGGTAATGGTGGGAAAGAGAATGTGAAAACTTATATTGGCCGCGAACTGTATTCGCGAAAGGATCAGTGTATCCAGCATGAGCACCTCACAAAACACTGACAGCGCCCGGGCCGGGCGCCATTGATTTCCTGCTACGCCCTATTTTTTACGGGAGCCACCGCTGGCTTTGGATTTCAGCTCCAGCAGTTTGCTGAGGCCGGATCCCAGTTTCATCAGTTTGAGCAGGTCCTTCTGGTCCAGCCTGCTCAGGGTATTGGCAAACTGGTCGAGCATCTCCAGAAGGCTGTAAACCTCCTGGATTTTTTCCTGCGCCAGCGCTTCCTGTTCGTCGCGGGGATCGGACAGTAAAAGCTGGCGCAGGAGTGTCAGGGTCGGGTCGAGCTCACGCTTGCGGCGCTCCTCGAATACGGTGCGCGCCAGGTCCCAGATGGAGCCGGCTGCGGTGAAGTAATCCTTGCGGTCGCCGGGCTGGTGGTGAAGCTCCACCAGGCGCCAGGCCTGTAATTCTTTGAGTCCCATGCTCACATTACCGCGGCTGATCTTGAGCGCTTCGGCGAGCTGGTCGGCATTCAGCGGTTCGCTATGGATGGTGAGCAGGGCGAACATCTGTCCCACGGTGCGGTTGAATCCCCAACGGCTGCCCATTTCCCCAAAATGCAGGACGAACGCTTGTGCCTGGTTCGAAAGTTTCATCTTTTTCTTAAGTTTCAGAAATTTCTGAAAATTCTAAACGCTAATTGACTTGTGTCAACTGTGGGGGAGCTATTTTCCGGATTTGTGGCAGTCGATCAGTTTGAGGCGGGGGTAGGAGGGGAAAGGGAATTGGTGCTATGCGTGATGATATTCGATGAGCTGAACTCGCCGCGAAGGTACCGATACCGGGTAGAGCTTTGTGAGACCGTCTGCGGCCAGGACGGCCGCAGCCGAGCCCCCATGGATGGGTTTAGGGGGGGGCGCCTAGCTCGTGTCTCACAAAGCTCTACCCGGTAGCGGTACCGCCTCAATGTTGTTCTGTGTACAGCACTAGGGCGCAGGGGCTTAGGTAGTTGCCCAACCCCGCAACAGATTGTGATAGATCCCGGTGAGGGATTTGACCTGTGGATCCTGGTGGCCGCGCTCCATGGTCAGGGTCTGGATGCACTGGTCCAGCTCGAACAGCTGTTCCCGCTGGTGGTCGTCGGCCACCAGGCTCTGGATCCAGAAGAAGCTGCAAACCCTCTCGCCCTCGGTGGTCGGGGTCACCTGGTGCAGGCTGGAGGACGGGTAGAGCACCGCACTGCCGGCATTCAGCTTGACCGCCTGGGCACCGTAGCGGGTCTCGATCATCAGCTCGCCGCCTTCATAGGTATCCGGCTCGCTCAGGAACAGGGTAATCGACAGGTCAGTGCGCAGGGACTCCCCATTTGGCAGCTGCATGATGGCGCTGTCCACGTGCAGGCCATAGTGGCCGCCGTCGCGGTAGCAGTTGAATTTGGGTGGGTAGATTTTTTGTGGCAGCGCTGCGGAGACAAACAGCGGACTGCGGCCGAGGCGCTCCAGTACCTGCTGGCGCAACTGTTGCGCTACCGGGTTGCGGTCATCCATTTGCAGGTTGGCCTTTACCGAGGCCGCCTGGCCGCCGGCGGTGGCGGCGCCATCCAGCCAGGGTTGTTCCACCAGCTGCGCGCGCAGTTGCGCGGCTTCGTCGGTGGTAAAGAGATCTTCGATAACTGTAAGCATGGTGTCTCCTGTTCGCGCTTTCTTAGCGGCGCTTTACTGCGTCGGGCTGAATACTTTGGATATCCGGGCGCCCGGACAGTGCCATGGCGATTTCCAGTTCTTCGTGCAGGATACGCAGCAAATGCGCGACGCCCAAGGCGCCGGCAGTGGCGAGTGCGTAGAGGTATGGCCTGCCCAGTAATACCGCGTCAGCGCCGAGGGCGAGGGCCTTGAAGATATCGGTGCCGCGGCGGATACCGCTGTCCAGCAATAGCGGCAGGTCGTGGCCGACGGCCGCGCGGATTTCCGGCAGCGCGTCGATGGTGGCCGGCAGGCCGTCCAGGGTGCGGCCACCGTGGTTGGATACGATGATGCCGTCGAGCCCGATGGCCTTGCACTGCTCGGCATCCGCCGGGCTGATTACGCCTTTTGCCAGTAACGGCAATTTGCACTGCTCACGCAGCCACTGCAGATCCTCCCAGCGCGGTGCATCGGCCATAAAGCCGTTCAGGATCACACTGCTGCCCGGCGCCAGGCTGCGTGGCGCGGGTGGCTCGTAGCCCGTTGTATTGGGGGTGGGAATATGTGCGGGCAGGGCAAAGCCGGAGCGTTGTACCCGGTTGCGCAGGCCGCTGATCGGCGCGTCCAGGGTCACCACGATGGCTTCGTAACCCGCGGCTTCGGCCCGTTGCAGCAGATCGAGGGTCTGTTCCCGTTGCGGCTGAAAGTAGAGCTGGAACCAGCAAGGCGCGGTACTTTCTGCAGCAATGGTTTCCAGTGGCGTGGATGCCAGAGTGGAGGCGATAAAGGTGGTTTCCAGCGCGTTGGCTGCCGCCAGTGTGGCCAGTTCACCGTCCGGGTACAGCAGTTGCTGGTGGGCGATGGGAGCGATCAACAGGGGGAATTTATGCCTGCGGCCGAACAGGTTAACCCCGGTATCCGCGTGACGAAAATCCGCCAGCATGCGCGGAATGATTTCCAGCGTATCGAATGCTGTGCGGTTTTTTCGCAGGGTGATTTCATCCCCGGCGCCCCCGGCAATCTGCGCCCATACCGGGTCGGAGAGTCGCTGTCTGGCTTCCTGCTCGTAATCCCCGGCGCTAACTAAATGCGGGGGAATCCGGTCGAGGTAATCGGTTGGCGGGGTCTGCTCTGTCATTGCTCTGGTCTATTTATTTGGCGTAACTTTTCTGGGCTAAAAAAAAGCCGGGGAAGTCCCCGGCTTTTTTCAGGCTGCGCGTGGATTACAGGTCGTAAGACACAGTCAGCGCAGCGCTGCGGGCATCACCGATGTAGGTGAAGGCACCGCTCCGGTATGCCGCCAGATAGTAGTCTTTATCGGTCACGTTGTTAACGTTCAGCTGTGCTTTCAGCTTTTCGCTGAATTGGTAGCTGGCGAACAGGTCAAAAGACGTGTAGCTGGGGACGCGGAAGGTATCGCTGGCCGCGGAGTCCGGCTGGCCGGCAAAGATTTCACTGGAGTAGTTGGCAGAACCACCGAAAGCGAACGCGCTGGTGGCCTGGTAGCGCAATTGCAGGAAGGCGCTGTCGTCTGCGAAGTTCGCCAGGCTTTCGCCGATGCTGTCCTCGTTGGTGGACTCAAGGATTTCAGAATCCATCATGGTGAGGCCGAACTGGGTGCTGAACTTGTCGCTCAGGTTACCCACCAGCGCTACTTCGAAACCTTGCACGCGGTTCTTGCCGGTGTTGATGCTGCCAACATCGTCATAGCTGGAGCCAAACGGCAGGCTTTCCATCACGTCGTCTTTAGTGATCTGGAAGATGGCACCGGTCAGCAGCAGTTTTTCGCCATTCAGGTTCCACTTGGTACCCAGTTCCAGGTTGCGGGTGCCTTCCGGGTTGGGGGCGCCCACGTTGGCGCTGTCGGTACAGATACCGCCGTAACCACAGTTTGCGCCCACATCGGATTCACCGCCGTTGATGTTGGTGGCGGTGCCGTATGTGAAGTACACATTGCCCAGGTCGTTGAAGGTGTACACCACACCAACATGGCCGTTCACCAGGGTATCGGAATATTCGTACAAGGTGGCTTCGGTGGCGCCACGGCCGAAGGCTGCGTTGCTGTAGTCGAAGCTGTCGAGGCGCAGGCCGGCGTGTACGGTCCAGAAATTATTCAGGTCAACAGTATCCATCAGGGAGACAGATGCGGTCTTGATCTGGTAATCGGAATCCCAGTCGCTGCGGGTGATCTCGAGGCCCATCAGGTTGCCGTTATCAGTGATGTAATCACCGTTCTCGTCCACGATACAGAAGTGTTTATCACCGCGACCATTGGCCTCACAGTTGCCGGCAGCGGTTGGGTCCACTTTGAACTGGCCGTTCAGTACCGCCAGGTCGGAATATTCTGCGCTGATCAGGAACTGGTGCTGCACGCCGCCCAGCTGGCTGTCGATAAACAGGTTGGCCTGGTTTACGAAGTAATCCACATCCTGCCAGCCCTGGTGCGTGCTCAGGGTTACGGTTCCTGCACCGGGTGCCATCTCGTCATCGTCTGCACGGGTGGTGCCACGGGCGCCGGTCACTACGTAGCCGTTTTCGGTGGTGCCGTAACGGGTGGAGTTCTGGAAACGCAGGTTGTCGCTGATGTCGTAGTTGGCGCGGAAGGTAAACGTCTGTACCTCGGAATCCAGGAAATCCTGGTCCTGGGTGTAGGTAGGCAGGTCGTGTACCGGGCGGCCTTCGGGCACGATGTAGGTACCGAGGTCCGGCTTGTCTTCGGCATTCAGGTAGTAGAAGTCACCAGTCAGGCTCAGTTTGTCAGTAGTCTGCTGGGTGAGGGACAGGGCCACACCATTGCGCTCGCGATCCGCCGGGGCGCGATCCGGCACTTCTTCGTAACCGTGCAGCAGGTTCACACGCGCGGCCAGGGTTTCGGAGATCTTGACGTTGCTGTCCAGGGTCAGGCGGCGGAAATCATTGGTGCCGAAGCCCGCTTCCACGTTATTGAAGTCGTAGTCGGTGCTGGCTTGCTTGGTCACACTGTTAACGGCACCACCGGTGGAACCGCGGCCGGCGAAAGTTGCGCTCGGGCCTTTGGTGATTTCGATCTGCTCAACGGCGAAGCTTTCACGGGTGGTCATGCCCGGGTCACGCAGGCCATCAACATATACATCGCTGCGCGCTTCGTGGCCGCGGATGATGTAGCGGTCGCCGAAGGCGTTGCCGTTTTCACCGGTGCCGAGAGTTACGCCCGGCTGTGCGTCCAGTACTTCGCGCAGGTCGCTGCGGCCGGATTCCTTGATCGCGGTCTGGGTCAGTACGCTGATGGTCTGCGGTGTTTTGGCAATTTCTTTTACGCGACGCGCATCACCGGAAACCTTGGCTTTGTAGGGCGCGCCCTCTTCGGCGTAGGGATTGGTATCACTGGTGCGCTCGGTGATCTGCATGGTGTCCAGAACGATCGCTTCTTCCTCGGCCAGCGCCGCCTGCCCCATCAGCAGCATTGGCACGCTCAGAGCCAGTGCGGTTTTGTTGACGTTGAGACGCGGCTGCGCGGATTGACGCAGGGAGGCCGGGGCCAGTTGCTTTCCTTTCTTCATGTTCTACTCCGTGAATTTCCGGTTTGTGATCAGTGAATATTCGACCGGGATAACCAGTTTGATGGTCTCCCGGTTCATGGATTCGGGTATCGGTGGCACCGGGGATGCGTTCTGCAGCATCGACATTGCCGCCGCATCCAGCTCCGGGTGGCCCGAGCTCTTTTTGATAGCCGCTTTGGTAATGTCGCCATTCTTTGCGATGGTGAATTCCACAGTGACTACGCCCTGAATTTTTTCTTTCTTGAGTGCCGCCGGGTAATCCTTGAAACGGTTCAGCCAGGCCATCAGCGCACTGAAATAGGTTTTGGCATTGCCGGCGGTGGCGCCTGCGCTGGCGTGATTGTGCCGCCCGGTTGCGCGTACGGAGGCGGGCTTGGGCTCAGGCTTTTTCTCTACCTGCGGCGCAGGCTCGTCCACCACTGCGGTTTCTGCTTTGGCTTCTACTTTCGCTACGGCAATCTGGCTGACTTCCGCCGTTTTTACCGTCGTTACCTGTGGTTGCGGCTCCGGCTTTGGTTCAGGCTCGGATTCAGGCAGTTTTGGTTTTACCACCGGCTCTGGCGGTTGCGGCTTGAGCTTCGGTTGTGGCTTCTTTTCCGGTTTTGGCGGCTCGACGGGTGCAGGCTCCGGTTCTTTTTCGGGTTCCGGGGGCTGCAGAACTTCCTCGTAACTGCCCAGCATGCCGAGGCCAACATCTACACCACCTTCCCCTGCCTCCACGGCGACACCGGCTTCCGGTTGCTCGAGGTGAAAAATGCCGGCGGCCAACAGCAGATGCAGCATCAGTGCGATAAACAGGGACGAAACCCACTGGATACTGTTCATAAGCTGCCGCCGCCGGACTGAACTTCAGCGCGCTCGCTGTACAAGGTGATCTGCTCCACACCGGCTTCCCGCAGCAGGTTGAACACGGCATCCAGATCCTTGGCCTGTAAGTTCCGGTCGGCCTTGACGTAAATCTGCGTGCGCACTTCCGGCAGGCTGGTTGCCAGTGTCTCCAGGGTTACCGCCTTACCATCAAACGTGAGCTGGTTTTCCGCATTGATTTTCAACACCGCAGGTGGCGTGTTCACCGGTTCCTGACTTTGTGAAACCGGCGGTGTGATCGCGTCCTGCTGGTCGTTACTGATCTTTCCCGCAATCATGAAGAAAATAAGCAGCAGGAAGACGATGTTGATCAGCGGGATCATGCTGTCGTCGGCGCTCTTGCGCGGGCGTGCTGTGTGCAGCTGCATTATTGTTCGCCCACCTGTTTGGCCAGGTTTTCCGGCAGGCTCTTGCCCAATGTTGCCCGGCTCAGGCCGGCCTGTTGCAGGGCTTCCAGTGCACTGACGATATCCTGAACCCGTACCGTGGCCTCGGGAGCCAGCAATACGGCAGCGTCTTGTTCAAAGTGTTGCAACATCGCCGGGGAAAAGTCCCGGTAATGAGCGATATCCAGATCACCATTGGCCAGCCGCAAGCGTTGGTCGGCATGCAGGATCAGTACATATGGTGCCGCAGGCTTTTCTGCCGTCGCGCTTGCTTCCGTTGGCGAAAAGAAATCCACCGCCCGCCACTGGCTGAAGCTGGACGTCAGCATGAAAAACATCAGCAGGATAAACACCACATCAATCAGCGGTGTCAGGCTGATGCCGCGGCGGCGGGACTGAAACAGCAGAGGTGTGTCCGCGGCTTGTTGTGAGCAGGTGGATTCCATTTCTATTCGCTTTATTTATCTGGAATCAGGCCGGCTGCTGGCTGGGTTTTGATTTGGCTTCGCCCGCTTTTACAGGCTCTTTAGCGGCCGTCTTGCGGCTGTCTTTTTCCGCGAACCAGGTAAACACGCGGTCGAGATCGTTCTGGATGTCACCTGCCTGTACTTCCACTTTGCGCTCGAGCCAGCTATGCGCGAGGGATACTGGAATAGCGACGGCAAGGCCCAGGGCCGTGGTGAGCAGCGCCTGCCAGATACCGCCGGACAATACCGCAGGATTCACCTGGGTGCCGGCGGCCTCCATTGCTTTAAACGCTTCGATCATGCCCATGACGGTACCGAGGAGGCCGAGCAGCGGCGCCAGGGTGGCGATTACTTCCAGTGGACGCAGGAAACTGTTGAGCTTGCTGATCTCGACGCGGGCCAGGCGCAGGCTTTCGGTACGGACCTTGTCGGCGGACAGGGTTTGGCGTTCAAACAGCCCGAGCGTCTGTGCGATCAGGCGCGCGCGGGGGTTGCGTTGTCCCTTGGAGAGTATCAGCGCCTGGCTGCGCTCACCGTTTTCCAGGTGTTGAAGCACGCGCTCAGGAGTGGCGCCGGGCAGGGTACGCAGCTGCCAGAACTGCCACAGCTTTTGCAGAAACAGGGTTGTTGCGGCAATGGAAAACGCGCACAGCAACCAGATCACTACACCACCCTGAATAAATAGCGCGATTGCGTTCTCCACGGGTCGGCTTCCTTATTGTTAAGAGATGTTAATTTGGATGCGGATAGTAATGATTCGTATTTGGTAGAGCAATAAGGTTAGCCCAGTTACTGGTACTTTTTTCTTAAATTTATGTTGGAGGTTGATTTGGGCGTCAGGTATTGGCGCTAAGACAGTAATGTGTCGATGGTTTGTGCGTTTTTTGATCGTTACCGGGTGGTTGGTAATCGCTTGAATGCTTGTTCGAGCCAGTCATCCGGCACGATAAACCCGCGGGTGTATTCGCGGCCGTTGCGGGTGCCGGCGACACAGACCGGCCCGCGGGCAAGCAGCTGTTCATCGACAAACCGTTGCTCGCGTTCAGTATTGGGCCGACCTGTCGTTAGGGGTGCGAGCCAGCTGTGCTTGGGCAGTTGGAACCAATGGCCGGAGGAGAGATGTCGGACGTTGTGGATAAACTGCTCCAGCGTACACCACCAGTAACCCGGATCAGTGGCTGGGGCGATCTCCCCAAGTGGGCGAAACAGGCGCCCGGGCACCAGCGCCCACTGGCGGATACTGTCCTGGTGGTTTGGCAATCCCAGTGTGGTTAATGCCGCGCTGGTAGCGGCGGCATGAAGCACGGGCAGTTGGTGTGTGCGCATGCGTGCGAGCTTGATATCCAGCCTGTCTTTAAGGCCCGGGCCTACCCAATAGTCACCGGCTTGCAGGTAGAACTTCACCGCAACCTCCCAGTGTTCGCAGCGAGCATCGGGCAGGTGCTGGACCAGGAAATCCAGCTCGCCCAGCGTCCGTCCGCCCTCGCGAATGGGAAAGTTGCGTGCGATCAGTCGGTAATCCGGGTGATGTTCAAACGCGAAGGCCCACAGGTTTTCAAAATAGACCCCCAGGCGCCGGCTGCTGGTGCTCTCCAGCAGTTGCGTCAATGATTCTGACCGTGCATCGCGAACGTCTGCTGTGGAAAAGTACTCACGGAGGCGTTGTCGTCGTGGCGCAGGCAGCCACGGAAGTGTGGAGGGCGTGCAAATGTCGGTGCTGCTGACTGCCCACAGCAGGTTGGCCCAATGATCGGGCTCGGCGATGGTCAGCGGTATTTCGGCAGGCGGAGACATGACGCGAGTATAGGGAAAACCTGTGGCGAGGGCAGCGCCGGTATCACCACTTGAAGCGAAAGCCAAAGCGCACACTTGCGCCGTAGCTGTCGCCCGGGTTGTCGAAGCTGGTGCTGTAATCCACTTCGGTATAGAAGGAGCAGTGATCGCCGCATTCATCGTAGGTGGCGCCAACGCCAATCTGCCCCCACCAATCGTCGCGGGCCTGGTACAGGTAGGTACCGGATACGTTCACCCGGGTTTCTGCATCGTAGTAATAAAATGCGTTGGCAATGGCGTAGAGGTTGATCCGTTCGAGCAGCAATCGACCGTACATATTGGCGGGGGATTTGCGCCCACTTACCCGCTGCTCGAAGGCCACCCCAAAGCGCGCCGCGCCGCCGTGGTTTTCGGTGTCCTTCATATAAGCACCGTAGGCGTCGTAGATATCGTCCGCCTCTTCCGCGTTATAGGTCACCTGCACTTGCGGGGTCAGGGCGAAGTAGTCACACAGCTTGATGGTGTGCCCGACTTCGGCGGACAGGGATACGCCCACCGCATCATTGCCTCTGGCCAGGTAGTAGAGCTCGTAAGACCGCAGGTCGGTGTCGAACCAGTTGACCTGGGCTTGCAGGTCTACATAAGTACCCTGGTGCCCGTACCAGGTTGCGGTACCGCCAACACCAAAGTTTTCAGTATCAAACTGGCCGTGGCTGAAGAATGCGTCCAGCTCGGTATCCGCATACGCATACTGCCCGAACAGCCCGAGGACCAGGCGCCCTCCATAGACGGAGGGATCAACCGAGAAATCCACACCCACCTGAGCCTGCCCGTAGTCCTGCTGCCACTGGGCGCGTCCATAGGAAAACTCCGGCGCGAAGTCGTAATACTCCCCCGCTATACGCATCCACAGGCCGCCGCCATCGATGGTTTTTTCCGTGGCTTCGGTGAGGCAGCAAACACCGCGATCGAGGTAACTGGTACCCGCCCAGAAGCGGTTGCCCACCCGCTGGCGCAGGGTGTTCGGGCGATTCATATTGCGCAGCACCTGCGCGTAGGTTTCGTACATTACCGCAGCCGGTTGCCAGCGGGGGATCAGGTTGCCGCTGCCATCAAAAGGATCGAGCAGGGTTGAGCGCAAATACCAGTTGCCGTCGTCGGGGTCGCTCAGTGCGTTGTGGTGCAGGGTGTATCCGTAGGCGCCGCCGATCGTCACATCCTGGCGGTCAGCGCCCCAGTAGTCGCCGTCGAGCACAAAGGCATCGCTGGGGGAGTCGCCCTGTATGTCGATCACCTTGATGCCGTCGCCGGTGGTCAGGGCGCCGTTACCGCCCATGTTGTAAACGCGCACGAATGTTGTACCGCTGGCATTACCGAGAATATTGAGCCGATCTGTAGCGGCGTTGTCGCCGGCCAGGCGGGTATCGATCCGCAGGCGTCCGTTGCGGCCAATATAGTTACCAAAGCGGCCGTCATTGTGCGGGGTGATACTCAACTGGCTTATACGGTTGTCATGCAAGAGAAGTGTTCCGGCATTCAGTACATCGCCCTGAATTTCATAGGCCCGCGGCAGAAATTGGACGATCCCGCCAAACCGGATATCCAGCCCCAGTTGCTGGCCGTTGCTGTCCTGCCCGCCACCAACGGCGAGGGTGCCGAGCAGGTCGAGTTTGGTGCTGCCGTTGATGATGATGCGTTCCCAGTTGCGCAGCAGGCGGCCGTCGATTTCGTGGTCCAGTTTGAAGCGCAGCGTATCGACATCGCCGTCGTCTGCGGTCAGGTCATCGCCGCCATCGAGGACCACATCGCCTTCATAGGCGAAGGCATCGATTTCCAGGTAGTCGGATCCGGCATTGCCGCGAAATTCGCTAAGGATGCCTTCATCCCAGTAGACATAGTCGTCACCGGCACCGGTATCGAGAAAGTTGAAAATGAATCCGCCTTCGAGAATCACCTCGTCATCGCCTTCGCCGGTGAGCACTTCGAAGGCGAGCCCGTCATAGATATGCACGTGATCGTTGCCGGTACCGGTGTCGAGACCGCCGCCGAAAAAAGAGCCCACTTCCGACTCGCGCACATCCATGACCACGGTATCGTCGCCGTCGCCGGTCAGCAGGTTCGTTTCGACTTGAGCTCCGTTGATGTTGACGGTGTCATTGCCGGCTCCGGCGTCGACGGTACCTATTGTCCCGCCATTCAAATCCAGGGTGTCGTCCCCCGCGAGGCTGTTTACATCGGCACCCCCGGCGTCGTTGTCTTCGTCACACAGAATGCTGTCGTCGCCGGCGGTGCCGGTATTTGAGGGCGAGCATTCCGCAATTGCCGGGGAAGGCGAGAGGGCTGTGGCCAGCACCAGGCCGATGGAAGGTAACAAATGCTTGTTGAAAAGCCGGACGGTGAGCAACAAATTCCGCGCTGTTTGAATCACAAATGCCCCCGGGGGAGTCGTTATAGATTGTTATCCGGAACCGGCCTGAAGACTAGAACTCGTAGGTTACGCCGAGGTTCAGTGTCCAGGGGTTGTACTCAAAATCGGAATACAGGCGCTCATAACCGGGTGAAACCGGGAAGGTAACCACGCCGTCGGTATCCGCGTCGGTATAGATCACCGCCGCATTGATCAGCCAGGCGCGCCCGTGGCCAAGGCGCCAGTCCAGACCAAGCTGTGCACTGGCGCCCCAGGAGTGTCCCATGCCGAACTTGGAAAGCCCGGTGGCCAAACCGCTGTCGATCAGGTAACGCTGCATTTCCGGTTTGAGTTCGTCGTCGTAAAAGTCGGTGTAGTTGACGCCGATACCGATATACGGCTGTCCGAGGCAGGTCTCATCCATCAGGTACCAGTTGACGAAAAGATTGGCGGATGAAGTGGTGAAAAAACCAAACTCGATATTGTCCCGCCCGGGCTGGGCGCGAAAATTGGTGATGGTCAGTGAGTGATCCGGACTGCCGATATACAGCGCCTCCACGCCGAGGTAGGGAAGCGGGCGCCAGACGCCGGAAACATTCCAGGTCACGTTTTCATCGATATCCCATCCGGTACGATAAAGCTCCCAATCCTGCAGCAGGTAATATTTCAGCGGTGTGATGTCGTCGTCTGGATAGACGAAACTGGCTCCCAGGCGTACATAAAACCGCGTCAGATCAATATCGGAAACCGGTATCTGGGCTGTTGCCAGTGCCGGTGACAGCAGTGCTACAGCGGCAGCCAGCTTGAGCTTTTTCATTGTTAACTCCGTTTAACACCAGTTGGTACAGGGCCAGGTTCCAAGGCTGTATCAATTGGCGGAAAAGCTTTTTCGTGGCGCGGCAATTATGGATTTATAAACTGCCGAAGAACTTGCGAAAGCATCAGTAAAAGTAGCATGGGGGTGGGATTTTGCTGGGGAAATAAGGAGCCTTGAATGCAGTGCGCGGTAACCGGATGGGCAATTGCAAGCGCGCATGTTTGCGCCTTGAATAAACAATTGGCATTCCGCCCCGAGTGCTGCTGGTGTGAAGCTGGAGATACTAAAAGAGAGTTATGTAAACAAGCAGAGTTGAAATCAGGCCACCGCGCGCCACTGTCTGGGTGAACAGCCAACTTTGCGTTTGAACGCCCGGGAAAAAGCGGCCAGTTCCGAGTATCCGAGAATATCCGCGATATCGCTCAGGGGGAGTGTGGTGTTACGGATGTATTTCATCCCCAGTTGGATGCGAATTTTGTCTGAAGCCTCGCGGAAGTTGGTGTCGAGCTCCTCGCGCAGCCTGCGGTGTAAGGTACGCGGGGACATATCCAGTGCTGCTGCCACGCTCTCGAGTGAAAGGTTTCCCTTTTCGATCAATTCTCGGGTGGTGCTGAGAAATAAATCCTCGAAATCGCCGCCTAGTGACTGCTCGCTGGATTCGAGGGCCGATTTCAGTTGTCCGTAGTCGGCGCCTTTCTTTTCCGTGTTGGCCCTTTGTAAAACCTCACTGTGAAAACACAGGCCGGAGAACTCCTGTCCGAAAAGCACCGGACAGCGGAAGAACTGTTTGTAGGGGCGCACATCTTCTGGTTGTGCATGATCGAACTGGACCCGGGATGGAAGCCAGCTCGAACCCAGTAGTTGTCTCAGGATGTTAAAGGCAATACCGACGGATAGAAGGTGTTTCTGTTTCAGGTCCGGTGCGCCTTCAAGATCCACCGCGACGCGCCAGGTGGCGATATCCTTTTCCACTTCGCAGATTGAACGTGCGCCATTGATATGTACTTTTAGGTGGTCGCCGATATCGGTAATGGCCTGACCGACGGTGGGGGCTTCAGCGGCCACGGCACCGAGCAGACCCATGGTCGTCAGCGGTTGCCGGCGGGCCACCAGCAGGCCGAAGTGTGGCGCATCCGTGGCGTCTGCCAGTGTATTCAGCGTGTTGATCAGCGCGATATAGGGAAAGCGGGCGTCGGGATTGTAGTCGCCCAGCGGGGGTAGGCCGTTGCGGTGGAAAATCGGTTCGGGATCGACACCGAGTTCCAGTGCGGCTTCGCGAATGCCATCGAAGGAGGCGAGTCGGACTGAATGCGTGGTCATCTGCGGCGAAACCTCTTCCTGCCACTTTCCATATCGAAGCAAAATGCGCGCAGTGGCGAAAAGAGTCAAGTCTCATCAGTCACGACTCGCTCGGGGCCTACTGCGAACCCTAGCGCACCAGGCGCAACATAAAGTTGAGGATTTTCTGCGTGGTTGGACCGTAGGGCGGCATCAGCGGTTTCATGCCGTCGAAGAAGCCCTGGTAGAACACCGGGCGCATCTTCGAGAAATTCACGAAGCCTTCGTAGCCGTGATAATGGCCCATACCACTGGGGCCGACGCCACCGAATGGCATATCGTGCTGGGCTACGTGCAACAGTGCATTGTTGACGCTGACACCACCGGACATCACGTGCTCGATATAAAACGCCTGCAACTGCTTGTCTCTGGTAAATGGGTAGAGCGCGAGCGGGCGGTCGTGATGGTTAATGTAGTCCGTGACCTCACTGGCCTGCCGGTAGGTTTTGATTGGCAATAACGGGCCGAAAATTTCCCGCTGCATTACCAGCATATCTTCGCTGACATTGAGGATCAGGTGCGGGGGGAACTTGCGCAACTTGCCATCGCCTTCGCCGCCGGGTGCCAGGTTGATCACCCTGGCACCCTTGGCTTCCGCATCTCTAACGGTTTGCCACAGGCGTTTATAGGATGTGTCGTCGATGATCGACGTGTAATCGCTACTCTGCAGGTCTGGATAGCGCCTGGCGACCAGTTTGCGGGACTGCTCGACAAAGCTTTCTACCTTGTCTTCCGGCAGAAACAGGTAATCGATATTGGTGCAGATCTGGCCGGCATTCACCAGCTTCCAGTAAATGATGCGATCGGCAGCGACATCAATGGGGAAGTCGGGAGCTACCACGGCGGGCGACTTGCCACCCAGTTCCAGCGTTACCGGTGTCAGGTTGGCGGAAGCATTGCGCATCACTGCGCGGCCGGTCTGGGTGGAGCCGGTAAACAGCAGATGGTCGAACGGTAATGCGGAAAAGTCCGGACCTATCTGGTGACTGTCGGCAAAAATGGACAGCTTCTCCGGCGGGAAATAGTCACCGCTGGCACTGCTTAACAGATGCGCCAGGCGCGAGGAACGGTCCGACATTTTCACCATGGCGCGGTTGCCGGCCGCAAAAATGCAGGTCAGCGGGGCAAACATCAGGTTGGCCGGAAAATTCCACGGCACGATTACGCCCACCACGCCCAGTGGCTGGGGAATCACCCGGCTGCTCGCTCCCGGGTAGAGAGTGAACGGTGTGTGGCGCTTCTGCGGTTTCATCCACTTGCGCAGCTTTTTGATGGTGTCCTTGATGCCGTCCAGCACCACGAAAAATTCGCAGAACAGGGTTTCCGTGGGCGAGCGGTTGCCGAAATCATCACTGATCGCCTGCACGATCGCATCCTGGTGATCTGTGAGCAGCCTGGCGAGTTGCTTCAGGTCCTCGATTCGCTGGGCAAAACTCGGATAAGGCTGTGCCAGGTACGCCTGGCGTTGCTGCTCGAATACATACTGGATCTGCGCTAAGGCTTGCTCGCGCGGAACTTCAAATTGTTTGTTCATTACTTTCTCCCTAGGCGCGGATGATTCCGGTTCAGCCTGTCACGCTGGTAGTAGATTCACTGGCAGTAATACGGTCTGCCGTCCCGCTACGACAGATGATGCCGTGCAGGTCGCCGCTGCCAGTCAGTGCGGAGATGCTGCCGGGCAGCGGGTTGGAAAAGCGCACCGGGGTTATTTTCTCCGCACGCTCCCGGTTGAAGACCGGTGCTTTGGACCAGGCGTACTCGCTCAGGGCCAGAATGGTTAGCGACGGGTTGACCCCCAGATTGCCGGGAATCAGCGAGCCGTCGATCACACGCAGGTTCTGGTAGCCGAATACCGCGCCTGTATCGTCCACCACGCCGTCTTCGGCACAGGTGCCGATGGCCACGCCGCCCATCAGGTGTGCAGTACTGGGGGCACCGGTCAATACTTCGGTGACCACGTTGCCGGCGTTACCGCCGCCAGCGGCGTCAATATAGTGGCGGGCGGTCTCGTGGGCGATGGGGAAATAATTCGACAGCGGTGAGTCGCCGGGTTCCTGTGTTACCCGCCAGCCGAACGGCCATTTGCCGGATTTCACGTGTACGAAACTGTCCTTGGTCTGCATCACCAGGAAGATAATGCTGTTGCGAGACTTGCCGATCGGGTTGAGCATGCACAGGGATTTGATCGGCTGGCGCAACATACTGGCCAGCATGCTGATCTGCCGTGGCACGCGCCCGTTGGATTCGGTAATTGGCACCGCACTCTGCAGGGCGAAATTGAAATCCCCATAGGGGGCAAAGCGCACGATTTCGATCCGGGTTTCATCATCCGGGTCGAACATGCTGGTGATGGCCGGGCCCTCGCACACTTCCCGCGGCTTGCCGTCTTTGTCTTTGTAGTCGCTGGTGGCGACGATCAGCGTCTCGGAATTGGTGCGCACCTGACGGCCGAGCTGTGGCGAGATATTTGGCAGGGTGCCGTCTTTGTCGCGGGCTTTCAGCAGCAGCGGAATGGTACCGAAGACACCGGCTGACACCACGACCCCGCGGGTGCGGATTTTGTAGGGCTTCTTGAACAGCAAGGCGGTGGAACTCTGTACCGTCAGCTCGTACCCGGCGCTGCCATCGCGCACGCCTTCGGCGTTGGGCAGCGGCTCGATGCGGGTGACTTCGCTTTCCGCGCGGATCTCCACACCATTGCGCTCGGCAAACCAGAGGTAGTTCTTCTCCAGGGTATTCTTGGCATTGTGACGGCAGCCCATCATACAGCCACCGCAGTGCTGGCAGCTGTTGCGGTCCGGGCCCTCGCCATCGAAGTAGGGATCGCCACGGTCCTTGCCGCTCCGGTCCTCGGGGGCTTCCGGGAACAGCACGCCGGTATTCACGACCTGGAAAGAGT
The DNA here is from genome assembly GCF_020524005.1 of Microbulbifer aggregans. Taxonomy (GTDB): domain Bacteria; phylum Pseudomonadota; class Gammaproteobacteria; order Pseudomonadales; family Cellvibrionaceae; genus Microbulbifer; species Microbulbifer aggregans_A. Next base: position 433,277 of record NZ_JAIVKK010000003.1, on the reverse strand, counting down.
CTTCGCGCCCCATCCGTCGGGCGGTTTCCTTAAGTGTCTCGTCGGCAGCATTGCCGTAGGGATTTTTGGCCACACCGATCATACGCTGGGCCAGGCCGTAAAACGGCAGCAGGCGCTGCTTCCAGTCTTTGTGTACCCGCGACCACGGCTCGGAGTCGAAGACCTCGTCGGTGGGGATCAGGTGCACGTTGGCGTAGATGAGCGAGCCACCGCCGACACCGGCGCCGTGGAGTGCGGTCACCTTACGAGTAAGGCTCACCTGCATGGTGCCGGTCAGCCCCAGCTTGGGCGCCCACAGGAACTTCTTGATGTTCCAGGAGTTGTTGGAGAAATCCTTGTCTTTCCAGCGCTTGCCTTTTTCCAGCATCAGCACCCGGTGGCCCTTTTCACTCAGGCGCAGTGCGCTGCTGGAACCACCAAAACCAGACCCGATGATGACCTGGTCAAAATCAAACTTCTCGCTCATCGCGGATACTCCTGTGGAGACTCAACTGTGTTTTTATTGTTCAAATCAGTACGCGAGAATAGAGGAGTGGCCTTGAAGCAATTTGACAATTCTCGCCAACAGGGAATCTGTGCCTAACGCATCTTTCCCGGTCACAAAGATAGCGGCGAGGACCGGCTTGTGTCGCTTTTTAGCCATTAAGGTGAGACCGGTTGGTCATATTGATAGAAGAGTAGTGTGTGGCCAACGAGTACTGCGGTCCGGTTAACCTGTCAGGCAGGGGATTTAGGCCTGTACGCCTTTCACGGTGCAACTAAGCTGGGACTTCACTTTTGCCGCAGTGTAAAATTTCGCCTTTCATCACCCACGCGGAGCGGCCCCTTTATTCAGGTCCGCATCAATCCCGGGTCAGCGCGAGCAAGCGCGTTTCAGGGGCGGTTGATTTGGTTGTAGGTCAGATATGTATTCCACGATGTATACGCTCCTGCGCGATCAGGAGCTTGCGAAATCCACTAAACCCTTTTTGGCCAAAGGCAAAAGCGTAAAACGGTGCGCGGACTGCCAGATGGGCGAGTTTGCCTGCATGTGCGAATGGCGTCCCAGGGCGGAAAGCGAGGTGGATTTCGCATTGCTTATGCATCGTAAGGAACTGTTCAAACCGACCAATACCGGTCGGTTAATCGTGGATACCTTCCCGCAGACACCGGTCTTCTTGTGGAATCGGCTGGAAGCACCTGAAGGGCTGAAGGCGTTACTGAGCGACCCTGGTCGGGAGTGCTTTATCGTCTTCCCTGCGGATGGAACCGTGAACTGCACAAGGCCGGTTACCAAAACCCTACCGACCGGCTCAAAAAAGATCACGCTGATTTTGCTGGATGGCACCTGGAAGCAGTGCAGCCGAATGGTTGGCTTGAGTCGCTGGCTGGACGCAACGCCGTGCCTCAGTTTGCCGGAAACGCTGGTACGTTCCTACGCGGTGAGGGACTCAGGGAAAAGTGATCGCTTTTCGACGGCAGAGGCGGCCATAAGCTGTTTGTTACTCGCCGGAGAAGAAAGACCGGCTTCGATCCTCCAACACTACTTTTCCGTTTTTAACCTGCATTACCTGGCTACGAGGGGAGGTTGTGTGCCGGAAGTTAGTGAGAGCCACCAGGTACTTCAGGCGTTGCCGAAGTAACGCTCTTTTTGTTTGTGGCCTTGTTGTTTACGCCTCTGGCTATTGCAACGTTTATTGCAACCGGTGCCATGTCCGGGCACCGGGGTGACTTACCGGGACTTAATAGAATTTAGCATCCATTCCGAGTCCCAGCAGGTGCCTGCCGTAGGTCTGTGACGCGATGGCATAGTCCGTTTGCGCATGGCTGCCGGTGATCCTGATATCCCTGAATAGCCGCTGCATCTCATTACTGGCAAACCAGGCATTGCCGCCGGATGCCAGCGACAGTCTGCTTACCGCTTCGATCAGGGCTTTGATGGCGTAGGCCTGTTGGCATCGCCAGTTCAGCACATCGTCTGGCGAGGGCAAACTCTGCTGGCTGGCACGATCCATCATTTCCCGCCAGTCATTTTCCAGCAGAAGCTGTACCGATTTTATCTGGTTGGTGGATTCCGCAAGATACATCTGCGCGGGCGCATTGTTTATCTCTTTGGCCCCGGAATAGGCTCTGGTACGAGCCCTGGTTTTTTCCGTAAACAGATGGGCAAAGCGGCGGGCAATCCCTAAAGCTACTGCAGCAAACCCTATAGAAAAGACGGGGGAAAACGGCGTGTAAAAAATGTCGCCGCTGTGGCTCTTGTAACCGCGGGTAAGACCGAAGTTCAGACCGAACAGGGACTCGGTGCGGTAATCAGGAACAAAAACGTCCTTTAGCCGCAAAGACTTACTGCCCGTCCCCCGCAGTGCCATGGTGTCCCAGTCTTCCAGGATTTCATAATCGCTGCGTGGTACTACGGCAAAGCAGGGGCCGGCCTGGCCCATATTGTTTTTGCCCATATAACCGAGAACGGCCCAATCCGCATGGTCGCAGCCTGAAGACCACCCGAAAGTACCGGAAAGTCGGATGCCACCCTCAACGGGTTCCCACTTACCGAGAGGTGCAACGGAGGAACTCACCAGGGCGTCGGGGTTTTTCCCCCATATTTCCTCTTGCAGCTGCACCGAAAACAAACCGATCGCGTGGGAGTGATTGGCGAGTAGCCCACATGCCCAAGCCGTGGATGCGCAGGCTTCTGCCAGGCGGGCGATACAGGCTGCGTATTCGGGGAAAGGAAGTTCAAGGCCGCCGTAAGCTTTGGGCTGCAGTGCGCGGAAAAACCCCGCTTGTTTCAGCAACTCGACATTTTCTTTTGGCACCATCCCGATCTCTTCGCAGCGGGAAGAATTGTCAAGTATGACAGGTAGTATCTCGTTGATATTGTCGAGCAGCTTCATGGTTTCCTTACGCAGTTACTGGCCATTCCGACACCTGAAGAGGGTTCAGGTGGGTAAAGCCATTTCCTTCCTGGATATGAATTTACGGGAGTAATAATTACTGGTAAATAAAGTAGAGCTATGGCTAAATCGAAGCCGTTTGGATTAACATCTGTTAACCATGCCACTGTCGGATAGTGACAAAGCACACGGAATATGCCATATGACAGTTAAACAGGGCAAGGATATAGCCCTAATCATCGGGGCGGGGACCGGAGGCCTATTAGCCGCGGCTGCGCTAGCCCCGCACTTCAAAACCGTTCGTATTCTTGAACGGGATACTCTGCCAGATGTACCCGCCATTCGTAAAGGCGCAGGTCAGGCTGCTCATTTACACAGTCTCTTGCTTGGCGGTTTGCAGATAATGGAGCGATTTCTCCCGGGGATAACCCAGGAACTGACGCTTTCTGGTGCAAAGTGTTTGCGTGCCGGTATCGATCAGCAGATTCATGAATATGGCATTTGGCTGCCGGAACGTGATCTGGGCTGCAGCATACTCGCGCAGTCGCGCTACTTGCTTGAGCATGTTATTCGATCCCGGGTAACCCAGCTTGAAAATGTCTCTATTCTTGATGGTGTTCGGGTCGGAAATCTCACATTAGATGGTGTTGGGGGGATTGCCGGTGTGAGGCTGGCGGAACCAGACGGTGAAGCCCGTGAAATGCCGGCCGATATCGTGGTCGATTGCTCCGGGCGTGGAGGGAAGTTTGTAAGGCAATTGAATGAGCTCTTTCCGGGAATGGACCGGGTTGATGAAATCAATTCAAATATTGTCTATGCGTCTGCAATCGTCGACAAGCCAGAATCGCTGGCCGAAAGTAGAGAAAATATCCTGATCATTGCGGAGCCTGGTGCTTCCGCAGGGGGAGCCCTGCTCGATATCGAAGACGGTCGCTGGTTTGTATCCCTGCACGGGCGCAACGGTCTGGTTCCGCCGACAACGCCGAGTGAGTGGGTCGAGTTTGCCAGGCAACTGCCCGCGGACCGGATTTATCAGCGGTTGATACAGGCTCGCAAAATTCACCCAGTAGCCTTATATAAAAAGCCGTTATCAACCTGGCGTCGATTTGATTTGATGCCAGAGCTACCCTTCCGCTATTTCCCTCTCGGTGATGTGATAACGAGTGTGAACCCCACTTTCGGCCAGGGTATGACGGTCGGTTTTGGGCATGCTGAAGCGCTCCACGACGCGTTTAGTGATCACGACGATATTGGCCTGGCACAGAGTGACTACATAAAGACGTCTGCCGCGTGGTCACAAAAAGCCTGGCGGGTATGTGCGGCTTATGATTCGTCATTTGACGGCCATGCAGCAAAGAAAAATTACGAGCTGTTACGAGCGCTTTCTCAAAAGAAACAAGCTGAGATATTTACCAGTCCTGATCGACACTTGGAATGGTTTCAGCGTGCTCAGATGTACAGCTGTTGATCGCCAGTGGACGGTGGGCTTATGGATAAAATGAATCACGCGGTTATCGTTGGCGCTGGTATGGCCGGGCTTGCCTCGGCTGCCGCGTTATCACCTTATTTCAAAAAGGTGACCGTGCTGGATAAAGACCAGCGAGACAGGAATGATGATGTTTTTCCTGCTGGTGTCCGTAAAGCGGTTCCTCAGGGCGCGCATATTCATATATTACTGAGGGCTGGCCTGGACAGGCTTGAGAGCATTTTACCCGGCATATCGTCCGCGCTTGAATCCCGTGGCGCGGTACGTGTGTCTTTTGGCAGCGACCAGCAGATATACGAGTACGGCGGATGGATGCCGAACAGGGATCTGGGGATTCATTTCTTATCCCAATCACGTCCACTGCTTGAGAATGTTGTATTCGACTATGTGAGTAAAATCGACAACGTTCAGATAAGCCACCGATCACCGGTGGAGCGCCTGAATTTTGCCACTGATCCCAAGGGGGGAGCGCCTTCGGTCACGCTGCGGGACGGCTCGAAAATTGCTTCCGATATTGTGATCGATGCCGCTGGTAATGGTGCACCATTCCTGTCTGAGGTAAGCAAGGTGTTGTCGGGTGAAGTGCCGGTAGAGAAGTCTTCCATCGACCTGTTTTATGCAACCCTGCACTTTAAGAAGAAGGCGGAATGGCAAGGCTGCCAGGAAAATATTCTGGTGAACCCGGAGCCGGGTGTTTCCCATATCGGCGGATCATTAATCTCGATAGAGGGTGAGTCCTGGTGTGTATCGTTACACGGTACAAACGGCATTAAGCCACCGAAAACCATAGAAGAGTGGATGGATATGGCCAAAAATCTGGCCGATCAGAGAATTTGGCAGCGTATTTGTGGAGCAGATACGTTAGGTAGCCTCAAAGTGTTTAAAAAAGCTCACTCCGTTTTCCGCCGCTTTGATCAGGTTTCAGGAATTCCAATAGGCTATTTTCCTGTTGGTGACACGATCACCAGTTTTAACCCTATATACGGCCAGGGTATGACCGTAGCCTTGGGGCATGTATTAGCGCTGAGAGATGCTTTTGCAAAAAAATCCAGCGATCTGGGTTTTGTTTTTAAAGACTATCTGGAAAACGCTATTGATTCATCCAGACCTGCCTGGGAGCGGGCGGCGTCGTTCGATAAAAACAACAAACTGATATCGGCGCAAGAAGGGCGGATGGAAACACTTCGCAAGCTTACCAGGGCCAGACATAGCAAGGCTGAATCCGATTCCGGATTTCACTTGCAGCTGGCAAAGCAGGTACATATGTTGCTGTAACTGCAATGATATTCAGGCCGCAGGCATTGTTGGATTGTTTTAATTCGGTAGTCTGAAAATTTAGAGTTAACCGTTACCAAAAAATAATGTGGTGTGTTGAAGTTGGCACCATTTATTGCCCGTGAACTGGGCAATCGATAGCAGGGAATAGTGCATTAAATGCCTTACCTATTGAGTTGTGGTAAGCGCTAAGCACTGAAGATTATGGAAGGCAAGGGATACATGCTGCCGCTATGATAACGACAAATTACAATAAATTACATCCTCGTTTAGATGACGTAATTCTCAAATATGCTGATGAGTCGCCAAATAAAACGGCTATCCGGTTTGAAGATCGGGAAATCAGCTTTGCAGAACTTAATAAGCGCGTTAACGCGCTAGCGTTTTATCTTTATACCGCTGGTGTGTCTTCAGAGAAATTTGTTGCCGTACTACTGGATCCATCTGAAGACATAGTTGTGGCCATGCTCGCAATTTTTCGGTTGGGTGCCATATATGCGCCCCTGGATCCGATGCACCCTGATACACAAATCCACGAGCGTCAGGATGCGATATTGCCCGTCATTACCCTTACGCAGTCGCACTATAAGGAGCGCGTCGAGAAACTTGGATTGACTTCGGTATACGTAGATGAAATGGCTGGGGTAGAAGTCCCCAGTAATATCCGACTCGAATCGAAACCGGATGATCCTGCCTGCATTTTCTTTACGTCAGGAAGCACAGGAAAACCAAAAGGTGTCCTGGGTAGCTATGCGGCGCTTTCAGCGTCGATTATTGAACCGAGTAATCATCTTGGCCTGACTGGCAATGATGTCCTCGATTCCATCGCCCGCTATGCCTGGAGTATCAGCATGCTGGAGCTCATGGCGGCCCTGGTTCACGGCGGCACCACTCTGATCCTGGATCGTAAAAATGCACTGGATCTTGAATGGCTGTCAGCCAGGGTGAGAGCGTGTACCGCATTTCACTGTCCGCCTGCGTTATTAAAAAGCCTTGCTGAGTATGTCGAAAGCGAAGTCGGTATAGAGGCTTTTTCAAATATTCAGCTTGTCTGGTATGGCGGTGATTCGTTCGAATATAGATCCATAGAGATGCTGCAGCGGGTTTTTCCTAATGCTCGCGTTGCGACCGCATACGGCACCACTGAGATATTTGGCTTGAGTCATTGCCATTTCTATAGCAGAAATTCCGCTTCAAGTAAGGTGTTGATTGGCGAGCCGGTAGGTTCCATGACACAGCTGCTTCTCGATCCGAAGGGCGCACCGGTTGGTGATGGACAGGTTGGAGAACTCTATATAGGTGGTCCAAGGTTGGCTCTTGAATACTATGGTCAGCCTGATCTGAATAAAGAGAAGTTTCCATGTATAGACGGGGAAAGATACTTTTCCACCGGAGATTTTGCTCAGCTGGATACTGAAGGGAACCTGGAATACTTGCAGCGAACGGATGATCAGCTAAAAGTCAGGGGGATCAGGATAGACCTTAGAGAGATAAATTTCCATCTTCGGTCCCATGAGTCGGTAAAAGAGTCGGTTATTATCGCCAAAGATGATGGAGGCGGGAGTAAGGAACTCCATGCTTTTGTCATTTTAGTGGATGAAGCAATAAGCGGCGTAGATGTAATTAGGAAATTTCTGGTTTCCGCTTTGCCGGACTATATGATTCCGTCCTCAATCACCGCGCTCGAAAAATTCCCATATACCGAAAATTTTAAAATAGATAAGAAGTCTCTTGGGAGCTTGGAAGTGAAAACTTCAGCTCCAGAGATCTCGGGCGTCGATAAGACCACCTCAAAAATTGCCAGATTATGGTTTGAGTCAGGGAAGGTTGTAGCTGCTTCGGCAGATGATAATTTCTTTGAGGTCGGGGGTAATAGTATGTCTGCTATTGCTCTGGTTTCGGCAATCAAGCGCGAGTTGCATCTGCGGATAGAAGTGGCTGATATCTATCGCTATCCAACGCTAAAGCGTCAGGCTGAATTTCTTTCAGCCAAGGGGCGTGAAAGTTCATTGGGTTTGTCTGAATCTGAAGCAAGGGGTAGCTTTGCTCAAGTTGGCTTGTTTTTCCGGGAAATGTTCGAGCGGCGGGATAAGTCAATAACCTGTACCAGGTATGTAATTCGTAGTGAAGGTTTTGATGATGACCTCATCAGGAAGTCGCTTGTCATTTTGATTGATAGGTACAAAACCTTAAGAACCACAGTGAAACCAAGTAAAGGCAGTCTCCAGCTAACATTACAGGAGCCGCCTTCTGAAGATGGCGTTCTGATGGAAAGGCTGCCTGGAGTTTGGAGTCTGTCGGGTGGGTCTGAAGTCAGGGCGTTCATAAAGCAGGATTACAAATTTAATTTGGGAAGAGGGCCCCTTTTGGCCGCTTTATGCTGCCAGCTTGATACGGGCGGCGATTTGTTGCAGTTGAGTGCCCACCACATAGCCGCGGATGACAACTCGACAGGAAGAATAGCGAAAGACTTTATTGATATCTACAACGCTTTGTTAAAGGGCGAGGATTTAAGTCTCGTTCCAGTGGAGTCGGAATACGATGATTTTTTGTTGGATCAACAAGATCGGGCGGATTCGGGGTTCTACGACCAGCGAGCAAAAGAAATAGGAGAAAGATTACTTTTCTCTTTGGAAAGAATAAGCAACAAGCCGTTAATAGCTTCCGTTGCGGGATCCGAAAGTCAATTGGATTTCAGTATTGTTCTGGATCAGGTGCGAAGCGCAGGTGCTAGTTTTGTAGATGTGGTTTCGGCATTTTCTTGGGTCCTTTACCACAGCTTTGGTCGAGAAAATTTCGTCTTTTGCGCGCATGTTGCCATGCGGCGGGATTCCGATGAGGATCCTCAAGTTGGAATGTTTGTAAACCTGGTTCCGGTTTTTTTAACGGTTAATCCAGCTAATGACTTTGAGAGGCACTCGGATCAGGTCCGGAAAGACTTTGAGTATGCGATGTCCAATAGCGATGTTCCTTATGAGTTGATTATTCATTCCCAGGAAGATCTCAGAAGACTTGGACGATTTCCTTTTGATGGTTTTGTTAATGAGTTGCGTTTTGAAGATAAATATCCGGAGGGTTATCAAGCTGCCATTATTCCTCGTTCATTTTCTACAGATGGTGGTGAAATCAGTCTTTCGCTGATTCGTACCTGTGAAAGAGTAGAGCTAAAGCTGGAAAGCCCGGGCTTTGAGGGTGGCAAACGATTTTTGGCGGGACTGGCGGAGAAAACGGCCGAAACTCTTTATGGCGTTGATCGAACCTGATTTTCTAACGTGAAGAAAGCATCGTGCAAAAGAACACTCATCCTGCAACTCAGGAAGGTAAGGGGAAATGACTGAGACTCTGGTTGAAAAAGTGGCTCTATATGCGGGTTCTTTGGCTGAAATCCCCGCTATATCAGATACTTTTGGAAACGACCTGACCTACTCGGAACTTTGGGCTGCTGCCAGTGGGATCGCAGGAAAATTACAGGAAATTAGAGAGAATATTGACTTTGCGTTCGTGATGGCAAATAGGGGGCCTCTACAAGCGATTGCGATATTGGCTGCTCGAATTTCTGGTGTTCCACTGGCGATTATCGATATTCGTCAGGGCAGTGCGCGAATTGCGAGTATGCTCAATCAGGGAAATAGCATTGCGGGGATTGTGGATAAAATTGGAGAAAACTTACTGGGAAAAACCGATGAGCTGGAAGGGCTATCTTCTGTTTCCGGCTATTTAAAAGTTGAACTCGACAATTTTCAGTCTGACTGGATGATTTTCCCTTGTGCTACTGAAGATTCCGCAGGTTCGGATAAAGCCAAGTGTGTACCTGACAGAACAGCCTTGATCATCTACACGTCCGGGTCGACCGGTAATCCAAAAGGCGTTTGTATTGGTGAGTCCGACCTTGATGAGCGAGCCAGGGTCGAAAAAGACTGGTTTGGAATACAGGCTGAAGACTGTGTCTTGGGTGTTCTGCCTATCAACTTTGATGTCGGTTTGACTCAATTATTGGGTACTTTGTTTGCAGGCGGGCATTATGTTTTTTCCTCTTCATGGTTTCCCGCCGATATCCTGAAGCAAATTTCGCTATACAGGCCATGTGGATTGGCGATGTCTCCAATGATATGGAAGGGCCTGCTAAAGGTACATGATACGGATCAACTGTGGGGGCAGCTCAATACACTTAGGTATGTCACTTTATCTGGCGGACCGCTACCTTTACCCGACTTGCTCGTGATAAACCAGAATTTGAAGAATACGGTTTTTGTTAAAACCTATGGCCAAACTGAGATGTTCAGAATTGCATCTTGTAAAGTGGTCAATGAAGCAGATCTTGAATCTGTTGGTGGCGTCTACCCCGGTGTCGAGATATCGATTACTGATGATTCCGGTCAGGTCCTACCTTCCGGGCGGGAGGGTAATATCCAGGCACAAGGACTTGGCCGGATGCTGGGTTATGTCGGAGAGGTGAATAAAGATATCCAAAGCCCAGTTGTCACCGGAGATGTTGGATATCTGGATGACTCTGGACGACTCGTTATCTCTGGCAGAAAGAGCGATATGTTAAAGATCCTGGATCAGAGGGTTTTTCCACAAGATGTGGCTAATACGATAAAAGGCGTCCTGAATGTCTCCGATGTGGTCGTTTTGGTTTCAGATGCTTCTGGTTCCAGTGATCCTGTTCTGAGTGCTGTAGTAGAGATGGATGATCCTGGTTTGGGAGATGAGCAAGCCGCAAAGGGAATATTACGCCAAAGGCTTGCTTCACATATTGTTCCCAGGAATATCTACTTCATTGAGAAGCTACCAGAAACTCTGAGCGGAAAAATAGATATCCCTGCAGTAAGAGATATCGTCGAGAGAATAGACAGGATAAAAGCTGAACCGGTTGCTGATTAACAGGATTTATTATGAATTTTGAAGAGTTTACTTTTGATTCGGTCAGTCAGGCCGCCCGGAAATTTGGCACTCCACTCTATTTTTACGACATGGGTGTGCTCGGGTGTAATATCGATAAGCTGAAACAAGCCACCAAAGGGTTTAAGATACGTTACGCAGTAAAAACAAATCCTAATCCGTTCCTCCTGAATTGGCTTAAAGACCATATTGACTCTCTGGATGTTTCTTCTTCAGGTGAGCTAAAACATGCAATAGGAAATGGATGGAGTAGTGACAAGATTGAATTTACTGGACCGGCTAAACGTGACTCGGACCTTGTGCTTGCGCTTGAAAACAATGTCGGATCGGTAGTCATCGAAGACTTGAGTGAAGCGATATCCCTCAATGACATCGCAAGAGAAAAAGGCGTTATCGCGCGTGTACTTATAAGGATCGCACCGTCACTCGCCGAAGAAAACTTCGGAGTGCGCCTTGCCGGCAGGCCGACGCAATTCGGGATCGATCAGGACAGGTTGTCCGAAGTTTTTGCGGAAGTGAAAAAGCTGAAACATGTCGAACTGGCGGGCTTTCATATCTACTCGGGTAGCCAATGTCTTAACGATGAATCGATAGCTGATCACTTTGTCAGTATGTGGTCAGTATTCCAGGAGGCAATTCAACTGTGGGGTGAGCCGATCAATGAGCTTGTGTTTGGCGCGGGAATGGGGATTCCATATCACGATGGCGATACCAGTCTGACGTTGGATAGCCTGCCTGATGTGGCTTCAAAGATTATTGAAGATGTAAAGAAAATTTCTTCGGATATTGAGTGCTTTATCGAAGTGGGGCGGTTTCTTGTAGGTTCTGCGGGTTTATTTGTGACTGAAGTGGTCAGGGTCAAAAAATCAAGGAATTCGAATTTCGTGATTTGCGATGGCGGTATGAATAACAATCTGGGAGCGTGCGGCCACCTTGGCGGGATTTCACATCGACATTATTCGATGATAAACCTTAATAGCCTTGGTGGTGAGGAAGAAACGTACCGGGTGGTTGGTCCCTTATGTACTGCCATTGATACGCTGGCGCATCGGGTAAAGCTCCCTAAAGTGTCGGTCGGTGACTTGATTGTGGTCGGATGTTCGGGAAGTTACGGTCCCACCGCAAGCCCGTTATTCTTTATTGCGCACGATCTACCTAAAGAAGTGGTTTTTTCACGGGAGAGAGAATCAACTGGCGAATTGAAGGATGTCTCGTGGTTGAAACCTTCATTTTCCTAGGCGACTCCCAAGTTATAGTCGTCCGGACCTAAGCGATATCGAATGGTCGATGTCTGATGATGAATAATATTATTTGGGCCGATGTTTTTTAACAGAGAGCTTATATGATGTCTGCTATTACAATGTGCGATGACACGAGCGAATCCTTTGTCAGTATCGAGGGCGATAGTGCCGAAAGGCGTGTGAGTGAGAAGAGTCTTGTTCTTTCGCTGGATAAAAAAACACCTGAAGGGAAAGTTCCGATTTACATGATTTCGGGTATGGGCGGGCATGTTATGTCTTCCCAGCTGATCGCACGGGGTATCTCTGAAAAGTGGAAGGCATATGGGCTATTGCATCCGGTTTTTACTGGCTATGAGTACAGCACTGTCGAAGAGAATGCGCGTGTTCTGACTGAGCATTTGCTCAGAGCCCAGCGGCAGGGCCCATATAATTTGATCGGGTACTCCATGGGTGGGTTGATCGCTATAGAAATGGGGCGCCTGCTTATGGATAAGGGGCTGGAAGTACGAGTAGTATTGCTCGATACCAAGCCACCAGAGCTACCTCCGCTGAAATCTCCATTGGTGAGATTATCCATATATTTTCGCTGGTACCTGACGAAGTACACGAGTTTTCTTTTCAAAACACAGGATGTCAGTGCCCAAAATGGCGCGAAAATAACTTATGATCAGCATAAGTCGATACCGAATTTGCCGAAGGCTTTTAAGAAGGCATTTAAGCTCGGTCGGGAGGCAGTGAATAATTACGTTGCTTCTGATTGTCCGGTACCCTCTGTTCTCGTTCGAAGTGAGAAGGTTGACTGGTGGGAAAATCTGAGGGAATGGACGCCAGACTATGGTTGGGCCAAGTATATCGACTTGAAAACGGTGATCCCTTGTCCAGGTGGTCATCTTGATCTGGTCAAGGCCGATCAATTCTGGAAAACAACAGGCACCGCACTGGAAGAAGCTTTGACTATCCTGGAGCGTGCATGATGGTTATAGTGTTTGCGCAGAATGCAATCAAGCGCATTGAGTAAAGGGAAATTTACGTGGTCGAATATAAAGAAAAAATTAAAAGTTACATCGCTTCTGACCTGGGTATTGATATGTCCAAAACGAGCTATTCAGATCCACTGTTCACCAGTGGCTTAATGGATAGTTTTGCGCTGATTGAGCTTCTGGCTTTTATGGAGCAGGAGCTGGGTGCGGAGGTGGATGTGGCCGATATCTATATTGATAAAATTGATAGCATAGATTCACTTACTGCCCTGATTAAGTAATTGTTTTCAGGGAGGAAAACAAATGGCCTGGAACAGTACCGCAGGATTGGACGATGCGAGGACCCTGGCTTATGTCCGTAAGTTTGGGTTTCATGAACACGATGTTCTAAAAAAGTGCAGGCTTGAGACGTTTAAGTCTCGTCCGGATGCGACGATGATGACTCCTCCGGAGGAGGCCGCATTTATTGCCTTCCTGGTGAAACTCAGCGGTAGCAGAAATTGCCTCGAAATCGGATCTTTTACCGGCTACTCAAGCCTGGCGATCGCTTTGGCATTGCCGGAAGATGGCTCCCTTACCGTGCTGGAAGTGGACGGTGAATTATTGGAAATCGCGTCTAATTATTGGCAAGAAGCCGGCGTCTCCAACCGGGTTCGAGCGGTCAATCAGGGGGGCGTAGAAGGCCTGAATGCCTTGCTGGCGGAAGGAAGTGCCGGCACATTTGACCTGGTTTATATTGATGCAAATAAAGAGAGTTACCCCGACTACTATGAGTCGTCTCTGGCGCTGTTGAAAACGGGGGGGGTTATTATCCTTGATAATATGCTCTGGAGTGGCAAAGTGGCTGATCGAAGCGATGACAGTGATATAGCCACGACCCTGAGACAGTTAAACACCAGGATACTGGAAGACTCGCGGGTGGAGTCAATTCTGACTACATTGGCTGACGGTGTAACCTTTGCAATCAAGCGCTAATGCAAATAGCGGGAGCCTGCTGATACCGGGTTGTATTACGTAACTGAGGTGTCGGCACTCTGACTGCTCCCGCTAGATCAATACGGGAGTTACTCAAATTTCCTCATGGTAAATACCGCTCGAGCTGGCTTGCAATCAAAGTGATTGCCTGCTGTGCACCTGCAGGGATACTAATGGCGTTTGGGTGGGAGGATTGCGCTTCGCGTGGGTTTATCCGGATCAGTGTTCCATCGAGATATTCCCCCTGATTCCTTACGGTGGGTATGGCCGTACCGGCACCGCATTCAATAGTAACCAGCTTGTCGACATTGTTCAGCCAGTTCTCGTAGCGGCTCTGTTGTAAATCTGCTCGTTGAGAGTTCCAGTGCCAGTCGCCGAACATCAGTATATTGGGCCGCGCTACGCCACCACAATCCGGGCAAACGGGTACTGGCCCGATAGCCAAACAGCGTTGTTCGTCGATATCGATGGATTCGTTATCGGCTTGCCAAATACGGCCTTTACAGTCTTCTGTGCACTGTAGATGGTGGATCGAGCCGTGGCACTCGAAGATCCGTTCTGCGTCGAACCCCGCTTTTGAATAGTGCCCATCTACATTGCTGGTAAACACGAAGTAGTCTTTCTGAAGTTTTTCGGTGATCTCCAGCAGTAGTTCAAAACCTGCGTGGGGGTCTACACGTCGGTAGAGGTTCAGGCGGTGGCCGTAAAACCCCCAGGCGCGCTCCGGGAAGCTGTGGAAATGTTCCGGATCGGCAATTTCCACAAACGACAGGCCGGCCTCCGCGAGCGCTGGATAGGCGCGCCAGAAACCGTCATTACCGCGGAAGTCCGGCAGCCCCGAATCCACGCCCATACCGGCACCACCGGTGATCAACAGGCCATCGGCCTGACGAATTGCGGATGCCGCGCGGGCGGCCAGTTCTGTTAAATCCAAGGTCTGTCCTCCAGCTGGAAGGCGTGTCGTACTTGCTGTGTGTATCGCAACAGGGCCCCTTTGAGGCCCTGCACTCACTCTTACTGATTATGTGCCGGCGGTATTCCGGCGCGATTGCAGACGCAATAGTATCAGGCCAATCAGCAGCAATAGCATCACCGGGCCGCTGGACCCGCCGCTGCTGCGGGGGTAGGCGCGGTTGCTATTGAAGGCCGGCTGGGCGCTGTCCTGACGATTATCCTGTACCGGTGCCACGGCGCGGTTTTCCCGGGCCGTTCTTTCCCGCTCAACCCGGGCCTTGTTGTTGCGGGCAATACCCTGTTGCTCGAATACCTGCTCTTCCACAACCACCATGGATGTATATGGCGTCACCAGTCCGTGCTCCACAGCGAGGCCGACAATCGCCTCTTCGCTGTCGGCGTTGTGGCCGAGGTAGTCCATGCGGTTCTGGATGTCCTCAATGGTCGCATAGGCCCACAGCCGTTCCAGTTCCGGGTTGCGGGTGTCGGTTGCCGGGAATTCCAGATCCGAACGGTAGCGCACTTCACGCCCGGAAACCTTGCCTTCGATATCGAGGTTCGCCTGGCCATCCCCCCAGTAGTGACCGAACACGATCAACTGCTGGCCGCGATACAGGGAGCCGATTTGCTCGGGGCTGAGGTCGCGTACCTTTATTCCAGACTTCTTCCCGGAAATCGTGAGCGAGATGTCCCGGTACGACTCGTGACGCAGTTGATCCGCGGCCTGCACCAGGCGCCCTGAGATATCGTCGCTGTTGGATATGCTCATCGCAAAGCCATTGGACACCTTGGCCATGCCCTCAAGCAAAGGGCGGTTCGCACTGTTGCCCATCACAAAGGTAAACAGGCGGATATCGTGTTGCTCGAGTAATTCCAGAAATGCTTTTTTGGCAACCACACCCACGTTGGCGACGCCATCTGTCACCAGGATCACGGCACTGGGCCGATCGGAGTCCAGCCCCTGGTAGGCGGCTTTCAGGCCGGCGAACAGGTTGGTGCCGCCATCTGGCTGAACCGATTCCAGCTGTTGCAGGTAGTGGGTCACGTTGGCGTCGTTAACCGCAACGTAGCCGTTGGTGAGTTCGTGCGCCTGGTCATTGAACAACACCATGCGGAAGCGATCCCCCGGCTGTAACTTGCCCAGCCCTTTGCGCACGCCTTCCGCAAGGCTTTGGTACTTCCCGGCCATGGAGCCGGAGAGATCCAGTACAAAGGTCCAGTCGCGCCCATGGGATATTGCACCCAGGTCATCGCCGGGAGTCAGGGTCAGCATAAAGGTACCGCGATCGCTGCCCTCGGGACGATAGGTGACCATATCCGCGGCGCCGGGCAGACCGGGCTGGTGCCGCCAGTAGGCGACTATGTCCTTGTCGAGGGTAAATGCGCTGCCGGTTGTTGTGCCGTTGGTGGAGGCTGTCGCGGCCAACGAAGCCGGTGTTAGTCCTTCCTCGTCGGCAAACGCCGCCGCGCCGGCGGTATTAGCGAACGATACCTGCCACTCCTGATCGGATGCGCGTTGCACCTGTGCCTGCGGGTGGGCGGGCAGCAGGAACTGGTCCAGGGGGTAGGAAGAGCGCATGGTCAGCTTGAAACTGAAGGCTTGCTGCACATGGGGCTGGTAGGTGAAAAACGCCATACGCTCTTCATCCACACCGCCTTCCTCCAGTGGATACACGTAGCGCCCGATACCCAGGTCCGCGTGTACCGGCTGTATGTACACGAGGCGGATACGCACGGTGTCATTGGGCAGTACCGGGTATACGCGGCTATCGAAACTCCGGTATTCATCCTGCTCGGTCAGTGCGGTGCGCCTGCCCTGGGACTTTTCCTGCTCGTACAGGTCGCGGGCCTGCTTTTTCGGGAGAACTTCACCGGTCACCGGCTTGCCGTCAATCCAGTAGGTGAATTCACCCACCGAGGCCTTCTCCGGTACCGGGAAAGTGTAAACAGCTTCCAGTTGCTGGTCGTGGGGATTGGCGAAGGTCTGGTCCACTTCGGTGATGGCATAGCCATCCTCGATCACCACATTCACATGGTGCTCCCTGATCTCCAGTTGGGGCAGGTTGCTGTTGGCCGGTGTCAGCAGGCCGGCGGCCGTGGCTAATTGGGGCGCGAGTACACTCATCAAAAAACTCAGGCACCAGCCTATGGGATTGCTCCATACACGTTGCATTGTCGGTTCCTCCGTATGCCATCTGGGGCTGCATGGATTTACGTGCCGTAGTGGCACGTGCCGCTGTGGAATCTATCGGCAAGGGCTCGTAGCAATCACCTGAATCCGATAGAGTCGCGTGAACCGGACCAAAAAGTATCGGCAGGTGATACTTTTTGCGGGTGGCCATATTGGATAGCTGAGGGAAGGCATGACATGAGTCAGGTACAGGCACTGATGAAGACGCTGAAGCGCGAGCTTAAGGCGAGAGGGGTTACCTACGCGCAGATTGCCCGCCAGTTGGCGCTGTCTGAAAGCAGTGTCAAAAGGATGTTCAGTGGCGGCACTTTGTCCGTCGCGCGACTCGAGTCCCTCTGCCAGATTGCAGGGCTGGATTTTTCTGAACTCGTGCGCAAGGCTGCGGAGGCGCGACGGGGAATTGCGACGCTGAGCGAACAGCAGGAACAGGAACTGGCCTCCGATCCCCGCCTGCTCCTGATGGCAGTGTGTGTACTCAACTACTGGACCGTTGCGCAGATACTCGAGACATATGAACTGAGCGAGACAGAATGCATCCAGTTACTGGCGCGCCTCGATCGGCTGAAACTGATCGAACTGCTGCCACTGAATCGCTACCGGGTGATTGTGGCGAAAGAGTTCCACTGGCGTCCCAATGGGCCGATCCAGCAGCTGTTCCAGAAGGAAGTACAACCGGAGTTCCTGGCATCCAGCTTCTCCGGCCCCGGGGAAAAGCTCGTGTTCCGCACCGGTATGCTCTCAAGAGCGGCGAATGCCGAGCTGATGAAAAAAATGGACAAATTATTGCAACAGTTCGATGAGCTCCACGATGCGGATACCGAACTCGCGCTGGACGAGCGCTATGGCTCCAGCCTGCTGGTGGCACTAAGGCCCTGGGAACTACAGTATTTCAGTCGCCTGCGGCGCGGCAACCGGGAGAAGGTTTTTCCCGAATGATACTTTGGCTATCACGATGCGGATAAATGACACCTCAGTTTGGGTTGTCTACATTCCCTGTTGATCATGCAGGCGTTTGACCAATCTGGCGTACCGGAGGAAGGGAATCGTTCCATGAAAATCACACTATTCAGTACGCTCGGATTTGAGCGCGCCGCCTTTGAGGCGGTAAACCGTGAACTCGGGCACGAGATTCATTATTGCGTAGAGCGGTTTGGGGCAGATACCGTGG
Source organism: Microbulbifer aggregans (assembly GCF_020524005.1). GTDB lineage: Bacteria > Pseudomonadota > Gammaproteobacteria > Pseudomonadales > Cellvibrionaceae > Microbulbifer > Microbulbifer aggregans_A. Next base: position 415,229 of record NZ_JAIVKK010000003.1, on the reverse strand, counting down.
CACTCGCCAATGACAGCGATGGCGTGTGCGTTTCCGTAAACGATGCGGTGGATGCCGCGGCGATCAGCGCTCTGAAGAAAAATGGCTGCGGGATTATTGTTACGCGCTCCATTGGTTTCAACCAGATCGACCTGGAGGCGGCAGACAAGGCGGGGATTCCGGTAGCGCGGGTACCACACTATTCGCCGCACTCGGTCTCCGAGTTTACCGTAGGGTTGATCCTTTCCCTTACGCGTAAAATTCACCGCGCCTTCCTGCGCAGTCGCGAATTCAATTTCAGTATCGATGGGCTGACTGGCACCCAGTTGTCAGATAAAACCGTGGGGGTTTTGGGTGCCGGACAAATCGGCGGGCTGGTGCTGCGGGCATTGAGTGGTTTTGGCTGCCGCCTGATGTACCACGACCTGCATCGGCATTCTGAACTGGATGACATTGCAACGCATTGTGATGTGCCCGAGCTGACGCGGGAAAGCGATATTTTAGTGCTCAACCTGCCTTTAACCCCGGAGACCCGCCACACCCTGAACCCGACGACGGTTCAGCAGTTAAAGCGAGGGGCGCTGATCATCAATACCGGGCGCGGTGGGCTGATTGACACCCGGGCGCTGGTGGAAGGGTTAAAGTCCGGTCAAATCGGCGGGGCAGCAATCGATGTGTACGAGGATGAGGCCGGCCTGTTTCATACCGACCGTTCTACCGATGTGCTGCAGGACGATACGTTTTGCCGCCTGCTTACCTTTCCCAACGTGATCGTTACCTCGCATATGGCCTTCCTGACAGATCACGCACTCGCCGATATCGCCACAACCACCTTGCAGGCATTTACCGATTTTGAACAGGGCGAGCCGCTGGCGACCAGAATTGATCCCTCTCCCTGATGATTGTTACGGAGGGATTTCGCGATTAGCGCTAGCAAAGTCCTGTGGCTAAAACAAAAATTTCACACCCGCAAACAGACCACTCAGATCCAGGTCGTCAAAATAAGGAGAACGGTCAAAGTTCCACTTAAGGTAGCGATAGCCACCGACAAAATCGTATCGGTAGCAGCGATAATTGATCGCGCCCACCGCCTGCCAGGTCGAATCGCTATCACCCGCACCAATATCCGCATAGTAGGTGAGGTACCAGCGATCATCGATATCGGTTTTTCCACGCAGGCCGATAACACCATCCCAGACGCTATCGGAGTCGGAAATCCGGAATCTGCGAAAATTATCGATATCGCCCCGGACATCGACGTCCAGCCACAGGTAGCGTGCGCCAAGCGTTACATTGATATTCGAAACGTCTGATTGATAAAAGCGATAGGCACCGCCCAGGGTGCTTACGAAGCCTTGCAGATCGATATCTGCCCCCACGCGGAACAGGTCTCCCCGGAAGCGAATGGTTTGGCGGATATCGTCGGAGACATCCAGGTAGATCATATCGGCAAACAGCGTCCACTCGCCCCGGGAGGCGGCCAGGGTACCCATAAAGCCGACCTCGAGATCTTTGACGAGTTCATCGAAACCGATATCGATTGTATCGCCACGTGCGGTGTCGCCGCCGATACTGGCACCCCACAGGTAGACTTCCGCACCCAGCATCCAGTGATCCGGTGGGCCGCCGCCGAACGTCTCAGGGCGACCGTAGCTTTGGGCCTGTGCCAGACAGAAGGGGAAGGCCAACAGGAGAAGTTCCAGAAGAAAGCGGGCAGATGCGAAATTGCTGCGTAATTTCATAGGTGTTGTCGTCCGTGATTATTGGCGAGGCCAGGGTGCTGGGTCCCAGTAATCAGCGCTCTCGAGCGTGGGGTCCACGCGGTGCCTGGCGCTATAACCTGACTAGATTTACTGCCTTCCCTTCCAGCCTTTCCTTCCTTTCTCTAGAGCCTAGTCTGCTATAGACCTAAGTCTCTTCGCTGTCGACACGGCAGGCGTCAAGTTTCTCTGTAAGTGTGGACTGGTCGAGCACACCGGCGGGACCGATAAGGACCTGGCTCGAATGGGGGCGCTCTTTGCCGCAAGGTTCTGTGTTGGTGTAGCGCCAGCGTTGAGCAACGCGCTGGTAGATTGTTCGGTGCGAGGGTTTCTCTGCCAGGTGCAGCACCCCCTTGGCACGCAGCAGTGACGCAGGCAGCGTGAAGGTATAGAAGAGCGGCGACACATAATGTGACTATCTTTATGTGACTTGGAGCGCCTCGGTTATAGGCGGGCCAGTGAGTAGACTAAAGTGCGAAAACTACCCTGAGATTAATAGCGGGATCGGACTGCGAAATGCTCTTAAGTGTACTGCTCGTGGCATCAGTATTACTGGTGTTGAACACGCTGATCCACGCGGTAGCGATGACCGTTGCTCTTCGCTGGAGCCGACATATCGCCGGATTGCACCCGACACATCCATTTCTGCCCACTGGCAGACCGGTGGTTGTGTCAGCAGTGGTGCTGCTGATGTTCTTTGCCTCGGTTGCGGAAGTGATGACATGGGCGCTGGTATATCGCTGGCTGGGTGCATTCAGTGGAGCGGAGCCCGCACTCTATTTTTCCATGGTGACCTACACCACGCTCGGCTACGGCGATATCGTGCTGGAAGGCAGCCTGCGCTTACTGTCCTCATTCCAGGCGGCTATTGGCATCATTATGTTTGGTTGGACCACCGCCGTCGTGCTGGCGGTGGTCCAGAGTCTCTATAAAAAGTAACCCGATAGTTTGCTGCCCTGGTTGGGAAAGACAGAGTTATTCTGCAGGTTATTGCTCGGGCGTATACCAGATCGGCGACGTCCACGCACGTTCCTGAATGCTCACCGGCAGGTCTTCTGGTCACTTCAGTCCGTAGCGGGCTGCATCGTAAGTAGACCAGCGCGGGGTCGGAATTTGTAGAACCCGTGCGTAGTACGGCATAACCGAGTAGCGCATGGTGTTATCTCTTGTTAACGAACTAAAGGGGCTATGGTTAGCTTACTAATAGACGACAGTATGGAGAGGTAGGTCGGGCATGGCGCTGATGCCTCTTTTTCTAAAAGCTTGACGGAGCAATCAACCGGGGGGATTTGTCTCTAGGTTCAATGGAGAAAAAATACATGAGAAGACAATCCGCCAAATCAAAAATGCCCGCTATCTTCCGATATCGGGCATTCTCGCTTTAGGGTAATTGGCCGATTTAGCGTCGGCTGCTATTTGGCCAGCGTGAATTCAATTTTACGTCGTTCCATATCGACCGCGGCGATGCGCACTCTGACTTCATCACCGATGGCAAAGCTGCTGTTGCCTCGCTCGGCAACAAGACGCTGCGCCGCAGCATCGAAGTTGTAGTAGTCATTTTTGAGCGCGGAGATGTGAATCAGGCCTTCAACCTGAAGATCTTCAAGCTCGATAAACAGACCAAAGTGCGTAACGCTGCCGACAACGCCATGAAAGGTCTCGCCGATAAAGTCCTGCATAAACTCGCACTTCAGCCAGGCTTCAACATCCCAGCTCGCCTTGTCTGCGCGGCGCGAGGCGTTGGAGCAGTGCACCGCGAGGGTCTGCATGGCCGGCTTGTCGTAGGGGTAGCTTTTTCCGGGAGCGAGGGGCGTCGCGTGCTCGAAGCGCTGTACCGGTGCTTTGCCCGCGCCAAACACATAGCTCAGCGCCTTGCGCAGCGGATTGCGCTGCTTTTCCCGGCGGATCACTGAGCGAATGGCTCGGTGTACCAGCAAATCCGGGTAGCGGCGAATGGGCGAGGTGAAGTGCGCATAGGCGGAGTAGGCAAGTCCGAAATGGCCGCGGTTATCCGGACTGTACTCCGCCTGGCTGAGGGATCGCAGCATCATGGTGCGGATGGTCTGCGCATCGGCGCGTTGGCCAATACTGCTCAGCACCTGATCGTAATCCGCAGTCGAAGGCTTGTTGCCGCCGCCCAGCTTGAGCCCTTTATCCTTCAAGAATGCGCGCAAGCTGGTCAGTTTCTTGTCCCGCGGGCCGTCATGCACGCGGTACAGGGTCGGTATCTTCTGCCGCTTGAGGAAGTCTGCGGTGGCCACATTGGCGCTCAGCATGAACTCTTCAATCATCTTGTGCGCATCGTTGCGGACTACTGGGACTATTTGCTCGATCTTGCGGTCTTCCGTGAACTCGAATTTCACTTCGGTCTTTTCAAAATCCATTGCACCGCGTTTTGCACGAGCTTTCTTCAATACCGTGTAGAGCCCGTGCAGCGCGTGAATATGTGGCGCCGTGTCTTTGAGTTTACGCGCCGTCTGCCGCCCGAGTCCCGAATCCGGAGCCGTGATGAAGGCATTCACCTGATTGTAGGTAAGCCGGGCGTGCGAGTGGATAACACCCTCGGAAAAGGTGTAAGCGGTCATTTTCCCGGCTTTGCTGAATGTCATCTCACAGACCATCACCAACCGGTCTACCTGTGGATTGAGCGAGCACAAACCATTGGAGAGTGATTCTGGCAGCATCGGCACTACGCGACCGGGAAAATACACCGATGTCGCGCGATTCTGCGCTTCCTGGTCCAGTGCGCTGCCCGGGGCAACGTAGTGGGAGACATCGGCAATCGCTACGAACAGGCGCCAGCGGCCATTGGCGTCTTTTTCACAGTACACTGCATCGTCGAAATCCTTGGCGTCGTCACCGTCGATGGTCACAAACGGCAGTTCTCGCAGATCCGCGCGGTGCAGTTTGTCCGCCTCGGGCACTTTATGGCCCAGCTGCTTCGCTGCGCGCAGGGTGCCCTTCGGCCAGTTGTGGGGGATATCGTGACTGCGGATGGCGACATCGATCTCCATGCCGGGACCCATGGCATCACCGAGCAGCTCGGTGACACGTCCGAAGGCATTGTAGCGACGGCTGGGAAAATCGACGATCTCAACGGAAACGTACTGTCCCGGCTTGGCGCCCATCAACTGGTCGCGATCCAGATCAATCTCGTGGGCGATACGACTGTTTTCCGGCTTGAGAAAATAGTGGTCATCTTCAAACTGCAAACGGCCAACCAGATGACTGGTGTTGCGCTCCAGTACGTTCACAATCACGCCGGTTTTACGGCCGCGGCGGTCGGTGCCACTGATACGGGCCTGCACGCGATCACCGTCGAACACGGTCAGCATTTCGTTATCGGACAAGAACAGGTCTTCTTCGGATGCGTCACTGCTCAGGAATCCGAAACCGTCCGGATGCCCGATCACACGGCCACTCAGCAGGTCTTCGGTTTTGACCAGGCTGTAACCTTTGCGGTGTTCGAAAAGAATTTGTCCGTCGCGCTCCATTGCGCGCAAACGGCGACGCAGGGCCTCTTTCTGTTCATCAGAAGTGAGGTCCAGGACTTTTGCCAGTTGTTCCCGATCAAGCTCTTTATTGCTTTTTTCGAGCAGGTTCATAATGAACGTGCGCGCGGGGATCGGGTTACTGTATTTTTTGGCGTCTTGGGGATCAAACGCAGCTATTGGGGATTTACTCATGATTTCCTCTCGGGAAAACCGCCAATAAAATTGCGCTTGGTAAAAACTTGAGTGATATGTAAGGACAGATCAGGTGTTACTCGGCAAGGTATGCAGGCGGAGATTACTCAACGGCGTTGAGGGGTATTGCAGGAGGGCATTCACACTGTGATCAGTCTGAATGCCCGTCTTACAGGTTGAGCGACCTGACGGTAACTCAACCGGAGTGGCAGCTAGGGCCACTCATTTGGCGGGCCAGGGTCTGGCCTGCCGAATGCGCGAACCAGTTGGCTCAAACGCAAACAATATTTTCAGCTTGCGGGCCTTTAGGGCCCTGAGTTACGGAGAACTCAACAGCCTGGCCTTCAGCCAGGGTTTTGAACCCGGAGCTCGCAATAGCACTGAAGTGCGCGAACACGTCAGGGCCGGATTGCTGTGCAATAAAGCCGAAGCCCTTGGATTCGTCGAACCACTTAACCGTGCCGGTAGTTGTATTGGACATGATTATTTCCTGTAAACAAATAGAGGGTGCCTTCATAAGGCATGAATAGCAAAATGAAGACTGGAATTTAGATGCTACAGGACGAAGAAATACGGATGCGACGAAACTGAGGATTTAAACAAGAGGCTTACTTTTGACTAAAGGCACTGTAGGCCCCCCTGTGAGCGAAGTCAAAGCTTTTCTCTCGTGCTTGTCCTGGCATGTACTGTGCCGTGAGTTGTGAGGCGGAGCCCGTGGCGGATGTGGCAGCAGCGTGTGACGTGCCAGTCAGATTGTTCCCGATGGCCGGCAGGGCAACCTCTAAGGGGGAGCCATGTTGATCAAAAATCGCTCGTGGGGTATTGTTCCGGCCTCTAAAGGAGGACGGCCTCCCCCATTTCGGGTAGTGATTCCCAGGACGGCCTGGCCCTGTTTGAAACGGAGCAGTCAATGTCCGCCTGGATCTACCTTGTCATCGCCGGCGCCCTTGAAGTGATTTGGGCATTCTCCATGAAGCAGTCCCACGGCTTCACTCGGCTCGTCCCCTCCCTCATCACACTGGTCACCATGCTGGGCAGCTTCTGGCTATTGGCCATTGCCATGCGCACTATCCCCCTCGGTACCGCTTATACGATCTGGACGGGCATCGGTGCTATTGGTGCGTTTATCGTGGGTATTATTTTTCTGGCAGAGCCGGTGAATGCGATGAGAATTGCTGCCGCGATCCTGATCGTCTCGGGATTGGTGCTGATGAAACTCTCCAGTGTGTGAATTTAGTTCGGTTCTTACAGGGAAGAGCACTTACTGCTGTAGCGGTGGGCATTCGAAGGAAGGGGCAGCTTTATTCTAAATCGGAGAACCGGCCACCACGGGAGTGACCAGCTTCACTGGAAACACGAAGGTTTACCAATCCTTAGTGTTTCCGGCTTTAATTAGTTTTTTCCCAATTTTAACTGGTCAACGCCTTTCGTGTAGTCAGCGGGCGTCCAGCGGAGCTGCACTCTGACGTTATCGAGTTGCCGCCCGGTATTGTTTTTAAATACATTCAGGTTGTCCGCTTCGGACAATGCCGTTTGACGGAATGCGTCTTGATACTCTGCTGGTGCGTCAACACTGATAATGCGTGGGTTGACGGCGATACCGCTTTCCCGAACATCCAGCTCTACCACTGCCGACGCAGAAATCGCCAACGCTTCCAGACCTTCAGGGTAACTTGGGTAATGGCTTTTAATGTATTGCAATTTTGGTTTCCCTGTGAAGGAAATTTCGTTCGCAGGGGATGGGATTGAATAGGGCAATAAGTGGATTTTACGATGGGGCATCTTCTTAAGAACTTTGTCGAGAGCGACTTGTGATGTCCCTACACCTGCTACATGGAATCTCACAACATAATCAGCGGCCTTCAGGTTGGAGTTTTTATCGCTGAACGGCAATGTTGTAACGAAGTTAGTCGCGGATTCTATAAACGCTTCTTCATGCCCGCCTGATGTTACAGTTTCTACTACCTGAATAGATGAAACCTTACCGTCTTTTACGTCAAACCGGAGATGGACCTCGCCTTGGATTCCTTCAAAAAATGCCGCCCTTGGCATGGAAAAATTCAATAAGTCTGCATCATTTAGGTTAATCGTATTTTGACTCTTAGCTATTGCTTGTCCCCAAGCAAACGCCAAAGCCAAAATCGCTGCGCTAACCCAGCTCGCTAAAAATCGAGCAAGCTTTGAAGGTTTTAATGTGCTTTTCAATCGATCGATCCTTGTAATCATTGTCATCTTATCTCCGTAATGTGATTGAAGTATCCAGAATCCATCCCAACGCTCATAGGACTGCAACATTGCTCTGGAATATAGGATTTTTTTCTGTTTGTCCGCCTGTGATATGACTTCTTCGTCACAAGCACACTCTTGGGTGAGACGGAAGCGCAGGTAAACTATCCAAGCGGCTGGGTTAAACCAAAAGAGAATGGCGAGCGTAAGTGCAAGTAGATTCCATAGATTGTCGAATCTCTTGGCGTGTACCAGTTCATGCTCCAATACATAATCCAGCTGCTTTGTCTCATAGTATTGTTTGTAGTCACTGGGAAGAATTATTTCTGGCTTGAAGATACCTTTTAAAATCGGCCCCTTTACTTTGCTGGAGGTATAAAAAATCCCGCTGGGGAGTAGTTCATACTGGCGGTCTTCAAGCACCGGTGATTTTGGTAGCATGGCTAGCCTGATTAATCCTATCAGTACGCTCGTTATGAGTGTTCCTGCACCAAGTAGCCAGATCCACTCGATATTATTCGCGGTACTTGATGTTACGCTTTGAGCAATTTGGTAATCATTAACGGTATAGGCAGTGACCGCCAGTGCATAAGGAATCAGGTGGAGCGACTCACTACTTTGGGCTGTGCTTGCTAGGTTTATGGGAGGCAGGTTTATAACAAAGAGAGCCAGGGGGATCAGAGCATATAGTCGGTAAGTGAACTTTGCTCCAAGGCGTTTTACCAATACCAAATCGCAAAACCAAACCAAGAAAAGCGTTAAAGTCAGCGGTTCTTGCTGCTCCAGAACCCAATTAATCATTATTTTTTTCCCATTGCTTGATGATGTCCTTGAGTTCTTCTATGTCCGATTTCTTTAAATTTCCACCTTTTACAAAACCTGAAACAAGCATGGAGAGCTGGCCGTCAAATAGTCTCTCTACAAGTTTTTTACTTTGCTTGATCTGGTATGCTTCACGTCCAAAACAAGGGGAGTATAAAAATGAGCGATCTTGGCGGACATAATCTATGGCCCCCTTTTTAACCAGGCGGCTAAGTAGGGTTTTTACAGTTTGTTCTTGCCATTTTTTTTTACTTTTAAGTCGTTGGAAAACCTCACGAGCGCTCGCGGGTGCTCCGTCCCATAACGCCTCCATTACTTCGTGCTCTGCTTCTGAAATTTCCATTCGCCTTCCGATTACACTTGTGGTTTCAAACAGTTTACAACTGTAGTCGCTGGGAAAACTAAACGAAACCACCTTTTTGAAATAAGAGGCTTCTTTGATATAGCGAATTGGAATGTTTGAGGGGAAGGCGGCTCTTTGCACGTCGCTTCTTTACTAAGGCAGTCCGTATCAATATGTCCGTCCGACACGGTTCGTTATGGCGGTTATTGGCTTCGAATCAATGCTCCCCGGTGAGCTTATACGTACTGATCGCGTGAAGATCTCGAATGTATTTTTTGGTCATAACGCCCCATTTATTGGGCTTGTTCGAAGCTACATCGTTAGCGGCACTAAAGAATCACACTCCCCAAAGAAAAACCAAGCACCACGGCTGAGGCGATCGTCACTACACCGGGAATGAGAAAAGGGCGGTTAAACACTAGCCGGCCGATGCGCGTTGAGCTCGTGCCATCCATTTCAGCAGCGGCAGTCAGTGCCGGATAGGAGGTGATTACAAATGGCGTACTCACAGTAGTGGAGGTTTAGTAGCCGATTGTCAGGTCAATGCTGACTTAGGAGTGAGCCAATGAATAATTGTTAGCCAAAGACCGAGAGAATCAATTAAATACTGGCGCCACCTAGAACGAGATGTTCCAATCGACTCGCAGTCGCTTGCCGTCTTCTTTGGCCACATCGTCTGGATAGAGTAGGTCGATGGCATCTACAAGGAATAGCCGCGCGACAATGCTCATTTTCTTTGCCGGTATGAAGGTGAAACGCAGCTCATGCCCCTTGTAGTTGGTGGCTCTTACCTGATCTGACATTCCCCATCGCACCCACTCGTCCTGGGTGTAGGAGCTGTTGGTGGCCAGCGTTTCCTGGTAGCTGTAAAAATATCCGATCTGCCAGTCGCAGGGTTTCTTTTTGTTGCCGTACATCGCCTCAACTACAAAACCATTGACGTCTTTGCGGTGGAAATCGGTAAAACTGCCCGGGTCTGCGTCGTCGTAATCGGCGAAGTTGCGTGTGAAATCAGCGCCAAGCGTCAGGGGTGTGGCATCGATCTCGGTGCGGTACTGCAACTGCAGGTTGATCTCGCGATAATCGCGGCTGCCGTTCTCGGTCAGGAGTTTCGAGTTGTCCGGGTCGCCTGAGTCCGCGTTGGTCAGGAAAAAGCCCAGGGCTACGCCCATATCGCCAGAGCCAATCTTGTGACGATACGCTAACTCGCCGATTGCTGCGCGACCGGAATAGTCGCGCATGCCTACCGGCAGTTTTACGTAGTTGAACGAGGCAAAGTATTCGGACTGATCGCCGACGGTATCGCGGTGACCGCCGCCAATACCCGTGTAGGTGATATTGTCGAATACAAAGAGTTCGTCCTGATGCAGGTATTCGAGTTCACGCCGGCCTGCCCAGAACTCGGTACCGCCATTCTTGTAGCCGAGAAACCACTGGTCGAAGTTGAACTCATAGGGGCCGTCATCGCCACCGTTGAAGTCGTAAATCGTGATGTGTGTGGATTGCTGAGATGCCCTGGGGCCACTGCGCAGGCGTACCTGGGCTTTCCAGTGGTCGGTCAGGTGATATCCGAGGCCTCCGCGGAGGCGAATCCGCATGCGCAGGCGGGGATCGCGCGCGCTGCCGTCACCTTCCCGGGAGTCCCAGTCCTGTTCCAGGCGCAGCCGGAAGTCTGCGGTGTAATCCCACTCCCCAGCGCCGGCAGGCTTTTTTTCATCCGCAATGGCCGGGATTGTCAACAGTGTGAATGCTGCGGTAAGCGCCAAGCGGCCAAATAGGGCGCGACGTTGCATGGGAGAGGGCTCGCGAATTCGGGGCTTGAAACTAAGATAGCAATGTCGTGTGAAAGGGGCGTGAATTTGTGTCGACTACAGGAACAGTTGCGGCTGTGGCCACTACAAAATCACACTCCCGAAAGCAAAACCCAGCACCACTGCTGAGGCAATCGTGACTACGCCGGGAATGAGAAATGGGTGGTTAAACACAAACCGGCCAATGCGCGTCGAACCAGTGTCATCCATCTCCACAGCGGCAATCAGCGTCGGATAGGTAGGTAATACGAACAGCGCGCTCACCGCGGCGAAAGAGGCCACTGCGGTCAGTGGTGCAACGCCAATCGTCAGGGCGGCGGGCATCAGGGCGACGGTAGTTGCGCCTTGGGAGTAGAGCAGCATTGAGGCAAAAAACAACGTCAGTGCCAGCATCCAGGGATATTGCGCTAACAAATTTCCGGCGACGGATTTAATGTCTTCGACGTGTGCCTCAACAAATGTCGAGCCCAGCCAGGCTACGCCCAATACGCAAACGCAGGCGGTCATGCCCGATCTAAACGTGGCCGCATTGGGTATCAGTGACGCATCGGTTTTCGTCAAACAGACAATCGCTGCCGCGGCGGCCAGCATGACCGACAGGATTGCTTCATTGCGACCGAGCGGCGGGTTTTGAATAAGCGCCACAGAATCTGAAATCGCAGCGGCGTAACAGACGATGACCAGCAGCGCCGCGAGGAATATGAAGGTGGCAGGCTTGGCACTGGGCAGCAGCGCCTGTTGGTGCAGGCTCTCTGCACGAATGCTGCCCTCAGCCAGGCGCTCAAGGTAAACGGGGTCGTCCTTGAGTTCGCAGCCCATAAACCCAGCGACAAAGGCGCCAATCATGCAGGCGAGGAATGTACTGGGGATGCATACGGCAAGTAGCTGCAGGTAGTCGATACCATAGGGTGCGAGCATGGCAGCAAAGGCGACTACAGCCGCGGAGATCGGCGAAGCGGTAATGGCAATTTGCGAGGCAATCACGGCGATGGAAAGTGGCCGTGAAGGGCGTACGCCCTGTTCCTTAGCCACCTGGGCGATGACCGGTAAGGTGGAAAATGCCGTGTGCCCGGTGCCCGCCATGAGTGTCATCAGGTAGGTAACCAAAGGCGCGTAATAGGTGATTCGGCTGGGGTGTTTGCGCAGGAAGTTTTCAGCAATCTTCACGAGCCAATCCATACCACCAGCAATTTGCATCGCCGCAATGGCAGTGATCACCGCCATGATGATCAGGATCACGTCAACGGGGATAAATGCTTCTTTGGTGGGAACACCCAGCAGTGCGAGCGCGATAACGCCAGCCCCACCTGCCAGGCCAATCCCGATTCCGCCAATCCGGGCGCCGATGTAGATAAAGATGAGCACCACCAGAAACTCAACCAATATCATGGTGCGATCCTCGTAATAATCTGCTGCTTTGCATTCCACTTTAGCTTTTTTGGGGAATGCGATAAGGCGGAGGAGACCCTGGTGGTGGCTTTCGGTTAGTGCGTTCTTGTTATTGGCCGGTTCAAATCATTCTTGCTTTTTGGGCTTCTCTTTGTCATCCGCGCCCTTGCGGTCATAGGCACCAAACAACTCTGGGTCGAGTCCTTTGCGATCAAAGATTCCCTTGAGGGCGATATTACCGATCTGGGGGCCGTCCTCGGTCATGGTTATCCACATGATGTGATCCACGTTACCGGGCCCTTCCTGGTGGAAAGAGGCTCCGGCGGGGCCCATCGTGATGTGCTCGGAACCATCCAGCAAATCGTAGTCGTAGTAATGCAGGTGGCCGGCGAGAAAGGTGTGCTTGCGAGTATCGAGCATTCCCTGGATCGCCTTGAAGCTAGCGGACGCATTCTCCCAGGCTGGCTCATGGAGGAACAGGAAGGTCCAGCGCACGTCCGGATTGTCGGCGAGAGTCTTTTTGATCCACGCCACTTGCTTTTCGCCAAACTCGACGGGCTTGCCGAGAGCGGCGACCACCGCCTCGTCAGACATAAATTCAGCCAGCATTTCCCTGGCCTTGGCCGGGTCTTCGACCTGCAGCCTGTTGTACAGGTCCAGCTTTTCCTTCATCCCTTCGGGCGCTGCTCGGGGCGGGTCCTCGCTATCAAGAACCATGAACAACACGTCCTTGTAGACGAAGTGGTAGTAGGTGGCGCCGTGCCGATCCTTCCAGACCTGCTGCGCGGTTTTGTTCGCGATGTCATGGTTACCTGGCGTGCGGACGAACGGCATTTTGAGCTTGCCCAACAGCTTGTCCACTTCATCCCACTCGGCATTCAGTTCCGCCTTGTCGTCACTGTATCCCTCGATCAGGTCACCGACATTAATGACAAACTCGGGCAATAGCAGATTGAGCTGGTTGATCGCGAGTTTGAAGGTGCCTTCCTGATTGGCGCCTCCGGTACGGTCGCCGATGACGACGAACTGAAATTCGGCGGGATCATTTTGAAGCGGCTGAGAAGTCCAGGGTTTGGAACCAGGGAGTCGTTCCTTGTCGTAGGAGAACCCCTTTGTTGTTTCGCCGGCAGCCCAAAGGTTGGTAGAGGAGATCGCGAGGGCGACTGCCATACACACTGGCGTAAGCTTCATGTCTTGTTGCGTCCTTACTCTTATCGTGTCATCGAGCGGGCATATCCGGTTTACCCTACGTGTTCTGGTCTCATTGACCCGGTGGCGCGTACTGGATTTTATCCAGCAGGTCGCCGAGGCTGAGGCTAGAGCCACGGGCCGGCGGGAATTCCTTCAGGGACTCGAGTTCCTCTTTCACCAGTGTCTGCGCGGGCCCCATCAGGTACATGCGCTTGCCAAACCAGTGGATATACATATCCGCCTGGTCCTGCCAGCGCTCGTAGGGGTCGAGGCGTAGATTGGTGATGTACGGCCAACTTGTATGGTTATGGTAGGCCGTCGAGAGATTACCCGACATATCGGTGAAGGTAATTTTCCACTGATTCCAGCGAACGGCATTGAGACCGCCGTCCGCGTCGAAGTAGTAAATTCTGTCACGCGGGCTGTCCTCCGCTTTCCCGGTCAGGTAGGGCAGCAGGTTGTAGCCGTCGAGATGCGCCTTGAAGGTTTTGCCGTCGGCCTTGAAGCCGCCTTTCTTCAGCGCTTCCTGGATGCCGGAGTCTTTACCACCGTTGGCCGCCGCCAGCAGGGTCGGCATCCAGTCGATGTGCGAGGTAATGCCGTTGAAGATGGTGCCCGGCTTGATATGCCCGGGCCAGCGGATAAGTTGCGGAACACGGAAGCCGCCCTCGGTGGTCAGGCCTTTCTCGCCCCGGAAGGCGTGCATGCCGCCCATGTCCGGACCGGTAAAAATCTCAGCGCCGTTATCGGTGGACCACAGCACGATGGTGTTGTCGGCTACACCCAGTTCATCGAGCTTGTCGAGCAGTTGGCCGGTCTCCCAGTCGAGTTCATCTATAGCGTCAGGGAAAACGCCCTTGCCGGTCTTATGATACTGCTCCTTGCTCAGGTGTACCCAGACGTGGCCGCGTGTCGAGTTGAACCACATGAAAAAGGGCTTCTCACCACCCGACGCCTTGTTCGCTTTTACCGCAGCTTCCATCCATTCGAGCGCCTTGGCGGTAACCTCTTTCTCAACGGTCTTCATGCGCTCGACGGTGAGCGGGCCCGTGTCGATGCATTTCTGCTTGCCGACTTTGCCCCAGCGTGGTTCCACGGTTGTGTCGACCTTGTCGGTCGCCACACAATCCAGCATCCCGCGTGGGCCGAACTGTTCACGAAAGCTCTTGCCGTTAAATTCCTTGGGGTAGTCGTAGTTTTCAGGCTCTTCCTCGGCATTCAAATGGTAAAGATTGCCGTAGAACCTGTCGAAGCCACGCACCGTCGGTAAATACTTGTTCAGGTCGCCGAGATGATTCTTACCAAATTGTCCTGTTTGATAACCATAGTTTTTCAGCAGCTCACCAAGGGTCGGGTCTTCGATGCGTACGCCATGGTCAACGCCCGGCATACCAATCGTCAAAAGACCTGTGCGGAACGGATTTTGCCCAAGCGCGAAGGAGGCCCTGCCAGCGGTGCACGATTGCTGCGCATAGTGGTCGGTAAAGAGCGCACCTTCCTTCGCGATACGGTCGATATTGGGTGTGTTGTAATCCAGCATGCCTCGGTGATAGGCGCTGACATTGTCGTGACCGATATCGTCGCCCCAAATGACCAGGATATTGGGTTTCTTGTCCTGCGCATCCACAGTTCCGGTAAACAATGCGCCAGTTAAAAGCACCGTCGCTGTCAATACCCGTGCAACAGGTTTAAAAATCCTCCGATTCATCGCGATTGGGCTCCTGTGGTTTCTGTAGCTAGATCGGAAAAAAGCAACGTCACGCGCTATTGGCTGACTTTGTCCGGGGAATCTGTTTGCTGTTGCCTGCACATATTTCAGATTTTTTGTACTTTCCTGAGCTTGCAACGAATAATTAATTTAAGAGTAGATATCTTTCATTGGTTGTGAAGATTGGATATACAGGTCTGTTGAAGTTCCCGCCTATTGCTTCGAAAATTCTGTTAGAGAAAGTTGGGGCAGAGTAAAGTTTTGGCAGGAATATCTTTTAACCGAGCTGTTTAACCTACGCGTAGGTCAAACATGGCGTTGCTTGGCGTAGCCATTCTCTGACGACTGTTAGATCTTGAAAAGTGTGAGATTACTGATCGTCGAGAGTTCTGGAAACATTGACGTTGGGCGGTGCGGCGCTGAAAAGGGTATGAATATGTGTATAAAATAGCGCGGTTCCGAATCGGGTACTGAAAAGCTCAGTTGTGACGATAGTGCAAAAAAAAATCGCTTAAATAAGGAAATTTTATGTCTCCAACATCTAAGGAGATGCAGACCAGGAATGCGATCAATAAAAAGCATAGTGTGGTTGAGCGCTCCCAATGGGGCTTGAAGATTCCAAAGGTCAGTCAGCTGGTCTCCGATTGGGACTTCGACAGTATTGTCTTGCACCACTCGGGAAACTCTGGCGAGAAAGACCCTAGGGCGATTGAAGCTAAGCATATTCAGGATCGCGGCTGGGACGATGTAGGTTACCACTACCTGATACACCCGAATGGGACCATTTATGAAGGGCGGAAGATCTACCACAAAGGCTCACATGTCTCCGGCGCCAACACCGGCAAAATCGGCATCTTGCTAATGGGGGATTTCAATGAGCAGTGGTGGGACTTTGATGACACTTTATCCAATTCGCATATCTCCGCGGCCAACAGGCTAACCAAGACGTTGCGAGGGCATTTCACGAAGGTAAGGAAACTCGGTGGCCATAAGGAGTATCTCCCCGGGATGGGGTACACCTGCCCGGGAAACTTGATAATGGACAAGCTCAACAGGATGAGGAACAAGCATGGCCTTAACAAACCTTAAGCTACCGCTGGCCCTGTTGGTCATCACCGTGCTATTGCTACTGCTAAAGCTGTTTACCGCGATCATCATGCTGCCCGATGATCCGGCGAGCTTTCTGATTTTCCGCTTTTCCCCCTCTTTGGAAAATTACCTCAGCGGCTTTCCCGAAGGGGTGCAATACACCGTATTGCTTGCCGACGAGAATGGCGTGCTCGGCGAGCCGTTCTACCAGCTTGTGGTTCGCTACCTGTGGTGGCTCTTTGCCGCTGTTGCGCTGGTGGTCTTGCTTGCTCGCAAACCGTGGCAACAAGAGCAGTAGAAGTCACTAGGGCAGACACCGGTACACGAGGGGGAAAAGGAGTTAGCTTTCAGCCTTGAACTGATCGAACCCGTGTTCGCAGGCCTTATGCGGCGGGTACTTCGGGTGTTATACCCCGGTTAGTGTTACATCCGGTGTTACATAAAAGGCGCCGCTCCTAAACTGAGGAGGGCGCCGGAGGCTATTGAAGGCTGTGGATAAGTTATGCTGCCTGCTCGCGGTGAGCCCGACTCACTTCAAGGCGGTGCTCGGGATTAGAGGTGCCGCTGGAAGAAGGGCAGTATCTCGGCCATAGCCAGTTCCACAGGCTCAGGCTGGTCGTAAAGGTCGTAAAGGTCGTAAAGGTCGTAATGGGAGTAGCCCTCCGCCACGAAGATCTGCTTGTCTTTCGAACCGGCGCGTCCGAAGATTTCCCAGCTATCCCGATAGGCACCGAAAGCACCGGGCTTATCACCGGTGACTACAAGCAGCGGCTGCGTTAACAGGCTTTCCGCGTTGAGGAATGCATCCCAGCCCATGGCGGCGCTGTTAAATGAAAACAGGCCAGAGGTCGCCCCGTTCGGCTTTTGGCCGCGCGTGGTCTTGTAGTAATCCGTTGCTTCCAGCACATCCCTGTCGGTGATGCCATTCGCCCTGCCTTCTTCTACCGAAGCTGGCAGGTAGTCAATCACGTGGCGCTCTGCACCCTGTGCTTCGGCGGTGCGCTGCTTGCCCATCGCCTGCAGGGCAGACACCGGATCGAATTCACTAAACCCTTCGCGAATCAGACGCCCAAAGTTCACGCCGGTAATGGAGGTCAGCGCCTTGTTACGGTGATCGGTAATCGCCGCGTGAATCGTGTAGCCGCCTCCGCCGCAAACCCCGATGGCGCCGATACGCTCTGGATCCACATAGGGCAGAGTCACCAGGTAATCGATCGCAAAGCGGATATCGGATGTGCGAATCGACGGGGCCTCGATAAATCTCGGTGAACCGCCACTTTCGCCCTGAAAGCTGGCATCAAACGCCAGGGCAATAAATCCCGCTTCCGCCAGTGCTTTCGCATAGATATTGCCGGAGGTTTGCTCCTTGCAGCTTCCGATCGGATGCGTGCTGACAATGGCCGGATATTGTTTCGTTTCATCAAAATCTGGTGGCAGGTAGAGATCAGCCGCTGACTGCCATCCCAGGTTTTGATACTTCACGTGTTGGATGTTTACCTTACTCATTTACATCACCTCGAATTTTTTATCGGGGCACACACAGAATGTGCCCCGAAATTTATTGCCTTTGAACTCAGTTACTTCAGCGTGCGCGCAAAGAACGGAGTCAGTACGGATACTGCTTCGTCCACATACTCGGGCACGTCGTACAGCGACATGTGGTTCGCGCCTTTCACAACATGCATGGTCTTGTCGCTGCTGGCTGCGCGGGCGATCAGGTCATCACTCATCCATTTGCTTCCCGCCTGGTCGCCGGCAACGGTCAGCACCGGTTGCGTCAGGAAGGCCTCCGCCAGGTTGTAGGCGTCATAGGTGATGATCTGGTTCAGGCTGCGAGCGGTCATAAAGCCGGGTGCATTCGGGTGCTGGCAGCGATCGGTGTGGTAGTACTCCCAGGCCTGGCGCAGCTCTTCATTGGGCGCATCCTCTTCCTTCATCGGGGCCAGGGGCAGGGTGCCCAGTTCATCGCTGTTGGCGTCGCTGGTGCGCGCTTCGGAGCCCGCCACAACATACGGCAGTGCGTCGGCATCCTTGACGTTGTTCTCCCAGCCATTGCGGAACATCTGGCCGATGTTTACCGCGCTGACGGTGGCGAGGGATTTGATACGGCGGTCGGTGATCGCGGCATTGGCGGAATAGCCGCCGCCAGCACAGACACCCATGGCGCCGATGCGGTTGTTGTCGACGTATGACAATGTGGTCAGGTAGTCGATCACCGCGCTGACATCCTCAGTGCGGATGTAGGGGTTCTCCAGCTGACGCGGGGTACCGGTGCTCGCTCCCTGGTAAGAAGCGTCGTAAGCAACCGTGACCAGGCCGCGCTCTGCCAGTCGCTCGGCATAAAGGCCCGCAGTCTGTTCCTTAACACCACCGCCCGGGTGGGATACCACGACTGCGGCGTACTGCTGGCTTTCATCAAAGTCGGCAGGGAAGTACACGTTGGCAGCGATAGTGACGCCCTGGCCATTGAGGTTCTTGATGCTGATGCTTTTCATGCTGGTGCTTTTCATGACGGTGCCCTTCATGTTGGTAGCTTCGGTCTCAGTAATTTTCTGAGCCGCTGTGCTCAGACCGGGGAAATATTAATGGCGGGCCTTATTCGGAAAAACGTGCTAAAAATTAAATCAGTGTTAAGTACAGGTTAACAATATGGCCATCGATCCCTCGCTGTATCCGTCTCTAGTGTGGTTTGTTCGTATAGCGCGTCACAGCAGCATTACTAAGGCGGCGGAGGAGGGGGAGGTATCACGCGCAGCCCTGTCGCAGCACCTGAAATCGCTGGAGCAGCAGCTGAATGTGCGGCTGCTGAATCGCAGTACGCGCAGCATGTCGCTTACCGAAGAAGGGCAGCGACTGTTTGACGTTCTCACCCCGGCCATCGAGTCTGTCGACCGGGCTGTCGCTGAGGTGGGGGAGTCGCAGGCAGAGCCGTCCGGGGTAATACGGATCAATACGTCGCGGGTGGCAGCCAGGTTATTGCTGGAGCCAAAGATGGAAACCTTCCTGGCGCGCTACCCCAAGTTAAAGTTGGAATTGGTCCTGGATGATGGCCTTTCCAATATCATTTCCAGTGGCATGGACGCAGGTATTCGCCTGGGGGAAAGTCTCGCGGAGCATATGGTGGCTGTGCCGGTAACACCGCCGATGTCGATGGCGATCGTCGGCTCCCCGGAGTATTTCGCCAAGCACGGCACTCCAGAAACGCCCGATGACTTGCTGCAGCACAACTGTCTCGCTTTTCGTTTTACTTCCAGTGGTGTCATCGACCGCTGGTCCTTCACGTCGCCCGATACTGACAGGCGCACACTGGTTTTCGAGCCGAAGGGCAATGGGGTGTTCAATGATGACGAAAGTATGCTGCGTGCTGCCATACATGGTGTGGGGCTGGTGCAGCACTTGGATCTTTGTGTACAGCAGTATCTTGCCGATGGTTCGCTGGTACGGGTGCTGGAAAGCTGGTGCAGGCCTTTTCCGGGGTTCTTTTTGTATGTGCCTTCGAGAGCGCAGATGCCGTCGAAGATTCGGGCTTTGATTGATTTTCTGGTTGAGCAGCGGGATGAATTTGGGAGTTAGTGGCAGCTGAATTAAGCGGAAACAGTACGTGCTAAATGAATCCACGTTTTGCGTTCGAAGATTTTGGGCTCTGTGAACAACGACCGTTCCTTTTCTGTTGAGGCATCTGTCTGAATGCCCAGCGGGGTAACATGGTATCTTCGCCGGCGACTCCTAGATTAGATACTTACAGGAGTATATAGATTCATCTGAGTCACTAGGCGATCTGTAATGGCGAGATTAGCGTGAGTCTGAGTTCCAATGAATGGTGCTGGTGACTCATATCGAGCTTGCGATTAGCATGGGTTATCAGGGTAGGTCTGAACGGAACAATTTCGATGAATTGTGGGGCTGGGCGATCAAAATTTAATTAATGCCGTGAGGCGTTGCTCCTACCCTAGATGAGGCTGTGATTTATATAGTGTTCGACCTGAGGGGAGTAATCTAGCGAGGATCCTGAAGAACGAAAGTCGCATAGGGCTGCAGGGATGTTGATGCGCGGCCTCGTACACGAAAGCTATGGAGAAAAAGGGTAGCGCGGGGATAGTGTATTGAGTAATGAAATAGAAGATAAGTTGCTAGCGAGCTTTTTAGAGTATTCGAAGGCTTTAATCGAAGCGATGCAAAAAAAACCTCCCAATGACGCGCCATCTGACCGTGATAGGGTTCGAATAATATTAGGTGAAAGCGTAATTTCCTTCGAAGAGCGGAAGGCAAGGAAGTTTAATCTTCCTGTGCAGACGGCCATAGATGAACAGAGGGCTGCCGGATATGCGCAAGAATTAGAGCGGTGCGCTAAGCTACATTTTGATCTAGAAGTGATGCCTCCACTGAAAATGAGTGACGGTGATGGGAATGCTATAGAAAACCCTACATTTGAACAGGCCAGAAGTTGGCTGATTATAAAGCTAGGCTTTCCGGTGGCCGCTGCTCTTGATTCCTCGGGTGTGGTTGAGTTTGAGGAGGAAGCATTAACGAAAAACTATCTAGATTACAGGGAAAGTTGGGCGGGAGAGGTTATAACTGAAGACATTATTATACCTATCCACAATGTCACCTTTGAATCCTTAGAATTTCCTATTTGTATCGATGATCGTCTGACTTTGAAGAAGGTCGACGACGATATGGCATTTGAATATTGGGATTCTCTTGTACGCTGGAGCCGCTTCCACGACCTTCATTCACTGGGTGATGCCAAAATCGCATTATGTGGTGAAGTAAATGACCTTACTAAAGAATTGCCTGAAATAAAAAGTTCAGCAGGTGGATTCATTACAGCCTTAAGGCTCCTAGCGGATGGGAGTGTAGGTGCCGCTGGGTGCATGCATCTACCCAGGTATATCGGTTTTATGGGTGGAGGTGGTGGAATCATTGATGAGTCAATCTCTGAGCCGTGGGGTGGGCGCAAGCTGGTTATTACCGACAGTTTGATTAGTGCAGCTAAAGGATTGTGCAGGAAAATTAAAATTCTTCAGGAGAAAGGCAGTTTATCGTCTCTAGAGACTGCGGTGAGGCGTTATAACATGTCTTATCAGAGAAAGCACTTTGAGGATAAAGTTATCGACTTAACCATTTCTTTAGAGTCTTCCGTGCTACACGGTGTGAAAGATGAGTTGAATTATAGGTTGGCCGTGCGCTGTTCTTCATTGTTGGCGAAAAAAATAAAGCCAGAAACTACTTTTAGTTTTGCTAAGTGTTTATACAGCCTGCGGAGTATCATTGTGCATCAAGGGATTATCCAGAAGGATGTCCAGTCTGCACCTGGGTCCGTTAAAAAAGTCTTTAAGAATTTTGAAGACGGTGGAGGCATGGATATGGCTGTAAGAATTGTAAGGGAGTCTGTTCTTGAACTCATCTACCTTGTGGAGGAAAAGGGTAGTCTTGATGCGGCGCTAAACTTTCTGGATGAAGATATAATATCGAAAATTGGCTGAATATTGCTCCGTCGATGAATTTCTCCGCTTGTTGAGCGTTTGAATATTGGAGTCAGAGTAAACTTTTGACGCTGGAACGATAACTGTGATGGCAGAGATATAAAGTTAGGCAAGGCTGGGCAATTTTTCCTAGTGTGCCTGCTGCTTTTGCGAGTAACTTCGTCAGAGAATGTAGTTGGGCTCTGTCAGCCCGTGATGGCGGGAGTGATTCGTCGCTGCGCTCCTCACCCCTGCGGGGCAGCCTGCGGCTGTCTTGATGCGCATGCGCGCATCGATCGAACCCGGCGCTGTAGCATTCCGCTCGCGACAGCTCGCCAAATTAAAAAGGCCCGTTACCTTGCGGTAACGGGCCTTTTTAATTTGGTGGAGATGGCGGGAGTCGAACCCGCGTCCGTCAGCACTCTGCCAGAGGCTCTACATGCTTAGATCCGCCTATTGATTTAGCTCTTTACAGCCCAGCGGGCAGGACGTTAAGAGCGAGCCTGAAAAAGTTTTAGGCCATCCACGTCAGGCACGCTTCAGGACGATCCAGTTCTGTATGACAGCCAGCAGCGCGGTACTGGAACCTTGCTGAAGGCCGCTAAGGGGCGAACCCTTAGTTAGTGCTTCACGGGCTGCTTACGCAGCCAGTTGGGCACCGTAGTTGTCGTCGTTGGCAACTAATAAAATGCAGCTTTGGATTTACGTGATTCGCTACCCTCACGGCATGCACCCATGGTTTCGCAACCAACGTCGAATCCAAGTCATCCCCAGAATCGGCGCAGCGAGCAGTGTCTGCAAGCTGGTCACTGAAACGCATTTGCGTGACGCGGAGTATACCTCAAGGTCTGTGGCCACCATAGGGTGGCGGTACAAATTTATGACCCTTTGGTTACCCGCGTTCAAACAGGGCGATGGATTCCACATGGGTAGTGTGGGGGAACATATCCATCACTCCTGCTTTGCTTAGACGATAGCCGCGCTGGATAAGTTCCGCGGTGTCCCGCGCCAGGGTAGCCGGGTTGCAGGACACGTAGACGATGCGCTGGGGGTTGAAGCGGGCGATGTTGCGCACCACTTCCAGCGCGCCGGTGCGGGGCGGGTCCAGCAGCACTTTGTCGAAGCCGCCGCGGGCCCAGGGGCTGTTGGAGAAGTCTGCGGTGAGGTCGGCGCCCTGGAAGCGTACGTTTTCGATCTGGTTGAGTTCGGCGTTTTCCCGCGCGCGCGCGGTCAGCTCGGTGGCGCCCTCGACACCAATGACTTCCTTTGCGCGCTTGGCCAGCGGCAGGGTGAAGTTGCCGAGGCCGCAGAAGAGGTCGAGTACGCGATCTTCTGGCTGTACTTCCAGCAGTTCGACCGCGCGGTGCACCATCTGGCGGTTGATGTCGAAGTTCACCTGTACGAAGTCCTGCGGGTGGAACTGCAGGGTGAGGTCGAACTCGGGCAGCTGGTATTGCAGGCGCGCGGGGCCGTCTGCCGGGTAGATTTTCTCGGCGGTGTCTTCTGCCTGCAGGTAGAGGTGCCAGTTGCGTTCACGCACGAACTGAATCAGCCGGGCGAGGTCCTGCTCCGGCAGTGGCTGCAGGTGGCGTACCACCAGTGCGACGGTGTCTTCGCCTATGGCTACCTCGATATGGGAGATATGCCGGCCCTGGTCACAGTCTTCGAGCAATTGCCGCAGCTGCGGTATCTGCGCGGAAAATTCGGCGGGCATCACCGGGCATTGCTGGATATCGGTGAGGTCGTTGGAACGCTTTTCCCGGAAGCCAAACAGTAACTGTCCACGACGGCCTTTTTCTCGACCGAAGCGCACGCCGATGCGGGCCTTGCGGCGGTAGCCGAAGCTGTCTGCGGTCAGCGGCGGTAGGACTTCCTCCGGGCTGGCATTGGCAAAGCGCTGCAGCTGGTCCAGCAGGATTTTTTCCTTGGCGGCGATCTGCGCGTCTGGCTGCATATGTTGCAGGGCGCAGCCGCCACAGAGTTCGAAGTGCGGGCAGGGCGGCTCCTGCCGTTCCGGCGCGCTTTCCAGGATCTCTGTGGCCACGGCGTCGTCGAACTTGGCGCGGTTGGCCAGGTAGCGGACCTTGACGGTCTCCCCGGGCAGGGCGTTATCCACAAACAGGGTCTTGCCCTGTAGCCGCGCGATACCGCGCACTTCGTGGCTGAGGGCGTCGATGGTGACCGTCGGCGTGCTCGTGGACGGTTTACCGCCGCGCTTTGGTGGCACGGGTTTACGGCTGCTGGTGGCAGTGCGGAACGGGGGGCGTTTGGATGGCATGGACTAATGGGTTCTGTTGTACAGCGGAAAGATCGCGCCAATGATAATCCGCGGCGGGCAGAAATGCGCGTTTACCGGGCAAGGGGGCGGATAGCAGGTCGGGAAATGAACGCGGAAGGGGGCAGGTGTGGGGAGGGGGAGAGGCGGCCGCAGGGTAACTGCGGCCGCGACAAATCAGAGCACGGTCTGGGCGAATGCGGCCAGGATCAGCAGCGGGCACGCGATGCGTACATACCAGGGCCAGATCTTCCAGAACACGGTCTGCTCGATATCCGGGTGGCCTTCCTTCAGTTCCATAAGTAGCTGGTCGCGATTCCAGATCCAGCCGGCGAAGACACACAGCACCACGCCGAGCAGCGGCTGGCCGTATTCGGTGGCGATGGAGATCACCAGGCCAAACAGGGCTTCGAAATTGAAGATGATCACCGTGCTGATGGCAAAAATGACCAGGCCCATCATCAGGGTGGCCGGGCGGCGCTTCATACCGAGGTTTTCGATGGTGAACGCGACCGGCACTTCCAGCATCGAAATGGACGAGGTCAGGGAGGCGATGACCATCAGCGCGAAAAACGCGATGGCAACGAAGTGCCCAGAGGTGCCCATGGTTTCGAACATGGCGGGCAGTACCTGCAGGATCAGGCCGGGACCGGCGATCAGTTCTCCGGCTTCGGAGTAGATCTGGGTGCCGGCTTCCTGGGCGACATACATGGCGGGCAGGATCAGCAGGCCGGCGGTAAACGCGATACCCACGTCGATCAGGGTTACCAGGGCGCCGAGGCGCGGCAGGCTTTCCTGTTTGCTCAGGTAGGAACCGTAGATCAGCATGGTGCCGACACCGAGAGACAGGGAGAAGAAGGCCTGGCCCATGGCGGAGAGCAGCAGCTGTGGTGACAGCTTGCTGAAGTCCGGGATCAGATAGGCCTCGAGGCCCTTCATGGCGCCGGGCTGGAACAGCACGTAAGCAATCAGCATCAACAGCAGGATAATCAGCGCCGGCATCAGCAGGGTGGACCAGCGCTCGATCCCTTTCTCCACACCACTGGCAATAATCAGCATGGTGAGGCCGCTGAAAATCGCGGTGAAGGTAAAGTTGCGCGCGGTGCTGTCGCCGGTCAGCCACGCTGCGGTCTCGCTGGCGCCGAACAGGTTGGCGAAGGGATCGGCCAGGTGGGCAACCATCCAGCCGGCCACAATGGCGTAGAAACTGAGAATCAGTGAGGCCACCAGAATACCGCCAAAGCCGGCAATGGTACCCACGCCGCGGCTGACCGGGCCGGTGGCGATACCGCGCAGGGCCTGCACCATATTGCGTCGGGCGTAGCGGCCGATGGAGAGCTCGGCCATCAGCACCGGGTAGGCGAGCATAAAGGCCAGCAGCAGGTAGACGACCACAAAAGCGGCACCGCCATTGGCGGCCACGTTGGTGGGGAAGCCCCAGATATTACCGAGGCCGACGGCAGAGCCGGCGGCGGCCATCAGGAAGCCGAAGTTGGAACTGAACTGTCCTCGCGGAGCACTCATGCTAAATCTCGTCGTTATTCTTCTGTATTGGTTTGCCTTGTAGGAGCCTGCTTGCAGGCAAATTGCAAGCAGGCTCCTACGGTGGGGTTCTGATCCGCTATCAGCGGTGGTCAGTGCGCACCAGGCGTTGTTTCTCGCGGTTCCAGTCCCGCTCTTTCTCGGTCTCGCGCTTGTCGTGTGAGGCTTTACCCTTGGCCAGCGCGATCTCGCACTTGATCAGGTGTTGTTTCCAGTAGAGCGCGGTACACACGCAGGCGTAACCCTTCTGGTTGACCGCGGCCACCAGCTTGGCGATCTCGCGCTTGTTCAACAGCAGGCGACGGGTGCGGTCAGGCTCGGTCACAAAATGTGTGGAGGCACTGGCCAACGGCTGGATGCGGGAACCCAGCAGCCAGGCCTGACCGTCCTTGAACAGTACATAGCTGTCGGTGAGCTGGGCCTTGCCTTCGCGGCAGGATTTGACTTCCCAGCCCTGCAGTTCCAGGCCAGCCTCAAACTTCTCCTCGATAAAATAATCGTGTTTCGCTTTCTTGTTGAGCGCGATGGTGTTTGAGGCCGGTGCCTTTTTCTTTTTTGCCATAGATACAACTTAAATAAGATTCAGCAGGCTGGTATTGAAGAACTTCAACAGCACGGTGTTGATGAATACCACCAGCAGGATCGCCGGGATAAAGGTTCCGAGGGCGAAGTTTACATATTTTTGCGACAGCGAGCCGGCGAAGCTGCTGTCACCTTCCTGAAGCTCCCGGTCGAAGTTGGCCTTCTTCCATTTGTAAATCACGAAGATACAGACCAGGAAACCGTTGAGGGGCAGTATGGTGTCGTAAAACACGATTTCTACCAAGTCGAAGAAGGATTTGTTGGCGCCACCGATACTGACGAGCTCCGTCAACGGCGCGGCCATACCAAAGGACATGGCGCAGGCGGCGGCCAGAATAAACTGGATCGCGGCAATGGTATAGATCGCCTTTTTGCGGCTCATGCCGCGCTCGTCGCGCAGGGTCGCCACGGGAACTTCGATGATGGACACCAGCGAAGTCAGTGCGGCCACAAACACCAGGAAGAAGAAGGTGGCGGCCACGATGCTGGCGCCAATGTACCCAATGCTGTCCTGCAGCGACAGGAAGATTTTGGGCAGGAACAGGAAGATCATGCCGGCCGAGGAGTCACTGAGCGTTGCCGGGTCGATCTGCGGGTTGAAGTGGAAGATGCTGGGCAGGATCAGCAGGCCCGCAGTAAAGGCAACCAGGGTATCGGTCAGGGCGACGGCCTTGGCGGAGCCGGGGATCGAATCCCGTTTCTTCATATAAGAGCCGTAGGTAATCATGATGCCCATACCGAGGGACAGGGAGAAGAACGCCTGTGCCATCGCTTTGCTGATCACTTCCGGAGAGATCTTGGCGAAGTCCGGGATCAGGTAGTACTTGAGCCCGAGTACTGCATTCTCACGGGTCAGTACGAACAGCACCAGTACCACCAGCATGACAAACAGGATTGGCATCAGGGTCTTGGCGGCCCGTTCGATACCATCTCTAACGCCCATGGCGAGCACGCCGTTGATGATGAGCATCAGAGCGACGAGATAGACAAACACGGCTTTGGAATTAATAAAGGCGCCGAAGTGCGCCTCAGTGGTCAGCCCGGTCAGGTTGCCCTTAAAGATCTCCACCAGGTAGCCCAGGACCCAGACGGTTACCACCATATAGAAGACTGCGATCATGAAGGGCGTAAACAGCGCCATCCAGCCGGGGATACGCCACAGGCGCGAGCCACCGGAGAGCTGGCGGTAGGCACCTACCGGGTCTTTGTCGGACTTACGGCCCAGTGCCAGCTCGGCCATCATCACCGGGAGGCAGATCAGAAACACAAACAGGGCATACACGAGGAGGAATGCGCCGCCGCCACTCTTGGTGGCCGCCACGGGGAACGAAACGAGGTTGCCGATACCCACTGCGGAGCCGGCTGCAGCCAGGATGAACCCGATACGGGAACCAAAATGTTCTCTTGGAGCGGACATATTTTTCTCACTTGCCTGTTATTCTTGTCGCCAGAGTGCGCTGATCGGGCGGCGTGGCCGCTCCGTCAGTAATAGACCGATTGTTGCAGGAATTACCCGCCTTGAGTAGCGTCGCTGTCCAAAATGGCCTTTTGCCACACAGGATAGGCAATAAAAGCGCTCAAGTCGGGCAAGGTTTGATCAATGACAAAAATTGAACGTAGCGCGCTGGTGATGTTCAGCGCGGAACAAATGTTCGACCTGGTAAACGACGTGGCGAGCTACCCCCAGTTCCTGCCCGGATGCCGCGGCGCTGAAATCCTTCAGCAGGATGAACACACACTGGAAGCGCGGCTGGATCTGGCGCGCGCAGGGATAAGCCAGAGCTTTATCACCCGCAATAGCTTGCAGCGCCCGGCGCGCATGGACCTGACCCTGGTAGACGGCCCGTTTAGCGAGTTCAATGGCGCCTGGACGTTTACGCCATTGGCAGATAACGCCTGCAAAGTGGCGTTTGCCCTGAGTTTCAGTGCCAGGAACCGTCTCATTGGTGCCGCCGCGGGCAAACTGTTCAGTGGCATTGCCAACCAGATGGTGGACGCCATGTGCGAGCGGGCCAAGCAGATTTATGGAGTTGCTTCATGACCAACCAGAAAACCATTGCCGTGGAAGTGGTGTATGCATTGCCACACGAACAGCGCCTGATCAGTATGCTGGTGGAGCCGGGTACTACCGCGCTGCAGGCGCTGGCGCTGTCGGGTATCCCCAAGGAGTATCCGGAGGTCGATCCGCAAACGGTCAAGCTTGGCATTTTCGGGCAGGCGCTGGGGACCAAGGGGCTGGCTGTGGCGTCGGAGTATGTTTTGCAGCCGGGAGACAGGGTGGAGGTATACCGCCCGCTGATCGCAGACCCCAAAGAGGCGCGCAAGCAGCGGGCAGAAAAAGCGAAGCGGCAGGCCCGGGAGAGCGGGGCCGAATAGTTTACGCCTTAGCGCGGCCAGCCGGCGGGTTGCCAGTCACCGCTGGTGGCAATCAGCAGTTCACCGTTGAAGTACACGGTAAAGCGCTTCTGGGTCTCTTCACCCTTGGGGCTGCGCACGCGATTGATGTAGTCCCAGCGGTTTGGGTTGAAGGTATCTTCAACCAGGGGAGTACCCAGTACGAAGCGTACCTGGCGACGGGTCATGCCCGGCTTCAGTTGATCCACCATTTCCTGGGTAATGATATTGCCCTGTTGTACCTCGATACGGTGTACGCCGGGGAATTTTAACAGGCCACAGCCGCCGATCAGGCCAACAAGGCCGGCGATAGCGAGAATTCTTACAACTGATGGCATTGATTGCTCCATCTTGAATTTTTATTTCGATCCAACATTGTCCGGAACAGCGTAGCTTCTGTACTTGCCCGCCGACACCGTCGTCGGGCTTGCAGGAACCGTCAGCTCAGCGCTCCCTAGGACAGCGCCCCCCGCGAAAGGTGCCGAAGATCCGGCCAAGTTTCCCCTTTCAGAGCGTTTTGTGACCAATCAGCCGCGGTGGCCTGATTGAAAAGTGGGGTTCCGCTGCCTTCACTGTGCGTGGATAATACCCGAACTGTCCGCCAGCCGACAGGCGCGGACCAATGAATACGAGCATACACCCGGAAAGTAATTACCCATGTCGAATGAAAATCAGGAACTGCGTAAAGCAGGCCTCAAAGTCACCCTACCGCGAGTCAAAATCCTGCAGCTGCTGGAAAGCGCCAACGAGCAGCACCTGAGTGCGGAAGATGTGTACAAGATGCTGCTGGAGGCGGGAGAAGATGTGGGACTGGCTACCGTCTACCGGGTGCTGACCCAGTTTGAAAGTGCGGGCCTGGTGATGCGCCACAACTTTGATGGTGGCCACTCGGTGTTCGAGCTGGACCGTGGCGACCACCACGATCATATGGTGTGCACCGATTCCGGCAAGGTTATCGAGTTCCACAATGAGAAGATCGAAGAGCTTCAGCACCAGATCGCCGAAGAACACGGCTATGAGCTGACCGGGCACAGCCTGGTGCTTTATGTGAAGAAGAAAGAAAGCTGATTATTCAGTGATCAAAAAAGGGTGGCCTCGGCCACCCTTTTTCGTTTTCAGTATTAGTGCGCGATAACGAGCTACGTGCAATCGTTTAAATTGGTGCAGTGTAGTCATCCGGGTACTTGCCGACCTTGCTGGCATAAAAAGCCCCAAACCGCGCCAGCTCTTTGGCCAGGTTCTCACCCATCTCCATCACCGGCCCCAGGCCCGCTTCCTTCTTGGAAAAGTCGATAAAACCACACACCACCGGCACTGCGGCACCGCGGGCAATGTGGTAAAAGCCGGTTTTCCAGCGCTCGGCGCGGCCGCGGGTGCCCTCTGGCGGTACCGCGATCACCAGCTCTTCACGCTCGTTGTACTGGTTTACCGTGGCTTCCACCAGGTTGTTGGCTTTACTGCGATCCACCGCGATACCGCCAAACCAGCGCATGGTATGGCCGAGGGGAAATTTGAACAGCTTGTCTTTGCCCATCCACTGCGGGTTCACCTTCAGCTTAAGCGCCGCGAGTATGAAAAAGTAGCCGTCCCAGTTGGAGGTGTGCGGCGCTGCCAGAAGTACGTACTTTTTCAGCTTGAGTGCGCGCTCGTCGGCTACGACTTTCCAGCCGTGCAGCTTCAGCAGCAGTCGTGCGACCAGGCGCAGGGCGGGCGTGAGGATGGGGGTGTTGAAGATGGTAATTTGCATGCTGTAACCGAATTAACTGCTTTCCGGGAGTGTAGCCCCGGGATCCTGAACGAAGGCGCGGCAGTATAAAGTGAATCTACTGCCGCTTTCGGTCAATTTCGGTCTGTAGCAGGTATTACAGGTGGTTTTTCTGTGACCGCTCAGGCACGGCTCAGCATTTCCTCGGCGTGGGCCAGAGACTGTGGCGTAGGTTCGCCGCCCAGCATGCGGGCAACTTCCGTGCTGCGCTCTGCGTCCTTGAGTTCACGCAATGCGACGAACGCTGCTTCGCCATCGCTGTGCTTCTCCACCAGGTACTGGCGGTGGGCACGGGCCGCGACCTGGGCGAGGTGAGTGACGCAGATGACCTGGCCGCGCTCCCCCAGTTGCCGCAAAAGGCGACCAACAACATCGCCGGTGGCGCCGCCGATGCCCACATCCACTTCATCGAACACGAGAGTGGGGGTGCGGGAGGTTTGCGCGGTAACCACCTGGATCGCCAGGCTGACCCGGGACAGTTCGCCACCGGAGGCAATCTTGCCCAGCGCGCGCGGGGGCTGTCCGGGGTTGGTGGAAATCAGTATTTCCACTTCTTCAAGTCCAGTAGCCGTGGGCTTCTCCAGCGCAGTAAGTGCCAACTCTACGCGGGCATGGGGCATGGCCAGGTCCGCCAGCTGGGCGTTCACCGCGTCTGCGAGTTTCCGGGCGGCCGCAGTACGCTGCTTTGTCAGTTTGGCGGCGCTTTTGCGGAACTGCTGTTCCAGTCGTTCACATTCGGCGGCCAGCTTGTCGAGCGCGTCAGGCGCGCCGATTTCATCCACCTCCTGTTGCCACTGCTGCTGCAGCTCGGGCAGTTGATCCGGTTGTACCCGGTGCTTGCGGGCGATGGAATAGATCGCGGACAGGCGCTCTTCCACCTCAGCCAGGCGTTCCGGGTCCATTTCAAAGCGGTCAATATGGCGCGACAGGGTTCCCGCGGCTTCGTCGATCTGGATGCGCGCGCTGTCGAGCATCTGCGCTACCTCGACCAGCGCCGGGCTCTGCTCCGGCATGGCACTGACCAGTTGCAGGGCGCGATGCATCTGTTCTGCGATATCGCCCTCACCGCCATTCAGCAGTGCCGCCAGTTGGTAGCTGCCACTCAGGATATCGCCGGCGTTGGCCAACTGGCGCTGTTCGCTTTCCAGCTCTTCAAGCTCGCCGGGTCTCAGTGCCAACTGGTCCAGCTCTTCCAGCTGGTACTCCAGCAGGTGGCGGCGGGCCTGGGTTTCTTCGGCACTGTCTGCCAGCTTGCGGTAGCGGCGGTACTGGTCCTGCCAGGTCTTGAAGTGAATACGCACTTCGGCGCCCAGCGCCTCGGCGTGGGCATACTCGTCCAGCAGGCGACGATGGGTTTCCTTCTTCAGCAGCGACTGGTGCTCGTGCTGGCTGTGGATATCGATCAGTTGTTCGCCCAGGGTACGCAGCTGCAGCAGGGTTACCGGCTGGCCGTTGATATAGGCCCGTGAGCGCCCGTCGGCACTGATGGTGCGGCGCAGGATTACTTCGCGGCCGGCGTCCATCTCCTGCTCTTCGAGCCAGTCGCGCGCTTCCTGGTGAGCGCTGACATCGAAGGTAGCGTGAATGTCCGCGCGAGTGGCACCGGCGCGCACGAGCTCCGCATTGCCACGGTCGCCGAGGGCGAGTCCGAGCGCATCCAGGGTGATGGATTTACCGGCGCCGGTCTCCCCGGTAAGGGTGCTGGTGCCAGGACCGAATTCCAGCTCCAGCTGGTCGACCAGGGTGAACTGGCTGATAGACAGATGCAGCAACATAAGAAAATAGCTTCTATGGCCATTCGAGTAGTGGTTGTTTATACAGTATTTGGCGCCGGGCTTTCAATAACTGCGGGGCTGAATGTGCCCCGGTTGGCGAATCGCGGAGCTGGCAGGGGCACATTACCCTGCCTTCAGGAGCACATGTGAAGCGGTAATGGCGGTTGTTACTTGAAGTGCGCAGGGCCGCCCCCATATAGCTGAGCATCACCAGATCCAGCGCCCTGCGGGCTCTGGATCAACTAATTCGACTTTATTGGCAGTAGCCCACGGACACAGACGGAGACAGCAGTGGCCAAAGAGCGCAGCGAAGAAGAGCAGATCGAGACCGGCGAGCAGGCCGCAGAAGTAGAGAGCCCGAGTGCTGAAGAGCAGCACGCCGCGGAAGAAGCTCTGCATGAGGAATTGGCGGGCGAGAGTGCGCAGGAAGCGGAGATCGCGTCCCTGCACCAGCAGCTGGCTGAGCACAAAGACATGGTGCTGCGCGCCCAGGCAGATGTGCAGAACGCACGTCGCCGCGCCCAGCAGGATGTGGAAAAGGCCCACAAATTTGGCGTTGAGAAACTGATCAAGGATCTGCTGCCGGTAGTGGACAACCTTGAGCGAGCCATTGCCACCATCGACAGCGAACACGAAGCGCACAAAGCGGTTGTGGAAGGTATCGAGCTGACCCAGAAGTCTTTTATCGACACCCTGACCAAGTCCGGCGTGGAAGTGATCGACCCGGCAGGCGAGCCCTTCGACCCCGAACTGCACCAGGCCATGGCTCAGGTACCCAACGGCGACGTCGAGCCGAATACCGTGCTGGAGGTGTTCCAGAAAGGTTATCGCCTGAACGGCCGCCTGGTACGTCCGGCGATGGTCGTCGTCAGCAAGGCGCCATGATTCAGTTTGCTGCAATTCATCCATGAATTGCAGCAAAGACACCCGCTGCGGCACATGTCCGCACCGGGCTCCCGCAAATCAACGACAAGCGTTGTTTTGCGAGCGGCACTTCCCTGTGCCGCTATAGAAACGAGATTTGTAGGTACTGCCCTTGAAAACCAAACGGCGGCACCAATATAAGCAGCAACCGAATACAAACGTGCGCAGCCAGGACAGATTCCGGCGCGCGGTAAAGTGAGGAATAGAACCAATGGGAAAAATCATCGGCATCGACCTGGGTACCACCAACAGCTGTGTGGCGGTACTGGACGGCGACAAGGCACGTGTAATCGAGAACGCTGAAGGCGATCGTACTACGCCTTCCATCGTTGCATTCACTGACGACAGCGAAGTACTGGTAGGCCAGTCCGCCAAGCGTCAGGCGGTGACCAACCCGACCAACACCCTGTTTGCGGTAAAGCGCCTGATCGGCCGCAAGTTCAAAGACGACGTTGTGCAGAAAGACATCAAAATGGTGCCTTACTCCATCGTTGAAGCCGACAACGGCGACGCCTGGGTAGAAGCGAAGGGCGACAAGAAAGCACCGCCGCAGATCTCTGCCGAAGTGCTGAAAAAGATGAAGAAAACCGCGGAAGACTTCCTCGGTGAGAAAGTGGACGCCGCAGTCATCACCGTACCGGCCTACTTCAACGACTCCCAGCGCCAGGCCACCAAAGACGCCGGCCGCATCGCCGGTCTGGACGTAAAGCGCATCATCAACGAGCCGACCGCGGCTGCGCTGGCTTACGGCATGGACAAGGCTGGTGGTGACCGCACCATCGCGGTATACGACCTGGGTGGTGGTACCTTCGATATCTCCATCATTGAAATCGCCGACGTCGATGGCGAGAAGCAGTTTGAAGTACTGTCCACCAACGGTGACACCTTCCTCGGTGGTGAAGACTTCGACCTGCGCCTGATCGACTACCTGGCCGAGCAGTTCAAGAAAGAGCAGGGCATCGACCTGAAAGGCGATCCCCTGGCCATGCAGCGCCTGAAAGAAGCGGGCGAGAAAGCCAAGATCGAGCTGTCCTCCAGCCAGCAGACCGAAGTGAACCTGCCGTACATCACCGCAGACGCCACTGGTCCGAAGCACCTGGTTGTAAAACTGACTCGCGCCAAGCTCGAAAGCCTGGTGGAAGACCTGGTAACCCGCTCCCTGGAGCCGGTAAAAATTGCCCTGCAGGACGCAGACCTGTCTGCTTCCGGTATCGACGAAGTGATTCTGGTGGGCGGCCAGACCCGTATGCCGCTGGTACAGCAGAAAGTAACCGAGTTCTTCGGCAAAGAGCCGCGTAAAGACGTGAACCCGGACGAAGCGGTCGCCGTTGGTGCAGCGATTCAGGGTGCGGTTCTGGGCGGTGACGTGAAAGACGTACTGCTGCTGGACGTAACTCCGCTGACCCTGGGTATCGAAACCATGGGTGGCGTTGCGACTCCGCTGATCGACAAGAACACCACCATCCCGACCAAAAAGTCCCAGGTGTTCTCCACCGCGGACGACAACCAGACCGCTGTGACCATTCACGTGGTACAGGGTGAGCGCAAGCAGGCGGCACAGAACAAGTCCCTGGGTCGTTTCGACCTGGCCGACATCCCGCCGGCGCCGCGCGGCATGCCGCAGATCGAAGTGACCTTCGATATCGATGCCAACGGTATCCTGCACGTGCACGCCAAAGACAAGGCGACTGGTAAAGAGCAGTCCATCGTGATCAAGGCCTCTTCCGGTCTGTCCGATGAC
Organism: Microbulbifer aggregans; assembly: GCF_020524005.1. Lineage (GTDB taxonomy): Bacteria > Pseudomonadota > Gammaproteobacteria > Pseudomonadales > Cellvibrionaceae > Microbulbifer > Microbulbifer aggregans_A. Next base: position 380,762 of record NZ_JAIVKK010000003.1, on the reverse strand, counting down.
GAGATCGAAAAAATGGTTCAGGACGCCGAGGCCAACGCCGAAGCGGACAAGCAGTTCGAGGAGCTGGTAACCACCCGCAACACCCTCGACGGCCTGATCTCTGCCACCAAGAAGACTCTGGAAGAAGCCGGTGACAAGGCGACTGCGGAAGAAAAGTCCGCGATCGACGCAGCCCTGGCGGAAGCGGAAGAAGCCGTGAAAGGCAACGACAAGGCCGCCATGGAAGCCGCCACCACCAAGCTGACCGAAGCCTCTGGCCCGGTAGCTCAGAAGATGTACGCGGAGCAGGCCCAGGCCGGTGAAGCGGCAGCGGAACAGGCCGAACAGGCCCAGTCCGGTGGTGACGACGCAGTGGACGCTGAGTTCGAAGAAGTCAAAGAAGACAAGAAAGAAGACAAGTAAGCGCTTGCTTGCAATCTAACCCCGTAGGAGCCTGCTTGCAGGCGAACCGCCACAGGCGCTTCATTCGCCTGCAAGCAGGCTCCTACAGGGTGATATAAAAAGGCGCGGGGGTTTGATACGGCTCTCGCGCCTTATGCAGTTTAAATAGAACACACAGAGTTATGTCCAAACGCGATTACTACGAAGTCCTCGGTGTAGCCAAGGGCGCGGACGAAAAAGAACTGAAAAAAGCCTACCGTCGGGTAGCCATGAAGTTCCACCCGGACCGCAACCCAGACGACAAAGAGGCGGAGAACAAATTCAAGGAAGCCAACGAGGCCTACGAAGTCCTTTCTGACGCACAGAAACGCGCAGCATACGACCAGTTTGGCCATGCGGGTGTCGACGGGCAGGCTGGGCACGGTGGTGCCGGTGGCTTCGGCGGCTTCTCCGATATCTTCGGTGATGTGTTTGGCGATATCTTTGGTGGCGGTGCCGGTGGCGGCCGCCGTGGACCACAGCGCGGTTCCGACCTGCGCTATGACCTGGAGCTGGATCTGGAAGACGCGGTGCGCGGCACCACGGTCAAGATCAAGGTACCGACCCTGGCCAACTGCGGCACCTGCCACGGTTCCGGCGCCAAGGCCGGCTCCCAGCCGCAAACCTGTGGTACCTGTGGTGGCGCCGGTCAGGTGCGCATGCAGCAGGGCTTCTTCTCTGTACAGCAGGCCTGCCCCAACTGTCGTGGGCGCGGCACTGTCATCAGTGATCCCTGCACCAGCTGTCACGGCCGTGGCCGCGTAGAGGAAACCAAGACCCTGTCGGTCAAGGTGCCGCCGGGCGTAGACACTGGTGACCGTATTCGTCTCGCCGGCGAAGGTGAAGCCGGACCGGACGGCGGGCCTGCCGGTGACCTGTACGTGCAGGTGATGGTGCGCGAGCACGACCTGTTCCAGCGCGACGGCAAGAACCTGTATTGCGAAGTACCGATCAGTTTCGTGACCGCGGCGCTCGGTGGCGAGATGGAAGTGCCGACCCTCGACGGCAAGGTCAAACTCAAGATCCCGGCGGAGAGCCAGACTGGCAAGCTGTTCCGCCTGCGCGGCAAGGGCGTAACCCCGGTACGCGGCGGTGCTCCCGGCGACCTGCTGTGTCGTGTCGTGGTGGAGACCCCGGTTAACCTGACTTCCAAGCAGAAAGAGCTGCTGGAAGAGTTTGCCGGTACCCTGAGTGAAAAGAAAAATTCACCGCGTCAGACCGGCTGGTTTGAAGGGGTGAAGAACTTCTTTGGTGATATGAAGCTCTGATTCTGAAAGCGTTGGCTGTGAATTGAAGCGATAAAAAACCCGGGATTTTCCCGGGTTTTTTTATATCACTTGTCCAGGAGCTTTTTGCGGAACCCCTCGTGGAACTCCTGCTGGATCTTTTTCAGTTCGGCCAGCTGTTCCGGATTGAGTATTTTGACCAGCTCCGCCCGTGTGGCTGCACGGATCGCGATGAACTTCGCATCGATCTCTTCCTTCTGCTGTTCGCTCAGGTCCGGCTTTTTATCGGGCTCAAAGCCGTATTCCTTCAGTACGGCGATCTTGCGCTCAAAGTTCTTCTCGAGAATCGGCACGGCCTTGTCTTCCTGCTCCGGGGTGAGCTTCAGTCGCAGGCTGACCCAGTCATTGATGTCGGCATATTTTTCCCAGAAGTCGTCGCTTAATTCCTCACTTTCGGCCGCATTTCCAGTGGAAACGATGCTAAACAGGAGGAGGGCGCACAGCGCGGCAGAGAAAGAGGACCAGAATGGTTCGCGGGCTTCGGCGTGCATGCTTGGCGCTCCAATCAACTTGATACTGAAAGCCTAGACGACGGATCCGCTGGCGCAAGAAGCACCGGCCAGTCATTCGCACTGCGGGACAATTCCGGTAAATCCGCAAGGACCGAGTATTCTCCTGTAACGGATACGATGTAGAATCCGCGCCTTTCGCCGCCAAGTGGCCGCCAGGGCTCCCGTGCGGTGATCAACCGTATTCAGTCGCCGGAATCAGGAGGAAGTGCGATGACAGTAAAAGTGGCAGTAACCGGTTTTGGCGGGCGTATGGGGCGGGCTCTGGCGGAGGCCCTGAAGCAGGCCCAGGAGACTGGGAAGGCCGAGTTGTCGGCGGCGATCGTGCGTCCGGGATCGAGCCTGGTCGGAGCGGATGCCGGCGAAGTGGCCGGCCTTGGCCGCAATGGCATCGCGATTGTCGATAGCCTTGAGCAATCCGACTTTGATGTGCTGATCGATTTCACCGCACCCCAGGCGACGATCGAAAACGCGGCCTACTGTGCCGAACACGGCAAGGCCATTGTGATCGGTACTACCGGTTTCACGCCTGAGGAGAAGACCGAGATGTTGAGTGCGGCGGACAAGACGCCACTGTGCTTCGCCTCCAATTTTTCGACCGGCGTAAACCTGTGCTTTAACCTGCTCGAAACGGCCGCGCGCGTACTGGGCGACGACGTGGATATTGAAATTGTCGAAGCGCACCACCGCCATAAGGTCGATGCGCCCTCTGGCACCGCACTCAGCATGGGCGAAGTCGTGGCCGATACACTGGGACGGGACCTTGCCAAGGTGGCAGTTTACGGCCGCGAAGGCCAGACTGGAGCGCGAGCGCGTGAAACGATCGGCTTTGCGACGGTGCGCGGCGGCGATGTGGTTGGTGAGCACACGGTGTCATTTTTTGCCGACGGCGAGCGAGTGGAAATTACCCACAAGGCGAGCAGTCGTCTGGCGTTTGCCCGCGGCGCAGTACGCGCGGCGGTTTGGTTAAATGGTCGCGCAGCGGGACATTACGATATGCGCGACGTACTGGCGCTCAAATAAGAAACGCCATTTTTTCTTCAGGAGTTCAGGTTGGACAAAAAAATCATTGTTGGCAGTGAGGAGTGGTGCGCATTCCCCGGTCTTGGCATTCCTGCGATCAAGGCGCGTGTGGACTCAGGCGCTAAGACATCCTGTCTGCACGCCTATAACATCCAGACATTCACTCGCAATGGTGAGCCGTGGGTAAGTTTTGAGGCGCACCCGCTGCAGAACCTGCGTCGCCCGCGGGTGCGTTGCGAGGCGCGGGTACTGGATCGCCGTACGGTGCGGAGTTCATCCGGCGACTCGGAAAAGCGTATCGTGATCAAGACCGGCCTGAGTATCGGTGGCAGCGTCTGGGATATCGAGCTCACGCTGACCAATCGCGACTCCATGGGCTACCGCATGCTGCTCGGCCGTGAGGCGATGATGGGGCGTATGCTGGTGGATCCGTCTGAGAGTTTCTGTCTTGGGGAAATGCCGCCCAGCCAGCTCGAAGAATACTACCGGGATGAGCACCATATCGCTGGTACCGGCCTGCGTATCGGCGTACTGGCTTCCAACCCGGATCTGTACAGCAATCAGCGCATCATGGAAGCCGGGGCCGAGCGCGGCCACCGTATGACGTTCCTGAACATTCGCCAGTGCTATATGAAACTGGATGCCGCGGAGCCGGAGGTGCATTACCGCGACGGGCGCATTCTCAACAATCTGGATGCGGTCATTCCGCGGATTCGCCCCAGCCAGACGTTTTATGGCTGCGCGCTGACCCGCCACTTTGAAAGCATGGGGGTATATGCACTGAACGGTTCCCAGTCGATCAGCCAGTCGCGGGACAAGCTCTACTCTCTGCAGCTGCTGCAGGAAGGCGGGCTGAATATTCCGATCTCGGGTTTTGCAAACTCGCCGATGGATACCAATGAGCTGATTGAAATGGTGGGCGGCGCGCCGCTGATCGTGAAGCTGCTGGAAGGTACCCAGGGCCGTGGGGTGGTATTGGCGGAAACGCGTAAAGCGGCGGAATCCGTGATCAATGCGTTCAAATCCCTGAAAGTGAACTTGCTGGTGCAGGAGTTTATTCGCGAGGCCCAGGGCAAGGATCTGCGCCTGTTTGTGGTGGATGGCAAAGTATTTGCCGCAATCCAGCGCGAAGCGGCACCGGGTGAGTTCCGTGCCAATATCCATCAGGGTGGCACGGCGTCGGTAGTGAAGATTCTGCCGGAAGAGCGCAAGCTGGCGATCAAGGCGGCCAAGGTGCTGGGGCTGAAAGTGGCGGGAGTGGATATCATCCGTTCCAAAAAAGGGCCGCTGCTGCTGGAAGTGAACTCCTCTCCGGGCCTCGAAGGGATCGAAAGCGCCACGCGCAAGGATGTGGCCGGCTCCATGATTATGGCGATCGAGAAGGCGCTGAAATGGCATCCTACTGTTGGTGGTGTTGAGCAGAGCGAGTAACGCCTGTTCGAGTCGCCATACTGCTCATATGACTGATGTGGTTGTGGGCGAAGGTGTTGGTACCGGGTGCGGTCTTGCGAGACCTTCCGCGAGAGGGGCCGAAGGCGCCGCGAATACATGGAGCGGCTGGGCCACCTCGCGGAAGAGCCCCCATGGATGTGTTAAGGGGGGGCGCCTAGCTCGTGTCTCGCAAGACCGCACCCGGTAGCGACACCGCCACAGAGCGATCGAGGTGGCGTTGAATCCGCAAGGGGCGATGCTTTTAATTTGGCGCACACCTGCCGTTAAGCCATTGGTGGCTCGGCGGTAGCGGTACTAATCTTGTTGGGCCTCGTCCCGGTAACGGAAAGCGTTATCGGCGCGGGGCCCAGCAGTTGGTAACCGCCAGACATGTCTATATTCAGATTCCCAAATCCCAATCCGCGCCAGGCCGCATCCGGACAAATCGGGTGCCTCATGGGTGCTTCCCTGTTATTCCTGTGTTTCCTCATCTTGCCCGCAAAAGCGCTTGCCGGGCAGGTTTCCGATACCGACACCGGCCGCCAGGTGATGGTGGACTACATCGTCCACTTTGCGCATCACGTGCAATGGCCCATTGAGGTGTTCAATGGCACTGGCGCACCGTTTCGAATTTGCCTGATGGGCGAAGTTGAAGTGGCCGCGCTACTGATCGAGCGTATGCAGCACCGACGTATCCAGGGGCGGATGGTGGCCGTCGAGAAAATTAGCAAGGGTGAAATAATGCGCGCCCGTAGCTGCCAGATCGTCGTCATGGGCGGTATGGACCATGTGCACCTGGCTGAAGTGGTCACCGCACTGGAATTTTTCCCGGTGCTCACGATCAGTGATGAATCCCGCTTTGCCGTGCTTGGGGGGATGATCGAGTTTGCCGGCAGCGGTGCCAGCATGGCGCTTCAGCTTAACAAGACCCGCCTGGATCGGGCAGAACTGAAGGTCGGTAACAGCCTGTTTCGACTCAGCCGTCAGGTGAGTCTGGAGGGTCGCCCCTGATTGCGTAGTTGACGCATATTTATACTGGCGGTCGCGGCCGTTTTCCCGTAGAATCTGCGCCCGGCTTGGAAAGGTCCCACCGTAGTCGCCCGCGCCAATTTTGCGTAACTAATTTGAGGTTAACGCAATGGCCATAGATGCAGGGCCCGTGGCTTTCCCGCCCCGTTTTTAGTGCCGGCGGCAATTGCCGGCCAAACAGTGAGAGCCCCTAGGCCGATCCGAGATTGGTTAACCCAGGAAGCCTTTGCTTGTTAGCTTTGAGAACCGCGCGTGAAGAATTTTATAAGAAGCGAGATGAAGCAGAAGTTTCATCTCGCTTTTTTATAAGAGGCACCCGGTAAAAAGTTACAGGTGCAACCGCAGCCCAGGCTGTGCACTCACCCCGCCCGAGAGCCGTTCTGACGACTGGAGATTGAATTGAACAACGCTGTTCCCACGCCGGAATCCCTGATGCCCAGCACTACCCCGGCTTTGCTGGTGCTCGCCGATGGCAGTGAATTTCACGGCCGAGCCATTGGTGCTGAAGGTTCAACCGTTGGCGAGGTGGTTTTCAACACCTCCATGACCGGGTATCAGGAAATCCTGACTGACCCGTCATATGCCCGCCAGATCGTTACCCTGACTTATCCACATATCGGCAACACTGGCACCAACAGTGAAGACGAAGAGTGCTCTGACATCTGGGCTGCCGGTCTGGTTATCCGCGACCTGCCGCTGCTGGCCAGCAGCTTCCGTAGCGAGCAGTCGCTGGAAGACTACCTCAAGGCACGCAATATCGTCGGCATTGCCGACATCGATACCCGCCGCCTGACCCGCATCCTGCGCGATAAAGGCGCCCAGAGCGGCTGCATTGTTGCCGGTGAGAACATCGACAAGGAAGCCGCACTGGCCAAGGCCCGCGAATTTGCCGGCCTCAAGGGCATGGATCTGGCCAAGGTCGTTTCCACCAAAGAGAAGTACGACTTCAATGAAGGCACCTGGGAGCTGGGCCAGGGGCACAAGCCCGCGCCGGCGGCACAGCCTCACAAAGTCGTGGCCTACGATTTCGGCGTGAAGCGCAATATCCTGCGCATGCTGGTGGATCGTGGCTGCAGCATCACTGTAGTACCGGCGGAAACTCCGGCTTCTGAAGTGCTGGCAATGAATCCGGATGGCGTATTCCTGTCCAACGGCCCCGGCGACCCCGAGCCCTGCGACTACGCGATTGCGGCGATCAAGGAAATCCTCGGTACCGGTTTGCCGGTATACGGTATCTGCCTGGGCCACCAGCTTCTGGGCCTGGCGGTAGGCGCCAAGACTGCGAAGATGAAATTCGGCCACCACGGTGGCAACCACCCAGTGCAGGACCTCGGTAGCAGCAAGGTGATGATCACCGCGCAGAACCACGGTTTCGCAGTGGATGAAGCGTCCCTGCCGGAGAATGTGGAAGTTACCCACAAGTCGCTGTTTGACGGCACCCTGCAAGGCATTCGCCTGAAGGACAAACCAGCGTTCAGCTTCCAGGGACACCCGGAAGCGAGCCCTGGCCCGCACGATGTGGCGCCGCTGTTCGATCAATTCATCGAAATGATGGAAGCGCGTCGCTAAGCGAAGCTCTCTCCCGCGTAGGAGCCTGCTTGCAGGCGAACCGAATCATTCGCCTGCAAGCAGGCTCCTACGGTAAAGACCAGAATTTTATCCGCCGGTTAACTCCGGCGTGAAACGGAAGAAAGATGCCAAAACGCACAGACATTAAAAGTATTCTGATCATCGGTGCCGGCCCCATCGTTATCGGCCAGGCCTGTGAATTCGACTACTCCGGTGCCCAGGCCTGTAAGGCACTGCGCGAAGAGGGGTACCGGGTAATCCTGGTGAACTCCAACCCCGCCACCATCATGACAGATCCATCCATGGCCGATGCGACCTACATTGAGCCGGTGGAATGGAAGACCGTAGCCAAGATCATTGAAAAAGAACGCCCCGATGCGATCCTGCCCACCATGGGCGGTCAGACGGCGCTGAACTGCGCCCTGGCGCTGGACAAGCATGGCGTACTGAAAGAATTTGGCTGTGAGCTGATCGGCGCGGACAAGAACGCGATCGAGAAAGCGGAAGACCGCGACCTGTTCGACAAGGCGATGAAAGCCATCGGCCTGGAGACTCCGCGCGCGAAGATCGTGCACTCCATGGAAGAGGCGAAGAAGGTACCGGAAGAGTTCGGTTTCCCGGTGATTATCCGCCCGTCTTTCACCATGGGTGGCTCCGGTGGTGGTGTGGCCTACAACTGGCCGGAGTTCGAGGAAATCTGCAAACGCGGCCTCGACCTGTCCCCCACTAACGAACTGCTGATCGACGAATCCCTGCTCGGCTGGAAAGAGTACGAGATGGAGGTGGTTCGCGATAAGAACGACAACTGCATCATCGTCTGTGCCATCGAGAACTTCGACCCGATGGGCGTGCACACCGGTGACTCCATTACCGTGGCGCCGGCACAGACCCTGACCGACAAGGAATACCAGCTGATGCGTAATGCATCCATCGCGGTATTGCGTGAGATCGGCGTGGAAACCGGTGGTTCCAACGTGCAGTTCGGTATGGATCCGAAGACCGGCCGCATGGTCGTGATCGAAATGAACCCGCGGGTATCCCGCTCTTCTGCACTGGCCTCCAAGGCTACCGGCTTCCCGATCGCCAAGGTCGCGGCCAAGCTGGCAGTGGGTTACACCCTGGATGAGCTGCAGAACGACATCACTGGCGGTGCAACCCCGGCGTCCTTCGAGCCGTCCATCGACTACGTTGTTACCAAGATTCCGCGCTTCACCTTCGAGAAGTTCGGTGAAGCCGATGCGCGCCTGACCACCCAGATGAAGTCTGTGGGTGAGGTTATGGCGATTGGACGTAACTTCCAGGAATCCCTGCAGAAAGCCCTGCGCGGCCTGGAAGTGGGCTCCTTCGGTTTCGAGCCGAAACTGGATGCAGCGGAAGTGGGCTCTGTAGAGCGCCTGCGCCGCGAGCTGTCTGTGGCCGGCGCCGAGCGTATCTGGTACGTGGGCGATGCCTTCCGCATGGGCATGAGCGTTGACGAAGTGTATGAACTCTCCGGCATCGACCCCTGGTTCCTGGTGCAGATCAAGGAACTGATGGATATCGAAGAGCCGCTGAAGTACATGCCGACTTCCGCGCTCGACGCCAAGACCATGCGCTTCCTCAAGCGCAAGGGCTTCTCCGACAAGCGCCTGGCAGACCTGCTCGGCGTGAGCCAGAAGACTGTGCGCGAATTCCGCCACAAGATGGGCGTATTCCCTTCATACAAGCGTGTGGATACCTGTGCGGCCGAGTTCGCCACGAGCACCGCTTACATGTACTCCACGTACGATGAAGAGTGTGAGTCCGAGCCTTCTGACAAGAAGAAAATCATGGTTCTGGGTGGTGGCCCGAACCGCATTGGCCAGGGTATCGAGTTTGACTACTGCTGCGTACACGCGGCACTGGCGATGCGCGAAGACGGTTACGAGACCATCATGGTCAACTGTAACCCGGAGACCGTTTCCACCGACTACGACACTTCCGACCGCCTCTACTTCGAGCCCGTAACTCTGGAAGATGTGCTGGAAATCGTACGCAAGGAAAAACCGGAAGGCGTCATCGTACAGTTCGGTGGCCAGACTCCGCTGAATCTGGCGCGTTTCCTGGCGGCCGAAGGTGTGCCGATCATCGGTACCACCCCGGAACAGATCGACCGTGCGGAAGACCGCGAGCGCTTCCAGCAGATGATTATGCGCCTTGGCCTCAGGCAGCCTCAGAACGCCATCGTGCGTTCCGAGTTTGAAGCCATTCAGCGTGCCAAAGAAGTGGGTTACCCGCTGGTTGTACGTCCTTCCTACGTACTGGGTGGCCGCGCGATGGAGATCGTTTACAAAGAAGACGAACTCAAGACCTACATGAAAGAAGCGGTGGAAGTCTCTGACGAGGCACCGGTACTGCTGGATCACTTCCTGCACTCCGCCATCGAAGTGGACATCGACGCAGTTTCCGACGGTAAGGATGTGGTGATCGGTGCGATCATGCAGCACATCGAGCAGTGCGGCGTACACTCCGGTGACTCCGCGTGCTCCCTGCCGCCGTACAGCCTGCCTGCAGACGTACAGGACAAAATGCGCGAACAGGTGAAAGCCATGGCGCGTGAACTGGGCGTCGTGGGCCTGATGAACACCCAGCTGGCCTACCAGGACGGCGAGATCTACGTGATCGAGGTGAACCCGCGCGCTTCCCGTACTGTACCGTTTGTCTCCAAATGCATAGGCACCTCGCTGGCGAAAATCGCTGCGCGTTGCCAGGCCGGTGTGAGCCTGGCGGATCAGGGTTTTACCGCGGAAATTGTGCCGGACTACTACTCCGTTAAGGAATCGGTATTCCCGTTCAACAAGTTCCCGAAAGTCGACCCGATCCTCGGCCCGGAAATGAAATCCACCGGTGAGGTCATGGGTGTGGGCGAAACCTTCGCTGAAGCTTTTGACAAGAGCCTGCTGGGCGCCGGCGATGCACTGCCGGAATCCGGGAAAGTGTTCATTTCCGTGCGTGATGTGGACAAGCCCGGTGTGGTGGACGTAGCACGCGAGCTCTCCAAGCTTGGTTTCGAGCTTGTGGCAACCCGCGGTACCGCCAAGGTCTTGAAAGATGCCGACATTACCGTTACAACGGTGAACAAGATGAGCGAAGGCCGGCCGCATATCGTCGATATGATCAAGAACGACGAGATTGCACTGGTGGTGAATACCACCGAAGGCCGTCAGGCGATTCGTGACTCTGCCGATATTCGTCGCAGCGCCGAAAATCATCAGGTCTGCTACACCACCACCCTGGCCGCAGCTCGCGCTATGGCTATGGCGATGGAAAATGCAGAACCACTGAAGGTTCGTCGACTGCAGGATCTGCACCAGCGCGTCGTGCGCCTGCAGGGCTGATAGAGAACTTGTTGCCGGCCACCTCCCGGGGTGGCTTATTCATAAAGCTCTGCCTGATGGCAGAGCTTTTTCGTTGAAGAAACACTGATAAAAAACACTGAGATTCTGGAGGTTCCCTTGAACCGCGTACCAATGACCGTTGAAGGCGCAGAGACCCTGCGCGCAGAACTGGAAGACCTGAAAAAAGTACAGCGCCCGGCTGTAGTGCAGGCGATTGCCGAAGCCCGTGAACACGGCGACCTGAAAGAAAACGCCGAATATCACGCTGCTCGGGAAAAACAGGGTTTTATCGAAGGTCGCATCCAGGATATCGAAGCCAAGCTTTCCATGGCACAGGTTATCGACGTCAAAGCGATTGAGCCGACCGACAAAGTGATTTTCGGTACCACCGTGACGATTATCCATATGGAAAACGATGCGGAAGTGACTTACAAGATCGTCGGCGATGACGAAGCGGATGTGAAAAACCACAAGATTTCTGTGAATTCACCGATTGCCCGTGCATTGATCGGTAAAGAGGTTGGAGACATCGTGGTAGTGAATACCCCATCCGGTTCGGTGGAGTACGAGATTGATGCGGTAGAGCATCTCTGAGCCGGTGTTCGGCAGCAATTAAAAAAGGGCGGCCAGATGGCCGCCCTTTTTTTTTCAGCCGGGTACTTATTGCACCACAACCGCTGTGTGGCCGATACCAACCTGTGACTGCACTGAAGTCTCGAGAAGACCGGTTTGTGAAACCAGGGCCTTGTTAAAGGCGCCGTTCTGGCCAACGAATGCATCGTGCCCAATGCCAAGCTGGTGCACATTGGTGTAGTTGAGCAGCCCGTTCTGGGACACCATAACGTTGTTAAGCAGCCCATACTGGCCGACATGCGCCTTGTTCGCCCAGCCGAACTGTGAAACAGCAGCGATGTTCACAATGCCCACCTGCTCCACATCCATGCTGTTAAAGCCGCCATTGGCCTGCAGCATAGTCAGGACGTTGCTATATCCGGCCTGGGTGGCATGCATACTGTTGGCCAGGCCATCCTGGGTGCCGGTAGCACTCGACCCAATGCTCAGCACCTGTGAAATACTGCCGTGGTTGAATGCGCCCGACTGAGTGAGCATTGCATCATTGCCCACGCCGAGTACCTGATAGATTGATCCGTTGTTACCGAGGCCGGATTGCTGAACCAGTGCGGTACTACCGAGTTGGGCCGTCTGTGAAATGTGGGCTTTGTTGAACCAGCCACTTTGGCCAGTGATGGCCATATTGCCCGCACCGAAGCTTTGCTGCACGGATGAGTAGTTAAATGCGTCACTTTGCTGCTGGTTGATCAGGCTGCCATATTCTGCAGACTGAGTCGCGTGTGCATTGTTGAAGAAGCCGGATTGATTCTGAAGGATTCCGTTGTTGATGGTAAAGAATCCAGCCTGGGTTGCGGTGGCACTGTTGCCTACGCCGCTCTGGGTTTGTTCCGCATAGTTACCGCCGGCAAACGCGGCGCCACTGGCGCTGAGTAGAAGGGCTGCTGCGATCGGGGTTAACGTCTTCATGAGTGTCTCCATTACTGCATTGGGTTTCGGACGTCGAAGGAATATCAGCAAAGTCACGCCGATATTGGATGGCACTAGACCAGTACCATATGGGGTGCACGGCTTAGTTCACGGGTAGTGAAAATGCAATTGTGATGAATGTGTTCAGGATAGGGAGAGAGTGAGGGTTGCGCGATAACGTTGAGTTTTTTTCGCGTAATAGCTCGGATCATGTGAAAACTTCCCTGTAACTGCATTGGGTCGTGAATAATGTTCCGTCGTATATAGAGTCTCGCTGCTTTTTTGGCGCTCTTCCATAGGAGGGAAGTAGTGAAGATCTAGGAGTAAAGTACTGATTTTTGAGCTGAAACGATGTGTGGGGCTAATTTAAATTCGATATGTTTTGCCATTAATGGATCGGACCAGATGTTGATTTGCGTATTGGACTTTGAAATGAAAAAGCCCCGCAAAGGCGGGGCTGTGAAAGTATTTTAATAGTCAATTCAAAACCTGAATTCCAGGCTTTGTATCACCAGATTCCCTGAAGTACCTGCAGGATACTTGTCATGCTGCAACCACTGCCTGCGGATACGCTGATCGGTGTAACCCCGTCGCCAAGGTACATCTTGTTACACTCGCGAATAAGCCACTCACCTTCGTAAGAGAATAGTGTTGCCGCCGGTGAGGCCGGTCTCGGTCTGTAATTGCCGCCGATGGAAACCAGAGCCGGTAAGAATGCTCTTCGCTCGAAGATGAACGGGGGCTCTGAGGAGTAGTGATCGTCCAGTGTTTTTAGGTAGGAGACCAGCGCTGCTTCGTCCTCCGCGTTCAAGTTTAGATCGCCTATCAGGGTTCCTCTAGTGAGGTTATTCGTGAATTCTGGCACCGGCCAGCAGTTATTCGCCAATGCGTATTCTTCCGTTAATAGCTCGGGAAGAAGCGGCGTGGGGCATACTGGCTTTGTACTGGCCGTGTTGTAAAAATTTACCACGGTCTCAATACTTTTGAAGAAACCATTGTGCATATACGCCTTACTTAATTCAGGCGAAAGCCCTTTTGTCAGGTTCCTCAGTGAGGGGCTGCGGAAACCACCGTTGGGAACGGCCGGCATATGCGTTCGGTTAAGCCCAGAATCTTCACCCTCTGGAACAGGGATCTGTGGATTATAGGGAACGCCGATGTTGTGGTATGCGTGATCTGCATAGGTTTGTAACAGCTCAGAGCCGTCGTCGCCCAGGCTGAAGAACGGAGGGGTAAATACGGGGGTTGTGGGCGTGTTGCTGTGGCAGAAGGCGCAAGCCGCCGCCGGAATGCTCCGGTCAGGATTACTTACGCCGAGGTTGCCGGCAAAGTGTGGCACGTTATAGAACATATCATGCCCAAAATTTTCTGCGTCTGTCAGCAATAGTAACGGAAATTTACCGGCCTCCGATTTTCCGTTACCGCTCTCCATGATCTCGTAGGAGAGCTCTTCACAGAACTCCATATCGTAGAACTCTGCATGGCCGGGCTCAACACAGGCAAGCTCCGATCTGAGCGCAAAGTCTCGCTTGGAAGTGAATGAATTGATATCCCAGCTGTGTTGGAAAGCACCAACAGCCAGCATCAGTCGTCGGAACGATATGTTGTAGTGCGTAAATCCCGGATATTTATAGGGGCTGGCTTCTGTGTAGCGGCAATCGATCTCCTTGCCAAATGCCACTTTAAACAGGGTTCGATACTCAGATGCGGCAACGCGCTTGCAGACATCTTCTTCGGCGACATTCTGCTCGACAATACTCGGCATCGGGTTCAGGGCCTGATCTGACGTTGGGCCGAAGTATTTGCTATAGGCGGTAATTTGGGGGCTTTCAATATCGTAGAAAACCTCTGCGTCCAGGTGCGGCGCGGGAAATGTACCATCGGCTGCAAAATCAGGAATCTTCCCTTCGGACCGTCCATCCCAGAAATTCCCACCGCAATACGGGCTGAGCAGGGTGTTGGGTTTGCAGTCTGGGCTGAACGGCGGGACGAAGCTCGCATACATATTTGTAATCGCTCTGCGCGTTCCGACCCCGCCATTTGCACCAGGAACTACAACCGTGGTTGCATTAATATCAGAGAAAGCACTGGTGCCACCGGCGGAAGGTTCATGACAGGAAACGCAGCCTTGGTTCCCCTTCGGGTTGGACAGCTCCGTATCATAAAAGACATGTTTACCAAGAAGTTTTAGGGCCAGATCCCTCACATGTTCCTCTTGCTGTGCCAAAGCGCCCTGGCTGAATAGAAATGGCAGAAGCGAAGTGGAAGAAATGAAAAGTATCTGTCGAAATTTGAATCTTTCACGATTCATGATCGTCTCCTTGATAAAACTCAGTCATGTGACTTTGCACGGTTTCCACCCCGATTACTGAGATCCGGGTACCCCCGGTTTTCTCTGCATGTAGCGCAGATCAAACAGCTCACCAGTGACGATGTTTAAATCCGGCAAGCGATTCCGCCTGGTCTTATAAAGAATAGCGCTAGCGGCCATATTTTAATCGTAGAAAAGAATGAGTCGTCTGGTGCAGGTGTGGTTAATAAAAATTAATTTTTTACGACTTTTTCTAAATTTTCTGTTCTGATTTTTTTGGGGAGGTTTGAGCTGGCGAAATTCAGGTCGGCGGTTGGAAGTATCTGGAGGTTTAAATGGGGGAGGGGGAGTTAAAAACGGTGCGGAAGGTTGGAGTGATACCGCACCGTTTTGGTGATTGTTAGTTTATTGAGAAATGATCGCAGTATTTCCCGAGCCTACTTGATGGATAATGGCCGTTTCGGAAAGTCCATACTGTGATACCCAGGCGTTGTTCATACTTCCCACTTGAGTGACGATAGCCGTGTGCCCACCACCGCCAAACTGGAGAATGTCAGCCCGGTTATGCATGCCATCCTGGGTGACCACGGCATGGTTGTACCAGGAAACCTGTGTGATGTAGGCATGGTTACCATAACCACTTTGCATGATATCCGCTTCATTATGTACACCGCCCTGCTCGATTGAGGCCGTGTTCATAGAGCCACTTTGGGTCATGCTCGCAATATTGCCTGAGCCACCCTGCAGAATATTGCCGTAGTTACCTGTGCCGCTTTGATAGATATGGGCCTCAGAATCAATACTGGCGTACTGGCCGATATGGGCGTTGTGTACAGATCCCGTTTGCTGAATTACCGCAATATTTCCGGAACCTGCCACTTGGTAGATTTCGGCGTGGTTGTGTGAGCCACTTTGGCGAATCACCGCCTCGCTGTACTGCGTTTGCAGTTGGAAAGTGCTCGCACTATTGGCATAGCCTGACTGCTCGGTGCGACTTACATTGTGATAGCCACCGCTTTGTAGCGTATACGTATCATTCAGTGCGCCAGACTGCGTTTGATAAATATGACTTTGAAACTCGGATATCTGAACAGCTATGGCATTGTTGTGTACGTCAGATTGGTCCTGAACGATGACATTACCGTGTGCATATGCATCGGATTGATCTGCCATTGCAGTATTGTCGATGCCACTTTGATAGATAGTGGAGCTGTTCTCTTCTGCAAGCGTAGTGGCGCTTACCGCTAACAGTGCAGCCGTCAATACAATTGTGGACTTCATTCGCTGCTCCTCTACTGCGTACTACAAAGGACGTTGTAACGTAAGATGAGCAGCGGTAATGCTGCTCATCTTCTTTTCTGCTGTCGGGTCTACTGAGAGCTATAAGCGGTATTGTGGAGGCCATGCTGGAATTTGGTTGCTACATCAAACAGACCGACCTGGTGAGTGTCGGCCACATTACCTGCGCCGATTTGAAGCGTGGAGGCTTGCAGCCCGATACCATATTGTGACGTACTGGCATCGTTACACAGACCGAGCTGAACGGTACTTTGCATATTGTAAATACCGTCCTGGTTGACACTGGCCATATTGAATATGCCCCCCTGAATTACAGAGGAAGAGTTGAGCAGGCCGCTCTGGTAAACATCGGCAACGTTGTACAGCCCGATTTGCAGAATATTCGAATCGAGATACTCACCCCACTGCATCGTCTCGGCATGGTTTCCGTCGAAATATTGGGTGGTAGTAGCGGTTGAATGGCTGCTCAGCAACTGCGAAGTACTTTGCGTATTACCGTCGCCTTCCTGCAGTACCGTAGCCCTGTTGGCGTAACCACCGGTTTGGTTAATGAATGAAAGGTTGTAGTGGCCAAACTGGTCAGTGGATGCCCGGCTTTCGACCTCATAGGTTTGGGTGGTGGCTGAGGTGTTGTACACCCCGACCTGGGTGGTGTGAATTATGTTGAAGGCGCCACCGGCCTGAAAATCATAGGCACCGTTATAGGTACCGTATTGATCCTGATAAATTCTGCTCCAGAATTCGAAGTCCTGTGATGCATACGCTTGGTTGAGATCGCCATATTGGCCCTGCTCGATCTTGTTAAACCAAGTGCCAAAACCAGTCTGGTAGGACTCGGCGTGGTTACCAAAGCCACCCTGGTGCTGCAAAGATTGGTTGCCGCCGGCAAATGCGGCGCCACTTACCGCGAACAGTACAGCTGCGGCGATCGGGGTAAACGTCTTCATGAGTTGCTCCTTTACTACAGACGTTAAAAAATCAGCATCCCTTGCTGATCGATGATGGAACTGATGTCAGTACCATTCCTGCTGGTTATACGGCTTACCGCCTGGCCAAGTGACGAGCTCGGCAGAGCGGATGGCGCGTATATCCAAAATCTGGCGGTGCTATCGATTTCCTTGTGTGAAGTACAAGCACATTGATCAATAACTAACCTTGGTGGTATTGAGTTTTGACGTTGTACTGAGGTGTCGCTATAGGAGATAAGTCACTAAACCCTAGGAAAAAAGTATATTTTTTGAACGTTTTTGGGATGTATACGCCAGCGTCCTGTCTGAAGCTGGAACTATTGGCATACGGGTCTGCGTGGTCGCAGAGGTTCCAGTTTTGGAAATGGAAAAGGGTGGAAGGAGTGCGCGCCGATTTGATGGGGTTTGCGTCGAAAGCTGTAGGTGGCTCTCGTTTTCAGGGAGCTATTTGCGCCGGAAAAGATGGGGGGAGGCGCCCTTAGGGTGCGTTTAGAGGGGTGTGTGAGAGATCAGACTCTATTGAGAGAGCGATACGTTATTGCCATAACCGCTTTGGCTGACGATGGCAGTCGAGGCGTTCCCCTGCTGGTGTATGCCAATAGCATTCAGGCCACCTGATTGGGTGGTAACGGCATGGTGGCTACCACCGACACCATAGGTGCCGGCCTGCTCGATCATTACGGAATTGAAACTGCCGGTTTGAATAGCGCTGGCAGCGTTATAAGAATCGGCCTGGAGGATTGAACTCTGGTTGCCAAAGCCGCTCTGCAGGCTGTCGACTTTATGGGTATATCCGGTTTGAGTACTTGTTGACTGGTTGTAATCGCCTGCCTGATCAATACTCACCAGGTTGCCGTAGCCACTTTGCGTTGTAGCAGCCTTATTGTCATTGCCGAATTGCTCCAGCCAGGCGAGAGATTCGAAGCTGTTGTATTGCTGTACGGCACTCCGGTTCTGTATCCCCCGCTGCAGGATCTGCGCGTGATTTCCAATACCGAGTTCCTGGTCCACCGCGGCTCGATTCTGAAAGCCTCCCTGGCGGGTTGTCGCCTGACTATCGACGGAAGCCGTCTGGCGGCTGGTGGCGTCATTGAATGTGCCGACCTGAAAAATGGAAATAGTATTGGCCGTTCCATACTCCTGCAATGCATTGGCATCATTCAAGTTGCCGTCCTGGAACTGCACAAGGGTACTGTCTGCTTCCTGGTCCTGGCGCGATTGTGCTGTATTGCGAAAGCCGGTTTGCTTGAGTGTTACCGCCTTATCATCGGTTAATGCACTTGCCTCCTGCAGTGCCCGCAGCACCTCTGGATCGTCCTGGTCGTGAACGGCTGGCGGCTCACCCAATGCGTAGCCCCCCAGGCAGCCTGCCAATAGCGCGGTGATAACCTGAGAGAACTTTCCCGGTTTGGGCCGGTAATTCGGTTTATGGTGCGATACTGCGTTAGTCATACTGTTTCACAATGGTGGTCAGCGATGCGCCGGTCTGTTTTACCGCCGTATGTAGTCCATTACCGCTCTGGTAAATACTGACTTCGTTATAGGCGCCAACCTGACTGACCTTGGCTGTATTTTGATAGCCGTACTGCGCGATATCCACCGAGTTTCCGTAGCCGGTTTGCTGGAGCAATATCAGGTTTTCATAACCGACCTGTATCAGGGCCGCGACATTAACATCACCCAGTTGCTTGGACGTCGCTGAATTCTGGTTACCGGACTGAATTACATACAAAACATTCTGTTGTCCATTCTGCAGCGCGGACAAAAAATTCACGACACCGTACTGGCGGGCAGACACCTGGTTTAAATTGCCCTGCTGGTCAATGATGGCCAGGTTTGCAGCCCCCGAGCCGTGCAACCGGTCGAGTTCGTCAACGCTGGAAATATCCTCGGCCAGAGTTGCCTCCTGGGCAACTGACGTCAAGTGAAAAAGCGCGCATACCAGAGCCAGTAGCCAGCCTGTTATGTTGCTCGTTTTATGTGGTGACATGGATGGCAGTGCCCGTGCTCACATGAAAGTGGTTGGTTCGTTCAGGTAGTACTGGATTACGGGGCTATTGATATCTTCCGGGTTTTGCAGCGCCCAGGAGTTATTTACGATGCCCTCGGTAATCAGGTGTATCACCGCTGATTCCATGGCCGACAGTGTGGCCAGCTGCGCGGGTTCGTTGGTGGTTGTGCCTACCTCAATTTCCAGCAAGCGTTTGAATTTCACATAGCGGAAAACATCTGCCCCGATAGCCTTCGAATAAACGGTTTTTGAGGTTAATACGCTGTGCAAAACGCGGCCGGAGCGAATATCGATAGCCCGCAGGTTCACGGTTACCTGGTCTACCCGGTATTGCTCGTCTGCACCGATGCCGAAGTAACGGGCGCCGGCGCCGCCGGTGCGGATATTGGTGTCATAGGCAACAATACCGCCTTCGAGCAGCACATTGGCGGCAACCAGAGATGGCAGCATAACGTTGTTTTCCGGCACGTCAGGTTTTGCCAGGGCGGCGCGTATGATTTTGCGTTCCGTGAGAAGGTTTTGCAGTCCTTCGCGTTCGAGCGGAATAAACCAGCCCGATTCATTCAATACATCCATCAACATGGATGCTGCCCCCTGGGTGACAGCGGTGGAAAAGCTGCTTGCGGGCGAGGGCTTGTATTGGCCGGTCTGGTCTCTGAAGTTATACACCGCAGCAAGGATTTTGCCTTTCGGTTGCGGCAGGCTCACCAGGTCTCTATAGGTGTTGTTCCTGGGGGTCAGCTGGGCCTCACTTTTACCGGGCCCGAATAGGGCATCACCGGTATTTTTTACCGCTGTACAGCCGCTCAGGAGGGTTGCGACCGAAAAAGCGACAGCCGCGATCTTGTGACCTGTAATACGCATCACGCTTGTCTCCAGTATTATTCGCAATTATTCAGTATTCTGGGTCAGTCCGGATGCATCTTGGTGGACTGGTTTTCGCTATTAGTTAGTGGGGTTCAGCCCACTCACAATCACCTCACTGGTATCCCCAGTCTCCCGGTCAGTGATCAACACCGTCAGAACGCCATCGTTATCCACAATCTGTACGATGAAGTCATCGGTGATCAGTTCCCCGCTATTGCCGTTCCCCACATCCGTCAGAAGCTGGTTGAGCAGCCGTGTTTCCAGTGAATCCGTAAAGCGATCCAGCGCGCTGGGTTGTTCGTACAGGCTGTCCAGCTGATCCGGATCTTCGTTGTCGTCCTGCGACTGTGCGTTGGAGATCAGGTAAGTACCATTCAGCGGGTTGCCGCCAAAATTGGGGTTGGTGGGCTCATAAACCAGCTCGCTGGCAAAGGTGTTGCCTGCGGCCAGACTGAATACCAGAGCGGGTATCCAGAGGAATCCGTTACTTATTGTTCGTTTCATCAGAGTTCGTCCTTGCCTAAATCGAAGTGGTCCGTAAATGCCTGGCGGAGCTTTTCCTGCAGCACCATTTCATGAATCATTCTCGAAGCGTCTTCAGCCAGTGCGCGTATGTTGTTGGTACTGGGGCTGATAAAGCGCCGGAAAACAACTTTGTTGTTGTAAGTAATCCAGATCAGGTTGCCCCACCTTGCCGAGGGGCGTTCCTCTATCGTGAGGTTGTAGTTACTGTCTGGAAAATTGAGATTTCGGTATTCACTCATAAAGCGGGCAAAGTCATGACCAGTACGGGTTATGGTCTGGTCGATATTGAAGCCGCTAATTTCATCTTCTATACGCCCGCTGTCATTTGATGACGGGCCTGCCGCGCTGTCTTCCAGTGCCGTCATGTCGTCGTCTGCTGCCAGAGCCGTGCCGGGCGCTAATACCAGCAGCAGAGCCACCAGGGCAAACTTCATATACGCTCGGCCTGTAAATGCATTTTTGCCCAGTTGCTCGCTTGTAACCGATTTTTAACCCCAATCTTCCGGAATATGTTGTACATGTGATTTTTTACGGTGTGTTCGCTCAGGTGCAGCCGAGACGCGATAATGCTGTTTGCGTCGCCTGTGGTCAGGTGTGCCAGAATTTCCTGTTCACGCTTGGTGAGGAGAAGTCGGCCTTTCCCTGTTGCTTCACCCTTGTTTCTGGTGTTCTGTAGGGCAGACCCAAGCTTGCCAAGCAGGTCTTGCTGGCTGCTTCTGTTGTCACAGAGAAACGTGAATTTCCTTTCTTCCAGCGGACGGCTGAGGGCTGTGGGCATATCCGCTGGGAAGTTGATCAGTAGAACCCTGGGATGAATCAGGTTCTTCAGATAGATGAATTCCGCGCTCGGGATGGATTTTGATGTCAGTGAAAGACAGTCGACTATGACCGCTTCATAGACGTTGAGACAGTGTTTCTGTTTTCCGAACTCTGCTTTTTCCCACTCTACCGGTAGTGACTCGGAAATCAGTGAAAACAGTAAGTCCCCGTGAAGGCCCGAATCGCTTAGAAAGAGAATCGGCATAGATAACCCCATGTTTGACCCGTGTAGCTCTCAAGAAGATGTATCTATCCCCGGGCTTGCCGTTAAAAGCAGCTTTCCCGGTTATTCCATTTTTGGACATACTTAGCGGCTGGTACTGAGGCTGTTTTAAATCTTCTGCCAGTAGGTGTATCAGCTGGATTAAGTGGAAAATCTCATTACTTGAGAAATTTGTATGGAGTGTAGTAGTGATTGATAC
Source organism: Microbulbifer aggregans (assembly GCF_020524005.1). Taxonomy (GTDB): domain Bacteria; phylum Pseudomonadota; class Gammaproteobacteria; order Pseudomonadales; family Cellvibrionaceae; genus Microbulbifer; species Microbulbifer aggregans_A. The sequence goes on along the minus strand of NZ_JAIVKK010000003.1, from coordinate 359,378 downwards.
GTCTGCCGCAAACTCAGGTGACAGACGTTCATGATTTTTTGGACTTAGAAAAAGAATTTTTAATGCATAAAAACTCAGAAAAACCCGTTCTTAGAATATTGGGTAATATTTGTCGCTTCCGCCGCTGTCTGGCGTTCAGGTACACTCGTTGTTACAGGGCATTGCACCCGAGTCGTGGTTTACCGGGTGGACTGTGTTCAATCCGGAATGTGAATGCATAAAAAGGTGAACTTTTGCATTGTCTCTTTGAAGCTCGCTGGTTATTAATTGGGCTGGCGCTGTTGGTGACGGCAGGATGTGGAGAGCACGAGCCTACGGCGTTGGGCACCCTGGAATGGGACCGCATTGCCCTGCCGGCGCCCGCTGCGGAAAAAATCATCGAAGTGCGGGTGCGCGAAGGTCAGCGGGTGGCAGCTGGCGAGGTGGTTCTGGCGCTCGATCCGCGGCAAACCCGCGCGCAGCTGCAGGCTGCAGAGGCTGAGGTTGCGCGTCAGCGTGCAGCGCTGGCGGAATTACAGGCCGGGCCGCGGGTAGAGGAAATAAAACGCGCTGAGGCGAGTCTCGCCGCAGCGGAGGCCGAAGCGGTGGATCGCCAGGCGGATTACCGCCGGTTTAAAGATCTTGGCGGGAAAAACTTTGTCTCTAAATCCGATGTCGATGGCGCGCGTGCTGCTGCCGAAAGTGCCCAGGCACAGGTTCGGGCGGCGCGCGAACAGCTGTTGGAATTGCAGCGAGGCTATCGGATTGAGGAGATTGAGCAGGGGCAGGCGGCCCTGCAGCAGGCCATCGCGCAGACAGAGGCCCTGAGAGTAATTCTGGAAAAGCTTGTGGTGCGTGCGCCACGGGCCGGCCTGGTAGACAGTATCCCCTTCAAACTGGGGGATGAGGCGCCAATTGGGGCATCACTGGCCGTTTTGCTTACCGGCGCTACGCCCTATGCTCGGGTGTATATTCCCCAGCCCATGCGCGCCGGTGTCAAGCGTAACCAGCGTGCAGTGGTATTTCTTGCGGGTAGTGAAAAAGGTTACCCGGGGCGGGTGCGGATGGTGCGGGATGATCCGAGCTTCACTCCGTATTACGCTCTTACCGGAGATGATGTGGCGCGCCTCAGTTATATCGCAGAAATCCAGCTGCAAAAGAACGCAGTAGACCTTCCGGCCGGGTTGCCGTTGAGGGCCGAATTTCTTCCCGGAATAGCCGAAGTACCTGAGCCAGAGGTGACAGAGGAGATATTGCCAGCTCTCGAAGCCGGTAGTGCGGATACCGTACCGTCCATAGAAGATACCGAGAACGTGTCAGCAGGCTTACAGGAGCAGAGGCGCGAGGAGGCTGAACAGGATCTTCCCGCGGCGGGTACATCCAAATGACCGAGACCGGGCGGGGTAGCACATCAGATATTGCCATCCGCGCCAGGGGGCTGAGCAAGGCATTCGGCAGCCTGAAAGCAGTGGACGATGTCGACCTTACCGTAGCGCACCGCAAGATTTATGGCTTCCTGGGGCCCAATGGCTCGGGTAAGTCCACCAGCATCCGTATGCTCTGCGGCCTGCTCACCCCGACTGCGGGGGAGATCGAGGTATTGGGTTTTTCCATCCCCGCCGAGGCAGAAGCGCTGCGCCAGCATATTGGCTATATGACTCAGCAATTTTCCCTGTTTACCGATCTTTCCGTGCGGGAAAACCTCGAATTCCTGGCGGCCGTGCAGAATATGTCGCGCCGCGCAGCGCGCGAGCGGATTGAGGAGTTGATTGAGGAATACCATTTTTCCGGCCGTGCCGATCAGCTGGCTGGGACCATGAGCGGTGGTCAAAAGCAGCGACTGGCACTGGCCGGTGCGGTTATCCACAAACCCGAATTACTGTTTCTCGACGAGCCCACCAGCGCGGTGGACCCGGAATCGCGCCGTGACTTCTGGGAGAAGCTGTTCGAATTGACTGATGGTGGCACCACCATCCTGGTCTCTACCCACTATATGGATGAAGCGGAGCGCTGCCACAAGCTTGCGATTCTCGACCGCGGGCGCCTGGTCGCCGATGGCAGCCCGGCCGAACTGACCGGCGGGCTGGAAGGCCGCACATTACTCGTGGAAACGGACCAACAACGCAGCGCGAAGCGCGCGATCGTCTCGGTGCCGGGTGTTATCAGTGCTGCCCAGATTGGCAACAGCCTGCGGGTACTGGGAGAACCGGAGAGAGACTGTAGTGAGGATATCCGCTGCGCCCTGAAATCCGCCGGCATCCGGGGTACGGTCAGTACCATCGAGCCCAGCCTGGAAGACGTGTTTGTCGCGGTAACCCAGAAGCAGCCGGCACGCGACGGTGGAGAGACTGGAAGATGAACCTGCGCCGACTGTATGCCGTTCTGATCAAGGAGTTCCGCCAAATGCGGCGGGACCGAATGACGCTGGCGATGATTATCGGTATTCCCATCATGCAGCTGATCCTGTTCGGCTACGCCATCAACCTGAACCTGCGACACCTGCCCGCGGCCATTGCCGACGAGGCCGGTACCAGTGCCTCGCGGCAGATGGTGATGGATATGTTGGCCACGGGGGTGATCGATCCGGTAGCGGACGCACGCACCCCGGAAGACCTGATGGAGTTAATACGCCGCGGCGAGATCAGTGTGGGCGTCGCGGTCCCGTTTGATTACGAACGCCGCCTGGCAGTGGGGGATCAGGCGGTACAGATTTTGGTGGATGGCAGCGATACGGTAGTGCAGAGTGCGGCAGCGCAACTGGCGCAGATGCCGATCGCGTTACCACCGCCGGAAAATAATGTCCTGCTTCCCGACCGGCAGAAGTCCATTCCTCTACCTCAGGGGACAGTGAGTGTTGTCAGCTTTTACAATCCTCAGCGAGTTTCTGCGATCAATATCGTCCCGGGGCTGATTGGCATCATCCTCACGATGACCATGGTGATGTTTACGGCGGTGGCGATCGTGCGGGAGCGCGAACGGGGTAATATGGAATTGCTGATCGCCACCCCAGTGAGCAGCGCCGAGCTGATGATCGGCAAGGTTGTGCCCTATGGCCTGATAGGCCTGGTCCAGACCAGCCTGATTCTGTTACTGGGTACCTTACTGTTTCAGGTACCTATTCGCGGCAGTCTACTGGACGTATATATCGCCGCGGTATTGCTGATCCTGGCCAACCTGGCAATGGGACTACTTATTTCCACGCGTGCGCAGTCGCAGTTTCAGGCGATGCAGATGACGTTCTTTGTATTTCTGCCCTCGATACTACTTTCCGGTTTCATGTTTCCTTTCGACGGAATGCCCAAAGCCGCACAATGGCTCGCAGAGATCCTGCCGCTTACCCACTTTCTGCGTTTGATTAGAGGGGTTATGTTGCGAGGGGCTGGGATCTTTGAGCTTTGGCCGGATCTATTGGCTTTGCTTGTGTTTATTGCGTTGATGATGACCTTTGCGATCCTGCGTTTTCGTAAAAGACTGGACTAGCTGGCGCAATTTTCAACCTTAAAAATTAATTTCCCCTCATACCCTATCTCCTAATAGTCAGCATCCGTACTTGCATCACAACTGGCCCATTTATCAAGTGAAATATTCTTAAGCAGTTGGTAGAGTGCGCGGCCATTTCCTCTGAATGAATGTACCTAAACTAGGTTTTGTTCTTATCCTGTCTCATTAAAACGCAGTATTGGTGCGTGAGGATGAAACGGTGTTTTTGTCGCTTATGCGCGATTGGGTTGTCTAAAACATGGATGTTCATGTGATTTGTATATTTCACTTTTACGCCGATAAATTTCCGGTTGTTAAGGCGTAACGATGTATTTAAGAGAAGTTCAAGGGTTGAGGGTTGTTGCGGCATTGCTGGTGGCCGTTTATCACATCTGGTTCCAGAAGGTGTCGGGCGGGGTAGATGCTTTCTTTGTTATTTCCGGTTTTTTTATATACCGAACGCTGCTCAAACATGAACGGGTCGCCTGGAGCAATGTGCTTGGATATTATAAAAAGACATTTTCTAGAATAGCGCCAAGTGCCAGTGTGGTTATATTAGCTACCTGTGCAGGTTACCTATTGATAGGTATGGAAAGTAAGTGGTCCGTCCAAATCCGGTCGGCTATCGCTGCTATATTTTTTGTTGAAAACTGGTGGCTTTCTAGCTCGAGTGTAGATTACCTGGCACAAGGGGAGGTTCCGAGTCCCTTTCAGCAGATGTGGGCGCTGTCTGTTCAGATGCAGATTTATATCTTGATGCCCATCGTTTTGTTATTTCTATCCGCATTTGACTCAAGGCTCAATTTTAAGAAAAAGGCGATTTTGCCACTTCTGATCGTATTGTTTGTCGCTTCGTTTATTTATGCAATGGTGGCAACTTATGAAAATCAGCCAAAAGCATATTTTGATACGGGGGCGAGATTGTGGGAGTTCTTGACAGGCATGATATTGGCGGCCTGCTTCACTAAGGTGAGGATTCCTCAAAATCTCGCTCGAGTGCTTGGGTATAGCTGTGTATTTGTTTTCGTATTCTTTGCCGCGGTGATCCCCGTAAGTGAGCAATTCCCTGGTGTTCCAGCGTTAATACCGGTGATTTCTACCGCTGGAATTATTGTCGCCGCAGGGAATTCTGCAAGTTTGGGTTTTCTAAATAGCCGTTCTATGCAGTGGTTGGGGAATCTCTCATTTACTTTTTATCTTTGGCACTGGCCCCTCCTCACGGCATATTGGCAGGTTACCGGGTATTCGGAAGTTGGCGTTGTACCGGGGATCGGGATTATTGTGGTTTCGGGGGTTCTAGCATATCTAACTTACACAATTGTCGAAAAGCCATTCAGGTTGTCTTCGGTAGTGAATGGGAACTTTGTACCTGCATTGGCATCTTGTGTAGTCGTTATGATACCCGCAGTGATTATGGTCGGGGTGTGGGGTGGGCAATATATATCGGTAAAAGGTGCGGCCAGCAAGGACGTAAAAATATTGCTTAATGGTGGTGTTCCCGAGCATGTGGTACCCGCGACAGTAATTGCAAAATCTGATGTTCCCCAAGGCTATAAAAATGGATGTAACCAGCGTTGGGGAATGGCTGAAGTCATTGAGTGTGTTTTTGGTAATGAGAATGGATCAAATGAAGTCGTTTTGGTCGGAGGGTCTCATTCCTTACATTGGTTACCTGCATTGCAGGAAATCGCTAAAGTAGACCGCACTGTTAAGATCATAGCGATGACCAAAGGGAATTGTCCCTTAACACGTTCTGGCGCTTTGCTAGCGCTGGGTGAGGAATCCGTGTGCCTTGAGTGGAATAGGAAGGTGATTGCAAGGATAAATGAGTTGAAGCCCGACGCGGTCTTTACGCTGCTGACTTCTACCAGGGTAAACGATGAGGGGGTAACAGAGTATATCCCGGAAGGTTTTTATGACGCTTGGGGAGATATTCCTAATATCCCGATTATTGCAGTTCGTGATACGCCGAGATCAGATTTTGATTTTGTTCTATGTGTCGATAGATATGGGCCTTATTCGGAAAGATGCTCTGTGGACAAGAGACAGAAACTTGATTCCAAACTTGGAGCACTCATAGGTACAGGGAATCCGGGGCTATTGGGGTTGCCAGATAATGTATACCCGATTGATCTTACTAATTCGGTGTGTGAAAGTGACAGCTGCCTAGCTGTGCAGAATGGCATTATGAAGTTTCGGGATCGAGCACACCTTACCGCAACGTATGCCCGCTATTTGGCGCCGGAAGTTCATGAAAAAATAAAGAAAACTGGGGTTTTTTCCGGTTAATTGGCCTTAGTAAGGCATTTACTGAACGGCGCTTGGGTATGATCTACATCTCTCGCACTTCAGGTTGAGGCTGCCTTCCTACGATACTTCAGTCATCAGGGAGTCACCCTCGTTGCGTCTAAGCTCCCTTGTGTGACAATCCTGTTTTTTTGTTGGGGCTGGGAGGGTCTTTCACTGAACTAGGCGGACTTCGCTAATATTCTCTCGATTACGTTGCCCGATTATGTGTATATAGGAAAAATTGGACTCCCGTAGCAGCCCCACTTTAAGCTGCTGATACGATGCAGGTATTACTGCCCAGTGTAGGCAGCAGAATTAACCAACCTTTATTCAGGACTGATGTCAGGTCTGTACACTTAAAACGTTGCTGCTTGTCAGCAAGGAGGCAGATGTACCATGACCGGAGTTTTCCAAAGCATGCCGCCTTGGTTGTGGTTTGTGATTGCACTCATCGGGCTGTTTCTCGCACGCAAACCTGTGCACCAGGGTATTTACGCCCTCGCACGTTTTTTCCACCAGTCGCTGCGACTCGGGGCCAATGCGGTAGCCGCTGCCGAGGGGCGCTTACAATTGCGTAACCGCGAAGTACTGCTGGCCGCCGGCCGTGAGGCGACCGAGCGGCATATCGAGCGGGAATTCGATCGTATCGAAAGCGCGATGAAGAAAGAGCTGTCCCAATATCCAGCGCTGCACCGTAAACTGTGCGAGCAGCTAACTGCTATTGATGAAGACTATGTGCGCAGTGCCGAGGTGCCACCGGAGCCTACCAACTGGGCCAAGGCCATCAAAGCGGTAGCCGAGATACCGGCCAAGCAGGATCCGGTTGTCGGGGATGTGCTGGAGACCATCCATGGTTCCATGCGCAAAGCGGAAGCCAAGGCGCTGGAAGCCTATCGGGAATCCGCGCGGGAGCGCCACCAGTTGCTGAAGCGCATGATGCCCGCCTGGCGTTCGATCCTGAACAGCCTGGGGCGAGTCAACAAGACCGTGACCGCCGTACAGCAGCGGGCAAAGGTGGTTGATGGGCATATGGAGCGCTACGAGGAAATCCTGCAAAGCAGCGACCGTGCCCAGCGAATGTTGTCTTCCTCATCTCTTAGCCAGTTCTTTATCTCCGCATTCGTACTGGCTATTGCCGTAGGCGGTGCCCTGATCAATTTCCACCTGATAGCTCGGCCAATGACGGAAATGGTTGGCGGTACCAGCTATATCGGAAACTTCAAGGTGGCCGATATTTCGGCCCTGGTGATCATTCTGGTCGAAATCACCATGGGGCTGTTTGTAATGGATTGCCTGCGGATAACACGCCTTTTCCCAGTAATCAGCGCCCTCAACGACAAGTTGCGTACCCGTATGCTGTGGGCAGCCTTTGTACTGCTGTTTTTCCTCGCCAGTGTTGAGGCGGGGCTCGCTTTTATGCGTGAGATCCTGATGCAGGAAGACCTGGCGGTGAGTGCCCAATTGCGGGGCGAGATGGTTGACGCAACGGGAGGCGTTTACTGGATTACCACGGCTGCGCAGATGGGCATGGGGTTCATTCTGCCGTTTGCGCTGACGTTTGTCGCGATTCCGCTGGAGAACTTTATCGCCTCGGCGCGCACGGTGATCGGCGTGCTGTCCGCTTTCTTCTTGCGCCTGCTGTCGGTGGTACTGCGCCTCAGTGGCACCGGAATCTTGCGTATCGGCGCCATGCTGGTACGTGTTTACGATATCGCGATTTTTCTGCCACTTTGGCTGGAAGCGGGCTATTTGAATCGGCGCGCGAAGGCTGCCACCACACACGCTGAAGCACCCGTGCCATCCGAGGAAACCGGGGAGGCACCAGTATGAACGTTCAGCGCCGAATATTCCTGTCCCTGATTACACTTATCTCCATGTTGGCCATCGCGAGCTGCGGTGAGCCGGTAGCACGCAACCAGGGTGTGTACATGCTGATTGATACCTCCGGAACCTATACGGAGGAGCTGGGCAAAGCCCAGCAGGTGATCAACTACACCCTGGCCAAGTTGAATCCGGGAGATACCTTTGCGGTTGCGAGTATTAATACCGGCAGCTTTAGTGAAAAAAACATACAGGCCAAGGTCACGTTTGATGACCGCCCCAGTGTAACCAATAAACAGAAACAGGCGTTTCAGCAGTCCATCGACCGCTTCGTACAAGATACGAAGCCTGCCGCCTATACCGATATTACGGGTGGCCTGCTGCAGGCGGTAGAGTTCCTCAATGAGAAACAGCCGGGTCGCAAAACCATCCTGATTTTTTCTGACCTCAAGGAGGAGATCAAAGAGGGGTACAACCGGGATATACCGTTGTCTCTGGATGGTTACGATCTGGTAGCCCTGAATGTCACCAAACTGAGAACGGACAATGTGGATCCGAGTGAGTATCTCGGCCGCCTGCAACAGTGGCAGGAGAAAGTCGAGCAGAGTGGCGGCAGCTGGCGAGTGGTAAATGACCTCGAGCGGTTGGAAAAAATTCTGCGCTGATCAACAATGCCAACGTTCCAAATTTAACGGAGTAAATGGCAGTGGGCAGTGGTTGGCGCCGTACGGATGGTTACCCGATGGTTATCGCGCATGGCGATGAATCCGGCAACGGGCTGTATCCGGGCAATACATTGCTGTACTTGCAGGAGATGGTCGCGCTGGGCGTGGATGCGCTTGAAATGGACCTGAACCTGACAGCAGACGGTCACCTGATCCTGATACATGACCCGACCGTAGATCGCACCACCGAAGGGCAGGGGCTGGTCATCGACAAGTCTCTCGAGGAGCTGCAGAAGCTGAATGCGGCTTATCACTGGAGCCGGGACGGTGAGACCTTTCCTTATCGCGAGAAACCTCTGCGCTTCGTAACCATCGACGAAGTATTCAGTGCGATCCCAAATACACCAATGATCATAGAGCTGAAAAACCGTGAGTTGCATGCGGCTGAAGCGCTCAGCTCGGCAATCGACCGCGCTGGCTGCGGTGAGCGGGTCATCGTTTCCTCTTTTCACCACAAGGTTATTCAGGCGTTTCGTCGGTTACAGCCACTGGTGCGCACCGGATCGACTATGCGGGAGGCTCTGACTTTCTTCATCGCCCAGGGCATTGGTGTGGCGCACCGGCTGAAACCTGCGTACCGGGCCATGCAGCTGCCCAGCCGCTACCTCGGATTGAATGTCTATTCGCCCCGGTTTATCCGCGCCGCACGCAGGTGCGGTCTGCATATTGCGGTATGGACGGTGGATGAGATTGAGACGATGCATCGCTATATAGCGCTGGGATTGGATGGCATTGTGACAAACCGGCCTGATCGGTTGTTGGCGCTCATACGAGAGCAATAGAAAGCGGTACGACACACAAAAATACGAAAAATGTCGGGTTGGTTCAGGTAGCAGAAACAATGAAAAAACTATTGCTCTTCATCCTCGCCGCAATCCTGGTGTTTGTCGGTTGGCGCTGGCTGGCGGCGCGGCCCGCTGTCGATACCGGTCTGCAGTTTCCCGAATATCCTGCCAATGGTTTTCATCGCCCTTTGGTCATTGCCCATGCCGATGACTCGGGCAAAGGGCTCTATCCGGGTAATACACTGGAATTCCTGGAAAAGATGGCGGCGATGAACGTTGATGTGCTGGAGATGGATGTGCATCAAACGATGGACGATGAGCTGGTCCTGATGCACGACCCCACGGTGGAGAGAACCACCGAAGGTCAGGGGGCCATCAGTGCACTGACTCTGGCGGAACTGCAACAGCTCAATGTGGCCTACAACTGGCCTGGCGAGGGCGAGACTTATCCCTACCGGGAAAAGCCCCAGCGGATTTTGACGGTAGATGAGGTGTTCCAGCGCTTTCCCAAATACCCGATGATCATCGAATTGAAAACCGCGGATCCTGAGGCGGCCAGATCCCTGTGCCGCAAGCTGCGGGCATTTAACAAAAGTAACCAGGTGATTGTGTCGTCGTTTCATCAACCGGCGATCGACCGCTTTCGCGAAGATTGCCCGCATGTAGCCACCGGCGCCGGCTCCGATGAAGTGCGCCTGTTTGCGCTGGCGTCAAAGGTGGGAGCATTCCGTCTGCTCAGTCCGCGCTACCAGGCGCTGCATATTCCTACCGACTACGACGGTATTTTACTGGTAACGCCTTCGTCGGTCAGAGATGCACAGGCCCATGGTGTGCGGGTGGAAGTATGGACGGTCAATGACGAAGCGGAAATGCGGCGCCTGATCGCCATGGGGGTGGACGGGATCATGACCGACCGCACAGATCGGCTGCTGAAGCTCATTGCGGAACTGGAAGAGTTTGAGGATATGAGTGACTATTGAAAATCACTGTCTGTAGGCTTGGTGTACGTCTCGTTTAGGCCCAGGACGGTGCGCTGATTGTTAATAGACAGAAAGGAAAAAAATAATGAAATACACTCTGCTTGCCGCGCTATTGTCTTTTACTGCCGGCGCAGTCGCCAGTGAAGAAGCGGCCACTTTCGATATGAAAATCAAGGACGGCACCGTAGGTCAGGCTGTGACCATGGTAAATAGTTTCTGTGGTGAAGAAATCGAGCCCCTGGTGGCCAGCAATCCGGATGAGAAGCTCACCCTTGATTTCGAAGGGATCGGTTGTGAGGCTGCGGCAAAACTGATCCGTGACTTTGACCAGGGCGGCGAAGCCTGATTGGCAGTCCGATTGTTTTGTACAGGGCCAGTTATCCACACTAGTCGTGGCCGGCCCTGTCTCTATTCATTTCTGCTTTTTCCCTGACTTATTCGAGCCTTAAGGTCACTTCGGTTTCAACCTTTGAGTGAAGCCTGCCGCTATCTCTGCCAGTCGGCTGCCCCGTTTCTCTGTCGTATTACCGGCTGTCGCTTTCGGCTTTCCGTCTTTGTCTTCCTCGGTAATACGGAACCAGGCTGCGTAAAGCGCAGGCAGGAACAGCAGCGTAAGCGCTGTTGCAACAATCAAGCCACCCATAATGGCTACCGCCATGGGGCCGAAGAAGTCGCTGCGGGACAGCGGGATCATCGCCAGCACTGCGGTGAGTGCGGTAAGCACAATGGGACGGAAGCGCCGTACCGTAGATTCAATGATCGCATCCCAGGCGGTTAGCCCCTGCAGCCGGTCCTGTTGTATCTGGTCGACCAGTATCACCGAGTTGCGCATGATCATCCCGGCAAGCGCGATGGTGCCGAGCATGGCCACGAACCCGAATGGCTGACGGAAAATCAGCAGAAACAGGGTGACGCCGATAATACCGAGTGGCGCGGTGAGAAATACCATGCTGGTGAGTGAGAAACTGCGCAGTTGCAGCATCAGCAGGGTCAATACCACCAGTAGCAGAAGCGGCATACCGGCATTGACCGATGCCTGGCCGCGGGCGGATTCTTCCACGCTGCCGCCGATCTCCAGCAGGTAGCCCGGAGGCAGGGCGGAACGGAGTTGAGCCAGCTGCGGCCATATTTCCTTGACCACGCTGTCCGGCTGCTGCTTGCCATAAATATCGGCGCGTACAGTGACCGTCGGCAGCCTGTCGCGGTGCCAGATAATCCCTTCTTCAAATCCGTATTCCAACGTCGCGACCTGGTTGAGCGGGATACTGCGGCCTTCCGTTGTCTGAACCGCGAGATTGCCCAGTTGCCGCAGGGCCTGGCGCTCCTGTTCGGCCCCGCGAACCTCGACCTCGATCAGCTCATTGTCTTCGCGATACTGCCCGACGGTTGTGCCGGAGAGGGATCCCTGGAGGGCGCGGGATAACTCTGCGCTGCTGATGCCGAAGGTGCGGGCGCGCGCCTGATCCACCTCTAGGCGCACGACTTTATTTGGCTCCTCCCAGTCCAGGTGCACGTTGGTCAGGGCCGGGTTTTCGCGCACGATACCGGCGACCGCGCGGGCGATATTACGCACTTCAGCAATATGTTCTCCGGACACCCGGAACTGCACCGGATAGCCCACAGGCGGGCCATTTTCCAGGCGCGAGATGCGTGTGCGTACACTGGGGAATTGTTCACGCAGCGTGGTGATCAGCCAGCCCCGTACTGCCTCGCGCGCTTCGACGGACGGGGTGTTGATAACAAACTGCGCAAAACTGGCGGCGGGCAGCTGCTGGTCGAGTGGCAGATAAAAGCGGGGTGAACCTGTACCCACATAGGCCACGTAATTCTCAACTTGCGGGTGCTCTGCCAGTAAAGCCTCCAGCCGCCTGGCTTCTTGCTCGGTGGCATTCAGTGAGGCGCCTTCGTTGAGCTTCAGGTCGACCATGAGCTCCAGACGCGCCGATGACGGGAAGAACTGCTGCGGGACAAACCGGAACAGCATGATCGCACCGATAAAAATGGCCAGTGTGGCGACAATCACGGTCTTGCGATAGTGCAGGCACCATGCCAGCAGGGCGCGAAAGCGTCGGTAGAAGGGTTTGTTATAGGGATCGTGCGTCGTATTTTGATGCCCCTGTGCAGAAAAGTCCGGCAGCAGGCGGTCGCCGAGGAAGGGTACAAAGATCACCGCGGCAACCCAGGAGGCCAGCAGTGACAGCGTAACCACCTGGAAAATGGAGCGAGTATATTCCCCGGTACCGGACTCCGCAGTGGCGATTGGCAGGAAACCGGCAGCGGTAATCAGGGTGCCGGTCAGCATGGGGAACGCGGTACTCGTCCAGGCAAAACCAGCGGCCTTGAGACGGCTGAATCCCTGCTCCATTTTGATCGCCATCATTTCCACGGCAATGATGGCGTCGTCGACCATAAGTCCCAGTGCCAGCACCAGTGCGCCGAGGGATATCTTGTGCAGGCCGATGTCGAAGTGGTTCATCAGGGCAAACGTCATGGCCAGAACCAGTGGGATTGATAAGGCCACCACCAGCCCGGTGCGGAACCCGAGGGAGAAGAAGCTTACCAGCATGACGATGGCGAGGGCTTCCGCGAGTACTTTGAGGAATTCACCGACGCCGCGTTTCACTGCGGCGGGTTGATCGGAAACCTTGCGCAGCGACAGGCCCAGCGGCAGGTCCTCCTGAAGGCGGGCAAACGTCGCATCGAGGTTTTTCCCAAGCTGCAGAATATCGCCGCCTTTTTTCATGGATACCGCAATGCCGATGGCATCGTCGGCCATAAAGCGCATACGCGGCTGGGGGGGATCGCTGAAGCCCCGGTGAATCTCGGCGATATCACCCAGGCTCAGGGTGCGTTCGCCGGCGGTGATCGGGAAGTCCCGGATTTCGTTTACGGAACGGAACTGCCCGCCCACTCGAATGCGTACCCTGTCGCTGCTGGCTTCAACAAAGCCCGCATCAGCGACACTGTTTTGCGCCTGCAGTGCCTGCTGTACTGCAGCCAGGGGAATGCCCAGGGAGGCCAGTTTGGTGTTGGATATTTCCACCCAGATTTTTTCGTCCTGCAGGCCGATCAGCTCAACCTTACCAACGTCGTCCACTCTTTGCAGCGCGAGCTGCAGGCGTTCGGCGTAATCTTTCATCAAGGCATAGTCAAATCCCGGCCCGCTGAGCGCATAGATATTGCCGAACGTCGCGCCGAACTCATCGTTGAAAAATGGCCCGTGAATATCCGGTGGCAGGGTATGGCGAATGTCGCCGACTTTTTTCCGTACCTGATACCAGAGATCGGGAATTTCATGGGAGCGCATACTGTCGCGTGCAGCGAAGATAACCTGGGACTGCCCCGGGCGGGAGAAAGAGGTGATACGGTCGTATTCGCCGGTTTCCATCAGCTTCTTTTCGATCCGCTCGGTGATCTGGCGCGATACCTCTTCGGCGCTGGCACCGGGCCATAGGGTATTGATCACCATCACCTTGAACGTGAATGGTGGATCTTCGCTCTGCCCGAGCTGGGTATAGGAGACAGCGCCGATGACACTCAGCAAGATCATGGCGTAGAGCACCAGTGGGCGGTTGTTCAACGCCCACTCAGAAAGATTGAATCGCATGTCGGTAGTTCCGGACTGAAATCAGTGAGGAAAGAGAGTGGCGGGACGGCAGTTGCCGTCAGAAGTTTTGAGCCAGGTTCGCGCCGAATTCAATGGGTCTATTCTGGCGATCCACCGGGCGCACACGCTGACCGTCCTGTACCAGCTGAGTGCCGGCAGCGAGGATCCAGCTATCTGGTGTCAGACTGCCATGAATTTCGGCCGTTTCATCGCCATAGCTCACCACTGTGACCAGGACCTTTTTCAGTACCATGGTTTCCGGATTGAGTGCCCAGACATAGGCCTGTCCGCTGTCTGCAGTAACTGCGGCCATGGGAACACTCAGCCTGCCTTTGGCCAGGGGGTTCTGCACATACACCCGCGCACTCTGCCCCAGCTCTGCCTGAATCTGTTGGTTGTTGAACGCAATCCGCGCTTCAAACGTGCGCAGGTTCGGATCGGCTGCCGGTGAAAGTTCACGGATCTGGCCCTTGAACGGTGTATCCGGGCGGGACCAGAGTTCCAGCGTGACTGCTTGCCCGACGGCAAAACGGGTAAAATCCTGTTCCGGCAGGTCGATACGCACTTCGCGTTCGCCATCGGCGGCGAGGGAAAAGACACTCTGGCCCGCGGCGACGATCTGCCCGCTATCGATCATACGACGGGCGATGATGCCGTCGCGGGGGGCTTTGAGAACGGTATAGCTTGTCTGGTTTTCGGCAACTTCCAGCTGGGATTTGGCGTGCGCGAGCTGGGCTGCACTGGCGTCGAAACGGGTTTGTACGGTTTCAAATTGGGATTCACTCACCAGTTTCCGCTTCAGCAGATCGCGATAGCGGGTCAGTTCACTGCGGGCGTTGCGGTGCTCTGCCTCGGCAGCGGCCAGTTGCGCGCGGGCGCTGTCCCGCTGCAATAGCAGGTCTTGCGGGTCCAGCTTCGCCAGCGGCTGACCTGCGATCACGCGGTCACCGGTTTCCACTAAACGTTCGGTGATTTCGCCGCCAATGCGAAAGGCCAGTGTGGGCTCGTGCCTTGGTCGGACCTCGCCCGGGTATACGGCCAATTGCGCGCCGGATAAGGTAGGTTGGGCAACGATCGCGGGGCGCGGTGGTTTCTGCTGGCCGGCTTCCGGGGCAGAGCAAGCGGTTAATGCCAGCGCAGCCAGTACGAACGCGACATGGCAAAATCGCCGGGAAAGGGACTGGTTTGACACAGGGGACATGTGTACCTCACTCCTTGTGGTTGATGTTTTCCCGGCAGTGCCCCATACCTCTGGCGCTGCGTTTATCGGCGGAAAAACTGGTACTCTTGTGTTGCTGGTGTATTGCGAATGGGCAAGGTGCCGGGCCAGTGCCGGAATCGGTGCCACAAATACTATACTGGGCAGTATAGTAAGTATATTGAACTCGTGAGTCCACTAATTGTGTGGGATCTTGTTGTGCTCGTGGGAACGGCGCACAGGAAAGATTCCCGGAACGATTCCTGGAGAGGACTCTCGGAAAGGAAAAATGGGTAGTTATGTCTGAACAAACGGTAACCGAGCAAAGTGGCAGTCGTGGGCGTCCGAAGGATCCGGCCAAACGCCGTGCGATCCTGGAGGCCGCAAAGACGCTGTTTCTCACGCACGGGTTTGCCGGTACCAGTATGGATGCGGTGGCAGCAGAGGCTGGTGTCTCCAAACTCACGGTGTACAGCCATTTTTCCGATAAGGAAAACCTGTTCAGTTCGGCCGTTGGGGCCAAGTGCGAAAACCTGATGCCGATGCCGCTGTTCACCCTGCGGGAAGGGGAGCCGGTGGAAGGCTTACTGCAGCAAATCGGCGAAGCCTTTCTGGAAATAATATACGGAGAGGACTCGATGCAGTTGATGCGCCTGATCAACGCAGTGGGTGCTCAGGACCAGACTATGGCACAACTGTTTTATACGGCAGGCCCACTGCGTACGCAGAATGCCATGTCGCAGCTACTGGAGCAGGCCGATGCGATGGGACAGTTGCAGGTATCAGATACCCTGCACGCCGGAGAACTGTTTTTTGGCATGTTGCAGGGCGGGTGCCGCCACTTCCAGATCATACTTGGGTGTTGCAAGCCACCGTCGAAAGAGGAAAACCGCAAGCATGTGGCTGAAGTAGTAAGAATATTTATGCGGGCATATGGCTCCTGAGCTTCAATAAAAAAGGCCCGCCAGTTTTTGCTGGCGGGCCTTTTTTATTGGATGGATGATTACCCGTGACCAGACCTAGCTGCGGATCTTGTAGCCGGTACGGAAAATCCACCAGATACCCGCCATGCAAAGCAGCAGGAACAGCAGTGTCATTCCCAGGCTTACCCCGACATTCACATCCGATACACCGTAAAAGGCCCAGCGGAAGCCACTGATCAGGTATACCACCGGGTTGAACAGGGTCACCTTCTGCCAGAATTCCGGCAACATATTGATGGAGTAAAAAGCGCCACCGAGAAAGGTCAGTGGGGTAACGACCATCAGTGGGATCACCTGCAGTTTCTGGAAGTCATCTGCCCACACGCCGATGATGAAACCAAACATGCTGAAGGTCAGGGCGGTCAGGATCAGGAAGGCCACCATCCAGAACGGGTGGGCAATCTGATAATCCACAAACAACCGCGCGGTCGCCAGAATCAGTAGGCCGAGAACGACGGACTTGGTGGCCGCGGCGCCCACGTAACCTGCAACCACTTCAAAAGCGGATACCGGTGCGGAAAGTACTTCATAAATAGTGCCGGAAAACTTCGGGAAAAAGATGCCGAAGGATGCGTTGGAGATACTCTCGGACAGCAGCGAGAGCATGATCAGCCCGGGAATAATGAAAGCACCGTAGCTGACGCCGTCAATATCGCCCATACGCGAGCCGATCGCTGCGCCGAACACAATAAAGTAGAGCGATGTGGAGAGCACCGGTGAGGCAATACTCTGCATCAGGGTGCGCCAGGTGCGCGCCATTTCAAATTTGTAGATGGCGCGAATGCCGTAAAAATTCATAGTTACTCCTGATTGATCACCCGGCCTGCTGCCGCTCGCTCTGGTTCTGGTGCACCAGGTTCACGAAAATTTCTTCCAGTGAACTTTCGCTGGAATGCAGGTCTTTGAATTCGATGCCCTGCTGGTTGAGGCCGCGTAACAGTTCGGCAATGCCGGTGTGTTCACGCTGGGTGTCGAAGGTGTAGATCAACTGGTTGCCCTCGTCGATAATCTCAAGCTCAAACGCCTTCAGCGCTTCGGGCAGTTGTGCGATTGGCGCCTGCAGTTGGATCGCCAGCTGTTTCTTGCCCAGTTTCTGCATGAGGGTATTTTTTTCTTCCACCAGCACGATCTGACCGTGATTGATCACGCCGATGCGGTCGGCCATTTCCTCGGCTTCTTCGATGTAGTGGGTGGTGAGGATGATGGTGACACCGGATTCCCGCAGGCCGCGCACCATTTCCCACATATCCCGGCGCAGTTCCACGTCGACGCCGGCAGTGGGTTCATCCAGGAACAGGATCGAGGGTTCGTGGGAAAGCGCCTTGGCAATCATGACCCGGCGCTTCATCCCACCGGACAACGCCATAATTCGGCTGTCTTTCTTTTCCCACAGGGATAGCTGGCGCAGGATTTTTTCAATATACGCGGGATTCGGCGCCTTGCCGAACAGGCCGCGGCTGAAATTCACTGTGGCCCACACGCTCTCGAAGGAGTCTGTGGATAACTCCTGGGGCACCAGGCCGATCTTGCTGCGGGCGGCGCGATAATCCCGCTGGATATCGTGGCCGTCAGCGCTCACGGTGCCAGCAGTCGCATTGGCGATGCCACAGATAATGCTAATTAGGGTGGTCTTGCCGGCCCCGTTGGGGCCGAGGAGGGCAAAAATTTCGCCTTTGTTGATATCGAGATCGACAGATTTGAGTGCGGTAAAACCACCGGCATAGGTTTTACCGACGCCCCGTACGGAAATGATCGGTTGCACGCTTCCCCCTTCAGTTTATTCAGCGCCGGCCATTGTGCCCTGAAGGCGACAGCCGGCGCCAGCGCGAGAGGCGTATTGTTGCTGTTGTTGTGGAGGCTAGGTGATCGGCCTCAGTAGTCAAAGATTTTTCGGTAGAAGTTCTGGGCGCTTTCGTAGGCTTCGTTAGCGGCCTCTTCGTTGTAAGCGAGTGGGATACCGAACTTTTCCCCGCGGCCAGTGGCGGCCGGATTAGTAAAGCCGTGTTTTACACCGGGGTAGCTGAACAGTTCAAAGTGCACGCCGGCAGTCTGCATTTCAGTTACGAAGTTGGCGACATCTGCGGTCGGGATCATGTCGTCGCTGCCACCGGTATGTACTTGCAGTTGCGCCTTGACATCGCCGGGTTTGATTTCGACTTCGGTCTGCAGGGCGCCGTGGAAGCTGACGACGCCTTTCAGAGGCAGGCCTAGACGGGCCATGGTGAGGGCGACGGCACCACCGAAGCAGTAGCCCTGGGCGGCGATCTGTCCGGATTCTACGGTTTCATGCTGGTTGATGAGGTCGAGCGCAGCCTGGAAACGCTTCAGGGGTGCACCTTCGGTTTCGATTGTTTTGTTCATCAGTGCGGCGGCATCACTGGGGTTGTCGGCGCCGACGCCGGTTCCATACATGTCCAGGGCGAAGGCGGTATAGCCTTCGGCAGCGAGGCGCTCGGCTTCTTCGCGGGTAAAGTCGTTCAGGCCCCACCACTCGTGAATCAGGAGGATGGCCGGTCGTTTGCCTTCAATGGTTTCATCGTAAGCCAGGTAACCGGTAAAAGATTCGCCATCGACGGTGTATTCGATTTCTTCGGTGTACACATTGTCCTCCTTGGGAGTGGGGATTTGAAATTATTCTGCAGAGGTTAATTGGGTGCTGCGGGCAAAGCAATGTTGCATTGGTGTGTTTGCGGGTGGTAATCGGAAAGTTGTGTGGCGGTACTGCCGACCGGGAACACCGCGTGAGACACGCCGTGAACCCGTCCATGGGGGCTCTTCCGCGAGGTCCCTCTCGCGGAAGGTCTCACGCGGTGTTCCCGGTCGTCAGCCCCTTCGCGTCAGAGTTTTTCGCTACTTGTTGGGCTGGCGGTACTTGGAATCTTTGGGGGGAATAATATCGCCGTCCTCATCCAAATCTGGAAACGGCAGACCATGCTTTTCGCAGTACTTCACCATCTTCGGATGCATCCAGCGGAACAGGATGTCCTTGATTGCCGGGTCTTCTTCGTCGAGTGTTTTGTTGTCATACATGCCGGCGTTCTGGCGCTGGTGCATGGCTTCCTGCAGGATGATCGCGGCGGCGACGCTGACGTTGTAGCTTTCCACCATGCCGATAATGGGTATCGTTATATGGTCGTCGGCGTGCTCGGCGGCGTAGTCGCTCAGGCCATGTTTTTCGGCGCCCATGATGAGGGCGAAGGGTTTGGTGTAGTCGGCGTCACGGAAGTCGATGGCGCGGTCGGACCAGTGGGCAGCGTAGAGGTGCATGCCGCGATTTTTGAGTTCGGCCATGCCGGTCTGAATATCGGGGTAGACGGCGTTGCCGGTAAAGCGGCCGCTGCCGCCAGCGGTGTTGTGGTACAGCAGGTGGCCGTAACTGGGCTGTACCATGTGAATCTCGGGGATGCCGACGGCGTCTGCGGTGCGCAGCATGGCGGAGATGTTCTGGCCTTTGTGCACCTGGTCGGTGAGCAGGGTCATGTCGTGCTGGCGCTGGCGGAGCACCTGTTTGAATTTCTCGTAGCGGGCGCGGCTCATGGTACTTCTATCTGATTCGGTCTTTGATTGGCCGCGGATTATAGCATTGTGGGTTTGTGGTCCGTACTTGGCGGGCTTTGGTGGCGCCAAAGTGCCGGGCATGAGGTTTCAGGACCGCTGTGAATACATCCCTGTACGCTGCGTCGGCGACTTCCCTGTCGCCGACGCTCCTGAAACCTCATGCCCGGCACTTTGTCTTCGCATCTGAGCGCTTAGTTCTCGATTAGTGAGTAATGTTCTACTTCTGGGAAAGGATCATAGAAGTGGTGAAGCAGGGTTTTCCAATCCTGATATTGGGCGGACTTTCTGAATCCTTCGGTATGGTCTTCGAGCTTTTCCCAGTTAACCAGAAGTATGTAGCGGTTTTCTTTCTCTACACACTTCTGTAGTTGGTGATTGATATAGCCCGGCATGGATGAAATGATTTTCTGAGCCTGCGCAAATGCTATTTCGAATTCTTCACGAAGCCCGGGTTTAACATCCAGTATTGCCACTTCAAGAATCACGAGGTTACTCCTTCACATATATAAAGTAGCTCAATCAAAGCATAAGACGTGAAGCAAAGGCAAAGTGCCTTCTTACCCGGGACTACAAGACTACACTCACCGCAAAGGCGCATTAAAAGGCTCCACAGTAACCCAGTCCCCGGTTTCGCAATCTCCACCTTCACGGGGTAAAACCACAAAGCAATTGGCTTGCGCGAAGCCCGAAAGAATATGGCTACCCTGTACTCCCCGTGTTTCCACGACCTGAATCCCGTCATTATCACAATAGGTAAAGCCGCGCTGGAAATCGGTCCGTCCCGGCTTTTTGCGAATACCGTTTAACAATCGTGCACGGGTCTGTAGCGGAGGCTGGCGCTGGTCATCGGCAGTGCCACTGAGTTTATCCAGTGCCGGAATCACGAGTTGGTACAGGGTGACAATCGCGGATACCGGGTTTCCGGGCAAACCAAAGAACAGGGTTTCACCTTTTTCTTTAGGGAGTTTGCCGAAGGCAAAGGGCTTGCCCGGTTTGATCGCCAGTTTCCAGAAGCCGATTTCTCCCAGTTCCTGCAACACTGTCTTGGTGTAATCCGCCTCGCCAACCGAAACCCCACCACTGGTAAGCACAAAATCGGCATTGTCCCGCGCGTGGGCAAACGCCTCGCGGATTTTGCCCGGCTCATCGGGCCAACAGCCCAGGTCGAGGATCTCCACATCCAGCTGCTCTAATGCAGCCTTCAACGCGATACGGTTACTGTCGTATATATCGCCATCGCCGAGCTCGGAGGCCGGGGTGCCGATGGGCTTGAGTTCGTCGCCAATCGAAAGCAGCGCAGCTTTGATCGGGCGCAGGACCGTCACTTCGGCGACGCCTGCGGCGGCGAGTAGCGCAATATGTGGCACTTTGATTTTACTGCCCACCGGAATCAGAGACTGGCCGGTATGCACATCCTCGCCCCGGCGACGGATATTTTCTCCGGGCACGGCTGCACGGCTCTGGGAGAGCTGGTCGCCGTCGAACGTGCAGTTTTCCTGCATCTGCACCCGATCGGCACCGCTGGGCACTGCGGCGCCGGTGGTGATACGGGTGGCCTGGCCGGGCTCGAGGCTGCCGGTAAACGGGTGGCCGGCGAGGCTTTTGCCGATGACGGTGTAACGCTCGAAATCGCCACACAGGGCATACCCATCCATGGCCGAGTTGTCGCAGGGGGGAAGGTCGAGGGCCGCGAGAACCGGTTCCGCCAGGACTTTTCCACAGGCTTCGCCCAGGGGGATGGTTTTGGCTTCCGTGATGGGGATGATGCTGTCGATCAGCATTTGTTTTGCGGTTTCGACCGAGCGAAGGCCGTTTTCTGCACAGGTGTCTGACATTGCTATAGCCGTATTTTGTGTTTTCTGCTCAGGAAGATAGCGGTCTAGAGTAGTTTTTGCCAAGCCTCTGATAAGCCCACAGAGCTACATGCGAAGGTGGGGATACGACGGATAGCCTTGTGAGACCTTCTAAAACAGGGATGTTTTAGAAGAGCCCCCAAGGATGGGTTCACGGCGTGTCTCACAAGGCTATCCGTGGTAGCGCCACCGCCACGGTGCTTGTTATTGGGATCAGTGTTTTGTACTTGGCAAGTGGGGGGGCGGCAAAGCACCGGGTATGGGGCTTCTCACTGGCGTTGTGTGCTTGTCGGTATACTGCGAATGTATTAGCTGGCTACTAAGGCGAGGTTGCTGGTTATCAAAGCTGAGATTTCTGGCTTGCAGGAACCGCAGTTGGTACCACAGCCCAGCCTCTCACCAAGTTTGTCCACCGTTGCAGCGCCTTCGGCGATAGCCGCCTCGATTTCCTTTTGGGAAACCTGCAAACAGGTGCACACCATCTGTGCGCCCGCAGGGACATCGTGGAGGAGTCTGGCGGGCATGTCCGGTAACGGTTGCTGCAGGGTATTTTCCAGAGTTTTACGATCGGGTAGGGATTGCCATTCGGCGCTGGTGAACAGCAGTAAGTCCACCTGTTCGCTGTGGAAAAGCCAGCGCTCACCTTTAGCTAGCTGTAGATGTTGGCGATTGAGTGGTTGGTGTGTCCGGCTAAACAGCTTGCTGGCGAGCGCCTGCCAGTCCGGTGGTGAACTCAGGGCCAGTTCGAACCGGTAGCCGCCTTCCACTGGGACACGGTACCAGTGCAGCAACGTCTTCTGCATTGACTGGTCGCCGGACAGTATAAGGCGGTGTAACGCTTCGGCAGTTTCGCTACGTAGAAGCAGACAGGCATAACTGTGGGCGTACAGCGGCTGGATATTAACTGCCAGTTGCTTGAACTCCGGCTGCCCTGAAAACGGATCCGTTCCCGGAGCGGCGAGGGCGCTGACCGTTGCATCCTGGGCGAGGCTGTCGCTCCAGTGGATGGGCGCAAACAGTTGGCCGGGCTTCTGATTAGCGGTTACTTTGGCACGGCCGACGAACTGACCAGTTTTGCTTTTCATACGCACCAGCTGACCATCCAAGATCGAAAACTGTGTTGCTTCCTGTGGATGAAGATGTACTTGGGGGGCCTCGGTGTGATCCAACAGTTTGCGTGCACGTGCTGTGCGGGTCATGGTGTGCCACTGATCGCGCAGGCGACCACTGTTCACTACCAGAGGATAGTCGTCGTCGGTTTTCTGCTTCGGCCTCTGCGGACTGATGGGGATAAAGCGGGCGCGGCCATTGGGGGTGTAAAAGTTTCCGTCCGTGAACAGTCGCGCAGTTCCCTGTGGATTATCGGCATTGACCGGCCATTGCACCGGAATGAAATAGTCGTAGTCGTGGTCGCCGATAGTGGCCAGTGCGGAAATATCGAAGGCGCGTCGGCTTTGCCCGGTCCCATTTCCGAACCCCGACAACGCCGCGTGCTCGCGAAAAATTTCTGCCGGGCTCGTGAAGTTGAACGCATCCGCATAACCTAGCCGTCTGCCGACTTCACAGATGATTTCCCAGTCATGACGTGCCTGACCGGGCTTTGCTAAAAAATTTTTCTGCCGCGAAATCCGGCGCTCGGAGTTGGTTACCGTCCCGGATTTCTCTCCCCAGGTCGTGGCGGGTAGCAGCAGGTCGGCACAGCGCGCAGTATCGGTATCAGGTACGCAGTCGGCAACAATCACGGTCGGACATTTTCTCAGCGCCGCGGCCACCTTGCGTGCATCCGGCATGCTCACTGCCGGGTTGGTCGCCATGATCCACACTGCTTTCACCTTGCCCGAATCGATTGCCTCAAACAGATCCACGGCTTTCAGCCCGGGCTTTTGCGCGATATTCGTCGCATTCCAGAACCGAGCCACGCGATCGATATTGTCTCCCGTGAAGTCCATGTGCGCAGCAAGCATATTCGCCAGCCCGCCTACTTCACGTCCACCCATGGCGTTTGGTTGGCCAGTGATGGAAAAAGGTCCGCAGCCGGACTTGCCGATGCGGCCAGTTGCAAGGTGGCAATTGATAATTGAATTGTTTTTATCCGTACCGCTACTGGACTGATTCACCCCCTGTGAATAAAAGCTTACGGTTTTTTCTGTCGAGCGAAAAAGCTCATAAAAATCCAGCAGCCGATCCAGATCCACTTTGCAGTATTCCGCTACCCGGGATGGAATCCACTCAGCAGCGGCATAAAGCGCATCGGCAAAGTTATCCGTATGCTGATCAATAAAGCTGTGATCCAGCTCGCCGTGCTCGGCGAGATAATGCAGCAGGCCATTGAATAGCGCCGCATCACTTCCCGGCGCAATGGCCAGGTGCAAATCTGCCATCTCACTGGTCGCACTGCAGCGGGGATCGACCACAGCCAGTTTCGCAGGCCCGGCCTGCATGCGCTGGAACAGAATGGGATGAGTCCAGGCCGCGTTGGAGCCGATCAAAACAACCAGCTCCGCCTCGTCCAGATCCTCATAGTTGCAGGGAACGGCATCGGCACCCAGTGCGCGCTTGTACGCCGCTACGGCAGAAGACATACACAGGCGCGAATTGGTATCTACATTGCCGGTGCCGATGAAACCCTTCGCCAGCTTGTTGGCAACGTAGTAATCCTCCGTCAGCAACTGGCCGGAGAGGTAAAAAGCCACCGAATCGGGGCCATATTCGGTGATGGTGTCACGTAACCTGGAAACCGCGAAATCCAGTGCCGTTTCCCAATCACACTCCTTACCGTGCAGTCGCGGTCGCAACAGGCGGCCATGATTCCCCAGCGTTTCTGCCAGGGATGACCCCTTTACACACAACTTGCCCATATTAGCCGGGTGCTGCTCGTCACCCTGTATGTGGATAACTTCGTCGCCGCCGGAAGACGAAATCTCCCGCGTAGCGGCAATCCCACAGCCCACGCCGCAGTATGGGCAGGTGGTACAGGACTTACGAGCGCTGAATAATTCTGTTAAAGCCATCGTGCACTGCTTATGTTGTATGTGCTTACTGATCGAGTCGAATCAGTACATCGTCACCTTCAAACGCGACCGGGTACACGGCGAGCTGAATATCCGCCTCCTCAAGACACTGGCCATCTGACAGTCGGTAATGCTGCTTATACAGAGGAGAGGCGACAGTCAGCTCGCCGTCGATCTCCGCCACAAGGCCGCGACCAATGACGCCGGCCTGGGCAATCGGATCCCAATTGTCTATGGCGTACAGCTGGGGTTCCTGTTGGGGAAGAAAAAAAAGGGCAATCTGGCGATCGCCCAACAGAGCGCACACTCCGGATTCGGCGACAAGATCTGATCGCTGACAGACTTGCCGCCATTCGGCGCGGGTTATGGCAACTTTGCTCATTCTGGTTCTCCACATCTGTATGGGAAGAGTTGGATGGTGAAATTCTTAATACTGTTTTCTTTTTCAGCCTGGGTGGGGCTGGATTCCGTACCGGATCAAGTCCGGCATGACGACGCCGAAATTACGGGAATCAGCGTCAAATCTCGATGCGAAGGTGGAGTGCCGGGCATAAGGTTTCAGGAGCGTCGCAAACAGGATGTTTGCGCCGCAGCGCCCATGGATGGGTTCACAGCGGTCCTGAAACCTTATGCCTGGTGCTCCACCGCCACCGAGCTAGGAAAAAGCTAGGCAGGCTCTGCAATTTCGACGATTTCTTCGCGGGTGGCCGGGCGACGCTGCTTGCGCTCTTCCACAAATACGATTTTTTCGTCTTTCACATCGGTGTTCACAAACTGGCGGAAGCGCTTGAGCATCTCCGGGTCGTTGATTGCGGTTTTCCACTCGCACTGGTAAGTGCCGACCACATTGCCCATCTGGCGTTCCAGCTCCTCGCTGATCCCAAGCTTGTCCTCGATCACCACCTCGCGCAGGTACTCCAGACCGCCTTCCAGATTCTCCAGCCACACCGAAGTGCGTTGCAGCTTGTCTGCGGTGC
This sequence comes from Microbulbifer aggregans, assembly GCF_020524005.1. GTDB lineage: Bacteria > Pseudomonadota > Gammaproteobacteria > Pseudomonadales > Cellvibrionaceae > Microbulbifer > Microbulbifer aggregans_A. The sequence goes on along the minus strand of NZ_JAIVKK010000003.1, from coordinate 334,132 downwards.
GCACATAAAACATCAGAATGCGATCGATATATCGGATCAGCGTGACATCGTCGAGGTCCGTCGCAAACAGGTCCGCATGGCGCGGGCGCATACCACCGTTGCCGCACACATACAGATTCCAACCGTTCTCTGTGGCAATCACCCCGATATCCTTACTCTGCGCCTCGGCACACTCACGGGTACACCCGGAAACCGCCATCTTGATCTTGTGCGGCGAGCGCAGGCCCTTGTAGCGGTTCTCCACCGCCAGCGCCATGCCCACACTGTCCTGCACTCCGAAGCGACACCAGGTGCTGCCCACGCAGGATTTCACCGTACGCAGCGACTTGCCATACGCGTGGCCGGTTTCGAACCCCGCATCCGTCAGCTCGCGCCAGATTTCCGGCAACTCCTCCAGCCGCGCGCCGAAAAGATCGATCCGCTGGCCCCCGGTAATCTTTGTGTACAGGTCATATTTCTTCGCCACCTGGCCCAGCACAATCAGCTTGTCCGGCGTAATCTCACCACCGGCAATACGCGGCACCACGGAATAGGTACCGTTTTTCTGCATATTGGCCATAAACGTGTCATTGGTATCCTGCAAGCCAACGTGAGGTTTCTTGTGGATATGTTCGTTCCAGAGGGAAGCAAAAATGGAAGCCGCCGTCGGTTTGCAGATTTCGCAGCCCTTGCCGCTGCCGTGCTTGTGCAGCAGTTCGTCGAATGTCTTGATCTCCTCCACCTGCACCATGTGGAAAATTTCCTGGCGGGTGTAGGGAAAATGCGGGCATAGATCCGTATTCACTTCCATACCGAGTGCGGCCAACTCCGCATCCACCACATTTTTCAGCAGTGCCGAGCAGCCCCCACACCCGGTTGAAGCCTTGGTCGCCCCTTTGACGTCGCCGAGTGAACAGCAGCCTCCCTGAACGGCACCGACAATGTCGCCCTTGCTCACGTTATGGCAGGAACAGATGGTCGCGGTATCCGGCAGGGCGTCTGCGCCCAGCGCCGGAGCGGCGCCGTCCAGAGCGGGCAGGATCAGCTGTTCCGGATGATCGGGCAGATCCATGTCGTTGAGGTGGTATTGCAGCAGGGTGTCGTAATCCGAGGTATCGCCCACGAGTACCGCGCCGCGCAACTTCTTGCCCGCGCGGTCGGTGATCATGCGTTTGTAGACACCGCTCTGCTCATCCACAAACGTGATCGCCGCTGAGTCTTCGGCGCGGCCGTGAGCGTCGCCAATGGAGCCAACTTCCACACCCAGCAGCTTCAGTTTGGTACTCATATCGGCACCGTTGAACTCGGCCGCCTCGCCACACAGCAGTGAAACCACAGTGCGGGCCATGCTATAGCCGGGTGCTACCAGGCCGAAAATCCGGTTGTCGTACAGGGCGCATTCGCCGATGGCGAAGATGTTCGGGTCAGAAGTGCGACAGTGGTTATCGACCACGATGCCGCCGCGCTCGCCCAGTTCGATACCGGCGGATTTCGCCAGGCTGTCTTCCGGGCGGATACCGGCAGAGAATACGATCAGGTCGGTAGCCAGCTCCGCTTCGCCTTTGAACTGCATACGCAGGCGGCCACCGGCCACTTCCTCGATCAGCTCGGTGGCCGTGCTGGTGTGAACCGTTACACCCAGCTCTTCAATTTTTTCCCGCAGTAATTTTGAGCCGCCTTCGTCCAGCTGAACGGACATCAGCCCCGGGGCAAATTCCACCACATGAGCTTCGAGCCCCAGCTTTTTCAGCGCATTGGCGGCCTCCAGACCAAGCAGGCCACCGCCTACGACTACACCTACCTGCCCGTTTTTAGCCGCAGCCTGGATTTTGTCTAGGTCTTCTAGGGTGCGGTAAACAAAACACTTTTCGTGTTCATGACCCGGAATGGGAGGAACAAAAGGATAGGAGCCGGTGGCGAGAATCAGGTGATCGTAGGTCTCATTTGCACCGCTGGCCGCGGTGACGCTTTTGGCTGCGCGATCGATATTGATCGCGGCGTCGTTGAGGCGCAGGTCGTAGCCCCATTCCCGGTACTGTGCGATCTTGCCCATGGCCAGGTCATCGGCGGTGCGGCCACTGAAATATTCCGACAGGTGTACCCGGTCGTAGGCGGGGCGGGGTTCTGCGCAGAACACGACGATATCGAACATCTCCCGTTCGGGACGGTTCGCCAGCTGTTCCAGAAAGTGGTGGCCCACCATGCCATTGCCGATAACGACGATTTTTTGCTTAACCATAATCTCTGCCGTGTTCGCCTGAACATCGCGACAGAAGGGGGAGCGGGGTGGGGGTATGACAGCACCGGCGGCTCTCTTCTATCGAAGAGTTCAGGCGCCGTTGCCTTGGGAAAAGAATGTCGAGTTGTGATTAGTAGTATTCAATCTTCGTGCCAATTCGAAGGCGAACGGAATTCCGGGGGATTCAGGGCGGTAACTGAGAATGAAGGAGTAATATCGATTACAGTGCGGTGCATTTTTGGTGCGCGAATTTCACATTGCGCACCCCGGTAGGGCGTAGCGCTTGCGCTGAGGATCCTGTCCTGGTGCTCATTTACCTGGGCTCGCGGTTAGAACTTGAGCTCGAATTGCAGCCAGAATTTGTCGGTATCGCTGCTGTAATCATCCGCGTCATAGGTGGCGTACTTGGCGAGCAGACCCAGGTTCTTTGTCACTGCGTAGGTTGCTACCAGATCCAGCTCGTTGCCGTAGTCCAGACTGTTGCGGTCGCTGTAGAACTTGTGCAGCGTGGCGGCGATCTTGATATCAAATACCGTAACCGTGCCGCCGGCATAGAAGTCGCGGATACCATCAACCGGGGTGGTGAGGAATTTATCGTCAAAGCCCTGGAATTTATGCAGAGTGGCGAGCGGTGTCTGGAAGGCCCACTCGTCGTCGCCCGTGAGCCATTCTGTGCCGGCAAGGGCGGTGAACTTGTAAGCCTGGAGCGGCTTGGTGGAAATTTCGGCGTTGTAGTATTCGGCCTGATAGTCGAGCGGGTTTTCTCCAGTGTCTTTTTGCACGGCTGCACGCAGGTGCCACTTAAAGCTGGCGCAGTCTACTGCCCACTTGAATCCGAGGGTCGAGCTTGCAAGCGTTTCCTGATCGTGGAAGTTGAGGCCATAGAAAAAACCACTCAGGGTGTGACCAGGTTTTAACTTGTAGTCCACCGTCAGTGCATTCACCGGGCCCGTGATGTCGCTGTCACTGCCATCAGGTCCAAAGATCCGGTTGACGTTCCATATGTAGAAGTAGTCTGCGGAGAGCCGGTCGTTAAAAGCCCACTCGACGCGGAAGGCGTCGTAAGTCTGTTCGTTCTGGCGCCAGCCAACGCCGCCGAAAAAACGCTGGTCGTCCAGGTTGATACGCTGCCGACCGGCGATAAACAGACCGTCTTCCGCTGCGTAGCTGATCTGGGCACGATTCATTTCGCTGTAGTCCGGGTCGGCAATCACCGGGAAATTGGTTTTGCCGTTTTCCGTATTATTGAATTTCTCACTGCTGATATAGGTGACGTTGTCGCCTTCCAGCAATACCTGCAGTCCCTGAAACCTGGCACTGGTCCAGGTCAGGCGGCTGCGCAGAGTGCCGGCTGTCGCATGATTGGGAAAGCTGACTTCGCGGACATGCTCGTAACGGGGGCGGAAGTTCAGGTCGACAGTACTGTCGCGAATCATGCCACCAGCAGTTTGAGTGATGTTGTCATCAGAGAGCGCCTCATCAGAGAGCACCAGCAGGGAAAGAATGCTGGCTGCGATGACAACAGCGCCGGTAGCGACTGGTTTGTTGCGCCACATTTGAAGGCTTCCGCAAGGCATGAATCTCTCCCTGAAAATAACGATGCATCGCTTCTGTGTGCCCGGCCATTGATGGTCGAACCATTTGTACATGAGTCAATCTAGTCGATATGTCAGGATTGTCGCGGTAGTGGGCGGGGAATGATTAAGGGTAGGTTGCGCTCGCCTTGTTATCGCGCTTTGTGGCATGGTAGCTCCAATTTGCGCACCGGCGCGGGTTAAACTTCCGGTATGGATTCCCGGTACCAGATCACAAAGGGCGCACCATTTAGCTACCTTGATATAGAGCTGACTTAAAAATCTGGCAATAACACCGAGCCTTCAGCGCTAAGTGACAACTGTGTACGGGAACGCCGGCATAGGGGCCATAAGCGCTGTGGGCCGTGGGCAAGAGTGTATGCCCACCAGGGCCGGCGGAGAAATCTTCCGGCCTCCCGACTTGGAAAGGCGTTCAATGCTGACAGACAACCACGGCCGCAGGTTCTATTACCTGCGCCTGTCCGTGACCGATCAATGCAACTTCCGCTGCAGTTACTGCCTGCCGGAAGGATATCGGCAGACAGACTTCAATCCGACATTGACCGCGGCAGATATGCTCACGGTCGTACGAGCGTTTGCCCGCCTGGGGACGCGCAAGGTCCGCCTTACCGGGGGCGAGCCCACTTTATTTCGTGAATTGCCCTGGGTGATCGAGCAGGTGGCGGTTACACCGGGTATTCAGAAAGTGGCGATTACCACCAATGGCTACAGGCTCCCGAAGGTCATTGATGACTGGCATCGGGCTGGTCTCTCTCAACTCAATGTCAGCATTGATAGCCTGGACCCAGCGGAATTCGCCAGTATGACAGGGCACGATTGCCTGCCGGTCATATTGCAGGGCATAGATCGCGCATTGGCGCTGGGCATGCCAACCAAAGTCAACGCGGTACTGCATCACGAGAGCAGCCGCGAGCGCCTCGGACAGTTTCTGGAATGGCTGGTGGATACCCCTGTCACCCTGCGGTTTATCGAACTTATGCAGACGGGGGAGAACCGCGACTACTTCATTAGTAACCACCTGCGCGGTGATGATATCGAGGCGTACCTGCTGGCTACTGGTTGGCAGCCGGTACCCCGGGCGTTGGACGACGGCCCCGCGCGCGAGTATTGCCACCCGGACTATCGGGGACGGGTTGGTCTGATTACCCCCTACGCGACAGATTTCTGCCAGACTTGCAATCGCTTGCGCGTTTCGGCCCAGGGTCGACTGCACCTGTGCCTGTTTGCCGATCAGGGAATTGAACTGCTCGACGTGATCCGTGGGGGTGACAGTGACCAGCTGGCATCACACATTCAGCAGTTGATGACAGGCAAGGCCGCCAGTCACCAGCTGCATCAGGGGCAGGTGGGGCAAACGCGGAACCTGGCCATGCTGGGTGGATGAGGGGTTGAAAAGATTGCACGGCGTTCGCTGGGGTACTCCCACTAACCCAGGTCAATAAATATAAAAGAGTGAGTCGCAAGGATGGCGCTACCAGAAGCCGAGTCGAAGGTTACCAGAGTCTGCCCGGTGGTCCTGGCAGGAGGACTCTCCAGCCGTATGGGGCGGGATAAGGCGCTGCTAAAATTACCCAATGGACGCACGATGCTGGAACAGGCCACAGCGCTGCTGGGGGATTTAACCGCGCCCGATGGGGTCGAGCTTCTCTCTGTTGTCGTCAGTGGTGCACGCACTGGCGCAGTACCGGATCGGTTTGAGGCAGCCGGTCCCCTGGGTGGCCTGTATTCGGTTGCCATGTACCTGCAGGAAAGCGCCATTGACTGTCAGGCATTACTGGTGGTGCCGGTAGATATGCCACTGCTGCGGACGGCGCATTTACGAACTCTGTGTGTGGCGGGCAGGTGTGTTGAGCAGGCGGTTTTTTTTGAGGATTACTTCCTGCCGTGCTGGCTGCCGATGAATTTACGCTGCACTGAATACCTGGAAGCCGCGGCCCGGGGAGACAGTATTCCCTCGATGCGAGCGCTATTCGGTTACCTGGGTTGCATGCAGCTGCCGTCCCCCAGTGGCGACTGGCATATGAACGCCAATCGGCCGGAAGAGTTTGTAGAGATTGTGAATTTGTTTGAGCGTTGAAATCAGACTGCGTCAAAGATTGCTTTGACGGCTGATCGACGCCGGATTTCGTGAAGATGAAGAGACAACGATGACTAACCAAGCGACCATTTCAACCTCTGGCCATGGGGGCGGAGATTTTAAAACTCTGAATATTGCAGTCCTGACTGTTTCAGATACCCGTACCGAGGCCAATGATACTTCCGGCCAATACCTGGCGGAGGTGTTGCAGGAGGCTGGCCACACGCTCAGTGACAAAGCCATTGTTCCCGACGATGTATATATCCTGAGGGCTCAGGTTTCGGCTTGGATTGCTGACCCGGACATCCATGTCATCCTTTCCACCGGTGGCACCGGGTTCAGCGGCCGCGATTCCACGCCGGAAGCACTGGCGCCCCTGTTCGATAAACAGGTCGAGGGGTTTGGTGAGGTTTTCCGCGCAATCTCCTACGAGGAAATCGGTTCCTCCACCATTCAGTCCCGGGCGCTGGCCGGGCTGGCCAATAATACCCTGATCTGTTGCATGCCGGGTTCCACTGGTGCGTGCCGCACCGCCTGGGAAAACCTGCTGCGTGAGCAACTGGATGCGCGGCACAAACCGTGTAATTTTGTCGGTCACCTGACCAACCCCAAAAACTGAGTGAGCGGGCGCATGAGGATATTCCATCAGCGCCTGTTATCTTTCCTGCCCGGTTGCGGCCCTCTGGTCGCACTACTTCTTGTTCTGTTTTTTTCATTGCTTACTGCCTGTAGTGAGCGCTCTCCAAAAGCGCTGCGTCTCGCGGTAGACGCCAGTTTTGTGCCTGCGCTGGAATCCTTACGCGAAGACTTTGAACGGCGTTGCCACTGCACTCTTCACATCACGGCCGGCGCTTCCGGACTTCTGTATAGCCAGATCAGGGCCGGGGCGGATTTCGACATCTTTCTTTCTGCTGACGCAGAACGCCCTGCGCAGCTTTTCCGGGATGGCCTCACTGTGCCTGCGAGCCTTCAGACTTATGCTCGCGGTCAGTTGGCCCTGTGGGTAAGTCGCCGGTTGCTGGCTGATGCCAGCAGTTCCGAAGCTCCCGATATTGCCATGCTGGCCAATTTGCCTGCGGCCGAGTTGACGCCCAGGCAGCTTATTCTGGTTTTGGGGCGGGGCAAGCACAAAGTTATCGTCGCCGACCCTCAACTGGCTCCCGACGGTGATGCAGCAGTGAAGATGTTGAAGGGACTACGGCTCTGGCCACGAATGCGTGAGCGGATGGTGTATGCCAACCACGGAGGCCACGCACAGATCATGTTGTTGCAGGGGGAGGGCGACATGGGGTTGGTGCCATACAGCCAGGCCATGCTTTCCGGCAGCGGGGGGGAGTTCATGCGTGTGCCAAGCCGTTTCTATCCGGCCATGAACCAGCAGTTGATCATCCTCAGGCGCACTCGCGAGCGAACACTGGCGATTCAGTTTGTACAATTCCTGCTGTCCGCGCCAACTCAGGAGCGCCTACCGGATGTGGGGTTTCTTCCCGCGGGTCGAATAAATGGCCGGTAGTTAAATTACATAAAATAAGGCGACCGTTTGAGTCGCTTTATTCATTTTGAGGGCTGTTGGATACGGGAATAAAAGAAAATAAATAGTATCGTTTAAAACCTTTTTGGGTAACTTTTTGGATAACTATTCCTTTAGTGAATTATCTCTATATCAATTGGTTATTCGGGTGGCAAACTAATCGGAATGGGTCATTAAATTATTCCTTATATGTGACTTTCTATGATTCTATAAGGGTGCTAAAAAATGACATGAAGGCGCGATAATTAGCTATCCATCGTGGGTTTTTGGTAGTCTGGTTGCGCTTTTGGTGTGATTTTAGGTTTTTCTGTGGTCGCTGATTTTGCGATAAAAAACAATAAAACGAGTAATAAGAATCCTCTATTTCCGTTGTTGGTGGTATTTATCTTTAAATGCTTCGGCTTACCGAAATGTGTTTAATGCTTCCGCGGAATTATTTTTCCGGGGTGCTCGAATTCACCCTGAATTCAGGATTAAATGTCAGCGGTATCTATCCACTCCGTTTTGCGGGGTGCTATAAAAACGACAATTTATGAACGGGAGCTAAAACGGTGATTATTGCCATACCGAAGGAGACTGCGCCGGGAGAGGCGCGGGTAGCGGCAACGCCAGCCAGCGTAAAGCGATTACAGGCGCTGGGGTTTGACGTTGTTATTGAGAGAGGTGCGGGAGAAGCGGCAAGCTTTCCTGATGCAGAATATGAGCAGGCGGGCGCAAAGCTCTGCCAGGATGCGAAAGAGTGTCTGAGTGGGGCCGGTATCGTACTCAAAGTACAGGCCCCGAATGATAACGAGCTGGATTTGATCCCCACCGGCGCTACGCTGGTTGCTTTTTTGAAGCCGGCCCAGAACGCAGAGTTGCTGCAGAAACTCGCCGACAGAAATATCAATGCCCTCGCGGTGGAGTCGATTCCGCGTATTTCCCGGGCGCAGAAAATGGATGCGCTCAGCTCCATGGCCAATATCGCCGGCTATCGTGCGGTAATCGAGGCGGCACACAATTTCGGCCGATTCTTCACCGGACAAATTACCGCGGCGGGCAAAATTCCTCCGGCGAAAGTGCTTATTATTGGCGCCGGTGTGGCGGGTCTTTCCGCAATCGGAACCGCCAAGAGTATGGGCGCGGTAGTGCGCGCATTTGATACCCGAGCCGAGGTGCGCGAGCAAGTCGAGTCCATGGGCGCGGAATTCCTCACTGTGGAGATTGAAGAAGAGGGCTCCGGCACGGGCGGTTACGCCAAGCAGATGTCGCAGGAATTTATCGATGCTGAAATGGCCCTGTTCCGCGAGCAGGCCAAGGAAGTGGATATCGTCATCACCACTGCGCTGATCCCGGGCAAACCTGCGCCAAAACTCTGGCTGGCGGACATGGTGGATTCCATGGCTGAAGGCTCCGTCGTGGTGGACCTGGCGGCGGAAATGGGTGGTAACTGCGATTACACCGTGGCGGAAGAACGAGTGGTGAAGAGCGGGGTAACTATTCTTGGTTACACCAACCTGCCGAGCCGTGCCGCGACCCAGTCATCAACCCTCTATGCCACTAACCTGTGTCATCTGTTGACCGATCTGACACCCGAAAAAAATGGTGCTATCGACATCAATTTTGAGGACGAGGCGATCCGTGGTGCCACTGTGGTGAAGGAAGGTGAAATTACCTGGCCGCCGCCCCCACCGAAACTGTCTGCCGCCCCGCAGCAGGCGAAAAAGCCCGAGCCGCAAATTCAGGTGGAACCAAAGCCTGAGAAAAAAACGTCACCCCTGTCACTGGTGGCCTTCTGGGCGGTAGCGGGTCTGCTCCTGTTGTTGCTCGGCAAGTCTGCGCCCGCTGACTTTGTTGCGCACTTTACCGTGTTTGTACTCTCCATCTTTATCGGCTGGCAGGTGATCTGGAATGTTTCCCATTCACTGCATACACCGCTGATGAGTGTAACCAATGCCATTTCCGGCATTGTGATTATCGGTGCGCTCTTGCAGGTGGGGGCTACCGGTTCCTTCCTGGTAACGATACTCGCTTTTGTGGCGGTCCTAGTCGCCAGTATCAATATCTTCGGTGGGTTCTTTGTTACTCACCGTATGCTGAAAATGTTCCGTCGCTAAGGAGAAACAGACATGAATAGTGTAATTTCCATGGCTTATCTGTTCTCCGCGGTGATGTTCATTCTGAGCCTCGGTGGACTTTCCAGTCACGAAACCGCGCGTCGCGGCAATGTTTACGGCATGGTAGGGATGACGGTTGCCATCATTGCCACAATTGCCGGTATTGCTTCCGGGGCCTATCTGTTGGTGGGTATTGCGATGGCGGTTGGTGCCGCCATCGGGATTCATCTGGCTCGCAAGGTTGAAATGACCGCGATGCCGCAATTGGTGGCTCTGTTGCACAGCTTTGTGGGCCTGGCTGCGGTACTGATCGGCTGGGGCGGCTACCTGGATCCCCGTGTGGATCTGGAAGGTGCCGCCCATGTTATCCACAACAGCGAAATTTATATCGGTGTGTTCATCGGTGCCATTACCCTGACGGGTTCCATTGTGGCGTTTGGCAAACTGCAGGGGCTGATCTCTGGCAAGCCGCTGATGCTGCCCGCACGCCACTGGCTGAACCTGATCGCAATCCTCATCTGTGTAGTACTGGGAGCGCAGTTCATTACCGCTGATGTAAGCCCTGCGACCATCATCAACCTGCTGGTGATGACTTCCATCGCACTGCTACTCGGTATCCACCTGATCGCGGCAATCGGCGGTGCGGATATGCCGGTAGTGATTTCAATGCTCAACAGCTATTCAGGTTGGGCTGCGGCGGCAACCGGATTCATGCTGAGTAATGACTTGCTGATCGTAATCGGTGCATTGGTAGGTTCCTCCGGTGCCATCCTCAGCTACATCATGTGCCGAGGTATGAACCGTTCCTTTGTCAGTGTCATCCTGGGTGGTTTCGGTTCCGACGGCGGTGAAGCGGCCGCTGATGGTGAAGTGGAGGGCGAGGCTGTTGCCACCAGTCATGAGGAGCTTGCGGATGATCTCAATAATGCCAGTAGCATCGTGATCGTACCGGGCTTTGGCATGGCCGTGGCACACGCCCAGCAGGCCGTGAGCGATCTCACCGAAAAGCTGCGCAAGGCTGGCAAGACGGTACGTTTTGGCATCCACCCGGTCGCCGGCCGCTTGCCCGGGCACATGAATGTGCTGTTGGCAGAGGCCAATGTGCCCTATGACATCGTTCTGGAGATGGAAGAAATCAATGAGGATTTCCCGGAAACGGACCTGGTTCTGGTCATCGGAGCTAATGACACCGTAAACCCGGATGCGGTGGAAAAGCCCGGCTCTCCGATTGCAGGTATGCCGGTACTGGAAGTGTGGAAGGCTGGCAAAGTGGTGGTGCTCAAGCGCTCCATGGCTTCGGGATATGCCGGTGTTGCCAACCCGCTGTTCTATAAGGAAAACTCGCGCATGCTCTTTGGTGATGCGAAAGATAGCCTGCAGGCCGTACTGGGCAAGCTGACTCCGGCTTGATCAGGGGCGGGACTTTTCGATAGAACCACTGCCGGGCGTGACAGGCTCGCCCGGCAGTTCCGTCAGTGGTACTCTTTGACGCTTGCGTACCCACTAATAAGAAAGATCCCGAGATGCAAGCAATCATATCCAATGGCACATTCCGTGCGTTTTACACCCCGGCTTTTGTTTTCTGTCTCTCCGCATTAAGTGCTTGCGGTGGCGGCGGTGGTTCTTCTTCGTCTTCCCAGTCGAACCTGATTGGCGATGGTATAGGGAGCGGAGATAGCAACGATACCACCTGGGAAGCGGGTGTTTTCCTTCCTGCAGAGACGTTCGCCAATCGCTGCGAGTCACCTCGTACAGGTATCGACCCTTCTACCAATGCGACTTATGCGGATGTCAAAGGAAGCACGCTGGACGAAAATTACTGGCTGCGCAGCTGGAGTAACGATCTGTATCTCTGGTACAGCGAGATCGAGGACAGAGACCCGGAAGGGTACAGTACTGAAGATTATTTTGACCTGCTGAAAAGCACCGCGCTGACCATGTCGGGTACGCCGAAAGACCAGTTTCACTTCGCCGTGCCGACAGACGAGTGGATTGCACAATCCCAGTCTGGCGCATCCGTAGGCTACGGTCTGCAATGGAGCTTGCTCAGTGCGACTCCACCGAGGAAAGCGGTGGTTGCCTACACCGCACAGGAAGACGCTGCAGGACTGCCTCCAAGGGGGGCGGAAATCCTGGAAATTGACGGATACGATATCGACGTCAATACGGAGGCCGGCGTGAATGCGCTGAATGCGGGTCTATTCCCCTCCGGTGAGGGCGAAGCTCATAACTTTGTATTCCGCTATCCCGATAATACCGAAGTATCGCTAACGCTGACCGCAGGCGTGGTGATTTCCGACCCGGTACAGAATGTCAAAGTGGTCGACGGCGCTATGGGGCAAAAAGTCGGTTATATGCTTTTTAATGACCATATCGCGACGGCAGAAAAGGCGCTGGTGGAGAATGTATCGTATCTTGAAAGTCAGGGTATTGATGAACTGGTACTGGACCTCAGGTACAACGGCGGTGGCTATCTCGCGATTGCCAGCCAGCTTTCCTACATGATTGCCGGCGAGACAGCGACGGCAGGTAGGATATTTGAGTCGCTTCAGTTCAATGATCAGCACCCTGAAACCAATCCGGTAACCGGAGAAGCACTCGTTCCAGCACCCTTCTACAATGAAACCCTCGGTTTTTCTGCAGCAGGGGGCGAGCCACTGCCAACACTGGATCTCACCAGGGTATTTGTGATTACCGGTTCAAATACCTGCTCGGCCAGTGAATCGATTATCAATAGCCTGCGCGGTATTGATGTGGAAGTCGTACAAATTGGTGGTACTACTTGTGGCAAGCCCTACGGTTTCTACCCCGAAGACAACTGTGGTACGACCTATTTCAGTATTCAGTTCCAGGGTGTCAATGACAAAGGGTTTGGCGATTACGCTGATGGTTTTACACCCAATGGCTCTGGCGACGCCGGTGTAGAGATTACCGGTTGCCCGGTCGGCGATGACTTTGGCTATGCGCTGGGAGATGTTAGTGAGGCCCGCTTTGCCACGGCTCTGAATTACATCAACAGTGGATCGTGTTCCGGCTTTTACGCGAGTAGCGTCTCGCGGACAGCTACAGTCAGTCGCCTGTCGACTGATGGTAAGGTCGTCAAAAACGCCTGGCGCGAAAACCGTATCTATGTGAGGTAACGTCTTGAAAAAAAACATTGGGAAGATCGTTACATTAACGGGGTTATCTGTTGCCTTGACCGCTTGCGGTTCCCTGAGTGCAAATGAACAGGAAGTGCCGGCTCTGATTACAGGTGCGACCCCGGAGGCTCGCGCGGAATTGCAGCGGGCTCTGGTGGAGGCTAACAATGGTGCGCCCGTCACGATTGCCGATAGCGCGTTCAGGGAAAGCAGCCTGATGATACTTGAACAGGGGCGATTGGCCGACTCTTCTCAGCGGTTGCTGAGCGGCCGGGATCTTGGCAAACCAAAAAGCTTTACGCTGGTTTCCAGGGGCGGCGACTGTTGGCTGGTCCGGAATGAAGACGGGCAGCGCTGGCATCTTGAAAGTATCAAGTGCATACCTGAAAAATAAATTGGACCGCCCGAACGGTCCATTTGATATTCGAAAGAGAGTTGGTGATGAGAGTTTTTACACAGAGCCTGTTGTTTACGGCTGGCCTTTTGGCAGCTTCCGTGGCGGGAGCTGAGCCGGTGACGAACGTCTTCATGGCTGGTGACTCCACCATGGCGATCAAAGAGGTCAAGGACTACCCGGAAACTGGCTGGGGTGTGCCGTTTGCCTACTTTTTTGACGACAGTGTCAAGGTGGATAACCGGGCCAAAAATGGCCGCAGTACCCGCACGTTTATTGAAGAAAAGCGCTGGGCAGGCATCATGCAGCAGCTGAAGGCTGGTGATTACGTTTTCATCCAGTTCGGTCACAACGACGAATCAGAGCGAAAAAAGGACCGCTATACCGCGCCCGGTCAGTACAAAAGCAACCTGTCTCGTTTTATCAGTGATGTGCGGAGTGCCGGTGCAGAACCAATACTGATGTCGCCGATCACTCGTCGCTATTTCGAAAGTAAAGACAAGATCAAACACACCCACCCCTATGCACCGCTGGTGCGCGAAGTCGCTGCGAAAGAGAAGGTGCTGTTCATCGATATGGAAGTCGTTACCCGGGAGTACTTCCAGGCGATGGGGGATAAGGCGTCCGCATTGCGCTTTATGCACATAGCGCCGGGCCTACACCCGAATTACCCGGTGGGTGTACGTGACGACACCCACCTGAATCAACTCGGGGCGCGGGAAGTGGCCCAGCTGGTACTGGCAGAACTGCGCAAACTCGATCACCCGCTGGTCAAGCGCCTGCGTACACCGGACGAAAAGCACCTGGCTCTCAAGTATTAAAAGAAAACGGGTCTTCAGCCTGAGGCTGAAGACCCGTTATGTTCAGTCCGAATAGCGAGGACTGCGATTGCCTGGCGGCCAGGCCCGCTATCGGCCTCAGCGGGTCAGCGCAACAGGTTGGACAGGCGCGCGTTGGGTTTTTCCGCTTTGCGCAGGATCAGGGCGATTTTGCCGATCTCCTGAACCAGCTCTGCGCCGCTTGCCTTGCACAGTTCAGCGATCAGCTCCTTACGAACATCCCGCTCATTGACGGCCAATTTGACCTTGATCAGCTCGTGGTCATTGAGGGCGCGCTCGAGTTCTTCCATGACTCCCTCGGAGAGGCCTTTGTCGCCAATGGTCACAATCGGTTTCAGGTTATGACCGAGTGTGCGCAGGGCTTTTTTACGGTCGGCGGTTAAAGGCATACAATACTCCATCCTTACAGCAGGAATTCACAGTAGGATTATTGGGCAGGCTCCGGTTTGGTATACAACACGGGGCTTGCTGAACGGCAAAGCAGGCGGATCACGGAATGAGGTGAGCGGTCTGCTCAGTCGCTACACTCACCCGGGTACTGCATAGTCATCCAGAAGGATGTCTCGAGTCCCGTGACCAACCCAATTAATGATGTATTGTAACTGATGGCCCGATCTAAGAGCAGCCACCGCTGGCTGCGAGAACATTTTAACGACCCCTACGTCAAGCAATCCCAGAAGGATGGCTACCGCTCCCGCGCCTCTTATAAACTGCACGAGCTGCAGGAAAAGGACCGCCTGTTCCGCCCCGGGATGACTGTGGTGGATCTCGGCGCGGCGCCCGGGGGGTGGTCACAGGTGGCTATGGAACTTGTTGGTCACAAGGGCCGGGTTCTGGCATCCGATATCCTGCCGATGGATGCGCTTGCCGGTGTCGATTTCGTGCAGGGCGATTTCACCGAAGAGGCCGTGTTTGATGAGCTTCTGGAAAAACTGGGAGAAGATCGCGCCGACCTTGTGATTTCCGATATGGCCCCCAATATGAGTGGAGTACGTGCTGTTGACCAGCCCGCTTCCATGTACCTGGTCGAGCTGGCCGTGGATATGGCCCGCCAGATCCTGAAACCTGGCGGTGCATTTGTTGCCAAAGTGTTCCAGGGCGAGGGCTTTGATGACTTGATTCGGGACCTCCGCAGCAATTACCAGACCGTAGTGACCCGGAAACCGGGTGCATCCCGGCCGCGCTCCCGAGAGGTCTATGTGGTGGCGCGAGGGTTCAAGGGCTGAAGCCGCAGATTTGGGCCGAGTCGTCCGCTGTGGTAAAAGGATGCAAGAACTGAATTGTGACCCTCTGGGTCAAACTGGCGCGATTTGGCGTCGGTGAAACTGATGTTAAGAGCCGCCTATACTGGGTGGAACGGATTTACCTGCTAAGGCAATGGCAAGAGGGCAAACCCTTTGAACGATATGGCAAAGAATTTGGTGTTGTGGCTGATCATCGCTGCGGTGCTGCTGATGGTCTTCCAGAACTTCAAGCCGCAATCCCGGGATGAGTCCATCAGCTATTCGTCTTTTGTGCAGGATGTACAGTCCGGCCAGATTAAGAGTGTGCTGGTGGATGGACTGGTGATTACCGGTGAAAAGACCGACGGCAGCCACTTCAAGACCATTCAGCCCCAGATCATTGATGATGAATTGACCAATGAGATGGTGCGCGGCGGGGTGAAGTTCAATGGTCGCGAGCCGGAATCCCCCAGCATCTGGCAACAGCTGCTGGTAGCGAGCTTCCCGATCCTCATCATCATTGCGGTGTTTATGTTCTTTATGCGCCAGATGCAGGGTGGTGCTGGCGGCCGTTCAGGCCCCATGGCCTTCGGCAAGAGCAAGGCACGCCTGCTGGGTGAAGACCAGATCAAGACCACGTTTGCCGATGTGGCGGGTGTCGATGAAGCCAAAGAAGACGTTCAGGAACTGGTCGAATTCCTGCGCGATCCCTCCAAATTCCAGCGTCTTGGCGGCAACATTCCCCGCGGCGTACTGATGGCGGGCCCTCCCGGTACCGGTAAAACCCTGCTGGCCAAGGCAATTGCCGGTGAGGCCAAGGTGCCTTTCTTCTCTATTTCCGGTTCCGACTTTGTGGAAATGTTCGTGGGTGTTGGTGCCTCGCGGGTACGCGATATGTTCGAGCAGGCCAAGAAACAGGCGCCCTGCATCATCTTTATCGACGAAATCGACGCTGTCGGTCGCCATCGTGGCGCTGGCGTAGGCGGTGGTCACGACGAACGCGAGCAGACTCTGAACCAGCTGCTGGTGGAAATGGATGGTTTTGAAGGTAACGAAGGCGTGATTGTAATCGCCGCAACCAACCGTCCGGACGTACTGGATGCCGCATTACTGCGCCCGGGTCGTTTCGACCGCCAGGTATTTGTCGGCCTGCCGGATATCCGTGGTCGTGAACAGATCCTGAAAGTGCATATGCGCAAGGTGCCTCTGGACGAGCGCGTGGATGCCCAGACCATTGCCCGTGGTACGCCCGGTTTCTCCGGTGCGGACCTGGCGAACCTGGTCAACGAAGCGGCGCTGTTTGCAGCTCGCGCCAACAAGCGCATGGTTACCATGGAAGAGTTCGAGCGCGCCCGCGACAAGATCATGATGGGTGCCGAGCGCAAGTCCATGGTCATGAATGAGAAAGAAAAGACCAATACTGCTTACCACGAAGCCGGTCATGCGATTATCGGTCGTCTGGTGCCGGAACATGATCCGGTACACAAGGTCACCATTATTCCCCGCGGGCGTGCACTGGGTGTCACCCAGTTCCTGCCCGAAGAAGACAAGTACAGCCTGTCCAAGCGCGCGCTGGAATCCCAGCTGTGCTCCCTGTTCGGCGGACGTATCGCAGAAGAGATGACCCTGGGGATCGACGGCGTGACTACCGGTGCATCGAATGATATCGAGCGCGCTACGGATATCGCCCGCAATATGGTTACCAAGTGGGGTCTGTCCGAGAAGCTCGGCCCGCTGCACTATGGTGAAGACGAAAGCGGTCAGCCTGGTCACGGCAACCCGATTTCCGGTAAAACCTCCAATGAGATTGATGCCGAAGTGCGTCGAATCATTGATGATTGCTATGCCCGTGCGACCAAGCTGCTGGAAGACAACCGGGATATTCTCGAGGCGATGAAAGATGCGCTGATGGAGTATGAAACCCTGGATGCGGAGCAGGTTGACGACCTTATGGCTCGTCGCAAGGTGCGTCCACCGAAGGATTGGCATAACAATGACTTTGGATCGGGCGATGGCAATGGCTCCACCGGTCAGCCGGAAGAGCCCACTGCGGCCAAAGATGGCGATAATCCGGTAGGTGGTCCTGTTAACGGCCACTGATTTGGTTCAAATAAACTTTCGGATCCCTTCTGCGTTCGGGATCTCCTCAGGAGCGGGCTAACAGCCCGCTTTTGCGTGCCGGGTAGGCACTTCCATTCAACTCAGTAGTACCCGACCAATGCAATTAGTCTGCGGCAAGACCACCCTGGATCTCACCACCCCTCAGGTGATGGGCATACTCAATACCACACCGGATTCCTTTTCCGATGGCGGTAGCTATTACCAGGGCGGTAACCTGAACCTGGATATCGCCCTGCGGCGCGCGGAGCAGATGTGCGCAGAAGGTGCGACTCTGATCGATATCGGTGGCGAGTCCACGCGCCCTGGTGCAGATCCCGTTACTGAGCAGCAGGAGCTGGATCGTGTTGTACCGATGGTTGAGGCGATCAGCCGGCGCCTGGACGTCGTGATTTCGGTGGATACAAGCACTGCCGCAGTAATGCGCGAGTCAGCAGCTGCTGGTGCCGGGTTGATTAATGATGTGCGGGCGCTGACGCGGGATGGGGCACTGGAAGCCGCTGCAGCAGCTGGCCTTCCTGTTTGCGTGATGCATATGCAGGGGGAGCCCGGCACGATGCAGGCACAGCCGGAATACGGCAATGTGGTTGCCGAAGTACGGGAGTACTTGATGCAGCGGATGGGCGCGTGCATCGCCGCGGGGATCCCGCAGAATCAGGTGGTGCTGGATCCGGGCTTTGGGTTTGGTAAAAACGATGACCACAACCTCGAATTGTTGCGTCACCTCAGTAACTTGGCGCCGGCGGATGTACCGCTGTTGGTTGGCATGTCGAGAAAATCCATGGTCGGTCGTCTGTTGAACCGGGAGGTAGATGAGCGACTGCCGGGCAGTCTGGCTCTGGCAATGCTGTCGGCGCAGCGCGGTTCGCATATTATCCGTGTACATGATGTCGCTGCGACGGTGGACGTATTGCGTATGCAGCAACTGGTTGATGCTCCCGGAGCTGTCCCGGTTGAAACGTTAAAATAACAGTTAATTGAATTCGTAGAGTTAAGGCGAAGTGGTCATGACGAGAAAATACTTTGGTACCGATGGTATCCGTGGTCAGGTTGGAGAGGGGGTCATCACTCCTGATTTCATGCTGCGCCTGGGCTATGCAGCGGGCAAGGTACTTGGCGCGGGTAACCGCTCTGGTGGCCGCAGCCGTATCCTGATCGGTAAAGACACCCGCGTATCCGGCTACATGTTCGAGGCGGCCCTGGAAGCTGGTTTGATCAACGCCGGTGTGGACGTGGGGTTGCTGGGGCCGATGCCGACACCGGCAATTGCCTATCTCACGCGAACATTCCACGCCCAGGCCGGTATCGTGATCAGTGCCTCCCACAACCCGTACCAGGACAATGGCATCAAGTTTTTCAGTGCCGACGGCAGCAAGCTGCCTGATCAGGTTGAACTTGAAATCGAGGCAGCGCTGGATCTGCCGATGACGACAGCGAAGGATCTCGGTAAGGCGTGGCGCATTGATGATGCGGTTGGCCGGTATATTGAATTCTGTAAGGCCAGTACCCCCTGGCGCTATTCGCTGGAAGGGCTGAAAATCGTTCTCGATTGCTCCAATGGCGCGACCTACCACATTGCACCGAAAGTGTTCCGGGAGCTGGGCGCTGAAATTCATGCCATCGGCATCCAGCCGGATGGTCTTAATATCAATCTGGATTGCGGCTCTACCAAACCGGAGCAACTGCAGAAAGCGGTCGTAGAGCAGGGTGCGGATCTCGGTATTGCTTTTGATGGTGATGGCGACCGGGTGATGTTTGTTGATCGCCACGGGGCACTGGTCGATGGAGACCAATTGCTGTTTTTGATCGCCATCCACCGCCAGCAGTTCCTCGGCGGCTGCAGTGGCGTTGTCGGCACCCAGATGAGCAACTACGGCTTCGAACTGGCCCTGCGCGAACGCAAAATCCCGTTTGGCCGGGCCAAAGTGGGTGACCGCTATGTGCTGGAAATGATGCATGCCAATGGCTGGACCCTGGGCGGTGAGTCTTCGGGGCATATTGTGTGCACTGACGTCACCACCACTGGCGACGGGATTATCTCTGCGCTGCAGGTCCTGCGGGCCGTCAGCGATTTTGGCGAGTCACTCGATCAGCTTACCCAGCGCATGCAGATGCTGCCGCAGCATATGATCAATGTTCGTCTTGCAAGCCGTGAAGGTGTCCTTGAAGATGGTGACGTGCAGGCCTCGGTCGCTGAGGCAGAACGTGAGCTGGCCGACAATGGGCGAGTGTTGTTGCGCCCATCTGGAACCGAGCCTCTGATTCGCGTTATGGTCGAGGGCAAGGACGCAGTCCTGGTCGAGCATCTGGCTGCGGGAATTGCCAAGGTGGTTGAACGCGTCGGCAACCGCTGAGAGAATTCCGCTCGTCTGTCAGGCCGGGTCTGGCGGGCGATCGGAAGTTATTGATATTTCGATAAATAGTGCGAAATTCCGGTTGTATGTTGCCGGCAATGTCGCTAAGATTTGCGCCCCTTGGAGGAGCACTGATGCGCACACCCCTGGTAGCAGCCAATTGGAAAATGCACGGCACGCAAGCGTTCGCGCGGCAACTGCTGGCTGAACTTGAAAAGGGTTTCGCGTCGAGTAATTGCTCCGCGCAGGTTCTTATCTGCCCACCCTTTCCCTATCTGTCATTGGTAGGCGATGCGGTGGGGGAAGGTGTAGCCCTCGGGGCTCAGAACCTGAGCGAGCAGGTAAGCGGTGCCTTTACCGGTGAAGTGTCTGCGGAGATGCTTCTCGATTGCGGTGCAAGTTATGTACTTGTCGGCCACTCAGAGCGTCGTAGCCTGTACGGTGAGAGCAATGAGCTGGTAGCGGAGAAGTTTGCCGCGGCCAAGGCCAGCGGGTTGATTCCGGTACTGTGTATCGGTGAATCGCTGGAACAGCGCGAGGCCGGGAAAACCCTGGCAGTGGTTGCCGAGCAACTCGCCGCGATCACCTCCCTCGGACTCGAGAGCCCGTGGCAGGATACGGTGGTTGCCTACGAACCAGTTTGGGCGATCGGCACGGGTAAAACTGCCACGCCGGAACAGGCGCAGGAAGTACACCGGTTTATCCGGGAGCAGCTCGGTGAAGCTGGTGTCAGCACACAGATCCTTTACGGGGGCAGTGTTAAGGCTGATAACGCAGTCGAGTTGTTTGCGCAGCAGGATATTGACGGGGCACTGGTTGGTGGCGCGTCGTTAAAAGCAGAAGAATTCGTAAGCATCTGTTGCGCAGCTGACTGAGCGGCGGCAGATCAAAAACTTAAACGGGCAGCGTCCCAACACAGCAGGTTTTCTGGACAATGGAAAAACTGGTTTTAGTGGTTCACATTCTGACAGCCTTGGCTATCATTGGCCTGATCCTGATTCAGCAGGGCAAGGGTGCAGAAGCTGGTGCCTCCTTCGGCTCGGGTGCGTCCCAGACCGTTTTTGGTAGCCAGGGCAGCGGAAATTTCTTTTCCCGCTTGACAGCAATTTTTGCGACAGTATTCTTCGTCACCAGCTTCGGCCTGGCCATCCTCGCCAGCAACAAAAACGAAGCGAACGTAGATGCAGATCTGCCGAGCATCCCGGCAGCAGTTGAACAGCGCGGTGAAGCACCGGCAGCAACTGAAAGCGATATTCCTGAAGTTCAGGAGCAGGCTCCGGCCGCAAGTGAACTTCCTTCTGCTGAAGAAGCTCCTCAGGCTGAAATGCCGGAAGCTGACAGCGAAGAGCAAACTGAGGAGCAACCTCAGTAAGCCGAAAGGCTAAATCAAAACTGAAAAGTTTTGCCCAGGTGGTGGAATTGGTAGACACGCTATCTTGAGGGGGTAGTGCGCTATGCGCGTGCGGGTTCAAGTCCCGCCCTGGGCACCATCTTAAAAAGGACGCGCTGAGAAAGCCCTACAGGCCGCCTCAGGAGCGTTTTCAGACACCCCCAAGGGAAACCTTGGGGGTGTTTTCATTTTCAGGCCCTGAAAGGTGTGACACTTCGGTGAGTATTCATCCGGAGGAATTTGTGGCTGCACCTACCTATCTCGCCAAAGACCGCCACGGCGCCTATCTCTTTCGCATTTCCATTCCTGTACAATTATCAGCCAGTTTCAACAATAGAAAGTTCATCCGGAAGTCTTTACAGACATACCGTCGAGCCACTGCGATTAAGCGGGCAAGGCGGTGGGCGGCCATC
Organism: Microbulbifer aggregans; assembly: GCF_020524005.1. GTDB lineage: Bacteria > Pseudomonadota > Gammaproteobacteria > Pseudomonadales > Cellvibrionaceae > Microbulbifer > Microbulbifer aggregans_A. The sequence continues at coordinate 312,744 of NZ_JAIVKK010000003.1, read as the reverse complement.
TATCAAGAGGTTTTTGATGAGATGAGTGCAAAGAGTAAATTTCAAGGCAAAGCTATGGCGGCCAAAGGGCGTATTAGTCTGCTCACTAAGCAGCGCCGTGAGCAGGATCGCCGATTAACCCCTGAGCAGATTGCATTGCTAAGAGATCCGGAGTTCGAGCCCTCAGGTGAGTTCTTAGAGTTAATCAGAGACGTGGATTCAAAAATCACCTCGATTGATACCTGTATTCAGGCGGAAGAGCAAAAGCTGGCTGATGCTAAGTACCAACTTGATAAATCGAAAGCCGCTGAGGAAACCCTCAGATTCAGAAGGCTCGACAAAGAAGTTGAGCTTGAGTACCCGGAGCTAGTAGAGGTTATCGCTAAGTCTAGTAGTGTTGATAATTTTACGCCCCCGGAGAGTCCCCTTTTGTCTCAGTGTTGGCGGGAATATCGGGAGCACAAAATCCGAACCTTGAAATGGAAAGATAAAACAGAATCCCAGCTTAGTAAGCTGAAGGAATATGACGCCCAATTTAAGGATGTGCTTGAGATTATGGGGGTTGACCCGGCTGCTTCAGTGGTTGAAAAAGCGCATATCAATCAAATTGTCGATGGCTTATTAGCGTGGCCCAAAAACCGCAATAAATGCTTCCCTGGTGTGCCACTTAAAGATATTCCCAAAGGTGCCCCGAAGATATCTGCTTCAACTGTGTCTCAGAGGGTTGATACGCTAAAAGGTTTTTTCAGGTTTTTGGAAGATAATGAATATATTCGTAAGAATTGGCTGGCAAGTATACAAATCGAGAGGGATTCGCGCAGCTACCCAACTCCAACTCCGAGAGATCTTAGGGAATGGTTCAACTTGCCGGAGACTCTCATTAGGAATGCTTGGGAGTTTTGGATACCAAGAATAGCACTCTACTCGGGTGCTCGCCAAAATGAAGTGGCTCATCTGTATGTTGAAGATATATATCAGGATGAAGGGTCAGGTATCTGGTATTTCGTCATATATAAAACAGAGGATAGGAGTGTCAAAACAAAGGCGGGGATGCGCCGGGTTCCTTTGCATTCAGAGCTTCTGAATAACGGTTTATTGGAGTATAGAGACCGGGTTGCGAAGAGTGGGAATACGAGTATGTGGCCAGGGTTGAGTAAAAAAGGTGGAAAAAAGGGCGGCACGGTAAGTAGGTATTGGACTGCTTTAAAAAATACTCACAAGGTTTTGTCTAGGCCAATGGATGAGTATGGAAAGGAAAAGGTCTTCCATGGCTTGCGGAGGGTGATTATTAATCATCTTCGGAAGGCTGGCGTCGATATACCTACCATTCAGTGTATTGTCGGACATGAGCCTAGTCTCGGCTCATCAAAAGACTACTTAGATGAAGCTGCGACAATTGAGCAGATGAAGGAAGCGGTAGAGTTACTGGTTATTGAGGGCGTCGGATGGGAACACCCGAAGAGGTTGGGCTAGGTTGAGATAAACAGACGTGGATCGCTTAGAACCGTGCTACCAATTGTCCCTCTGATAGGGACAATTGGTTTGTCAGGGGAATCGATCAAGGTGTAAGTATTGCTCGGGTAGATTCGCCTTCCGCAATGGAAACTTTTTTCATCATTGTGCCACCTTGCGGAATAAATGGATTGTCCACAACCCAAGTAATGCTGGAGATAACGAAGTAGTCACCAGCAGGTATCCCGGAAAATTCAAAATTACCCTGAGCGTCGCAAGTGGCATTTCTAATAGTTGATCGGAATTCAAAGACATCAGGGACAAATTTGGCTTTTACTCCAGTAAATGCAGAGTTATAGCCTTGGTATGTATTGCCATAAAGTATGCGAATTCTTTCTTCCGCATACGCAGAGACTGGTACTAAGTTTACAGGCCTTCCCGCACAAGTCCGTGGCTGCCCACCGCGTGTCTGAACAAAGGATTGCCCAGAGATGGTGGCAGTCCCTTTACCTTCGCTCCAGGAGACTTCGTTCGCGTCAAATTGACTTGTTAGTTGAAAGGTTTTCCCACCCCCGGTAGACGCGCAGCCAACTAACCCCAGAACCGAGATAGCTGCAATTACTTTTTTCATTTTAAAACCCCAAAATATATTTTTTAGCTGTTAAGAGCCGTTGAGTTTACTTGTTGAACGACTGGATTTATTTTTAGCCGATCGCTTACTTTTAAGCTTCGAATGAGATTATTTTGTAGTCGATCACATTAATTATGAGATGGGCGTCTCAATTACCTATCGTACATAGTCTCTTTGGATAATGAAATATCCGCCATCGCTCAATAGTTCTGGCTGAATGCGGCACTAACTTCGAATTTCCTTCTCTGTGGGGTATCCCCTAGAGAGAATCGCATTCTCTTTCTATTTAGGGTTGTTATTGGTGTTTGTAGAGGGTATTCTATTAACGTCTAAGAACTTATATAGAGAATGGCCGTGACTAAGTACATCTACGCCCGGGTGAGCACAGAAGAGCAGAACGCCGACCAGCAGTCTGCATACCTAGCGGAGAAGTACCCTCACGATCTGGCTGTTCAAGAGAAGTTCACAGGCACAACAACGGATCGTCCCAAGTTCAAGGAGCTCCTGAGCCGCCTCAAGCGTGGTGACACCTTAATAGTTAAGGAGGTCTCTCGAATTGGGCGGAACACACAGGAAGTTCTGGCTGTGACTGAAGAGCTCAAAGCAGCTGGTGTGCATTTGGTTATCGACCAGTTAGGTGGCATGGACGTCACCAGCCCAGCCGGGGAGATGATCCTCACCGTTATGGCTGGGCTCGCAAAGATGGAACGAGAGCAGCTCCGGGAGAGACAGCTAATCGGGATCGAGAGGGCGAAAGCCGAAGGGAAGTACAAGGGCCGGAAGCCTGTTGATCCTGCAACCATCCGAACGGCCAAGCTCCTGATAGAGCAAGGCCAATCGAAAGAGAGTGTGGCTAAGCAACTGAAAATTGGTGTAAGCACGCTCTACAAGTACCTAGCAAGCGAGGAAACTGATTGAAGAAGCTAACCCCTGTGGAAGAAGCCCAAATAGTGGCCATGAGGGAGGCTGGGTATACCTATCCCGTGATTGGGGAGCGTACCGGCCGCTCTACTGCCAGTGTGAAGCGGGTGTGCTCACGCTTCAAAGCCTCTAGAGGAGTAGTAAGCGAGGAGATCATCGCGGAAGCTCGGCGAGAGTTAAGGGCGGAGATCAGTCAGGATGAGGCCATTCAAGAGACCGCCGCGGCAATTCTGATTGATACCAGGCTTCACTGTGAAAGGCTCCGGGAGAAGCTTCATGAGGCAGCGGATAAGCTGGCTATTGATACCCCAGAGGATGCAAGGCAAGCCTTCCGGGCGCTGAATTCGTACGCGAACAGCATCAAGCTCACGGCAGATGCAATGCGTAGCTCGGTCAAGATTGATACTTCTGATTCCGTCGCAGAAGAGGATCTAGAGATACTCCCTCTCAGAGTAATGACTGAAGATGACTGCCGGTTACTCAGAGCTCAACAGAGAGAGGAGGATGTCCTGCTTCGCGGTGGCGAGTCCATCGAGGAAGATGAGGTAGTAGAGCTTCATTGACCCCAAACAGAGCCCAGATAGCTCCCCCATCTGTCATACCCTTAGAAAATTAAGGTTTGATTTGGGTGGGGTTGTTGTTTATTTTGTGGCCAATTTTCAGTTTCTACATATAAGGTTCTTAACGTGTCGTCTGAGGTTAAGCCGACAATTTCCCGAAAAAGTCGCCCCCCCAAATACACCCGCAGCCCAATAGCTGTGCGGCTTGCGCTCATAAGGCGTCGTTTTCTGGTAGTTAATAGTGATCTACTACTACCTAAGCAGAACGTACCAACTTGGAGAAATTCCTCTCCGAAGCAGCAAATCTTCGCGGCCCATGAGGTGATCCTCAGTCGGCAAGGGTTTATACCTCACCAACTGAATATCAACCTATCTCCAGTGTATGAGGCATCGCTCTCGGCCCGATTCGAGGGAGGTGAAATGGATCTGTGGCCGGCAGTAAGAGACAGAATTGTCAAAGCTGTGCGGCGGGTTATCGGAAATCCTGACACTCCTGTGTTGTTCTATCTCGTAACGCACGACACAAAGGGTATGAAGGAAAAGCGATTCGGGGAAAAAAATTACGAAGATAGGCCGCGGGTGAGCCCGCATTTTCACGGTGCTATCTCGTTGCCTGTTTCTGCTGGCCCGGATTTGGTTAAGGCCCTAGAAAGAGAAATTACTCGTGAGGTCGCCGCTGAGTACCCCGGGAGAGGGGCAAGCCGGGCAGTATTGATTAGCTCTACGTATACGCCAAAGGGCAGTGAGCAGAAATACCCGATTGATCGCGGGTGGCTGAACTACATGTTCTACAATCCGGGCTACCTGGGGGGGCATACTTTCATCAGCCAAGACCTGAAAAGAGAGACGAAAACCCTTTGGAGCCAACTTCGAGAGGCTGGCAATTAGCCTCACCCTCCGGCAGTATCCGCGCCTTACAACAATCAAGCTGTCACTGAGGTGTGACACTTTGGTGGGTATCTGAAGACATATGGATGGTGGCCGGAGCGCCCTAGGCGCTCTGAGACGCTCTGGGAGCCCTTCTGGGGCCGTGCGGGTTCAAGTCCCGCCCTGGGCACCATACAAAGATCCGGTAACGTCCGGAATCGTCCTGAAAGCCCCGCCCTGCGGGGCTTTCGCGTTTCTGGGGGTGTCCGGCGTCGTCCGCCAAAATCTGGGGGTATCTGGTGCAATCCAGTCCACTTTGGGGGTACAAATGGGGGTATCGATCGCCTATTCTTGGCGATACCCCCAAACTGCCTCGGAGCCCCCGTTGCCTCTCACCTTCCGACAAGTCCTTACCGCAGAGCCCAAAGATCGCGACTATCGGCTATCCGACGGTCAAAACCTCTATTTGCAGGTCACAAAAACCGGCCGAAAATACTGGCGCATGAAGTATCGGTTCGAGGGCCGCGAGAAAATGCTCGCGTTGGGGGTGTTCCCTGAGGTGTCCCTCAAGATTGCTCGTCTTGCGAGAGATGATGCCAAATCACTTCTTCGCCAGAATATTGACCCGATGCTGCAAAAGACGGGGAAGGCTATTGAACCTGGTGTTCCTACAGGACCGAGTTTCCAGGAGGTAGGTCAGGACTGGTTTGACGTGCGAATGGCGGACAAATCAACCAGTCATCGCAGTCGCACCTGGCGGGCATTAGAGCGAGACCTTTTCCCCTACCTTGGCCATCGGGCAATCAATACGATTGAGCCGATAGATGTACTCCAGGCTTTGCGCCGGATAGAAGAGCGCGGACACTATGAGCTAGCTCAGCGTACTCGCCGTGTAGCCAGCCAGATCTTCCAGTTTGCCGTTATAACTGGCCTCGTCAAAAGCGACCCGACTAGCGCACTATCCAATGCTCTTAAAAAGCCAAAAGTTCAGCATTTTGCTGCGATCACAGACCCAGAAGAGGTGGCTGATTTGCTTCGCAAAATCGATTCATATCAGGGATCGCTCGTTGTCGAAGTTGCATTAAAGTTGACTCCGCTCTTTTTCTGCCGTCCAGGGGAGCTCCGGCACTTGGAGTGGGCTGATGTTAACTGGCAGGCCGACCGTATTGAGATTCCGGGTGAGCGAATGAAAATGGGAACGCCGCACATCATTCCACTCACTAGTCAGTCTAAAAGGATTTTGACTGACCTGGAAAAACTTACCGGCTCGGGCCGATACATATTTCCTTCAATGCGGAGCGCATCTCGCCCAATGTCAGAAAATGCGGTTCGTACCGCCCTCAGGGCTATGGGGTACGAAAATGATGCCATAACACCGCATGGATTCCGGGCGATGGCACGTACACTCCTGGATGAAGAGCTCGGGTTTCCGGTAGCGTGGATCGAACACCAACTGGCCCATAGCGTTCAAGATGCGCTGGGTAGGGCATACAATCGAACAGCCCATATTGAGCAGCGGCGCCACATGATGCAGGTATGGGCCGACTATCTTGATGCGCTAAAAAATGATGGAGGATTAGCAGCTTTACGAAGAAAATTCAGGTACCGGCCGGTAGATTATTAGGAGTAGGATTTTTAGCGTCGACTTTATGCCGTGTTTCTAGGTTTATAAGGGAGTGCGATTCAACGTTTTGTAGGGCCAGTTGTCGCTTCGCGCTTTCACCAGTCCCAACTGATCGACATGTCCTTGGAGAAATTTCTTAATTTTTTCTGGAATTTTCTGATTCAAGTAGGCAACACCATCGTTTGAGCGCCCCGGAACCTCAATGGTGTCACCCCTCCAATCCAGGGCAACTAATTCCGCGAATTCCTGGTCCATGTTCTCAAAGATATATAGTGAAGCGGCCGATTCTAGCCGAGTATTTTTGATAAACGCTTTTCTTTCCTTTACCTGACGTTTCACTTCATTTCTAAGTCGTTGCCCTAGATCTAAAGGCGCCCCGTCAGGAAATGCATTATCCAACTCCGAGCAAAGTACTCTCAATGCAACTTTAATGTTGTTTTGCTCTGAAGCCCCGATAGGTTTGAGGTCATAGATGGCTCCAGCACTTTTGAAGTACCGTTTAATAATCTCTTTGTAGTCATCTTGTAAGGCAGCCCTGTCTTCGGCCTTTTGTTGACGACGTCTCCTCTCCTTGAGGATTTTGGCTTGTTCAATCAGCTCTAGCCTGCTTTGCTCAATCGCTTTCTGCTGGCACTCTTGCCGCTCCTTCTCTTTTTGTTCCTGAAAAGCCAATTCATCGATTCTTTTGGTTTCATTCACTCGCCAAGCTTCAAGGTTAGCTTGGTCGTGCCGCGATAGCGGGTACGAAATCCAGGTACAGTATCGTGGGTCGTACAATCGCTGAGTGATTGGAGTTAGGCCAACTTCATCAGGATGTAGTTTGCTCACGTCGAGCTCAACAGCATAGAAGCCTAGCTCCGAAAGCAATAGGCGTTTACCATCATCTACTTTGTGGGAATACAGAACCTCAATAATTAGAGGCCCTTTAGGCGTATCGAAAATGACGTCTGGCACAAACCTACTGTGAATGCTGCGGTCCTCCTCCCGTCCATTGGTGACCATCCATTCCTCTGAGGGCTGAACTTCAAAGTCCTTTATTAAGTGGCCCCTATACTCCCCAACTCCAACAAGTTTTTCGGGGAGATAAAAAGAGGTCAGTTTGAGAAGTACGGCCTTGGTCAGCAAATGGATGATGGTTTCTCTAGCCCCTTTGGGGTTAGTGCACTCACTATTTCCGTCCGTATCGCTCCCCACGTAGTGTCGGAAATAGGGCTTTATGTTTTCTGGGTGGCAGGCGACTAAAGAGCGCCCACACCCAGGACACTTACAATCGCAAGCCTTTCCATTCGGGACATCTTTGACAGCGCGTAACTCCCCCGAATGCGCATCAATGCCATACCTTAGTTCGTTATCTGCAGATCTCCGTACAGCCAATCTATTCACTCCATATGTGCCGTCGACGAAAACTATATCTCATTTTCCGCCGGGATAACTTTCCCATGCCTGCGAGACCCGCTGAACAGGATTCCCTCACAGTTGAGCGTGGGATACCTAAATGGAATTCTGACCGACTTCGCCAGTACTCGATGGAGACCATTCCGCACAGGGCCGTCAGCAAGCCCGCCCTAAAATGAGCCTCTGCTAGGACAGGCAGCACCGGTACAGATGCGCCGGGGGCAATCAACAGTTTTTGGTTGCTCAACCGCCACTGAAGGGCCGCCCAGGTAGATCGAGCCCCCAACCTGTCCCGATTTATGGCACTCTACAAGCACGAAGCCAAACATGGTTATGCCCAACTACTAGGCCGGAATGGTCAATGTTGATATACATTGGCTGTGCAGAAATTGAACTGAGGCCTACCTGCTTTTGTCTCTGGATGTGATCTGCCCTTCAAGCATAGTTTGCATGATTTGAAATGGATATTATAATATCCATATTGGTGTTGAATGTATCAAGAGGGTGGTAGTTATGAGACAGCAACAAAGCTCTCAGGGTGGAAAAAAGTCCAGAAACCCAAGCAAGACGCGCCGAGAACTGGAAGCGCAGCTCAAGAAGTTCCGGGCCACCGTGGCATCACCACTGCAGCTTGAAAAGGCGAAATCTCGTGCTGCCGCGGCCGTTAAGGCTAGGGCCGGCTACGGCAGTACTGTTGAAGCTCATTTAACCACCATGGTTGGGCTGAAGGCCATTGACCAGTGGCTGGGTAAGCAGGAAAAGCGACCGGCGAGGGCAGTGCTACCGGTGCGAACATCGAGGCAGCTTGCAGATACACTGCGCGAGTCGTTTCGTACCCAGGGAGCCAGTATTTCTGAGGTCGCCAGAAAGTCAGGGTGTCATCGGAAGACTGTGGAGGCTCTTCTAGGGGGGGAGGGTAATCCGACCCTTGATGTCATACTCAAAGTGGCCAGTGTTGCAGGACTCGAGCTATGTTTCGACCACAAGCCGCAACGGTAAGTCTATATGGAGTGGCCTGTGCCCTGCTGACTCGGGATGGAGCAGGGGAGTACAACTTTCGGTATTTGCCTGATCACGTTGCCTCTGATGGTCCCCCTGTCAGTTTCAGCCTTCCCGTCATCGGCGAACCCTATCGCGCCATGGAACTCTTTGCTTATTTCGACAACTTAGTGGCAGAAGGGTGGTTGCTGGAGCAACAAAGTAACGCCGCCAAGGTGAATAAGAGTGATCGGCTGGCACTGCTTATTAGGAATGGATTAGATCTGCCGGGCGCGATAACTATAGAGCGGAATCATGAACTGCAACATTTGCTTGAAGGCACTGAAAAAAACTGATGGCCCTCCTTTCCACAAGGTTTGCATTAAGCGCCTTTTCCCTGGTTTGAAGGGCTCACCCAGACTGCCAATTAAAGAAAGCGAGTTTGGAGTGGAGGCCAGAAAGGTTTTACGTTCCAAGCGGTTCTCCATATCCGGAGTGCAGCAAAAAATTGGCCTAGTGATAATAGACGGGCAGTTGGAGTTGGCTGCAGAGGGGTCTTCCTACATTGCGAAACCCACTCCCAGAGATTACCCGCGGTTGACAGAAGTGGAGCACCTGACCATGGAACTCTGCAGGCTACATGACCCCAGTGTCGCTGCCTGCGGCTTGGTGCCATATCGCACTGGAGTAGCTAACTGCTACGTCACCCGACGCTATGATCGGGACGTAACCAACGGGGATAAGCGGCACCAGGAGGACCTGCAAGGTGCAATGGGTATCGTCAATACTGACGAAGACGCAAAATACGGGCTTTCCTATCAAGCCTGCTTAGATTTTTTAATGCAACACTTTGGTCCAAGACCTGCTCAGCATTTACTGCACCGGTTGATTCTGATGTATTACCTCGGTAACAGTGACTTCCACCTGAAAAATATTAGCATTTTCCCCCATGAAGGTGGGGAGCTAACGCCAATCTATGATGCCATCAATACAGATGTCTATGACCTGCCTGATTTTCTTGCGCTTGATCTATTCGCAGATGATCGGGAGTATGATCATCTATATGGTTACCCTCTGGGCTACGACTTTTTGGTGCTTTGTACTGAGGTGGGGCTGGAGTATGAAGCGGCCTTATCATTCATTGAAGCTCTCGTTGGAAAACACGATAAAGCACGCAAACTTATTGAACATTCGATGCTGCCCAAAAAAACAAAATCTCTCTTTGCGGAAACCTTAGATAGACGCCTGCGTGCATTGACGACAATTGATCCGGCCAAGACATATCGAACTGAATAAAAAATGGAAGAAATATCGTTGGGATAGTTCGATATATTTTCAGCAATAAAGAAATTTATTGTGCCTTGCTCATGTGCGGATAGAGCATCGAAAACTCCCATTGGTATCCACGCTGACTGCACCTCGCGGAGGGTAGATAAACACCCTGCTTGGTTCTACTAAAAAGGTTGTTGGCTCATTAACGCGATAATTAGGTTTTCCCTAAAGTTCAATCTCTCCAAACACTCCTATTGAAAACGAATCTTTGTCTAGAAGTTTTTACTATTGAATCTTGGAGGTGGGCACAAGCATTCGAATGCTTAAATAAGCTTCGGTACTGATTGAAGTAACGCATTTCCTCTGAAATCAGCCCGGGAACCACACACACTAGCACCGTTCAAAAATTTCTTTGGGCTTTCTATAATTCCATCCCAATCTATCTGGCAACGGCAGAAATCTTTTGATATTCAAACGTCGAGTTAACATAATTAGCACGTATAGATTATCTTGAATATTTATCGCCAGTATGACGTTCTCGAAAGCAGTGTCAACCCTCTTGTATTATCTTCTGTAAGTACCTCCCTCTGAACTAGCCATATCCTTCGGAATCGAAACGAAACGAATAGAACGATACGATCATCCAGTGATTTCGGTTTATTATAATTTCGGATTTATTGAAAATTCCCATTAAGCTGGGTATGCCACCGAACACGGGTTTAGCAATAAGTCATTCCGTACGTTTCATCATGGGGTTAATCTTGAATTTTGAGGATCACCCTCGATTTTTTGAGTTCTACGCCCATACCTGCAGGCTGTACTAATTTTCTTTGACTTGGTTTTGAATTTACTACGTTCGATGGTAAGGAGGTAAAAGAATTTAGAAGTACGGTGATTGCAGGATCTAAAGTTGGTGCGGTTGGTTTATACGTGGTTGTAAATCCATTAGAAGAATCATTTTTTGGCATTGTCAAACACGGAAGACTCTAGCGACTAAACCAATGATTTAGATCGTACCTTATTGTTCAGGGCAATAGGAATTTACCAGAATATACGCCGTTTAAGTCAGGTGAAACTCTAAATGCATTAGTTGCGCATTTTGATATGCGCACTACTCCTTCCGGTATAAATACTCCAGTAAACGAGATGGTCGCGTAAATCTACTTTATATGGATTGAGCCGAGGAATAGGTATGGATTTCACCGTAGGAGAAAGAATACGCATGGCGGCCGCCATGTATGGTCTAGACGTAACCCGGATCGCTGACGAGTGCATGGCCTCTGTAACTAGCGTCTATAAATGGTACGAAAGTTCTGAGTTACCTTCGGACTATGCGCTTTCAAAATTCTGCCAAATGGCGCATTGCTCTGAAGATTACATCTTGGGCAGGCAGTGCTCAGCCGATTTTTACCAGCTGCAAGTGGTAACCGAGTCGGAGCTGTTGCTATACACCCGAAGAACCTACATTCCTGGCATTGACGATGAATACTTCATGGACTTTCCCGTGGTCAAGGGAGCTTTCCTAACAGACCCATTGGCTAAGCAAGTGGGAAATGTATCAGGTGCTAAATTCTTTATACTTAAAATTGAATCCGTGACAAATCGAGCATTTGTTAATTGCAGCGAGTTGATCATAGTGCAGCGCGGATTCTGTGAATTTTGGGGAACCTTTTTGGGAATTGTTGCTATGAATGGATCAATTTCAGTGGGTGTCGTCAGACGCACTTATACAAAAAATTATGACATCCTCATGAATGGTCACTGGCAGTCGATCGAAGCGTCAGAGTACTGCATTCTGGGGAGGGTAGTTCAGCTTCAAGGCGCGTTAGTAACCAATGTACTGGAGCGCATGATTTCAAATTCGCGGGTTACCCTGCAAGATCAGAATTTTATCAGCGCGGAGTGCGACAGGTTTTCTCATTGATGGATCTCCTGATTTGCGCTGAGTTACATATAAATGGTGGAAGGCATGGCTACAACTACTGGAATGAGAATGCAAATTCGGGCAGCTCAGTATGGACTATCGGTTGAAGATATCGCCCACCTTTGTGGAGTGCCTGCAGGTTTGGTTGACAAGTGGTTCCGAGATCAGCTGCCCCCAAAAGGATTTGCGTTACATCGGTTTTGCCAGGCTACAGAGTGCTCGGAAGGTTCTATAATTAACGATTCGGCAAGCAACCAGTGTGTGGACATTTTGAGTGTTCCGGAATCTGTAATTCGTGATTATTTGTTGTCCGATAGCTTGGAAGAGTTTCTCGCTATTCGCAACGCCAATAATTTACTTTATCGCAGCGTGCGCCTTGCCAATATCCTCATCCAAGAGGCAACGATAGAGTCTCGCGATCTATTTATATTTGAGGCGACTAGTAGTTTGAGTAGTGATGTCGTGGATAAAGGTGAATGTGTCGTAATTCGTTGAGGATATTGCCGTGCGTATGGGAGCTTTATGGGAGCGGCGATAATTGATCAGAGATTTCTACTTGGTGTCATTACAAGCAATGGACGCGGAGGTTTTGAGCTTTGGTGGCAGGATCGAAATATAGTGATTGAGCGGCCAAACATTCAGCTAATTGGTGAGCTGGTTGAGTTCAATTTTACCTAAACGCACAGGTCGATAGCCTGAATTGAAGTGCTATCAGCGGGATGCCTGGGGTTAAAGTGAAGCCAGGGGCAATTCTCATATCTCATCTTGAAAATTAAGGCAAGTTTATTCGCCTGTGGATTGATCAATATTTAATCTGTTTTGTCGGGTATATTATTTGGTTATCGAATTTCTGGATTTCGAAAAATTATCAATATAGGGCGAGTGTTTAGCTTTTTAGGGGAATGTGGAGAATTGTCGGTGTCGTTTGACAGAACTTTTACCTAGCAATTCCTGGAGATGTTATGTTCATCCAAAGCACTCAACACCTGGCATCAATAGTTGATGATATTCACTCTAACCTCGTAGATTTCAATCCTCACATCAAATTAAGAGATGTTCGATTAGCGTATGCGAAAGCACATAGCTTTGAGACATATGAAGATTTTGAGAGAAGACTACCGTATTTTCCTCGCTCTCATATAAGTTGTGAGTTCAATCGAATTTTGAATGAGTTAATGGGGTCGACATTCGACGTCTTCTGTTCATCAATGCCGATAGACAATATTCAGCGAATATCACTCTCATACCCAATTTGGTCGTGCTCTGACGCGAAGATCGCTTTTGATGTAAAGCGGGATTTAGGTCGGGTGTCTAGACCATTTCTTAGGTATTTTTTGAATTCATCCGATTACATCAGTGAACCAGAACCGAACAGTAGGGGCGATCTAACATTCTATATCCCTACTGACTATATAAATGAGAAAGAATTTGATGAGCTAATCGATTTGATTAGCCCATTACTAAAGGATGTAAATAAAATTGGGCGAGATGGCAGAGAAGGTTTACTTGATGAGCGGGAAGTTAATGCAGTTAGAGAAATAAGAAGACTGATTTCTCGTTATAGTGATGATCTTCCTGGTAGGAAAGTTTTGACGCCCGCTCGATTTTACTCGCAAAGGTTGGAGTTAGAGTTTAATGACGATAGTTTTGATGATGAAATTTATCTGGATGGCGTTCCAATACTAAATAGCCAATCTTCGGATCGGGACGTCCGAGCTCTTGTTGGTCGAGAGGTGGCAGCGAATGCTTACTGTCCGTGTCCTATAGATATCTACTACTACTTTACTGAAATGATAGCTACAACGGCTGGTATTGATATGCACTCGATTCGAGAGCAAGGTCCAGGTTACGGAAATTAAAAAATTTTATTTTAATTCAATATTAATGGCCGACGAGCAAGCTATATTAATTTGGAATAGGCTGGCAGGCAGGTGAAAGCCTACCTGTCAGCTGTCACTGCTTTCAGACTGGGAGCTGGAGTCTCATACATGCTTGTCAAGTTTGAAATTCTGAACGTATCTGGTTTTTATCGGCTATTCGAAGTGCTCGTGGCTCGTTAATTTCCCGATAACTTTTTGGTATAGGGGGGCCGTAGAAACAAGTACCCAAATAGAGGAATACTTATGAAATCTCGCGGGATGCAAATAATTTTCCCAAGAGTATTCATGGGGTCGAGTGACCCTCAAGTGTTTTCATTATTTTGAGGTCGGCATATGGCTGCTTCCGTGCGAAAAAGTACTTCTTATTATTCAGAGAACGATGAGGTGTATTGTGAAGAAGATTTTCGAAACAATCTCACATTTAAGAACTCATTCGATGGGTTCGATGACCAATTTAGCTATCTAATTAAAAACTACATTCAGGCTAACAGCCTATGTGTGATTTACGGAGCGGAGGCGTCATATAAAAGCTTTTTGGCTTTGTGTTGGGCAGTTCATATCGCACTTGGTCGGGAATGGAATCGTCACCGAGTGAACCAGGCACCAGTTTTATACATTGCGGGTGAGGGAGGAGTCGGAATCCCTCGAAGGATCAAAGCGTTGGCCGACCGATATAACGATGGGCGACACATCAAAGAGCTCTACCGATTAGATTATGCAGTTCCGTTTGCTGATTCCGCGATGGTTGGTGAGTTGATCCATAGAATCAAGGGTATTTCGAGTGACTATAAACAAAAGTTTGGCTTAGTCGTTATTGATACATTAGCGAGGTGTTTTGGTGGGGATGAGAATAGCTCTCAGGATATGAACCAGTTTGTGACAGCGTGTGATCGAATCCGGTCTGAAACACAGGCCACAGTATTGTTGATTCATCACTCCGGCCGAAAAGATAAAAATCGAGCACGAGGATCCAGCGTTTTAGGGGCTGCAGCTGATTCAGAGTTTCGGGTTGAACGGGAGAGTAGTGATACGCCGGTATTGCTGCTTACGGGTACCAAATCTAAAGACGAAAAGGAACCCCCGCCTCAGAGTTTCGAGTTGTCCTCAGCGGAGCTGTTTACTGATTCAGATGGCGACATCGTGGAAACCCTAGTTTGTTCTGATGTAGGAATTGATAGCGTCGCTACACAGGACCAGACAGTAGCAGGGCTAGGGAAGTATGCCTCCGCTGTCTACTTTAGCGTGAGGGCGAATGAGGAAGCTGGACGACCAACCGATAAATCCAGTATTAGGGAGCTAGTAAGGGAGAAGCTTCCAGCAAAAGTCGATAAAGGCTTTAGCGTTTGGATTAAGCAATGCGTCGCTAAGGGGGTACTTGAAGAAATTGAGGGCAAGTTATCGACCAGGGTAATCGAAAAGGATGGCTGATTTGTGGCCGAATCCTTCCGCTCCGCACGTTTCCCGTAAGGGGGGAAATGCGGAGCGGAAATCTCCATTGCAGCTGAATCCTGGATTTGAAAACCCGCTGGCGCTATTAAATCAGGGGATAACCGGCGGGCTCATTCACAGGATTTTGATATCGTCACTCGTATTAGAAGTTTCCGTTCCGCGCTCCTCCCCTAAGGGGAGAGGGTGCGGAAATCCTTTTGGGATCACGATAGCCCGCTAGGTATGTTCATAAATTAACCTGCCACTTGACCAAGTGCTGGTCAGGGGGCACCAGTCTCCTCTCTACTGCAATCCGCCCACAGGCTTCAAGGCTACTTCTCAGGCCTGCCCCCTTTGCCAGGAAAACTAATGGTTGATTTTTAGCCGGATTCTTCCATTCCGCACGTTTCCCCTAAGGGGGGAAATGCGGAGCGGAAAACTCTGTTGCCGGTGAGTGCCTGGCTTGCAGATCTGTAGAGCCCATTGAAGATGTGGAAGTGCATACTGCTCGGTCCCAATAGATCTCCTAGTAATGGCAGCTTCCGCTCCGGATTCCGCCCCTTAGGGGATAGCGTGCGGAAATCCCTTCTCAGTCAGCAATAAGTCCCAAAGTTGATCATAAGTTGACCGATTTTTTCGTTAAGAGCTGAGATCAGATTACTCCCCCTGTGGGCCCTCTCAATCCTCAAGGCTGCCTATCAAATCCGTATTCCATATGACTGGTACTAGCGCTCCAGGTATAGAAAAGTGCCAGTTTTGTGATTAATATCACTCTTTTGGTGTGCGGTCGTCCAATTATGACCATTGGCCTTCTGTGAGTATCAAGGGCCGCCAGAATATGGCCTCTCATGCTGGGTTAGTGCTGATTTGCTTGTCCGCACCTCTGGAGCCGCCCCCCTGTTTATGGAAAAGGGACCATTCGGCTGCACTGATATTGAATCAAGCAGAACCAAACGGTTCTGCTTGCGGTTCTTAAAACTCGTACATTAATAATATACAAACCGGTAGTGATTTTATGCTTGCCTCTGTCATTGAGTCTGCTCTTCAGCAGCTGCCCGCAGCGACGATTACAAACGTATTTATTATCACCCTGCTGGGTATTTTCTTTGCAGCCATATTTTTAAAGGTAAAAGACAAGCAAGCGGGCTTCACGAACTATGTGCCAACACTGCTGACGTCTATCGGGATTCTAGGTACGTTTACCGGGATCGTATCAGGGCTGCTAAATTTCGATCACGAAAACATTCAAGCGAGTATTACCCTGCTGCTCGGTGGTCTTAAAACAGCGTTTATTACTAGTATTCTAGGGGTCTTCCTATCTCTGTTGTTCAAATCACTAGTAGCATTTGGTGTCTTCTCTAAACGTCAGCTCGTTGCTGGTAAAGAAGAAGTGGACTCCAAGGACATGTACGCGGCTCTGATGGCTCAAGTTGACGCTATCAACAAACTCAATGGAGCGATTTCAGACAGCGACGAATCCAGTCTTATGGGGCAGCTGCGCCTGATGCGGTCGGAGTCCTCTGACCGTGCCAAATTACTCCAAAGCTCTCAAGATAAAAGCTCCGAAGCTCTCGTGGCGATTAAGGAAAGTGTGGATGCCCAGCGAGTGAATTTTGATCATTTCGGAAACACTCTGTGGATAAAGCTACAGGAATTTGCGGACATGATGTCGAAGTCTGCTACTGAGCAGGTTATCAATGCCCTGAAGGAAGTGATCAGCGACTTCAACAATAACCTCACTGAACAGTTTGGCGAGAACTTCAAGCAGTTGAATGCGTCGGTGGAGAAGCTGGTGGTATGGCAGCAGCAATATCAGGTGCAGCTGGAGCAGATGATTGCTCAGTACGAGCAGGGTGTTACAGCGATTACTCAGACCGAGGTTAGCGTTGCCTCCATTAGCGCTGAGTCGCAGGTCATTCCAAAGGTAATGGGAGAGCTCCACTCCGTAATGGAGGTGAATCAGCACCAGATTTCCGAGCTTGATCGTCACCTGGAGGCATTCAAGGATATTCGTGATCGCGCAGTTGAATCTGTGCCCGAAATTCGCAAGCAAATTGACGAGACCATTGAGGGTGCGAAAGCCATTAATGAGCGCCTAGCTTCGGGGATGCAGGAAGGTGTCGATAAAGTGAAGAACGTGATTGTGTCTTCCGCTGAAGAATTTGATAACCGCGTTTCTCAGACAAATGCAGCATTGACTGAGTCCTCTCAGGCAGTTTCAAATTCAACCGAACAAATCAAAGTTCAGTTTCAGGATGCAATTTCGGATATCAACAACGAAATGCGCAACATGGTTCAAGAAGTTGGTGAGAAGAGTAAGTCTGCCACCGGTGAGATTGAGAACCTCGGTAAAGAGCTGGTTGCCCAACTCACGGATGTACGTCGCAACTTTGTCAGTGGCTTAGAAAGCATGCAGGGCGATCTTGCGAAGAGCCTGGAAGATCTGGCAAATGAGCAAACTCGCCACACCCAATCGACCATGAACGGCCTCCGCACCACCGCCGAAGATGCACTATCTCAAACGGGTGAATCCGTGCAGAAGCAGATCAAGCTGCTGGACGACGCTATGTCACAAGAGCTGCAACGTGTAATGCAGCATATGGGGCAGTCACTCACCACCATCAGTGGCAAGTTTACCGATGACTACCAGCGTCTGGTTATTGCTATGAACGATGTCGTTAAGCGCGGACAGGGAGTTGCCTGATGACACTCATGGTATCCCAGTCAGATCATGAGGTCGAAGAGAGCCACTGGCTCTCAGTATCCGACCTGATGGCTGGTCTAATGATGGTGTTCCTGCTGATCGCCATTGCCTTGATGATCGAGGCCCTGAAAGAGCGCGACAAGATCAAAGAGATTGCCGTTGCATACCAGGAAAATCAGGTCGCGATATTTGACTCCCTAATGACTGAGTTTGAAGAAGATCTCAAACGCTGGGATGCAGAAATCGACCAGGAAACCCTCACCTTCACATTTAAATCTCCTGATGTTCTATTTGAAACTGGCCGTTCAGACCTGAATGGACAGTACAAACTTATCCTGGATGATTTTTTCCCCAGGTATATGGCGGTACTAGCGCCCTATAAAGCGTCAGTCGGCGAGGTACGTATCGAAGGTCACACGAGCAGCGTTTGGAACCGGAATACTTCCGCCAAACATGCTTATTTCAACAATATGGAGCTGTCGCAAGGCCGGACCAGAGCTGTACTTCAATACATATACGATATCCCCGCGGTAGAGCAATACAGACCGTGGATTAATTCCAGCTTTGCCGCGGTGGGGCTTTCTTCCTCAAAAGCCATTTATGATGAATCCGGCCACGAGGATCGAGAGCATTCCAGGCGGGTAAGCTTCCGTGTGATCACCAATGCGGATATCCAGTTCCAGCGTATTTTGGCGGCAGACTAATGAAACTGGATGTGGATGGAGTTCTGTTTGCTCTGAGAGCAGCAGCCGAAAAGATGGGTGATTTTACACCTGAGTTTGATATCGAGGTCATGGCACACGCTAACTTTGACCTTGATTTTGAGCTGGAGCGAGGTAAGGAAATCAGCTTAGAAGAGCTGGATACCGATAATGGTCTGCTTTCCGTTCAGGGGCGCCAAGTCCTGCTCTACATCCCTGACCAATGGGATATCGCGAAAACACTAGCAGACCCCAAAAACGGTAGTCGCTTCCATGTCGCCGACTGTTCAACACTGAATGATATGAAGGCTCGGAAGCGCTTCGAGCGGTATAAAGTAACGAACAATTTATCCGGTGTATTCGATATCTATGGCACGGATAGAGCAACCGGTAGATCTGTCGAATCAGAGTCGGAACTAAAGGTTTGCCAAAACTGCTTGAAGTTACTGAATTACAAAGGGTTCTCGACTGCAAGAGACCGGAGTATTTTCAATAACTTTAGTATCGAAGAGTTTTTCTCTACCTATAGCTCACTGTTTTCTCACCTCCCGAAGCACAATAAGTATCTTCAAGGGGGAGGCTATTCTGATGATTGGAAGGTGGTGTCTGATCGGCAGCGCACTGCTGCGAATTACACCTGTACAGAATGCCGTGTGGACTTGTCAGATCACAAGTCACTAGTACATGTTCATCACAATAATGGCAACAAGCGAGATAATCGCCCTGAGAATCTCAAAGTGGTGTGTGCCGACTGCCACAAGAAGGAGCCTAATCATGAACACATGCACGTTAAATACAGCGATATTCAGATTATCAAACAGTTCCGTCGTAATCAGGGACTAGATCATGTTGGCAATTGGGATGAAGCATTCGCCCTTGCAGATACGGCCGTGCACGGCCTGCTCAAATACTGTCAGCGCGGAAACAGAACCGTTCCCGAGATCGGTTATGAAGTGACCAATTCCCAAGGGGCGGTAATCGCAGAGCTGGAGATCGCATGGCCGGAGGAGAAGAAAGGCATTTTTATCGACGCAGAAGCTGCCCAAAACGCAAGATCAATGGGGTGGCACTTATATAGCCTCGGCCAAGCCATGAAGAGCTTCCAGTAACATGCAATAGAACCTAGTATTTCCGGTTCAAACAGTCTCCGAGAATAAGGATGTGAAGTGGTGCAACAGTTTATCCCGGGCATGCGTGTTGAAATTCGCGATGCAGAGTGGCGGATTCAGCGGGTAGACAGGGCTAGTGATGGTGGTTACCTCCTGACCTGTATCGGGCAGTCGGAGCTGGTTCGCGGTAGATCAGCACAGTTTCTGAGCAAAATCGAACAGAATGCGCGAATTTTAGACCCGGCCCATACCGAGCTGGTGGATGACACGTCCGATGGCTATCTCGCCGGCCAGCTGTTTATTGATACCGCACTGCGCCAGACGCCACCAGCGGACAACAAGGTTCATATCGGCCATAAAGCTGCTATGGACTTGCTGCCATTCCAGTTGGACCCCACCTTGCAGGCCCTGCGCCAGCCCCGTCAGCGCATCATGATCTCTGACGCTGTGGGCCTGGGTAAAACACTGGAAGCCGGTATTCTGGTGTCAGAATTGATCCGTCGCGGCCGCGGCAAGCGCATCTTGGTATTGGCGGTGAAGTCCATGCTGAGCCAGTTCCAACGAGAGTTCTGGCAGCGCTTCACAATCCCTTTGGTACGGCTGGACTCCGTGGGCCTGCAGCGGGTACGCAACGATATCCCCACCAACCACAACCCGTTCCATTACTACGATCGCACCATCATCTCCATCGATACGCTCAAGCACACCCTGGAGTATCGCCACCACCTTGAGCAAGCTTACTGGGACATCATCATCATCGATGAAGCCCACAACGTCGCCCGTCGTTCCACCAACTCTCAGCGGCACAAACTGGCAGAACTGCTCTCTACCCGTTCCGATACTCTGATCATGCTGTCGGCCACGCCCCACGACGGAAAGGCAGAGAGTTTCGCCAGCCTGGTGAACATGCTAGACCCGACGGCGATTGCGAACCCGAAAGACTACGCCCACGAAGACTTCCGCGATAAAGGCCTGGTCGTACGTCGGTTCAAAAAGGATGTGGCCTCACAACTCAGCACCCACTTTCCCGAGCGCAATATTGATACGGTCAAGGTGACGGCCTCTGTCGCGGAAGAAGCGGTGTTCTCGGAGTTGAAGGATGCCAAATTCAATTCTCTCGATGGGCGTGGCAAGTCTGGTGCACAACTATTCCGCACCACACTGATGAAGGCCCTGTTTTCCAGCCCTGCTGCCTGCCTCTCTACCGTCGAGCAGCGTCTGAAGAAGCTTGAGAAAAAGCGCGATCAGGACGGTATTGAAGAAGACATCAGTTCTCTAGAGGGCATCGAGACTGCTCTGCGTGCGGTAAAGCCCCAGGCGTTCTCCAAATACCAGTTGTTGCTACGTATGCTCGCGCCGGAAGGTGATGAATCGCTGGGCTGGAACCCCAAAAATGCCGATGATCGCCTGGTGATCTTCACCGAGAGCCTGCAAACCCTGGATTTCCTCGCGCATCATCTGGGTAAAGACCTGAAGCTCAAGAAAAACCAGATAGAAGTGCTCAAGGGCACCATGCAGGACAAAGACTTGGCCAAAAAGGTCGAGGACTTCAACAATCGCACCGCCCCCGTGCGACTGCTGCTTTGCTCCGATGTGGCTTCCGAAGGTATCAACCTGCATCACCTCAGCCACCGGATGATTCATTTCGATATCCCCTGGTCATTGATGGTGTTCCAGCAGCGCAATGGTCGTATCGACCGCTACGGGCAAACCAAAACGCCACAGATCCGCTACCTGATGACCCTGAGCGATCAACCCGAGGTACAGGGCGACCAGCGAATCTACGAGGTGCTGACCGAGAAGGATGCCCAGGCCGGACGCAATATTGGCGACCCCTCCGAATTTATGGGTGCCTTCAGTGCTGACGAGGAAGAAGCCAAAATCGGCGAGGCGGTAGAGGCTGCCCACGATACCCAGGATAGCGACGACATTAGTGATATCTTCGCCGGCTTGTTCAGCGATGGGGGTGCCGATATCACCGAATCGGCCGAATCCACACTCTCAGCCTTCACCAGTAGCGAAAACGTCACCAGTCATGCCGACCTGGAGGCCTCCAAGGGCGATAGCATCACCCTGTTTGAAAAGGATTTTGAATTCGCCAAGGCCGCGTTGCGCTGTATCCGCGAGGGCAACGATCAGCTGCAATACAACGTCGACGACACCCGCCGGCAAATCGACTTCACCGCGCCTTCCGATCTGCGCCAGCGCCTCAAATACTTGCCTAGAGAAGTGCGCCCAGAAGACGATCGCTTCTTCCTCACCGACGACCGAGATCAAGTACAGGAAATGATCCGCTCCGCGCGTGATCTGGACGATGCGCTGTTCAGCAACCTGCAGTACCTGTGGGGCCAACACCCGGTAATGGAATGGCTGATGACCCGTGCCCAGGATTTCTTCGGTCGCCACACTGCACCGGTAATCCGCCTACCTAACCAGCTACCGGCTGGGGATCACTGGTTTATCGTGCATGGCGGCTTCCCCAACAAGCGCGGCCAGGCCCTGATCCAATCCAGCGAGGCGGTACTAGTACAGGGTGGGAAAGTCACCATGGCGACGCCGCTGATCGATATCCTGCGGGAGTTCGATCTCACCGGTAAGCGCATACCCAACCGCGCCGTAAAAGGGGATACCAAAGCGCTGCAGAAGCTGCTGCCCCAGGTAATTGCCCATGTAACCGGCCAGCTAAAAACGCTGCGCACAGAAGTACAGGCAGAAAAGAACGAAGAGCTGAGGGGGCACCTGCAAAAGCTGGATGACCTGCGCAACAAGCACTTGGACCAGCTGGAGCTGGATCTGGGCGGCCAGCAGCCGGACGCAATCCGTGAGCATCGCAAGCGTGACCGCATGCAACACATCGATCGGGTTTTTGAGGAGTACCAGCAGTGGCTGACGGAAACCCGTCACACGGAAGAAGAGCCCTACATCCAGGTCATCGCCGTACTCACCGGTGATGAAGCCGTAGCAGTCGAAGAAGGGGAGGTTTAACGATGGCCTGGTTCGGAATCAACAACGAGAACGAATTCTACTCCGAGCACTACCTGAGCGAGATCTTTAGTAAAGATATCCAGGAGCGAATTACCGCCTGGAAAGAGCGGGAAGACAGTGCAGCTGCGGGTAAGGCTGAGGAAGGCGAGCCTGAACACGAGGACGTTCAGTCTTTAGAAGCCTCCGGCACAAGAGCCCCCTACAACCAGTTGCGTACGTTAAGCCGCGATGCGCTGCAGTTCTTCAAAGAGGCTGAGCAGGAAAAAACGCCCGAAGAGCGCCTGCGTCTGCAGCGCCGCTGGACCGCTGAACTGCTGGCCGTATTCGGCTGGGAGCAAAAGCCACAGCGATATTCCGTCGACGATGATATCGAAGTCCCGCTGTTGGCTCAGGTCACCGACGGCCAAGCTGCTCCCCTGCTATGGGTACTGGAAGCACTACCCACCGGCGCCACCGATGACGACCCGCTGAGCGAAGAGGTACACCCCAAACAGCTGGAAAGCCTCAACGCCGCTCCCCTGCCCAAGGCCATGAAAAAGCAAGATTGGCAGCACTTGCTCGCCGGCAGTGTTTTTTCCCAAGCACGCCCGCCGCGCTGGGTGATTCTGGTTTCCGGACGCCAGTGGCTGCTGTTGGACCGTACCAAGTTTGCCCAGGGCCGTCTGCTGCGCTTTGATTGGCTGGAACTGTTTACTCGTCGGGAAATAGAAACACTCAAAGCCGTTAGTGTCCTTCTCCATCGCGAAAGTTTGTTGGGTGAGCAGGGTCAGTGTTTGCTGGATACCTTGGACGAAAATGCGCACAAACACGCCTACGGTGTCTCCGAAGACCTCAAGTACGCCCTGCGCGAATCCATCGAGCTGCTGGGTAACGAGGCAGCCAGGCAGCTGATCCAGCGCAGAGAAATCGGCTACACCGGTAAATCTGCCCTGGATCCGGATCAGCTCTCCGTGGAATGCCTGCGCTATATGTACCGGCTGCTGTTCCTGTTCTATATCGAGGCGCGCCCGGAGTTGGGGTATGCCCCTGTGGATAACCCCGTATACCTTTCCGGCTACAGCCTGGAATCTCTGCGTGAGTTGGAGATGGTGCCGCTGACCTCCGAGCGGGAGCAGAACGGCCGTTACTTCAATGACTCACTGCAAACCCTTTTCAGGTTGATTCAGAAGGGTTACCAGCCCGATACCCATGACGATCTGTTGGCGACTACAGCAGATGGCTTCAGCCTCTATGCGCTGCAGAGCCACCTGTTCGATCCCGAGCGTACCCGCCTGCTGAACAAAGTAGTCTTTCCCAACCACCTGCTGCAGCGGGTCATCAAACTTATGTCCCTGTCCCGCCCGGGCAAGGGCCGCAAACGTCGAGGGCGTATCAGTTATGCTCAGCTTGGAATTAACCAGCTGGGCGCGGTGTACGAGGCTTTGCTCAGCTACCGGGGGTTCTTCGCTACCGAAGATCTTTACGAGGTGAAAAAGGCCGGCGAAACCCCGGACGAGCTGGATACCGGTTACTTCGTCAATGCGCAGGATCTGGAGCAGTACAACGATGGCGAAAAGGTCTACGACACCAACGCTCAAGGCCAAAAGGAGCTGCGGGTACACCGAAAGGGAACCTTTATCTACCGATTGGCCGGGCGCGACCGGGAGAAATCCGCTAGTTACTACACACCCGAGGTGCTTACCCAGTCACTGGTGAAGTACGCCCTCAAGGAACTGTTCAAGGAGCAGTTGGATCCGCTGCGCGATGACGACGCCCGCGCAAAGCGTATTCTGGAACTGCGTGTCTGCGAGCCCGCCATGGGCAGCGCGGCCTTCTTGAACGAAGCTATCGACCAATTGGCAGACAAATACCTGGAGCTCGCCCAAAGCGCGCGCAACGAGCGCATTCCCCAGAGCCGTTACTTGCAGGAAAAGCAGAAAGTCAAAATGTTCCTTGCCGATAACAATGTGTTCGGCGTGGATTTGAATCCCATAGCGGTGGAACTTGCGGAAGTCTCTCTTTGGCTGAATGCGCTCTCCGCCGATCGCTTTATTCCTTGGCTGGGCTTGCAGCTTAATTGCGGTAACTCGCTAATTGGTGCCCGCCGTGAGGTATTTCCGGTAAGCAGTCTCATGCTGAAACCGAGTGATGGCGCTAGCTGGCTGAAAACTGCTCCCAAGCGGGTGCCATTGGGTGAGGCCCGCGGCGAGCAGCAGATCTGGCATTTCCTACTGCCGGATAGCGGGATGGCCAATTATACCGAAAAGGTCGTCAAGGCCCGCTACAAGGCGGATATTAAGGTGATCAATGACTGGCGCAAGGCATTTGCCAAGGCTTTTGCTACAGACGATATCCAGCGTATGCAGCGTCTCAGTGAAAAGATTGATGAGCTGTGGAACGAACACACCGAATCATTGAAAAAGCTCCGGGAAAAGACAACCGACCCTTACCAGATCTACGGCTTTGAGCACAGCGGTCAGCGTACCAGTATCAACTTCAAAGACGAGGCTCTTTCTGGCGAGTTGTTGAGTGAAAAGCTGCAGAACGCCAGTGCATTTCGCCGTCTAAAGCTTGCCATGGACTACTGGTGTGCGCTTTGGTTCTGGCCTATTGATCAGGCACACCTACTACCTAGTCGTGATGAATGGCTATTTGACCTAGAAAACCTGCTGCTTGGAGATACCTTCACTGCTGGCCCGGCCGGAGAGGTGCAGGACCTATTTTCACAGACTACGCCAGTGGAAGAGGGTAAATCGTTTGTAGATAAGTTTGGTGTGGTCAATCTCAAGGTGCTTTTTGAACACTTTCCGCGGCTTAGGTTGGCTGATGGAATCGCTCGAACTCAGCGTTTCTTTCACTGGGAACTGGTTTTTGCCGATGTTTTTTCTGATTCGGGTGGGTTTGATTTAATGCTGGGAAACCCACCC
Source organism: Microbulbifer aggregans (assembly GCF_020524005.1). Taxonomy (GTDB): domain Bacteria; phylum Pseudomonadota; class Gammaproteobacteria; order Pseudomonadales; family Cellvibrionaceae; genus Microbulbifer; species Microbulbifer aggregans_A. The sequence goes on along the minus strand of NZ_JAIVKK010000003.1, from coordinate 287,428 downwards.
TGGCTAAAAGTAGAGTGGAAAGAAGGTGGGGTTCTTGGTGATCACCAGCCACTTTTCGCATTACGGAATTTTTCTGCTTCTAGGCTTAATACTCTACGAGATGAGCTTTTTTCGCGAGTGCCCAACGTAGAGCAAGCGTGGGTGGAAGAGTATCAGCAGAATGAAGGGACTCAGAATTTCCTGAATTCAATGATGAATTTTCCGGAGTTAAGAGGTGTCCAAGCTACCCTTCATAAGTGCTTTCTCCCGAGAGCTTGGTTTAATGGGAATGAAAAATCTGTGACCGCCTTTCTCTATGAGTCTGGAGTTTTTAATGATCCGAAAGGCGCGGCATTACGAAGAGCATGTTTCAGAAGGCTGAGAAAAAATTTCACCTATTTTAGAGCTATGTCTCTTTTTAATATCCAAGGAAATAATAAAACGGATTTTCATTGCTCTATTTTCGGTGGGGTTGTTGCAAGTCCAAAGTTTGAAATGATCGATTATCTTAAACACCCTAAGGAAATTGATCTGGCTTACTCCGGGAGGGAGGAGAGTGAGTTTGATTATCACATGGTCTCAGGTGTTGGTGAGAACCTGGGAGGGGAGACCGCTCCCCGGGCTGTTAGTAGTAATTTAAGCTCTGGTAAGGGTGGAGCAAGTAGGATTGTAGTTGTCGGCGATGATGAGTTGAGTTTGTTCGCTGAGCTATATGATGAGCCTGGAACTGACAGTCTTGAGGCTCGGTTGCCCAGTGTTCGGGAGCAGCAATTAATCAATGTTTTAAAGAGGTTTTCTGATCAGCCTAGGAGACTGGGAGATCTAAAAGGGCAGTTTTATCCGCTGGAGATGTGGCATGAAACGAATCAGCAAAAAGATGGGACCATAAGGCGAGAAACGTGCTTTCCCAAAAGTCTTAGAGAGTGGGTTATTTCTGGACCTCACTTTTTTGTGGGGACTCTATTCTTTAAAACCCCAAAGGCCATATGTACGCATAATAGTCATTACACTCCACTAGATTTGCTTGATCTCCCGGATGATTATCTTCCTCGTACTAACTATGTACCTGCATGCTCGTATGATGAGTACATGTCACGAGTTCCGAAAGTACCTTGGCGGATTGGTGAAGAGAGTGATGGCGGGCGAGTAACGGATTATTATCGTTTTATCGTTCGGAAGATGCTTTCTCAAGGTGGAGACAGAACTCTAATTTCAACAATCGCTCCGCGAGAAATTGCTCATATTGATGGGTGTACTTCATTGGTTTTTAAAGATGCAGTTAATCTAGTGCTTTTCTCTGGTTGTGCTTTTTCTTTACCCTTCGATTTCTGGGTGAAAACAACTGGTAAAGCAAATTTTCGTCAGGAACTTCAGTTGCAGATGCCGATTTTTGATTCGTCTTCAGGTATTTCTTTGGAGATAATTCGAAGGGCGTTAAAACTAGTGTGTATCTCAAGAGATTATGCAAATCTTTGGGATTGCCATTTTGCAGAACTGATGGGAGGGCGCTGGAGCCTGGAGTCCATTTTGAGAGATGACTACGCTCGTAGGATGGCTCTAGTCGAAATCGATGTGCTCGTGGCTCTGCAGCTGGGTATGGATCTGAACGAATTGCTTTCTATCTACAGATCACAGTTCCAGCAGTTGCAGAAGTACGAATCGAATACTTGGTATGACCAAAACGGTCGTATAGTTTTCACAGGAAATGCGGGATTGGTCGGGGTCGGATTACCTTCGAGACCCCAAAACGCAGAGTTGAGAGCAGGTATTTCCTACTGCTTGAAATTAATTGATGGCGAGAAGAAGGAGGGCATCGCCCTCGGCTGGGAGGATATCAAGGCTCTTCCTGCCGGCAGTAAGGTGATCAAGACCTTTATGGACGACACCCTGCCCGGTGGTCCCCAGCGCCGATCCATCGAATATGTGGCACCGTTTATCAAGCCGGATCGGGAAAAAGACTACGAAATCGCCTGGCGCGCCTTCGAGGCCCGTCAGCAGCAGTGAACTAAAAAATATAACAAGGAATCCTCATGAAGATTTCCACAATTCTTGACCATATCGACAGCGGCCATATGGCGCTTCCGGAATTCCAGCGCGGCTATGTATGGAACCGCGATCAGGTGCGGGGCCTGGTATGGTCCCTTTACCACCGCTACCCGGTGGGCAGCCTGCTGGTATGGGCAACGGAATCCAATACGGCCACCCACCGTGGCGACCACAGCTTGGCGGCAGGCGTGGTTAAGTTACTGTTGGACGGTCAGCAGCGTATGACCTCCCTCTACGGATTGATTCGAGGTAAGGCACCACAGTTCTTCGATGGCGATGCCAAGTCCTTTACTGGCCTGTATTTCAATATGGAGTCCGAAGAGCTGTCTTTCTATATGCCTACCAAAATGAAAGGCAACCCGCTGTGGGTTAGCGTGACCGAGTTGCTGCAAGGGGATATGGGGCCGTTTATCAACAAGATCTCTGCGGAGCCAACCCTGGCGGCCAAACTTGGAGACTATATTGCACGCCTCAACCAGTTGCAGGGCATTCGCGATATTGAGGTTCACGTCGAGGAAGTTACAGGTAAAGACAAGACCATCGATGTGGTGGTGGATATCTTCAACAAGGTCAACAGCGGCGGTACCAAGCTCTCCAAAGGCGACCTGGCACTGGCCAAGATCTGCTCCGAGGAGCCGGAAGCCCGCGCCAAAATGCGTACCGCGCTGGATACCTGGCAGCAACAGGGTTTTGATTTCAAGCTGGACTGGCTACTGCGCAATATCAACGCCATCGCCACTGGTGATTCCCGCTTTAGCGAGCTGGATGGCATTACCGGCGAGAAGTTCCTGGAGAGCCTGAAGCAGAGTATCCGGGCGGTAGACTATCTATTGAATGTTATTGGTGGTCGCCTGGGGCTGGACCACAAACGGGTTTTGTTTGGTCACTACAGCTTCCCGGTGCTGGCCCGCTTTGTGACAGAGCAAGGTGGCGCTGTGCCCAACCAGGAGGAGCTCAACAAGCTGCTCTACTGGTTTGTGCAATGTGCCCTGTGGGGCCGCTACTCTGGGTCTACCGAATCTATTATGAAGCGAGACCTAGATATTCTGGCCAACCCAAAGAAAGGATTGGATGGGCTGATCCATGAACTACAGCTTTGGCGCGGTGGCCTGCGTATCCAAGCAGAGCATTTTACCGGTTGGAGTAAAGGTAACCGTTTCTACGCCATGCTCTATTTGCTGACCCGGGTTGGTGAGGCTTTGGACTGGGGGCTCAATATTCCTTTGAAGAAGGGACTGCTGGGGCAGAGCAGTTCTCTGGAAGTACACCATATCTTCCCCCGCGCTCTGCTGAGGAAGCACGGTTTCGATAAAACCGAAATCAATTCGGTCGCCAACTTCTGTTTCCTTACTAAAAATACCAACATTAAGATCAGTGATAGCGCACCGGAAATCTACTTCGAGGAAATTGAGAAACGTGCCCCCGGTGCGTTGGCAAGCCAGTGGATCCCAATGGATCGTGAGCTGTGGAAGGTGGAGAACTATCCACAGTTCCTGGAGAAGCGCCGTGAGCTTTTGGCCGATGCCGCCAATGCATTTTTCGACAGCCTTTACACGTTAGACAATGGAACCACAGCGAGTGTTACATCAGCCCAGTCCGCGTCCGTACCGGGTGGCATTGAAAGCGCAGATGAACAGCAACTGCTGGACGAGCTACGCAGTTGGCTTGAAGACAGCAAGTTGCCGATGGGAGAGCTGGAATACGAGCTGGTAGATACCGAGACCGGTGAAATCCTTTCCATTTTGGATCTTGCCTGGCCGGAAGGATTCCAGACGGGTCTGTCTGAACCAGTTGCACTTCTACTGGATGAGCCGACCGCGGTGGTCAAAGCTGCTTCCGGTGCGGGTTTCCGTGTATTCGATAATATCGAGCGCTTAAAGTGCCACGTGGCACAAAACGTACTGGGTGATCACCTCTATGGTTTACCCGATTGGGCGTCGCTAGTAGATCGGAACATCCTGCCCGTCGTCCATCGTTTGGTGGATATGGGGGTGCCTGCCCCTGAGTGCGGTTATGAGCTGGTTAACCCCGATAGTGAAGTCGTTGGTGAATTTGAGCTGGCGTGGCCAAAGCAGAAAGTGGGGGTGTGGACTGCCAGAGGTGCCTCATCGGACACCGAGGATCTGCCAGATGGTTGGCTGATGTTCACGCAAGCCGAGGTTTCTGAATCTCCGGAATTGTTGCTAGCACCATTGTCCGCACAGCGGTAAGGAGTCTGTCGTGCTGCCATCATTGGTTGCAGGGGAGCTGGCGCAGTCGGTGCGCCAGTTTTTGCGTACCACTTTTCCGTCCACAACCCCTGGTTTCCTGCGGGAGAATGGCCGTTGTGCCATGGACGATCTGTTGGACGAGCCGGAGTCTATTTTCAAGGGGCCTTACTTAAGCCTGGGGCTGCCATTCCGTACTGCAGGGCCGGATGAGCCATTACCCTTTGTAAAAATTAACCCCGGCTTTTCCCCTTACCAGCACCAGTTGCTGGCCTTCCGCCGTTTGTGCGGCGATTCGCCCCAGTCCACCATCGTGGCTACCGGTACCGGCTCCGGTAAAACCGAGTGTTTTATGCTGCCGGTGTTGGACCACTGCGCGCAGGCGAGCGCACCGGGTATCAAAACAATCATCGTCTACCCCATGAATGCCCTGGCCACCGACCAGGCCAAGCGCTTTGCCAAAGAGATCCATAATCGCGCGGAATTAAAGGCAAAGGTCCGTGTGGGACTGTTTGTCGGTGATAATGATGACTCCCCAGAAGACGAGATGGGACCGGAAAACGTCATCCGCTGCAAAGATACACTGCGTGCAGAGCCGCCGGATATCCTGCTCACCAACTACAAGATGCTCGACTACCTGCTGATCCGCCCCAAGGACCAGCCGCTATGGCGTTACAACACTCCCGGTGCCTTGCGCTATCTGGTGGTGGATGAGCTGCACACCTTTGACGGTGCCCAGGGGACTGACCTCGCCTGCCTGATTCGCCGATTACGTCACCGGTTGGATGTAGGTCCGGAAATGGCCTGTGTGGGTACTTCTGCCACGATCGGTAGTAAAGACTCTATCGGTCGCTTGGTGGAATACGCCGATAAGGTATTTGCCTCCGAGCTGGATGATCAGGCGGTGATTCTTGAAGACCGCTTGGCCGCAGAGGAATTCCTGCCCGACAAAGCTACCGAAGTGATGCGGCCGGACGCGGATACCGTTCTGAATATGTCCGCCGACAATTACAGCTCGGTGGATGACTTTATCAGCGCTCACGCGCAGCTCTGGTTCTCTGCGCCCCCCGCCGGGCTGGCAAGCCGCAACCAAGAGCAACGGGCTCGCGCCCAGGTCCAGTTGGGTGAATTGCTCAAATCCCACAATGTCTTTCACTCGCTGCTGAAAGATTGCCGTGCCGTAACCGATACCCGTACGGTAATCGCAAACTGGGCGGCCAGCTTCCGAACCACGGAGGAGGGCGCGCGCGCTCTATTGGATAGCCTGTGCGCGTTGATCTCCACCGCCCGCAGTTGGCGTGCACCCGACGCGCCACAGCCAGAAAATATCGGCACCGGTCCATTTTTACAGGTGCGCTATCAGTTGTGGCTGAAAGAGCTGCGTCGCCTGGTCGCTAGCCTGGATGCGGAGCCAAAGTTCCAGTTCTTTGATGATTTGCCGAATGCAAAAGAACCTCTGCATTTACCCGCTGTGCATTGTCGCGAGTGTTACGCCACGGCGTGGGTATCGGTAAGGGCGCCCAATGAGCCCAGCGTGAATGCCGAACTGCCTAAAATCTATAACGCATTCTTTGGTGGTTCACCGGATACTTGCGTGCTGGTGCCGTTAAGTGCAGAAGACAAGCCTGAAAAGCAGTTGGTCCGCAATCTATGTAGCAGCTGCGGCCACCTGGTAACCGAAGATAAGGCGGATTGCCCGGAATGCGCCGGTACCGCATTTGTGCGGGTGGTCATTCCGGAAATGACCAAGCAAATCGAGCGAAATAAAGAAACCCGTACCGTATTCGACAACAGCTGCCCAAGTTGTGGCGCTAGTTCGGGGCTGTCTATCGTTGGTTCCCGCGCTGCCAGTCTTAGTAGTGTGCTGATTGGCAAGCTCTTTGGCAGTGTGTACAACGATGACCACAAGCTGATTGCCTTTTCGGATTCCGTACAGGACGCCGCTCACCGCGCGGGCTTCTTTGGCGCCCGCACCTGGCGCCAGGTAATGCGCCAGGGCATGCTGCAGGCGTTGCAACAGCGGTTCAACAATATGCCGTTGGCGCAGATGGCACAGCAGCTGGGGCCCTATTGGCGCGAGCAGTTGGGCGATGCTGGCTTCTGCGCGACTTTCCTGGCCCCTAACCTGGAATGGTTACAGGACTGGGAAGAGCTTCGCACCGAGGGCCGGTTACCAAAAGATAGTGACCTGCCGGATCAATGGGTCGAGCGCCGCATGAATTGGGAGGTGCTGCGGGAGTTTGGTCTGGGGAGCCGTATCGGTAGAACTTTGGAGCGTTCCGGCCACGCTACTGTGGCGCCCAATATGAGCGCAGTTACTGCCGCGGTAGCTGAGGCGAGCCTCCGGTTACCCGAAGAAATTGCGGAATTGCAGGGGCTCACTGAAGATGAGGTTCAGCAGTTTATTCTTGGTCTGCTTTGGCGTTTACGTGTCAAAGGAGCATTCTTCCACCAGGTACTAGAAGGCTATCTCCATGCAAATGGAGACGAGTACCTGATAAACCGCTATCGCTACATGCCGGCATACGGTAAGACTTCTCCGCCGCCCGCATTCCTCACCATGGAACGCCAGTCTAAAAACTTCGAGTTTGTGCTGGGTAAAAAGAATGCCACCTGGTACGAGCACTGGTTTCTTAAGTCCCTTGCGAAAGATGGCCGCGAATTTGCCGCTGCGTCAATGCGACAGGCGTATCAAATTGTGCTCAAAGCGTTAACTGGCGAACAGTTATTGAAGGAAGATGAAGTTCGCGGCGAGCAGGTGTGGTCGTTACTTCCAGATCGATGGGCCTGCGTTACCCAGCTTGCGGAGCTCAGCTGTAATAAGTGCCGACATCGGGTGCAAGTACCTGCCGCTCAGGGGAATGCGTGGCAGGGGGTAGCCTGTCAGCGGCCAACGTGCAGTGGCGAATATGGAGCCATGGAGCTTTGCGCACATAGCAGCAAACTTCAAAAGCCACCATTGCGCCTGGTAACCTCTGAACATACCGGCCTGCTGGATTCTGATATTCGCCACAATATCGAGCAGTCTTTCAAGGACGGTAAAGACCGTTGGGATATCAATCTACTTTCGGCTACTCCGACCATGGAGATGGGGATTGATATCGGTGACCTCTCCAGTGTGCTCCTTTGCAGCGTACCTCCGGCACAGGCGAACTACTTGCAGCGCATCGGTCGAGCCGGGCGAACGGACGGCAATGCCATAAACGTCGCGGTAGCCAACGGCCAGGCTCACGACCTGTACTTCTATGCTGACCCGCTGGAGATGATGGCGGGTGATGTGCAACCCCCAGGGATATTTCTCGCTGCCATGGCGGTAATGGAGCGACAGCTGATTGCGTTCTGTTTTGACCACTGGGTGCAAACGGGTATAGATGCCAGTGCAATTCCCGGCAACCTCAAGACGATTCTGGATAACCTGGAAACCGATATTAAAACGGGTTTCCCGTATAACCTGATTCACTATATCGAGAGTAACCGCGGAGAACTGTTACAGAAGTTCAAAGCACTATTTGGTGGCTTCGAGCAGGATGGAGAGGAGCATCTCAAGAAGTTCATCTTTGGTGCTGATGGCGAGGCGGATATCAATCACCGCCTGCTGAACCGCCTGTTTGACATGATGAATCAGCGCAAAAGCCTGAAAGATCAGCAGAAAGAGCTTAAGCGGCAACTGGATAAACTGCGGCAAAAGCCTAAGGATGAGGCGACCGAGGAAGAAATCGAGACCATGGAGCAGGAGCGGGGCGCCTTGATCCGCTTGATCTATTCCATCAATCAAAAGCAGACCCTGAACTTCTTTACCGATGAGGGGTTGCTACCGAATTATGCCTTCCCAGAAGAAGGGGTTGCGCTCACCTCTGTGATCTTCCGCAAAACCCAGAAGAAAGAGAAGGATGACGATGATCGCAAGCCGTACGAAAAATTTACCTTTGAGTTGACCCGACCGGCGCAGGCCGCACTCAGTGAGCTTGCACCTGAGAGTCGCTTCTATGGCTTCCAGCGGCAAGTTCAGGTAGATCAGGTCGATTTGGCGGTATCTACAGCAGAAAACTGGCGTCTGTGTAATCAGTGTCACTATGCGGAAAACCTGGCTGCCGGTGACAAATACAGCGCATGCCCCCGTTGTGGCAGTGATTACTGGCGAGACGTGAGCCAGAAGCAGACTTTGCTCAAGCTGCGTCAGGTATACGCAAATGCCAATGACCGCGAGAGTCGAATCGGAGACGACTCCGAGCAGCGAGAACCGGTATTTTTTAACCGTCAGCTTCTGGTGGATATTCCATCATCTGCCACTCGAAGAGCCTATCGAATCGATGATGAAACCTTGCCTTTCGGCTTTGAGTTCCTGAGCCGCGCAACCTTCCGCGAAGTGAATTTCGGCAAGCTGGGGGATGACGGTCAGGAGATTGAAGTAGCCGGCAAGGTTGCCAGGCGCCCAGGATTCAAGTTGTGTAAGCACTGCGGCAAAGTTAAAAAGTGGCGCCGAAACCCGAAGCAGCACCACGCCTTTAACTGTCCTTTGAGCAAGCCTGGCGCTGAAGAGAAAGAGAGCGATTTCCACAGTGCGCTTTACTTATACCGGGAGCTGGAGTCTGAGGCAGTGCGGTTACTGCTGCCACTGGCAGAAGTGGTGTCTTCGGATGTGCGCCTGCAAAGCCTGGTAGCCGCGCTACACCTGGGTCTACAGAAGTTTTTCCAGGGTGACGTCAGTCATCTTCAGATAACCACTTATTCAGAGCCTCTACCGGATATGGGTGGTAGTGGTCAGCGTAAGCACTACCTGGTAATTCTGGACAGAGTGCCTGGTGGTACCGGATATCTGAAGGAGCTGTTGCGTGAACCCGGAAACTTGTTGCAGATGCTACAGCTCAGCTATGACACGCTGGTTCGTTGCGGTTGTAATGATGATCCAGAGAAGGATGGCTGTTACCGCTGCCTGTATGCGTACCGAGAGAGCCGCAATCTGGAGTCCATTTCTCGGGATTCCGCCAAAGAACTACTGCAAAGGATTTTAGAAAGCGCTGATAAGCTGAAGGAAGTAGAGGGACTGGATAATGTAGACCTCAATGCGCTGATCGAAAGCGAGCTGGAGAAGCGCTTTATTGAGGTGTTGGGTACCGCCCGACCGGGCACATCCCTTTCGATTACCCGCGTGAACGGTAAGCCCGGTTGGAACCTATCCGTCGAGCACGATGATGATGTGATGACCTGGCAGATTGAGCCTCAGGTCAATCTAGGTGTAGAGAGCGGGGTGGCAATCAATACTCGCCCCGACTTTGTATTCTGGCCACAACGAGACCGCCCTGGTATCAAGCCAATTGCGGTATACCTGGACGGTTTCCTTTACCACCGCGACAAGTGCGCAGATGACAGCGAGAAGCGTCTGGCGGTAATCCGGTCCGGCAATTTTGTAGTTTGGAGCCTTAACTGGAAAGACCTCCCTGCGGCGGGGCAACCGGCGGATACCTCTTGTGTTGATTGGTTGCTGCAGCCTGGGCATACCCAGGCTGCGACCATGTTCGATCAATTGGCTGAGAGGCTGGATAAGCCAGCTTTTCTCAGAATGAATGGTGAACTGCAGAAAGGTCCCTTTTCCTGGCTTCTCGATTACCTGGCGGCCTATGGAGATACCGCAGAGCGCTATCGCTGGATGGCGTTGTCGCGGCAATTCTGCACCTTAAACCTTGCAACAGTCCAAGACGCCGGTCAGCGGCAAGCGTTGCAAAGCGAAGTAGAGCCCGGTGTACCACCAACCTGGTTTCACCTGCACATTGAGGGTGAAACGGCCCTGGGGGTGGGTAAGCCTGCAAGAGTGTCAATGAATAGCTTGGTTTCCAGCCTTCCCATCTATGTTTTGCGAGGAAAGTTCGATGAGTTGGTAAAAAGTGCAGCGTTCTTCTTATCCATAAATGACCGGGAACGTACAGGTGAGGAGTTCGAAGCGAGCTGGAGACAGTATTGGGCAGCGACCAACCTATTTCAGCATCTGCGCGACTTTTGTTTTATGGCTGAATCCAGTGGGTCTACCGCGGTTCAGGATGAGCTGCTGCAGCGGCGCAGAGCAAAAGAAAAGCCTGAGCCGGAACCGGGTTACGACGAAAGCTGGAATGAAGTACTGGAGCTAACAATCTATCCAGATGAAGCAAAAGCACTGGCAATTCAAAGTATCAGCGCTCCCGAAGCGGGGATTGACTGGAAAAATGCCGAAGGTGAAGTGCTTGGGCAGATCGAATGGGCATGGCAGGACGCAAAAATCGCGTTTGTTGATGATGACGAAAACTTTGCTTCCATGCTTGCTGAAAACGGCTGGCGACTAATTACGACTTTGGATAAATCAGATTTAGAGAAGCTCACAAGGTGGTTGAAAAGTGAGCCTGTGGGGGATTTAGAATGAGTAAGGTGAAAGTAGCGATTTCTCAGGACTTCATGCTGGCATTCAGCAAAGTTCCAAAGAATGCTCAAAAGAAAGTCATGGAATTTGTGACCAAATTCCGTCAGGACCCTCAGTCTCCGGGGATCAACTACGAGACCATCAACGATGCGAAAGATGGCAACTACCGGTCCGTAAGAATCGACAAGAACTACCGCGGTATCATCCTGAAACCTGATACAGGGAATGTGTTCCTGTTGTTATGGGTGGATAAACACGACGACGCCTATGATTGGGCGCGCCGGCATAAGTGCGAAATTAACCCCAATACGGGGTCACTGCAGATCTTTGCCACGAGTACCGAGGTTATCTCTGAACCGGCTGAGCCAGAACCCGTAGCTGCCTACGAGAGTACAGTCGAAGCTCAACAGCCTTCGGTACCAGAACCTGCGCTGGAAGTTCAGCCGGAAGTGACAAAACCGGTGCAAAATCAGTATCTGATGGCACTCTCTGATGAGCAGCGTCTCAAGGTGGGGGTGCCCACAGAGCTACTGCCTTTGGTACAGGTTGTTCGATCTGAAGAAGAGTTGGAACAAATTGAGGATCGCTTGCCGGTTGAGGCCTTCGAAGCGCTCTATTTGTTAGCGGCTGGAACCCCTTGGCAGGAAATCGAGCGTGAATATATTCGGCAGAGTAGCGATGCCATCGACACGAACGATATCGCCGCGGCCCTCGATCGCCCCGAAAGCCAGCGCAGCTTCCATGTTGTCGAAGATGAACTGGAGCTCATCGAAATGCTAGAGGCTCCTCTGGAGCGCTGGCGTGTGTTCTTGCATCCATCTCAATCCCGGCTAGTCAATCGCAATTGGAATGGGCCCGTCCGCGTCTTGGGAGGGGCAGGTACCGGTAAAACTGTAGTGGCGATGCACCGTGCTAAATGGCTCGTCAAGAATGTACTTCAGAGCAAAGATGAGAAGATCCTATTCACAACATTCACTGCCAATTTGGCAACGGATATCGAGGCGAACCTGAAGAAGATCTGCTCTGCAGAGGAAATGCAGCGGATCGAAGTCAAACACATAGACCGCTGGGTAAATGAGTTCTTAAAGAAGCAGAAATACCCATCAGACATCGTGTACATGGATTCCAATCGCTATGGAAGTCGAGACAGCGAATATAAGAAGATTTGGAAGGAAGCACTGCAGCTCTCTGAGGCGAGCCTGGGTTTGCCTGAATCCTTCTACCGAGAGGAGTGGGAGCGTGTCATCCTTCCTCAGCGAGTATCCACCAAGATGGAATACTTCAAGGCGAGTCGCACTGGCCGTGGTGTAGCACTAAGTAGAAAGCAACGGGCCGATATTTGGGGTGTGTTTGAGGAAGTGCGTGCAAGACTGCAACGCCAGGGGCTGCGCACCTTCGAAGATGCAACGCTGGATGCTGCAGAAATTCTGACCTCATCTGATGTCTATCTTCCTTACCGTTCTGTCGTCGTGGACGAGGCTCAGGATATGGGCCCCGAAGCCCTGACTCTTATAAGGCAATTGGTGCCAGAGCAGGAGGACGACATCTTCGTCGTAGGGGATGGTCACCAGCGCATCTATCGCAGAAAAGCGGTAATGGGAAAATGCGGAATCCGTATTGTAGGAAGGAGCCGTAAGCTGCGAATCAACTACCGCACAACCGAGCAAACCCGCCGTTTCGCGACCTCTGTATTGGAAAACATACCAGTAGACGATCTGGACGGTAACGATGATACCTCCAATGATTACCGCTCTCTGATACAGGGGGCAGTTCCTGATGTTCAGGGGTATAAGGATTTTTCCTCTGAAAGTGCGGCTCTAGTCGAGAAGATAAAAGCATTGACGGAATCAGGGGTTGCTTCTCAGGATATCTGTATAACCGCGCGCACTGTACGTATTCGCGACCAGTTTGTAGAGGCGCTTAAACGAGAAGGCATTACTTCGCTGGTACTGAAGCAGCAGAATGACAATCGCAATGTAGAGGGTGTACGGGCAGCTACGATGCACCGCGTAAAAGGATTGGAGTTCCGCTACGTGTTTATCCTGGGGGCAAACGACGGAGTTATACCGCTCAAATACGCCACCAGCTCATCTGATGATCCTGTCGAAATGCGACAGCTCGACCTTAACGAGCGGGCGCTGCTTCACGTGGCGGCTACCCGAGCGATTAAGAAACTCTACATTTCAGCACATGGTAAACCAAGCCCATACTTGAACCTGGATAAAGCTGATAGTGAGGTTGAGGCGTGAGTTTCTTCAGAAATGTATGGGCTGCGATTCGTGGATTCTTCCGCCTATTAAACGCACTTCTAGTCGCTTTGACGCGTGGAATGTCTGAGTTAGAAAAGGTGCTGACCAAGGTGGAGAGCGATGCGAGAGAGTTTCGTAAAAGTGAATCTAAAAGGCTAGAGGTAGAGTATCAGGAGCTACTGCAGGATATCGAAGACAGAAAAGTGAAAAGGATTTCCGACTCTAGTAAGCCTCGCTGACACTTTGGCTTAGCATATTTAGTGAGGAATGCTGGCAGGTAAATCTGCGTCTGCGGGACTTTAAGCAGTTATATTAATCTCCATTACCTAGGTGTCAGTTGTGCGAGTACGATTCCCTCGGTTATGTTTGTCTTTAGGGCAGATTGTCAGAATGGAGGAATGAAGAAATGGACGTCATTTTATTACTGCTGGGTTTTCACCTGTCACTTTGTTTTAGTTTCTACGCGCTCAATAAAAATGAGTCTCGCCGAGCTCGTTGGTTCTCAATATTGTGCGGTGTCGCGGGGATTGTGCTGGTACTGTCTGGTTTGAGTACATTTCTTCCTCCGCTTGCTGCCTTGATGTTTGGAGTTGTCCTCCTTGATGTCGTGGGACTCCTTGTAGGTAAAAAACCTACGACTGTTCAATATCGGCAGCCTGCGCAGCGCCGAAGAAGAATGTATAAGGCGACACAGTCGAGTGCTACACCGCAAATTAATCCCGCAACTGGTCTACCTATGCAGGGCGGTATCGGCGGTATTGATGTAGCAGGGAACCCTTACGGTACGGATCAGACGTTTCACCACCATAATCATCATGGTCCCCATAGCTGGTAGATATTTTAAAGTCCGAGAGGGGAGGGGTAGGTGCCCTCCCAATCCTGGGACTCTGAGTCGTAGCCTTGTGTTTGGAGCCATGTAGTGGTCAACTGTTTCCGGACAGTAAGTTAAGTCTTTCTTCTGCCTTTGCAGGTGGTATGCCATCGTTGTGTTGATGGGGACGCTACCAGTTGTAGTAAGTCATCAGGTAATTGCTGATGTCTCGACTTGCCTCAGCAATAGAGTTGTAACCGATAGGCTGCATCCACTCGCTTTTCAGGCTGCGGAACAGCTTTTCCATCGGGGCGTTGTCCCAGCAGTTTCCCGGCGACTCATACTCTGAGTCACTCGGTAGCGCCACAGTCGCTGCCGAAATAAGTGGTTCCCATATTGGCTGCCTTGATCCGAGTGGAACATGACACAAATCGGCTTGCCTCGCTGCTCCCAGGCCATTTCCAGTGCCTTAGCCGTAAGTGAGGCGTCAGGCTGCTCTGAGATTGCCCACCCGACGATCCGTCGGGCATACAAGTCTAGGACCGTTGCAAGGTAGCACCAGCGCGAGCCGGACCAGATATAAGTGATATCGCCACACCACACTTAGTCTGGTTTTTCCACATCGAACTGGCGATCCAGTTCAATCGGTATATCTGGCCGCTCAACCGTTGCGCTCTTGTATTTGTGAGGGCTAGGTTGCTTAAAGATCAGGCCGGCAGTATCCAACTTGAACTCGGGGGAGAAGGATCGACGTTGTCTACTCATTGAGCACCTCTGTCTCAGGCGGTAACTTTACCACCTAAATTGGTGTTCGGGATTAGTAGACCACGACAGTTTTTACAGATTATGAAGAACTAGAATTAGATGAGCGCTTTTTAGGAACAATCACATTTTTCGCTATGAAATGGTTAATTTCCCCTCGACTAATCCTCATACGACGTCCCACTTTAAATACTTTAAGCTTCCCATGGCGAATCAGGTTCCAAACATGCTGGCACCTAATGCTGAGCTCGTTAAATACTGATTCGATAGTTAGATTATAGTGTTCCAATTTGTACCTCTCTATTTTGGAATGTAAATCGAGGTAATTATCAGAATAACTGAAGTGGTGTGGAAAGGAGGGTTACTAAGTAACTGCACCACTTTATTTGGGGCTCAAGAGAACATCCGGACCAGTTAAACGTCGGGCAGTTTCCTCAATCCACCTCTCGATGACAGGAGGCTACCCGTCAATTTATTGAGATTTACATGAGCGACTCTGATTACCGGTCGTCCTTGTCCGCCTGCTCCCCCGTACAGCTCTCGCCGGCGACCACCTTGTCCGGTTTCGATCTGATCAACCGGCCGCTTACGGACTCGTCCCATGCGACGACGGGATTGTCTGGTGCGAGTACAGGCAGACAAGGGAGTTGACGCAACTGTTCCCTGATTTTTGCTAAGTCTGAAAAGAGTTGTTTGCGACAGATATTGTCATCGCCGACCATGTTCGTTTCAGCGAACCCACAGGCGCCAATGAAGCTTTGAAAGACGAAGCGGACATACCAATTACGCTATTCGACCGGAAAAAGCTTAGTCGGGCCATAGGGGTCTTACAGCGGAAACACCATCAAGAACGCTCACTTAATTGAACTTTCATCTAGCATCTGCCGTTCGCACGGCTTTCAATCTCGAGATCATGCGGCGAGGCATCAGTTCACTTAAAATTGGCGACAATGCGTTCCAGCAGAATGTATTGGACTTCCAAACCTTTAGCATCCACGGCGCGCTGTTTTACCTTCTCTTTGCGATATTTTAGCGCGCTTGCGGGTATTCGCGCGCCTTTGCCGAGGCGTTCAAGATCGGGAATATCGTTGAACTTTGGAGGCTTCCCGGTCTTTTTGAAATGCGCCAGCGCCTTTTGTTCCCATCCTGGCGTTGAGCGTGGAAATCGGATGAGGTGACGCAACACTTTGAGCCAATCGACCACGGTGCCTTTTGAGGGCGAGCTAACCTCGTCAAGAAATATGTGCAGGACGGAAAGCGAGGCTACACTCGCCATCACCCTCGCATCGTCGAAGAAAGGAGAGGCGTCCACCGTGTCCTTTGACATCAAGGAATGCGACCCAATGATTTCGTCGTTTGCGCCATTTTGCGTGATGTTGTCGAAGATTCGGCCCATTTTGTTGAATGCGGTGATCTTTTTGTCACTTTCATCCCGCTCTTTCTGAAGCTTCACCGCAAACTGCATCAGAAGCCCTCCGGCACCTGGGGCATATTTGTTGGATTTTTCTGAAACTGCATCGACCTCAAAGGCCTTGTCCATGGCCTGTCGGCTAGCGGGGCCAATCATCCCGCACTCCTGTAAGAATCTCATGCCAACCTTGTATCCGCTCTCAACCTTCCCATTGTGTTGCTTGGTTGATTGGAGTGCCTTTTCGTGCCGTTGCAGCTGAGCGTCCATTTCCGCATCATCATCCTGTTCCGGCGGTTTTGCGCCAGAGGCGAGCGGCCATAGAAGCGGTGGGACGTTCGCAGCTAAGCGCTCACGCTCGTCTTCAAACATCAGCGTTAACACAAGAGGCATCCATTCCCGGAGTACATCTTTGCCAATCAATTTTGCCTTTTCGCGATCGACCGTTGCTGCAAAGGCAGCGAGTTGTACCCCGTTTTTGAGGTCGTGAGGAACAGTGACACCACGCTCTTGGGCGGCCTTGCGGTATAGTTCCCGACCCCCAGGTGAGCTTGCGATAAATTTTTGCACCGCGCAGGCAACTGCGCTCGGCAGCGGGTTACCTTTTCCACTATCTTCCTCAGAGCCCGAGTCCGAGCGGTGGAATTTGGCTTCAAGGTTTTCCAAAGCCCCCAATAGCGTGTGGGCTGTGTCCTGCTGAGAGGGAAACGCCGGGTAAGCCATCTCAAGGTTTAAGGTCGCGGGCTTCTTCGAGGGGGTTCCGCCGCTGTGTTCTCGCGTGCCTGGGTCGTACACAGGGTAATGTAGACGCCGAAAGAGGCGCCGTTGGAACTCCACCTTGCGTTCGCTATCGGTAGGTGCTGGCTCTCTCCGTGGAGTGGCTTTCCGTTTAAGTTCTTCTAACTCAAGCACATTTAAAACAAAACGGCGCACAAAGGCTTCGTTAGTTTCTGCGTCCTGCTTCTGCGGAGTGTGGGTAACTAGGCGGTTCAGCTCGACGACGTTAGAATGAAAGAACCAATCCTCCACACCGTGCAGGATTTTACCCAGGCGCACTAACAAGATCTGCCGCGCGTCAGTTTCCGATGGCTTGAGCTTTCGCCACGCCGCTTCAAGATCGCTCAACCCATCTGAAAGATAGGGGATATAAGAGTTGTCTACCGCCGCCATTATTCCGCTCTCGTTTGTAAGCGTCTTTTGCCGGCGGCTCACACCATACCATTTTTTCACTTGAGGTCGCTTGCTCGCATCCCAGACATAGGGCGGCTGATCGGTGTGCTCGTGTGGGTAATACTGAGTAAAAAATCGCGTGTAGATCTCAGACACCCGCGACGCAGAAATGGGATCAATCTGCCCCCAGGTACCAGGAAGATCCTCGGTCGCTTCGTCGGAGAACACAATTAAGGTGATGCCTTCGATGAAATGCCGGAAAAATTCTCCCACAAACCCAAACTCTTCGTTTGTCCGGCGTCGCTCCTCTGGCTCAATCAAAGGAACTCCAAGCATTTGATTCAGCCAGTCGTCGAGATCCAATAGCTCTGCTAGAAACTGCGGTGAAAACGCTGCACCTAGTACACCTCCAATTGCATTGGCGGCGGCAATTTTGGACTTGCCAAGCGATTGAGACGCTACGGCGCCGATCCCGCCTAGAGCCGCTAACGCGATCTGTGCTGGCGTGGCAATCTCGCCGGTGCCCGGCAAGACATTCTCTTTCCAAATCGTGCGTTTGGCGATGATGTACCAAACCGGATCCCGAAACTGCGAGACATCGGTTAAGAAATTTCCATACTCGATATAGGTCAGGTCCTCATGGCGGATCGAAGCGCGATCGAGCAGCCGCCGAGGAATCGTATCCCGCGTATTGAAATAGATGTTGCGGTGGCGTGCTATATCACCCATAGGCGGCTACCTTCCGAAACTGAGGAAGATCACGACGCCACCCACTCGCCTGTTGCCGGATCCTGTGTCCACACCGGCAGCTTGTCGTCCGCTCGTAGATGGACTAGCGTCGTTGGGATGCGGATCGTCCATGGATCACCTTGCGGGACTTCTTCTCCTGGTCGGTCAAGGCGCTCGGCGATTTCTTCCGCGATCGGCAAATAGTGCGGGTTGGAAATCGTCGGCAGCGGACCACCGTTCCAGATTTCGCCAAAGGTCATGAAATGATCAATGGCGCCTTCAAACCCTGGGCGCACCGGAACCACTGCCCGGCAATAGCCCGATTTCAAGAACTGGTTGAAAATCGGATCGGGATCGTCGTAGGCGAGGCGATCACGCCATTGACTTTTCCGCCCCCAGAAATAGGGGTAGGTGAGCCAGGTCATCTGTTCCCACTCAAAGGCTTGTTCGAAAAACCGAACGTAGGGTCCTTCCGCTTCATTCTGGAAGAGATCGACCTGCTCGACCCCATAACCGCCCACATCAATGGCATCAAACAAGTCGAAATGCTGTTCGGTCAAGATTGAGATGCAGTGCTTCTTAAGCTCGTCCTTCATGAGCTCCATATTGAGCGAGGGGTTGAGGCCCTCAATCTCAACACCAGCCTGAACCTCCAGAGCTTTCAGCTCTTCCTCGTATTCTGCCATCCGAGCCCGGAATGCCGTGGTCAGCTTGGCGTGGGTATCGATTTGCCAGGCCTTGTAGGCGCGGTGTGTGCGACGACACTTTATCTCGATGGCCATCGCCATATCGCCCACCAAATCGGTGACAAGGGCTATGGGCAGGCTGCCGGTTTCGTCGTTCAGAGACGTGCTCCACACCCAGCCATTGTCTTCCAGGAAGCGGTGCGCCTGCGATCCCACAATCACATCAACAATGGCCTTTTTGTCCCAGATTGTGCGGACGCAGCCGACGGTCGCGTGGATCGCGCTATACCCGTCATCAATGGCAATCTGAGCCGAATGAGAGAACTCGACGTCTTCATTTTCGGAATTGGCATTGTGGTCGTGCGATTTGGTGAGATAAAGCTCCGGTGGTGGCACAACGTCCGTGGCACCATATTGCTGTACCCAACCTGTGTAGTTACTTTCGTGAATTTGGTCGGGGCGTAGCGTGAAGGGTGTGGGTTTTTCGAGCTCTAGCGCATTGGCATGCGCGTTTTGCATCGCTGTAATCAAAAACGCCGCTGGCTCTGGTACCATGAAGTCATACATCATGCGGATGCCGTAGTTGAACATCTGCGCTTGATAGACCTTATTCACCCATTGATACACGCCCGCGATGTGCCCGCTTCCGGTCGTGTTATCGATGCCGTGGGTATTTTTTTCGATAACTTCGTTGGTGACCTTAAGCGACGCACGCTCCAACACACGCTCAGTGACTTTAGTCGCAGTGCGTTCGGTTACATCTTGTGAAAACTGTGATGCTGATTTGGTGGCTTCCTCCTTGCTGGAGGAAAAGGACGCCTCGGCCGAGGCCGAGAATTCAACAGTCGGCCCATATTTTCCCGAGAGGGTCAGCCCGCCTTTCAAGGAAGCGTCTTCTTTGAGAGTCTTGCTGGTTTCCTGAGACATCTCAAAGCGCGTCGTCGATTCAAGCTCTCGCTCTTCAGATGTGGTTACCTCCGTCTCGACAAACGTAAACTCTTCGGTTTCGCGGCGACGTGTATGCTCTCGTCCTTTGTTCTCGCCCTTCAGCACATTCTCAATATGGGCGACATCGGCGCCCTCATAGTGCATGAGTTGCTGTTTGACGACAAGCAGATCAGCGACCCCGGCCGGCGCCAAATCGCCATGAGACGTTGGAACCCTGAGATCGGCAGGGAAGGCTAAATACTCAGGCTTCATCACGTTGCCAATTACCAATTCATTCCAAACGCTGGCCTGAGGTGTCGATATCATTACCATCTTGGTGCCGATGCGTTTAAACGTGCGGTTGACCGCGCGGCCAAGCCCGGTGTCGAGTTCGCTACTGAGTTCCACAATCTCCGCTTTAAGCGCGCGAACGATTTCATCGAGCGGATGCTCGGTGACCCGAAGATTACGCTCGATCAGGATTTCAAAAGTGTCCTTGCTCAGTCGCTCGCCAGCACTCTCTTTGAGCCTGAACCCAATATTTTTTAGAGGCTCAAGTTTGAAGGCAGGGGAACCGCGTAGCAGCGTCCGAGCAGCTGGCAAGACCTCGCGTTGGAACCGCACTTCTTGGGGGATCTCTTTTTCGGTCTCTCGTCCCCGTACTTCGATGGGCCGCCGCACCTCGGCACGCTCGATATCGAGTTTGGTCAGACTACGCCGAATCTCCATGTCTTCGAGCAAAACGTTGATTGGGCTCACTGCGTCCGGAAGCACAAACCCGTCATGGTCTTCTTGCGGAGTCGTCCTAATATTGTCAGTCCCAAGTGCCGTCAGCTCGTCCACAGCCGCCATGATGCGCCGATAGAGATTGAGACTAGTTTCTGCCTTCTTGCGCCGCTTTTCGTCCTCAGTCTTTTGCTCTTCAGCCAGTTTGCGCTGGCGCTGTCGCGTCGAGAGGATCGACTTTAGACCGGTCTCCCCCGGCAACTGCAGGGTTCTGCGACGGAAGGCGCGCATGGCCTTGCCGGTCGCCGGAAACGCGCCATCCACCGCAAGCTTCTCGATCACCTCTAACTCGCGAAGACCATCTGCGAGATGCTGAATTGGTCGTTGATGCTCCTCG
The DNA here is from genome assembly GCF_020524005.1 of Microbulbifer aggregans. Classification (GTDB taxonomy): domain Bacteria; phylum Pseudomonadota; class Gammaproteobacteria; order Pseudomonadales; family Cellvibrionaceae; genus Microbulbifer; species Microbulbifer aggregans_A. Next base: position 266,943 of record NZ_JAIVKK010000003.1, on the reverse strand, counting down.
GGCACGAGTTTGATCGCAATTAAACTGTCCTTGAGCGCGGTTATGAGAGCGTCGAGGACACCAGAGCCGCGGAATTCCATGGGGGTCTGTCCAAAGGCCGTCTTCACGGCATCGCTCACTTGCGCGTTGGTCAGCGTGTCCTGGGTTTCCAGTTGATCGAGTGCGGCGCTCAAGGCCCTAATGGCCTTACCGATTCCGGCGATGTCTTGGTCGCCGACAAAAGACGACGAAGCTATGTAGGTTTTGGCGACGCTTTTCATCGCATCGCGATGGCCGGAGCTTTGAGCTTGTGCTTTGGCAAGCGAAGCTTGGAAATCGGTATTTTGAACGAGCAAGATGCGTGCAGGCTCGTCCTCTCCTTGATCAGCTGGACGCTTCAGAACAAAGCGAAAGAGACTTTCCATGGGCTTTTCCCTAACATTTTTATTTTTGGCACATTTAGTCTAGATGTCGTCTTGTTGTGGTCAACTGGTTCCGGACAGTAAGTTAAATTTTTCTTCTGCCTTTGCAGGTGGTATGCCATCGTGGTGTTGATGGGGACGCCGCCAGTTGTAGTAAGTCATCAGATAATTGCTGATGTCTCGACTTGCCTCAGCAATAGAGTTGTAACCGATAGGTGGCATCCACTCGCTTTTCTGGCTGCGGAACAGCCGTTCCATCGGGGCGTTGTCCCGGCGTTTTCCACGGCGACTCATACTCTGAGTCATTCGGTAGCGCTACAGTCGCTGCCGAAATAAGCGGCTCCCATATTGGCTGCCTTGATCCGAGTGGAACATGACACTATTCGGTTTGCCTCGCTGCTCCCAGGCCAGTGCCTTTGCCGTGAGTGAGGCATCAAGCTGCGCACTTTAAAGCGCCCAATAGTTATTGCCTGCTCATTGAGCAACGCCATGACGGTTCGGCTGTCATCTGCCCCACGACTGAGCTTGAAGATCTCGCTTACTTTGGCGCGGAGTTGAACCCTAGGCGCATCAATCGAGGCCTGCCTGCTCTTATATTCGTAGTAGTATGATCGAGGTACTTCGAATGCTTCACAGACAAGTTCCACGGCCTCCTGCTCACTTAATCGGTTTCTCAGTGCGTACGATTCATCTCGTCGGACATCAATAGAGCTGAGGCCTTATTTAGTATTTTGTCGCGTTCCAATCGATTGGCCCGGGCCTCGAGCTCCTGGATTCTCTGCTGCTCCGGGGTAAGGGCTGTGCTGACCGGCGTCTCGCCGCCACGCTCGGCCTCTAACTGCTTTACCCTGCGGCGGATGGCAGTTGTACTAACATCCAGCGAACGGGCCGCGTCTGATATTGAATATCCTTGTTTCACGACCAAGCGGGCAGCATCCAGCTCGAACTCGGGGGAGAAGGATCGGCGTTGTCTACTCATTGAGCACCTCTGCCTCAGGCGGCAACTTTATCACCTAAATTGGTGTCCGGGATTAGTAGACCACTACAGACCCCGAATCCTGAGACTCTGTGTAGTAGCCCAGTGTTCGGGGCATGAATAGATCGTAGAGCCCCAATATCCTTTGTGAGGCCTGTGATATTCGCTGAGCGGTGCCCACGCTTTTACGCGCGATCTGAGCAGGTGTCGATCAGCCCCATATAGTGTCAGGCAGATTTTGGAGCCAGAAATGGTTTTCGAACATACTGGGGATATATTTCCGAGGCAGTCTTTATTTCAAAATCTGAGGTTCGGGTTATTAGGAAATCGAATGAATTACGTGATACTGGTTGGGAATGTGCACTGCGGTCTGACTAGATGGTTTGAAGTTTCGGCTGGCGTTGATGCGAAAATCTTGCAAAATTGGTCATGATTTAATATTGATTGAGTAGCATTCGGTATTAAGTTTGTTATGTGCTTTGCGCCTCTAATCTATTACCCGCGCCTATCATCTTATGCGCTACTATAGTAGCGCCAAAGGTGCTCGGCGCTACTATAGTGGCTCTTAGCTTCCAAAATTCAAGTTATGGTAAAGGCTCATGAAGGGAAAATCATGAATGATTTCGTTGTCCGTTGAGTTCAATACATGCCATTGCGTAAGAGTGATATGGCTCATAGATGCCAAAATTTCAGCCTGCAAGGCTGCTAGAGCGTAGGCTTTGAATTCAGCGGAAACCGCTCTCATATATTCTTCGTTGGTACGTTAGCCGCTGCCCTGCGTGATTAATAATGAGTGATTCGGAAGGTGGGGCGAGCAAGATTTCACCCTTTTCCATTAGTAGAATTGCCGCATCCATGATTTGAGCCAGGTGATATCCCGGTAGTTCTTGTAAAAGATGTTGGTGTATTGCCAAGTACACGTCAGAATAGTTTCGATTGTAGTTGAAATTTTCCATTGCTCTGGATATCCGTAATAGCTCCTGCTGTCGCTTATCTAAGCCGGTGCCTATATCGCGACCGTTCGACATTTCTTGAGACTGTGAGTTACTGTCTTTGAATCGCATATTGAGTGAATCCTAAAATTATTACTGGAGTTGGACATATCCTTAGATTCGATATGTTGTAGAGTTGTTATTGTTCCACTCGTTATCTGCGGTCGACACATTGAGCGCATGTAAATTTACCCCTTCTCGTCAGCCGTTTGAGTGTGAACCTTAATACTTAGCTGACGAAAAATGTACTTGATAAATATCTTTCCAGTAGTGGCAGTGCTATGAGGCTGAATACCAGTTCTTATTACTGGGAGGGGATGGTCACGCTGTCTCTCGCGAACCTAGTAGTCGAATTTTCTCGTTAATATCTCTGACTATAAAATGTTCACTGAACCTTCACCCGTGCAAGTATCGCTAATTTTCGTGTCTACTTATAGCTTTAGAAAAACGCGAGTCAGATTTACTCTGGAGAAAAATACCTATGAAAAATATACATTGGATGATCGGTGCCAGTGGTGGAGTTGGGAAGTCCATAGTTTGTCGTTTACTAGCAGAGACCTTTGTTACAAATGGCTCAGATTACGTAGTCGTTCAGGCTGGTGCTGGCGAAAATCGCCATTGCGGCTACAAAGACCTTAAAACCTTTAAAATTGATATGCTGAAATCTGGATCCTTTGAAATAGACTATGAGAAAATTGATAATTTAATAGATAAGATTGCAGGGAGTCGCGAGAGTAAAGATTGGATTCTCGATTTTGAAGAAAGTGTAAGGACTTCGATTCAACAATATCTGGTGGAACTTTCAATCCTTCGAGAGCTAGTCGATTTCGGTTGTAAAAACATTTTTCACATTGTCATTCCTGGGGGGGGAAGTTCATTTCTTCGATTCAATGGTTTGAATCGGAAATTCAAGGTTTGTTGGGAGGAGTTGAAGCGATATTTTTTTGGGAAAACAAATTTTTTGGAGATGCTAACTGTAAGGCTGAAACAGTATTAGATAAATTGCGCCGGTTTAATATTGGCCCACCATTAATTGGTCCAATTCCTATTCCAAATTTAGAGTTTTTAGCAGGCCCTAGTAATCTTACCGGGAAGTGAACAAATTGCGGAGGTGATAACAGAAAGGGTTTTCTAGTAATTGGGGAAGTAAGTGAGAGTTTTTCATTGATGCTAGATAGAGTGGTTTCAGTTATATGTTTTTCATGATGGCAGGTGTTGCCGTCAGGTCATAAATTTTTTGGGCGTACATATTTTGGTCTGAACTAATCCATCTGAGATAATCCAGTTTAGTCTTAGGGGTCAGAGGAGTGCTTGGGGCGAAATAGCCACTGAACTCCGCCTTTTGTCGTTTCTTCCATTAACTCAAAAGCAGCAGAGAGTTGGATCAGCTTTTTTATGTTCGCTAGTTTTTTCGTGCCTACTTCTTCGCACACTTTCTTGACGCTTTCGGTCGGCAGGTCATTGATAAGCTGACCTGCTCTAGCCAATGGAGTCCAGCCATCTGGCCTGGAGGCCATTGACGTAATCGTTCTAAGGAAACCGTCCAGTCTACTCTCTCCTGGCAGCAACCCTTCAACAAACAACCTACGTCCATCTTCGGACTGAAAAAAATCAGACAATAATTTTCTGCTTTTATTTAGGGCGCCGACTAATTCCTGAAGGTGAGTTAACTCTGGGAGTAACTTGTTTCTTTGCTGTTCTAACTCGGCATCAACTGCAAGACAGCTTTCAAGAGACTCTGGATCATATCTTGGTAATAAATGATGGATAAGATCATTCCTCTCTGAAACGATTTCGGCCAGAGTTTTCTTTCGGGAATCATAATATTTAGCTTCGCATTCAACCTTGAAATGGAAACTGAAAAACGCCTTATCAACTAACTCTTCAGTGTTAGTATCCTTTAGATCAGAATAACAGCTGTCTACGAACTCACCAACCAGCTGCCCCATTGATCGTCGTCGGATATCCGCCAAACGGGACTCCCTCTTGATCTTGAGGTCTTCAACTGTGCCAACAATAAACCCGTTAGCAAGTAAATATTTTAGCAAGCCTTCAATCTGTTGAAACAAGAGCATGTTGCGCCCAATCTTTCGCATTACTTCATTGTTTGCAGCTTGCAAAGCGTTTGCTTGTCCCATTACATCCCTAAAACTTTTCGATTGTGAATGAGTTTACCCGATAGATAGCTAGTATTACTAGGATGGAAGCCAGTTCTCAGGCAGAATATAAACGTATCAGTAATGTTTACTATGGATCTCAAGTATCAGATCTAAGTTTTTAAAATGTAATAATGACCTTTAAATTTCGTTTTCTAGCGTGTTACGCTCGTTTTCACATGATTTAATGAAGTATATAAGGTTTCGGCGTATTTCGCTTATTCGAGAAATCTTTCTACGTATTAAAAAAGCCTGGTATTCATATTCCAGAAATAGCTTTTTATCTAAATTGCTGATGTTTTTCGGTAAATGTCGAAGTGTGTATTTTTCCGTCCATTTTCTGGAAAGTTCTTTAGTGCGAATTTCGCCATTTTGATTCGCCTTTGCATGTCCCCATACTAGCGCCGGCCGGTTCTTTTTTAGCCTATAGATGAATCGCAAATACCCGTAACGTTCACCCGAGTTTTGTTTTTCTAGTGCTTTGTCAAGTTTGTACTGTTCCGTTAGGACTTTAGCTCTAAGCCAGAGGCATTTATCTGCAATTTCAAGTGCCTTATAAGATACTTTTATATAATCTAGCATTTCATCGTAAAGTTCGTCGGGTTCCATGTGGATTTCAAATATTGAAGTTTTGATCGACAATATTCTCTCTATTTCTTCATTTGAAAGACGTGACATAGAGTTTCTCCTGTCAGCTATATTTCAATAGCGCCTTTTTGATTCTGGTCATAAATAAAATTTTGAATGTCACTTTCTCTCCACACAGAGGTTCTCGTACCTAGTTTTATTGGTTTAGGTGCATGACCATCTGAGATCCAGCTGTACCAAGTAGACCGAGATACCGGAATAATCTGTAGCACCGCTGGGAGGCGTAAGAGTTTGTCAGGCTGGGGCATAAAAGCAGTCTCCTGGTCTTTTTGATCGTTGTACTCATCAAACCATCTACAGGAGTGGCCACAAACATTGAGAGGGGGTAGATTTGCTACCGGTCATGACATAGATCATATGTGCGATGATTTTCGCGACATTTTTGGTGCGGTAAATGTGCATTCATGATTTGGGGGTACTTTTGGGGGTATCTTTTGGGTTTTGTGTATTTAACTGTTTGAAAAATAAATAATTTTTCTATGGTTCAAGTCCCGCCCTGGGCACCACATTAAAGTTCGAAGAAGTTCGGACTCATCCAGAAAGCCCCGCTAGTCGGGGCTTTCTGCTATCTGGAAGGTACATAGCCTTCGGCCTTTTTCCTTATCATCAAACCAATAAAATCCCGGGATACCGAGCTTCATCAGGAGCTTCGCAGAGTCTCTGCTCGTCTTTTTTGGAGGGACTTGGCTCGACAAATAATGCCCATTTTTTTGACTTATTGGTCAGATTATCTCCAAATTGTGTTATCGCTTTTTCTTCTCAATGAAACCAGATCGCCGAACATGCCGGGACTCAGTGGTCACCTCTGTGCTTTTTTGCGCTGTCGCACAAATAAAGGACTAATTAGATACCAATCCAGTTATTCGCTCCCGGCTTCAACTACCCGCGTTAGTATTCCTGCCGGGCACAAAATCATCACTGTGCCCAATTGATTGCGCGGTAAATCAGATATCACGGAATCGTCCTTCTGGTATCTGAGGGAATTTGAAAGAAAACGATCAAAGCACTTCTTTTTCTACTGCAGCTTCATATTCCACCGTTGTTAAAAAAATAATTAATCAACAGGTGAATCATCCATGAAGATGAGAGAACTCTCTCTGGTCGCCATATTACTAGCGGTACTATTGGCTCCAGCATCGTCACTCGCCGTCACTGGCATCGCGCTGGTACACGGCACCGGTAACCAGACCGATGCCTACAATGATTACTGGACCTCTGAGATGGTGGAGTCGATCCGCCAGGGGTTGCCCACAAGCACCAACCTTTTGGTGGTCAATTGCGAATTCGAAGAATACATGTGGGATGACGCTGCGGCGGGTTGCCTGGCAACGCAGCTCTATAACTTTATTAACTCGATGAACATTGATGACCTTGTGGTAACTACCCATTCCAATGGGGGCAATGTCATGCGCTGGATTCTATCCAACCCGACCTGGGACAGCCGTTACCCAACCATCATTGAAAATACGCGCTGGGTGAATGTTGTTGCCGGCTCCAGCGCCGGTACACCACTGGCGGACGCGGTTATGTCGGGCAATGTTTTTGAGGCTTCTGTAGGTTGGCTGCTCGGCTATCAGAGTGATGCGGTACGTATGCAGCAGACCAGCTGGATGACTTACTACAACGATAACTGGTTGTTGGGTACATCGGGTCGCCCGTCTCTTCCCGTCGGCTTCTGGAATATTGTGGGCACCGATGTGGAGACCGCTGTCTGGGATTCCGACAGTTACTGTGGCGGCTATACGCAAAACCTTGGACTGGAAATTACCCAGGAGTGGCTGGACGATTGTTCCGATGGCTTCCTTAATTGCTCTTCTCAAAATACTGCGGGCAAGCTGTGGTTTTATGACTACGCCAGGACCAGTGGCGGAGAACCTCTGAGCCACAACCAGAGCCGACGCAAGTGTTTCAATCTTGACGTCATTCTGAGAAACGATATTTAAGGTGAAGCCATGAAATTCATATTCTTACAATTCTTCGTCCTGATCGGTGTTTTTGCCTCCAATGCGTTCGCCCAGGAGATACTTAATAAAAGCCGGGAATCCATCCACTTTTCCCAGTATGTGGAGCCCGGGGTAGAGCAGCGTCTGGTCGATACCGGTAGCAATGAACAGAGCCGCGTATTCTTTCGCAAAATAAATGGCGCAGATCTCAATCGCGGCGCTGAGCTTATGATTGATGCCAAACAGGCCATTATTCAGGTGTCTCCGCTGGATCGCGTCGATAAAGGCCGCCGTATTACCAACAATGGAATTCCACAGGGGATGACGCTGTCCAATGGTTCCGAGCGACGCCGGGTAGACGATGACAGTATTGCCTTGCATCGAAAATCCCAGGGCCTGCGGCAGAACTTCCCCGCGCTGTACGGTCGAGCACACGTGATGCGTGTACCGGAGGATATGGGACGTGGCAGGTTTACGCTGAAGACTAACGGCAATGCCCGTCCAGATGACGAATATATTGTTTATGTGCTCGACAAGCACAGCGACATCGCTCTTGATATGCAGACACCTTCTAAACGATTTTCACGTACCGGAAGGCTGACCCTGAATGCCAGGCCGGGAGGAAATACCAGCGCGAAGCTGGATTCCGTTTCAGCCAGCCTGATCGCACCAAATGGGAAGCGCTACCCAGTGATGGGGCAGTTGCGCGGCAACGCATATAGCGCTGACTGGCCTATCCAGGTTGATGCACCTTCGGTACCCGGAGAACTTTGGAGTATTGAGGTGCACTCGACACTGAAAAATCAGCGCAACGAGCTTGTCGAGCGGGTCGCGGTTACTGCGGTAGACATCTATAGCGAAACGGCGGCAGTCTCAACCATAGATGGCAATCCCAAGGGACTTACGCTGTCATTGAATGTCAACGACGCAGGCCGCTATGAGGCGCGTGCCCTGGTGTTCGGTAGGGACGGCAACGGAGACTACCAGCCGGCGATGCTGGCCTATCAAGCTGGATGGTTCGAGGCTGGACAGCGGGAAATGATGCTGCCGATCGACAACATCAAGCTTAAAACAACGGGACTAGTGGGGCCTTATCAGGTGCGGAATGTTCAGTTCCTCGATCAGGGCCGTATGTCGGTACTCGACTACCTGCAGGGCAGCTGGACCCTGCGGTAAGAATAAGAATAGGCTGTCGCCTGCAGTCAAACTGCGTTAATCGTAAAGCCTCGCATGCGGGGCTTTTTTATTGCGTGGGATCTGGCCGTTTTAATCGGCCGATGCAGTTAGACGGCGTGCCGGGTGCCGATTTTACTGTTGATAGCAGCGAAGGCGTGGCCTCAGGGGAAGACCTGAAAATTTGCGATGCTCAAGCTGCAAATGCTTGAGGCGACATTACTGAGAAATATATCTCAGCCTGAAGAGTTGAGCGCCCAATCCGTCGCCTGTTCCGGCATGCATTAGTACGACCGTCTAACATTTCTCTGTTTTACCGCATTAAAAAAATAAAGTTATAAATTCGATGATCGGAGAAATTCTTATGCATAAAGCCAGTCTTTTTGTATCCCTCGCCCTTACTTCCGCGCTGTGCTCCATCAATACTGTGGCGGCACCTGCTAAAGGCGCTGCCGCCGGTGACAGTATCACCATGGGCTTCGCGGCAGACTGTACGGGTAATACGTTCTTTACCGGTGGTTTTTTCTGCCTGTTGGGTGGTGACCAGCCGGAGCACAGCTGGTTTGACGGTTCGGCGAGCCGGGTCAACAGTGTTCACGACAAATACAAGGCCATAGACCCGAATGTCGCGGCCACCAAGAATGCCGCCCGTTCTGGTGCCCAGATGCGTGGAGGCGATGACAGTTTCAGCATACAGGCGGATCGAATTCTCGCCGATACGCTGGTCGCGGATCATGTGGAAGTGGTGCTCGGCGGTAACGATATCTGCAATCGCGATTGTGTCGACCCGGCCAACTGTACGGATCCACTCCTGACCGAGAGTGAATGGCGCGGTGCGGTGCAGGCTGGACTCGATAAGCTGGTGAGTGGCCTGCCCACGGGCTCTACGGTGGTATTGGGATCGGTGCCGCGAGTTCAGGACCTGCGCGCTGCAGGTATCGCCAAGCAGACCGGTAACTGGCGCGTTAATTGCGAAAGTGTCTGGTCTACCTTTGGTATCTGCCGGATAGCGACGAACGGGGGCACCATGAACGGTGAATCGTTTGCAACGCGCTCTGCCGGTATCGAAGCGGCGCAGCGCCGGTATAACGAGGTGCTGCAGGAAGAAGCCGTCGCCTACAATGGCATGAATGGTGTGGAAGTCGTTGCGGAATATTCTGGCGCGGATCAGAGCAACGTGGGTACCTTCAGCTTCGGCAAAGACGATATTGATGGCGGGGATTGCTTCCACCCCAGCGTTCGCGGACAGAACACCGTGGCGGACTTGATGTGGACTGGTAACCCGGACAAATAATTCCCGGTAAATGAGCAGGGCTCCGCGCGGAGCCCTGGCTTCTATTAGAGTAACGACCGTCTCGGGGAATACGCGCCGAGGAATCAGTCGGACGCTTCATCATCGTCAGTATTTCCCGGATCGCTCTCCTGCTCGAAATAGCTTTTTTCCTGAACTTCATATTGCACCCGTTGCGGCAGCCCGTTACGCATGAAGGTTACATCGACCACCTCGCCGCTGGTCAGGGCATCCCAGAGCTGGTTCTGGCCACTGTGCACCCAGCTGTCATTCACCCGTACCACCACATCGCCCTCCTCGAAGCCGAGCGCGGTGAAGAACTCATTGTCCTTGATGCCCTCAAGCCGCAGCAGGTTGTGCCCATCGACCACGTGCTCCGCCGGGACGAACTTCTGTTCCAGGTCCGCGCGATTCTGCAGTTGTTTTTCCAGCCACGCCTGTCCAAGAGGCAATACCCCGGAAGCTGCGATCAGTTTGCGCGATTCACCGTCCGGCTGTTCTATGCGCCGCATGGTTGCTTCATCGCGCTCGGTAGTCGCGGTCCTGGGCACGCGCACGTAGTCAGAATCTTCACTGCTCAGAGTCAACCGCTCGAGCTGATTGTTGACCTGCAGGATGACGTAGCGCTCGTGCACTCGCTTGAGGGTGACGCCGGGCATTAGTACGTCCCCGGGGGAAAAACGGCCAACGGATGCGTCGTGAATACGAATAAGCGCGGTTGATTTTTCGGGCTGTGAGGAGACGCTGGTGCCGGTCAGTTGCAGTTGTAAATTGGTCTCGGTGATCTGTTCTGCAGATTGCCGCCAGCGTGCGGCATCAGCGTGGAGGCTGGAAGGATCGTGACCCAGGCGCTGCAGTTCCTGGTCAACCCACAGGGCATAGTGCTCCAGAGACTGCGGGCCTTTGATATACAGTCCGTTTACAAAGACCACCGGCACGCTCTGCAGACCCAGGGCTCGGGCCTGCGCCGTATCTGCGGCAATCCGGTCACTGTGGTCGGATTCCTCCAGACAGCGGTTAAATTTTTCCTGCTCAAATCCCAGCTGTGAAGCCTGTTGAATGAAGACTTTTTCATCCAGTGTTTTGGCTCGGGTGTAGAGGCCGTCTGCATAGCTCCAGGCTGTGTCTTGCAAGCTGGCGCAGTGCACTGCTACTGCTGCCTGGGCACCCAGCCGGTGGTAGCGCATGGGGAAGTCGAAGGGCGCTAAGGCCACCCAGCCGGCATATCGATCCAGTAATTCACGCAACACCAGATTGGTGGCCGCACAGTGTACGGACTGGTAGGAGCAGAATACCGCGAGTTTGACTGGCGCCTCGGGGTTGCCACGCAGTGAGCGGCCGTCGGTGTTAATTTTCAGTCTGGGAGGATGCGGGTAGGGGAGCAGCCAGTCGACGACGGGCGGTGTCTCCGTGGATCCAGGCGCGGCGAGCTTCGTATCCACCATCGATTTCAGCGTATTGAAGCGCAGCTGGTACTCGGCAAGTGCCAGGTCGTGCCGTTCGAGGCGGATTGTTTGATCCACTTCATCCAGGGTGATCGCGCTATGCCCTATGCGTGCAACGACCTGGCTCTCCTTCGGGTCCTCCTGCGTATCAACACTACAGGCAGTGAGTAGCGCAGCGGCGAATATTGGCAAGAGCCGATGCGTAGGGCGGTAACGCTGGTGGTGCAGTTCGTCCATGACCTTTGATCCGCTGGCGATTATCCCGCGATCAGTTTTATCACAAGGTCTCCCGCTCCTCTACCAAGCCTGCAGCGTACTGCCCATTGTGGCGCGAAATAAAGCATCGCCAATTTCAGAGGGTTTGGTTCAGAGGGGTTGGTGGAAAATTGCTTGGGCGCCTTCACAGCCTCTGCAGCGGGAATTTCTGAACTGCAGATCAATAACTCAGTAAGGGGTGCGACAACTCCCCAGAAAGTGCCCTGGACAGGTCGAGATCATCGTTTTCAGGGTACAGCGTATTGATGACCAGGCGAGGCTCGGAAACGTAGGACGCTGGCCCCATCGCGCCCACTGTCAGGGTGACGTTGAAAAAAGGCATCACCTTGCCCTGGTATTCCTGCTGGATACGATAACTGGCCATTGGTTCCAGGGTAGAGGCTACCTGGGCCCAGTCGTTCGGCACCCCCGGGTGTGCCGAAAGCTCGCGCACCATGGCGTGATATATCGGGTCATTGGTGAGTAGTGCTTCCTGCTGGGTGTACATCAGGATCATCGCCAGCGTGTGTTCCCGGGAATTTCGGGGTGTGCCCTCCGGGGCAAGACGGAAGATAAACTCAAAGTAGTTTTCCACTCGTGCCAGAGCTTCTGGACCAACAGACTGCTGGTAAAAGGCCACCCAGCTGCGGTTTACCATCAGTAGCCGGCCGTAGCGGTCCATCAGTACGGCCGGGTATGGGTCCATGGCACTCAAGGACAGCTGCATCGCCTTGCGCAGCCACTTGTAGCTCGGTGCATGGAAATCCACCTCGCGGTCACTGGCCAGGTAACCGGCAGCGAGGCGCAGGTAGCAGCCGTCTCGTTCACCAAGCTCAAGTGCCGTCGCGATACCATCCACCAGCGCCTCACTGGGGCGCGACTTGCCATTTTCCAGATAGCTGATGTGGCGCGTGGAAGATTGCAGACTGTGCGCCAGTGCCTCCTGGCTGACGCCGCGCACCCGTCGCCAAAAGCGCAGCAAGCTGCCAAATGCATTGTAGGCTGTATCGCTCATCTTCCCGCCCTGTACTGACCCTGGCCGAACTTGACCTTGGAGGTTATGGCCGAGTCTACCAAGCCGCCACACAATACCCAACGGGCTCCCATAGAAGTCCTGCACCGTACCCGTTGACCAGAAGAACAAGGTGAAACATGGCAGCACAAGCGCTCAGCGAACGCGACCTGGCATTTATGCTCTACGAATTATTCGACGTGGAAGCACTGACAACACGTCCTCGTTATGCGGACCACAGCCGCGAGACTTTCGACGCGGCGATTGAAACTGGCAAAAATGTCGCGCTGAAATATTTCCTTCCGATCCGCCAGAAAGTGGACATCAACGAACCCACCTTTGATGGTGAACGGGTGCACCTGCTGCCGGAAATCAAGCCCGCACTGGACGCAGTCATCGAGGCTGGTCTCGCTGCACCGGCCACAGACTTTGACGATGGCGGTATGCAATTGCCGCTGGTTGTCGCCAATGCGGTGCAGTCGCACCTGGCGGCGGTGGCGAGTACCACACTCGCTTATATTTCCCTGACCACGGCCAATGCCAATCTGATCGAGGCGCACGGCTCGGCTGAGCAAATCGAAAAGTGGGTCAAGCCCATGCGTGCTGGCCGTTTTATGGGCACCATGGCGATGACCGAACCGGGAGCGGGCTCCGGGCTTGCTGATCTCACCACTACTGCCACGTGTGAGCCCGATGGGAGTTACCGCATCACTGGCAACAAGATCTTCATTTCTGGTGGAGACCATGAGCTCAGTGACAACATTGTGCACCTGGTGCTGGCGCGAGTTAAGGGGGCGCCGAAAGGCGTGAAGGGCATCTCCCTGTTTATCGTGCCCAAGTTCCTGGTCAACGACGACGGCAGTATCGGCGAGCGCAATGACGTAGCGCTGGCAGGGTTGTTTCACAAAATGGGCGGGCGTGGGCATACCTCCACTGCACTCAGCTTCGGCGAAAACGGTGGTGCCGTCGGCTATCTGGTGGGCGAAGAAAACCGCGGCTTGCTATACATGTTCCACATGATGAACGAGGCGCGCATCATGGTGGGCACCAATGCGGCGCTCACCGCACTGACCGGCTACCAGTACGCACTCGACTACGCCCGTGAGCGGCCACAGGGGCGCCTGCTTGCCAACAAGGATGCCGACTCCGCGCCGGTCAATATCATCGAGCACCCCGATGTGCGGCGAATGCTACTGACACAGAAGGCCTATGCAGAAGGCGCCTATGCTCTTTGCCTGTACGGCAGCCAGCTCGCCGACGACGAGAAAACGGCAGAGACTGCCGAAGCGCGGGAGCGGGCGCATACCCTTCTGGATTTCCTGACCCCGATCATCAAAAGCTGGCCCTCCGAGTACGGCCCCCAGGCCAACAGTCTCGCTATTCAGGTGATGGGCGGTCACGGCTACATCAATGAACACCCGGTGGAAATGTTCTACCGCGACAATCGCCTGAACCCGATTCACGAGGGCACTACCGGTATCCAGTCGCTGGACCTGCTGGGGCGAAAGGTGCCGATGAATCAGTTTGCCGGTTACCGCGCAGTGTTGGAGGAGATACAGGGCACCATTGAGCTGGCAGGTAACACAGAGTTGAGCCTGTTCGCGGTCGATCTGCAGGCAGCCTTGGTGGAACTGCAGGAAACGACCACTACAGTGTTTGGTGCGATTGCGGACAAAAATCCGGATCTGGTGTTCTCGAATTCCGTTAGTTATCTGGAATTATTCGGGCATATCGTTATCGCCTGGATCTGGCTGCGCCAGGGACTTGCGGCCGATGCAGGCCTGCAGCGCAACCCCCATCCCGAAGAGGAAGCTTTTTACCGCGGGAAACTTCAGGCGATGCAGTACTTCTTCCATGCAGAGCTGCCAAAGATTTACCACTGGTCGAAGCTGGTCAGGGAAATTGACAGCACCAGCTTCGATATGAAATCGGAGTGGTTCTGAATTGAAAAACAGTGGCAGCGCCGAAGAGCGCTGCCTGAATAACAGAATAAGAAGGTGACAGGAGAGACGATGAATACGGTCAGCCAAAAAGAACTGCTCGAAAGCTCCGGCAAAACACTGGAGAGCACGGACTGGTTCACCATCAATCAGGAGCAAATCAACCTGTTTGCGGAAGTCACGCACGACCACCAGTTTATCCATGTGGACCCTGAGCGCGCGGCGCAGACGCCGTTCGGTTCCACCATTGCGCACGGTTTTTTGAGCCTGTCACTGCTGTCCCATTTTGCTGAAACGTTCAGTATGCAGGTGGAAGGCATGGTTATGGCGATCAATTACGGGTTCGATAAGGTGCGTTTTATCTCCCCGGTGAAAGTCGACAGCCGCATCCGCGCGCACGCGCGCCTGCTTGATGTCACCGAGAAAAATCCCGGCCAGTTCATGCTGAAGACGGAAGTGACAGTGGAAATCGAAGGCGAGGCAAAGCCGGCACTCGTTGCCGAATGGCTCACCATGCAAATGGCTGGCTGACTCCCGAAAAAATGAAAGCCGCCGGAGCGGTGGCTAAATCACAATTCAGGAACAATTAGAGAGAAGACCATGAGTGTACGTTTTGACGGCCAAGTGGCCATCGTAACCGGCGCCGGCAACGGACTCGGTAAATCCCATGCACTGGCACTGGCAGAGCGCGGCGCAAAAGTTGTGGTAAACGATCTCGGCGGAGCCCGCGATGGCAGCGGCGCTTCTTCCGAGGCGGCGCTGGCCGTGGTGCGTGAAATCGAGGCGCGCGGCGGTGAGGCCATCGCACACGGAGCCAACGTCGCGAAGTTCGAAGAAGTGCAGGATATGGTCCAGCAGGCCATGGCGAAGTGGAGGCGGGTGGACATCCTGATCAACAACGCCGGTATCCTGCGGGATAAAACGTTCGCCAAAATGGACCTGGCGGATTTCCAGTTGGTGATGGACGTGCACGTAATGGGCTCGGTGAACTGCACCAAGGCGGTGTGGGACATCATGCGCGAGCAGAATTACGGCCGTATTGTCATGACGACTTCCTCCAGCGGCATGTATGGAAATTTCGGTCAGTCCAACTACGGCGCCGCGAAAATGGCGGTATTGGGATTGATGAATACCCTGGTGCTCGAAGGGGCCAAGTACGGCATCCGTATCAATGCGCTGTCACCCACAGCCGGTACGCGCATGACCGAGGATCTGATGCCACCAGAGGTACTGGCGATGCTCACGCCGGAAGCGGTTACCACCGGCGCCCTTACCCTGTGCCACAAGAATGCGCCCAACCGCTTCATCCTCTGCGCGGGTGCAGGTGGTTACGCGAGCACCCGCCTGTTTGAGACCCCCGGTACCTTTATTCCAGTGGATGAGCAGACTCCTGAGGCTGTGCTCGAAAACTGGAGCAAAATCTGCGATCAGGGTGGCCAGGCAGAATTGGCCTCCGGTGCGGGCCAGACCGAGAAGTTCCTGACCCTGGCGATGTCCCAGTCACAGCCGGCCTGATGCCTGTCTGCATTAATTTCAAATAATCCAGCCGCTCCCGGTGCCTGAGTGCGCCAGGGAGCGGGGACAAAAAGAGAATTCAGAGATGAAAGAAGCCGTCATTGTTTCTGCCGCACGCACGCCCATCGGCCGTGCCTATCGCGGTGCATTCAACAATCTCGAAAGCCAGACCCTGGCTTCCCATGCGATCAAAGCGGCGGTACAGCGCGCTGATATCGACCCGGCTGAAGTGGACGACTGCATCTTCGGCGTCGCCCTTCAGCAGGGCTGTCAGGGTACCAACGTCGCACGCCAGATGTCGATGGCGGCGGGCTTGCCGGTCAGCGTCAGTGGAATGACCATCGACCGCCAGTGCGCTTCGGGTCTGATGTCGATCGCTACCGCAGCCAAACAGATCGTGGTCGATGGTGCGCCGGTCGTTGTGGCCGGTGGCTGTGAGTCCATCAGCCTGGTGCAGAATGAGCACATGAACCTGTACCGCGCCGGGGATCCCAATGTCGTGGCAGCGGCACCGGCCATCTACATGCCCATGCTGGATACCGCTGAAGTGGTGGCCAAGCGCTACAACATCTCCCGTGAGGCGCAGGACGAGTACGCGCTTGAATCCCAGCGCCGTACGGCGGCTGCACAGGATGCGGGAAAGTTTGATGACGAGATCATTCCGGTCACCGCCACCATGCTGGTTACCAATCGGGAGACCGGTGAAGTCAGCGAGCAGCAGGTGACGCTCGGCAAGGATGAGGGCAATCGCCCCGGGACCACGCTTGAAGGGCTCAACGGGCTGAAAGCCGTGCGCGAAAACGGTGTGATCACCGCGGGTAATGCCTCACAACTTTCCGATGGTGCCGCCGCGGTGGTGATGATGGACAGCCAGCTGGCGGAGCAGCGCAACCTGCAGCCTCTCGGTATTTACCGCGGCATGGCAGTGGCGGGCTGCGAGCCGGATGAAATGGGTATCGGTCCCGTATTTGCCATTCCCAAACTGCTCAAACGCACCGGCCTGAAAATGGACGATATCGGTCTGTGGGAGCTGAACGAGGCCTTTGCGGTTCAGGTAATTTACTGCCGTGATCAACTCGGTATCCCCGCCGACCGCCTCAACGTCAACGGCGGTGCCATTTCCATTGGTCACCCCTACGGTATGAGTGGCAACCGCATGACCATGCATGCGCTTATCGAGGGCAAGCGCCGTGGTGTGAAATACGTGGTGGTTACTATGTGTGTTGGCGGCGGTATGGGGGCAGCAGCCCTGTTTGAAGTGGTCTGATTGCCGGGCGCGGTACGTACTCTGGATAGATAAAAAAAGCCCCGCATAGCGGGGCTTTTTTGTTCCATCGACTCCGGCAGTCCTGATCAGCCTGTACAGGCAGGCCTTGATCTCAGTGCCAGTCTCAGCGATATGTTTACTGCGGGTTTTCCACGTTGTGGTATACCGCCTGCACATCTTCCAGGTCGTTCAGCATGTTCATAAATTTCTCGAACAATGCCACATCGTCACCAGTGATCTCGGTGTAGGTTTGGGGCACGAACTGGATTTCGTCCACGTCAAAGTCGATTTCACCAAAGGCTTCGATCAGCGCTTGCTTGGCCTTGAAGTAATCCGTATGCGGGGCGAATACGGAGAGTGTGCCGTCTTCGTTTTCGATGTCGGTAACATCAACGTCGGCTTCCATCAGTGCTTCCAGTACCGCCTCTTCATCGTCGTGTTTGAACACGAGGATCGCGAGGTGATCAAAGCTGTGGCTGACGGAGCCTTCAGTGCCGATCTTGGTTTTGGTTTTGGTGAAGGCCTGGCGCACATCGCCGAAGGTGCGGTTGGGGTTGTCAGTCAGGCATTCGATGATCGCCATGCAGCCGCCGGGGCCGAAACCTTCGTAGCGGGCACGTGAGAAGTCTTCGCCGGCGCCACCTTTGGCCTTGTCGATGGCCTTTTCGATCACGTGGGTGGGGACCTGTTCTTTCTTGGCGCGCTCAATCAGGCTGCGCAGGGCCAGGTTGCCGTTGGGGTCGATACCTCCAGACTTGGCGGTCACATAGATTTCGCGGCCAAAGCGGCTGTAGACCCTGGCTTTCATGTTCGAGGTCTTGGCCATCGAGTCTTTGCGGTTCTGATAGGCTCTTCCCATGGGGTTATGCTCCGGTATCGCTGGGATTCACTGGGTATTTTTAAAGAAGGCGATTTTACTGGGCGGGGCGAGGGAAATGAAGCAGTCTACGCAACAGTAAGCGGCAAACGCACTTACCGACTACCAATGGGACAGTTTGAGGGCGCCGTTGCAGATACAGGCCCGGGGCTTTACGATTAGTGGCTATTTGACACTTTGACCAACCATGAACGAACAAGAATTCCTATCCAGCTATGACAAGCGTGCCTTCGACGCGCCCCTGGTAACCGTCGATGCCGTTCTGTTTACCTATCACGAAGGGCAGCTCAAAGTTCTGCTGGTGAAGCGCTCCGCACACCCGGAGATGGGGAAGTGGGCGCTGCCGGGCGGGTTCGTGTCGGAGACCGAAGACCGCTCTCTCGAAGACACCGTGGTGCGCAAGTTAAGAGAGAAGACCGGCGTCATTCCTCCCTATGTAGAGCAGCTCTATACCTTTGGCGGTAGAGACCGGGACAAGCGGGGTTGGTCCGTAACGGTGTGCTATACCGCGCTTATCGCCCATCAGGTCTGCGAGAGCCATATTGAATCCGTAGCCGATGCCAGGTGGATACCGTTTGATCGGGTGGGGAAGTTGGAACTCGCGTTCGACCACGAGGAAATCATCCGCTTTGCCCATGAACGGTTGGTGCAAAAAGCGCTGTACAGCATAGTCCCTGCGTATGCGCTGCCGGAAAAGTTTACTTTGCCGGAGTTGCAACACGTGCACGAGGTGATCATCGGAAAGCCGTTGCAGAAGAAGTCATTTCGGCGGCGAATAGAGCAGGCTGAGCTGCTCGTTGATACCGGTGAGAAACGCTCGGAAACCGGACGCCCGGCAACGCTTTATCGTATGCGGGACGACTCGGGCAGCCATACGTTTGTGCGTAATCTGGAGCTTTAATCCCTTAAGTAAACTCTAAGTAAAAAAGGAAAGCCGGTCAGTCCGGCTTTCCTGAGGTTTGTGGATGAATTACCCCGCCTTGGCCAGTGCGCTGTCGGTGCGGGGTACCCCTGCCAGGGCTCTGACGGTATCGAACGTCTGGTCTATCAGCAGCTTGCCATTGCGGAAAACCGGTTGCAGCAAGTTTGTGCGGTTGCCCAGGTCCTGCTCGCGAACGGTGTGCAATTCGCCATTGCCGCGAGTGGTCAGTGCCAGGCGGCCTTTTTTAGAGCGCTTGCCGGTGTCGGTAATCGGGTCTTTAAACACATCTCTCCAGAGGCCGTTTACACGTACTGCGCTGGCCTTCATCGCGAACTTCATGGTGTCCCGGTTAACCTTTTGCAGCAGCTCGGCGCCCATGCCAAAGGCAACGTTATCCGCGCTCTGCTTGCGCGCTTTCATTGCGGCGAGAATGCCCTCAATGGTGTGCAGAGATACACCATCTCCCTGAATGACCCGGATAAAGTCGGGCAGTACCCGATAGCCTTTGTCGTTGATTGTCGCACCGAAAATCCGCATAAGGCGCTCCACGGTTTGGGTAACGATATCAACAGGGTCACCGCTGTCGGGACGAATAACCAGTGTGCCCCCCGCATTTTCAACCTGTTCTTTGAGCTCGCCGCCCCAGATATTTTCAATCGCATTCCACAGGTCGTAGCTGTCACTGACAACCGCGACGATGCCGCCATTGCCGCCAAACTGCGTCAGCATATTCCGGTAAGCGTCGGCCTCGCGGTCGCGTCCCCAACTGGTCATGGTGCTGTGTTCTGCGGCCGGAATTGAAAACCCGGCCATAGGCGCGTTGTAGTAGCGACGCCCGGCGAGTAATGCGCTGATGGTATCGGTGCCCTGGAAGTTCACCAGGTGGGCGAGGCCACCAATGGCTGCTGTCTCGGTGCTGCTGGCGCCGCGCGCGCCGAAGTCGTGCAGCTTGAAGGGCAGGCCGTCGATCGTGTCTGCAGTTTCTTCCAGATACCGCTGGATAATCTTTTTGGCTTCACGGCTCTGGGTGGCAACGGTGGTAGGGTACCAGACCGCTCGCAGCAGGGCTGTCTCGATATAGCTGGTGAGCCAGAAGCAGGCGGGGTCGGTATTGATGACCTGGGCGAGCACGTTTTGAACGGGGACCAGGGTGCCTTCCGGCACAGCCTGGATTTCAATCGGCAGGTAACCGCCGTGCTGATTGAGAATATATTCCCAGCCTTCTTTGTGAAATGGCACCCCGTGGGCAGTACAGATCTCTTCAGCTTCTTCGATATCTGCAGCGGTTATCGGCTGCATGAGGTACTGCTTGATAAAGGCTTGCAGGCCAAAGAAAACGGCTTCTTTAAACTGTCCTCCGCGGCTTTCTATATAGCTGCTTACATACTGGGTACCTTCGGGGTACTGCAGGTAGTGGCTGGTTTTATAGCTGTCGACATTCAGGATCGGGTTGTAGTTTTGCATCGCGGAAATCCTCCGTGAGTTGAGTAAGTACCGGTCTATCCCGTACCGCGTTTAGTGTCTCTTCGTCACTAATGAGCTTATAGTGTCTCTTAGACACTAATGTGTCAAGCCTCTTTTCTATTGGTTGTTGAAGTTGGGTAGTTATGCGCGCCAAAGCTGCGGCTGGAAGGCGGCCTTATGATGGCGCTAAAGGTAGACGGATCTCAGGAGGGCGCATTTATGCAGGCGATCCCCAGCTTGTCGCCTGGCTCCCCTCGATAAATATCCAGAAAATGGCAATTGCCGACTTCTATGGCGAAGGGGACATACGAGTGCCCCATAAATACCGCGCTGATACCCGGAACCTGGAATGGGGAGGCGGGCTGCTCGCCGAGTACTTCCATGCGGTCAGCTCGGTCGAGGAAGAGGCGTTTGTACTCAGTGATATCGCGCTTGCCCGCGCCGAACCCGGCAATCCCACGATAGAGTTGCCTGATCAGGCTTCTGTTCCAAAGAAGAGGTTGTGCTGCAGCGGAAATGTGCGGCTCGGACAGGGAGGCACCAGACGCCCAGCTGGTGCTGATTTCCTGCAATAGATGTTTCACTGTGTGCCAGTCACTGTTGGGCACATCCGCGTGGATAAGCCCGGCCGTACCCTGGGGTACGGCGATTTCCATTGCCCAGGGCCATTGGCGGACTTTTTCTACAAGTTTCTTCTGTTCCGATTGGGAAAGTTCGTAGAACCACTCGCCGCCGTTAGCCGAATGTAATGCCACAGAGTCTGGGTCTTCAAACCCAGCGATCATCATCGCTTCATGGTTGCCGAGAATACTGAAATACACCTTTTGGTCGATCAGCTCGACCATGGCTGCGCTGTCGGGGCCCCGGTCGACAATATCCCCGAGGCAGAAAAGACGATCTCGCTCCGGATCAAAGCCGAGCTCTGTGAGTTGCTGTTGCAACTGCTGCAGGTGGCCGTGCACGTCGCCGACCACATAATCCCGACCGGATGGGTTTTGACCGATATTCGATAAAATCGACATGGGCATGAATGACTTCCCTAATACGACGATAAATACTAGCAGCCGGTGCCTGAATACATTGCAGGGACATTTTAGGCGCCACCGATCAGATTCTGGATGATGTAGTAGTGATCCTCAAACAGTTCTTGTGGATTCAGGGAAGCCAGCGGTAACCAGCGGGCACGTTTCGCATCATCTCCGCCTTTTACCCTTGGCAGTTCCTTGCTGGGCTCCAGCTCAATGTAATAAGCGTGCGTGATTGTCCTTCCCCGGGCAGAGCGGTGTGGGTCATCAAACACCCCCTGGCGTTTTATTGACCCTTTCAAAACCGGGGCGGGGACCTTGAGGCGTGTTTCCTCCCGCAGCTCTCGCAGGCACGCATCCACGAGCTTTTCGTTCGGGTCAACGAAGCCACCAGGCAGTGCCCAGAGCCCTTTGCCGGGAAAAGCCCTGCGCTCAACCAGCAGGATATGCCCTGATTGCACCACCACCGAATCGACGGTGACATGAGTGGGTGTATACGGCGCCGCTGACCAAGCAGATTTATACCGTTTGATAAATGCCATCTCTTCCTGCATGGCACCGTAGGCGGGGTCGTTGTGAATAAAGCGCTCGAGCTCTGTTCCCACTGTGGCAGGTATTAACTCGGATTTCACCAGGTCTTGCAGATAAGTGTCTGTGTCATCGCCCAGCAGTCCTTCCCGTATCGGCGTCGCGCTGATCGCCTTATGGTTATTGACCGGGACGGACTCCCACTGAGGAAATAAATTCAGGTAAAAACCCGTGTGATCCTTGTGGTGCCCGATAAGGGCGATCCTGGGCGCTTTGTGGGGTATAGAGTGGCGAGCGGTCACGATCCCGTTGACGGAGTTCTGAACATTGCGAACCCACAGCTCATCGTTGTAGGGCACATCCATCAGCGGAAGGCAGATCAGCCGCTTGTTGTCTTCTTCCGTCAGGCAGGACCGGATAAAACTCTCCCTTTCCTCATGTGTCCAGGGGTTGCGAGGATTGCGCGGCTGATACGCCGAGCCAATCAGTATCACCAGCTGGCCGGCCCTTGCGAGGCCTTCTGTAACCACTTTGAGGTGGCCGGAATGGAAAGGTTGGAAGCGACCGATAAAGACCGCGAAATCATAGTCTCTGGACATAGCAGCAAGCTCCTTGCTGAAAAGTAAACGCCTGGGTCTATCCCTGGCTGTGAATCGATACTGCGATACAGTATGTGTCTAAAGGACACTATGTCAAGGGTTGTTGTGATTAGGCATCCATCTTTACGCGAGTTTCTGGCACGTTCGTGCCGGTTGGCTAGGCTCGCTCCATGGATAAAAATGCATGGAAAGCACTTCTCCGACTGCCGTTGCAGGTGCTCTCGCTGGCAGTCGTCTGCTGTGTCCCCGCGCTAGCGGGAACACTTTCAATTCAAGTCGAAAATGACTCCTTCGACGGTGCCAGTGATGCTTACTACACCCAGGGGATGCAGCTTGGCTATTCTCCGGATTCGGCGCCAGAGTGGTCGCGATGGCTTTTGCCGTGGACGGATGATGGGCGGGAGTTGCATGCGCAGTATTTTCTTGGCCAGGCCATTTTCACCCCTTATGAAATCGAGCGCCCGGAGCTGATTCTGGATGACCGGCCCTACGCGGGCTGGTTGTATCTGGGAATGTCGGTGACTTCCGCGCAGCTTCGCCCGGAAAGCCACTTGAAGGTGATTGATCGGCTGGATGTCAGTGCCGGCATTGTCGGCCCGTCCTCGGGGGCGCAGCGGGTGCAGCGCTGGGCCCATGATCTGGTCCGCGCTTATAAGGTCAACGGCTGGGACAACCAGTTGCATGATGAACCTGCGCTGTTGGTGAGTTGCGGTCGCAAGTGGGCCTACATCAATTCCATCGGTGAGTCCGCATTGGATTGGGAGTTGTCCGGGAATCTGGGTGGCAGCCTCGGCAATGTGTCCACGCAAGTGGCGGCAGGCGTCGGCATGCGTTTCGGACGCGACCTGTATGCCAGTGCCTCATTGGACGGCCTACCGCCGCTCACTCAGGCGCCGGGCCTTGCCGGTGGCACGCTGGACCTTGGCTGGTATTTCTTCACAGATTGGCAGCAGCGCTATATTGCCCGGGATATCTTTCTCGATGGCAATAACTTCAAGGATAGCCACAGCGTTGAAAAAGAAACCAGCGTAGGCGATTGGCGTTTCGGGTTCGGTTTTGCCACGGGGCGTTTTACCTGGTCTGCGTACCATGTGCGCAGGTCACGCGAATTTGTTGGCCAGTACGAGAACGTGAACTTTTCCGGCCTGGGTGTAATGGCTACTTTCTGATTGGCGGCGCGTAGGCTTCTCCTCATGGTCGCGTAATGGCTGCTCTCCGGATTGCTCGGGCGATAAAACTTAATAGCGGCTTCAGAGAGGCCCAGGTTTGTCGCTTCAATATTTCCCCCTTTTGCTGCCGGGTCCTTCCAGGTGCCGCGGCTTCCGCGTAAAGCAACTAAGATATTCCATATTTGCCGCAACATTTGCGGCATACTTTTGTTCTGTAGGTTTCGCTGACTGCCGCGTAATTGCACCTTTCTGTGGGGAGTGTGGATAGCGGTTCGGTATTCGGCGGGGAGCCAGTGGAATAACAAGCGGAGATTCGAGTGAACCACGACCAGTCCGGTTTCTTTCAGCGTTTTTTCAGGCTGCGTGAACACAATTCCTCCGTAAAGCAGGAGGTTATTGCCGGGATCACGACGTTCGTGACCATGGCTTACGTCATCTTTGTCACGCCAAACATGATGGCCAATGCGGGGATGGATCACGGCGCCTCTTTTGTGGCCACCTGTGTTGGCGCGGCTATTGCCTGTTTTTTGATGGGACTTTATGCCAACTGGCCCGTTGGCCTGGCGCCGGGTATGGGGCTCAACGCCTTCTTTGCCTATACGGTAGTTGGCGATATGGGCTACAGCTGGCAGGTGGCGCTGGGCGCGGTCTTCCTGTCCGGCATCCTGTTCATGATCTTGAGCCTGTCGCGGATACGGGAATGGCTGCTGGGGGCGATTCCCCTCAGCCTGCGGTTTGCGATGGGCGCGGGAGTCGGCCTGTTTCTGGGGCTGATCGGCCTCAAGACCGCTGGAATCGTGGTGCCCAATGAAGCGACGCTGGTCAGCCTGGGGTCTTTCCGCGAGCCGGAGCCATTATTAGCCGCGCTCTGCTTTCTGATGATCGCGATACTCAGCCATCGCAATGTGTTCGGCGCGATATTGATCAGCATGGCGACGGTGACGTTGATCGGCTGGGGGCTTGGGCTGGTGGAGTATCAGGGGATTGTTTCCACCCCGCCGAGCCTCGCGCCCACCTGGCTGGCGATGGATATAAAGGGAGCGCTGGATATCGGGATGGTCAGTGTCATCCTGGCCTTCCTGTTTGTGAACATGTTCGACACCGCCGGCACATTGATGGGGGTCGCGCACCGGGCCAACCTGATCGACGACGACGGTAAGATTGAAAACCTGCCCAAGGCGCTCAAGGCGGACAGTACCTCCAGTGTGATCGGTGCGCTGTTTGGCTGCCCGCCGGTCACCAGTTATCTCGAGAGTGCATCGGGTGTGGCGGTGGGCGGGCGCACCGGGCTAACCGCGGTTGTGGTCGGCATCCTGTTTGTGCTGGCGATGTTCTTTACCCCGCTGGCGGCAATGATCCCCGCCTTTGCCAGTGCGGGTGCGCTGATCTATGTGGCCATGTTGATGATGGGGACGCTGGCCCATATCGACTGGAAGGATCAGACCGACACCATCGCCGCCATTGTGACCGTGGTCATGATGCCGTTGACGTTTTCCATCGCCAACGGTATCGCACTGGGCTTTCTCACCTACACCATTCTCAAGGTGTTCACCGGGGAGTATGAGAAGGTCTCGCTCAGTCTTTATGTACTGAGTGCCATTTTTATCGCCAAGTTTGCGTTTCTGTAAGCTGGCGCAAGGCGGGCAGGGGGTGCCCGCCGCAATACTGAAAATAATCGATAACAAGATCAGGAGTGCGTCTTATGAGGGCATTGCCGTCCATCGAATCACTCGCGCGTGCGGATGAATACTCGGCCTGGCTGCAGGAGCTGGCATCCCTGGCGGTTGCGTCAGTGCATCCCCAGCAGTTACTGCCGGCGCAGTTGCCGGAGCCCCCGGCGGGGCGCACGGTGATTGTTGGTGCTGGCAAGGCGGCTGCGGCGATGGCGGCAGCGTTCGAACAGGCCTGGTTTGAACACTACCCGGATGCCGACCTGTCTGGTCTGGTGGTTACCCGATACGAGCACGGCGCGACCTGCCAAAAGATCGAAGTGCTGGAAGCCTCACACCCCATGCCGGACAACATGGGCGAAATTGCGGCAAAGCGTATGTTGGAGGCTGTGGATAAACTGGGCGAGAAGGATCTGGTCATCGCGCTGATTTCCGGTGGCGGTTCCGCGCTGATGACACTGCCCGCCCCCGGTCTCACCCTGGCGCAAAAGCAGGCGATCAATAAGGCGCTGTTGCGCAGCGGTGCGCCGATTCGCGAGATCAATACCGTGCGCCGCCACCTGTCGGCGATCAAAGGCGGGCGCCTCGCCGCCGCCGCGCATCCCGCGCGCGTGGTGACCTACCTGATTTCCGATGTGCCCGGGGACGATCCCACGTTGATCGCCTCCGGCCCCACGCTGCCCGACCGCTCCACCCCCGCCGATGCCCTGGAAATCCTGCAACGCTACAACATCGATATTGATGACAATGTGCGCAGCCACTTACAGGGTGATATGGACGCGCCCAGGCAGGGCGATGCCGGGTTCGCCCGCGACAGCGCGAATATGCTGGCTACGGCAAAGGATGCGCTGGATGCTGCCAATACCGCGGCTTTGCACGCTGGCGCGGAGGTCCGGGTGCTCGGCGATGACCTGGAGGGCGAGGCGCGGGAGCTGGGGCAGAGTCACGCTCAGCTGGCCTTGCAGGCCCGGAACGACATCTCTCGCCCGCTGCTTATTCTTTCCGGCGGCGAAACCAGTGTCACCGTAACCGGAAATGGCCGCGGTGGGCGTAATGTGGAATACCTGCTGGGGCTGTTTACGGCGCTGGCCGGTGCTCCGGGCATTTACGGGCTTGCCATCGATACTGACGGCATCGACGGTTCCGAAGACAACGCCGGTGCCCATTTTGCCCCTGCTGACTGGGCGAAGATGCGGGCGCAACAGCTCGACCCACACGCCTTTCTCGCCAATAACGATGCCTATAGTTTCTTTGCGGAGCTGGAAAACCTGATCGTGACCGGCCCTACAAGGACCAACGTCAATGACTTCCGCGCAATCCTGATATTGCCGCGCGATTGAACCACGCGTGATTGAACCTCGCGCGATTGAACCAGAGAATCCCTATGAGCCAGATTCCCGCCATCGAGCGTATTGCCAACCCTATTCGCCGCACCAAGATTGTTGCCACCCTGGGGCCGGCCAGTGACAAGGACGGGGTGCTGGAAAAACTGCTCAGGGCGGGTGTCGATGTGGTGCGGCTGAATTTTTCCCACGGTACGCCGGAAGACCATCGCCGCCGTTTGCAGCAGGTCAGGGAAATCGCTGTGCGCTTGGGCAAAGCGGTCGCTGCTCTGGGGGATCTGCAGGGGCCGAAGATTCGCATTGCGCGCTTTAAAGAGGGTGCGGTTTCGCTGGCGGAAGGACAGCAGTTTGTGCTCGATATGGCCCTTGGCAGTAACGATGGTTCAATTGAGCGGGTGGGGTGCGATTACAAGTCCCTGATCGACGACGTGCAGGCCGGCGACCGGCTGTTACTGGATGACGGCCGCGTGGTGCTCGACGTGGAGCAGGTTAGCGGTAGTGAAGTAATTACCCGGGTGGTGGTCGGCGGCAGCCTTTCCAATAACAAGGGGATCAACAAGCAGGGCGGTGGGCTTTCTGCCGCGGCGCTGACCGATAAAGACAAGGCGGATCTCAAAACGGCGATAGATATCGGTGTGGATTACCTCGCGGTCTCCTTTCCCCGCAGCGCCGAGGATATGCGTGAAGCGCGCGCATTGCTGGGGGACGCGGGCAGGAATATCGGCCTGGTAGCCAAGGTGGAGCGCGCCGAGGCGGTGGAAAACGATGCGACCCTGGACGAAATTATCGAGGCATCGGAAGCGGTGATGGTTGCGCGCGGCGATCTCGGGGTGGAAATCGGGGATGCCGCTCTGATCGGTGTGCAGAAGCGCATGATCAAGCGCGCCCGCCAGCTCAATCGCGCCGTGATAACCGCCACCCAGATGCTGGAAACCATGATCAAGGCCCCGCTGCCCACACGCGCGGAGGTGTTCGACGTGGCCAACGCGGTACTGGATGGCACGGATGCGGTGATGCTTTCCGCGGAAACCGCTGCCGGGGATTATCCGGTGGAAGCGGTCGAGGCCATGCATCGCCTGTGTATGGGCGCGGAACGGGAAAGGTCCGCACAGGAATCCGGCCACCGCATGCACCAGGGCTTCTCCCGTATCGACGAGACTATCTCGCTCTCCGCCATGTATGCGGCCAATCATCTGGCCGGTGTTACCGCTATCGCGTGCATGACCCAGACCGGCTACACGCCGTTGATCGCCTCCCGAATCCGCTCCGGCCTGCCCATCGTGGGATTGGCGCACGACCCGATCGCGCAGCGGCGCATGGCGCTGTACCGGGGGGTGATTTCCCTGCTGTTTGAGCCCGGGAATCAAAGTGACAAGGAGCTAAATCAGCGCGCACTGGATGTCTTGAAGGAGCGGGGCATCGTCAATGTCGGTGACCAGGTGATCCTGATTCGCGGCGACCTGATGCAGTCCCACGGTGGCACCAACACCCTGAAGATTCTCGAAGTCTGTGATTGATTACTGACTCTCTCCACCCCGGGGGCCGAGGGTTAAACATTCCTCTGCAATAAAACCGGCAAGGGCAGGTGCGGGCCCTGCTTGGTGTTGGGTACACTTACCGGCCAATCGATTTACAGGGATACGCGCCTTATGAGCCTCACCCACCTCAACCAGCAGGGCGAAGCCAGCATGGTGGATGTCACTGATAAAGACATCACCGACCGCAGTGCCCGCGCGGAATCCGCCGTTGCGATGTCCGCGGAAGCTTTTGCCCAGCTCAAGGCCGGCAACAACAAGAAAGGCGATGTGCTCGCCACCGCCCGTATTGCCGGCATCCAGGCCGCCAAGAAAACCGCAGACCTCATCCCCCTCTGTCATCCCCTCGCCCTGACCAAGGTACAAGTGGATTTTGTATTGGATGAAGCGAACAACTGCGTGCAAATCCAGAGCTACTGCCGGCTCGCCGGGCGCACCGGGGTGGAGATGGAAGCACTGACTGCGGCCAGTGTCGCGGCGCTGACCATTTACGATATGTGCAAGGCGGTAGATCCGGCGATGGTGATCGGGCCGACAAAACTGCAGGAAAAAACCGGCGGTAAGCGGGGCCACTGGGTGGCGGATTCTGCGGAGGTGGGGCAGTGATCAAGGTGTTGTTTTTTGCCGGGCTGCGGGAGCAGCTGGATTGCGACAGTCTGGAGGTGGAAGCCGGCGGTGTTTCCACGCTGGGTGAGCTGCGCGAGGTACTGTCCAGCAAAGGCGATACCTGGCGGGTTGCCCTGGCTAATGAGCGCCTGCAAATGGCCTGTAACCAGGAACTCAGTCACGGGGATGCTGCGGTGCGCGATGGCGATGAAGTCGCCTTCTTCCCGCCGGTGACCGGGGGGTAAGTGCGTGACTGATATTTCGATTGTGGTTCAGGCGGAAGGTTTTGATCCCGGGGCGGAGTACAACGCGCTGCGCCGGGAAAATACCAGCGATGGTGCAACCGCGATCTTTGTGGGCAATGTGCGGGATTTTTCACCAGCGATCTCAGCAACAACCGCACCTGACTCTTCATCATCGGGATCTGCTGTCGCGGTAATGGAACTGGAGCACTACCCGGGTATGGCCGAGTCTGCCCTGGACGCGATCGCGCGCGAGGCGGCCGAGCGCTGGCCCCTGGGCCGGGTCCGGGTTATCCACCGTTATGGCCGGCTGGCCGCGGGTGATGAAATTGTTTTTGTGGGGATCACCTCGGCACACCGGCAGGCGGCGCTGGATGCCTGTGCCTTTATCATGGACTTTCTCAAGAGCCGTGCGCCTTTCTGGAAAAAGGAACTGACTGCGGGTGGCAGTGCCGGTCAGTGGGTTGAAGCGAAAAAAAGTGATGAGTCCGCACTGCAAAAATGGTGAGCGCATATCAGTAGACTACTCCCGGTCTATTTCCGGGCTATTTGTGGTCTGTTACAAATATCTGACCGAACAGTGTTCTCGTTAATTGTGATATCTGAGAATCCGGTCACACGCCGTAGTTCGATTGAGTGCGTGAAACCTGTCACAACTTCGAGAAAAAACGCCTTGTCCTTTGAATTTAAAGAAAAAATTCACCTCTAGTTCAATGCGCGAGATTTGAAGCGCCTCACATATCCCTTTGCCTTGGTTGCAATACAATCCCACCGCTAAGCACACGCTGTGGCCTCAGTGCTGTGTTTTTTCTAGTCACGGGGCGGGCCGGAGGTATGAAAAGGGATATGTGCAGAATTCTGATATCGCTGACAGCAGCACTGCTGATGTCACTGTCTTCACTGGCCAACGCTCAGGATGTGAGCCGCGAAGAGATCCGCGGGCTCGATGAGCAGATCCAGGACGTCAAGCAAGATGTGATTAGCCTCACCTCTGAGCTGAATCGACTCGAAGAAAAGCTCCTGTTCCCCTCGAACACGCAGGCTGCATTCTTTATTTCCCTGGCGGGCAGTGAGGATTTCAGTCTCGAGTCCGTAGAGGTCAAGCTGGACAACCAGGTAGTTGCTCACCACCTCTACACCTACCGGGAAATCGAAGCCCTGCAGCAGGGCGGGGTGCAGCGTATTCACACCGCCAACGTGCAGACCGGTGGGCATCCGCTGGTGATCAACTACTTTGGCAAGTCAAAATCAGGCAAGGAATATCGCGGAACGGCAACCTACAACGTGGAAAAAGCGGTAGGTCCCAAGTTCGTTGAAATCCAGATTGCCGGCACCCAGTCCGCGATCAACTTTAAGGACTGGTAATCATGTCTTCCCGTCTGGCCCGTGCGGTTGCCGGCGCAACCCTGTCGGCATTGTCTTCGCTGTGCGTTGTCGCCGTGCCTATGGGGGTGGCCTCTCTCGCGGAGGCGAAAGAAACGCTCGACCCCACCGCACTGCATACCGATGAGCTGAAAGATCTGTTCTTCGGTGAGGCTCTGTTTTACGCACACCAGGATGCGTACTTCGATGCGATCACCGGGCTGGATACCGAGCTGAAGCAGTTCCGTCTGCTGGACGACCCGGCACTGGACCCGTTCAATATCCACTATGGTCAGGCGGAGTTCGCAGTAGGCGATCTCGAGCTTTCCTATCGCATGCACCGGGAAGCCGGCCGCGCTATCGAGGCCGTGCTGAAAGGCAATGTATCGCAGGCGATCAAAAATGAAGCGGCTTTCCGGCTCGCGCGTATTCACTACCAGAAACAGCAGTTCGCCAACGCCCTGAAGGCGCTGGAAGTGATCGAGGGGCGTGTACCCGAAAGAGTGCGCGCGGAAGAGCAGTTCCTGCGCGCCCGGGTCTATATGCAACTGGGCCGATTCGAAGAGGCCATTGCTCTGCTGCGAGACCTCAAGGGCGAGAAATCGATCTCCGGTTTTGTGGAGTACAACCTCGGCATTGCCCTGTTGAAAGCGGGCGACACCGAACGTGGTGTGCTGGAGCTGGATGGGCTCGGGCGCAATACCGGTGCCAGTGAAGGCGCGCAGGCGCTGCAGGATAAAACCAATCTGCTGCTTGGCTACCAATTGATGGAAGCCAAGGAGTATGAGCGTGCGCGCACCTATTTTGACCGGGTACAGCTTTCCGGCCCGTTTTCCAATCAGGCGCTGCTGGGTGCCGGTTGGGTAGAGGCGAACGCGGGCCGCTACGACCGTGCACTGGTGCCCTGGCAGTTGCTGAAAGAGCGCCAGCCAACCAACAAGGCCGTGCATGAGGCCATGCTGGCGGTACCCTACGCCTACGGCAAGCTGGATGTGCACAGCACCGCGGCAGTGAATTATGGCCAGGCCCTGGATCTGTTCGGTGAGCAGGTCGATGTGCTGTCCCAGTCCATCACGAGTATTCGAGAGGGCAAACTGCTGGAAGCCCTGCGTCGTAAAGAAGCCAACCAGGTAAAAAACTGGGTGGTGGAACTGCGTAAACTGCCTGGAGCACCGGAAACCCATTACCTGCTCGACCTAATGGCCTCCAACGACTATCAGGAGTTTCTGCGCAACTACCAGGATCTGAACGACCTGTTTGAGCGCAACAAAGCCTGGCTGGAAAGTCTCGACTCCTTTGACGAAATCATTGCCCTGCGCCGCGCCTATTACGAGCCGATCCTGCCAGGCCTGGATGTGCAGTTCCGGCAGATTGATGCGCGCATCAAAATGCGCCTGGAGCAGCGCCAGCGCCTTTCAAGCCGTATCGAAAACCTGCTGGTAAATCGCCGGCCAGAACTGCTGGCCAAGAGCGAGGAAACCGACGCGCTCCTGCGGCTGGAAAAAATGCGCGCATTGCTTGCGTACAATCCCAGCCTGAACAGCGAAGAGACGGAAGCACGTATCGCGCGCCTGGAAGGCCTGTTGCGCTTCAAGCTTTCAAAGCTGTTTGATGACCGCCTGACCGAAGCCTACAAAAACCTGCGCGAACTGGACGGTGTTATCGCCACCCTGCAGGAAACCTACCAGCGTTATGTGCGCAGCCGTCAGGCCGCAACCCATAGCTACGAGGGTTATGGTGAGCAGATTGTGCAGTTGCGCAGTGGTCTGAACCAGGCCCAGGAAAAAATCGACCAGCTGATGGCGCGCCAGGGTCGCATGCTGGAACAGCTCGCCATTAATGAACTGGATCAGCAGCGGGCGCAGCTCGAGAGCTACCAGATCAAGGCGCGTTTCGCGCTGGCAGACAGCTACGACCGGGCCAACGAGCTGCAGGAACAGCGCCAGGATGCGCAGAAAGTTGAGTTGTATCAGGAACAGGTGGAGCAGTTGAAGCAGGCCGAGCCTGCGTCGAACCCCGATGGCGAACCGCTGCCTGTGGATAATCCGCCGGAACTTGAGGCTCCCGTGGAGAATGGCGAGGGCGCAGACAGTGAATAAGAAAGTGCTAAGTGCCCGTTTTAATACCCTGAGCCTTGCCACTACTGCATCCGCACTACTGTTGCTCAGCGCTTGCGCCAGCAACAGTGGTAACACCATTGGCAGCCTGAAAAATGTGGATATCGAAATCCGTGAGACCCGTATTGACGGCAGTCTCGAGAAGGCGCTGGCCAGTTACCAGAAATACCTGCAGGAAACACCGGAAACCGCACTGACGCCGGAAGCCATCCGCCGGATTGCAGACCTCAAGATCAAGCAGGCCCACCGCGCGGAAGCCGGCGGTGCAGGCGCGTCGAGCACAACGCGTATTCTTTCCGAAGAAGAAGTGGCTGCGGCAACCGACAAAGCCGCACGCCGTGCGCAGTCCGCTCCGGCATCGGGTCAGCAAGCGCTGGACGCACCGGAAGCGGCACAGCTCGCTGCGGTGAGCCAGCAGGCACCGCTGGCGCTCGACGGTGTCGCGCGTTCCAGTGGTGAGAGTGAATCCGACTTTGAGGCGCGTGCCAGTTCGAACCTGGCCATTGATCGCAGCCAGTCAGCGGCACCAGACCTCGGTGGCAGCCTTCCCGGCGACGACCCGGATGCGTTGCTCGCAGCCAACGCCCGCGAGGCGATTGAACTGTACAAAAAACTGCTGGCTGAATATCCCCAGTACGAACGCAATGATCAGGTGATGTACCAGCTCTCCCGGGCCTACGAGGAAATCGGGGAAATTGATGCAGCGGTGCAGGTATTGCGCCAGATGGTCGCCAAATATCCCGCATCCCGCCATGTGGACGAAGCGTTTTTCCGCCTCGGCGAATACTACTTTACCCGCAAGAAATACCTGGATGCGGAAGAGTCCTACGGCCGGGTAATTGATATTGGGGAAGTGTCCAGCTTCTATGAGCTGGCGCTTTACAAGCGCGGTTGGGCGCTGTTCAAGCAGGATATGTATGAGATGGCGCTGGATGATTTCGTGCGCATGCTCGACGTCAAGGTCGCCGATGGCTACGACTTCGAACAGCAAACGAACGAAACCGAGCGCAAGCACATCGAAGATACCTTCCGGGTTATCAGCCTGAGCTTCTCCTATCTCGGCGGTGCCGAGTCCATTGTGGATTATTTTACCCGCAAGGGTGCGCGGGATTACGAGTCCTACGTCTACAGCCACCTGGGCGAGTACTACCTGGACAAACGTCGTTATCAGGATGCGGCGAAAGCCTATACCGCGTTTGTTGAGCGCAACCCGCTGCATAAGGTGGCTCCCGATTTCTCCATCCGCGTGATCGAGATTTACCAGAAAGGCGGTTTCCCGCGTCTGGTACTGGAAGCGAAAAAAGACTTCGCCAACACCTATGCGCTGGATGCCGAGTACTGGACCGTATTCGATATTCAGGAATATGCCACCGCGGTGGAATTCCTGCAGACCAACCTGATCGACCTGGCGAGTCATTACCACGCGGCTTACCAGAACAAAAAACTCAAGGACAAGAAAGGCGAGCACTACGCCGAGGCCATTCACTGGTATCGCCGTTATC
The DNA here is from genome assembly GCF_020524005.1 of Microbulbifer aggregans. Taxonomy (GTDB): domain Bacteria; phylum Pseudomonadota; class Gammaproteobacteria; order Pseudomonadales; family Cellvibrionaceae; genus Microbulbifer; species Microbulbifer aggregans_A. The sequence goes on along the minus strand of NZ_JAIVKK010000003.1, from coordinate 232,968 downwards.
TCGGCTCCTTCGCGGATAAGCCCAAGGCGCCGGAGATCAACTATCAGCTGGCTGGCTTGATGCTGGAAAACCGCGACTTTATGAACGCGGCGCAGGAATATGAACGGACGGCTTACCAGTACGAGGCGCACAAGGATGCCAGTGAAGCGGGCTATGCGGCGGTATTTGCTTATCGCGAGCACCTGAAGAACAACCTGGCCAAGGGCAGTACCGCCGAGAAAACCGCGGTGCAGAAAGAGATTATCCGCTCGTCCCTGACCTTTGCCGAGACCTTCCCGGAGCATGGGAAGGCACCGCAGATTCTGTTGGGCGCGGTGGATGACCTGTACAAGCTGAAGAGTTTTGCTGAAACCATTCAGAACGGCCGCCTGCTGTTGGAAAAATTCCCCGCGGCCGACCAGCAAATCCGTCGCTCTGCCTGGTTGCTGGTGGCACACGCCTCGTTTGATACCGCGGCATACGTGGACGCCGAATCCGGCTATCGCGAAGCGCTGGCGCTTACCGCGGCTGATGCCAAGGATCGCGCGGACCTGATCGACAATCTGGCTGGTTCCATCTACCAGCAGGGCGATGTTGCTCGCAAGGCTGAAGACCACGCTGCTGCTGCCGAGCATTTCCTGCGTATCCGTATGGCGGCACCGGGTGCAAGCATTCTTGCCACCGCGGAGTACGATGCTGCGGCGTCGCTGATCCAGTTGCAGAACTGGGTGCGCGCAGCGGACGTGCTCAAGGCATTCCGTACCAACCACCCGCAGCACGAGCTGCAAAAAGAAGTTACTAAAAAGCTCGCGGTGGTATATCAGGAGAGCGGCCAGCTGTTGCTTGCCGGTGCCGAGTTTGAGCGCATTGAGCAGGAGTCGGAAGACGAGGATGTACGCCGTGAAGCACTGACCCAGGCGGCAGACCTGTACAGTGCCGCGAAGAGTTTTGACAAAGCACTGGCGGTGCTGAACCGCTACGTGAAACTCTTCCCGAGCCCGATGGAGCCCGCGCTGGAAACCCGGCAGAAGATTGCCGATATCTATAACAACAGCGGCAACCGCAAGGCGTACTTCAATACTCTGGAAGACATGGTGCGTATCGAACTGCGTGGCGGCAATGAGCGCAACGACCGCACCCGCTATCTGGCCGGTACCGCCGCGCTGCAGCTGGCGGAACCCAGATACGATGCCTTCCGGGAGATTGCCCTGGTTGCACCGCTGGAGCAGAACCTGAACGCGAAGCGGACGCGGATGAAATCTGCGGTCAATGCGTTCTCGGACCTGATCGACTACCAGGTGGCGGATGTCACTGCGGCGGCGACGTTCTACCTGGGTGAAATCTACCTGCATTTCAGTCGCGCGCTCAAAGAATCCGAGCGGCCGACTAACCTCAGCGCCCTGGAGCTCGAAGAGTACGAGCTGGCACTGGAGGAACAGATTTACCCGTTCGAGGAAAGGGCGATCTCGGTACACGAGAAAAATATCGACCTGATGGCTGCGGGTATCTACAACCAGTGGATTGCGAAAAGTATCGAGCAGCTCGCCGGCCTGGTGCCTTCGCGCTACGACCGCAAAGAAGATGCGGGCAATATTCTCACCACTATTGTGCCGGTGCCGGTTCAGCCTGAAGTGGCTGCCCCTGACGTGGCTGCCAAGACTGTGGAAGCACCTGCAAACAACGGTGAGCCGCAGGTGGCTGAAGCCGAAGCTCCGGCTGATGAGTCGACTGCAGATGTGAACCCGTCAGCAGAGGGTGGAGAAGAGGGCGGCATCGAGGAAGCTGCGGTAAAGATCGAAGAGGCGGAGCAAACTCCCGAGCCTGAAGTGGTTGAGCCAGCATCCGAGGTGATCGCGGAAAATGAATCCGAGGAGGATCAGGGCTGATGAGTTGGAATAATTTCCTGCGCCCCGCGGTATGTGCGGCGGTATTGCTGCTGGCTGCCTGTGCCAGTGGCCCGCAAACCTCCAATCGCCCGGTAGACCCGCTGAGCGTCAAGGTTTCCGGCGGTGTGAATCGCGACTTTTTGCAGGCCGTGGAGTATCTCCAAGGCGAGCGTTATCCAGAAGCCATTGACCTGCTGCAAAGTGTTGTCGCCCGGGAGCAGCGACTCTCCGCACCCTATGTAAACCTGGGGATCGCCTATTTCCGTACCGGCGACGAGAAGCATGCAGAAGAGGCATTTCTGGAAGCCCTGCGCGCTGCGCCTTTGGATCCGGTCGCAAGTAACGAACTGGCGGTACTCTACCGCCACCAGGGCCGATTTGACGAAGCCCGCAAAACCTATGCGGACTCTCTGGCAGTGCACGCGGACAATCTGCCGCTGATCAAAAATCTCGGCATCCTCTGCGACCTCTATCTCCAGGATGTGAATTGTGCACTCGCACAATTTCAGCTCTACCTCAATCATGAGCCGGATGACGCGAACGTCTCCATTTGGGTGGCAGATCTGAAGCGGCGGGCAAACTGATGCGGTTGAAAAAAATGAAGCTGAAACTATCGCTGGCCATTATCGCGAGCCTGTCAGTATCACTGGTTTTTGCGGCGGAAGATGCGGCTACCGGCAGTGAAAAGAAAGTCGATAACAAGGTGAAGGCGCTCTCTGGTATTTCCATTATCGGAAACAAGGAAGCACCGAAGTCACTGTACATCGTGCCGTGGAAAAGTTCTGAGGTGGGTGTGGAGAGTGGTTTGAATTCCAGCCTGCTCGATCCCACGTTGCAGCCACTGGACAAAGAAGTGTTTATGCGCGAACTCGAGTTTTACCAGCTCAGTCTCTCCGAAGACTAGCCGGAGCGCCGGGTTCGCCATCAGAATCTCGTGCTGAGTCCCTGTGGGCCAGCGCAGACAAGAAAGTTACCAACCATAGATTGACCATAAAAGGTCGCAACAACTGAGGTTAAGCGGGCAGCCGCGCAACCGACAAAGAAAACCTAGAGGGCTTGTGATGGATTTCTTTAACAGCGTAATCGCGTTTTTTCAGACTGGCGGTGTGTTCATGTACCCCATTCTGGTGGTATTCGCGCTGGGCGCCGCGGTGGCGATCGAGCGCTACATTCGCCTGGCCTATGAGCGCCACACCAACCGTGCAACCTGGAACAAGTTGCAGCCGGTACTGAATTCTGGCGATTTCGATCGCGCCCGCAACCTGGTCAAAGAGGACAACACTGGTGTTGGTCGTCTGCTGGCCATGGGCCTGGAGCGTCAGGGCGCCGTACGTCGTCGTGAGGATATCGAAATCGCGATGGAAGAGAGCATCATGGAGAGCATCCCGCAGCTGGAAAAGCGCACTCCCTACGTTGCTCTGGGTTCGAACATCGCCACCCTGCTGGGCCTGCTCGGTACTATTATGGGTCTTATCGAAGCCTTTACCGCGGTAGCAAACGCCAACCCCGCCGAGAAAGCGGACCTGCTGTCTGCGAGTATTTCCGTGGCGATGAACACCACCGCTTTCGGTCTGATGGTGGGTATCGCACTGCTGATCGTGCACGCATTCCTTAACTCCCTGACCGGCCAGATTGTCGACAGCCTGGAAATGGTTTCCGTAAAAGCGCTGAACATCATCTCCAGCAGCACCCGCCGTCGCAGCGAAGTGCCGCAGGAAGAAGCTGCTGAAGGCAAACCGGTTAATCGTGACGTTGTACAGACTCAGCAGGCTAAAGCCGCGCACGCCGCAGATGCGGAGCAAACCACCGAGAGCAGCAAGCCGGAATCTGTGTAATGAGAAGCAGGCGTCACGGTAGAAACAAAGAAGCTCCGGAACTGGACATTACCGCCTTCCTCAACCTGATGGTGGTACTGGTGCCGTTCCTGTTGGTTTCCGCGGTCTTTTCACGGGTGACCATCCTGGAACTCAATATGCCCAGCGGCGCTGGCGGCGGTGCACCGGATAACCCCAGTGTCACCGTTGAGGTTGTGGTGCGCAAAGATGCGCTGGAGGTCAGCGACGGTGAAAAGGTGATCGCCCGCTTTACCAACCTGAATCAGGAAGGTGAGCAGGCCGCGGATGCACCGGTCGAGGCCGCAGCGGCAGAGGGCGGTGACCCGGCAGAAGCTGCACCGGTACTGCCTACCGCAGAGGTTTACGACCTGGCGCGACTGCGTGAATTCCTGGTGCGTATCAAACAGTCCTATCCGGAAAAAACCGATTCCACTCTGCTTATGGAGCCGGATGTGGCCTACGAGCACCTCGTTGGTGTGATGGACGCGGTACGTGGAGCTGATGTGATTCCCGAAGGCTCAACCGATCCGGAAGCGAAGCCGGAGCGAATGGAGCTCTTCCCCGATATTTCCCTGGGAGATGCGCCGTGAAACGTGAAAGCAGACGCATGAAGCGCATGGCGCGAAGCCGCAAGCGCAAAACACCGGGTATGAACCTGACCTCGCTGATGGACGTGTTCACCATTCTGGTGTTCTTCCTGCTGACCAACAGCGCCAGCGACGAAGCCATTGAGGCCCCCAAAGTCATCACCCTGCCGGATTCCGTGGTGGAGTCCAAGCCGCGGGAGACCGTTACCCTCATGGTCACCCACGACGAAGTGCTGATCGAAGCCAAATCGGTCATGAAGACCGAAGACCTGTACCAGAGCGAAGAGCTGGTGATCGAGGCGATTCAGCAGGCCATGATCGAAGAGGTCGGTAAGGCTATGACCATGGCTGAGGATGAACTGGAAGAGGCCAAGGCGGCGTTAGCCGCGCGGGCTGCGGCCGGTGAAGATGTCGCTGCCGAGGCGGCGGAGCTACTGGCCGAACCGCCGGAAGTAAACATCCTGGCGGATAGAACCGTGCCGTTCAACGTACTGAAGAAAGTCATGTCCAGCTGCACCAATGCCGGATACACGCGAATTTCCCTGGCGGTTATTCAGAAAGCATCTCAGAGTTAGTGAAAGTTTGTGAGTAATTTTCATCAGCAAAAGCAGGCACTGAGCGCACAGCAGGAAGCTGTCCGCCGCCGACTGGACACGCTTGAGTCCGAGCGGGACCAGGTCGATGGCAAATTGCAGGCCCTGCACAAGGATGAGGCCAAGCATCAGCTGCTCGACGAAATCTCCGACCGCCTCGATAAGCTCGAGGCCGCCGGTGCCGGCGAACTATTCTGGGCGGAACACTACAAGGAAGACGCGTCCAAGGCGCTGATTCACCGCCTGCAAAAGACCGTCAGTATCTACAACGCAAATCTCGACCTGCTGAATGAGCGCCACAGGCGCGTACAGGATCAGATCGAAGAATGCCACGATGATCTGTTTGATCTGGATGCCGAATTCCGGGAGATCCGTCAGCAGGAAGAGGATGTTCACTACGAGTATGAAGTGACTCGGGAGCTGGAGCCTTCAGCATTTCGCAATGCGATCATGCCGTGGAACACCGATGGTGAGGACGAGCGTCGCTTCCGTCGCAGCCTCCTCGCCTGTTTGCTGATCGCGTTCTTCCTCGGTTTCGGCGCGTATACCTGGCAGCTGCCAGAGCCCGATGAAGAGGAAGTGATCGAAGTTCCGGAGCGTCTGGCCAAACTGGTACTGGAAAAGAAAACCAAGCCCAAGCCACCACCGGAGCCGGTGGTGAAAAAGCCGGAAGAGAAAAAGAAAGAGCCTGAAAAAGCGAAACAGGAAGTAGCGAAGGAAGAACCCAAGCCTTCCAATGTGGAGAAGAAGCAGGTTCGCAAGAAGGTGGAGCGCGCCGGTGTTCTGGCCTTCAAGGACAACTTCCAGGATCTTATCCAGGACGACCTCGACAACCGTCTGGGACAGCAGACCCAGCTGAGTACCGCAGGCAAAAAAGAGAACCGCAGTCAGCGTTCACTTATTACCGCCGCGGCGAAATCCGGGTCTGATGGTATCAATACCGCTGCACTCAGCCGCAATGCTGGTGGCGTGGGCACGGCACTCGACGGGGTGAGTTTCTCGAGGGTTTCCAGTGGTATCGGTACCGAGGGTGACTTCGCCGGCGAAGAGCGTCCGCTCAGCGATGGTGTGGGTCCGTCCCGTACCGACGAAGAGATCCAGATTGTCTTCGACCGTTACAAGTCAGCGCTGTACCGGATCTACAATCGTGAGCTGCGTAACAACCCGGCCCTGCAGGGCAAGATGGTACTGCGTATCACCATCGAGCCGGACGGATCGGTATCGCTGGCCAAGGTGGAGAGCAGTGATATGGACTCTCCGGCGCTTGATACCAATATCATTGCGCGGGTGAAACGCTTCAACTTTGGGGCCAAGGACGGGGTGCCGACAATCACCATCCTGTACCCCATAGACTTCCTGCCAGCCGCGTAATGTGACTGCCTACACCGCCCCGGTTTTCCCGGGGCGGTGTACGTGTTCACACTTCTTAAGAAATTACCTGAGGTTTGCCTGAGAACTGTTTGGCAAACGAAGAAAAAGTTCCCTTGTGGCGCCGCAATTTTGACTTGCTTCACGGTGCCCAATCCCTCCTTCCAATAAAGTTCCGCGACCGGTTCTCCTCCGGTGCTGCCGCGCGTGCGGCGGATTGCAAATCAATTTTTACTGACTGGCAGCGGAAAGCGATGAAGTCTGAAGTAGCAGGGCGAAACTCTCTAAAAGGTGCATTTGTAGGCTGGATGTTGGCCTGCTTTGGACTTCTGTTTATGGCAGAGGGAGCACTGGCGCAATCTGGAAATTGCCCGAACCCGTCAGTCAGCATCAGTTTCCAAAGCAGCAGCTACTGCGAGCTCTGCGGTAATCAGGCGGAAATTGTCCTGCAGATCAGCAACAACACATCCAACTGGTGGGGCAACGGTGATAAGGCCATACGCGATATTTCCCTGACCGTGGATCTGGGGGAAGTAGCTGATGTTCTGAGCTACAGGAATAGCTCGGAAAATGTCGGCGATATAACGGCCAATGGAGCCGGGGATATCCTGAGCTGGGATCTTGGTAACCTGGAAATATCTCGTGGCGGCTCTCAAACCCTGCGCTTTTACCTTGACCCCATCACTAATCAGCAGGAAGAGCTGGTCGACATCAATCGTACGCTGTCAGCTTCTTTGAACGGTTATGAATACGGCAACTGCGAGACCAACAATAACGGCCGTGTACCTGAGTACATAGATAACCCAAATGTCAGCCATAACGGCTACCAGCTGCCCATTCGTGAGCCGATTCCCGCGCTTGAGAAGCTCGGCCGTAACGTCGATGCAGGCCAGACTAACTGGACTAACTCCATTTATGGTAATACCAATGATGACGTAGTTTGGCGTGTGCGCATCAGCAATAGCGGTCAGGCCGGCATGCAGGACGTGCGCCTGGACGATTTGATGACGGATCCCAACGTATCAATCAGTCATGCCTGTCCGTCTCAGGGCGCTGCGTTGACGATTGCAGGTAACAATGGTTCAGGCACGGCTTCTGGCTGTATGACTGCTGACAATACGGTTGAAGATTTTCAGTTGAGTGCGCCCTTCGGCGGCGCCGGGGTAGTGGATGTGCCGGCGGGTGGCCAGACCGATATCTACTTGGTCGGCAAGGTAAACAGTTCCTGTGCAAACGGTACCAACACCGTCAGTGATTTTCAGTGGGGTTGTGAGGTCGACGGTGATAACAGTGATAACGGCACCCGGGTAGGCGGCATCTTACAGACGTCGAGCAATGGTGGCCCGTACAGTGTCACCGCGAATATGAACAGCCATTCGGTTGGGGATCTCGATATTGTTCGCCATATCACTGGTATCTATGGTGCAGGCCTACAGCAGGACACTGATCTTCCGAGCGCGGAACCACTCGGTACCCGCGGCTATGTAACGCTGTTTATCCGTAACTTTACAGGTGGATCGGTAAAAGATATCGACTTTACCAACGACCTGCCGGCCGAGTATGTAGTTGATCCCACTTACACACCGCAAATACTCCGCACCCGCCGCGGCTTGAACCACGACGCCACCTACAACGCCGGATTTAACGGCATGGTGGAAATCATCGAATGGACCAATGAGAACAGCGATCCGCTGCAGAACAATGCGCCTCATTTCCGCCTGTTGAGTAACTCCACAGGGGAAACCGCGGATCAGCAAAATATGCTGCGCCACGGTGATGAGATCGTGGTGCGCTTCCGCATTGTTACCACTGAGCCTGATTTTTACGATGTCGTAGCGGATCTGGATGTCGAGATCGAAGACTCCGTGAGCTCTACTGATCCGAATAGCAACCGAGAGCTCGATCAGCAAAACGTGCTTTCGGTCGACTTTGGCCACTTCTGTGGTAGTGAGTCCGACCGCTCAATGACTCGCAGCGATTCGGTTACCCCCGATCCAGAAGATCTCGACGTTTACATGACCCACCCGCTGTACATAGTGCGGGATACGGGTACGTCACCGCTGACGCTGGAAATGCGTAACAGTGGTGGCCACACGGCGGACAACTACAGCCTGTACGTCACCTTCGGTGAGGCCATGGACGTTGTGCAGGCACCGGGGCAGTGCCGGGAAATGACGGCAAGCGAAGTAGAGCATCCGCTGTGGAATCGGCCTGAATTTATTCCCGCCTCTGCGACAGTGTTTCGTTGTGATTCTTCTGGCGGCGGATCTAGCCTTGGCAATCTGGCACCGGGGGCGACCCTGCCGCTGGACTTTGCGGTACAGCGTAACCATACCGCGGTGGATGATGACCTGACCTTCCGCGCCGATGTGGTGGGTGAAATTCACCTGTCAGATGATTCCCGACTGACCTGGCCGACACCGGCCAACCTGAATGGTGACCCTGGTACCACGCCCGGGCAGCAGCTGGCCAACAATTACACCCTCGATGGTATTCGTTCCCGGGTATTGGGCTTCAACCTGCTCAAACGCCTGGTGCCCGGTAGCTGTACGGAAGTGGACAGCGCGGATCCTGAATTGTTAATCGGTGAAGACTGCCGCTTCGAAGTTTTTGGCGGTGGCTGGTTCGGGTTTGAAACCCCCGGCTTCACCCTGATTCGCGTAGACAATATCGACTTTGCCGATGAGCTTCCTGCGGGGCAGGGCTATATCGCCCACAACGAACTGAGCTGTAGCGATGTCGTTCTGCCGGACGATTCTGCCCCACACTGTGGTAACGCCGCCAGTTTCGCATGGGACTTCGCCGTGTCACCGGTGCTGGATAATTTCTTCGCCCAGGACAACCTGGCGTGGGATGCGAATAATTCTATCGACGTGAAGGACCACTGGTTCCTCGCGGATATGACCACGCGCCTGCTGAACGATGGCCAGGACACAGTTACTGCGCCCAACGTGCACGCCAACCCGAGCGTGGATTTCGGTCGTTCCAGCTTCCTCGCGGTATTTGATGACTTCCAGGAAACTATCCACAACTACAACGGTTGGCCCGGCGTGCCCGGTTATCCTGCAGAAGAAGAGTGGCGGGTAGACCTGCAGGTTACCGAGCCCAAACTGCATATCACCAAGGATGTATGTAACTTCAGCCGTGCTGGTGAAAACCTGGCGGCCTGTGATTGGCAGCCGGAATTGGTGGACGGCAGTAAGTTCGATGATTTCGTTTACCGCATTACCGTAGAAAACCTACAGGACACCGCCCCCGCAGCGGCACCCGCCTACGACGTGGTCATTTCTGACGTACTCGAAAGCTCGCAAATGTGTGTGTGGCCGTTCGATCAGGACGGTCTGAGCAACACACCGGAAGGCGATATTGGCCTGGTGGGCATCAACAATGTGGGTGCCAACGATTACATATTCGATCCTGCCAATCCGGATGCGGATATCCACTGTAAGCAGGGCGGCGAGCCGGCCTACATTACCTTCTCTTATGATGAGTCGGATGCGCTGAAGCAGATCGATGCCGGTGGCAGCGTGCAACTGTTCTATCGCACCAGCCCGCACCGTACCGTGGTGCCGAACCAGAGTTTCAATAACACTGCGGCGATTTTCCGCTACGACAGCTTGCGCGCGGAATACGGCAACCAGAACCTTCCGCAGATTGGGAACGAAAACCACCCGGCCAGCGATGGTAGTGTGTCGGGCCGCGGTTCGCTTCAGGATCAGGCCATCGGCGGTGCGCGTATTTACTGCGTCAACGGTTCCACCGGCGATGCGACCGGACACTGTGGTACCGACAATGCCACCATGCGCATTATCAGTGTTGAGGCGGAGCCTATTGCGGTCGTGGACGTTTCCACCACGGATACCGGTGCACCCACGCACCCGGGCATCAGCCCCTCCACTCCGGTTATCGGCCCAGACGAAAGCGTCAATGTGGTTGTGGGTGAGGAATTGCGCTTCCGCCTGATCGGCACTGTCCCCGCGGCTGAATTGCGCAACCTTACCTTCCGCGACGAACTGCCCGATGGTCTGCGCTGTGTCGAAGTGGATGAAGTGGATCTGCGGGATCTCGATGCGGACGCGGTGTGGAATCCAGGCGCCAGCGACGGTGTGACCACGCCCAAGCTGGGTACCACCTGTGATGGCAATGTGGTGGAGTGGCGCTACGGCAGCCAGTACCTGATCGATTACGACCCGGCCAAATATCCCGAGTACAACGGACTCTTCCCGATCGAACTTACGTTTGTGGCGCGGGTGGAAAACAGCGCGGCCACCGCCCACGGCAATCCGCTGACCAACCCGGGTGGCGTGGCGCAGATGACCTACGAAGACCAAAACGGTGTTCTGCAGGAGCCGGCGGTCTTCGAACCCATAACCCTGAATATACTCGGTCCGCGTATCACGCTGGAAAAAGTGCTGTCTGTGGATGAAGCAGATGCGGACGATATTGTCACCGTCACGGTAACGGCGACCAACGCCGACAACGAAGATGGCGCGACTTCCGCAATGGCCTACAACCTGCAGGTATTGGACGACTTGCGCGGTACCAAATACCGCTATGTGGAAAACTCTGCGGAAGGCCTGGCTTCGCTGGAAGTGGATTATCTGGATGGCGATACCAATGCGCCTATTTTCCAGTTCCGCGACGACACAGAAACGGATCGGCACGCTGCCCCGTACGCGATTGCGGTAGGCGAGAGTGTTACCTTCAGCTTCAAGGTGCGTGTCGTTGGCGAGAATGATACCGACGCAGATGTTTCCGCCCACGAAGAACTGATCAACCGCATTGAGGCACGTTGGCAGTCGCTGCCGCAGAACACCCTTGCGCTGAACGACACCGGTGTGATCGGTGCTGACGGTGATACCGACGGCATGCGCGTCGGCTATGTGGCCAACCGCAATGAAGACCTCAATGACTACGAAATCAGTGCCGAAGACTCCCTGGTAGTCGGCGGCCTGACGCTGGCCAAGGCCGATATTACGGAAAATGGGGATACCCCGGAATCCCGTACCATCGGTGCCCACCGCAGTTTCCGTCTGGATATCACCTTGCCGGAAGGTGTAACTGAAGATGTACAGTTAACAGATACCCTGTCTGAGGCTTATGCGCTGGCGGTTAACGCTGCACACGGCTACGAGATTCGCTGTGAGTTCGACGATATCCTGAGTATCAACGACCTCACACCAGATACGGCCTGTGACGCGTTCGCAGGCGACCTTCCAGCGGACGGTGCTGGCACCATGACCTGGGATATCGGCAAGGTAGCGACCCGCACCGAAGATGACACCAGTGCGGATGCCAATAATGAGTTCGCTCCGGCTATTCGTATCTACTATGTCGCGCGTATTGAAAATGTTGACGGTGTAGCCGCTGGCACCCCACTGAGCAATACAGCCGAACTTACTTATCTCAATGCAGCGGCCACACTGTCTGCCTCTGTTGGCCCCATTGACGTTGCGGAGCCAGCACTATCGGTAACCAAAAGCGCCAGTGCAGAGAGCGCGGTCAGTGGCGATACGCTGGTGTACACCGTAGAAATCAGCAATGCCAGCGGGGCTAATGTTTCCACTGCATTCGATGTGAACATTGCCGACCTGTTGCCCGAGCAATTGCGCCTGGACAGCGCCACTATCAATGGTGCCGATGCGATGCCCGGTACCCGCGGTGACGATGCATTGGTTTGGGGGCGCGAGAACAGCGACAACAGCCTGGATATTTTGCCGGGTGGAACTCTGACTCTGGTTTACAACACCACGGTACTGTCTGCATTCGGTAGCACCATCGACAACACGGTCTACGTTGATTGGTCATCGCTCGATGACGCGGTGGTTGGGCAGGAAGACTACCAGCGTCACGGCGAGGGTTGCCCGGTAACTACGGTACCGAATATTTACTGCAGTGAAGATTCCGAATCCGTAGCCACCCAGGACAGTACCGACTTCAGCAAGACCGCTGCATCTACCGCGTGGGGTGATCCTGATCGTGCGCGTATCGGCGATACGGTGCAGTACACCCTCAACCTCGGTTTGCAGCCGGGTGTTACCCGTAATGTGGTGGTTACCGATCAACTGCCGGAAGGCCTTGAGCTGGTTTCTGTGGATAACATCGACTGCGGTGTGAAAGGGTTTACCTGTTCGCAAGCGCCGGATGAACCTGCGCCGGGCGCCACTGGCACCCTGCAATGGGAACTCGGGGATGTGACCGCAGAGAGCGACTCTACACCGCCGCTGACCATCGTTTACACCGCTGTGGTGCTGGATGATGCGAGCGTATTCCCGGCAGATGGCAATGACGTCGAGCGGATAAATACCGCCGAATTCACTTATGACGGCGCCGCGACTTTGCTCCAGGATCAGGCCAGTATCTGGGTGGTGCAGCCGAATATTACCGCTCTGGTAAAAACGGATAGCCGCGCTGGTGTCGACAGCCCTCACACAGTGCTCGATATCGCCAATGAAGTGATGAACTTCCGCCTGGAAGCGCTCAACGCCGGTGGCGCACCAGCCTATGGGGTGGTTATTAGTGATACCTTGAATATTGATCCTGCTAGTCCGGAGTTTGACGAGAGCACCCTGACAAACGTCCAGGTACAGGTGGCCGGTCAGCCTGCGACTTTTAATTACACGCTGAACAGCGGTGTAATCGAATTTACCCTGGTGGATGCGGTGGCAGAAAATGCCGTGATCGCTATCGATTACCAGGTCGGCCTGAACAGTACCATCTCCAGTGGCCATACGTGGTACAACCGCTTCCACATCAATCGCTATGTCTCCAGCGATAGCGACGCGGTGTCGGATCGCGAATACCTGGGTACAGCGCCGGATTGTGCAGTATCGGCAGTGGATAACTGCTTCACCCTGATGACCCCGGTGGCTAACCCGGAAGACCTCACGCTGCAATTGCTGACGCCTGCCGACGGCCGCGCACCGATCGGCGAGCCGGTGAGCTATCGCATTACCGTGCCGGCCAGCCCCATCGCGACATCTGCTCTGGCGGATGTGGTCGTGGAAAATGTTGTGCGGGGACGAGATACCGCCATTGCTCTTGATACGGTCACCATCGACGGCAATCCGGTTACCGTGGCCGATGGCGAAACCTTCACCATCGACGTTGGCGATATCCCGCCGAATGAAGTGCGCGAGATCCTGGTTACCGGTTGGGTGGCAAATCATATCGATGCGCAGTCTGGCCAGAGCTACGATATCAGCGCAACTTACACCTACAACGAAGCCGGTGTTGTCACAGAAATGGGCGGCGGTGATGCCACAGTGACAGTGGTTGAACCCGAATTGGGGCTGACCCAGAGCGCGGTCAATCAGAGCGGTAATAGCGAACCGGTGGCCGGTGATTTCTACCGCTTCAGCCTGGCACTCGCCGAGCAGGGCGCCAATGGCTCCGCGGCCTTTGATCTTTCGGTATTGGAAGAACTGAGCCTCGGCTGGGCCTACGAGCCGGGCAGTGCGATTTTTAACGGCTCCGCCATTGCCGACCCAGCGACCACCGGTGACGGTGTGAACGCAGCCCAGACTTTGACCTGGAACGCGGTGGCGAATACTGATATTCCGCAGGGCGAAACCCGCACGCTGGAATTCGACGTGCGCGTACTGGACAGCGTGCTGGCTGGTCAGGAACTGACCGGCAGTACCAGCGTACAGTGGACCAGCCAGGCCGGAGTGCCAGAACATGTGGAACGCGATGGCTCCGATATGCCGGATGCAGCCGCGTTGAACAACTATTTCCTCGGCCCCGAGCAATTGCCGCCGCTGGCGATCACCAACAACGCTACCCTGGCGAAAAATGTACTGCAGGAAACCGCACCGCTGAATGACGGCGAGCTGCGTATTGGTGACCTGGTTACCTACGAGCTCCGTCTCGGTGTGCAGCGCGGAACCTTGCCGAATGCCGTGGTTACCGACACCCTGCCTACCGGCATGGTGTTCGTGGATACCGTTTCCATTACCGCCGACGGCATGACCTACGACCTGGCCCAGGAGCCGGTCGCGGAAGCATCCGGGCAGGTAGCCTGGAATCTCGGATCCCTGGTGAACAGCACCGGTGACGAGCTGGTAATTACCTATCGCACACGGGTGCAAAGAGACGTGTTGCCGCTCAATGCAGCAACTACCCCACTGCGCAATGAAGCCAGCTTCCAGTTCGATACGGCTACAGGCCCGAGCACGCCGCTGCTCGCCGAGCAGACGTTGAACCTGTTGCAGCCGGATCTGACCTTTGCTCTCGTGGCGACGCCTGACGGCAGCGCGGCACTGACACCGGCAGAAACCATCACCTTTACCGCGACTATTACCAACACTGGTACTGCACCGGCGTACGACATTGTGCTGCATGATGTTATTCCGGCCGGCATGCGCCAGGGCGGTGTGCAAACCGTCAGCATCAACGGCAGTACCGCCAACCTGGTTCAGCCCACCTTCGACAGCGCGACGGGTGATGCCATCTGGAACTTCGGCAACGAAATTCCTGCGGGCGGTACCTTTGAAGTGGTTTACCAGGTGGTGACCGATAGCGATATCGGCGCCGGTCTGCAGATCAGTAACAACGCCTACCTGGAGTGGTATTACTCCTTCGCCGAGAGCGATATTCCCGAAGGCGCGGTACTGGATAACCGCCAGCCCTACGGACCGAGCGATGCGGTAAGCGTGCAGTTCAATACCCCGGATGCCCAGCCGCTGCTGATCGCCGTTGAACCCACGACCCGTGAGAATGCGTCTATCGGCGAGCCCTTCGTTTACCGCCTGACGATTCCGGCAGTGGGTACGCTTAATGACGTCGCGATCCAGATGGATCTGGCGGACTCCGGTATTGATCCGGTGGACCTGGCATTTGTCAGCGCTGCGCAGGTTTCCGGCAATATCGCGTTCAATCCGCAGGGTTCGGTGGCCGGCACTGTGCTGACCATCGAAGACACGAGCAATGGTATTGATGTCGAGGCCGGCGATTCCGCGGTGATCGATGTCACCCTTCGCCTGCGTGATACCGCCCTGAACCAGTTCGGCAAATCCTTTACCGCACGCGCTGGTTACAGCTACAGCTACGCCAATGACGACCCGAATGCGGGCCGTGGCATGGGCGAGGTCAGCGAGTATTCCGCGGCGATTCAAATCGTCGAACCCTACGAACTGGTGCTGACCAAGACCGGTGATGCGCAGATCCAGGCGGGCCTGCCCGCGCGCTTCCTGGTAGATGTACACAACCGCGGCACCGGCCCGGCCTGGGATCTCACCGTACGTGACTTCCTGCCGAATACTGATCAGGGCGGCATGTGCGAAACCGCACCGGCGAATTTTGCCGCGACCGTCGTCGACGGTGCCGGCAATACCGTAGCGACCCTGAGCCAGGGCAGTGACTTCACCACTGCCTTCGACGCTGACGCCTGTACGCTGACGTTCACTACCGTGGGCGCGGCAGCGGCGATTGCAGCTGATCATCATGTGCAGTTTGGCTACGACGCCTACCTTGATGCGGATACCGTTGATGGCGCCACGCTGGACAATGTCGCCGGTGCCGAGCGCTGGTACAGCTGGGACAGCACCGGCCCGGATGCGCGTATCTACGAGCGCACCTACGCCAATGATCCGGCGGATGGCACACCGGGCGTTGAGGACCACGAGGACGTGTTCACCATTACCGCGGCCGTGCCGAGCGTGGTGTTCGAAAAAGTGGTGGCCAACATCACTTCCGGCGACAGCCCGGCCGCCGTTGCCACGCCCGGTGATGTACTCCAGTACACCCTGACCCTGCGCAACCTCAGTGATCTGGATGTGGAAAACATCGCGATCACCGACGAGCTGGATCGCCTGAACAGCCCGGCGTATTTCGCACCGGGTACCCTGCAATTGATTACCGCGCCGACTGGCAGCGACAGCAGTGCGACCAGTGCCAGCGGTGGTGCCAACGGCAGTGGCCTGCTGGATGTACGCAACATGGTACTCGGTGCTGCGGGCAGCGGCAGTGAGGAAATCCAGCTGGTGTACCAGGTGCAGTTGGTCAAGGTGATCGACAGTGCCTCTGCGGTACTCAACCAGGCCCAGGTACAGCTGCCTGGTCAGGCGCTGATTGACAGTGATGATCCAAACATCAATGGCAGCGCCGATCCGCTGACCGCGGGCGATGAAGATCCGACCCAGGTACTGATTGAGTCGGCCGCAGTGCTGAAAGTCGAGAAGACCTCCGACGATCTCACCGGCGAACCCGACAGCCTGATGCCGGGCGATACCCTGCGCTACACCCTGCGGGTGGAAAACATCGGCAACGAAAACCTGCTGGAGGCCAGCCTGCGCGACCAGGTGCCGGCCAACACCACGTACGTTGCCGGCTCCACCACGCTGAATGGTGCGGCAGTGGACGATGTGAATGGCAGCACGCCACTGGCGCAGACGCTCGCGATCCAGTCCCCCGGTGCCGAGGCCGGCGAGCTACAGGCGGATCCGGATGCATCCGGTAGCCTGGCCGCAATCATCACCTTCGATGTCACCATCAACGACGTTAACGATGGCACGGTGATTTCCAACCAAGGCTTCGTAAACGGAAACGGCGCAGGTGGTGCAAACACCCCGCTGGATGAAAAACCCTCCGACGATCCGGCGACCGAAGTAGCAGACGACCCCACCCTGGATATCGTCGGTAATGTGCCGCTGTTGCGGGTACAGAAAACCGTCGCACTGACTGTGGATAACCTGACGGCCGGTATCGTCGATCCCGAAGACGTACTGCGCTACACCATCACCGTCACCAATATGGGCGGCAAGGATGCGAGCGAAGTGCGCTTTGTGGACCTGGTGCCGGAGCACACGACCTATGTTGCGGGCAGCACCACCCTGAACGGCGAAGCAGTTGCTGACAATGGCGGCGAGTCGCCACTGATCGCTGGTATTGCCATCAGCAGTGACGACCTGACACCGCCGCTGCCGGCAGCGGGTGAGGGCGTGATCACTACTGCACAGACCGCCACCATCGTGTTTGATGTGATGGTCAATGTGGATACCGAGCGCGGTACCGTGATCAGCAACCAGGGCAATGTATACAGCCTGGAACTGCCACTTACCCTTACTGATGCGGACGGCAACAGCAGCAACGGCGCCCAGCCTACTGAAGTGGTGGTGGGCGATGCGCAGCAGCTGTCCATTACCAAGGAAGTTGCGGTTGTTGGTGGCGGTGCGGCGGAAGCCGGCAAGGTGCTCGAATACCTGGTGCGGGTCACCAATATCAGCGCAGTGCCGGCAAGTCTGGTGTCCATCTATGACGACCTGTTGATCGCCGGTGAGGGCGTGCTCACTTACGTGGACGACTCCGCGCGCCTGAACGGCCAGCCCACCGGCATCATGGTAGATGGCTCGGTGATCAGCGCGGACTACAGCACCAATTACGGTGACCTGCAGCCAAGTGAAACCATCACCCTGCGCTTCCAGGCCAAGCTCGCCGACAACCTCGCCATCGGTTACACCGTGGTGAATACCGCCGAGGTGAAATGGAACGATCCGCCGGCCTATAACGAAGCCACGGTCACCATCGATATCGGTGGTACGCCGGGTATCGCGAACGTGAGCGGTTACCTCTGGCACGATGTGAACTTCAGTGAAACCGCCGACAGCGAAGAGCGACTGCTCACCAACTGGACGGTGGAGCTGTACTTCAACAACGCGTTGCTGGAAACGGGGCAGAGCGACGAAAACGGCTACTTCCAGTTCGCCGGCCTGGTGCCGAACATGGACGGTGCCGGCGCGAACGGTGCCAGCTACGAGCTGCGTTACTTCGCCCCGGATGCGGTGGATTCCACGGCGTCACTGGGTAATACCAGCTCGGACTTCACCAATGGTCCGCAGCAGATTCGCGATATCTATATCGGCTCCGGTGCCAACCCGCAGAACCTGAATCTGCCGATTACCCCGAATGGGGCGATCTACGATTCGGTCATGCGTCAGCCGATTGCCGGTGTGCGCGTGCGCATGCTGCGCGCGTCCAGTGGCCAGCCGTTGCCGGATGCGTGTTTCGACGATCCCAAGCAGCAGAACCAGGTCACCCTGCCGGGCGGTTACTACAAGTTTGATGTGAACTTCTCGCGCGCGGAGTGTGCGGTCAATGCGGACTACCTGCTGGAAGTAGATGTGCCGAGCGCCGACTATGTGTCCGGCCCGTCCCAGATCATCCCGCCGCAAACCGGTGCGGACACCGGCAGCTTCGATGTGGCCGCGTGTCTCGGCAGCGCCGCGGATGCGATTCCGGCGACGGCGAATCACTGTGAAATTCAGCTCTCCGAGCTGCCACCGGTGATCGATGTGGATGCGCGTGGTGACGAAACCCACTATTACCTGCGTATCAATCTGGATGACAGCAACCAGCCGGGCAGCAGCCAGTTGTTTAACAACCACATTGCCCTGGATCCGCAATTGGAAGGCGCGCTGGCGCTGACCAAGACCGCGGCCATGACCAATGTGACCCGCAGCCAGCTGGTGCCGTACACCATTACGTTCACCAATACGCTGCCAGTGCCGCTCACGGACCTGCAGCTGGTGGACTACTTCCCGGCCGGCTTCAAATATGTGGCGGGCTCCGCGAACCTCGACGGCGCACCGGTGGAGCCGGAAGTGAACGGCCTGCAGCTGCAGTGGCCGCACCTGCGCGCGGAAGGTGAGCAGACCCACACCCTGAAACTGCTGCTGGTCGTGGGTTCCGGTGTGGGCGAGGGCGAGTACATCAACCGCGCGCGCATGTTCAACGAACTGTCCGGCCAGCAGACCTCCGGTGAAGCGTCGGCGACAGTGCGCGTGGTGCCGGATCCGACCTTCGACTGTACCGATGTGATCGGCAAGGTGTACGACGACAAGAACCTGAACGGTTACCAGGATTCCGGTGAGGGCGGTGTACCGGGTGCGCGGGTGGTAACGGCCAATGGTCTCAAAGCCACGACCGACGCCCACGGCCGTTTCCACATCACCTGTGCGGCGGTGCCGAATCCGGATCGCGGTTCCAACTTCGTACTGAAACTGGACGACCGCAGCCTGCCCAGTGGCTACCGCCTGACCACGGAAAACCCGCGGGTGCAGCGTGCTACCCGAGGCAAGATGCTGGAGTTCAACTTCGGTACCAGCCTGCACCGTGTTGTGCGTCTGGATCTGGCCGAAGCGGTATTCGAGCCAGGCACCAGCGAGCTGCGTCCGCAGTGGGAATCCCGCACAGAACTGTTGCTGGAAAAACTGCAGGATGCCCCATCGGTACTGCGTCTCTCCTATCTGGCCGAGAATGAGGATCCAGCACTGGTAGACGCGCGACTCGCCGCCATCAAGGCGCAGATTGCAAACGACTGGGCGGCGCTGGATTGCTGCTACCCGCTCAATATCGAAACCGAAATATTCTGGCGCCGTGGCGCGCCGCCCAGCCGGGGCGGATTGCTCGATGGCCTTAAACGCAGTGTGGATCGCGCATTAGGTAATGATCGCGACCAGGGAGGATTCCAGTGATGTTCCATCCTTCAAAGTTGACTCGTGCGATCCGCAGAAACTGGATACCGGCGTGCGCCGGTATGACGAAGACTCTGGAACAAACTTCACCGTCATCCCGGCGCATGCCGGGATCCAGCTCCACCGAGCTTTCCGGCAAGCTCCGCAATAGTTTATTGGCACTGGCATTGTTGCCAGTAGTCCCGGCTTTTGCCGCAGAAGCCGAACAGCAAGCCCAAGTTGAAAGCGCCTGGTGGCAGCTGATTCCGGGCCTTTCTACCGACGGCGAACCCACTGCGGATTTCAGTGAAAGTCCCCTGGGTAACAATACGGAATCCTCATTGATTGCTGGCGCCGCCAGTCGCTGGGTGCAGGATGCGGAAACGTTTGTTGCCCCGGAAGAAGCCGTGGTGGAAAAAAACGTGTTGCCGCCGCTGCTGTTCCGCACTGTGGATGACGAAATCGATCCGGCATTGCTGGAGCAGCTGCGGGAAAAACTCGCGGTACTCGACAATGCGCACGAGATGCAGCTCATATTTATCGGCCACACGGACAGCGATCCGCTGACCGAAGACGAGCTGGCGGGTATTGAAGATAAAACGGCCTTTACCGAAGCGCGCGCCAGGCAGGTTGCGGAATATTTCCAGACTGCACTGGAGTTGCCGGAAGACGCCGTGGTGTTTGAAGGCCGTGGTGACAGCGAGCCGCTGTCAGAAAATATCACCGAGAAAGGGCGTGAACTGAACCGCCGTGTTGAGGTTCAGCTGCGTTATTTCGAGCTGGACCAGGAAGCGCGTGCGGCCCAGCGTCGCGCGCAGGCGCTGCAACTCAACCGGGTACAGGTCTGTCGCCAGGAAACCGTGTGTAAGCTGCACTACACCGCCGGCACTGACCAGCGCGCGCGCCTGAAAAACCTCGTAACGCCCCTGCGCCTGCAACCGGGCCAGGCGGATCTGCCGGCAGCTTTCGTGCGCCGCATCAGCGAGGTGCGCAACACCCTGCTGGACAAACCCAACCTCACCATTCATTTCGTCGGTCATACCGACGGCCAGCCATTGCCAGAAGGCCCGGCGGAACTGTATGACGACCAGATGGCACTGTCCCGCGCGGAAGCCCGGAGAACCGCACTGGCGGTGGCGGACCAGCTGAACCTGCCCGGCTATATGGTAACCAGCAGCGGCAAGGGCGCGACCCAGCCGATCGCGGCCAACGATACCGCCAAGGGCCGCGCACTGAACCGCCGCGTGGAAGTGGAATTCTGGTACGACGATTTACTCGAAACGGCTTCCGACGGTGTGCAGGCGTGCCCGGAATCCGCTGCCGCGGAAACCATCACCATTACCCACGAGTCGCCCACCGGCGCCATCCCGCCAATTTTTATCCGCGGCGGCGAGCCGCAGATCAGTGCGGCGCAGCTGGGTCAGATGCAGCGGCTGATGGACGAAGTGGCGGGCAAGCAAGGCGTGCGCCTGAGTTTCGTCGGCTACAGTGACAACGAGCGCATGGAGCGCCGTGAAGCCATGGTCTATGGCGACGACGTGGGCCTGTCCCGCGCGCGTGCGCGGAAAACCATGGAGCTGGTGCAACAGCAACTCGGCCTTACCGACGAGCAGGTGGCTTTCGAAGGGCGCGGCTTTGTGGAATCCCCGGACGTGGTGCAGACTGGATTTATCCACATGGACGGCGCCCGCGTGGAAGTCGAGGTGCTGTACGAAGAACTGGCGGTGCTGGCGGAAAGCGATCGCTTGGAAATCGAACGTATCCAGCGCGAAGCCGAAGCACACAACCCCTACGCGCTGAACCTGATGCGTATTACCGTAGACGGCGCACCGGAATACGATCCGTACAAGAATTCTGCGGACCTGCAGCGCTGTACTGACGTGGCCCTGCAGAAAGCCAATATCCAGTTCCGCTTCGACAACCAGGCCATGCAGCCGCGCCTGAACGTCACCGCGTTCCCGACCACCATCCGTTATGCCGACGACCCGGATACGGAATTGGCGGACAGCCGGGTGCAGTTCAAGCGCTACACCAACTATCCGTCGTACATTACCCGTGCAGAAGTGCGCATCTTCGAGGAAGAGCAGTCCCTGCGCGACGAACCTCTGGCGGTGGTCACCCTGGACCAGAATGGTGAAGGCAGCTGGGAGGCGGACTTCGAGGCCTACCAGGCGCCGTTGAAGAAATTGCAGTATGTGGTGCGGGTTTACGACTGGAAGCAGCGCTTCGACGAAACTCGTCCGCAGACATTGTGGGTTGTGGATAACTTCGAGCCGCAATTGCAGGAAACCACCACGGAACAGGAACTGCTGGTCGGTTACGGTGAGAACCGCCTGGCCGAACAGAATATCCCGGTGGATGGCAATGCGGTGCTGGTCAACGGCGAGCAGATTCCGGCAAATCACAGCGTGTGGCTGGCGGGCCGCGAAATTCCGGTAAGCAGCGACGGCAAGTTCGTGGCGGAAGAGATTTTCGCCAAGGGCCTGCATACCGTGGAAGTGGCAGTACTCGACGACCAGGGCAATGGCGACCTGTTCCTGCGGGATCTCGAGTTTACCCGCGACGACTGGTTCACCGTGGGTATTGCCGACGTCACCATCGCCAAGGATTCCACCAACGGTCCGGCAGCGCTGGTCACCGGTGATGAAACCCATTACGACAACTCCGCCAGTTACGACGGTCGCCTGGCGTTCTATACCAGCGGCTCTTTCGGTGATGGCTGGGAATTGGGCGCGAGTGCAGACACCCAGGAAGGTCCGGTAGACGAGCTGTTTTCCAACTTTATGGAAAAAACACCGGATGCCCTGTTCCGCCGTCTCGACAGCGACCTCTACTATCCCACTTTCGGTGACGACTCCACCGTCGTGGAAGACGCGCCTACCTCGGGCAAGTTCTACATCAAGCTGTCGAACTACGACGATTACGGCCTGTGGGGTAACTTCAAGGCGTCTTACACCGACAATGAACTCGCGCATATCGACCGCGCGCTTTATGGTGCCAATTTCCACTTTGAAACCGACGACGTTACCGACTTCGGTGATAAGCGCTTCCAGGTGGATGCGTTCAGCGCGGAGCCCGGCACTATTGCCGGTCGCGATGAATTCCGTGGTACCGGCGGCTCGCTGTTTTACCTGCGCCACCAGGATATCCTCACCGGCTCCGAACGCCTGCGGGTAGAGGTGCGGGACAAGAACTCCGGCCTGGTGCTGGGCGTGAAAAACCTGACTCCGGTAATCGACTACGACGTGGACTACATCCAGGGCCGCGTATTGCTGAACCGTCCGCTGTCGGCGATCGCCAATGACAACCTGATCATCCAGGACGGCGCTTACAGCGGTAATCCGCAGTTCCTGGTGGCCCGCTATGAATACACCCCGGGCTTTGACGATATCGATACCCTGGCGGTGGGCGGCCGCGCCCACTACTGGGCCGGTGATCACGTGAAGATCGGTGTGAGTGCCAGCCAGCAGGACGAGGAAGACAACGAGTCGTCCCTCAACGGTGTGGACCTGACCCTGCGCAAAAGCGCCGGCAGCTGGGTGAAAGTGGAAGTGGCGGAAAGCCAGGGCAACACCCTCGACAGCCTGTCTTCCTTCGATGGCGGTTACAGCTTCAACCAGAACGGACTCGACCAGGTCGAGCCGCTCGACCCGAATGCCAAGTCCGGCGCGAGCAAGTTTGAAGCGGCGCTGCAGGTTGGCGACTTCTTCGAAGGTGTGCGCGGTTCCGGTACCGTTTATGCCCAGCAGCGCGATGCCGGTTTCTCGGCCCCGGGCCAGCTGGTGACGCGGGAAACTGAGCAGTACGGTGCGACTGTAAATGTCCCGATTGGCGAGCGCGTTGATGTTGGCCTGAAAATGGACACCAGCGAACAGGTCCAGGGCCTGCAGACATCGGCGATGGATGTGGAGCTGGGATACCGCTTGAATGACAACTGGCGTGTCGCCACTGCCGCCCGTTCGGATTCCCGCGAAGACTTCTCACCGGTCGTACCGGTTACCCAGAAGCAGGGTGACCGTACTGATGTGGCGGTGCAGGCGAGCTACGACTCCGGTGCCAACTGGAATGCCTTTGGTTTCGTGCAGCGCACCGCAGAGCTGTCAGGCAGCCGCGAGGAAAACAACCGGGTCGGCCTCGGCGGTGCCTATCGTGTGAGCGAGCGCCTGACCGTAGACAGCGAGTTGTCCGGCGGCGACCTGGGTACCGCGGCGAGCCTCGGCACTGACTTCCTGGTGACCGACCGCACCAATCTCTACCTCAACTACACCCTGGATAACGAGCGTACCGACACCGGCGTGCGCGCGCGCAAGGGCAACCTGAACAGTGGTTTCCGCAGCCGCTTCTCCGATACCACGAGTATTTACGGCGAAGAGCGCTATACCCACGGCGATGTATCCACAGGCCTGACCCACGCGCTGGGCGTGGATCTCGCACCCAGTGACAAGTGGAATTACGGTACCAGCCTCGAAGCCGGTACTCTGGAAGATCCGCGCACCGGCGCCGAAACCGAGCGCCGCGCGATGGGTGCGAGCATGGGCTTTAATGACAGCGCTCTGCGCCTGTCCAGTGCGGTGGAATACCGCGTGGACAATATGCAGATGCTGATTGACCCGGAAACGGTGCAGGACAGCGAGCGCAAGACGTGGCTGCTGAAAAACGCCCTGAGCTTCCAGATCAATCCGGATTGGCGTTTGGTCGGCAAGCTCAACTATTCCGACAGCCAGAGTTCACAGGGTGAGTTCTACGATGGCAAGTTCACCGAAGGCGTCATGGGCTATGCGTACCGTCCTGTGGATAACGATCGCTGGAACACCTTGCTGAAGTACACCTACTTCTACAATGTGCCGACCACGGATCAGGTACTGGTGGCCAACACCGCCACGGAATTTGTGCAGAAGAGCCATATCTTCTCGGTGGATACCAACTACGACCTGACCCGGCGCTGGACTGTGGGTGCCAAGTACGCCTACCGCCTCGGCCAGTTGAGCATGGAGCGCGAAGACCCGCAGTTCTTTGACAGTACCGCGAGCCTGTATGTGTTGCGCGCGGACTGGCACTTTGTGAACAAGTGGGACCTGCTGCTGGAAGGCCGCATGCTGGACCTGCCAGAGGCGGGCGACAGCAAGAGTGGTGCGTTGCTGGCGCTGTACCGCCAGATGGGGCGCAACTTCAAGGCGGGTATCGGCTACAACTTTACCGATTTCTCCGACGACCTGACCGACCTGGATTACGATAGCCAGGGTGTGTTTATCAATATGGTGGGTAAGCTCTAAAACCCGGTTCGCCTGCAGCAGGTAGGAGCCTGCTCGCAGGCGAACCTCTATCGACAATACTGGAATCCCCATGTCAAGGAATGCCCAAGGTAACCGCCTCCGCACCGGCCGCGACGGTGAGCCAAACCGCATCTATCTCGTCACCGCTGTCTGTCATCAGCGCCAACTCATCTTTCGAAACTTCCTAAACGGCCGAAAATTCGTGCATGCCATCATGCAAGTCCACCAGGCTGAGACATTGTGCTATGTGGTTATGCCGGACCATATCCACTGGTTACTGCAACTTGGTGGCGATGGGAACCTTTCAAAAATAGTACAAAAGGCCAAGTCGCTGACGACGATGGTTTTGCGGGAAGTCTGGCAGGGGCCTGTCTGGCAGCGTGGTTTTCACGATCATGCCTTGAGAAAAGATGAAGACTTGGTGAACGTCGCCCGATATGTTGTGGCGAATCCTTTACGGGCAGGGCTGGTCAAGTCTCTGCGCAATTATCCTTTGTGGGATGCGATCTGGCTCTAGCATTGACCTGTAGGAGCCTGCTTGCAGGCGAAAGCGCGCTGCGAATTTATGTTCGCCTGCAAGCAGGCTCCTACATAGAGTGGGTGGTCACTCCCACCCCGCAAGCACAATCTTCCCTATTGTCTTCCCCGTTTCCAGCTGCTTGTGCGCCAAGCGCAAATTGGCCGCGGTAATTGGCTCGATACTATCGCCCACTGTGGTGACCAATTTCTCCAGGTCGATCAGGTCTGAGATTTTATTCAGAATCTCCTGCTGGCGGATCATATCGTCGGTCTGGAACATCGCGCGGGTAAACATAAACTCCCACACAAACGCCGCGCTTTTTGGTTTGAGCAGGTTCAGTGCTAACGGTTCGCGGTTGTCGACGATGGAGCAGATTTTTCCCTGTGGTTTGATGGCATTGGCCATGGCGGGAAAGTGCTGGTCAGTGTCGTTCAGGCACAGAATGTAATCCACCATCGGAATACCGATATCGCTCAGTTCGCTATCCACAGGGTTGCGATGATTTACCACATGCTGGGCACCCATCTGTTTTATCCACATGCTGGACTTGGTGCGTGAAGCCGTGGCGATCACGTTGAGCTTTGCGAGGGTGCGGGCCAGCTGGATGGCGATAGAGCCAACGCCACCGGCACCGCCGATGATCAGGATCGACTTACCGGCATCCTCACCCGTGCTGGAAATCCCCAGCCTTTCAAACAGCGCCTCCCAGGCAGTGAGGCTGGTCAACGGCAGCGCCGCAGCCGCGGTGTAATCCTGAGTGCGAGGCATTCTGCCGACGATACGCTCGTCTACCAGCTGGAATTCACTGTTGCAGCCCGGGCGGGTGATATCGCCGGCGTAAAACACCTGGTCGCCCACCTTGTAACGGGTAACCTCGCTGCCGACCGCGATGACTTCGCCGGCCGCGTCCCAGCCGAGAATTTTGGGGGTGGTTTCCACGACGGGCTCGGACTTTGGCGCCCGAACCTTGGTATCGACGGGATTTACAGCAATTGCCTTGACCGCAACCAGCAGATCTTTTGGGCCCGGTTCGGGGCGGTCGATCTGCAGGTCAACCAACGACTCTTCGTTGTCGATCGGCAGGTATTGATGCAGGCCAATGGCTTTCACTCGGGAACTCCTTTCCTGTGTGATGAAGGTTGGGCTTGAGCGCGCCTGAATTTGAATCGTACTCAAGTGTGTGGCCCGAATACTAGGCGAATAGTCAGTGTAGAGCTTTGACCTATGTCAGAAGTTCATAGCGAAGCGGGGGAGGAGGGGACATCTATGGCGGCGGTTTGCGGCTTGGCGGCGCGTTGTTTGAGGTTGCGCTTTTTCCACCACAGATACATTCCAGTGCCAAATAGCAGCGCAGGTGCAAAGCCTGCCAGCAGTACCAGCCAGCGCCCGAAAAGCCCCAGGGCGTCGCCGTTGTGCAGAGGGAACTGCCAGCGCAGGATTTTGTTGCCGAGGGGGATTTCGCTGACGTTTTCAACCATCAACACCTCGCCGGTATATTGATCGAGACGTACAAAACTGGCCCCGTAATTGTTCCAGACCTCGCCTGCAGCACGGTAAGACAGGCCGTAGCTGTCGGCGCTGTTGCGGGGCAGGTAGATGCGTTTCAGCTCGCCACCGGGAAATACCTCAGCACCAATCGATACCACGTCATCTGCGGATAGGGCCGTGCCACTGCTGCTGCGGGATTGCGGCAATGCGGCGAGCGGTTCGGTGGTAAACAGCGTGCCGACAACGGCGCGTACCTGCTGTGGGAAAACCAGGGTGACACCGGAAAAACTGATCATCAGAAGCAGTGGCAGAAAATAGACACCGAATACCTTGTGCACGTCAAAATAAAAGCGGAAGCGGTTGCCGGTGCGGGAGATGGTAAAGGCGCGTTTCCAGCGGTCTTTTCGGGATTTTGCCGTGCGGGGTTTCTTTGGCCACCACAGGACGAGTCCTGTGAGGCAGAACACCATCAGCAATAGCCCCATAAAACCTACGACGGTTTTGCCGGTGCCGCCCGCTAACAGGGTGTAATGCAGGCGATAGAACCAGGTCATCTCTGACGTCGCAAAGTCGCCCCAGCCGCGGATCGCAAGCACCTCGGCATCGGTGGGAGACACGCTCACCTCGACAGGTCCTGGGGCACCCTCCGGCTTGGGAAACCGGACCACAAATGGACTGCCCGCTTGCCGCGGCGTCATCATTCGAGTGGGTTGTGGATTGCCGGGTACCGCGGCCTGGGCTGCGGCAAAGATTTCCGCATAGGTGGCGGGGCGTTCGGAAGCTTTGAAGGTAACCGTTTCCGGCGCGAGCTTTTCATCCAGCGCATGGTCGAACACCAGCAGGCTGCCGGTGAGACCGATCAATGACAGCAGCAGGCCCAGTATCAGGCCTGCGTACTTGTGCAGGATGAAAAACGTTTTACGCATGATGATTCGGTGAAGTCGTCATTCCGGCGCAGGCCGGAATCCAGAGCTGATGGTCCTATAGGATACCGATCATACAGCCTGGATACTGGCCTGCGTTGGGCATGATGAAACAGAAATCAGAAAACCTTCGAGTAAGAAAGGTTCACGCTACGGCCCAGGCCCTTGAAATTGCGGACGTTATTGCCTGCGGTCTGGGAGTAGTAGGTGAAGTAGTCTTCGTTGGTCAGGTTCTGGATACCCAGGGAGAACTCTCCGCTCAGGGCCTTCAGTTGTGCACTGGCATCGATGATGGTGTAGCCATCGAACTCGTGTGTAGTCACGCCTTCAGCATTTTCAAACTCGCGATCCAGCAGCCAGTTGGCCTGCAGGCGGGTGCTGAAAGCATCGGTCCAGTTGCGGGCCCAGCTCAGGTTGAAGCGGTTTGGCGCAATATTGCGGCCGTCCAGGTCGGTGTCCACCTTGCCATCGCCATCGTCATCGTAGCGGCCTTTGGTGTAGGCGTAACGGGCTTCCAGGGTGTCGGTTTCAGTGACAAACCACTGGCCGCGCAATTCTACGCC
This sequence comes from Microbulbifer aggregans, assembly GCF_020524005.1. Classification (GTDB taxonomy): domain Bacteria; phylum Pseudomonadota; class Gammaproteobacteria; order Pseudomonadales; family Cellvibrionaceae; genus Microbulbifer; species Microbulbifer aggregans_A. The sequence goes on along the minus strand of NZ_JAIVKK010000003.1, from coordinate 204,502 downwards.
GTCGACGTCGGTCTTTTCGCGAGCCACGCTGTAGATCCCGTCGTCGCCCAGCGCCAGGCGCTGACCGTAGTTCGAGTCTGACGAGTAATACGCGACCTGCGCACCGAAGCGGTCGCTGCTGAACTCCAGCCCCAGTTCCTGGTTTTCAGTCAGGATAGGTTGCATATCGAGGAAAGTTTCTACGTCCTGATCCGGTTGGTTGATTCCGCGCAGCACGCGGCCAACGTCGGGCATGGAAAAGCCTTCGGAATAGTTCGCGTATACCCGCAGACCTTCGGAGATCGTATAGGTGGCGCCGATGTTACCGAGGGTTTCGCTGAACTCCGGATTGCCGCCTTTAACTGACTGGCTGCCGTAAGATGCCAGGGTAGTGAAATCGTCTACCTGTAATTCAGAAATTTCGTGGCGTACACCGGCCGTGATCGTCATGCGGTCAATACCAGTGAACTCTGCCTGTGCATAGGGAGCGATGTTCTTGTACTGAGTAGGTGGCACCCATGCACGCTCAGTGAGAATCAGCTGCTGCCAGGTTTCATCTTCCAAAAGATCTACACCGTAGGTGAGACTCACCGGGGCGCCAGCAATGTCATCCTTGATCAGGGTGAGTTTCAGACCGCGCTTTTCAGAGTTGTTCTGCGACTGGTCAAACAGGCCCGGGCCATAGGTGGCTTCGTCCTGGAAGGTGCCGCTGTCGGTAGCGCCATAGGTACCGGCGAAGTCCTGCGAGAACACCTGTGCGCGGAGCTTCTGGCCGAAGACATTTTCGTTGCTGTACTGCAGATTGATCGTGGTGACTTCATTTGACGGTGATTTACCGGGTACGTCACCTCTTTCTGCGGTGGTTGGCACTCCTTCAGCGATAATCCCCGGGACACTCAGCCAGTTGTTGTTGCCTTCCAGCATGAAGTGGTTGATGGTCAGCTGAACACGCTGGTCGTCCCAGCTGTAGCCGGTTTTGACGAAGGCGTTAACGGTGTCGCTATCCATGGTGTCGCCCTGGGTGTTGTCGAAGCCGACAATGTCCCCGTTGGCGTCGTAGCTGATACCGGTATTGCGGTAGGTCAGGCTGGCCAGTACATCTACGTCGTTTACTTTTCCGGAAACGCTGTAGCTGCCGTTATAGCCGAGGGTATCGCCAACCTCTTCAGTCTGCAGGGCGGATTCAACGCGCACGCTCTGCTGGAATTCGTCACTCGGGGTGCGGGTGACCAGATTGATGATACCGCCGGATGCGCCCATACCGTGGATTGCGTTGGCACCGTGAATGACTTCTACGCGCTCCAGGACCAGCGGGTCAATGGTGTGGCCATCGCGTCCACCGTCGCGCAGCGGGTTGGACTGCGGCACGCCGTCGATCAGGTACAGCGGCTTGCGGCCGCGCAGGCTCTCGCCGGAGCTGGTCATCTTCTGGCGGCTGGGTGCGAAGCTCGGGATCAAGTTGCCGAGTATGGTGGACAGGTCGCTGGTCGCACTCAACTGTTGGGTCAGCGCTTCTTTATCGATCAGGGTGACGGTATTGGGGATTGCGCTCAGGGGCTTTTCGGTGCGGCTGGCTGTTACCACGACTTCTTCTTGAATCCGCTGGTCTTTAGTGGTGCCGGTATCGGCGATGGCAGCGGTGCTGGCGGCCGCGATGGCCAGGGCGAGTGAAGTTTTCAGGCAGCGCATACAGCGAGGCTCCTCGAAAAGGTAGTTTGTCTTATTTAAGGGAAGTTACTTGCAGGCAGATCGGGCCGGTATGGACGCTGATGGATGATGCGTCGGTTTTGGTGGACTGCCTTAATTCTGGGGCGTGATGTTAAACAAAATGAGAATTGCTATCAATCGCAGGAGTGCATCTTTGTACTGTTTAAATGACGCGAATTAGCCCCGCGCATTAGCGCCCCGCGTTCTTATAATAAGAAGCGTTGCCAGGGACCGTGGGGGCTTCACAGGGGCAGGGGCTGCCTTTGTGATAATTTATGCCAAAAGTGGCTTGACTCGCCAAGGCCTCCCCCCTAGAATGCGCAGCCTCTTGAGCAGTCGGGGCAACCCACTGCAAGAGACCGAAAGTCTTACCAGGTTCGGTCTCTGGGTTTGTTGGTGCGGGGTGGAGCAGCCTGGTAGCTCGTCGGGCTCATAACCCGAAGGTCGTAGGTTCAAATCCTGCCCCCGCTACCAAATTTCCATTTATACTCTCGGGTGTGAGTGGATGTTGAACCCCAGGATGTTGTTGCGGGGTGGAGCAGCCTGGTAGCTCGTCGGGCTCATAACCCGAAGGTCGTAGGTTCAAATCCTGCCCCCGCTACCAAATTCTGTGAAGGTGACCGGCTGGTCATCTTCACGCAGTTGAAGCCCCTGTTAGGGGCTTTTTCGTATCTGCGGCAAGCCGGTTTCCGGGGTTGCCATCCGAATGGGCCGGGAGTCGGCGCCGCGGTTTCTCATTCGGACCGTGGGGCTAGCTTCGCTGCCCATTTTTTGTTTTTAAAGTGCGCCAGTGAATCTGCTCCAGTGCAACGCCGGGTAACAAAACGGCAATGCCCGAGGGCCAAAGTGGTTATATGGCAAGCAAACGCGAAATACTGGAAGAGCTGCTGGCTCCGGTGGTTGAATCACTGGACTGCGAGCTTTGGGGTATCGAATACCAGACCCATGGCCGCAATGCCATGCTGCGCATCTTTATTGATGCCGAGCGAGGCATCAGTGTTGAAGACTGTGAGAAAGTCAGTCGTCAGGTCAGTGCAGTGATGGATGTCGAAGACCCCATCAGCAGTAAGTACACCCTGGAAGTTTCTTCGCCGGGTATGGACCGGCCGTTGTATAAGCTGGATCACTATCGTCGTTTTACTGGCGCCCAGGTGGAATTGCGTCTGCGCATGCCGCTCGATGGCCAGCGTAAATGGCGAGGCCTGATTGCCGGCGTCGAGGGCGATGAAGTGGTACTGCGTATAGACAGCGAGAATGAGTATCTGTTGCCTATCGACAGTATTGAAAAGGCGAACATCATTCCCCAGTTTGAAGACTGATATCTGGGGTGAAACCCGGTGTAGTCAGGCTGAGTTTTAGTAGAGGCAGTGTTGCAGGGCTTTCCGGCAGCGGTATCCGGAAGTTCACTGAAACACTGAGTAAACAGCACGTAGCGTTTTGAAGAGGCAGCTGCATGAACAAAGAAATCTTGCTGGTAGCCGAAGCGGTTTCCAACGAGAAAGGCGTCGACCGGGAAATTATTTTCCAGGCAATCGAGGCGGCCCTGGCAACGGCCACCAAGAAACGCTACGACGAGGATTCCACGGTTGAGGTGATCATTGACCGCAGAAGCGGCGATTACGAAACCTTCCGCAGCTGGGAAGTCGTGGACGACGAGACGCTCGCAGAACTGGGTACCCAGTTCACGCTTGAAGAAGCCCATGAAAAGGACCCGGAGCTCAAGGCTGGCGATGTTTTCCGTGAGCAGGTAGAAAACGTTGAGTTCGGACGTATCGCTGCGCAGACCGCCAAGCAGGTGATCGTGCAGAAGGTTCGTGAAGCTGAGCGCGCCAAGATCGTCGATGAATATCGCGACCGCGTTGGTGAGCTGGTCAGCGGTACCGTCAAGAAGGTGACCCGCGACTTCATCGCTGTAGACCTGGGCAACAACGCCGAAGCGCGTTTGCCGAGGGATCAGCTGGTCGGCCGCGAAATTTTCCGTCTCGGTGATCGCGTGCGTGCGGTGCTGCTGGAAATCCAGCCGGAAGCTCGCGGCCCGCAATTGATGCTGAGTCGCTCCTGCCCGGAAATGCTGATTGAGTTGTTCCGCATCGAAGTGCCGGAAATTTCCGAGCAGGTGATCGAGATTCGCGGCGCAGCGCGCGATCCGGGCCTGCGCGCCAAGATCGCGGTAACCACCAACGACGGTCGTATCGACCCGGTTGGTGCCTGTGTTGGTATGCGCGGTGCACGAGTTCAGGCCGTTTCTAACGAGCTGTCTGGTGAGCGTGTCGACATCGTGCTGTGGGATGACAATCCTGCGCAATTCGTAATCAATGCCATGGCGCCAGCGGAGATCGAGTCCATTGTGGTGGATGAAGATGCCGGCTCTATGGATGTAGCGGTTGCGGAAGAAAACCTGGCAATGGCCATTGGCCGCAGCGGTCAGAATGTACGCCTGGCGTCTGAGCTGACCCAGTGGCAGATCAACGTCATGAGTATCGACGAGTGGCAGGCCAAGCAGGAAGCCGAGTCCGGCGGCATCATGGAAACCTTCATGGAGCGTCTCGACATCGATGAAGATGTTGCGGGTGTGCTGGTTGAAGAAGGTTTCACCACCCTCGAGGAAGTGGCCTATGTGCCCATCGAGGAAATGCTGGCAATTGAAGGCTTCGACGAAGATATCGCCGAAGAACTGCGTGCCCGTGCGAAGGACGCACTGCTGACCCAGGCACTGGCGTCTGAAGAAGAGCTGGATGCAACTGAGCCGGCGGAAGACCTGCTGAATATGGAAGGCATGGAGCGTCAGCTCGCATTCCAGCTGGCCAGCCGTGGTGTAGCCACCATGGAAGATCTGGCTGAGCAGGCAGTTGACGACCTGCTGGATATTGAAGGAATGAACGAAGAGCGTGCAGCCGCACTGATCATGAAAGCTCGCGAGCCCTGGTTCGCCGACGACAGTGACCAGTAAGCGGGACGCCCTGGTGCCGGGCAAGAGTCCGGCATCGAATGCACCAAAATACTTTGGTGCGCCACGAATTACCTGCCGTGCAGGTGAAGGGCGGAGCAGCAAAATGAACTGATGCTGCTCCGCTACTAAGCGACTTTTTAGGAGAGAGAATGGCCGAAGTAACAGTTAGCGAACTCGCCAAATCGGTTGGTGCCACCGAAGAGCGTCTGCTCAAGCAGATGCAGGAGGCGGGTTTGCCCCACACTTCCGCAGATGCAAAAGTGTCCGCAGAAGAAAAGCAGGTCTTGCTCAACTTCCTGAAAAGCAGCCACGGCAGCGACAAGGATGAGGAGAGCGCCGCTCCCCGCAAGATTACCCTCAAGCGTAAAACCACAACCACGTTGAAAACCGGTTCAGGCACCGGCCGTAAGACCGTGAATGTGGAAGTGCGTAAGAAGCGCACTTACGTCAAGCGTGCCGAAGAGGCCGAACAGGCCGAACAGGCTGAGCCGGACACCACCGCCCTGAAGCAGGCTGAAGAAGAGCTTGCCGCGGCAGAAAAGGCCGCAGCTGAGCGCGCCCAGGCAGAGCAACAGGCTGCGGAAGCTGAAGCCAAGGCACGTGCTGAAGCTGAAGCCAAAGCAAAAGCTGACGCGGAAGCCAAGGCAAAAGCTGAGGCAGAAGCCGCGGTTAAAGCTGAGGAAGAGGCGAAGAAAGTCGCCAAGCCGGAGCCTGAGAAAGTTCAGGAGAAGGCCAAGCCTGAGCCTGCCCCCATTCGTTCCAGCTATGTTGACGATATCGAAGCGATGCGCCTCGCCGCTATTGAGCGCCGTAAGAAAGAAGACGAGCGCGAAGCGGCCGAGCTGGAAGAAAAGAAAGCCCGCGTAGAAGCTGAGCGTGCGCGCGTTGAAGAAGAAAAGAAAAAGCAGGCAGAAGTTGCCAAGCAGAAAGCCACTACTGAGGCCGACAAGCCTGCGACCGCCCTGCGCCGCAAGCATGAAGAGGCCGTAGTGACCGAACGTGACGACGATGAACCGCGCAAGCGTCGCAGTCGTCGCGGTAAGAACGGTCCGAAGAAATCCAGTAAGACCTCACTCTACGATGCCGCGCTCGAAGCATTTGATTCCGATGAGGACGAGAAGCGCAGCACCCGTTCGCTGTCCCGTGCGGCCGTGAAGGTCAAGAACACACACGGCTTTAAACGGCCGACAGGAAAGCAAGTGTACGAAGTGCAACTGGGCGAGACGATCACCGTCGGCGATCTTGCCAAGCAGTTGAATATCAAGGCCGGCGAACTGATCAAACGCCTGATGAAAATGGGCGAAATGGTTACCATCAACCAGAGCCTGGATCGCGAAACTGCATCCCTGATCGTTGAAGAGCTCGGCCACAAAGTGGTAATGCGCTCTGAAAATGAGCTGGAAGAAAAACTGGTCGCGCAGTCTCAGGATATCGAAGGCGAAGAGGTATCCCGTGCACCGGTAGTAACCGTAATGGGTCACGTTGACCACGGTAAAACCTCCCTGCTGGATTACATCCGTAAGACCAAAGTGGCTTCCGGTGAAGCTGGTGGTATTACCCAGCACATCGGTGCTTACCGCGTTAAAACCAGCCAGGGCGAAATTGCCTTCCTGGATACCCCTGGACACGCGGCGTTTACCGCTATGCGTGCTCGTGGCGCGCAGGCTACCGACGTCGTTATTCTGGTTGTGGCGGCTGATGATGGCGTGATGCCGCAGACTGAAGAAGCGGTTGCCCACGCCAAAGCAGCGGGAGTCCCGCTGGTTGTGGCCATAAACAAATGCGATAAAGAAGCGGCTGATCCGGATCGTGTTAAAAACGAACTGGCCGCAAAAGATGTGATCCCGGAAGACTGGGGCGGTGATACCCAGTTTATCGAGGTTTCTGCACACACCGGTCAGGGCATCGACGACCTGCTGGAAGCCGTTTCCCTGCAGTCTGAAATGCTGGAGCTGAAAGCGAAAGTCGGCGTACCGGCAAGTGGAGTCGTGATCGAAGCCCGCCTTGAAAAAGGCCGCGGTGTGGTTGCCACGCTGCTGGTCCAGAGTGGTGAGCTCAAGCGCGGTGATATCGTGCTGGCAGGCCAGAGTTACGGCCGTGTGCGTGCGATGACCAACGAACTGGGCAAATCCGTGAAGGAAGCTGGCCCGTCCACTCCGGTGGAGCTGCTCGGCCTGGATTCCACACCGAATGCTGGTGACGAGTTCCTGGTTGTTGCGGACGAGCGCAAGGCGCGCGAAGTTGCAGAGCAGCGTGCAAACAAAGAGCGTACTGAGCGTATGCAGCGCCAGCAGGCGGCCAAGCTGGAAAACATGTTTGCCAACATGGAAGCCGGCGAGAAGAAAGTACTGCCCGTCGTGGTCAAAGCCGACGTGCGCGGTTCTCTCGAGGCAATCCTCGCTTCGCTGGCGGATATCGGCAACGAAGAAGTTTCTGTAAATGTAGTGTCCAGCGGTGTTGGCGGTATCGCAGAAAACGATGTGAACCTGGCGCTGACTTCCGGTGCGATCATCATCGGCTTCAATACCCGTGCCGACGTGGCTGCACGCAAGCTCGCAGAGACCGAAAGCGTAGAGATCCGTTACTACAGCGTGATCTACAACCTGCTGGACGAAGTGAAGCAGGCTCTGTCCGGCATGCTGGATCCGGAAGTTCGCGAAGAAATCGTGGGTATTGCCCAGGTGCGCGATGTGTTCCGCTCTCCGAAGTTCGGCGCGATCGCGGGCTGTATGGTCATCGAAGGTACCGTGTACCGCAACAAACCGATCCGTGTACTGCGCGACAACGTCGTGATCTATCAGGGCGAGCTGGAATCCCTGCGTCGCTTCAAAGACGACGTGCAGGAAGTCCGCAACGGTATGGAGTGTGGTATCGGCGTTAAAGACTACAATGACGTCAAGCCGGGAGACCAGATTGAGGTCTACGATATCGTCAAGGTAGCTCGCGAGCTTTAATCCTAAGTCACCCCGGCGTAGGCCGGGGGCCAGTTCGCCTGCAAGCAGACTCCTACAGAGTACGTCAGAGTACGTCGTAGGAGTCTGCTCGCAGGCGAACCGCCATTATCAATAGGTAAACAATGGCCAAAGAATTCCACCGTGCAGACCGGGTAGCCGACGCCATGCGTCGTGAGCTGGCTCGGTTGATCCAGCACGAAGTCCGCGATCCGCGTGTTGGCATGGTCAACGTCAATGATGTGGAAGTGAGCCGGGACCTGACGGTTGCCAAGGTTTTCGTCACCCTGGTTGGCGAAGATGATCGCAGCAAGATCGATATTTCCATGGCTGCGCTGAACAAGGCCGCAGGTTTCCTGCGTACCCAGCTCGCCAAGGAAATCCAGATCCGCACCATTCCCCGACTGCAGTTCCGCTATGACGAAACTTCCGTGCGCGGCCAGCACCTCTCGGCGCTGATCGACAAGGCAGTAAAAGCGGATCAAAGCAAATCCCACGACAGCGACGACCAAAGCGAAGACAAAGACGACTGATGGGCCGCAGACCAAAATGGGGCCGGCAGGTCGATGGTGTGCTGTTGCTGAACAAGCCCACCGGGATCTCTGCCAATGATGCCCTGCAAAAAGCCAAACGCCTCTTTTTCGCCAATCGCGCTGGTCACACGGGTGCGCTGGATCCGCTGGCTACCGGCGTGTTGCCGATCTGTTTCGGCGAGGCGACAAAGTTTTCCCAATACCTGCTGGATGCCGACAAGCGCTATCGCAGTACGTTCTGCCTGGGTATGACCACCGAGAGCGGTGATGCGGACGGCAATGTCATCGCCACCAGCGATGCTTCCGGCATTACTGAGCAGCAAGTGCGTGACGCCATGGCGGCATTTCGTGGCACCATCAGCCAGGTGCCTTCCATGTATTCGGCACTCAAGCACAAAGGTCAGCCTCTGTATAAGTTGGCTCGCCAGGGTATTGAAGTAGAGCGTGAGCCGCGGAAAGTGGAAATCTATTCTTACGAACTCCTTAATTTTGTACCGGGCACCAACCCGCGTGCAGAAATTGAAGTGCATTGTTCCAAAGGCACCTATGTGCGCAGTCTTGCCGAAGATCTCGGTAAAGCGCTGGGTGTCGGCGCCTTTGTGGAAAAATTGCACCGTAGTGCCGCTGGCCCCTACGAGGAAGCGGACGCCATTACCCTGGAAGAATTGACCGAAGAACGCGGCGAAGACCGGGCGGAAGTGCTGGATCACCACCTGCTGCCAATGGACTCTCCGGCGTCCGGGTTGCCGAAAATGATCCTCAATGATGACACCGGTTACTATCTGCGTCAGGGGCAGCCCGTTATGGATCTGCAGGTCTATCGCTTGGGCGATGAAGGTGATATGGTGCGCCTCTTCCTGGAAAGTGGTGAATTTCTGGGCGTTGGAGAAATTACTGATGACGGGCGGGTCGCCCCCCGCCGGTTGGTTAAGTAGTTGTTCTTTTTTACGTCATTCCGGACGTTTTTGTCATGCCGGATTCGATCCGGTACGGAATCCAACTGGATACCGGCATACGCGGGTATGACGGAAAGAGCTACAAACGCGGGGTTACCCGCAAACAACGAGTAGCTGGTCTGTAAACATGCACGGGCCAGCCGAATCTTTAAAGCATGTTACGAACGAGGTAATTCGTTATGGCACTGTCTGCAAACGAAAAAGCAGCCATCCTGAAAGAGCACGGCCAGTCTGAAGGTGATACCGGTTCTCCGGAAGTTCAGGTAGCCCTGCTGACTGCCAACATCAACAAGCTTCAGGGTCACTTTGCTTCTCACAAGCAAGACCACCACTCCCGTCGTGGTTTGATCCGCATGGTAAACCAGCGTCGTAAGCTGCTGGACTACCTGAAGCGTAAGGATCTGAGCCGTTACGCACAGCTGATCGCCAAGCTCGGCCTGCGTCGCTAAGACCCTGAGAATGCCCGCCATCTGGCGGGCATTCTTCTATCTAGATTCAGAATTTTCAGGGGCAAGAAGTTTTCCCCCTGGGAGCGCTGAGCTGGCTATATAGCCACCGAAGGCTTCAGCTCGGCAAAATCGCCTGCAAGCAGGCTCCTACGACGTGAATTAGTAAGCTGTAGGAGCCTGCTTGCAGGCGAACATTGTAGGGGCTGTTGGAATGGGCCAGCAGCCGTAAGGAAACAGGAAAGATACTAGTGAATCCAGTAACCAAAACATTCCAGTACGGAAATCAGCAGGTCACCATCGAGACCGGCCGTATCGCGCGCCAGGCTACCGGCGCAGCGCTGGTCACCATGGGCGAAACCGTGGTGTTGTGTACCGTTGTCGGTGCCAAGGAAGCGAAGCCTGATCAGAGCTTCTTTCCGCTGTCCGTGCACTATCAAGAGAAGGCCTATGCGGCCGGCAAGATTCCCGGTGGTTTTTTCAAGCGTGAAGGCCGCCCGTCAGAGAAAGAAACCCTGACTTCCCGCCTGATCGACCGTCCGATCCGCCCGCTGTTCCCCAATGGCTTCATGAACGAAGTCCAGGTAATGATCACCGTACTGTCTGCAGAGAAAGACGTTGATCCGGATATCGCAGGCATGATCGGTACTTCTGCGGCACTGTCCGTATCTGGCATCCCCTTCGGCGGCCCGATTGGCGCGGCACGCGTGGGTTACACCGAGAAAGATGGCTATATCCTGAACCCGGGTTACGCGGCACTCAAAGAGTCCGAGCTGGACATGGTTGTAGCCGGTACCAAAGACGCAGTACTGATGGTTGAATCCGAAGCAGCCGAGCTGCCGGAAGACATCATGCTGGGCGCGGTGCTGTTTGCCCACCAGGAAATGCAGTCGGTTGTTAAAGTCTGTGAAGAACTGAAAGCCGAAGCGGGCAAGCCCACCTGGGACTGGCAGCCAGAAGCGGTGAACGAGGAGCTGAAGTCTGCTCTGGAAGCACAGTTTGGCGAGAAAGTTGCCGAAGCTTACAAAATCACCGACAAGCAGCAGCGCACCGCCCGTCTGGGCGAACTGCGCAGCGAAGCCGCGGAAGCCCTGGCTACTGAAGAGCTGGACGAAGGCACTGTAAAAAGCTACTTCGGCAAGCTGGAGAAGAAAACTGTACGCGGCGCTGTGGTTCGCGGTGAGCCCCGTATCGACGGCCGTGACACCAAGACCGTACGCCCGATCAGTGTAGAAGTTGGCGTACTGCCGAAAGGTCACGGTTCTGCGCTGTTCACCCGCGGTGAAACCCAGGCTCTGGTTGTTTCCACTCTGGGCGCAACCCGCGATGCACAGATCATCGACGCGCTGGAAGGCGAGCGTAAAGACTACTTTATGCTGCACTACAACTTCCCTCCCTATTCTGTAGGTGAAGCGGGCCGTGTAGGTGCTACCGGTCGTCGCGAAATCGGCCACGGCCGTCTGGCCCGCCGCGGTATCGCTGCCGTACTGCCGAACCCGGAAGAGTTCCCGTACACCCTGCGTGTGGTCTCCGAGATCACCGAATCCAACGGTTCCAGCTCCATGGCTTCCGTATGTGGTTCCAGCCTGGCGCTGATGGATGCGGGTGTACCGCTGAAAGCACCGGTTGCCGGTATCGCCATGGGCCTGGTGAAAGAAGACGACGGCTTCGCGGTTCTGACCGACATCCTGGGTGACGAAGACCACCTGGGCGATATGGACTTCAAAGTAGCCGGTACCGCTTCTGGTGTGACCGCGCTGCAGATGGACATCAAGATCGAAGGTATCACCGAAGAGATCATGGAAACCGCTCTGGAACAGGCGCTGCACGCACGTCTGCACATCCTGGCGGAAATGAACAAGGTGATCGGCGCTTCCCGTGAAGTTGTAAACGAGAATGCACCGCGCTACGCGACCCTGAAGATCCATCCGGACAAGATCCGCGACGTGATCGGCAAGGGTGGTGCAACCATTCGCTCCATTACCGAAGAGACTGGCGCTTCCATCGATATCGAAGACGACGGTACTGTAAAAGTATTCGGCGAAGACGGTGAGAGCCTGGAAGCTGCAGTTACCCGTATCGAAGAGATCACTGCGGAAGCAGAGATCGGCGCGATCTACGAAGGTAAAGTGGTTCGTATCGTGGACTTCGGTGCGTTCGTAAACTTCCTGCCGGGTAAAGACGGTCTGGTACACATCTCCCAGATCGCGGAAGAGCGTGTAAACGCGGTTTCCGACTACCTGAGCGAAGGCCAGATGGTTAAAGTGAAGGTACTGGACGTGGATCAGCGCGGCCGTATCAAGCTGTCCATCAAGGAAGCCAACGCAGACGCAGCGGCGGAAGCGGATGAGGCTACCGGCGAGGAGTAATCCTCCAGGTTGAACCAGCCTGCTTGCAGGCGGTGAAGAACGGTGGCTATAGGCCACCGTTTTTTTTGTCTTGAATTTGGCGGAAGTAAAAGAGCGGGAACAATAATGGAAGTCTTACTGATTTACCTCCTTGTCGGTATTGGTGCCGGAACGATCGCGGGCCTGTTCGGTGTTGGCGGTGGTCTGATCATTGTACCGGCACTGGTACTGGTATTTACCGCTCAGGGGATCGCACCGGAAATTCTCACCCACATGGCGGTGGGAACCTCATTGGCCACGATCATCATTACCTCCATCAGCTCTATTCGTACCCATCACGGCAAACGCGCAGTGGACTGGAAAATCTTCGCGGCCATGGCTCCGGGAATTCTTGTCGGTTCCTGGCTTGGTGGTATGACCGCAGACTGGTTGAGCGGTGCCTGGTTACAGTTACTGATTGGCTTTTTTGCGGTCGGGATTGCACTGAAAATGTGGCTGGACGGCCTGCGTAAAGTGGAGTTATCCACAGATGGCAGTCGCGTACCTGGCAAGGTGGGGCTGTCCCTGGCTGGCGGGCTTATCGGCTGGGCGTCGGCCATCTTCGGGATTGGTGGGGGCTCACTGACGGTACCTTTCCTGTCTCGTTGCCACGTGGTGATGCAGCGGGCGGTGGCTACATCCGCCGCCTGTGGATTGCCCATTGCGGTTGCGGGGGCTATGAGCTTCGCTGTGCAGGGCTGGGGAAACATTCAGCTGCCGGCATGGAGCAGTGGTTATATCTACTGGCCGGCCTTTGTGGGCATAGTACTGACCAGTGCCTTGTTTGCCCGTTTTGGGGCGCTACTGGCCCACAGACTGTCGCCGCAACTGCTCAAGAACTGTTTTGCCGGACTACTACTTTTGATCGGCTTGCGATTTATCTGGCAGAACTATTCCATATTGACCGGCTGAACCGCGCTTGTAGGAGCCTGCTTGCAGGCGATCATGCTTGCAGCGAGATTCGCCTGCAAGCAGGCTCCTACAGGTTCTCCGCCGCCTCACAACGAAAAAAGCCACTACGGTCTCCCGCAGCGGCTTTTTCATATCGGAGAAATACTCGGATTAAACGGTCTTGGCTGGCGCCTCGGCCGGTTCAACCGGTTCGATATGATCGTCTTCCGCGCCTTGTTCCCAGATCTTGGATTTCATACCAATCAGAACCAGGACGATACCGATACCGATGCTGAAGAGGCTGATCTGCAGGTAAAGGTTCGGCAGTTCCTGGATATTCTCCGGGTCGAAGTTACCCGCCAGCAGGCCGGAAATGATGTTGCCAATGGAGTAAGTAAGTACAAACACGCCCATCATCTGGCCGGCAAAACGGCGCGGAGAAAGCTTGCTCACCGCACTCAGGGCCACCGGGCTCAGGCAAAGCTCGCCGACAGTGTGCAGGAAGTAGGTGGTGATCAGCCAGTAAGGCGCCACTTTCAGGCCCTGCGCAGCGTACTGGGCAGCGAAGAACATCACGATAAAGCCGCTCGCCATGATGATCAGGCCAATCGCACACTTCATGCTGTAGGAGGGAGTGATCATGCGCTTGGCAAGATTGATCCAAAGAGCAGCGAAGAAGGGGGACAGGATGATGATGAACAGGGCGTTGGCGCTCTGGAACCAGGACGCGGGCATCTCGAAGCTGCCAATCAGGCGCTCGGTGTAGTCACGGCCGAACAGGTTCAGGGAAGAGCCCGCCTGCTCGAAACCAGACCAGAAACAGGCTGAAGCCAGACACACGAGGAACAGAGCCCACATGCGTTTCTTTTCTACGCCGGTCAGGTTTCCAGTGAAGTAGATAAAGCCGTAGTAGGCAAAGAAGGTCAGGGTAAAGACAATCGCTACGTACTGGGCAATGGTCACCGGGTTGATGGTGATTTTACCGCTCAGAGCCAGGGCGGCCACGATGGCAACCAAGACAACGGTTGCGCCAATCACCTGCCAGGCACGTTTGGCGCCCTGTGGTGAAAGGGGGTTTTCTGGGTTGAGGCTGGCATCGCCCAGGTTTGCCAGAGTCAGGCGGTACTGGATCAGGCCCACGGCCATACCAACGGCGGCGGCGCCGAAGCCCCAGTGCCAGCCAATATTTTCACCAAAGTAACCGCAGATGAAATAACCGAGTACTGAGCCGATGTTGATGCCCATGTAGTAGAGGGCATAGCCACTGTCACGACGGACATCGTCGGAAGCGTACAGGTGACCCACAAGGGCGCTGATATTCGGCTTCAGCAGGCCGGTGCCAGACGCAACCAGCATCAGGCCGACAAAGAACGTGCTGTCGCTCGGAATGGCCAGCACGATATGGCCGCACATAATGATGATGCCGCCGTACCACACGGTCTTCTGCCCGCCTAACAGTCGGTCGGCAATCCAGCCACCGGGCAGGCCGAGGAAGTAGACCGCACCAGTGTAGAGGCCGTAGATGGCGGTTGACGCGGCAACAGTAAACGCCAGCCCTTCCTGCTGCAGGCTTGCAGTCATGAAGAGGACCAGTAGGGCGCGCATACCGTAGTAACTCATGCGCTCCCACATTTCCGTAAAGAAGAGGGTAGAGAGCCCCTTTGGATGGCCGAAAAAGCCGGCACTATTCTGATGCGTATTTGACGACATATCAGTGGTTCCAGTTGTTATAGCTTTAATAAGTAAAACGTACCCGAGTTTAACAGCGGACATTAAATCAGGCGAATGGTTACAGGTGAAACAGGCTATGAACCTGCCAAAGGCTGCACCTTACGACAGGAATAGTGGTAAATGTGGCATTTGCAGAGATGAAATGGGGGGAAAAGCGATGAAAACCCCGCAAAATTCTGCTGTATGCAGGTGGAAACGGTCACAAATGGCTAGAAAACCCACCAGAGTGCCATGCAACTCGAGTTGTGTACCTGGATAGACCCACTTGGCCTTGTTGATTGAAAGTAATTCTGGACTTATCCACAAAAAAAGGGGGCCATAAGGCCCCCTTTCATCTGTTGATTGCGAATCAACTTAGAACTGGTAGGAAGCTCCAGCCCAAACGTAACGACCCTGGAAGTCGTAGAAGCTGTTCCAGTCACCGTAACCGGAGGTGTCTTGCGGCTCCTCATTGGTTACGTTGTCCAGACCAGCGGACAGACGCAGGGAGCTGTTTACATCCCAGCCACCGCGCAGGTTCAGGTAGGTCATGCTGTCGATGTCGACAGAGTACGGTGAGGAGCTTACGCCGCCGTCGAAGTACTGAGCTTCAACACCAACTTCCCAGTCATTTCCGTACCACATGGCGCTCGCCAGACCGCGCCAGTCCACGTACATACCGCCAGTGATACCGATCTCGCCGAGGTAGTCGGATTCGGTGTCGGTCTGTTCGTTGTATTCGGTGTACTCGAGCATACGAGTTGCCTGAGCACGCAGAGCCAGACGGCCGGCGTCGAAGTAGTAGTTCTGAGTGATATCGATGTCCACACCGCGAGTGTCGATCTGACCGATGTTCATCTTCGCGCCTTCCAGTCTTTCGATCTGGCCGCTGTTACCACGGGATACGAAAGAACAGGCCGTCGCGCTGCCGTCGCGGTAGCAGTCATCCAGAATACGCTGCAGATCCGGTGAGGTGATCGCGTTCTCTACTTTAATGTCGTAGTAGTCCAGGGTGATGGACATGTCGTCTACGAAGCTCGGAGTCCAGACCACACCAAAGGTAAAGGTTTCCGCTTCTTCCGGTTTCAGGTCCTGGTTACCGCCGATATTGGTCGGGATCTGGTTACCTGCCTGTTCGAAAGCAGCGCTGACTTCGCTACAGTTGTCGCCTCTGCCTGACGGGTTGCTGGTACCGGTGCTGCAGGGGTCGGTCAGGGTTTCGTAGCTCTGGGCTGAACCGCTGTAAAGCTCATAGATGCCCGGTGCGCGGAAAGAAGTAGAGAGGCTGGTCCGGAAACGCAGATCTTCGATCGGCGCGTAAACCATACCGAACTTGCCAGTGCTTTCGCCGCCGAAAGTACTGAAGTCGGAATAGCGTACAGCCAGGTCAGCAGTCAGCTCTTCTGCACCTTTCACACCTGACAGAATCGGCAGGTTGAATTCTGCAAACACTTCTGCAACGTCGTATTCGCCGCCGGTAGCATCTTGCTGGTTACCGAAGGTTGCACCGCTTTGAGTTTCCGGGGAAGGGTTGAACTCACCGGATTCTTCACGGTATTCAACGCCAGCTGCGAAGCCGAGTTCGCCGCCCTGGAACTGTACCGCTGTGATATCACCGGACAGTGTCGCGCCGAGGTTGAGCAGTTCGTACTCATTGTCTTCGCGGTCGTCGTAGCTGAAGTACTGGATGATTTCCGGGCTCATGCCACCGGCAAAGTCATAATCCAGGCCAGCTTCGCCACTGAAAATCTCATTCAACTTAGTTTTGTTGTAGGAGTTTGCAGTAACGTTTTCGCCCTTGTTTTTACCGTAACTAGCGAACGCATCCCAGCTCCAACCGTTAGCCAGGTCGCCGCGCAGGCCGCCGAGCAGTCGGTAGGTATCAGTTTGCTGTTCGGAGTCACGAGTGCCGCCGGCTACCGGGCGGATACGCAGATCGGTGAACCCGTCAACGCCATCTTCGCCGATACCGTAAGCCCAGGTATCACCCGGGTAAGGGTAATCTTTATCGTCTGGGTTGCTGCCATTTTCGACCCACTTATCGTAAGCCTCCTGCCATGCAGTCTGCAGCTGTGCTTGAATTTCTGCCGGCAGGTGTTTTTCTGCGTCCAGATTGAAGCCGTTACCAGCGTACATCGGCTGAGCTGCCAGCTGCTGGTTGGTCGTCTTGGTGGTGAAGCTCGCTTCACCGAAGGCTTCTACGCTATCGGTAATGGAGTATTTGCCAGACGCCGTGATGGAGGTGCGCTCCATAGAGCCGGACAGCCACATGTGCTGGCCGATATCGTAACCGGCATAGTCGCCCAGTGTTACGCCATCATCCTGAATGCTGAAGTTACCGTAATTAGTCAGGATATTGCCGTTCGGAGACATGGAACTGGTGAGACCAGCCCAATCGCGATCGTTGTAGGTGATTTCATCGCGCTGGCTGTGGCTGATATTGGCAACGAAGCTGCCGCGCTCACCTTCGCTACCAAAAGTGAAAGCGATTTCGCCATTCTCGCCGCCGCCTTCGGTGGTTACACCGGTACGGGCGTTGATACGAACACCTTCAAAGGAGTCTTTCATGACCACGTTGATAACGCCGGCAACCGCGTCGGAGCCGTATACAGCAGACGCGCCATCGGTGAGAACTTCAATTCGATCGATCATATCGACCGGAATATTGTTCATATCTACCGCGGAGCTTACGCCTGATGCAGAAGATACAAAGCGACGGCCGTTTACCAGCACCAAGGTACGGGCGGAGCCCAGGTTACGCAGGTCGACGAATGCCAGACCCTGACCGCCATTGTTATCGTTGGCGTTGATGCCGGTAGTACCCATGGACGGCAGCTGGTTCAGCAGCTCGTCGATAGTACCAACACCGGAGCGGCTGATTGCCTCGGAATCAACGATGGTGATTGGGCCAGTAGTGGACAGCGGATCACGTGCGATACGGGAACCGGTAACGATGACTTCTTCAACGGTTGGGCCTGGTACCGCTTCTTGTGCGGAAACACCGGTAGCCGCTGCGGCGCTGAACGCTGCGATTGCGATACTCAACTTGGACTTGATCATAATGCATCCTTTTTGTACTTAGGGCACTTAATGCTCGTTTATCTGTTTGTTGTAATTTAAGTGCGGCGTGACTTTAAAGGATCAAAATATTTAATGGAACTTAACTGACATTCGTTCACTCATGGTTTCCAATCTTGGAAGTCCGAATTTCATACAGTCTGTCTGAAAAACATTCTCCCTGCCGGTCGATAACACGTTAAAAGTACCTCGAAATATTAAATTATTGTTGTTTTTAATAAAAAATTAGGATGGGTGTAACTAAAGTGACAAATTATCCGTAATTCGTCGCATTGGTTGAAATCTGAACGAATTGATGTCCGAGCAGGGAGGCGCACTCGTACCAGACATCATCCTGGCAGCGGAAGAGTAAGATTTGTGCGATTAAATGAAGTCAAATCGCTGAGGGTAGTCAGGTTGGCTCGTGGGGCCCCGTTTCAGCCCCACGAATCCTAAAGTGATTTCAATAAGGGTCAGGCCAGGCTTTGCTTGATGCCATCAAGGAAAAGTTGAACGGCGAGCATTACGAGTACCATTCCCATCAGTCGTTCGACAGCAATCAGCCCGCGGTTACCCAGTAGGCGCGCCAGTGGCGATGAAGCCAGCAGAATGACCGCGGAAACCCCCCAGGCTCCCAATAGCGCCAAGGTCCAATTCCACAACTGCTCTCCTTCGCTGTTCGTCATCAGCATCAAGATCGCCATGGTAGATGGGCCCGCGACCAGCGGTACTGCCAGGGGAACGAAAAATGGCTCACCCTCTAATCGCTCACCCATGATTCCCCCCTCAACCGGGAACACCATGCGAATCGCGATCAAAAACAGGATGATTGCCCCAGCAATTCGAATCGCCTCCTGTGACAATCCCAGCCAGGCCAACACAAAGCGGCCGCCATACAGGAAGACAAGCAGTACGATCAGCGCAAAGATCAGTTCCCGCATAATCACGTAAAGCTGGCGTTTCGGGGGCACGTTTTTCAGTGCGGCAAGGAACACCGGGATGTTACCCAGTGGGTCCATGACGAAGAGTAAGGTCAGGAAAGCGGTCAGTGTGTCCATTTGATCTCAAAAGTCCGGAAGTGTAGTTGCAGAATGGCTGACAAATGTCCCAAGCGAGAGTGTAGCGCCTGTGCGCAGGGGAACGTTGGTGTCCTTGGGAGTCACATCAAGCGGGGACAAATTGGCTGGCACATAGATTGCCTGTAAGTAATGTCCGGATTCCCTGCGTTTTTAAAAACACGCTGCTTGTTATATCAGCAGTAGCATAGGAGCGGCGCATTCTACCTTGGCCGAGGAGGTATCGCGAAAGGCCTGATTTATGAGTCCCGGGAATCCAGAGAGGAGTCAAGAGCGTGAATCAAGTACTTTCACAGGTACAGGCAAGTCGCTATCAAGCGGCAATGCAACTTCTGATGGCCGGAAAATTGGAAGCGGCCTTTGATATCGCACATACCCTGGCAAGGGAGTTGCCAGGTGCGGCAGATACTCAACAGCTGTTGGGAATGTGTCTGGGGGAGCGGGGCTTTCCCGAAGAGGCACGTTTCGCATTCGAGCGTGCACTGTCACTGGTGCCCGGAAACGCGACGGTTCGGAAAAATTTCGCCACATTCCTGATTAAACAGGGGAAACTGTTCCGATCGAGGCAAAAGTTTGACGCTTCCATCGATTGCTTGCGTCGGGCGGTAACAATAGCACCGGAGCCGGCTTTCGCGTGGGCAGAGCTCGGGATGGCCCTGCGTCTCGGGGGGGATATTGAGGGTGCATTATCCGCATTTGAAAAAGCCAAGCTTCTGGGGATGGATACTCTGGCACTTAGGAATGCGGTCAATGGTACCTTGCAGGATGCAGGTAGGCTGGACGCAGCGCTCAACGGAGCCCGCAAACTGGTAAATGAACATCCCGATTTTGTTGCTGGCCAGGAAACACTGGCGAATATTTTGTGGGAAAACCGCAGGCGTCTTTCTCCAGAGGAAGATCCTTTTGACAAGTTCCGGCTCGCGGTAGAGCAGCAGCCGGGAAATACCGGGTTGCACATGCGGTTTGCGCGTATGTTGTTGTCCGTCAATCGTGCAGAAGAAGTACTCGCGGTCGTATATCCGCTGCGTCGACTTGAACCGGATAACCCGGTGCTTGCCTGGTATTTTGCTGAGGCGCTTGAGAAGACCGGGGAGGTCGATCAGGCATCCCGCCTGTATGCTGGTATAGCGCCGAAATGGAACCGTAACACCGAGTTCCTCAACGCCTATACAAGGCATGCATTTCGCCGGAAGGATATTGATCTGGCAAGTGACTGTGCCAGCCGTGCGGTGGAACTGGCGCCTGGAAACCAGGAATCATGGGCTAATCTCGGACTGATCTGGCGACTGCAAAATGATGCGCGAGAATATTGGCTGTTCGACTACGAAAACTTGATTGGCTACACCGAGATATTGCCTCCATCAGTCTGTTCAGACTGCGACGGCAGGTTCGGTGCGCTTCAGAAAAAACTGGAATTGATGCACTCTGTATCGGGAGAACCTGTCAACCAGAGCGTGCGTGGAGGATCTCAGACGGCCGGCCGATTATTTGGCCGCAATGACCCTGTGCTCGATGAATTGTGGCTCGCGTTAAAGTCAGCCGTGGATAAATGGCTGGCTACACTGCCACAAGATGAAAAGCATCCTTTTTTGTCGCGCAACCTGAACAGCGTGCGTCAAGTCGGCTCGTGGTCCGTACAGCTCGCTTCCGCAGGTCGTCACTCCAATCATATTCACAACCAGGGTTGGATGAGCTCTGCTTTTTATGTGTCGTTACCTGAGGCTCTGTGTGTGGGAAATGAAAATCATGCTGGCTGGATACAGTTTGGCGCTCCGTTGGAATCCTTGGGTCTCGAATTACCTCCGCGTCGGGTGATAAAGCCAGTACCCGGGCATCTGGCACTTTTCCCCTCTTTTGTATGGCATGGCACTGTACCATTTACTGACAAATTGCCGCGTTTGACAGTTGCATTTGATATGCAGCCTGCGGCTCAGGGCAGTTGAAATTCCGTATTTAATATTTTGCGACAAGAATGGAAACAAAGTACTTGCTGAGCAGAATAAAAAAGCGACGGGCTTTTGGCCCGCCGCTCAATGGAATGGTTATCTTATTATTCAGATAATCAGAAGTTGGCGGTAAAGCTGGTGAACAGGTAGCGACCAGACTGGTCGTAACCTTGCAGGGCGTTGCCGTTGTGCGTCAAGTTCCTGCTAACCAGTGGCGGCTCCTTGTCCCAGACGTTGTTGACACCCATGGTCAAGGTACCGAGGCCCAGCTCGATGGCTGCGGAGAGGTCTACGTAGCTGTAGGCTTCCACACCGCGGCCGCCACTGGACAGGAAGGGGTCAGTCGTTCGGCCCAGTGGTTCGCCAGTGAGCTGGTGCACAAAGTCACTTGCACCGATAAGGCGCCAGCGCATACCTACGCTCCAGTTGTCGGCGCTGTAGCGGCTGCTGACAACATGGCGCCATTCCGGCGTAGCCATAGGACAGGCGACATTGATCTCGCCGGCACAGTCATACGCGGATTCGCTGTCGCCCGGGATCGGCTCGTTGTAGTGCTTCAGCATGTAAGTGCTGACGATGGAAGTTTTCACTTCGCCATCGGCCAGACCGAAGATATAGCTACCGCTCAGGTCGAACCCTTCCCGTTGGAGAATGCCGTTGTTACCGATTTGGTTGAACACCAGACCGGCGTTGTCGACTGTTTGTCCCTGCCACAAGGCGCCGTTGGGCAGACGCTGGATGTCGTTACAGAAGATTCCGTTCTCGGCGCAGGCGGTGAGCTTGGTGGAAGCACCGATAGTGGAGATTGCATCTTCAATTTCGATATTGAAATAGTCGACGGCCAGCTCCAGGTTTTCGGTTGGTGTGGCAGCCAAGCCGAGGGTGTAGGTATTGGCTTCTTCCGGAACCAGTTCTGCGTTACCACCGGTGTACTGGTTGTACTGGCCAGCGGGGTTCTCTGGAACACTGCCGTACAGTGCCCCGGGTACGCCGGTAAGGGCACATTGCGCTTCAGTGAACTCAGGATCCGCTCCCGCGCAGGGGTCGCTGCCACTCCACAGTGCCATGTAGGACGGTTCGTACAGGTCGTTCAGCCCCGGTGCGCGAATTGCGCGGTTCCAGCCGCCGCGAACTCGATAATTTTCGGCAAACTGCGCAGCCAGGCCGACTTTATAAGTGCTGACACCGCCGGAGGTGCTGTAGTCGGAGTAGCGGTAACCCAGTTCGGCGCCGAAGCTGTCCAGCACGCCTTCATTCACGATGAAGGGAATGGAGGCCTCAAAGAATACCTCGGTCACATCGATGCTTTCGTCCAGGTTGGTGTCCGCGCCGCCGGAACCGGCGAAGTTCCCCGCCAGCGAGTTTTCATCGGAAACACGTACGAAGGTATCTTCCCGGTATTCGAAACCGGCTACCACACCAATGGTTTCACCCTTGGCGGAAGGAAGACCGAAACCGAGGTCGCCAGAGGCGAAGGCGTTAAGGGTGGTGTTGGAGGTTTCTACGCTCTGGCTGCTGACGCCGGCCATGGCGCTGGCGGCTTCTGAGGTAATGTTGTCGTTCCAGATATCGTAGGGAAGGCAGCCTTCAAAGGAGCCTGCGGGGCAGCCCCTGACGGCGTCTTCGATACGGGAGAACAGGAAGTCGTTGGTCCCTTTACTGTCGGCATTGCTTTCACCATAGGTGAAAGAGGCGTCATACTCCCAGCTGTCGTTGATGGCGCCCTTGCCGCCGAATGTCAGGCGGTAGGTTGTTGTTTCTCTTTCTGTGAAACGCGGGCCACCCTCTGTGTTACGTTTCCACAGGCTGACAGTGACGTCGTCGTGTCCCGCTGCCGTGATTCCAGTGTCTTCACACAGGGTACCGATGATCGGGTCGTCACAGTCAAACTCCAGGCCGAGGCCGAAGGTGCCGGATTCTGCAATCTGCACGCTGCTGGTGCGCTGTAGGTACATGGCTTCCGCATACGGAGTGAAGTGCTCGTTCACTTCGAACTTGACCATACCGCCGGCGGTGTAGCGCTCATCCGGGCGCTGGTAGTAGTTGATCGGCGCGTAATTGTACAGGTTGGTGCCTGGTGTGAAGCCGCCGTTGCCATCGGAGTTGTACCAGACGTTGTCGTCGTTGTCGGCCCAGGCTAAGGCTTCTGCGTCAGTCCAGCTGTCGGCGGCGCCGAGGGAGAAGTTGGCCGGATCCGCGGTGCCCGAGCCGCCGCAGAACTCCCCGGCTGCGTTGTGACCCAAAGCGCAGGAGGAGTAGTCGCGCTCACCCTGAAACAGGGCTTCATTCTCGCGGTACGTTGTCCAACCGACGACGTGGCCTCTGCCTTCAGCAAATGCGGTGCCAAACATGACATCGAGATTGTAGCTTTCGCCACCGATGTCACTGCCGGTAGGGTAATCATACCCGGCTTCGTCCATCAGGTTCTGCATGTACAGGTTGTCGTTGTCGTGCTGGAAGCCCTGCCAGCCGACATTCACGCTGGTGCCTTCGAATTCGTCGTTCAGCACAAAGTTGACCACGCCGGCCACGGCATCGGCACCGTAAACCGTGGATGCACCACCGGACAATACGTCAGCGCGTTTGAGTGCGGCGGCGGGAACGATGGAGAGGTCAGTAGTTTCAAAATAGCCGCCTGGCAGGCGTCGGCCATTCACCAGTGACAGGGTACGTGAAGCGCCGAGGCCACGCAGTGATGCGGTGGCGTAACCGGTAGAAGGGTTGTTTGAGACATTATCAAAATTCATATCCAGTTGCGGATACTGGTTGACCAGATCTTCAACTGTAGTGGCGCCGTTAAGGGTGAAGTCCTCTGCATCGATTTCTGTCACCGGACTGACCGCGGTCTGAGTTTGACTGGTTCTCAGACGCGAACCGGTAACAACAACTTCTTCCACTGTGGCTGCATCTTCCTGCGCAAAAGCAGGCAAAGCGGGAACGATAATCGCAGCAGCTATGGCTGTGGATAAAAGGTTCTTTTTCACTAGAAATCCTCTCGGTTATTGGTTTAGCGATGAATTATTCTTATTTGCTTCAAGGTAACCGCCCC
Organism: Microbulbifer aggregans; assembly: GCF_020524005.1. Classification (GTDB taxonomy): domain Bacteria; phylum Pseudomonadota; class Gammaproteobacteria; order Pseudomonadales; family Cellvibrionaceae; genus Microbulbifer; species Microbulbifer aggregans_A. Next base: position 180,864 of record NZ_JAIVKK010000003.1, on the reverse strand, counting down.
AACGGCTACCTCCCTGCCCAACAAACCAATAACGAGTGTCTGGACGCAAACCTCAAAATTTTTGGATTATTATTTCTTTTTTTTTAGTTTTAATGATTTTTATGCCAATAAAGATACATTTAGTTAACTTTTGTGCTTTTGTGACTAAGGGGCGGTTTTTATATAAGCTGTCAGAAATACCTAATGTCGGTATTGGCGCCTGGCATAGAAAAGTGACAGGGAATGCTATTTGAGCGGCACTCTGGAAAGAGATATTAGCGGTACTAGTATGAAGAGTGATTCGGGTAAGTTCGAAATCAAATTGAAAGTTGTCGAATCATGTTGATGGATAGGCGTGGGAGAAAATCAATTTGCCTTTCCATATAAGAACCAAGGTTGCTCTACTGATAGATGAATAAATAGCCAGGAAGGCGGAAATGTTACCCCGCTGATTTATCAGGGTATGCAGGTGTGTGGAGGTTAAGCCCACGGTGGAATTAATGCGCTCTGAATTAAAAAATGGGGGTGCAACTGATAAAAAAGCGGCGGGGATTACCCGCCGCTTTTCTTTCTTACGCTACCTGAACAATCAGAATTGATAGTTCAGGGCCAGGAAGTACTGGCGACCCAGTACATCATACTGGGACGGATCAGTGTTTGACTGAACGTAAGAGGGGTAAATATGCGGAGTTTCATCGGTCGCATTCAGGATACCCGCGCGAACAGACAAACCTTCCATTGCACCATCGCTAAATGCGTAAGAAGCATTCAGGTCATAGTAGTGCATGTCAGGAATGCTGAAGTCCTCAACACCAAAGTCCTGCATGGAGTCAATGTAACGCCAGCGAGCACCAACGGAAATATCGTTAATGTCGTAACGCACGCCCATGTTCCACTTCCACTCAGGGAAGCTGGAAGCGATGGAGTAACCTGCGGTACCAGCGTACTCTACGAAGGAGTCTCCCGGCAGTTCCTGAATTTTGTAGGAGTGCGTGTAAGTTGCCATCCAGTTCAGATTCAGGCTACCCGGACCTGCGTCGATGCGCCAGTCGTATTGAATGTCGACACCGCGAGTTGCGATACCACCCAGGTTTTGGGAAACCTCGAGAGCATTCACAATTTCGCCAGAAGAGTTACGGGAGAACTGGCTACAGAAGAAATTGTCGTTGCTGAAAGTGGGGTTGTACTCGGCAGAGAAACAACGCTCAATTGAGGTGGAAGCGGAGATTTGGGAAATCGCGTCTTCAATCTCAATGTTGAACAGGTCAATAGACAGCTGCATGTCTGAGTATGGGCCGTCCAGCGGCGAGGTGAATACCATACCGAAGGAGAAGGTGTCCGCAGTTTCCTCTTTGAGGTCTGGGTTACCACCGTTCAGGCCTTGAACCTGGGAGTTGGTGTACTGGTATACATCCATCGCGCCGGCTGCAATACCCTGATCAACACAGAGCTGTTCAACTTGACCGGAGTTCGGTGCATCGCTACCACGGAATTCTGCATTGTTCACAGAGCATGGATCGCCCAGACCTTGGATGCTGGGGAAGTTGGTCTGCTGAGGCGTGAACAGCTCAGAAATGTTGGGAGCGCGAACCGCACGCTGCATGGTACCGCGAAGCATCAGCGCTTCGATTGGGCGGAACTTCAGCTCGCTCTTGTAGGAGCTAACGCCGCCAGCAGTTGAATAGTCTGCATAGCGATAGCCCAGATCCAGGTCCAGAGAGTGTACACCCGGAACGTCGGCGAGCAGCGGGATGGCAGCTTCCACGTAAATCTCGGAAGAGTCGGTTTCACCTACAACGGCCTGCTGAGCGTTGAAGCCAGCAATGTCCGGGCGACCGTCGGGCAGAGATGCAGACAGGGTCGCATCCGGGGTGTAAGCGTACTCATCTTTTTTGTAGAACGCACCGAATGCGGCGTGTACGTCACCAGCCGGCATGCTGAATACCGGTCCGCTGAATGTCGCTTCAAAAATGGTCTGGTCAACGGTGGTGTTGTTCTGGGAATCAACGGTGATGTAGTCAACGCAAGACTGGCTCATAGAACCAAGGCCGAACGGGTTAAGGCCACCTTCACACTTGGAGGCGCCGCCGTCGGCCGCATAGGTCAGTTCTTCGAACTTGCCGCGAGAGATGTTGCCGGACTGGGATTCACTGATATCTACTTGGCCCAGGGACGCATATACGTCGTAGTTCCAGTCGTTGGCGAACTGGCCTTTGATACCACTGATGAACTGGAACGTATCATATTCACTGGCGGAAACACGGCCACCCGCTTCGACCATACGCTTGCCGAAGGTAATTGGGGCATCGGCATCCGCGCGGGAATCCAGAACCGCTTTCAGGTCGTCAGAGATGAACGGGTTGTCTGCGGAAATGGTAACTGCGGACAACGGAGTCGGTGCCAGCGCCTGAGTGGCGGTGTAGTTGCCGTAAATGGCCTGTGCGTACAGCTCAGTCGTGTCGTTAAGCTCATACTTTGCACGGCCGAAGAAGCTAGTGCGCTCCAGTGGCATAACCAGCATATTTACCGGTGCGAAGTTGTATGAATAAGGCGCAACTGCCGGCTGCAGCGGGTCGTTTACATCGCCGCGGAAGTTGATCAGCTCTGCCGGGCCGTTTTCAGGGGTTACCCAAGTAAACAAGGAGCCGTCAGTATTGTAAGCAAGGGTGTTGCCCGGTGTTACGGTACCAGCGGCGACGCCGTACTGTGCAAAGATGGCGTCAATCGCTTCCTGGCTGGCCAGGTTGCTGGTGTTGGCTGAGGTGAAGCCTTCACGAATAGTACCGGATCCGAGCGGGAAGAATTCACCGCCAGAGTATCCCAGTGCCACGTTGGCGAAATCGCGGTCGCCGGCCATAACCTCTTTACGATCGGCTAAGCCCAGGCTGCCCATGACGTGGCCACGACCGTTGGCGAATAAGGTGCCGCCAGAGATGTTTACGGTTGTTTCAGTGCCGTCACCTTCAGCGGTCTCGCCCCAGCTGGTGTCGATTTCAACACCTTCGAGTTCACGCAGCTTGAAGTTCACAACACCGGCGACGGCGTCAGAACCATAGGCCGCTGATGCACCGCCAGTAATGATTTCGGTGTTATCAATCAGAGCGGCAGGGAGCAGGTTGAGGTCGACTACGCCGGTAGCGTTCGATGGTACCACGCGCTTGCCGTCGACAAGTACGAGGGTTCGGGTAGTTCCCAGACCACGGAGCTCAACGTTCGCCTGGCCGCCGTTAGAGGGGTTGTTCGATGTGCTGGTAACGGACGGAACGAACTGCGGCATGGAGTTCAGAACACTTTCCACAGTCAGCGCGTTTTGTGACTTGAAAACGTCTTGATCAATTGTAGCGATCGGACTGGCGGAGTCGAAGTCGCGACGAACGATACGCGAGCCGGTAACTACGACTTCTTCTACCAGAGTAGCTTCCTCTTGCGCGAAGGCCGGCAGAGCTGGAACCAAGATCGTAGCGGCTACGGCTACGGACAGCAGGTTCTTTTTCATTGTAAATCCTCTCTAAGATCGTTGGATTTATTAGGTTTCGCCACGTCTGTGGCATTCATTGGAAATGGCTACCCCCAAGTGGCCATTTCCTTCCCAACGGTATCTTGACGCGTAAGGGATCATGTCCCTCAAAAATAATTACAAAAAAACTTAACTTTCTGAAAGGCAGGTACGGGAGGAATGTTCTTTTGTGCAAAAAGTGATCAGTGAGGAGGAGGGCGGGATAAGAGAGCCCTCTCTATTGAGAAGAGAGGGCTCGGGTGGGGGCTAGAAGCTCAGAGTAACACTGCCGTAGAAGAAGCGGCCGACGGTGTCGTAACTTCTCATCAGGGTGTTCATGTCATCGTAGTTGGTGACATAGGGGGGTTGCTGGTTCCACACATTGCGAATGCCACCGCTAATGTTGATGTTTTCCCAGCGGAAATAATTGAAGTTCACATCCTGGTACCAGGTTGCATCGATATGCGTGGCAAGTGCTGCGGCCGATGGGTCGAAATCGTCAACTTCACCCAACATCCGGACCGTCGTGGAGGTGCTCCAGCAGTCGTATTCGTAGCCAAATGTGGTGTAGAGCTTCCACTCGGGGAAGGCGACGATTGCTGTGGTTACCGGGTCAGCACCATAGAAACCGGCGAGGTCAATGGTAGGGTCATCGACGCTGCCGCGATATTTCCATTCGTGCAGGTAAGTCGCGGTGGCGTTGACGGTGACCACCCCAGGGCCTGCGTCCATGCTGTAGTCGAAGCCGAGGTCGACACCTGAAGTTTCGAACGTGGCAACGTTCTGACTGTTGAGCAACTGGCCCGCGATGGTGAGGTCAGAAGCGCGTCGCTCGGGAGCGCCTGCAGATGGGCTGGTACCAACTGCGGGTGCGCCGGTAATCAGGTCACACAGTGGTGAGCTGAACCCGGGGCTTTCATAACAACCCTGGACGATGGTATTGGTCGTAAGGGTGCCAATGGCATCGTCAATGCTGATATTGAAGTAATCGAGAGTAAAACCCATGTCGTCGGTGAACGTGGGTGTCCACACGACGCCGAGGGTGTAGCTTTCAGATTTTTCAGCCTCCAGGTCGGGGTTTCCGCCAAACAAGCCGGTCGCTTGGGGAGAAACTATAGGTGTGCCCTCGGCAATGCCGTCCGCGGCACAGTTGGCCTGAACATTAGCGTTGAACTGGCTGTTCCAGCCATTACAAGGATCTGCATAGGTTTCCGCAGAAACCGTGGGCGTCTCGAAAAGGTCATCCAGGCCGGGAGCGCGGAAACCCTCAGAGTAAGTGCCACGGAAGCGAAGTTGTTCCAGCGGGGCGTATTCGATCACTGCGCCAAAGGTTGTATCGTCGCCAATGGTGTTGTAGTCGGAATAACGGAATGATGCTTCGAAGGCGAGTATTTCTGCCCATGGGCGACCTTCCAGCACAGGTAAGCGCGCTTCACCGTAAAATTCATCAACGTTGTAGCTGCCTCCCCAGGAATCACCGTTTACGAAGTAGATTTGGCCAATTTCGGCGGCACCGTCAGGGATAATTTCGGTTTTTTCCGAGCGGTTTTCATATCCAATGGCCCACGCAGGTGCCTCACCGGTCAGGCTCCAGTCGCCGAAGTCGCCGACAAGGTTTGCCTGAAAACTACGCAATCTCGCGCGCTCGATCGGAGAGCTGGTTACCAATGCGTAATCTTGCATGGCTTGAGACAGAGAGTTGTTAACAAAGGGGTTCCACGCGGTTTCTCCCGTAGCGGCAACTGCTGCAGCACATTCTGGATCGTCTGCGCAGAGGTCCGGGTCGAGTAGATTGGCAAAGCGAACGGTGTTACCGCGGCCGCGGTCGATCTGTGTGTCCACCCAGCGGGAGTAGTTGTAGGACAGGTCCCAGGTCCATTCGTTACAGAGCTCGCCTTCCAGGCCGACCACGCCGCGCCAGGTATTCAGGTCCTGAGTAAATGAGCGGCCACCCGTTTCTTCCAGCCGGCGACCAATGGTTACGGGCTCGCTGAATCCATCAGGAAAACCGGGGTTGGTCACCGGAACTTCCGGCGCCCAGAAAGTACCTTCGGCTGCCATCAACTGGTCGGAGCGCCGGTTGACAAACGAGAGTTCAGAAAAGCCGCGGACGCTGGTGAAATCTTCCCAGTCCCAAAGCTCATAGCTCCCGTACCCGTAAATGGAGGCGACTTCCTGCGGAGTTGCCAGATAACTGGCCGCCGCAAAATTGTATCCATAGATAGAGGAGTCAAACTCCTCCACATTTCCAGTAACGGGGTCGACAATCCACTGATCATTAGTCGAAACCGGAGAAAAGCGCGCGGGTGAAGTTGTCGGACTTCCCGAGCAAACAATGCGTCCGTCATCTTCGCCTAGAGGACATTCGGAGAATCGGCGATCACCCTGCCAGATATCCTGACGCTTGGTGTACTGCGCATTCAGCATTACGTGGCCTTTGTCGTTTCCGGTACCAAAGGTCATCGCAGCAAGATATTCGTCGCCATCACCATGGGTGGAAGCGCCGTAGTCGGCAGTCAGTTCCGCACCCTCAAAATTTTTCTTGGTGATGATGTTAATAACCCCGGCGATGGCGTCGGAACCATAAATGGTTGACGCGCCGTCGCGCAGAATTTCCACACGCTCAATAATGGACGTGGGGATGGTGTTCAGGTCGACTACACCGGTAGCGCCACCAGATGAACTGAGCCTGCGACCATTCATCAGGATCAAGGTGCGTGAAGAGCCGAGACCGCGCAGGGAAACGGTGGCCAGACCGGCACTGCCATTGTTTACGGATGAGCCTAGTTGGCCACCGGTCATGGATGGAACATCTTGCAGGAAATCTTCCAGTGTGGTCTGGCCTGATTGCTCCAGTGCTGCTGCGTCGAAAACGCTGATGGGGGTGGCGCTATTGGCGTCTGTTGCGCGCTGAATACGCGTACCGGTGACAGCCACTTCTTCAAGTTGCGCCTGGGTGTCCTGGGCAAACGAGAAGGGGGAAAAACTTGAAGTAACGGCGGCTGCCGCGATTGCGCCCGTAATTGCCCGAGAAAGACGGGTTTTGTCCATGGTATACCTCTCCTGATACCGGTAATGTTCGCCGAATTTGGCCGCACCCTCCCTGACAACTGCGTACTTCTATCAACAGAGGCTTGCTACAACACTAGAACAATTTTTCTTCGATCAAGGAGATTGGTGAATGAAATTGCGCCTTTGGTTCTGAGGGGCTAATTGTTACGTCACTGCGGGCGAAAAAGGCGAAATTAATGTGCGTTGGTTGGCCTGGAGAGGTGGGCTGTCTGTGCCATTGGAGCTGTAGTGGTGAGGCTCGCGCTCAATCACTCTATTTGTTTATAGATAGCATTAATTGTTTATAGATAGTATTGAGCGCGGGGCAGGGGAGCAGCGTCAGTGAGTGCTTACATATTGAAGCTGAAAGTGGTGTACCAGTAGCGACCGGTAAGGTCGTAGGTGCGCCCGTCAAAATTGTCATTGAAGGCGGAAGCGGCAAAGGGTGGGGACTGGTCGAGCATGTTGTCGATGCCGATAGCGAAGCGCATGCCTGCCGGTACCGCATAGGCCACCTGGAGATCATGGGTCGTCCAGCTGTCGATGGAGCGATTTACCGGCTTGTCATTAAGGGTAAAGCTTTCATCCATAGCGCTGACGAAATGCACGGTATAGCCGCCTTCCCAGCGACCTTTTTGCCAGTATACGCCGGTGTTTGCTTTCCAGTCGGGCAGTGAGCCGGTGCCACCGCTGGCGGCGTCAATGAAGGTACCCGCAAGATCTTCAATAGGGCTGCCTGGTGCCAGCTGGTTAAGATAGCGATAAATATGACTGCTATTCATCGACCAGCGGATCAGTCCCAGGGATTTGGACTGATGCTGGTAGCGCAAACTGGTGTCCATTCCGGTAACTTCGCGGGCACCGATGTTCAATCGTGTGGCAATAATCCGGGTAATATCGCCTTTCGCATCACGCTGCACCCGCTCGGAGAAGAAACCGTTGTAGGCATTTTGGTTGATAAGGTATTGCGGGCTGGTGTCGATGACATCGTTCTGGCGAATTTCAAAGATATCCAGGCTGGCGTGGAAGCCCGTAAAGTCCCCGGGCGTCCACACGAGACCGAGCGCGCGGTTATCTGATGTCTCCGGCTGCAGCGCCGGGTTTCCGCCGAACTCTGTCAGGTACTGAATGCGTGCCTGGTCTGCACGTCCGCGGCACCCCGGCAGTTGGTCGGCATTACTGTTGGTGCAGGGGTCAAACAGGTATTCCTGGCTCTGAGAGCCTCTCTGGTTCATGTCGACCAATGTGGGGGCTTTGAAACCGGTTGCGTAGCTGGCTCGAACCAGAACAGATGGCCAGGGGCGCCAGCGGAAGGCAATTTTGGGGTTGGCAGTGTTGCCGAAGTCACTGTAATCCGAATAGCGCACGGCGCCGTCCAGCCACAGTGAATCCTTTGCCAGCGGAAGGGAGATTTCCGCGAAAGCCTCTCCAATCAGCCGCTCTCCCGTTGCAGCGCCTGAGGCTACCCCGCCAATCAGTGACAGTCCATCAGCTTCGGTAGAGGTGAGGTCGATCGATTCACGGCGCACTTCGACGCCTGCGGCAGCAAGAATATCACCCGCGGAGTTTTGGCCGAGGGGGCCGTCAGCAATGTAGGTAAGGGAGGTCATTCTGCTCGCCCCGTCTACTTCATTTTCTGCCCGGATAAAATCCAGTTGTGCAGCGTCGATACTGCCGCTGGGCCCAAGAAGGTTGACTGGAACGCACCCGGAACTCGCGCTGCAGACGTCGGGTCCCTTCAGGCCAGCAGAAAGCCGGTGTGGGTCGATGAGGTTGTTCAGTGTTTCATGAGCTTGCGTGTAATGGGTGGTGGCGACCAGCTCCCACTGCCAGTTGTTAATCAAGCCTTTGAAGCCGGTGTTGAAGCGCCAGGTATCAGTGCCGTTAGACTGCAATCGCGGCCCCAGCTCCACCACCCGTTTACGTACATCCGTGACATCTTCTTCAAACGGGTTGTAAACCTGATTGGCGGCGATGGTGAGGTCGCCGTTATCGAAGCGCGTAAATATGGGGGTGGGGGCCAGCTTGGCTTCCGAACGGGTGCGGACCACCATGGCTTCGGTATGGAACTCTACGTTGTCTTCGAGCGCGCGCTTGCCGGCCACGTATAGCGATTGCCGTTCAGAAGGAACCAGTGCGGATGTAAATTCGCGGAAATTGTACAGATCTTCCGGGTTCCAGGTCCGATAGCCGTTCTCGCTGTTGGTCACCACCTTATCAGTAAGCGCGATATACGCCTGTGGTGACGCGGAGGAACGTAAGTCTGTTCCCCCCCATTCGCGATTGTCCGCGCTTGCTGACAAATTGCGGTCCCGGCTGAGTATTTCCCCTTGGCGATATTGCGCCAGGCTCAGCATCAGATGGCCCTGTTCGCTGCCCGTGCCCCAGGTCAGGTTGTATGACTCTGTCTGCTGGTCATCGCGGGAACTTTGCCCGTAATAGGTGCTTACAGAGAAGCCTTCAAAATCTTGTCGCAGCAGGATGTTGACAACGCCGGCAATGGCGTCCGAGCCGTAAACGGCAGAAGCACCGTCTTTGAGTACCTCGATACGATCTACTGCCGACAGCGGGATTGTATTGAGGTCCGCCGCCTCGCCCCCAAATCCGTTGCTGACGATGCGCCGGCCATTAATAAGTACCAGTGTATTGCTGGCGGGCAGGCCTCGCAGAGTGACGGTAGCAGTGCCATTTCCCCCGTTGGTAACCGAGGTACTTGTGGAGTTGCCAGAGACTGCCGGAAGGTACTTCAGAAGCTCCGCAACGGTTTGTGCTCCGGTAATTTCGAGTTCCGGCTGGGCCAGTACGTCGATGGGGGCGTAGCTGTCCAGTTTCAGGTAGCGCAGGTGGCTGCCCGTGAGGCTGCGGCCTGTTACGGTCACTTCTTCAGCGGGTAAGGGTACGAGGTCGCCTTCTGTACTTTCTTCTTCTTCAGGGCGAGTGAGAACGGCAACCGCATTGGTCCCGGTATGGGTAAATGTCAGGGGCGTGCTGCTTAGCAGGGCGTTGAGCGCCGGGGTAATACTACCGTCCGGAGTACTTAGTTGTTGGGCCGGGACAGGGATGTGGGCGGCACTTTCGGCTTCTACAACGAGCGAAACCCGGCACTGGCGCCCAAGAGAAATGAGGGCGCGGGACAGGTTGCCGGCGGGGAGTTCTACGCCTTCTTTGGGGCAGCCGGCAAGAGTACTCTCAGAGAGTACTGCCAGTAATCCCGTCAGCGATGCCCAATGCCGGAGTTTCAAAGAATTAGTCCCACCCGCCATCAGGCGCGATCAGCGCCCAAAAGCAGTTAATTTGTCATCTTGGTTTACGGGGCGATGTGGGTGCTTTTGGCTAAAAATAATACGATCGCCCCCGGTGGGAGTTTATATCTTAGTTAGCCTTGGGTGACAAGAGAGTCAGGTTGGGATCGCTATGATCCTGATTCAGGCCCAGTGCTGCGGCGATAGCGGAAAGGGTGTTATCAGGGTCTGTCAATTCGAACGTACCGGTAAGCGTGCGATCGCCAATACCCGGTGCCGAAGCCGGGGTGCTCAGGTAACGGTTGAGTTCTTCCAGGGCTTCGCGGAGCGGTGTTTCATCGAACACCAGCTGTCCTTGTGTCCAGTCCAGGGCTTCCTCGGTGGAGGTTCGGCTGACGTCGCCTATGCCACTGTTGGAGACACTGACTTTCTGGTTGCGGGTCAATTTCACGGACTCGGGCTGCAAGCCGCTGGCGGTACGGGATTCACTAACCGAGACCACGCCACCGGTGACCGATACGCGGGTGTTGTCCGGATTGCGCTCGATATTGAATTCAGTTCCGAGGACGCGGATATTGGCAGTGCCGGCTGCGACACTGAACGGGCGGGAAGTCTGGCGGGCTACCTCAAAGTAGGCCTCGCCTCGAAGCAGCTGTGTGCGACGTTCTTCCCGGCTGAAATTGACTACGAGCTTGGAGTTCGTATTGAGCTGGACTTGTGAGCCATCCGGCAGCGATATTACGCGGGTCTCGCCAACAGCCGTAGCGTAGGTCTGCTGATTTAACTGGGGCTGCTGAAGCCACTGGTTACCGACCCAAAGCGCGACAGCCAGGCAGGCGGTAGCCAGTCCTCCTCCGAGCAACCACTGTGGCAAGCTCCAGCCTGGTAGCGCGGCTGAATTGCCGGCGTTGCTGCCGTTACTTTTACTTGGATTGGTTGTTTGGCGGAAACTGGTGCTGGGGACGCTTTCCGGGTAGAGCTCATCAATTGGCATGTGGGAAAGGACGCCGAGATCCCCCCACAGTTCGGACATTTCGTCGAACGCCTGGCGGTTCGCACTTGATTCCGCGATCCATGCGGAAAAAGCATGGCGGTCGGCCGTGCTTATGTCATCGGAGCGCAGACGGGCGATCCAGGCGCATGCCTGGTCGAGTCTGTCATCCGACAGTACATCGTGTACTTCCTGAGGGTTCACCGCACTAATACCTTTAATAGTTTCCTAAAGTCAGCGACTTGCAAAATTTGGACGCTGACGGGGATTTGCCCTGGCAGCACATTGTGATTTGACCGGAAAGTTCCATTTTGCATCGGTCCGCACCAATATGGTGCTTGAAAATTGGCGCTAAAATCCACCCTGTTCGGTGTTTTGTGCAATCTTTGCGATAAATCGCGTGAAAATTTAGCACAAATTTTCTGTGTTATCCGGATTTTCTTGTCCGGATACCGTTGCTCTTACCTGTGACGAACTTGGTTGAACTCCCCTCAAATAAATTTTGAGGCTTTGCCTTAGTTCGGTGCATTAATGAACTCGTCCTTGGAGATGCTCTTGCTGTCTCGTATGTCAGCGCTGTCATAAATAGGGCTGCGGCAGTCAGAAAATCTGTCAGTGATCAGCTCTCTACTTTCTTCCTGCATGCTTTGAGGGCCTGGAGGATGTATTTTTCCACGCTGCTGACCGAGATGTTCATCTCTTTGGCGATCTCTGTGTAAGAGAGGCCACGGCTACGATGGAGAAGGAAGGCTTGCCGGCACTTGAGCGGCAAGCTGTCCATGGCTTCGTGAATCGCCTGCAGTTGTTGCCGGGCCGCCAGTACTCGCTCCGGTGACTGATGATAGGCGAAGTCGTCATCGCTCGCGGTGGAGCCTTCCGCGGGGAGCTGCTGGCTGACATAGTCGATATGCAGCTTTCCGCGGCGCAGTTGGTCTACGGCCAGGTTGTTGGCAATCTGGAACAGGTAGGCGCGAGGGTTCTCCAGGTCTTTCTCATCACTGAGCTTCTGTAGGCGCAGGTAAGCGTGCTGGGCGATGTCTTCCGCATCTTCAGTGCTGCGCACAATCCGGGTGACAAAGCGCACCAGCGCTTGCCCGTGGTCGGCAAACAGCGATTCCAGAAGAGTCTTCCGGGCTTTATTCATCGGATAGTGGGAACCCCGTACAGCATGCGTTCTGATAGTTATATGGCGGGTGGCCCGAAGTTATAACATAGATGAACCGAAGTAGACGAGTGGTCGATTTCCCGCGGCAGAGCGATTAAGGGGCCGGATTGAGGGCACGTCTATCCCTCTCTGGCGATGCCGGTATAATGCGGCTTTAGCCTCGTATTGAGGGGCTGTGACCCTGTAATCAGGTTAGTTGCAGTTGTGTCCCCGAATCAACAGATGGCGCCGGACGGCGCGGAGAGCGGATGAGTTATCAAGTACTGGCGCGGAAGTGGCGGCCGAGATTGTTCCGGGAAATGGTCGGTCAGGAGCATGTGCTTCAGGCCCTGATCAATGCCCTGGACAACAATCGCCTGCATCACGCTTATCTTTTTGCCGGTACACGTGGGGTGGGGAAGACCACCATTGCACGGATTTTGGCCAAATGCCTCAACTGTGAGACCGGTGTGAGTTCCGAGCCATGTGGCCAGTGCTCTGCGTGCACCGAGATTGCCGATGGCCGCTTCGTTGATTTGATTGAAGTGGATGCGGCATCGCGGACCAAAGTGGAGGATACGCGCGAACTGCTGGAAAATGTGCAATACGCGCCTACAAGGGGGCGCTACAAGGTGTATCTCATCGATGAGGTGCACATGCTTTCCAACAGCTCTTTCAACGCGCTGTTGAAAACGCTCGAAGAGCCGCCGCCCCACGTCAAATTCCTGCTCGCCACAACGGATCCGCAGAAACTGCCGGTCACGGTACTGTCGCGCTGCCTGCAATTCAATCTCAAAAATATGAGCCCCGAGCGGGTGGTCGCTCACCTGCGTTTTGTTCTGGAAAAGGAGCTGGTGCCTTTCGAGGAGGCCGCGCTTTGGCATTTGGGACGTGCTGCTGATGGCAGTATGCGGGATGCCATGAGTCTTACTGATCAGGCGATCGCCTTTGGCGGTGGCAAGATCAGTGAGGACGAGGTTCGGGCAATGCTGGGCACGCTCGATAGCGCATTGGTCTGGAAACTGGTGCAGGCGCTGGCGGCAGAAGATCCAGCGGCGCTGTTTGCCGCTGTGAACGCGCTTTCCGAGCAAGCCCCGGACTACAGCGCGGCGCTGGCTGAGCTGGCGTCCATTCTGCATCGAATTGCGATTGCGCAGGTCCTGCCCCAGGCCATTGATAACGCGCTCGGGGATGCCGAACTGCTGCAGCGGTATGCCGCTTCAGTTGCCAGTGAAAATATTCAGCTTTATTACCAGATGGCGCTGCTGGCACGCAGAGACTTGCCACTGGCTCCGGATCCCCGTGGGGGCTTCGAAATGGCCCTGTTGCGCATGCTGGCCTTCAAGCCCCAGGGTGTGACGAACATTCCGACAGCGAAAATCGGCGCGCCGGCAACTACCGCTGCGCCTGTACCGGGTGCTGCACCTGTGGCACCTGCTGAGTCGGCACCGGCGGACGTTCCTGCTCCCCCGCCAGCTGCGGTCCCGGTTGAAAGCGCCGAGGGTGTGGAGGCAAAAAAGCCGTCTACCGGGATGGTGCCGGAACAGACCGGCAGTAATGTCCAGCCAGAAAGTGAAATATCAGCGCCAGAAGTAGCAAATAGCCAGCAGTTCACTGAGGAAGTTGCCGTTTCACAGGCCGCCCCTCAGCCGCCGGAAGATGACACCCCGCCCTGGGAGGAACCGGCTGCACAAACCAATACCGTAGTGCAGCCTCAGCCGTCGTCTCCGGCTGGGACAAATGCGGAAGCGTCTCTCGGGCAGGATGTTGCCGTAGCAGCGGAGCAGGCAGTTGTAGCTGAGCTGCCGCCGCAGGCATTTGCGGAAGAGGCCAGCCACGTGCCTGCTGCCGAGGTCTACGCCCCCGAGCCTGTGGCGCAGCCTTATCAAGAAGTGCAGAACCCGGAACCCCCGTCGGCCCCTGAGCCCGACGTCCGTGCTGAGATGCGCGAACATTTGCGTCAGCAGGTTGCTGCGGTGGAGTCCGCACCTCCTGCGCCGCAGCCGGTTCAGCAACCTGTAAGGCCTGCGCCTCCGGCAGAGGTAGAGCCTGCGCGTCCAGCGGCAAAGCTGGAAGCCCTGACTCCGGGCAGTTGGCCCGCTATGTACCCGCAATTGGGGGTGACCGGTATCCTGCACTCCATCGCTTCGCACCTGGAGTTACTGGGGCGGCAGGACAATATACTTTCCTTTACGCTGGATCACGCTTTCAGCAGTTTGTACGACGAGGGGCACCAGCGCCGCCTGGCCGATGTACTCGGAGATTTTTTCCAGCAGCCTCTGGTGGTTCAAATTCAGGTTGGCGAAGTCGCAGGCGGTACGCCGGCACGTTTAGTGGCAGCGACAAAAGAAGCCCAGCTGCAATCGGCTCGGGATGCCCTGAGCGGGGATCCACTGGTGCAGGATCTGCAGGCTGAACTGGGTGCGCAGTTGGTTCCGGAATCCGTGGAATATCTCGGGTGATCCGGACTGCGAGTTAAATCGAAGCAATTTATTGAAGCGGTGAGAACATGATGAAAGGTTTGGGCGACTTGATGCAACAGGCCCAGAAAATGCAGGCTGACATGCAAGAGCGCATGGAAAAAATGCAGAAAGAACTGGCCGACCTGCGTGTCACCGGTGAAGCGGGCGCGGGCCTGGTTAAGGTCACCATGAACGGTCGCCACGACGTCACTTCTGTCGATATCGATCCGAGCCTGCTCGGTGAAGATAAAGAAATGCTGGAAGACCTGCTGGCGGCTGCAGTTAATGATACGGTGCGGCGTGTCGAAGAGGCGCAGCAGAAAGCGCAGAAAGAACAGATGGGAGGGATGGCCGCGGGCATGAACTTGCCGGAAGGATTCAAGTTTCCCTTTGGCTGAGTTCCTGGAGTGACCGCAGCAGGGGCCCTTCAAGGGCCCTTTTGTTTACGCGAGCAAAGAAATTTTTATGTTTAGCCCCCTGATTGAAGACCTGATACGCGCACTGCGCTGCCTGCCTGGCGTCGGGCCGAAGTCCGCCCAGCGCATGGCCATGTACCTGCTGGAAAAAGACCGCGATGCGGCGGGCCTGCTGGCCAGCTCGCTGCAGCAGGCTGTGGAAAAGGTTGGCCGCTGTGGTCAGTGCCGCACGTTGACCGAGCAGGATATCTGCTCCCTGTGCACAAACACCCGGCGCGACCACTCGCTGCTGTGCGTGGTTGAAACCCCGGCCGACGTCCTGGCCATAGAGCAGGCCGGCAATTATCACGGGCTGTATTTTGTGCTCCACGGCCACCTGTCTCCAATCGATGGCGTTGGGCCAGCGGACCTGGGGCTCGACAGACTTGGCGAACGGCTGGGTGCTCAGGGAGAGGAGGGGATCCGCGAGTTGATTGTGGCCACCAACCCCACCGTGGAAGGCGAAGCAACCGCGCAGTTTATTGCCGAGCGCGCGCGCGCCAAGGGTGTCACCGTGACCCGCATCGCCCACGGGGTGCCGATCGGTGGTGAACTGGAATATATCGACGGCGGTACCCTGGCACACGCCTTCAATAGCCGAACGGTACTGTGATGCAACACGTGAGTAAACAACTGGTAGACACTCGCCCGATCTGGATCGACAGCAGTGCACAATTGGCTGAGCTGTGTGCACGCTGGCGCGAGCAGAGTGCGGTGGCTCTGGACACCGAGTTCATGCGCAGTCGAACGTTTTTCCCGCTGCCGGCACTGGTCCAGATTGGTGACGGCAAACACAGTTACCTGATTGATAACCTGGCGATTGAGGATCTCGAGCCGCTGCGTGAGTTGTTGCTGGACACCCGGGTGGTGAAGGTCATGCACTCCTGCAGTGAGGATCTGGAGACATTGGAGCGATTGTTGGGCGCCGTACCTGAGCCAATTTTTGATACGCAGATAGCGGCGGCCATGACCAACATGGGCGCTGGGCTCGGTTATGCGGCAACTGTGCACAACCTGTTGCAGATCGAGTTGCCGAAAAGTGAGACCCGCTCCGACTGGCTGCAGCGCCCGCTTAGCGAATCTCAGAAAAACTATGCAGCACTCGACGTCGCCTGGTTACCGCTGGTCTATGGCATGTTGCTAAAGCGCTTGCGGGAGCTGGGGCGGCTTGAGTGGTTGCAGGAAGATTGTGCGGCACTTGTGCAGTCTGCGCGAAATCCGGAACCCCCGGAGCTGTATTACCTGCGGGTAAAAGGGGCCTGGCGCCTGCGAGGAAAGCAACTCGCTGCGTTGCAGGATCTTTGCGCCTGGCGTGAACGCGAAGCGCGACAACTCGACGTGCCGCGCAACCACCTGCTGAAAGAAAATATCTGCTTGTCGCTCGCGCAGGATATGCCCAAGTACGCCGCTACTTTGCCGCGGCCCGGGCTTGAAGGTAAAACCCTGCGTCTATACGGCGATACTTTGCTGCAAATTATCACACGTGCGGCCGAGCGCGAGGACCTGCCACCGCTACTGCCACAGCCGCTGAACCGTCAGCAAGGGGATGCCCTGAAACTGCTGAAGAAAAAAGCGGGTCAGCTTGCGGAGTCTGCTGAACTTCCCCCGGAAATCCTTGTGCGCAAGAAAGAGCTGGAAGCCCTGGTGCAGGCGGGCAAGCCACAGCTGGACGGGCGTTTGCTGGGGTGGCGCCAGGCTGTAGCCGGCGAGCCGCTGCTGAAGTACCTGACCCAATTGAGAAATTCCTGATGAAAACCATTTGTGATATCTACCGCAGCCCGCGGGAATCCGAAATGTACCTGTATGTGGAAAAGTCGCAGGGTATGCAGCGAGTACCTGAAAAATTACAGGCGCTTTTTGGCAAGCCGGTGCATGTAACCACCCTTCTGTTGACCCCCGAGCGTAAACTGGCGCGGGCAGATGTGGATAAAGTCATGAATGCGTTGCAGGAACAGGGCTATTATTTGCAAATGCCACCGGTGGCGGACGACGAGATGCGAGCAATCGCCGCGCAGAACAGCAAGTTGCCTCGCGGTTAACGCAGGGCGGTGGCCGGGCTAGGAAAGAAGGTGATGCAGTGGTAAGTCAGAGGCCCTTCTGGCAGCGCAAGAAACTCGACGAGATGACCGAATCTGAGTGGGAGTCCCTTTGCGACGGTTGCGGCCGCTGCTGCCTGCACCGGCTGGAAGACGAAGACACTGGTGAGGTTTACACGACCTGTGTTTCCTGCCGGCTACTGGATACCCACAGTTGCCGTTGCACCAACTATCCGCAGCGTAAAAAGCAGGTTCCGGACTGTATACAGCTCCAGCCCGCTGATGTAGCGAACTTTACCTGGCTGCCGGTTACCTGTGCTTACCGCACGCTTGCCGAGGGGCGGCCACTGGCGGACTGGCATCCATTGATATCCGGCGATCCAAACTCCGTCCATGAGGCCGGAATTTCGGTGCAGGATAAGGTCGTCAGTGAAGAGAATGTGGACCCGGAGGACTATGAAGATCATATAGTCGTCTGGGTTGGCGACGAATAATCTAACGAGCGAATAAGCGAACACTATGGTTGAAGAATTTAAATTGGCCTGGCTCATATACGTCGGCGGGGTGGTGGTGTTACTGGCTGCAGGCTGGTGGTTCATGCGCAACTGGGGGTGGTCATGGTTGCGCAACCTGATCCTGCTGGAAGCTGCCGTCGTGTTATTGATACCGGCCCATGGCACTGTCGCTGAAGCACCGCCGATTCCACTCCTGCCACTGTTTGTTTACCAGATGGTGTTTGAAGAAAACGGTGCAACACCTGAGGTATCCGCAAGCCTCGTGTTTTCGGCTGGCGGTGCTTTTGCCGTGATGCTGGTTGTTGGCATCGTTATGTTGCTGATGCATCGACGTAAAGATCGCCGTATGACAGAAAGCGACCAGTACTAACCTGCAGGTCAGTACTGACTGACTGTCCTGATTTCTTCCTGCCGGGCTATCTGGCATCCGGGCGCGGAAAACCGCGCCAATCCTTCCCTCCTTTTTCCTTTTCTGCCGCACCGATATCGGGGCAGCTGCTATATCTAATAGAGCCTGTTCATAGCTCGGTTGTTGTATTGTGACTGGTCGAGCAGTTTGGTTGTTTACCGGTCGTCGACAGCGCGGACAGGCAGGGATAAAGAAAGAATCAGACAAAACACAAAAAGTGCCGCAACTGGCATTGGTTGTACGACTGACGAAGGGATAGGGATGCTCGACCATCTGTTAATTCTGACCGCTGTGATGTTGGTATCCGGTATCCTTGGTGGCCTGGTCAACTACTACCAGATGCTGTTTACGGAAGAAGATCCTGCCGGCCTGGCCCGCTGTCTGATCATGGGCCTGTGTGGCGCTTTAATGGTGCCGATTTTCCTGAAGTTCACCCAGAGTGATCTGTTGATCGAAATTCAGGGTGATCCTTCCCGCTTGTTGATTTTTACCGGTTATTGCCTGCTCGCAGCCATCGCCTCGCGTATGTTTGTGTTCAATGCTGCGCGTCGCCAGCTGCGGGATGCGAGTATCGCCCGCGCCCGGGTTGAAAATCTGGAGCAGGAGATCCGCGCCATGCAGCTGGAGATGATGCCCCTGCTGGAGCATGAAATCGAAGGTGACCCGGACCAGGGCCCGACACTGGATTTCAACCAGATCCGCAAGCTGGATGACAATGCATTGCATGTACTCAGCCTGTTGAATAATGGTGACTGTGTGTTCCGATCCCTCGCAGGAATGGCACAGGAAGGGGGCATGGAGACCAATTCCGCTGCGCGCGCTCTGAATAGTCTGTTGGTACTGGAGATGGTTGGGAAGATCCACAGCCACCTGGGTATCCGCTGGTACATTACTGACAAGG
Organism: Microbulbifer aggregans; assembly: GCF_020524005.1. Lineage (GTDB taxonomy): Bacteria > Pseudomonadota > Gammaproteobacteria > Pseudomonadales > Cellvibrionaceae > Microbulbifer > Microbulbifer aggregans_A. The sequence goes on along the minus strand of NZ_JAIVKK010000003.1, from coordinate 162,183 downwards.
GACGCCAGGTCGTGCGCCGCCGCCGCGCCCAGGTTGCCTGACTACCCGTTCAACACCTCCACTGCTGTTTGGTACTTCGCGCCTCACCCGGGCTCGAGAGCTTGCTGCAGTCATTCATTCTGACAGATTCCGCCTTTGGCGAGGCTCTGCCCTTCCTTTACCATGGTCCCATTCCTGATAAATCTATTCCGGAGCGACCATGAAATTCACGGGAACAGACAGTTACGTTGCCACGGGCGACCTGCAGATGGCGGTAGACGCGGCAGTGACGCTGCAGCGGCCACTGTTGATCAAGGGCGAGCCCGGTACCGGTAAAACACTGTTGGCGGAAGAAGTGGCGAGCAGTCTGGGGCTGAAGCTGATCCAGTGGCATATCAAGTCGACCACTAAAGCCCAGCAGGGACTTTACGAGTACGATGCGGTTTCCCGACTGCGCGATTCACAGCTGGGCGTGGACAGGGTTCACGATATCGGTAACTACATCAAAAAGGGCAAGCTCTGGGAGGCCTTTGAGGCTGACGAGCGCGTAGTACTGCTGATTGATGAGATTGATAAGGCTGACATCGAGTTTCCCAACGACCTGTTGGTAGAAATCGATCGTATGCAGTTTTATGTGTATGAAACCGGTGAAACGATTTCTGCCAGGCACCGTCCGATTGTGATTATCACGTCGAACAATGAAAAAGAGTTGCCAGATGCATTCCTGCGTCGCTGTTTTTTCCATTACATCAGCTTCCCGGATCGGGAAACCATGCACAAGATCGTGGACGTGCATTACCCGGACATCAAGAAAACCCTGGTGGCCGAGGCAATGGATGTGTTCTTCCAGATCCGCGATGTCCCGGGCCTGAAGAAAAAGCCCTCCACTTCCGAGCTGATTGACTGGCTGAAGCTGCTGATGGCAGATGATATTTCTGAAGAGGTTTTACGCAACCGCGATACGACTTCGGCGATTCCTCCATTGTACGGTGCATTGCTCAAGAATGAGCAGGACGTACATATGCTGGAGCGGCTCGCTTTCATGGCTCGCCGAGAAAACCGCTAATCCCCCTGTAGGAGCCTGCTCGCAGGCGAACCCGCTCCGAGCCATTCGCTTGCAAGCAAACTCCTACGCTACCATCTGAATCTCCGGGGAAACCCAATGCTTATCGGATTTTTCCTGAATTTACGCCGTTACAACCTGCCGGTATCCATTACCGAATTGTTGCCTCTGTTGGAGGCACTACAGCAGCGGCTGGTCTACGCGAATCTGGATGATTTTTATTTCCTGGCGCGTACCTGCCTGATCAAAGATGAAAAACACTTCGACAAATTTGATCGGGCTTTCGCGGCCTATTTTAACGATCTTGAAACTCTCGACGATGTTCTGGAGCAACTGATTCCGGAAGACTGGTTGCGGGCGGAGTTCGTAAAGCAGCTGACGGAAGAAGAGAAAGCAAAGATCGAATCGCTCGGTGGTTTGGAAAAACTGCTGGAGGAGTTCAAGAAGAGGCTGGAAGAACAGAAAGAGCGTCACAGCGGCGGCAACCGTTGGGTCGGCACTGGTGGCACCAGTCCGTTCGGCAATAGTGGTTACCACCCGGGTGGCATTCGCGTGGGTGGGCAGAGCCGCAACAAATCCGCATCCAAGGTGTGGGAGAAACGGCAGTACCGCAATCTTGATGACAGCATTAGCCTTGGCACGCGTAATATTCAGGTGGCACTGCGGAAGCTGCGCAAGTTTGCGCGCAGTGGTGCGGCGGAGGAGCTGGATCTCGACAAGACGATTTCTTCGACCGCGCGCAATGCGGGCCTGCTGGATATCAGGATGGTGCCGGAGAGGCACAATGCGGTAAAGGTACTGATCTTTTTTGACATAGGTGGGTCCATGGATCCCTACGTCAAACAGTGTGAAGAGCTGTTTTCGGCGTGCCGCAGCGAGTTCAAGCACCTGGAGTATTTCTATTTCCACAACTTTATCTATGAACATGTGTGGAAAGATAACCAGCGCCGCTACAGCGAGTCGACGCCTTTGGTGGAAGTGCTGCGGACGTACGGCAAGGATTACAAGGTGATCTTTGTCGGGGATGCCTCTATGGCGCCCTATGAAATCAGCAGCCGGTTCGGCAGTGTCGAACATATGAACGAGGAGCCGGGTGCTGCGTGGATGCAGCGGGTTACGAATACCTACGACAAGCTGGTCTGGCTAAATCCAACGTCGGACGAATACTGGCAGTACACCGCCAGTATTGGCATGACCCAGCGCCTGGTGGATGGGCAGATGTACCCGATGACCATAGAGGGGCTGGATAAGGCGATTGCCTATTTGGTTAAAGGGCGCTGACAGATTCGACAGATCCCAAGGCACTTTGAATATCTACGGTGGCGGCAAGGCACCGGGTGTAGGTTTTCATGACCGGGCTGGGCGCCCCCCCTTCAATACATCCCTGTACGCTGCGTCGGCGACGTCCCTGTCGCCGACGCTCCCGGCAGCGGCACCGCCACGACGGTAATTCAAAGCACTATGCTCACTCCCCAAACTTCCGTTGCGGCGCGCCCTCGTGATCCGCAGTAATACCGAACTCTTTCTTGGTGGTGTCTTTAACCTCGGTATGTACTTCTTCGGCACCATGCATCCAGTCGACAAGCTTGTCGCGCAGGAAAAACAGGATGATCCCCGCGGCAATTGCCGCAATCGCCACACCGCCAAAGGTCGCCAGGGGGCCGGATTCGCCCACCAGCTTACCGATTTCCGCCGCTCCTTTGTTGGCAATGCCGATAAAGGCAAACCACAGTCCCATCATCAGTGACAGGTAACGCAGGGGGGAGAGTTTGGTGACCATCGACAGTCCGATGGGAGAAAGACACAGCTCACCAATGGTGTGGAAAATGTAGGCGACCACCAGCCACCAGGGACTGGCCTTGATGGTTTCCGAGTCGCCAATCTGCAGTGCGGCGCCGACCATGGATACGAAACCCAGGCCGAGGAAAATCAGGCCCATACTGAATTTCGCCGGTGAACTCGGTTCGTTGGATCCGAGCCCAACCCAGATACTCGCGACGATGGGCGCGAGGATAATGATGAACAGTGGATTCACCATCTGCAGCCAGCTCGCCGGGATTTCGAAGCCGAAAATATGCAGGTCGGTACTGTACTTGGCGAACAGGTTCATGGAGCCCGCCGCCTGCTCAAACCCGGCCCAGAAAATCACCGTAAACAGGCCCAGGATCAGGATGACCTTGATGCGGTCCCGTTCCTCGGGGGTCAGCGGGCGTTTTTTGTCTTCAGCACTCAGGTTCGGCGTGAGCCCCAGCTTGGCGGACGGCTGATTGCCGATTTCCCCGAGAAACTTGTCGGACTGGGTAATCTGCAGGATCAGGCCCAACAGCATACCGAGGCCTGCCACCACAAAGGCCAGTTGGTAATCCACTTTTTCGCCGATCCAGCCGATCACCAGATACCCCAGGATGGAGCCCAGGTTGATCCCCATATAGAAAATCGTGAATGCGGTGTCGCGGCGTTTGTCGCCTTCCTCGTAGAGGTCGCCGACCATGGTGGAGATGTTTGGCTTGAAGAAGCCATTACCGATAATCATCAGCGCCAGGCCGAGCCATAACATGTACAGCTCGGTGCCGTCTGGCAGCCACTTGTGGGGGAAGCCCATGGCAAACTGCCCCAGCATCATCAGTACACCACCAAACATGATGCAGCGGCGCTGGCCCCACACATTGTCCGCCATCCAGCCGCCGATAATCGGCGTGAGATAAACCAGCATGGCGTACCAGCCCAGGTAGCTCAGGGCCTTCGACTGGAGTTCGGTATCGGAAAGATGTTGCCAGCCAAATACCGCCGCCGTGGCAGCGGAGGTCAGGTAAAACACGAATATGCCGCGCATCCCGTAGTAACTGAGACGCTCCCACATCTCGGTACCGAACAATAAAAACAGGCCTTTGGGATGACCGAGCATTTCCCCGGCGCTGGCCGGGGGTTTTGGCTTGAGGTCTTGCATGGGGTTCCTCTCGCTGGCGCCAGACGATGTCACGTTGTCTGTGATTGGGAAACTGTCGCGCATTGGTCCCGAATACGGGGTTGTAATGCGCGTCATTGCCCTGAGTATAGGTCACGAGTAACGCCAGCAAGTGTAGGGACATACGTGAGCAGTCCCAGCAGGTATAATCGCCCGTTTGCCGTTTTTTACCGAACCAGCAGTCACGCATGAGCCAAGATCCTTCCCGTCAGACCCTTCAGCAGCTAGAACAGCAGATCGCCCAATGTATGGGGCGGGATCGCTTCCGCCTGCGGAAAAGTGTTACCAATGCCCGCCGACGTCTCAAAGAGGGCAAACCGACGGATCGGATACTCGGGCAGCTTGGGGCGCAGATCGCTGAATCTGTAGCGTTGGCCGAAGCCCGCCGGGGAAAGCTGCCGCGAATCGAGTGGCCGGAAGGTCTTCCGGTGGTGGCGCGCCGGGAGGAAATTGCCGAACTGATCGCGGAGAACCAGGTTGTTGTGGTCGCGGGTGAAACCGGATCCGGTAAAACGACTCAGTTACCCAAAGTCTGCCTTGAATTGGGACGGGGTATTTACGGTCAGATCGGCCATACCCAGCCGCGCAGGATTGCCGCGCGCACAGTGGCCAACCGTATCGCAGAGGAGCTCGGACAGTCGCTTGGGGACTCTGTGGGATATCAGGTGCGCTTTACCGATCAGAGCACCGAGCATACACACATCAAGCTGATGACAGACGGTATCCTGCTGGCTGAAATCCAGCGCGATCCGCTGCTCAACAAGTACGACACGCTGATCATCGACGAGGCCCACGAGCGCAGCCTCAATATCGACTTTCTCCTGGGCTACCTGAAGACCATTCTGCCCAAGCGTCCGGATCTCAAGCTCATCATTACTTCCGCCACCATCGACCTGGAAAAGTTTTCCCGGCACTTTGACGATGCGCCGATTATTGAGGTTTCCGGGCGCACCTACCCGGTTGAGATTCACTATCGGCCGCCGGTGGATAGCGATGCGGATCTCAGCGAGCAGGTCATCACCGCGGTTGAGGAGTTACTGCAAGAAGAAAAATTGTCCCCCCGCCGCGGCGGCGACATTCTCGTGTTTATGAGTGGCGAGCGGGAAATTCGCGAGTGCGCCAAGGCACTGCGCGATGCGCAGCTGCCCCATATTGATGTACTGCCGCTGTATGCGCGCCTGAGCCTGGCCGAGCAGAGTCGGGTATTCGCGCCGCACAAAGGCCGCCGGATAGTACTTGCGACCAACGTGGCGGAAACCTCGATCACCGTGCCCGGTATCCGCTATGTGATCGACCCGGGAACGGCGCGAATCAGCCGCTACAGTTACCGCAGCAAGATTCAGCGCTTGCCGGTCGAGGCGATATCCCAGGCCAGCGCCAATCAGCGGGCTGGACGCTGTGGCCGGGTCAGTGCCGGTGTGTGCGTACGTCTGTACGAAGAAAACGACTTCGTGCAGCGCCCGGAATTTACCGATGCGGAGATCCTGCGTACCAACCTGGCCGCCGTGATCCTGCAGATGCTGCAATTGCGGATTGGCGATATCCGCGATTTCCCGTTTGTTGATCCGCCGGATCAGCGCCTGATCAACGATGGCTACAGCCTGCTACAGGAACTTGAGGCAGTGGATGCCGGGGGCAAGGTAACCACCCTCGGGCGCGCGCTCTCGCGCTTGCCGCTGGATCCGCGATTGGGACGCATGCTGATGGAATCCGGGCCCAGTGGCTGCCTCCGCGAGCTCCTGATCATTGTGAGTGCGTTGGCGGTACAGGATCCCCGTGAGCGCCCGGCGGAAAAGCGCCAGGCGTCTGACGAAAAACACAAACAGTGGTTACACGAGCAATCCGACTTCCTCACGCTGGTCAACCTGTGGGATGGCTTCGAGGCCCAGCGCCAGGAACTCAGTCAGAACCAGCTGCGCAAATGGTGTCAGAAGAACTACCTGTCGTGGCTGCGATTGCGAGAGTGGAGGGATATCCACCACCAGCTACGACTGGCGATCCGGGACCTGAACCTGGCGATGAACAAGGAGCCGGCCAACTACGCCGGCGTACACAAAGCGATATTGCCTGGCCTGTTGGGCAATATCGGCGTGCGGGATGAAAACAAGGAGTTTATCGGTTGCCGTAACCGCCGTTTCCATATCTTTCCCGGTTCCGGGCAGTTCAAGAAACCGCCGCAGTGGGTGGTGGCCGCGCAGCTGCTGGAAACGAGCCGTCTGTTCGCACATACGGTGGCGAAAATCGAGCCCGAGTGGGTACTGGCGTGCTCCGCTCACCTGGTCAAACGCAATTACTTCGAGCCCCATTACAGCCCGCGTTCCGGCGCGGTGATGGCGTTCGAGAAAGTTACACTCTACGGACTGGTGCTGGTCGACAAGCAGCGGATTCACTTTGGCAAACTGGACCCCGTAACCGCACGCGAGGTTTTTATCCGCGAGGCACTGGTCGAGCGCCGCTACAAAGGCAAGGGCAAGTTCTTTACCCACTATGGTGACCTGCTGGAAGAGCTGGAAGACCTTGAGGCCAAATCCCGGCGCCGGGATATCGTGGTTGATGACGAGGTGGTGTATCGCTTTTTCGACGAGCGCGTGCCCGAGGAAATCGTGAATCTCGCCGGGTTTGAAAAATGGCGTAAAGGCGCTGAACAGAAAGATCCCGAGCTTTTGTTCATCCCGCGGGAGCTGATGATGCAGCAGGATGCGGGCCATGTGGGCGAGGCACAGTTCCCCGACCATTTGAACAGTGGCGGCATCGAGTACCCGCTGAGTTATCACTTCGAACCGGGCAGTGCGGAAGACGGTGTGAGTATTCTGGTACCGGTCGGGGCCCTGCACCAGACTCCGGCGGCGCGCCTGCAATGGGTTGTACCGGGCATTCTGCGGGACAAGTGCATCGCGCTGGTGAAAGGCTTACCCAAGCAGTACCGCAAGCACTTTGTGCCGGTTCCGGCGGCGGTGGATAAAGCATTGCCGCGCATGCAGGCGGGGAATACCCCCCTGTGGCAGTCCCTGTCCCATGAACTGAAACGCCAGACCGCAGAGAATGTGCCAGAAGATGCCTGGCAGGCTGCGGAGGCGGGTCTGGAAGACTTTTATCGATTCAACATCCAGGTGCTGGATGAACGTGGCAAGTTGCTGGATCAGGGGCGAGACCTGGATGTACTACAGGCCCGCTACCGGGATCGGGTACAGCAGGAACTGGCCAGTGCCGGAGACAGTTTTGAACAGGAAGGTATTACCAGTTGGGAATTTGGCGATCTTCCCCTCACTCATCAACTGGACCAGGGCGGGCTCAAGGTGCGGGCTTACCCCGCCTTGATTGCCGGCAAGGACAGCGTCGACCTGAAACTGCTGGACAACCCCGAAGAAGCGCGTTGTCTTACCAGGGCCGGTATCTGCCGGCTGGCCATTCTGCACCTGCCAGAACCGGTGAAATACCTGCGCAAGGAGTTGCTGAAAGGCAAGGAGCTGGGGCTGAGTGCCGCGGACCTGGGACGGCGCGAGGACGTAGCCGACGATATCCTGATGGCTGCTGTGCGGGAGTGCTTCTGGGGCGATGAGAACTGGCCGCGTACACAGGCGGACTTTGTCGCGGCGCTGGAAAAGCGCGAGCAGTTGGTGGCGGTCGCCCAGGAAATCGCCGATGTCCTGCTCAAGGCGCTCACCCAGCTGGTACCACTGCGCAAGCAAATCAAGCAGCAGAAGAACCTGGCGGTGGCGCTTGCGGTGGCTGATATCAACCGGCAGCTTGGTGGGCTTTTCTTCCGTGGCTTCCTGTTTTTAACGCCTCTCGAATGGCTGCGTCAGTACGGCCGTTATCTCAGGGGAATTCAATTGCGGCTTGAAAAGGCTGCGCTTGATCCAAACCGCGACCGTCGTCTGATCGCGGAGCTGCAGGATGTACAGGAGCCTTACGAAGCGCTGATCGCAAAGATCGGCGGAGAGGAAGCGCCGCTATTACTGGCTGGGGCCCCGGAGCTGGTTGAGTACCGGTGGATGCTGGAAGAGTTTCGCATATCCCTGTTTGCGCAAACGCTGAAAACGTTAATGCCGGTTTCGGCCAAGCGTTTGCGTAAAAGTTGGACTGAAATAGCTGCGTCCAGGGCCTGAGTCATTGCTTCCTCCGCGCAGCGCTATCGACCTGACAGCGCTGCCAATTTCTGCTGCAAAAACGTTTCCGAAAAAAGTACGCTCATTGTAAGAAACGCCACAGGTGGTACGACAAAGTAGCGACCGGATTCACAAATCCGGCAATATTCAGCAGACATGCATCGGGCTAAAGAACCAGACCCAGGCTCTGCTGGTCTCAATCCGACACCATTCCCGTTTCAGCTAACTATAATGCGGGAACGGCGGATTTCACGCCGTAAGGTGTTATTACTGCTTTCCAAACTGGAGAACCGCTATGACCAAGAAAAACCTGCCTCTGGCTGCCGCTGTTGGTGCTGCATTCCTGGCTTCTGCTTCCATGAGCGTGACGACTTCCGCTAACCCTTTTGCCGCGGAAGAACTTTCTTCGGGATACAACTTGGCCATGGCCGACGATGATAAAAAGAAAGAGGGCAAGTGCGGGGAAGAGAAAAAGAAAGAAGGCAAGTGCGGGGAAGAAAAAAAGAAAGAGGGTAAATGCGGCGAAGGCAAGTGTGGAGAAGGCAAAAAGAAAGAAGGTAAATGTGGGGAAGGGAAAAAGAAAGAGGGCAAATGCGGCGCTTGAGTCGCTGAGCTTTCCCAAGGCAGGCGGCAACCCGCTTTGGGGGGCCGCCGCTTGAAACAATAATCGCGGGCGAAGATTTCAGGCAATCATGGTAAATACACAAAGGCAGTATCCTGTTCAGGGTGCCGGACTCGGCCTTCGCCGCTCGATGATGGACGAGTCGTTTTCTCCGGGGCACGTGGATTTCCTCGAGGTGGCGCCGGAGAACTGGATCGGCGTTGGTGGCCGCCTGGGGCGCTGGCTTCGTGAATACACTGAGCGTTTCCCGTTTGTGATCCATGGCCTGTCACTCTCTATCGGATCCCCGGCGCCGCTGGATGAGACGCTCATTCGCGATGTCAAAAAATTTATGTCGGATCACGATATTCGCTGTTATAGCGAACACCTGAGTTATTGCTCTGATCACGGCCATCTGTACGATTTGCTCCCGATTCCGTTTACGGAAGAAGCCGTGCGCTATGTGGCGAAGCGTATCTGCAGGGTTCAGGACATTCTGGAGCAGCGCATTGCCATGGAAAACGTTTCTTACTATGCGGCTCCCGGACAGGAAATGACTGAGCTGGCATTTCTCAATGCGGTACTCGAAGAAGCGGATTGCGACCTGCTGCTGGATGTGAACAACATCTACGTCAATGCCATCAATCACCGTTATGATCCGCACGAATTTCTGAATGCCCTGCCGGCGGAGCGGATTCGATACGCGCACATAGCCGGCCATTTCGACGAGGCGGACGATCTCAAGGTAGACACCCATGGCTCGCCGGTGATTGATCCGGTGTGGCAGTTGCTGGAAAGCGCCTACGATCATTTCGGGCCGATACCGACACTGCTGGAACGTGATTTCAATATTCCGCCAATGCCCGAACTGCTGGCGGAAGTTGAACGTATACGGCAGTTTCAATACGACGCCGCGTCAGTGGCAGAAAAGTCTGAAGCACGTGGAAACTTACCGGGAGCAGCTGTCCATGTCCGGTGAAGATGTCTGGGGCAGTGACGGCGTTGAGGCCGGGGGCTTTCGCGGCCTGCAAAAAGCATTTGCCGCGCACCTTCGGTTCCCGGAAAAAGTCGCCGCGCCTGTGGATATCGAGCCCCGCCGCGCGCAAATATACCGGGATCTGATCTACAACAATATCGAGTCCTTTGTGGCCGGTGGCTTTCCCGTATTGCGCAGCCTGTTTGATGACACACGCTGGCATGTGATGGTCAGGGATTTTATTCACCGGCATCAATCGGTCAGTCCTTACTTCCTGGAAATAAGTCAGGAGTTCCTGCGCTACCTGCAGGATGAGCGCGGGGACCATCCGGACAGTGCCCTGGATCCATTATTCCTGCTGGAACTCGCGCATTATGAATGGGTCGAACTGGCGCTGGATATCAGCGGTGAAGAGTTTCCGGATGGGCTGGAACTGGAGGCCGATCTGGAGGGGGTGCTCCGCGGTGTGCCCGTGGCGTCGCCGCTGGCGTGGAGCCTCAGTTATAGGTATCCGGTACACAGAATAGGGCCGGCGTATCAGCCCGTCGATCCGCCGCAAATACCCACTTTTCTGGTTGTGTATCGCAATCGCGCTGATAAAGTGGCGTTCCTCGAGGCCAACGCTGCCACAGCCCGGCTGTTGCAATTGATTGAAGAACCGCCAGAAGGCGGGCTGAAAGGCCACCAGTTGCTCAACCAGCTGGCCGGGGAAATGCAGCACCCGGATCCCGACCAGTTTGTACAATTTGGTGCAGGATTGCTCCACAAACTGCTGCGACTGGAGATTCTCGCGGGCGTGCAGCCCGTCTGAGAGCTGGGGTTAGCTGCTATTCTGGTTAGTGATCCAGCAGCTCAAGCACAACGTAATTCAACGCCCGGATGGTGATGTCCCCGGCGGGACAAAAGGGTTTCCGCCACCTCTCTTCTAGAGAACCCTCTAGAGAATCTTCTGGAGAAGACAGGCGTCACCTCTGGCCAATTCACAACGCTCGGCGTTAAAATCCCGACATAAATCGTAAAACTCTGTTTTGAACAATCAATTATCCAATGCGAGGAGCAGGGACTTGCTTGTACGCACTCATACAATCGCCTTGATGCTGTCCGGTTTACTGGCGGCTCCTTTGGCAGCGGCGCAGGATGCGTCGGATCCATTTGGTTCAGATCCCTTTGAAGAGACCCCGGCGGAAGCGCCGGCGGTAACGGATGAAGCGCCGGCTGATCCCTTCGATCCCGAGGGAGAGCCGAGCAGCGCGGATCAGGAAGCCTCTGATACAGAAGTGGCGGATACCGATGGTTTAGGCTCGGACCTGGAAGACGAATACGGCTTCGATCCTGCCGACGAATTCGCCAGCGCTGAAGAACCAGAAGACCGGGATCCGTGGGAAGGCTTCAACCGCGCGATGTTCCGTTTCAATGACGCCGCCGATCGCTGGTTTCTGAAGCCGGCTGCGACCAGTTACCGCCAGATAACCCCGATCTTTATGCAGACGGGCGTATCGAACTTCTTCTCCAACCTGTATGAAGTCAACAACGTATTCAACGATGTGCTGCAGTGGAAATGGGGACAGGCAGGGAATGATACTGGCCGCTTCCTGATCAACAGTACCGTTGGCCTTGTAGGCCTGTTTGACGTCGCCCGCCATATGGGGCTTGAGGCCAGCGATGGCGAAGACTTTGGCCAGACGCTGGCAGTGTGGGGCGTGCCCTCGGGGCCTTACCTGGTGCTGCCAATGATGGGACCGTCTACGGTTCGGGATGCACCCGCCAATGTGGTGGAGTGGTACACCAATCCGCTGACATATATTGACGACCAGTCGGCGGAGTACACGTTGAAAGTCGTCAATGTGGTGCAAATCCGTGCGAGTCTGTTGCAGGCCGAGGCATTACTTAAAGGCGACAGATATGTGCTGATGCGTGATGCCTACCTGCAGCGTCGGGAATTCCTGATCAACGATGGTGAGACCGAAGACGATTTCGGTGGCGACATGGATGAATACGATTTCTGACATGTTGGCTGCAAAACCGATATCCGTAGCGATGGATATCGGTTTTTGTTCTTACGGGCACCGTTTATCGTGGTCAGGCAATGCTCCTCAGGGAAAGTCATATGCATGAACCGACAACCGTGCCCGAACCTCACGCCCTTCTACTGACCGGTCCCGGTCAGCCCTCCCGGGAACTGGTGCAATCCGCACTGGTTCGCCTTGGTTATTCCGTAACGACTGCCGAAAGCGGCATCGAAGCTATTGGGCAATTTGTCCCCGGCAGGCATGAGTTAGTGATTACCGACCTGCACCTTCCTGATGTTGGCGGCCTCGAGGTGTTGCGCAAGGTCAAGCACCGCTCCCCCGATACTTCTGTCGTCGTGCTTGCCTCGAATAGTGAAGTCAATGATGTGGTCCAGGCGCTCCGCCTTGGTGCCAGTGACTATGTACTGACTCCCATCACCGATGCCAGCGTGATCGAGCATGCGATACGGCGTATCGCAGAGGCTCGGGATCTGGCCAGGGAGAACCGTGCATACCGGGAAGAGCTGGAGGTGCGCAACCGCGAGCTGCACGAACATATTGAGCTGCTGCAGCGGGATCACGAGGCCGGGCGACAGCTGCAGCAGCATTTGTTACCGCGCACCCCTTATGATTACCCGGCGGGTATTCAGGCTGAATACCGCCTGCTGCCATCACTCTATCTGAGCGGCGATTTTATTGACTACGGCCTCTTTGGTGAGCGCTTTATCGCCTTTTATCTGGTGGATGTATCCGGACACGGGGTGTCGTCTGCACTGGTCACTGCGCTGATCAAGCATTCGATCATGCACCTGTTGCGGGAGCGCCCGCTGTTCAGTCAGCTGGATACCATCGATAGCGACCTGATTGAAATCCTCGAGCTGATAAATAACGAGCTGCGCGGCACTCACCTCGACAAGCACGCGAGCATGTTTGTGGGGGTGGTAGACAGCCGTGCGAGACAGTTGCACTACGCAGTTGCGGGGCAGGTGCCCATGCCGGCCCTGGTGACCGAAGAAGGTGCACACTGGCTGACGGGCAAAGGGCGACCACTGGGGCTGTTTAAAACCGGTGGCTGGGAAGTGCGCCATTGTGTGTTGCCTGTCAGCTGGCGGCTCGTGGCGTGTTCCGACGGAGTACTGGAGTTGCTCAAGGGCGACCTGCTGAAAAGAGAGGCGGACCTGCTGGCCAAGATCAATCAGAGCCGGGGTGACCTGGCTAGCCTCTGCTCGGCGTTGAAAGTGGATACCGCTGAGTCCTTTCCCGATGACATCACAATCCTCACCCTGAGGCAGAACTAGGCGCATTTAAGGCCCAAATCTTGCTAAATATTTTGCGGCTGTGTTCATGAGCCATTCATGCGGTTTGCAGGAGACTGCCGGTATGGATGGTGAGTGTTGGCTGGGTAGTCACAGGTTGGTAGCTGGCGCCATAGTACGGTGCTCTTGTCAGTCGCGGTTCGCAGGAGTAAGCTCCGCCCACTTTCGCGTTGAACTACCCTTGCACAAGGAACTGTGCGCGGCCAAAAGTCGCAAATTTACATTCTCACACCCAAATCGGGGCGAGTGGCACTGAGACGGGTGTGTCTGAGGTTACTATGCAGTCCGGGCAGATAATGGTTGGCGATCACCAGGGCATTTATGTCGTAAAGCTGGTGGGTGATGTGCGTCTCAACCTCTGTACTACCTTCGATAGCTACATCAACAAGATGTTCGCTCACGGCGATTTTCGCGGTGTCGTGTTTGACCTGAATCAGGCTGAGGGTGTCGATAGCACCACACTGGGCCTGATGGCCAAAATCGCGTTTCGCTGTGAAGAGCGAGGCCGAATGAAGCCTCTCGTGCTTTGCGAGAACAGGGGGCTGCTGCGCCTGCTGGATTCCATGGGGTTTGAAGAACTGATGGATATCAACGGTGAAGTCAACGAAGAGACTTACCCGGTGGAACCTGTCGCCCTGAAATGCAATACGCCGGATGAGCAGGCTGCGCGCGAAATGGTACTCGAGGCACACCGGGTATTGATGAGCATGAATGAACAGAATGCGGAAACCTTTCGCGATCTGGTGCATGCGCTGGAATCGGAGCAAGAGGCTGCTCAGCCAGTGCAACACAAGTCCGTGGCGTCCCGCTGATTACTGCAAATCAAGGCCGTGTAACGAATCCCGTCCTGGGGTCCGCTTTTGCGGTTAATTCGCCCACACTCTCCTGACCGTTACTTCTTACAGCGCCGGCCCCGAAAGGTGCTGAAAGCGCATCAGGATTTATTTTTCCGTCTTTTCCCTGCGAAGCAGGGGAGATCAGTTGTCTCCCCGGGCTTCCGCACGTGCACGTGTAAACAGGCCGTGGGGAAGGTAGATCAGCTCGGAAACGCGGCGGATCAGGTGCTCCTCGAATGCATCGATTTCTCCATCCGCAAAGGCGACCTGCCACATTTGCTTGATCAGCTGGTACTTCTCCTGATCGCTGAAATGGTCGTTTACCGTCTGGGTAAATTCATACAGTGACGTGGCCTCATTCCGCTGTTTCAGGGCACGCTCGATCATCGCCTGGGCGGTATCTACATCCAGGCGGTAATGCTCCTGTAGCAACCGCACCAGAGCCGCATGCTCACGCTCGTCTACCTTGTGATCGGCAGTGGCAATTTCAGCGAGCAGCGCCGCGCTGATCATGCGGACATCCATCTCCTCGCGGATCTCCACATCCTCACCGCGCCCAATCTGATCAAACAGCTTGCGGATCTGTTGCAGCATGAATAAGGCCTTGCTTGATAGTGCGCCGCGTTAGCGCTGTTGTTCCAGTAATGCTTCCAGTTTCAGCTGGTCGGCAACAAAGTTGCGAATGCCCTCGGCCAGTTTTTCGGTCGCCATGGCATCGTCATTCAGCTGATAGCGGAATTCCGCTTCACTCAATGCCGCAGCCGGTGCCGGCTGGCTGGCCACTTCGCTTGGCAGGCCTGCGGCCAGGGTCCCTTCATCATCCTGCAGTTCCTGTAGCAGCTGCGGGCTGATGGTGAGTTTGTCACAGCCGGCGAGCGCTTCAATTTCGCCGGTATTGCGGAAGCTGGCGCCCATAACGATGGTCTCGTAACCGCGGGATTTGTAGTAGTCGTAGATGCTGGCCACTGACAGTACCCCGGGGTCATCTTCGGCAGTGTAGTCGTTGCGACCAGTGCTGGCTTTGTACCAGTCCAGAATACGGCCGACAAATGGGGAAATGAGGGTGACGCCGGCTTCGGCGCAGGCCACCGCCTGGCACTGGCTGAACAGCAGGGTCAGGTTACAACCGATACCCTCTTTTTCCAGAATGGAAGCGGCCTGAATGCCTTCCCAGGTAGAGGCCAGTTTGATCAGTACCCTGTCGCGGTTGATACCTTCCTGCTCGTAGAGTGCAATCAAACGGCGCGCGTAATCGATACTGGCGCGGGTGTCGAAAGACAGGCGCGCGTCGACCTCGGTGGATACCACCCCGGGAACAATTTTCAGAATTTCTACACCGATGGCTACAGCGAGCTTCATGGCGGCCTGTTGCACAATATCGCCGCCGGCACTATGCGCCCACTGCAGCGCGGATTTCAGATGATCCTGGTACTGGGGCAGCTGCGCTGCTTTGTAGAGAAGTGACGGGTTGGTGGTGGCATCCTGCGGGTGATAGCGGCGGATGGCCTCGATATCACCGGTATCGGCTACCACCAGGCTGCGCTGCTTTAATTGCTCCAGCTTATTCATTTGTGTGTCACTCCCTCGTTTATCGATTGGCTGCCAGTTGGCGGCAGCTTACTGCAAAAATTGTCTCGGCCGCCCCTGGGGGCTCGCTTTAGATCGCCTTACGCGGCCTCGCTCACCATCGCCAGTGCCTGCTCCAGAACTTCCGGGCCGGCACCTTCGCGATAGGCGTTTTCGCTCAGGTGGCGGCGGAACCGGCGAGCGCCGGGCACCCCCTGATATAGCCCCAGCATATGCCGGGTGATATGGCTTAAACGCTGGCCCCTGGAGAGCTCGTGCTCGATATAGGGCAGCATCCCGGCGACGGCCTGGGCGGGCGTTGGGCCGGGGGCGCCGCCAAACAGAGCACTGTCTACCTCGGCGAGCATAGCCGGCGTCTGGTAAGCCGCGCGCCCGAGCATAACACCATCCAGTTGCGATAAGTGTGCCTGGCAGTCGGCGATGGAGTTGATCCCACCGTTCAGTACGATCTCCAGCTCGGGATAGTCCCGCTTGAGCTGATACACCATATCGTATTTGAGTGGGGGTACTTCCCGGTTTTCTTTTGGGCTGAGACCGTTCAGCCAGGCCTTGCGTGCGTGCACGATAAAAGTACTGACACCGGCAGCCGCCTGGGTTTCCACAAAACGGGTGAGGCCGGGGTAGTCTTCCATATCGTCAATGCCGATACGGTGCTTGACCGTTACAGGAATCGAAACCGCACTGCGCATGGCGGACATACATTCGGCCACCAGATCCGGCTCCGCCATCAGGCAGGCGCCAAAGCGGCCTTTTTTGACCCGGTCACTGGGGCAGCCGCAATTGAGATTCACCTCGCTGTAGCCCCACTCTTCCGCAATGGCCGCGCAGCGTGCCAGATCCTCGGGGTCACTCCCTCCCAGCTGCAGGGCGAGCGGTTGCTCGGCGGCGTCAAAGTCCAGATGACTCTCACGATCGCCAAACAAGATAGCCCCGGTGGTCACCATCTCGGTGTAAAGCAGGGCTTCCTTGGTCAGTAGCCGCCAGAAATAGCGGCAGTGGCGGTCGCTCC
Source organism: Microbulbifer aggregans (assembly GCF_020524005.1). Classification (GTDB taxonomy): domain Bacteria; phylum Pseudomonadota; class Gammaproteobacteria; order Pseudomonadales; family Cellvibrionaceae; genus Microbulbifer; species Microbulbifer aggregans_A. The sequence continues at coordinate 145,733 of NZ_JAIVKK010000003.1, read as the reverse complement.
AGTCCATCAGGGGGGCAGTGCAGAAGCGGTGATTGACCGGCTGGCGGCTGTCGGCAGTGGATGGAGGGGCGTTTCGGGTTGAGTTCTCTGGAGATTCAGACATAAAGGGGCAAGAGGGGATGCAGATTAAAAACTTGCCGCATTATAACTTTGTTCGCACTCAGTCCCAGCCTGACTGCGGTTGGCGACCAATTAAAGATTGCGCTCTTCCGTAGAGGCCTCGCGGTCAGCGTGGATGTTGGCTTCCGGGAGTGGCGGTTGGTCAGGGGCATCCAGTAAGGGTTTGAGGATTTTCGCTACCTGCCGTGCGGTAGCCCGGTAGCTCGTCAATTTTCCGCCTGCCACGGCTACTACCCGAGGCTGTTTGGGGTTATTGGAGCAAATCATGGTCTCGCGACTGCGTGCAAAAGGGCTGGATGCTGAGTGTGGGAGAACGCGCAGGCCGGCAAAGCTGTCGCTGAGTTCGTGCAATTGCAGTGGGCGGGTCTCCGGGAAGTACTGCTTCAGGGTGCGCAGTAGATAGGCCTTTTCTTCCAGGGTCGGTGTGACTTCACCGGGAGCACCCCGGTAGGGGCGCTCGGTGGTGCCGACGAGGGTTTCTCCCTGCCATGGCATCACAAATATTGCGCGTCCGTCTTCAGCTTCCACATAAAAAATCTTGTTGGCGAGTTTCAGCGGCACCTGGATATGCGTGCCGGCGACGAGCTCCAGCGATGGCAGTTTGGCGCCCGGTGAACATTTGCTGTTCGTTTCTTCTATCCACGGGCCGGTGCAGTTGACCAGCGCCTTGCAGTGCAGTGTGCCGAGTTGGCCTTCGGAGAAATAGTCTGCGCGAACGAATTTGTCTGTCACTTCCGCGCCGACGAGACTGCCGGGGCAAATCAGTTCGGCCCCGGCGCGCTGGGCATTGCGGATGACTTCATGGGTAAGGGCGGCGTCGTCAGTCTGTGCGTCGTAATAGCGGTAGACCGCCAACAGGTCATCGCTGTTGAGGCCGTCGAGTTCTTCCCAGTCGGAAATGTTCAGCGCCTTGAACCGGGAGTAGGGGTTGAGCAGTCCTGCCAGCAGAGCGTAAATGCTCAGTCCCAGCCGTACCTTCCACGGCGCGCGCTTGCTGTGGCGATACACCGGAATAAGAAAGGGCACCATGTGCACCAGATCCGGCTTGTGCGCCAGCAACCATTTGCGTTCTTTAAGGCACTCGTAAACCAGGGAAAACTGCCCGCTCTCCAGATAGCGCAAGCCGCCATGAATGAGTTTTGATGAACGCGATGAGGTGCCGGAGGCGACAGCTTCCTGCTCCAGGATGGCAACGCGGTAGCCCGCAGCGGTCAGCGCTTCGGCGACGCCGGCGCCCTGAATGCCGGCGCCGACCACCAGCACATCATATTCCATAGACATTGCTGGCTTCCCTGGAACGCATCAGAAGTGGCAGGTTTCCGGTGAGTAAATGGTGGGCGCCGCGGTGGTGCCAGTGTACGGCTTCCTGCGTGGTGTTGATTTCGTGTACCACCCATTGCCAGGGACCGGGTGGAAGCTCCTGGCGGTCGACGCAGGCGTGATCGATCAGTAGATAATCAGGCGCCAGAGTAACCACTTCGGCGGACAGGCAGCGGGCCACGCTGGGTATGCGCAGAGCAACCTGGTCAAACCCCATGCTGCGGGCCAGACGCAGGCTGCGAATGTCATTGGTCTGTAGCACGAACATGTCGAGATTGTTGAGAACTTCTTTCTTGATACGCGCAATGGCCATTTCTGCGCCGATTCGCTCCAGGGTTGCGGCATTTACTTCAACGAACCATTCCAGATGACGGTGCCGGGTGGACCAGTCCGCCAGCTGGGCGAGACGGCAGATGGGCAGGGTTTCCAGAGCCGGGTTGCGATTCTCGTGTAGTGGGCCTTCGATATTTGTATCCGGGAACTGGAGTTCTTCGCCGTGAAAGCACCAGGGGGTGCCTTCCTCGCTGAACTGCACTTCGGTAGCAATTGCGCAGGCGCCGAGTCCATGAGCGGCCTCGAAAGCCGCGAGGGTGTTTTCCGGGTGGTGGATTTTGTCGCCTAAATGAGCAATCAGCATGCGCGGTGAATCCGGGTAAAGGGTGGGCTTATTGTCTGAGTGACCCGTGCCGCGGTATTTCCGGCAAGCCGCTTGCAGGAAAGTCCATACATAAAAGCGCTCGCGGAAAGGCGTTTGGGGCATCGCTCATGCGGCCGGGTCTCATAAAAGAAAATAGTTCCTGCAGCGCGCCTTGCAACTCGGAATTTGCAACTCTGGCGTGGGGACACTTGTCTCGAGTTTTATTCGTTCGATTGCTCTCAAGCTCCCTCGAAAACGGCCGATAGCATAGTCAGATGGTATGGGTGAGAGGGCCGTTTTCGTGCTGATATTTATCGGATTCATTATTGTTGCGATCTCGGTCTTCGGGGGATTCGCCATGTCTGGTGGACACCTGGGACCTTTGTACCAGCCGATGGAGTTCCTCATTATCGGGGGCGCTGCGCTGGGATCTTTTATTGCCGCGAACAATGGCAAGGCCATCCGCGCAACCGTGCGCACCCTGTCCCGCCTGAAGCGTTCGACCAAATACGACAGAGCCGTGTACATGGAGCTGATGGCACTCCAGTACAAGCTGTTGTGGAAGATGCGTCGCGACGGTGCCATCGGCATTGAGAAAGACATTGAGGCTCCCGCCGACAGCGAAATATTCAACGAACACCCCCGGCTTCTCCAGGACCCGATGATCATGGGATTCACTACCGACTACCTGCGCCTGATGGTGAGCGGCAGCATGGATCCTATGGAGGTGGACGAATTGATGACCCATGAAATCGAAGCGTTTGAGCATGAAGCCCGTGTACCGGCCGATGCCTTGCTCAAGGTGGGGGATGCGCTGCCAGCATTTGGCATCGTAGCTGCGGTACTGGGGGTGGTGAAGGCTCTAGCTTCCGCAGATGCCGGTGCCGGCGAAATCGGCCTTATGGTCGCGCATGCCCTGGTCGGTACCTTTGTCGGCATCCTGTTGGCATACGGGTTTGTCAATCCGCTGGCCAGTCGTATCGAGCGCCAGGTGCAGGAGGCGGTAAAAGTACTCCAGTGCATCAGGGTAACGTTGCTGGCCAACCTCAACGGTTACGCGCCACAGCTGGCGGTGGAGTTTGGCCGCAAAACCCTCGATACCTCTGAGCGCCCGACCTTTGGCGAGCTAGAGGAACATGTTCGCCCGACGCTTTCCGCCGCATGAATACCGCAGCCCGCCGCGTCGTCATAAAACGCCCGCGCAAAGTCCGTGAAGGGCACCATGGCGGCGCCTGGAAAATTGCCCTCGCGGATCTCATGACCGCCTTGATGGCACTGTTTCTGGTGCTTTGGATTGTTTCCAACGCCTCGCCGCAGGAATTGCAGGGCTTGGCGGAGTACTTCCGCACACCGCTGGCGGTTGCCCTGAGCAACGGTGATCGCGACAGCGCCAGTACCAGTGTGATTCCCGGTGGTGGTACTGACCCCGCGCATGTCAGCGGCGAGCGTGCGCGGGTCGATCTGCGCACCCAGCGCCTGCCCGATGACGTGCGCCGTTCCCTGATGGAGCTGCGTTTTCGTATCGAGAGCATGATCCAGGGCGACCCGGAACTGTGGGAGATGCGCGAGCAGGTGCGTTTTGAGTTCACCCCGGAGGGCATGCGGATTCAACTCCTGGATACCGAGCAGCATTCCATGTTCGAGCTCGGCAGTGACCGGCTCGCGCCACACCTGCGACAGATGATTCGCGCCGTGGCACCGCTGCTGAACGAGCTGCCCTACGCAGTCAGCATCAGTGGCCATACCGATAGTTTGAATTACGCCGCGGGTGACGCCGGCTACAGCAACTGGGAGTTATCCGCCGGGCGTGCCAATGCCTGCCGCCGGGAGCTGGTTGCCGGCGGCCTGGACAGCAAAAAAATGTTACGGGTTGTCGGCATGGGTGACCGGGTACCGATTCCCGGCAGTAACCCGGGCGATGCCGTGAACCGACGGATCAGCCTCGAAGTACTGAGTGACACCGCAGCCATGCGGATACGCTCGGGCGGAAGGGCTGAGCCACTGCAACCCCTGCAGGAGCGATGATGGATATCACAGATTTTTATGACACGTTTTTCGAAGAGGCCGGTGAGCTGCTCGAAGAAATGGAGCAGCACCTGCTGGAACTGGATGTGGACTCCCCGGATCCGGAACAGCTCAACGCGATTTTCCGCGCGGCGCACTCCATCAAGGGGGGAGCGGGCACCTTCGGTTTCGAAGCGCTGCAGCGCACCACGCACTTGCTGGAAAACCTGCTCGACTACGCCCGCAATGGCGAACTTACTTTGCGACGCGATCTCATCGACGTATTTCTGGAAACCAAAGATATGCTGAACGACCAACTGGACGCCTATCGCCAGAGTTCCGAGCCTGATCCCGAGGCGCTGGAAAGAATTTGTCAGGTCCTGCGCCAACTGGCGCTGGAAGAAATTGGTGAAGAGGCGGATGTCGGTGGCGCAACGGCGGTCCCACAACAAGCCCCCGCCCAGCCCGAACCGCAAGCACAGCCGGAACCTCAAGCTCCGGCGACAGTCGCCGCGGCTGGTGGCCATTTCTGCGTGGCGTTACTCAACGTGGCGGAAAAGGATCGCCGCCTGCTTATCGACGAACTTTCCCACCTGGGCACAGTGAAATCCGAAAGCGGTGACGAAAGCCGCTACGAAGTGATGCTGGCGTCTTCGCTCAGCAGTGACGATATCGAAGCGGTGATGTGTTTCATCGCGGAGCCGGAGCAGCTGCAGATCACCTCGGTAGCCGACGAGGCAGTTGTGGCGGAAAACGCGCAGGAGCCGGTGCAGGCAGAAGCACCTGCCGAGACCGAGAGCAAAGACGCAGTACCCGAGCCAAAACCCGCGGCCGCCACTGGCGAAAAGCGTGCAGCGCCTGCAAAAGCGGCAAAAAGTGCTGGCGAAAGCGCCTCCATTCGGGTGCCGGTGGCCAAAGTCGATCAGATTATCAACCTGGTTGGCGAGCTGGTCATCACCCAGTCAATGCTCGATCAGGTTGCTGAAGAGGCCGACGGCAAGCGCGATGGCAAACTTACCAGCGGTCTCAGCCTGCTGGCGCGCACCGCGCGGGACTTGCAGGAGGCTGTGATGTCGGTGCGCATGGTGCCGATGGATTACGTTTTCAGTCGTTTCCCGCGTCTGGTACGGGATCTCGCCAGCAAGCTCGATAAAGACGTCGAACTGGTTACGGAAGGCAAATCCACCGAGCTGGATAAGGGACTTACCGAGCGCATCATTGACCCGCTTACACACCTGGTTCGCAACAGCCTTGACCACGGCATCGAAACACCCGCGCAGCGCGAAGCTGCGGGCAAGTCCCGCACCGGTAACCTGTTGCTGTCTGCGCAACACCAGGGCGGCAGTATTCTGATTGAAGTGAGCGACGACGGTGGCGGTCTCAATCGCGACAGGATTCTCGCCAAAGCCCAGGCCAACGGCCTCAATGTTTCAGAAAACATGAGCGACGAAGATGTCTGGCAGCTGATTTTTGCTCCCGGTTTTTCCACCGCGGCGGAGGTCAGTGATGTTTCCGGCCGCGGTGTTGGTATGGATGTGGTCAAGCGCAATATCGAGGCCATGGGCGGACACGTGGAGATTCTCTCGCGCCCGGGCCAGGGGACCACTACGCGTATCGTATTACCGCTGACACTGGCAATTCTCGATGGCATGTCTGTGCGGGTCGGTGAAGAAACCTTCGTACTGCCGGTGAGTGGTGTCATCGAATCCCTGCAGCCGCGGGAGGACGATCTTTACCCGATGGCCGGCGAGGATTTGCTGCTCAAAGTGCGCGAAGACTACCTGCCACTGGTTGCTGTACATACCGCGATGGATGTTCGCGCTGCAGTCACGGATCCGACACAGGCCATCGCCGTGATCGTGCAGGGCCAGGGTCGCCGCTATGCGCTGCAGGTGGATGAACTGGTCGGCCAGCAGCAGGTTGTGGTTAAAAACCTGGAAACCAATTATCGCAAAGTACCGGGGGTATCCGCGGCGACCATTCTGGGCGATGGCAGTGTGGCATTAATTCTCGATATCGCGGATCTGCACCGCCTGCACCAGAGCAAGAAAACCCACGGCGCCTTTCACGGCCAGCCCCAGCAGGGTATGCCACAAGCATTTAATCCCGCATCCGCCACGCATGACGCGGGGATGCAGTCACCGGTTTCCCGCACTCACTAAGAGGTAGAAATCCATGAGTCACGTTAGTGCTCCAGAAAAGAATTCGGCCGCGGCCAGGGATCGAGAATTCCTGGTGTTCTCCCTCGGCGACGAAGAATATGCCATCGATATCCTCAAGGTGCAGGAGATTCGCGGTTACGACAATGTCACCCGGATCGCCAATGCGCCGGACTTTATAAAAGGGGTTGCGAACCTGCGCGGCGTTATCGTGCCAATCGTCGACCTGCGGATTAAATTCCGCCTGTCCAACGCGGTCTATGACGAGCAAACGGTGGTAATCGTCGTCAATATCGCTGATCGCGTAGTGGGTATCGTCGTGGACCGTGTTTCCGATGTAATGACCCTGAATGCAGAGCAAATCAAGCCGGCCCCGGAATTCGGGGTCAGCCTGCCGCTGGATTACATCAGCGGTCTGGGCAATCTGGAAAATCGTATGCTGGTGTTGGTAGATATCGAAAAACTACTCACCAGTCAGGAAATGGCACTGGTAGCGGAAGCCGGAGAGTAAATTTTAATGCGAAGTAATCAACCGGTGACGAACCGGGAATATGTCCTGCACGACAATCACTTCCTGATTTCCAGGACGGATCTTCAGGGAAATATCGTCTATGCCAACCCGGCGTTTGTCGAGGTCAGTGGCTACGACTACGAAGAGTTAGTGGGAGCACCACACAATATTGTTCGTCACCCGGATATGCCCCAGGCAGCGTTTGGCAATTTGTGGCAAACGATTAAAAAAGGGGATGTCTGGATCGGCCTGGTGAAAAACCGCCGTAAAGATGGTGGTCACTACTGGGTGCGTGCGCATGTTATTCCGGTTATCGAATCCGGTGCCGTCACCGGCTATGTTTCCGTTCGTCTTAAGGCTGAACGAAAGGCCATCGATAAGGCTAGTAAGCAGTACCGAGCCATTCAAGAGGGCCAAGGGAAAAACCTGAAATTACGCAATGGCCAAGTAATATTTCGAGGTCCAAAAGGTTGGTGGCAAATTGCGAAAAATGCCAGTGTGAGGTTGCGACTGGGTGCAATGGTCACTCTGGCGTGTGCAATGGCCGTTGGTAATTCGCTTTTGGCCGCAGATTCAGTCGCAAACTTGTCATCAGTTTCGATAGGTCTATTGTTGACCGAGATAGTGGCCTTACTGGGGTTGGGGTATTCGTGCGCTAGAGTAGTACTGAGTCCATTGCACGATATGCAGAATTTTGCGTTGCAGATTGCTGCGGGGAACCTTGAAGTCAAACCAACGGCTTGCAAAGCTGGTGAAATGCAGTATCTAGCTCGTGCACTGAACGTAATGCATCGCAGCATTTACAGCGTTGTTGAAGAGGTAAATGGCGGAGTTTCTGTTGTGACGCCGGCAGCGAGAAGTATCGCCGAAGGCAATGACGATCTGGCCTCGCGTTCAGACCAGCAGGCGGCCTCCCTACAGCAGACGGCTTCCAGCATGGAAGAGATTACCATCACCGTAGGCCAGAACGCCGATAACGCGCGCCAGGCCAGCGGCCTTGCCGAAAGTGCTTCGCACGAGGTGCAGACCAGCGGTGAAACCATGGCCCAGATTGTCGAGACCATGGAGCGCATTACCGCGAGCTCCAAGCAGATGGCTGCGATTATCGAGACCATCGACGGTATTGCCTTCCAGACCAATATCCTCGCCCTCAACGCTTCTGTGGAAGCGGCACGTGCCGGTGAGCACGGGCGTGGCTTTGCCGTTGTGGCCCAGGAAGTGCGCAACCTGGCTGGCCGTTCGGCGGATGCGTCACGGGAAATTCGCGGTCTGATCGACAGCTCTACCCGCGAGGTGGATAAGGGTGCCGGACTGGTACGACACGCCGGTAGCTCCATCGCCGGGGTGGTGAAATCGGTTAGCCAGGTGAGCGACATTATGCGGGAAATTTCCACCGCATCGGTCGAGCAGAGCACCGGCATTGGCCATATCAATGTTGCGGTCTCGCAGATGGACGAGGTCACCAAGCACAACGTCGATCTGGTGCGTGCCACTGCGGATTCATCGAGTGCGCTGCAAAACCAGATGGCGCAGTTGTCACAGGCAATGGGTGTGTTCAACCTGGGGGCGTCCTCGGTCAAGCGCGACCCGCTCAACACCTCTGCATCACAGAAAGTGGGTTAACGCGTGTGAACCAGGCAGCAGCGCCCATTCTACAGCGCGAACTCGAGTTGACGGATCGGGACTTCCACCGCATCCGCAGCTTGATCGCCGACCGCGCAGGCATTGTGCTGGCAGAGCACAAGCGCGATATGGTGTACAGCCGCCTCGGCCGCTGTATCCGCCAGCGCGGCTTGCGCCGGTTCGGTGATTACCTGACATTACTCGAGTCCGAGCGCGGCGGTGCTGCCTGGCAGGAATTCGTCAATGCATTGACCACAAACCTCACAGCCTTTTTTCGCGAATCGCATCATTTCGAGCTTCTCACGGAGCATCTGCGCGGACGCAAGGGAGCTGTGCGTATCTGGAGTGCCGGTGCGTCCACCGGCGAAGAGCCTTACTCGATTGCCATGACCATGGCCGAAACACTCGGCCCGGGTGTACAGGGGGAGGTATTCGCCACGGATATCGACAGCGAAGCGCTGGCTCGTGCGCGCCTGGGTATCTACCCGGTTGACCAGGTACGCCGCCAGGTGGGCGATGAAAGGCTACGCCGGTATTTTCAAAAGGGCAGCGGTGCGCGTGCGGGATTTGCCCGCGTGCGTCCGGAGCTCGCGCAAAGCGTGTGTTTCGAACAGCTGAATCTGATCGGCCCGCAATGGGACCTGAAGCAGCGCTTTGATGCCATATTCTGCCGCAATGTCATGATTTATTTCGATCGCCCGACCCAGACGCGTTTGCTGGAGCGCTTTGCCCCGTTGTTGAAAAGCGACGGTCTGCTGTTTGTCGGCCACTCGGAAAGCTTTACTCACATTACCCAGAAGTTCCGCCTGCGTGGCAAGACGGTCTATACGCTCGCCTGAGCAACAATATCACTCGCCCCGGCTTTATTCTCAGCCGGCAACTTTTAATCGCTGTATTCCCTAAAGCTACCTGCTTTCGTGCCGATGAATATCTTATTGATGGTACGCCGACAGAGCCAGTAGCGCGAGCGGGAGAGCAGACGTTACCCATGCAAAAAATAAAAGTGTTATGTGTCGATGACTCGGCACTCATTCGCGGTTTGATGCGCGAAATTATCGACAGCCAGCCAGATATGGAAGTGGTGGCGGTGGCGCCGGATCCGCTGGTGGCTAGGGATTTGATCAAACGCCTGAATCCGGATGTGCTCACGCTGGACGTGGAAATGCCCCGTATGGACGGCCTGGATTTTCTCGAGCGCTTGATGCGCCTGCGTCCCATGCCTGTGCTGATGGTTTCTTCACTCACACGGGCGGGCTCAGAGATTACCCTTCGGGCCCTGGAGCTGGGTGCGGTGGATTTTGTTCCCAAACCGCAGCTGGGTATTCGATCCGGTCTGCTGGAATACGGCGCGCAGATTGCTGACAAAATCCGCGCGGCGGCAGGATCGCGCCCGACGCGGCGGGAAACCAAAAAAACAGCAGAGCCGCGTTCGCTGGATAGCGTGATGGTTTCCAGTGAAAAACTGTTGATTATCGGCGCTTCAACCGGTGGGCCTGAAGCGATTCGACAGGTGCTCGAACCGCTGCCGCCAAACAGTCCGGCCATTCTGATTGCCCAGCATATGCCGAGCGGTTTTACCCGCTCCTTTGCCGACAGGCTCGACAGGCTGTGCCGGATTCGGGTGAAAGAGGCTGAGCAGGGCGAACGGGTTTTACCGGGGCACGCTTACATTGCCCCCGGCGACCATCATCTGAAGCTTGCTCGCAGTGGCGCCAACTATCTGGTGCAGCTGGACGATGGCCCCGCGGTCAACCGTCACCGTCCATCGGTGGATGTGTTGTTTGACTCCGCCGCCGAGCTGGCCGGGCGCAATGCCATCGGTGCACTGCTGACCGGCATGGGCCGCGATGGTGCCAAGGGCCTGTTGGCGATGCGCAATGCCGGCGCAGCTACCCTGGCGCAGGATGAGCAGACATCCCTGGTATTTGGCATGCCGCGGGAGGCCATTGCCCTGGGGGCTGCGGCGGAGATCGTTGCACTGGATGACGTTGCGCAGCGACTGCTGTCACTGGCAGCGGCTTCCGGGCGCGCGCACAGAGTTTAAATAAAAAACGAATAATTCTTGGAATACCGACGAGGAGTTAAGCCGGCCATGATGAAACTGATACGAAACCTCAATATCAACACGCTGGTGGCCGGAGTGCTGCTCTGCTGTACGCTGCTGATGGGTGCCCTGGTGATGTTGCGGGTAGCCACAAACCAGGTGGGCGATGAGTCCATCCGTACCTTGCACCGAGTGAATGTGCAGGTGATGCACGATGTGTTCCGGGCGTACTCGGTGTTGAACCAGGGCATGATCGGCATGAACCTGGCGGCCGGTGAGCTGGACAGCGGTCGCAGTCTCAGCGCCAAGACCTACCTGAAAGATGTTGGTGAAACCCTGCAGGAGGCACACACCGAGTTTAACAAGCTGAGCGGAGTGGAGCTCGAGGAAGATGAACGGGAGCAGTTTGCGGAGCTGTCAGAAGTCTTCGCCGATATGCTTAACGAAATTGATGCTCAATACCAGCTACTGATAGCGGAAAAACCCGATCTGGAAAGTTATCACGAGCGCAAGGAAGACCTGAGCGTATTCAGTGACGACCTCAATGCCGCCCTGTTGACCCTGCTGGATAACGCGGGTGTGCACAGTGCCGACCTGATGAACGATTACCGGGATACCACGAGCTTCTATGCCAATGTCGGTGTGATCGTGGTGCTGGTGATCGCAATCATCCTGATCCTGATTTATCTGCTGTTGCGCAATATCGTTGTGCGTCCACTCGGCGAGGCGATGGAAAACCTGCAGAGCATTGCCCAGGCCGACCTTTCACGCCCTATCAACGATCATGGCAAAAACGAAATCGGCAAGTTGTTCAATGCCATGAAGGATGTGCAAAGCAGCCTGAGCCGTATCGTTACCCAGGTGCGTTCCGGCAGTAGCTCCATTTACAACGGTTCCTCGGAAATCGCCCGCGGCAACGTGGACCTCTCTGCCCGCACTGAGCAGCAGTCAGCGTCACTGGAACAGACTGCGACCAGTATGGAAGAGCTCACCGCAACCGTGAAACAAAATGCGGACAACGCGCGACAGGCCAGCGGTCTTGCCAACGATGCGTCCGGCACCGCGACGCGCGGCGGTGAAGTGATGCAACAGGTTTCCAGCAAAATGCAGGGCATTACCGAGAGCTCACGCAAAGTGGCCGACATTACCGGCATGATCGACTCCATCGCCTTCCAGACCAATATCCTCGCGCTCAATGCGTCGGTGGAAGCCGCGCGTGCCGGTGAGCAGGGCCGCGGTTTTGCGGTGGTTGCCGGCGAGGTGCGCAACCTGGCAGGCAACAGCGCCGACGCGGCACGCCAGATCAAAGCACTGATCGAAAACTCAGTGGGCGAAGTCGAAGAAGGTGCGTCTCTGGTTGCCCAGGCCGGTGACACTATGAAAGAAGTGGTAGACGCGGTGAAACGTGTTACCGACATCATGGATGAAATCTCTGCGGCCTCTCAGGAGCAGAGCAGCGGTATCGAACAGGTGAGCCGTGCGGTGAGCCAGATGGACGAGTCCACCCAGCAGAACGCCGCGCTGGTAGAAGAAGCCTCAGCGGCTGCCGCTTCCCTGGAAGCCCAGGCGCGCCGACTGGAAGACGCGGTAGCAATTTTCCGTCTCACTCTGGAAGAAGGTGAAGTTGAGTCTGGCTATGCCGATGAGAAAAGGCCGGAAGCACAGCAGCCTGTGGCGGAAGCGATTCCTCGCACTGCACAGGCAAAGCAAAGTGCAAAGACAGAAGCGCGCGATGCAGGTGAAGTGAAAAAGCACTCTACCGCAGAGCGGGTAGAGCAGGAGCCGGCAGTGGCCGGTGAAGACGAGTGGGAAGAGTTTTGACCCTGAAGCAAGAGAAGTAGTCATGGACAAAAATATGAAAATACTGGTGGTAGATGATTTCCCCACCATGCGACGGATTATCCGCAGCCTGCTCAAGGAGCTCGGCTTTAACAATGTGGATGAAGCGGAAGACGGCCAGGAAGGCCTGGCCAAGATTAATGGCGGCGGTTTCGAATTCATCGTCTCCGACTGGAATATGCCCAACCTCAACGGACTGGACATGCTGAAGCAGATCCGTGCGAACGATGCCACCAAGGCGCTGCCGGTACTGATGGTGACTGCCGAAGCGAAGAAGGACAATATCGTCGCCGCGGCGCAGGCGGGTGCGAATGGCTACATCGTCAAGCCGTTCACAGCAGCAACCCTGGAAGAAAAACTGAATAAAATTTTCGAGAAGCTGGGCAAATAAGGTTGTGGTAACCCGCCTGCACCCGTGAGGCAAATTGATGATGAATAACGAAGTACAGTCAGCCGGTCTCGAGAACAGTCACAACGATGAGCTGGTTTTGCGTATTGGCCAGCTGACCAGAATGCTGCGAGACAGCATGCGAGAGCTGGGGCTCGACAAGGAGGTGGAAAAGGCCGCGCAGGCGATACCGGACGCGCGTGCACGGCTCGATTACGTTGCCTCCATGACGGAACAGGCTGCAGAGCGTGCGCTCAACTCGGTTGATCGCGCGCAACCGATCCAGAATGAGATCGAATCCCGCGCGGAAGCGCTGGATCGCCAGTGGCAGGCCTGGTTTGAAAAGCCGGTGGAACTCGAGGATGCGCGCGAGCTGGTACGGGAAACCCGGGAATATCTGGGTGCCGTGCCAGGCATGGCTCGTGAAACCAGCAAGGAACTGCTGGAAATCCTGATGGCGCAGGACTTTCAGGATCTGACCGGCCAGGTCATCAAGAAAATGATGGAAGTGATCCAGGAGGTAGAGCGTCAGCTGCTACAGGTACTTCTGGAAAGCGTACCCGAAGGCGATGATCGCGAGGCCTTCAAGCGTCGTATCGAGGATGGCTCTGCTGCGGAAAGCCGTCGCCGGGAAGAAGCCTCGCTGGTCAACGGTCCACAGGTCAAACCCGAGGGAGACGATGTGGTCAGTAGCCAGGATCAGGTGGACGATCTGCTGGAAGAGCTCGGGTTCTGATCCGGGCTATTGGCAAACGATTTACAGGACGAGTGGTTGCGGTCCTTTTCCGAAACCCGAATTAAATGGAAGTTCCAGGGAAGGAAGTCCCAAGGATGGTTTTTCAGGGAAAGATATCAGGGCTTCCCGCGAACGATACTGGCTCGGTTACCGCCTCCGGTATCGTTTGCGTGGCGGTTCTCGGGCTCGGATGCCCACCCTGATATCCCCCCCTCGCTGTCTCCGATGTTTTGTGGGTAGCGCGAATTAGCGCCCGCAAACCCCGCTTATTCTCCCTTTAGCTCCCCCACCTCTGGCCGACAATGGCCGGCACCCGAACACCACCGGATGCCGAAATGGCCGACGACAGCCAGGATCAAGACAAGACAGAAGAGGCCACCCCCCGGCGCCTGGAAAAGGCGCGCGAAGAAGGGCAGGTGGCCCGCTCGCGCGAGCTCGCCACGGTATTACTGCTGTGGGCGGGTCTTGGCGGCCTATGGGGACTGGGGCCGTCCCTGTTTGCCCAGGTGGGTGTGGTGATGGAGCAATCCTTCCTGTTTGACCGCCAGCGGGTATTCGATCCGGTGGTGATGTTGAGTACCGCAGGCAGCTTGGTAACCCACGCACTGATGGCGCTGGTACCGTTGTTTGCGGTGTTCGCCGCGGTGGCGCTGGCGGCACCGAACCTGCTCGGCGGTTTCCTGATTTCAGGTAAGTCCCTCAAACCCCAGTTTTCCAAACTCAATCCCATCAAGGGCTTGAAACGCCTGTTCTCTACCCAGGCACTGGCGGAGCTGGGCAAGGCGATCGCCAAGTCGCTGTTGGTGGGGAGCATTCTGGCGCTATTTCTACACAGTAAACGGGGCGAGTTTCTCGCGCTGATGGATCTCGGTACCGAGCGCGCTATGGCGTCTGCGTTGAGTCTGGCGGTACAGGCCTGCGGCCTGATGGCGTTTTCGCTCATATTGGTGGTTGCCATCGATGCGCCCTACCAGCTCTGGAGTCATGCGAAAAAGCTGCGTATGAGCAAGGAAGAAATCCGCCGCGAATTCAAAGAGAGCGAGGGTGACCCCCAACTCAAGGCGCGTATCCGCCAGCAGCAACAGGCCATGGCCCGCAACCGCATGATGAGTCGGGTACCCGAGGCGGATGTGATCATCACCAACCCCACCCACTACGCGGTGGCGCTGCGCTACGACGACAAGCAGATGGCTGCCCCGCGCGTCGTCGCCAAGGGCGTTGAGGCGGTGGCCGCGCGCATCCGCGCCCTCGGCGACGAGCACAATATACCGCGCCTTGAGGCGCCGCCACTGGCGCGATCCCTGTACCGCCACGTGGATCTCGAACATGAAATTCCCGCGCCGCTCTACACCGCCGTGGCTGAAGTACTCGCGTGGGCGATGGGATTGCGCCGTGCCCGCGATGAAGGTGGCAGCCTGCCTACCGCACCGGCCGATTTGCCGGTACCCGAAGAATTGGAGGTAAATCCGTGAAGTCCATGAACCAGTATTTTGGTAACGGCGGGCTATCGCTGCCAACGGGCAGGGTACTGGCGGGTCCGGTATTGATCATGTTGATCATGTCGATGCTGATTTTACCGCTGCCACCCTTCGCGCTGGATGTGTTTTTTACCTTCAACATTGCGCTGTCGCTGATGGTGTTGCTGGTCAGCATGTTTACGCTGCGCGCGCTGGACTTCTCGGCATTTCCGGCGGTACTGCTGTTTACTACGCTGTTGCGTCTGGCACTGAACGTGGCTTCCACGCGGGTAGTGTTGATGGAAGGGCACAGCGGTGGTGCAGCTGCGGGTAAAGTAATTGAGGCCTTCGGACAATTCCTGGTGGGCGGCAACTTTGCCGTCGGCCTTGTGGTCTTCCTGATTCTTGTAGTCATCAACTTTATGGTGATCACCAAGGGCGCGGGGCGTATCGCCGAAGTGGGTGCCCGCTTCATGCTCGACGCCATGCCCGGCAAGCAGATGGCCATCGATGCCGACCTGAACGCCGGACTCATAGGTGAAGAGGACGCGCGCAAGCGTCGCGAAGAAGTTTCACAGGAAGCGGACTTTTACGGTTCCATGGATGGTGCCAGCAAGTTTGTGCGCGGTGATGCGGTGGCCGGTCTGGTGATCATGGCGGTGAATGTGATCGGCGGCCTGTTGATCGGCACCATGCAGCACGATTTGTCTTTTGGTGACGCCGCACGCACCTACACCTTGTTGACCATTGGCGACGGTCTCGTCGCACAGATTCCGGCGCTGGTGATTTCGACTGCAGCTGGTGTCACCGTTTCACGGGTTAATACAGACCAGGACGTGGGCCAGCAGATGATCGAACAGCTGCTGACCAATCCGCGTGTACTCTACCTGGCCGCTGGTGTTATGGGGCTGCTCGGTCTGGTGCCCGGTATGCCGAATTTTGTCTTTTTACTGTTTACCGCCGCGCTTGCCGGTACCGCCTGGCTGATGGGACGTCGGCGCGAAGAGCAGATCGTACGCGAGCAAATGGAGACCGAGGCACCGGCACCGCAGGAGGCACCGGAAGCCAGTTGGGATGACGTAGAGTTGATTGACACCCTCGGACTCGAAGTCGGGCACCGCCTGATTTCTCTGGTGGATCAGCGCCAGCAGGGGGAACTGTTGGGACGGATCAAAAGCGTGCGCAAAAAATTCGCACGCGATGTCGGTTTCCTGCCGCCGGTGGTACATATCCGCGATGATCTCGAGCTTGCCCCCAATGCCTACGTGATCACCCTGAAAGGCGCAGAAGTCGGACGCGGCGAAGCCTTCCCGGGTAAATGGCTGGCGATTAACCCGGGGCAGGTGAGCGGTGAACTGCAGGGGGTAGTGACTGAAGAGCCCGCGTTCGGTTTGCCGGCCGTATGGATTGAACAGGAACAGCGCGAGCAGGCGCAGGTGTATGGCTACACCGTGGTGGATGCGAGCACCGTAGTGGCTACGCATTTCAATCACCTGTTACATCGGCACTGCGCAGAAATGCTGGGCCGCCAGGAAGTTCAGCAACTACTGGATAAACTCTCCGGCGAAAATAAAAGTCTGGTGGAAGAAGTGGTGCCGAAAACCGTTTCGCTCACCACTCTGCAGCGCATATTGCAGAACCTGTTGGACGAGGAGGTCCCGATCCGCGACCTGCGTTCGATTCTCGATACCCTGGCTGACCAGGGAGAGCAGCCGGGGGATATTCATGAGCTCACCGCAAGAGTGCGCCTTGCCCTCGGTCGCGTGCTGGCCCACCAGTGGTTCCCCGGCACCGGAGAATTGCGGGTAATGGGATTAAACAGCCAGCTGGAGCAGGTACTGTCACAAGCGCTGGAAGGCGGTGGTGCTTTGGAACCGGGCCTGGCTGACACATTAATGGCTCAGGCTTCGGCTGCCATAGAGCGCCAGGAAACCGCTGGCGATCCGCCGGTACTGGTTGTACGCCACGGGCTGCGGCCTTTACTCGCGCATTTCCTACGCCGCCGTTTGCGCCACCTGGTGGTGTTGTCGCAAGCCGAAATTCCGGATGACCGTATCCTGAAAATTACCAATGTCATTGGAGATCGGCTGCCAACCGGCGCCTGAGTGCGGGTAACGTAATTCCCTTTAACTGCGAGCAAGCTGTGAAAGGTTAACGGGTGAATAGGCGCCCTGAACTCGGCTTATTTCGCGCATTCAATTCTCACCAACGGCAAATAATAGACTCGGTACCGGTGGTTGTGTAAACCCGCAGCCTACCGGAGCTTTGCGAAAAGAAAAAAGGCCTCAAAAGGGGCAGACCGGGTAAATCCATGTATACAGCTCAGGGAACCATCAACCGGGATAGCTTGCTGGAAGAGCACCTTCCTGCGGTGCGTCGCCAGGCGCTATCGCTACAGGTAAAACTGCCGGCGGGTATTGACCTCGACGACCTGATACAGGCCGGCACAGTCGGCTTGCTGGACGCTCTGCAACGCTTCGATCCCAATGCCGGTGCTACATTTTCTACTTTTGCCAACCAGCGGATTCGCGGTGCCATGATCGATGAGCTGCGAACCCGTGACTGGGTGCCGCGGAGCGTGCGCCGTAATGCCCGTAAACTGGACGAGACCATGCGGCGTCTCGAGCAGCGTCAGGGCCGGCCGGCGGATGAGCGGGAAGTGGCTGCAGAAATGGGTATTTCCCTCGCGGAATATCACCAGCTACTCAGCGACACTAATAGTGGCAATCTACTGGCGTATGAAGAGGTAGTGGAAGAAAGCGGTGAACCCGAAGCTGGCGCCGGAGCCCCGCTTTCGCCCTATGCTGCTTTGCTGGATAAAGAGCGGCGGGCCAATTTGGTGGAGGCGATTGAGCTTTTACCGGAGCGTGAGAAGCTGCTGATGGCGCTGTACTATCAGGAAGAGCTGAACCTGAAAGAAATTGGTGTCGTGCTTGGGGTTACCGAGTCTCGCGTGTGCCAATTACACAGCCAGGCAGTCAAGCGATTACGAGCGCGTCTTGCAGAAGGTAACTGAGCCTGGGTGTTGATCCAATGGCTGGATCACAGGCAAAAGTTACCCTGGGGAACGGGGTCTGGCTTGCCACACCGAATGTGGTCGGTTGGGCTAATGATTTTCTGGCTGTTCCAGTTCCTGAAGTATGTAACCAACTTCCTCCATTTTTTCATTCAACACTTGCTGGGCATCGAAGAGTCCACGATTGTAGAAGTGCGACCCGAGTTCTTTCGCAATAAAATCAATCAGGAACTCGGCCTCAAACGCGCCGATCTCCTGGTCCAGTTCCTCAGCAAAGTACGTTTTAAGCTTGCTTACCATGCTTTCTTTTTGTTCTTTGGAAAACTCGATATCTTTCATGATTTCGCGGGGGATCGTGTGCGCTGATGATCAGGCCTGTGAATAGGTGACCAGTGTGTTAGTCCATTGCCGGTATTATTCGTGGCAACGTTATGAATGGCACCCATCCTACAGCACCATGCCAGTATCCGAGAAGTCTCGATTTCCGACATGCCCAGCAAAAACGGCGACCAGGGGCCGCCGTTTTTTAGATCAGTCTTCAAGTTTGAAGACAATCGGTACGGTAACGCTGAAATTGTCTGTGCCCAGTGCCGCTGGAATGACCGGGTAGGGGTTCGCGCGCTCTACGCTGCGCAGAGCTTCGCGGTTCAGGCTGGAGAAACTGGACTCTTCTAATACCTTGATGTCCTGTACTTCGCCACTCTTGTTGATGTTGACCCGCAGGTGCACTTCACCCTGCTGGCCTTTTGTCTGGGCGCGCCGGGGGTAGCGGATATTTTTCAGGGTGTGGCGGATAATCGTGGATTCGTATTGGTCGGAGGCGCTTTGTTGCTTCACACCGGAAACTCGCGATGTGGCGTCGACGGACAGGCTCGCTGCCAGTAGCGGCAGTGCCAGGGCAAAATGTAAAGCTTTCATGTCAGTTCCCTATTGAATAACTTGCGTATTGGCGCTGCGGGCGAGACTTAATTGCCCGGTAATGAAAGTATCGGCCGGAACTTTTGAGACTTTAGCAGGTGGGGCTGGGCGGGGGCTGGTTCTATCGGGGGATAGAGAATGGCGGCCAGGTGGCCGCCATGGGCGCGGATTAGCCTGCGAGCTTGAAGTTGATCGGTACGGTAAAACTGTAGCTGTCCGATCCCAGTGCCTTGGGAATTGGCGGGTAAGGATTGGCGCGTTCTACGCTGCGCAGCGCTTCCCGGTTCAGGCTGGAGTAGCTGGATTCTTCGACTACCTGAATATCCTGGACTTCCCCGCTTTGGTTGATGCTGATACGCAGTAATACTTCCCCTTCCCAGCCCTTTTGCTGTGCGCGTCTGGGGTAGCGGATATTTTGCAGGGTATGTCGTGTGAGCATGGTTTCGTATTGGTCCGATGCGCCCTGTTGCTTCACGCCGTTTAGGCGTGGTGCGGCATCGGCAGGCAGGCTTGCCGCCAGTAGCGGCAGTGCCAGGGCAAGATATAAAGCTTTCATTGTTGGTTCCCGATTTAATAATTTGCTTTATGGCGCTGTGGGCGGAAAAGTCGCCCACTAACGGGAATATCGGCGGGAATCGGTGGGACTTTAGGGGAGCTTGGGGGCAGGAAACCAGAAAAACCCGCCGGGAAGATCCTGGGCGGGTTTGGTCACTGGGGCGTGAGAAGGGGCAGGCTTAGTCTTCGCCGGTCAGCGCCTGTTGTGCCTGGCGTGCCCACGCCACGCTGTGGCGGTAGGCCGTTTCGTAAATGGGCAGGCTGCCAACGAGCTTCAGTTCTGAGAAGGCGCCTTTTTCGTACAGTTCGACTTCATTGAGCACCTCGCCCAGGTCTCCGGCGCGGTTCATCAGGGCGTTTTTCACATCCTGGTTCAGGGGCACCTGCTGCATCAGCTCTTCCATGGAAATGTCCATCATGGCGTCGAGCAGGGACAGCAGGCCCACGATGAAGTTGTCGGCGGCATTGCGGTTGCCACATACCTCGGCCAGTACTTCGCACATACGGCCGCGCACCAGCATTTTGCGGGTGAGCTCTTCCGGTTTGCCTCGCTCGCCTTCAATCAGGAACAGGCTGGCCCAGCGCTGGATTTCTTTCATGCCCAGCAGGCCGATGGCGTGGGAAATAGAGCTTACTTCCCGGTGCAGGCTTACGGCCGCGGAATTCACCAGCTTGAGGATACGGTAGGTCAGCTTGGCGTCGCGAAGTGCAATTTCTTCCAGCTTGAGTGGGGATGCCGCCGGATTCTGTAGTTCGCTCAAGAGCTCCAGTAGCAGGACTTTGTTGCCACTGATCTTTTTGCCTTTTACCGGTTCCGGTGCGCTGAGGAAGTCGCCCTGGTAGTAGGTAAAACCGAGTTCCAGACAGGCGGTAAAGCGCGCTTTGCTGTCCAGGTTGTCGGCCAGGGTTTCCACACCGTACATACGCAGTTTGGTCATTGCTGTGCGCAGCTGCTCGTCGCTCATGGTGCGCGTGTCGAGCTTGACGATATGCGCAACATCCAGCATTGCGTCCAGCTCCACATCATCCGGATCGTAACTGGACAGGGCGATGCGATAGCCACGCTTGGCCATATCCCGCAGGCGCTCTACGCGCTCGGAAGTCAGCAGTACGTCGTCGCCCACTTCCAGAATGTAATGCTTCTGCGGCAGGTCGGGCAGGGCGGTAGCAAAAATCACATCGTCGGTGATTTTCAGAAAGCCCGGCACGCGCTTGGTTTGGCCGTGCTGATAGACCTGGTTGTAGTTGCCGAGAATGATCGGGCTGCTGGTTTCGAGCTCTTTCAGGGTGGCACTTTTGTTGCCGTGCTCGCCCTGCAGCAGTAGTTCAAAGGCGGCGACATCCTGGTTGCGGGTATACACCGGCCGGCAGGCCAGCAATACGTCCAGGGTGTCGTCACTAATTGCTTGACCAACTGGTGTCACGCTGTGGACTCCTTAGTGATATTCGAAAGCGCAGTGGCGTGTGGTCGCCGCTGCATGTCAGGCTCGGGAGTTGACCTTGCCGGTATGGTTTCGGGCACGGCCGTCGGGGCCGTAAAGTCCTTTGCCCGCTGCTTCCTGCAATGCGTTCAGCAGCCGCTGATTGCTCTCGGTACGGATTCCTATCATTGTGCCATTGGTGCGGTTCAGCTCCGCCGCTTCACTCGCGAGTGCGACGAGGTTGTGCCACTGGTCGAGACAACCGGCATCCTGAGCGGCATCTACATCGCCGCTGCGGTCGTCCTTGTAGCCCAGCCGTTGCAGTGTCTGGCGACGCTGCCGCTCGAAGTGATTGATTTCTTCCAGGCTGTGCTGTTTGCGCCTGGCGAGATCTGCCAGGCGCGCTCCATCGATTTCGCCCGCGCTCAACTGCTGGCGTTCCTCGCGCAAGAGCTGCGCGAGTCCTTCCAGGCGGCCGCGGTGTTGTTGCAGGAAATGTGCCAGGCTCATAGCTCTTCCGGCAGCGCATCTTCCTGCAAACTTGTGATCAGGCCTTCGGCAATACGGTCGGCGCGGATCTCAAACTTGCCGGATGCAATCGCCTCGCGCAGCTCTTCCACGCGCAGGGTATCAATGTCCTGGCTGGTGTCAGCGCCGGTCTGGTGCAATTGGCTGATATTCGGGGTTGAGCTCGCTGCGCTGGCTTGTGTTGCCTGCTCGGCCTTTCCGTTGGCCGGCTTTTCACGCAGCTGGTTGGCTTGTGCCAACTGGGTAACGTTCTGAATTTTCAAGCTGCTGTCTCCGTTGTTCTTCCTACGCTCTATCGGCGCCTGAAGAGCGGACTTTAACTTATTCGCGTGATGCAGTTCACGTTTTTAAACCTTTCCGGGCTCAAGTACCGGAATTCCCGGTCACGCTGACTTCACCTGGTGCGCTGATGCGCCCGTAAATGATCTGCCGGTCAGGGAGTCGCACCCGCACCTGGTCGCCAAAGCCGCCTTCGTCCAGGGCGCGGCCCTCACGCACAATGCGAAATCCACGCCCGCTGGCAACCAGATCTACGGTCTGCCGGCGGTTGACCATAGGACGGGACTTCAATTGGTGCTCCTGAAGTGTGCTGCCCGCGCGTAGCGGTCGGCTGGCAACCTGGCCGACGATCTCGGCCCTGCTCTGTAATGTCCCGCGCGGCAATGCGCTGATCTCACCCTCCACCCGGCGAAGCAGAGCCGAAGTGATCTCGGTGCCCACCGCGACCTTTTCCTTTGTTACCCAGTAGTGGCCAAAGACGCGTACCTGTGCCTGCAGGTAGCGGGGGCGGGGGCTGTCGCCGCAGCGTATGCCGAGGGTGACTCGACCCCATTGCAGCTGGCGGTTGGGCGGTAGAAAAGGCTGCGGGTTCTCGCAGCGCGGCCAGTGTGCGGTGCTTTGCACGTCGATTTCCACCCGCTCGCCGAGGTGGCGGCTTTGCTGTTGCAGGAACTGTCGCGCGGCGTTGGCTGCGGCCTGGCTGTTATTCGCGGCGTGGGCGCTGACGGTGAGTGCCAGCAGTGTGGTGCTGAGAAAAAGACGAAGCATTTTTTGTCGGGCCGCGAGGCGTTCTGCGGAATTGTGAGGGCATTGTACGGAGCCGGTTTTTTCGTGAAGGGAGGAAATGGGGGTAAAACCGACGCTTATTTTTGAATTTGTGATGGAGTCGGTATCGGTAGTCTGCACTCCGTAAAAATAACACCGGGAGAAACGGCATGATCGATCGACTCGCCGCCGCCCTCAATTTTGATCGGCAAGCGCTTACCCTGCGCAACCAGCGCCAGGAAGTATTGGCAAACAATATTGCCAATGCGGATACGCCCAATTTCAAGGCGCGGGATTTTGAATTCTCCCGTGCACTGGCTCAGGCCACGGCCGGCAATGCTGCAGAAAAAGGTTTGACGCTCTCTACCACTTCGTCGCAGCACATTGCGGCACGCAGCGGGATCAACGCCCGCCCGGATCTGCTCTATCGAGTACCGGACCAGCCAAGTCTTGATGGCAATAC
The DNA here is from genome assembly GCF_020524005.1 of Microbulbifer aggregans. GTDB lineage: Bacteria > Pseudomonadota > Gammaproteobacteria > Pseudomonadales > Cellvibrionaceae > Microbulbifer > Microbulbifer aggregans_A. The sequence goes on along the minus strand of NZ_JAIVKK010000003.1, from coordinate 122,950 downwards.
GGTCAATATGGATGTTGAACGCACCCGCTTTGCGGATAACGCCGTGCGTTATCAAACCGCACTGACTCTTCTCAACAGCCGCATTCGCGGCCTCAAATCGGCGATGCAGCCGGAATAAATCATCAGGAGTGCAGATGTCGATGTTTTCGATTTTTGAAATATCCGGTTCCGCGATGGCGGCACAGGGGCAGCGGATGAACGTCACCGCGAGCAACCTTGCCAACGCCGACAGCGTCGCAGGACCCGATGGTGAAGCCTATCGCGCAAAGCATCTGGTGTTTGAGGCGCGCGAACAGAACGGTAATGACATAGGGGGCGTGCGCGTTCGTGGAGTAGTGGAAGACGCTTCGCCGTTGCGCCGGGAATTTCGCCCGGAGCATCCCCTGGCGGATGAGGCGGGCTACGTGAATATGCCGAATGTGGAACCAGTGAATGAAATGGTGGACATGATTGCCGCCTCGCGTTCTTACCAGGCCAACGTGGAAGTGATGAACACCAGTAAGCAGCTGATGATGAAAACTCTCACCCTGGGAGAAAGCTGATGGCTGTGACTAACGTAATCGACAGCGGTGTGACTTCCGCGCTCAACGCCACGGCTTCGACCAGCAGTAACAGTGCCGATCTGCAAGACAGCTTTATGACCCTGTTAGTGGCGCAGCTGCAAAACCAGGACCCGATGAATCCGATGGAAAACGCGGAGATGACATCGCAACTGGCCCAGATCAATACGGTCAGCGGAATTGAAAGCCTCAATGAAACGCTGGCCGGTATCAATGGCCAGCTGGATACCAGCCAGGTCCTGCAGGCGGCCGACATGATCGGCAAAGGGGTATTGGTAGACGGTGAGCGCGTACTGGTCGGTGAAGAAGGAGTCACCACACCGTTTGGTGTCGAGCTGCCACAGGCGGCAGACGAAGTACGCATCACCATTCGCAATGCTGCAGGCGAAGTGGTGCGGACCTTCGAACCCTTCTCCATGGACGCCGGCGTCGAGTCCTTTACCTGGGATGGCACAACCAATGACGGCACCGTTGTTGCAGAGGGCTCCTACAGCGTATCCGTCAGCGCAACGGCTGACGGTGACTCGATTGTAGCCACCACCCTGAATTACGCGCTGGTCAGCGGTGTCAGTCTCGACGCAAATGGGGCACCACTGCTCGACCTCGGTGGTATTAGCGACCCCGTGGACCTCGACGATATTCGCCAGATTCTCTGATTCCCGGATTTATTTTAATTACACCTTCAGGACAAGATTATGGGTTTTTCACAGGCACTAAGCGGTCTCAACGCCGCCGCCACCAATCTCGATGTGGTGGGCAACAATATCGCCAACTCCCAGACCGTGGGCTACAAAGGTTCCAGCGTGCAGTTTGCGGACATCTACACCGGCGCACTGGCTGGCCAGGGTACCCGTGTGGCTGCAGTGTTGCAGGATTTCTCCAACGGCACCCTGGAAGCGACCGGACGCAGCCTCGACCTGGGTATAAATGGCAACGGATTTTTCCGCTTCACCCAGGCCGGGGAAGTGGTTTATTCCCGCAACGGTCAGCTGACACTGACCGCTGACGGTTACCTGCAAAACGCCCAGGGCGCGCGCCTGACCGGCTTCCCTGCCGGCGTAGGTACCGGTGGCCAGCCTACAGACCTGCGTGTGCCGGCCGGCGCAATGAATGCCACGGCCACCAGTGGTGTGGAAGCGTCCATGAATATGGATGCCACAGTGGACGCAATCGATCGCACACTGTTCCCGTTCGACACCACTGACAGCGACAGCTACTCCTACGCGAACACCGGTACCGTATACGACTCCCTCGGTATCCAGCACACCATGACCACCTACTTCACCAAGACCGCAGACAACGTGTGGGAAGTGCGTGTAGCGGTGGACGGCAATGCGGATACCGCCAACGTGGGTGAACTGGTGTTCGACAACAACGGCAGCCTGAACGAGCCGTCCAGCACCTTTCCCATGTACAGCTTCACGCCGGGTGGCGGCGCGGATGTACTGAGCTTCGATGTGCGCTTTGACGGTACCACCCAGTTCGGTAACGACTTCGCTCTCAACTCTCTGGATCAGAACGGCAATGCCGCCGGTGCTTTGGTTGGAATCACCTTTGATGAAGACGGCACTCTGATTGGTAATTACGCCAACGAAAAAAGCCAGGTGCTGGGTGTGATTGCGCTGGCTAATTTCCGCAATCCGGAAGGCCTGTCCCCGAACGGTGACAACGTGTGGGTGGAAACCGGTGCATCCGGCCAGCCGCTGCTCGGTCTCGCCGGCGTGGGCCAGTTCGGCACCCTGGAATCCGGTGCGGTGGAAACCTCCAACGTGGACCTCACCCGCGAGCTGGTGGATCTGATCGTCGCCCAGCGCAATTACCAGGCCAATACCCAGACCATCAAAGTGCAGGACGAAGTTCTGCAGGCTGCAGTGAACCTGCGCTAAGCGCGGATACTGACAGTCAGCCACTAACGAGTAAGAGCGGAAGAACACTATGGATCGCATTCTGTATACCGCCATGAGCGGTGCGCGCCAGAGCATGGAGCAGCAGTCGGTGGTGAGTAACAACCTCGCCAACGCCACGACCTCTGGCTTTCGCGCGCAGCTCTACGCGCTGCGCGCAGTGCCGGTGCAGGGCGACGGGCAACTGGACACCCGCACCTCAGTGGTGGCTTCTACCCCGGGCGCCGATTTCAGTGCCGGGCCCATCAATGCTACCGGACGTGACCTCGACGTTGCACTGCAGGGCGATGCCTGGCTCGCAGTACAGGCTGCCGACGGCAGTGAGGCCTATACCCGTCGCGGTGACCTGCAGGTGGACGCCACCGGCATGCTCAGCAGCGGCGGCCGCCCGGTAATGGGTGAGAACGGTCCGGTGGTGGTACCTCTGGGGGCCAGTCTGTCCATGGGCACCGACGGCACCATCAGTGCCATCGGTGCCGGGGAAGATCCCGAAGCGCTGGTGCAGGTTGCTCGCCTTAAGCTGGTGAACGGTGGCGACGCTGAACTCCTGCGCGGTACCGACGGATTGTTTCGCAGTTTCGATGGCGCCACTGGCGCGGCGGCACCATTGGCGCAGGATGAACAGGCACGTCTGGTCAGTGGGTCCCTGGAAGGCAGTAACGTCAATCCGGTGGAATCCATGGTGGCGATGATCGACAACGCGCGCCGCTATGACATGCAGTTCAAAGTGATTGAAAGCGCCGATGAAAACGGCCGCAAAGCAGACAGCCTGCTGTCACTGGATTAATAAGAGCCAATTTGAGAAAGCATCATGATTAAATCCCTGTGGACCGCAAAAACCGGCCTGGAATCCCAGCAGGTAAAAATGGACGTGATCGCCAACAACCTGGCGAACGTGAGCACCAACGGGTTTAAAAAATCCCGTGCAGTGTTTGAAGACCTGCTGTACCAGAACATGCGCCAGCCCGGTGCGCGTAACGATATCCAGAACACCCTGCCTTCAGGAATGCAGGTGGGCAGCGGTGTGCGCCCGGTGGCTACCGAGCGCCTGCACTCCCAGGGCGGTTTGGAAAATACCGGTAATTCCCGTGACCTGGCAATTAACGGCAAAGGCTTTTTCCAGGTGCGTATGCCCGATGGCAGCACCGCTTTTACCCGCGACGGCAGTTTCCAGCTGGACCAGAACGGGCAGATGGTAACCGCGAGTGGTTACCCGCTGGAGCCGGCAGTGATTATTCCGGATAACGCGCTTTCGGTAACCGTTGGCAAAGACGGCCTGGTATCGATTACCGAGCCGGGCAATACGCAGAGCGTAGAAGTAGGGCAGCTGACGGTTTCTACTTTTGTTAATCCCGCCGGCCTGCAGGCCATCGGCGAAAATCTGTACCTCGAAACCAGTGGCTCCGGTATGCGCAGTGAAAGCATCCCGGGCATGAATGGTGCCGGTAGTCTGTATCAATCCTATGTGGAAACCTCCAACGTCAATGTAGTGGAGGAAATGGTCAGCATGATCCAGACCCAGCGTGCCTACGAGATTAACAGCAAAGCGGTGCAGACATCGGACGAAATGCTGTCGCGCCTGGCGCAGCTGTGATGATTATGAAGCGGCTGTTTATTTTCGCACTGCTTGCGGTTTCCTTGTTCGCCGGAGGCTGTGCGCAATTGCCACAGCGTTCGCTGGCAGGGGATCCTGAGTGGGTGGAAATCCCCATGCCGCCGGCGCCGCGCGCCAATGGTGCGATCTTTCAGCCTGAATCCGGTTACCGCCCTCTGTTTGAAGATTACCGGCCGCGTATGAGCGGTGATCTGCTGACGGTGGTGTTTAATGAGCAGGTCAGCGCATCGAAAAGCGCCGAGGTCAATGCCGACCGTGAAGGCGGCACGACCTTTACCGCGGATACGGTGCCGATTGGTCTCGAAAAGCTCGCAGACTACGGACTGGATGTCACCGGCAGCAGTAATTTTGAAGGCGGTGGCGGAGCCAAAGCACGCAATACTTTTTCCGGTACGTTAACCGTCACCGTGTTGGAGGTTTTGCCCAATCGCAACCTGCGCGTGCGCGGTGAAAAGCAGATTCGCATCAATCAGGGCACGGAATTTATCCGCTTCTCCGGCATTGTCGATCCGCGGGAAATCGCCGGTGACAACTCGGTGCTGTCGACCCAGGTCGCGGATGCGCGCATCGAATATGTGGGCGATGGCTATATTAACGAAGCCCAGACCATGGGCTGGCTACAGCGCCTGCTGCTGAATCTCTCTCCCTATTGATTTTTTAATTTTCGAACCGCGGAAACCCCATGGGACAATTTCTCTCGATACGGTGGTTGCTGTCCTTTGCAGTAATTGCCATCAGCGCCATTGTCGGCGTTACCGCCAAGGCGACCCCGATACGCGAGCTGGCCGACTTTGCCGGTGTGCGAGACAACCAGCTGGTGGGTTACGGTTTGGTCGTTGGCCTGGATGGCAGTGGCGACCAGACCATGCAGACTCCGTTTACCACCCAGAGTCTGACGAACATGTTTTCCCAGCTGGGCATCACCATCCCTGCCGGAACCAATATGCAACTGCGCAACGTTGCCGGTGTTATGGTAACGGCAAAGCTGCCGGCGTTTGCGCGCCCGGGGCAGCGGCTGGATGTGGTGGTCTCGTCGATCGGCAACGCCCGCAGCCTGCGTGGCGGCACCCTGCTGATGACACCGCTTAAAGGTCTGGATGGTCGCACTTACGCGGTGGCCCAGGGCAATTTGCTGGTGGGAGGTGCCGGCGCAGAATCCGGTGGTTCCAGTGTGCAGATCAACCAGCAGGCCGGCGGCCGAATCAGTGGTGGTGCACTGGTGGAACGGGAAGTAGCCGTGGCCCTCGGTGCCGGTGGGTTTCTCGATTTACAGCTGCGCGAAGCAGATTTTGGTACAGCCGAGCGCGTAGTCGACGCGATCAATCGCACCTTTGGCAACGGCGTTGCCGGTGCGATAGATGCGGGACTGATTCGGATGCAGAGCCCGGTCAGAGACAACGAACGCGTACGGTTTATTGCCCGCGTGCAATCCATCGATGTCACGCCCCAGGCACCGCCGGCACGCGTTGTGCTCAATGCCCGCAGCGGCGCGGTGGTCCTGAACGGGCAGGTGACGCTGGGCGCCGCAGCCGTGGCCCATGGCAACCTCTCCGTCGTTATCGACACCGCCTTCGGTGTCAGCCAGCCGGCGCCGTTCAGTAACGGTGAAACCGTGGTTGTTCCCGATAGCGATATCACCGTGCGCCAGCAGGCCGGCACACTGAAGTTTGTTGAGGGGGCAAATCTGCTGGAAGTGGTGGATGCGCTCAATGCACTGGGGGCAACACCGGCCGACCTGATGACCATCCTTGAAGCCTTGAAAGCCGCTGGCGCGCTGCGCGCAGAACTGGAGATTATCTGATGGACGCTGTCGATACCCGTGCGAGTTTTGCCCTGGATATACAGGGCCTGAACAGTCTCAAGAAAGGCCGCGATCAAGGTGAGCAGTTGCAGGCGGCCGCGGAACAGTTCGAAGCACTGTTTCTCCATCAGGTCATGAAGAGCATGCGCGATGCAGTACCGCGCTCGGGCCTGGTAGACAGTTCCGCAACCCGCTTTTACGAGTCCATGTACGACCAGCAGCTTTCCACTCACCTTGCAGGCCGCGGTTTGGGGCTGGCCGAGCAGCTGGTGAGCCAGTTGTCGCAGAGCGCCAGCACGGGCAAAACCGAGTAAAAATTTTCCTTCCGGTATCAAGGCTCTGTGCGCTGCGCCGATAACCGGAATATCGGTGACACGGAATCACAAGCATGAGTATTTTTTCAATTGGCCTCAGCGGCCTCAACGCCGCGCAGAATGCCCTCAATACCACCAGTAATAACATCAGTAATGTTTACACCCCGGGTTACAACCGCGAGCTGACCCTGCTGTCTGAACGCAATGGTTCCGGCGGCGTTACGGTGGAAGATATTCAGCGGCAGTTTGATTCGTTTGTTGCCGGGCAATTGAATCGTGCCAACAGCGAAACCAGCGCGCTCAGCAGTTACGTTACCCAGGTCACCCAGATCGATAACCTGCTGGCAGATCAAAATGCGGGCCTTGCACCGCTGATGCAGGATTTCTTTGCCTCTTTTGAAGATCTGGTGAGTGCCCCTTCAGACCCGGCCGCGCGCCAGGGTGTGATTGGTGCCGCGGATACCTTGAGTGCCCAGTTCCGCGCATTCGATGAATACCTGAATGATATGCAGGACGGCATCAACCGGCAGGTGGGTGAGGAAGTTACCCAGATCAATAATACGGCCTCGCAGATTGCCAACCTGAATCGGGAAATTGCCCTCGCCAAGGCGAAACACGGTGAAGCGCCCAACAGCCTGCTCAATCAGCGCGACCAGCTGGTAGCGGACTTGAGTACCCGCGTCGACGTGGAACTCTCTGTGCAGGAAAGCGGTACCTACAACCTTTCTATTGGCAACGGCCAGCCGATTGTTGCCGGCAGCCGCAGCTTTGAGCTGGAGGCCATTGCCAGCTCCGCTGACCCTGCGCGTACTGTAGTGGGCTATCACGATTCCGCCGGCAATACGCTGGAATTAAAACAAAGCGCCATCAGTGGTGGCTCGCTGGGCGGCCTGCTCAGTTTTCGCAGTGAAGCGCTGGATAAGACGCAAAACCAGCTCGGACAACTGGCGGTATCCCTCTCCAGTGCGGTCAACACGCAGCACGGTCAAGGTTTCGATCTCAATGGCGTTGCCGGTGGCGATATGTTTACCCTGGCGGAGCCGCGCACCTTGAGCAATGCCAACAACAGTGGCACGGCCGAAATGAGCGCAGCTTTTGGCGACCTCAGTGCACTGGTAGCGAGCGACTACGAATTGAAAGTCAGCGATGCCGCCAGCGGTGAATTTCAGGTAACCCGCCTCGATAGTGGCGAACGTTTTACCGCAACCCTGGACGTCAACGGTGAACTGTCATTCGGTGGCGTGGTGCTCCAGGTGGATGACCCCGCAGCGCTGGCCAATGGTGATCGCTATCAACTGCAGCCGGTACGGGGTGCGGCCGGTGCGATGGAGAATATTATTCGCGATACCGATGCCATTGCTGCCGGTATTAGCGGTAGCAGCGGTGACAACGAAAACGCCCTGGCCCTGCAGCAGCTACAACAGCAAAGCCTGGTGGGCGGCAGCTCTACGTTTAATGGTGCTTACGCGATCATGGTCAGCGATGTGGGCAGCAGCTCGAACATTGCACAGGTAAACCTCGATGCCCGTCAGGGCTTGAGTGAGCAACTTTATGCACTGCAGCAATCGGAATCCGGGGTAAACCTGGACGAAGAAGCCGCGAACCTGATTCGTTACCAGCAGTTCTATCAAGCTAACGCCAAAGTGATCCAGACCGCATCCACGGTACTGGATGAAATCCTCGGTCTGCGCTGATCCCTTTAGCGAGTGCAGTACCGAGTGCCCGTGCCGATGAGTCACGAGTAAGCGCGAATTTATAAGAGGCCAATGCCATGCGTATCAGTACGCTCACCATTTATGAACAGAGCATGAGCTCGTTAAACCGCCAGCAGGGCAGCCTGATGCAGGTAAGCCAGCAGATCGCCACCGGCCGTCGCGTGGTCAACCCATCCGACGATCCGCAAGCGGCGTCTCAGGCGGTACAGGTTTCGCAGGCCCTGGCGATCAACAGCCAGTACGCCGATGCGCGTACCAGTGCGCGCAATGCCCTGTCGCAGGAAGAGAGTATATTGAACAGCGTAAGCGATGCCATCGGTAGCGCGCGTACCCTGATCGTTCAGGCCTCCAGCGATACCCTGAGCGATGCGGATCGCGCATCTGTTGCCAGTGAACTGCGCGGTATCTACGAAACCGTAATCGGTCAGGCGAACGCCACCGATGGCAACGGCCGCTACCTGTTTGGCGGTTACAAAGACAGCAGTGCACCCTTCGTGCGTGATGGCAGCGGCAATGTGGATTACGTGGGTGACAACAACAGCCGCGAAGTGCGTGTGGACGCATCCCGCCTGATGCCTGTAGCCGATAACGGCGATGCCATTTTCCGCAGTGTACACAGCGGCGCTGGCTATGTGGCGGAGGCCGACAGCGGTAACCAGGGCAACGTAACCTTCAAAGGCCCTCAGGTTGTCGATGAATCTGATCCTGCCTATGGCAGTGCCTTCGATATTACCTTTTCCGAAACCGCCGGTGTAACCACGTATTCCGTAAACGGTGGCGCGCCGCAGGCATACGAGCCGGGCCAGGCGATCCGCTTTGGCGGACTGTCCATGACCCTCGATGGCACGCCGGCCGATGGCGACAGCATCCGAATGGACAAAGCAGAGAATATGAACACGGATCTGTTCAAAACGTTTGAAAAAGCGCTCGCGGTACTGGAGCAGCCCGCCGGTACCGATGCAGAAAAAGCTGCGCGTAAAAATACCATGAGTAGCGTACTGCGCGAATTCGACAACAGCCTCGATAATGTACTCACCACCCGCGCTTCCGTGGGTTCGCGTATCAACGAGTTGGACGTGGTGGATTCCGTGGCGAGTAACCGCAGCCTGAACTACGAAGAAAAGCTCTCCGGGCTGGTGGATCTGGATTACGTCTCCGCGATTGCCGAATACAGCCTGCGCCAGGTAGGCCTGCAGGCCGCACAGCAGGCGTTTATCGACATCAAGGGCATGACCCTGTTTGACCGTATGTAAAACCGCGTATCACGCACTTGTAGGAGCCTGCTTGTAGGCGAACAGTCATTCGCCTGCAAGCAGGCTCCGACGGCGTGAAAGCGTTAAACGGGCGCGAGTGCGGCAAGAAGCTGTACGATGGTGGTCAGTCCCTGCTGAAACAACAGCTGTAGAAAACGCCCCAGATCTGTCATCAGCACCGTTAGCAAAAACAGGCCGAGGGTGAGTGACACCGGGAAGCCGATGGAAAAAACTGTCAACTGCGGCGCTGAACGGTTCAGGATTCCCAGGGAAAGGTTAACAATCAAGAGCGCGGCTACCATTGGCAGTGCCAGTATCAGGCCTGACGAAAAAATCGTTCCACCAAAACGCGCAAGCATTTCAAATCCCGCCGGGTTGAGTCCACTAAAGCCAATGGGCAATGTCTGAAAGCTGCCTGCCAGGGTATCAATGACAATCAAATGCCCATCCACTGCCAGAAATACCATCATTGTGACGAGGTGGAGGAAGCGCGATAACACCATGGTGTTCACACCATCCGGCGTAACGAATGTGGCGAAGGCCAGTCCCATCTGCAGGCCGATAAAATCGCCCGCTGCCTGAACTACCGAAAACATCACCCGCAATACCAATCCGATCGCGGCGCCGATCAAGGTCTGCTCAATAGTGATCCCAAGCCCCGCCCAGGACCAGACGGGTACCGAAGGTAAAGGTGGCAGGCCTGGAGCAATGGCGAAGGTGATCAACGCTGCGAGCCCGATTTTTATCCGCGTAGGGGCCGATTTGTGGCCGAGCAGTGGCGCGGCCATAAAGAATCCGATGAGGCGCACAAAGGGCCAGAGAAAGGCCACGAGCCATGCGTGTAGCTGTGCGTAGGTGACGTCGATCATAAACAGATTGTATTGATCACGGTTTGGTAAGCAGGCTGTATCAGGAAATCATTAACGGAATATTCTGGAACAGCGTGCGGGTAAAGTCGGTAATCAGGCCCAGTAGAAAAGGACCGGCAATCACCAGAACCGCAAACACTGCGAGAATTTTCGGGATAAATGACAGCGTCATTTCATTGATCTGGGTGGCTGCCTGAAACAGGCTCACCAGCAAGCCCACCAACAGCGCGGTCAGCAACATCGGCGCACCAAGAGTCAGGGCAACCAGCATCGCCTGATAGGCGAGATTCATTACGGTTTCTGGAGTCATGGAATTTCTGATCGGTAAGTTAAAGCTATTCGCAAGCCGTTTATTTATCAGTACTTCGTGCGAAGGTACTGATGCCGGGTGCAGCCTTGTGAGACCTTCCGCGAGAGGGACCTCGCGGAAGAGCCCCCAGGGATGGGTTCACGGTGTGTCTCACAAGGCTGTACCCGGTAGCAGTACCGCCACAGTGGTGATTCAGAGCACCCAATTTGCTAGGGGTAGAAACTTTGTGCCAATGATCCAATCAACAACTGCCAGCCATCCACCAATACAAACAGCATCAATTTAAACGGCAGTGAAATCGTGGCCGGGGGGACCATCATCATCCCCAGAGCCATCAACACACTGGCCACAACCAGGTCGATAATCAGGAACGGAATAAAAATCGTGAAGCCAATCTGAAACGCGGTTTTCAATTCACTGGTCACAAATGCCGGCACCAGCACCCGCATGGGTACTGCCTCCGGCCCCTGCAGCGGACCAATGTTCGCCAGCTTCGCAAACAACGCGATATCCGGCTCACGGGTTTGTGCCAACATAAAACTTTTCAGTGGCTCGCTGCCGCGCTGCAAAAACTCCTCAAACTGGATTTCATCCCGGGTCAGCGGTTGCCAGGCATCGTCGTAGATCTTCTCGAATACCGGCGACATCACAAAAAATGTCAGGAACAGTGTGATACCCAACAACACCTGATTGGGTGGTGCCGCCTGGGTGCCCATGGCGGTACGCAGCAGGCCAAGCACAATGATGATGCGGGTAAAGCAGGTCATCATCAGCAGGACGGCCGGCAGAAAAGCCAGGCTGGTGAGCAGCAGCAGTGTTTGCAGCTTGATTGACCACTGCTGGCCGCCATCGGCGGTGGGCTGGCTGATCAGACCGGCCAGGTCCTGTGTCCAGCCGAGTGCAGGCAGGGTCAGGAAAAATACCGCGGGTAGGAGGGTACTTTTTCTTAACAAGCTCAAGGCTGTTCTATCGACGCTCAAGGCCGTTCTACTACCGCTCAAGGCTGCTTCCCCCGCCCGCCCAGGTTCTGCGCAACGGCGCGGGCAAAGCGCTCGGCGAAGCTGTCGGTATTCGCTGGAGTAGCCGGACTTTTTTCTGTGGGCGCTTTGGCTGGCAGCGTATGCAGGTGATTAATCTGTCCGCCGCCCACGCCGAGCACCAGCCACTGCTCCTCAACCTGTAGCACCACCACTTTTTCCCGGGTACCCAGTGCTTTGCTCGCCACAATATTCAACTGCGGGCCACCGTTGGCCTGTGCCAGTCCGGGGGCCAGGCGGCGGGTCAGCCATGCGCACAGCAGGATCAGCGCGATCAGTGCAATTAGCACGCCGGCCACCTTACCCAGCATCGCCAGGCCGATTACGGATTCGCCGGCAGCGGCGCTTGCAGGGTTCATCGGTTCAGTTTGTGGATACGTTCCTGCGGTGTGACGATTTCAGTAATACGGATCCCGTATTTGTCTTCAATCACCACAACTTCACCTTGCGCTACCAGATAGCCGTTGATCAGGATATCCATCGGCTCGCCGGCGAGTCCGTCCAGTTCAACCACCGAACCCTGCGCGAGTTCCAGCAGCTGCTTGATGGTGATGCGGGTGCGGCCCAGCTCGACGCTGAGCTTCACCGGAATATCCATCACCATTTCCAGGTCGCGTGCGGCGCCGCTGATTGCGCTGTTTTCCAGAGGCTTAAAGACCTGGTCGGCGGCGCTGCGTGGCTCGCTGTCGGTGCTCTCCTGTTCCGCCAGTGCTTCTGACCAGGCGTCGTCGGCGTTTTCAGTAAACTGTTCCGCCATCGCGGCGGCCCAGCTGTCTTCTCCGCCTTGCTGTTCGGTCTTGTTCTCAGTCGCGTCGCTGTCGCTCATGCTTCAGATTCCTCGGGTTGCGGGGCCAGGCCCGCGTTGAAATTGCTGGTGAGAGAGGTCGGTCGTGGTGCCGTGCGCTCAATCACCCGGTTCACCCGCAGGGCGCTCTGGCCGTTGCGGCTGCCGAATTCACATTCCAGTACCGGTACGCCATCGACCCGTGCGGTGACGGTGGACGGTAGTTCAATGGGCAATACATCGCCGGCTTTGAGCGCCAGCACTTTGCCGATGCGGCTGGGGATATTGGCGAACTCCGCGACCAGTTCCACTTCGGACTGGCGGATTTCGCCGGCCATACGCCGGTTCCAGGTCTGGTCGCCGGGATCGCGGCCATCTACTACCGGGTTCGCAAGGCGATCCCGCAGCGGCTCGATCATCGAATAGGGCATACAGATCTGGAAACGTTCAGACAGGTTGCCCACTTCCAGGTGGAAGGTCGTGGTAACGATAATTTCGTTCGGCGAATTCGTGATGTTGGCGAAACGCGCCTGTAGTTCGGAACGCAGGAAGGAAATTTCCAGCGGGTACACCGAGCGCCAGGAATCCTGATAGGCGTTAATGGCGAGATCCAGAATACGCTGGATCACACGCTGCTCGGTGTTGGTAAATTCGCGGCCTTCGGAACGGGTTACGAAGCGGCCGTTACCGCCGAACAGGCTATCCACCACCATGAATACCATCGCCGGCGGAAACACCACCAGTGCGGTGCCGCGCAGCGGCTTCATGGATATCAGGTTCAGGTTGGTGGGCACGGGCAGATTGCGTGCGAACTCCTTGAACCCCTGATAGCGCACCGATTCCACGGTGATATCCGCAGAGCGGCGTATCATATTGAACAGGTTCACGCGGAAGTGCCGCGCAAAACGTTCGTTGATGATATCGATGCTGTGCAGGCGTTCGCGGATTACCCGCTGTTGCGACGCCGGGTCATAGGGGCGCATTTTCGGTGATTCGGCGGCTGTAGTGCCGCCGCTATCGCCACTGTCGCCATCGCCGCCATGCAGTAGCGCGTCGATTTCTTCCTGGGAAAGCAGATCGTCCTGGGACATGTTGGAATTCCCTATTGCACGATGAACTCGGTGAACAGTACATCGTCGATCAGCAGTTCGGGCTGATCGCCGCCCATGGGCTCGGCGAGAGTTTCCAGAATACCCTGCACCAGTGCCTGTTTGCCCTCGATACTTGCCAGCTCCTCCGGTGCTTTTGCCGAGTGCAGCATCAGCAGACGGCTGCGCACCTGAGGCATATGCTCGAGAAGAAATTCACGGGTTTTTTCGTTGCCGACTTGCAGTGAAATGCCCACATACAGCAGGCGAGAGGCAAACTGGTCGCCCTGCAGGTTGACGGTGAATGGACTGATTTTTACGAAAATCGGGTTGGCTGAGCGCTCGGGGCCGGCGGCTTGCTCTGCGACGGCCGCTTTGTTTTGGGGATCTTCCCTTAACAGCAGATATAGGTTCATCGCTACCAGTGCTGCAATCAGCACCACCGCAACGACCGCGAGCCAGAACAGGCCACGGGATTTTCCGGAATTTTCTTCAGCCATGTGTGTTGCGCCTTAGTACCAGCGTTAGTGAGCGGTTGCCCGCCCGCGGTTGCGGGGGAGCTTGCCGGGGAGTATGCCGGGGCTGCGGAGGGATGAAGGGAAGAATAGGGCGGCGAATTAGCCCTATCTCGGCGTTTAGCCAGCGCCTGAAAAATGGCGTAGCGGAGATGGCTAGCGCGGTGTTACCTCAGTGGCGTTGCGCCACCGAGGTTGTGTAGTGGTCAGACTCCAGTGTCACGCGTAGAGATCGACTCCATTCAAGCGCGCTGGGGTGGCTGGTGCCACTGTGGGCTGGGTATCCAGCAAGGTTTCCTGATCAATGCCTGTGCCGGTGGCGTCGGTCCAGGACTGGCCGCGTTGCTGTTGTGAGGCGTGCTGCTGTTGCTCACCCACGGAGGTTTCTCCCAGAGCGATCCCCTGTTGCGCGAGGGCTTCACGCAATTGCGGCAGGGCCTGTTCCACTGCACCGCGCACGGCGGCATTGGCGGAAAGGAACTGCGCCCGCGCACCCTGGTCGTCAAGGCTCAGGCTAACAGACAGCGCCCCCAGCTCCCGCGGGTGCAGGTACAAGTCCACCTGCTGGTCGCCGCGGTGGGCCATGCCGAGAAGGTGCTGGCCAAATTCTTCGCCCCAGGCGCTGCTACCCAGTGGTGATTGCAATGCCAGCGCCGGATTTGGGGTTGTGGATAAGTTGGTTGTCGCAGTAGCGCTTGTAGTCGCTGGCTGCGCGGAGGCGCTCACTGAAAACTGCGCGGTGTCCGAGGTCACTGTCGCGGGCAGTGCACTGTCGGCGGTTGCCTGCCCGGATGTCACCATACCGGTGCTGGACGCCGCCAGTGGCTGGCTGCGCTGCTCGATACCGGCAGTTGAGAACTCGACTTCGCTGTCTGGATCGGTTGTGGCTGTTTGTGCTGGCAACTGTTGACCATCTTGCGCAGTCGCAAACCCGGCGCGCAACGCCGCTGCATTGTTTTGCAGGCCGGTGTCCGGGTTGGCGGCGATGGTTTGCTGCGCTGGCGGTGCGGTGCCGCCAAGCAGTGCCATCAGTGCGCTGTCGGTACTGTCTATGCGGCTTTCGCTCGCGTTCAGTGCCTCATCATCTGCGCCAGAGGCGTCCAGCGCGAGGCGTTCCAGTAGTTTTGACGAGTCGAGTTGGCCGGCGTCGGCGAGCGCGGCGAAGTTGCCGGTACCCAGTTCACCGAGCGCGCCCGTTACGTCCGCAAGCGGAATCAGCGCTGTGTGCATTCCGGTCTCGTTGAGCGCGGGCTGTGCCAGTGTTTGTGCGATAGCGGATTGCATATTGGATTGCAGATTTGGTTGCATCGCCGGCTGCATTGCGGATTGCATTGCCGACTGAAGAGTACCGGCAAAAGACCGGGGGCTCTCACCGTTTACCGGGCTGCCGGTTTTGCCGCTGTTTGTGCCGCTGAGTTGTCCGGTACTTGCTGGCTGTGCGCCGAGCAGGGCGGAGATATCCATACGCTAAATTCCCGAAGGCTTATAAAGGGCTTAAAACGGATTTTGCCCGCCCGCCTGTGGGCGGCGGGCGAGTAAGTTCTGGGTCATTTCGTCCGCTAACAGGCGCTCGCGGCGCTGCTCGCGCTGCTGTTCCTGCTGCGCACGACGGGATTCCAGGGTGCTGAACGAAGACAGTTCACTCTGGCGCTGGCGCCAGTGTTCACTGCTTGCGTCCACGCGCTCCTGCTGCTGTGCCAGTACCGCACGCGCGCGTTCAATGGCGTTGTCCAGTGAGCGGATAAACCGGTTGTAGTCGTCCAGGGTGGCGGTGCTGATACCCTGGGTCATGGCCTGGTGCAGGCGCTCACTGTATTCGCGGCGGTAGCGTTGCAGAGTTTCCAGCTGCCCCGAGGTCTGCTCGCGGGTCTGGCGCTCTTCGGCCAGCAGGCGCCCGGCGCTATCGCGGGCCTTGCGGCTCTGGTCGATCAGAATATCCAGTGGTGCGGGTCGGCTCACGGTTTGACTCCTGCCGTTGCAACATCGGGAAGCAGCGCGGCCATGGCGGCGGCGGTGGACTGGAGATCCGCGCGCTCTTCCATGCCCTGTTGCAGAAAATGTTCGATATGTGGATAACGCTGAACCGCCTGATCCAACTGTGGGTCGTGGCCCGGGCTGTAGGCACCGACGCTGATCAGGTCGCGATTGCGCTGGTAGCGAGAGAACAGTTGTTTCAAGCGTTGTGCGCGGCGTTGCTGGGTACTGTCGACGATCGCACTCATGGCGCGACTGATGGACGCCTCGATGTCGATCGCCGGGTAGTGGCCGGATTCCGCGAGTGAACGCGACAGCACAATGTGGCCATCGAGAATCGCGCGCGCGGAGTCGGCAATCGGATCCTGCTGATCGTCGCCCTCGGCAAGCACGGTATAAAACGCGGTAATGGAACCACCGTTCTCGCCGTTGCCGGCGCGCTCCACCAGCACCGGCAGGCGCGCGAACACGGAAGGCGGATAACCTTTTGTGGCCGGCGGCTCGCCGATGGCCAGGGCAATTTCCCGCTGTGCCATGGCGTAGCGGGTGAGGGAATCCATAATCAGCAGAACGTTTTTGCCCTGATCGCGGAAATGCTCCGCAATGCGCGTGGCGTAGGCGGCGCCCTGAAGACGCTGCAGTGCGGAGGTATCTGCGGGTGCGGCGACCACCGCGGCGCGGCGGCGGCCCTCTTCACCGAGGATATTGTCGATAAAATCTTTTACTTCGCGACCGCGCTCGCCGATAAGACCGACCACGATGACTTCCGCACTGGTGTAGCGGGCCATCATCCCCAGCAGTACCGACTTGCCCACACCGGAGCCGGCAAACAGGCCCAGCCGCTGGCCGCGCCCCACACTCAGCAGGCTGTTTATCGCGCGGATACCCACGTCAATCTGCTCGCGGATCGGGGCGCGGTTCAGAGGGTTAAATGGCACCGCGGCGAGGCTGCCGCTGGTCGCTGTATCCAGCTCCGGGCCGCCATCGAGTGGGCGGCCGCTGCCATCCACTACGCGGCCGAGTAACTGGTCACCCAGCGGGAAGCGACGCGCGCCGCTGCCACCGAGGGGGAAAACCCGTGCGCCCGGTGTCAGGCCACTGATTTCTTCCAGTGGCATCAGGTAAAGACGCTCGCCGGTAAAACCGACAACTTCGGCTTCCGCATAGGTGGGGGTATCACTGCCCGGCGCAGTAAGCTCGATCTGGCAACCGCTGCCGAGGGGAATTTTCAGGCCGACTGCTTCCAGCACCAGACCGGTGGCGCGCACGATTTTACCGCTGGTGCGGTAGCGCGGGGTTTGCGCGGCACGCTCGCCAGTATGTGCCAGCGCGGCACGCCAGCGCGCCTGATGTACGCCGTCTTGACGGCGTTCGGCAGCGGTCACTGCGGCGCTCCGGAATTATTGTTGGCTGGCCCTACTCGTGACAGCAGTGCCTGCCAGCGGGTATCGCGGCTCGCATCGATCTCGCCACTGGCGGTGGTTACCCGGCAGCCGCCACGCGCAATGCGCGGATCCTGATCCAGTCGCCAGCCGGCGCCTTCCAGTTCTGCGCTGAGCACCTGCTGAACCAGAACCAGATCGTCCGGATGCAGCCACAGTCGGGTGCCGCCATTCAGGGTTGGCTCGTCCCGCAACAGGGAACGCACCAGCTCCGCAACCTGCTGGGGTTGCGCCTGCAGGGCATCGTCAGCGAGCTGGCGGCCGACGGCGATGGCGAGGGCGCTGATGTCTTCGGCGATGTCGCTATCGAGGGATGCCAAAGCGTCACTGAAGTTGCGCGCCAGTTCGGCCAGTGGTGCAAGCAGCGCATCCCGCTGCTGTTCTGTTTCTGCGAGGCCGGCGGTGCGGCCTTCCTGTTCGCCTTTTTCGTAACCCTCGGTGAAGCCCGCGTCATAGCCCTCGCGCAGGCCCTCTGCGCGGGCCTGCTCGCGCAGGATCTTGAGTTCTTCAGTGAGCGTACGCTGTGCCGACTCGCGGCGCTCGCGGGCGCGATTGCCAGTGAGGTCGTCGGGCTGCCAGCGGCGCCAGGTAATACCGTCGGATTCGTTTGCTGTGGCCGCTTCCGGGATCGTGGTCTCAGACATAAACCTCTTCTCCACCACTCAGGACGATTTCTCCGGAATCTGCCAGGCGGCGCACAATCTGCAGGATCGCTTTGCGTTCGCGCTCCACCTGCGACATACGCAGTGGTCCGCTGGCCTCCAGCTCTTCGCGCAGCAGGGTGCCGGCACGGCTGGACATGTTGTGCAGGAATTTTTCCAGCAGCGCGGGGTTGCTGCCCTTGAGCGCGGTGACCAGCTGCTTGTTGTCCACTTCCTTCAGCACCAGCTGAATCGCGCGGTTGTCGAGATCCAGCAGGTTTTCGAACAGGAACATTTCGTCGATGATCTTCTGGGCCAGGTCTTCGCTGTGTTCGCGCACGCGATCGATGACCGTTTCCTCGGCATTGGAATTCATCAGGTTGAGAATTTCCGCCGCGGTGCGGGCGCCGCCCATCTTCGCGCGCTTCAGGTTCTGGCCGTCGAGCATGCCGGTGAGCACCTCGGTAAGTTCCTGCAAGGCCGCCGGCTGCACACCGCTGAAGGTGGCGATACGCAACACCACGTCCTCGCGCAGTTTTTCCTCGAAATATTCCAGCACCGCCGCCGCCTGTCGGCGTTCGAGGTGCACGAGGATGGTGGCGATGATCTGCGGGTGCTCGTCGCGGATCATTTCCGCCACGGTATTTGCGTCCATGATATTGAGTGCATCAATGCCTGACTCACTGGACGTCATTTCGAAAATATCTTCCAGCAGGCTGGAGGCGCGCTCGTTGCCCAGCGCCTTGGTCAGTACCGCGCGGATACGGTCGCTCGAGTAGAGGTTGAGCGCACCGAACTCCTCGGATTCCATGTGGAAGTCCCGCAGTACGGTACGCATTTCATCGTGGGTGACCGTGCGCAGGGAGGCCATCTCCTGGCTGATATCCTGCACTTCACGGGCACTCAGGTGCTTGAACACTTCCGCTGCGGCGTCTTCATCCAGCGCGAGCAACAGGATGGCGCTGCGGCGCAGATTGCTCATCTTTTTTTCGCGCTGCATGGCGTTTTGTAAATGGACGTTATTAGTCATTCTGGCTTATCCAGCTGCGTACGATCATTGCCACCATGGCCGGATCGTCTTTTGCCATTCCCTGCAGGTCCAGCAGGTTCTGTTCGTAGACTGAGGAGCGGCGCTTGCGGCGCGGCTGCGGTTCCGGGGGCTCTTCCTCGTAGTTTTCTCTGCCTTCTGCGACTTCCGCCGGTGCCGTGGCCGGTGTCTGTGCGGTTTGTTGGGGCGCGGGAATTGCGGCGGCTGCCGGTGTTGCAGCGCTCAGCTGTACGTGGCGCTCAAGCAGCGGGCGCACCAGCCAGCGGAATGCAAACAGCATGGTGATGCCGATCAGCAGATAGCGGCCGAAGGCCAGCATCAACTGACGCCAGAACGGGTCTTCGTGCCAGGCCAGTTCCGGTAATACGCTTTCTTCTTTCGGAGAGAAGGGGCTGTTGACCACTTCCAGGCCATCGCCGCGGGTCTCTGAAAAACCCATGGCCTGGCGTACCAGCTGTTCAATGTGCTGCAGCTCTGCTTCGCTCAGCGGTGCCTGTGTTACAGCGCCTTCCTCATCGGTGACTTCACGGTAGTTCACCACCACGGCGGCAGTCAGGCGCTCCACGCGGCCGCGCTGACGCTGGATATGGGTGATATCGCGATCGATTTCGTAATTGACCAGCTGTTCCTGGCGCAGACGGCTGCGGTCTTCAGCGGTATCTTCCTTCTCTTTTTTGTTCTTGCCGTCGATGGTGGAAGGTGCACTGCCGGGCGGGGTGTTGGTGAGGGCGCCGGGAATACCGCCGATGCTCGCGGCATCGCCGTTAAAGTCGGTGTTGTGCTGCTTGCTGCGCACCGCGGCTGGCTGGCCGTCCTGGTTGGGGCTGTAGCGTTCGCTGGTTTCTTCGCGGCGGTCAAAATCTACCTGGGCGGTTACCTGCGCGCGTACATTGTGGCTGCCGAGCATCGGCTCGAGAATACGCTCGATCCGCTGTTGGTAACTGGCTTCAATGGTATGCACGTAGTCCAGCTGGGTGCCGTCGAGGCTGTTCTCGTCAGAGCCCGGGCGCGACAGCAGGCGGCCGTTCTGATCCACCAGGGTGACATGGTCGGCCCCGAGATCCGGCACGCTGCTCGATACCAGGTGCACGATGGCCGCGGCCTGGCCATCGCCCAAAACCCGGCCGGGGGCCAGGGTGAGAATCACGGATGCCTTGGCCGGCTCGCGCTCGCGAATAAATACCGAGGGCTTGGCCATGGACAGGTGCACGCGCGCGCGGGTGACCGGGCCGAGGGATTCGATGGAACTGGCCAGCTCGCCCTGCAGGCTGCGCTGGAAATTCACTCGCTCGGCAAACTGGCTGATACCGAAGGCCTGGCGGTCCATGATCTCAAAGCCGGCGTTGCCACCACTGGGGAGGCCCTGCTCGGCGAGCTGCAGGCGCAACCGGTAGACCTGGTCGTCCGGCACCAGCAAGGTGCGGCCGCCCTGGCTGAATTCGTACGGGATCGCGCGGCTTTCCAGCTCGCCAATAATACGACCACCGTCTTCCTCGCTGAGATTACTGAACAGTACCCGGTATTGCGGTGCCTGTGACCACAGAAGCACCGCCGCCACCAGCGCAATGGCAGCAGCGCCCGCTACCAATAGCGGGATCAGCGGATTGGCCAGCAATCGCGCAGACAGCTGGTTCAGGGACTGTGCCGGCGCGGCCGCGCTCTGGGTTGCGCTGCTCATCGCGGGGCATCTCCGCAGTGGATACTGGGCTTCGTTCGGTTTGTTGAAGGCATTACTGCTTGTTCATCCTACTTTGAAGGCGGTTTGGGAAGCTGCGCTGATTATCGACAGCCGGGGAAGAGGTAAAGGAAAGAAAAGCCCAATGTTTTGCCGCTAATTGGTCGCTTGGGTTGCGCGCCGGCACTGATACCTTTGCGCTGCGGAATAACAAGAGATGCAATCATGACCACACCGACCACTACTGTGCAGATGCAAAGCCTGCTCAACCAGATGCAGGGCCTGGCCGGCGAGGCCGCGGGCAAGAGCGCGCCGGTCGATCTGGCGGTGGGCGGTGGCTTCAGTGCCGCACTGCGCACCAGCCTCGAACGAATTAATACACTGCAAAATGACAGCGCGTCGAAGTCGCGTGCTTTTCAGAGTGGTGACCCGGATGTGGCACTGCACGAAGTGATGATTGCCGGGCAGAAGGCCAGTATTGCATTTGAGATAGGCGTGCAGGTACGTAACCGCTTACTTAATGCGTATAAAGATATTATGAATATGCAGGTTTGATTTCGGTCAGGCCTGCAGTTTTAGCAGTATTCCCTTGATATCCTCCAGGCGCTGGGCTGCGTTCAGTGCCTCTTCCGGCGGTATCTGCCGAATCAGTTCGCCATTCTCCCGATCCACTAGCCGGATCACTGTGCGCCCTGAGTCTTCACTAATCTCGAATTGAACACTGTAGTTACGCAATACTTTGTTGACGCGCTCTATGGGCTTCAACAGATCACCGTGACTAATTACTTCATTTTCTGTTTTGGCGCTAACCGCTATCTGTGCGAGTGCCTTTTCCACGCGCTGACGGCCAGCAATATAGGAAAACTGGGAGGGTACTGACTGCGCTACAGTCTTTTCGATGAGGGAAGCCACGGGCCGTTCCTTTTCCAGATAAAACTGAAGAGAGGTATCGGCCCGTGAGTCGGAAACTTAATCCGGCTGGTAACGGTAGCGCTCCAGCAACTCCGTTAATTTCTGCATATCCAGATCGGGCTTGATTCGGAATACGCCGGCCGTTTCTGCGGATTCCACTTCCTCGAGGAACTCCAGTACTGCGTGGTAGTGCTTTCGGTTCCAGAAGTCGTGAATGAAGAACCGGGTAGACTGCGGGTTTACCGCGGTATTGAGAGTCTGCCGGATGGCATTAAGTGTACATGCGACACGGAAGCGGCCATCCACCAATACCAGGTCGAAGCTGCAGTCGTAATGCAGGATTGCTTCGCTATAGTCCGGGAAGCGAGCGCGGCCGGTATGGCCAACGGGGAATCCCCATTCGCGGGTGGGGCCGATATCCACAGCTTGTACCTGGCAGTGTTCACCCAGCTGGTCTCTCAACGCATTTACCCAGTCTTCATCGCTTTCAACACCGTGTACCGTAAGGCCCGCTTCGCAGGCCCATACGGTGGAGCCACCGGAACCGAATTCGAAGTAGCGTGCAGCACGCGCAATGTGGGATTTGAACAGTGCGCGCTCGGCTTCAGACATAAAGGGGGCATCCGGAATGCTCACAGCGTGCTGTGGTTTAGGGGAGGCGTTTTGCTGAGCTGAATCCGCAGGGGATTTGGTTTCCTGCAGGTACTGCGCGGCACGTTCAGCGCTGTCCATACTGATCAAATCATAGGTGAGGTCGTAATAACCGAAGACGGTATGCAACAGGAACGCAAGTTTTTCTCTTTGGCTGCCGTCGAGTTCAAGCATCCTGCGGGCATCCGGGATAAACAGCATGTCTATCGCGTGTAGCTGTGTGGCTGGGTAATCTGCGGCCATTTCTCTGGGCAGGCGGCTCACATGTTGCGGACGCTCGAAACGGTAGAGCTGGAAGCCATGCTGGTGAGTCCACTTGGTAATGGCACCAATATCCGGCTGACCTTCATAGAAAGGCTGGATCAATACCCGCACCTGTAGCAACAGTGTGGACGCCAGCAAATTTTTTCCCGCCTGCAAAATTGCTGGGGATTCACTGCGTTGGTCGAGTATCAGCCAGTCGAGACCTGGCAGGCCTTCAATACTGTCCAGGGCAATGGTCGGCAGGGGCAATTCGGCCAGCACCCGGCTATTTGGGTCAGTGCTATCTATGGGTCGCAGGGCCGAACTCAGCGCAGGATCCAGGCAGGCGTACATGGTTGCGGGGGCACCGTTGCCAAGGCTGGTGTTTGGGAAATACTGCAGGCCATTTTTCTGCTCAGTGCCGAGATGGCGGCTTGTGGGGTCGAAGATCAGCTGCTCAAAAGCCCCGAGTTTACCGAGCGTTTCCGCCATATCTTCTTCCAGCAGGCGGCCACCGTTATCGAGGACGATCAGCTTGCCGTTGAAATTGAACTGAAAACTGTCTTTCTCGTCGCTGTAGCTCGCTTCGAGGAGATTCGGTCCTTCGGTTTGTCGTGGTTGCAGCGGTGCAGCCTGACCTTCGAAGAGCGCGCTGCCGTCACGCTTAAAGGTCAGTGCGGCCGGGGCCTGCTCTAGGCAGTGACGCTGCCAGATACCGCGCAGTGCGGTGGTCAGATGGCCAGCGAAACGGGGCGCATCGCACACCGGGGATTGTTTCAGAATTTCACGTAAGTGTTGGCGAATGGTACCCAGGCTGTCCAGGTCACCGGCCAGGTTGCGTGCCTGCGTGCGGTAGCTCTCCCAACTATCAACCACCAATTCGGGCAGACCGGCATTCACCAAATGCGTCGCGGCGTGACGCCCGGCAAACGTGGGGCCGGGCAGGGTGATCACCGGCACGCCCATCAGTAGCGCTTCGCAGGTGGTGAGGCCGCCGGAGTAGGGCCAGGGGTCCAGTGCAATATCAATGCGGTTATAGGTATCCAGGAATTCGGCATGCGCGGCCGGGCCTTCCATAACAATACGCGAGCGCTCGATACCCGCTGTTTCAAATCGTTGCCACACGCGCTCGCAAAAAGTGGGATCGCTGTACTGTGCACTGCGCAGCAGCAGCTGGCTGTTGGCCACTTCGTGTAGCAGGGTGGCCCATTCGCGAATCAGGGTGTCATTCAGTTTGGCGGGGTTGTTCAGGCAGCCAAAAGTGATGTGGCCCTGGCGTCGTGCCGGTAATTCGCCAACCGCTGGTGCGTGGTTCGGAGGCATGTAGCAGATATAGTCATCCGGCAGGCGGATCAGGTTTTCGTAATATTGCTCATCGCATCCCGGTGGCGTTTCCACCGCGTCGCTAATCAGGTAGTCGATAGCCTCCAGGCCCGTGGTATTTACCAGGCCGCCTACCCATTTCACGATCAGCGGTGCGGGTTCGCGGGCGACGAGTTGTAAGCGGTTGCCGTCGGTATGACCACTCAGGTCGATCAGGATGTCGATCTTGTCTTCGCGGATTTTCGTTTCCAGCACATCGTCGGAATAGCCCTTCATTCGGTGCCAGCCGGAACAAATTTTTTGCAGTCGTGCGGTAACGCGATCTTCGGTATCGCTGGTGGAGTAGGCGATCAGCTTGAACTCGGCCGCAGGCAGTTGCTCCAACGCGGACGTAATCATTTGTCCTACTGGGTGATTGCGCAATCCGGCAGACAGTAATCCCAGAGTTAGCGGGCGTTCGGCATCGCGCCCGGTTTCCGGGCGTGATGGACGGTTTTTGGGATTAAAAACGTTGTGCCAGCGTGTCGTTAGACGGGCGATGTCTTCGGCACTCAAGTTGGGATCGTAGTGGGCGTTGAATACCCGGTTGGAGAATGCCTCCAGGTAGTCAGGTTTCAGTGCCAATGCTTTTTCGTAGTATTCCGCCGCCTGGTCGAATAGCCCCATTTCACAGTGTTTTGCCGCAACTAGATTGAAGTACTGCGGGTTACTGTCATCCAGACGTAGCAGTTGCTCACAGTCGCTCATCACGTCCGCGATTTTTCGCGCGGCTGAATGAATGCTTATGGATTGGGTGAGGATGACCGGGTTGTCGGGGGCCAGTGCCCTGGCGGTTTGGATGCTATCGAGTGCTCCCGCAGTGTCACCCTTGGTGTGTAGGATACTTGCGTACTGGGTGTGCGCCATGGCATGGCGTGGATTCAAGTGCAGCGCCTGCTCAAACTGTTCTTTAGCTGCATCCCATTGTTTGAGGGTCCGGTGCGCGGTGCCTGCGAGGTAAGCTGCGTGGGCGTCGTCCGGTGCTACCCGCATTGCTTCCTGCAAGGAGTCCAGGGCCTGTTCTGGCTGCGCCAATTCAATCTGGCAAGCACCAAGCGCCCGCCAGGAATACGCCTGGGTAGGACTGCTTTTGACTAATTTGCGCGCATGCTTTTCCGCCATGGAAAAGTCTTTGCGCTCCCAGGCGTGCTGATACGCCTGTTGAGTGCGACTGAATTGGCTGTTGCTGGTGTTCGCTTTCGCTTTCGCAGGCATACTGGACTCGACTGTTTTACTGGCAACTTACCTGTAGCCTAACAGTGACAAGGTCGAGCAAAGGGTGAATTAGCCACGTATTTTGTGGGCTTTTCGCCGGGGGAGAACTTTTAATCCGGATTAAAGTTTCTTTTGGAAAAGCAGCGCGGCTACGAGTACGGCAGGCATAAAAAAGGCCCCATAAAGGGGCCGAAAAAATCAGGGCCGGTACGCCCTGAGAGGATGGTATTAGCCCAGCAGTGACAGCACGCTTTGCGGCAGCTGGTTGGCTTGCGACAGTACAGAAGTACCGGCTTGTTGCAGAATCTGCGCGCGGGTCATGTTGGATACTTCGGTTGCGTAGTCCGCATCTTCGATACGAGAGCGCGCCGCAGACAGGTTGGTCTCGGTGGTGCTCAGGTTGCTGATCGCAGACTCAAAGCGGTTCTGGATTGCACCCAGGTCGGAACGCAGGGCATCTACGTCGCTCAGTGCGGAGTCCAGTGCGGCCAGCGGGTTGCTGGTAGCAACTTCGGTAGCGTCTTCAGTGATGTAGCTCACTGCTTCAGCGTCAGCGGAAATGGTGTAAGTGGCTGTTGCGGAGCTGGAGGTGGTGCCCGCAGTTACAGTCATTTCTGCTTCGTAGTAGCTCACAGTACCGCCGCTTGTTTCGCTGCGTACATAGGCTGTGCCGGCGTCATCGAGAACCAGGCTGTTGGTATTGCCATCTGCCGGGGTGCCGGTGAGAGTGCCTGCGCTGACAACGATATCCGATGCGGTTTCGGTCGCTGAAGCGGTCATGGTGTAGCTCTGGCCATCGATTTCGATGCTGTCGCCGGTAGAAGCCGCAGTTGCCAGAGTATTGTTCACATTGAAGGTATCAAGGCCCAGAGTCTCGGCGTTGATTTCTTTCAGGTTCATGGTGATCTGTTCACCATCGTTGGCGCCTACCTGAATGGTAAAGCCGCGGTCTTCTGCCAGAACGTTCACGCCGTTGAAGTTGGTTTCGGAAGAAACGCGGTCGATTTCGGACAGGCGCTGGTTGATTTCGTCCTGGATGGAGTTCAGGTCGCTCTGGGAGTTGGTGTCGTTCTGCGCTTGAACAGTCAGCTCACGAATGCGCTGTAGGTTGTCGTTCACCTGGTTCAGGGCACCTTCCGCGGTTTGTGCAACAGAGATACCGTCGTTGGCGTTGCGCTGAGCCTGAGACAGACCGGTAATCTGAGCGCTCATGCGGTTTGCAATAGCCTGGCCTGCAGCGTCGTCGGCAGCGCTGTTAATGCGCAGGCCGGAAGACAGACGCTCCATGGAGGTCTGCAGGGCGCTTTGGGATTTGCTCAGGTTTTGCTGGCCGATCATGGCCGTGATATTGGTGTTGATCACTGACATTGTTTTGTCCCTCGGTATGTCACCGTTAATTTGTGAATACAACGGCGCGGGCCGTTACCAATAATGTCGGCGATATTGCCTGGGACTTTAGTTTTGGAAGAAAAAAATTCCGGTGTGGTTTTCGAGTGGGGTGTGAAAACCTAAAACGCAGGCAAAAAAAGGGGCCCTGAATAGGGCCCCAAATAGGAGAGAAAGTCGGAGTTGACTCTCGCTGATTAGCCCAGCAGGGACAGTACGCTTTGCGGCAGCTGGTTGGCCTGGGACAGTACAGAAGTACCGGCCTGCTGCAGGATCTGTGCGCGGGTCATGTTGGAAACTTCGGTCGCGTAGTCCGCATCTTCAATACGAGAGCGCGCCGCAGACAGATTGGTCTCGGTGGTGCTCAGGTTGCTGATCGCGGAATCGAAACGGTTCTGGATTGCACCCAGGTCGGAGCGCAGGGCGTCGACGTCGCTCAGTGCGGAGTCCAGTGCGGCCATGGGGCCTTCGGACTTGGCGGACAGCGCGGTGTCAGTATCGACGGTAAAGGTGATTTCAGCGGTTCCGGTACCGTTACCTACGTTGTCTGCGACCGCGTCAATGTCAGATACAGCGAAGACGCCGCCTGCACCGTCATCAACGAAATAGTTGCCTGCGTCGTCGGTAACCAGGGTGCCAGAAACAGTGGCGCCGCTGCTGTCTACCAGGCTGACAGCGGTAGTGCCATCGAGGGCGATGGACTGGGTGTCGTCGTCAGAAGCGGTAAGAGTAAGGCTGCTATCAGTCGCTGCTGCTGTGAGGGAACCTTCGTAGCCGTTCACGTTGAAGGTGTCCAGATTCAGGGTGGAAGAGTCGATCTGCTTCAGGTTCATGCTGATCACTTCGCCGTCGTTCGCGCCGACTTGAATGGTGAAAGCACGATCTTCAGCCAGCACATTAACGCCGTTGAAGTTGGTCTCGGAGGAGATACGGTCAACTTCGGACAGGCGCTGGTTGATTTCGTCCTGGATAGAGTTCAGGTCGCTCTGGGAGTTGGTGTCGTTCTGCGCTTGAACAGTCAGCTCACGAATGCGCTGCAGGTTGTCGTTCACCTGGTTCAGGGCGCCTTCTGCAGTTTGTGCAACGGAGATGCCGTCGTTGGCATTGCGCTGAGCCTGAGACAGACCGGTGATCTGTGCGCTCATGCGGTTGGCGATGGCCTGGCCGGCGGCATCGTCGGCAGCGCTGTTAATGCGCAGGCCGGAAGACAGACGCTCCATGGAGGTCTGCAGGGCGCTCTGGGATTTGCTCAGGTTTTGCTGGCCGATCATGGCCGTGATGTTGGTATTGATCACTGACATAGTTGTGTCCCTTGGTGTGTCACCGTTTAAATGTGGATACAACGGCGCTGGCCGTTACTCCGTTTTTCGGCAACTGGGGCTAGGGCTTTAGTATTTTGGGGAAAATATTTGCCGAAAGGCGTTTGGCGAATGAATTTATGAAGGTGAAACCTAAAGTTGCGGCGCTAATTGCCGATCTGGGAAATAACCGC
Source organism: Microbulbifer aggregans (assembly GCF_020524005.1). Lineage (GTDB taxonomy): Bacteria > Pseudomonadota > Gammaproteobacteria > Pseudomonadales > Cellvibrionaceae > Microbulbifer > Microbulbifer aggregans_A. Next base: position 95,144 of record NZ_JAIVKK010000003.1, on the reverse strand, counting down.
AGGCAATTGCCCATGAGCGCCGCGCAGCGGCTGTGGTAATAAATGCTTGTGCACTGCATTAATAGGGAGCATCAATGGCTACCATTTCATCCTTAGGTATCGGTTCTGGACTGGACTTGAGCGGCCTGCTGGAACAGCTGGAATCTGCTGAAAACCAGAAGCTGACTCCAATCCTCCAGCAACAAAAAAGTTATGAAACCAAAATTTCTGCGTTTGGTTTTCTGGAAAGCGCGCTGGATAAAGTCAAGGATGCCGCCGCAGCGCTCAGCGACGCAGAAGACTTTGCCGGAGTCAAAACCAACGTCAGTGGCGAGGCCCTGACGATTACTTCCGGTGAAGATACCCTGGTCGGGAACTATGAAATTGAAGTTACCCAGCGCGCCAAGAGTTACAGCATCGCAACCCTGGGGGTGGCTGATAAAACCGAGCAACTGGGCGGTGGCACTATCGGTTTTACCCTTGGCAATGGCGAATCATTCAGTGTAACGCTGGATGACGCGGACAGTTCTCTGGAAGATGTGCGCGATGCAATCAATGATGCAGATGCCGGTGTGGTGGCCTCGATCGTTAACGATGGCAGCGGCACACCCTACCGCCTGGTGTTTTCGTCCGCGGAAACCGGCACCGATGCCGCGATCAGTGCCATCGACTTTGGCTCCGGTGGGCTTGGCGATGTGCTGTCTCTCGACAGTGCTACCGAAGTATCCGGGCAGAACGCAGAGCTGACGGTTAACGGAATCGCGATCCAGTCACAAAGTAATCGCGTGGAAGACGCGATCCAGGGAGTGACTCTCGATCTTGAAGAAACCGGCACCGCCACACTGGAAGTGACCCGGGATACGGCCGGTATCGAAAAGAAACTGAATACATTCGTTGAGGCCTACAACAGTTTACAGGGCCGCCTGGATGACCTGACAGAGTTCGATAGCGCTTCCGGTGTGGGTGGTGTGCTGCAGGGCAATGCCACCGTGCGTGGGGTTGAGTCGCGACTGCGCAGTCTGATTGGCGGCTCCCTGGAGAGCGATGCGTTCTCCTCCCTGGCCGATCTGGGGATGACCCTGGAAGTCGATGGCACGCTGACTCTCGATGAGGAAAAGGTCGAAGACCTGGTGGCGAATAATCTCAGCGACCTGACTACATTCTTCGCGGGGGCCAGCGAAGAGAGCGACGGTTTCGCCGATCGTATCGAAGATGCGTTGGGGGGAATGACGGAAGAAGGTGGATTGCTGGAAAATGCGACCAGTGGCCTGGAAGCGAGTATTGAATCTCTGGATCGACGATATGAGAGCGTCGAGTCACAGATCGCGAGCACAGTTGCACGTTATCGCACACAGTTTAGCCAGCTGGATAGCCTGATCGCGCAGATGAACTCCACCAGTTCATACCTAACCCAGCAGTTTGATGCACTGGCTGCGCAGTTAGAACAATAAAAGTAAGAGAGGTCTTAGTTGTACTCAAAAGGATCCGCTGGCCGCGCTTACGGCGCCGCCAGTTACGCCCGAGTAGGGCTTGAAAGCGATGTACTGTCGGCGAGCCCGCACCGCCTGATCGTGTTGTTGTTCCAGGGTGCCGATACGGCGATAGGTACTGCTCTGGTGCATTTGAATGATGGCAATGTGGTGGAAAAAGGGCGGGCAATCTCCAAGGCATTGGATATTGTGAACAATGGCTTGCTGGCCGCACTGGATCGCGAGCAGGGTGGCCAACTGGCGGAGCAGATGGCTGCCCTGTACGACTACATTGCCCGGCAGTTGCTCAAGGCCAATTTGCACAACGACAGCGAGGCGTTGCTGGAGGCCCGCCGTTTGCTCGCGGACCTCGCATCGGCATGGAATGAGATCGACCCGGGGTTGCAATCCGTATGACAAATCAACAAGTGGTCGATAGTAGCCTGCTGACAACTGCGCCCCGCCTGCTGGCGGCTTACGCAAATCTGTTGGCGCGTTCCACGCGCATGCTGGCATGGGTACGTGAGCACGACTGGTTCAACCTGGTGGAAGAGCAGACCTGTTATGCCATCGAAGTTGAATCGATTGCCTCCGCAGAGGTCAATCTGGAGCTTAACGACGTGGAGCGTCGTCGCAAGGCTGAGTTGCTGGAGCAGATTTTGTCTCAGGACCTGGAAATTCGCCGCCGGTTGCGGGAGCGCCAGGACGAGTTGCAGCAACTGATTGGCGTAAACCAGCGCAAGCGGGACCTGTCCCGTTCCTACGGTGCGTTGATTCCCATGGACTCCGGCGCGCGGTGAGTGGCATAACGCCAATACTGGATACCCTTTTGCACCAGGTGTTGGGCAAGAGGGTAGATACCGCCTCTCCGGAGCGCCAGCCAGCACCGATAAAACCGCTGGTTCCCACCGAAGCCATTCAGGCGGTGCGAAGTGATTCCCGTCTCGATCCCCGCGCCAATAGCACATCCTACGGGGATATCGCCCGGGCATCTGGTGGATATATGCCGTCGGCTCCCTTTCCGTCGGACTCTGCCGATGTGCGCACCCAATTCACCGGTGTCGCTCGTTTTTTATCCGAACTGGTTAATGGGCAGACCAGGAGCTCGCCGGTCATTCGTTCACCGCTGCCGCTAATTCCCAAGGCTGAGCAAGGTGCTGAAAAATTAGCCAGCAATTTACAGCGCAGTGTGGATTACAGCGGCCTGTTCTACGAATCCCACCTTTTACGTAGTTATCAGGGAAAGTGGGACTGGGCAAAGCTCCAGTCAGAACCCCAGATGAACCGGCAAGCGGAAACTTCTCCCGGGTTAGCGGACCTTTATAAAGACGAGCCGATGCGGGGACTGATACGGCAGCAACTTGAATTACTGTCGGTACCGCAACTTCGCTGGGAAGGCGAAGCGTGGTCCGGGCTTCATCTGGAAATTAGTCTGCAATATCACCAGTTTGCTGAAGATGTGTTCAATGAACGCTCGGATGATGAGCGCGCTGACGATGCCAACAGAGAAGATATTGAGGCCTGGCAGGCCGATTTAACCTTCGCCTTACCGCAACTGGGCAATCTCGGGGTACATCTGGTCCTTCAGGGCGACAAGGTAAAAGTGATTGCCACACCGGCGAGCGAGCAGGCCGAAGATATGCTTTTCAGCGGGCTTGCGCGCTTGCGTGGACAGATTGAAGCCCTCGGATTCCGTGAGGTTCAGGTCATAGTTGGGAACATCGATGAAGGATAATCCACGCCGCCGTGCCGTGGCCCTGGCATATGACGAAAACCATAGTGCACCTACCGTTGTGGCGTCGGGCTATGGGGAAGTGGCCGAACGGATTGTTCAAACGGCGAAGCAGCGGGGGATTTATGTGCACGATGCGCCGGAATTGGTGTCGTTGTTGATGCAGTTGAACCTGGATGAGCAAATTCCAGATCGTCTCTATCAAGTTGTTGCCGAAATTTTGATCTGGGCCCAAGAGCTGGACGAACGTTGTGTCAATATTGGCACTGAATAAAAATTACTCGCCCCGAGTAACAGTTAGTCACGAAATAACATTTATTTCAAAAAAAGATAAAAAAAGATGTAACCAAATAGGGCTACCGTGGTAATTTTTACGCCAAGGGTGACCTGCATCACTTTATTTTTGTGAAGTGGGTCAAGGAATTGGTGTGAATCATGTTGTTTCGATCGGCAAGATCGTAGTTGTCACTTGGCTCTCCCGTCCTCATACGCCCACACAGTTCTTGGGGTATTTTGGAACTGTGTGGTGCGGCCCTTCTCGACGAGCGCGCGGCGCAAAGCGGAATCTTCCAAAAGTAGTGGTTGCATTTTGTACAAGTTGCCAAAGCAACATTTAGTGCAGTCCACTGGTGATTCCAGGGATGGTAACGGGATTTGGGGTAGCGGAATTCACCGACGTAAGGTGATGTAAAGCCACTATCACTTTGACATGGGGAATGGATGCGGTTTTGGGGACTCCCTTTGCTTCTTGATTAAAAAATGAGCGCACCCGGGCTAAGGCCTGGTACGAATAAAAAGAAGTAAGGAGTAAAGCTGTATCATGTTTGATAGTGCACTTAATGAGATTCAGGATATCAATCTCAGTTACCTGTTGTTGGCACAACGCTTGCTCAAGGATGACTACGCGACTGCTCTGTTCAGGCTTAAGCTTGACGACTCAATGGCCAGCGTATTGGCCTCTCTTACCGCGAAACAGCTGACCAAGCTGGCGCGTTCCAATCAACTACTGTTCCGGTTGAACATCGAAGATGCCAACCAGTTGGAGCAGGTCACCGCTAACAAGCGTGCAGAAGGTCTGGAGCATATCCATGCTGCTCTGCTGATGTCCTCGGCATCGCCCTGCGTAAACTGAGCGGGCGCTGTTATGTCGGAGAAAAGTCTGCTCGATGAAATGCAGCAGGTAAAGCTGGCCATTGAGCTCATTGAGTTGAATGCGCGTCTGCAGGTGCTCGAATCTGAAACCGATCTCAGCCGTGGCCGTCTGATCCGCCTCTATAAAGAGGTGCGGGGGATGTCGCCGCCCAAGGGGATGCTGCCGTTTTCAACGGACTGGTTTACTACCTGGATGCCCAATATCCATGCCTCGCTGTTTTATGGCATTTACCTGCGTCTTACCGGGGAGCAGGGGTGCGAGCGTATGGAAGGTTTTATCAAAGCCTACCGCCTGTATATGGAGCTAACCGAAGAGGACAGCGAAGAGCCGGTTCTCGGGTTGACTCGAGCCTGGACACTGGTGCGATTCTTCGAGAGTGGCTTGTTCGAGCTTTCCGCGTGTACCAACTGTTCAGGCCATTTTGTGAATCACGCACATACTCCCAGCCAGAATTTTGTCTGCGGGATCTGCCAGCCACCATCCCGCGCGGGCAAGACACGTAAGCGGCGCGCTGCTCAGGCGCTCAGCGAGACGAAAGCCGCAGCTGCGGTCTGACCCTTATCGAGGGCATTCCGTACTATGGCGGAAATCGGCACCAGGGATTGGGCCGATTTCCGCCGCCATTTCCGTTTTTTTCCTCCCGGATCCCCACTGCTCTCGTAGGCACCGTTGGCAGTTCTGCCGTGTCTGTATTGCCTTGCTGGCGTATTTCTCGCGCTACTGGATCCCGCTCGTTACTAAAGTTCTGCACCCGGCAGCCGATAATTTCAGTAATAAAGAAATATCGGCCTTAAGCAGCCAGCCCAGGTAATCCGCAGACGTGCCCTGACTACACTGAAAAGTCATTGGAGCAACACAGTCGGGATCGGCAAGGCATGTGCTATGAATGCCGGGCTCGGGAAGCGCGCTATGAAATATGCGGGGATAAAGACGGTGACGGTGACGCTGGCGCTGTTGTTAGTCGTCCCTTTGCCGCCGGGTAAAACGGAAACGACGGCCCGGGCGTCTGCGCGGATCATGTTAAGCCTGCCAACGCGCGTCACACTTGCGCCGAATGCGTCAGGCAGCGATGACCTGTTGTGCCTGAACCATGTGCCAGCCTGGACGTATCATGTGTATGTTCGCGATGTCGATCAGCCCCCCAGCGCGGATTTGCGCTCAGTCGGAAAACCTGGGCAGCATTGCGTGTCCTTACCCTCATCCTCCGTGGGCAAATTAGTGTTTGTGGTCGCCGAGTAGCGGGTTCCGTAAAGGTAGCTAGGGCGTCATGGCGACGATAGAATGACGCTTTGTTGCTCACCTTTCGGACAGTTGCACGGTTTCATGCAAAAGATAGCTGCTTTTCTGTTGTGTCTGTTGGCCCAGCCGGTGCTGGCTGCCATGTCATTGGACAAGATCATTGTTCACCTCAACGACCAGCCAAATTCGCGGGAAGATATTCTCGTGTCAAACCCTGACCCGGAAACCCTGTACCTGCAAACCGAAATCTATCGGGTGGATAACCCGGGGATGCCGGATGAGAACCGGGTCAGGGTGGTGGATCCCAAGGAGTTCAAATTACTGGTCAGCCCGGCGCGCGCCGTGATTGGAGCGGGCGAGAAAAAACGCTTCCGGCTTATGTCGCTCGAACAAAACCTGCAGCAGGAAAAAGTCTATCGCGTGACTTTCAAACCGGTAGTTGGGGATGTCAAAACCGACCGTTCGGCACTGAAAGTCCTGGTTGCCTACCAGATCCTGGTCTTTGTGCAGCCGGAAGATGGACTGTACCGTATTGCCCTGGAACGCAGTGGCGGGGAGCTGCAGCTGGTAAATAAGGGCAATATCAACGTGGAGGTTGGTGACGTCCAGCACTGCCTTTCTGATGACAACTGTAAATCGTTGGCAACCAAGGGACGCCTCTATGCCGGAGCCAGCCTGCCGTTAAACGAAAAGCTTTCCGGAGGGTATCTACGCCTCCAGGTGCGGGGTCGCATTAGCGAAGAAGTGCGTCTCCCACTTTAGAAATCGGTGATGCCTGTTGCCTGCTTACTCGAGTTCCACGGTCAGTGTCAGAGTATCCAGGTAATTGGTATCGCGAGCCTGATCAATTTGTGATTGATCGACCCTGATCAGAATTTCCATATTCTCCTGGGTATTGCCCAGACACTGGCTATCCGTATGGCCGGGCCAGCCTGGCGAAGCCTGAGATTCCTGAAGTTGCTCACTGCGCCCACTGGGGAGGTGCGCCGCCTGTGCCGAGTACTGCAGCTGATCGCTGCCCTGCAGGATAAACTGTCCGTTACCGTTGGCGCTGTCGGCCGTGATACGAAACAGTGCTCCGCCACTGCTACTTACGCAAAACTGCGTACTGCCCGACGCACCCTCGCCCGGAGTGAATATGAGGGCAACATCTTCCACACCGCTGATATCAATGGTGGATTCTGTTCGCAGCTCGATAGTGAATGCAATATTTTCCAGGTAGGTATAGCGCACCGAGCCGTTGCACACGGAGTGCCAGCCGCTACCGGCATAGGTGCCGCATTGATAGATTGATAAAGTGAATGTCCCCGAGTAGACGCCCGGCTGGAGCTTGTCGTTGGGGTTGACCAGTTGCACAGACAGCGTGACCGGGACCTGCATGCCGTTGGCGCCGCCGGGAAACATCGAAGAAACCGAACCGTCACCCGTGGAGGCGGCAGGGACTTCCGTCTCCGGCGGGATCAAATGGCTTACGCCACCGCTGGAGAGCGTAAGGTTGATATTGGTGGTTTGGTTACCCTGCCCCCTGTCCCTGCGCAGAATAAAGCCTTCTTCTTTTTCATCGTATTCGCCGGAAATAAGCACGGTATAGGGCAGGGCAGTAGTACAGGTTTCTCCCCACTCGACGAAACAGCTGCGCACTGAAAAGGGGTATTCCCCCAGGTGTCCTGCGGTTTCGTTATGGGTGAAGGTGAGCGTATTGTTTTCCAGCCCACATACGCCGACAAACCGATTGCGGTCGTAGTTGTTTTCCTGTGTCAGCGGGATCGCAGTGCCGTTGCCGCAGGGATCCGTATTGGTACTCTGCGCGGCCGAGTATTCGGCCGTGACTGCCAGTAGAACAAAATGTAAAAACAGTAGGGCGCATTTAGCGGTTGGCGACATGAGCAGCCTCCTTCTCGCAAACTGCCCGGTCGAGATCAATTATCCCTAAATTCAACCAGTCATCTCCCGCTTCCTGCTCCGGGATCGGCACCCGGCATCCATTCCAAAGCACATCCGGTGCGCGCATCGTGCGCGGGTTGGCGAACATTTCCATCTGAAAAACGCCAAAGTCGTCGGTGGTGGCCGTGTATTCGCCGATGGATATTTTCTTGGCTACAACCGGGGCGCCGCCGCGAAAGAGGCGGCCGATAACCAGAATCAACGGGCGAATCGCGTAATCGACATCCGCGACATTACCGGGGTAGAGCGTTACCGATTCCTGGTTGTCCTGGTATTCGAAGAAGCCATCGCCCAGCGGTTTTACACTGATGTCATAGCTCTGGAATGCCGAGAGGTTTACCACTGAGCGTTCACCGCCTTTCGCGTAGCCGCGTCGCACACCGTCCACGAGGATCTCGAAGTCCTGGTCCGGGCTGCCGTCAATATTTACCAGCAGCGCACTGTCCAGCGCGCGCTCGCCGCCCCAGGCTGCCCCGGACTGATTGGCAATAATACTGGTGCTGAAGCTTCCCAGATAATTCAGGGATTTACTGGTACTGTTGCCGCGTGAAGTGTTGCGGTAATTCAGGCTTGAGGTGACTTGCCCGCGGTGTCCTGCGATGCGTGTGTTGCTGCTGAGCAAGTAGGCATCGGCACTGGCTTCGCCGGCGAAGTCCTGATTGACTTCAGCGACCCAGCGATCACCATCCCGCCAGCGCGACTGAAAGCCGAGGCGGGTATTCTGGTCGTCGCTGCGCCCAGAGTCTGTTCTTGCGTTTGTACTGTGGGTCCAGTTGCCGTCCTGGAAGCGGAACTGAACAGTAAGAGTGGATAGCTGCTCCCCATCCGCATCGTTGTGGGCGAGCAATACATCGCCCTGCCAATAGCGACTGCGGAACAGGTTCTTTCGAAACTGGAGGGTTTTCAGTCGCCGGGCGCCTGTCGTTGCCGTATCCAGATTGAATTCCTGAGAGTCGAAATAAATCGGAGCGCTTCTTTCCTGGTAGCGCAACGAAAGTTGTCCATTCCAGAGTGGTGCACTCAGCATGGCATTGCGTTGCAGGTAGCCCTGGTTCAGTAAAGAGTATTCCAGAGGCTCGGCGGTTTGGTCGTCCTCCAGAAAGGATTCGGAAGCACTCAAAGACATCCATGGCATTTGCAGGCTTCCGTAGACACGGTAGCCGTAGCGACCATCCTGCGTGGTCAGTGCACTGGGAGAAATTTCCAGGTGTTCACCAATCCAGCGCGCCCCAAGCTCGAAAATCTGCTCCGATTCGGTTGCCGCAAATCCGGTAAACAGACCGGTATTGTCCAGCAGTCGCCGCGCAAGTGCTCCCTGAATCAGATAGGTTTCTGAACTATCCGGAAGAACCCGGTCCTGGCTGAGTTGTGCCGGGGCGCCTGCTTGCAGGCTCCACTGCCACTCGTCTGGCGCGGGCAAAATGGCGTCTTTGGCAAAAAAATGGCTGTACTCGGTAATCAGGCGGCCGTTTTCATCCAGTGTCCGGATATCCAGGGTGTAGGCACCTCCGGGCAAGGTGCTGGTGTCGATGAGCTGATTGCCCGCCTCGATAAACTCACTGTGCACAAGCCGATCGTCTTTGCGCAATTCGACGCGGCCGCGCACCGGCATATTCACTTCCAGCTGTGCGCCCTGTTGATAAACACGGTCGGTGCGGCTGTTAAGGGAGGAGCGGTACTCTACACCGTAAAAATAGGGGCTGGAGCTGATGTTGTTGTACTGGTTTTGCGGTTGGATCAACCCGAGGGAGTAGGATTTACCCTGGTAGTCCCGCGTCCAGTGCAGCTGATACACCTGGCTACCAGACAGGTTATCCACAGCCCACTGACTGTGGAGGCCGCTCTCGCCGAAGCTCAGAATGCTTTGACCAAACAACGCATTATTCTGCAGGGACTGCCCCGTATCGTTGCGGACACCGGACCAGCTGCCAGTAAGGTTCTGGACAAAGGAGAGGCGACTGCTTGCCTCGGGCAGAAAAGGGTTTTTTATCGCCTCGGTCTGAGGAAGCAATGCTGGCGACAGGAAGACGTCAACGCGGAACCGGCTGTCGTCATAAATAATTCCCAATGTCTCCGGCAACAAAACTCCGCAGTTTGCCTGCTGCCGGGAGTAACAAACACGGTGTGCGTTTTTCTGCTGCGGCCGGGATAGCTGGGATAAAACGACTTCCGGATCGAGCGTTTGTGGCAGCATCTCCAGTACCCGGTCGGGATCGAGAAACTGCACAGATTCCGGTGTCACCACGACTTGCGCAGTGCCAATTGCGCGATTACCGAAATAGACGTCGGCAACCAGTTGCTGCGGAGCGGCCAGGTCGGCAAAGCCCTCAGGAATTGTGGTTTCCAGGGTAAATGCGGCCGTGGCCGCCGCATTGTTTGCCCAGCTGGAGAACATCAATGCCAGCGTGAGAATGCCCCGCGCAGTGGTCTGGTTCATGGTGATGGTCGCGAACGACCGCCAGGGGCGGTCGTTGTCCGCGGGCTTATTCCGCCGTGACTGTCACGGTCAGCGTGTCGCTGAATGTGGAAAGCGCATTTGCGTTTTCCCAGTCTGACTGCAGGACAGTGACCAGCAACTGGCGGTTTTCGCCGCTGGTGGCACAGGCGATATTGGCCACGCCGCGTTCGTTCCCGGTCAGTGCAACACCAGACTCCGCGGGGATATGGCTTACACTGCCGAGATCATTGGCAAAATCAACGTTGTAGTTGACGTAGCTCGGGGTAGTGCCGCTATCAGCCATTCTGAACTGCGTACCGCTGGCGTTGGCGCTGTCGAACTGAATGGAATAGGTTGAGTAGCCGTATCCGCCCACGCAAAAATCATCACTACCGGTGGCGTTGGCGCCCAGAAAGCTGCCGGCATCGATCGTGATGTCGTTCAAGCCTTCCAGCTCGATCAACTGGGGTAGAGTCAAGCTCACAGTGATATCGGTATCAGCAGACTGGGCTGAAGTCACCTGTGCATTTGCATTGATCGCGGCAATGGCGATAGAACCTGCAATCAGAAAACGAACCAATGGTTTCATCTATTTATCCCTAATCCTGAAAGTCATTCTTATATGGGGCACTGCATTCCGCGCCGTACCGTGTCGCCTATTCGAACAAGTTGGCGGTTTTTCCCCCACTTTGGGTTTTTCAGGCGCAATGATACTTATTTTGTGACGCGAGTCACGGATTATATTGGGGAGTCTGGTCGTTCACTTTTTGTGATTGTTTTTTAATCGTTTACGGACTGTAAACATCGCTCGGGCACCTTCCTGCTCACGGCCCTGTGCGCTAATGAATCCCGGCGATATAATGCCGCGCCTCAAAGTCAGCCAATTGACCCAAATCAACCCTGTCAGGCGAATCATGACCGTAAGAACCCGTATTGCTCCTTCTCCCACCGGCGATCCCCACGTAGGCACCGCCTACATTGCCCTGTTCAACCAGTGCTTCGCGCAGGCCCAGGGTGGCCAGTTTATTCTGCGTATTGAAGATACCGACCAGGTTCGCAGCACGCCGGAATCCGAGCAGGCGATCCTCGACAGCCTGCGCTGGCTGGGACTGGAATGGCAGGAAGGCCCGGACGTGGGCGGCCCACACGGCCCCTATCGCCAGAGTGAACGCGGCGACATCTATAAGAAGTACTGTGATGAGCTGGTCGAGAAAGGCCATGCCTTCCACTGCTACCGCACCGCAGACGAACTGGAGCACCTGCGCGCAGGCCTGCAGGAGGCCGGCCGCACCACGCTGAAGCCCAGTGATCTGGCACTGCCCGAAGAAGAAGTCGCCAAGCGCAAAGCCGCGGGCGAACCTTACGTGGTACGGATGAACGTACCGGAAAGCGGTACCTGCGTAGTGGACGACCTGCTGCGTGGCACCATCGAGATCGACTGGGCCCAGGTAGACGCCCAGGTACTGCTCAAATCTGACGGCATGCCCACTTACCACCTGGCCAACGTGGTAGATGACCACCTGATGGAAATCACCCACGTACTGCGCGGCGAGGAGTGGATCAACTCCGCGCCCAAGCACAAGCTGCTGTACGAATACTTCGGCTGGGAAATGCCGGTGCTGTGCCACCTGCCGCTGTTGCGCAACCCGGACAAGACCAAGCTGTCCAAGCGCAAGAACCCAACCTCCATCCTGTACTACCAGCGCGCCGGCTTTATGCCAGAAGCCCTGTTGAACTACCTCGGCCGTATGGGCTGGTCCATGCCGGATGAGAGCGAGAAGTTCACCCTGGATGAAATGCTCAAGCATTTCGATATCCAGCGTGTCTCCCTGGGCGGCCCGGTATTCGATGTGGAGAAGTTGAGCTGGCTCAACGGCCTGTGGATCCGTGAGCTGGAAGACGCGGCCCTGGCGGAGCGCCTGCAAAACTGGCTGCTCAACCGCGAAAACCTGATGAAGGTACTGCCCCATGCCAAGGGCCGTATGGAAACCTTCGGCGACTTCGCACCGCTGGTGAGCTTCCTCGCCGCTGGCAAATTGCCCCTGACTGAAGCCAGCTTCGCCGACAACAAGCTGGAACTGGACGATCAGAAGAAAGTCCTACAGTTCACCCTGTGGCGCCTGGAGGCCCTGCGTACCTGGAGCAAAGACGAGATCTTCGCGGCAGTGAAGGCCCTGTCGACCGCGATGGAACTCAAACTCAAGGACTTCAACGCGCCGCTGTTCGTGGCGATCAGCGGAACCACCGCGTCCTTCTCGGTCATGGACGCCATGGACCTGCTGGGCGCCGACCTGAGCCGCGCGCGCCTGCGCCAGGCGATTGACGTACTGGGTGGGGCCGGTAAAAAGGTACTGAAGCGCTGGGAAAAGGAATACGCCTCTCTGGCTTAGTGGGCTCCCGTCATCCCGGACGTGATCCGGGATCCAGTATAGGAAAGGGCCAGCAGAAACCTGTCATCCGGGACTTGATCTGGGATCCAGCATAGGCAAGGGCCAGCACAAACCTGTCATCCCGGACTTGATCCGGGATCCAGCCTCAGGATCCAGCTACAGGGCCTCACCAATGCCACCTGTATTCGGAGGTGGCATTTTTTTTGCCTGTAATTTAATTGTGATAAATACGCTAGGAATGGCTAGAAATTGGTGGGGTTGTCTACTTTTTGTCTCGTGTGACATCTGTCACATTTCAAGGGTAGAATGCTGAAAAAATCAGGATTAATGGATTAACCAAGAAGTTTTAAATAAAAGGAAAAAGCATGACCGAAGTGAAAAAAGCAGTCATTCCTGTTGCGGGTTTGGGGACCAGAATGTTGCCGGCAACCAAGGCCATCCCCAAAGAGATGCTGCCCATTGTCGACAAGCCGTTGATCCAGTATGTGGTTAATGAAGCCGTTGCTGCGGGTATCAAAGAAATCGTGCTGGTCACCCACGCCAGTAAAAACGCGATCGAAAACCACTTCGATACCTCCTTTGAGCTCGAAGCTCAGCTGGAAAACCGTTTGAAGCGCCAGCTGCTGGATGAAGTCCGCTCCATCGTACCCAAAGATGTGACCGTTATTTCCGTCCGCCAGGCCGAAGCCAAAGGTCTCGGTCATGCAATTTCCTGTGCCCGCCCGGTAGTGGGTGACAATCCGTTTGCCGTTTTGCTGCCAGACGTGCTGATAGACCAGTACACCGCGGACCTTAAGACCACCAACCTCGCTGCCATGGTGCGCAACTTCGAGCAGACCAAGGCGAGCCAGATCATGGTGGAGTCTGTCGCCTGGGAAGAGGTCAACAAATACGGCGTGGTTGATTGCCTGGGCGCAGACCTGCACGTAGGCGGCGTGGCGAAGATCGACGGTATGGTCGAGAAGCCCAGCGTCGATGCGGCCCCCTCCAACATGGCGGTCGTTGGGCGCTATGTATTACCCGCCGAAATCTGGGACCTGCTGGAAAAAACCCAGCCGGGCGCCGGCGGTGAAATCCAGCTGACCGATGCGATCGACGAACTTCTCAAAGTTCAGACCGTAGATGCCTATCGTATTGTCGGCCACAGTCACGACTGTGGTAACAAGCTGGGTTATATGAAAGCCCAGTTCGCGTATGGCCTGCAGCACGCAGAAGTTGGCGCGGGTTTGCGTGAATTCCTGCAAGCCCAGAAGCAAGAAGAAGTTGCTCCCGCGTAAGTGGGAGTCGGGGAGGTGGACGCAAGGTTCAGACGGCTGACCATGCGTTCACAAGTTTTGCTAACTATTTGATTAAAAAGTTGTTTTTTCTTGTTGACACCCCCGGAAGCGCTGTTAAAATGCGCCTCGCTTTCGGGGGAAACGCAAACACGAAAGCAACCCAATTTGGGGCTATAGCTCAGCTGGGAGAGCGCAACACTGGCAGTGTTGAGGTCAGCGGTTCGATCCCGCTTAGCTCCACCAAATACGAAAAAGGCCGCACTCGAATGAGTGCGGCCTTTTTCGTATTTGGCAGAACTGCCCGTGAGTGAGGCTTAGCTCTCGGTTCACAAGGTGCCGCGCGAAGCGCTCGTACTAAAGTTGCCTGTAGTTCGTTCGATGAGTGTGGGCAGCGGGAGTTCTTCAGGAACTCTCCGGCAAGCCTCGTGTCTTTGTAGTCACAAATTTCTTTGCTCACTAGCTCTTTGTGGTCGATTTTGAGGTGAATTGGCTGCTTAGTTCTAGTAGTATTTCTCGCTTGCTTTCAGGGATGCACTTCACATTTTTAAGATGTGGTAGTGGGGGAAGGGATTTGGAATAGCAGTATTCCCGGGAATGGGGTGGCGCCTTTGGGGTGAAGGCGACCAAGTAATAAAAATCCGAAATACCAAAAACAATGCATCCAACAATTCAGCGCAGTCCCTGGCGGATTCAGCGCGATGTTATACACGCTTTATTGATCCGCGAGATGAAGACCCGCTTCGGCAAGTGGCGTCTCGGCTACGCGTGGGTGTTGTTGGAGCCTGCTATGCATATCATGGTGTTGGCAACAATCTTCAGCTTGTTGGGGCGGGAGTTCTACCCAGGCATTCCTACATTGCTTTTTATGCTGGGTGGGATAGCGCCTTTTATCTTCTTTAGCAGCAGTTTCGGCAAAGGTGTTGCCGCCGTAGAGTCCAACCGCGGCTTGTTCAATTACCGTCAGCTGCGCCCCTTTGATGCCGTCCTCTCTCGCGTACTTCTAGAGTTTGCCATCTACGTGTTTAGCCTGGTTACACTGTTGGGCATTCTCGCGTGGTTTGGGGTGGTGGCAGAGTTTAATGATTTCCTGCTGCTGGTTGTCGTAAACCTCCTATTTTTCGGCTTCTGTTTTGGAGTCAGTCTCACCATGTGTGTGGTGGGCACTAAATTTCCTGAAGCTTCTAAATTTGCCCCAATGATCGTGCGGCCGCTGTATTTTATTTCTGGGGTATTTTTCTCCCTGGAGCAGGTGCCACAGGAGTATCACGGCTATCTATCCTGGAACCCCTTGCTGCACATGATCGAGCTGACTCGTGAGGGGCTGTTTGCCAGTTACCACGGTATGTTCGCGAATTTACCCTACTTGGCGACGAGCTCGTTGGCTATGTTGGCCTTTGGCTTGCTTGTATATCGCAGTCAGTGGCGAGATCTGGTGCGCAGCCAATGATCGAGTTGCGCAACCTCACCAAGTCATTCCGCACGCCGGCTGGCCGCAAGGTGCTCTTCCGGGATGTGAACGCAATTTTCCCTGAAGGGAAAAATATCGGCATTCTCGGTCGCAACGGTGCGGGTAAGTCGACCCTTCTGAAGCTTATGGGCGGTATCGACTACCCGGACTCCGGAGCCGTGATCACTGATCAGCGTATTTCCTGGCCCATGGGGCTTTCTGGTGGCTTCCAGGGCAGTATGACCGGGCGCGAAAATGCCGCCTTTATCTGTGGTATTCACGGGATTTGGGGGGCGGAAAAACGCAAGGTTTTGGACCGAGTACAGGAGTTTGCCGAAATTGGTAGCTACTTCGATGCGCCGGTAAAAACCTATTCGTCTGGTATGCGCTCACGTCTCGCCTTCGGTTTGAGTATTTCGGTAGATTTTGACTATTACCTCGTGGATGAGGTGATGTCCGTGGGCGATGCGCACTTCAAACACAAGTGCGAGCAGGTAATTGCCGAGAAGCGGAAAACCTCAAACTTCATCATAGTGGCGCATAGTATGGCTACCCTGAAGAAGAATTGTGATGTGGGTATATATCTTGGCCCCTCAGGCCTGCAGATTTTCGATACGGTTCAGGAAGCGATAGACCTGTACCAGGCCGGGGTGCCAAAACCTGCCCAAGGCACTCCCGCGCAACCTGCCAGTAAAGTATAAACAGGCGCATAAAAAGAAAGCATTATGGAAGTAGTAAAAGAATCCTCGCCTGCCGAGACTAGTGTAACGGGGCAGAAGAAGGCTGCAAAAACTGCGCGCAGTATTCTCAACAAGCTTTCTGCGGCAAGTGTTGGTGCTAGCCCGGTCAAAGCCAAGCGTTGGGGTGCCCCTGCGTTGTTTGTTTTTTTGCCGCTGTTGCTGGTAAGTGCTTATTACCTGTTCTGGGTGTCAGAGCGGTACGTGAGTGCTACCCAGGTGATCGTTAAAGACAGCGGAAGTAGCCAGGGGATGTCATCCAGTCTCGGTTTTCTGGTGCCGGGTATGGGGTCAGACAATCAGGATGCTTTTCTGGTAGTGAACTACATCCAGTCACTGGATATGGCGCTGTACCTGGATCAGGAGTTGGGGTTGGCTGATTACTTTAAAAGTGATCGGTATGACATGTTTTCCCGTCTCGCTGCTGATGCTTCGCAAGAGGACTATCTGGAATATTACCGGAACCATATCGCCGTAGATCACGATGAGGTCACTGGCATTATCAGCATCGAGATGCAAGCCTTTGAACCGAGCTTTGCCCAGCAGCTGGTAAATACGGTTATTCGCAAGTCAGAAGAGTTTGTAAATGCGATCAGCAACCAGCTTGCCGATAAGCAGGTAGCATTCGTGCGCGGTGAGCTGGAGCTGGCTCAGACCAAGCTGCGGACAAGTAAGCAGCAGATTCTCGATTTCCAGAACCGCAATAACATTATCAGTCCGGAAGAGTTGACCGCGGGGATCAGTGCCATTATCCAAGGGCTGGAGGCTAAGCTCGCCGAGTTGCGGGCCAAGCGCACCGCGGCGAAAACTTACCTCCATGCAAGCTCTCCTCAAGTGGTGTCGCTGCAGGCAGAGATTGATTCTCTCCAGCAGCAGATCGAAGCGGAAAAGGTGCGTCTCGTAGGTGTGTCAAAAGAGGACGGTGAGGAGCGCCTGAATAGTCTCAATGCACACTTTCAGAATCTGCAGTTGGAGCTTCAGTTCGCTATGGATGCCTATCAAGCCTCGCTGAAAGCCCTGGAAACTGCGCGTATGGAGGCTTCTGGCAAGCTCAAGCACCTGATGGTGGTTAGTCAACCATCCATTGCCGAAGATGCTGAATATCCGCACAAGTTATATAACCTCGCGAGCCTAGCCATTGTCCTGCTGCTGATTTATGGCATTGCCAAAATGCTGGTCGCCAGTATCCGCGATCACCGTGTATAGATTGCAGTTTAGAAAAAATAAAACGTTCCTGAAGTCGATAAGTGTTATGGCAAAAAAGTCTTCTATAGATAGCTGGGTTTTCGGTGTGCTGCTGGCGGTTGGTCTTTCAGCCAATGCTTTTGCGCTGGATACACAGCAGCTTGAGAAAGAGCGGGCAAAGGTAGCGCCAGGCGATCAGCTACCTGCATTTGGTGCTTCTTTGTTCAAGGGGGCGTTCAAGGATCAGCCATTCCGTGGGTTTAATGGCGGCTACCGCGTAACGGTGGGGGATCAGATTGCCCTACAACTGTGGGGAGCATACAGTTTCAATGCAGTGCTCACTGTGGATGCCCAGGGTAATATTTTTATCCCTGAAGTGGGGCCAGTACACGTAGCTGGTGTAGAAAATGGTGAGTTGAACAGCTTTGTGCTGCGTCATGTTAAGCGTGTATTCAAGAATAATGTACAGGCTTATGCCAACCTGGAGGCCAGTCAACCGGTAAAAGTATTTGTAACGGGTTATGTAGAAAGCCCGGGGTTGTACCCAGGGTTTTCTTCTGATTCCGTGCTCTATTACCTGGATAGTGCCGGTGGCATAAGTCGGGAAAGTGGGAGCTTTATCGATATCAAGGTATTGCGCCAGGGCAAAGAAGTGCAGCGCGTCAACCTGTACAGCTTCCTGGTTGAAGGCCAGATGCCCGCTTTGCAGCTGCGCAATGGCGATTCTATCGTTGTCGGCCCGCGGCAGGGGTACATCAGTGTCGAAGGTGCGGTGCAGGAATCCGGCCAGATTGAATTTGTTGGCCCATCCACAAGTTTGAGTGAGATGTTGTTGGTGGCCAAGCCACACCCGCAGGCCAACTATGCACGTATTACGCAGGTGATCAATGGTGTGCAGCAGGCTAGCTACTTGCCACTGGCTGAGGCGATGGCTGCACCATTGTATCCAGGTGCCCATGTAGAGCTGGTGAGTGATAGCGAAATCAGCAGTATTTCCGTGCGCGTGAACGGCGAGGTTGAAGGGCCAGCAGCGTATGTACTGCCCTACGGTGCAACCCTGCAGGATCTGTTGGACAAACTCCGCTACCGGGATAACGCCAATCCTTTTGCTGTCCAGCTGTATCGCAAGAGCGTAGCGAAAAAGCAAAAGGTAGCGCTTGAGCGCTCACTGGATGCGCTGGAAATGGAGGCGCTTACTCGCCAGCCTACGACCACCGCCGATAGTGCATCGCTCAAAGACACCGCCTCCATGATTCAGAATTTTATCTCCAAGGCGCGTAGAGCCCAGCCGCGGGGGCAGGTAGTACTGGCGAATAATGCCAATGCTGGCGATATGTTGCTGGAGGATGGGGATGAGTTGCTGGTACCGCTGCGGGCCTCCACTGTATCCATTGTGGGCGAGGTGGTGTTCCCCACTTCGCTGGTATTCAGTGAGCGGAATACACTGGAAGACTATATAGAGCTCGCCGGTGGTTTCTCGAATAATGCCAATACTGATGAACTGGTCGTGCTGCACCTGGACGGTACGATCAGCCGTATCAAAGAAAGCAAATTTGATAATCGTCTCAAAGGGGTACTGCGTCCCGGTGATGAGATCATGGTGATGCCAAAAATTCAGGCTAGTGAGCTGCAGGTCACCAAAGACGTAACGGAAATCCTTTACCGTATTGCGGTAGGGACTGCGGCAGTACTTTCGTTTTAAGTTAAGGATTCGGGGTGGTTTGGAGAGGGCGAGCCACCCAAAATTGATATTGTGTAGCGGGGAATGATCCAAGGGTATTATTTGGCCCCAATTTTGCTGCACGATATCGGGCCAACTATAAATAAATTGTATTTGGAGAAATGAATGAAAACAGGGAATACGTCACGAAAAGGAATTATTTTGGCCGGCGGTTCAGGAACGCGCCTTTATCCGCTCACCAAGGGTGTGAGTAAGCAGCTGATGGCTGTGTACGACAAACCCATGATTTACTACCCCCTTACCACCCTGATGATGGCGGGTATCCGCGATATTCTGATCATCACCACACCGGAAGAGCAGTCTCTGTTCCAGAAATTGCTGGAAGATGGTAGCCAGTGGGGGATCAATATCACTTATGCCGTTCAGCCCTCTCCGGATGGCCTGGCGCAGGCGTTCCTCATAGGCCGCGAACACGTGGGTAATAACCCCAGCGCCCTGGTGCTGGGTGACAATATTTACTACGCAGAGCGCTTCAGTGACGTACTGAAGAGTGCCGACCAGCGCACTGAAGGCGCTACGGTATTCGGTTACCACGTGGCGGATCCGCGCGCTTATGGCGTTGCCGAGTTTGATAGCGCCGGCAAGGTGATTAGTCTGGAAGAAAAACCGGCCGAGCCAAAATCCAATTACGCCGTTACCGGTCTGTACTTTTACGACAACCAGGTATGTGACCTCGCGCAAGAGATTAAACCCAGCCCCCGTGGCGAGCTGGAAATCACAGACCTCAATAGTATGTATCTGGAACAAGGCAGCTTGCATGTAGAACTGATGGGCCGCGGCTCGGCCTGGCTGGATACCGGTACTCACGACAACCTGCTGGAAGCCGCACACTTCGTGCAAACCATCGAGCGCCGCCAGGGTCTGAAAGTCGCCTGCCCGGAAGAGGTCGCTTTCCGTAAGGGGTTCATTGATGCAGAAATGCTGGAAAAACAGGCTCAACCGCTGATTAAGAGCGGCTACGGCGAATATCTGATGCAAATACTCGCCGAATCCAAAACCGACCACGTCTTCTCCCGCTAACCAGGCCCTAACGATCGATGTAGGAGCCTGCTAGCAGGCGAACAGAATCATGAAAGTAATAGAAACCAGAATCCCCGATGTAAAAATCATCGAGCCCAAAGTCTTCGGCGACGAACGCGGCTTCTTCCTGGAAACCTTCCGCCAGGATTTCTTCAACCGCGAATGCGCCGAACGCACCTTCGTGCAAGACAATCATAGCAAGTCCAGCCAGGGCATCCTCCGCGGCTTGCACTACCAGACCCAAAGCACCCAGGGCAAACTGGTACGCGTAACCGCGGGCGAAGTGTTCGACGTAGCCGTAGACCTCCGCAAAAGCTCCCCCACCTTCGGTCAATGGGTAGGCGTACTGCTGAATGAAGACAACAAACGCCAACTCTGGGTACCCGAAGGCTTCGCCCACGGCTTCTACGTCACCAGCGAATCCGCTGAGTTCGTTTACAAGTGCACCGATTACTACGCACCGGAGCACGAACACTCCCTACGCTGGGACGACCCGGAAATCGGTATCGAATGGCCCCTGGTAAACGGAGAACAACCAAAACTCTCCGCCAAAGACGCCGAAGGCAAACTCCTAACGGAAGCAGTAACCTTCGACTAAACCACAGCCACAGTAGGAGCCTGCTTGCAGGCGAACCCGGAGCGCCGAGCCCCGAGATCCCAGACTAGATCCGGAATCCAGGGCACCAAATTCCGTCATCCCGGACCTGATCCGGGATCCAGCGCACCGAATTTCGTCATCCCGGACCTGATCCGGGATCCAGTGCACCGAATTCCGTCATCCCGGACCTGATCCGGGATCCAGTGCACCGAATTTCGTCATCCCGGACCTGATCCGGGATCCAGTGCACCGAATTTCGTCATCCCGGACTTGATCCGGGATCCATAAAAAAGTTTAGCCATTCCGACATAAACCGGAATCCAAAAAAAATTATGAAAGTCTTAGTAACCGGAAAAAACGGCCAGCTGGGCCAGCAACTGCAAAAGCAGGCACCTGCCGATATCACACTTATCGCCCATGGCCGCGATACCTTGAATATCGCAGATAAAGATCAGGTATTCGCAGTTCTCAAAGAAACTCAGCCGGTTATAGTTATTAACGCTGCTGCCTACACTGCTGTAGACAAAGCTGAATCGGATGTCGACCAAGCCCACGCAATCAACGCCCGCGGCGCGGAAAACCTGGCCTTGGCGTGCCATGAACTCGGAATTCGCCTGATCCACGTCTCGACTGACTTCGTGTTCGACGGTAAACAATCCAGCCCGTACCTTCCATCGGATCTACGCAAGCCGCTGGGTGTGTACGGTGAAAGCAAGGCGCGGGGCGAAGAAGCCATTGAGGCGATTCTGCCGGAAGCCATTATCGTCCGTACCGCTTGGGTATACGATCGACAAGGCGGCAATTTCGTAAACACCATGCTGCGCCTGATGAACGAGCGCGATCAACTTGGCGTAGTTGCTGACCAGATCGGCACACCCACCTGGGCAGGTACCTTGGCGCAGGGCATTTTCGCCCTGGCGAAAAATCCCTCAGCCAAAGGTATCTATCACTGCACCGACGCCGGTGCCGCCAGCTGGTATGACTTTGCCGTAGCCATTTTTGAGGAAGGTAAAGCGGCAGGCCTTATAGCGGAAGAAAAGTCTGTAAAGGTAAACCCAATCGCCACTAGCGATTACCCAACGCCGGCCTCCCGCCCGGCCTACAGCGTGTTGGACAAAACACGCCTAGTCGAAGACTCCGGAATAGCGCTAAATCACTGGCGCGAGGTACTCCGTAACGTACTAGCGACCTGATCCGCGTTTCCCCGCGCTCCGTCATTCCAGACTTGATCCGGAATCCAGAAATTCAGAGCGCCGATACCCGGGCCTAACCCAGATTCTAGTATCAAACCAATTACCAAAGCATCGTCATTCCGGCGGAAGCCGGAATCCAGACCAACGGAACTGAAAAAATGAGCAATCTACTGGTAACCGGCGGAGCCGGCTTCATCGGCGCAAACTTTGTCCACTATTGGATGAACACTTACCCGCAAGACAAAGTGGTCGTGCTCGACGCGCTGACCTATGCCGGTAACAAAGCAAACCTTGATCCTGTTGCGGGCAATGCCAACTTTGTGTTCTGCCACGGAAATATTTGCGATACAGACTTAGTAGAAACTCTGCTCAAAGAACACTGTATCGATACGCTGGTACATTTCGCCGCAGAGAGCCATGTAGACCGCTCCATCACCGGGCCGGACGCTTTCATCGAAACCAATATTATCGGTACTCACAGCCTGCTCAAGGCGGCAAAGAAAATCTGGTTAGATGAGGGCGTGAACAAAGAGAACCACCGTTTCCATCATGTATCTACGGATGAGGTGTATGGCACCCTGGGCCCGAACGATCCAGCCTTCAGCGAAACCACACCATACGCCCCCAACAGCCCGTACTCCGCGAGTAAGGCAGCATCTGACCACCTGGTGCGCGCCTACCACCACACCTACGACCTGAATGTCACTACCAGCAACTGCTCCAATAACTACGGGCCCTACCACTTCCCTGAGAAGCTGATTCCACTGGTAATCACTAATATTCTTCATGACAAACCGCTGCCAATTTACGGTGACGGCCAACAGATCCGCGATTGGTTGTATGTGGAAGACCACGCACGGGGAATTGATCTAGTTATCAAAAAAGGACGCCTCGGCGAGTGTTACAACATCGGGGGGATCAACGAGTGGGCGAATATCGACATTGTTAAACTGATCTGCAGCCTGATGGATAAAGCCTTCGCAGAGAATCCTGAACTGGCGGAGCGCTTCCCTAAGGCGGGTAAGGTTCGGGAAGGTAAATCTGTGGATTTAATCACTTATGTGACTGATCGCGCGGGCCATGATCGGCGTTACGCGATTGACCCTGAAAAGTCGAGAATAGAACTTGATTACGCGCCGAGCTTTACTTTCTCTCAAGGAATTGAGAAGACGGTCGATTGGTACTTAAATAATGAAAGCTGGTGGACCAATATTCCTGCCTGATCACAACATTATGTATTGATTGTTTAAGCTATTGCCAAGTAAGTAAATGTAGAAGTCGGCACAAAAATGAATGTATTGTTTTACGCAGAACCTTTACCCATTAGAAACAGCTTTCATCAGCATTCAGCTGTAGCGTTGAAGTTTGCTGACATTATTTCAAGTAACCTAGCTTATCTCCTGGAAAATGAAATCAGGGTTAAGATAGTTGCAAACCAGCACGTACATAATGAGCTTTTGGAGAAAAGGCCTGAGGTGAGGCCTTTTCTTCATATTCTCGATCCTGAAGTTGATTCCAAAATTGAAGATATGCTGGTTGACTGGAGAACCAAGGGAATTGGGGCTTGGAAGGATCTGATGTGTGGAGATGGGGAAATCTCCATTTATACAGATGAAATCCTTAATGAAATCAAAACTAAAAGCTTTGATTTCGATGTGCTGATTTGCTGGGGGCAAAATGGTGCCCTGGAAAGATTCTGTGAAAATCACGGAGTACTTTTGCTGCATATGGAGTTGGGAAGCATACGTAATCCATTTCCAGAATATTTAATTTTAGATCCCCGCGGAGTCAATGGTAAAGCTTCCCCGCTCAATCTTTCCATTGAGGAAATTGAGGAATTTTCCGAAACACTAGAACCGCATTTTGCACGGCTTTTACTGACTATTGACGCTCAGAATCAAGCAGACTCCAGAACGGCATTTGATGCTGGTAAAAGAGTGTTCAAAAAAGGCGATTTTTTTCAAAATGAAAAGGTAGCCTTACTTCCTCTCCAGCTCTTTGATGACGCAAATATATTGTTGTATTCGCCATTTGAAACACCGCTCGATTTTTTGAAGAAGACGGCTCATCTATTGGTGGAGCAAGGATATCATGTGGTAGTTAAAACACATCCAGCAGCCAAGGGGCGGCCGGTAAATTATCTACATCAAAAAGAGTGTGTGGAATACGCTAAAAGTCTGCCAAACGTCTCTATATTAGACGAAAGTGTTTCAGCACTAGAAAATTTAGAGCTTATCAACTCCGTAGATTTGGTCGTTACTATAAATAGTTCCTTAGGGTTTGAAAGCCTGCTATTTGGTAAGGTGGTTTGTGTTCTTGGGGACGCGATGTATAAAGTGAAGGGGGTCTTCCCGACACTTGAGGACGTTTTTTCCAAGAGTTTTGATGTTGCTGCATACCAGAAAAAAGCTGAAAGCTTGATTGGCTTTATATTGCGTAACTACTTCCTTAGCCCTGGGCTTGTGAATTCCCCAAAATTTTTCCAGAGAATTGAACTCTTAAAATTAAGATCAGCTAAATCTTTGCGTGGAAAAGAATTTGCTGAGCTTTCCGATCTGGGACTAAATAATGACTTTTTAGGCGGAGTTGCGTTAGATGGTTGAATTCATCAATAAGATGATTACTCGTCAGAGCTTTGAGCGATTTGTTTCTGTATTTCTAGGTAAAGAGTTAACCTCCGGAGGGGGTTTAACTAAGCACCATATTGATGCTCTAGAGATCAATGAAGATATTTTGCAGGTTAGGGGGTGGGCGTTTAATTTAGGCAAAAAATTTTCCCCGGATTTGATCTATTTTCGCGCTGGAGAAAATTACATGATTTCATCTTGTGCTTTGAAAAGGCCAGATGTAAAACGTGTATTTGATTTGAATTCTGAAATGGTTGGATTCCACTTGAAAATAAAATCCAGTGACGTTGAAAAAAGCGAATTGAAGATCGGTTTTGTTAGTGAAAATTCCATGTCGGAATTTCTCTTAATGAAAGAAGTTTAAGCCGTAGAGGGGAGAGGTTTTGTGAAGGTATTATTTGTAACAAATACGTCAAGGACAAGTAGACCCTACTTTGATCCATCGGTTCGGTATCGTTGTTTCAACTTCGCGTTTTCACTCGAGCGTATATACGGTTGGAAGACGTGCGTCATCTCTCAGCACGAGCTGAAAAATGAGTTCCTTGATAATTTTGATGCCTTTGTTTTTCATCGACCGAGTTTTTCAGAAAAGCTTATTGAGTTTGTTACCAAGGCAAAAGAGAAGAAAAAATATCTGTCTGCTGACTATGATGACCTGATTTTCGATGTTAGTAGCGCGCTGAAGAGTTCAATTTATAAGAATGGAAGAGCGGGTGCGCGCGAAGTTTGTGAGATCTTCGATAGAAATGCGTCGGCGCTCACTTTATTTGAAAAGGCTACCGTGTCAACCGAGCCTCTCGCTGAAAAGATGAAAGAGGCTTTTCCAGAAGTCGATGTGCGAGTTGTTCACAATGGATTAAGTTCTGATTACATAGACTTTGCTCGAATTATTTGCGCTAAGAAAGGTGTGAAAAAATATACGGTCGGCTATTTTTCCGGCACAAAGAGCCATGATAAAGATTTTAAAATGGTGGAAGAGGCCCTGTTAAAGCTTCTTAGCTCTAATAGAGAGTTTTCTCTATTACTAATGGGCCCGCTTGAAGTTAGTGATAGATTAATGAATACCGGACAGGTGATTCATCTTCCCCTGCAAAGTTACTATAAAATGGCATCGTATGTTTCTCAGTGTAGTGCGATTATCGCTCCTCTTGAGGATTCAGTGTTTAATTCATGTAAGAGTGGGTTAAAGTTTTTCGAAAGTGCAATTTTTAATACGAAGGTCTTTGCGTCGCCAATACCGGATATTGCTCGATTCGATAGTGACTTATTGAGTAAATGTACTTTGCCTGAAGATTGGGAAAAGTCACTTCTTGATTTTGCTGCTAGTGTAGCGATCGACAATAGAACAATACTGAGAGAGGATGTTTTGCAGTCAGCCAATCTTGATTCAGAGTGCAGCAAGCTGCGAGCTATGATGATCTCAAGCAGGCGTCATCCCTCAATTAACTTAGGTGTGCGAAATGTCGCTTCTATTTCTAAGTTTAGAAGACTCGGCCAAAGATTAGGCTTTTGATTTCTGCTAGTGAAAAAATATAAAGGTATTTAAGTTGGATACGAACAATTTTGAAAATGATGGGATCTATGTCCGCCATGCTGCAACTGAAGTAGATTATTCGGGCGGAGCAACGATTGTAGTTTTAGGGCCTGGAAGGTCTGGTACGTCATTGGTGGCAAACGCCTTAGAAGCTGCGGGTGTTTATATGGGAGTTCATGATAGTCCCACCGCTGAAGACGTTAAGTTTGCAGGGGCTATGGAAAACGGTCGTGAGAAGGAGCTAGATGGCATCATAGCGGAGCGAAATCTAAGTCATCGGCTTTGGGGATGGAAGCGACCGTCAACTATAAACCATATTGAAAAATTTAATGGTCGCCTCAGAGCTCCATTATATATTTGTCTGTTTAGAGACGTTATGGCAATTTCCAAGAGGAATGAAATCTCCATTGGTAGGGAATGTGTGACTTCTTTAAGGTCTGCCACAAGATCATACCTAAGATTGATCGATTTTATTGAGTCAAACGAGGGGAATTGTGTGTTGGCGTCCTTTGAAAAAGTTAATAAAGACATAAATCTGCTACTTGCAGCAGTGGGTGCTCAGATTGGTCGTGATTTGACACTAAATGAAAAGCAGCTGTCGGCGGTATATGGAAAGAAAGGCGACTATCTTAAGAGAAGTCAGTTGTCTTCCATAAAGTAAGCTGATAATAGGTCTTAACGGACGTTTAGGCGTTGTTTAGGGCACTGTGGGAGATTCCTTTGTGCCCTTTTTCGTCTTGTTTGTAGGCTTCCGAATGAAAGCTCTATATTGGCTTAGGTTGTCTTAATAGGTGTAAAAGATTCATATGTCGAAAACTCTACTCGTGGGCCCTTCGCATTTAACCCGCTGGCGTTATGAGGTTAAAGTCGGTTCTTTGCCAAAGATTCCGGGGCTTGAACTTTGGGGGCGCATGGGGTGTCCTATTTTTTCGAATTTGTTGATTGAAACAATTCGCGCTGGTTTAGCGGCTCAAAAAAAAGTTGTACTCTTGGTGCCCGATTTTCGAATGGGAAATTCGGTTTTGAAAGATGATCGATTTATAAAAAATGGAAAGATCGTTCCCAATCACGAACATATAAAGCTCGATAGATCCTTTATTTCTGATAGTAATGACAGATTCATGTATTCGCAGGCATTATCTTATTTAGATGAGTTTCTAGATTACGAAAATGCGAAAGATAACCTAAAATTTGTTTTTTGGTCATTGTTTTCAAGGGAATTTCGAAATAGATCTGCCGGGAAATACTTGAATGAATTCGGTTGCTTTAGTCACCCCGTATGGAACTTACATGAGTTAGAGAGTCGGTATTCTGACAATATTATCGGGTTATCCAATCTCGTTTCAAAGAGCGAGTGTTCCGCATATTTTTTGGATCAACAGGGGCATCCTTCCTTTAAGGGTTATGGGTTACTGGTGAATGCGCTCCAGCAAGATGGAGGGTTCGATGAGTCTCATAAATTCTTGTGTCGAGTGTATCCTGGGGTTTCTCGAATGATGTTTGGGTTTTGATCTTGCTGACTATGGATTTAGTCAATACATTTTTTAATGTCTGAAATGTTTTGTTAGTCGTTTAATTACCGAATATAGAAAAATATTAATGAAGAATCTAAGTAATCGATCACCATTTACTCTGTTTGGTGGTATTAACGTCCTGGAAGACTTGGACACTACTCTGTTTGCTTGCTCTGAATATGTAAAGGTTACGGAAAAACTAGGAATCCCTTTTGTTTTTAAAGCCTCATATGATAAAGCCAACCGTTCGTCCATAAACTCTTTTCGAGGGGTTGGCGTGCACGAAGGGTTAGAAATTTTTAGCGCAGTTAAGAGGGAATTTGGCGTTGAGGTAGTCACTGACGTCCACGAGCTTGAGCAGGTTGATCCTGTGGCTGATGTAGTGGATGTGATCCAAGTGCCAGCGTTTCTCGCACGTCAGACGGATTTGGTAGTTAAGGTGGCTCGAACTGGGAAGCCAATTAATATAAAAAAACCACAGTATTTAAGCCCGACTCAAGTTGGCAATATTGTGGAGAAGTGTCGCGAGGCTGGAAATAGCCAGGTCATCTTGTGTGAGCGAGGTACATGCTTTGGTTACGACAACCTTGTTGTAGATATGCTTGGCTTTCAAAAAATGAAAGACGCTTCCGGTAATTGTCCAATTATTTTTGATGTAACTCACAGTCTGCAAATGCGTGATCCTATGGGGGCGGCTTCTGGAGGTCGTCGAGCTCAAGTTCTTGAGCTGGCGCGAGCGGGTATGGCTGTGGGCTTGGCTGGACTATTTTTGGAGGCCCATCCTGATCCAGACAAGGCTCGTTGCGATGGTCCAAGTGCTTTGCCGTTAAGTAAATTAGAGCCTTTTCTTGTTCAGGTTAAGGCTGTAGATGATTTAATAAAGTCTTTGCCAAAGCTAGAAATACAGTAAATATGCGAGATAAATATACTGGAATTCAGCTGGTCCTATTTGATGTTGATGGCGTATTAACTGATGGTGGTTTAAATATCACCTCTGAAGGCGAAATCTATAAACAGTTTAATGTTAAAGATGGTGTGGCCATTGCTTTGTTGAAAGCACATGGTATCAGAACTGGTGTGGTATCAGGTAAGCAAAGTGCTGCATTGGACTACCGATGCAAACAGCTGGCACTAGATGTCATTATTACTGGGTGTTCGGATAAACTAAGTGCTGCGCAAAGGCTCGTGTCTGAAATGAATATTGCACCATCCCAGATTGTCTTCGTTGGGGATGACATAATTGATCTTTCGGTAATGGATTTTGTAGGAGTTAGTTACTCTCCTGCGGATGGCCATGTGCTGGCAAAGAGGCGTGCGGATATCATTCTAGAATGTCCCGGTGGTGCTGGAGTCGCGCGCGAAGTCGCAGAGCATATTTTATTCAGCAGGGGGCTCTCTCTCGAGGAAATGTACCAGCCGCTGCTGATAAAAGATGAAAGAACCATAGTGGTACAGTAAAGTGAAAAAAACTCCTATAAGGGTCGTTATTCCCGCACGTTACTCTTCCACCCGCCTACCAGGTAAGCCGCTTTTAGATATTGCGGGCATACCGATGGTTGTACGTGTTTTTCAACAAGTTAGAGCCGCATCATTCGCCGACTCAATTGTCGTTGCTACAGACGATGAGAGAATTATGCGGGTTCTTGAGGCGCACTCCATTCACGGAGTTTTAACTGACCCACGACACGAGTCAGGGACAGATCGAGCTTCGGAAGTAGGTGCCACTCTCGGTTGGTCTGGGGATGATTGCATAATAAATGTTCAGGGAGATGAACCGTTAA
This sequence comes from Microbulbifer aggregans, assembly GCF_020524005.1. Lineage (GTDB taxonomy): Bacteria > Pseudomonadota > Gammaproteobacteria > Pseudomonadales > Cellvibrionaceae > Microbulbifer > Microbulbifer aggregans_A. The sequence continues at coordinate 66,147 of NZ_JAIVKK010000003.1, read as the reverse complement.
TCCCGATAGATTTGTTGGCAGGTTTTGCAGATTTCTGCCTCAAGTTGAAGGGTTTAGAGATGGCCACAGTATCGGCTCCGATTTCTAATTCAAAAGAATTGGTGGATCCTAACGTTGTGAAAATAGTGTCAAATGTAAGGGGCGATGCTCTTTATTTTTCTCGTAGCCCAGTTCCTTATGTACGAGATTTTTCGAGCACTCAGGATTGGCCGCTTGAACATTTTCGGAGACATGTTGGCATTTATGCCTATAAATATGAGGTTCTTGCATCTTTATCGAAAATTCCTGTAGACACGGTGGAGTCTTTGGAAAAATTAGAGCAGATGAGAGCTCTCCGAGAAGGCGTCAGAGTTAGTGTTTTTGATTGGCACTCCTGCCCCCCTCATGGTGTTGATACGTATTCTGATGCGGAATCAGTAGTTAAGTGGTTTTTGGAACAGAAGTAAAAATGTTGGGTTATAAGTCAATAGCGAAAGATGTATTTGATATTGAGGCTAACGCGGTACGCGCATTGGCTGATAAATTGGATGTGAGCTTTGAAGACGCTGTCTCGCGAATTTTGGAGTCTAAAGACCGGGTAATTATTTGTGGGATGGGAAAGTCAGGGATTATTGGGAAAAAGATCGCTGCGACTTTAGCGAGTACCGGAACACCCAGTTTCTTCATGCATCCCGGGGAAGCGTACCATGGCGATTTAGGTATGGTTACGCCGGGTGATGTATTCTTGGCGATTTCGAATTCCGGTGAAACAGATGAGGTACTGAAGTTAATTCCTTTTCTCAAGGATAACGGCAATTATTTAGTCTCGATGACCGGCAATCCGTGTTCTACTTTGGCTAGAGCGTCAGACAGCCATTTAGACATAGGTGTAGAAGCAGAGGCTTGTCCACTTCAACTGGCTCCTACAGCATCAACAACAGCGACTTTGGCAATGGGTGATGCTCTGGCTGTAACGTTGATGAAAGCAAGGGGCTTTCAGCCTGAGGAATTTGCACGTTTTCATCCTGGTGGTTCACTGGGGCGTCGTTTATTGGCAAGAGTGGATGAGGAAATGGAAGAGGGAGATCTTCCATTTGTTGGTAGTGATGCTTCAGTAACTGAAATCATTAGTGCAATGAGCCGCGGCCGACTTGGGCTTGCCATAGTGAATGCGGGAGATAAGTACGGCGTTGTTACAGATGGAGATATCAGACGCGCGGTTGAATCCTATGGCGTTGGAATTTTTGAAGTGCGGGCGGAAGATTTTATGTCTGCAGATCCGATAACTATTTCTAAGGGGACGCGGGTGGAAGATGCGATTCAATTAATGGATTCTCGAAAAATTACGTCTGTGCTTGTTGCTGACAACGGTAATGTAGTAGGTGTGTTTAAAAAGTGATTTTATAGGCAGCCTACTGGCGTATCGGATTGATATCCGCCACGCATGGGGTGATCGCTGTATTGGGGAGATCAGAGCGTTAATGATTAGCGCGAGTGTAAATTTTTGTTATGAATTCCAATTATGTTGGTTTAGTCGATAGACGACTGGCAGGCGTGCCCGATTATGCCTATGCGGATTTTCATAACTTCGCACTTCGTTACAAGTACGCTTGGAAAATAGACTGTCGCGCACTCACTTTTTTTTGTGACGGAGTTGGCGGTTTATTGGCGCGCTGTTGTGGACAAAGTGCCAGGTTCCGGGAGAATACCTCGTTTCGAGGGGGCCAGATTTTGGCTTTTCGTCAAGCAGTTCTTCTTTTATGTGGCCCTAGGCAGCGAAGGTGTAATTCTAATTTGTGCCTATTGTCGTATATGTTTATTGCTCATTACGTTTTGTGAGAAGTTTATGACCGCTGACGCGCTGATAAATAAAGGTGTCAATATATTAAACCCCGCCACTGACAGTGGCAGCCGCACTATTGTTGTGGTCGGAGTTGCGCGAGGAGGTACATCGATCGTCGCGGGTGCCCTGCATGCACTGGGCTTGCCAATGGGCGATAAGTGCTATGGGCCGGTTTACGAGGATCTGCGCCTGAGCCTTGCTTTCGAGAGTAAAAGCGAAGAGCAGTTCGAGGATGTAGTCAGTGAGTATAATAGCGTCCATTCGGTTTGGGGCTGGAAACGACCATCTTCCATTTCGCAACTGGATATGCTTCAAGAAAAATTGCGCAATCCGCATTTTATTGTGGTTTTCCGAGATTTATTTTCTATTGCGAATAGAAATTCAATTTCAATGAAAAGCGATATGCGGCAAGGTCTGCAAGATGCTCTGGATAGTTATGCGTCGGTAGTGGGATTTCTTCATCGCGTAGAAAGCCCTGTAATGCTGGTGTCTTCGGATAAAGTCGTTCGATACAAGCAGGCATTTTTGAAAGGGTTAAGCGATTTCTGCGGTTTGGAGCCGACTGCTACACAGATGGACAAGGCTTCCCAGTTCATCTCTACAGAGCCGAAAGACTATATGGACAAAACGCGCATAACCAAAGCACGCGGTGCTGTCAATATAAAATTCCTTAAAACTGGCGTGCTAAAGGGATGGGCGCGGGGTATACATCATGTTAATCCGGTCACGGTGGATGTAGAGGTAAATGGTAAGATTGCAGCTTCTCTCGAAGCAAACATTTATCGGGAACATTTACATAAGCCAAATGTACACCCAACAGGCGAGTGCGGTTACGAGATGGACTTAAAGCAATTGGGTGTTATGCCAAAAGACGTTATTAATGTTCGCGTGCGCGACGATGTTATCCCTCTGAATTCTCAACCTATTCAGTTTAACGACCTTGATCGTTGGATGACGGTTAAGGAGTGGCATGCGGAAAACCAAAGTTAAGTGGCTTACAGGTAGCACAATTTACGTAGATTTTTGGGGTGTAAATGAGGTTAGGTGTTGCCGCTATTTTCAAGAATGAGTGCGACTATATTCTGGAGTGGATTGCATATCACCAGCTAATCGGTGTCGATAGGTTCTTCATTGCCGATAATGTTAGTGATGATGGCTCTTCACAGTTGTTGGAGGCTTTGGACTTCCTGGGGGTAATCAATAGGGTCTATTTCCCCAGGGTTGGCGAGACAGGACCCCAGGCTCCAGCTTATAACTACATATTGCGCCAATATGGCGGTGAGGTGGATTTGCTGTGTTTCATCGATGCAGATGAGTTTATTGCCAATACTAATGGGCTTTCACTAAAGGAAAATTTATCCGCTTTTCATGCGATGGAAGATGCGGGGGCATTGGCGTTGAATTGGCGAAATTTTGGTTCTTCTGGGCACAAGTTCAAAGGGGAAGGGCTAGTTATTGAGCGCTTTAAGCAAGCCTCCAGGAAAGATCACCCCGCGAATTGCCATATCAAAACGATTCTAAAGCCTGGCATGGTTCAACGGATGAACATTCACGAGTGTATCCTGGAGTCCGGCCGCTACTATTCGCCGAATTTGGAACCTGCCGTATTCGAAAAAGGGGGCGCATGCGAGCCTAAGACACGTGAAGTACTGTATGACCGAATCAGGGTGAATCACTATGTGGTCAAATCCCGCCAGGAGCATATGCTGAAAAAAGAGAGTAAGGGCTCCGGAGCTGGCAGTGCTGACAGAGGCAAAGGCGAGGCTTATTTCAAGGCACATGACTTGAACGATGAGTTTGATGATGCTCTGACCAGGTACACTGGAGACGTAGCGCGAGGGGTCGAAGTCCTACGCTCGCAACTGGCGATGGAATCGCCGTACCTTTGCTTTGGTAAGGCGCATGTGAATGTCATGCCGAAGTTAATTGGTGGTTGGGCAGTATCAGATTTGGATAAGCCTTTGAAGGTCCGTCTTTTGATTAATGGTAAGGAGCATCTTGTGGACGTGGACCGCGAGCGCCCCGACCTTGTACGGAAAGGTATATCCGGTCAATTATACTGTGGCTTCAATTTCAGGCCAGGTAGGGATATGACTGTGCACGATAAGGTGGAAGCGCATATCTACGGTTCGTCAGTAAAGGCTAATGTGATCTACTCTCCCGAACTTGGGAGCTAGGAATCGCCGGCAATGTCATAGCTTTGCGATAGTAAAACCGCTACTTCCCAAGGCTGAACATATTATTAAAAACACAAAATAGAAAACCTGAAACTGTGCTTAGATTTATCAAATCGCTGTTTAGCATCAATTTGGCCCCTCGTCTCTCGCCCACTGCTGAAGTTGAATTACTGGAAGGCGAAGAACACGGCTTTCGATGGCGCTCACTGGGTGTTGACCCTCAGTTTACTGTGCCCAAGTGCCACCTGCTGCCAGGCTGGTACATGCTGGAATTGGGATTGGTTCACAGCTGCGAGAGTGTGAATGCCAGTGTCTATATCGATACCGGCTCCGGCTACAATGAGGAGCAGCGCTTTTTCCTTATCAGCAACTCCGATCAGATTGTAAAACGGCTACTATACTTCCCGAAAATGGTGCGTAGCCTTCGCTTCGATCCTTTGGAAGAAGCGGGCATGTTCAGTATTGAGCATTTGCGTTTGCAGCCACTGACGCCTAGGTTTGCGCAAGGTCTCCTCGCACGGCGTCTGGCGGCAAGGCACCCCGGGTTCAGGGGCCTCAATAGGCAGGAGGTTTTGGCTCGTCTCAAGACGGATGCCGATACTTTGGGACGCGGCTGGCTTGATCTAAGCTTGGCCCACTATGCGGAGACCTTTACCCGTAGATGCCGGGGACGGGATTACCAGGAGTGGATCAATCAGGTAGAGGCACTACGGCTGCCAGCACCGCAATCCGCTGCTGCTGTGAAAGGGCCACTGATTTCCATTATTCTCCCCACTTATAACACGGGCATTGAGTTTCTGAGTGCGTGTATCGACTCAGTATTGGCGCAGTCGTACCCCAACTGGCAGTTGTGTATCGCCGATGATGCATCGCCGGACTCCCGAGTGCGGGAGTGCCTCTCTAACTACCAAGCCATGGACCCGCGTATTGACGTGGTATTCCGCACGGAAAATGGCCATATCTCGGCGACGAGCAATAGTGCGTTGGCTCTCGCTAAGGGAGACTTTGTCGCTTTCCTGGATCACGACGATACTCTTGCCCCTCACGCATTGGAGCGCGTGTGCGAGGCAATCTCAAATTCGCCGCACGCGCAGTTGATTTACAGCGATGAAGACAAGATCAACCGGGCGGGCTACCGATTTGACCCGCATTTCAAACCGGACTGGAATCCTGATCTGCTGTTGTCGAACAACTACATCTGCCACTTTACGGTGCTCAAGGCTGATTTGGTGAGGCAAGTCGGTGGGTTGCGTACAGGTGTTGAGGGCAGTCAGGATCATGACTTACTACTACGCTGTCTGCCCCACTTGAACGCCGACAAAGTGGTACATATCCCGGAAATCCTCTACCACTGGCGTGCCATTGAGGGGTCAACTGCATTGGACGGCGGTGAGAAGAGTTACACGACCGAGGCGGGTATCGCGGCACTGAAGCACTATGTAGCTTCCCAGAATCTGGGTGCGCAGGTAGAGCGAGGTGTTGTACCCAACACTTACCGTACGCGCTGGAATTTGCCAAAGGAAAAGCCGCTGGTCAGTCTTCTGGTACCAACTCGCGATCGTGTTGACATACTGCAGCCCTGCGTTGACAAAATACTATCGCTGACGGATTACCAAAATTTTGAACTGTTGATCCTGGATAATCAGTCGACTTGCCAGGAAACGTTGAGTTATTTGGCGAAGGTCAGCGCCGATCCAAGAGTCAGTGTGCACCGCTGGGATCGCCCGTTTAACTATTCGGCGATCAATAATTTTGGTGTTCGTCAGGCAAAAGGTGAAATCATTGGCTTGGTCAATAATGATATCGAGCCGATAAATGGTGGCTGGCTAGCGGAAATGGTCAGCCACGTTTGTAGAGCAGAAATCGGTTGCGTGGGTGCCAAGCTCTACTACCCTAACGATACGATTCAGCACGGCGGTGTTATTCTCGGCGTAGGCGGTGTGGCGAATCATGCACACAAGCATTTCAACCGGGGTGAGCACGGCTATTTCGCGAGACTGAGCTTGGTGCAGAATCTTTCTGCGGTCACCGGTGCCTGTTTGTTACTGAGAAAGTCCGTATACGAGGAAGTTGGGGGACTTAACGAAGAGAGTCTTCCCGTAGCGTTTAATGATGTGGATTTGTGCCTGAAGGTACGTGAAGCTGGCTATCGTAATCTGTGGACCCCTTATGCGGAGCTCTACCATCACGAATCTGTGTCCCGCGGCAGCGATGATACTTCCGCTAAGCGCCGGCGTATGGATGGTGAAACAGCCTACATGCGCGAACGTTGGGGGCCGATACTTGACTCAGACCCTGCTTACAATCCGAATTTGACTCTGGTGCATGAAGACTTTTCTCTGGCCTGATTTGATATGGTCCGTTTTCTTAATTTTATAAGAGCCGGTTTTATGTGTTTAGGCGTATGTGAGGTTTTTTCAGGCCGGTTTTAATAAATGTGAGACAACAAGCCTTAATCATTTTTTTGCCAAGAACGGCTTGATCTCCATCCATTGGGATTACGGAAGGAGCGCGGTCGCGATTGGTAAAAATTTCAAACAAGGTCGGCCCTTGTTGATAGGCTGTGAAACCGTGGGATTTTCAAGAAAAGTCCCTCATGATATTTTTAGATATGCTGAAATTTGACGGATACTTAAAAATGATAGATGAGCAATTCTCTACCATTGCAAAATTAGCTTCAGTAAGCTCTGATGCCCATATCAATCACCCCGTGAATCTAGCAAAAAATGTTGAAATTCACGCACAAGCAGTCATCGGAAAATTTACATTCATAAATCAATATTCGGTAGTTTACGGAAAAACCACTATAGGGAAATACTGCACCATCGCAAGGAACTGTGAAATCGGCGTAGCTAACCATCCGTTAAATTGGCTGTCGACGCTCGGAAATTTCAAACCATATTTTCCCAAACACCCAGACCTAGGATCCTCCAAGAATTTTCACAATATATCGCACCCCCCGACAACTATAGGACACGACGTATGGCTAGGGTGTGGCGTGACTGTTAAGTCCGGAGTGACTATTGGCAACGGAGCTATCATAGCTGCTGGAGCTGTTGTTTCTGGAGACATAGAACCTTACGGAATCTATGGAGGAATCCCCGCAAGGTTAATTCGCTACAGGTTTGATGAGCAAATCATCTCAGACTTAGAGGAGCTAAAATGGTGGGATCTCGACACAAAACAGATTGCGTTATTGCCAAGAAACGAAATAGAAAAATGCATTGAAATAATGAAAAGCTGGAGTGTGGATTGTACCTGATTTTATCTGGGTTAGTTCGGGTCGCGTCTCACATATATCCGTAAGCGATCTTAACTGGACACTCTCTCCATCACTGTGCACTAAACTACATTATGAGATATTCTATGTATCCATAGAATGATATGCCAAATTTTTCTTGGTCCCTTTGCTATGCCTGAGAGGAAAAAGTATAAATTCGGGCTTCAAATGTCGAAGCATATAGCCCTGATAATATGATTGTCAGGGCTATATGCTATCAGTCTTGAGGGCAGGGGTATTGCTTGCCAATTACGGACTCGTACTTCTAGCTGGAACTTCCACTTTCAAGCTTATTCCAATTCGTTGTGTGGAAATGATCTTGCACCTTGCTACTGTAATAGTGGTATAGGTCTTCTGTATTGCCTGTGGCTGGGAGGTAGGCGGCCACTCCATTGTAGCTCCAGCCGCACCGGCTCTGCCAAGCTCACCGTAGACGGTAGTGTAAAGGTGATCGGTTCCAGATTTGTGGCGGTATCTATATAGAGGTTGGGAATTAGCCTCAGATTTGCGATAGGCGTAGCCGAGAATACCTCAGAATTTCCAGCTGGTTAGCGGTGCGGGTTGAAGTCCAGACCAGTTTTTTTTGTAAAAATCGTGGTTAACGATATTGTTGTAGCGGTACACATTCGTATAAGCACTAGAATTTTCTTTCAAATGGCCCGTCAGGTTTGTCGAGTCCGTATTCCCCCCGATTGGTTGCTTTTCCATATTTTTTTTCCATCAATTTTTTGATCAAAGTATTTACCTAGTTTTTCAGTAAGCGTCCGGCCATCACACCTTGCCAGCAGGCACCCAGTTATGAGGCAGCAGCTCGCTGATAGCACTGGCACGCTGCATCGGTAATCGCTGCATGACGTCTTTCAGGTACGCATAAGGATCATGACCATTCAGCTTGGCTGACTGGATTAAACTCATGATCGCTGCCGCACGCTGGCCACTACGCAAGCTGCCGGCGAACAACCAGTTACTGCGTCCCAAGGCCCACGGTCGGATCTGGTTTTCTACATGGTTGTTGTCGATGGGCACATTGCCATCATCACAGTAGTGCGTCAGCGCCTGCCAGCGCTTGAGGCTGTAATCGATGGCTTTGGCGGTCGCCGATCCATTCGGCACCTTTTGTCGATGTAGCATCAGCCACTGGTGGAGGCGCTCCAGGATTGGGGTTGATTGTTCCCGACGCAGCTGCTTTCTCGCTTCAGCGGTAAGCGCTTTGGCTTCCCGCTCAATGTCATAGAGCCTCTGGATCTGTTGCAGGGCCTGTTCGGCGATCTGGCTTTTATTCGCCAGGTGCAGGTCGTAGAACTTCCGACGAGCATGGGCCATACACCCGATCTCGGTAATCCCGTTCGTGAAGCCGGCCTTGTAGCCACTGTAGTCGTCACACACCAGCTTGCCCTGCCTGCCTTCGAGGAAGCGGCGGGCATTGGCACCAGCGCGGGTTTCCGCGAAGTCGTAGACCACGGCTTTGACGGTTGCTGCCGAGGTACTGCAGTAAGCCCATATGTAGGCGCGGTGGGTTTTCTTTTTGCCCGGATCCAACATGGGCACCGGGGTTTCATCCGCGTGGAGGACCGGCTGCTGCAGCAGTTCTTCGCGCAGGGCATCGACCAGGGGTTGCAGGGCAACACCGCAGCGGCCAACCCACTCTGCCAGGGTGGAACGGGAGATGGCGAGACCAGCGCGGGCAAAGATCTTCTCCTGCCGGTAAAGCGGCAGATGATCGGCATACTTGGCGATCAGCAGATGGGCCAGCAGGCCACTGGTGGGGATACCCTTGTCGATAATCTGCAGTGGCACCGGTGCCTGGGTAATGCGTTCACAGCGTTTACAGGCCCACTTGCCGCGGATATGACGTTCTACGGTGAAGGTGCCCGGGGTGTAATCGAGCTTTTCACTGATGTCTTCGCCGATGCGTTGGAGCTGACAACCACAGTCGCACTGAGTGTTGTCAGGCTCGTGCTCAATGATCTGACGGGGCAGCTCGGGAGGTAATGGCGAACGCTTGGGCTGGCGCTTCTCGGGTTTCGTCCTGGTGTCGGCGTGGCATAACTCCATCTCGACCGCGGCAATATCGGCCTGTATCAGTTCATCCAGCAGGCTGGCCTGATGGACATTCAGTGCTTCACTGCTCTTACCGAAGCTGTGACGCTTGAGGACGGCGAGTTCGTGTTTGAGCTTGTCGTTCAGCAGTTGCTGGTTGTGGATGAGCTTTTTGTTTTCCGCTGACTCAGCAAGCAACTGCGCCGCGAGCTGGCGCAGTTGGTCGGCATTGAGATTGTTGAGATCAGGCGGTGTTGTCATGGCCAGCATCCTGCCAGATTTCACCGCCCATGGTGATTACCAGATAGGACGTTTTGACGGCTGTGTTGGCCAGAGAAGTTGATCTGCTAAAGCAAAGCAATCCGGTGATCGCGACCGACCTGGTGCCAGGGCAGTCCGATCACCAGTGCCTGCAGCTGTTCTGGCGTCAGCCCAACCCGTTCGCCTTGCCAGGGTTTACCCCAGGCAAAGCTGCCCTGATGCAGGCGACGCGCCGCGAGCCACAGGCCAAAGCCATCGTGTACCAGAACCTTCATGCGGTTACCGCGCTTGTTGGCAAATAGGTAGGCGCAGTGAGGTCTGGCTTCACCGAACACCTGCACGACACGGGCCAGAGCCGTATCCGCCCCGGCGCGCATATCCATTGGTTCAGTCGCCATCCAGATCTCATCAATCTGGATCACGCTTGCAGCGCCTGGAGCCAGGGAATGGCGCGGTCAATTTGGGCAAGCGGCCAGCGCACCTTGATACCGCGGAGTTCAAAGACCACTTCTTGTGGCACCCCAGAAGGAACAGGCAGAGCTAGCGGAACAAACTTCGGCTCGGCAGGCTTGTGACTGCCATCAGCTTCCCGCCGCCACTTGTGGATCAGATTAGCATTGATACCGTGCAGGAGGGCAACGCTCGCGACGGACGTGCCGGGTTCTTGGCACTCTTGGAGAATCTTGGCCTTAAGCTCCGGGGAATGCCGGCGGCGCTTAACCGGTGTTTTAGCAGGGATGATGTCACTCATATTAGGTGCCCACTTGTTGATAGGTGGACACCTAAATTACAGCGAAGATTTTCGCTGGGTAGATGGGATTACCGGATGCATACAACGATACGGCGGGCATACAGGTCGATCACCGTAGCTAAGTAGCACCAGCGAGAACCGGCCCAGATATAGGTGATATCGCCGCACCACACTTGATTCGGCCGCGGCACATTGAACTGACGATCAAGCTCATTCGGTATGTCCGGTCGCTCAACCGTGGCCTTCTTGTATTTGTGCGGGCCCGGCTGCTTGCAGATCAATCCAGCTTCACGCATCAAACTGCGGACCTTAAATCGTCCAATAGTGATTCCCTGCTCGTTGAGCAGCCCCACGATTGTTCGACTGCCAGCAGCGCTACGACTGCACTTGAAGATCTCGTTCACCTTGGCGCGGAGTTGAACCCTAGGCGCATCAATCGAGGCCTGCTTGCTCTTATATTCGTAGTAGCATGATCGAGGTACTCCAAACGCTTCACAGACCAGATCCACAGGCTCTTGCTCACTTAATCGGTCTATCAGCGCGTACGATTCATCTCGTCGGACATCAAGAGAGCGGTAGCCTTTTTTAGTATCTCTTTCTCCCGCTCTAAGCGATTGATGCGGGCTTCAAGCTCCTGGATTCTCTGCTGCTCCGAGGTAAGGGCTTTACTTGTTGGCGTCTCTCCGCCGCGCTCAGCCTCCAGCTGCTTCACCCATCGTCGGATGACGTTGGCACCGACATCCAGCGAACGGCCGGCCTCAGATATGGAATATCCTTGATCCACAACCAAGCGGGCAGCATCCAGCTTGAACTCGGGAGAGAAGGATCGACGTTGTCTACTCATTGAACACCTTTGTCTCAGGGGGCAACTTTACCACCTAAATTGGTGTCCGGGATCAGTAGACCACTACACTTCCCCGGTGGTTCATTTATGAGGACGATCTCGAACATGCTGACATGTTTTACTTTCGCCTTGCATGACGGTTCCTTGTCTTTGTAATAGGCATTAAGAGAAAAGTGTTCAGGGGGTTAGAGCCGGAGGCTCCTTGCCGGCAAACCCCTGGTAGTTGGAGTGCGGCGGCATCAGCATGGTGAGCTTGCTGCCGGATAAATCAATTTCCACTTTTTCGGGGCGGTTGAGGCCGGGAATAAAGGGGTGCTTGCGGGAGGCGAAGAGTCTTTTCAGCATGGGGTTCCGGGGCCGCTTCACGTTATTTTGCCAACGCTATGCGGCCCCAAGGCGAATCCAATTTCAGCCTGTGTCCAGAGATCAACCCACCCAGCGCTGGTTTCCATCGCCAAAGGTAGTGCTGAAAAATCCGGGTAGGTTGCGAGCGTAGCCGCTGTTGGTTTTGATTTTGTCACGCACGACGAAGTAGCCGGAAATTAATACCGCGGCGCTCCAGCCGAGGGTTTCGGCATTCACGGCTTGAGTGAAGCTCTTCAGGATGTCGTCGGCACCCAGGGTGCCCGCAGCATTGCCCAGAGTGATTGTGCCAATGACTGCGCCGCCCTTGCCAAGCGCTGCACTGCGGGCATCTGGATTGTGGAATACATCACCGGGGTTGACGTTGGTACCCATGTAGTCGAAACCCAATTTTTTACTCAACGCTTCCAGCGTGTTTTTGCCCGCTTCCTTGCCACGAGGGTTAGAGAAGTAAACGGTTTGGAGTTTCAGGTTGCTTCGCAGTTCTTTTTCTTGCTCGGGTGCCACGGGCGTGGGAGATAAGCTTTTTTCCAGTGCCTGCATGGCACGGACAAAGGTGGTCGCCCCTTCGCCGTGTACCAGCCAGTTTACCCGGGCGCTGGTAGCGATGGCCTGCTGTATCAGGGAAACCAGATGGTTCCGCTGGTTGTCGCTCTTGTGGTTGTCATTTTGCCAGTAGAGGGAGTAATGATTATTGGGGCGGTTAATGTCGTGATCTTTTACTCCCGCTCGGTAAGCGTTGCTGATGTGACTAATCAGCATACTGCCTGCGTCTTCCTTGCTCTCAAACTTGCCGCTTACCGCGGCGTAGTGGGAATTGTTCCAGCGGTGGGATAGGGCCATTTTCGGATCAGAATCTTGGGCAGTTATCCACTGGGGGTCACCGTCTTGATTTTTGAAACACTGGACTTGATAGAGTCCGGTGGTTTGCCGGCCCCTCGTGAGCTTGTATTCACTATTGACTTCGAGCCCCATGATGAGCACGTCGCCATCACTATCCAGCTGATAATGGATGGCGGCTCCATCAAAGCGCAGTCTTTCGTTCTTGAAGCTACGACCTGTGTCGATACCACTGAGCGCATAAATGGCTCTGGCGACACTGGTTAAATAGTAGTTTCCATGATGATCCCGCAAGATCTCTTGCCACTTTTCCTGCTGGGTGTGCAGGATATAAACGCCGCGGCTGCGGTTGTTAGCGCGACCGAGTATCAACTTCCATGTTTTGTTTTTGCGTTGCATGACAGTTCCTTGTCTTTGTAACAGGCATTGGGAGAAAAGTGTTCAGGGGGTTAGAGCCGGCGGTGGGCTGCCGGGCTTGAGAATTACTATATTGTCTTCGCCTTTGCGATCATCTCCGCGACGCCATTCAGGATAAACCCAGGGTTCCGGCCCGCGGTGCTTGGTGGCTTGGGCGTCGGGCCATTTGCGCTTGGCCTCCGCCAGTTTTTGTTTTGCGACTGAGCCTAGTTCCAGGTGTACCGAGCCGAGCACCTTACTGGTCAGTGCATTCATATGTTTCAGGCAAATGTCTACCGGTGCGTAGCCGAGGTAGTTGTACCCCATATTCAGGTAGTAACGATCGTCCAAGGGGGTGCGTAGGCAGCCGCCTCTGTAGGTGTGCATAAATTCCGGCGGCGGTTCTGGATTGTGGGAGTAGTCGGATTGATATTCATAGTAGAGCCAGGGGGAGCCGGACTCTCTATTGCGCATATCCCAGTTGACCGGGGAGCGGAATCTGCCTAAGTCAGGATGCGCAGGCCCTGTGAACCAGAGGCTGCGCATGGCCATCTGCTCAAAGTGACAGGGATTGAACGCGCTCATGCCTTCCGGCAGGGCATCGTAACGCGAGATGCTCACGCCAAAATGGATACTACCGATAGGCCGCTCGCGCCAAGGTGGGCCGTAAAGCTCCCACCTGCGACTGAACAGGCGGAAGTAAGATGTCCCCTCACGCTGCCATTCAGGCAGCGGACTGTCATCGACATATTGCCCGTCGTCATAAATATTGACACGAGCCGGCGGCTCCTTGCCGGCAAATCCCTCGTAGTTGGAGTGCGGCGGCATCAGCATGGTGAGCTTGCTGCCGGATAAATCTATTTCCACTTTTTCGGGGCGGTTTAGGCCGGGAATATAGGGGTGCTTGCGGGAGGCGAAGAGTCGTTTCAGCATGGGCTTCCGGGGCCATCCATGGGCCCTGTTTATTCCAGTGAGTGTGTTCGGAGATGCTACCGGGGCGACAGCTTGGATACAACGCGGGGGGTCGCAAAATTACCCGTTTCTTGCTGGAAAATCAGGCACTTGCGTGCAAGATAAATGCCTTTTGGCTCGTGGGGAAACGATGGAGGCATTTTATACGCGGCTATGGACACCGACTGGATCAACAGGAACTGTTTACCCCAGAGACCGGAACACCGTCTCATATTCCTGCCGCTAGCTGTTTGCGGATGAATACAATTCCATTCTGATTGCTTGCTGCTGGTTTCCTCGGGACTATTTATAGCTCTGATATTCCATATTGCCGTAAGAACGGTTGTGTTTCAGTGCAAAGCCCCGAAACACGAACCCAAATCCCGTCATATCGGATTAGTGGCCGCGGGGATGTTGTTGCATAATCACCGTCAGTCAAAAATTCCTCGCCCGCGATGCTCTGTGGGCCCCAAGTAGAATCCAATTGAACCCCTATGGCTCTGACGCAGGTTTTGGTATCCAGCATATTTGTGCTCCTCATCGGAGCGCTGATCTTTACGCGCTTGCGGCCATCGCTGGTGTTTGCCGGGGCAGCGGGGTTTTGCTTTTTGGTCGGTTTGGTGCCGACCGAATCGGCTCTGCAGAAAGCGGTCAACCCCGGTTTGGTGACACTGGTTGCACTTATGCTGGTATCAGTTGGGCTGGAGAAGGCCCGCTGGTTACGTGCCATTTCTGACCGTTTGATTAGCGGTTCTCTAAAGCTCAGCCTGCTCCGGCTTGCCGGAGCCACCGCTATCAGTTCAGCCTTCCTGAACAACACGGCAGTGGTAGCTGCTCTCGCATCCAGTATTAAAAACCAGCGCCGGCACCCTGCTGGCAAGCTGCTGCTACCTCTGTCTTACGCGGCCATTCTCGGTGGTACGCTGACCCTTATTGGCACCTCCACCAACCTGATTGTTAACAGCTTTGTGCTTGACCGCGGGCAGCCGGGGCTGGATTTCTTTGCTTTTTTGCCGATCGGGCTGGCGGTGACTGCGGTTGGCCTGATCGTGCTGTTGCTGTGCAATCGCCTGTTGCCCCAGGGGCGTGGCGGTGCGGAATCAGTGACTGAATATCTGCTGGAGGCAGAGGTCACCCTTGATTCTCCACTGGATGGCAAAACGGTAGAGCAGAACGGGCTGCGTCAGCTCGAGACGCTGTACCTGGTGGAAGTTGTTCGGGGCGGGCGCACCATTACCCCGGTGGCGCCTACCGAGATCGTACGCTCTGGCGATAAACTGATTTTCAGTGGTGATGTTCGTGATGTAAGCCGTTTGCAGGATATAGAGGGCTTGCACCAGTTTGCGCTGGAAGATGAAAAGCTCGAGCTCGATTTGCTCGAAGTGGTGCTTACCCCAAGCTCCAGTATCCTCGGTGAAACCCTGAAGAGCTGCCAGTTCCGTACCCGTTTTGATGCGGCGGTGGTGGCCATGCGCCGGGGCGGTGAGCGTCTTTCCGGCAAGCTCGGGGAGATAGAGCTGCGGGCTGGGGATGCCCTGCTGCTGGCGGTGGGGCCGGACTTCAAGCACCACCGCAATATCGACAAGAACTTCTATGTAGTGAGCGGCAATGGTGTTCAGCGGCAACTGTCGCACCGGGACAGTTGGCTGCTGGCCCTGGGATTTACCGGCGTCGTGGCCGGCGCAGCACTCGGCATTTTTTCTTTGCTGAAGGGGTTGTTGGTACTGTTAGGGGGGATGATTGCCCTTGGTATCGTCAGTACGACTGAGCTGCAGCGGCGTTTTCCATTTCAGATCTGGCTGATTATCACCAGCGCCCTGGTTCTGGCTGAGGCTTTTTCAGGCAGTGGTCTGGCAGCAGCGCTGGCCGGTGCTTTGCGGGACTTGGTTCAGGACGCCGGGCCTTACGTTGCACTGATCGGCATCTTCCTGTTGACCTTGGCGTTGACTGAGTTGATGACCAACAACGCAGCTGCAGCATTGGCATTCCCGCTGGCCTGGAGCCTTGCGGACAGTTTCGGGGTGAGCTGGATACCCTTTGTTATGGCGGTGGCCTACGGGGCCAGCGCCAGCTTCCTGACCCCGTTCGGGTACCAGACTAATCTGATGGTTCAGAACCTGGGTGGCTACCATCTGAAAGATTTCCTGCGAGCGGGCTTGCCGCTGACCATTGCCTATAGTGTGACCGTGCTGTCTCTTTTACCATGGGTGTTTCCCTTCTCTGGCTAACTGCCAAATTCCGGTAGGGGGTAACGAGGGCATTGGGCAGGTTGTGGTGAAGCAGGCAGCAGTTACGAGTCATTTTGTGGTGGAAGAGGGCCAGAATCCCTCTTCTGATTATTTTGTAGTGCCCTATCTGAATGCGAGTGGTGTATCGGTCACTCGCTGTACGTTTACACAACTTCCCCCTCCTGAGCAGCTGGCCGGGGCCGACGTAACCTTTGTTCGCTATGTACCGGCAAACTGGCGGCGGTTCGTTGATACTCACCGCGCTGCGATTGCATCCGTCAACTTTTTTATGGATGACGACCTGTTTTCCTGGTCGTCCTTTGCCCGTATGCCTCTGCGCTACCAGTGGAAACTTTTGCGCTTAAGCTGGCGACGCCAGCCATGGTTACGGGGAACGGGTGCGAAAATACTGGTCTCCACGCCGTATCTCCAGGAGCGCTATAGCGACTGGCAACCGCAATTGCTGGCACCGCAGGTTCCGGAGGCGCTGACTTCCTTACTGACGCGCGATGATGTAGTGCAGTCCGTTGATGCCCCAATAACCCTGTTTTATCACGGTTCGGCTTCCCACGGCGCGGATCTTGCGTGGTTGCGGCCAGTGATTGAGCGGGTGCTGGCGGCGGATACTCGGTTGGTGTTTGAGGTGGTCGGTGATGCTTCGGTAAACCGCTTGTTCCGCGGCTTGCCCCGAGTGCATGTTGTGCACCCGATGAAATGGCCAAGCTACCAGGCATTGATTGGGCGCCCGGGGCGGTCAATTGGCTTGGCGCCGCTGTTGGATAGCGCGTTTAATCGCGCGCGTTCTCACACCAAATTTCTGGATATCACGCTGGCGGGGGCTGCCGGTATTTACGCGGCCGGGCCTGTGTATGGCGGCATGGTTCGTCATCGGGAGAACGGATTGGTATTGCCCATGGATCACAATGCTTGGGTAGAGGGTATTTTACAGCTGGCCGCGGATGCGCCACTGCGTCAACACATTCTGAACGGGGCCCGTGCGTGTCTTTAATTGGTTTTTGCGCCCACGGTCTGCGCCGGCAACCCCACCTCGATACGCTGCTTGAAGCACATAGCTATTGGTTTGCACTGCGCCCGGCACAGGGTACTACTCATATTGCCGGCTGGGGCCGCAAGCCTACTGTGGCGCGAGCGCGCAAGATTGCTGCTCAGTCTGGGCTGCCGTTTGTGAGCCTGGAGGATGGTTTTTTACGCTCATTTGGGCTGGGCGTGAATGGAGCTCCATTGCATAGCCTGGTGGTGGACTATTCCGGTATCTACTACGACGCCACGGTGCCAAGTGATCTGGAGACTCTGATTCGCGAGGCGGAGTTCACCGCTGATGAACTCGCGCGGGCACGCATTTGTATGGATCTCCTGCGTTCGCACCGGTTGTCTAAATACAATGCTGCGCCGGATACCCCGGTGAGCTGGCCAGACGAGCGCCCCCGGGTACTCGTTGTTGACCAGACCTTTGGTGATGCTTCGGTCTTTTATGGCGGTGCTGATGATTCCAGTTTCACGGATATGCTGGAGGCGGCTATTGCCGACAATCCTGGAGCAGAAGTGGTCGTCAAGGTGCATCCGGATGTGATTGCCGGCAAAAAGCGCGGTTATCTGCTGGATGCCGCGCGGGAATACAACTGCCGATTGTGGTCTGAGGATATTTCTCCATGGGCGCTGCTGGATGCGGTGGAGCGGGTCTATGTGGTCACCAGCCAATACGGATTTGACGCGCTCCTCGCCGGTAAGCCGGTGCATTGTTTTGGTATGCCGTTTTACGCGGGTTGGGGGCTTACGCAGGATAGGCAAACCTGTGACCGCCGTGGTGTGGCCCGGACATTGGAACAGGTATTTTCCGCGGCGTATTTGCGGTATTGCCGGTATGTGAATCCTTACACCGGGAAACGCGGTACCTTAGAGGACACTATCCGCCTGCTTGCGGAACAGAAGCGTTACAGTCAGCAGTTGCGGGGCAACTGGCTGGCCCTCGGGTTCTCTCCCTGGAAGCGCCAGTTTGTGCCGGATTTTTTGGGGCGACCAGCGTCATTACAGTTTGTTGCGGATGACCCTTCGCAGCTCAATGGCCGCGCCAGGGATACGCAAGTGGTGGCTTGGGCCAGTGGTCTCTCTCGAGTGGTTGCTGAAACCAGTAAAAAAAGAGGGCTTCGTTTGTGGCAGCTGGAGGATGGATTCCTGCGCTCGGTAGGTTTGGGCTCCGACCTGGTGCGACCGCTATCCCTGGTACTGGACAGTTCTGGCATTTATTACGATGCCACCGCACGCTCAGACCTGGAGAGTATCCTGAGTAAGGAAGTCTTCACTCCGGCGCTTTTGGATCGTGCCGCGGCGCTGCGCAAATTCCTGGTAGAGCAGCGCTTGAGTAAGTACAACCTCGGGGTACAGGCGAGTACTGATCTGCCGTTGCCTGAGGATAAGGTCTCCATTCTCGTGCCCGGCCAGGTGGAAACCGATGCTTCGATCCGGCACGGCTCACCGTGGATCAAAAACAACCGGCAACTGCTTGCGGAGGTGCGCCGTGCAAATCCGGGGGCTTATATCATCTATAAGCCACATCCGGATGTTTTGGCCGGCGGTCGTGTGGGTGAACTGTCTGTGGATGGTGAAGGCCTATACGATTGTCTGGTCACTGACTTACCCATGCCAGCGCTGCTTGAAAGGGTCGATGAGGTACATACGCTTTGTTCCCTGAGCGGCTTTGAAGCGTTGTTGCGGGGCGTAAAGGTCGTGACTTATGGCTTACCTTTTTATGCTGGCTGGGGCCTGAGCGAAGACCGCTTATTGGCAGAAGGTGAATCCGGCGCGCCTGAGGCACTACAGGTTTTGGCTTCAGTGAGCCGTTGTAAAAAGGCTCGCGGTAGGGCGCTTTCTCTGGATGAGCTGGTGGCAGCAACATTGATTCTGTATCCGATTTATGCGGATCCCCGGAGCGGGGATATCGTGGATGTGGAAACAGCTATGGCATTGCTCCGTGCCCAGAGAGAAGCTTTTGCAGAAGGCGGGTTACGGCAATGGATCTATCGCAAGGTGCGTAACCGTTTTTTCAGACGGTAATGCCGTCGTCATCCCGGCCTTGAGCCGGGATCCAGGGATACGGAGTGTTGAGCCAGACCGCACTGGATTCCCGCCTTCGCGGGAATGACGGCATCGGCACATTCGTCATCCCGGCCTTGAGCCGGGATCCAGGGATACGGAGTGGCGAGCCAGACCGCACTGGATTCCCGCCTACGCGGGAATGACGGCATCGGCACATTCGTCATCCCGGCCTTGAGCCGGGATCCAGGGATGCGCAGTGCTGAGCCAGACCACACTGGATTCCCGCCTTCGCGGGAATGACGCCATCGGCACATTCGTCATCCCGGCCTTGAGCCGGGATCCAGGGATGCGGAGTGCTGATCCAGACCGCACCGGATTCCCGCCTTCGCGGGAATGACGGCATCGGCACATTCGTCATCCCGGCCTTGAGCCGGGATCCAGGGATGCGGAGTGCTGAGCCAGACCGCACTGGATTCCCGCCTACGCGGGAATGACGGCATCGGCACATTCGTCATCCCGGCCTTGAGCCGGGATCCAGGGGGCGGAGTGCTGAGCCAGACCGCACCGGATTCCCGCCTACGCGGGAATGACGGCATCGGCACATTCGTCATCCCGGCCTTGAGCCGGGATCCAGGGATGCGGAGTGCTGAGCCAGACCGCACTGGATTCCCGCCTTCGCGGGAATGACGCAGTTATTAATTACGCACAAGAATTACGTGAACACCGTGTTTTTCAAAAAAATCTATTTATTGCCCAAATGGCTGTTCGAACTGCTTTCCTGGGGCAAGAGCTTCAAAAATAACCCCATTATCGGCAGCTATTTACTGAATCGATGCGGACTTCATATTGCGAGAATTGTACTCGCACATGGATTGTTCCGGTTTCGTCTGCTGCTGCTGTCACCCTTGGTGCCCGCGGAGGATCGCCGTCAGTTTATTAAGTACGGGTTTATCCTTAAGCAAAACTTTTTGCCAGAGGCCGAATTCGAAGAATTGGCCCGTGAATTGCAAAACTTTAAAGGTGAGATTCGCGAGACGGTAGAAGGAACCACGCTCACGGAGCGGGCCTTTATGACGGCGGATGTCCGCGCGGAAGTACCGGCTATGCAGGCGCTCGTAGCGCGGCCTGAGCTGGATCGATTGATGCGTTATTGCTCGTCCAAGAACAGGCCACCGCTGTTTTATGTGGAGAATCTGTGTAATCAGGCCAATGTTACACCGCGCGCCGACCCCCAGCGGGATATGCATGCGGACACTTTCCATCCCTGCGTAAAGGGCTGGCTGTACCTGGATGATGTGGATGATGGCAACGGGCCTTTTGTGTATGCACCCGGTTCGCACCGCCTGAGCTGGCGTCGGCTGAAGTGGGAGTACAGCCAGAGTCTGGAAGCCTGCAAACGTGGGACAGATCGGCAGCCGGGGCGCTACTGGGATGGGTCATTCCGGGTAGCCGGGGATGAGTTGGCAAAAATGGGCTTTGAACCCAAAAAGTTCAAGGTGCCGAGGAACACGCTCGTTGTGGCCAATGTCTACGGCTTTCACCGGCGTGGTGAGGCGATGACGAAGTCTCAACGCATGACGGTTTGGATGCAGGCGCGGGACAACCCTTTTAATCCGTTGTTTACTTTTTGGCCGCAGGCGACGGCTGGGTTGTTCGAGTCCGTATGGTCTCGAGTATTGACCCGATTGGACAGCCCACGTATTGCCAGCGGTGAACAACGCAAGTTTTACGGATGTTTTACCCGGAATAGTTAACTCGGCGGACTGGCGAGACAGACTGTTACAAAAGGTGTAGAATTTCACGTCGATTCTGAGACGCATGTATCAATCATATGCTTCGGTATTAGGGCCCTCGATGGGGGCTGTTTGATTTCAATCTTGAGGTGCAAATATTGCACCTGAAAATGTAATGCTCCGGGGGAGCGGCAATTGCAGTGCCGTGGAGCTTTGTGGGGGACCATGTCTGGGGTCTTGTTTTTACAGGGGCCGCTCGGGCCTTTTTTTGCCCGTTGCGCGCGCCATTTTTCCGCGCTGGGTGTAAAAACCCACAAAATCAATTTTAACGGTGGCGACCGTTTCTATGCGTGGGCGGATCACTTGGTGGACTACTCTGGTGGCCCAGCTGGTTGGCCGGAGTATCTCAGTGGATTTATTCGTCAGAACGATATCCGTACCGTGGTGGTTTATGGTGATTGTCGCTATTACCACGAAGAAGCTCGTACCGTATGCGACGACCTGGGTATTCGGTTCTGGGCATTTGAGGAGGGCTATTTACGGCCCGACTTTGTAACGCTGGAGTCCGGCGGGGTGAATGCAAACTCGTCACAGGACTGGTCCCGCAATGCCATCGATTCTTACCGTCCACGTAATCGTAATACCACGGTGCAGGTTGGGCAGACCTTTTGGCAGCGTGCGCAGTTTGCCATTCTCTATTATGTGGCCGCGCGTTTGGCGCGCCGGCAGTTTCCATATTACCGGCACCACCGGCCGCGCAACTGGCTTCAAGAGGCCGGTTGCTGGGTGCGCAGTTTGTTGCGCAAGGGGTTGTACCGCCTTACCCAGCGTAAATACACCGAGTCCCTGATCCGGAACCACAGCGGTGAATACTTTCTTTATCCGTTGCAAACGGCGGATGATTTTCAGATCCGAGCGCATTCTGATTACAGCTCCATTGAGGAGTCTATTCGTCAGGTTGTGACTTCCTTTGCGACCCACGCCGCTTCGCACGAACTTCTGGTCATCAAACATCACCCTATGGACCGGGGCTTTTGCCATTACGGGCGCTTGATCCGCAACTTGGCCCGGGAGCATAAAGTGGCCGGTCGGGTGGTGTATTGTCACGACCTGCACCTGCCGACTTTGCTCGACCACGCCAAGGGTGTGGTGACGATTAACAGCACTGTCGGTATCTCAGCGTTATTGCATCGCGTGCCGACCCTGACTCTAGGACGCGCGATCTACGATCTGCCGGAGCTGACACATCAGGGCGATCTGGATAGCTTCTGGGAGTTACCGGCGCCAGTGAATGCGGTGCTGTTCAAGGCGTACCGCACATACCTCTATGAGAAGACCCAGCTGGACGGCAGTTTTTACCGGTCTATGCATACTGCTGTTGAGGCAGCATGCCAGCGTATGATGCCGGTCCCGGCCGTGGAGAATGTCGAGCCACTGGAAGAGCCGGAAAAGGAATACCTCGCGGCCTGACTCTCTAGTTTCGTCGTCCCGGACTTGATCCGGATCCAGCGAGTCGAAGTACTTAATACTCCGTATCCCTGGATACCGGCCTACGCCGGTATGACGGGGGTTCCTGTTGCTTGCTCCCCGGATTCCGTTATCCCAGACTTGATCCGGGATCCTGCGAGTCGAAGTACTTAATACTCCGTATCCCTGGATACCGGCCTACGCCGGTATGACGGTGTTCTTATTGCTTGCTCCCCGGATTCCGTCATCCCGGACTTGATCCGGGATCCAGCGAGTCGGAGTGCATAATATTTCGTATCCCTGGACATCGCCCTACACAGGTATGACGGTGTTCATATTGCTTGCTCCCCGGATTCCGTCATCCCGGACTTGATCCGGGATCCAGTGAGTCGGAGTGCTCAACTCTTCGCGCCCCTGGATACCGGCATGCGCCGGTATGACATCGCTTTTGTACCGGCCCAGTAAAAGCCGATCAAAAAATAAACTGGCACTATTGCGCCAAACTGGTAGACTGCGCGGCCTCTTGTCCCCCGCCCAGATAGCGGCCTTAAGCGGGACATTAGTCATCAAGGGTAACAGACCTCCTCGCCACAGGCCCCTGTCATTGAGTTGAATGAGCTTGAAATAGCCGGTGCTATTAATGGGCTTCTTCGCCTTGCCCTGCAATCCTCAGCCTTGCGCTATGGTTACCCCAATGGGTAGATAGCCGGGCCCGGCCCCCTATGTAAATTCAAGTGAATTCAAAATGACCGATAATTCAGCACCAATTGGTTTTGACCAGTTGGGATTGCCTACTGAAATCCTTAATGCCGTCACCAAACTGGGTTACGAGACCCCATCGCCGATTCAGGCGCAGACCATTCCGTCACTGCTGGAAGGTCGCGATGTGCTGGGCCAGGCGCAGACCGGTACAGGTAAAACGGCAGCATTTGCCTTGCCGATGCTGGCCAGCCTCGACCTGAAAAGCAAGCGCCCCCAAGCTCTGGTACTGGCTCCCACGCGCGAGCTGGCGATTCAGGTGGCTGAGGCGTGCCAGTCTTACGCGTCTAACCTCAAGGGCTTCCACGTAGCGCCTATCTACGGTGGCGCGGATTACCGTGGCCAGATTCAGCAGTTGAAGCGCGGCGTACAGCTGATCGTGGGTACCCCCGGTCGTGTAATGGACCACATGCGCAAGGGCACCCTGGACCTGTCCGCCCTGAAGATGCTGGTACTGGACGAAGCCGACGAGATGCTGCGCATGGGCTTCATCGATGACGTGAAGTGGGTACTGGAGCAGATTCCGGATGAGCGCCAGATCGCGCTGTTCTCTGCCACCATGCCGAGAGAAGTTGCGTCCATCGCACGCGAGCACCTGCATAACCCGGTTGAAGTGAAGATCAAGGTCAAGACCGAGACCGCCGAAACCATCCGCCAGCGCTACTGGCCGGTGGGCGGTCTGCACAAAATGGATGCTCTGACCCGTATCCTCGAAGCTGAGCCGGTGGACGCCACCATCATTTTCGTGCGCACCAAAAACGCCACTGTGGAAGTTGCCGACAAGCTGGCCGCACGCGGCTTTGCGAGCGCAGCGCTGAACGGTGATATGGCTCAGGGCATGCGTGAGCAGGTAATCGACAAGCTCAAGGCTGGCAAACTCGACATCGTGGTAGCCACCGACGTTGCCGCACGTGGTCTGGATGTGAAGCGCATCAGCCACGTGATCAACTACGACATTCCTTACGATACCGAAGCCTACATCCACCGTATCGGCCGTACCGGCCGCGCCGGGCGTGAAGGCGACGCGATCCTGTTCGTGGCGCCGCGTGAGCAGCGTATGCTGCGCACCATTGAACGTGCGACCAAGAAGGCGATTGAGCGTCTGGACCTGCCGACCGCGGCTGCGGTGAACGCGTCGCGCATGGAAAAATTCCAGCAGAAAATCACCTACACCATGGCCGGCCGCCGCGATCTGGCGCCGTTCCGCGATCTGGTGGAGAAGTACCTGGAAAACAACGACGTCGATCCGCTGGATGTCGCTGCCGCACTCGCCGCCATGGCACAGGGCGACCAGCCGTTGCTGCTGGATGAGCGCGAACCGCGCCAGAAGAGCTTCAATGAGCGCAGTGACCGCGACTTTGATGATCGCAAGCGCAACAAGCGTGAAAAGGGCGACAGAAAACCTTTCGACAAGGACAGCAAGCGCATTCCGTCACCGGATGAGGGCAAAGAGCGCTACCGCATCGAAGTAGGCCGTGAGCATGGCGTGCGCCCGGGTAGCATCGTCGGTGCCATCGCCAACGAAGTGGATCTGGACAGCTCCTACATCGGCCGTATCGAGATCTACCCGGACTACACCACGGTAGATCTGCCGGAAGGTATGCCGAAGGAAATCTTCCAGCACCTGAAAAAAGTTCGCGTGAATGGCCGGCCGATGAATATCGCCCGATTTGACGAATCGAAAGTCAAAACCGGTGGTGCTCCGAAGTTCGCGCCGAAAAAGCGTAAGCCGAAGCCTGCGCGGGATTAATTAGCTAATCCACCTCTTGTAGGAGCCTGCTTGCAGGCGAACCTGTTCCCGCAAAGAATGGTTCGCCTGCGAGCAGGTTCCTACAAAGTCATTACTTCGTTTTGCCAAACGGCAACATCTGCCGCAGGGTATTATCCTTGCTGATGAAGTGGTGCCACAGGGCGCCGCCGATATGCAGTACCAGCATTACTAGCAACGCGTTCCAAAGGAATTCCTTGTGCAGGAAGGCAATCTGCTTGGCGAGATCGATGTTCTTGGTTACGAATGACGGCAGGTCGAACAGCCAGAACAGGGTGGTATCGCGCCCGGCGAACTGGCGCATCAGCAGGCCGGTCAGTGGCATACCGAGCATCAGCACATACATCAGGCTCTGCACCAGCAGCGAGACGGGTTTCTGGATGCCGCTACCGTACAGTGTTGGACGGCCGTGGGTGGCGCGCCAGTAGAGGCGCAGCATGCCCAGCAAAAGAACACTGAACCCCAGCGAGAAATGCACCACCATCCACCAGCCGCGCATGGGGTCATCGCGCTCGTAAAACTCGTGCAGTTCCACAGATCCCCAGGCACACAGAATAAAAATGGCGATCAGCCAGTGCAGGCCCTTGAGTGCTGGACTCCAGCTGTTGGTGGTCGATGTCATGGGTATTCCTTATTCGTTATTTCAGCGACAGCCCGGCCAATTCAGCTGGCTGCTCGTACACCATTCAGGGTATTAAAACAGGTGCTGCGTGCAGTTTCGAAAAAATCTTGCAGAAATGCCTGCTCCAGCATCTCTTCCCGCACCGCGGCGTAGAGTGTACTCCATAGGCCCGTTTTTCCCAGTCTAAGTTGATTGACCAGTCCCTTCTGTAAATATTCGTAAAGAGCCCAGTTGGGCAAGGCGCAGACGCCGCGCCCGCTCACCACCAGTTGCACCATCATCACAGTGAGCTCCGCGGTGCGTACTGACTCAGGTTCTATACCCGCTGGATCCAGGAAGTTCTGGAAGATATCCAGCCGCTCACGCTCCACGGGGTAGGTGATTTGCACTTCCTCAGCGAGCTCTTCCGGTGTTACCCATTTCTTTTCCGCAAGCGGGTGTTTGCGGCTTACCGCCAAGCACATTTCAAAGCTGAACAGCGGCTCGTAGTGCACGCCTTTCAGGGATGCATCCGGGTTGCTGGTGACCACCAGATCCAGGTCGCCGCGTACCAGTGCCGGTAATGGCGCAAAGTGAAAGCCGCTGGAAAGGTCCAGTTCCACCTCTGGCCAATCGTCCCGGTAAGCGTCGAGGGTGGGCATGAGCCACTGGTAGCAGCTGTGGCACTCGATGGCGATATTCAGCCGCCCGGCCTGGCCGGAAGCGAGGCGCGCCAGATCCCGCTGTGCCACGGCCACCCGCGGCAGAACATCATCGGCCAGCTGCAACAGGCGCAGCCCGGCACTGGTAAAGCGCAGCGGACGCGACTTGCGCACAAACAGCGCTTGCCCATGGCGGTCCTCCATTTCCCGGAACAGGTGCGACAGCGCGGACTGGGTGAGGTGCAGCCGTTCCGCCGCGCGCACCATACTGCCGGTCTCACGCAGTACGCTCAGTGCCTTTAAATGCCTTAGTTCGATCATCTTTAGTAAATTTCATGTTTTGGGCAAAAAATATGAAATTGATTGAACATGATGCTCCCCTCAGAATCAACTCCGAATTACCGCTTTCGCGTATTCCCTGGATCCCGGCTCAAGGCCGGGATGACGGGGGCTAATTGTCGTCATACCGGCGTATGCCGGTATCCAGTGATACGGAGCACTGCACTTTGAGTCCTCCCTGGATCCCGGCTCAAGGCCGGGATGACGGAACCCAATTGTCGTCATACCGGCGTATGCCGGTATCCAGTGATACGGAGCACTGCACTTTGAGTCCTCCCCGGATCCCGGCTCAAGGCCGGGATGACGGGGGCTAATTGTCGTCATACCGGCGTATGCCGGTATCCAGTGATACGGAGCACTGCACTTTGAGTCCTCCCTGGATCCCGGCTCAAGGCCGGGATGACGGAACCCAATTGTCGTCATACCGGCGTATGCCGGTATCCAGTGATACGGAGCACTGCACTTTGAGTCCTCCCTGGATCCCGGCTCAAGGCCGGGATGACGTAACCCAATTGTCGTCATATCGGCGCATGCCGGTATCCAGCGCTACGAAGTACCGCACTTGCAGAACCACCAATTGAATTAAGGAAGAACACCCCATGGCGCAAACACATATTCTTGGCTATCCGCGTATCGGCGCGCGGCGTGAACTGAAGCGGGCACAGGAAGCTTACTGGAAAGGTGAAAGCGATCAGCAGGCACTGCTGGCAGCAGGATCCCAAGTGCGCAGCAAAAACTGGCAGGCCCAGCAGGCGGCCGGCCTGGCACTGACCACCGTGGGCGATTTCGCCTGGTACGACCAGGTACTGAATCATTCACTGATGTTCGGGGTTGTGCCGGAACGCTTTGCCAGCGGTGCCGCTGATAACAAGCTGGACCAGTACTTCCGCCTCGCCCGCGGTCGGGCGCCATCCGGCGACGCGGTGGCGGCCAGTGCCATGACTAAATGGTTTGATACCAACTACCACTATCTGGTGCCGGAGTTTTCCACAGGCCAGGATTTCACCCTCGACAGCGAATGGCTGCTGGCGGAAGTAAAAGAAGCGCAGCAATTGGGGCACAACGTAAAGCCGGTCATCATTGGGCCGCTGACGTATCTGTGGCTGGGGCGTGGTGTGGATAACGCGCTCGATCTGTTGCCGAAGCTGCTGCCCTGTTACGAGCAGCTCCTGGCACAGTTGGCCAATGCGGCCGCGCAGTGGGTGCAGATCGATGAACCGATCCTCGGCCTGGATTTACCCGCCGAGTGGCGTGATGCCTTCGGCCCGACCTATGAAGCGCTGTCCAAAGCCAGCGGGAGCAAGCTGTTGTTGGCGACCTACTTTTCGCCATTGCGGGAAAATCTGCAGCTCGCCTCAACCTTGCCGGTAGATGGTGTGCACATTGATGCTGTGCGTGCGGAAGAAGAAATTGACCAGGTTGCCGCCAGCCTTGGGGATACGCAGGTACTGTCTGTGGGGGTGGTGAATGGCCGCAATGTATGGCGCACAGACCTGGCGCGCTGGCAGCGTCAGCTCCAGCCACTGGCGAAACAACTGGGCGATCGCCTTTGGCTGTCTGCGAGTTGCTCGCTGCTCCACAGCCCGGTGGACCTGGATACGGAGACCGGCCTGCCGGAAGAGCAAAAACAGAAGCTCGCCTACAGCCGTCAGAAACTCGATGAACTGAAAACACTGCAGGCCGCATTGCAGCCAGATGCCGAGTTGCTCCCCCTGGTCATTCAGAGTGAAAGCCGCCCGCAATCAGAAATACTCGCAGAGCTGGCCAATACCTGGCGCGGGCAGAAATACCCGGAGCGGGCAGAAGTGCAGCGCAAGCACTGGCAACTGCCACCATTGCCGACCACCACCATCGGTTCATTTCCCCAGACGGATGTATTGCGCCAGGTGCGCAAACAGTTCCGCGACGGAGAAATTTCAGCGCAGGACTACAGTGAGCATTTGCGCGCGGAAATTGCCGAAGCGATACGCCGGCAGGAAATTCTTGGCCTCGATGTATTGGTGCACGGCGAAGCTGAACGCAACGACATGGTTGAGTATTTCGGTGAGCAGCTGGACGGCTTTATCCATACCGGCAATGGCTGGGTACAGAGCTACGGTTCGCGCTGTGTGAAACCGCCGATTATTGCTGGCGACATTTCCCGCCCGCAGGCCATGACTGTGCAGTGGAGTGAATACGCCCAGAGCCTGACCAAAAAGCCGGTCAAAGGCATGCTCACCGGGCCGGTGACGATTCTGAACTGGTCGTTCCCCCGCGAGGATATTCCTCGCGCAGAAAGCTGTCTGCAAATTGCTCGCGCACTGCGTCAGGAAGTACAGGACCTGCAAGCTGCAGGAATCGGTATTATCCAGATCGACGAGCCGGCATTGCGTGAAGGCCTGCCACTGCGCGCATCTGAGCATCAGGAATACTTCGACTGGGCAGTGGGCTGTTTCCGTTATACCTGCAGTGAAGTAGAGGCGGAAACCCAGATCCATACACATATGTGTTACTCCAACTTTAACTCGATCATGGATGCGATCGTTGCACTGGATGCTGACGTGATCACCATCGAATCTGCGCGCTCGGACCTGCGTCTGCTGCAGGCTTTCGCTGGAGAAGGCGGTGGGTATCCGAATGAGATCGGCCCGGGTATTTACGACATCCACTCGCCGAATGTGCCGGAGCGAAAGGAACTGGTTTACCGGCTGTATCAATTGCTGGGGGTGATTCCACTGGAAAAGCTGTGGGTCAATCCGGATTGTGGACTGAAAACCCGGAGTTGGGCAGAGGTGGGCTCTTCACTGCTGAATATGGTGGAGGCGGCGCGCACGGTACGTGCGGAAGTAGCGTAAATATTATTTAGCGCAAAGAAAAAGGGGGCGGGCCAAAGGTCCGCCCCCTTTTTTCGTATATAACAAACCTATTGGATCGCAACGTCGGTGGCGCCGTTCAGTTTGAATGGCATGGATTCATGGAAAGGCTTGATACCGACCGCCTGGTAAAGCTCATCCGGTCGATACAGATTCTGCCCTTCAATGACCAGGGCGGTGCGGCGCAGCGCCGAGATATCTTCCAGAGGGTTGCCGTCGAGCAGGACCAGGTCCGCATTTTTGCCGACGGAAATAGAGCCGCTAAGGTTGTCGGCACCAACCACCTGTGCAGGTGTAATCGTTGCCGTGCGCAATACATCGGCGTTGGGTATGCCGGCTTTCGAATAGAGCTCCAGTTCTCGTATCAGGGTGAGACCGGGGAGGCCATCGGTGCCTGCAACCATTTTCACCTTATGCTCATGGAGTTTCAGGACCATATCGAGCAGGGCTTTGGCGGACAGGTCGTAGTCGTCCCTGTGCTCGGGCTTAACATCCAGTTCGGCGCCGATAAACTGGCGGCGTACATTCACTGGCAGATGATCTGCTATATCGGCGTACTCCGGATCCAGCTTCCCAGGCTCGCGGGATAACATGGAGCTGAAGATCGTGGTGGTGCTATCCACTACTGTGCCTTTCGCTGCCAGCTTATCCAGGAAAGCGCTCACTTCAGGACTGTCCAGGTCCAGTTCATGGGCGTGTTCGCCTACCTCGGTAAATCGAAGTTTTTTCCGTGTATCGATTGAGCCCATGAAGTTCAGGAACAGCATGTTGATGTGATGGATTTCATCGAATCCTGCATCCACGGCTTCTTCGGCTGTCATGAACGCAGGAATGTGGCCGGAAAGGCGGAGTCCTTTCTCGTGAATATGTTTCGCCAGAGGTGCCATCCACTCCGGTTCCATCGAGCTGTAGGTTTTTATCTGCTGATAGCCCTGCTCTGAGTACCAGTCGACAATGTCCATGGCATCTTTCAGGCTCTTGGCGGTCTTACCCATACGCATCGCATTTTCACTGTCGCGATCCATAAAGCCAGCGCGATAAATTTTGCCACCGATGACTCTTCCGGTTTCGAACTCCTCCTCGATGCGCATGACATTTTCATGCACATTGCCAATATCACGGACATTGATCACTCCCGCGGCCATATTGAGCACGCCATCCGATAGCGACAGGTGTCCGTGCATGTCCCAGAGTCCGGGCATCAACGTCTTCCCTTGCCCGTCAATCTGGGTAATGCCGGGAATCTTCAGCGGTGTATTGCTGATGCGTGTGATCTTGCCATTCTCGACCAGGACAAACTGACTTTTACGCAGTTCTCCCAATTCGACATCGACTATATCGACATTCGTGATCAGGATCGGAGTGTTTGATGTGTGGGTGTGTTTTGCAGATAGATCCTGCAGGTAGACATCCGCGGCTTTTATCTGGCGTTCCTTAAGTTGATCCAGGTGAGACTTGTCCCAACCTTTACGCAGAATCGCAAACCAGCCCCCGTCATCTTCCGCGAACAGGTTGCCGTCCTTGTCATACCAGGCCAACTGCGGGGTGAACGAAAGTCCGCTGATGCCCTGCAGGTATACGGTAATTTTTTCTTCGCCCTGAGTCAGGGTTTGTTCGTCCAGTGTTTCCAGTCGGGCAACGCCCTGGGGAAGGAGTTGGATACTTTTTTCGGGAGCTGCCTGCAGCGCTTTAACCAGCTGGGACTGGATGGCCAGCGTGGTATTTTTGGGGACGTAGAACTGTGGCGTTGAGGATTTTGCATTTCCGTTTTCGTCGGTACTGCTCCATTGCGCCAGACCGTTGGAAAACTGATATTTTTCATCAACAGGGGCCCCAAATGGGCTGATCCCCTGGATATGGATCGCGGTGGGAACATGGTGCTTCCCGAGGGTGAATGATTCCTTCAGGTTGATACGGCGGTTGTTCCAGCCGAGTTGCAGTTTCCCGTCCAGTTTGTCACCAGAGGTCGTAATGGTCTCGGTGCCAGCAATGCCTTCTTTGTCGTAGAAGACATATTCCAACGATGCTGCGTATAAATTGGATGAGGTCGATAGAAGAACACCGGTGAGTACCACAGATAAAGTCAGGAGCTTCATGGTGGTTGCCTTTATGCTTTTTTATGACCAGCCCATAGTGAAGATTTTTTGACAGTCCGACAATGGACCTTGATCGTGCACAGCGATATTGGCGTAGGGGGCGACAAAAATGTTGAACGGGGTGTCGGCTATTGGGGTTAGCTGGTAGAGGAGGCGGCTTAGGTGGCGCGAGCAGATGTAATTTGGTGGACCGCCTGCACCGAATTTTAGCAACCGTCATCCCGGCCTTGAGCCGGGATCCAGTGCTGATATCCGGTAGCGTGGGCGTTCGCCTGCAAGCAGGCTCCTACGAGAGAATTGCCCTGTAGGAGCCTGCTTGCAAGCGAATAGACTCAGCTCAGTAACAATCCCGCGTCATATTCTCAACGCGATCGGCGTGCACGATGACGTTGTCTTCGATACGCACGCCGCCAAACGGTCGCAGGGTTTCCACTTTATCCCAGTTCACTTCACCGGCAAGCTGGGATTCCTTCAGCTCTGCCAGCAGGCTTTCGATAAAGTAGAGTCCAGGCTCGATGGTGAACACCTGGTTTTCTTCAATTGTGCGCGTGGTACGCAGGAAGGGGTATTCTGCGGGTGGGGGTGTCTTGCCGCCTTCCGGTGCGGTCTGGTGACCGCCCACATCGTGCACTTGCAGGCCGAGGAAGTGGCCGAGGCCGTGGGGCATAAAGGTGCTGGTCAGGCCCGACTCCACTGCGCTTTCTGGAGACGTCTTGATGACGCCGAACTGCTGTAGCAGCTGACCGACTTTGTGGTGGCATTCGCGGTGCAGGTCCACATAGGAGGCTCCCGGTGTGAGGCCTGCTACAAGCTCAAGCTCTTTCTCGTCCATTGCGGCTACCAGGTCCGCGAACTCGCCGTCGCGGTAGGCGTAGCTGCGGGTAATGTCCGCGGCATAGCCATTGCAGTCAGCACCGGCGTCGATCAGGAAGCTGCGGCGCTCGCTCTCGGGCAGAGACTCAGTTCCCAGGTGGGTGTAGTGCAGGATGGCACCGTGCTCGTTCAGCGCCACAATATTGCCGTAGGGCATGCGGCCCTCGCCCTGACCGGCGGCTTTCATGTACGCGAGGTTGATCTCGAACTCACTGGCGCCAGCACGGAAGGCGTCTTCAGCGGCCTGGTGCGCGCGCACGGCGATACGGTTGGCTTCCCGCATGCAGGCCATTTCGTAAGGGGTTTTATAGGCGCGCGCCCAGTGCAGGCGGTCGATCAGGTGGTGCGGGTTGCGCTCGCCGATATCCCAGCCTTCCAGTTTGCCGGTCTCACCGATAAACGCGGCGTTTTCACCGGACAGGAAGGCCTTGGCCTCGTCCGGCTTGGCCAGCAGCTCGATATCGTACTCGTCGCTCCAGAAGGTTTGCGGTGCGGGCGGCACGTAGTGCCAGAAGTCCACCGGGCGGTAGAACAGCAGCTTGGGCTTCTGACCGCGGCGGTAGACCACCCAGCTGTGCGGGTTGTCGGTGACCGGCACCAGGGCCTTGAACTGCGGGTTGACCCGGAAGGGGTAGTAGTTGTCATCGAGGAATTGCACCGAGGGCGCGCCGCTGAATACGTTCAGGGTCTCAAAACCGCACTGCTCCAGAATATCGTCGTAGCGTTTGCGCAGTGTGGCCAGATGTTCGGCAAATAAGGTCTTATCCATGATCACCCTGTTGGTCGGAATACTATTGGTCAAAAAATGAACCCTTGGCGGGTATACGAATGCACATAGTGTATAGTCAGCCTTCTGAATAATTAGTCTGATTTTTACCGATGGAAAAGAAGATACTGCTAACGGATTGCCCGGACGCCAAAGGGTTGATCGCCAAGATCACCAACATCTGCTACAAGCATCAGCTCAATATCACTAAGAACGATGAGTTCGTTGACCGTGATCAGGGGCGCTTCTTCATGCGCACCGCCCTTGAGGGTAACTTTAACGATACGACACTGCTGGAAGACCTGGATCTGGCGCTGCCGGAAGGCGCAGTGCGCAAGCTGGTCGCCAGTGGCCGCAAGCGCCTGGTACTGATGGTCACCAAAGAGGCCCACTGCCTGGGCGATATCCTGATGAAGTGCTACTCAGGCGCGATGGATGTGGAGATTGCCGCGGTGATCGGCAACCACGAGACCCTGCAGCCGCTGGTGGAAAAGTTCGATATCCCCTTCCATTGTTTGTCCGCCGAAGGCCTGGAGCGTGCACAACATGAGGAGCAGGTGATGCAGCTGGTGGACAGTTATCAGCCGGATTACCTGATCCTGGCCAAATATATGCGCGTGCTTACTCCGCAGTTCGTGGAGCATTATAAAAAGCGCATCATCAATATTCACCACTCCTTCCTGCCGGCGTTTATCGGGGCCAAGCCCTATCAACAGGCGTTTGAGCGCGGAGTAAAAATCATCGGTGCCACCGCGCACTTTGTTACCGATGATTTGGACGAAGGCCCGATCATTGAACAGGATGTGATTCATGTGGATCATGGCTATTCTGCAGAGTCCATGGCCAGTGCTGGCCGGGATGTGGAAAAACAGGTGTTGAGCCGGGCGTTGCAGCTGGTGTTGGAAGAGCGGGTATTTATTCACGGTAACCGCACCGTGGTATTTAAATAATCCCACTCTTTTTCTGAGAGCCCGGTTGTAGGAGCCTGCTTGCAGGCGAATGGTGCAGAGTGTGGGGGCTTTCGCCTGCAAGCAGGCTCCTACGGCTCTAGCTGCTTCTGTGCCTAGATGACGAAATTGAACGATTACGAAAAGGGGGATGAATGCTCACCCGTTATATCGCTGCTATTTTAGCTATATTGTTTCTGGCCGGCTGCGCGAGTGAACCCCAGGCGCCAAACCCGGGACTGAAAGAATCATTCCATACTGAAATCACCGCCAACGGCTCCAAGCGATTTACCTACAGTCTGGAAGTCGCGGCACCGCAGTTGCGCGGCCCGTTTACAGAAAACCCAAATTCCCGCAACGGCATGATGCGCAATCAGGAAATGATGGGCGCCCAGCCGCGCCGGCGGCGAACCGCAGATTTTGATTACGCGATGAACCTGAAATTGAAAGAGACCGGGTTTTGTCGCGATGGTTACTTCGTAATTGATCGTGTGATTTCGCAGATGGGCGGTGAAGTGCGGGGCGAGTGCCGGGATGCTGCCTCACGATAGCAACTAACTGTGGCAAGTGGCCATAATGCACTATTGTCAATTTAGGCAGTTTCCTTTTGTGACCTGAATCACAAAAGGTGAGTTCTAATCCTCTTTTTATCGCGGCGTGTCAAATATTCAAATAGGATCTATCGCTTCCAAAATACAGCCGGACGTTTGGCTGTGAAGTAATAGTAACTAGAATGAGTGGTTGGGTGTGAAACGGAACGTCACATCTCTGCCTGTTTGTGCTGTTCTTATTCTCGCTTCGATTTCTCTTCGGGCGTTGAGCGGTGAAGCGGTTGGGACTGAAAATGGATTTTACAGTGAGGTTGGTCAGCGCAAGGACTGGCCGAATTCGCTTGTTGTAAATAGCTCTTCTTTATCCGAAGAGTGTTTTGTTCCAATTGCAGCGCTTAACGATTCATATATCTACGTGGATGTGTCCCAAAGGCCTCCTCTCAGCGTATTCCCATCAAATTCTCTCCATCTCCCCATTCATCGAGTTAAGGCAAATCAGTTCTTAAAAACTCGGCGAGTAGCAATTGGCGCGGAGTCGTATAAGCGATTTGAGCTCGCGGCCTTGTGTCAAGAACTGAGACAAAGCGGGTTTGATAAACCATTAATTGCCGTTTGGAATCCGAGCGATATTCCATCCCACCCCCCTGTGCCTGTGTCTGCAGACCACTATTTAGTGGAAGCTCAACGATTCAGCGCCGTTACAATTGTTCCAAATAAGGCAGTTTCAGACCAGCTGCAAAAGGCTGGAATAACGGCGATTTACCCCGGTGAGGGTATTAGTCTTGAGCAGCTAATTAAGCAGAGTATCGAAGTCAGCTCCTTAAATAGGTATCTGCCCGTCTTTTATATTGAAGATACTGAAGGGCAGGTTTTGAGCACCCATGATTACAAGGCAGTCCATTTCGTTGAGGGTGGAATACAAAGTGTGATTGCCGCTTTGGAGATCCGGTCAGAAAATGCTTTGAGGCGTTCAGGTGAAGGTTTTCGGGGTGTGTGTGCGAATTAATTTCCCCATGTCGCTCCAGGTTTCGATCTGCGCCGCAATAGTATTACCTCTTTTAATAGTGTCGTTTTTATGGGCGGGGAATAGCGACACTATTCAATACAATACAAATAAAGTAGTTAGGTATAGTTTCTTAGTTACTAATAAAACAGGTTCGCTAATTGAGCAGGCTCAGTTTAGTGTTTTTGCGCCTGTGGCTCAGAACTCCTACCAAAAGACACAAAGTATTAGCGCCAGTCATAAATACGAAGTTACTCAAGATGGTCAGGGAAACCAAACCTTGAACTTTGAGTTAGTTGATATGGCGCCATTTTCTAGTCAAGTTGTCAGTGTCACGGTGCAGATGGCATTGGCTGGAACCCCCCAGAGTTATAGCGCAACGGGCGATTTTCTTGAGTCTGAGCCGAATATTGAGGTGGATTCCCCTGTAGTTGTGGAATTGGCGAAAGAAATTCGCCGAAATACAAATGTTCCTAATCAAATATCGTCCTGGCTATATAAGAATGTTGTCGATATTGGTTACGTCGCAGAAGACCGGGGTGCACGCTACGCATTGCTTGAAAAGAAAGGCGATTGCACGGAGTTTTCTTCTGCATTTGTTGCGCTATCTAGAGCTGTAGATATTCCGGCGCGGATGATTGGCGGGTTTGTAATTGAAGACTCCGGCAAATTAAGTTCGGAAAGCTACCACAATTGGGCAGAGTATAAATACGCTGATCGCTGGAAAATAGCGGACCCGCAAAAAAATATTGTTGACTCAGGTTATGGGTCATATATCGCATTTTATAACTTCAACAAACATTCACGTGTAAAGAGTAGTCATCGCTTTTTAAGCTTCGATACACGTTTGAGTGTGCAGATGCTTTAGTCAGAAGGGACAAGTTGATGAAGGGATGTCTATCTTCAGTTGTTGTGTTGATATTTTCATTTTGGATTTCAAATGATATCCATGCGAATGAAGGTCAGGTTGTCTTAATCGACGATACTACAATTTCTGAGCTGGAAAGCAGCTACGACGGAACTGATCTTGTTGTTGATGGCGCAACGCTGACGATCAACGGAGAACACGGCTTTTCAAGTATTACACTATCAAACGGGGCGGTATTAACGCGATCTGGTGATGCATCGTCAATACTGAAACTCGATGTGACGGGCACGATTCATGTTGATGGGGATTCAAGAATAGATGTTTCCCAGCTGGGGCAGCAAGCAACTGGAGTCGAATGTTTGGGATGTGGTGGCTCGCACGCCAGCTTGGGAGGCGGTAGCGAAGTCAACGCCTATGGTGACTATAAGCATCCCATTTTGCCTGGTGACGGTGGGCTGCACACTGTAGACGGTGTTTTGGGCACCCGCGGCGGTGGCCAACTTTATCTTAAAGCGCAAAACCTGATTCTAGACGGAAATATACTGGCAAACGGTGGGGCTAATACCTCTAGCAGTGATGGTGGATATGTTGGAGGCGGAGCTGGAGGTTCGATATTAATTGAGGTCGAATCGGTAGAGGGCAATGGAACTATTTCTGCCAATGGAGGCGCGGCAAATACCAGTCAGGCAAGTGGCGGTAGTGGCGGACGAGTAGCGATTTACTACACCCCCGGAAGTCCCTTTGATTTTATAAATAAAGTCACTGCCAAAGGCGGTACGGGAAAAGTAGTAGGCGGTCCAGGGACTGTATTTTTACATGATCAGTCAGTACAACGATTGGTCGTTGAGAATAATGGTGGGGAATTTGGGGATCTAAAGTACTGGACCGTTGAGGGTGGAGCCCCAGGTGTACGTTCTGTAGTCAATGATCCAGATCCGAGTTATTTTGGCGGCTATTACTATTTGTATGGTGGGAATAGTAACGCCGAATCTAGTTTTTATCAGAATATTGAAATTCCTTACGATCAGTTTTCTTCAGCAGATGTAGAGGCTGGCCAGATTTCACTGGGTCTTAGTTGGCTTCAATCTTCATGGGCTTCTTCAGATAGTGGAGAAATTATATTTCGGTTTTTGGACTCCTCAGGGGAGATGCTTTCCGAGGTCTCAAGTGGATTGACTAGTACTGCGGCTAAATCCTGGGAAAAAAGGTTTTTTTCAGTCTCATTGCCTCATGGTGCAAGCTCGGTTGATTTGGTTCTCCATTCAGTACGTAGTGCGGGAAGTAATAACGATGCGTATTTCGATAATTTGGATTTGAAGATATATAAAAATAATTACGATCCTGTATCTGAGTCTGGAAATGTTGGCACGTTGATTATCGATAATGTTTCATCTGGCGATACCAGTGAACGTTATTTGATAAGTGGCGATATAGATTCGAATATATTTTTAAGGAAATCATCGATAGATTTCGAGACTGGGGTCGACCTTTCTGATGCAAAATTAATCGGAGATGGAAACCTTAGCGTTGTTTATGCCAATGGTTTGGCGATTTATGGCGAGAGCGGCTTTCTGGTCGATGGCTTTAAATTCGTTTTTTCTGGAAATAATAATTTTGGAGATAAATTTGTCGTCGTAAATGGTGGGGTAGTTACTACACCTGTTGCAGAAAATCTAGAAGAACCTCTGACCATTAGCGCTGGTAATATTTTTCTGGGAAACCGGTCAATTATTGATGTTTCAGGAAAAGGTTTCCTGCCAGATGGTGGCAGCCATTATAAATCAGGTGGAAGCTACGGCGGATTGGGAGGTATAGACCCATTATCAGGTACGAGAGGCGTTACTTTCGGCTCTATTGATAAGCCAACCGATTTTGGTATTGGAGGACTCGGCGCTGATGCCTCAAGTAATCAATCTCGGGGGGGAGGAGCAGTAAAACTGGTTGCGCTAGAAAAGTTTGAGCTTTATGGCGACATCAAAGCAAATGGAACCTATAGCTCGAATGTTGGAGGCGGAAGCGGTGGATCAATCTGGATCGAGGCTGGTGAGCTAATAGGCGCCTCATCAATGGATGTGGAAGCCAAAGGAGGGAATGGATACTTAGCGGCCTCCGGTGGCGGCGGTCGAATCGCTCTTTACTACGACTCTTTATCTGGTTTTGATCCCAAAAGCGAATTTCATGCTTGGGCTGGGTACAACGTTTCTGGCGCCACAGATTTAGGTGGGCCGGGAACCGTATATTTGTATGATAAATCCTTGAGCGAAGATAATGCCAGGTTGCAAATATCTAACTACTCTGTCTCAAAAAGTTTTGAACCCTACAGAATTTCCGGTCAATTATCCCTGCCTATATATTTTGATGATGTTTGGGTGACTATCGAAGATCAGGCCTATCTCGAATCAGACATTAGTGGTTCTAGGTTTAATTACGTTTATGTCGAAGCGGAAGGAGGGTTTTCGACGGAAAGTGGAAGCTTGACAGTGGATGGTTTTACGCTCGAGCTTTCTCAAGACTTCAGTTTTGAAACGATTACTGTAAAAAATATCGGAAAAATAACCACGCCTGTTGCCTCTGATACATTTAGTTCAGGTGTTACTTTAAGTGCGGCTGATTTTTATATCAGCTCCAACTCATATATTGACGTAAGTGCAAAAGGACGTCTCCTTGAATCAGGTGAGCATTGGAAATCTGGAGGTAGTTATGGAGGGGCCGGAGGATTGGACCCTGCTTCGGAGTCGGTTGCTTCGGTCTTTGGTTCTCTAGAAACACCAACAGATTTTGGTGTCGGTGGGTTGGGTGCTGATGAGACTGTCCAGGGAAGTCGCGGTGGTGGTGCCATAAAACTGATTGCAAGCAATAAATTTGAAGTTTACGGGGATATTCTTGCACAAGGCCAAAGCGGTGTTTATCAAGTTGGTGCCGGTAGTGGTGGCTCTATTTGGATTGAGGCGAAGGAGATAATTGGTAATTCCAATACCCTGGTAGATGCCTCTGGAGGAAATGGATACCAAGCTGGGACCGGCGGTGGTGGTCGCGTAGCCATTTACTATGAATCTTTATCGGGTTTTGATACGAAGTATTACGTGTTTGCAAGGGCGGGAGCTAATCACTCGGCTGCAACAGCATATGGTGATCCAGGTACGGTTTATCTTTTTGACCGATCTTTGCCATCAGATAATGCGCGACTGCAAATAGTTAACAGAGATACGAGTGATAATTACAAACCGTATGAGCTTTCTGGTGACGTAGATATCCCAATGTATTTTGAAGATATTCAGGTCTCCATTGCTGCGTCGGTTGATATTTCTAAGCCGATTTTCTTTAAAGATGCAAAAGTTTTTCTGAAAGACGGTGTGGATTTGGGGGTTCCCATTTCAGGGAGCGGATATAGCTCCGTTTATGTGACAGCGGAGGGTGATTTTTCCGTAGCGGATGGTGACCTTTTTGTAGATGGGTTTACACTTCAGTTGCCTCAAAATTACAGTTTTGAAACGATCACAGTAAAAAATAGCGGGAAGATAACTACTCCCGCGGCCTCTGAATCTTTTACTTCTGGTATTGTATTAAGCGCGGCTGATTTCTATATCAGTTCCAATTCGTATATTGATGTAAATTCTAAGGGATATCGTCCTGATTCTGGTGATCATTGGAAGTCCGGTGGTAGTTATGGCGGACTTGGTGGCGTAGATCCAATTTCCGACTCGGTGGCTCCGGTATTTGGTTCCATCGATATGCCAACTGATTTTGGCGTTGGTGGGCTGGGTGTTGATAGCAGTATCCAGGGGAGCCGCGGTGGCGGTGCGATAAAACTGGTTGCAAGCAATAAGTTTGAAGTCTATGGGGATATTTTGGCAAAAGGCCAAAGTGGAGTTTATCAAGTAGGTGCAGGCAGCGGGGGGTCTATTTGGATTGAAGCGAAGGATCTAGTTGGTAGCTCAAGTACCTTGATTGATGCATCTGGAGGTAATGGATATCAAGCCGGAACCGGTGGTGGTGGTCGCGTGGCGATCCACTATGACTCTATATCGGGTTTTAATACCAAGTCTTATGTGTTTGCAAGGGCGGGAGCCAACCATTCGGCAGCAACGGCTTACGGTGGCCCGGGAACGGTGTATCTCTACGATCGCACTTTGTCCTCTGACAATGCGCGATTGCAAATCATTAACAGAAGTACGAGCGATAGTTATAAGCCATATGAGCTTACAGGGGATATAGATATCCCTATTTACTTCGAAGACCTGCAGGTTTCCATTGCCGAGTCGGCTGATATTTCTGCTCCGATGTATTTCAAAGATGCAAAAGTATTTCTGCAAGATGGAGTGCATTTGGGAGCGCCTATTTCCGGAAGCGGATACAGTGCTGTTTATGTAACTGCGGAGGGTGATTTTTCCGTAGTTAATGGTGACCTTTTTGTAGATGGGTTTACACTTGAGTTAGCTCAGGATTACAGCTTTGAATCCATTACCGTTCAAAACAGTGGCAAGGTCACCACGCCAGCCGCTTCCGATACATTTACTTCAGGCATCACCCTCAGTACTACTGACTTTCATATCAGTTCCAATTCCTATATTGATGTCAGCTCTAAAGGGCCTATGCCGGATGGTGACGAACTCTGGAAGTCTGGTGGTAGTTACGGTGGTCTCGGAGGACGTGATCCTTCGTCGGGACTGGCGAGCCCGATTTTCGGCTCGATTGAAGCGCCAATAGATTTTGGCGTAGGGGGCTATGGAGTAGACGCTACAGTGCAGGGGAGCCGAGGTGGCGGCGCGATTAAGCTGATAGCGAGCAATAGATTTGAGATCTACGGCGATATTCTAGCGCAAGGCCAATCCCACCCGTATCGAGTTGGAGCAGGTAGCGGCGGGTCTATCTGGATTGAAGCAAAAGAGTTAGTGGGCAACAGTAGTACACTGATCGAGGCATCAGGTGGTAGGGGCTACCAAGCCGGTACCGGTGGTGGTGGACGTATTGCCGTTTATTACGACTCTTTGAGTGGCTTTGTTCCTCGCGATAGAATTTTTGCGCGTGCAGGGTACAACTATTCAGCCGCAACGGCTTATGGCGGGCCTGGTACAGTCTATCTCTATGATCGGTCTTTGGCGTCAAATAATGAGCAGTTGCTGATCACCAATAGGGATGGCAGCGAAATTTATGAGCCCTATAGAATTAGTGGCCAAGTGACTACTCCGCTGAACTTCTATAACACGAGAGTTGTTATTGAAGATGGCGCGCACCTGGAGGCTTCGGTATCAGGTTCTAGTTACAGTAATGTCTACATAACCGCAGAAGATGACTTTACCGTCGCGAATAATGCCCTTGTTGTCGATGGGCTTACGCTCGAATTGCATAAAAATTACAGTTTCGAATCCATTACTGTTCAAAACAGCGGCAAGATCACTACGCCGGCGGCTTCCGATACGTTTACTTCGGGAATCACTCTAAGCACTACTGACTTTTACATCAGTTCAAATTCATTTGTTGATGTCAGTGCGAAAGGGCGCAGACCGGATTCTGGTGAGCACTGGAAGTCAGGTGGTAGTTACGGCGGCTTGGGGGGGCGCGATCTCTCCTCGGGAACAGCCAACCCGATTTTTGGTTCGGTCGAGACACCGTTGGATTTCGGTGTTGGTGGCTATGGCCTTGATGCTACCGTGCAGGGAAGTCGAGGTGGCGGTGCTATTAAGCTTATCGCAAGCAACAAATTTGAAGTCTACGGCGATATTTTGGCATATGGGCAAAATCGACCGTATCAGGTTGGTGCCGGCAGTGGCGGCTCGATTTGGATTGAGGCAAAGGAGTTAATCGGCGGCAGTAGTACAATGATCGCAGCGTCCGGTGGCACAGGTTACCAAGCGGGCACCGGCGGTGGCGGTCGCGTAGCGATCTATTATGATTCCTTGACTGGTTTTGTGCCGCGGGATCGAATTTTGGCTCTTGCCGGTTCAAACTATTCAAGTGCTACGGCGTATGGTGGACCAGGTACGGTCTATCTCTATGATCGCTCATTACCATCCAATAATGAGAAATTGCTGATCACGAACAGGGATGTCAGCGGAATTTACGAGCCCTATAGAATTAGCGGTGAGCTTAATACTCCGTTGAATCTCTATAACACGAGGGTAACCATTGATGATGGCGCTCACTTAGCGGCTCAGATATCTGGTTCCGGCTACAGCAATGTCTACATAACTGCGGAAGGTGATTTTACAGTCGCCGATAATGCGCTTGTTGTCGATGGTGTAACGCTTGAGCTTCCTCAGGATTACAGTTTCGAATCCATTGCCGTTCAAAATAGCGGTAAGATCACTACGCCAGTGGCTTCCGATACGTTTACTTCGGGAATCACTCTCAGCACTACTGACTTTTACATCAGTTCCAATTCATTTGTTGATGTCAGTGCGAAAGGTCGCAGACCGGATTCCGGTGAGCACTGGAAGTCAGGTGGTAGTTACGGTGGCTTGGGGGGGCGCGACGTCTCCTCGGGAACAGCCAGTCCGATTTTTGGTTCGATCGAGGCACCGTCGGATTTCGGTGTCGGTGGCTATGGCGTGGATGGTACGGTGCAGGCAAGTCGAGGTGGCGGTGCCATTAAGCTCATCGCAAGCAACAAATTTGAAGTCTATGGCGATATTTTGGCATATGGACAAAATAGACCGTATCAGGTAGGTGCTGGTAGTGGCGGCTCGATTTGGATTGAGACGAAGGAGTTAATCGGCGGCAGTAGTACACTGATAGAAGCGTCAGGAGGCACAGGTTACCAAGCGGGCACCGGCGGCGGCGGTCGTGTAGCGATTTATTATGATGCCTTGACTGGCTTTGTGCCACGGGATCGAATCTTTGCACGTGCCGGTGCAAACTATTCGAGCGCCTCGGCGTATGGCGGACCTGGTACGGTCTACCTCTATGATCGCTCTTTACCATCCAATAATGAAAAATTACTGATCACCAATTGGAGTGTGAGCGGGATTTACGAGCCCTATAGAATTAGTGGTGAGCTTAATACTCCGCTGAATCTCTATAACACTAGGGTCGCCATTGAAGATGGTGCTCACTTGGTGGCTTCGATATCTGGCTCCAGCTACAGTAATGTCTACATGACCGCGGAAGGCGATTTTACTGTTGCTAATAATGCCCTTGTTGTCGATGGGGTGACGCTTGAGGTAGCCCAAGATTACACCTTTGAATCCATTGCTGTGCAAAACAGTGGCAAGATCACCACGCCAGCGGCCTCTGATACCTTTGCGTCGGGAATCACCCTCAGTGCTACTGACTTCTACATTAGTTCTAATTCTTATGTCGATGTTAGTGGGAAAGGGTATTTCCCTTCAGAAGAGATTGGTTACAAATCTGGCGGCAGCTACGGAGGCTTGGGTGGCGTAGTTTCTGACGCTGTAACCAATGCCATTTACGGTAGCGCTATCGCGCCCGTTGATTTTGGAATGGGTGGCCGTTATCAAGACGATAGCCAGGAAGGACTGAGAGGTGGCGGTGCTATCAAACTGGTAGCAGACCGCTTGCAGCACTATGGATATATTTATGCTAATGGTTCAGGAAGTTATAACTATAAAGGTGCAGGTAGCGGTGGATCTATTTGGCTTGATGTTGGCGAGTTAGTCGCGGGAAGCAATGGCTATATTCAAGCCAATGGCGGCTACGGTAGTCGGGCAGGTGCTGGCGGCGGTGGTCGTATTGCAATTTATTATGAAT
This sequence comes from Microbulbifer aggregans, assembly GCF_020524005.1. Lineage (GTDB taxonomy): Bacteria > Pseudomonadota > Gammaproteobacteria > Pseudomonadales > Cellvibrionaceae > Microbulbifer > Microbulbifer aggregans_A. The sequence goes on along the minus strand of NZ_JAIVKK010000003.1, from coordinate 22,148 downwards.
CAATAACAGGGCTGAATACCGCGAGAATAACTGCAAGCAGTGGGTCACATTACCTTGGCGCATACGGCGAAGCTGGCTCTGTCCATATTACGGAAATCACTGCGCCGCCTCGAGTTCGTGAAGTTTCGGCGAGCGGTTATCACGATGCATCTGTTAGCGGCACAGTTGTCCAATTTAGTACCGGTATCGATAGTGTAACTCTGGATACTAGCGATTTTGAGCTTGTCGATAGTTCCGGTGGCCCGATCGAAATTGCCTCGGTTTTGTCGCTAGATGATATCCGCTATCAAGTTGATTTCTCCGAGACGCTCACCGAAGGTACTTATACGTTTTATGTTGGTCCGGATATTTTCGGTACCAATGGCCTAGGTATGGACCAGGATCAAGATGGCATTGAACTGGAGCCGATCGATGATAGATTCACCACTCAGATAATCATAGACCTTACACAGCCTGATGCTCTGTCGATTGATCAGCCATTGGCCCCTGCAGTTATTGCCTCCAGCAAACGCTGGGTGAGTATTTCCGGCAGCCGTGAAGACGATACTGCAATCCTGATTGATGGTAACGAGGTGGTGGCAAATGGTTCAGGAAGCTGGACCGGTAGCTATTACTTGCCTGAGGGGGAGTCAACGATTTCGGTCGTAGCACAGGATATGAGTGGCAATCAGTCTGAGCCTGTATCCCTGATCTTCAATGTTGATAGCCAAGCGCCTGCCATCAAAGGCGCTGACCCAACAGGCTCCCAAAACTTAGTGCCGCCTTATATTACGCTGGTCGTTACCGAAGAAGGCAGCGGCATAGACCTCGATGCCAGCTCCCTCGTGGTTAAGCGCAATGGCGTAGCCCTGTCTGGCTCTGTGTCCTTGTACGAAGGCCAGGTGCAGTTCACACCGGAAGCCCCATTCCTCGATGGCGAGTACGAGATCGTCGCGCGTATTGCAGACAAGCTCGGTAACCTGTCCATCCAGAAGACCTATTCTTTCGTTCTGGACTACACCCCACCCGCACCCACTGTGTTGGGTGAGTACCCATCGATCACTACCGTTAACGCGCAAACCTTTACAGGTAGTAAAGAAGCGGGCAGTGCGGTCTTGGTCAACGGCAGCCTGGCGGTGGTGGCGTCTGCGGAGACCACCTGGAGTACCCAGGTCGCGCTGCTGCAGGGGGATAACGCCATCGAGTTTACGGTGCGTGATGCGGCCGGTAATGTGAGCACGCCGACCATAGCGGCGATCCGGTACGATAACAATCCGCCGGGCCAAGTCGCCTTGTCGATCGATCCCAATGGCCGTGGTACCGATCTGTTACTGGACTGGAGCAGCTACGACGAGTTCACCAACGGTAACGACATCGGTGAGTATCGTATCTATCAAAGTGCTGCAGCCTTTACGGATATTGCGGGTAAAACCCCGGTAGCGGTGGTCGCGCAGGGCACCAAGCAATTCCGCGTGGAGGGCTTACCTCGTGCAGTTGAAGCGCACTTCGCTGTAGTTGCTTTCGACACTCAGGATCTTTTCAACCCGCTGGTGGCTTCCACTTCTGCGGTGCCGGTTGATACCCAGGCGCCGGATGAGGTCGCCAACCTGGTTGTGGTGCCTGGTGCGGATAGCCTGTCCCTGAGCTGGAACCCGTCCGCCAATAGCGACGGTGATCTGGCCGGTTATCAAGTGGTGTTTGTAAATGACGCCGATGGGCGGGTTGATAATATCCCGTTGGCGTCCCTGTCTGATCCCGCGGCGGTTGTGCAGTACACGGTTACGGGCCTGAGCCCGGCCACGTCTTATCCGATCCGCGTGTCCGCTTACGATAACAACGGTAATGGCTCCTCTGGTGTGACCGATGCTGGCACCACCCTGTTGCCAAATCCCGCGACGGTCACGGCGGTACCGAAGAGCAGTCAGATCGAGATCACTTGGTCCAGTGTTGCCCCGTACAACTTGCTGAAGAACTACGCCGTGTATGTACAGGAGGCCAACTTCAGTTCACTGGAAGGTCTGCAGGCGAAGCAAATCCTGAGCAAGGGGCTCGCCTCTGATAGCGAGCAGACCTGGTCCCTGGCCGGCCTGAAGAACGGCACCACCTATTATGTGGCCGTGGCATCGGTCAACATTTCCGGTGGTAGCGACCTGCAAGTAACCTCGGTGGCGGTTACTCCGGTAGCGGATACGGACGGCCCGGTGATTGACGCTGCGCACTATCAGCAGGGCAGCGACCAGCTGGATCTGCTGGCGGTACCGCAACTGTCCCAAGACGGCCGCTTCAAAATCACCACCAGCGATGACTCGGGTATCGCCCGCGTGGAGTTCTTCGTTGACGGTATTTTGCTGGGTACTGAGTACGCCGCCAGCAACGGCACCTTTGGCCGTAATCTCACCCTGCAGCCCCTGACTGATGGCGATCACGCCCTGACAGTCAAGGTCTACGACGTGTGGGAGAACAGCACTATTGGCCAGTACGCCTTCGGTGTGTTACTGGCTCCGCCTGCAGCTCCGCAGATCACCGCCCCGGTGGAAGGCACCATCAGCAACCAGCCGCTGGTGCTGATCCAGGGAGAGGCCGAGAAGGGCACCCATGTGCAGCTGTACCGCGATGGCTCTGCAGCTGGTGACGTTCAATTGGTGAACAGCTATGGCAAGTTCCAGATCGAAGTAGCCCTGGAAGAAGGCCATAACAATATTACCGCCGCGGCGGAGTACCCGAGCCGCAGTAGTGGCTTTGGTCCGCAAAGTGCGGTGCGCACCATCGAACTCAACACTTCGATCCCGGATGCCCCGGCCAACCTGACGGTCATCGAGCGGGAGCTGGGGCAGATCTCCCTGTCTTGGGATCTGGTGGAGAGCAGTGATGCCAACAACGTCATCGCCGGTTACAACGTGTATCGGGCAACGGCGACCTTCGGCAACCCGCAACAGGCGCAGAAGCTCAACAGCCAGCTGTTGAAGGAACCCAAGTTCAGCGACCTGCCTGCGGAGGATGGCCATTACTTCTACGCCGTCACCGCCGTCAATGTCGCGGCCACGGAAAGCGCGCTGTCCAGTGTGGTTGAAGCCAGCGCCGACAGTGCCGGTCCCCGTGTTGTGGACATCAACTACCAGTCCAATGGGCTTGTGGATAGCGCCACGGGCCGCTATGCCCCGGGCACCGTGGAACTGGCGGTGCAGTTTGATGAACCCCTGCGCAACAAACCCTACTTCGCGCTGGTGCCGGAAGGCGGTGTCCCGCTGACCGTTGAACTGCGTAAAGACTACAGCGACGACACCCTGTATACCGGCAGCTTTATCATCGAGCCCGGCATGCTCTCCGGCACCGCGTATGCGGTCATGTCGGCCCACGATGACGTCGGTAACCGCGGTACCCTGATCGACGCCGGCGGCACCCTGCTGATCGACGCCAAGGGTCCCGAAGTCATCGCCCTGACCCTCAACCCCGGACAACCGCTCAAGGTCGACGAGCAGAACGGTTTGTTGGTGGAAGTGGTAGCCAAGTTGAACGACGAAGTGAAGCCCGGTTCACAGCCCACCCTGATTCCACAGCTCGACACGGTTGCCCTCGCCGAGTACAGCGCCGGTATCAGCCTGGCCCGCGATGCCCAGTCCATCGAAGGCGAACCCCTCTGGGTGGGCAGCTTCACCCTGCCTACCAGTGCCGGACAAGATACCGAGGGCAACCCATCGGTGGCCAACCTCAGCTTCAGTTACCAGGCCGCCGACGACCTGGATAACCTGGGCGACAAAGTGCGTGTGCGCAACGCCTTCCAGGTGTACCAGGGCGACCTGCCGCCACTGGATATCCCGCAGAACCTCAAGGCGATCGCCCAGCCCAATGCCGGCGTGGCCCTTGAGTGGGATCCGGTAGAAGACGCGCGCTACGTCCTGTATCGCCGTGCTGAGAACGACGCCGAGTTCACCGAGCTGCTGCGCCTTACCGACACCAATACTGTCGACCAGCTGCCCAGCGATGGCCAGTACTACTACGCCATTGCCAGTGAACGCCGCAGCAACGAGCAGATCGCCGTCAGTGCCCTGAGCGCCCCGGTGGCCGTGCGTGCTGACAGCATCGCCCCGGCCGCGCCGGCGGATCTGGCGCTGGAACTGAACGGTGCCGGCATCGTCGCCACCTGGACCGCGCCTGCCAGCGATGCCGAGGGCAATACAGAAGAGGGCGTGGCACTTACCTACAACCTCTACCGTCTCAACCTCGGCGAAGGGGAAAACGCCACCGCCGAGCTGTTGCAGAACGTCACCCCGTTGCAGACTGGTATCCCCGAGCCCATCGCGCTGGACAGCAACCCCAGCGAGAGCCAGCACGCCTATGCGATTACCGCACTGGACGACGCCGGCAACGAGTCCGTGCCCAGCGACACCGCCTACCTCAACTTCGGCCTGCTGCCGGTGAGCGACCTCAGCATCACTGTCAACGCCGACGGCCACCCGCAACTGCAATGGCACCACAGCGGTGCTGCCATTGCCGGCTACCGGGTGTATGTGGACGGTGCCGGGACAGCGGGCGACGGGGACGCGGGTGAAGGTGTAGAGAACCTGCAGGAGATCACCACCGCGCTGATCTCCCACAGCGGCAACCCCACCACCTTCGTCGATGAAGGCTTCACCGCCGGCGCCCAGGGCGTCACCGCCGAGCGCCGTTACACCGTGATCGCCGAAGACGACCAGGGCGCGACCAGCATTGGTCACAGCCTGCTGTTGCCAGCACTCTCGGTCGAAGTGATCGAGCCGGCCGAAGGCCAATCGGTCCTGGAGCGCGGTGTGATGAACGAAGTGCGCTTCCGGGTACAAAACCGCGGCACGCAAAATGCCACCGGCGTACGGCTGTTCGCCACCGTCAGTGACAATGGCACACCGCGTGAGCACCAGTCCGCCAGCTTCAGCGTCGCCGCCGGCGGCCTCGTCGAAGTGCCTATCGTCATTGGTGGTTACGCCAAGCTGAGCACCCTGAGCGATATCCAGCTGCGCCTCGAACAGTCACCATTGCCCGGCGAACTCGTGTTTATCCAGGCCCAAGACCAGGTGCTCGTCGGCGACGCCGCCCTGCGCCTGTCGCTCGAGTCCGACACCGTCTATCGCGGCGGCCTCGGCAAGTTCCGCTTTACCCTGGAAAACACCTCCGCCGTGGAAACCGAACTGCTCATGGCCCGCAGCAACGGCAAGACCGCCTCCAACGAGGTTCGTCTGCGGATCGAAGACAGCGACGGCAACCTCCTGTCACAGCAGCCCGTGCAGCAGTTCACCGGCAACGTCATCACCGTCGCCAATGGTGCTACCGTCGCGCGCCTGCAGGCGGGGCAAAGCTTCGTCTCCGACTGGATCGAAGTGCCTATCCCCGCCGCCGCCCCGGACCTGGTCACCGTCGCGCTGGAAGTGGATCACTTCCGCTACCACACCGGCAAAGCCACCGAAGTGATCATCGACGGCAACGGCACCCGCACCCAGGCCTCCCTGCAGGAGACCGCCTACTACGGGGCCCTGGATGCCGTGACGCCAGCGGAGATCTACACCACCGAAGACACCGTGACCCTCACCGGCCAGGCCATTGACCGCAGCAGCGACACCGCCACCGGCAACGTCCCCCTGACCCTGGTGATGGCACTGCGCGGGTTCGAGCGTCAGGCCGCCGTCATCACCGACAGCGACGGCCGCTTCAGCTACACCTTCGACCCGCAAGGGCAGAGTGGTACCTGGCGCGTCTCGGTGATCCATCCGGAGAGTCTCGCGCGCCCCAATCAAGGCGAGTTCAGCGTACTCACTTCTGAAGTGACCCCGAACCAGGTCAACATCCGGGTACCGCGCAACTACAACCAGGTGATCCCGATCACCGTCAAGGCCGGCTACAGCAGCGACCTGAGCAACGTCCGCCTGGTCTCCGTCGCCGCCCCTGACGCCGCCCCTGACGACGCCCCTGACGACGCCCCTGACGACGCCCAGCTGCAGATCCCGAGTGGACTCCACCTGGACCCGGGCGCCATCATCGACCTGGCCCCGAAAGCCAAAGGCGTGATCAACCTCACCCTGATGGGCGACAACCTCGCCCCGGAAAACGGCTTCCTGTACTTCCAGGTCCTCGCCGACGTCAACGGCAGCGCACAAGTGCTGGAAGACATCGCCGTGGAATACCGCCTCTCGGAAAGCCGCCCGGTGATCACCACCAAACCGGCGTTTATCGACACCGGCGTATTACTGGGCGACAGCACCACCGAAGCCCTCACCCTCAACAACACCGGCTTCGACGTGCTGCACAACGGCGCCCTGGAACTGCTGGACGACGCCGGCAACCCCGCCCCGGACTGGATCGGCCTCAACGGCACCAACAGCCTCGGCGACCTGGATATCGGGGCCAGCCGCGACGTCAGTCTGCGCTTCGCCCCGGACAGCAGCGTTGCCCAGGGTAACTACAGCTTCAAACTGCAGATCACCGGCGACGGCGGCCACAGCTTCAGCGTGCCTATCTACGTTGCCGTCGTCACCTCGGAAATGGGCGACGCCTTCTTCCATATCAGTGACATCTACACCGCCACCCTGGGAGAAGACAACCAGCTGATCCCCGGCCTGCAAGGTGCCAAGATCGAACTGCAGAACGAACAGGTGCTCTCCGAAACCCGCACTATCAACAGTGACGCTAACGGCGAAGCCCTGCTCAATGACCTGCCCGCCGGTCGCTACAGCTACCGGGTCACCGCCTTCGACCACGAAAGCGTCGCCGGCCGGCTGTGGGTCAAACCCGGCATCACCGTCGCCGAAGACGTGTTCCTGATGAACCAGATCATCAGCGTCGAATGGCAAGTGAACGAGATCAACCTCGAAGACCGCTACGAAATCAAACTCGAAGCCACCTTCGAAACCCACGTCCCCGTTGCCGTGGTCATGCTCGACCCGCTCAGTATCACCCTGCCCGACATGCAGAAGGGCGACGTGTTTACCGGCGAACTGAGTGTCACCAACTACGGCCTGATCCGTGCCGACAGCGTCACCAACACCCTGCCCACCGGCAACGACGTCGTCGCGTTCGAGTTCCTCGCCGAAGTACCTGACACCCTGGAAGCAGGTGAGGTCGCGTATATCCCCTACCGGATCACCGCGCTCAGAGACTTCAACCCGGCTGAAGAGGGCGACGCTACCGGTGCTGGTTGTAGCAGTTACAGCTTCCAGTACCGCGTGAGTTACCAGAGCCAGTGTGCGAACGGGCAAATAGTGCCGGGGGGTACCTCCACGCGCTGGGCCACTGCCACCTATGGTTCCTGTTCAGGCGGCGGCGGTGGTGGCGGTAGTAGTTACTACTACGGTGGTGGCACGGGTAGTGGGTCGGGTTATGGCGGCGGCTACTCTCCGATAGGAGGGGCGGTAGAAACGCTGCGCTGCGAGCCGGATCCGAGCTGTGATGACTGCAATAAAGACAACAGCAGCGCCCAGTAAGAACCGAATATAAAAATTTGGAGAAGCGGGAGGCTCGAACTCCCGCTGATTGAATGAAGACCAGGAATATAACAATGAAGTTTTGTGCCAGGGACGAAAAGTCGGAATACATCGCACTTGCTGGTAAATCAAGGCGAGGGCTGATTGCCAGTTATGGGGCTTTGGCTTTATCAGTTTGCGCGCTTCTATTATTAGGCCCTTTGGCCCATGCCAAGCCTGGCATCATCAGCGATGGCGCCAAGCCGCGCGCGGTCACCTCGCAAAATATGGAAGACCTGGAAGATATGCAGGTCAAAGTTCTCGGTGGCAGCGTACGTATGACGCGCCGCTGGACCAAAAAAGGTTGGGAATGGAATAGCCGTTGGAACCCGATTCTTACTTACGGCAACCTGAGGTATCAGGCAAAGTATGAAGAGGTTGCCGAGCTTGATGCATTTGAGTCTGAAGCCCGCTATGCGGCGCTAGATACGTTTGGCAAGGGCGTATTTTACCGTTCGGGTGGCGCTGGAGGCCGGTTCGCGCTTGCTTCCAGGCAGCAGAACGCAGCCCCCAACTGTGACCAGCCTTTTGAGTTTTACCTGTTCCGCAATGGCCAGTCTTTTCGTCCGGAAAAATTCCGCGCGGATTATGTGACTTGTATTGCACCGGATGGAGACACCTACCATTCCCTTCTTGACCAAACAATCATTAAAGATGGTGATGATTACACTTGGCGTGATCGGCACGGCAATCTAATCCAGTACGAAAACCAGAATATCTCCTACTACGAAGATAAAAATAATGTCCGAGTGAGTATGGAGTACGAAGGAGATCGAATTACTGCGGTCAAGGATCATCATGGCAACACTATCATCACTTACTACTGGCAACAGATACAAGATGAAAAAAATGGTGTGATGGTCGTTTCTCACCAGCTAACAAAGCTCGAAGACTACACCGGCCGTACCGTCACCTATAAATACGGTGCCGATAGCACCGACACACTTAACTACCGTCTGTTAACTGAAGTGGTCGATGTTCGCGGCCAGACCTGGAAATACCAGTATGCTGCTCGCAGTAGTGAACAGCGGGTATTGAAAAGTGTCACGGATCCAAATGGACGTATAACAACTTATTCCGTTAATGCGGATGGCCATGTAAATGGCTATGTGACCGAGGATAGTACAGGAGTTAGTTACTCGCACAGTGTCGATAGTGACGAAGTGTTTAAGGCAACCCAGCGTGACAAATCCGGTGTAGTCACCGAGACCTGGTACAACGTTATGGGTATGCCGCTTAAGCAGCAGGTGGGTGGCGAGCTGCAATACGAAGTTGAATATACCTACTCGGAAAACAAAACGGCCAAAGATGTGGCCAAACAGTACCGCTATGCGGGAACCACACAGTTGGTTGCCAACGCCAACGATGCCCCCGTTCGTATCCTGAGCAGTGTCACTACAGATGCCCGGGGCCTGGAAACCAAGCGCTATTACGATACGTTCCGCAATGTTACCCGTACCGAAAATCCCGATGGTACTTACACTACTACGGAGTGGAATACGGTACTCACGCTGCCGCTGAAAGAACGCGATGAGCGCGGGTTCATCACCGAGTACGAGTATGACAGCAAAGGCAACCTGCTGACCCTGACCGAAGCGGTAGGTACGGCTGACCAGCGTATAACCCGCTACACATACGATGCCTATGGCCAGCTGAAAACCCAGATCACCGGTGAATCCACCGCAGCCAATACCGCGTTGGCCACCACCAGCTGGGAATACGACGATTACGGCAACGTCACCAAGGTCACCAGTCCCGAGCAGGAAGTTACGGAATACAAGAACTATGACGTAAACGGTTACGCCCACACCGTCGTGGATGCGCGCCAGAAAACCTGGACCCGCAACTTCGATACCGTAGGCAACCTGCTGTCAGACCTCAACCCCTACAGCCAGGGCTTTAAATACGAGTACGATGCCGCCGGCGATCTGGTCAAAGTGACGGACGCCAGTGGCAGCAGCCTGCATATCACCAACAACGCCTCCGGCCTGCCGCGCACTGTCACTGACGATGCTGGCAACCTGCTCAAGCTGGATTACGACAAAGGCAATCGCCTCGCTACCATCACCGATGCCGAGGGTTCCTCTATCGGCCTGGAGTACGACAGCCAGAACCGCCTGGGCGCCATCGTCGATGGGGAGCAGAACCGCACCAAATACACCTACCAGCAAAACCTGCTGTCAAAAATCGAATACCCCACCTATGCCGAAGAGCTGGGTTACGACAAGCGCGACCGTATCGAGCAGAGCAAGCAGAAGGCCAATAACCTCGAGTATCTGCGTAAGTACGGCTACGACCTGACCAGTAATCTCAACAGCGACACCGATGCGCTGGAAAATACCGAGAAGTACGAGTACGACAAGCTGAGCAGGCTGGTGGCCATTGTCGATCCGGTCAATGGTGAAGCCAAGAAGACCAAATTCACCTACGATGCCCGCGACAACTTGCTGCAAGTGACAGATCCGGAAGGTCGCCTGACGGTCTACACCTACGATAAGGTCGACCGCCTGAAGACCGAGACCAAGCACGACTTTATCGGTACCAACAAACAGCGCGTTTACAACTACGATGCCAATGGCAATCTCGTTGAGGTGATCAATCCACAGCAGGAAAAACGCAGCTACAGCTACGACGACGCCAACCGCCTGAGCAAGCTGGAAGTCTTTGCACAGAAAGACAATGCACAGCCGGTAAAGGTGGTGGATTACAGCTACAACAGCAAGGGCCAGTATACCGGCTACACCCAGCAGCCCGGTGCGGATACTGCCAATGCCACCGCGGATATCGTCCACCACGGGGAAACCTATACCTACGATGCGCTGAATCGTCTGGAATCCGTGCAGGTGGATTATTACGGTGAAGGCGATAAGGCCGCGGAAATCGCGTTCTCCAAAGGTTACAGCTACAGCTATTACGGCAATGGCCTGAAGAAAACCTATACCAACCCGGAAGGTATTACCTACACCTATTACTACAACAAGAACAACCAGCTGGCTGCGGTGCATGTGCCCGGGGAAGGGCAGCTGGCGTGGACCAACTTCAACTGGCTGGCTCCGCAAACCTTGTTGTTGCCCGGCGGTAATAAGATCACCCTGACCTATGACGACTTCCTGCGCGTGAAAGAGCGCATTCTGGAAGACTCTGCCGGTAACGATAAAGCGACCGCGCTGTACGAGTATGACCTTGAGAGTAATATCAAGGGGATCAATACCGAGCATGGGGCTTATGCGTTTGGTTATGACGATCTTTATCGGCTCACAGTGGCGGATTATCCGCTGGAGTTGTCGGCGAACGACGAGCAGTTTGAATACGATGGCGTTGGCAACCGCACAGACCGTGCGGAGCGAGCGGATTCTGCCACGGGGACTGGCGGCGAAGCGGCGGGGGCAGATTTTAATCTGTCCCCCACCCAAAGCACCTACAACAACCAAAACCAGCTAACCGCATCCACCGGTGATGATCCGGCCAGCTTCCAGTACAACGATAACGGTCACACCGCCCAGAAAGTGCAGGGCGGGGTTACCTGGGACTACCACTACAACCATGAAGAACGCCTGATCGCCGTCGATAAAAATACCCAGACGGTCGGGCAGTATCAGTACAACCCTTACGGCCAGCGGATTCGCAAACAGACCGACAGCGAAACTTATTTCCTCTATAACGAAGAAGGTATGGCAGCGGAATATGATGCGAGCGGGAATCTGATTAAGGAGTACCACTTCAAGCCGGGTATGCCTTGGATGACTGAGCCGTTGTTCCAGCGGGTGGCTTCTGGGGAGCTTTATTACTACCAGAATGATCATTTGGGTACGCCGCAGCGGATGGTGGATAAGTCTGGGGCTGTGGTTTGGGAGGCTCGGTATGAGGCTTTTGGTAACGCTGAGGTTCTAATTGAAACTGTTGGGAATACGTTGCGGTTTCCGGGGCAGTATTTTGACGAAGAGAGTGGGTTGTATCAGAATTATTTCCGAGAATATGACCACGGGATTGGCCGATACATTCAAAATGATCCTGTAGGTTTTTTGGGGGGGATTAATTATTTCGCATACACCTACAATTCCCCTACCGTATTAATTGATCCTACAGGTGAGATTGTGCCACTCGTTTGGCTTGCCGCGATGGCTGGAAAGGCTGTAGTTTCTGCACTTTTTGAAATCGGTATGCAAGCGGGGAAGCAATATTTTCTACAAGGTAAGAGTCTTAAGTGCATTGATATTGACTGGGTGGATGTTGGTGTGGCCGCAATTGCGGGTGCAGCTTTTCCTGGTGTAACAAAAGTTAAAGATGTGTATCACTCTCATAAGGCCTCTAAGGAGCTTAGTAAGCAGTTGTCGAGAGCTCAGGCAGAAAGTCGAAAAAGAAAGCTCAAGAGACGGATGGAAAGACATGAGTTTAATGTTCATGATCTAGGTGCTGGTATCGTAGGCGGCCAAATTGTCAATAATGTCGGAAAGAAATTCTTAAATGATCCCCCCTGTGGGAATCAAGATGGTGAAGACGGAGAGTGTAAATGAAGCGGGTCGCAATCTATTTGATTTTATGTGCTCTGGCAGGTGTAGCCTATGGGTTCGTTAGATATAAATTAGAATCGCCTATTGGTGGTCTTGTAATTTTGGCGATAATACTACTGGGTGGTGGTCAGATTATTAATAGATGGCTTAGATAACTTCAATTGTGGACTAAATATATCAGGTCTAATTGGGCATAAAAGTAATGCGTATATTTTAAAACCATAAATAAGCAAGGATAAAGGGGGCGATAGACATAAATAAAGGGGACCATAAATAAGGGACGTAAAGGGGACGACGTAAAGGCGGTATAATAAAAGGGGACAGATCTATTTAAGACGCCCAAATAAACAAGGCAGGGAGTGACGCCAGAAACGATTGAGAAGAGCTATGCCAAGGAAGGCGAGAATATTGGTGGCGAATATGCCACATCATATTGTGCAGCGTGGGCACAACCGCGAGGCGCCAAAATAAGTAAGTAGTCTTGCGGATGAGGATTATCAGTTTTACCGGGACAACTTGTTCGAGTGGAAGGATAAGTTGGGGATCAAGTTGTACGCCTGGTGCTTGATGACCAACCATGTCCATCTGCTGTTGGAACCAGGAGATACGGCGGAATCGATTTCGCTGCTGATGAAGCGGGTTGCCGGGCGGCAGGCGGCCTATGTGAACAAGCTGGAAGGGCGCCGGGGTTCTCTGTGGGAGGGGCGTTTCAAAGCGAGCGTTGTGCAGGTGGAGTCATATTTTCTTGCCTGTTGCCGTTATATCTAGCTGAACCCGGTGCGCGCCGGCATGGTGCGTGGGCCACGCCAATACAAGTGGTCCAGTTATCGTGAGCGGGTTGGTGCCAATGAAGGTTGTGCGCTGGATAAGCACGTAGAGCTGCAGCGAATGGGGCGCAATAGCGTCGAGCGCTTAGCGGCGTATAAAGAATTTGTTCAGGCTGGGGTATCGGCCGACGAGCTGGCCTTTTTGAATGAGGCCTGGTCTCGCAACCAGCTGACCGGTAATGGCCGGTTTGTGGATGAGATCGAACGCAGGGTAGGGCTCAGGGTAGAGCATCGCAGGCCTGGGCGGCCGCGAATGGAAATAGATTGAAGGTCGAGCTGTTGCGGAAATGGTGTAGCCGAAGGGCTCGATTTCAAAAGAATTAATTAAAAGCATTACGAAAATTAGGAATAGGGAACATGTTGCAGCGTTGGGGGATTCTGGCGGCGATTTGGATCAGCACATTGATAGTGCCGGCGGCCGCTACTGCTCAGGAAGAGGCGCTTTGCGCAGAAGTGCGCATTGAAATTCTTCAGGAGCTGACACTGGAGCGCCAGGGCTTTGAAGCCATCATGCGCATTACCAATAGCCTGGATACCTATTCCATTGAGGATATTGCTATTTCGGTCAATTTTACCGATGCCGATGGCAATGCCGTTACTGCGACCTCAGATACCTCCGCCAGTGATGCGGCTTTTTTTATCCGTATCGATGATACCCAGAGTGTGAATTCCCTGGTCACCGGTGATAATGGTGCCGTGACCGATGCGGTGATCAATGCTGGTAATGTCGGCGAGTTCCGCTGGTTGATTGTCCCCACGGCCAATGCTGCGGGGGAGACCGACAATGGCAAGCTGTTCTTTGTCGGCGCCACTCTTTCCTACGCGTACGGCGGTAAAGAAGAAGTGGTGGAAGTGGCCCCGGATTCCATCGTGGTTAAACCCCAACCGCTGCTCACCCTGGATTACTTCCTCACCGAAGAAGTCATCGGCGACGATGCATTTACTACCGAGATAGAGCCCCCAGAACCCTACACCCTTGGCGTGCGCATCGATAACAGTGGCTTTGGTGCGGCGAACAAGGTCAAGATCGAATCTGCCCAGCCCAAGATCGTCGATAATGAGCAGGGCCTGGCGATCGACTTCACCATCACCAAAAGTTTCGTCGAGAATCAGGCCGCACAGCCCAGCCTGTTGATCGATTTCGGCCAGATTGAGCCCAGTGCGATGAAAGCGGGCCGCTGGATCATGGAGTCCACGCTCTCCGGAAAATTTACTTCGTTTAATGCGAGCTTTACCCATGCCAACGAACTGGGTGGTGAGCTCACGTCGCTAATCGAAGCCACAAATGCGCATCTGCTGGTGCGGGATGTAAAAGTGGATCTTGCCGGGCGCGATGCTGTGCCGGATTTCCTGGCCTATGGTGCGGACGACAACTACTACGTGTACGAAAGCCAAACCACGGGTGCCGATCTGGCACTGTGTAAAAGCTGTGCGCAAGTGCCGCAGCTCAGTTATAACCTGGGTGCCGAGAATGCGGGTACCCGTGCGCTGACCGGTTCTGCGGAAGCCGGTTTTGGTTTCGTCAAGGTATCCGACCCGTATGCCGGTGAAAAAGTACTGCACAAAGTGGTGCGGGATGACGGCAAGCAGCTCGATAGCGCCAACTACTGGATCTCCAAGGAGCGCGCCGAGAACAACATCGACTTCGATCACTTTATCAATGTGTTCGATTTCGGCAGTACCGGTAGCTATACCCTGTATTTTGTGGATGCCAGCGAGGTGCCCCAGGCGCCGGTGATCCAGGCCATTCTGGATCGCAATACCCATGAAGGGAGCCAGGTTGGCTTCCTGGTGCAGTCTTCCGACCCCAATGGCTCGGTGCCCAAGCTGAGCGCAACTACGCTTCCCGCCGGTGCCTCCTTTACCGATGGCGGTGACGGCACAGGTATTTTCCGCTGGCTGCCGGCGATCGGTCAGGCCGGCAATTACGCGATTACATTTACCGCAACAGACGGTGTGCTCTCCAGCCAGCGCTCGGTCAATATCGCGGTAAACCCGGCAGACGACACCGACGGCGATGGCCTGAACGATGCCTGGGAAATGGAACACTTCGGAAATCTGGATCGCGACGGAACGGGTGATTACGACGAAGATGGCCGTACCGACGCCCAGGAAGAAGCCGTGGGCAGTGATCCCACGGAGCCAGAGGTGGCGCCCGGTGTACCGCAAATAGCCAGCCCAGTGTACGACGGTGAAGTGCTTGCCGGTGCCAGCAGCCTGTTGCCGACGCTGGTGGTCACCAACGGTGAGCACGCACCGGAGATGACGGTCGGCTACCAGTTCGAGATTTATGCCGAAGAAGCCATGCTGAACAAGGTGGCGGAATCGACTCAAGTAGAAGGCTCGGTGACAACTACCTGGACGGTGGCGGCCGGTGAGCTGTTGTCCGGTAAAGCCATTTCCGATAACACTCTCTATTACTGGCGTGTGCGCGCAATCACTCAGGTAGAGGAAGGCAGTGGCGATGTGCCGGTCGCCTCCGAGTGGCAGGCGAGCCGCTTCTTTGTAAACACCGCGAACGATGCGCCCAGCGCCGCAGCCATCGTTGCCCCGGCGGCGAATGCCATAGTGGCGGACTTGCGGCCCACGCTGGTCGTGGCTCACGCATTGGATCTGGACCGCGATACCCTCTCTTACGGCTTTGACCTGTTTCACGAGTCCGATCTGGAAAACCCCATCGCCCAGGTTTCCGGCCTGTTGCCTGGCGGCAACTTCCAGACCAAGTGGCAGGTGCCAAACCCGCTTGCGGAAGACAATGCCTATGTCTGGAACGCCTGGGTACAGGATGAGCACGGCGTGCGTACCGATAGCGCACCGGGCACCTTTCTGGTCAGCACAGAAAATAACAAACCCCTAGCGCCCACGATTCTTGCGCCAACTGGCGCACTGCAGGATTGGTTGCCGAACAACGGTGTGGCGTTGCGGGTGCGCAATGGCGTAGACCCGGAGCAGCAACCTCTTACTTATTATTTTGAAGTGGATAGCCTGTCGAGCTTTGACAGTGCGAAAAAACGTGCTTCGGGGGCCATTACTGAAGCGGCACAGGAAACCTCGTGGACCGTTGACGGCCTGCTGGAAGACACCACCTACTATTGGCGGGTGAAGGTCAGTGATGGTGCGGTGGAGAGCGACTGGGTAACAGCCAGTTTCAGCGTGGATGCAGACAACACGGCACCGCCAGTACCCACCTTGCACAATCCCGGTGCCAGTGCGGTGGTCGAGTCGCTACGCCCATTGTTCGAGGTCAATCCAGTCGTGGATCCGGACGGGGATGCGGTGCAATACCAGTTCGAGATCTACTCCGATGCCGCACTGACGCTGCTGGTCGCCAGCCAGCTTCAGGCCGGAACCCAATGGACACCGGGCTTTGATCTTGATGACAACACCCATTATTACTGGCGTGCGAGTGCGAACGACGGCAAAGGTGGCGTTAGCGACTGGAGTGAAGTGAATTCGTTTGCGGTCAACGAAAACGGTGTGAACGATGCGCCCACAATCGCCCTGATCCTGCCCGACAGCCAAATTACACTGGCCGAGCCGGAAATCCTGATTCAATGGCAAGACACTGACCCAGACAGCAGTGCCACCATCTCCATTTACTACCTGTACGAAGGTAGTGGACGCACGTTGATTGCGGCCGATATTGCGGAAGATGCTGATGGCGCTGGTGATCAGTACCGCTGGGATGCATCCGGCCTGATGCCGGGCAACTACACATTGCAGCTGGAAATTTCCGATGAAGACAGCACGGTCGTGGCGGACGGCTGCTGCAATATAGTAGTGCCATCGCAGACCAAGCGTATTACCGCCACGCCGCAGACGGATCTGTTGACGGATGAGGCCGGAACAGTAATCGCAGCGGTAAATGTGGTGCTGGACCAGCCATTACAGACGGGCACCAGCCTGACTCTGAATGTGTCGGTGTCAGACAGCAGTGAAGCGCGTTTGTTAGGTGAAAACTATCTACAGTTTACCGCCGACAACTGGGACACCCCCCAGACCATTCAAATACAAGGTGTTGATGACTGTGAGGTAGATGGCAATCGCCCGTTCAACCTGGTGTTCCAGCCGGCCCAGAGCGCCGATACCGCGTACAGTGGTTATTTGCTGGATAGCATTGAGTTGATCAACGCTGATAGCGAAGCTCCCGGACAGACGCTCTTTATTTGCCAGTACACGCTTGAGCAGGAAGTGTCCGTAGCGGGTGGCGAGGAAGTGGATTCCCACTACCGTACAGGTTTAACCAATAACGGCAGTGGGCTGGTGTCTGCGAGTGCGACTCTTACACTGCTGGAATCCCCGGACCTGAACTATTCTGCCAGCGTAATCAGTGGCGTCACTCAAACATTCCAGAATATAGGCGCTGATGCCACGGTGCCTGGTGATGAGGTCTTGGTGATCCGCCATCCGGCATCTCAAGTGATCGATTTCTCCAAGTTTGTTTGGGCAATTCAGCCGGGCGATTCACTGGTCAATGTTGAAGGCGACTCTGGTAACAACAATCTGCAAGGCAGTGATGGTGCCGACATCATTGATGGCAAAGCGGGTAACGATACGATCTTCGCAGGCGAAGGCGATGACGTCGTTATTGGTGGCGCAGGCGCCGATAAACTGTATGGCGAAGGCGGCAACGATACGTTTGTCATTGAAGGTAATGATGGCCATGCGGACCGTATTGAAGGCGGCGATGGTTTTGACCAGATACTGGGCGGTGGCAGCGATGATGCCATACGCCTGAGTGTATTTACCGGCGCGGCCACGGTGGAGCGTATTGACGGCAGTGGTGGCTTTAATGCGATTTACGGCACCAGTGCAAACAACGTATTGGACTTTTCAAATACCGAGTTGCTGAATATCGCGTTTATCGATGCTCTCGGTGGTAATGACACCGTATACGGTAGTTCATCGAACGATAAGATTATCGGTAATAAAGGCAGTGATCGTCTCTATGGCAATGCGGGCGACGATATATTCGTTATCGAAGGCAATGACGCAGGCTTCGATCGGGTTGAAGGCGGCGCGGGCTTTGACCAGGTCATTGGTGGTGATGGCGATGACTGGTTCCGCTTCAGTGTCTTTAACGGCGATGCACGGGTCGAGGCCATTGATGGTGGTGCCGGAGTCAATCTGATTCAGGGTTCGGATACCAACAACACGCTTGATTTCCGTGGTGTGAGCCTGATCAATATTGCCCGTATCGCGGGTGGTGCAGGCAATGACAGTATCTATGGTTCCAGTTCTGCCGATACGATCGTCGGCGGAATGGGCAGTGACCGGCTCTACGGTGAGGCCGGTGACGACCGTTTCCCTCTAACTGCCGGAGATACAGGCTTTGATCGCTATGAAGGTGGTGAAGGCGAAGACTGGATAGTCGGTACTCCCGCAGACGATACGATCCAATTCAGTGTGTTTAATGGTATTGCCCGGGTAGAGGTTATCGATGGTGATGGCGGAATGAACCAGATCCTGGGTAGTTCTACCAACAACGTACTCGATTTCTCAGAAACCCAGCTGATATCGATTGATTTGATTGATGCAGGTGCTGGCAATGACACGGTTAAGGGGTCAGCGTCGCCCGATGTGATCATTGGCGGCCTGGGCTCTGACCTCCTTTACGGCAATGGCGGGGCCGATACTTTCCACATAACCGAGGGTGACACCGGCTTTGATCACTATGACGGTGGGGATGGTGTAGACCGCCTGCTGGGTACGGATGCAAACGACGATATCAGGTTGAGTGTATTCCGGGGTAATAGCCGCGTAGAGATCATTGACGGTGGGGCGGGTATTAACCGTTTGGTCGCATCCAGTACGAACAATGTGTTCGACTTCAGTGAAACCCAGTTGCTCAATATCCAGGAAATCGATATGGGCGACGGGAACGATACAGCGTATGGCACTGACAATGCAGATCGTATTATCGGTGGTAACGGTTCCGATTACCTGTATGGCAATGGCGGTGACGATATCTTTATTGTTACTGAGGGCGATACTGGTGCCGATCGAATAGAAGGTGGCGACGGCTACGATACATTGATTGGCTCTGACGCCGATGACACCTTGATCTTTAGTGTTTTCAGGGGCGACGCTCAGGTAGAAAAAATCGATGGTGCAGCTGGCCTCAATATTATTTCCGGTACCGCCAGCAATAACGTACTCGATTTCCGTGGCACCGAACTGGTCAATATCGCACTGATTAACGCGGGTGATGGCAATGACACCGTCTATGGGTCTGAGCTGGCGGATGTCATTCTGGGCGGTGCTGGCAGCGACATCGTATACGGTGAAGCGGGTGACGATCTCTTCAAACTCACCGAGGGTGATACCGGGTTTGACCAATATCGAGGCGGTGCAGGAACAGACACCCTGCAAGGCACACCTGGCAATGATGAGTTCCGCTTCTCGGCATTCGCCGGTGAGGCATCGGTAGAAATCATTGATGGGTACGGAGGCGAAGACCGCATACTGGGAACGGATACCAATAA
Source organism: Microbulbifer aggregans (assembly GCF_020524005.1). Lineage (GTDB taxonomy): Bacteria > Pseudomonadota > Gammaproteobacteria > Pseudomonadales > Cellvibrionaceae > Microbulbifer > Microbulbifer aggregans_A. The sequence goes on along the minus strand of NZ_JAIVKK010000003.1, from coordinate 2,859 downwards.
CACTCTGGATTTCTCCAATACTCAGCTCATCGGAATCGTTTCGATAGATGCCGCGGGCGGGAACGACACGGTATACGGAACCAGTGCGGCTGACACCATTATCGGAGGCATGGGAAGCGACTACGTCGACGGCGGCGATGGTGACGATACTTTCTTGATTACCGCAGGTGATCCCGGCAGTGATCGCTACATTGGTGGCAATGGGTTTGACCAAATCGTAGGAACCGATGCCGATGATGACCTGATCTTTGCTGTATTTAACGGTGCCTACACTGTGGAGCAGATTGACGGGAAAGCTGGTGTTAACCGGATTCTTTCCAATGACAGCAACAATGTTTTGGATTTCTCCGAAGCGACACTGCTGAATATTTCCCAGATTGATGCCGCCGCAGGGAATGATACGGTTTATGGCACGGCAGCCGCCGATGTCATCATTGGCGGGTTGGGTAGTGATAGCGTTCACGGCAATGCAGGTGATGACGTATTTATCCATACGCCAGGGGATACCGGCCATGACCGTTACCAAGGCGGCGAGGGTACAGATACCCTACAAGGCTCGAGTGGTGATGATGAATTCCGTTTTACCGTTTTCTCAGGTGATAACACCGTGGAGGTAGTTGACGGAAATGGTGGTAGTGACCAAATCCTGGGTAGCAGCGCGAACAACACGTTGGATTTCCGCAATGCATCGTTGATAAACATTGTGCGTATCAATGCCCAGTCTGGTAACGATACGGTTTACGGCACTTCTGGAGACGACACCATCGAAGGTGGTGCAGGGAGTGATAACCTGTATGGCGAAGGTGGAGATGATGTATTTGTAGTGACCGCAGGCGATACGGGCTATGACCGCTACGCAGGTGGCGATGGTTCCGATGAGGTACGAGGAACCATCGGCAATGATTTGATACGTCTCGCTGCTTATTCCGGAGTCAATACGGTTGAATTAATCAACGGTAATGGTGGTACCGATATTGTTCAGGGAAGTACAGGCAATAACGTGCTGGACTTCTCTTCTACTGAGCTCGTGGGTATTGCTGAAATTGATGCGTCGAAAGGCAACGATACAGTTAAAGGCTCATCCGGCAGCGATACGATTCGCGGCGGAGAGGGTACCGATACCCTATTCGGCAACGGTGGTGGGGATATCTATATCTTTGCGCGCGGCGATGGTGTCGACTCCATTCGCGATTCCGGCTCCAGTGACGGCGATACCCTGTATTTTGAGGGTGCTATTACATCTGATGACATTTGGGTCGTCAAAAATGGCAATCACCTTGATATCTACTTGCTTGCCGGGTCGGAGAAAGTCCAGATTGTGAACTGGCAGTCGCTTGAAAATCGAATTGAAGTGATTTCAACCGAGTCTGGAGCGTTGTTGGATTTCAATTCAATTGAGAGCTTAGCTGACACTATGACCGCTATTGGTGTGCCGGAAAGTGGAACAATAGTGTTGGACGGTGAACAGCAGGCTCTGGTAGCTGAGGCTATACAGATGGCCTGGCAGTAATTGTAAATGCCGCTAAAAGTAATCCGTTCAGACGACTTTTAGCGGCCTTCCCTTGCATCCTAAAAGATCTATATCAAACAATTTTAAAAGGCTAAACCAATCTCGTTTTGGAGTGTTGGGGGGCCCTATGGTTACTCCATGATTGATCGTGTGGTTTCGCAGATGGGCGGTGAAGTGCGGGGCGAGTGTCGGGATGCCGCAGTACGCCAGTAATCTTTCATGCTCAATGCGGTAAGCCGTGTGCTTCCCCCTTTTCCTGTTGCAATCAGAACTCATCGTGTGATCTATTTCGCATTTTGATGCGTATCCAGAATTAAGTGCCCCAAGGGCTGCTTTCTTCTTACTTTCTCTCTGTTTGTTTCTCTGGAAAATATCCCATGCTTTCTCAATACAATCCCGCGATTGTCTTCCTCTCGTACGTCATCTCTGTCATGGGCTCGTTTGCCGCGCTGCAACTGGTGACCGCAATTCCCACAGCGGCAACCCGGGCACAGCGGCGTGTGGCGATTGTGTCCGCCGGGGCGGCTCTGGGAATTGGCGCTATCTGGTCCATGCACTTCGTGGGCATGCTGGCGCTGAAGACCGATATGAAAATGGCCTACGATGTGTGGGGTACGCTGGTGTCGCTGGCGGTTGCGGTCGCTGCCTGTACGACGGGGATGGCGATCTGTGGTTCGGGACGGTTCAGCATTGACCGCCTGCTGCCGGCTTCGGTCTTTATGGGCGCGGGTGTGGCCGGTATGCACTATTTCGGTATGGCATCGATGCTGATGCCGGCGGAAGTCAGCTACAACCTGAACATTATTATTATCTCGGTAATTATCGCGGTGGTGGCTTCGTTTGCGGCGTTGTGGATGGCGTTCAATATGCAGGGCAACGGGCGAAAACTCCTCAGTGCGCTGGTGATGGGCGTGGCTGTGTGCGGTATGCATTACACCGGGATGGCGGCGGGCAGCTACAAAATGACCGGTGTTATGCCTGCGGCAGGTTGGGCTGGATCTGTGAGCGAGGCAATGGTAGAAGTTTTCGCGGGAGTTATCGCGCTGTGTGTGCTCGTGCTCGCAATCGGCGTTGCCCGCTGGCACCGCAGCCAGCCGGTACTTGCGAGCTAAACCCCAATATAAGAACCCATCGTCATTCCCGCGAAAGCGGGAATCCAGATTGTGGGCTGCTGAGGATCCGGAGTGGCTGGATCCCGGCTCAAGGCCGGGATGACGGTAGCGGCTTCACGTCATTCCCGCGAAAGCGGGAATCCAGATTGTGGGCTGCTGAGGATCCGGAGTGGCTGGATCCCGGCTCAAGGCCGGGATGACGGTAGCGGCTTCACGTCATTCCCGCGAAAGCGGGAA
>NZ_JAIVKK010000002.1 GCF_020524005.1 Microbulbifer aggregans | reverse complement strand
AATCCAGATTGTGGGCTGCTGCGGATCCGGAGTGGCTGGATCCCGGCTCAAGGCCGGGATGACGGTAGTGGCTTCACGTCATTCCCGCGAAAGCGGGAATCCAGATTGTGGGCTGCTGAGGATCCGGAATGGCTGGATCCCGGCTCAAGGCCGGGATGACGGTAGCGGCTTCACGTCATTCCCGCGAAAGCGGGAATCCAGATTGTGGGCTGCTGAGGATCCGGAGTGGCTGGGTCCCGGCTCGAGGCCGGGATGACGCGGCTTCATGTCATTCCCGCGTATGCGGGAATCTAGGTTGTAGGAGCCTGCTTGCTGGCGAATTTATGCGAGGCCTGGAGGGGTTCGCCTGCAAGCAGGCTCCTACGAAGGGTATTTCGGAGCAAAAAAAACCGGAGCCATTGCTCCGGTTTTTTATTTCGGACGTTTAGTCCATGTAGCTCTCTACCGGCGGGCAGGAGCAGATCAGGTTGCGGTCACCGTAGACGTTGTCGATACGGTTGGACGCCGGCCACACCTTGTGGTGCTTCAGCCAGTGTGCCGGGCGACCGGCCACTTCGCGGCTGTACGCGTGGGTCCACTCGTCCGCCATGATGTCGTCCTGGGTGTGCGGCGCGTTGTGCAGCGGGTTGTCTTCCGCGGTGTACTTGCCGCTCGCCACGTCTTCCGCTTCCTGGCGAATGATCGCCATGGCTTCCACGAAACGATCCAGCTCTTCCTGGGCTTCGGATTCGGTCGGCTCGATCATCAGGGTGCCGGCGACCGGGAAGGACATGGTGGGCGCGTGGAAACCGAAGTCCATCAGGCGCTTGGCAATGTCTTCCTCGGTGATGCCGCTCACTTCCTTCAGCGGGCGCAGGTCGATCAGACACTCGTGCGCAACAAAACCGTTGGTGCCGGTATACAGCAGCGGGTAGTGCGCGCTCAGTTTCCTGGCCACATAGTTGGCGTTCAGGATCGCGGTCTCAGTAGCCAGCTTCATGCCCGCTTTACCCATCATGCGGATGTACATCCAGCTGATCGGCAGGATGCTGGCAGAGCCCCAGGGTGCTGCGGAGATGGTGCCGTTCACCGGATCATTGCCCGGCACCTCGGTTACCGGGTGGCCGGCCAGGTAGGGCTTCAGGTGTTCGCCTACGGCGATCGGGCCCATGCCGGGGCCGCCGCCACCGTGCGGGATACAGAAGGTTTTGTGCAGGTTCAGGTGGGATACGTCACCACCGAACTTGCCCGGTGCGGCCACGCCGATCAGCGCGTTCATGTTGGCGCCGTCGATGTACACCTGGCCACCGGCGTTGTGGATAAGTTCGCAGATCTCGCGGATGCCTTCCTCGAACACACCGTGGGTGGACGGGTAGGTAACCATCAGCGCGGCAATGCGATCGCCGTGCTCTTCGATCTTCGCTTTCAGGTCGGCGACGTCGACGTTGCCCTTGTTGTCACAGGCAACCACGACCACCTTCATGCTGACCATCATCGCGGAAGCCGGGTTGGTGCCGTGCGCAGAGGCCGGGATCAGGCAGATGTCGCGCTGGGTTTCGCCCTTGGCTTCCAGGTACTTCTTGATCGCAACCAGACCGGCGTACTCGCCCTGGGAGCCGGCGTTCGGCTGCAGGCTGACGGCGTCGTAACCGGTACAGGCGGCCAGCATCTGCTCCAGCTGACGGAACATCTCGCGGTAGCCTTCGGCCTGATCGGACGGCGCGAACGGGTGCAGCTTGCCGAACTCCGGCCAGGTCACCGGGATCATTTCTGCGGTGGCGTTCAGCTTCATGGTGCATGAGCCCAGCGGGATCATGGAGTGGTTGAGGGCGATGTCCTTGGACTCCAGGGTCTTCAGGTAGCGCAGCATCTCGGTTTCCGAGTGATGCGTGTTGAACACCGGGTGAGTCAGGAAGTCGCTGGAGCGCTGCAGGTCAGCTGGTACACCAGCCGGGCCGTTCGCGGCCAGTTCGCTATCGATCTTGTTCAGGTCCAGGCCGTTATCGCCACCGACGAAGATATCCAGCAGTTCGGATACATCGTGCAGTGAGGTGGTTTCGTTCAGGCTGATACCCAGCGCGTCGCTGCCGACTTTGCGCAGGTTGATTTCAGCCTTGATGGCGCAGTCAAAAATGGCGGACTGTTTGTCGCCCACGGAAACGGTCAGGGTGTCGAACCAGCTGTCGTGAGTCAGGCTCAGGCCTTTTTCTTTCAGGCCGGTTGCCAGAATGTCGGCCAGTCGCTGGATACGCGCAGCGATGGTCTTCAGGCCCTGCGGGCCATGGTAGATGGCGTAGAACGCACTCATTACCGCCAGCAGTACCTGGGAAGTACAGATGTTGGAGTTGGCCTTCTCACGACGGATGTGCTGCTCGCGGGTCTGCATGGCCATACGCAGGGCACGCTTGCCCTTGCTGTCTACGGACACACCGATGATACGGCCGGGCGCGGAGCGCTTGTAGGCTTCGCGGAAGGCGAAGAAACCGGCGTGCGGGCCACCGTAGCCCATGGGAATGCCGAAGCGCTGGTTGCAGCCGACAACCACGTCTGCACCCATTTCACCCGGCGCTTTCAGCGCAACCAGGCTCATCAGGTCGGCGGCTACGGTTACCAGTGCGCCGGCTTCGTGCACCTTGGCGATCAGGTCGGTCAGGTCGCGTACCACACCGGTGGAGCCCGGGTACTGGAACAGGGCACCGAACAGGTCTTCCGGCAGGTCGCTTTCCGGGTTGCCTACGAGTACGTCAAAACCAAAGTGCTCGGCACGGGTTTTTACGACGGCGATGGTCTGCGGGTGGCAGTCGGCATCTACGAAGAAGGTATTGGATTTGTTGCGCTTTACCTGGCGCTTACACATCGCCATGGCTTCTGCTGCGGCCGTGCCTTCGTCCAGCATGGAGGCGTTGGCCAGTTCCATGCCGGTCAGGTCCATGATCATCTGCTGGAAGTTCAGCAGGCCTTCCAGGCGACCCTGGGCGATTTCCGGCTGGTAAGGGGTGTACGCGGTGTACCAGCCGGGGTTTTCCAGCACGTTGCGCAGGATCACGTTGGGGGTGATGGTGTCGTGGTAGCCCATACCAATGAAGGTACGGAAGATCTTGTTGCGGCTCGCCAGGGCTTTCAGCTCGGCCAGTGCCTCTTGCTCATCCACGGCTTCGGCCAGGTCCAGGTCATCCAGTTTGCGAATGGACGCGGGTACGGTTTTCCCGATCAGCTCGTCGAGGGACGCTACGCCGAGAGTTTCGAGCATCGCCTGGGTTTGGTTGGCATCCGGGCCAATGTGACGACGGACAAAGGCGTCGCGTTGTTCCAACTGCTTGAGCGAAGGCTGGGTCATAGTGGATGAGTTCCTGTAAACACTGAAAGTGTGCTGCCGGCGCGCGATTGCCAGAAGTGCGCTGTTGTCAGAGCAAGTACCGGTAAAAAATAGCAAAGAGGGCCACTGCTAAGGTGGCCCGATGTCGAAAGTGGCCCGTATTTGAATTAGCCCCGCATACTGGCTGCACGGGGTCCGGCCGGCGCGCATCTTAGCAACGGCGTTGATGGTGGGCAATTCAGTACTGTTTCGGTCAAAAATATGCTGAAGGATCGACGTTTTTGTGAAACATATCCTGTTTTTGCAAATTTGACGCTATTTTATTCTGCCGTTTTCCTCGTCGGCCACCGAGCTGTGAGATCTTCGCCATACTTTGCGAATAAATCATTGCAGATCGGAGCCATCCGGCGCCTCAGAGTATGTCTTACAGCGGATGTAGGAATATCTGGAAAGGCGCTGAGCCAGATGCCGGAAGATTGATATAAGAAGAAGTAGAGACGTTCTGCACAGAATAAATTGCACTCAACTCCATGGAAGTCGGGAATCTGCTGTGCTGCAACTGACCAGTCTCAACACCCTTCGCTTCAAAGCCAGCCTTTTTTCTCTGCTGCTTGTCGTAGCCATGTGCCTGTTTTTCATACTGCTCGGTAACGGCAGCCTGCAATCGCTGCTGGATAAGAGCCGCGAGAGCCGCTATCTCAGCTTCCAGAACCAGATCTCCGGCCTGATGGTGCACTCGCGCCAGGAGGCTCAGCAGCTGGCCGAGCTGGTGGTGCACAACGAACGGGGGCGGATTGCGAGTCGCGATGAATTACGCAAGGTCATGAATCGGCAGTGGGAGCTGTTGCAACACAACTGGCGCCTGCACTCGTTGAAAATCTACTCCGGTGGTGCGGAGCCGACGTTTACCTGGGGATCGCCGCACAGCGGGCTTTCCCGTGACGAGGTTGCCCAGGTGCTCCTGCGGGGCCAGCCGCTGGAGCGTGTGTACTGCGAACATAGCTGTGTGCAGAGTGTGGCAGTGCCGGTGAGAGCCAGTGACGGCGACTATGTGGTGCAGGTGGATCGGGCCCTGTCGCACCTGCTGGAGCGTTTTCGCTCCATGACAGGATCGGAGATCGGCATTATTTCCAGTAGGCGGCAGCCCGAGCAGGCGGATGGAGCCAATTACGTGGAAGGCTGGCACCGGGAGGTGCTGGCGCTCACATCCCGCGATCGCCTGTTGCCCATGCTTGCGCAAGTGGCCGAGCGGGAAGGGCTGGAGCGTCTGCACTTTTCCCGCTTCTATCCTTTCTCCAATCGTGAATACGATATCCGTGTGATGCCGGTCGATGTGGGCGGGGAGGGCGCGCACTTTGTCTTTATTGATGATGTGACGGAAGAGGCGAAGCACATCAGCGCCTCGGTAAAACTGCTGTTTCTGTTTTCGGTGTTGGGGGCGCTGATTTTCAGTGCCGCGGTCGCGGGTACCCTGTGGCGGCCGATCGTGCGCCTGAGGCGCCTGGCGCAAGCCCTGCCGCTGCTGACTAATGGACGGTTCGACGACGCCCGGCGCCTGATTCAGCCGGTCCACAAGGATCTGAACAAGTTTGATGAGCTGGATGTACTGGATAACACCGGGCTCACAGTGTGCGACCAGCTGGAAGATATGAACGACATGGTAAGCCGCAAGACGGCCCAGCTTGAGCAGATTGCCATGCACGACAGCCTGACCGGATTGGATAACCGCTACAGCCTGCTGGAACAATTGGAGCACTATCTGAATCTGCAGCGGCGGGCAGTGTCCGGCCAGCGGGAGCAGGGGTACCTGTTCTTTATCGACCTGGACGACTTCAAGCAGGTGAATGATACCCTCGGGCACCAGGGTGGTGATGAACTACTGTGCGTGCTCGCTCGACGGTTGCTGAGTGTGATGCGCTGTGGAGATATTGTGGCCCGCCTTGGGGGCGACGAATTTTGTGTATTTGTACGCGACCTGTCAGAGACAGATGCTTATCGTGCCCTGGCCGAAAAGATGCTCAAGACCGTGGCGCAGCCGGTGAAAATTTTCGATCACATGGTTGCGGTTACCATGAGCGTGGGTGTGGTGGGAATCGATGAGCGGGGCGATACTCTGGAGTCGATTTTGCAAAAAGCCGACATGGCGATGTATCACGCCAAGCGCAATGGCAAGAACAAGTACCAGCTGTTTTCCAATGATCTGCCAGAAGGCGCAGAGCTTTCCGTCACGGAGCCTTCACTCAAACCCTCGAAAATAAAAGGCGCGCAAAATGTTGCGACGCTGGAACTCATTTCCAGTCAACCGAGATGATTGGCGTATCTCTCTTCTTGCGCGTGTCTGTATGGCCGATGGGCGCTGACCTCTGAACTATCTTTAAAGTTACCTTCTTCCGAAATTGCCCGTGGTGGATGTGACCCATTCCGAGCGGCTACGGAAGCAAGATGTGGCTTTGAGGGCGGTCGCTAAATATTGCGGCGCCAAACACCCCGCAGCCAGTGTCTGGAACGTCGGCCACAAGCCGATTTGGAAACAATGACCAATCGCAGTATGGCGAGAAAAATTTATTCAACGAACGATCAATTGCTGGGCAGTTATTTGCGCAATTTGCTGGAGTCCGCAGGCTACTCCGTACTCACCCAGAAAACCCGTGTGGAATCACAGCAGCCGGATGGCGGTTCGCTGGACTGGCACTCGGAACTCTGGTTGATCCGCGATGCGGATATGGTGATGGCGCAGCAGGTTTTACAGCAGGCCCTGGCGAGCGAAGCCGGCTGATCACTTCCCCGGTTGCTTTAGAGCGATCATTTCGAGTGCCGATGGCACTCGCCTCTCATATTTCACTAAGCCAATTAGAGAAACGGCGCGAGCGTACGTGCGAGTTGTGTGCGCAGAGGTTCTTGCACATTGATACCCTGGTCGCGCAAACGTGAGGTATCCAGCTGGCAGTTGTAGGGACGAGGCTCGGCCATGGCGGGGTTGCTGTCTGGCAGCAGATGATCGGTGTCGAGGCTCGCGATTTCGCCCACCATCAAGGCAAGCTGGTAGCGGGTTGCCGCCGTGCTGCCACTCCACTGGTAAATACCGTTATACGCAGCACCTGCAGCGATGTGTGTCAGGCACTGGCGCAATACGTCAGCCACTTCTTCTACGCTAGTGGGGAACCGGATCGCCCAGTCATCAATTTTGGCCGGGGATTTGTTCGCCACAGTCTCCAGCAGTGCGGTGACACCGGATTCATGCAAATTGCCCGTAGGGCCGAACAGCCAGGGCAGGCGCAACACCCAGTGATTCCCGCTTTCCAGCACCACCTGCTCGCCAGCGAGCTTGCTACGGCCGTAAAAATTGACCGGGTTGGTGGGGGCATCGTGCCTGTAGGGCGCGTTCTGGCCGTCAAACACATAGTCGGTAGAAATGTAGGCGAGCTGTGCACGGCGGGTAGTACAGGCTTCTGCGAGCGCGCGGGTACTGTCCACGTTGAGCGCCCAGGCATCCTCAGGTTGCTGGGCACAGCGGTCCGGCCAGCGCTCCGCGGCGCAGTGGATAACCACCTGCGGTTGCACCTTGTCGAGCACCGCCTGGACCTGTTCCGGGGCGGTCAGATCCAGGGCGATAAGGTGGCCACCGGCGCGGCTGAAGGCGGTGCCGGTAGCCTGGATATCCGTTTGCTGTTGCAGGTGGGCAAGCACGCTGCGGCCCAGCAGACCCGATGCGCCGGTGACGAGTACACGCATGGCCTGGCTTACATCTGCTCCAGTACTTCGATTCCGAGCAGACCAAGGCCAGTAGACAGGGTGCGGGCAACCATATCGCACAGTTGCAGGCGGCTCTGCTTCTGCTCTTCGGTTACGCCTTCCTTCAGCACCGGGCAGGCTTCGTAGAATGCCATGTAGGCGCTGGCCAGGTCGTACAGGTATGTACACAGCACGTGCGGGAAGGTGTCTTTTGCCACCTGGTCCAGCACTTCACCAAACTGGTTGAGTTTGATCGCCAGCGCGCGCTCGGCGTCGGTGCCCAGTTCGATAGTGCCAGTCAGTGCGGACGGATCGATACCGGCGCGGCGGAAGATGCTGCGCACACGGGTATAGGCGTACTGCAGGTAAGGTGCAGTGTTGCCCTCGAAGGCCAGCATCGAGTCCCAGTTGAACACGTAATCGTTGGTGCGGGTTTTGCTCAGGTCCGCGTATTTCACCGCGCCGATACCTACCACGCGGCCGATCTCGGCCTGCTGTTCCTGGCTGAGCTCCGGGTTCTTTGCCGCGACCAGTGCGGTGGCACGCTCTACCGCTTCGTCCAGCAGTGCCGCCAGTTTCACGGTGCCGCCGGTACGGGTTTTGAACGGCTTGCCGTCTTCACCCATCATGGTGCCAAAGGCGCAGTGCTCGAGTGTCACTGATTCGGGCAGGAAGCTGGCTTTGCGTGCAGCGGTAAACGCCTGTTGCAGGTGCAGGGACTGGCGAGCATCCACCACGATCAGGATACGGTCTGCTTTCAGCTGGTTGGCGCGGTAGCGGATCGCGGCGAGGTCGGTGGTGGCATAGAGATAGCCGCCGCCTCGCTTGCGGATGATCATCGGGCTGGGGTTGCCTTCTTTATCGGCCATCTCCTCGAGGAACACCACGACTGCACCCTGGTCTTCCACCGCGATACCGCGGTCGAGTAGCTCCTGCACCAGTACCGGCAGGTCGTCGTTGTAGCGGCTCTCGCCGTAGACGTCGCTGCGCGTCAGGGTGACGTTCAGTTTTTCGTAAATTTCTTCGCTGTGGCTGATGGAGATGTCGATAAACTGCTTCCACAGTTTCAGGCATTCGGGGTCGCCGCCCTGCAGCTTCACCACGTATTCGCGGGCGCGGTCGGCGAAACCCTCTTCCTCATCGAAGCGGATCTTGGCTTCACGGTAGAACTGCTCGAGGTCTGCCAGTGCCACCTCGGCGTCCTGCTTTTCCATCTGGTCTGACAGGTGTGCCAGCAGCATGCCGAACTGGGTGCCCCAGTCGCCCATATGGTTCTGACGGATGACGGTATGTCCCTGGAATTCCAGCAAACGCGCCAGCGCATCGCCGATGATGGTGGAGCGCAGGTGGCCCACGTGCATCTCTTTGGCGAGGTTGGGGGCGGAGTAGTCCAGTACCACGGTCTGGGGGTCGGTGACCTGTTCGACGTTCAGGTGCTCATCGGTGCGGGCCGCCGCCAGGGTTTTGCCCAGCCAGGCTTCGCTCAGGTGGATGTTGATAAAGCCGGGACCGGCAATTTCCACCTTTTCGATCATCTCGCCTTTATCCAGGTTATCGACGATCTTCGCCGCCAGTTCGCGGGGGTTGGTGCCCACTTTCTTGGCGGCAGCCATGGCACCGTTGGCCTGGTAGTCACCGAAACCGGCCTTCTTGGCCGGGGCTACTGCCGGGCTGCAGTCTGCGGGGATACCGGCGGCAATCATGGCGGCCTGGAAGATGTCGTTCAGCTGTTGGCGAATGTTCATAGAGTAAGAATCGTCCGGGGAGAAAATCACTGGAGGAATAATAGAGAACGCGGGATTTTAATGTGCGCTGGGGGCATTGCAACCGGCAGCTATCGTCCAGTGGCCGGAGCTTGGGCCAACCCGGAAGCGAGCAGGTTGGCCTGGATAGATGGTGGCAAGCGTTTTTTCGCCGCCACTTTGGCGAGGGAGCTTAGATCCTGAAGCCCACGGACACACTGCCCATAGCGGGGTCGCCTCGGTCCATTTCGTAGACGGTGTAGTCGGCGCTGAAGATCCAGTTACCGGTGTTGAGGCCAAGTGTTATGCCGTAGTAGCCGCCGTCACCACTATTGCCGTAGCTGAATTCGTAGTTGTAGTCATCTGAATAAGACAATTCGTAGGAATCTGTCGCCGGGTTCCATTCATATTCCGAATAGGTACCGCTCTGGGTTACGTCGGATTGCGACTCCCACTTGTGGTAACCGAAGCGGAGTCCGGCGGAAAATCTGCGGTAGACATCGGTCGACAGTGTCGCGCCAATGGTTCGGGTGTTCCAGGAGCGGTTACCACTGCCTGCATAGGAGCTCTCAACGCGATAGTCGTCCCACTCGGGTTCACCATAGCTGTACTCATAGGCGTAGGAGAACGGTAATTCCCCCAGGCTTACAAAGCTGCTTTCCAGTGCCAGGAAGCGGTTCGTTTGAAATCCCAAGGTCAGGCTATAGCCATTGGCTGAGTCGGCCTCATACCCAATGAAAGATTCGCTGTCGAAATCAGTGCTGCCGTAGCCAAGTTTGAGGTAGAAGGGGTTGTATCCCTGTTCGTTGGCGGTTGCAAATGGTGATAGTAAAAGCAATATCGTGCAGGCAAACTTTTTCAAGTGCGTAGTCCCTTTTGTTCGTATTTTGATCCTTAGTGTGTTCCAGCTGCGGTCGAATCCGGGTAACTCGTGAGCTGGGGGCGGGAATTTAAACGAAATTTGATCGGAATGAAATTGATGCCCACGAAGCTCAGGCATCAATTGCGTTAATATGTGGCCCAAATTTTCACGGAGGCTCCATGGCAACCACTCTTTACTGGCACGACTACGAGACCTGGGGGACGGATCCCGGCGCAGACAAGCCCTCCCAGTTTGCCGGCATCCGCACCGATGAAGACCTGAATATCGTTGGTGAACCGCTGATGATTTACAGCAAACCGACCAGCGATTGTCTGCCTCAGCCGATGGCCAGCCTGGTGACGGGCCTCGCCCCGCAGACGGCGCTGGCAGAAGGCCTGCCGGAGATCGATTTTATCCGTCGAATCCTTGAAGAGCTGGGTGCACCGGGGACCTGTGGGGTGGGGTATAACAGTCTGCGCTTCGATGACGAGGTCACCCGCCACACCCTGTACCGCAACCTCCTCGATCCCTACGAGCGCGAGTGGCGTTCCGGCAACAGCCGCTGGGATATCATCGATATGGTGCGCCTGACCTATGCATTGCGCCCGGAAGGGATCCAGTGGCCAGAGCGCGTAGCGGCCAATGGTGAAAAAGTGCCGTCATTCCGCCTCGAAGAGCTCACAGCGGCCAACGGTATCAGCCACGAGGGGGCGCACGATGCGCTGTCGGATGTGCGCGCCACCATTGATATGGCCAAGCTGATTCGGGAAAAGCAGCCGCGTCTCTACGACTACGTGTACAACCTGCGCCGCAAGCAGGCAGTCGCCAAATTGCTCGATCCGCAGGCCCGCCAGCCATTGCTGCACGTATCCGGCAAGGTGTCGGCGGCTCAGGGGCACCTTACCTTTGTGCTTCCACTGGCTATGCACCCCGTCAATCGCAACGCGGTGATCTGCGCGAATCTGGCCATGGACCCGCAGCCGATCATCGATCTGGATCCGGAGGCGCTGCGGGAGCGGCTGTATACCGCCCGCGACAAACTGGGTGAGGGCGAATTGCCGGCGGGCCTGAAACTTATCCACATGAACCGCTGCCCGGTACTGGCGCCGGCCAAGATGCTCGACGACGCCCGCGCGGCGCAGCTGGGGATCGACAAGGCGGTCTGTGTGGCAAGCTGGCAGCGCCTGCGCGAGCTGGATCTGACGCAGAAATTGCATCAGGTTTTCCTGGACGGCGACTTTCCGGCGCGGGATGTGGAGGCTCGCCTTTACGACGGCTTTATGAACGATGCGGACCGCGATCTGTGCCGTCAGCTGCACCGCGCACTGGCGAGTCGCGGCCCGGAAGCGCTGGCCGGTGAGGTACCGTTTTCCGATTCGCGCCTGCCGGAGCTACTCTTTCGCCTACGGGCGAGAAATTATCCCGAAACTCTCAGCGAGGCGGAGCAGCAGCGTTGGGAAGAGTGGCGCTACCAGCGCCTGACCGATCCGGCATTCGGGGCGAGTATTACCATGGAGTCTTACTTCGAGGAGATTGCGCGGTTGCGGGAAGAGTTTCCGGAGCGCAATGATCTGTTGGATCAGTTGGAAGCCTGGGGCGATTCGCTGCTGGGTTAATCGCGCTTCGTAGGAGCCTGCTTGCAGGCGAAGATTCGTGCGGTGAACGGTTCGCCTGCAAGCAGGCTCCTACGAGGTGGTGACTAAGGCCCTAATGTTCTGTTCCAAGGGCCTGCTCCCGCGTAGAATACGCGCCCGGTAATGCAGCCGGTGATCCCGGCGCAGTCAGTGCTTAATTTGGAGCAGCAATGGATTTTATCGGCGCCAACATCCTTTCCGTCAGCCAGTTCGAACGCGGTGATATCGACCGTATTTTTTCCGTGGCAGACACCATGGTCCCCTATGCCCGCCGCGAGAAGGTAACCCGCGTGCTGGAGGGGGCCATCCTCGGCAATATGTTTCTGGAACCCAGTACCCGTACGCGGGTGAGTTTCGGTTGTGCGTTTAACCTGTTGGGTGGCACGGTGCGCGAAACTGTGGGTATCTCTGCCAGTGCCATGGCCAAGGGCGAATCCCTTTACGATACCGCGCGGGTGTTGTCCGGTTATTCGGATGTGATCTGTATGCGCCACCCGCAGGCGGGTTCGGTGGCGGAGTTTGCGGCGGCCAGCCGGGTTCCGGTAGTAAATGGTGGCGACGGCGCCAACGAGCACCCGACTCAGGCGCTGCTGGACCTGTATACCATCCGCAAGGAGCTGGAAGGCAAAGGTCGCTCGCTGGACAACTTCCGTATTGCGATGATCGGCGACCTGAAATACGGGCGTACGGTGCACTCGCTGTGCAAACTGCTGTGCCTGTTCAAGAAAGTGCAGTTGGTTTTCGTTTCTCCGGAAGAGCTGGCGATGCCGGAAAGGGTGATCGAGCAGCTGCGCGCGGCAGGCCACGAGGTGACAATTTCCGACCAGCTGGAACAGTCGATCAAGCATGTGGATATCGTTTATTCCACCCGCATTCAGGAAGAGCGCTTTGCCTCCCAGGAAGAGGCGGATCGCTACCGCGGCCGTTTCCGCCTGAACCGCGATATCTTCACCCGCCATGCGGAACCCAATACCGTGATCATGCACCCGCTGCCCCGCGATTCCCGCGCGGAAGCCAACGAGCTGGACCCGGACCTCAACGAACACCCGAGCCTGGCGATTTTCCGCCAGACCGACAACGGTCTGCTGGTGCGTATGGCACTGTTTGCGATGTTGCTGGGGGTGGAAAACAAGGTGGACGATTACGCGCGGCCGGTGACCTGGCAGGTGCGTCGCAATCCTATTTAAGAGTTCGGCTTTGTAGCCAGTTGTGTGGCGGTCCTGCTAGCGGGTGTTGGCTTGCGGGACACGCCGTGAACCCATCCCTGGGGGCTTGTCGAAAAGGTCCCTCTTTTCGACAGTCCCGCAAGCCAACACCCGCTACCAGAACCTTCAATTCAAAGTTTTGCACACGAAAAGCACCCCGCACTCGGGGCATGCTGACAGAGTGCCAATGTTTGAATTGAAGGCGAAGCGCTGGGGCTGGTCTTTCGAAACTGTCGCAAACAGGGATGTTTGCGACAGAGCGTACAGGGAAGTATTCACAGCGGTTTCGAAAGACCAGCCGCAGTGATTTGCCGCCACCCGACCTGCTTGGAGGTTTTTGGGCTTTGGCAAAAGGAGGAGATCAGTCTGTGCGGCTGGTGACTTCCAACAGGTGGTAACCGAACTGGGTTTTCACCGGGCCGTGTACTTTGTTCAGCTCACCACCGAATACGACCTTGTCGAATTCCGGGACCATCTGGCCCTGGCCGAATTCGCCCAGGTCGCCGCCGCTGCGGCCGGAAGGGCACTTGGAATATTGCTGGGCAATTTTGCCGAAATCGGCTCCGCCTTCGATCTGCTTTTTCAGATCTTCACACTGGGCTTCACTCTCAACAAGAATGTGTCGGGCTGTTGCTCTAGGCACGGGATTCTCCCTGGTTAGTTCATCAATGTGGGCGACAGCTTAGTGGCTAAGGCGCGTCACGGCCAGTTTATTGACCGGACAGTGCAGCAAAAGTATTGCACTGGTTCACGTCGCCGCTGGTAAAGCCGCGCTGGAACCAGTAGGCCCTCTGCTCCGCGCTGCCGTGGGTAAAGGCATCCGGTGAAACGGCACGGCCGGAGCGGCGCAGCAGTTGGTCGTCACCGACAGCGGCGGCGGCCCGCAAACCCTCTTCGATATCACCCGGCTCCAGCATATTGCGGTCTCTGTGTGCGTAAAACGCCCATACGCCGGCGTAGCAGTCTGCCTGTAATTCCAGCATCACAGACAGCCGGTTGGAGGTGACCTTGTCGGACTGCATCCGCGCCCGCTGGACTTTATCCGATATCCCCATCAGGTTCTGGACATGGTGGCCGACTTCGTGGGCGATCACATAGGCGAAGGCGAAGTCACCGGGCGCTCCGAGTTTTTTCAGTTCGTTCAGGAAGCCGAGGTCGAGGTATACCCTCTGGTCGCCGGGGCAGTAAAACGGGCCGACCGCAGCGGAGCTGAGGCCGCAGGCAGAGCGCACGGCATCGTTGTAGAGCACCAGCTTGGGGGTGGTGTATTGAGAGCCGGCCTGTTGGAACAGTTTGCCCCAGGTGTCTTCGGTATCGGCCAGCACCACGGCGACAAATTGCGCGAGTTCATCGCTGGCGGCGTCCGACGGCTGTACCTGACCATCGGGCCCCACGGTCGGTGGCCCGGTATGCGTGGTACCGCTAAACATGTTGCTGCCGAAATAATAGAGCGCGCCTAGAACCAGGAGGATCAGCCAGCCCCGCTTGCTGCGCAGCAGGAAGGGCGCGATGGCCAACAGGTTGCCGAGACCACCCAAACCACCGCCGGGCGATGCCTCGCCGCGACGGTCTTCGACATTCGAACTTCTGCGACCTTTACGCCAGCGCATAGCAATACCTCTTAATGCACATCCGCATACTGCATTTCTAAGAAGTCTAGAACAGCTGGCGCGAGTTTTTGTTTTATCGGAGTGACGTTATCCTTGGCGGGGTAAACACAATGGTATCTTTGTCGCTTATCCGTGCATGGTTGGATCGTTATTTTGTCTCTTATTCCGCTTTTTCCCCTGAATATGGCGCTGTTCCCCGGCGTAACACTGCCATTGCGTATTTTCGAGCAGCGCTACCTGCGCCTGGTGACGGAATCACTTAAATCGGATACCGGGTTTGGCGTGGCGTTGATCCGCAGTGGTCGCGAGGTGGGGCCGGCTGAAGTGTGGCCGCTGGGCCTGTATACGCGCATCGTCGACTGGAGCCAGGGCGAGGAAGGGCTGCTGCATATTGATGTGGCAGGGGAGTCACGCTTTCGCATTCTGGATACTTTTGTGGAAGAGGACGGTCTGCGTATGGCGGAGGTGGAGTGGCTCGATCAAGAAGCCACTCATCCGATACCGGAGCATTGTGACGGCTTGCTGGCAGTATTGAATGAGTTGAAGCAGCACGCTGCGATGCTGGCGTTGAAGTTTGCGCCAGTGGACTCTGCCGAGGCTCTGTCCTGGCAGCTGGCGCAGTTGCTGCCGCTGGAGGACGCGGCGCGAATCGAACTGCTGGCCAACCAGGATCCGCTCGAGCGCCTGGCGCATATTGCGCACAATCTGGACCGCTGGGCCAAAGAATAATTCGCGGAATCAGGACATCGATTCTGCGCAATTGGGAGTTGCCGTTCCATCTCGATGGTAGCGGGTATTGAGCTGCAGGTATGAGCAGCGTGCATTAACAGGGATTTCATGGACGGTTTTGTTTTTTTCGGATTGCTGGTGCTGCTCCTGATGATCAGCGGGTCGCTGTTGGGGCTGGTGTCTTATTTTGAGGTGCGGCGTCTGCGCGCGGAGCTGCATCAATTGCGCGGCGACCTGGCGGGTGCTGGTACGCCTGAGTACCAGGCTCCGCAGCGAGCCAGTTCGGTTGAGAGGCCGGAGGTCACTGCCGTTCACAGAGAGGCGGCGGTTCCCCCGGCACTGGATACTGAGCCGGGGCCATCAATCAAACCGGAAGCCGTACCGCAACGTGCTCCGGTGGCTGGGGATCACCCGAAGAAAGCCTCATTTCCGCTCTGGTCGCGCATCCAGGAAAACTGGATGGTATGGCTCGGCGGGGCCTGTGTGGCACTGGCCGGGATATTTCTGGCCCGCTATGGCATTGAGCAGGGGCTGCTGGGACCGCGAGTGCGGGTTGCTCTGGGGCTTGTGACCGCAGGTGCGCTGTATCTATTCTCGGAATTCCTGCGCCGCAAAACTGGCGGCAGTCATCCCGCATTTGCCGCGCTGGCTGGGGGCGGTGCGATCACGGCTTTTGCCGCCATTCTATCTGCGGTGCATCTCTATCACTTGTTTGCTCCCGGGCTCGCCTTTGCGCTGCTGGCGGTTGTCGCTACCGTCACCATGTGGATGGCGCGCCTGCATGGGCCGGTACTGGCCGCAATCGGGATGATCGGGGCCTATTCCGTGCCTGTGCTGGTTTCTACGGGCAGTGGCAATGTGCTGGCGGCGATGGTGTATGCGCTGATCATCTCTGTTTCCGTATTACTGCTGTTGCGCCACGTTTACCGGAGCTGGTTGTGGCTGGGGTTGCTGGCCGGTGCGTTGGGCTGGTGGCTGGTGTCCCTGCTCGGTCACCAGGCTGACGGCTGGCGGGGGCCCTACCTGGCGACGCTCGCTTACCTGTTGTTGGCGGTGATTCCCGGAGACTGGTTATTGCGCAAAGGCGTTCGGTTTAGCTCAGATGAAAAATCGGCAGTGGCGCGGGAGGCATTATTGCTGCCGAGTCTGCTGGCGCTGGTGGCCGCGCAATGTCTGTCGATCCTGCAGCAGGGCTTTTCCTCCGATGCGTTTTGGCAGTGGAGCCCGCTGGCACTGGTTTTGCTGCTCGGTGCGCGTGAGCGTTCGACATTGGCGCCGCTGCCGTGGGCCCTGCTATTGGGACAGTGTGCGGTGTGGTTGGTGACCCGGCTGGTTTCGGCGGCGCCAGATCCCGGGCAGGTCGGCAGTTCGCTCCAGTTGCTGCCCTGGCCAGCCGGGCAGCAGGGTGGTTTCCTGATGTACCTGTTGGCTACGGCGGCCCTGTTTTCTGCGCTGTCGCTGGTCAATTTGCGCAGTGGGATGGCGCGATACTGGTGGGCGTCACTGGCGGTACTGGCGCCACTGTTATGTCTGGTTGTCGGCTATCTGCTCGCCGGAAGCTACCTCGCGCAGTATGTGTGGGTTCTTCTGGCGGCCATCCTGGGGGCCGTTTACCTGTACCTGGGTAGCCTCGGCGCGGGTAAATCCTGGCCGAAGGCCGCAGTGGTGTGGCTGTTCGCGGCAGGCCATTTCGGCTATAGCGTGGCCGCCTGCCTGTGGCTGGCGCAGGCGAGCCTGACCCTGGCGCTGGCGGCGCAGGCGGTATCGCTGGCGTGGATAATTCGCCGCTTCGAGGTGCCGGGGCTGGGCTGGCTACTGAAAGGTGTGTTGCTGCTGGTGGTGATTCGGCTTTCCCTGAACCCCTGGTTGCTTGCCTACGCGCCCGGAACACACTGGTCGCTGTGGACTTACGGTGGCTCCGCCCTGTGTGCATGGCTGGCTGCGCGCTTGCTGTTGCACAACGCCGGTCCGGCGTACGCCAATCTGGGGCGCTGGGCGGAAGCTACGGCTTTGCACTTGCTGGTTTTGGCCCTGTGGGCCGAGTGCCGGTACTGGTTGTACGGCGGCAATGCGTTTGCTGCCGAATTCAGCTTTAAAGAGGCGGTGGTGAATGTCTGGCTCTTTGCCGGGCTGGGGATGGTTTATTACCGCAAAAGCCTGGTCAGCGGCAGCTTTGCCCGCTGGTACGATGGTTATGGCCGGGTGCTGATGTTTGTCGCGCTGGCGACCTATCTGCGTATGCTGGTGTCAGTGGCTGACAGTGACGGCTGGGCGTGGCGGTCTGTTGGTGAGCGACCGCTGTGGAATCTGCTGTTGCCGGCATTTGCCGGGCCTGCACTGCTGGCATTCCTTGCCAGCCGCTATTACCTGCCGGCGATGCGCAGTGCAGCCGCGCTGGTCGCAGCGGCGGCCGGGTTTATCTGGGTGTCGCTCGAAGTTCGACACTTGTGGCAGGGCAATATCCGCATCAGCCAGCCCGCGGAAACCGGCGAGTTGTATACCTACTCGGCGGTATGGTTGCTGTTGGCGGTGGGGGCCATTCTGCTCGGCAGCTGGCGCGGTTGGCGCAGCTGTTACCAGGGTGGCATGGCGGTGCTGGCACTGGTCATCGTGAAGCTGTTCCTGGTGGATATGTCCGGGCTGGAAGGACTGCTTCGGGTGGCTTCATTCATGGGCCTTGGGCTGGCGTTGCTGGGAATTGCCTATTTGCATCAAAAGCTCGCTGTCCATGGGCGAAATTCTGCTCAATAGAGGCAATCTCCACGCTGGGTTAATGTATACTGCGCGGCCCGAAATTTCGGCTGACCGCCAAGGGTTTTCAAGGAGAGAGTTCGTGAGCAGCATCAGTGCAACCGCCACCAATCAGGATGTGGACGCAGAGAACACCATCGCCAGAGTGCAGGAAATGGGCCGCGCCGCGCGCGCCGCTGCACGGCTGATGGCAAGGGCTGACACCGGAACCAAGAACCGGGCTCTGAAAGCTATCGCTGAGGAGTTGGATGCCCGCCGTGCGGAACTGGCGGCGGCCAATGCCAAAGACATGCAGAACGGTCGTGACAACGGCCTGGATGCGGCATTGCTGGATCGACTGGAGCTCAACGATGCGCGCATCGATGGCATGATCGAAGGTCTGAACCAGATAGCAGAACTCCCCGACCCGGTGGGCGAGATCTCCGATCTCAAATACCGACCGAGCGGTATCCAGCTGGGCAAGATGCGGGTGCCACTCGGTGTCATCGGCATTATTTACGAGTCGCGCCCGAATGTGACGATCGACGCCGCCAGCCTGTGCCTGAAGTCGGGCAATGCAACGATTTTGCGCGGCGGGAGTGAAGCACTGCATTCCAATGGCGCCATTGCCGCGTGCATTGCGTCGGGCCTGAAAAAAGCCGGTTTGCCGGAAACCGCTGTACAGGTGGTGGACACTACAGACCGCGCTGCGGTCGGCGCGCTGATTGCGATGCCGGAATACGTGGATGTGATCGTGCCGCGCGGCGGTAAGGGATTGATCGAGCGCATCAGCCGTGAGGCACGGGTGCCGGTAATCAAGCATCTGGACGGTATCTGCCATGTGTATCTGGATGACCGCGCAGACCCGAAAAAAGCGTTTGAAATTGCGCTGAATGCCAAAACCCACCGCTATGGCGTGTGCAATGCGATGGAGACTCTGCTGGTGGCAGAAGCCGTGGCTGCGGAATTCTTGCCGAAACTGGCCGCGGCCTATGCTGAAAAAGGTGTGGAACTGCGTGGCTGTGACCGGACCCGGGAAATCCTGCCCCAGGCACTGGAGGCCAGCGAGGAAGACTGGGCCACTGAATACCTGGCGCCGGTGCTGTCTATCCGCGTCGTGGCGGATATGGATGCGGCGATGGATCACATTGCCCAGTACAGCTCCGGGCATACCGAGTCCATCGTGACCGAAGACTACACCCGTGCGCGGCGCTTCCTTGCCGAGGTGGATTCCAGCTCGGTAATGGTGAATGCCTCAACCCGCTTTGCGGACGGTTTTGAGTACGGGCTGGGCGCCGAGATCGGCATCAGTACTGACAAGATTCACGCCCGCGGCCCGGTGGGGCTGGAAGGGCTGACTTCCCAGAAGTGGATTGTGTTTGGGGACGGGCAGATCCGCGAGTAACGGATTTTTGGCGACACTAGAAATTGGTTTTTATGGAATTTGGTGGCGGTACTGCTACCGGGTGCGGCCTTGTGAGACACGCCGTAAACCCATCCATGGGGGCTCGGCTGCGGCCGTCCTGGCCGCAGACGGTCTCACAAGGCCGCACCCGGTATCAGTACCTTCGCGGAAAGTTATGTAGTGGTCGTTAACTTGAAATGAATCGGGGTGGTGAAATTTGACGCAAACGCCCCCTGGACGTGGTAACGCCACAATCCTTGCTTCAGACCCAACAGAACAGAGGGGCAAGTGGCTGAGAAACTGAAAACCATCGCCCTGTTCGGCGGCACCTTCAACCCGGTGCACTTCGGGCACCTGCGCATGGCGCTGGAGCTGAAGGAATTGCTCGGGTTCGACGAGATGCGCCTGTTGCCGGCACACCAGCCAGCACACCGGGGCGAACCCGAAGTCAGTGCGACTGACCGCCACGACATGCTGGCGCTGGCACTGGAAAACTGTCCGGAGCTGATTCTCGATGACCGGGAGCTGCGACGGGAAGGGGCCACCTATACCGTGGATACCCTGGAAGAATTACGCAGTGAACTGGGCGATAAGGTATCGCTCAGTTTCTGTATGGGACTGGACTCCCTGCTCGGCTTGCCGGGCTGGCACCGCTGGGAAAAGCTGCTGACCCTCGCCCATCTGGTCGTGGTCACACGCCCTGGCTGGCAGATTCCCCGTGAAGGGGAAGTAGCCGAGCTGGTGGCGCAGCATCGCGGTGACATGGCGGAGCTCGCCTGCGAGCCTGCCGGGCGGATACTGATCCGGGAGCAGACTTTGCTGCCGATCTCCGCTACCGGGGTACGCGATCTGATTCGCAGCGGGCGCTCGCCGCGCTACCTGCTGCCAGAACGTGTACTCGACTACATTGAAACTCATCGACTCTACCGGAGTTAACTAGCGGGCCTGTATGGCCCGGATCAAGGTGTTATGACTGATATTAAAGAAATTGCCGTAAACGCACTGGAAGACCTGAAGGGACAGGACATTGTTTCCCTGGATGTCGCTGAAATGAGCGATGTGATGGAAACCCTCATTATCTGCACTGGTACTTCCAACCGACAGGTGAAATCCCTGGCGAACAATGTCGTGGAAGACGGCAAAGAGGCTGGTATCCGTCCCATCGGTGTCGAAGGTATGGATACCGGCGAATGGGTACTGGTGGATTACGGTGACGTCGTTGTACACGTGATGCAGGCTCAGATACGCACTTTCTACGACCTGGAAAAACTCTGGTCCATGACCCCGAATACCCGTGAAAACGCGGACGGCAGCGATCCACACCAGGACTGAACGTGTTGAACCGGATCCAGGTGCGCCGATGAAAATCCGAATACTCGCCGCTGGCGGCAAGATGCCATCCTGGGTACAGGAGGGGTATCATGAGTATGCCAAACGCCTGCCGCGGGAGCTGACGCTTGAAATGGTCGAAATCCCCCTGGGGAATCGCGGCCAGAAAAACTCCGCCGCGCTGGTGGAAAAAGCCCGCCAGAAAGAAGGTGAAGCCATGCTCGCGGCCCTCGGGCCGCGGGATCATGTGGTCGCCCTGGATGTGAAAGGGAAGTCCTGGAGTACCGAGCAGCTTTCAAGCGAGTTGGCCGGGTGGCAGATGTCCGGAGACAACGTCAGCCTGTTGATTGGTGGGCCGGATGGCCTGGCACCGGATTGCCTGAATCGCGCCAGTCAGCGCTGGTCCCTGTCCGCACTGACCATGCCGCACCCCCTGGTGCGGGTACTGCTGGCGGAGCAGCTCTATCGCGCGTGGACGTTGCTGGCAGGGCACCCATACCATAAATAGTGCCTGCGTCAGCCGGCAAATTTCCCAGAACTCTTTAAGCGACTGCGTGTCAGAATCGCGGCAGCGGCTAACTTGCTGTCGGCAATCGGCGGGCAATTCACGTTTGTTTGCGAAATTGCCGAGCCCGTCGCGGGATTGACTGTATTGAGGTACTCCTTAGCGCCGCAAACTTGTGTACACTTCGTGGTTATTTTTACGCCACGAACGATGTGACTGACACATCCGCCGCCGAAATCTAAAACCTGATCATCGCCCGAACCGAATTCATGTCCGAGAACTTGCGCTTTAAAGACCACCATACCGAGCAGCGGCTGTTCCGCAATCGTATGCTGGTGGCGATTCTCGGGGTGGTGGTACTGATGGGCGTGCTGGTGGCGCGCTTCTATAACCTGCAGGTAGTGAACTACGAAAACTACCGCACGCAGTCAGACCAGAACCGTATTCAGGTGCGCCCGGTCCCCCCAACTCGCGGTCTCATCTACGACCGCAACGGTGAGCTACTGGCGGACAACCGCCCCAGTTACACCCTGTCCATCGTCCGCGAGCGGGTCAAAAACCTGGATGAAACCCTCGAACTGCTCGGTCAGCTGGTGGAGATCGAAGACAGTGATATCGATAAATTCAACCGTCGCCTCCCGCGCCGTCGCCCGTTTGAGCCTGTGCCGCTGCGCTACCGGCTGAGCGAAGAGGAAATTGCGCGCATCAGCGTGAATGAATACCGCATGCCCGGCGTATCCGTGGAGGCGGAGCTGGTGCGCTATTACCCCAAAGGCGATCTGTTTGCCCACAGTGTGGGATACGTGGGGCGGATCAATGACCGTGAACTGCAACAGTTCACCGAGGAAGATGTACGCCGCTATCGTGGGACCCTCAGTATCGGCAAGGTGGGGCTGGAGCGCTCCTATGAAAACCTGTTGTTGGGAGAGGTCGGCGACGAAAATGTCGAAACCAATGCCCGCGGCCGGGTGCTGAAGGTTCTGGAGCGGCACGATCCCAAGCCGGGCGCCGAGCTGACCCTGCACCTGGATACACGCCTGCAGCAGGTGGCAACCGATGCGTTGGGGGATCGGCGTGGCTCCGTGGTCGCCATCGACGTCAAAACCGGCGGCGTCCTGGCGTTTGTCAGCAAGCCCGCATTTGACCCCAACCTGTTTGTTACCGGTATCAGTTTTAGCGATTATCGGGCGTTGAGCGACTCGCTTGATGTCCCTCTTTTCAACCGAGCCCTGCAGGGGCAGTACCCGCCGGGCTCGACCCTGAAACCGATGATGGGGCTGGGTGGGCTCGCTGCCGGAGTGATTTCTGCCGAAACCAAGGTCGCCGATCCTGGTTTTTTCAAACTGCCCAACGACAAACGGATCTACCGCGACTGGAAGCGCTGGGGGCACGGCAAGCATGTGGATCTGATCCAGGGGTTGGCACAGAGCTGTGACGTGTACTTCTGGGATATGGCTTCGCGCTGGAATATTGACGGCATGCACGATTTCGCCACCCGTTTTGGCCTCGGCGAAAAGACCGGTATCGACTTGCCGGTAGAGCGCCCGGGCCTGTTTCCGTCCCGGGACTGGAAGCGAGGAGCGCGCGGAACCCCATGGTTCCCGGGGGACAGTCTCAATGCGGTACTCGGACAGGGCTTTGTGCTGGCCACGCCGCTGCAACTGGCCGTAATGACTGCCACTATCGCTAATCGAGGCAGTCACTTTCGGCCCCAGGTAGTAATGGCCGTGGATGGGGTCGAGCAGCCGCCGGAAGTGCTGCACCACGTGGAAGCCAAGCCCGAGTACTGGGACCTGGTGTTCAAGGGGATGGAGGCCGTGGTGTACAGCGCACACGGTACCGGTAAAAGAGCTGGCGCCGGGCTTGATTTCAAAGTGGCCGGTAAATCCGGTACTGCACAGGTGGTGGGGATCGCGCAGGGCGAGCGTTATGACTCGGACGCGCTGAAAGAACGCCATCGGGACCACGCCCTGTTTGTTGCCTTTGCCCCTGTCGATGACCCGCAGATTGCGGTATCGGTACTGGTGGAAAACGGCGAGGGCGGAGGTCTGGTGGCGGCGCCGGTAGCACGGGAAGTCTTTGCCGAGTGGATATCGCGTCCGCTTGAGGAAACCGCCTGGCATCCGCCGCTGAACCTGAATCCGTCACAGGAGGCTGTTGCCCGTGGCTAGTCGCGATTACATGCACCGGTTGCCGGATGCGGGCAGCAGCCTGCGCCGTCCGGCCAGCCTGTCCCGTCGCCTGCATATTGATATGCCGCTGTTGCTTCTGTTGCTGTTACTGGCCAGTGTCGGGCTGGTGATTCTCTACAGTGCGTCCGGTGAAGAGATCCACTATGTCAAACGCCAGTCGGTGTTCCTCGGACTGGCCTTTGTGGGGATGCTGATTGCCGCGCAGATCCCGCTGGAATTCTATCGTCGATGGTCACCCTGGTTTTACCTGGCCGGATGCTGCATGTTGGTGGCGGTGTTGTTTATCGGGGTGGGGGCTAAAGGGGCCCAGCGCTGGCTGGAAATCGGCGGTTTCCGCTTTCAGCCATCGGAAGCACTGAAGCTCGCGGTGCCCATATCGGTGGCTGCGTACCTGCACAATCGCACGTTGCCGCCGTCATTCCTTTCTGTGGCCATTGCGCTGGCGATCGTCGCGGTACCGGCGGCGCTCATTGTGCGTCAGCCGGATCTCGGTACTTCGATCCTGATCGCCGCCTCTGGATTGTTTGCGCTGTATCTCTCGGGCCTGAGCTGGAAGATGATCGGCAGTGCGGTACTGGCGGCACTTATGGCGGCCTGGCCCATGTGGCAGTGGGGGCTGCGGGATTATCAGCGGCAGCGCATTCTGACTCTGTTTAATCCGGATGCGGATCGCCTGGGTGCGGGCTGGAATATTTTCCAGTCCAAGGCGGCAATCGGGTCTGGCGGCTGGTACGGCAAAGGCTATATGCAGGGCACTCAGTCGCAGTTGGATTTTCTGCCGGAAAGTCACACCGATTTCATTATCGCGGTACTGGCGGAAGAGTGGGGTATGCGCGGTGCACTACTGTTGCTGCTGTTGTATTTATTGATTATTGCCCGGGGCATCTATATTAGTTTCATGGCCCAGAGTGTGTTCGGACGCTTGCTGGCGGGCAGTATTACCCTGACCTTCTTCGTCTATGTGTTTGTGAATATTGGTATGGTGTCCGGCCTTTTACCGGTGGTTGGGGTGCCTTTACCTCTGGTCAGTCATGGCGGGACCTCGGTCATAACCCTGATGGCAGGCTTCGGTATATTGATGGCCATCAGTACGGAAAAACGCAGAGTGCTGTTTTAAATTGCCGTGAAGATGCCACTTTTTGGCGCGTTTGCAGTCACAGCAAGAGAACGAATCTAATAATTCCCCAGCAGTTGGATAGCACTCTATGAAAACAGGAGCGGTTGCCTTGAAGTGGACCACAGGATTGATGGCAGGTTTGGGACTGGTTCTCAGTGCCTGCGCCCAGGAACAGGGCCACGAAGAGAATGCCCAGGCGCAAGCCTTCATTGAGTACATGGCCACCGAGCACAACTTCAATCGTGACGAACTGACCCTTTTGATGCGCGAAGCCAAGCGCAAAGACTCCATCCTGCGAGCGATCAAGCGCCCCGCAGAAAAAGCCAAGCCCTGGTACGAATACCGCAAGATTTTCCTGACCAGTTCCCGCATCAGCGGTGGTGTGGATTTTTGGGATAAAAACTCTGAGGCCCTGAAGGCGGCACAGGAAAAATATGGTGTACCACCGGAAATGATCGTTGCCATTATTGGCGTCGAAACACGCTATGGCGGTAATACGGGTAATTACCGGGTGATTGATGCGCTGTCCACTCTGGCATTCAACTATCCCCGGCGCGCCAAGTTTTTCACCAAAGAGCTGGAAAATTACCTGTTGCTGACCCGGGATGAAAAGATTGACCCCACGACGCTGAAAGGCTCGTATGCGGGCGCGATGGGCTTTGGCCAGTTTATGCCATCGAGCTACCGCCACTACGCGGTTGATTTCAACGGCGACGGCCACATCGATATCTGGACCGACACGGAAGATGCCATTGGCAGCGTCGCGAATTATTTTGCCGAGCACGGCTGGCGGCCAAAAGAACCGATTGCGGTGATTACAGAACCGCGCCCGAATGCCGATATGACCGTGGTTAACGACGACCTGAAACCGAAATGGACTGTCGGGCAGCTGGAAGAGAAGGGCTTTCCGACGACAGCGCAGGTCACCAAGGATATGCCGGCCAATGTATTCTCGCTGGAGACCGATAACGGCAAGCAGTACTGGATTGGCCTGAATAATTTTTACGTTATTACCCGCTACAACCACAGCCGCCTCTATGCCATGGCGGTCTACGAATTGGGGCAGGAGATTATCAAGGCCCGCGGGGGGCGCTCCTGACCTCTGGACAGCCGGCCTGATACAGCTGTTCAGAGTTGGTTCATATCGAATCCTGAAAATAGTCCGGATATCTGCGAAATAATCCGGCAATAAAGCGCGCGGTTGCGGCCTGTTGTTTTGGGGCTGCGCCGGGGGGAAGTCATGTATAAGAAAATTTCGACGCTGGGGGCAGCCTGCACCCTGGCCATGCTCAGTGCCTGCACTACTGTCCCGCTATCGCCCAAAGGGCAGGGTGGGGATAAGTCAGCGGGTGATAATGTTCCGTTTGATCAGGTGCGAGACAGCGGTCCCGCTGTTCCGGTAGATATGATGGCTACTCCGGAAGTGACGCCGGTGCGCGAGCCGATCGGTGTTGCCGGCAACAAGTCGCCCTATGTGGTAAATGGCGTTAGATACCGGATACTGCAGGGGGTCAAAGGCTACCGGGAAAAGGGGCAGGCTTCCTGGTATGGCACCAAATTCCACGGCCGCAAAACCGCCAACGGCGAGGTGTACAACATGTACGCCATGTCTGCCGCCCATAAAACGTTGCCGCTGCCCAGCTACGCCAAGGTGACCAACCTGGACAATGGCCGCAGTGTGATCGTGCGCGTAAATGACCGCGGACCTTTTGTCCCGGGACGGATCATCGATTTGAGTTACACTGCCGCGCAAAAGCTCGGTTACATCGACAAGGGTGTGGCGCGTGTAGTGGTCGAGGCACTGGATCCGGAATCCCTGCCCTCCGCCTCGGAGACACTGGCGGTTGAAAAAGATGCCGCTGCGCGCCAGGCGTTACCGCAGGACGCCAGCTTCAAACTCCCGGCCCATACCTATCTGCAGGTAGGCGCTTACAGCTCTTCGTCACAGGCTGAAGAGGTTCGCACCCAGCTGGCCGCTGCATTCGGCTATCCTGTATCCGTCAGTCCGGTTGAGAGTGGCGGTAAAAGTCTTTATCGGGTGCGTATTGGGCCAATTGCCCAGCAGCGTGCGCTGGTTTCGCTGCGGGAGTCGATCGAGAAGAAGTCCTTCGGGCAGCCCCAGGTGGTGGTCGACGACGGCAATTGATGCCAGTATCGACTGAACCGTCACAAGGCGCCGGGGTCTACTCTCCCCAAACCCTTTTGCGCACCCCCCGGCAGGAGCCGGGTTTTGATACCAACTGAACGCAAGGAATAAAGAGATACCCATGTTCAAACGCTTATTTGCCTGCCTCCTCCTGATCGTCTGTTCCAGTGTGGCCCAGGCCGATAAACCGCTGATTCCAGCGCCGCCTCAACTGGCGGCGACGGCTTATCTGCTGATTGATGCACACACCGGTCAGGTACTGGTGGAGCACGATGCTGACAAGCAGATTCCGCCCGCGAGTCTGACCAAGATGATGACCAGCTACATCGTGTCCGAGGAGCTGGATAAAGGCGCAATCAAAGAGCAGGATATGGTCAACATCTCCGAGAAAGCCTGGCGCAAGGGCGGCTCGAAGATGTTCGTCAAAGTGGGTGAAAAGGTGCCGGTTATCGACCTGCTGCGCGGCGTGATCGTGCAGTCTGGCAATGATGCCAGCATCGCGTTGGCGGAATTTGTTTCCGGTAGCGAAGAAGTTTTTGCCGAGGTGATGAACCAGCAGGCGCAATTGCTGGGCATGAACGATACCCATTTCATGAACGCGACCGGCTGGCCGGCCGAAGGGCATGTGACCACGGCCCGCGACCTCGGCAAACTGGCGCGCGCGCTGATTAATGATCATCCCAGTCACTACGCGCTCTATTCCGAAAAGTACTTCCAGTTCAATGGTATCAACCAGCCCAACCGCAACCGCCTGTTGTGGCGCGACC
Source organism: Microbulbifer aggregans (assembly GCF_020524005.1). Classification (GTDB taxonomy): domain Bacteria; phylum Pseudomonadota; class Gammaproteobacteria; order Pseudomonadales; family Cellvibrionaceae; genus Microbulbifer; species Microbulbifer aggregans_A. The sequence continues at coordinate 227,706 of NZ_JAIVKK010000002.1, read as the reverse complement.
CGGCGGTAGACGGCATCAAAACCGGGCACACCGAAGAGGCGGGTTACTGCCTGGTGGCATCTGCGGTGAAGCGCGGCATGCGCCTGATTTCTGTGGTTGTCGGTACTGACAGCGACGAAAAACGCGCGGCCGAGACCCAGAAACTGCTGGCTTACGGCTTCCGCTACTACCAGACCCACAAAGTCTACGGCAGCAACGATGTACTGCAGACCGAGCGTGTCTGGGGCGGCAAAACTGATACCGTCGGTATCGCGGTGAAAAACGACGTATTTGTCACCATTCCGCGTGGCGGCGAAGACAGCATCAAGGCTGACCTGATCGTCGATGGTGAGTTGAAAGCACCACTGGCCAAGGGCCAGCAGGTCGGTAAAGTGGTCGTGACTCTGGATGGGGAGACGGTTGCTGATGTCGCTGCCGTAGTCGCAGAAGATGTGGAAGAAGCGGGCTTCTTCAAGCGTCTGTGGGACGCCATCAAGCGATTCGTGATGGGATTCTTCGAGTAAAATTCTGACGCTTGCCCCGGATCCGGTTTCTCCGGCCCGGGGCTTGGCCTACCCGTTTCCTCCGCGGTTTTTCCCTTACCGCCTTCTCCCTGTCCACTCCCTGATCATCACTGTATAATCGCGGCCCGGCCGCATACCCCGGATTCCCGGATTCATTTCAGACCTGCGGCCCTGTGAGAGTGGTATGACCCAAGAGCAGCAGCCTCCCAAGATTGAATTTCCCTGTATTGACTACATGGTCAAAGTTGTGCGCGAGTCGGACGACGAAGTGCACGAATTCGTCATGGAGGTCATGCGCCGCCATGCCCCGGATTTGGATGAAGCCAAGATGAAGCACACGCCCAGTCGCAACGGCAGGTTCACCTCGGTCACCTTCTTCATTCTGGCGACCGGAGAACCGCAGCTGCAGGCGTTGTTCGACGAACTCAAAGCCCATCCCCAAGTACACATGGTGCTGTGATGCCGGCACCGGATTTGGCGATATGTAACCTGGGTCGAAGGGACTACGAAACGGTCTGGCGCGCTATGGCGCACTACACTGATACCCGCGGTGAAGAGGCCCAGGATCAGATCTGGTGTGTCGAGCATCCCCCGGTGTTTACCCAGGGGCAGGCGGGCAAAGCGGAACACCTGCTGAATACCGGTGATATTCCGGTAGTACAGGTGGATCGTGGTGGCCAAGTCACCTACCACGGCCCTGGCCAGTTGGTGGTCTACCCCTTGCTGGACCTGCGTCGCGCCAAAGTGGGCGTCCGCGATTTGGTGACGGCGCTGGAAGAGGCCACTGTGGCAATGCTGGAGAAATTTGGTATCGCTGCAGCACCGCGGGCGGATGCCCCTGGTGTGTATCTCACCGATGGGCCGCGCGCGGGCAACAAGATTGCCTCTATCGGTCTGAGGGTGCGCCGTGGCTGCAGTTTCCACGGAATTGCGATCAATATTGATATGGACCTCGGGCCATTCCTGCGTATCAACCCGTGTGGCTATGCGGGAATGCAGATGGTGCAGATGGCGGAAGTGATTCAGCCGGTGCCCGCCTGGCGCGAGGTGGCGGAAAGTTTTGTTGCAGAGCTGTTGAAGGCTCTGCAATTGCCGGCTGCGAACTGGCAACCGGTCGACGAGAATTTATTTGCGGTGCCCGGCATCGAATCAGGAACAACGAATGTCTGAACGAATTGACGCTGACAAGCCGGAGATCGTCCCGGTAAAACGTACCCGTCGTCTGCAGCAGGGCGAAAAACTGCGCGATGGTGAAAAGGTAGAGCGTATCCCGGTCAAGGTGATTGCCAGCGACCAGACCCTGCGCAAACCGGACTGGATTCGGGTCAAAGTGCCATCGGTAAAGGCTTCCAAGGAAGTTGAACGCATCAAGAGCATTCTGCGTTCACAGAAGCTGGCCACTGTCTGTGAAGAGGCCAGCTGTCCGAACCTGGGTGAGTGTTTCAGCGGCGGTACCGCCACCTTTATGATCATGGGTGAAATCTGTACCCGTCGCTGCCCCTTCTGCGATGTGGGCCACGGCAAGCCGAACCCGTTGGACCCGAATGAACCACAGCAGCTGGCGGAAGCCATCGCGGCCATGAGCCTGCGCTATGTGGTGATTACCTCGGTGGACCGCGATGACCTGCGCGATGGCGGCGCCGAGCATTTTGCCGAGTGCATCAAGCGCTCCCGCGAACTGTCGCCGAACCTGCAGGTGGAAATCCTGACCCCGGACTTCCGTGGGCGTATGGATGTGGCACTGGACATCCTTGAGGCGGAAGCCCCGGACGTGTTCAACCACAACCTGGAAACCGTGCCGCGCCTGTACCGCGAATCGCGCCCCGGTGCCAACTACAAGTGGTCGCTGAAGCTGCTGCAGGAATACAAGAGGCGTCGTCCGGATGTTTTGACCAAGTCAGGCCTGATGGTTGGACTGGGTGAAACCAAAGAGGAAATCTTTGAGGTGATGGACGATATGCGTGCGCATGATATCGACATGCTCACCATCGGCCAGTACCTGCAGCCGAGTAAAGAGCATTTGCCGGTACAGCGCTATGTGCACCCTGATGAGTTCGAAGAGTACCGCCGCTATGCGGAACAGATCGGATTCAAGCACGCGGCTTGTGGCCCAATGGTGCGCTCCAGTTACCACGCAGACAAGCAGGCGCACGGCGAAGAAGTCAGCTGACGGCTTTTCCCGTGCACTCTCCCCCTGGCGCTAAGGCGCCGGGGGTTTCTTCCCGAAGACCTTCATTTCCCTCATTCTTGCCCCGCCCATTCTTCCTTTGTTGCTTACGCTGTTCGCCTGAATTGATTCTGCGAGCTTGTGTGGTTTGGCTCTGTTCCCTGGCAGCGTAGAATCTTTCGTATTGGCCGCCGGATTCGGCTGGCCGCTATCAGGGGAAAACCATGCCGACACTTCGATTATCCGCACAGGCGTTGCTGGCGATGCTCGCCTTTGCTGCCAATTCGCTGCTGTGCCGGCAGGCATTCCTGACTACTGACATTGATGCCGCCAGCTTCACCTGCGTCAGAATACTCTCCGGTGCTTGTGTGTTGTTGCTTCTCGTGGGCCCACGCACAGTACGCACCGAAGGCAGTTGGCCCTCGGCGCTGATGCTGTTTGTGTATGCGGCCGGCTTTTCCTTTGCCTATCTGCAGCTCGGTGCCGCCACTGGCGCATTGCTCCTGTTTGCCGCTGTGCAGTGCACAATGATTTTCTGGGGTTTCATTCGTGGTGAACGGCTGAGTGTTTTTCAGTGGATTGGAGTGCTGGTCGCGGTGGCGGGGCTTGTAGTGATGATGTTGCCGGGGTTGTCGTCGCCACCGTTCGGCGGTGCAATTTTGATGATTGTCGCGGGTGTTGCCTGGGGTATTTATTCTTTGCGCGGCAGAGGTGTTACCAATGCGCTGGGAAATACCGCGGGAAATTTCGCTCGCGCTGTGCCGCTTGCTTTGCTGACCAGTATTCTGTTCATTTCCACTATGGCTCTGGATCCGGCGGGGGTTGTCTACGGGATAGCCTCCGGAGCTCTCGCCTCCGGGGCTGGCTACGCCATCTGGTACACAGTGCTGCCCGCACTGAAAGCAACCAGTGCTGCAACGATTCAGCTGAGTGTACCGGTGCTGACTGCGCTGGGTGGTGTGATGTTTCTCGCAGAGCCGATTACCCCGCGGCTTGGGTTAGCGTCGCTGATGATTCTCGGCGGGCTGATGGCTTTCATTCTGGCAGGAGCTGACTCGGGGAAGGTCAGTGGAAGGTAAGTTTTTTAAGATTTTAAATCTGCAAATAGCAATATTGGTCACAGAATATGTGGCTAAAAATATTTATTGCAGGCAATAAATTTAGGGGTTGAATTTCTTTCTGTGATCTTGTGAGCTAGTCTCAGCCGCCCGGGTCTGGCGGAGTGGTACTATCGCTAAAAGTCCAAAACAGCAAAGTGAAGAATTGATGAAAAAAGTTCCTGTGCTTGCACTGGCAAGTGTGCTCGCCGCCTGTGCGGGCGAATCTCCAGAGAGTAAGAAAAACGTGAATGCAGAAGTTGAGTCCGCCGCTGTTGCCGAAGCCGCTGTATCCGGTTTGAGCTATCCGCAAACCCGCAAAGGCGACGTGGTTGATAGCTACTTCGGTACTGACGTAGCTGACCCGTACCGTTGGTTGGAAGACGACCGTAGCGAAGAAACGGAAGCCTGGGTGAAGGCTCAGAACGAAGTGACTTTCAGTTACCTGGACCAGATTGATTACCGGGAAACCCTGAAGCAGCGCCTGGAGCAGCTGTGGAACTACGAAAAAGTCGGTTCCCCGTTCAAGGAAGGGGATTACACCTACTTCTATCGCAATGACGGCCTGCAAAACCAGTACGTGGTGTGGCGCAAGAAGGGCGACGGCGAAGCGGAAATCTTCCTCGACCCGAATACCTTCAGCGAAGATGGCACCACGTCACTGGCCAGCCTGCGCTTCTCCAAAGACGGCTCCATTGCGGCCTACTCCATCTCTGAGGGCGGCAGCGACTGGCGCAAGATCATCATCATCGACGCCGAGACCAAGCAGGTACTCGAAGAGCCGCTGGTAGATGTGAAGTTCTCGGGTATCTCCTGGGTGGGCAACGAAGGCTTCTATTACTCCAGCTACGACAAGCCGGAAGGTAGCGAGCTGTCTGCGAAGACGGACCAGCACAAGCTGTATTTCCACAAACTGGGCGAGCCCCAGTCCGATGACGCGTTGATTTTCGGCGGCAAGCCGGAAGAAAAGCGCCGTTATGTTTCCGGCTCGGTGACGGAAGACGATCGCTACCTGGTGATTTCCGGTGCGACCTCCACCTCCGGCAACGACCTCTACATCCAAGACCTGACCAAGGCGGATGCGCCTCTCGTTCAGATCCTGGGCGACTTCGATTCCGACACCTATGTGCTGGATAACCAGGGCAGCACCCTGTACCTGGTGACCAACCGCAATGCGCCGAACAAAAAGGTGGTCACCGTTGACGCGGCAGCACCGGCGGAAGAGAACTGGAAAGACTTTATTGCTGAGACCGACAATGTACTGAGCGCTTCCACCGGCGGTGGTTATATTTTCGCCGAGTACATGGTGGACGCCCTTTCCAAGGTCTACCAGTACGACTACAGCGGTGAACAGGTACGCGAGATCGCGCTGCCGGGACCGGGCAGTGCCAGCTCCCTGAACGGCAAGCGTGAAGATGCCACGCTGTACTACTCCTTCACCAACTACAAGACACCGGCCACCATCTTCGCGTTTGATGTGAAAGAAGGTGAGTCCAGTGTGTACCGCAAGTCCGGGGCCCAGTTTGATCCGGCCGGCTACGAGTCCGAGCAGGTGTTCTACACCTCCAGGGACGGTACCAAGGTGCCGATGCTGATCACCTACAAGAAAGGCCTGGAGCTCAACGGCAAGAACCCGACCATCCTTTACGGCTACGGCGGCTTCAATGTGAGCCTCACGCCTTCCTTCAGCATCGCCAATGCGGTGTGGCTGGAGCAGGGTGGCGTGTACGCGGTGCCGAACCTGCGCGGCGGCGGTGAGTACGGCAAGCGCTGGCACGATGCGGGCACCAAGCTGCAGAAGCAGAACGTGTTCGACGACTTTATCGCCGCCGGTGAGTACCTGATCGAACAGGGTTACACCTCCAGCGACTACCTGGCCATTCGTGGCGGCTCCAACGGTGGTCTGCTGGTCGGTGCAGTGATGACCCAGCGTCCGGATCTGGTGAAGGTCGCGCTGCCAGCGGTGGGCGTGATGGATATGCTCCGTTACCACACCTTCACTGCCGGAGCGGGCTGGGCCTACGACTACGGCACTGCGGAGCAGAGCAAGGAAATGTTCGAGTACCTGCTGGGTTACTCCCCGGTGCACAACGTGCAGGCGGGCACCGCCTATCCTGCGACCATGGTGACCACTGCGGACCACGATGACCGAGTAGTACCGGCGCACTCCTTCAAGTTTGCTGCCGAGCTGCAGGCGAAACAGGCCGGTGCCGCGCCGACCCTGATCCGCATCGAAACCAATGCGGGCCACGGTGCCGGTACCCCGGTATCGAAAACCATTGAGCAGTACGCAGACCTGTTCAGCTTTACCCTGTACAACATGGGGGTTAAGGCCCTGCCTAAAGGCTGACACTAACCGCTTCACCAACTGTTAAAAGCCCGGCCATGTGCCGGGCTTTTTTATTGCCCGAGTTTCGCAGTGCGCCGGACCGCGTGGTATCCAGCGATATTCCCGATTTCCCAGTTTATAAAGTGAGACGCCAGGGGGGAAACTGGCACGCTTGCTGTGATGCCGCCCGTGGTAGTCTCGCCGGCAGCTTTGTATGAGGGGAAAGACCGTCGCGCCGGTACGAATCCAGGTGCGATAGTCCGAACCGCATAGCCGTGAATAACTATCATAAAGGGTGACTTATGGCGGGAATCCAGGTTTCTATGAAGGGTGTCAAAGCCGGTACCGGAACGGTCGGCGCAGAGGGCAATTTCAGGTTTGCGCTGACAGCACTCACCGTGCTGTTTTTTATGTGGGGCTTCCTGACCTGTCTCAATGACATCCTGATCCCACATCTTAAAAAAGTATTCGACCTGAACTATACCCAGGCGATGCTGATCCAGTTCTGTTTCTTTGGCGCCTACTTCCTGGTGTCATTGCCCGCCGGTGCTCTGGTGAAGCGGATTGGTTTCCAGAAGGGCATCGTCGGTGGTCTGCTGGTCGCGGCGCTGGGCTGTGCGCTGTTCTACCCGGCGGCAGAGAGCCACTCCTACCCGGTATTCCTGGGGGCACTGTTCGTGCTCGCTTCGGGCATCACTCTGCTGCAGGTTTCCGCGAACCCCTATGTGACCGCGTTGGGCAAGCCGGAGACGGCCTCCAGCCGCCTGACCATGACCCAGGCATTTAACTCCCTGGGTACCACGATCGCGCCTTTGTTTGGCGGTGTGCTGATCCTGTCTGCGGCTACCGTCGGTGCCGATGCGCTGAGCCCGGAGGCGGAAGCGGCCTCGGTGAAGGTTCCCTACCTGATGTTGGCCGGTGTACTGGCCTTCCTGGCGCTGGTATTCAGCCAGCTCAAACTGCCAAAAATCGATGATCATGGCGATGACACTGTCGCTGCTGAAGGCGAGTCGGTATGGTCTCACCGCCATCTGGTATTGGGTGCCCTCGGTATCTTCGTCTATGTGGGTGCGGAAGTGTCCATCGGTAGCTTCCTGGTCAACTTCCTCGGCCTTGATACTGTAGCGGGTCTGGAGGAAGCCAAGGCAGCACATTACATCGCTTACTACTGGGGTGGTGCGATGGTCGGGCGCTTTATCGGCGCGGTGGTCATGAGCCGCGTTACCCCCGGGCTGGTGCTGGCATTTAATGCGGCGGCGGCAATCCTGTTGGTACTGCTGGCGATCATGGGTGCTGGCAGCCTGGCCATGTGGGCGATCCTGCTGGTGGGCCTGTGCAACTCCATCATGTTCCCGACCATTTTCAGCCTGGCACTGCAGGGCCTCGGCAAGCAGGCGGGGCAGGCGTCCGGCGTGTTGTGTCTGGCGATTGTTGGTGGCGCGCTGGTACCGTTGCTGCAGGGCGTGGTTGCGGATACCGCAGGCCTGCAGATTTCTTTCCTGGTGCCGGTGGTGTGCTACATGTACATCGTATTCTACGGTCTCAAGGGTTCCCGTCCGGCAGCGCACTGACGCATCCCTGGAACCATCTTTTCACTGCCGGCGGTTCCCCCGCCGGCAGTACTCCGGGCTTCGCTTGCTTTCCCGTTTTTTTCTTTTCCCTACGTTACCTTTCCCGTACTCCCTTTTACGTGATCTCCAGCCAGGTCAGGTAGCCCTTATCCAGTAGTCGGTAGCGCGCCGTGAAGCTCTGCGGTGGACCAAAGCCCGCGCCTATGTCATTCAGTAGTGCCAGTTCCAGTCTGCCACTGTCATCGCTGATGTGTTGTACGCGGACCTCTGCGTCCTGGAAGTCGAAGTAGTGTCGCACCTGCGGATACAGGGCCTTGAACAGGCTTTCCTTTGCGGAAAACACCAGGGTAAGCCACTGGTTATCCGTCAGTGGGGCAGGTGAGCCCTGTCGGGTTTCCCCGGGTGTCATGATCAGGGAGCGTACATTTTCCGCACTGGCGGGGCTGATCAGGGGCTCGTAGTCGATACCGACGGGGTAATCGCTCACGGCGCAAATAGCCAGATCGTCGCTGTGGCTGATGGCTCCGTTAATACCCCGGGGCCAGATTGGGCAGCGGTCTTCTCCGCTGGCGATATGGCTGCAGGCAGCACTGGGGATTCCCCGTGATAGCAACAACTGTTGGGCACAGCGGCGGCCGGCGAGAAACTCTGCGCGGCGTTTGTGCACGGCCCTGGCCAGCGGCGGAGGAAAGGTTATACCGAAGTGTGCGAATAGCCCGTCGTCGTAGTGTTCCAGCGAAAACGCCAGCAGCCGCGCCTCCCCGCTGAAGCCATCCAGAGGCAGGTCGTGGTACTTGAGGATAAACAGGCTGCTCGTTTCGGCGGTGGTCATCGACGCTGGAACCGGGTTGCTCGGGTTTGTATTCGAGCGATTGTGCGGCAAAGGGCAGCTGTGGGCCAGCCGCATGGGGGCGGCCGACCTTGGAAAAAGGGGGGAGCGGGCTGGTTTAGTGCGCGTAGGTCAGGCAGTTAACGGTATCACCGCTGTAGCCGAGTTCGATCTTTTCCGCCGCGCACTCGAAGTCCTCGTTGTGGGTACAGTCCGAGATTTTGCAGGCGCCGACACCGGCGATGCGCTCGCGCTTGGTATGCAGGCTGTTGCTGAAGTAGGTGTCGCAATCCGGGTCAGTGCCGTGGCCGATGGTGATGGCGCGGGCGTGGCAGGAGGAATCGGTATTGTAGGTGCACTCGGTAGCGGCACAGCGGCTGACTTCAGGCATGTCGGTTGCGATGATCATGACGCGTTTCTCGTTGTTTGGTGTGGAAGGATGGAACCCCACCGATGAGCCTAGTTCACGGCTTCCCGCTGTCAAACCGCTGGCGGCAGACTCTTCTCCTTGTTGGGGGCAGGAACAGGGCAAGGGGCGGGCAAGCCGCGACGTTTCGCTAATTGCATTCCCGGCGCGGGACCGGTTAACTAGTGGCCAATTTGTGCAAATGAATTTCGCGCTCGCGAGACCAAAAACAGGTTTCTGTTCATGATCGGTAAGCCGTTACTGCTGTTTTTCGCCCTCCTCTATGTCGCGGTGCTGTTTCTGGTGGCCTGGCGTGCTGACCAGCGCAAGCAGTGGTTGCTGCGATTTCGACCGCTGATCTATGGGCTTACGCTGGCGGTTTACTGCAGTTCATGGACCTTCTTCGGCGCGGTGGGGCAGTCGATCAGTGATACCTGGAGCTACCTGCCCATTTACCTGGGTCCGATTCTGCTGTTCCTGTTTGGCGCCGGATTCCTGCGTAAACTGATGCTGGCGGGCGAGCGACAGAAAGTCACTTCGGTGGCGGACTTTATCGGCTCCCGCTATGGCAAGAGCCGGGGACTGTCGGCATTGGTGACGTTGCTCGCGATCGTGGGCAGCCTGCCCTATATCGCCCTGCAGTTGCGGGCTGTCACCATGGGCTGGGAGGCCATCGGCAACGAGTCGGTCAGCGAGACCTTTCTGAACCTGGATACGGCTTTGGCCACGGCATTGCTGATGGGGCTTTTCGCAATTCTGTTCGGTACCCGCCATCTGGAAGGGCGCGAGCGCAATCGCGGGGTGGTGGCAGCCATCGCACTGGAGTCACTGGTCAAGCTGTTTGCGTTTGGCGCGGTGGCCGCGCTGGCGTTGTGGTTGTTGGCCACCGATAGCAGCGGTCTGTCGACGGAGTACTGGCACTGGCAATCCCTGACCCCGGACATCAACTTTGTTACCCAGACCCTGTTGGCGATGGCGGCGATCATCTGCCTGCCGCGCCAGTTTCACATGGCGGTGGTGGAGTACCAGGATGAGCGCGATTTGCACACTGCGCGTTGGCTGTTGCCCAGCTACCTGATTCTGTTTTCCGTACTGATTCTTCCCATTGCCCTCGCGGGGCAGCCACTCGCAGCGATGGGGCTGAGTGATCCGGACAGCCTGGTGCTGACCCTGCCGCTGAGCAGCGGCAACAATGTGTTGACCCTGTTGGCCTATATTGGCGGGTTTTCCGCCGCCACGGGTATGGTGATCGTGGCGGCGGTGACCCTCGCGGTGATGGTGTCGAACGAACTGGTGGCGCCGATCTGGCTCTATCTCTCCCGCTACACGCGCTTGTCTGCCATTTCCCTTGGCAACCATTTACGCCTGATCCGCCGTGTCAGCATTCTGTTACTGATGTTGATGAGCTGGGGCGTGCACCGGGCGATTACCGGGATGGAGGCTCTGGCCTCCATTGGCCTGTTGTCGTTTGCCGCCGCGGCGCAGCTGGCGCCGGCAATCGTGGGGGCGCTGTACTGGCGTCGCGCACACCGACGCGGTGTCTGGGCAGGGCTGATTGCGGGATATGGTCTTTGGGGGTATTGCCTGGTGCTGCCAGCCATCTTCCCGCAGCATCCGATTACCGCCTTTGGTGCCTTTGGTATCGACTGGCTGCGACCGCAGCAGCTGTTCGGGATTACCGGGCTGGATTCCCTCAGCCACGGGGTTTTCTGGAGTCTGCTGTGCAACCTGGGGCTATTTGTTTCCGTATCGCTGTTGTCGCGTCAGCAGAGCAGTGACCGCCATCAGGCCGAGCTGTTTATGGATCCCGAAACCGGCACTGAAGCCGCGGCAGATCTGGTACCAACGGCCATTCACATGGGGCAGGTGCGCAGCCTGCTGCAACCGTTTGTGGGCTCCCACCGGCTGGACGAGATCTGGAACAGTTTCGAGCAGCGCAGCCAGCAGCGCCTGTTGCCGGACGATACCGCGCCGCGCTTTGTGGTGGCCGAAGCCGAGCGCACGCTGGCGGGTATTGTCGGTTCGGCGGCGGCGCATCAGGTGATGGAACTGTTGCACAGCAATCGCCCGCTGCAGCTGGAAGACATCGCGCGGCTGGTGGACAGCACGTCACAGCGCCTGCGTTTCAGCCAGGAGCTGTTGCAGACCACGGTAGAGACCATTAGCCAGGGCATCAGCGTAGTGGATGCTGACCTGCGTTTGGTGGCCTGGAACCAGCACTATCTTGAACTATTCAATTACCCGGAGCGCCTGCTGTATATCGGCTGCCCGGTGGCAAACCTCTACCGCCACAATGCCGAGCGCGGGCTCTACGGTCCAATCGATGACCCCGACGAGCTGGAGGCGCAGGTGCAGAAACGCCTGGATCTGCTGCGCCACGGCAGTGCGCACCGCTTCGAGCGCCGCCTGCCCAGTCGGGCCATCGTGGAAGTGCGCGGGACCCCGATGCCCGGTGGCGGCTTCGTGACCACATTTACCGATATCAGCGAATACCGTGCCGCTGTGGACGCTCTGGAAGATAACCGCCGCACCCTGGAAGACCGGGTAGAGCAGCGCACGGCGGAATTGCTGGAAAGCAACCGGGCGCTGCAGGAAGAGAACCGCCGGCGTGGGGAAGTGGAGGCGAAAATCCGTGAACTGCATGGCGCCAAAACCCGCTTCCTGGCCCATACCAGTCACGACCTGTTGCAGCCGATTAACGCCGCACGCCTGTTTATTGCCTCGCTGCAGCAGAAAGCGGCACGGGGCAGCTGGCGGGAAATGGGCGACGACATTCATTATATCGACAGTGCGCTGACCTCGGCGGAGCAATTGATTGGTGCGCTGCGTGAAATCAGCCGTCTGGATGCGGGTAACCTGACTCCCAAGCGGGAACATTTCCCGCTGCGCCAGCTGCTGGACGGACTCAATGCGGAGTTCTCCGTCATCGCCAGTGAGCGCGACTTGCGGCTCGATTATGTCGCTACCGATGCGTGGGTGTTCAGTGACCGGCACCTGTTGCGCCGCATCCTGCAAAATTTCCTCAGCAATGCGCTGCACTACACCGCGCGCGGCCGAGTCCTGCTGGGTGCGCGCCACCGTGCGGCGGATGTGGATACGGGGCGCAAGGTTCTGGAGATTCAGGTGTGGGATACCGGCCCTGGTATCGCGGGCGATGTACAGGCGCAGATTTTCGACGAGTTCGTGCGCCTCGGTGGCAGCGAGCGCAGTGCCGACAAGGGACTGGGGCTGGGACTGGCGATTGCCAAGCGCAGTGCGGATCTGCTCGGTCACCAGATTCGCCTGGCCTCGGTGCCGGGGCGCGGGTCCATGTTCAGTATTTCAGTGCCGCTGGGGCGGGCGCAAAGCCAGGCGGTGACCCAGGCGCAGAGTGTGCCGGGGGGCGGTAACCTTTCCGCTGTATCCGTGCTGTGTATCGACAATGAAATCGCCATCCTGCGCGGTATGCAGAGCCTGTTGGAGGGCTGGGGATGCCGCGTGGTCACTGCCACTTCGCTGGAGGCGGCGCTGCAAAACTGGGGTGAATCGGAGCCGCCGCAACTGGCGATTGTGGATTATCACCTGGACCGGGAGGCCACCGGGGTCGAAGCGCTGGACCGGCTGTGTGAGCACTGGGGTGAAACTGTGCCGGGGATATTGGTCAGTGCCGATATCTCGGAAGAAGTGCGTAACGCCGCGGCGGCGCGTGGCTGGCTCTACCTGCCTAAACCGGTCAAACCGGCGGCACTGCGCAATATGATCCGGCGGCTGGTGCGCCGGGTGCCGATGTAGATTTGTATACAGCTTTGCATACATCGGATTGTTTTTGGCAAGGTTGAGAAACCGAAATAACCGGCTGTTTTTTGTTCAATTTGCCCGACGGAATCCGGTTGGGTTGTCGTTTTGACTTGGATCAATGGTCACTTTTTGACCGCTTAAAGAATGCCTCGCGTTAGCCAATTCAAAAGACGGCAACGTCTAGAGGTAAACTATATGGCAGCAACCAAGTTGACGACTTCCGCCGGCGCCCCGATTGCCGACGATAACAACAGTATTTCTGCAGGTGAGCGCGGATCACTCACCTTTGATAACTTCCGCTTGTTTGAAAAACTCGCGCACTTCAATCGCGAGCGGATTCCAGAGCGCGTAGTACACGCCCGCGGTACGGGTGCTTACGGTACCTTCCGTCTCAACAAGGATCTTTCCCACCTGACCATTGCTGATTTCCTGCAATCGGCCGGCACTGAAACACCGGTATTCGTGCGCTTTTCCACCGTGGGCGGTGGCCAGGATTCCAGTGACTACGCGCGGGATCCGCGCGGTTTTGCGGTGAAGTTCTACACCAATGAAGGCAATTTCGACCTGGTGGGGAATAACACCCCGGTGTTCTTCCTGAACGACCCGGCCAAATTCCCCGACTTTGTACACTCGCAGAAGAAAAACCCGCGTACGAATCTGCCGGATCCTGCGGCCATGTTCGAGTTCTGGGCCAATCATCCGCAGTCGCTGCACCAGATGACCATACTGATGTCGGACCGTGGTATTCCGCTCAGTTACCGTCATATGCACGGGTTTGGATCCCACACCCTGAGTTTCTGGAATAAAGACGGTGAGCGCTTCTGGGTGAAGTGGCACCTGAAATCCCAGCAGGGCGTCAAGACCGTTCGCGCAGATGAAGCGGCCAATTATCCCGCGCATGGTGCGCAGCAGGATCTGGTGGAATCGATCGACTGTGGGGATTATCCAAAGTGGCTGGTGAAGCTGCAGGTATTGAGCGAGTCGCAGGCCAAAGAGCTATCGGTAAACCCGTTCGATCTCACCAAGGTCTGGCCGCACGCCGAGGTCCCGCTGCAGGAAATCGGTGTGCTGGAGCTGAGCCGCAATGTGGAAAACTATTTTGCGGAAACCGAGCAGGCCGCCTTTGCGCCCAGCAATCTGGTGCCGGGTATTGGTGCTTCGCCGGATAAAATGCTGCAGGCGCGCCTGTTCGCCTATCAGGATGCGCACCGCTATCGCGTCGGTGCCAACGTCAACAATATCCCGGTGAATGCACCCAGGTGTCCGGTAAACCACTATCAGCGCGATGGCGCATTTGCCGGCATGTGTCCGGTAACCGGCAGAGTGCCGAACCAGGGGCGCGAAGTGAATTTCTACCCCAACGACCGCATCAACCAGGGCGCGCCCGCGCCGGTGCCGGAAGTGACAGAGCCGCCGATGCCCCTGGAACAGGATGCGTGGGTCAAACCCTATAGCCAGGAGGGAGAAGACTATTACTCCCAGGCCGGTGCGCTGTTCCGCTTGATGAATGAGGACCGGCAACAGCAGCTGGTGGACAACATTGCGGGCGGCCTGTCGCAGGCGGATGTCTCCATTCAGGCGCGGATGCTGGAGCAGTTTTACAAGGCGGATCCGGCTTACTGCGACAAGGTGAAAGCGGCGTTGGCGGACCTTGCAGAAAAGTAATTTTTCGGCATTTTATCCACATACAAAAAAAGGCGGTTACCCGCCTTTTTTTGTGTGTGGATAACTTGATCTGGAATTCAGTTGAGCTGTTTCGATTTATTCATCGGCTTTTGTGGCGGCGTGAATTGTCCGGGTTGTTCCACATCCAGGCTGCTGAGTGCCAGTACCGCCTGGGTACGGGAGTTTACCTCGAGCTTGCGGAACAGGGCGGTCAGGTGGGCTTTCACTGTGGCTTCTGTCACCTGCATCTCGTAGGCAATCTGTTTGTTGAGCAAGCCTTCTGCCAGCATGGTGGCGACCCGGAACTGCTGTGGTGTGAGGGTGGCGATCACGTCGGCCACGCCGCTTTCACTGTCACCGGTGTCGCCGGCGTTGTAGCGCTCGGCAATTTCCTGTGGCAGCCAGATTTCTCCGCTTAACACCTGGCGTAGAGCTTCGCCCATCTGATCGACTGGGGCGGATTTTGGCAGGAAGCCGCAGGCGCCATAGTCGATAGCGCGACACATGACTTCCGGCTTTTCATTGGCGGATACCACCATCACCGGCAATTGCGGGTACTGGCCGGCAAGGAAGATCAAACCGCTGAAGCCGTGGGCGCCGGGCATGTGCAGGTCCAGCAGCAACAGGTCGCAGTCGGGATGTGCGGCAACACAGTCCTGCAGGCTTTGCAGGTCGCTCGCTTCAAAAATTTCCGCATCGGGAAACGTCTGCGCGATGGATTGTCGCAGGGCGCCGCGAAACAGCGGATGGTCGTCCGCAATAATGAACTGGTGTGCCCCTTGCGTGGGGTCGTTGTGATTTTTCATCGCTATTCATCCCTTCCAGGCGAGGGCGGTTTTCCCAATGTACATGGAAATTGCCCGCGATTCTTATTATTAATTTTTATACACCTTTTACACGCAGGCGGGGATGACTTTACTGCGTTTAAGGCTGGCCTTCAAAGAAAGTCTTTCGAGTAGGAGTGGTCGATGTTACCCCGCGACGGCCCATCTGGCGCCGTGCGGGGAACTTCGCTTGGTTATGCCACGGTTGCGGCAGCGCGGTTGTCGATCAGGTTGTCCACAACGGCCGGGTCCGCGAGGGTCGAAATATCACCGAGTTGGTCGCATTCATCGG
Source organism: Microbulbifer aggregans (assembly GCF_020524005.1). Classification (GTDB taxonomy): domain Bacteria; phylum Pseudomonadota; class Gammaproteobacteria; order Pseudomonadales; family Cellvibrionaceae; genus Microbulbifer; species Microbulbifer aggregans_A. The sequence goes on along the minus strand of NZ_JAIVKK010000002.1, from coordinate 212,246 downwards.
CGGCAATCTTACGCAGGATACGGCGCATGATTTTACCCGAGCGGGTTTTCGGCAGGCCCGGGGCCCACTGGATAACGTCCGGAGTGGCGATGGGGCCAATTTCAGCACGCAGCCAGTTGCACAGGGCTTTACGCATGTCCTCGCTGGGCTCCTGGTCGCTGTTCAGGGTCACATAGATGTAGATGCCCTGGCCCTTGATGTCATGGGGATAACCCACCACAGCGGCCTCGGCTACCGCTTCGTGCGCTACCAGTGCACTTTCCAGCTCAGCGGTGCCCATGCGGTGCCCGGATACGTTCAGTACATCGTCCACGCGTCCGGTGATCCAGTAGTAACCGTCTTCGTCGCGCCGCGCACCGTCACCGGTGAAATACAGGTTGTCGAAGGTACTGAAATAGGTGTCGATAAAGCGCTGGTGATCGCCGAAAACGGTGCGCATCTGCCCCGGCCAGCTGCCGATCAGTACCAGGTTGCCCTCCGCGGCGCCGTCGAGGAAGTTACCTTCATTGTCCACCAGAGCCGGCTGTACACCGAAGAACGGGCGGGTGGCGGAGCCGGGCTTGAGGGCCGTGGCGCCGGGTAGCGGAGTGAGCATGGCGGCGCCGGTTTCGGTCTGCCACCAGGTATCCACGATCGGGCACTGTCCACGGCCAAAGGTCCGGTGGTACCACTTCCAGGCTTCGGGGTTGATGGGTTCACCCACGGTGCCCAGCAGACGCAGGCTCGCCAGGCTGGCACCGGCGACGGGTTTGTCCCCTTCCGCCATCAGGGCGCGGATGGCGGTGGGCGCGATGTAGAGAATGTTGATGTCATGGTCATCGATGATCTGGGCCACGCGGGTCACGTCCGGGTAGTTGGGGACGCCCTCGTACATCACGGTGGTGGCGCCATTCGCCAGCGGGCCGTAGATGATATAGCTGTGGCCGGTGATCCAGCCGATATCGGCCGCACACCAGTAGCGCTCGCCGCGGCGGTAGTCGAACACGTATTCGTGGGTCAGGGAGGCATAAGTCAGGTAGCCACCGCTGGTGTGCAGCACACCTTTGGGTTTTCCGGTGGAGCCGGAGGTGTAGAGGATAAACAGCGGATCCTCGGCATTCATGGCTTCCGCGGGGCAGTCACTGTCCTGGGCGGAAACCAGCTCGCGGTAGTCGCGGTCGATTTTCGGGTTCCATGCCACCTTGTCTTCGGTGTAATTGACCACGACCACATGATCGACCGCCGATTCGCCACACAGGGCCACCGCTTTATCGACATTCTGTTTCAGCGGCACTGTTTTGCCGCCGCGGCGGCCGGCATTGGCGGTAATGACCGTGCGCGACTGGCCGTCCTGCATGCGCCCGGCCAGAGCCTCGGGGGAGAAGCCGGCGAATACCACCGAGTGCACCGCGCCGATGCGCGCGCAGGCGAGCATGGCTACCGCGGCTTCCGGGATCATCGGCATGTAGATAGTGACCACATCGCCTTTCTGTACGCCGAGTTCTTTCAGGCCATTGGCAAACCGGCACACATCGCGGTGCAGTTCGCGATAGCTGATGTTGCGCGAGGTACCGGGTTCATCGCCAACCCACAGGATCGCGGTGGTATCCCCGTATTTGTCCAGGTGGCGATCGAGACAGTTGGCGGCCACGTTCAGACTGCCATCGGCGAACCAGCGGATATGCAGGTCGTCGCGGGCAAAAGACACATCCTTGACTTGGGTAAACGGCTCGATCCAGTCGAGGCGCTGGGCCTGCTCGCGCCAGAAGTTCTCGTTGTCCGCAATGGAGCGGTTATACATCGCGAAATACTGGTCTTCGTTGGTCAGGGTCTTGCGCGCGTAGGCGGCGGGAACCGGATAGACGGAGGATTTGGAATCGGTCTCGTTATGCATTTACAGGCCCTCGGTGCTCGTTTTTCTCTCACAGGCGCGCATTCTGGCACTGGCGTTTAGCCGGGGCGTATTAGACAAACGTCGAAATGCGGTGTGTGTGGCAGAAAACTCATTGGCCGCATAGACATTAGTCGAGGTTCACCCCCGACTTAGACCAATGGTTAATACCAACCGGGACCGGAAGGGAGTTTTATCGTTGCCAGCAGTACTCGACAACCAACCTTCAAAGGAACACGTTATGTCGGTCATAACAATAAATAAGCGCGGCCTCAGCCGTGCAATCATGCTGGTAGCGATGATGGGTGGACTGCCGATGGCGGTATCCGCACAGGAAAACTCTTCTGCAGATAGAGAAGCGGCAAGCGCTGCGGAACTGCAGCAACGCATTGCCGAATTGCAGGCACAGGTGGATCGCCTCGCCCAGTCCGCGCAAATCAATAACCCCGAACCGGAAAAGAAAACCTTCGGCGAAACGGAAATCCAGATCGGCGGCTTTGTTAAAGTCGATAGCGCCTTCAGTCAGTATTCCGACGGCAGTTCGGCCACCGCGAGTATCGGTGAGGACTTCCTGGTACCGTCCACGATTCCGATTGGCGGTGAGGGCGGTGATACCAAATACCATTCTCACGCCAAGGCTTCGCGGCTGTTTATCAAGTCCCATACAGAGTTTGGTACCGGAGCCATCAACACGCATCTGGAAATTGATGCCATGGCCGGTGGCCAGGGTGATGAGCGCATCAGTAACTCCTACGCACAGCGCCTGCGCCATGCCTATGTAGACTGGCAGATCGATGAAAACCGCAGCCTGCTGGCGGGCCAGAGCTGGTCCACCTTCTTCAACGTGGGTGCGTTGCCGGAAGGCCTGGACTTTGTCGGCCCTGTGGGCACAATCTTCGAGCGTCAGCCGCAGGTGCGTTACTCACAAAAAATCGGCAGTGGACAGATCCAGTTTGCGGCGGAAAACCCCGCAAGCACGCTCTACAACGGTACCGAAAACCCATACGACGATAACGCGACCCCGGACTTTGTGGTGCGTTACAACAACAGTATTGGTGACCTGAGCTATTCCGCTGCGTCCATGAGCCGTGAGCTGGCGTATGAAAGCGGTACTGGCATGGACGATTCCCGCCGCGGTTATGCCATCAGTCTTGCCGGTAAGTTGCAGCTTGGCCGCGACGATATCCGCTTTATGTACAGCTATGGCAACGCGCTTGGCCGCTACTTGGGGTTGAACAGCTATCGCGCCGGTATCATCGATGCCGATGGCGATATCGAGCTGATCGACCAGCACGGTGGTTTTGTGGCCCTCCGCCACTTCTGGAGTGACCAGTGGCGCAGCAACCTGGTGCTGTCGGCTACCAGTGCGGACAACCCGGGCTTTGTCTCTGACACCACACCCACCGCCTACCAGAGTGCGCAAGTAAACCTGATGTATTCGCCGGTACCGAAACTCAGTCTCGGCGGCGAGTACATTTATGCACAAAAAGAAATTGAGAATGGCAGTGGGCTGCTGGCGGATGACAGTGGTGACCTGCAGCGGTTGCAGTTCTCAATGAAATACGTCTTCTAAACCCATAACAATAACTGTGGAGATTCGCGATGAGTTTCGAAAGTGAACAACACGCCGACGACTACTGGAAAGAAAACCTGCGCATGATGCTTACGCTGTTGTGTGTCTGGTTCGTGGTTTCTTTCGGTTGCGGCATCTTATTTGTCGAAGAGCTGAATGCAATCCGCCTCGGCGGATTCAAGCTTGGTTTCTGGTTTGCCCAGCAGGGCTCCATCTACGTGTTCCTGGCATTGATTGTCATCTATGCGATCAAGATGAATCAGCTTGATCGCAAGTACAACGTGCACGAGGACCACGAAGAACCGGAAGAGTTTGAAGAAGCACTCGAAGAAGAGTTCGGCCAATAGGAGCAGACCATGGATATCCAAACACTTACTTTTCTGATTGTCGGCGTGACCTTTGCGCTGTACATCGGTATCGCGCTCTGGGCCCGCGCCGGCTCAACCCATGACTTCTATGTGGCCGGTGGTGGCGTCAACCCGGTAGCCAACGGCATGGCGACGGCGGCGGACTGGATGTCGGCGGCCTCGTTTATTTCCATGGCGGGCCTGATCAGCTTTATGGGGTATGACGGTGCCGTGTACCTGATGGGCTGGACCGGTGGTTATGTACTGCTGGCGCTGTGTCTGGCACCGTACCTGCGCAAATTTGGCAAGTTCACGGTGCCGGCGTTTATCGGTGACCGTTACTACTCCAATACCGCGCGCACGGTAGCTGTGATCTGTGCGGTGTTTGTCTGCTTCACCTATGTGGCCGGACAGATGCGCGGTGTAGGCGTGGTCTTCTCGCGCTTCCTGGAAGTGGATATCACCAGCGGTGTGATCATCGGTATGGCGATCGTGTTCTTCTATGCCGTACTCGGCGGCATGAAAGGCATCACCTACACCCAGGTTGCTCAGTACTGCGTGCTGATCTGTGCTTACCTGGTTCCGGCAATCTTTATTTCCATCATGATGACCGGTCATGTGATTCCGCAGATAGGCTTTGGTGCTGAACTGTCGGATGGTTCCGGAACCTACCTGCTCGACAAGCTGGACGGGCTATCAACGGAACTGGGCTTTGCCGAGTACACCTCGGGAACGAAAAGTACCATTGATGTGTTCTTCATTACCGCTGCGCTGATGGTGGGTACTGCTGGTCTGCCGCACGTGATCGTGCGCTTCTTCACCGTGCCCAAAGTACGCGACGCACGTAAATCGGCGGGCTGGGCGCTGCTGTTTATCGCGCTTCTGTATACAACTGCACCGGCGATCGCCACGTTTGCGCGGGTGAACATGATCGACACCATCAACGGTCCGGATGCCCAGGGTACTGCCTATGAGCAGGCACCGAGCTGGATCAGCAACTGGGAAAGCACTGGCCTGATCTCCTGGGAAGACAAGAACGGCGACGGCAAGATGTTCTACTCCGGTGACGAGCGCAACGAGATGAAGATCGACCGCGACATCATGGTGCTGGCCAACCCGGAAATTGCCGACCTCCCGGCATGGGTAATCGCGCTGGTGGCTGCCGGTGGTATTGCCGCGGCACTGTCCACCTCTGCAGGTCTGCTGCTGGTGATCTCGACATCGATTTCCCACGACCTGTTAAAGCGGAACCTGATGCCGAATATTACGGATAAGCAGGAGTTGCGTTACGCGCGGATTGCGTCAGCGGTAGCCATCTGTATTGCCGGCTACCTCGGTATCAATCCACCGGGCTTTGTGGCACAGGTGGTGGCGTTTGCCTTCGGGCTTGCGGCCTCGTCGTTCTTCCCCGCTATCATCCTGGGTATTTTCAGCAAGCGGATGAACAAGGAAGGCGCTATTGCCGGCATGATCTCCGGTATCAGTTTCACCGCGCTGTACATCATCTACTTCAAGTTCATCAACCCCGCGGCCAATGTTCCAGAGAACTGGCTGTTCGGTATCTCCCCTGAGGGTATTGGTACCCTGGGTATGGTGCTGAACTTTGTCGTGGCCATCGTGGTTGCCCGCTACACCGCCGATGCACCGAAGGACGTACAGCAGCTGGTGGCCAATATTCGCTTCCCGAAAGGGGCGGGTGAGGCCAGCGCGCACTGATCTGACCTTTCTTGAGGCCGCAAGTGATTGCACTTGCGGCCGGTACAATCCCACTCAGTCTTTGGCGAGACCCGGCGAACCGGGCTCGCCATTTTTCGTTTCGTGCCGTGGAGAGCTTCGGGCGGTGGATTGAACGGACAGTTTGTTAGCAGGCGGAGTGTTGCCAGCCGAGCAAGAGGAGCTGCTCATTGCTTCCCGGCAGGCTGACATGACCCTCAGCCTCCAGACCGAGCTTCTCCAGCAGGCGAATGGATGCCGCGTTCTCCGGGTTGGCGATAGCGACTATCCGCGATAGACCGAGTGCCTGCTTTCCCCAGTCCATAACGGCTTCTGCCGCCTCCCTGGCGTAACCATTGCCACGGTATTCGGGGAGGAACGCAAAGCCGATATCAATATCGTCCAGGCCATCGCGGCAAACCAGTCCGCACTGGCCGATGGGGGTGCCGTCTTTCCGTTCCACACAGTACATACCGAAACCGTGCTGGCGGTACATGCTCAGAGGGCCGCTCTCAATATAGCCGCGGGCGTCCTCAATTGTGCGCACACCGCGATCGCCGATAAACCGGTGAAAGTCCGGGTCATTGAGCAGCGCGAGGGTAAACTGCGCATCCTCGTCACTGCCGGTCAGTTTGCGCAGTTGCAGGCGTTCTGTGGTCAAAAAATACATGGCGATCCCCTGAATGGCTCCAGGGGATCATACGTCAGTCAGCGCACTGTGTGCAGGAACTGCATATGCCGTTCGTATTGGGAGAGTATGTCGCTCAGTAGCTGGTCTTTGGTCCAGCCCATAACGTCATAGTCCTGGCCGCCTTCGGTCAGGTACACCTCCGCACGGAAGTACTTCTCCGGATCGCCCTCGTCCACGGTATCGTCCAGGTCTTCATCTCTGGGGGCCGCATCCGGCTTCAGGTGCGCTTTGGGATGGATTCCATAGGTGAAATCGATTTCTTCACCGTGGAAGACTTCCAGGTAGACGTAATTCTTTTCACCATGCGACACCCGTGCGGAGAAGCCATTTTTTTCCATTTCGCTGGCAAACTCTTTCAGTGCCGGTTCGCCTACCTCGAAAATATACTCTTTAACTTCGTCCAGGCCGGGTAAACGCACCAGGTTTCTCAAGCGCCGCTGCCAGGGCACGGGATTGCGTGCGGTTACTGGTGCGACCGGAGCTGCCTGGGCATCGCGCTTGGCACTCTCGGTGCGCAGGGCGGTCAGCAGGCCGTAAATGGCCGCGAGTAAAATGACGGAAAAAGGCAGCGCACTGGCGATGGCTGCAGTTTGCAGCGAGCTGAGGCCACCGGCGAGCAGCAGCGCAATAGCGACCGCGCCGATAAGCCCGGACCAGAACACCCGCTGCCACAGCGGGGTGTCGTCGCGGCCATGAGAGGAGAGCATGTTGACCACCATGGCTCCCGAATCTGCCGAGGTGACAAAAAATACAATCACCATAATCACGGCGACCAGAGAAAATACGCCCGAGAACGGGAACTGCTCGAGAAATTGAAACAGGGCGAGTGATTGGTCTTCACTGACAATTTTACCCAGGGAGTCCAGGCCCTGATTCAGGATCATATCAATGGCTGAGTTGCCGAACACGGTCATCCATAACAGGGTGACCGTGGCCGGTACGACCATGGCGCCAATCACGAACTCACGAATGGTGCGGCCGCGGGAAATGCGGGCAATAAACAATCCGACAAAGGGCGACCAGGACATCCACCAGCCCCAATAGAGGATTGTCCACCCCCCAAGCCAGTCCGTAGGCTGATAGGCGTAAAGATTGAAGGTGCGGCTTACAATGACCGATAAATAGCTGCCGAAGTTCTGTACGAAAGCTTGCAGGAGATAGACCGTACTCCCCAATATGCACACCATCAACAGCAGGGTGAGGGCAAGGCCCATATTCAGTTGTGAGAGCCGCTTGATGCCGGTGTCGAGGCCGGCAACCACAGAGATGGTGGCAAAAATTGTGGTAATGACGATCAATCCCACCTGCACGCCGGGGCTGACTGGCAGGCCGAACAAGTGGTTTAGGCCAGAGTTGATCTGCAAAACACCATAGCCCAGAGTTGTTGCGACACCGCAGACCGTACCGACTATCGCGAACACGTCGACGGCGTGGCCAATGGGCCCATAAATCCGATCGCCGATAACCGGATACAGCGCGGAGCGCAACGTTAACGGCAGTTTGTGGCGGTAACTGAAATACGCCAGGATCAGCGCGACAATGGCATACACGGCCCAGGCGTGAAAACCCCAGTGGAAAAAGGTCAGTACCATGGCATCGCGCGCCGCGGCTACCGTACCGGTTTCACCGTCCGGTGGATTGAGGTAGTGCATTACCGGCTCGGCGACGCCGAAAAACAGGAGACCGATGCCCATGCCGGCGGAAAACAGCATCGCAAACCAGGTTCCGTAGCTGTAATCCGGCTTGGAGTGCTCGGGCCCCAGTTTGATGTCACCGAAGCGGGAAATGGCAATGAAGATGACCATCATCAGTATCAGTGCCACCACCAGCACGTAATACCAGCTGAGGTTTTGAACGATGAATGCCTGCAGTCCCTGGAATCGGGCGGTCGCGTCTTCGGCAAAAAAAGCGGAATAGGCGACCAGCAAGACGAGAAACCCGGTTGCGGTATAGAACACCGGGGGGTTGAAGTGCGCCTTGGTCGTGGTCAGGGGTTGTTGCATTGTCAGGGCCTTTAACAGCTGTGAGCCGGTAACATCGGCTACTGTGGGCGGGAAATTCACCGATCTATTTGAGCATAGCTGATCAAAAGCGTTAGTCTTTCAGTGAATATCGAGAGAACTCTTCATGTTGATTATTTCTAACCAGATCGCGCTGGCTGATGATGAATTCGAGCTCAGTGCCGTGCGCGCGCAGGGTGCCGGCGGCCAGAATGTTAACAAGGTATCTTCAGCGATCCACCTGCGCTTTGATGTAAACGCCTCCAGCCTACCTGAGGAGGTCAAGCAGCGTGTGCTAGCCTTGCGCGACCAGCGTATTAACTCTGACGGTGTGGTTGTGATCAAGGCGCAGCGGTTTCGCACCCAGGAAAAAAACCGAGCAGATGCGCTGGAGCGCCTGCGGGACCTGATTACCGGCGTCCTCAGAACACCCAAAAAGCGCGTGCCGACCAAACCCACGAAAGGTTCAAAAGAGCGGCGCTTACAAGGCAAGTCACGGCGTTCCCAAATCAAATCCATGCGTGGAAAGGTCGTAGACCGCTGATTCCGAATTCCCCCTTTTCACCGCAGTACTGTCTACAAGGAGATCATCATGGCAACTCGCTACGACGCACAGGCATTGAAACAACTTGCCAGTGCGCTGTTTGCTACCAGCGGCATCGACCCGTCTCGGGGGGAGGTAATGGCTGATGTATTCCTGCAGGCGGACCTGATGGGGTTTACCACTCATGGCCTTAACCGGGTAGCCAGCAACTTGCACTGGCTGGAGAGCGGCGCCTCGAAAAAAAACGGCGAGCCAAATGTGTTGTCGGATCGAGGCAATTGCTTTAACTGGGATGCGGATTTTCTACCTGGCCCCTGGGTTGTGACCAGAGCAATTGATGAGGCTCTGTCGCGGGTTGCGGAATATGGTGTTGTCAGCGCCACGATCCGCCGCAGCCAGCATATCGCCTGTCTCGCGGCCTATCTGCCAAAAATTGTGGAACACAACTGCGTCGGCATCCTGACGTGCTCTACACCCGCTGAAAACACGGTCGCGCCTCAGGGCAGCAAAACCGCGCTGTTTTCGGCAAACCCAATTGCGTTTTGCGCACCGGCCGGGGAATACCCCCTGCTGTTTGATATCAGCATGTCTGCCACTGCCGGTGGCTATGTTTCACGGGCCAGGCGCGAGGGAAGGAAATTACCGCACAAGTACCTGAAAGATCGCGCAGGCAAACTTTCGGATGATCCCGCAGCGTTTGCTGACGGCGGCAGTATTCTGCCGGTGGGAGGCGCAGACCATGGATACAAAGGGGCTGCGTTATCCGCCATGCTGGAAGTGTTGTCAATGTCCCTGGGGGGCTATGGACGTGCCGACGACGTGGCTTCCGACGATGAGGCCAATTCGGTCTTTCTACAGATAATCGACCCGAATGCTTTCGGTTCAAAAAATGACTTCTTGAGGCAGACCTCCGCGTTGCTCCAGTTGTGGGAATCCGCTGAGGGGGACGACGGCGATGCAGTGCGAGTTCCGGGAAAACGTGCCTGGGAATTGCGCAGGACCCAGCTTGCGGGTGGTGTGCAGCTATATCCCTCTGTTGAAGAAGACCTGCGCGCGCTTGCCCACGAATACGGCCTGACATTCCCCGATGGGTTGAGTTTTTAACCGCTGTCATACTTTAGCAACCCGAGCTTCACTAAAGCGACGTCTGTTTGTAACCCCACATTTTTAGTATCGGCCCCGCATTCGGCGATAGCCGCGCAATGCGAAAAACGAAACAGATACTAATAGTTTGGGGGAAACATGGCAGCCTCGCGTTCACTCTTCGCGCTTTCATCACTGGCACTGGCCATCTCAGCGGCAACACAACCGGCTCTGGCTCAGAATACGGATACTCAACTGGAAGAGGTTTCGGTCACTGGCCAGCGTCTCGCCCGTACCCGGGCACTGGATGTCAAAAAGAATGCACCGGTGATCATGGACTCTCTGGCCACCGATGACCTCGGACGTCTGCCGGACAAGAATGCAGCGGAATCACTCAATCGACTGCCGGGCGTTTCCATTCTGATCGAGAAAGGTGAAGGTCGGTTTGCCGCAATTCGCGGTATTAAACCGGACTGGAACCGGGTGAATGTTAATGGCTTCGTTACCGGGTCTCCGGAAAAAGATGGCAGTGGCCGCTCCATGCCGCTGGATGTGCTCGGTGGTGAGCTGTTACAGCAGGTAGAGGTATACAAGGCCAAGACCGCAGATATGGACGGCGAGGGTATCGGCGGTGCGGTCAACATCGTTACCAAGCGTCCTCTGGCCGGCGAGGACTTTGAGGGAACGGCCAATGTCCGTATGGGATTGGAAGAGGCCGATCAATCCAGCCCGTATTATGACAATGAGAATCCACAGAATTTCGATCTGGCTGTATCCGGTAAGATTTCCGAACAGCTGGGCTGGAACCTGGGCGTTTCCTCCACCAGCCGTCAATATCTTGCGCAGGGAATTTATCAGGATGACTGGTTCCAGGTTGCAGGGCTGGCCTATCCGGAACAGACCAAAAACAACTATTACGTTGTTGGTCGCGACCGCGTGACCATGGTCGGTGGCCTCGAGTACCTGTTGAATGACAGCACGAGTGTACTCGCTCAGGGATTTTATAGTGAATTCGATGAATTCCAGCATCGAAACCGTTTCCGGCAGGGGGTGGAGCCGTCCGCAGATTTGATTGAATCCGTGGATGGCGATGAAGTCACCATGGCTGAAGACGCAACGTATATCCGTGCCGACCTGCGCCGGGAAGATATTCAAAAAGAGCTGGCCAACTTCAGTCTCATCGCCAATACCGAGCTGGATGCCTGGCGTTTTGACTACGGCTTTAATATCAGCCGCAGCGAGATTCTCGAGACAAATTCCGACTGGGGATTCCGTCAGGATTCCGCCCAGTCGCTCGGTTCGGATGTATTCACCATCAATGGTGACGGCATCATGGAACTCACCGCCGGTGGCCTGCAACACAACCTGGCAGAGAATCTGCGTTTCCATTCCGTTGACTACCAGAATGACCGTGCGAAGCAGGATATTCACTCGTTCAAGCTGGATGCAGAGCACGTCTACAACATCGCGGGTACTGACTCCACATTGAAAATGGGTATTAAATATACGGCCAACGAAAAAACGTTCGACTTCAATAATCGCAGTTACGATGTAGTGCGCGAAAACCTTTCTGTCTATGACGTCACCGATGGCAGTTTCAATAATGACGTGGATGGACAGAAGCGGGATAACCTGTGGTTTGACCTGGCGGCGATGAACGGCTTGTTTTCCAGCAATCCGGAAATGTTTTCGCCGGCTGACGATTTGGCCAGCCTGCTGGGCAGCGACCGGGTAGTGGAAGAATCTACCGCTGCGGTCTACGCCATGAACACCTTTAGCTTTGACCGCCTGGACCTGATTGCGGGGCTGCGCTACGAGCAGACCGATGTCCGCTCCCAGGCCAATCAGTTGAATGCTGATGGTGATTATGAAAAATTGAGCGTGACAGGGAACAGCAGTGTTGTGCTCCCGTCCCTTATCGCCAAATACCTGTTACGTGACGACCTGATTGCGCGAGCGTCCTACACTGCCAGCCTGGGCCGCCCGAACTATTCAGACCTCAGTGCGACGTCTACTTTCTCAATCGACGAGGAGGGCGATGCAATTCTCGCGATTGGCAATCCGGATCTCAAGCCCTACGAAGCGGACAATTACGATGTTTCGCTGGAGTGGTATCCTTCGGATGCTAGTGTGGTTTCACTGGCCTGGTTCGGCAAAGATATTGATAACATCATCGTCAGCGACGAGAAGGTAATCGCGGGTGGTGAGTACCTGGGCACTAACTACGGCGTTGATGCACTGACGGTACGCACTACGATTAACTCCGACAGCGCTGAAGTGCGGGGTTATGAGCTGAACCTGCAGCACCAATTCTCGAACCTGCCACAGCCTTTCGACGGCCTCGGGGCCAGCTATTCTTATACCGCCATTGATGCCACCTTCTTTGACAGTAACCTAGGTGTTACCCGTAAGCTGGAAGGGCAACCGGAAGAAATTCAGAGCTTCACGCTGTTTTATGAAAACTACGGTTTCTATACCGGGTTTACCTATAACTACAACGCGTCCTTCCTGACGGATATTAACAGTCTGGAAGACAAGTCTGATGATATCGACCAGGGTGAATTCGGCCGCTGGGATTTCCGGGCCTCCTACACGGCGACCGACAATCTGTCCGTGTACCTGGATATCAACAACCTCAATAACGAACCTACGACCGAGTTCCAAGGCGGCAACAAACGCTGGAACACCGAATATGAATATGTAGGTGCGACTTACTATCTCGGCGCAACCTACGCATTCTGATACTCGAGTCTGATTTCCGGGCCTCGCTTGTGCGACGCCCTTTTTATTTCTGGGTAACCTGTATGAATAAATTTGTTGGTGCCGGCTTGATGTTCTGCTGCGGGCTGTTCTCCATCCTGTGTGAGTCTTCCGAGTACTTGCAGGCAGATAAAGTAGCCGAATTTGAAACTTTCGACGCGCGTCAGGCTGTGGCAGTGGACCGGGACGCATTTTACGCAGTGAATAATTTCCGGATTACCAAGCACGAAAAAAACAGCGGTAAGCCGCTGTTGCAGTGGGATGGGATTACAGAAGGTGAAACACTGATCCATCTCGACAGTGCGGTGGTATGGGAGGGCAAGTTATTTGCCGCGCATTCGAACTATCCCAGTTGGCCGATGACAAGCTCGGTGGAAATCTGGGATACACAAACCATGCAACATATTGGTTCCCATAGCTTAGGTATTGCATTGGGCTCTTTCACCTGGCTGGATCGCTATCAGCAGCATTGGTGGGGCGCCTTCGGCAATTACGACAAAGTACAGCGGGGGCAGGACAAACCCTATGGAGAAACACGCAACACCCAGGTTGTGAAGATGGATGATGCATTCAATATCCTCGAGGCCTGGACCTTGCCAGCCGAGATATTGCAACGTATGCGCCCGATGAGTAATTCCGGTGGTAGCTGGTCTGAAGATGGTTATCTGTACGTTACCGGACATGACCACCCGGAAATTTATGTATTGCAATTACCGCAGTACGGATCGGAGCTGGAGTGGGTCACAACGATACAGGTACCGGAATTGAATGGTCAGGGTATTGCCTGGGATCGAAGTGGCGGGGGCCGGCAACTGTGGGGCATTCTGAAAAAGGATCGGAAGGTATTCCGTTGGCGGATGCCTGATATTACCTCTGTGGACGCGCGTAAACCGGGCAGTGTGATCCGCGCTGATGGTGAGTTTGCCAGGGATTGATATCACCGCTTTGTCCTCGGGATAGCTTGCGTAGTGAAATCGGGGCGTATTGTTCCACGTGTATTTCGTCGTTCAGGCGCAAAAACGGTCTAGGATAGGGGGAAACCGTCACATAAACAGAGGTAGCGGCCAAAAAGGAGTGTGCTGGCTATGGATGATCTGGTTCGCATGACTGCACTGGAGTTATTGAACGGCTATCGAGAAAAACAATTTTCGCCGGTTGATGTGACGCAAGCCATGCTTTCTCAGATCGCCCGCTGTAACCCCGTGGTAAACGCATACAACCTTGTGGATGAAGAATTTACTCTTGCCGCCGCGCGGGAGTCCGAGTCCCGCTACCAGTCTGGGGAAACCCGTGGAACGCTGGATGGTGTTCCTGTCGCAATCAAGGATGTATTCCTGACGCCCCAGTGGCCCACGATCAAGGGCTCAAAGACTATTGATCCTCAGTCGACTCTTGGCAAAGAAGCCCCCAGTGTGGCCGCGCTCAATCGCCATGGGGCGGTGCCGCTGGGTAAAACCACAACGCCGGAGTTTGGCTGGAAGGGCGTAACGGACAACCCGGTCGATGGGGTTACCCGAAACCCCTGGGATCCGAGTAAAACGGCGGGTGGCTCCAGCGGTGGCAGTGCCGCCGCTGTACCATTGGGTATGGGGCCTCTGGCGCTGGGCACGGATGCCGGTGGTTCTATTCGTATCCCAGCTGGTTTTAGTGGTCTTGTCGGGCTTAAACCGAGTTTTGGTGAGGTGCCACACTGGCCCGCCAGTCCATTCGGCACGCTTGCCCACGCCGGACCGATGACCTGGACAGTGGCCGACTGTGCCTTGCTGATGAATGTACTCCGCGAAGCGGATTGCCGCGATACAAACGCGATCCCGAGGCGCAATATCGACTATCTGGCCGCTATCCAGGGCGAGCCGGAATCGCTACTGAAAGGTGTGAAAATCGCGTTCAGTGCAACACTGGGTTATGTGCAGGTGGATCGCGAAATCGAGGAAACCGTGCGTGCCGCTGCGCTGAAATTAGAGTCACTCGGCGCCGACGTTACGGAAGTGGCTCCGGGCTTTGATGATCCCCTGGCGGCATTTGGCCACCTGTTTTACGGTGGCGCAGCCAACGCGCTGCGAACGATCGGCAAGAAGCAGCGCATGTTGATGGATTCGCAGCTGGTATCTGTTTCGGAAAAAGCGGCTCAGTTATCGATGCTGGATTACCTCGAGGCCGTCAACGAACGTATGGCATTGTGTGAACGCATGGCGCTGTTCCACAAAAAATACGATTTGTTGCTCACACCCACGCTGCCCATTACTGCGTTTGCGGCGGGCAGGGAAGTCCCGGAAGACTGGCCGAGTACCCGCTGGCCATCGTGGACGCCTTATACCTATCCATTTAATCTCACCGGGCAACCCGCCATTTCTGTTCCCTGCGGTTTTTCCACGAGTGGTTTGCCTATCGGCCTGCAACTTGTCGGCGCGCGCTTTGACGACCGGGCAGTACTGCGCGCGGCCCAGGCATACCAACTGGCGGCGCCGCTGACCG
The DNA here is from genome assembly GCF_020524005.1 of Microbulbifer aggregans. Taxonomy (GTDB): domain Bacteria; phylum Pseudomonadota; class Gammaproteobacteria; order Pseudomonadales; family Cellvibrionaceae; genus Microbulbifer; species Microbulbifer aggregans_A. The sequence continues at coordinate 197,190 of NZ_JAIVKK010000002.1, read as the reverse complement.
ATGTTCGGCCGCAGTTGTTCTTTGAAAACTCGCCAGAGGAAGAAAACGCGTGAGCCGGATCGACTTCGACTTCTACGAATCAGAAGATCCGGTCTGGAATCCGGCGCTACTTACGATTCCGGTGCCGGGAATTCGCAAGATGGTTAATCTCGCGGCGACTATGGAGGATGTGATTCATCTTTCCATCGGCCAGCCGGATGCACCGACTCCGCCACACGTTATTAATGCGGCAGTGGATGCACTGAATGCGGGGCAGACTGGATACACCATGGATGCGGGGTTGCCGGAATTACTGGAAGCCCTGGCGGAATACTACAGTGCGCGCTCCGGGCGCTATCTTTCTCCGGAAAATATTCTGATTACGACCGGGGCCACCGAAGCAATCTATCTCGCGCTGACTGCCGTATCTGCACCCGGACGGGAGTTTATTGTGCCCGATCCGTCGTTCATGCTGTACGCACCGCTAATCCGGATGAATGGCGGAGAAGTAAAATATATTCCGACGCGGGCCGAAAACAATCACCAGCTGGATCCCCAGGAAGTGATTGATGCTATCGACAGTAATACTCACGCAATTATTTTAAATTCACCCAGTAACCCGACTGGGACTGTCTACCCCAGAGAAACCGTGGAAATGATTGTGCAGGAAGCTGCCTATCGCGGTATCTATGTCATTAGTGATGAAGTGTACGATCACTTGATCTACGACGAGCGAGGCGCGGCCAATTACGCCAGTGCGCTTTCCTGTTGCTCTGATCTCGATCATGTCATGGTGATGAGCAGTTTTTCCAAAACATTCAGTATGGCGGGAATGCGCATTGGCTGGTTGATCGCAAGCCAGGGTGCCATTCGCAAACTGCGCCGCTATCACATGTTTACCACCACTGTTGCCAATACCCCTTGCCAATGGGCCGGGGTTGCCGCCTTGAAAGGCGATCGCAGTTTCATCGCTGATGTGGTGGATACCTACAAAAAGCGCCGCAATCGATTAGTCGAGCTTGTAGACGAAACGCCTTTTCTGGAAGGGTACGTTCCGGAAGGGGCGTTCTATATGTTTCCCTCGTTACCTGAAGGGGTCAACGGTAATAATGTGGCTTTGCGCTTATTGCGTGAAACCGGCGTCTGTACTATCGCGGGTGATACCTTTGGTGATAGCAGCCGCAATGCCCTCCGTTTCAGTTATGCAACGTCTATAGAAAATATCGAGCGGGCCTTCGAACGAATTATTCCCTGGATGGAAAAACAGGAGTTCGGTTGAGTGGGATAAGGTTCTATTCATTGTGTCTATGTGAGCCGGTGTTATTTCTTCCTTTCTATAAATAGATTTTTTTTGTCTACTTTATTATTTATTTTGGCACGATAGTCCCCATTCCCTTCTCTGGCTGAGCCACGGATCTTCAAGGTCCCATTTTTGTGCAAGGCTGGTTGATGCCTTTTCATATTTGCCCTAATCTGGTGCGGCTTTATCTGGATAACAATAATGAATTTCGGGCACGGCCTTTACCGTGAATCGAAGTGGTAAAAGCGGTTGACCCCGATTTCATAACAATAATTAGGACGGGTAACTATGCATTCCTTCAAGTTCAAGGCGCTTCCACTGGCCATAGCATTCCTTACTGCGATGCCAGCTGGGTACACGATGGCGCAGCAGGCCGATGATGAGAACGTTGGCGATGATCACGGCGTGATCGAAGAGGTCATCACCACCGGTACACGTAAAGAGGGGGTGTCTCCGACCGAAACCCTCTCGCCGGTCGATGTGCTCGGTGGCAAGCAATTTGCCGATCAGGGCAATTTCGATTTGACTGAATCCCTGTCAAAAGTCGCTCCCTCATTCAATACGCAACGCTTTCCCATCGCGGATGGCACGGCGTTTATTCGCCCGGTCACTCTGCGTAACCTCTCTCCGGATCAGACCCTGGTTCTGGTCAACGGTAACCGTCGTCACCGCTCTGCACTGGTGAACCTACAGGTGGCACCTCTGGGCACTGTCAATCAGGGCGCGCAGGCAGTTGATTTCGCGGCTTTGCCATCGGCGGCAATCAAGCGCGTCGAGGTTCTGCGCGATGGGGCGTCTGCGCAGTATGGTTCTGACGCTATCGCCGGTGTCGTCAATGTGATTCTGAAGGATGATGCCGAGGGCATCAGTGTCAGTGCGCAGACTGGTGAATACTTCGAAGGAGATGGTACGCGCACCAGCCTTTCAGCCAACGCCGGTTTCGCCCTCGGTGACAGCGGCTTTGTGAATACCACTATTGAACGCTCCACCGCCGACAAGACCTGGCGCGGTGGCGCGCGTCCGGATGCCGAGGTCGTGGGATCCGTAGTGGGGACCGAGAACGTGCCTCTGGATGGACTGGGACAGCGCTGGGGTGACCCGGAAGTGGAGGCCACCAAGCTGTTCATCAATTCCGGCTTCGACCTCAATGACAAAGTGGAGCTCTACGGCAACTTCGGTTACTCGAAGAATGAAACGATTTCCGACTTTTTCTATCGCGGTCCGGTATTGGATCCGAGCCTGGAAATCCGCGCGCGTGAAACCCTGCAGGCGGATGGAAACCCCGCTGATCCTTCGACCTGGGATTACCTGCCCGACCCAGCGTCGCAGCAGCTGGTAAACGATATCCTTGCGCAAGGATTGAATCCGGCGGACTACCTGACTGCGGCGGCGGATGTCGGTATGGATACCCCCAGCGGCTTTGTATTACGCAATCCGATTTACTCGCAGTTCCCCGGCGGTTACAACCCGCAGTTTGGTGCGGACATTGTGGATATCTCGGCGGTGTTTGGTGCCCGCGGTGAGTTTACCTCCGGTATGACCTGGGATATCCGCGGCCGCGCCGCGGAAAACGAGGTGTCTTATGTACTCAAGGACTCCATCAACCCGAGCCTCGGTGTGCTGTCCCCCACCAGCTTTAATCCCGGCACCCTGACGCAGGAAGAGACCAGTGTAAACGCGGATTTTGTACAGCCGGTGAATATTGCCGGGCTGGTCTCGCCACTGAACGTTGCGTTTGGTATGGAGTGGCGTGAAGAGACGTACAAGATCGGCGCGGGTGATACAGCCTCGATTGCCGTGGGCCCCACTGCGGCTCAGTTCGGGGTCGGCTCCGATGGTTTTCAGGGCTTCCCGACAGACGCTGCCGGCAGCTACAGCAGCGTGAGCACCGCGGCGTATCTCGACCTTGAGGCAGATGTTACCGACGAGTTCACCCTCGGTGGCGCACTGCGGGTAGAGGAGTTTGAAGAGTTTGGTTCCACCTTCGACTGGAAAATCAGTGGTCGCTACGATTTCAATGAGTACTTTGCGCTGCGGGGTACTGCGAATACCGGTTTCCGCGCGCCAACTCCGGGCCAGGTAAACACACTGAATGTCACCACGACCGCGACCGCGAACGGTCTGATCCCCAACGGTACCTATCCGGTCGATCATCCCGTAGCGACGGCGCTGGGGGCCAAGGCGTTGACCCCCGAAGAGTCCACCAGCCTGAGTCTTGGGGCCGTGATTAACCCGTTCTCCAATACCAGCGTGACGGTGGACTATTACTCCATTCGTATCGATGACCGCCTGGCGCTGCGTAACAACACGCTGAACGCCAGCGATGTGGCCGCTCTTGAAAGTGCCGGCGTGCCGGATGCCGAACTGCTGCTGAACACCAATGCCAATTATTTTGTGAACGCGTTTGATTCACGGATAACCGGTATCGATCTCGCCGTGACCAGCGATTTCGAGGTGGTGTCCGGCCTGCTGACGGTGGATCTGCGCCACAACCACAATAAACAGGAAGTTGAAAAGGTTGCGCCGAATACGATTAACGCATCGCGGGTATTCGACCTGGAGAACCAGGTGCCAGGTGATCGCACGACGTTAACGTTTGATTACGCGACTGGCGAAATGTTCTCCAGTTATGTACGTCTCAACCGCTACAGTGGTTGGGAATCTACCTTTGGCCTGTTCGGGCCTGGTGATGCTTCGGATGCCAGCCGTTACGGTGCCGAGGTTCTGGTAGATGTGGAAGCGTCGTTCGAGCTTGGCGAGAATTATCGTGTGTCTATTGGTGGCGAAAATATTTTCGACGAGAAAGCAGATGATGAAGCGGATCCCACGCTGCGCTATCTGGGCGTGCGTCAGGCGCTGACTTCACCATTCGGATTCAACGGTGGTTTCTGGTATCTGCGAGCCAGCGCTGAGTTCTGAAAATACAGAAGCAAAAAAACCTCCCATTCGGGAGGTTTTTTTGCTGAGTATTTCAGGGCTACGATGTGGTGGCGGGCGAGGTTCACGGGCAATCCTTATCTCACGCTCCCCGCCTCAGGGCTGCCTTGTGTCACGGCCGCGTTGCTGAAGTCGCTGCGCCAGTACCTTGGCGCTTTTGGCCGTGTTGTAGTCCATGATCAAGCGCGGCTCATCGGTAAATACGCCGTCGGCTCCCATGTCTGCAACCAGTTGCAGGTCATGGGGGTTATTGACTGTGAACACGTAACTTTTAAGGCCGCGTTGGTGCCCGTCCCGGATAATTTCCGGGCAGGCAAAATCCAGGCTCAGGTGCAGGGAGTAGGCCTGCAAGGGCTCAGCACAGGCAGCAAGATCCAGAGGTACGCCATCAATAAGCACACCGCGGCGGACCTGGGGTATCAGGTGCATGCATTCAAAAATCTGGCGGTGGTCGAATGACGACAGGATGTACTGCTCATAGCTGGCGCCGTGATCTCTCACATAAGCTTCGATTTCCTGTGCAGCCAGTGCCGCACAGTTGGGTCCTTTTAATTCGATATTGAGCTGCACATTGTTGCCGATAAGCTCCAGAACCTCTCGCAGGGTAGGTACCTGCTCGCCGCCAGGGAGCAGCATATTACGCAGTGCGGCAGGGGCTATTTCGGTCAGCAGTTCCTGTCCTGGCAGCAGACGCCCCAGGCGCCGATCGTGTTTAACGATCAGTTCTCCGCCCACATTCCACACGTCTATTTCGACACCATCGATATCGAATTCCAGCGCATGGGTAATGGCTTGCAGGGTGTTTTCCGTCGCGCGCTTGGGGTAGCCCCGGTGGGCGAAGCAAAACATGTGGTCGGTGGTATACATATCGACGGCCACTAGAAGGAACGACTCCCAAAGATGTACTAAAAGTATGACCGGCGAGTGACAGCTGCACAATCCGGGGCCGGCAATTTCACGGGCGTTTTTATATTGTTTATTTCACGGCGTCGAGCTTTTTATAGCGCCGGGTTTTGGAGCGTGTCAGGGCAGGGGAGTGAGAAGGGAGAAGCTACTGGTGGCCGTGATGGAAAGACGGGGGCTTTGCCCCCGCCTGGATATCCGTTATTCGCCGGCGAGGGCGCGGTAGCGCCCACGGTGAAAGATCAGCGGCTCGCCACCGCTGGCGGAGAATTCGAGCACCTCACCCAACAGGATAGTGTGATCACCGCCCTCAATATTCTGTGCGCGGCGGCAGTGGAAGAGGGCGGCACAGTCGTCCAGTTGGGGAACGCCGCCGTTACCTTTGTGCCATTTCACCTGGCCGAACTTGTCGGCGCCACGACCGGCAAACAGGTTGGAAACATTTTGCTGATCGCCCTTGAGGATGTGTACCGCGAAGAATTCGCCCTCGGTAAAGGCGCTGTAGCTGAGTGACGACTTGTCGATGCTCCACAGGATCAGTGCTGGATCCAGGGATACGGAATTGAAGCTGTTGACGGTCATACCCACCGGCTGACCATTGCTGTCTACCGTGGTGACTACAGTGACGCCGGTGGCGAACTGGCCCAGGGTGTCGCGCAGGGCGCGGCTGCGCTCGGCGGAAGTGGCTGTAGTGCCGGTCTCGGCGGTGGCTGACTTGCTGGTTACCGTCATAGTTCGATCAAAGTTTGTCTAAAAAATGTGCGGGTGGCCATTCTACGGGAAAATGCGCGGTTCTGCGCCATTTTCTTAGCTGGCGGGGCGTTACTGCGGGGCTCTCTGGCGTTGAGAGCCCTTTTTGCCTGACCTCTTCGTCAATCCATCAGTGGCAGACACTCGGTGCTGAGGCGGTCGCGTTCGGTGATGGCATCGCCGGTCAGGGCGAACCCGAGCAGGCGGTTTTCATCATTGCGGAATTCCGCGCGTACACCGGCGTCACTGGTCGCGAGCTGCCATTGCCCTTCGGCGCCGGCTTTTGGTGGGCACACCACGGTCGGGCGCAGTGTTGTTTTCACAGCTACCGGCAGGCTGCCGTAGCGGACTTCGCTGACATCACCACAGAGGGTGCGGGCCAGCGCGCGGGCGCTCTGGGTGAGGGGGGCAACAAAGTAGAGGCTGTGACCGTCCACTTCCGCACAATCCCCCAGGGCGAACACATTGGCGTCACTGGTCTGAAGCTGGCGGTTGGTGACGATACCGCGATTGACCGCGATACCTGCCGCAGCGGCGATGCCGGTGTTTGGCGTGAGCCCCAGAGCGGCGAGCGCGAGATCGGCGACGATCTCACTGCCATCGGCCAGGGTCGCGCGGATGCCCATCCCCTGGCGCTCAAGCTTGGCAACGCCTGCACCAAAATGGAAGTGTACACCGGACTGCTCGAGGGCCTGCTGAATATCGCGGCCGGCGGCTTCCGGCAACAGGCTGGCCAGCGGCCAGGGTTGCAGGTCGACCACGTCGACCTCGAAACCGGCCTGGGTGAGGTCGTTGGCAAATTCACAGCCAATCAGGCCGGCGCCAATCAGCAAAACCCGCTTCTTGTTGGCTAGTGCCGTGCGGAAGCGGTGGTAGTCCGCGAGGCTGTTGACCCGGAACAGGCGCGACAGGCCATCGCCCTCGATTGGCGGTAATGCGGCGCAGCTGGCGCCGGTGGCAAATACCAGTCGGCTGTACCGCAGTTCGGAGCGGATGCCGCCACTGTCTGTCACCAGAGTGAGAAGCTGTGCTTCCCGGTCGACATTGGTGACATGGGTGTAGACAAGAATTTCGGCATACAGCTCACGTGCCATCTCTTCGGCACTGCTGCTGGCAAGCTGTTGCGGTGTTTTGCCATGGGCCAGAGAGGCCGACAGCAAGGGTTTGGAGTAGAAGACTCCATCGTCGCCGGTGACGATGACGATTGGGGTTTCGCGGTCCAGCTTGCGGAACTCCCTGGCCAGATGGTAACCGGCGAGGCCGCTGCCGATGATGACCAGTGGATCACTGTCATTCAGCTGTACTGCGGGTTCCGGGCTTTTTTCCACAGCGGCTTCGGTTGCCGGTTCACTGACCAGCACCATATCGAAGTCTTCCTTGCCGACACCGCACTCGGGGCAGGTCCAGTCGTCGGGAATATCTTCCCAGCGGGTTCCGGCGGGAATGCCTTCTTCCGGCGCACCTTTTGCCTCATCGTATACCCAGCCGCACACCATGCACTCCCAGATACGGTGGGCAGTGCCAGGCGCTGAAGAACGCGGAGCCGCTTCGGCTACTGGCTGGTCCTGGCGTTGTGGGGCTGTTGCGGATGGCGTGGCCGCAGTGGTGACCGCCAGCATTGAGAATTCGTCTTTGGTGGCTCCGCACTCGGGGCAGACCCAGTCGTCCGGGATATCTTCCCAGCGGGTGCCCGGGGGGATACCGTCATCTGGTGATCCTTTGGCTTCGTCGTACACCCAGCCACAAATCTGGCATTCCCAAACGCGATAGTCGGACATGGATACCCCTGGAAACAGCTTATATTCTGGAGATCGGCTCGGCGAGCCGGTGAAAGTTGAGGAGGGAGTTTAGGGAAAAAGCGCGGGAAAGTTAACTTGTAACGGGCACCACCGCAGAGTGAACTGCGGTGGGCGGCAGAGGATAGCGCTGGCGTCAGGCTTCGCTTGAACGCTGTGCGATGGCGGTCAGCGCGTGGTGATAGATGTCGTTCAGCTGCTCGGTGCCGTCGACAGTCACTTTCAGGTCGTTGACCAGACCGTTGTTCAGGCCGTAAACCCAGCCATGTACGGAAAGGTCCTGGCCACGCTCCCAGGCATCGCGCACGGTAGTGGTCTGGCACACGTGCACGACCTGTTCGAGCACATTCAGTTCACACAGCAGATCGACCTGCGCCTCTTCGGGGAACAGTTTGATCAGGGTGTGGTGCTTGTCGCGCACATCCTTGATATGACGCAACCAGCTTTCAATCAGGCCCAGGCGTTGGTCTTCGAGTGCTGCGCGCACCCCGCCGCAATCGTAGTGCCCAACCACCATGATGTGTTTTACCTTGAGTACTTCGACTGCGTATTGCAGGACAGACAAGCAGTTGAGGTCCGAGTGCACCACCACGTTGGCCACATTGCGGTGAACGAATAGCTCACCGGGCAGCAGGTCGACAATCTGGTTGGCCGGCACGCGGCTGTCGGCGCAGCCTATCCACAGATACTCGGGGGATTGTTGTTCCGACAAGTTGAGGAAGAAGTCGGGCTTTTCCCGGCGGGTGGCTTCGGACCACGCGCGGTTTTTTTGAATCAGGTCTTGCAGTTCAGACAAAGTAATCGTTCCCAAGCTGGATTCGAGTGAGCAGAATAGCCGGTTTGGCAATCGTCGCCAACATTTGCCAGCCTGTATGTAGTGCGCGTTGTGAGAAAGCCTGTAAACCTCGCTTCCTTCTGCTAACCTGCTGCGCACTTTAAATCCATCGGAGTGGATCATGGGTATTCGCAATTCTGTTATACGCCGCAAACGGCGCTTGAACCGGCACGCGACACCATTGAGCAAGCGGCGCAGTAAAGTGCGCTGGCTGTTGGCGCAGCGTACGAGAGTGCGTAACTATCGACGCTTTTTTTCGCACCCCACAGATCCATCTTCCTCTCCAGAACCAGAAAGTAACACCGACAGTAACGAGAGCAGTCCATCGTGAATATTTCCCCTCAGCCGAACCGAAACAGCACGACCGAAGTCCCCGTGGATGTGGAAATTCGTCTAGCCGACTATTCGAACCCAAAAGACGGACGTGACCTGTTGGCGATGCTGGAGGAATATTCCAGGGATCCTTTTGGCGGCGGCGAGCCACTGCCCGAGATCTGTCACCGTGAGCTACCAGCGCGATTGGCTGCTTTTCCCGGTGCGTTTTCGGTACTTGCCTATCGTGGGGAGCAGCCACTAGGGCTGGTGAACTGTTTTATGGGGTTCTCCACTTTCGCCTGCAAGCCGCTGGTCAATATCCACGATGTGGCGGTAAGTGAAGCGGCGCGGGGGGCGGGAATATGTACCGCCATGCTGGAAAAAGTCGTAGAAGTGGCCAGGGAAAGGGACTGCTGCAAAATCACCCTGGAGGTACTGGAAAAGAACCACCCGGCGCGGGCGGCCTACCTCAAGTGCGGTTTCAAACCTTATGCGCTGGACGAGGAGTTTGGACAGGCGGAATTCTGGCAGCGCTACCTGTGAGCGCTGCCGGTTTCGGATTAGCGGCTTAACAGACCTTTCACTGCGTTGGGCAGGTCGGCCGGGAAGATCACGTTCTTTGCATTATCGGATGTGGAAAGCTCGGACAGCGCATTGATGTAGCGCTCGCCCAGCAAATACATCACCGGCATTTCCTGGTCGCCAATGGCCTGAGTGACCCGCTCGATGGCCTCCCGGCTGGCGTCCGCCAGTACGATCTGGGCTTTGGCATCACGCTTGGAGGCTTCCAGGCGGCCATCGGCCTCCAGAATCGCCGCCTGTTTTTCACCTTCGGCACGGGTTACCGTTGCGCGACGCTGGCGCTCGGCGGCGGCCTGCTCTTCCATGGCTTTCTGCATGGTGGGGGAGGGGTTGATGTCCTGGATTTCCACTGTCTTCAGGTTGATGCCCCAGTCAGAAATGTCATCTGAGATGGCCTCTTTCAACTTGGCCTTGATCAGATCGCGGGACGACAGCGCCGAGTCCAGAGACATTTCGCCCACAATAGAACGCAGGGCGGTCTGTACCAGATTCTGGATGGCTACCTCGTAATCCTCCACCCCGTATACTGCTTTCTCCGGCGATACGATGTTGATGTAAGCGACAGCATTGGCAATGATCGTCGCGTTGTCTTCAGTAATGACTTCCTGCGACGGGATATCCAGCACGATGTCCTTGGTGGTTACTTTGTAAGGCACCTGGTCGATGTACGGAATAATGACATTCATGCCCGGGTTCAGGGTGGTGTGGTATTTCCCCAGTCGTTGCACGATATGTTTTGAGCCCTGGGGCACGATGCGAATCCCTTTGCCGACGGTGATAACAACCAGTAACACCAGCGCGATGACTACGTACAATCCTTCCATCTTGAAACTCCCCCTTTAAATCTGGGTACTGCGGCCTGTATAGAATGGGTTGCGGCCGCACCCGAAAAATACCGCTATAGAATTTTGCGGCGTTAGTGTGGGCTTACCACGAGGGTATTCCCGGAAATATCCTTGACCCGAACCCGCTCCCCGACGGCGATCTCGGTATCACACAGGAAAGACCATTCATCCTCGCCGAGAATCGGGGCGGGAAATCGCAAGCGACCACGGGTCTTTCCACTGTTGGATTCGATTACCGAGCCTACCTGTCCCGTAAGGGCTTCAAAAGCCATCCCGGAGGTCGTGCGGTCTTTCCATTTAGGTTTTATCGCTTTCAGCCAAAACAGAACCAGGCCGATCGAAAGAAGAGCCCAGAGCAATAGCTGGACGGTGAACGGCATATCAATTCCCATTAACGCGATACCGATAGCCAGTGCCGCGAGGCCAAACCAGAACAGGATAAACCCGGAGACAAATATCTCCGCGGTGACCAGCAGTAAGCCGAACACCAGCCAGTGCCAGTAGGCGATATGTGTGTTTAGCCATTCGAGCATTATGGCTTTCTCCTTTATACGACTGCCAATTAATACTGTGTGTGATTATGCCTTAAAACAATAAGTACAGGGTGTGTAGCAGTCTTGCGCTTACCCGCTATACCAGCACTCACGAAAAATTCCAGATTCAGTCATAAATCCGCAGCAAATCCGGGGGGCTGTGCAATACTTTTGGCAGGCGAGTGCGCCTATGCAGAGCCAAAATTGTTATGCATCAAGTTTGTGCGTTTGCACTGTTCAACACCGATTCAGCATCAAGAGAAATCATGGACGAAGATCTTATGCGATTGACCGCAACCCTGGCCCAGGGGCGCTACCAATACAGCTGCGATGGCCGCGACATGCCGGTACAGGATGAATGGCAACTGGGACGAGATGACGAGGGGCGCCAGATTGTGGTCAGTCGGCGGCTTGTTGGCGAGCAGGGGCACGGCGTCGAAGTCTGGGCGCAAATGGCCTCGGGGTTTGTGCGCGAGTGTCGAGTGCTCTGGAAAGACGAAGTCGCCGAGGTAAGTGCCCACTACCGGGTGGCTGCACCGGATGGCGAAATGGCAGCCATGGGACACCCTATTGAAGCGCAGTGGACGGGCCCGAACGGCTTGCAGCACAGTGTGCTCGAAGGGCAGAACCGGTTGCTGTTCCCGCTGATGCGAATTTTTATGGGGCCGCTGCTGCTGCGGCTTTGCGATATGGAGTTTGGCTGCGATGTCGTCGCGCCAGATATTGTTGACCCTTCACAGCGGGGCAAGCTTCTCGCTCCCCGGGTCAGCCACCGCCGTGCACAGATTGTGGCTAGTGATGCCAACATTCAGGGGGTGCATGATTTGGGTGCCGATGTGCGTGTGTTCTCCTATCAGGGTGATGAAGCGGAGCGGGACGCCCACTGCTTCGTCGATCAGCGGGGCTTGCTGGTGGGGTATGACTGGCCCAGTAGCACCGGTCGCCTGTGGCAAGTGCGCCTGAGGGACCTGGAGTGGTCCCCGGATCTGGACGTTTTTTGTTGAGTTCTCGCCGCCGAGCCCACTGGAGGCTCGGCTCACAGGCGTTGGCAATTCTGACCGACACCACATTTCCAGCTATTCAAACGTGTACACTGGCGCCCTGAACCCATTCAGGAGCGTCGCACTTGTATTCCCGTTTTCTTTTTTCGAAATTTCCCCATTCTGTACTCCGGGCACAGGCTTGCGTGGTGCTGCTGGCCGTATCGCCACTGCTCGTTGCACAGGGCGCACAGGAGACCCAGGATGAACCGGCCCCGAAGCTGCAGGCGGTTGACGGTGACAGGGCTGTAGGCGATTTGGGGGATGAAATCGAGTTGCTGCAGATGGATGATTCCCTCCAGAGCGAGGCGAGAAGACAGGAGAACTGTCTGCGCGAACAGTTGCTGACTGCACCGGCCAACATCACTCTCGAAGAAATGCGCATCCGCTGCAAACTGAAGGTGATCCGTGGCGCCCAGGCCACCAGCGAGACACCACTGTTTGCGTCTGTTCCCGAGGTTACGTCGGCCGCGGTAGGTGAGCCCAAGGTGAGCGCGCGCGCCCAGGCTATCCGCGATGCCTCCAATAATCCGTTTACCCTGGCGTCTCACCACACCAATTACCTTCTGCCCCTGACTTATAACCCGGCACCGGACAAGGCCGGTTATGAAGACTTGCCAGTAGAGGGGGAACCGGTGGACCTGGATAACGTGGAGGTACAGTTCCAGTTGTCGGTGCAGGTGCCTGTGTGGCGTGGTTTCCTGGGCAAGGCATCGTTTATGAGCCTGGCATATACCAACCGGTCGTACTGGCAGGCCTATAACTCGGACAACTCCTCGCCATTTCGCGAGACCAATCACGAGCCGGAGCTGATCATGTCCTGGCTCAACGACTGGACCATTCTCGGCTTCCAGAACGTGGCCAACCAGGTTGCCATCAACCACCAGTCAAACGGTCGCAGCGGCGAAGCCTCGCGCAGCTGGAACCGGATCTATACCAATTTCCTGTTTGAAAAGGATCGCTATTTCTTTTCGCTGAAGCCCTGGTACCGGATCCCCGAAGAAAAGGAAGACGACGACAACCCGGACCTCGAATTCTATCTTGGCCATTTTGAATTTACTGGTGGGATGAAAAATGGCGATCACAATTACTCGATGATGTTGCGCAATAACCTGCGCTCCGACAATAAAGGGGCCGTCGAGCTACGCTGGAGTTTCCCGATGGGGCGGCGAGTGCGGGGGTACGTGAAGTACTTCAACGGCTATGGCGAGAGCCTGATCGACTACGATGAATCGGTACAAACACTGGGCATTGGGATTGAGCTGGCCCGAGGCATTGGAGGCTGACTTCCACGGTTGGCGCGTCAAATACCCGATGTCGTGATTGAAACTTTGAACGGGGTTTGGGGATGGGATTTGACGACACTTACAAGTTGAGCGCGCACGCCGTCATCGCCAATGAGGCCGGTGAGATATTGCAGTTGCGCGCCACCTACGCGGATAAGAGTTGGGGGCTGCCGGGAGGGGCGCTGGATATCGGCGAGACGGTACACGAGGCGCTGTACCGGGAGTGTGTGGAAGAGCTGGGGCGCGAGATCGTGATCGATTACCTCAGTGGCGTCTACTACCACCGGGTGTACAACTCCCATGTCTTCATCTTCCGCGCGCACTTCAAGGGCAACGGTGCTATCTGTCTGTCGTCAGAACACTCGGCTTTCGAGTACTTCCCGGTCAAGGACCTCTCCCCGGTACAGCAGGTGCGTGTGCAGCACTGCCTTAACTTCAATGGCGAAGTTCAGAGCGCGAAGTTCTGACGTTTTTCTCATTCCCGACAGTCACGCCTTTTTTGTGATCACTTTTTAGTGGTAATCTCTGATTCTCGACGGGCGCTACGCAGTACCTGTCGCCTCCTTTAGTATCGGGCTTCTATGCTGAAATATAAGAAGAAATGTTATGGGCTTGGAATTGAAGATGCCTGACCTGGGCAACCTGACTGAACATCGCCAACCTCTGGAGTGCCGAGTCGCTTTGGTCAGCAACGACCGCGACCTGAGTAACTCCTGGGTCAGTGCACTCAATGCCACGGCCGCGCAACACGAGAACCCCTACGGCCTGCGTTTCGAGTCTGTGAATACCGCAGCACTGGAAAAACGCCTGCGTGAAGAAGATCCCCTGCAGGCGCTGATTATCGATGGCGGTTGCAGCGCCAGCGAACTCAAGGATGCCGAAGAACTGTCGGACCGCATGCATGCCTTGCGGGCGCAGCTGAATGTATTTCTGGTGGCGCAGGATTCCTTTCTAGACAATCAGGGCGGTGCGCCGGCGTCGGTGCGCAAGCGCTTTGACGAGCTGTTTGACCGCCGGGAAGGCAATTTCAACCATATCTTCCGGCTGGTGCAGGCGTTTATCGCCCGCCGCGCCTCCACGCCTTTCGCCGATACGCTCAAGGAGTATGTATTCACCGCCCGCGATGCCTGGCACACCCCCGGTCATTCCGGCGGTGACAGCCTGCGCAAAAGTCCCTGGGTAGGGGACTTCTACCGCTTTATGGGCGAGCATGTGTTCAATGCCGATCTGTCCGTATCGGTGCAGGTACTCGACAGCCTGCTGGAGCCGCACTCGGTGATCCAGGAGGCTCAGGATCTCGCCGCACAGGCGTTTGGCGCAGAGCACACCTTCTTCCTTACCAACGGTACATCCACCGCCAACAAGGTGGTGATCCAGCAGATTCTCGGTGGTGGCGGTAAGATCATCGTCGATCAGGCCTGTCACAAGTCGGTGCACCACGCGATTGTGATGAACCGCTGCGAGCCGGTGTATTTGAAATCGACGCTGCATCCGGAATTTGGCATTTACGGCCCCGTGTGCCGTGCCGATATCGAACGCGCCCTGGATGAAAACCCGGATGCCGGGCTGCTGGTCATTACTTCCTGTACCTACGACGGCTTGCGTTACGACCTGAAACCGATCATTGACCTCGCCCACGAGCGCGGCGTCAAAGTATTGATCGATGAAGCCTGGTACGCACATGGGTATTTTCACACCGAACTGCGGCCCACCGCGCTGGAGTGCGGGGCAGACTATGTGACCCAGAGTACGCACAAAATGCTGTCGGCGTTTTCCCAGGCCAGCATGATCCATGTCCAGGATCCGGATTTTGACGAGTACCGGTTCCGCGAAAACCTGAATATGTACGCGTCCACCAGCCCCCAGTACGCCATCATTGCGAGTCTGGATGTGGCGCGTAAACAGATGGTGATGGAAGGCTTCGGCCGCCTGCGCCACTGCCTGAAAATGGTGGAAACCCTGCGCCGCGAAGTGAATGCGACGGGCGTGTTCCGTGCGCTGACGCTGGAAGACCTGATCCCGGCGCCATTGGCCAATGACAATATCCGCCTCGACCCGACCAAGGTGACCATAGACGTAACGGCAAGTGGTTATTCGGGCAAGGAAATACAGGTCAAACTGTTCGACCAGTTCGGAATCCAGGTAGAGAAAACCACCTACAACACGATTACTGTACTGGTGACCCTAGGCAGTACTGAAAGCAAGCTGTTGCGTCTGGTACATGCGATAAAACAACTGGCGCGCCAGCCGCGCCGCCGCAGCCATGTAGGCAGTGCGCGGCAGTTGCCTGAGTTCACCCGCCTGACCTGCCTGCCGGCCGATGCCTACTTTGCTGATACGGAAGAGTTGCCACTGATGGACAACGGCATACTGGCAGAGAAAAAACTGGTGGGGCGTACCTGCGCTGATGAAATTGTGCC
Organism: Microbulbifer aggregans; assembly: GCF_020524005.1. Taxonomy (GTDB): domain Bacteria; phylum Pseudomonadota; class Gammaproteobacteria; order Pseudomonadales; family Cellvibrionaceae; genus Microbulbifer; species Microbulbifer aggregans_A. The sequence goes on along the minus strand of NZ_JAIVKK010000002.1, from coordinate 181,669 downwards.
TTACCCCCCGGGGATTCCGGTTTTGGTGCCGGGGCAGGAAATTTCTGCGCAGATCGTGCAGTTTCTTCAGCAGCTGTTACAGGGCCAGTCGACAACCGAGATACACGGCCTGATATTCCGTTCGGACGAGCCGATGTTGCGGGTGGTCAAGAACAGTAGCCCGCCTGCGGCTACCGGGAAAACGAAAGCGCCGGAATAATATTCTGGCACCAAGGCAAGCGGGCAGGGAAGCCGATGCAGCAAGCCGAACATACTCCGCCAGAATGTATTCTGCTCGCCGGTGCGGGCGGTGGCCTTGGTATGGCACTGCACGAGGAACTGTCCCGGCGTTTTCCCCGGGCGCAACTGCTTACCATCAGTCACACGGAAACTTTCCGCCCGGGTGCGGATGTATGCCATCTCGAGGCTTCCCTTGCCCAGCCGAGCGCCATTGGTGATGTCACCGACTGGTTGCGATCAAAGCCGCTGCCTGATTGGGTTATCCATTGCAGCGGCGTTCTGCACTGGCAGGGACACGGACCCGAAAAAAACCTCCAGCAGTGTACGGACGAGGCGCTGTTACACAGTATCTCGATCAATGTATTAACCCACCTGCATCTGGCCCAGGCGCTGGCGCCGCTGTTGCAGCGACGCTCGCCGCTGACCTGGGCATCGCTCTCGGCCAAAGTCGGCAGCATTGAAGATAACCAACTCGGCGGCTGGTACAGCTACCGCATGAGCAAGGCCGCACTGAATATGCTGGTGCGGAATCTCTCGATCGAGTGGGGGCGAAAACTGGATACATGCCGGGTGGTTGCCATTCATCCCGGTACCACCGACACGGCGCTGTCCAAACCTTTCCAGCAAAATATTCCCGCAGACAAACTGTACCCACCGGGGCAAAGCGCCGATAGAATCGTGTCCGTTCTCGAGCAGTTGAGCGAGGCCGACAACGGCAAGCTGCTGTTCTGGGATGGTACGCATATTCCCTGGTAAATGGAGACGGGTGGTAGTGGACTGGAAAAAATATCGCGCGGCGATCTGGCGACCAAAAACGGCGGCGCTCAAACCCGTACGCCGGCTGGACCCGGTGTCTGCCGGACAACTGCTGGGCATCGATACACAGAAACAGCAGATTTTTGAGAATACCCGCCGTTTTTTACGCGGTGAGCCTGCCAATCACGCACTGCTGTGGGGAAGCCGCGGTACCGGTAAATCCAGCCTGATCAAGGCACTGCTGAATGCATATGCCGATGACGGTTTACGTTGTGTGGAAGTCAATTTCCACGACCTGAACGATATCCCGGAGATCATCGATCTGCTCGACAGCGATGATGCACGGGAATACCGGTTTATCCTGTTCTGTGATGATCTTGCATTCGAGCGGGGCGACGCCCGTTACAAGGCGTTGAAAAGTATCCTCGAGGGCTCGCTGGAGCTACCGCCGGAAAATGTGTTGCTGTATGCGACGTCCAATCGCCGTCATTTATTACCGGAAGATTCTGCGGCAAACCGTGATACCCGCATTGTCGATGGTGAGCTGCACCACGGGGATCAGGTTGAGGAAACCCTGTCGCTGGCGGATCGTTTTGGTCTGTGGTTGAGCTTTTATCCTGCGAATTGGGAAATGTATTTGCAGATGGTCGATCAGCACTTTGGTGACTTCGACGGCGACCGTACCGCGTTGCACACGGCCGCCAAGCAGTTCGCGATGCTTCGCGCCAGCCACAGTGGCCGTACTGCGCAGCAGTTTTATCAGGACTATATCAACCAGGCGGCCAACTAACATTCACTCCGGGAAATCGCTTCCCGGGGACTGAACCCGAACAGCTTTTTAAATGCGGTGGCAAAGTTGGCCGCGCTGGAATACCCCGCCAGCGCACTCGCTTCCTGCACGCTTACCGAGTGGGAGCGAAGTGCATCCAGCGCCAGCTGCAAGCGCAGCTGACGCGTAAATTCAATCACACTGACCCCTTCGAACTTGTGAAACAGCCGCTGCAACCCGCTGGCACTGACGCCTGCCGCCTGTGCGATCTGGTTAACGCTCAGTGGGTTACTCAGGTTCTGGCGGATCGTGTCTCGTGCACGCTGAAATGACTGGACTTCCCGCGGGGTAGTTTCCGCGGGCAGGGAAAGCGCACTGAGCTCTGAACCCGCCGACCCAATCGAATCCCAACTGTTGGCAAGAACTTCAATGACCTTGGCTTCCAGTTGCAAGGTGTTGGCTGTGGAGGCGGTTTCCTGTAGCCGAAATATTTCCCAGGCCAGTACCCGCAGCCGGCGCGGAAGCCGCTCGGCCGTAATGCGAAGGGTTGGCTCGTCGCTATGACCAAAGCGTTGCTGCAGCCATTCCGGTGTCGCGGTGATGGCGAGATAGCGTACGGGTTGGGCGCATCGTGAGATGCGTTGAAAAGGTTGCGCCGCACTCGTGTGCACACTGAGGATTTCTATCCCGGTGTCCGGGTGAACGGTAAACCGGTGCGACTGGTCACCGACCCGTAACTCGATATCGCCGCGCAGGAAAATGATACACGAGAGCCCTGCCGCCAGGGTTGCGCTGGCGGCGTAGGCGCAGTCTTCATGGCTATCGCCACTGCGCAGGAGTAACCCTGTCCCGAACTCTTGTAGCTGAAACTGGCCACGCATCATGACGCTGTCGGGAGCGAGTGCGGGATCCGCCAGTCGCAGGCTGACGCCCGGGCGCCGTGCAATCTCCTCTACTTTTACCGCATGGTGAAGGAAGCTGTTTTTCCCCCGGTTATTTACGGTTAAAGGGGCGGGGGATGTCCGCATGCCGTTGTTTTCCATGGTCATATCAAAAGCTCTGATGGCGCTAAAACCTTGCCGGAAGGGTGGTCTTTTTTGCGTTTTTGGATGCTTGGTTGCTGCGCAAACGAATAAGACTGTTTTGCAAAGGTTTCGCCGTTGCCAGTGGGCACCTGTCTCTCTAAGATCTGCCGCCAATTTAAACGCTAATGATAATGGATATCAACTGCGTTTGTTCTGCGAGCTTACCACGCCAGCTGCAAGCGGGTTGGTCTCGCAATTTCTGCTTGATAAATGATCAATTGGGGGATATATGGCCGTCCGCTTTCCAAAGCATTCCTGCCTGCTGGCAGCTTCTTCACTACTGGCACTCGCCGTGTCTCAAGCGAATGCCCAGGTGCAGGGCAAGGGAGAAGAGGCTCTCGAAGAAGTGATTGTGACGGCGACCGGCCTGTCGACCGCAACCTCTACCACCAAGGCAGGTATCCCGATTATCGAGTCGCCACAGACCATTTCGGTGATCAGCCGGGAAGAAATCGAATTGCGCGCGGCCACCACGGTTGCCGACGCGCTTTCCTACACTGCAGGTGTGCAACCGGAGCCTTCCGGTATCGACAGCCGTACTGATGAGATCTCCGTGCGCGGCTTCGGCGCCGGTGGCTTCTCCTCCAACAACAACTTCGTCGATGGCCTGCGCCTGCCCGCCGGTGGCCAGTGGACCCGCTTTGGTTTCGATACGTTTGGCCTGCAGCAGATCGAGGTTCTGAAGGGGCCTTCCAGTGTCCTATACGGTCAGGCCGCGCCCGGCGGTATGGTGAATATGGTCACCAAACGCGCCGGTGCCGATGCGCAACAGCAGTTGCAGGTACAGGGGCAGAGTTACACCGACCTGGACAGTTTCTCTGGCCGTATCGCCGGTGACTTTGGTGCGGCCCTGAACGAGGCGGGCACCCTGCACGGCCGTATTGTGACTGTCGCTGAAGACGGCGACACCCAGGTGGATGACGTTGCCAACAGCCGTTATTACGTTTCCCCGAGCGTGACCTGGACTCCGAGCGACGACACGACCTGGACTTTCCTGACCCAGTACCAGCGCGACGAGGGTGGTGCGACTTTCCAGTTCCTGCCGGCGCTGGGTACGCTGACGCCGTCCAACGGACAGTACATCGACAACGACGCCAATATCGGTGAAGTGGACTGGAATACCTTTGACCGCGACCAGTTGCTGGTTGGCTCCTTCTTTGAGCACAACATCAGCGACAACCTGACCATCCGTAACAATGCCCGTTACACCCATATCGATACGCTGTACCGGGTAACCGTGCTGTCTGGCGACACCGTTACCGATTGTGCGGCTTCCGTCTACGGTGAACAGTGCATCGACGGGCAGACCATTGGCCGCCGTGCGGTACAGGGCGACGGTGAGAGTGACGGTTACGCGATCGATACCCAGCTGGAAGGGCGTTTTGAGGCCGCTGGCCTGAGCCACACCCTGCTGGGCGGACTGGACTACTTCCACACCGAGTGGGAACACTACCGTGACCTGGTAAGCCTGCCGGACGCGCCCCGTGGTCAGGTGGATCCGCTGTGGGACATCTTCAACCCGGAATACCGTGGGGCAGAGGATTACCTCGAGAATATGGGCCCGCAGATTTACGGCGCGTCCACCAGTAAGCAAACCGGCCTGTATGCGCAAGACCAGATCAGCGCTGGCAACCTGCGCTTTAATATCGGCGGTCGCTACGACTGGGCTGAGGACAACAGTGAAGACCTCCAGACTGGCGAAACCTTCTCCACGGAAGCGGACGAGTTCACCTGGCGCACCGGTGCGGTGTACCTGTTCGACAACGGTGTAGCACCGTACTTCAGTTACTCCGAGTCTTTCCTGCCGCAGGTGGTCGATCCTTCGCAGACGCTGGGTGGGGTGCTGTTTGAACCCACCACGGGTGATCAGATCGAGGCCGGTGTGCGCTACCAGAGTGGCCGCAATATTTACCTGAGCTTTGGTGCCTTTGATATCACTCAGGAAAATGTATCCGCATCGGATCCTAACGGTGAAATGTGTGGTCGTCGTGTGTGCCAGATCCAGACCGGTGAAGCGCAGGTACGCGGTCTTGAGCTGGAGGCGCGTGCCTCCCTGGCCACCGGTACTACGTTGATTGCGTCGGCGTCGCGCCTGGATGCGGAAGTGACCAAGTCCACTGATCCGATTGTTGGCAACAAGCTGACCCAGGTGCCGGATGTACTGGGCTCCCTGTTTGTGGATCACCGCATCGAGCAGGGCGCGCTGGCGGGTCTTGGCTTTGGTGCTGGTATGCGCTACACCGGTGAGAGCTACGGTGATACCAACAACACGCTGAAAATCGATAACTACTCCCTGTTCGACCTGCTGGCCCGCTATGACTTTGGCGTGGCCCGCCCGGAGCTGGACGGTGTGTCTGTATCCCTGAACGCGCGCAACCTGAATAACGAACGTTACCTGGTGACCTGTACTACTACCCAGTCCTGCTTCTATGGCCAGGGCCGCGTAGTTACTGCGCGCCTGCAATACAGCTGGTAAGCGGTTTATTTCCCAGCGAAACACTAAGGCCCGCGCTGCGGGCCTTCTCTCGTTGGGGCATCAGCACTGAACTTTTTTCACGTTCGGTGGCGGTAAAGCACCGGGTATCCGTTTTCATTCAAATTGCAGGGAGCAATTTGACACAGCGAAGCTGCCCGAAGGGCGGGGCACAGGGAGGTGCCCAGTAAACCGCTGTGGATACGTCCCTGTACGCTGCGTCGGCAACTTCCCTGTTGCCGACGCTTTTGAAAACGGATACCCGGCACTTTCCCTTCAATTCTGGCGATTAACCTTCGTTAGAGATTTCGGCGATTTAACACGGAGAAAATCCTGTGACCGCGCTACTTCTGATTTCTGCCGCAGTGCTTGTCGCACTGGGTTCCATGCTGCTGTATCTGGCGAGTACCAACCAGCGCTTGTTTTCCACCGCGCTGCCCACTCGCGCCTTTGCGTGGACGGGGCTGCTGGTACTGGTGTTTGCCCTGATCCTGTTGCTGCAATATTCCGGCTCGGGCAGCGCAGTATTTATTCTGCTGACCGGAATGATGTTTGTGTGGACGATTCCGCCCATGGTGATCGCGTATTTAAGACATAAAAAGGGGGAGCAGTCGTGAGTAAAAGGCTACCTAAAGCACAACAGCTTTCCAGTAGCAACTGGGTCGGCAAGGCGAGTGCCGGGGCGATTGCCGGATATTTTTTGGCTATTGCCATTTGCGGTATTTTTTCCCGTTTTGGTCCGCTTGAGGTGGGGGGCTTCTCCGCCCAGGCGCAGATCAATATGTGGCTGGTGGCGCCCTTATGGGCGGTGATCTTGAGTTTCTGCTTTATGTTCCGCAATGGTGTCCGCGCCTGGGCCTGGCTTGGCGGTGCCAATGTTGTTTTGTGGGGCATTCTTTTGCTGAGCAGATTTGTAATCGGTTAATGCGGGTAATAGGGCAAACATCATGAAAATACGTAGCGACATCGTCCGCATGTACCGCGATATCCACAGCTGGGTAGGTATTGTCTGCGGGCTAGGACTGTTTATCGCGTTTTACGCCGGTGCCATTACCATGTTCGAAGGGCCGTTAAACCGCTGGGCTTCAGAACCCAGGCTTTTTGCCGAGCACACGCCACTGGAAAAAACGCCGGAGCTGGTGGAAAAGGTACTGGCCGAATATCCGCAGGTAGCGGACCGTTATGAGATTACTCTGGACGCTGGCTTGGTAGACCGACCTGCACGGGTAATGTGGAACGTCGGCCCGCGCGGGGCTGCAACCACTTACTACGCAGAACTGGCCGAGGATGGTTCGCTTCAGGTGCATACCGAGGGCCCGTCTGCGGCAGGGCAGCTGGTGGATGATATTCACCAGCAGGTGGGTATTCTTCTGGATCACGATATTGCCATGCCCATCGTGGGCATTGTGTCCCTTATGTACTTTATTGCACTGGTTTCCGGTGTGATCGTATTGCTGCCGACCCTGATTAAAGATCTATTCATCCTGCGTATCGGCAAAAACCTGAAGCGGATGTGGCTGGACTTCCATAACGCGCTCGGCCTGTTCAGTCTGCCGTTTCATATCATCATGGCGCTGACTGCGGTCGTGTTTGCCTTTCACGACCTGTTCTACATAAGCCAGTGGACGCTGCTGGAAAAGAATGGTCGACCGGAAGTACACGAAGAGGTCCACGAGCACCGGGAAATACTGGCGCCGCAGCAAATTGTTGCGCGCCTTGAAGAGCAGGCACCGGGGTTCATTCCGTTGTACATGCAATTCCACTATGAAGAAGACCATGGAATGGAACTGCTCGTGTCTGGTAACAACCCTCGCCACGGCACCCGCGCTCCAAACTATGGCATCGCAGCAGTCGATCCCTATACCGGTGACCTCACGGTGACCGACTATATGCCCGGTGAGCAGAACGGCTGGTCTGCAACGCTGACCAGTTTCTTCTCCCTGCATTTCGGTAACTTCGGCGGCAGTCCGGTGCGCTGGCTCTATTTCCTGCTCGGTCTTGCCGGTGCGGTGCTGTTTTATACCGGCAACCTGCTGTGGATCGAGACCCACCGCAAAAAACGCCGCAAGGGCTATGAGCATCTCGAGGTCAAACAGACTGGCGGCTCAAAATTCCTCGGTGCACTGACGGTAGGTATTTCCTTCGGTTGTATTGCCGGTATCTCCGCGACCATTGCCTCAGCTAAAGCGCTGCCGCTGTGGACAGAGGCTGTAGCCACCTGGCACACCGGGATTTACTACGCGGTATTTTTCCTGGCCTGTGCCTGGGCTTTCTATCGCGGTGCCGCAAAAGGTGCTGTGGATCTTCTGTACGCGTCGGCGCTGGCGACACTGCTGATTCCCGCTGCAAGTGTACTGTCCGCTATTGTGCCCGGCTTTGGCTGGAACCACGGCGGCAGTACTTACCTGATCGATATCGTGGCGATTGTTGGTGCGGGATGTTTTGTATTCCTGGCGCGCAAGACACTGAAGCGGATTCACAGTGCGCCGGAGGACAGTATCTGGTACGTAGGGAAGGTCGTGCCTGAAGCTAGTCAGCCGCACCCGCAACAAGTTGCCGAAAATGCGTCCGGTGCCTGAGTACATCGGCGGCGCTTGACGCGTAAAGACGACAAGACCGATAAAGATTAAAAGGAAGACTTAAAAGGGACACTCTGCATTCAGAGAGTCCCTTTTTTTGTTCGGAAAAATTCGTGTGATGCACAGAATTTGAAGCTCACAGGGCATAACGACGAGCGGCATCAAGGTAAATGCGGGTCTTGCGCTGCCATTTGCCCGGGTCTTTAACTTCGCCATCCAGCAGGTGTGCGGCGGCCAGTTGGGCGCGCAGTAGCGCGCGCTCGGCGCGGTAGAATTGCGCGAGGGTCGGTGGCGGTCGGTCGCCGTTCGCCCGGTAATAAAATTCAAGGCAGGCCTCCCCCAGGTCCTTTCGCCCCAGTAATTCACACTCGAGCGCCAGATAGCTGAGTTCGTCCACCGGGTCTACGCAGCGCAGGGCGTAGTTGAACTCCAGGCAGTCGATAATCTGGGGCGGCTGTGTGAGGAAGCAGTGCTCCGGGCGCAGGTCGCCGTGCCCCTCAATAATCCGTCCTTCCGCGACGCGCCCGCCCAGCAGTTCGGCCTCGCTGTGGATAAAGTTCAGTAGAGCGTCTGAAATCTGGTCAATGTCTGCAGTATCCAGTAACAACTCAGACGCTTTTAGCTGGGTGCGTAATTCACTGCAGCGATTGCGCAGGTTCTCCAGGTATTCATCGGGTGCGAGGGGAATAGTCTCCGCGGTTCGGTAAAAGTCACACAGCCGCTGTAGCAGCGGTGCCAGTGTCTGTGGGGTTGCGTTGTCGATCTGGTGGGGCAGGGAAGCCTCTTCTCGCAGGCGGCGCATCTGAACCAGCCATTCCACAGGCACTCCTTGCTCGCCCAGGGTCAATTGGCCGTGCGTATCGACACGCAGCGGTATCACATCCAGGTAGGTGCCATCGGTCAGGCGCCGGTTCAGGCGCAGCTCCTCCCGGCAGACCGTATACCGCTTGTCGAGGCTACTGAAATCGAGATAGCTGGAGCGCATTGGTTTCTTCATCTTGTAGACGAAATGGTCGGTGAGAAAGACCCGCGCCATATGGGTTTCCTCGAGGCGCACGCTTGCTGTGCCCTCCGGGTAGCTGGCGGGCGCAAGCAGGAAACGGGTCTTCTCTTCCAGGCTCGGTATCTTGACGGCAGGGTCGGTCATGTCGCGCTTTGTCACTGTGCCTGTTTGCTAGTCTAGTTTTATTAGCCCTGTGTCGAACGCACCCAGTTGCAAAAGTCATCGAGGTCCATGTTGTGATGACGCCTTTCCCTAACCGCGTTGCCGCGGGCCGCCTGCTGGCAGAGGCCCTGCGCTCGTCTCTGCCGGATTTGCTGGAGCGCGAAGATGTGATCGTCCTCGCGCTACCCCGCGGTGGTGTGCCGCTGGGTTTGGAAGTAGCACGCGCATTACATGCACCTCTGGATCTTATGCTGGTGCGCAAACTGGGGGTACCGGGGCACCGGGAGCTGGCGATGGGCGCCATCACCAGTGGCGCGCGGGTATTGAATACCGACGTTATCCAAAGTTGTGGCATCAGCGATGAGGCCCTCGAAGCGGTGGCGAGAGAGGAGCAAGCGGAGCTGGAGCGCCGCGCCAGGCGCTACCGCGGTGACAAACCCTGGCCGGCGCTGAAAGACCGTTGCGTGATCCTGGTGGACGACGGTATCGCTACCGGCGCGACGATGGAGGCGGCGGCGCGCGCCGTTCGTGTTCAGCAGCCGGCCGCCATTGTCCTTGCGGTGCCGGTCGCGCCACCGTCCACCCTGGACCGATTCACGCCCCTTGTGGACAGAATTGTGTGCCTGATGACACCGGAGTCTTTCTGGGCCATCGGCGCCTGGTACCAGGACTTTTCCCAGCTGAACGACGAGCAGGTGATCGCGATGATGCGCGAGGCGGATCGCCTGCAGGGGGATGAGCGTGGATAAACGTGAGGTCTTGGTGGATGCTGCCGGTGAGCAGCTTGAGGGCTTTCTTATCCTGCCGCCAGGTACACGGTCGCTGGTCCTTTTTGCCCATGGCAGCGGCAGCAGCCGCTTCAGTCCACGCAACAATGCCGTGGCCGCGGAGCTGAACCGCGCCGGTATTGGCACTTTACTGTTTGACCTGCTCACCGCCGAAGAGCACCGGGTCGACGAGATTACCCGCGAGTATCGCTTCGATATCGGCCTGTTGGCGCGGCGCCTGGCTGCGGCGGTGGACTGGGCGGCGCGGAGCACGGAAACCGCGGCCCTGAATATTGGCTTGTTCGGTTCCAGTACCGGCGCCGCTGCGTCACTGATTGCCGCCGCCGAGCGCCCACATATGGTGAAGGCCGTGGTGTCTCGGGGTGGCCGCCCGGACCTGGCCGATTCGGCTTTGCCGCTGGTACAGGCGCCGACGCTGTTGGTTGTCGGCGGCAACGATTACCAGGTGATCGAGCTGAATGAGCAGGCCGCGGCGCAAATGGAGCGTTTGCAACGGGAGGGAAATGGGCCTCAGCTGGCGATTGTGTCCGGGGCAACGCATCTCTTCGAGGAGCCGGGCACTCTGGAACAGGTGGTGGGACTCGCTATTGACTGGTTTGTGCGGTACCTGGAAAAGGTATCCGGGTGATGAGCCGGCTCAAGCTGTTTAGCCTCGACGCGGGTGCGGGTTTCGTCGGGGGAGTGGCCGCGGCTCTTGGCCAACTGCCGGCTGCCCACGAGGAGCGCGATTTCGTCGACGGCGAACACAAGATCCGTCCACTTGAAGATGTCGAGGGGGCTGATGTCTACCTGGTGCAGTCTTTGTATAGCGACGAGGGCAGCAGCGTGGATGACAAGCTGATACGCGTACTGTTTTTTATCGGTGCATTGAAAGACGCTGGCGCTGCACGGGTTACCGCCGTCATTCCCTATCTCTGTTATGGCCGCAAGGACCGCCGCACCAAACTGCACGACCCTTTGTCGAGCCGCTATCTGGCGAGCCTGTTCGAATCCATGGGCACGGACGCGGTGCTTACCCTCGATGCGCACAACCAGGCGGCGTTTGAGAACGCGTTTCGCTGCCGCACCCTGCACCTGCCGGCGCAGCCTCTATTCGTCGATTTTACGGTTCAGCAGCTACAGGGTGATGACCGCCCGCTGGTTGTGGCCTCGCCAGATGTGGGTGGGGTGAAGCGTGCCGAAGCCCTGCGCCAGGCACTGGCTGAGCGATTGGGCCGGGAAATTGGTCGTGCTTTCGTAGAGAAATACCGCAGTGCGGATCAGCTATCCGGTGGCACTCTCGTTGGCGATGTGCGCGATGCGAACGTGCTGATCGTCGATGATCTGATTGCCGGCGGTGGCACCATTACCCGTGCAGCCAGTGCTATTCAGGGCGGTGGCGCCGCGCGTGTATGGGCGCTGGCGAGCCACGGGCAATTCTGTGGCGACGCATCGGTGAAGCTTGGCCAGCTGTCACTCGAGGCCATCGCCGTAACCAATTCGCTGCCACAGCGGGCGAATACCAGCATGTTCCAGATCATCGATTGCGCGCCACTGCTGGCCGAAGCCATCGGTCTTCTACACCGCGGTGGCCCTGCGGCGCAGTTGAGCCAGGGGTAGAGGCCAAGATTACAGAACCAGCGGATTGCCCCGTGCGATGATGGTCTTTACATCCACATGCTGCGGCAGTGTCCCGGTGTTGCAGGCGCCGCGGCTGCCCAGACGCGAGGCGATAAATCCTTCCGCTACCGCACTGCTGGATCCCTGCATCAACAGGTGTGCCTGCATGGTCAGGGCCATCTGGTCGACGATGTGGCGTGCGCGGTATTCGATGTCGTCGGTGCCGGACAGGGTGCTCTTCAGATGTGTCAAAGCATGGTCGTAACGCAGATCGTTACCCTTGCTCTGTTCCAGTTCGTTGTACCAGTTTTCGATCACGGCCGGCGTTTTCGCAATGGCCCGCAAAACGTCGAGGGCCTGGATATTGCCGGAGCCTTCCCAGATCGCATTGATCGGGGCGTCGCGATACAGGCGGGCGGTAATGAAGTTTTCGATCACGCCGTTACCGCCCAGGCACTCCATGGCCTCATAGGCGTGGTGCGGGGTGCGTTTGCAGATCCAGTACTTGCCCACCGCGGTCCCCAACCGCATCAGCAGTTGTTGTGTTTCATCTTCCAGGTGATCGAACGCCTGCGCCATGCGCATGGTCAGGGCCACGGATCCTTCCACTTCCAGCTGCAAATCAGCCAGCACATTCTGCATCAGCGGCTGGTCGATCAGGGTTATACCAAAAGCATTGCGTTGGGAGGCGTGGTAGATCGCTTGCAGGGTGGCCTGACGCTGGCCGCCGGAGGAGCCGATCATGCAGTCGAAACGGGTGGCGGAGACCATCTCGATAATCGCGGGTACACCGCGGCCTTCCTCACCCACCAGCCAGCCCAGCGCGCCGCGCATTTCGATTTCGGAAGAAGCGTTGGACACGTTGCCGGCCTTGTTTTTAAGACGCTGTACCTGGATCGGGTTTTTTGTTCCGTCGGGGCGCCAGCGGGGTACGAGAAAACAACTGAGACCAACATCGGTTTGCGCGAGCATCAGGAATGCATCGCACATCGGGGCGGAGGTAAACCATTTGTGCCCCACCAGTTCGTAGCTGCCGTTGCCCATGGGGGTGGCCGTTGTGGTGTTGGCACGCACATCGGAACCGCCCTGTTTTTCGGTCATGCCCATACCGATGGTGAGCGCGGATTTTTCCGTGAACGGGCGATTGCTGGGGTCGTAGCCGCGGTCGGTTATTTTGGGGAGCCATTCTTCCGCGAGCTTGGGGTTTAGCCTGATGGATGGCACCGAGGCAAATGTCATGGTGACCGGGCAACCGTGTCCGGCTTCCAGCTGGCAGTGCAGATAATATTTGGCAGCGCGCACCACGTGCGCTCCGGGCTTGGGATGCGTCCAGGGACTGCTGTGCAGCCCTTCGCTGAGTGCGAGCTGCATCAGCTGGTGATAGCTGGGGTGGTAGTTCACCTGATCGATGCGATTGCCAACCCGATCGTGGGACTCGAATTGCGGTTTGTGTTCGTTAGCGAGGTAACCCCGCTCGATCATCTCCGGCCGCCCGCAGACTTCGCCGTATCGCTGCAGGTCGTCTTCTGCCCAGTGTCCGCCGTTGTGGATCACCGCATCGCGGAGCGCGGCATCGCCGGCGTAGAGGTTGTGGCCGGACAGCGGTTTGGGCTGGTTGAAAACGGTATGGGTACTGGCGAGATCAAAGTCGGCGGGCTTGTCGGCCATGATGTTTCTCTCTTTTTTTCTACATTCGTCCCTGGATGCGCCAGGGTAGTACTCGCATATCTTATGACGGTCGGCGAGGTCTGAAGCTAATCCTAGTGCCTTTGTCTTCACAGTGACTTGTCTTTTTATGACCCCCTTCTTTGCCGGGGTGCCCAAAAGCCCGGCAAAAGCGGAGGAAAGCTGCCGCAAGGTTGAATAATCAGTTGTGACAGCGTTGTCATGCTGTCCGCATAGCGGGTAGCATGGGATATGGGAATAAAAATGTGAGAGGGATTCCATGTTGAACAAGATTTGGCGATTTGGTGCGGAGCTGGCGTTTTATTCAACAATCGTGGCGGTTGCCTGTACCTTCCTCGTAAGCAATGCGAGTGACAGGAACCACGGGCGAGAAGTTGGCGCTGTGGTGAAACAGGCTGTTGCTGCACCGGTAAGCCCTGATGAGCTGGCGGTGATCGGCTACTACACCGGGGATGGCAAGGATCTGGCGCGTTACGACTTTAACAAGCTCACCCACGTTATTTACAGCTTTGTTTTTTTGGATGGGAACCAACTTTCCTTTGCCAGGGGGGCGGGTGAAGACGGACAGGAGGGCAAAGAAGCCTACGCCCGCTTATTGGCTCTTAAAGAGCAATACCCACACCTCAAGGTTCTGATCGCGCTGGGCGGATGGGGTGGTTGTGAAACCTGTTCCGATGTGTTTTCCACAGAAGAAAATCGGGTGGCATTTGCTGTTTCGGTACGCGATACATTAAAGGGTATTGGCGGTGACGGTATTGATCTGGATTGGGAGTATCCGGCAATCGAGGGCCACCCTGGTCACCCTTACAGAGCGGAGGATCGCGAGCACTTTACCGCACTGGTGAAAACCCTGCGGGATACGCTCGGGCCGGACGCGCTGCTGAGTGTGGCCGCCGGTGGCTTTGATGAGTTTCTGGAAAAATCCCTCGATTGGCAGGCGATCACGCCACTGGTCAACAATATCAACGTGATGAGCTACGACCTGGTCAACGGTTTCAGCACGGTCACTGGCCACCACTCGCCGATTTACTCAACCGATTCGCAGAAGCAGTCCACCGACAATGCGGTGCGCTATTTGCTGGATGCGGGTGTGCCTGCGCAAAAAATTGTGATTGGTGCGGCGTTTTATTCCCGGGTTTGGGAGGAGGTCGCTTCGGATAACACGGGCCGCTACCAGAAGGGCACTCATGTGGCCGGGCTGAAGTACGCGGAGCTGGAAGATACCTACACGAAAGCGCGTGGCTATGAGGTGTCCTGGGATGAGGATGCGCAGGCGGTTTACGCATATAACGCGGAGCAGCAGCGCTACGCGACGTTTGATAACCCGCGCTCGGTTGCCCTGAAAACCCGTTATGCGAAAGAGCACCAGCTTGGCGGCATCATGTTCTGGGAGCTGCCCGGTGATACGGACGAGGGAGATCTGGTAGACGCTATTTACTCCGCAAAAATCGCCGAATAAATTTTTTAATTCTTCTTATAGTGCCGCTCTGTAGGAGCCTGCTTGCAGGCGAATAGCCTGGCAATAAACTAGCAGCGGGCGGTGTTCGCTCTTCGCCTGCAAGCAGGCTCCTACAGGGCGTGTGAGGCTTAGATACTACGCTTGCCCGACAGGTTAAGCGTCAGTTCCAGTAAACCCGCCCACGGATCCATTTCCCGGCCGCCTTTAATGGCGTTATCTACAGCGCGAGCGCGCAGCAGCAAGCTTTCCAACTGGCGTGGTCGCAGTCGTTGGCAGGCGGCCTGTACCAGTGGCTGGCGCTTCTGGATGCGCACCAGGCGATTGATGGGCTGGCCTTCGTCGAGTTTTTGCTGGGTTTCCAGTAGTGAGCGGAGTTCCCTGGCAATTGCCCACAATACCACCGGTGCTTCGACACCTTCGGCGCGCAGCCCTTGCAGGGTTTTGACGGCGCCGGCGGCATCGGCAGCCAGTGCCTTGTCAATCAGGCCGAATACGTCATAGCGAGCAGAGCTGGCGACGGCGTTGCTCATGGTCTCAGCGGTGATTACCGAGTCCTGGGCCAGGAGTTTCAGTTTTTCGATTTCCTGACTGGCAGCAAGCAGGTTGCCTTCCACCCGCTCGGCCAGTATCTGGATGGCTTCCGGTTCGGCGTCGAGTCCGGCGGTCCGCAGGCGCTGGTGAATCCAGCGTGGCATTTCGCTGGCGTCTACGGGCCAGATCTGGATCAGTACGCCGTTGGCTTCCAGTGACTTGACCCATTTGCTGTTGAGCTGGGAGCGGTCAAGTTTTGGTAATACCAGCATCAACAGGGTGTCTTCGCTGGCGGTGGTGGCAAATTGCTGTAGGGCTTTGCTGCCTTTGTCACCGGGTTTACCGCCCGGGAGGCGCAATTCGATCAGCTTTTTGTCTGCGAACAGCGACAGGCTGCCGGCAGCCGAGAGAAGTTGGCCCCAGTCGAAGTTGTTTTCACCGTGCAGCAGGTCGCGCTCGTTGAATCCATGTTTGCTTGCGGCTTCGCGAATTGCGTCGCAGCACTCCTGGACCAGCAGTGGTTCGTCGCCGGTAATGACGTATATCGGGGCGAGGTGGCGTTGCAGGCTCTGGGCGAGTTGCCGGGGGTTGATTCGTGCCATGAGTGCGTTGCCCTTATGGCGCTGAGGGGCTGTCGGTAACCGGGGTACGCACGTCGATGCGGCGCAGGCGGTCGATGATGCGGCTGATCAGTTCGCGACGCATTTCTTCCCGCAAAATCCGTTCTTCTTCACCTTTACTCACGACTTCGCCTTCGTTCCATTCGAGTGTGCGATAGACGTCGGCGCGGGCTTCGGTGAGGAGTTGGCGGCCGGTGTTATCGCGCACGCTGTATTCGGCGCTGGTGGTCAGCTCGTATTCGGAAGCGCGGCCTTTGGCATCCACGGATACGGTGCGCTTCTGTTCGATTTCGCGGTGGATGGTTAACAGGAAGTCGGCTTGCGCAGGTTCTTCTGCGAGTGGCAGGCCGCTGGTCTGCAACAGGCGGGAGATACTTTCGGCGATATCGCTGCGGGGATCTTCTGTGGTGATGTACAGAGTGCTGCCCGGAGGGAAATTCTTCGGTGCGCCGCGGAGGTGCCAGCCGCAAGCTGAAATTGTGACGGCCAGAATTATTGTCAGGGTGCGAAGCATGGTGCTTTTCATCTTGGTCCGTTGCGTTCTTTTTGGAGTCTTGTGGCAGCCAGGTACCGGGTACGGGTTTTCAGGACCGCTGTAGACCCATCCCTGGGCGCTGCGGCGCAAACATCCTGTTTGCGACGCTCCTGAAAACCCGTACCCGCTACCTGGCCTTCGCGTCGGGTTTTTGTGCTTCGTTAGAAGTGAAAGGACGCTTAGTTGGCGACGATGTTAACCAGTTTACCCGGCACCACGATCACCTTACGTACAGTTTTACCCTCGGTAAATTTCAGTACGTTCTCGTCTTCCAAAGCCATTTTTTCCAGTGCTTCTTTGTCGGCGTCCGCGGGCACTTCCAGTTTCGCACGCAATTTGCCGTTTACCTGTACCACCAGGGTGATGCTGGAGCGGACGAGGGCTTTTTCATCGACTTGTGGCCACTGGGCATCAACGAGTTCGCCGGTGTTGCCCAGTGCTTTCCACAGTTCGTGGCTGATGTGCGGGGTGACCGGGGCGAGCAGCATAACCGCAGCTTGCAGGGCTTCACGTTCTACGGCGAGGCCGTTGACGCTATCGCGTTCAGCGGTTTTGCCCACTTCGTTCAGCAGTTCCATAACCGCGGCCACGGCCGTGTTGAAGGTCTGGCGGCGGCCGTAGTCGTCGCTGACTTTCTGGATGGTTTCGTGGGTCTTGCGGCGCAGCTGTTGCTGTTTGTCGCTCAGGTTGTTCACGTCAATCGCGGCACTGCCGTCGCCGGCTTCGGTGTGGCCATGTACGGTTTTCCACAGTTTGCGCAGGAAGCGGCTGGCACCTTCTACACCGGAGTCGTGCCACTCGAGGGTCTGCTCGGGGGGCGCGGCGAACATGGTGAACAGGCGCACGGTATCGGCACCGTATTCCTGTACCGCGGCGTGGGGGTCGATGCCGTTGTTCTTGGATTTGGACATTTTCACCACACCGCCGGCAACGACTTCTTCACCGGTGGCACGTTCGATGGCTTTGATCGGCTTGCCCTTGTCGTCACGTTCGACGTCCACGGCAGTCGGGGCGATCCAGGTTTTGTGGCCGTCGACTTCTTTGTAGAAAGACTCGGCCAGCACCATGCCCTGGCACAGCAGGCGCTTGAAGGGCTCGTCGCTGTTCACCAGGCCTTCGTCGCGCATCAGCTTGTGGAAGAAGCGTGCGTACAGCAGGTGCAGGATGGCGTGTTCGATACCGCCCACATACTGGTCCACCGGCAGCCAGTAGTTGGCGCGGTCCGGGTCGAGCATGCCTTCTTCAAAATCCGGGCAGGTGTAACGGGCGTAGTACCAGCTGGATTCCATGAAGGTGTCGAAGGTGTCGGTTTCGCGCTCGACCGCTTCGCCGTTGTATTCGTCTTTGCACCATTCCGGATCGGCTTTGATCGGGGAGGTGATGCCGTCCAGTTCTACGTCTTCCGGCAGCAGGATCGGCAGTTTTTCCGCCGGTACCGGGATCTCGCTGCCGTCGGCCAGGTTGAACATGGGGATCGGTGCGCCCCAGTAGCGCTGGCGGGATACACCCCAGTCACGCAGGCGGTAGTTGGTGGTGACACGACCTTTTCCGGCGGCTTCCAGGCCGTCGGCGATGGCATTGAACGCGGCTTCGAAGTCGAGGCCGTCGAAACCACCGGAGTTCACGAGGTTGCCTTTCTCTGTGAAGGCCTCTTTTTCCAGATCAATGACTTCGTCACCGGCAGGTGCGATGACCTGCTTGATCGGCAGAGCGTACTTCCTGGCAAATTCCCAGTCGCGCTGGTCGTGCGCCGGTACAGCCATTACGGCACCGCTGCCGTAATCCATCAGCACGTAGTTGGCGACCCAAACCGGTACTTCTTCGCCGGTGAGCGGATGGATGGCCTTGAGGCCGGTGTCCATGCCTTTTTTATCCATGGTGGCCATATCGGCTTCGGACATGGATTGCTTCTTGCACTCGGCAATGAAGGTTTTCAGTTCCGGGTTGCTGTCGGCCAGTTCCAAAGCGATCGGGTGCTCGGCGGCCAGGGAGACGTAGGTGACGCCCATCAGGGTGTCCGGACGAGTGGTGTACACGTCAAAGTGGTCGACACCGGCAATGGTTTTCGGCAGGGCGAAGGCGAGTTCTACGCCCTTGCTCTTGCCGATCCAGTTGCGCTGCATGGTGCGCACTTGCTCCGGCCAGTCCGGCAACTGGTCCAGGTCTTTCAGCAGTTCTTCCGCGTAGTCGGTGATCTTGATGAACCACTGTGCCAGCTCGCGGCGCTCTACGGTGGTGCCGCAGCGCCAGCAGCAGCCGTCTTCCACCTGCTCGTTGGCGAGTACGGTGGCGTCGTGGGGGCACCAGTTCACCGCGGAGTTTTTCTTGTATACCAGGCCCTTCTTGTACAGGCGGGTGAAGAACCACTGCTCCCAGCGGTAATAGGACGGCTGGCAGGTGGCCAGCTCGCGGGACCAGTCAAAGCCGAAGCCGAGGGCTTTCAGCTGGCCTTTCATGTAGTCGATGTTGGAGTAGGTCCACTTGGCCGGCGCGGTCTTGTTCTGGATCGCGGCGTTCTCCGCGGGCAGGCCGAAGGCATCCCAGCCCATGGGGTGCAGCACGTTTTTGCCCTGCATGCGCTGGTAGCGGGAGATTACGTCGGTGATGGTGTAGTTGCGCACGTGCCCCATGTGCAGCTTACCGCTGGGGTAGGGGAACATCGACAGGCAGTAGAACTTGTCCTTGCTGGGGTCTTCCTTTACCTCGAAGCTTTTCTCGGCGTCCCAGTGTTGCTGGGCGGCGGCTTCGACTGCGGAGGGGTTGTACTGCTCTTCCATCTGTGGGGAACCTATACTCTGTGACTCGATCTATGGGTATGTTCTGGCCGGGAGCTATTCGCGGTTCGGCCGGAAAACGGCGAATTATAGGAGGGATGGGGTGAGTAAGGAACCTAAAGGCGCAGGGAAAGAAGGTGCGGGGAAAAGGAATGAGAATTCAGCAAGCCCGGATTTGCCCATGGAAGATGGGGATCTTTCCTCCGAGCTGCGCCATGACCTGGAAAAGCTGGTCGAAGGTGAACTGGCCGTGGAGGAGTTGACCGCCAGCAAGGCGGCGTTCCTGCGCGCGTGGCTCAAAGATGACCTGCACCGGGCTGCGGACTATATACGGGGGCTGGGCGGCGAGCTGCAGACGCTGGAAGAGCGTACCGGCGATTGGCTCCTGGACGCTGCGGATCCAACCAAAACCGCCTGGCCAAACCTGATGCGCTGTATCAAGCGCGGTGAACCCTGGGCTTTGGCCGGGGAAGAAGTTGGAGAGGGCGAGGAGCTTCAGTGTCTCGGTTGTGGGTACCGGGCCCTGCCGCCGGCCAACAGCCAGATCACACCCTGTCACCGCTGTGGCTATGGCTGTTTTCGCCAGATCACTGGCGGCTTGCACGATACCTGAGTCGTCTGCTTCCAGCAGATATCGGCCGATATAACAAAGATTCGGGAACGACAACGGAACAATAAAAGGCACCAAACTAGAGCAATATGGAACTGCAAACCGCGCTGAGTACCCTGCTGATGCCCCCTTTCGCCCCCCTGGTGGGATTACTGTTGGCGTTAGTGCTGTGTTTTTTCCCGGCTTCATCGCTGATCGCAAAACTGTCACTGCCGCTGGCTATTCTGTGTGGCCTCACCTTGTGGATATCCGCGACACCGGCGTTCTCAGGCTGGCTGGGGCGGCAATTGGTGGCCCAGACGCCCGCGACGCCGTCGGTAGATCCCACCGCTGTGGTGATCCTTGGTGGTGGGCGCTACCGGGATGAAGATAGCGGGGCTGAACGATTATCGCTCACCACCCTCGACCGGGTGACCTGGGCTGTTACCAATGCACCCAAGGAATTGCCAATTCTGGTGTCCGGGGGGCGTGTATATAAAGATGAAAAGGCCTCTGAAGCCGGCTTGATGGCTGATGTTTTGGAGCAATTGTTCTCCCGACCGGTGACTTGGCGCGAGAATTGCAGCCGAACTACGGCGGAAAATGCGGCTAACTCGGCGGCACTTCTGCACGACTCTGGGGTCGAAAGTGTGATACTGGTCACGCACTGGTGGCATATGCCACGGGCGGCCGAGGTGTTTGCCCGCGCAGGTTTGCAGGTGCGGCCAATGCCGGTGGGGTCTCCCGGGGAGTTATTGCCCAGGAGCCAGAGTGGGATCCTGCGGTGGTTGCCGAGTGCCGGTGCACTGCTGCGGACTCAGGTGTACTGGCGGGAGATTCTCGGTGACTTCTGGTATCGCTGGCATCCCCTGCCGGAGAAGCGTAATTGCTGACCGGAGTGGGGCAGTCAGTACTGCGGTTGCCCAATTGGGATCACAAACCTAGTATGTGCGTCCTTACTAACCGGCTGTTAGGGTGGCGTCCAGGCGTGACCGAGAGGGTCGGTAGCGGTTACGGAAGGTAATTGCTGTAGTGCGAACTGGATTCGCAACCGGGATGAGACCAGCGGCGAAAAGCTGGATCATGCCGGGAATAACAACAAAAAATAAAAGAGGTAATGTCTGATGACGGAATTTCCAGCGTCTCTGTCCCCTGTCCAGTTACATAACCGGATGAACCGACCGGTGTGGATAGGGTTCAAGCTTACCCGGCGTGGCAAACGCCAACTGGTGCTGCTCTCTGCTGGTAGTGAGAGTGGTGCTCAATTTACAAAAAACTTCGCGACATTCGTTGGACAGATTGTGCGCGAGTTCAAGTTGGACCCAGAGCAGACCGATTTTGCCGAGCTGCGTTTTGAGAGTACGGGTAGTGAAACCGTGCAGCAAAACTGGTATCGCTGGTACGCTCAATGGGTTGGCACTGCGCCCATGGAGTGCAAGGCTGAACCCGTGACTTCGGATTCGGCACGTGGATATCTGGACGAGGCATTGACGAGCAATTCGGCAGCAGCCTGAAACCGCTCACCCAGGACTTCCTCATAGAGCCCGCCTTGTGCGGGCTTTATGCGTTTTGGGCGTCAACGGGTTCTGGTATGCGCTGTGTTCCTGCTGGTGCTACCGGGGCTCAGCAAATCTGCCAGGGCCTTTTCCAGGGTGGGGTATTCAAAGCTGTAGCCACTATCGAGTGCGGTGCGGGGTTCCATTTTCTGACTCGCCAGCAGTAATTCCTCGGCCATCTCCCCGAACATCAGTTTGAGCATCCAGGCCGGCGTGCGCATCACACAGGGGCGGTGTAGCTGGCGGGCAAGCAGGCGGGAGAAGCTGTTGTTGGTGACTGCCTCGGGCGAGCAGGCATTGAAAGGTTGGCAGATATTGCGGTCGATGGCGTGGAGCATAAGCCCTACGATGTCATCTTCGTGAATCCAGCTCAGCCAGTGTTCCCCGGTACCCATGGGCCCTCCGAGCCCCAGGCGAAACGCCGGTAGCATTTGAGCAAGGGCGCCACCGCGGGTGGAAAGCACCACAGCGGTGCGCATGGTACCCACACAGATTCCGGCCTGTTGCAGTGGCTGGGTGGCAGCTTCCCAGTCACGACAGAGCTCAGCGGCAAAGCCGCCACCCGGGCCGCTGGTTTCTTTGAGAAGGTCGCCACCGCGATTGCCGTAATACCCTACGGCAGATCCCGAGAGAACATAGTGAGGAGGCCGGGGTTGCGACAGAATCCACTTTACCAGTGTGTTTGTGGTCTCGAGGCGGGAGCGGCGGATTTCATCCTTGCGGCTGCGATTCCAGCGCTTGGAGATGGTTTCTCCGGCCAGGTTCACCACCACATCCACCGGGCCTTCGACCTGCTGCAGGCTGCTCACGCCCCGCGCGGATTCCCCGCACAGGCGATGTACAGTATCCGGGCTGCGGCTTAATACTGTCAGTGAATTACCGCGCGCCAGCCATTGCGCGCAAAACAGCTGGCCTATCAATCCTGTGCCGCCAGTAATTAAACAATGCATAAATCAGGCGTCCATGCCGCACATTGATCATCTGTGCTGGAATTGGGTGTGTTCGCAGAGTGGATAATTGGCTCTGCGCGACCGCGGCAAATTGTTGTGACCATGCAAATGGGTCGGAATGGATTTGCCGGGTGAATATCTGTGGATGATAGCAGTCGTGAACGGCACTGCTGGCGTGAGTCTTGGGTTTTCGGGTGTTCGGGGTTTAAGCAGGCGCAAGCGCGGCGTCCTTTGCCGCGCTAATGTGTGATGTCAGTCCGCAAGTTCCCGTGCGTAAGCGGTATTGCTGCTAACGGCCGGGGTGCGTTGCAGTAACCAGGCGACGACGAGAAACAATACGGCAAGCGCGAGTACACCCCAGGTACCGTAAATCATGTAAGGGGTGTTGCCGCTGCGGGCACGCACTTTGCCGGTCAGCGTGGCCTGTTCAAACTGGGGAAGCGTGCTGACGATCTGGCCCTGTGGGTTTACCAGTGCCGTAACTCCGGTATTGGTTGCCCGTACCAGATAGCGCTGGGTCTCCAGTGCGCGCATCTGGGCCATTTGCATATGTTGCAGCGGGCCGATGGACTTTCCGAACCACGCGTCGTTGCTCAGGGTCAGCAGTACATCAGCGCCGCCGGCACTATCCGCCACCAGCTGAGGGTAAACGATCTCGTAGCAGATCAGCGGTGCCCAGTTCAGCTTGCCCGCGCTGAGCGGGGCCTGGTCATCCGGGCCGGGGCGGATAAAGGATGTCGGCAAATTGAAAAATTCGATTGTTCCGCGAATCCAGTCTTCCAGCGGCACATATTCGCCAAACGGCACAAGATGGCGTTTGTGGTACAGCTGTTGCTGGCTGCCGAACACGACGGCAGAGTTGTGCACAATTCGCCGCTGATCCTTCTCGGTATCGTAAAGGATACCGGTAATCAGCTCACTGCCGCTTTGTTCCGCATTGCGTTGCAGGGCTTCCATCAGGTTGGGCGCATGGTGGTAAAGCAGCGGCAGAGCAGCCTCCGGCCAAATCACCACATCGACGCCTTCTTCGCGCAGTTTCGCGGTGGCACTCTGGTAACGGCGGATGGTCTCGCCGCGAAATTCCGGTAACCACTTCTTATCCTGGGGGATATTCGCCTGTACCAGGCCAAGGGTGACTTCGGTGTCTTTCTGATGGGTCCAGCTAACGCTCTGCATTGCCAGGCCCGCGGCCCAGGGCAGTAACGCCGCGACGAGTAATGCGATACTGGTTGGGGCTTTGAGCGGGGCGAGTGCACCCCGTATTACGAGCGCGATCACCGCAGCGGTGAAGGCGAGCAGCAGGCCAATACCGTAAACGCTGATAACGGGAGCCCATCCCGCCAGCCAGGTGTTGAGGTGCCCGTAACCGGCAAATAACCAGGGGAACCCGGTGAATACCCAGGTGCGCAGCCATTCAGCCATAAACCACAGGCTGGCAAATGCGAGCGCGAACGCAACCGGGCTTCCGCGAAACCGGCCGATAAATGCAAAAGGTACGGCAAACAATACCGCCAGTATGGAGACGAATGCACCAGTCAGCAGTACACCGAGAATCGCCGATGAGCCGCCGAAATCGGTGATGGAAACATATACCCAGGAGCCGCCGGTAACGAAAAGGCCAAAGCCAAAGCAAAAGGCCAGGCGGTAGCTGCGCCACGTGCTGAGTGGCTGGGCACGAGGGCCGGGAGCAAGGATCCAGGCAAACATGGCCAGTGAAATGAGGCTGCACCACCAGTAGTTATAGGGGGCCAGTGAAAGCGTTAGCAGGCTGCCGGCAATAACGGCTAAAAGCGGTGCCATAAGGGAAGCGGTAAATTTGCGCATGGAAAATTCAAGCTGGCCGATAGCGGACGTTGACGTTAAGACGCACCAGCTGCTAGGGCAGCTGGTGCTGGCGGATGAGTTGCGTTAACCGTCCTCTTCCGCAGGCTTACCCAGCCTGCTGACCCGCAGCAGGTGGATCTGTCGGTTATCCGCATAGAGTACGCGGAACCGGAACTCGCCCAGAGTGGTGGTTTCATCACGGCCCGGTAAATGGCCAAATGACTGCATGATGAGCCCGCCCACGGTATCGAATTCCTCATCACTGAATTCGCACTCAAAGTACTCATTGAAGTCTTCGATGGGGGTGAGCGCTTTTACCACAAAGTCGTTTTCGCTGACTTTGCGAATAAAGCTGTCCGCTTCTTCCTCGTCGGTCTCATCTTCAATCTCACCGACGATCTCTTCGAGAATATCCTCGATGGTGACCACGCCGGATACACCGCCGTATTCGTCGATCACGACTGCCATATGGTAGCGGTTCTCGCGAAACTCCCGCAGCAGGATGTTCAGGCGCTTGCTCTCGGGAATGATGTTGGCCGGGCGGATAATGTCCTCAAGGTGGAATTCATCCACGCCCTTGAGTACCAGTGGCAGGAGGTCTTTGGCGAGCAGAATACCCCGGATATCGTCGATACTCTCGCCCACAACCGGGAAACGGGAGTGGCCGGACTCGATGACCTTGGGCAGGAATTCTTTGGGGGAGTCTTCAATGCTGACTACCACCATTTGCGAGCGCGGGATCATGATTTCCCGCACCTGCTGGCTGGAAACGTCCAGCGCACCCTCGATGATGGACAGCGCTTCCGGGTCTACGACCTTGTTTTCGGCAGCGTCCTTGATGATGTCCAGCAGCTCATCGCGGGATCTGGGTTCTGAAGAAAAAGCACCCAGTAACTTATCCAACCAGTTTTTCTCCCCCGATCGGGGGCGGTTGGAGGAGGAGCTACTTGGGGGTTCGTCGGTGGTCATGGATGTGGCCATACTCCGCGTTACTCGTCGGTTCCGTCTGAAAGCTTGTGGGAATCCGCGGTTTGTTGTGCGGATTCCTCAATTATCGCGTAGGGATCACTAAATCCCATGCGCGCCATTATGCGGGTTTCAAGATTTTCCATAATCTCGGCCTCGTCGTCCTCGATATGGTCATAACCCAATAGGTGCAGTGTGCCATGGACAACCATATGTGCCCAGTGTGCAGCGAGTGCTTTGTGCTGTTGTTCCGCCTCGCTGGCCACCACCTGGGCGCAGATCACCAGATCGCCGAGCAGTGGTAAGCCCAGTTCTTCGGGGATATCTGCTGGAAATGACAGCACGTTTGTTGGTTTGTCTTTGCCCCGGTACTGGAGATTCAGGGCCTGGCTCTCGTCTTCATCGACAATGCGCAGGGATATCTCCGCTTCGTCGCGGAGACCGCTCACAGCGGCGATAGCCCACTGTAACAAGTCCTGGTCTTCGGGGAGGTTGGGGTAAGTGGTGGCCCGCTGCACATCCAGTTCGACCACGGGTTCTGCCATGGTGCCGAACGGCTGCGCAGCGCTAGCCTGGGCTGGATCAATCTGATTCATGGTACGAAGCGCCTGACCGGGGTCAGGCGGCATCTTCCCCTGCGGCACCGGCGCTCATCTGCTGGGCGGCAGCTTTCCGGGCTTCTCGTTCCGCTTCGACTTCGGCTTCGTGCACGTCGTAGGCTTCGACAATGCGCTGGACCAGTGGGTGGCGCACAACGTCCTTGGCTCCGAAGTGGGTAAAGCTGATGCCATTCACGTTATCCAGCACTTCGATGGCGTGACGCAGACCAGAGGCCGCGCCACGGGGCAGGTCGATCTGGCTGGGGTCGCCGGTGATCACTGCGGTGGAGCCGAATCCGATGCGGGTCAGGAACATTTTCATCTGCTCGCGGGTGGTGTTCTGGCTCTCATCCAGAATCACAAAGGCGTTGTTCAGTGTGCGGCCGCGCATATACGCGAGCGGTGCAACTTCGATGACGTTGCGCTCGATCAGCTTGCCCACGGTTTCGAAACCGAGCATCTCATAGAGGGCGTCGTACAGCGGGCGCAGATAGGGGTCTACTTTCTGGCTCAGGTCACCGGGGAGGAAGCCCAGTTTTTCACCGGCCTCAACCGCCGGGCGCACCAGCAGGATCCGCTCTACGGAGTCTTTAAGCAGTGCCTCTACAGCACAGGCGACGGCGAGGTAGGTTTTACCGGTACCCGCGGGGCCGATGCCGAAGTTGATATCGTTGGACTGTACTGCACGCACATATATGCGCTGGTTAACACCACGCGGGCGTACAGAGCACTTCTTGGTGCGGATCAGGACGACCTGATCGCCCGCATCCCCGGACTTTTCACCGCTGACCAGCTCTTCGACACCGGATTCCTGCAGCGCAAGGTGAATCTCATCCGGGGTCAGGTCATCTGCACCGGTTTCCTTGTACAGGTTGCTCAGGATCTCACCGGCAGCGCGGGCGGACTTGGCATCGCCGTAGATGGCAAACTGATTGCCGCGATTACGGATTTCGATATCCAGTCGTTGTTCAATCTGGCGCAGATGTTGGTCGAATTGGCCACAGAGATTGGCCAGGCGGCGGGCGTCGTTGGGCTCAAGGGTGATGCTGTGAGCGAGGGCTTGTGTTTCCAAATTGGTTTCCATGCACCTTTAGTATGGGGATTCAGTCTGTAGGTTATACCCATTTCGATCATATGGGAAAGGGGGGAGTGTGACGAATGGGTTCTAAACGGCTGGAGGGCTTATAACAGGGGAGTATGACAGTTTGTTTTCTGGGGGCTGGTTTTCATGTAGAAGCCTGCTTGTAGGCGATCCAATACCCTGGCTTCTCTTTTGGTACTCCCTAGCGCCTCTAGGGTACTTCGTAAGGTATTCCTGTGGCGGTCCTGCTACCGATAGTCCTTTGTGAGACACGCCGTGAACCCATCCATGGGGGCTCTTCCGCGAGGTCCCTCTCGCGGAAGGTCTCACAAAGGACTATCGGTATCAGGACCTTCGCGCAAAACTATTTGCCACTTAAGTGGCTCAGGTATTGCAACTGCACATAAGTGAGACGCGAAGGCCCTTCTACCGGGGTTTCTTTCCGGGACCGTACGCGGCCATGGATGGCCGCGTCCGAGTGCACAGGGATGTGCTCGTAGCGTGTCCCGGAAAGGAACCGCTTTTTACTTCGGTGTTTTTACAGCTTCAGGGCGAATTGAACGGTGCATGCTTTAGGGTGAAGGCGCTGCTACCGGCAGTTCTTTGCGAGACCTTCCGCGAGAGGGACCTCGCGGAAGAGCCCCCAGGGATGGGTTTACGGCGTGTCTCGCAAAGAACTGCCGGTAGCAGAGCCGCCACAAAACTCTCCGGGTGGGTACCACGGAATCAGGAGTCGAGCGGCCCATCCAGCTCAGAAGCCACCATAGTCCCACGCAGGGAGTTCGGCAGGGCCTCTTCGATCAGCACGTCGGCAAATTTGCCGATCAGCGCCATATCGTCAAAGCGGAAGTTGACCACACGGTTGTTCTCGGTCCGCCCCTGTAGCTGGCCCGGGTCTTTCTTGGAGACACCGGTCACCAGAACCCGCTCCACGTTGCCCACCATCCGGCGCGCGATCTCCGCGGCCTGCTGGTTGATGCGGTGCTGCAACAGCTGCAAGCGCTGTTTCTTCACCTCTTCCGGGGTGTCGTCCGGCAGGTCGGCCGCCGGGGTACCCGGGCGCGGGGAGTAAATGAAGCTGAAGGAAATATCGAAGCCCACGTCCTGGATCAGCTTCATGGTGGCTTCGAAGTCGCGCTCGGTCTCGCCGGGGAAACCGATAATGAAGTCGGAAGACAGGCAGATGTCCGGGCGGATCGCCCTCAGGCGGCGGATCTTGGACTTGTATTCCAGGGCTGTGTGGCCACGCTTCATCGCCATCAGAATGCGGTCGGAGCCACTCTGAACCGGCAGGTGCAGATGGTTTACTAGCTCCGGTACTTCCGCGTACACGTCGATCAGCGCATCGGAGAACTCTACCGGGTGGGAGGTGGTGTAACGGATGCGGTCGATACCGTCGATCGTTGCCACGTAAGTGATCAGCTCGGCAAAATCGACTACCTGGCCATCGTCACCCGCCGCGCGGTAGGCGTTTACGTTCTGGCCCAGCAGGTTTACTTCACGTACACCCTGGGCGGCCAGGTGCGCCACTTCTTCCAGCACATCCGCTACTGGCCGGCTCACTTCCTCACCGCGGGTGTACGGCACCACGCAGAAAGTACAGTACTTCGAGCAGCCTTCCATAATGGACACGAAAGCGCTTACACCGTCGGCTTCCGGTTGGGGCAGGCGGTCGAACTTCTCGATTTCCGGAAAGGACACGTCCACCACAATGGCGCCGTTCTGTTGCTTCTTGGTTTCCATCATTTCCGGCAGGCGGTGCAGGGTCTGTGGGCCGAATACCAGGTCCACGTAGGGCGCACGCTTGGCGATAGCATCGCCTTCCTGGCTCGCCACACAGCCACCGACACCGATCACCAGATCGGGATTTTTTTCTTTCAGGTGCTTCCAGCGACCCAGTTGGTGGAACAGTTTTTCCTGTGCCTTCTCGCGGATGGAACAGGTGTTCACCAGCAGTACATCGGCCTCCTCCGGATCATCGGTAGGCACCATCTGGTGAGACTCACCCAGCAGGTCCCGCATGCGCGCAGAGTCATATTCATTCATCTGGCAGCCGTGGGTCTTGATGAAGAGCTTTTTCACCGGTTTTTCGGACAGTTCGGAAGACATAATACGCCTGGTTAAAAACTGGTCAATTTGAAAGGTGGGGCATTATACCGGCGGACCACTGGGCTGCATAGACGGAGGCCGGAGAGAGTGCTAACCTTCCGCGCTTTTTCGGGCCCCGGGTCCGTAGACAGCCTGCGTCGACACTAGAATCCAAAGGGGCATTCCCCTTCCCAGAGAGTTACATGGCCAACCCTATATACAAAGTCATCTTCCATAACCAGAACCAGGTGTTCGAGCTGTATGCTCGCGCGATCTACCAAAGTGAAATGTACGGATTCATCGAGGTGGAGGAGTTCGTATTTGGCGAGAAGTCTCAGCTGGTTGTGGACCCGAGCGAGGAGAAGCTGAAGACCGAGTTCGCTTCGGTAAAGCGCTCCTATATCCCGATGCACGCGATTGTGCGGATTGATGAAGTGGAAAAAGAGGGTGCCGGAAAGATCGTCGACATCAAGGGCGACAAAGTGGCCAAGTTTCCCTTCCCGGCGCCCATGCGCCAGCCGAGTGACTCGGAATAAACTGGATCGCCACTCAGAATCTGAAGAACGGGCCGAGAGGCCCGTTTTTTATTGTCCATAATTTCCTAATTGCCCCAAAAGGCGCTTTTCGCGCTGATTGTGGCGCGCGTCTCTTTCTTCAGGCACCGTTTGTCGCATTGGCGTCACAAAATCTAATGGCGGGCTATTCTAAGAAAAGGGAAGCACTCTGCTAATGGATTGCGCTGTATCCCGGACCTCAGACGGGTCAGGCCTACTCTGCTATTTCACTGTTTCCCCGGTGACCCCAGCGCGGCATCAAACCTGGTGCCGAATTCGCTGCGGAGTCATGTCGTAAGACCCCAAACCTAAAATGTAGTGGATGTTTTTTAGGTGAAGTCATGACCACGATTCCCGCGATTAAAAATGCCATCTCTGCCCTGAAAATCGAACAGCGCGTTGAAAGCGATGTTAAGGCAGGTATTCCTGAAATTGATCGGCGCAGCCATACCGAAAGTGAGGAGGGGCTGCGCTCCTATGTGGCCCGGGAGATCATCGGCCGGGTACACGAGAACCGGCAGGCTGAACTCGATGAGGAGATCGCCGCACGCAGTGAGGTAGAGGTACGCCAGCTTCATCAGGAATTGAAAAATTCCGACTCTCTGATTGAAAAGCGGTTTATCAGCCATTTTGCCAGTCTTGCCGCCGGCCTAAAACGCTGCGCCAGCGACCTTTCCGCGGTACGTGTAGACCTGGAAATTTTCCGGCACCGAAATGGCCTGACCCGGGAGGCGATCTACCGTGAGTCGCGCCTCCTGCATTACTCGCTGATTTTCTTTATCGTCATTTTTGAAACCGTACTCAATGCTTTTTTCCTGTCCAAAGGCAGTGAGCTGGGTCTGGTGGGAGGCTTTTTCCAGGCTTTTATTATCACATTGGTGAATCTGGGATTTGCTGCTTTTCTGGCGTTTGCATTGCGAAATTGCTTCCATCAGAACTACGCGCGCAAAGCGGTTTCGGTACTGGCATTTTCGGGGCTTGCGTTGGCGGCGGCGACGTTTGTATTCGGTGTCGGCCACTACCGGGAAGCTCTGGAGCAAGATCCTTTTACGGCCTCGCAGGTCGCTATTGCAAGTCTGTTTGCAGAGCCGTTCGGCATCCGTGATTTCAATTCATGGATCATGGTAGTGGTAAGCAGTATTGCCCTGATCATACTCGCTGCGAAGATTTTTGTGGTCGATGACCGGTACCCCGGCTATACGGCGATTACCCGTCGGGTCAGGCGGTTGCAGGATGCCTGGGCCGATGAGTATGGCAATGCAATCGATGAGCTGAATGAGGCGGCCGAGGATATTGAAAGCGAAATCGCGGAGAAAGAAAAAACCATTCGCGCTCAGTTCATTCAGTTCAAGGCCAGCATTGAGCGCAGCGATGAGATCCATCGGCATTATCAGGAGGATATTACCAAGGCGCAGGGGCTGCTCGATGAACTGATTCGCTACTACCAGTCTTATTCTGCGCGGATGCTGAACCGCAGGGCGGCGTACTTCGGGGAGCTGTTGCGCTTTGAGCTGGATAAATTGCCGAGCCTGAACACTACGGGGCTGGAACAGCACCGCAGGGACCTCAACGCCTTTGAGATCCTGGTCGAAGATCTCGATCATACCTATGACACAGCACTCGCGATCCTGCACGCCCGTAGCGAGGTAGCCCAGGCCGACCTTACTGCACTGGTCGATAAGCTTGAGCTTGAGCACGGGTTGAGGAAAGCGTAATGAGAAGGGCACGACGCGGTCTCTCGGCAGAAGATCGCAAAGGTATCATTGTTTTGTTCGCTGGATTGGCGTTGTTGTCAGGGCTATTGGTATTTGCGTTCTTTGCGGTGCGCGCACCGGAGCGGAATTACGACCAGGTTACGCTCTGCAATGGCAGCCTGCCAAGGTCCAATCACTATCTGATGGTGATCGATGTTTCCGACGCGCTGTCGGCACATCAGCAGCACTTTTTACGTACCCATCTGGCCGGGCTGCTGGAGTCTGCCGAAGTCAACGACCGGTTTTCGATCTTTGTACTGGATGAACGCTATCACGGGCTGTCAGAACCTGTGGTTGATCTGTGTAAACCGCGGTCGGCGGACGATGTGAGCGCCCTGACCGCCAATCGTCAGTTTGTGCAGGCCCTGTACCGCGAGCGTTTTGAACAGCCCCTGGATAAGGCGATTGCCGCGGCGGTTGCGGGTGGTGAGCAGCCGGTATCCCCGATCTTCGAGGCGCTGTCGGATGTCGCCGCCCTGAATCGTATTGACCCGACGGCACAGCGCGTCAGCCTGACCATTGTCAGCGATATGATCCAGAATTCCCGTGCCGGCTCGGTATTCAGCAGTGGTGCGGCAGCCATCGATCAGTTGCCCCTGATCGACCTGCGCCGGGCGACCACACGGGTCTACTGGCTGGACCGGGAGAAATACCGCAAGTACCAGACGGACGATCTTGCGGCCAGCTGGCAGGATTATCTCGCCAGCGTATCGCGCTTTGACCTGATTCAAAGAGTCAGGAATTAGTACAAATTACCATTAAGTCATGTTCTGGCACGCTGATGTTCCAG
Organism: Microbulbifer aggregans; assembly: GCF_020524005.1. Classification (GTDB taxonomy): domain Bacteria; phylum Pseudomonadota; class Gammaproteobacteria; order Pseudomonadales; family Cellvibrionaceae; genus Microbulbifer; species Microbulbifer aggregans_A. The sequence goes on along the minus strand of NZ_JAIVKK010000002.1, from coordinate 149,880 downwards.
TGCGGATGCACTGTGCAATAGAACTTTCAAGAAACAGCCCCTTTTTTGTAAGAAAACTCACGCAAAGTTCCTGTAACGAACAGACGGGACTTGCCAATGAGTAACCGATATCGCGCGCTGTGGATTTCCGATGTGCACCTGGGTAGCCGGGATAGCGAGCCGCAACGGCTGGCGGATTTCCTTGCCCAGAATTCCGCCGACACGGTGTATTTGGTCGGCGATATCTTCGACATGAAAGCCCTGTCCCAGGGCAAGGGCAGCTGGTGCGAGGCCTCCACGCTGTTGCTCGGCATGCTCTCCGAGTTGAGCAGTCGTACCCCTGAAATTATCTATGTACCAGGAAATCACGACGCCCCCATGCGCAGCTGGGCGGGCAAGCGCCTGGGCAACATTCGCGTCGAGCGCGAATGGACGCATACCGCTGTCGATGGCAAACGCTTCCTGGTCACCCATGGTGACCAGTTTGAGCATCATATCGAGATCAACCCTGTCAGTTATCACCTGGGTGACCAGAGCTATTACCTGATGCTGCGCTTTAATCGCTGGATCAATTACTGGCGCAGCCGCATGGACCTGCCGTGGTGGTCGTTGGCGAATCATGTAAAAAATCGCGTGAATGCGGCGCGCAAGATGATGGAGAAGTTCGAGGATGTGGCTATTCGCGAAACGGCGCGCCGCGGATTCGATGGCGTGATCTGTGGACATATTCACCGCGCGGGTATTCGCCACAGTGCACATCAGGATCACGGGGTGACTTATGCCAACTGCGGTGATTGGGTGGATTCGATGACCGCGGTGGTAGAGCAGCACAGCGGCACCATGGAAATCATGCACTGGCACCGGACCCCGAAAATCGCACACATCATGACAGAGGCAGTAGCGGCATGATCCAGTTGGAAAATCTACTGCAGCAGAACCCCTGGTACAGTGCAGCGCCAAAAAGTCCCGCGCGCAGGCTGGTCTCTGCCACTGTGAAAAAAATTTGTTGCGAGCAACAGTTGCAGCAATTTGGCCGCGACTTCCCCCATCTGGGAGGGCGCGATTTTATCCGCCAGGTATTCCGTTCGTTCGATTTCCACTACGACATCAATCCTGTGGAACTGGAGCGCATTCCTGTAAGTGGCCCTCTGGTTATCGTATCCAATCACCCGTTGGGCAGTCTCGATGGTCTGGCCCTGATCGACCTGGTTGCGCGTGTGCGCAAGGATGTTAAGGCCGTTGCCAGTCAACTGCTGTGGAATATCGAGCCCCTGCGTGGATATTTGCTGCCCGTGGATAACTTTAACGGTCGTACCCGGCGTAGCGATGTGGAAGGTATATACAGTCACCTGAACAGCGGTGGCGCAACTATTGTGTTCCCGGCGGGTGAAGTCTCACGGTTGACCCCGCAGGGCGTGCGTGACGGGCGCTGGAATCCGGGATTCTTGCGCTTTGCCGACAAGACCGATGCGCCAATTCTCCCGGTACAGGTGCGTGGCAGGAATTCCCTGTGGTGGTATGGCTTGTCAATGCTGAACAAGCCTCTGTCCACATTGTGGCTGGTAAGGGAAATGTTCAAGCAGGTCCGCCGAGGAATTGATATACGCATCGGGACGCCGGTGGCACCGGAGCACTACCGGGCGTGGCCCATGGCACCCCGTGCACAGGCGAAGCTGTGGAAAAAGCAGGTCTACCGCCTGCACAGAAACCCGCCATCCCTTGCTCCGGAACCCATAGCCGCGGCTGAACCTGTTGCCGATGTCGCGGCTGTGATTGCGCAGTGTGAGACCCTGGCGGAGCAGGGTGAGTTTACGGTGAAGCTATATCGCCAGAAAGCGGACTGCGCGGTAATGCGTGAGCTGTCGAGGTTGCGTGAGATCGCCTTCCGGGCCGTGGGAGAGGGCACTGGCAGCAGTCGGGATTGGGATGCATTTGATGCCTACTACGACCACCTGCTCCTGTGGGACCGGGACCAGCAGCGAATTGCCGGCGCATACCGGTTGGTGAAAACCGATGACCTTGCTGTAGACAAAATTTACAGCAGTACATTGTTTAATTACTCGCGTCCGCCACAGCAGTGCCTGCCGGGCTCGGCGGAACTCGGGCGCAGCTTTCTGCTGCCGGATTACTGGCGCAGCCGAGGGCTGGATCTGTTGTGGAGTGGAATCGGACAGTGGATTCTGCGCAATGATTGTCGCTACCTGTTCGGGCCAGTTTCCATGCCTGGCAACTTTTCCCGTCGTGCCAAATCTGCCATCGTGCGTTATTTTTTACATCACTTTGCTACTGGCAACCCTCTGGGTGATGCGCGCCTGCCGTTTGTGGAAGAGCGGGGCGACTTGCCTGGCCTCTGCGGTAACGCCCATCAGGATATGTTGCAGTTGAAGCAAATTTTGAAAGAAGAAAATGCCGTTTTACCGCCGCTCTTCAAAAAATATACGGCGGTGACGGTACCGGGCGGCACCAGCTTCCACGCGTTCAATGTCGATCCGGATTTCTGTGATTCGGTGGATGGTCTGGTGGTCGTTGATTTGGAAAAAATGGATCCAAAATTCGCTCGGCGCTACCTCAGTGTAAATACTCCCGCCTGAATCGGGTGCGCCCGTGTTACTCGGGCGCTATTTTCCTTTTGCCCGGCCTGCCTTCTGTTACGCTTGTGACTTCTCCGTCTGACTTTCGCACCCGGGAAATCACAAATGAAAAAGTGGTGTTCGAAAGGGGTATTGATTGCACTGTTGCTTAGTTTGGCGCAGACGCTGTCCAATTTTACTTTTGCGCAGGACGCTTCTGAGGCCGCAGAGCGCGCGCATATTGCTGAATTGAAGATCACCGGCCCCATAGGGCCGGCAACCACCGATTATCTGGTGCGTGCCAGCGATAAAGCCCGCGAGCAGGGTGCACGTTTGTTCATTATTGACATGGACACGCCGGGCGGGCTCGATGCCGCTACCCGGGACATCATTCAGTATATTCTCGCTTCCGATACCCCCTTTGTGACCTACGTTACACCCGCTGGCGCGCGTGCTGCGAGTGCCGGGACATATATTCTCTACGCCAGTCATGTTGCCGCCATGACGCCTTCCACGACTCTGGGGGCGGCCACGCCGGTGCAGATTGGCGGTATGCCGGGAACGCAGGAGCCCCCGAAACCCGCGCAGAGTCCTTCAGAGACTCCCGGACAAGGGGATACAAAAGGCGGCGCAGGCGATGATGGAAATGATTCGAATAAACCGCCTGAAAAAGCGCCAGAGCCCGGTTCGGCAATGGAGCGCAAGGTGATCAATGACTCCGTTGCCTACATTCGCGGTCTGGCCCAGCGTCACAATCGCAACGCCGAATGGGCGGAAAAAGCCGTTCGTGATGCCGCTACATTGACGGCAAGGGAGGCGTTGGCGCAGAACGTAGTGGACATCGTTGCCGAGAACCGCGCGGACTTACTGCGGCAGTTGCCGGGGCGTGAAGTGGTGACCGACGCCGGAAAAAAAACAATAGCGGCCGATATCGCCACGTTACCGGTTATCAGCTATGCCCCGGACTGGCGCAACGAAATACTTGGCATCATCACCAACCCCCAGGTGGCTTACATGCTGTTACTTGTGGGTATTTACGGTTTGATTTTTGAAGGCTACAGCCCGGGTGCGATGGTGCCGGGTATTGTCGGTGTTATCTGCCTGTTGTTGGCACTATATGCGCTACAGGTATTACCAATTAACTACGCGGGCTTGGCCCTGATTGTGGTCGGTGCACTGCTGATCGCGGCGGAACTGTTTGTGCCGAGTTTCGGCGCATTGGGTATTGGTGGCCTGGCGGCCCTGGTGATTGGTTCGGTGATGCTTATCGACAGCGATGTACCGGGTATGCAGGTATCCCGAACCTTGATCGGTTCGATTGCCGCGGTGAGCGGTTTGGGGTTGCTCGGTTTGCTGTATGCCGTCGGGCACAGTTTGCGCAAGCCAAAGGTTGTGAGCAATAAGGCGATGGTCGGGCGTACGGCTGTGGTTTCGACCTCTGAGCCAGAAGTGTTGGTGAAAATCGATGGAGAACTCTGGCGGGCGCGATCTTCTGTGAGCCTGGTAGAAGGCCAGTTGGTGACGGTGGTGGCAGAAGAAGGATTGCTGTTGATGGTGGAGCCGGAGTAATCCGGAATTGGTGAATTCCAGCTAAAGGAGAAGTCTTATGATCAGTTACTTCGCGAGCCTGCTGATCCTGGCAGTGGTCATGCTGGTGATGTATGCGATCCGGATTTTGCGCGAGTACGAGCGGGCGGTGGTGTTTTTTCTGGGGCGCTTCCAGGCGGTAAAAGGGCCGGGCCTGATCATCATTATTCCGGTGATCCAGACGATGGAGCGGGTGGACTTGCGCACGGTGGTCATGGATGTACCGACCCAGGATGTCATTAGCCGCGACAACGTTTCGGTGAAGGTAAATGCGGTGGTGTATTACCGGGTGATTGATCCACAGTCGGCGATCATCAATGTGGAAAACTACCATGAGGCGGTCAGCCAGCTTTCGCAGACAACGTTGCGTTCGGTATTGGGCAAGCACGAGTTGGACGAGATGCTTTCCGAGCGGGATAAATTGAATGTGGATATCCAGAAGATTCTTGATGAGCAGACGGATGCCTGGGGGGTGAAGGTGACCAATGTCGAGATCAAGCATATTGATCTCGATGAGAGCATGATCCGGGCGATAGCACAGCAGGCGGAGGCGGAGCGTTCGCGGCGCGCGAAGGTGATTCACGCAGAGGGTGAGGCGCAGGCGGCTCTCAAGCTTACCGAGGCGGCGGATCAGCTATCGAAAAATTCCAATGCAATTACCTTGCGTTACATGCAGACATTGATAGATATCGCCGGTGAGCAGAATTCTACGATTGTGTTCCCGTTGCCGATGGATTTGATAAAGCCGTTGTTGGAGAAGCAGGCTAAGAGTGGTGGCTGATTTTCTGCGGCCATAAAAAGCCGTTGTGATGGTGCTCCAGCTTTGTCTGGTACTGCGCACTAAATAACACCGTTGCGGTACCGCTACCGGGTATAGCTTTGTGAGACACGCCGTAAACCCATCCCAGGGGGCTCGGCTGCGGCCGTCCTGGCAGCAGACGGTCTCACAAAGCTATACCCGGTATCGGTACCTTCGCCGCAAGTGCAGATTACTTAACAGAATCCTAATGCTCTACCTTGATTTCGTGGTGTAGCGTTTTGGCTAGAACGTACTGGGATAAGCTGAGAGTTTCACGAGAAGGTAAAGTGGCGGGGGCGGGTTTTCAGGATCGTCGCAAACAGGAAGTTTGCGACGCAGCGCCCAGGGATGTATTCACAGGGGGGCGCCTAGCTCGGTCCTGAAAACCCACACCCGGTGCTCCGCCGCCACAGCGCTACCTAGCGGAGTCCACCCAGCTCAAATTTTACTTAAGGAGTAGTTTAAGTAGGTGGGCAGTAGAACCATCCCACTCAGCCGGTATTTCCCCTTCAATGGCATCGTAAACCGCGTTGCCCAGTACCTTGCCCAATTCCACGCCCCATTGATCGAAGGGGTTGATGTCCAGCAGGCAGCCAAAAGTGAACACCTTGTGCTCGTATAGAGCCAACAGGCTACCCAGGTGGTAAGGGTCGAGTTTATCCACAACCAGTGTGTTGCTGGGGCGGTTGCCGGGGATAACTTTATGCGGGGCCAGCCTGTGGACTTCTTTGTGCGTGTGGCCTGAGGCTTCCAGTTCCTTGCGTGCCTCCGCCAGGGATTTGCCCTGAAGGAGTGCCTGGCTCTGGCTCAGGCAGCACGCGAGCAGCCACTTGTGCTGTTCTGCGAGCTCTGAGGTGGGCTCTTTGATCGCAACAAAATCTGCCGGGATCATATCAGTGCCCTGGTGCAGGAGCTGGTGGAACGAGTGCTGTCCGTTGCTGCCTTCTGCGCCCCAGATTACTGCCCCGCTGGGATATTTCAGTGGTTGGCCCTCGACATCAACACTCTTGCCGAGGCTTTCCATATCCAGCTGCTGCAGCCAGGCGGGGAATTTTGCCAGGCGCTGTGCATAAGGCAGAACCGCCAGAGAGCCGGCCCCCCAGCACTGGCGATACCAGAAGTGAATCAGTGCCATCAGTACTGGCAGATTTTGCTCGAATGATGTCTCGGCAAAATGTGTGTCCATCGCATTGGCGCCGGCGAGCAGCTCGCTGTATGCCTCGAATCCACAGGCGAGGGCAATCGGCAACCCGATTGCCGACCACAGAGAATAGCGACCACCTACCCAATCCCACATCGGGAAGATATTTTGCGCTGCGATGCCGAAATCCTGTGCGGCAACGATGTTGCTGCTGACAGCGACAAAATGCTTTTCCAGCGCATTCTCCGGGCAGCCGGCTTCCAGTACCCAGCGGCGTGCCGAAAGGGCGTTTTGGCGGGTTTCCAGCGTGGAGAAGGACTTGGAAGCGACGATGAACAAGGTCTCGTCGGCAGGCAGTGTGGCAATGGTGTCGCTCAGGTCTGCGCCGTCGATATTTGCGACAAAGTGTACGGTCAATCCCGCTTTATGCCATGGGCGGAGCGCTTCGCATACCATGCGCGGGCCGAGATCTGAGCCGCCAATCCCGATGTTGACCACATGACGGATGGGCTTGCCGGAAAAGCCGGTCCAGTCGCCGCTGTGGACTTTCTGAACGAAGCTTTGCATTTGCGCACGGCAGTCGGCCACGGCCTGTTCATGCTCGGTCTTCGGTGTGCCCTGAAAGCGCAGCGCCGTATGCAGTGCCGGTCGGTGCTCGGTATTGTTGATACTCTCACCGGCAAGCAGGGCTTCAATTCGCTCCTTGAGCCCAGCGGTTTCGGTGTATCGCAGCAGCAACTCCAGGGTATCTTGCCGCAACAGGTTTTTGCTGAAGTCGAGATAGATACCAGCAGCACTGGCGCTGAATGTTTCCGCGCGCTGAGGTGCGCTGGCAAAAAGTTCGCGCAGGGACCAGTGATACTGGTCTTTGTGTTGCTTCAGATGGGCGATTGCTGCTGCGAGAGGGAGAGCGTCCATGGTCTTGCCGTGCTTTTTTGTTAGTTAAAAAATATGTGCTGGATTGGCGCAAATATTAGCGGGAAAAGCCATTAGCGGCCAGTGCGGACTATCGTAGTGCCTCGCGAGGTAAAGAAGGCATTAGCGTGGGAGCAGTCGTTGAGCCGGTGTAGCGAAAAATAATGCGTTGAATACAGTGGCAGGGTGGGAGTGACGCACAGGGGAAAAACAAGCGGAGACAGACGGGGAGTGTTTTGTGTTCCGGCTGGGGTAAAAAACAAAATGCCGCTCCGGGGAGCGGCATTTTGCATGGACCTATATGAATGTGATTATTTAACCACCTTCATGCAACGAACGTTATCGGATGCCATCCAGCAATCCGCGTCCGCAGGACAGGCCATGGAAGTTGGAATCTGTTCAGAGCCCGGAGGGCAGGCGGCCGGCATCGGAGCCGGCGCACAGCAACCTGCGAGGACTAGTGCACATATAATTCCGGTTAAGTACTTTGCTGGAGTGAAATTCATCCCCTAACTCCTTTCCGTTGATGTCAGTCAATAGCATAGACAATAAAACGTCACCTGTTTGGTGTGCTTTGTAAAAATATTTTCTACAAACATACCGCCCAATGGAGTGTAATAGGCACGCGGTTAAAATAGCTGCCACACATGAATTCAGGATAAAATCGCCGCCACTTTGTCGCTCTAAAAGGTCTAGATAAAAAGGGTTTTCTGCCAATTTTATGGTGCAGCCATTGCGTGGCGGGAAAATGGTTTCTGCTTGGCCGTTAAAAATATTTTTATTTTTTTACAGTTGGTGGTTTTTTAATAAAAATGGCGCCAAAGCTTCCTTGTTTATTTCGGCAAGCTTAGTGTTCTGCTTGTGCTTAAGTGCAATTTTTAGTTGGGTAAGGCCTGGTTGTGGCGGCGGAAGCCGGCACAACCAGGAGTGATTTTTTGGGAAAATTATTTGTCGCCCGGGTGCAGGAAGTTTCCGAAGGCTCGGGCAACAGCTTCTGGTCTTTCCGGGTTGCGTAGCAGGTCCAGTAGGATGTTGCGAATTTCTGGTAGAAACAGCATGTCTGTCAGCAGAAGGTTGAATGTTTCCTGAGGTTGACTGGCGCTCAGGTTAGCAAGCCACAGGTGCGCGATTTCGGTTTCTTTCAGATCATCACAACAGCGGCTGCCAATCGCCGCGAGAAGTTCGCCATTTGTTCCCAGGGGAGATTCAAGCAGTCGCAGCAGGAAGTCCTGGCGCATACCGGTGGCGCTGGATTGAGAGATACCGCGAATGGCTGCGGTTAACAGTGCAAAATCCGGCTTTTCAGCGGCGAACTCGCTGGAGGCGCGATCGATGATGGTCGTCGTCAGATGGTGATCGATGGCTTCACTTTCCAGGCATTGGCAGAGAGCATTGAAAACCGGCTCGGCGTAGTTCGCCATTTGCAGCTCCAGGTTCTTCCGTTGCTCCTTCCAGCGCACGGCGAGATCGGCGATTCCCTGCAGGGCCAGGCTCTCCCAGGGGGTGCTGGTGGGATCTTTCGCATAAGTAGCGGCTGCGATGAAATGGTCCGTGGGCGCCCGCTGGAGCACTTTGGCGGCTTTGGCGTGAAATACGGCGCGGCGGTCCGCGGGAGGCGTGTATATCAGTTCGCTGCCTTCCAGGGCTTCCTGTAATCGTTTCGCCGGATCGTGGCCGTTATGCGGTTTGCTGTGTTGCGGCGCCAGCGCTTTGGTCAGGTCGCGCAGAAAGCGGTCCCGGATGGGCAGGAGCAGTTTTCCCTGCTCGTCGAGCGGCAGGCGCAGGAACCAGACGACCGGTTCTGCATTTTCCTCGGCGCGCGGCCATAACAATAGCCCACACCAGGCCTGGCGAAGGTATGGGGAAGGCCAGGGGCTGGCACCGGCCTCGAAGCTTTCTGCAGCGCTACCGGGCAATAACCTTACCCGCCGGCCAAGGTCGAACCAGCGGACGTTGAACTCTGCACTGTTGATGAGTTCGGAAATGGTCGCGGGGGGAGTCGGGGTGGTATCTGAAGTGGTCACGGTGGTCGTCGGTATTGGTTGAGGGAGCACGGCGCAGATTGTTTCACCGTGACGAGGCATTAGTTGCGGCGCCCATTTCGATATGGGCGCCGCTATGCTGTCCCGCTTGGCCGGGCGCTGGTGCGATCAGTCTGCAGTCTGCAGCGTGCTTTGCTTGCCGAGCGGCATTTGTTTGAAATGCAGCCAGCCGTAGGCGATGGCCAACAGTGGGCAGAGAATATTGAATAGCGCAAACGGTGCGTAGGTGAAAGTGGCAATGCCCAGAGTGGCGCTCATATAAGCGCCGCAGGTATTCCAGGGGATCAGCACTGAAGTGATGGTGCCGGAGTCTTCCAGGGTGCGCGACAGGTTCAGGCCGTGGAGGCCCTTGTCTTCGAATGCTTCGCGGAACATGCGCCCGGGAATGATGATGGCCATGTACTGGTCCCCGGCAGCGGCGTTCATGCCGAAGCAGGTCAGAACGGTAGTGGTGACGAGGCCGCCCACTGTCTTCACACCGGCGAGCGCCCAGTTGACGATGCGCTCAAGGAATCCGGCGCGTTCCATTACACCGCCAAACGCCATCGCAGAGATGATCAGCCAGATGGTGTTGAGCATGCTGCTCATGCCGCCTTTCGACAGCAGCGAGGCAACGGCTTCGTTGCTGGAGGTGGACTTGTAGCCATCGAACAGGCTGTGCCATGCACCCTTGATCAGGCTGAGTGGACCTTCGCCGCCGGCCAGTTGGCGCGTCGCATTGGGCTCGAAGATGATCGCGATCAGGCAGCCTACGAGGGAGCCAATGATCAGCGTGGGGTAGGCGGGAATTTTCTTCCAGGCCATAAACAGCAGGAGTGCCAGTGGCAACATGCTTATCAGGGAAATGTTGAACTCTTCCTGCAGCGCACCCAGCAGCAGGTCGATGTCGGAAGCGGATGCATGTCCGGTATCGGTGTTCAGGCCAATGACCGCAAAAATGACCAGCGCGAGGCCAAATGCCGGGATTGTGGTCCACAACATATGGCGGATATGCAGGAACAGGTCGTTGGAGGTGACCGCCGCGGCGACGTTGGTGGTGTCGGACAGCGGCGACATCTTGTCACCAAAGTAGGCCCCGGAGATGACCGCACCGGCAGTGATCGCGGGATCCAGGCCGAGTGCACCGGCAATACCCATCAGCGCCACGCCCAGGGTACCGGCCGTGGTCCAGCTGGATCCGATGCTCAGGCCAACGATGGCACAGATCACGCAGCTTGCGGCGTAAAACCACTGGGGAGAGAGTATCTGAACCCCGTAATAAATCATTGACGGGACAGTACCGGCGAGAATCCAGCTGCCGATCAGGGCACCGACCGCCAGCAATATCAGGATGGCGCCGAACACTAGCCCGATGCCGTGTAGCATGCCCCCTTCCATCTCGTTCCAGGTAAACCCGTTTTTCATGCCGACCATGGCGGCGATGCCCGCACACAGCAGCAGAGCAATCTGGTTGGGGCCGTACGACGAGTCGGCGCCGTAGAAATAGACTGACAGTGACAGCATGGCGATCAGAATCAGTAGCGGGATCAGTGCGTCAAACAGGCTGGGTTTTCGTTGAGGGTCGTTGGTTGGACTGGTACTGGCTTGGCTCAAAGTGTACTCCTGCTTGTCTGGCGCCCGCTGCTGGAGCGGGGCTGCATCGGATTGTTATCATTTTCGGCGGTGCCGTGAGGCGGCCGGAGCGCCAGGGCTTATGACCGGGCATTCTCGTCGCAAAGCGCACTATTCTCCGGCGAGCCCATACAGATGTCTATAGTAGGCCGGCTGGTCGCGTGTCGCAGGTATCCTTTAAAAGCGCTCCTTCTCACCCTTTACTCGGGGGTAAGCCGGGTGGCCGGGCAGTTCTGGCCTGCCGGGTATTACTGTCCGGTCGGCTGTGGCGCTGGCAGTTCGCGCCCGCATCCGGTATGTTCTGCGCCGGTTTGTCTCGCGGTCAGCGCGCGGGGCCACAATAAGAATGAGCCAGATCCGGTCACCTGAGACGATATTCAGGTGAGAGGTCGCTGTAGGCAAGAAGCGAAAGTCAATGAGTGCAAGTAACTTGGATCCCAGTCAGTTTGATGAAATCCGTCCTTATCGCGATGACGAAGTTCGCGCGGTACTGAAGCGCCTGGTTGAAGACCCGGATATGTCCAGGGTCGTGGCGCACTTCCTTTTGCCAAGTATGGCGAGCAAGCTGGAACGCCCGCTCGCGTGGCTGGTTCGCCAGTTTGTGCGCTTTGAGTTTCGCAACGCTAAAAATGTGCGCGGCGTTCAGGATGTCATCGCCAAGTATCTTGAAAAGGCGGTTAACCGTACCAGCTGTGGCCTGTCGATTTCCGGTCTGGACACCCTGCCGAAGAATCGCGCCTGTCTGTTTGTGAGCAATCACCGCGATATCGCAATGGATCCGGCCCTGGCAATTCTTGCCATGTACAAGGAAGGGCACGAGACCTCGCGAATTGCCATCGGAGACAACCTTCTCTCCAAGCAGTTTGCGACCGATATCATGAAGCTGAACAAGTGCTTTGTGGTCAAGCGCAGCTCCGGTAGCCGCCGTGAGAAGCTGCAGGCCGCGATGACGCTGTCGCGCTATATCCACCACTCGATCGTGAACGAAAACGAGCATGTGTGGATTGCGCAGCGTGCCGGCCGTGCCAAAGATGGCCTGGATCGCACGAATCCGGCGCTGGCGGCGATGTTCGCCATGGCCAAGCCCAAGGAGCAGCCGTTTGAGGAATTCTGGCGCGAGCTGCATATTGTGCCGCTGTCCATCTCCTACGAGTGGGATCCCTGCGACCGTTCCAAAGCCCGCGAACTGTACATTACCGAGCATCAGGATGAGTACCAGAAAGAGGCTCATGAGGATCTCGGCAGTATCGGCAAGGGGGTGGTCGGGAAGAAAGGGCATGTCCACGCGGCCTTTGGCACCCCGATCGAGAACGATTTTTCAGATGTGTCTGCACTGGCCGACGAAATCGACCGGCAGATCATCGGCAACTATGTATTACATCCCACCAACCTGATTGCCTATCAGATGATCTACGGTGAGGCGCCTGCATTGCCCGTGGGTTACCCGGCCAAACCCTGGCACCCCGATGAGCATATGGAAATCCGCGAGCAGTTTGAAAAGCGCATGGCGGCTATTGACGAGCGCTGGCGAGACAAGGCGATCCAGGCGTATGCCAACCCGGTGGTTTCGCGGTTGGCCTTTGAGCTGTGATCGCAATCCCCGCTTTGAATGGAGTACGGAGGAGATTCAGGTTGGCTAACCCCTGAACAACCGTGGATAATGCCCGGCTGATATAACTTCTCTGCAACTCCTTCCGGTTCCCTGTGCTCAGCGAAAAAGACAAAGAATCCATCCAGAACGCCTATCGCCAGTTTCTCAACGGCCGCGAGCTGAAAGCGCGCTATGGCCAGAAACTGATGATCGCGGCGATTGCCCGCAGTATTGGCGGTATCCACCGCAATGGTTCCGGCGAGCGGGATCACGGCAAAACTGACGGCCAGCATATCTGCGTGGTGGAAGCGGGCACCGGTACCGGTAAGACTGTTTCCTACCTGCTCGCCGCCATTCCCCTGGCCATCGCCCACGACAAAACCCTGGTTGTGTCCACGGCCACGGTGGCCCTGCAGGAACAGATCATCCACAAGGATCTGCCCGAAGTCATCCGTCACTCCGGCCTCAAGTTCGATATCGCCCTGGCCAAAGGGCGCGGCCGTTACATGTGCCTGTCCAAACTGGATCAATTGCTTACCGAGCTTACCTCCAGTGGCGTCGGGGCCTCGATGGCCCTGTACGAGGACGAAAAGCCGCAGGTGGATGAAACTGGCATCAAGCTGTACCGGGAGATGGCCGATCAGCTCGCCGTCGGTAAATGGGATGGTGATCGCGACAACTGGCCGGAAACCATTGCCTCGGATGACTGGAGTCTGGTCACGACGGATCACCGTCAATGCAGCGGCCGGCGCTGTCCGCATGTTTCCAATTGCAGTTTTTTCCGCGCTCGGGAAAGCCTCGGCAAGAGCCGCGTCATCGTCGCCAACCACGACTTGTTGCTGGCTGACCTCGCGCTGGGTGGTGGTGCCATTCTGCCAGCGCCGGAAGACGCCATTTATGTACTGGACGAGGCCCATCACCTGCCAGACAAGGCGCTCAACCACTTCGCCCACCACAGCCGTGTAGGTGCCACCACCGGCTGGCTGGATCAGGCCAACAAGAATCTCGGTCAGTTGCTGAGTGAAATCGGCGATGGCGGCGAACTGGAGCGAGCCGGCGAAGAGTTACCTGCGCTGTTTACCTCCGCCAAGCAGAAGCTGGAAATGGCCTGGCCACTGCTGGAGGATCTGTGCGAATTTGAAGATGAGCGCGGCCGCACCCAGCGGCACCGCTTTGAAGGCGGTGTGGTGCCAGAGTCCCTGATGCAGCTGGCCGATCAGCTGAGGGAAGATTTTGACGAGCTTGAATCCCTGCTGGGCAAGATGGTGCAGGCTGCACAGCGCATGATGGAAGACGCCCACAGCCCGGTGCCGGTTGTGGACCTGGAGCGCTGGTACCCGCTGCTGGGCAGCTGGCACGGCCGCGCCGAAAGTAATCTGGAGTTGTGGGCCAACTACTCCCGTGTGGACGAGGGCAGTGTGCCCCAGGCCCGCTGGGTGACGCTGGTAGACTGGGGTGGTTCGTTTGATTTTGAAGTCTGCAGCTCGCCGATTCTCGCCGGTAAAACCCTCGAGTACAGCCTCTGGCGCCGCTGCTACGGCGCCGTACTGACGTCCGCCACGCTGACAGCGCTCGGCCGCTTTGACCGGTTGAAGATGCGTGCTGGCACCCCGGATAATGCCAGTTATGAAATTGTTCCCAGCCCGTTTGATTTTTCGCGCGCCCAGCTTTGCGTGCCGAGGGACGCGGTGGAGGCGAACAACGCCGACCTGCATACCAATGCGGTGATTGAAGCGTTGCCGACGCTGCTCGATAGCCCCGGTGGCTCGCTGGTGCTGTTTGCCTCCCGCAGGCAGATGGAAACGGTTTACGAATCCCTGCCGGGCACCTGGCGCAACCGCATCCTGATGCAGGGGCAGCAGTCCCGGCAGCAGCTTCTGGATGCGCATAAAGCGAGTATCGATGGCGGCGGTCACAGTGTTCTGTTCGGCCTCGCCAGCTTCGCCGAAGGTCTCGACCTGCCTGGCGATTACTGTCGCCACGTGATCATCGCCAAGCTGCCTTTTGCTGTGCCCGATGACCCGATTGAGGCTGCTCTTGCAGAGTGGATTGAAGCGAAAGGGGGTAACCCTTTTATGCAGATCACGGTCCCGGATGCGGCGCTCAAACTGGTGCAGGCCTGTGGCCGGTTGCTGCGCACCGAGTCTGACAGCGGCACCATCACATTGCTTGACCGGCGCATCGTCACCAAGCGCTACGGCCGCGCAATGCTGGATTCACTGCCGCCTTTTCGCCGCGATATCCAGTAGCAGCGCCCCTGACACCAGATACATAGAAACTGAACTAATTTATCTCCATGAAGTCGATTTATCCCGATATCGCCACCCTGTTGCTGGAACTTGAAGCTGAGATGCGCGTGCTGGAACTCTGGCAGGACGAATGGCCGTCAGCGGAGGCCCTGGCCAGTACTCAGCCATTTTGTGTGGATACCCTGACATTGCCACAGTGGCTGCAGTTTGTATTTTTGCCGCGGATGAGCCAACTGGTGGAGGCGGAGCTTCCGCTGCCCGGTGAATGCGGTATTGCGCCTATGGCTGAAGAATTTTTCCGTGGCAGTGCTCTGCCATTTTCGGGACTCGTGGCCAAGCTCGGTGAAATTGACCAGCGCCTTGCGCGTGGGTGATTTCTGGCTCTGATCCGGGGCATTTGAGCTGCTCAGCGTGTGGCAATTCGGTGATGAGAGCGACAATGGCGCTTGATTGATTGTGACCAGTTGGTACTATTTTGTTTCCGAAACTTTCCTGGTTCCTCACGGGATGTGGCTTGGGCCACGGTGCAGATGTGCGTTGGATGGGGTAACATCCGGCGATTGAAATAACGGGCACCATGGATGGCCGGTTTAAAATGCCGCCAGAACAATACTGATAAACATTGCACAGGGCTGATGAAATTGGCTCTAAGGTAGTAATAAACAAATGCGGTCTTTGCCTTACATCATTCTCGCGCTGGCGCTTAACCAGCTGGCTGGCTGCGAATCCCTGCCGCATCCCGATACCCAGACATCGGCGGTTGATCCTACCCAGGTGTCTTCAGGTACACCTGTAGAAACCGGCCAATGCCCGCCGGTGGAGACTGTCGTCTGCGCCGAACCCGAGGTGAAGGTGGTAGAGCGGGTAATCGAACGCAATTATGAAAAAGTTGTGGAAGTGCCTGTAGCCAAGGACAAGCTGGTTTTGGGTTCGGAAGAATTGTTTACGGTAGAGCCCGGTGGTGTTCGCCTGCGCGCGCTGATTGATACTGGTGCTGCCACCTGCTCACTGAGCGTGGTGGAAATGAAGCCATTCGAACGCGACGGTAGCGACTGGGTGCGTTTCAAACTGCCGGACGGCCCTGAAGGAAAGCCCGTTACCATAGAATTGCCCATCAAGCGGCATGTGCGCGTTGCCCGTCCGGGCTTTGATCGGCAGCGGCGCCCGGTGGTTGCCATGAGCCTGACGGTGGGTGAAGTGACCCACATGGTGGAGGTCAACCTGGTTGAGCGAGGGGAATTCGAATTCCCGCTGCTGGTAGGGCGCAACTTCCTCAAAGATGCCGCTGTGGTGGACGTAAGCCGCAAGCAGGTACAGGGCAAACCGCAGCTGCCTTCCTTCAGCAAGTGAACCTTCAGTGACCCTTGCTGCCTGAGCGGGTAGTCGCGTTGGCGATTGCCCCAGCCTTATTGTCCTGATTATCCTGACCAATGTGCTGAAACCGGGCCTGTGCACTGGCAGGCTCCGCAATAACCGGCAAAAATAGGCAGTCACAAGCTGTTACAAATTACCAAATGGGGGATGGCGAATGTCGCCACGGGCTCAGGTCTATATCCTCGCCGCGCTGCTCGCACTGATGGGCGCCGGCCTGACTGCATACAAGCATTTCGAACTGGGGTTTCCCCTGCTTCCTGGAGAATACCGCACTGTCTGGACCATTGAGGCCAAAGTCCGCTTCAATGCCGATGGCGGACCAGTGAAAGCGGCGCTGACCCTGCCGCGGGCACAACGCAACATGGAGGTGCTGGGTGAGACCTTCAGCTCTTCCGGCTACGGCTTCAACATCATTCATGAAGACGACGAATACCGTGCGGTCTGGGCGCGGCGGGCGGCTTCTGGCGCACAGTCGCTTTTTTATCAGCTCGATGTGCACCAGACACCGGGTGCGGCTTTGGAACAACCGCTGGACCTGAGCACTGAGGTCACCAAACCGTTCCTCGGCGCACGGGAGCAGGAAGCGGTGCGCCTGGCTATTTACTCTCTGGTGGATTCAGCCCGCGAGCGCTCCTCGGATACCAAAACCTTTACCACGGAACTGCTCACGGCGCTGGGGGACAAACGCAACCAGGATCGCAACCTGATCTTCGGATTCTACAAAGACCGCTCGCTGGTGGATGTGGCGCTGCTGGTACTGGCCGCTGCAGATATTCCGGCCCACCGGATTCGCGGCCTTTACCTCGAAGACGACCGCCGCCGTCTGGATCCGGAAGACCTGCTGGAAATCTATGACGGCAAACGCTGGGTGGTGTTCGAGCCGGTGAGCGGCTCGCCCGGTGTGCCGAAAAACTTCTTCATCTGGCAGCGCGGCGGCAAGAGTCTGCTTGATGTGGAGGGTGGACGCGATTCCGGTGTGACCTTCTCCGTGATCTCCAATGACGTCCCGGCCCGGGATGTGGCGATGCTGAGTACCAGCCAGGAAAAAGAAGCGCTGGTGGATTTCTCCATCTACAGCCTGCCGATCGAGCAACAGAGTATTTTCAAGTTAATCCTGCTGGTGCCGGTGGGCGCGCTGGTGGTTGTGTTGCTGCGTGTGTTTGTTGGCCTGCGTACATCCGGTACCTTCATGCCGGTTCTGCTGGCGATCGCCTTTATCGAAACGCAACTGCTGACCGGACTATCCATTTTTGTACTGATCCTGATCTTGGGCTTGTGGGTGCGGTTTTATCTCAGCAGACTTAACCTGCTCCTTGTGGCGAGGATCGCCGCCGTTGTGGTTACGGTGGTGATCTTAATGGGAGCGATCAGTGTGGTCAGCTACAAGCTCGGTATCGAGCAGGCGCTGACGGTGACCTTCTTCCCGATGATTATTCTCGCCTGGACGATTGAGCGGATGTCCATCGTCTGGGAGGAAGATGGCCCTTATGAGGTTGTGGTGCAGGCCGGCGGCAGCTTGCTGGTTGCGGTGCTTGCCTGGTGGGTGATGACCAACCGCTTTATCGAACACTGGACTTTCAACTTCCCGGAACTGTTGCTGGTACTGCTCGGCGTGATCATGATTGTCGGCAACTACACCGGCTTCCGGCTTGGTGAACTGGCACGCTTCCGCCAGCTGGTGCGCTGATGCAACTGCCTTCATTCTTACGCGGCGGGCTGGTCTCGCCGTTCACGTTGCGCAAGCTGGGAGTGCTCGGTATGAATGCGCGCAACGTGCACTATATTGCGCGCTACAACGACCGTGACAAATATCCGGTCGTCGATGACAAGCTCAATACCAAGCGTGCCGCCAAGCGATATCGCATCCCGGTACCGGAATTGATAGCCGCATTTGAAACCCAGCCCAGCCGCAGCCGGGTCATGCAGGTAATCACTCCGCTGCAGAAGTTTGTGATCAAACCGGCGCGGGGTTCCGGAGGCAAGGGGATCCTGGTGATCACCGGTCGCGACGGCGACGATTACCTCAAGCCGTCGGGCAATAAAGTCACGGCGCTGGATATCCAGCGGCATGTGAGCAATATCCATAGCGGGCTCTACAGTCTCGGTGGTAAGCCGGACCGGGTAATGATCGAGGCCCTGGTGGACTTTGATCCGGTATTCGACCGCTACTCCTTTGAAGGTGTGCCGGATATCCGAGTGATCGTTTTTCGTGGCTTTCCGGTAATGGCGATGTTGCGTTGCTCTACTCACGCTTCTGACGGCAAGGCCAATCTGCACCAGGGGGCGGTCGGGGTCGGCATTGACCTTTCGACAGGAAAGTCCTGCCACGCGGTTCAGCGGGGAGTGCGGATCGAAAAGCATCCGGATACGGAAATGCCGTTTTCCGACCTGGTCGTTCCGGACTGGGGCGATCTGGTGCGCCTCGCTGCCAGTTGCTATGAGATGACCGGCCTGGGTTATCTGGGCTGCGATATCGTGCTCGACCGCAAACGGGGACCGCTGCTGCTGGAAGCCAATGCGCGCCCCGGGCTCGCGATTCAGATCGCCAACGGGATTGGCCTGCGCACACGGCTGGAGCATATCGAAGCCATGGACCTCGAACAGCTGGAAAAAAATGTGGAAGAGCGGGTGAATTATTCGATGGACTACTTCGCAGCCGAAAGCATCGCTTAGCCAAAGTTAGCTCCGGCGGCCCTTTTCTGATGCTTTCTCTCAGACTCCCCACGGTCGGCAACAGACGGGTTGTCGACTTTTCCTGTTGATCTCTCCGTCGCTTGGTGACGTTTCCAAATGTGCTCCTATTTTTTGTCATTTGCTGCGGGGATTTCACTGGCCGGTATGCAACTGGCGTGTTTCGGTGCCGACACCGAATCCAGTGGCACCTACACCCTCAAGACCCTTTCTTCAGAAGTTCATGTCTCTGAGCCTTCCTCTAACGAGGCTCACGCGATCGACACCGTCAGTGTAACCGGGCTGCGGCTACTGCAATCGCCAGTCAGTGTCGCCGTGGTCGATGGCGATACGATCGAACAGGTAGCTGCGACACACCCCAGTGAAATTCTCAACCGGGTGGCCGGTGTCTGGATCAGTCGCGGCAACGGACAGGAGCACCTCACCGCCATCCGTTCCCCGGTTCTCACCGGGTCCGGCAGTTGTGGATCGTTCGGCATTGCGGAAGATGGTGTTCCGGTGAGGGGGGCGGGTTTGTGCAACGTAAACCAACTGTTCGATTTAAACGGTGAGCAGGCGGCGCGGATAGAGGTTATGCGTGGCCCGGGTTCGGTCCTGTACGGTTCTGATGCGCAGCACGGTGTTATCAATATCCTCAGCAAGGCTCCCGAAAAGCGTCTTGATCGGATGGCGCTGGAGGCCGGTGCGAATGATTATCGCAGGCTGAGCGCCGAGCACAGCCGTGTTACTGGCGATCACGGGTACCGCCTCAGCTTTAACGGCGTGCAGGATGGCGGCTTTAAGCGGGACTCCGGGTTTGATCAACAGAAATTGACCACCCGGCACGATGTAGACCTTGGGGGAGCATCAGTGCGGACACTGCTCAGCCTGAGTAACCTGAACCAGGAAACCGCTGGCTATGTAACCGGTAAAGATGCCTACAAAGATGCGGCGCGCAAGCGCGAAAACCCGAACCCGGAAGCCTTTCGAGACAGTCAGGCCGTGCGCGTGCAGTCCCGACTGCAATGGGGAGGCGCCGATAGTCGCCAGTGGTCGCTAATCCCCTATGCCCGCTATACGGATATGGCGTTTTTGATGCACTTTCTGCCGGGCACTCCACTCGAGGAAAACGGCCAGACCGGTGCTGGATTGAGAGGGCGCTATCAGTCTCGCGTCACCGATGCCTGGTCGATGACGAGCGGTGTTGACCTGGAAATGATGGATGCCTGGTTAAAGCAAACGCAGCAAGAGGGTTTTTCCTCCTTCCCCGCGGGTAAGCAATACGATTACACGGTCAATTCCGCCGTTACTGCGGTGTTTTCCGAGAGCAAATACACCCTTGCAGATAACAGCAGCTTTACGCTTGGAGCCCGATATGAGTCGATCCGCTATACCTACCGCAATCGGATGCGTAGTGGGAATACCGCGGAAGATGGGTCTATCTGTATCAACAGCTTTTCCGGCGCGCCCGGATGCCGTTACACCCGCCCGGGAAACTCTCGTGATCAGTTCGAAAACCTGTCTTTCGATACCAGCCTGCAACACCAGTTCAGTACGCAATTGACCGGCAGCATGCGCTTGGCTCGGGGGAGCCGCGCACCGCAGGCCGCAGAGCTTTATCGTTTGCAGAACGGGCAGATGGAGGCGCACCTGAATTCTGAGTCCATCAACAGTGTTGAATTTAGTCTGCGTGGGCAGGAGCAGGCCGTGGCTTTCGATATTGCGGTATTCGCCATGGAAAAGGCCGATGTGATTTTCCTGTCGTCCGATCGGTTAAACCTCAATGAGGGTGAAACTCGCCACTATGGACTGGAGTACGAGTTGTCCTGGCACTGGCAGGATTGGGATCTGGGGGTCCATGGTACCGTCGCGAAACATCAATATACGAGCGACGTGAGCGAGCCGGGCACGTCAACCCTGGTGGCCACAGCCGGAAATGACATTGATACCGCGCCTCGTCACCTGCACGGCGCGATACTCGGGTGGACGTCGGAGGCGACGCGGCTGGAGCTGCAGTGGCAGTTCACTGGGCGCTACTACACCGATATTGAAAACCAGCACGAGTACGCTGGCCATTCCCTCGCGCATGTGCGTATCTATCGGGACCTTGGGGAGCGCGTTCGTTTGGGGCTCAGGGTAAACAATCTGGCCAATAAGGACTATGCGGAGCGCGCGGATTATTCGAGTCTTGGCGGTGGTGACAGGTACTTTATCGGCGAACCGAGAAGCCTGTTTGCTGATGTACGCTTCCAGTTTTAAGTGGCGGGGTAATAAAAAAGGCGGTCCGAAGACCGCCTTTCTGGCTGGGTTCACTGCTCAAGCGGCAGCTGGAGCCATGTGAAATTGCTCCATCATGATTTGCAGGCGCTTGCGCTGCATCTTCAGGCTGTATTCCAGCTCTTTTACGCGGGTGCGGATTGTGGCGTTTTCCCACTTTGACAACAGGCGCTCGCGGGCATTTTCGTAGCGCTGTTGCTGCAGCTCTTTCCACTCGGCCAATGCCTCGGAAAAGTCCTGAGCTTCGCGTTCCAGTAGTTCCTTCCAGCTCTCCTTGTGACGGGAGTTTTCAAGCTTCTGCTCGGCGCGTTTGAACTGCATGGTGAGCATGGCGCGCTGGATGCGCATGGCCGGTACTGTTTTCAGGTTGCGCGCCAGGCCAAACCAGCTGGCGGTTTTGATCAGCCACTTGGTTGGATCCCACTGGTACCAGCGAATGCCGTTGCGGTAGTCGGTCTGGAAGATGTGGTGATAGTTATGGTAACCCTCGCCGAAGGTAAAAAATGCCAGCAGGTCGTTGTCCCGGGCGGTGTTTTCATCGGTGTACGGGCGGCGTCCCCAGATGTGGGCCAGCGAATTGATGAAGAACGTGGTGTGATGGTTGACCACGATGCGCAGTACGCCGGCGAGAAGCAGCATGCCGATGACATCGCCGGTAAGCAGGCCCAGTACCAGAGGCAGGCCCACGTTCATGGCAACGGTGATGGGTACGTAGTGATTGTGCTGCCACATCACGATCTTGTCGCGCTGGAGATCTTTGGCATTGTCAAAGTCCACGGCGCCGCTCGGGTATTCCCGCAGCATCCAGCCGATGTGGGAAAACCAGAAGCCACGATTGGCGGAATAGGGGTCGTGGTCGTTGTCATCGCAGTGGCGATGGTGGCGGCGGTGGCCGGAACACCAGATCAGCGCACTGTTCTGCAACGCCGCTGCACCAAACAGGGCAAAGAACAGGCGCAGAGACCAGTGTGCTTCATAGGTACGGTGCGACCACAGACGGTGGTACCCCGCGGTAATGGAGAGTCCACAGAAGGCGCCGATTACCGCAAAGGCCAGCCACTGGTACCAGTGGTATCCGACCATAATCCCGTACAGAGGCACCAGGGTTATGGCCACAAGGGCTGTGCTGGCGAACAGGATGGTGGTCAGCCATATGCGGGGGGCTTCTTGGGGAACAGCTTTCATACGTTACAACCTTAAGTGAGCCTGAGTCGTTGCTACGGCGAAAATACGCGCTTGGCCAAAGTTAATGGAATCCGGTTATTGGTTTTTGGCCGCAACAAAGGATAAATCCTAACCCAGATGTGTGCCGGAGGCATCTTCTAGATGGGACAGAAATGGCCAAAGCGAGAACCGTTAGTCAGTAAATCCACGAAAATGCGGCTAGCGCACCATTTTGGTGCCCGGAGGGAGTTTTGCGTCATCTGTTGGGGCAAGCGCTGTCATTTTGCTGTCAATATGGACTAGGTGTGCTTCTGTTTTTGGATGCCGGGCTACTTTGGGTCGCCAGATAGTTTATTTTTTGCTCAAAAAAAGAAAATTTAGAACGTTTTTAAAAGTTGGCACGCCTTGTGCTTTATCTAAAGCGTAGGCCAATGGCCTGCGCTCCGGGAAACCGTCACGGGTTATGGCAAATGTTAATAATGCGTGACTTCCCGTTTTCTCTCATCATCGCTATTTTGGGCCCCGCTTTGCGGGGCCTTTTTTTATTCTGCATTTAGTGATTCACTAGCTACTGGACAAAGCATAACCATAATCCGTAGTCCCGGCGTCTATATCCAGTGTCGAATCCAGTGAACCCAAATTCGGTTGATACCGGCCCGCAGCTCGCTACCCCTGACGAGTTAAAAGATTTGGAGCCGTCGCAGGCGCTCAAACAGGCCCAATATCTGCACAGTCTATTGTTGAGCGCGAACCGCGGTCTCTGGGAATGGCAGCCGCACGCCGGTGTACAGCGGGCGACAGGCAATATATGGATGCTCCTGCATAAAGATCCCGAGCTGGCCCTGTCGAATATTTGGACTGGCGATCTGAGCCAGGTCCACGCGGAAGATCGCGAGAGTCTCCAGGCACTGCGTAACCGCCTTTCCCAGCAGGGCAGTTTCGTGGATACCACGATTCGTGCTTATTCTCGCGAGGGACAGCCAATATGGCTGCGGCTCTGGGCGAGGGCACAGGTTGATCACCTTGGGCGGCGCTTCTTTATCGGAGGCTGTACCGATTACAGTGATTCCCTCAATTCCCGCTCACTTTCGTATTTTTCCGGTGAGCGTTTCCACTGTGCGTTGGAAGCGGCGGGTGATGGCCTGTGGGAGTGGGATCTGCGCGTGGATGAGGTGGTACTGGACAGCTCTTGCTGGCGGATGCTCGGATATGCCCGCGGGCAGCGGGACAGCGATGTGCGTGCGGCCCTGGTGCGCTGGAAGGCGCACATGATTCCCGAAGATTACCCGCGAGTCCGTCAGGCGATGGATGATCTGGTGCGAGAGGCGCTGCCTTTGGATATAGAGTTCCGCCTTAAACACCGCGCCGGCGGGGAGGTTTGGGTTCGCTGTCGCGGTAGCCTGCAGCGCAACAATGCCGGCAGGCCGCTGAGGGTTCTGGGCACCATGCAGGATGTCACGGAGGATCGCAAGCGGCAGCAAAAGCGGGACCTGGAGCTGGGGCGTCTGCGTGCGGAAAGCCGCGGACGAGCCGGTCTGCTGTCCAGTCTGAGCCACGAGCTGCGCACTCCACTGAACGCGATTCTTGGCTTCAGCCAAATGGTGGAAATGGATCTGAGTCTCAATCCCGACCAGCGCCAGCGTCTGGTGGAGATTCGCAAGGCGGGCCAGCATCTTCTTCACCTGGTGGGCGATGTTCTCGATTTGGCGCGCATCGACAGCGACCGGCTGGCGCCTTCAATTGAACCCGTACAGCCGGCGACACTTGTGGCCGATTGCCGTCAATTGCTCGACCCGCTTGCGGAAACACGCAAAGTCAGCCTGATCTTTGAGCCACTTGGCTGGGAGCGGGCATACATACTCGCCGACCCCATGCGATTCAAGCAGGTCGTGTTGAACCTGGTTGGCAATGCGATCAAATATAACCGGGACAATGGTCGGGTGGTCATTAACTTCGCGCCGCAGGCGGAAGGCTGGTTGAGACTCTCGGTATTGGATACCGGGCGCGGGATTGCGGCGGACAAGCAAGGGCAGGTATTCGAGCCTTTTAATCGCCTGGGAGCGGAAGCCGGGCAAATTGAGGGCACGGGCGTTGGGCTGGCCATTGCCAGGCAGTTGACTGAGGCGATGGGCGGGCGTATCGGCTTCCATAGTGAGGAGGGGCAGGGGTCTATCTTCTGGGTGGAATTCCTGATGATCGATGCGCCAGACGAAGTTCTGCAAATGGCCGCGCGGCCGGATTACAGCCGTATGCTTCCTCCCTGCACGGTGCTTTATGTTACCAGCCGGGCATCGGCTGCCGGATACCTGAAAACCGTATTGTCGGCTGTGGAGCAGGTGGAGGTATGCTCGGTGGGCGATGCGATGAAAGGGATTTTTAGTGCGCGTACTACGCCACCGGACGTCATTATTTACGATGGCGATCTTCCCGGTATGGCACCCAACGATTTTGTCACTATTTTGCGTGCCGATCCGTCCACCTGCCGGGTGCCCCTGATCATTATTGACGATATGCACCGTGGTGGTGCGGATGCCTGGTTGCCCAAAACGTATGAGCTCAATGTTCTCGCTGAAAAGCTGCGTTTTTGCCTGCGTCGTCCGGAAATCGATGAGCAAGGCGCGAATTGAGTATTTTAATAGCAGAGTATTTAAGAAATGCTCTGCTCCCAATACAACAGGGAAGTAACAGGGAATCGGTGTGCGATGGCCGCAATCGAGGAAACAAAAAATAATTATCCCGGCTACTGGCCGCAGCTACAGACTGTCGCCGTGCTGTTTCTTGGCAGCTTTTTTCTGGCGTACTTCTGCAAGAGCGTACTGGCTTTAGAAGGCGGCATCGCCTCTATCTGGTTTTCCGACGCCCTGGCTATTGCCTTTTTACTTCGCTATACCATGAGACAGTGGCCGCTATTATTGTGCGCTTCACTCTTTGGTAATGCTCTGGCATCCATCACTGGTCACCTTTCACCGCTATTGAGTTTTTTGTACTCCAGCGCTGGCGCGTTTGAGGTGTTGGTATCCGCACTCTTGTTGCGTCGTTACTGTCGCAGCGGGCAGTTTTTCGACAGTATGTCGCAGTGGCTGCGTTTTATCTGCTTCGGTGCCTGTATACCGACCGTGGTGGGTGCTGGGATTGGTGCCGGTATCGCAGAGGCTTTTGGTCGCGCGCCTTTCGGTGCGGTATTTGCTTCCTGGTATCTTGCTGACGTAGCCGGTATCTGTGTATTTCTGCCGCTTATTCAGTTGCTGGACCGTCAGCGTATAGGTCAGATGCTTACCTCCGGCACGTTGAGTCATCTGGCGTTCGTTGCCGGAGTATCGTTGGGCAGCATCTGGCTCATCCTTGGGGTGCTCCCCCATCCTTTTGTTTTCATTACGTTACCGCTTATCTGGGCGGCTAGTCGTCTGGAGCTCCCTCAGGCATTGGTAGTGATTTTTCTGGCGATCGTGCAGGTCCTGTATCTGTTTACCGCTGGCAGTTTTCTACTGGTTCCGCAGTTTGCTGGTGTTCTTTCGTCACCGGCGGATTTCCTGCCGGTTTACGCTGCGTTTATTCCCGCGTATGCAATGGCCGTATCTTCCACGATCGAGCGCAGGCGTAGCCAGCGTATTATTGAAGTAGAGAGCAGTTTCCGGGCGGCGATGGAAAACTCCCGCGTGGGGATGCTACTGGTTTCAATGGACAGCCGAATTATCCAGGCCAACGCAAGTTTTTGTCGCTTTATCGGCTTCACGGAGGTGGAGCTGCGAGGTTTGCAGATACAGGAAATCATATTTTCGGGGGACAGACCTCCGCTGGTGGCGGTAAGTGTTGGTGAGCCCCTGTACGATCAATGTGCTCCTGAAAGCCGCGGGCCGGAATGGCGCTTTGTGCGTAAAAACGGAGATATCGTCTGGGGGCATTGGGCAAGTAGTCTGGCGCGCGGTGTGTGCAACGAACCTCTGTATGCGGTTGTTCAGGTGGAAGACATCGACTGGCGCAAACGTAGTGAGGCGCAGCTGGCTCGCGCAGAAGAGCGCTGGAAGTTTTCCCTCACGGTCACCGGCCAGGGGGTTTACGACTGGGACCTGATTTCCGGCAAGACTTTTTTTTCCAAGTGGTTGGTGAGCGATATTGGTATCGATCATCGGCTGTTGGGGACTCGTGACGATTGGCTGGCCCGCATTCACAAAGAAGATCGGGCGCAATTGCTGGATGCGCAGCGGGCGCATTTTGACGGTCGTCGAAAAAATATTGATTGCCAGTATCGGGTGCGTACGGACACCGGTAGCTACCGCTGGATTCATGAAGTAGCCCGGATCATGGAGCGTGGAGAACGAGGTGAACCTCTGCGTTCCATTGGAATTTTACGGGATATTACCGAAAACAAGGATATGGCCAAGTCATTGGCGGAAGAAAAGGAACACCTCCAGGTTACCCTTACTGCCATCGCCGATGCAGTGATCGCCACTGACCCCCAGCAGAAAATTACCTTTATGAACCCCGTTGCAGAGCAGATGACGGGGTGGCATTTGGGGGAGGCGAAAGGTCTGCACATAGCGCAGGTTTTCCAGCTCTCCAATGGTCGGCAGGGCGTGTCTATTCCCAGTCCGATCAAGGAAAGTCTGGCACGCGGCGAGCCGGTTGCTTCCGGTGAGGGGGCGGTATTGCACGACCGGCGCGGTGACAGTTACGACATCAAGTGCTCCGCATCGCCGCTACGGGCGGGTACTGGGCAGCTACTCGGATGTGTTCTCGTATTTCAGGATGTTACCGAAACCAGGCAGTTGATTAAGCAATTGCGCTACAAGGCCAGTCACGATGACCTGACACATCTGCCGAATCGTGAGGCGTTTCGCTGGGAAATCAACGAGGCGGTGGAGAGCGTTCGGGATAGCGATGACGTGCATGTTCTGGCCTACATTGATCTCGACCGCTTCAAGGTGATCAATGACAGTGCCGGGCATCAGGCGGGCGATGCGCTCCTGAAGATCGTGGCCAAGTTCCTCCGCGACCAATTGCGTACCACCGATAGTGTGGCGCGGCTGGGTGGCGATGAGTTCGGGTTGTTGTTGCGTGACTGTGGCAAGGACCAGGCTCGCCTGCGCTGTGAACAACTGGTGCGGCAGGTCGGTGCATTACGCTTTCGCTGGAACAAACGCGTGTTTGATGTCGGTGCCAGTGTGGGAATCACGGAAATTCATCGGAACAACAACCGCCTGGCAGACCTGATGAGTCAAGTGGACGTGGCCTGTTATTCCGCCAAGCACGCCGGTCGCGGAGCGGTGGTGATCTATGAGATGGACAGTAGCGCCGCGGCCGACCAGCACCGGCAGATTTATATGGCGTCCACTATTCGTGAGGCGTTGGATGAAAACCGGTTGAAACTGTTTGCCCAGCCGATTGTGCGCGCTGGCGATGTGCAGCGTATCAGTCATTTTGAGTTGCTGGTGCGGATGGTGGATACCGAGGGAAATTTGATTTTGCCTGGCGCATTCATACCTGCTGCAGAGCGGTATGGTTTGATGCTGCAGGTGGACCAATGGGTTACTCAGGAATTTTTCCGCCGCTGGGGCAGTCGGGCGGCGGCAAGCGGTTTGAGTTTCGCGCTCAATATTTCTGCTGATGCATTGGGGGACAAGGCGTTTCAGCGTCAGCTGATCTCCGAGCTTAACGACTCCCCGATGCCGGCCGCGCGGCTCGGTTTTGAAATTACCGAGACGGCGATGGTCAACCAGATGGAGAGTGCCAGCCAGTTTGTCTCAGATCTCAGGAGCATGGGTTGCAGCGTCGCCCTGGATGATTTTGGCAATGGCCTCAGCTCGTTCAACTATCTCAAAGCATTCTCGATAGATTACATCAAAATTGATGGCAGCTTTGTGCGGGACGTAGAGTCTAACTTCGTCGACTTGATGATAGTGGAGTCGATCAACCAGGTTGCCCATCGACTCAACGCCCGTACGATTGCCGAGTTTGTGGAAGATGAAGCGACTGCAGTGCGACTTAACGCTATCGGCGTCGATTTCGTACAGGGATACTACATTGGCAGGCCTAAGCCCCTGGATGAGGTGTTGTCACCGGGTGGCAACCGGGTGTTGCCACCCGGTGACAAGCGGCCGCTCGACGCGCGGCCGTTGGAAGTCGAAGTCTAGCGGGAAGGGCCGCTGCTTCGGTGGTTGCGAGAAAGCGGCTTACTGACGGATTTTGCCCAGGTGTTTGCCGACAATCTGCAACAGAGGTTTGAAGGTTTTGGGCGTGGCGCATACCAGATTGCCTGAATCCAGGTAATCGTTACCACCGCGGAAATCACTGATCAAGCCGCCGGCTTCTTTAACCAGCAGTGAGCCGGCCGCGATATCCCAGGTGTTCAGGTACATTTCCCAGAAACCATCGAAACGACCAGCTGCGACATAGGCCAGATCCAGCGCCGCTGCGCCCGGGCGACGAATGCCCGCGGTCTGCCCGGCAATCTCCTTCATCGCTGCCAGATAGGCGTCGATATTTTCCAGAGAGTCGCCGTTGAAGGGGATGCCGGTGCCAATCAGCGCGCCGTTAAGGCCCTGGCGTTTGGATACGCGAATACGGCGACCATTGAGTGCCGCGCCGCGGCCGCGACTCGCGGTGAATTCTTCGCGCTTGATCGGGTCCAGTACAACCGCATGCTCGATCTGGCCGCGGTAGCGGCAGGCGATGGATACGGCGAAATGCGGGCAGCCGTGGATAAAATTGGTGGTGCCGTCGAGGGGGTCAATGATCCACTCGTACTCGGGCTCTGCGCCTTCCTGTAGGCCGCTCTCTTCAGCGCGAATACTGTGCTTCGGGAACGCCTTGCGCAGGTGATAGATGATCTCCTGCTCACTGGCGCGATCAACCTCGGTCACGTAATCGTTACGACTCTTCTCTTCGAACTTCATCAGGTCGCCGCGCTCCCAGGCGCGCTCGATCAGTTCACCGGCCTTGCGCGCCGCGCGCAGGGCAATATTCAGCATGGGTTCCATAGCGATTCCGCGGATCAGTTGAGTTTTTCTAAAAAGCAGTGCCGGGCTTGCCGGGCGGTCGCGATTGTAGGGATTTCAATGCAATTTTGCTACACTCCGCGACCGTTTTGTAACTGGCTAGTGTAGGGTGGTGATGACAGTCATCTCCACTCGATCCGGAAATATCGTACATGTCTACTTCTGCGACTGACTCGACTCCCCTGCAGGCACTGAACAATATTCGTGTGGTGCTGGTAAATAGTGCCCACCCGGGCAATATCGGTGGTGCCGCCCGGGCCCTGAAAAATATGGGCTTAAGCCAGCTTTATCTGGTGCAACCGCGTGAATTCCCGGCGGCCAACGCGGTGTGGCGAGCGGCTGGGGCCGCTGAGCTGCTGGATAGCGCGGTTGTGGTGGAAACCCTCGAGGAGGCGGTGGCAGACTGTGGACTGGTAGTCGCTACCAGTGCCCGTGAGCGCCGTATACCCTGGCCCTTGCTGACACCCCGCGAATGTGGTCAGCGCGCTGTGGTAGAAGCCCAGACGCATCCGGTTGCGCTGGTCTTCGGCCGTGAAGACCGCGGGCTGACCAATGAAGAGTTGCAGGCATGTAACTTCCATGTGCACATCCCCTCAAACCCGGAGTACAGCTCGCTCAACCTGGCCACAGCGGTGCAGGTGTTGGTCTATGAGGCGCGTATGGCGGCGCTGGAAGCGGAGAAGGGCGGTTCGCTGAGCTATTCGGACTGGGACAGGCCTCCGGCAAAAGCCAGTGACATGGAAATGTATTATGAGCATTTGCAGCTGGCGTTGGCCGAGCTCGGCTTTCTCGACCCCGACAATCCCCGTCAGACTATGACCCGCCTGCGTCGACTGTTCAGTCGGGTCCGCCCGGACGACATGGAACTGGGTATTCTGCGCGGCATGCTGACTGCGATTCAGAATCATATCCACCGGACTGGTGGGCAGGGTCGCCCGGACCAGGGTCGCCCGGATCAGGATCGTTCGGAATAAGGGCGCCCGGAAGGTAAGAGGATTGAGTCCTTGGTGAGGGTTCCCGGTCCAATACCCGACCAGAATGCTCGGCTATATACTTGACTGAAGTAGTGGGTTATTTCATACTCGCGCCCCGATTCAGTGGTACCAGAGGGTGCCACCCGGCCCGCAACCGGGGCCTGGGAGGAGGGGAATATGCGTTTAACAACTAAAGGGCGGTATGCAGTGACAGCTATGCTGGATCTGGCGTTGCACGCTGAGCGCGGCCCTATCAGTCTGGCGGATATTTCAAAGCGCCAGGATATTTCGCTGTCGTATCTTGAGCAGCTGTTTTCCCGTCTCCGTCAATCCAGCCTCGTTTCCAGTGTGCGTGGTCCCGGGGGCGGATATCGCCTCGCGCGTTCCGGCGCTGAGATTTGCGTGGCGGAAATCATTGATGCAGTCAATGAATCTGTGGATGCCACCAGTTGTGGTGGCAACAGTGACTGCTCCGGCGGCGAGCAGTGTCTGACCCACTACCTGTGGACGGACCTGAGCCGCCAGATTCACAGTTTTCTCAATGGCATTACCCTCGCCGATCTGGTGCAACGCGCCGAGGTGCAGGAGGTAGCTCGCCGGCAGGACATCCGCGGCGGGGCAGAAGAGAAAGTAGCGATTATCGGCGGCTTGCAGTAAGGTGCCGGCCGCTCGGTCGGGTGTGGCGCGAAATTGACGGCCATACCGGCATCAAGAGTGGCGATCAAGCGTATTGCAGTAAGGTGCTGGCGGGTAGCCAGCGAGTGGAGACAAGAGATTATGAAGCTTCCCATTTATCTGGATTATTCGGCAACTTGCCCGGTGGACCCGCGCGTCGCCAGCAAAATGGCGGAGCAGCTGACCATGGACGGCAATTTCGGGAACCCGGCGTCCCGCTCCCACCTGTTCGGCTGGAAAGCGGAAGAGGCGGTTGAAGAGGCTCGTCGCCAGGTTGCAGAGCTGGTGAACGCGGATCCCCGTGAAATTGTCTGGACCAGCGGTGCCACCGAATCCGATAACCTGGCAATCAAGGGTGCGGCGCACTTCTACCAGGGTAAGGGCAAGCACATCATTACCTCCAAGATCGAGCACAAAGCGGTGCTCGATACCTGCCGTCAGCTGGAGCGCGAAGGCTTCGAGGTCACCTACCTGAATCCGAAAGAAGACGGTATCGTCTATCCGGAGCAGGTGCTTGAGGCCCTGCGCGAGGACACCATTCTGGTGAGCCTGATGCACGTGAATAACGAGATTGGCGTGATCAACGATATTGCCGCGATCGGCGAGCTGTGCCGTGAACGCAAAATCGTTTTCCATGTCGACGCGGCGCAGAGTGCTGGCAAAATCGAAATCGACCTGGCTGAACTCAAGGTCGACCTGATGTCCTTTTCTGCACACAAGGTTTACGGTCCCAAGGGGATTGGTGCGCTGTACGTGCGCCGCAAGCCGCGCGTGCGTATTGAAGCCCAGATGCACGGTGGTGGTCACGAGCGCGGTATGCGTTCCGGTACCCTGCCGACCCACCAGATTGTGGGTATGGGCGAAGCTTTCCGTATTGCAAAGGAAGAAATGGTCGACGAGGGCAAGCGTCTGATCGCGCTGCGCGACCGCTTCTGGGACCAGATCAAGGATATGGAAGAGGTGCATATCAACGGCTCGGTTGAGCAGCGTGTACCGGGTAACCTGAATGTGAGTTTCGCATTTGTTGAAGGTGAAAGTCTGATCATGTCCCTAAGGGATCTGGCAATCTCATCGGGTTCCGCCTGTACTTCCGCGAGTCTGGAGCCGAGCTACGTACTGCGTGCGCTGGGTGTGAACGATGAGCTGGCACACAGCTCCCTGCGCTTCAGTTTTGGTCGTTTCACTACGGAACAGGATGTGGATATTGCGGCCAAAGAAGTAAGGCAGGCAGTGGAAAAACTGCGTGAACTGTCCCCGCTTTGGGATATGTACAAAGATGGCGTTGATCTGAGCACCATCGAATGGGCGGCGCATTAAAGCTACTGCGCGTGCGTCTGGCGGCGCCCGCTCGCGACGCTTTAGTCAAACAAAAGCGCTCGTGGACGGAAATAGAGAATTGAATAGAGGGTACAGTCATGGCCTATAGCGATAAAGTAATTGACCACTATGAACATCCGCGCAATGTGGGTCGCCTGGACGAGAAATCGGACAATGTGGGGACCGGCATGGTTGGCGCACCGGCTTGCGGTGACGTTATGCGTCTGCAGATCCAGGTGAACGATAGCGGCATTATCGAAGACGCCAAGTTCAAGACTTACGGTTGTGGTTCTGCGATTGCGTCCAGCTCCCTGCTCACCGAGTGGGTGAAGGGTAAGACCCTGGATGAGGCTGCGCAGATCAAAAACACCGAAATCGCCGAAGAATTGGCGCTGCCACCAGTAAAGATTCACTGTTCTGTGCTGGCGGAAGATGCGATCAAGGCTGCCGTGCGCAATGTTCGTGAAAAACGTGGTGAAAAGACTGAAGAGGCCGCGGGC
The DNA here is from genome assembly GCF_020524005.1 of Microbulbifer aggregans. GTDB lineage: Bacteria > Pseudomonadota > Gammaproteobacteria > Pseudomonadales > Cellvibrionaceae > Microbulbifer > Microbulbifer aggregans_A. The sequence goes on along the minus strand of NZ_JAIVKK010000002.1, from coordinate 117,450 downwards.
TAAGCGCGACCTCTGGAGCGGTAAGGAGTAGCGATCGACATGGCAATTACCATGACCGAAGCGGCCCGGGCCCACGTTGCCAAGCAGCTGGCCAGTCGCGGCAAAGGAATCGGCATTCGCGTTGGTGTGAGAACCGCCGGTTGCTCGGGTATGGCCTATGTTCTGGAGTTTGTGGATCAGGCAGACCCTGAAGATCAGGTATTCGAGGCCGGGGCGGTGAAACTGATCGTCGACCCAAAGAGTCTCGCCTATCTCGATGGCACTGAGCTGGACTTTGTCAAAGAGGGGTTGAATGAAGGTTTTGCATTCAAAAACCCCAATGTCAAAAATGAATGCGGCTGCGGCGAGAGCTTTCACGTATAAGCGTGAATGTATGCTGGCAGTGAAGGGCCGGGTGCGCGAGTGCATACCGGCCTTTTTGTTATCTGGGCGAGCGGAATGAAACTGCAACAAAATCACTTCGAGATTTTTGGTCTGCCGGTAGCCTTCGAGGTAGATCGCCAGGCATTGGCAAAGCGCTACCGGGAGCTGCAGCAGGAATTCCATCCGGACCGCTTTGCTGCAAAGTCGGAGCGTGAGCAGATGCTCTCCATGCAGTACGCTGCACAGATCAACGAGGCGAACAACACCCTCAAGGATCCTGTTCAGCGGGCCGCCTACTTACTGCAGTTGGCCGGGGTGGAAATTAACCCCGAGCAGACCACGGCCGACGGCGAATTCCTGATGCAGCAGATGATCCTGCGCGAACGTCTGGAAGAGGTACGCGATGCGTCGAATCCGGAGTCAGAGCTCGAGGTGCTTTCCGTTGAAGCCGGTGAGCTGTTGAAAGCGCAAGAGCAGGCTTTCTCCTCGGCACTGGCTGCCAATGCGCTGGACGAGGCCAAGGGTGCACTGCTGAAATTGCAGTTTCTCGCCAAGCTCCAGTCCCAGCTTGAAGCGCTGGAAGAAGATTTATTTGACTGATTGTTAATGTTGATTGATGACTATGGCTTTACTGCAGATTTCTGAACCCGGTCAGACACCCGAGCCCCACCAGAGCAAGCGTGCGGTAGGGATCGACCTGGGAACCACCAACTCGCTGGTGGCGTCCGTGCGCAGTGGTTCCGCGGAAGCCCTGCCGGCGGAAGATGGCAGTGTCATCCTGCCTTCGGCGGTGCGCTACACCGAGTCTGGTGTGCAAGTCGGATTGGCTGCGCGCGCCGCTGCCGGCGACGATCCGTTCAACACCCTCATCTCCATCAAACGCCTGATGGGGCGTGGCCTGGCCGATGTGAAAAGTTTCGGCGACCAGTTGCCGTATCACTTTGGCGAAGATACCGGCGGTATGCCCTCTATCGAGACCGTCGCAGGGGCTGTGAACCCTGTGCAGGTTTCTGCCGAGATCCTGAAGGTGCTGGCCAAGCGCGGCGCCGACTCTCTTGGGGGCGAGCTGGATGGTGCAGTGATCACTGTGCCTGCCTATTTCGACGATGCCCAGCGCCAGGCAACCAAGGATGCGGCCAAGCTGGCAGGCCTCAAAGTACTGCGCCTGCTGAATGAGCCCACGGCCGCAGCCGTGGCCTACGGGCTGGACAAGTCTGACGAAGGCGGCGATGTTGCCGATCGGACCGTGGCTGTCTATGACCTTGGCGGTGGCACCTTCGATATTTCGATCCTGCGGCTGTCCCGTGGTGTATTCGAAGTGCTCTCCACTGGTGGCGACAGCGCCCTCGGCGGGGACGATTTTGACCGTGCAGTGGGTGAATGGATCGCGGCAGAGGCTGGCCTGGGGTCCGATCTCGACGCTGCCACCCAGCGCAAACTGCTGAATACGGCCTGTGCTGCGAAAGAAGCGTTGGCAGAGGCCGACTCCATCGCCATTGAATACGGTAGCTGGTCCGGTGCGCTGAGCCGCGAAAAGCTGGCCGAGCTACTGGACCCACTCATCAGCAAGACCCTGCGCGCCTGCAAGCGCGCATTACGCGACGCCGGCCTGACCGCTGAAGATATTGCTGAGGTGGTTCTGGTGGGCGGTTCTACACGTACGTTGCGAGTGCGGGAAAAGGTTGAAGAGTTTTTCGGGCGCAAGCCCCATGCGGATATCGATCCCGATCAGGTGGTGGCGATTGGTGCCGCCCTGCAGGCGGATGTACTGGTGGGCAACAAGTCCCGCGAAGACCTGCTGTTACTGGATGTGATCCCGCTGTCTTTGGGGCTTGAGACCATGGGTGGTCTCACCGAGAAGCTGATTCACCGCAACACCACCATTCCAGTGGCCAAAGCACAGGAATTTACCACCTTCAAAGATGGCCAGACGGCCATGGCGATACATGTGGTGCAGGGGGAGCGGGAGCTGGAGAAAGACTGCCGCTCGCTCGCCCGGTTTGAGTTGCGGGGTATCCCGCCGATGGTGGCAGGGGCCGCGCATATCCGTGTGACTTTCCAGGTGGATGCAGATGGCCTGTTGTCTGTGAGTGCGGTGGAAAAAAGTAGCGGAGTCGCTGCGGAAATTACGGTTAAGCCGTCGTACGGACTTGAGGATTCCGATATCACCCGCATGTTGCAGGATTCCTATGCGCACGCGGAAGAAGATGTCGTCGCGCGGGCCCTGCGTGAAGCGCAGGTCGAAGCCGAGCGCTCCATGGAGGCCATGCTGGTGGCGCTGCAGGAAGACGGTGCGGAGCTGCTGAGCAACGAGGAACTCGATGAGCTGGAGCGCGCGATGGAAGCGCTGCGACTGGCGCATAATGGTGGCACAGCAGAAGAGATCCGCAGCCGGGTCGAAGCGCTGAACACTTTGTCGGAGCCTTTTGCTGGGCGCCGCATGGATAAATCCATCAAGCGGGCCATGCAGGGCCACAGCCTGGACGAATTTGATCAGTCCTGAGCCTCTATAAGGCCGACGGACACAGACAAGAGTTATTGAGTAATGCCGAAGATCGTATTTTTGCCCCACGCGGAGCTCTGCCCGGAAGGTAAAGTCATTGAGGTTGAGCCCGGAGTCACTGTGTGTGATGCCGCGCTCCAGAACGGTGTGGAAATCGAGCACGCCTGTGAGAAGTCGTGCGCCTGTACCACTTGCCATGTGATCGTGCGTGAAGGTTTTGATTCCCTCGGTGAGCCCGATGAGCTTGAGGAAGATCTGTTGGATAAAGCCTGGGGGCTGGAACCAGAGTCGCGCCTGTCCTGTCAGGCGGTTGTGGATAAAGAGGATCTCGTGGTCGAGATTCCCAAGTACACCATCAACCAGGTTTCCGAACGGCACTGATATTGCCGCGGCCCTCGGAGCGATTTAGGAGTAAGCCATGAAGTGGACGGATATTCACGATATTGCTATCGAACTCAGTGACGCGCACCCGGATGTGAGCCCGTTGTCAGTCAACTTCGTTGATTTGCGCAAGTGGGTCATGGATCTGCCGGGCTTTGATGACGACCCCGATCGCTGTGGGGAAAAGATCCTGGAGGCAATTCAGGCCGCCTGGATTGAAGAGAACGGGTAGTCAGGTATTGGGTGCAAGCCTGCAGGGGCTTGCTTGCCAGCGAATGAAGCGAGCGCTGAACCTTCCGCCTGCAAGCAGGCTCCTACAGCTACTGCATCAAATAGTACAAACTTCATCTCACAGCGCGTATAATCCGCGCTCCACGCATATAGCTGGTTAATTATTCACCACCTTTGCGGTAAAAGAATTCAGGGAAGAGCAACGGAAGTTGCTCTTTTCGTATCTGTCTTATGACAATTTTTTTCAAAACCTAGAATGGAGAAAACCATGGCCCTGGAACGCACTCTGTCCATCATCAAGCCAGACGCAGTAGCCAAGAATGTAATCGGCGAAATCGAGAGCCGCTTCGAGAAAGCTGGTCTGAGCATTGTTGCCATGAAAATGGTTCAGCTGTCTCAGGAAAAAGCGGAAGGCTTTTACGCTGAGCACAAAGAACGTCCTTTCTTCAAGGATCTGGTTGAGTTCATGACTTCCGGTCCGGTTGTTGTGCAGGTACTGGAAGGCGAAAACGCCATTCTGGCCAACCGCGACCTGATGGGCGCTACCAACCCGAAAGAAGCGGCTGCAGGCACCATCCGTGCTGACTTCGCTGACAGCATCGATGCGAACGCCGTACACGGTTCCGACTCTGCGGCTTCCGCTGAGCGTGAAGTGAGCTACTTCTTCGCTGCTGAAGAAATCTGCGCACGCTAATCCAGCACGCGCTTTGTAGGAGCCTGCTTGCAGGCGAACAGGGCCAAGTACTGAACCTGTCGCCTGCAAGCAGGCTCCTACACGATGTACCACATTGACGTGCCGTACCCGGCACAAGGTGAATCCATGACCGATACCGCTGAAACCGTTCAAACTGAAAAAGTAAACCTGTTGGGGCTGTCCGTAGACAAGCTTGCAGACTTCTTTGCCGGTTTGGGTGAAAAGCGCTTTCGCGCTGTGCAGGTCTTGAAGTGGATCCACCAGAATGGCGTGGATGATTTCGAGCAGATGACCAATGTCAGCAAGGTCATGCGTGCCAAGCTGGCTGAAATTGCCGAAGTGCGCGCCCCCAAAGTCCTCAAGCAGATGGACTCCTCCGATGGCACCCGCAAGTGGCTGATCGAAGTCTCTGGCGGTAATGTGATCGAGACCGTTTATATTCCGGACGGTGACCGTGGCACCCTGTGTGTTTCTTCCCAGGTCGGCTGTTCGCTGGATTGCAGCTTCTGTGCAACCGGTAAGCAGGGGTTCAACCGCGATCTCACCGCGGCCGAGATCATCGGGCAGGTATGGATTGCCTGTAAATCCTTTGGCCAGCTGCAACCCAACGGCCCGCGAATGGTGACCAATGTTGTGATGATGGGTATGGGAGAGCCCCTGCTCAACTTCGACAACGTGGTCGATGCCATGAACCTGATGATGGAAGACAATGCCTACGGCATCTCCAAGCGTCGGGTAACCCTGAGCACCTCCGGTGTGGTGCCCGCTCTGGATCGGCTGGCGGAAGTCACCGATGTGAGCCTGGCGATCTCCCTGCATGCGCCCAACGACGAGCTGCGCAATGTGCTGGTACCAATCAATAAGAAGTACCCCATCGCCATGCTGCTCGACAGCGCCAAGCGCTACATCGAGAATATGCCGGACAATCATCGCAAGATGACTATCGAGTACACCATGATCCGGGAAGTGAATGACCGTCCCGAACATGCCGAGCAGCTGGCAGAGCTGCTGCGAGATGTGCCGGTAAAGATAAATCTGATACCCTTCAATCCGTTCGAACTGTCCGACTACCAGCGGGTCAGCAACAACGCTTTGCGACGTTTTCAACAGATTTTGTTGGACAAAGGCTATACCGTAACCGTGCGTACCACCCGGGGCGATGATATCGCTGCGGCCTGTGGTCAGCTGGCTGGTCAGGTGAATGACCGCACGCGTCGCTCGGAACGCTACCGCAACGCGGAGCGCCCGGTGCGCATCGTGGGGCAGGCCTGATACTTGCATCGCCGATTCGTCCGGCGTGCGCCAGTAGTAGAACGCACCCAATAACGACAAGGTGAAGCTCGTGTTAGCAAGAATTTCCAGCCCGGCTACTCTCGCCGGGTTAGTGCTTACTCTATTGCTGGGTGGTTGTGTTACCACCGGTCCCGGCGGTAAAGAAGTCGATCTCGATAAAGCCCGTAAAACCCATGTTCAGCTGGGATTGCGCTACCTGCAGAGCGGGGAAAACCGCGAGGCTGCCCGCCATCACTTTCAGCAGGCACTGGAGCTGGGCAAAAGAGACCCGGAGGCGCACCACGGTCTCGCGCTGCTGTATCAGGTCGACGGTGAGTTGGCGGTGGCCGAATCCCATTTCAAAAAAGCCCTGCGTTATGACAGCGGCTTCTCCATGGCGCGGGTGAACTACGGTGTATTCCTGTATCAGCAGGAGCGCTACGGCGACGCCAAAGAACAGTTCCAGATCGCCTCTGAAGATCTCAGCTATAACCGACGTTCCTACGCGCTGGCCAACCTCGGCCGTGCGGAGCTGCGCCTGGGCAATTCAGAAAGTGCAGAAAAAGCATTCCAGAAGGCTCTGTCCCTGAGCCCGGATTTGCCCGTAGCCCTGTTGGAGCTGGCGGAATTGAAATTTGCGGGCAAGGAGTATGCCCAGGCAAAACACTATCTGGATCGGTTTGGCGAGCGGAATCGCCAGGTGCCGCAATCCCTGTGGCTGGGCATCCGAATTGAAAAAACTTTTGGCAATCGCGACAAGGAAAGAAGTTACGGTCTCGCGCTGAAAAACCTCTTTCCCTATTCAGAGGAAACTCTGAAGTACCAGAAAATGATGGCCGAAAATGAACAACGTTGATGCAGCAGCGGCCACCGCCGCAGAACAGGTTGAAGCCGCCGCTACAATGACGGCGGGCCGGCTGATTACGAGTGCGCGTGAAGCGGCAGGTTTGACGCGGGAAGAACTGGCCCGTCGCATGTGCATGACTCCGCACAAGCTTGAACACCTGGAGCAGGATGATTTCGAGAGGCTTGCGGGTGCGACATACGTGCGCGGCTATATTCGCAACACCTGTAAAGAGCTCGGTGTCGACCCGCAGCCAGTGTTGGAAGCGTTCGAACGTCAGTTGCCGACTCCGGTAGAGGGAGCCGCTCAATCCCGCAAGCCGAGCGGTCCGGTTATCGCAAAAGGTGGGCAGTCTTCTTCTGGTGGTCTGTCGAGCCTCGTATTTGTGACTGCGCTTGTGGCCGCCGGAGGTGGCTACTGGTGGTTCAACCAGCAATCGGGTGCGACCAGTCAGGTGCCGGTTGCGAGCGTTGAGTCGCCGGCAACAGAAGAGCAGGCGGTGAGTAGCGAGCCTCAGGTTGAGGCGTGGCAGGCTCTGGACGCTGTCGATAACCCGGAGGAAGCCTCTGAGGTAGTCGAGCATGAGACGGTAGCGGAGGAGCCTTCCGGGATTGCGGTGGCACCTGAAGTCGAGTCCCCGATACTTGAGGAAGGTGCGCTGGATACCGATGCCCAGCTGGATGTTGCGAGTGACATCGGTGAGCCGAGTGAACCGGTTGTTGAGCCTGAGCAGGCTGAACTGCCGGAAAGAGCGGCGACTGACCTGGTGGTCTCCTCTCCGGCACCGGCACAGCAGCCGGCAGCACAAGTAACTGTGCAAACCGCGACGAGAGCGTCACAAGAGGTTGTCAGCGATGCGGAATCTCGCGTCGCCGCGGCCGACGTCGAGGCGCTGTTGCTGGATTTCACTGAGGAGGCCTGGGTGGAGGTAACCGACGCCAGCGGCAACAAACTGTTGGCGAAGCTCCAGCCGGCGGGATCCCGCGTGGAACTGACTGGTGAGGCGCCGTTCAGTCTGATGTTGGGTAACGCAGCGGGCACTACGGTTAGCTATCGGGGTCAAGTAGTTGATAGCGCACCGCTTGGTAACCGCCGCACACGCAAGCTGACCGTTGGCGGCTGAGCTCGGTCTAAACTTTAAATTCCTCCGTAGGGCGCAGCCTCTGTAGGTTTGCGCCCAATCTCTCTATAATCCCCCCCTGTTTTTTGGTCTCCAACCTGCTGTTGCAGGGATTAAGTCGCAAGGTATTGCTATGCAGTTTGAGTCACCCATAGTTCGTCGCGTATCGCGCCAGATCATGGTGGGCAATGTGCCAGTTGGTGGCGGTGCGCCCATTTCTGTGCAGAGCATGACGAATACCGAGACCTGTGATGTGGCCGCCACTGTGGCCCAGATTCAGCGTCTGGAGCAGGCCGGCGCAGACATCGTAAGGGTTTCCGTGCCCTCTATGGACGCTGCCGAAGCCTTTGGCGAGATCAAGAAGCAGGTCAATGTGCCGCTGGTGGCGGACATCCACTTTGACTACCGCATCGCCCTGCGTGTCGCTGACCTGGGTGTGGACTGCCTGCGGATCAATCCGGGCAATATCGGCCGCGAAAAGCGCATCCGTGCGGTAGTGGATAAGGCCCGCGACATGAATATCCCGATTCGTATCGGTGTCAACGCCGGCTCACTGGAAAAAGACCTGCAGAAAAAATACGGTGAACCGACACCGGACGCACTGGTGGAGTCCGCCCTGCGTCACGTCGATATCCTCGACAGCCTGGACTTTCAGGACTTCAAGGTGAGTGTGAAAGCCTCTGATATCTTTATGGCCACCGCTGCTTACCGCAAACTCGCCTCCCAGATCGAGCAGCCGCTGCACCTGGGGATTACCGAAGCCGGTGGCCTGCGCTCCGGTACGGTGAAGTCCGCGATTGGGCTTGGTGCGCTGTTGCTGGATGGCATCGGTGACACCCTTCGGGTATCACTGGCTGCAGACCCGGTAGAAGAAGTGAAAGTAGGTTGGGACCTGCTGCGCAGCCTGCGCCTGCGAACCAAAGGTATCAACTTTATCGCCTGCCCGAGTTGCTCGCGCCAGAACTTCGATGTGGTCAAGACCATGAACGAGCTGGAAACCCGCCTGGAAGACATTACCACGCCGCTGGACGTGGCGGTGATCGGCTGTATCGTCAACGGCCCGGGTGAGGCCAAAGAGGCCGATATCGGCCTCGCTGGCGGTACCCCCAGCCACGCAATTTACGTGGATGGCCAGCCGGACCAGAAGCTGAAAAACGACAACCTGGTCGATGACCTCGAGCGCTTGATCCGCGCCAAAGCCGCCGCCAAGGCGGAGGCGGAAGCCAATATCATCGCCAAGGAAGCCATCGATTAATTCCGGTTACCGTGCCGGGCGAAGTTATTAGAATTTTCCCGTCATCCCGGCCTTGAGCCGGGATCCAGTTCGGAGCTGGATACCGGCCTGCGCCGGTATGACGAAGTAAGTAACGTATCCCCGTCATCCCGGCCTTGAGCCGGGATCCAGTTCGGAGCTGGATACTGGCCTGCGCCGGTATGACGAAGTAAGTAATTTATTCCCGTCATCCCGGCCCTGAGCCGGGATCCAGTTTGGAGCTGGAAGCTGACCTGTGTCGGCATGACGCTCAATTAGTAAGTAAGGACGACCGTTGAAACAACTTCGCGCCATTCGCGGCATGAACGACCTGTTGCCCACCCAGTCTCCGGTGTGGCAGTACGTTGAAAGCACTCTGAGCGAGCTTTTCGCCCGTTACGGCTACAGCGAAATCCGCACACCGCTGCTGGAATCTACCCAGCTGTTCAGCCGCGCGGTAGGGGAAGCTACCGATATCGTCGAAAAGGAAATGTATACCTTTGACGACAAGAGCGGCGACAGCGTCACCCTGCGCCCGGAAGGTACTGCCGGTACTGTGCGTGCGGCGATCCAGAACAACCTGCTGATCCAGCCCCAGCGGCTGTGGTACTTCGGCCCGATGTTCCGGTATGAGCGCCCGCAGAAAGGCCGCCTGCGCCAGTTCCATCAGTTTGGGGTGGAGGTGTTTGGTATCGAGGGTCCGGACATTGATGCGGAAATCCTGATGATGACCGCGCGCCTGTGGAAGCAACTGGGCGTGGCGGAACATGTTTCCCTGCAGCTTAACTCCCTCGGCAATAGCGAGAGCCGCGCAGCTTACCGCGATGCACTGGTGGAATACCTGTCTGCGCGCAAGGATCAGCTGGACGAAGACAGCCTGCGCCGCCTTGAACGGAATCCGCTGCGGATTCTCGACAGTAAAAATGCCCAGACTCAGGAACTGCTGGCCGATGCACCGTGTCTACTGGACTTCCTTGACGAGGAATCCCGTACGCACTTCGGCCAATTGCGCGCATTCCTCGATGCGGCCGGTGTCGCCTATGAGGTAAATCCGCGTCTGGTACGCGGTCTCGACTACTACGGCAAGACCGTATTCGAGTGGGTAACCGACAGTCTTGGCTCCCAGGGCACTGTGTGTGCCGGCGGCCGTTACGATGGCCTGGTCGAGCAGATGGGCGGTAAAGCCACCCCTGCGGTCGGTTTCGGACTCGGTGTTGAGCGCCTGGTATTGCTGCTGGAAACCTTGGAAGTCTTGCCGGAAGCACTGGATCAGCAGGTAGATGCCTATCTGGTTGCCGTGGGTGATGTACAATCGGCGGCCCTTGCTGCCGCAGAGCAACTGCGCTCCGAGCTGCCCTGGTTACGCTTGCAGACCCATTGCGGGGGCGGCAGCTTCAAGAGCCAGATGAAAAAGGCCGATAAAAGCAACGCGGATTACGCATTGATCATCGGCGAAGACGAGGCTGCTGCGGGGCTGGTGACGGTAAAACCTCTGCGCGCGGAAGCCGAGCAGCAGACCGTGGCACTGACTGAACTGTCCAGTATCCTGCAGGCCTGACCTGAGGGCTGCGCAATCGTCAAACCGTATTCGAAGTTTGGATTTTTAGAATAAGGCGAATAACAAAATGGCTGACCATTTGACCGAAGAAGAACAGATTGAATCGATCAAGCGCTGGTGGAAAGAAAATGGCACCGGCATCGTATCCGGCGTAGTGCTGGCGTTGGCCGCCTATTTCGGTTGGCAGTGGTGGCAGGGCAAAGCACGCGGTGACGCGGAAGCGGCCTCTAATGTCTACCAGAGCTTTGTTGAGGCGGTCTCCGCCAACGAAGGCAAGCCTGACAACAAACAGCTGACCACGGCTCAGTCCCTGGCCCGCGAGCTGAAAGACGACTACGCCAAGCGTATTTATGCAGCGCAGGCATCTTTGCGTCTGGCCGCACTGGCGGCGGAAAAAAATGACCTGGAAACCGCAGCCAAAGAACTGCAGTGGGTAATCGACAATACTGGCGACGACGCCCTCAAGTATGTGGCGACCCGTCGTCTCGCGGCCGTAAAAGCGGCTCGCGGTGAGGAGAAGGAAGCGCTTGCGCTGCTGTCCGGCAAGGTGCCGTCAGAATTTGCGGCGCTGTACGCGGAGACCCGTGGTGACATCCTGGTCCAGCAGGGTGACAAGGAGGCCGCGCGCAAAGCCTACATCGAAGCCCGCACCCAGCTGTTGCCCGAGCAGGCTTCCGCAGGTCAGCTGCTGGCGCTCAAGCTCGAAAGTCTGGGCGGAGCCGCTGAAGAAGAATCAGCAAAAGAATCAAAAGACGCGGAAGATTCCCAGCCGGTAGAACAGCCGGCTGCTGAATCGGAAAAGGAGAATGACGCGCAATGATTTTGACTCCAAAAGCGCTCAACCGGTTTGTCGCACTGGCGCTCGCCACGCTGCTGACCGCTTGTGCTTCCAACGACGAAAAGGAAGATACGGACCCGGTGGAACTGACGGAGATTACTGAATCCGTCAAGCTGCGCGAGGTGTGGTCAAAAAATATTGGTGATATCGACGCCCTGCGTTATGCCATGCTCAAGCCTGGCCTGATTGATGGCAAAGTGATTGCCGCGAACAGCGATGGCGATGTGTTTGCCTTTGAGCGCGCAACCGGTAAGCGTTTGTGGAAAGTCGACCTGGACCAGTCCATCAGTGGCGGTGTGGGCGTTGGCCAGGGGCTCGCAGTCGTCGCTGACTACCGCGGTCGCATCGTGGCTCTGGACCTGACAGACGGAAGCCAGCGCTGGGAAACCCAGCTGGGTGGCGAAGTGGTAGCCACGCCGGCCGTCGGTGCGGGTGTCGTGGTGGTGCAGACTGTTGACGGCAAACTACTTGGCCTCGACGCCGGTACCGGCGAACAACGCTGGCGCCACAATACGGTGCTGCCGGTCCTGACCCTGCGCGGTACCGCCAGTCCGGTGATTTCCGGTGGCGCAGTTTTCGCTGGCCTCGATAACGGTAAGCTGGTTGTTCTGAACGCAACTGACGGTCTCTCTCGCTGGGAGCAGCGTGTGGCCATTCCGCAAGGTTCCGCGGAACTGGAGCGCGTAGTGGATATTGATGGTGCGCCGGTTGTGCGCGGCGAACTGGTTTTTGCGGCCAGTTACCAGGGGCGTATTGTCGCTCTTTCCAGTGAAGATGGTCGCGGACTCTGGGCTCGTGACGCCTCTACCAACCACAGCGTGGCTGTGGGCGCCGGCCAGGTCTACCTGAGCGGCGCTGATGGTAGTGTCCATGCCTACAATGTGGGTAATGGGCAGATTGAGTGGAGCAATAACGAATTGCTCCGCCGGGAACTGAGTGGACCAGCGTACTTTGGTGATGTTGTGGTTGTTGGTGACTACGACGGATACCTGCATGTACTGGACCCCTCCACCGGTCGTTTTGTTGGGCGTGAGCGCATAGATCGCGACCCGGTGCGTATCCCGCTGTTGGCCGATGGCGACCTCCTGTTTGCACTGTCTGATGACGGTGAACTGGTGGCCCTGCGCCTGGAGCGCCTGCAGTAAATAGATTGGGGATCGGCGCAACACCTGTGTTGCGCCAGTCCAATTGACCTTCGCCCGCAGTTTGCGGGCGTTTGTATTTCTGGCGAGTCGCCAGTTTTGAGTAGATTCGAATATGTTGCCTGTAATCGCCCTTGTCGGGCGCCCCAACGTGGGTAAATCCACCCTGTTCAACCGCCTGACCAAGAGCCGCGATGCGCTCGTGGCCAATTACGCCGGCCTTACCCGCGACCGCAAGTACGGTGAGGCGGAGTTTGAAGGCCGCAAAATGATCCTGGTGGATACCGGGGGTATCAGCGGTGGTGAAGAAGGGATCGACGCAGCCATGGCCCAGCAATCCATGCAGGCCATTGAAGAAGCGGATTTCGTGCTGTTCCTGGTGGACTGTCGCGCGGGTCTGACACCGGCAGACGAGATGATTGCCGAACGTCTGCGTACACGCTCCAAACCGACCCTGCTGGTGGCCAACAAGGTAGATGGGGTGAACCCGGATATCGCCCTTGCGCCGTTCTACGAGCTGGGCATCGGTGAACTCTTCCCCACGACCGCGACCCATGGCCGCGGTGTGCGCTCCCTGATGGAGCGACTGGTCGAAGGGATGCCGGAAGTTGCTGAAGAAGAGGCTGAAGAAGAAGCGAAGGGAATCAAGATCGGCATCGTCGGCCGCCCGAACGTGGGTAAATCCACACTGGTCAATCGCCTGCTGGGCGAAGACCGGGTCGTGGTTTACGACCAGCCGGGCACCACCCGCGACAGCGTGTATATCAATTACACCCGCGATGAAAAGCCGTACACCATCATCGATACCGCCGGTATTCGTCGCCGTAAAAACGTCAAGGAATCGGTGGAGAAATTCTCCATCGTCAAAACCCTGCAGGCGGTGGAAGACTCCAATGTGGTGGTACTGGTAATCGATGCCAGCGAAGGCCTGGTGGATCAGGACCTGCACCTGATGGGCAGTGTAATCCAGGCCGGCCGCGCGCTGGTGGTGGCGCTGAACAAGTGGGACGGCCTGGATCCGGACCACCGCGACTTTATCAAGACCGAGCTGGAGCGCCGCCTGCGCTTTGTCGACTTTGCGGATATTCACTTTATTTCCGCGTTGCATGGCACCGGCGTTGGTAACCTGTACCAGTCAATCGAGGCCGCTTACCAGTCCGCGACAGACAAGCTCTCCACCAATCACCTCACGCGTATTCTGCAGTGGGCGGTAAGTGAGCACCAACCGCCGTTGGTCAACGGCCACCGTATCAAATTGCGTTACGCGCACGCTGGTGGCCAGAACCCGCCGGTAATCGTGATCCATGGTAACCAGACCGAAGAAGTGCCGAATCATTACGTGCGCTACCTGGAAAAAACCTTCCGCAAGGCGCTGGAGCTGCACGGTACACCGGTGAAAATCGAGTTCCGTACCGGTAAGAACCCCTATGCGGAGAAAAAGAACAAGCTGTCCGACCGTCAGAAAGCGAAAAAACGCCGCCTGATGAAGTTTGTGAAAAAGAAAAAATAATCAGGCTGCGCGGGGCGGCAGACTATCCGCGAAGTGAAGGCAGCCGATCCGGTGCAAACTAAACTTGCCCGGTAATCGGCCGCCTTTACTAATCCCTGTAGGAGCCTGCTTGCAGGCGAACGCAAAACGGAAAGGAGAATCCATGCCAAGCCTAAAAAAAACCGAGCTACTGCGTACCCAGTCCTACATCAATGGCCAGTGGATTGACTCGGACTCTGGCGAAACGCTCGACGTCATCAATCCTGCCACCGGCGAAATCGTCTCCACCATCGCCAGCTGCGGCGCAGCAGAAACCGCCCGGGCTATCGAAGCCGCCGACAAAGCCTGGGCTGGTTGGCGGGACCTCACTGTCAAAGAGCGCGCAAAAATTTTGCGTGACTGGTACAACCTGATCCTCGATAACGCCGATGACCTGGCGGCGATCCTTACGGCTGAACAGGGTAAACCACTGGCCGAAGCCAAGACTGAAATCATCTACGGTGCCAACTATCTCGAGTGGTTCTCTGAAGAAGCCAAGCGCGCCTATGGCGATGTCATCGCACCACCTTCCAAAGATAAGCGTATCGTAGTGATCAAGCAGCCGGTCGGCGTCACTGCGTCTGTTACACCGTGGAATTTCCCCAGCGCAATGATCGCGCGCAAGGTGGCTCCGGCACTGGCCGCAGGCTGTACATTCGTTTCCAAACCGGCTTCGGAAACCCCGCTCTCCGCGCTCGCATTGGCGGTACTGGCGGAAGAGGCCGGCGTGCCCGCGGGTGTATTCAATGTAGTGGTGGGTAAAAGCTCACGGGAAATCGGCAAAGAAATGACCGGTAACCCGCTGGTGCGCAAGTTCACCTTTACCGGCTCCACCGCCGTGGGCAAGCAGCTTCAGGCCCAGTGCGCGGAGACCATCAAGAAAACCTCCATGGAACTCGGCGGCAATGCACCCTTTATCGTATTCGACGATGCGGATATTGATGCGGCAGTCAAAGGTGCGATTGTTTGTAAATACCGCAATGCCGGTCAGACCTGTGTGTGCGCGAACCGGATTTTTGTGCAGGACGGCGTGTACGAAGAGTTCGCGGAAAAGTTCGCCCGCGCCGTTACTGCGTTGAAAATGGGGAATGGGGTGGAGGAGGGGGTTGAAGTCGGTCCCATGATTAACCCCCGTGCGGTCGAGGATGTTAAGGACCTGGTGGAAGACGCCCTGAGCAAAGGCGCTAAAGCCCTGAATGAAGGCGGACTGAGTGACATGGGTGAGTGCTTCTTTACCCCTATTGTCCTGGGCGCGGCAGATGACACCATGCGCCTGTTCAAAGAGGAGATCTTTGGCCCTGTGGCGCCAATCTTCAAGTTCTCCACAGAGGAAGATGTTATCCGCATGGCCAACGACACGGAGTTTGGCCTGGCATCCTATTTTTATTCCAGAGATATCGGCCGTATCTGGCGAGTAGCAGAGCAGCTTGAATACGGTATGGTTGGGATCAACGAAGGCATCATTTCCAATGAGATGGCGCCGTTCGGTGGGGTAAAAGAATCCGGTATTGGCCGGGAAGGCTCCAAGTACGGTATCGATGACTACCTGGAGATCAAGTACCTGTGCATGGGTGGGATTTGAACGCGACGATGGAAATGAATCCAATAGGGCTCGTGCACTCCTGTTTTACCGAGAAGTTCGGTATCCCCCGCCAGCCTCTATTGGCAGATGCCAGTCGTGCATCCATCGAGCTGTTACCGCCACTCAATACCCCCGATGCCGTCGCCGGCCTCGAACAAAACAGCCACTTGTGGGTGATTTTTCAGTTTCATGAGGTCGCCGGCCAGTGGTCGCACAAAGTGCGACCACCGCGCCTTGGTGGTAACAAAAAGCTGGGTGTCCTGGCCACTCGCTCTCCCTTTAGACCCAACAATATTGGATTGTCGGTGGTGCGCCTGATCGAGGTACGTACCCACCCAAAGGTTGAGCTGATTATCGGCGGAGCCGATCTCTTGGACGGCACGCCCATTCTGGATCTCAAACCCTATATCCCCTATGCCGATGCCATTCCCAATGCAGTCAGTGAGTTTGCCGGAAGTGCGCCGGCCGCTACTCCGGTACATATCCCTGATCCGGTTCTGCAGGTCGCGAGGGCCTATCGGGATAACTGGGGCACAGATCTGGAACAATTGATTCGGCAGGTGCTGGGCCAGGACCCAAAACCGGCATACCAGCAACCGGATCCCGAGCGGGTATACGGGATGGAATTGTGCGGCTTTAACCTGCGCTGGTGCTATCGTGATGGCGGCATACAGGTACTGGCGCTGGACAGCCTGGCCGCAGGAGTTGCCTCGTGAATATAAAACGCAGTGTGCTGACCCTGGCTGAATTCATCCTGCTGGCGGCCTTGGTCGCCAGCGCGTTATCCTGGTATCACAGCCGCAATATGCCCAAAGGGCCTGCGCCGCAACTGGAGCTCGCGGATATTGAAGGGCAGATGGTAGACCTCCAGGCGATGACGAAGAACGGCCCCGTGCTGATCTACTTCTGGGCAACCTGGTGTGGCTACTGCCGCGTCGTCTCGCCATCGGTTTCCGATTTGGCGGCTGATCACCAGGTTATCTCCGTTGCCCTGCAATCCGGTGATGATACGGAAGTGGCTGCTTACCAAGAGAAGCATGAGCTCGCGTTCGCCACCATCAACGACCCCTCAGGTGCGCTCAGTAGCAGCTGGGGACTACAGGTCACGCCGACCGTCGTAATCGTCGATAGTGAAGGGCAGATCAGCGCCGTGACCTCCGGCATGGCATCCAAGTGGGGGTTGCTGGCTCGGTTATGGCTCGCGGATTAGTTACCTGCTGTCATACCGGCAAATACGTCATGCCGGAATCGACCCGTTAGGGTATCAAGGTGCCTGACTCGAGCCTCTTCGTCACATTCTCGTCATACCGGCGAAGGCCGGTATCCAGATTCATGGCACGGAGCCTAGTGCTGGCTAATAGCTGGATCCCGGGTCAAGCCCGGGATGACGGTAGGGAGGGAGCGGTTAGGCGAGCAACTAATTGGGATTCGTGAGGTTAAACCCCGTCGGTAGGCAACTACCGCAAATCAGTGACGGGTCTTGTTGGGATCCAGGTCGTCGCTCAGCACATCGTCATACACCGGCTGTCCCGGTATCTTGTGGCCCTCACTGGCCCACTCACCCAGGTCGATCAATTTGCAGCGTTCGCAGCAGAAGGGGCGGTGTGGATACTTGTCGGTCCACTCGATAGGCTTCTTGCAGGTCGGGCAGCTCAGGGTAGGGCGATCATCAGACATGGGTAACACTTTAAATCGAAAAGATGGATTCAGGCGGATTGCGCAAGCTGGAGATAACGTTGGTGGAGGTCGTCCACCTGCCGTTCCAGTGCCGCCAAGCTGCCGCCATTATCCAGAATATCGTCCGCTTTTGCACATCGCTCGGCCCGCGATATCTGGGCATCCATAATCTTGCGGATCTGCTCGGGCGAGTTGCCATCCCGCGCACTGGCTCGTTCCAGCTGCAGTATCTCGGGAATATCCACCACACATACCCGCTGAACCAGCTCTGACTGTCCGGACTCGATTAGCAGTGGCGACTCGAGAATGGCATAAGGTGCGGTGTGAGTTTGCGCACTGGCCGCTAAGGCCTGAACGATCTCCTGGCGAATCAGCGGGTGCAGTAACTGCTCAAGCCACTGCCGCTCTTCCGGGTTGTCAAAAACCCGCTGGCGCAGCGCGGCCCTGTCCAGGAGCCCATCAGGTTGAATCACATGGCTCCCGAAGTGGCTGGCAATATGAGCCAGTGCCGGCTGTCCGGGCTCAACCACGAACCGTGCAGCCTGATCGGCATCGACCACGTTAACCCCGTGGTGTCTGAAGCGATTGGCGGCCGCCGACTTGCCGCTACCAATCCCACCTGTAAGCCCGACGATAAACATGTGCGGCTACCCGGTTATGAGGACAGGCCGGAAATCCGGAAATACCAGCCGATGATCTGCTCACCCCAGAGCATGGCGATCCAGGCGGCACCCGCCAGGTAAGGCCCAAAGGCGATCGGAAGGTTCTTGTCCCGCCCGGAAATCAATGTCCACAGTATTCCTACCAGCGCACCCACAGCGGCAGAGAGCAGGATCACCAGAGGCAGTACCTGCCAGCCAAACCAGGCACCGATTGCCGCCAGGATCTTGAAATCCCCCGCGCCCATGCCTTCCTTGCCGGTGATCAGCTTGAACAGATGGAACACGCTCCACAGCGCCAGGTAACCCGCGATGGCGCCGATTACGGCATCCTGCAGCGGTGCAAATACACCCCAGATATTAATCAGCAGGCCGGCCCATAACAGAGGCAGGGTGATGTTGTCTGGTAGCAGTTGCTTGTCAAAGTCGATCCCCGTCAGTGCCACCAGTGCCCAGGTAAAAAATATCCCGGCCAGCGCCTGCCAGGTAAAACCCAGCTGCCATACGACCACGGCGGTGAGGATTCCGGTAACCAGCTCTACCAGCGGATAGCGCTTGGAGATTGGCGTACGGCAGTTGCCGCACTTACCGCCGAGCAGCAGGTAGCTGACAATGGGGATGTTCTGCCACGGCTTGATGACGGTCTCGCACTTGGGGCAGTGGGAGTGGGGCAGGACCAGATTGAAGGTTTCGTCCAGCTGCTTTTGCTCTTTGGCAGAAGGTGTCTTGTCGAAATAGCTGTAAAAATCCCGCTGGTATTCCCGCTCCATCATGATGGGGAGGCGGTGGATCACGACGTTGAGAAAGCTGCCGACCAAGAGTCCTAAAACAAAAGCGCTGCCTAAAAGCAGCGCTTGATGGGAGAGAAATGTTTCGAGCATTGGGATTACTTTTACAGTTTTAAATAACCTGACCGAGCTGGAAGATGGGCAGGTACATGGCAATCATCAGGCCGCCAACAAGGATACCTAGGACTGCCATGATCATCGGTTCCATCAGAGTGGTTAAATTGTCGACTAAGTTATCTACAGCTTCTTCATAGAAGTCAGCTGCCTTGCTTAGCATTTCATCCAATGCGCCCGATTCTTCACCAATGGCAGCCATTTGGACCAACATGGTTGGATAAAGACCCGAAGCGCGCATGGCGCCATTTAGAGGGATACCAGTTGCAACAGAATCGCGAATTTTCAGGGTCGCTTCTTCGTACACGACATTACCTGTGGCTCCGGCAACCGACTTTAGTGCGTCGATCAATGGTACGCCCGCGGCAAATGTAGTAGATAGCGTACGAGCGAACCGGGCAGCAATCGAGTTGTAGGTGATCTGACCCAAAATAGGCAACTTCAACATTAAGCGGTCAAAAAAATTGGCTACTTTTTTGTTACGCTTTTTAATTTCGAGAGTGCCGCCGATACCGATGACCAGGGCCGCAAAAGCCCACAGCCAATTTGCTTGCATCCATTCTGAAATGCTCAGTACAAATAGTGTGAATGCAGGAAGGTTAGCGCCAAAGCTAGAAAAAGTCTCTGCGAACTGGGGAACTACTTTGACCAGTAGGATGGCTGTTACTACTACCGCCACAACTAAAACCGCAATGGGATAAGTCATTGCTTTTTTGATCTTAGCTTTTAGAGATTCTGTTTTTTCCTTATAAGTCGCTATGCGGTCGAGCATTGTTTCAAGCGCACCTGATTGTTCGCCGGAAGCGACCAGGTTGCAAAACAGATTATCGAAATACAGAGGATGCTTGCTAAGTGCGTCAGCAAAAGCTGTACCGGATGCAACGTCATCACGGATTTTAAGTATTAGTTCTTTTAATCCATCGTTGTCCAGTCCGTCAGCAACGATCTCAAAACTTTGCACTAACGGCACACCTGCTTTCATCATTGTCGCCATTTGGCGAGTAAACACAGCGATATCACCAGGTTTAACCTTCTTCTTACCACCGAATAGAGGTTTGGGTTTTTTCTGCACTCTATTGGCTATAATACCTTGCCGGCGCAATTGAGCTTTGACCAGTGCCGGGCTGGAACCGCTGATTTCCCCTTGAACTTTATTGCCCTTGGCATCCACACCCTTGAATACATAGGCAGTTGCTACTGCGGCGTTGGCCATACTGTCATTCCCGGTTTTTACTTTTGTCTTTTAATGTTTTGGAGTAAAGCTCAGCTAATATTAGCCGGTCAGTGATCAATCCTTAGTAACACGATTGGCCTCTTCCAAGCTGGTAACGCCCATCACTACTTTGCGCAGGGCTGAAGTGCGCAAATTATTGAACCCTTCTTTTTTTGCCTGGTCTGCAATCTGAATTGAGTTGCCGCCTTCCATTATAATGCGTGAAATTCCATCAGTTATGCGAACTACTTCATACACGCCTACGCGACCTTTGTAACCTTTGGAGCAGTGCTCGCAGCCGACAGGCTGATATATTTTCCAGTCGCTTTGCGGGATGGTGACGGTATCGAAGCCTTCTTCTCTTAAGACTTCCTCGGGTAGTGTAATTGGCTTTTTGCATTCACCACAGAGCCTACGTGCGAGGCGCTGGGCGATAATAACGCTTACCGAGGTGGCAATATTGAACGTGGGTACCCCCATATTCATCAAACGGGTCAGGGTTTCTGGGGCCGAATTGGTATGGAGTGTAGAAAGCACCAAGTGACCGGTTTGCGCGGCTTTAATGGCGATTTCAGCGGTTTCGAGATCTCGGATTTCCCCCACCATGACAATGTCGGGGTCTTGGCGAAGGAATGATCGCAGAGCCTCCGCAAAGTTCAGCCCTACCTTGTTGGAGACGTTTACTTGGTTGATGCCTTCAAGGTTGATCTCGACCGGATCTTCCGCAGTGGATATATTGCGTTCGGCGGTATTGAGAATATTTAAGCCTGTGTAAAGCGACACGGTTTTGCCTGAGCCGGTTGGCCCTGTGACTAAAATCATGCCTTGCGGCTGGGCCAGGGCATCAAGGTAGATTTGTTTTTGTTCCTCTTCATACCCCAAGGCATCGATACCCAGCTTTGCGGACGAAGGATCGAGAATCCGCAATACGATCTTTTCGCCCCAAAGAGTGGGTAGGCTGTTTACACGAAAGTCGATAGCCTTGGTCTTAGATAGCTTCATCTTAATACGGCCGTCCTGTGGAACTCGCCGCTCGGAAATGTCCATTTTGGACATTACTTTTAAGCGCGCAGAAATACGCGTGGCGAGCTGAATTGGTGGGCGGGCCACCTCGTGTAAGATCCCGTCGGTACGAAGTCGTACTCGATAGAGCTTTTCGTATGGTTCAAAGTGAATATCGGAGGCGCCGGTACGAATAGCATCCAGTAAAACCTTGTTTACAAAACGAACAACTGGAGCTTCGTCCCCGCCTGGCTCGTTGTCATCATCCCGTCTTGGCTCCCCTGATTCTACGTCGAGGCTATCAAGGTCTTCATCGTCTAAACCTTCGAGCCCACCGCCAATATCGCTACTGTTTGACAGGTAGCTTTCTATTGCCTTGGCCAGCTTATCGGCTTCGACGAGAACAGCGTCGGTATTAAGTCCTGTATTGAAGTTGATCTCGTCCAGCCCAGAGAGATTGGTTGGATCTGCTACTGCAACAAATAAGCGGTTTCCCCTTTTATATAAAGGAAGCGCGAAATGCTTGCTGATTAATTTTTCATCAACAATATCCTTCGGCAGCATGTCGAAGTTGTAGCTAGAAAGGTCGAACAGTGGGGTTCCAAATGCGATGGAAGCGATGTTGGCAAGCTCACGGCTCTTAATGAGTTTGGTCTCAACCGCATGCTGAGCAAAGCTCTGGCCTTCACGTTTGGCCGCCTTCAGGGCTGACTGAATGGTCGGTTCGTCGATAGCGTTGTCGGATACCAGCCGTTTGGCGAGGCCGCTTAGAGGAGTGCTGCTCATTTGAGATCGCTGTCTGTGAGATAACGTTTGTTACTGCTGTTTTTTGACTTTGGGCGGTTCGGAGCGAATCAGGCACAAAAAGTTAAATCCGCCGCCAGCTTGCGAGCCAATATAGCGAATATGCTGGCGCCCGCCAATGGCCTGGCGAGGGCATTTTGGGTAATGCGAATCAAGTTGCACGGAAAACAATCAGGATGGCTTAATAAAGGTGCGCCAACTAGCCAACTAAAAGGTGCGCCAACTAATAGAGGGGAAAGTAAACAAGGGCTAAATAACTGACAAAATAGGTCACGTTCAGAATCGGGCTGGTTGTTATGTGATCCGCCTGGATGATTTTTGGGCACCCCTTGCCTGACTTTCGTTCAAAATTGCGATTCTGGTTAGTTTTGTGAGCTTGCGCCTTTTCCCACATTGCGGGTATTGTTACTGCCGACTTCCTTTAGGGATTTCATTCCAAAAACAACAGTCTGTATGGAGACGGTTACATGAAAAAACAACAGGGTTTTACTCTTATTGAATTGATGATCGTGGTCGCGATCATCGGTATTTTGGCTGCGGTCGCACTGCCGGCCTACCAGGATTACACTGTAAGGGCTCGTGTGTCTGAGGGTTTGAGCATTGCGTCTTCAGCGAAAACAGCGGTATCTGAAACATATCAAAGTAATGGTGTGTTCGCATTGACCGCGTCTGGCTGGACCGCGCCGGCGTCTACTAAAAATGTGTCATCCGTGTCTGTTGCAGATAGCACCGGGACTATCACTGTGACTATGAGCTCTCTTGCTCAAAGCGTTGTGTTGACACTTGCTCCAGGACTGACAGTAGGCGCGCCGGTTACTTGGACCTGCAGCACAGCAGCTTCTACCCAAAAGTATGTTCCTGCTGAGTGTCGCGGCTAAGGCAATATCTCGTTTGACGAGATAGGCACCGCTTAAACGTTAGAGCGTTTTAGCTAAAAAAGGGAGAGTTTGTAGTTCTCCCTTTTTTGTTTTTGTGTGAACAAGTGATGTTATGTTTGATTCTTCCTTTTTATTTAGTCGTAAGATATTCCTTGCTTTTTTTATAGCAGTCGTCGTAGCGGTATTGTTTTGGGGGGCTCGAGATAATTCATTTGTTTGGGATGATCAATATTTTATTGTTCAGTTGCCTGATTTGCGTAATGCCAACTCAGTGGTTGATGATGTTCTTCTAAAACGTTTTTTTATTTCTGATGATTATTATAGGCCTTTGCCTCTATTAACGTACTATTTACAGGCTAAGAGTGGATTAGATCCAGAACCATTCCATGATTTAAATCTTGCGATACATATAGCAAATGCGTTGCTGGTTTTTTTGATTTGCCACTTGCTGATTTCACGCTCCCATAATGTGGTTTTTTGTCCCCCTTATGTTCGCAACGTAGCCTCGGCTGTTTTGGCGTTATTATATGCTGTGCACCCGGCTATGGCAGAGGCTGTAGTTTGGGTATCAGGCAGGTTTGACCTGTTGATGACGCTGTTTTTACTATTGGCTTTATACTCTGACCAAGCTATAAAAGTGGCCAAGTTCAGGGCTTTCTGCGTTGGTTGTTTTTTTCTGCTAGCTGCTTTTTCCAAGGAAGCAGCTGTAGGGTTTTGCTTCTCACTACCCATGCTCCATCTTGTAAACGCAAGGCTTTCTGACCGGAGCAATAGTGGCGTTTTTTTCGTTATAAGGGAAAATATATTTACTTATACCTCTTTGGTGATCGCAGGCTGCATATATCTTTGGGTTCGCTATGAAGCCCTAGGCTATCTGCTTTCAGGTATGCATTACAATGATTACGGCTCCTGGATTCAGCGAATTTTGCTGTCGGCAAAAGCCCTGCTAGGATATTTAAAAATTGCCCTGCTTCCATTTCTGCATTTGTCTCCTGTGCATTATGAGAAATTTCCAATTGAGTTGGATGATTGGGTTGCATGGGGAGCACTTGTTGCGGTTCTTTTATATATCTGTACAACTCTGTATGGAGTGGTGAAAGATAAGTGGTGGTCTCTAACCTCAGCTTCCATCTTCTTGTTGGCGCTGATCCCAGCCCTGCACCTTTTTCAATCACCGCTGGCAGACAATCTAGTGCAAGAGCGCTACCTTCAATTCCCGCTAGCGGTACTAGTGGTAGTTTTTTCTCCAGTTCTTGTAAGCTTTCTGCTGAATGTGGGGGAGAAAATACGGACTCTTATTCTTGGTGCTACGGCCTGTTTTGTTTTTATTTCAGTCGTAACAGTCCAGTCCATAATCCCTTTGTGGTCTAGTGAGTTAGGCTTGTGGACTTGGGTTACTGCAACATCTCCCAAGTATATTAATGGCTGGATAAATTTAGCAAATGCTCGTTTTTCAAGCGGTGATGTTGAAGGTGCGAAAGAGGCTATCGATACCGCGGATGTTCTTGCTGCCGAGTATGGCAGGTCTAGCGAGAAATCCATGATTTTGGTGCATAGGGGGATGCAGGATATTGAAGAAAATAATCCCGATGCTGCCATTGAGAAATTTCTGAAGGTGCTTGATTCTGAGGGTACGGCCGCGGGAAGCAATATAGCGCCAATCGCGTTCAATAACGCATTCAATACATTGCTGCGAATGAACGAGCTGGAATCTGCTGCATGGTATGTGGATAACGCTGTAAACATCGAGGAGCTAAGTTCGCACCCATGGTTCATAATCAACGTAGGGATCTATTGGTATTTGGTTGGTGACAAGGAAAAAGCGGAGGAGAATCTTTCAACTGGCATAAATTTGATGGCCCCTTCTGACAAAAGGGATAAAGTAAGACTCTATTTTGACCGGCTTTTAAAAGGTGAGATTGAATATGAGTTCTTTCCGCAATAGCTATATGCCATCTTGTTTGTGTGGGTTTTGAGATTGGTTTGGTCCGACAGCAGGATAGTTTTGTCTGATAAATACAGATCGATCCTGTAGCTTGAGAGTGCCATGATTATTGGCACTGTCAGAATTTCTGTTCGGAAAATTCCATTTCTTTTTTCTGGAATTTGGTTAAGTTCAGTTGGGAGTAGTTTTGACTCGAGTTTTTCGAGTGTGACGGTGGCAGGTTAAATGTGATTGGTCATGCGTTAAGTTTTGTTATGGCTCGCGTTCTGGTGAAGCATTTTTAGTAAGCCTGAAAAGCTATATAGGCCAAAAGATATAGCAAGATAACTGCCTTGTGGCGTGGCCCGAAGTGGGCTACTAGTAAATGATTTCGGCTGTAAGTGGTATGAGAAAAAAAATAAAAGAGATTGAATTGTGGTATCTGGAGAGGTTTGGCACCATTTTATCCAGTGACAAAAGATTATCATGGTTGATTGTAGCTTTACTGCTGTTTTCTGCTGCCTTTTTCAATACCGCATGGGTAGCCGATGACGCGTTTATTACTTTCCGGGTTATAGATAACGCATTAAATGGCTATGGGTTGACTTGGAATCCAGGTGAGCGGGTCCAAGTATACACCCACCCTCTTTGGTTTGGGGTGCAGCTCGGGTTGGTCGCGGTTTTCGGAGACCCATATTTCGTCTGTTTGGCCATCTCCTACCTATTGTTGTGCTTTACAATTTTTTTGCTCTTTACGCTACCTAAAGAACTTACCTGGGGAAGTTTGGCTGTAATTTTTTCTCTTCTACTTTCCCGATCATTTGTGGACTATTCTAGCTCTGGCCTAGAAAACCCTCTGACACATTTTCTCGTCGCTGCTTATGTATGGGTTTGGTTTAAATTCGAGGGGCGATGTAGGGCGTATTTACTATTTTCGTTAGGTTCAGCATTATTTTTATGTCGTCCTGACTCTCTTTTACTAGTAATCCCCTCGCTGTTATCGCTAGTTTATAACTCTCGCTCCATAATGCCGGCGTTGATAGGTGGCCTACCAGTAGCTTGTTGGGTTTGTTTTTCGGTTTTCTATTATGGGGCGCCAATACCTAATACGGCGTTAGCAAAAGTGGGTACAGGTACCACTTTTTTGGGGGCGGTAGAGCAGGCGTGGGCTGGATTGAGTTGGATGTATCGCCACGATACATTTTCACTATTCCTTTTGTTGTTCGGTGGCTGTGCCGCATGGATTAACCAAAGAGGGCGTGTCTTCTTTTTCGGTTTATTATTGTGGTTAATATTTTATTTTTATGTGGGCGGAGATTATATGGGAGGGCGTTTTTTCAGTACTCCGATATTATTGGCTGCTTGTATGGTTTTGTTTTTTTTGAGGCCGTTTAAAGCTATTCTTTTCACTCCCTTCGTGTTTTTAAGTGTAGGTGCGCTAGGTAATACATTAATCTCGCCTTTGTCATTTAATTCTCAAACTATTTCGGAAAATGGTATTGCAGATGAGCGAGCTTTTTATTATCAGGGCACGGGCCTAAAACCTGCGCTTATAAATAAGGGGGTGGTCCACCATCCATGGTTAGTCGAGGGGCAGCTCCTAAGTGGCCAGCAGGGTTTTTTTGTGCGGTGTTCTATCGGAATGGTTGGGTTTGGTGCAGGTCCTGCGATTCATTGGATTGACCCACTCGCTTTGGCAGACCCTTTACTTGCTAGGTTGCCTGCACGCTCTAATGCGAGGGTTGGTCATTTCGAGCGAGCTTTCCCTGAAGGGTACTTGGAATCTATTGTTTTAGGTGAAAATAGGCTTGCTGGTTCGAGGTTAAAGGCACTTTTTGACGATGTACAGCTCGCAACAACGGCTTCGCTTTTTGCGGAGGGGAGAGCCGCAGCAATTTGGCGTCTGAATTCGGGTTTTCATTCCCAGGTTGAAGTAGAGTTTAACAAGGAAAAGATTGGACTGCCGGGGGTTCCTGTTCAAAATAATGCTAAACCTTCCTGTTTGGGTATACAGCATGGTGGTGCGATAAATTGGAAGTTAAGCGAACCGCCTGTAGTAGGCATGCGGATAGTGTTTAGATAGAAGGTTAACGTTTACTCACTGTTTCTTGGTTTAGTGGAACGTTCTGAACTTTTTAGTCTGTTTCGATTTTTATTTTTTCTATGGGTGTGTTATGAATTTTTACCGCATTATCTTGATTCTCTGTGCTTGTTTTTTTTCTTATCCTTCTTATGCATATCTTGATCCGGGTACGGGTACAATGCTTGTACAGGGTGCCATGGCTTTGATTGCAGGAGCTATCACGTATGCCGGGATTTATTGGAAAAAAATAAAGGATTTTTTTTCTGGGGTAAATCAAGTTACTGATTTAACTGAAGAAGATGAGTCGGAAATATTCACGGCCTCGAGTATGCGAGAAATAAAAAAAGATGATTGAATTTGATAGGGGATCGTTTCGTGATCCGGCAGGCTCTATTTTTTATTTTAATGATGGCGTCTATAGAACAATTAATAAGCAGAGGATGCTGGAGTTTAGGGAGCTACGAGAAAGTGGTGTATTGGCAAGCCTGATTAAAGATGGATGGTTGATTGACTCAGAAGAGGTTTGCCCGTCGCTCGTGTCAGGTTTTGGGGAGCGGGCCCCCGAAGCTCTCGTGAAACACCGGAAATTGGAGGTTATATCTTACCCATATGAGTGGAGCTTTTCTCAGTTAAAGGATGCAGCACTTTTTCATCTCGATTTTCATTTGAAGCTACTTGAAAATGGATGGTCGTTGACAGATGCGACGGCGTATAACGTACAGTTTCATGGTGAATCGTGTCGACCGATCTTCATAGATTTACTTTCTATACGTCCTTATCAGGATGGGGAATACTGGCTGGGGCAGCGACAGTTTTGTGAGCAATTTTTAAACCCGCTTCTTCTGCAGTCTAAAATGGGCGTTCGTTCGAACAGTTGGTATCGGGGCGCACTTGAAGGTATTTCTATTGAGGATATGGCTAAACTCTTACCTTGGTCGAGCCGTTTCTCTTGGGTGCTTTTATCAAATATTATACTGCCTAACTATTTTCAAAAAAAATCTTTGGGAACTAAACGGCTCTCTAATACAAAAGCGAAAAGCTCTGTTAAGCGACCTTTTCCTAAGCAGGCATACGTCGGCTTGCTGAAGTCTTTAAGGAATTTTATAGCTAAGCTTTTTTTGGGGCAGGGGAATGCGGGTGTCTGGGAAAATTACGAATTTGAAAATTTTTATTCTGACGCCGGGCGTCGAGTCAAGGAACAGGTGTTAGAAGAGTTTTGTAAAAGTATTTCACCATCAGCTCTTATCGATATGGGGTGTAATTCCGGCCACTACTCTCAGTTGGCACTAGAGTTTGGCTCTAAGTCAGTAGTTGGTTTTGACTTTGATTCCGGTAGTTTGAACCTCGCGTATTGCCGCGCAAAAGAGAATCAACTTAGATTGATCCCATTATACATGGATGCTTGTAATCCATCGCCGTCTATAGGGTGGGATAGTAGTGAAAGAAAAGGTATTAAATCAAGGGTCTCAGCAGACGCCGTAATCGCATTTGCCATTATCCATCATCTGGCAATAGGGCGGAATATACCTCTGGAACAAGTAATTGATTGGCTGCTTTCCTTTGGTGATAGTGGAATAATCGAATTTGTCGGAAAAGAGGATATTTCTATAAAAGAGATGTTGGCGCTGCGAGAGGATGTTTTTCCTGATTATACCTACGATAACTTTATTAACATTCTTGCTGCGAGACGAAAGGTAGTAAAAGAGGTTGCGGTTGAGGGTGTTGATCGGGTATTGGTGTGGTATGAAAAAGAGTAAGGAGGTTTTCGGGGGGATATTTCGATTCCCATTATATTTAATTCTCATTAGTTTATATTTTCCCCTTGCGGTGTTTCAGTCAAATTTTTCATTGTTTTCCTTTGATAGTACGCTGCGGACCTTGGGATTTTCGACGGCATTTTCACTCGTACTTTTCTATTTGCTTTCTAAAATCTCTAATGTTCATTCGGCAGGCGTGTACACCGTTTTTCTTTTTGTGGCACTACTTGCGCCTAATGTGGCCGTGGGTTTTTCTCTGGCCTGTTTTTTTGTCGTGTTTTTTTTATTTTTGAGCGAAAAAATATTCACTTTCGGCGAATCATTTACTTTAAGCGCTAATGTGGCGAGCATATTCTTTTTAGGTATGCTTCTATTTGGTTTTGGAAAGCTTGGGTTAGAGGTTAATACTTTGCCGAGCGATAAAGCCAATGATTTGGTTCGCTTGTCCGAAGGGCGAGGTTTTGTAGAAACTCCAGATATTTACCATTTTGTATTGGATGGCTATAGTAATTCATCAGTATTGTCTGATTTCTATTCTTTTGATAACTCCAAATTTGAAGACGGACTCGAAGACCTGGGCTTTTTAGTGATGCAAAAAGCTATTTCCCCTTACAACCAGACTTTGCCTTCGATGGCATCAGTGATGTCCGGAGAGTTTGTGGTTAAGCCTGAGATCATTACTCCATCTAACCCGCATGTTTTGCGGGTTGACTGGGGTAAGCAAGTGACAGATGGTGTTGTGCCGAGGCTTTTCCGTATGAATGGTTATAGTTTGGCTTTTGAAAATACAGGCTATGATTTTCTTTCTTACCCAATAGGATCTTTTGTTAATGATGATGCTTTGGGTTATATGGAGTTGGGCCCCTTTGAAGAATATTTCTTATCATTGTCGCCATTAAAAGCAGCGTTCAGTTTGTTTGGGGATGAAAGTGTTGTTTCAATTGAATCGAGGAATAAGCAGGTTCGAGCAAATTTGTCTAGTCGGTATTTTGAGAGCGTTCCACAGCCTAGATATTATTATTCTCATACGCTAGCGCCCCACCCTCCATTTTCATTAACCAAAAATGGGGAAACAACATTTAAATATCAAGATTTTTTAGATATAGGTGATGGTGACCATATGACAAAGGGGGATGAGGAACTGGTCTCTCAGTATAAACAAGGTTATATAGAGAAGCTTACTTATACTAATAGTCAAATCTACACAACGCTAAAGTATTTAGTTGAGGATGTTCCTGGTAATAAGATTGTAATCGTCCAGGGGGATCATGGAGGTGGAGCACATTTGCGACATGACAGTAATTATAGGACTTGCCATAAGGAACGTTTTAGTCCCTTGTATGCAGTTTATTCAAGTGATTCGAAGGTTTTTTCTTCTATAGATTCAGGTAGGCCGGTTTCTACTGTGAATACTTATAGGCACATATTGCGTTATCTTCTGAAAGTTGATGTCGACTTGGTTTCGGCTCAGGCTTATTTCTTATCTTGGGACCGCCCATTTCTGGCCGAACCTCTGGCGGGTCAAGAGAATGCGTTATGCCAGATTCAGTTTTCCTCTTCAGACTAAAAGAGTTTTCAGGGCTATATGTGTATATATCGGAGGCGGGCATTGCTGTTAGTTGAGTGTTGACATTTCGCTTTCTTCGAAATTTTTTAATAGGGTTTTAATATATTTGCCTATCGGTGGAATGGTTCTAACTAAGCGCGAAAGTTAATTCTGATTCGCTATTATTTTTTCTTTTATAGAAAAATGCTAAAGCTCCATTCTATTGCCCAGGCAGTAATGGTTCCAGTGATAATTCCTGCAATGATTTCTAGGCGAGAGTGGCCAATACGTTCACGTAATTTTTTTTTATGTGCTAACTGGGGTCTCTCGGCGTAAATTTGGTTTATGCTTTCAGCGTGCTTCCCTACCTCCCTACGGAGACTATTGGCGTCAAGGATTACTATGAACGCTAGCGCTATAGCTACCCCGAATGCGGGGTGATTGATTCCTTCTCGTAGAGCAATTAGGGCAGCCATACTGCTTACAATTGCGCTGTGATTACTGGGTAGCCCACCGTACCCGATAAGGCCGAAGGCCAACCTCTTGGCCTTAATACTGTTGATGGCAAATTTCATTGACCCGGCCACGAGCCAGGTTACGAATGGAGTGATGGCATAGGTCAAGTTCATTCGAGGCTTATGCTCCAGTCGGCCAGATTGCTGCAGTGCTGGCGACTCCCCAGAGGACGACAGTGAGCATGAGCTGCTTGTCGGAATAAAGTACATCAGTTGGAGACTCGCCTTCATTACGGCTTTCTACAACAAACCAATAACGAAACAGTCCGAATATCACTAGTGGGATTGTAATAACCAGTTCAGGGCGAGCGTTCATCACAAATAAGCTGTAGAAGAGGAGTGCTCCAACTGCGGCCATTTCCGCATATCGGTCAATAAGGGGGAGGGAGTAGTACTGTAGTACTTTCCTTCCCTCGCTTCCATTTTGAGTCAGCTCTTGTCTCCGCTTGATAGCCGCAAGGTATAAGGCAAGACACAGTGTGGTGGTAAACATCCAGGAAGATACTGGCACATCTATTGCTGTAGCGCCTGCGTACACTCGCAATACAAATCCAATTGCGATTGTGAATATATCTAATACAGGCTGGTTCTTTAGGTAGAAGGTATAGGCAAGGTTTAATGCGAGATAGCCACAAATTACACCGATCACACTAGGGGCGACTGTAAATCCCCAGGTGAGCACGGCGTATAAGCTGGCAAGTAGAACCAGCGCTTGGGCTTTGGTGACTTGGCCTGATGCTAATGGTCGTTTTAGGGACTTGGCTGGGTGTTTCCTATCGCGTTCGATATCGTGATAGTCATTGATTATATATGTGGCAGAGGATGCTATACAGAAAAGCGCAGTCGCTATTAGTGCTTGCGTAACAGCGGAAGCGTTCAAAAATTGACCAGAAAAGATCAGCGGAGGTAGTACAAATGTATTTTTGATCCACTGTTTAGGGCGCATCAATTTGATGAGACCGGGCGAAAGCCATTTGCTTCCCTCGGTGAATACCGTAGAATTTAGCAAAATTACCCCCTAAATCAATAACTTATAGTTCTAATATGCGAATCGCCCTAAGCTACACGATTTTTGCGACCTTCGCTACCGTAATCAATATCTGTAGCCAAGACTTTAGCTTGCGCCTGTATGCTGGGACTTACTCCATCGCAGGTTCTATCTTGGTTGGGACTATTGCCGGATTGCTGGTCAAGTATTATTTGGACAAGCACTACATCTTCCGGTTCGTAGGCAAGGGGATGCAACAGGATGCGAAGATGTTTGGTCTTTATGCGGTAATGGGCGTGTTAACCACGTTCATTTTTTGGGGAATGGAGTTTACGTTTGAACTGATTTTTCAGTCGAAATCTATGCGCTATTTAGGGGGGGGGATTGGTTTGGGGATTGGCTATTTCGTGAAATATCAGTTAGACAAGCGATTTGTTTTTGTTTCTCGAGGTGTATCGTGAGACTAAGCGGGTGGGGGCGCTACCCCTACATAGATTCTCATGCCGAATACCCCTTGTGTGATGGTGACGTTCAGAAGTTGGTGGAGCTAGCCGGTGAACAATCGCTCATTGGACGCGGGCTCGGAAGAAGTTACGGAGATAGCGCATTAGCCCACACTACGTTACATAGCTTATATCTGGACCATTTTCGTTTCTTTGATAAGAAAATTGGTCTTTTGCGTTGTTCTTCAGGAACGACTTTAGCATCTATTCTTGAGTTGATTATACCTGAAGGCTGGTTCTTGTCGGTTACACCAGGTACAAAATTTGTGACCGTTGGTGGTGCTGTGGCGAGTGACGTTCATGGTAAGAATCACCATCTAGATGGCTGTTTTTCTGAATTCGTGGAGTCGATTAAGCTCGCGACTCCCAACGGTGTAGTTGAGTGCTCTAGAAATCAAAATGCGAGCCTCTTTTATGCGACTTGTGGTGGGATGGGGTTGACCGGCTTAATTCTGGAAGTGGAAATCCGCCTCAAAAGAGTTCCAAGTAGCTTTATCGACGCGACGACAATAAAAACGAAGAATCTCGAAGAAACGGTCGAAATACTTGAAGAGAATCACTCTTCGACTTATTCGGTTGCGTGGATTGATTGCCTTACTACCGGAAGTGGGCTTGGGCGTTCCTTAGTTATGCTAGGCGAACACACGAAGGAAGGTGGGTTGGTTGTGGGGAAAAAGGCCAAGCTATCTGTTCCTTTTGATATGCCGGATTTTTTTCTTAACGGCCTTACGATGCAGGCTTTTAATAGTGCCTACTATCATCGTATGACAAAGGTTCGATCTCATGCGATTGTACATTACGAACCCTATTTTTACCCGTTAGACGGTATTCTTAACTGGAATCGCTTGTACGGCGCCGGTGGTTTTTTACAGTACCAGTTTGTTATTCCGAAAGAAGCGGGTATTGAAGGTCTTTCGGCTATTCTAAGTCGATTGTCGGCTTCAAAGAAGGGCTCTTTTCTCGCTGTGTTGAAGATGTTTGGAACCGAAAATTGTAACCATCTTTCATTTCCTTTAGGAGGGTATACGTTAGCTTTAGATTTGAAGCTTTCTAGAGAGGTTCTCTCTTTGTTGGATGAGCTTGATGAGATTGTTGTCGCTTATGGCGGACGCGTTTACTTGGCTAAAGATGCTCGTATGTCAAAAGAAGTATTCCGAAAAAGTTATCCTCGCTGGGAAAAATTTTCCGAATTAAGAAGGCAATGGGGTGCGCATAAACATTTCAATTCCACTCAATCTCAGCGATTAGGTCTTTAAGTATGAAGAAAATATTGATTATCGGTGCCACTTCCTCGATTGCAGAGTCTGTGGCCCGCCTTTACGCGAAGCAAGGCGACGAAATCTATCTGCTGGCGAGAAATCAAGGGCGACTCGACAAAATAGTTAACGATTTGCGTGTGCGTGGAGCGGCCGATGTGCATTCTGCGGTTTTTGATGTTTGTGATTTTGACGCTCACGTTTCCATACTTGACGATGTATTCGACCGGCTCGGAGAGGTCGATGTTGTTTTGCTCGCACATGGTACATTGCCTGATCAGTCACTTTGTGAGAATTCTGCCGAAAGTGCGCTTTCCGAAATAAAAGTGAATGCTTTGAGCTCTGTGTCTCTTTTGACACATCTGGCAAACAAAATGGAGTACGTAGGCAAGGGAACAATTGCGGTAATTACCAGTGTTGCAGGGGATCGGGGCAGGAAATCTAATTATGTATATGGTGCGGCGAAAGCTATGCTGTCAGCTTTTTTAGAAGGCATGCGCCACCGTCTGTTCTCAAAGGGGGTTGTAGTGCTCGATATCCGTCCAGGATTTGTTGATACCCCTATGACTAAAGATTTCGCGAAGGGAGTACTTTGGGCTAAACCAGAAAAGGTTGCTGAAGGCATCGTGAGAGCTATCAGTACAAAAAAGTCAGTGGTATACCTTCCATTTTTTTGGGCTGGGATTATGGGGGTTGTCCGGAATCTTCCAAGATTTATCTTTCTGCGTACTAGTTTGTAGTGCTTCGAGATTTATTTTGGGTATAAGTTACTTGTAGTTTCACCATCCATGCGATGGATCGGATCTTCATAACTGGATCCGTCGTTGTGCTGGGAGGTGGCGGTTAGATGTGTCGCTCTTTTGTGATCTCTGGCTGTTTAGGGAGTAGGCTCTACTGTAGTCGAGGCATCTGACTGGATGCGCTTGGTAGAGCCAACTCTCGTTGCGACTACCGGCTTTTGGCAGCCGGAAAAGGTGGGAATCGAAGTATAAATTGTTGATACTTTGTTGTTATTGATAGATCGGATACTAAAATGGCTGATGAAGCCAATATTATGAGGAGTTACCGTCAATGGCCAGTGCCTCACGTACTCTGGAAACCGAGTTCCCCGATCTCGCCGACAGTATCCGGCACCTGATTCAGGACAGTATTCAGTTCAAGAGTGACCGCGACAATTACCATAAGCTGGATAAGACGATCCGAGGCTTGGAAGAGCGCGGTGTAGCTACTGATGATGACCATTTTAAAGAGCTGAAAACCCAGCGTGCTCGCCTGAAAGATCAGCTTTATCAAACGGCCAAAAATCATCAGTCCTAGGCATAAGTTTTGTTGCTATCAATCTGTGGAAGAGGTGATTGAGCATCAATGGAAGCTGCGAACGCTCTGAATCTCGCTCCACTCCAGGCAATGTAACTTCTGGCCTACCAAGTGTATGACTGAGTAGTGTCGATCCCCCTTCTCGGTGCTGACCTGTAACCGGCCCTCGATCAGTAAAATATTCCCCCCTTTAATCTCGGCTCTATAGCGTTGCTGAACCTGTTCCCACAACACCACATTGACCACTCCGGTCTCATCTTCCAGTGTCAGGAACATAACCCCGGCGGCACTGCCCGGACGTTGTCGGCAGGTGGTCAGGCCGAGGATTTTTACCTGCTCGCCATCCCTGCGGTTTGGCAGGTCGCAGGCTCTCAACAGGTTGCGGTAGCGGTGCTGTTTGCGCAGCAGGGCGATGGGGTGTTCGCGCAGGCTGAGGCCGGTGCTGGCGTAGTCGCTGTAGGTATTGTCTTCCAGTGTGTGCTCGGGTTGGTGTTCGCTGGTTGGCAGACTGTCCAGTTGGTTACTCAGGGCCTGCCAGGTGTTCTGGTAGCGGTTTTCCGCCAGGCTGTGGAAGCTGTTGGCACTGGCCAGGTAGGCGCGTTGTTCGGGAGAGATGGTTACGCGCTGGTGGAAGTCTTCCAAGGATTCGAAACGGTACTGCTGACGCTGGGTAGCGATTGCTTCTGCGCTGTCTTCGTTGAGGCCTTTTATCAGGCGCATACCCAGGCGCAGGGCTGGTGCGCTGGTTTTGTTGTCGTGCTGGTGCAGGTTGCTGGATCCCGGCTTTCGCCGGGATGACGAAGTGGGAAGTTCCAGGCTGTGGTGCCAGTGGCTGTACTGTACATCGATGGGCAGTACGGTGACGTTGTGGCGCTGGGCATCGTAGACCAGCTGTGCGGGAGCGTAGAAGCCCATGGGCTGGCTGTTGAGCAGGCCGCAGTAAAAGGCGGCCGGGTGATGGCATTTGATCCAGGCGGAAAAGTAGGCCAGCAGGCCGAAGCTGGCGGAGTGGGATTCGGGGAAACCATAGGAGCCGAAGCCCTTCATCTGCTCAAACAATTGTACGGCGAAGGCGTCGCTGTAGCCGTTGGCCCGCATCCCGGCGATCAGCTTTTCCCGGAACTGAATCAGGTTGCCGTTTTTCCCCCAGCTGGCCATCGCCCGGCGCAGGGCATCGGCCTCGCCACCGCTGAAGCCGGCGGCCACCATGGAAAGCTTGATCACCTGCTCCTGAAAAATCGGCACGCCCAGGGTGCGCTCCAGTACCGGGCGCAGGTTTTCATGGGGGTAATTGATCGGTTCCAGCTTTTGTTTACGGCGCAGGTAGGGATGCACCATGCCGCCCTGAATCGGGCCCGGGCGGACGATGGCAATCTCTATCACCAGTTCGTAAAAGCGCTGCGGTTGCAGACGCGGCAACATGCTCATCTGTGCGCGGGATTCGATCTGGAAGACACCGACGGTATCGGCCCGGCACATCATTTCATAGACCGCCGGGTCGTCTGGTGGGATGTCCTGAAGCTTCATTTTGCGCCCATACAGTGCCATATATGCCAGTGATTTGCGCAGGGCGGTGAGCATGCCGAGGGCGAGGATATCCACCTTCATCAGCTTCAGGTCTTCGATATCTTCCTTGTCCCACTGGATGATGGTGCGGTCTTCCATCGAGGCATTTTCCAGCGGAACCAGGTGGCTGAGTGGCTGCTCGGTAATGACAAACCCGCCCACGTGTTGGGACAGGTGTCGGGGAAAACCGTAAATCTGCTGCAGCAGGGTGGGCAGCATTCTGCCGGTGGTGCTACTCGTATCGATACCGGCCTTTTCCATCTGTTTCGGGAAGTCTTCCAGCGTGTCCCACCAGGTGCGCTCGGCCTGCAGGCGCTCGATGGTAGCGGCACCGAGCCCCAGTGCCTTGCCGATATCCCGCAGCGCACTTTTGAACCGGTAGGTGATCTTGGTGGCGGCAAGGCCGGCACGTTCGCGGCCGTATTTCCGGTAGATGTACTGGATAATTTCCTCGCGCCGCTCGTGCTCGAAATCCACGTCGATATCCGGCGGTTCATTGCGCTCGCGGGAAATAAAACGCTCGAACAGCAGGCCGATTTTGTGGGGGTCTATCTCGGTAATAAACAGGCAGTAACACACTACCGAGTTGGCGGCGGAACCGCGTCCCTGGTAGAGAATGTGCTGGCTGCGAGCAAACTGCACGATGTCGTAGATGGTGAGGAAATAATGCTCGTACTCGAGTTCTGCGATGAGTATGAGCTCGGTTTCGATCTGCTTGCGTATCCGTTCCTCAGGGCCTTTGGGCCAGCGGGCTTTAAGCCCGCTTTCCACCAGCTTGCGCAAATAGTCACTGGCGCAGATTCCTGATGGGAGTACCTCTGATGGATACTGGTAGCGCAATTCTGACAGGCTGAATGTGCACCGTTCGGCAATTTTTGCGCTGTTGTTCAGGGTTTCCTGTGGGAACAGGTTTTCCATTTCCTGTAACGGGCGGAGGTAGCGCTCGGCATTTTGCTGCAGGCGGTATCCAAGTTCGTTCAGTGTGCAGTTATGGTAGTTGGCATTGAGGACATCCTGCAGGGGCTTGCGGCTGCGGTTGTGCATCAGTACCGCATTGGTGGCGACCAGCGGCAGCTTATGCTTTTGGGCAAGGGCCTGTAACTTTTGGTGTTGCTGGTTTTGCCCGGGATGCAGGTTGTTAATCAAGGCAATGTAGATTCGGGCACGAAAATGGCCAAGAAGGGCGGCGGGGATATCGGCTACTTCCTCAGTGGGTATCCACAGGCAGAGCGCGCTCCTACAAATTCGAATCACATCTTGCAGCTGGGTGTGGTAACTGCCTTTTTCGCTGCGCAGGCGCGAGTGGGAAATTAACTGGCAGATTTCGGTATAGGCGGTTTTGTCCTGGGCCAGCAGCACCAATTGCAAACCGTTTTCCTGTAGCCGGAAAAAGCTGCCGCAGATCAGTTTGAGTGTACTGCCTTCGGCTTTGAGTCTTTCCAGCTCGCTATAAGCACGCACTACACCGGCCATAGAGCATTCGTCGGTAATCGCCAGCGCTTGATAGCCAAGCTTACAGGCGGTGGCGACCAGTTCCTGCGGGTGTGAGGCGCCCTGGAGGAAAGAGAAATTGCTTTGACAAAAAAGTTCGGCGTACTGCATACCGGTGTTTTCGTTCACTCGTCATACCGGCGTAGGCCGGTATCCAGAGATGGAGCGCTGTGGTTTCGTTGTACTCCTGTTGCTGGATCCCGGATCGAGTCCGGGATGACGGGGGGTGCTTGTTGTCACTGGAGTATTTCGGGGTACAAATCATTCCACTTGGGGTTACTGCTTTCGATCAGTTTCAGCTTCCAGGCCCGGTGCCAGTTTTTAATCGCCTTTTCTCTCTGAATAGCACTTTCCATCGTGTGGTGTAATTCATACCAGACCAGTATTTTCACGTTATACCTTTGCGTAAAACCTTCAACTACACCTTTCTTATGCTGCCAGATCCGCTGTACAAGGTTGGATGTGACTCCTGTGTAGAGGGTGCCATTGCACTTGCTGGCAAGTAGGTAAACACAAGGTTGCTTTTGGTTATGAATACACACCATGCAAAAACCAATTCTCGGACGTCAGGTCTTGATACACCCAGTACAGGCTGCCCTGGTTGCCGCGGGCGATGTAGTAATCGCGGGCGTGGCGGTGGTGTTGCCACCAGTAGCCGTCGATACGCTCGGGGCCCTGCAGGAGCTGAAGCTCGCCGTCGTAAAACAGCTTGTGATCCCGCTGCTGGATTTTTTCCGGCCTCGGTAACAGCCAGCTTGGTCGGGGTGCGTTTACCGGGTGGAGTTGATGGCTGCGGGATTTGCTTTGCAGAGTAAGGCTGTCGGCGCTGGCCCAGGCCTGTTCCGGCAGGTAGCTCTCTTTCAGGGTGACACCGGAGAGTGCCTCGTGGCCGAGGCGGGCCTTGAGTTTGTCGATCAGCTGGTAGCTGTCGTGCAGCTTGCTGCCTTCATCGAAAAAATCTTCCCGCAGGCTTTGTGACTCCAGTGGCCGCAACTGCTGGCAGTGCAGGGCCAGCGCCTGTACGGGTTCTTTCAGTTCTACCCGTTCCAGCTGTAATTTCGTGAGTGCGATCAGCCGTTGAGGGTCGAACAGCGGGCGGGAAACATCCACGTTGACCTGTTGTTTGCCGCGGCTGCCGTAGTCCAGTACCCAGGACAATTGCTGGCTGTAGAGCTGGCGTCGCTGAAGTTGGCGACAGAGCTCGCGTACCAGGCGCCCTGCGGGAAACAGTAGTTGCTCACTGTTATCCAGCGGGCTGGGGAAAAAGAGTTCGCTGTGAAATTCCGGTGGTGGTTCGTAACTGGGCACCGGATCCGGGCGGGTGCCGTTGAGGCGCGCCAGGTAATCGATGAAATTACGCCCGAAGCGATTGCCCACTTCTGACAGGGGAATGGCGAGCAGCTGGCTCACCCGCTTGATCCCGCTGGCATAGAGTTTGGCGATGGCCCTGTTGTTGCAGTCGAGGAGCTTGCTGGGGGCAAAGCTGATCCACTGACGCCATTGCTGTGGTGTCGGCGGTGTTTTGGTTTCTGCCAACCACTGGCGATGCTCCGGTAACTGGCTCAGCAGATGAGCCGCGCAGGGGCTGTGACCGATACCCATAAAGTGCTGGATGCGCATTTTGTGCAGCTCCTTGCGCAGCTGGTGCAGCAGGGCCGCGAGGCCACCGCGTGCTTTGAGGCTGCCACTGAGTTCCAGATACAGGCAGGCCGGGTTGCTCTCTCCCCGATCCGTTTTCTTACCGCTACCCGTACTGCTCCGAGGTGAAACCACCGGGGTGAAACTGTATCCCCACTGGGCCAGCTGCTGCAGCAGCTGGCTTTCCCGCTCCCGATCCCGCTCGAGTAATTCCAGTGCGGGGCAGTAGGCACAGGCGGTGGCGATGCTGAGGCCGGCGGTGACATTACGCGCTTCGGCGGTGGGGTTGGACTCCACGACCAGGTTGCTCTCTACCACCGCCTGTGGCGAATCTTCGCCCTGCTTGCGCGCTCGGGTGAGCGCTTCCAGAGGCAGTTTGGGAAACTGTATGCAGAGCCAGAGCATGGTGGAGGTTCCTTTCTGATTCTTGTCTGTAGGAGCCTGCTTGCAGGCGAATAAGAGAATTTTGTGGCAGTCTTTTCGCCTGCAAGCAGGCTCCTACGTATGTGAGTTAGTGCAGCGGCTGGTCGCGGCGGATCAGGTCGGCGCGGCGGGCCAGGTGAATACGCTGGCCGGACTTTCCATTCAGCTGCTTGAGCAGGTGTACCGCCAGTTGCTCGCCATCGCCCTGCAAATGCAGGCGCAGAGCGGCGGGGGAGGGCGTGGCCGCGCTGGAGCTGGGGCGAAAATGGAAATGCAGGCTGTCGCCCTCGCGCGCGGCCAGCTGCAGGCGGCGCAGGTCTTTGTCTGCGGGTATTTCCTTACCCTGCCAGCTGATCAGAGCACCACAGGCCCCGGATTGCAGGGACTGCTCCGCGGTCCAGAGCTGGTCGCGCTGTCCTCTGGGGTGAACGATCAGTAACTTCTCCAGCTGCACGCCGGCCTGAACCAGTGCCGGTGCGTAGGGAATGTGGGGTGGATTTACAAGAACCGCCATGCGGCCCTGTTGGGTCAGCTCTGCCAGGGTGGGCAGGAGCAGGGACATTTCACCGATACCGGCCTTGTCGACCAGTAGTTCGCTGGTGGCACCGCGGGGCCAGCCGCGACTGGCGAGCAGGGCATCCAGACCGCGGTAACCGGTGGTGATACCAGTGCGGGGGCGCCGCTGCTGGGTGGCCAGTTGCCAGATGTCCGGCCGGGTCAATAATTGTTGCAGGGGCTGAGGCTGTGCTGGCTCATTGCCGGCCTGTTTACTTAACTGCTTGTTTTGCATGAAGTTTTCGGCGCTGTTCACGGTCTGCTTGCTCCCGGGGTGCGGTTAACTGGGTATCCATACAGTGTCTACTGGTAATTTATACAGTGTTTATTTGGGGGCGGCAAGACCGTACCAGGTTCTTGGCACTTTTTCGCACAGGGCAAACCGGCTATGATTCGGCCTCTTTATTGACCGGCAGTTTTGAACAAGCGAGGGGACAGGGTGAGTATCAAATCCGATAAGTGGATTCGTCGTATGGCTGAGAACGAAGGCATGATTGAGCCGTTCGAGCCAGGTCAGGTGCGCCACGGCGCCGCGGGTGACCGACTGATTTCCTACGGCACATCCAGTTACGGTTACGATGTGCGCTGTGCCAGTGAGTTCAAGATCTTCACCAATGTGCACTCGGCGACTGTGGATCCAAAAGCGTTTGATGAAGACAGCTTTGTGGATGTGACCGGCGATTACTGTGTTATCCCGCCAAACTCCTTCGCCCTGGCGCGCACGGTTGAGTACTTCCGTATCCCGCGCTCTGTGCTGACCATCTGCCTGGGTAAGTCCACCTATGCCCGCTGTGGCATCATCGTGAATGTGACCCCGCTGGAGCCGGAGTGGGAAGGGCATGTGACCCTGGAGTTCTCCAACACCACCAATCTGCCAGCCAAGATCTACGCTAATGAAGGTGTGGCCCAGATGCTGTTCTTCGAATCCGACGAGATCTGCGATGTGTCCTACAAGGACCGCGGCGGCAAGTACCAGGGCCAGCGCGGCGTGACCCTGCCGAAGACCTGATCGTTCTATTCTGAAAATTTTTTGCCATGACTGATTTTCCCGCCCAGGCCGATGTGCTGATCATCGGCGCCGGTGCCGCCGGCCTGATGTGTGCGGCGGTGGCGGGCAAGCGTGGGCGCAGTGTGCTGGTGCTGGACCACGCCAACAAGGTCGGCAAGAAGATCCTGATGTCCGGTGGCGGCCGCTGCAACTTCACCA
The DNA here is from genome assembly GCF_020524005.1 of Microbulbifer aggregans. Taxonomy (GTDB): domain Bacteria; phylum Pseudomonadota; class Gammaproteobacteria; order Pseudomonadales; family Cellvibrionaceae; genus Microbulbifer; species Microbulbifer aggregans_A. The sequence continues at coordinate 76,238 of NZ_JAIVKK010000002.1, read as the reverse complement.
ACCTGTACACCGCGCCGGACAATTTCTACAGCGAAAACCCGCATTTTTGTAAGTCTGCACTGGCCCGCTATACCCAGTGGGATTTCATCGCGCTGGTGGAAAAGCACGGGATTCCCTACCACGAGAAAACCCTCGGCCAGCTGTTCTGCGACAACAAGTCGCGCGATATTGTTGACCTGTTACTGAGCGAGTGTCGTGAGGCCAAAGCTCAGATTCGCACCCGCTGTGAAATCCAGCGCATCGAACCACTCGACGCAGAAAGCGCCGGCAAGGGCTTTGAGGTACATACCTCCCTTGGCAAGGTCGTGTGCGAATCGTTGGTGGTCGCTACTGGTGGCCTGTCGATTCCAACCATGGGCGCCACCGGATTCGGTTACGAGATCGCGCGTCAGTTCGGTCACAGCATTATTCCTACCCGCCCGGCACTGGTGCCCTTTACCCTGAACAAGCGCGCACTGGATCGGCAGAAAGAATTGCCGGGCACCTCGCTGGCGGTGAACGCCAGTTGCGAGCAGGGGCATTTTCACGAGCAGATATTGTTTACGCATAAAGGCCTCTCCGGGCCGGCGGTGTTACAGATTTCCAGCCACTGGCGCGAAGGTAAAAAGGTCGAATTCGACCTGGCCCCGGGTATGGACCTGCCTGAATGGTTGCGCGAGCAGCGTGCGAAAAAACCGGAGAGCTATCTGCATACGGTATTGGCGGAGCTCTGGAGCAAGAAACTGGTGCAGTTTTTACTGCAGAAAAACGCACTGGAAAGTAAGCCGCTCAAACAGTACAGCGAAGCAGCATTGCTGGAAGCCGGGCAAAAGCTGCAGAGCTGGTCGCTGATCCCGGAAGGTACAGAAGGTTACCGCACGGCGGAAGTGACCCTGGGCGGTGTGGATACCAATGAAGTCTCCTCCCGCAGTATGGAAAGCATGAAACAGCCGGGCCTGTATTTTATCGGTGAAGTTCTGGATGTAACCGGCTGGCTGGGAGGCTTTAATTTTCAGTGGGCCTGGGCGTCTGCGCACGCGGCCGGTGGCGAGGTATAAATCTACGAGCGCTGACACTGTTTGTAGGAGCCTACTGGCAGGCGAACGGTGGTTAAGCGCTTACGGTGGATGAAGCCAAATGGTTCGCCTGCAAGCAGGCTCCTACAGGGTAGGGGGCAGGATGGAAAATGGGGCAGAGAAGATATGGGTGATGTAGTTCCATTCAAGCGCAAGACGGCCTGGGAAAAGCACAAGGGTAGCAGCCTGTGCCGCGATGGTTTCCACAAATGGGTGGTGGTGACTGAGCGCAAGTTTGATGTGAAACAGGGGAAGCTGGTCACGGAATACCGCTGCCAGCGGTGTGGAAAAACCAAGACCAAGTTGTTGTAGTTGTTATTTCGCGGGCAGTTGGCAATCTAACCGCCCCGTCATGCCGGACCTGATCCGGCATCCAGAAATGTGGCACCGCGGTTCTCGGCACCCCTGTTGCTGGATCCCGGATCAAGTCCGGGATGACGAGGACTGTGTAGTTAGATGGAACTTAGAGTAATCGGGAATTACTGAACGCTACCGTCTTTCGGCGCCGCTACCCCCATCTCTTCCAGCAGATTGTCGGCGTGATCGACTTTCTCCATCACCCACAGCATGTATTCCACATCTACGTGAATTGCGCGGGTATTGTCGTTGAAGTCCCAGTCGGCGTTGATGCTGTCGTAGGTGCCATCGAATACCAGGCCGATCAGCTCGCCTTTACCATTCATGGTGGCAGAACCGGAGTTGCCGCCGGTGATGTCCACGGTGCTCAGGAAGTTGACCGGAACAGAATCCAGCTTTTCATCGTAGAAACGGCCGTAATCCTTGTTCTTGATCGCATCCAGCTCCGCCTGCGGCGCGTCGAAAGGATCTTCGCCGGTGTACTTGGCTTCGATACCGCGCAGGGTGGTGAAAGGTACGAATCCGTCTTTACCGTCGTTGCCATCGGCAGGGCCTTTGATGGTGCCGGCGGGCGGGGTGTAGCCTTTTACCAGACCGTAAGTCAGGCGCAGGGAGCTGTTCGCATCCGGGTACACCGGTTTACCCTGTTCGTTGTAGTAAGCGATCAGGAGGTCCATGTATTGTGGGCGTAATTGTGCAAAGCGTCCGGCCATGGCCTTATCGCGCTGTTCGATCGCGTCGCGGTCTTCATAGGTGGCTACTGCCAGCTGGATGAACGGATCGTCGCTATTGCGGAAATCTTCCGGTGATTTGTCCATCCACTGCAGACGGGTTTCAGTCTCAGTAAGCCCGGTTTTTTCATACATACCGGCGAGCTTTTCCTGCAGAGCTTCGCCACTCAGCTTGCCTTCAAAGAAGGTGTCGAAACTTTCGATATGTTGATCTTGTGGCAGGGCGTTGTAGCGCTCCAGGAAATAGGTCCAGACGGCCTGATCCACTGACGTATAGAAGCTGCGCTCTATGCGTTTCATACCTTCGGTGAAGCGGGTCATGTCGCGCTCTTGATAGCCGGGCTCACGCTCCATGTTCGGCTTTTGTTTCTCCAGGCTCAGGCGATACAGACGCTGTGCCGCACTCAGCATTGCAGAGCGGTTCATAAAGCCGAGCAACAGGTCGCGCTCCTGGGTGGACTGCTGGTCGGCAATCAGGTTCTGCAGGTCTTTGAGTACGGAAGCGTACTGCTTCTTGGATTCCGGATTCGCTTCGATCCACTCCTGAAGGTCTTTCTCCAGCTTCTGCTTGCGCTTCAGCAGGTCGCTGCGGTTGTAACCCTCCATCATGCCGGTGAAGTTTTTGGAGTAGTTATTCAGGCCTGCAACCTGGCTGGCGTATTTCAGGGCAGCGTCTTTGTTGTCTTTGGTGGCTTCACCGATGACATCAGACCATTCAGCCAGTACTTTCTGCATGGTTGGGTAGTACCAGCTGAAGTTGTTGTTCACTTCTACAGCTGTGCGGTAGCGATTGGTGCGGCCGGGGTAGCCGGCAACCATAACGAAGTCACCTTCTTTCGGGCCCTCGGTAGCAACCGTCAAATGGTGCTTGGGCGCGTAGGGCTTGTTGTCCTTGGAAAAGTCGGCCGGCTTGCCGTCCGGGCCCACATAGGCGCGCAGGAAAGAGTAGTCGCCGGTGTGGCGTGGCCACATCCAGTTATCGATGTCGCCACCAAACTTGCCGATGGACGAGGCCGGTGCATGCACCAGGCGCACATCGCGAATGGCCAGCTGTTTGATCAGGTAATAGCTGGCGCCGCCATAGTAGCTGTATACCTCACAGCGGTGGCCCGGGTCGGATTCACAATCGGCAACCAGCGCCTTTTCGGCGTCTTCAATCGCCTTGAAGCGGGTGGCGCCATCCATGTCATCGCTGAGTTGGCTTTTGATTTTGTCGGTGACTTCCTGCATGTCCACCGTGACATAAATGCGGGAGCCGGGTGCCGCAGGCAACTCTTCTTCCAGGGTCTTGGCGAGGAAGCCATTGGTCAGAAGGTCGTTATCTTCGGTGGAGTTATAGGAAATAGAACCGTAAGCGCAGTGATGGTTGGTGGCTACCAGCCCCTGCGGGGATACAAACGAGGCGGAACAGCCGCCCAGACTGACCACGGCGTTCATCGGGAACCTGGTCAGGTCGGTCATGGTTTTCGGGTCCAGCTCCAGTCCGAGCTCTTTCAATTTTTCGCCCAGTTCAGGTAACTGCCGCGGCATCCACATGCCCTCTGTGGATACAGCTTGCTCGCTGGCTGGGGCAGGCTGGGGGGAATCGACTGTTGATTCGGAGGCGGGGCTTTTATCGGCAGGCTTGCTACAGGCCGCGAGCGCCGCTACGGCGAGCGACAGCCCCAAGGCTTTAAAACTGATATTGCGATTCACGGCAGTTCCTTAAATTTGATCCATCTGGCCACTCTGGTGACCTTTAATCGTTTAAATAACACACAACAATAGTGCGTATGTGCACGCATATTCTCACAGATCGGTCTATGCGAAAAATACCGACAGGCGGGGAAGTGTTATTCACTGGCACAGGTGTTAACCAGTGTAGAATGCGCGACTTCTGCTGTTGGTTTCTCGGGGTATTACGTTGGAAAAACAGGACTTACTGGATATCGCCCGCACGCCCATGCCATTTGGAAAATATGCTGGTCGGCCATTGATAGATTTGCCGGAAGAGTACCTGCTGTGGTTCTCGAAAAAAGGTTTTCCCAATGGGCGCCTGGGACAGCTGATGGCGATGACGCTGGAGATAAAAATTGAAGGCCTGGAAGGACTGATCAAGCCGCTAAAGCGCGACTGATTAGAGTAGGTTATTCAAACGCGGGAATCTGCTCTGGGCGAACCGGAGTGGGGTCCGTAAGGGCGCCACTCCGGTTTCAACCCTGGCTCAGCCAGGGCAGCCCGTGTTAACGATATACACGGCGGCCATAGCGGTCGTAGTAATAGCGCTTTTTCTTCTCGCGGTCATACAGCCAACCGCCTGCGCCACCGAGCGCGGCACCCACCGCCGCACCTCCCACCTTCCCGCCGGTAACCAGAGCCCCGGTTACTGCACCAACCCCAATACCGGTCCCTACACGCCGGTCTGTATCGCTCATATTGGCACAGCCAGCGCCGGCCAGCGCGAAGGCCAGCGCGGAAACTGCGCCAGCACGTTTGAGAGAATGGAACTGCATAAAACACTCCAGACATTGCGTCTACATCGAACATTCCTCGAGCAGTGTATGGTGCCGAATTGGTCGCTCCCATTTTTCATTGCGCGTTCAGGTTTTTTTTGGGCACCACGTAACAGGAAAAAAGTGAAGCTGCAGATCGTTGAGTAATTTATCCGGCTAAAAATGAGAAAAAAGTAACAACAGGGATGGACGTTAATGAGAAGAAAGTTTGGGAGGAATCAGTGCGACACTATAATGAGAGTGTCCCGGGAAGACTCCCCCATCGCGAGACGAGGTGGAGTGCCAAGAAGAAGCGGTCCGTAACGGAGACTGAGCATGACCGAAAATAGGCCCACAGCGGGTGACCACTGATCTGAAATTGACTGGTTTCAGCGAGTGAAAGATCGGGAAGCTTCAGTCAGCTTGATTGGGTAAAAGGGGCAGGCGGTCGCACAAGTCGGCCGCCTTTGCTTTTGTGGATAACTCACTTCAATTTTCTCTTTTTTATATTCTTTTTTTGCGCTTTAAATTGCGTGACCAGTCACATAAGCCCTGTGTTGAAAGTTTTATCCAAAGTTTGAAGTGCGGACTGTTTCGAACCCAGTGGGGCAATAAAAATAAGGGAACTAACAGCGCAGATAAAAAACTGGATCGCCTTAAAAGGTACATTTGTCATTATTTATGTTGATATTCGCGCCGAAAATTTACTGCGCTATGTGATTAACCTCTCAGGTATGTCTAAGCGATATAGTCAGCTGCAGTGAAAGCAGGTTAATGTGAAAGGGTAATGACAGCGGTGTCATGGTTTTATTAAAAATGACAGCGGTGTCATTTGTGGCCGGAGGACTCCGGTTTTTTGAGGTACCAGATGTACCGGCATAAGCAGTTGAGTGCCGTTCAATCGGGGGCGAAGGAGCCCGCCGAGGTTTGGCGGATTACCAAGAATAACGACCCCAATTGATAAACCTGACCGATAAAAGATAACGAACAAGGTGACAATCAATGAAAGGGCTTACACCCAGCCACTGGCGACCCGCGCTTTTCGCGCTCGGCATTGCCAGTACTTCCGCAATCGCTGCGCCAGGCGCGCCGACCATCGACTGGATGGAAACCAGCTTCGGCATCATCGAAGTTGACGACGCGGCTACTGCTTACGAAAACCTGGTTACAGTCAAAGACTACGCCGAGGTTCCGGTTTCCTGGTCCAAGTGGTCCGGCGACGAAGCCACCACTGCGCAATACCTGCTGAACGGCGAAGTTGTTCTCGAGCAGAGCATCAGCGGCGGCGCCACCCAAACCGGTACTGCCAACCTGCAAGTAAGCCAGGGCGGCCAGTATGCGCTGCAGGTTTCCCTGTGTAACGCTGACGGTTGTGCGACTTCTGCCGCCGTTGACATCGTGGTAGCCGACACGGACGGCAGTCACCTGGACCCGATCACCCTGACTGCAGGTGAAAATAACAAGCCTTACACCAACAACACCGATTCTGTTGTTGGTACCTACTTTGTTGAGTGGGGCGTGTACGGCCGTAAATTCTCCGTCGACATGATCCCGGCTTATAACCTGACCCACCTTATCTACGGCTTTGTGCCGATTTGTGGTGGTGACGGCATTAACGATAGCCTGAAAGAAATTGAAGGCAGCTTCGCCGCGCTGCAGCGTTCCTGCGCCGGCCGTGAAGACTTTAAAGTTACCTTGCACGATCCGTTTGCCGCGCTGCAAAAATCGCAAGCTGACCAAACCTTTTCCGATCCTTACAAAGGCAACTTCGGCCAGCTGATGGCCCTGAAGCAAGCCTACCCGGACCTGAAAATCCTGCCGTCCATCGGTGGCTGGACCCTGTCTGATCCTTTCTACTTCTTCTCCGACGCAGCCAAGCGTAAGACCTTTGTTGATTCCGTCGAAGAATTTATCCGTACCTGGAAATTCTTTGACGGTGTCGATATCGACTGGGAATACCCGGGCGGCCAGGGTGCAAACCCGAACCTGGGTGACGCAGCGGTTGACGGCGAAACCTATCGCCTGCTGATGCGCGACCTGCGTGCAATGCTCGATAACCTGGAGCAGGAAACCGGCCGTAAATACGAGCTGACTTCTGCTATTGGTGCCGGCTACGACAAGATCGAAGATGTGGACTACCAGGCTGTACAGCAGTACATGGACTACTTCTTCGTGATGACCTACGACTTCTACGGTGGCTGGAGCACCGACGTCCTCGGTCACCAGACTGCGCTCTACGCGCCGAGCTGGCGACCAGACACCGACTACACCACCCACAACGGTATCCAGGATCTGCTGGGCCGCGGTGTAGACCCGGGCAAGCTGGTTGTTGGCGCTGCCATGTATGGCCGCGGCTGGACTGGTGTTAACGGCTGGACCGGTAACGACCACATGACCGGCACCGCGACCGACAAAGTTGCCGGTACCTGGGAAGCGGGCGTAGTGGATTACCGCGATATCGTTGGCCGCATCGCCACCGGTGAGTGGGAAGAGTACTACGACGAAACCGCCGAAGCCCCTTACATCTTCAAGCCGAGCACCGGTGACCTGATCACCTTTGACAATGCGCGCTCGATCATGGCCAAAGGTGCTTACACCCGTAACTACAACCTGGCTGGTCTGTTCTCCTGGGAAATCGACGCGGATAACGGCGATATCCTGAATGCCATGCACGAGAGCCTCGGCCACGGCGACGGTTTTGACAACCGCTCCCCGGTTGCCCGTGCTGGTGCTGACCAGACTGTTGCTTCCGGTGCCTCCGTTTCTCTCGACGGCAGTACTTCCAGCGACCTGGACGGCGACGCGCTGACCTACAGCTGGGCGCAAACCGCAGGTACTGACGTAACCCTGCAGGGCGAAACCAGTGCAACCGCGACTTTCACTGCACCGAGTGTAACTGCGGACGAAGTACTGACCTTTGCCCTGACCGTTAGCGATGGCGCTCTGAGCAGCACCGACGAAGTCAGCATCACGGTAGAGGCCGCGCAAGCCAACCAGGCGCCGAATGCCGACGCCGGTGCTGACCAGATGGTGATTACCCCTGCGGTAGTCAGCTTGGACGCTTCTGCTTCCAACGATCCGGAAGGCAGTGACCTGACTTACAGCTGGGCCCAGGTATCCGGTACTGCGGTAACCCTGAGCAACGCCTCTACTGTGAGTGCAAGCTTCTCTGCTGAACAAATCAGTGTTGAAGAAGAGGTGGTCTTCGAGCTGACCGTCAGCGATGGCGAGTTGACCGATACCGACCTGGTTAGCATCTTCCTGCTGCCGGAAGGCAACGTGGCTCCGGAAGTTTCCGTACCGGCCACTGTGACCGCTGCGGAAGGCGAGAGCGTTTCCATCACTGCCGTGGGCACCGACGCCAATGGCGACGCGCTGACCTACAGCTGGTCTGGTATGGCCAGCGGCAGTGAAGCGACCATCGTCATCAGCGCGCCGCAAGTGGAAGCTGATACAACCTTCGATCTCACCGTAACCGTTAATGACGGTCTGGCAAGCACCAGTGCCACCGTAGCGGTCACCGTGACCAACACCGTTATTGACGACGGCTGTAGTGCGACCGATCCGAATGCCGGCACTTACCCGGCCTGGCAATCCGGTACCACCTACCTCGGTGGCGACAAGGTGAGCTACGACGATCTGGTTTGGGAAGCCAAGTACTGGACCCAGCAGACGCCAGGTTTCGACTCTGCAGACTGGAAACTGGCCAGCAGTGTGGAAACACCCTGGAACGCGAGCACGGCCTACAGCGGCGGTGCCGAGGTTAACCACAACGGCAAGCGTTACAGCGCCAAGTGGTGGAACCAAGGCCAAGAGCCGGGTGTAGCCGATGTTTGGGAAGAAATCGGTGATGCTACCTGTAACTGATCACAGGTAACCGAACAGGGGGCGCTACGGCGCCCCCTTTTATTGGAAAGCAAGTTATTGGCAAGCAAGGAAAATAATCATGAAAAGACTGATTCTGGGCACCATTGCCCTCGGGCTTTTCTCAGCCAAGGCTGCGGCTGTAGATTGCAGCGCTTATCCGGTCTGGGAAAGCAGTGCCATATATGTTGGTGGAAACCCTGCGCAATACGAGGGCAACGCCTATCGAGCCAACTACTGGACGCAGAACAATAATCCTGCGACCAATTCCGGTACCTGGGCACACTGGAAATATGAAGGCGCTTGTGACGGCAGTTCTTCATCAAGCTCTTCATCTTCCGGTTCGTCTTCAGGTTCTACTTCGAGCTCTTCGGGGTCTTCTTCCGGTACCTCAAGTTCTTCCGGTTCATCCTCCGGCTCCACTTCCTCCGGCTCTTCCTCAAGCTCTTCTGGCGGTACCACCAGCTCCGGTGGCGGCAGCTGCAGTGCCGTGCAATATGTTGCCGGTAACACATACAGTGCCGGTGACCTGGTGCAGAACGCCGACCAGGAATTTATCTGTAATATCGGCGGTTGGTGTTCCTCTGATGCCGCCTGGGCCTACGAGCCGGGAGTTGGCATGCACTGGGAAGATGCCTGGAGCCTGGTGAGTGATTGCGGTAGCAGCTCGTCCAGCAGTTCTTCCAGCGGTGGCAGTACCAGCTCTTCCAGCTCGGGTTCGAGTTCTTCTGGTAGCAGCTCTTCCAGCGGCAGCTCCTCCGGTGGCAACAGTGGTCTGCTGCCGAAGCATGCACTGGTTGGCTACTGGCACAACTTCGACAACGGTTCTGGCCTGTATCGCATCAGCGAAGTATCCGATGTGTGGGACGTGATTGTGGTGGCCTTCGTGGATGATGCGGGTAACGGCAGTATTGCGTTCAACCTGGATCCGGGGCTCGACAAGCAGCAGTTTATCGACGATATCGCAGCCAAGCGTGCCGCGGGTAAAATCGTGATTGCCTCCTACGGCGGTGAAAAGGGTACTGTGACCCTGAATACCGACGAGAACGTCACCAACTTCGTCAACAGCACCGCAGCGATGATCGACGAGTACGGCTTTGACGGTATCGACATCGATCTGGAATCCGGCGCGGGTGTAATGCACGGCGCTCCGGTAATCGAGAATATGGTGAAGGCCGTCAAGCAGCTGAAACAGATGTACCCCGGTATGTACCTGTCCATGGCTCCGGAACACCCGTATGTGCAGGGTGGTTATGTGTCCTACACCGGTATCTGGGGTGCCTACCTGCCGATGATTGACCAGCTGCGCGACGACCTGGACCTGTTGCACGTGCAGCTGTACAACAACGGTGGACTTGCCACCCCGTATCAGGATGCGGCGTACGCGGCAGGCTCTGTGGATATGATGGTGTCTTCCGCATTGATGCTGATCGAAGGCTTCCCGCTTGGTTATGGCAACGCTGGCTTCTTTGAAGGCCTGCGCCCTGAACAGGTTGGCCTGGCCCTGCCTTCAGGCCCCAGTGCAGCCGGTAGCGGACACGCAACCACCGCGGACATTAACCGCGCTCTGGACTGCCTGACGCAATTGCAGAACTGCGGCACGCTGACCCCGAGTCAGGCCTATCCGGACTTCAACGGTGTTATGACCTGGTCCATTAACTGGGATATGCACGACGGTGGCATTTTCTCCGGACCGGTAGGCAGCCACGTGCACACCCTGCCGTAATGGACGCTTGGAGTATTCACAGGTTGCTGTAGCCCTATTGAGCTATCTGTGTTTTCCGAAATGAAAATCCCCGCATCGGTACTATCCATACTATCGATGCGGGGATTTTTTTGCCTAGGGATTAGATCTGGGCAACTGAGGGCTTATTGCCTGATTTAGCAGCCCGGCCAGTCTCACGCCGCCCTGACGCAGGCGCTGCTCAACAACTTCCCGGTTACGTCGGTAGTAATCTTCCCCGAGGTTCGGGTCATCCGTGTAAGCATTATTGTGCGCGAGATGCTGTGACTCAGCTGTCCATTCATATTTGTTGCTATTCTGCCAGGCCAAGCGCTGCGCCTCAGAGATTTCCTTCTGCTGCTGCTGAGCATAATTTCTCCAGTCTGCGGCAAAACCGGCGGGCAGATACACATCCCAGAGTGCATGAAGGTTGGTGGGAAATCCAAAGAAATGCACTTCTATATCGTTACCGCCCCGGTCCTCCCGCAACCCCGTATGCATCGGTTGGTGCAGGTCCCCGACAAAGTGGGCAACAAACATAAGTGCCTGTGCGCGCTCGCTCTGCGTTGCATCGGGGCTGCTTAATACCTCTTCGTATTTCTCCAGGGCCTTCACAATACAACCAGCAGGTGGACAGTCCCTGGTTTCGATGTAGCCGCTCCAGTCGTGTGGCAGGTTGATGTAGTGCAGCGGGGCCGTCCACTTGTATTGCTCTTCGCGGCGAATGCGATCGGCCCAGGTGCTGGCTTCTGCAAGCCCGGGTTCACCTGCGACGCGCAGCAGCTGCTCAACCTCGGTCTTCACTTCTGGCTGAAGATAAACCCACGCAATCTCCCCCACAATTTGGTGGCCATTTTCTCCCCAGGCCAGAGCGTTACTGGTTGCTACAAGTAGAGCGATATTTAGGATTAACCCGCTCAGGAAACCTTTCTCGGACTTCACCACTTTGTGTCCCCATCGTAATTTTCAAAGTCACTATATTAACCATACATCACGCCAAAGTTGAACATGTGGACAGGATTTGTTGCTGCGAACGCTTTTGAGGCACGGGAATGTCTCGGTGGAGTGATGTGCCCGAAAACGGTGCCCGCTTGCAGGATGGCAAGTGGGTAAATTTTGTTCGGGTTGGAGATCTGGCTCCTACTTTTATGCCTAAAAGTAGCTAGTTGTCACCTAAGTGGGGTGAAAATGTAATTTAAATGGGGCGTTTATGTAACCTAACCATGCGGACAGGATTTGGCATGATAGTTGCTGCGTTTTCTCTATGTTGTCCTTTTGGTCAACATCCGAAAAATTTTAACGTCGATGTCATATTTTTCCCTGAGAATCACGCAGCATCGACTTCCGTCAACAATGGTTACGACGGATATAAATAACGATAAGCATCAAATTACAACGACGGTCGTTATATCAGGCCATCTGACAATGAGGAGAACTTCATGAAACGCAGCCTTTTTCCACATGGGCTCTTATCCGCAGCGGTGATTTCCGCCATGGGTGTGGCACCCATGGCTATCGCCCAGGAAACCAGTACCGCCATCCGTGGTGTTGTGACTGGCACTGATGGCCAGCCAGTGGACAACGCCAAGATTATCGCCATCCACACCCCTTCCAACAGCCGTCGTGAAATTCTCTCAAGTGAGACCGGCCGTTTTAGCTTGAATGGCCTTCGGGTGGGTGGTCCCTACACCATTCGCGTAGAGTCAGAAAGTGGCGAAGAGATTCTGAACGATATTTATCTGAGCCTGGGAGCGCCCCTGACCCTGCCGATCGACCTGGGTTCTGGTATGAGCTCGAACACGATTGAAGAAGTGGTCGTGATCGCTGATGCGCAGGTATACAGCAATCGTGGCTCCAGCGGTGTATTTGGGGAAGACCAGATTGCTAATGCGGCAACGTTCAACCGCGACCTCAAGGACGTAGTGCGCTCCAACCCGCTGGCCGTAGTCAGTCCGGATGGTGTCGAGCTGAGCATTGCTGGCTCGAACCCCAAGTACAACTCGCTGACGATCGATAGTGTGGGCATCAACGACACCTTCGGCCTCGCATCGAACGGCTACCCGAACGCCCGTCCGCCGATTTCGCTGGATGCGGTGGAACAGATTTCTGTTGAGTTCGCGCCGTTTGACGCGCGCAAGGGGAGCTTCTCTGGCGGTAACATCAACGCGGTGACCAAGTCCGGTACTAATGAGTTTCATGGCAGTGCCTTCTTTGAGTCCGTGCCCTGGGCGGGAACTGCAAAAGACGACAAACTGTCCGATGATGGCTCGGTAAACAAGTTTGATATCGACAATGAAGAAGAAACCTACGGTGCTACCTTCAGCGGCCCACTGATCGAGGACAAGTTGTTCTTCTTCAGCTCCTATGAGAGCTGGGAAGATGAGGTTGCGTTTGATTACAACCTGGACACGCTGGAAAACCATGAAGTGTCGCCTGAAGACGTGTCACGTGTGCTGGGTATTATGGAGGATGTCTACGGTGTAAGTGACTCCCTTGGTGCCGCGCCCTCACCGGACAGCGACGAGAAGTTCCTGGTCAAGCTGGACTGGAATATCAGTGACAACCACCGCGCAGACTTCAGCTACAGCAATCAGGAAACTCGTTCTGCCCGCAATTACACCCAGGACGAAGATACCCTGAACATGACGTCCAACCTCTGGACCATGGCTCAGGATAATACTTACTACACTTCCCACCTGTTCTCCGATTGGAGTGACGTATTCAGTACGGAAGTAAACCTCTCTTACAAAGAGTACGAGCAGGCTTCGTTGACCAACTCAAACTGGGGTGAAGTTAATATTCGCACCGGTAGCGGCACCATCGTCGCCGGTCAGGATGAAAACCGCCATGCCAACGTGCTGGCTAACGAGGTGTGGAACTTCGGTGTGCACGGCACCTACCTCGCTGGTGACGTTGAGTATCGATTCGGTGCCGAACTCGAGGATACCTGGAACTACAACCTCTATGGTCGTGACTCTGCGGGTACCTGGGGCTTTGACAGCATTGAGGATTTTGAAAATCGCGTCGCATCCAGCCTGGAGTATGGAAACGCATACACTAACGATATCCAGGATATCGCCTATGACGTTAGCAGCACCAAATACTCGCTTTATGGCGATGTAACCCTGGAGCCATTTGCCAACTTCGAATTGGTTGCCGGTCTGCGTTACGAAACCCTGTCTGTCGACGATTCGCCGAATAAAAATAGCAACTTCGAGGATACCTATGGCTATGCCAATACGGAAAACCTTGATGGCCGTGATATCTGGCTACCGCGAGTTGGTTTCACTTGGGACCTGAGCGACGATCTGACCCTGCGTGGTGGCGTGGGCCGCTTCAGCGGTGGTATGCCGCTGGTATGGGTTTCCAATGCTTACACCAATGACGGTACTACCAAAGATGCCACGTATCTGACTGGTCTTGATCCCAGCATGGTCGATTTCACCAGTATTCCCCAAGTTGCCATGGATGATCTGGCACCGGGTGCCGGTAGCACAAATAGTATCGATCCAGACTTTGAACTGCCTTCTGACTGGCGCTATCAGTTAGCCGCAGACTACGTGTTCGAAATTCCAGGGCTCGGCGGCGACTTCAACTGGACCAACGAGCTGACCTACGTAGATCGCGAAAACTCCGTCTACTGGCGAGATCTGTCTCGAGTGGATAATGGCAAGCGCGTTGGCAACCGGATTATCTGGGACAACATCTACGAAGGCACTGAGTTTGAGGATAACTACGACCTGGAGTTGACCAATGTCGACAACGGTGGTCGCAGTATCATCTGGACGAGCGCCCTGGATAAAGCTTTTGACAACGGTTTGTCTTTCAATCTGTCCTACACCCATCAGGACATTACCGAGGTGAACCCGGGCACCAGTTCTACGGCGGAATCCAACTACCAGTACGAAGTGGTAGAGAACCGTGGTGAACCGCTGGAAGGCACTGCTTACTACGAAATTGAACACCGTTTTGTCCTGAATCTCGGTTATCGCACTGAGTTTGTTCAGGGCTACGCAACCAATTTCAACCTGTTTGTTGAGCGCCGCTCCGGGCGTCCTTTCTCCTGGACTCTGGACGCATACCGCGATGGGGACCTGGGCGACCAGTCAAGCTTTGACGATTCCGATGTCTATCTTGCTTATATTCCCTCCGGCGCTGACGATCCCAATGTGGATTTCGAAAGTGGCCTGAGCTATGAAGATATAATGGCGATCGCGCAGCAGGCGGGTGTAGCCGGGGCCGCCGGTGGTTTCACCGATAAGTACTCCAAGAATATGCCCTGGGTCACCACCATGGATCTGGCCATTACCCAGGAAGTGCCCGGCTTTATGCCAGAGCACCGCGGCTTGGTTTACCTGACCATCGACAACCTCGCCAACCTGCTTAATGATGACTGGGGCAAGGTTTACGATCTGGAGTTCCCGCAGCAAAGGTTGTTTGATTACGATGTTAACGATGAAGGTCAGTATATTTACAGCGAACCTTACGGTGGCCTGAATACCGACAACTACAGCCGCTTCCGCACCGAGCAATCTGCTTGGCGTGTGAAACTTGGGCTGAAATACAACTTCTGATCGGCATATCAATTGCTACTTCAAAGCCGGCGCATCAGCGCCGGCTTTTTCGCTTGCAGGCACCAGCAGAAGTTTAATGGTGCGTGTACCGCGGAGCTCAAGGTCCGCATAAAAAAGTTCCAGTTAACGAAGTGGAAGCGAGTATGACCACGCAAACTAAATCCTGGCAGGGCAAATATCTGTACCTCGCCGTATTGGCAGCGGCCTTGGCAGTGGCCGTATCCTGGTTCGGTGCTGAGCGCACTGGGAATATGGCGGAGGAGAGTGGTAACAGTATCCGGTTGACTCTGTTGCACACCAACGATAACCATGGTCGCTTTTGGCACAACCAGCACGGGGAATATGGCATGGCAGCGCGCAAGGCGCTGGTTGATCAGATCCGCACAGAAGTGGCTGCAGAGGGTGGCTACACACTGCTGTTGTCCGGTGGCGATGTGAATACCGGTGTGCCAGAGTCCGACATGCAGGATGCCGAACCGGATTTTAAAGGCATGAGCCGTATGGGCTACGATGCCATGGCGGTAGGCAATCACGAGTTTGATAACCCGCTTGCGGTGATTCGAAAGCAACAGGAGTGGTCCAGCTTCGACTTTCTGTCAGCAAATATTTATGACAGTAATGGCAAGCGGCTGTTCAAGCCTTACAGGATTTTCGACAAGGGTGATATGCGCATTGCCGTCGTTGGCCTGATAACACAGTCCACGACTTATATCGGCAACCCGGAGCACGTGGAGGGTCTCGACTTTGTCCTGCCGGAAGAGGAAATGGCCGAGCTGTTGCCGGAGCTGAACGAAAAGGCCGATGTGGTGATTGCACTGACGCATATGGGACACGATATGAAATCCGTCGGTACCGACGTAGCCCTGGCCAAGGCGGTGAATGGGATCGATCTCATTGTGGGTGGCCATTCCCAGCAGCCGATTTGCACTGACAAAGACGGCGAAGTGATTAAGGCGTATCGGCCGGGCGCGCCTTGCAAGCCCGATTTTGAAAACGGCACCTGGATAATGCAGGCGCACGAGTGGGGCAAATATGTCGGCCGTGCGGATCTTGTTATCGGTAAGGATTCTGTTGAACTGGTGGACTATCGGTTGATTCCGGTCAACCTGAAAACCGCAAACAGCGAAGAGCAGGATGCTGTTTTGGCCAGCATCACACCGGACGCAGAATTGCAGGCGTTTTTGCAGGAATTTCAGGAAAAGGGCGGTGCCGCATTACGTCAGGTCATTACCCGCGCAGAACAAACCTTTGACCGTCGCGATAAGCGCGAACCATTCAATGTGAGCCCGCTTGGCAGCCTGATCACGCAGGCATTCGTTCAGTTCTCAAAGGCGGATATTGCCATAACCAATAGTGGTGGTATTCGGGACAATTTGTATGAAGGCGATGTCACGGTTAAATCACTGATGCAGGTCATGCCTTTTGCCAACACCATTGGTTATGTGGACCTTAATGGCCAGGAGCTGCAGCAGTATTTCGAGGCCATCGGCTTGTCGGATGGAAACGGTCGCGGCATCCAATTTTCCGGTATGTCGTTTACGGACGATGGCGATATTGTAGTAGGCAATGAAAGTTCACCCCTGGATCCTGAAAAGGTATACCGGTTGGCGACCAACAGTTTCCTCGCGGCCGGTGGCGACGGTTATCCGCCTCTGCTGGACAAGCCTACCTATGTAAATAGTGGAGTGGTGGATTTTACCGCGGTGCAGGAACTGTTGGCCGGACGGGAGAGCATCTCGCCGGCGGAGTTTTGAGGCACTGAATCTGCGGTGATAGAAACCGGGGCACTGAAAATTTAGTAACGCCATTTTCGCACTGCTATTACGTGCGAAGGTGTCGATGCCGGGTACGGTCTTGCGAGACCTTCCGCGAGAGGGACCTCGCGGAAGAGCCCCCATGGATGGGTTCACGGCGTGTCTTGCTAGACCGTACCCGGCAGCGACACCGCCTCAGAGTAAGTTAAGTAAAGGGGGTATTGCCTGTAGTGGTCGTATTCCCAAACCTTCAATCAAAAACTAGTTCTTCACACAGAGTATCCGGCTCCAAAGCTTTAAAACCAAGCTCCTCCAAGGCATAAGCAACCCGCAAAACCAGATCCTCCCGCCAGGGCGCCGCTATGACTTGCACGCCAATGGGTAGCCCGCTTTCCTGGTCCATTGTCGGTACCACGCAGCTCGGCAGGCCGGCCGCGGATATCGGTTGGGTGAAGTAGCCCAGGTTGGGCCGCAAGGGTTGTGGCTCGCCGCCGATGATCAGGGTTTTCTCTCCCATGCACGGAGCGACGCAGGGGGTAGCAGCGGCGATGATGACATCGACATTCCTGAATACCTCGCGTGCTTTTTTTGCATACCAGTGACGTACCTGCTGTGCCCGGGCATACCAGGCTGCGGGCAGCATGGCGCCGGCGATAAACCGGTCGCGTGTGTCCGGATCGAAATCCTGTGGCCGAGTGCGCAGTCTTGGCAAGTGCAGACGGCTGCCTTCCACATTGGTAATCAGATAGGCCGCCGAGCGGCCCTCAAGCGTTGCCGGTATATCGATCTCGGAAGCGCAATTTAATGCGCGGCATACCTTGTCGACGGCACGTGCAGCCTGTGGATATCCCTCGAGGGAAAAGTAGCCACTGGCGCGGGCGATACGCAGACCAGTCACGCCTTCTTCTAATGTGTCAGTTGTATCCAGTATCGGTCTGTCGGCGCAGGCGTGGTCACTGTTGCTGTAACCCTGAATGGCATCGAAAGCCAGTGCCAAATCGCGGCTGTTACGGGCCATCGGACCCAGGTGATCGAGGCTGTCACTAAAAGGGTAGGTACCGCTGCGGGGCAGGCGCCCGTAAGTGGGTTTGAGGCCGAAGATGCCGCAGAAGGAGGCGGGTACACGAATAGATCCATTAGTGTCGGACCCCAGCGTCAGTGGTACCAGGCCTGCGCCCACGGCAGTCCCGGAACCGGAGGAAGAGCCGCCACTCATATGTGTGGTGTCCCAAGGGTTGGCGCAGTTGCCGTAGTGCGTGTTCTCGCCCGTAAAGTCGTAGGCATATTCCCCCATACCCAGTGCCCCCACCAGTATCGCGCCTTTTTCTTCCAAGCGCTGGATCAACAGGGCGTCGCGACACGATGGAGTATTTGAGGCATTGATGGCGGAACCGGCGAGTGTGGGCAGATTGCAGATATCGAACAGGTTTTTTACTGCGAAGGGCACTCCCGCCAGAGGGCCCAGACTCTCGCCGCGTGCCAGCTGTGCGTCGATATGTGAAGCCCGTGCGGTCGCCCGCTCCGCCAGCACTGCAGTAAATGCGTTCAGGGCGGGGTTGTAGCGGGAAATACGTGCGAGGAAAAAATCCACTACTTCGCTGGCGGTTAGGCGACCACCTTTGACGGCTTTGGTGATATCGGCAGCGCTGGAAAAATGCAGGCGGGTCACAGAGTGTCCTCCATCAAACCATTGTCTCTATCCGGCTCGAAAGTGCCGGCCAGCTCGAGGCTGTTCGGATCCAGTTCTGCGCATTCCACGATATCTGCCATACGCGCCGCATTTGCAAGGTGCAGGCAGACACCGACCTTCCATTCCTCATGCACAGGAATACCTATCATGGTCTCCATCAAATCCAGATAGGCCTTTGGTGCAAGGTGTATTTTATTGGTCATGGTGTCATCCTCATCAGTGGATACATAGCCTGTGGCATGGCTCTTGCTCTCAATTGACTAGTATTGAAGGGACAAGAAAAACGAGAGAAAAAATATGGAAAACGTTGCCGTGAATTTTAATGACCGTCCGCCACTACCGATGTCGCTGTTGATTGCGTTGCAGCATCTTCTCGCTGTATTCGGTGCAGTGGTTGCACCGCCGCTAATCCTCGCCCATGGGATGCAGTTGTCGGAGGTCGACACTGCCTATCTTGTTTCCGCTTCATTGTTTATTTCCGGTATTGCCACGTTTATCCAGATTCATCGCTTCGGGCCGCTGGGTTCCGGCTTACTGAGTATCCAGGGCACCAGCTTTACGTTTATCGGACCACTGTTGGCTGTCTATTTTTTGCTGCTGGAAAACCACGCGCCACAGCAGGCGCTGGGAATCGTGATGGGCAGTTGCGCCGTGTGCGCGCTGGTCGTCGGTATCTGTACCCGTTTCGTTCAGCGTTTGCGTACGTTTATTTCCACCAACGTCACTGGTACAGCGGTGATTCTGATCGGTGCGATGCTGGTGTACACCACGTTGCAAAATCTTTGGCGCGAGTTTACTGCCTTCGAACAGGCCGGCGATGCCTCATGGCTGGTGCCGCTACTGGCGGCGGCGGTATTCGGCATCACCCTGTTTCTGTCCCGCCAGCGCAACCGCTATCTGCGTATTGCCAGTATCACCGTCGGGTTGCTGGTGGCTTTCGCCATAGCCTTGCTGTTTGACCTGGTGGACTTCTCGGGATTGAAAAATCTGCAACCCATGTTTATTCCCGAGTTCAATCACTTTCCTCTGGCCGTGGACTTTGGTGTCGTGGCGGTGCTGCTCCCGGTGTTTTTTATATCCTCGGTGGAAACCCTGGGTGACCTTACCGCCACCAGCCGCCTGTCCTCTATTGAGGTGGGCTCGCAAAATTATTGGCAACGGGTGCGCGGTGGCCTCAGCGGCGATGCATTCAATTCCTTTCTCGCTGCGTTGTTCGGCAGTTTTCCTAATACCTCGTTTAGCCAGAACAATGGCGTTATCCGCCTGACTGGTGTATGCAGTCCCTATATCGGTCGCTTTGTGGCGATATTCATGTGCCTGCTGGGCGCCTCACCGCTGGTGGCAGGACTGTTTATCGCCATACCGGCGGCACTGGTATACGGCGCGACCCTGCTGATGTTTTTTCTGGTGCTGCTTGCAGGGATCGACATCGTCAACGCTGGTGATAACGCGGTAAAAAGCTGGCCGCTGGTGATCACTGCCGTGATCGCTGGTGTTGGTGTATCACTGCTGGCCCGCTATCTGCCGTTTCTACCTGATCGACTGGCAGCTTTGCTGCAGTTTCCCATCTCCACCGGTGCGGTGATTGCGCTGTTGATAGAGATGGCTCGCCATACGCTGCCCGTCACGGTCGGCTCTGCAGCGCGCTCGGAAACCTGAGGCGTCAGTCGACGCCGTCACACAGCAACATATCGCACTGGTAGCTGTTCTCCCGCCGCATATTGTGAATATCCACAAGTGCTGGATCCGTCAGCCAGGCCTGGGCCTTTTCGCGGCTGGGGTATTCCATGATTACTATGCGTTCAGAAACCCAGTCACCGTCGAGGGTCTGTGGTTTGCCGCCGCGCACCAGGTAGCGCCCTTGGTACTGGGCGACCGACGGGGTGATCAGCTCGATATAACGGCTGTACTCTGTGGGATTCCTGACTTTGATATCCACGATAACGAATGCGCTCACGGTACTCTCCTGGGTTGTTTAATTGTCTTGTTTTTCTGGATGGTGGTGCTTGTGCCAGTGCCGGGCGATGTCTTCCCGCCGGCATACCCAGACACCGGATTTTCCCGAGATGTATTGCAGGAAACGTTTGAGTCCCTGAAGACGGCCCGGGCGGCCGATGATGCGGCAGTGCAACCCGATGTTTAGCATCCGGGGGAGGCTGGCGCCCTCCTCGTAGAGTGTGTCGAAAGAATCCTTCAGATAAGTGAAAAATTGCTCGCCAGTGTGGAATCCCTGCGCGGTGGTGAACCGCATATCGTTGCTGTCGAGCGTGTAGGGAATCACCAGATGTGGCCCGCGCGGCCCCTCGGTCCAGTAGGGCAGGTCGTCAGCATAGGAATCAGAGTCGTACAGAAAGCCACCTTGCTCCTGGATCAGCCGGCGGGTGTTGGGACTGTCGCGGCCGGTATACCAGCCCAGCGGACGGCTGCCGGTTACCTGCTGGTGTATTTCTATCGCCCGTGCAATTTGTTCGCGCTCTTCTTCCTCGTGCATAAACTGGTGGTCGATCCAGCGGTAGCCGTGGCTGGCGATTTCCCATTCCGCCTTCAACATTGCTTCTACCGCTTGCGGGTTGCGCTCTAACGCCATCGCAACACCGTAAACTGTGACCGGAAACCCAAATCCCCGGAACAGTCGCCACAGCCGCCAGAAGCCTGCGCGACTGCCGTACTCGTACAGGGATTCCATACTCATATGACGCATGGGAAAAGCCCGGGCACCGATGATTTCCGAGAGGAAGGTTTCGGAGTGCTCATCACCATGTAACACGCAGTTTTCGGCGCCTTCTTCGTAGTTGATCACAAACTGCACCGCGATACGGGCATTGCCCGGCCAGCGAACTTGAGGTGGTTCGGCTCCGTACCCGATCAGGTCGCGGGGGTAAGCTGTGTCCATAGATGGCTCCAGTTGCACATTACTGCGGTTTCTGAGAATAATGCAAAAAGCTGACCAACTAGATAGGTTTTATTTTTTCTGGAGAGGCCGAAGCGTGACCTTTGCCATCGCCATGCATCTGTGATTGCCACCATTTCGTGCAATATGGTTGTGCAAAAATCCCTGCAGTCGCTTTGTTATGGTGCGCAAGAGGCGGTTGCGCTAAGGCGGCACTACAGCGTGTAGTTATGGCCATAGTGTTGTATTTTCGAGTGATTTAAAAAATTAACCAATCGGACAGGAATTTGGCTCAGATGTTGCAGCCTGCAGCAGGGCGAAAGCTCGTGCCGCACCCGCGGTGAGGCTGCGAGACAAGAAAAACAGTCGGAAGTTATTCATGACAAACATTGCCTTTACCGCACCGCATTTCAAAGCAACAGAAGCGGGAATGGACATTCTGCGCAACGGTGGTTCCGCCGTGGACGCAATGGTGGCCGCAGCGGCTGCTATTGCCGTGCACTACCCCCATATGAACAGCCTTGGTGGTGATGGCTTCTGGCTGATCCAGCGCGAGGGAGAAGCGCCTATGGCCATCGATGCTGCCGGCTGTGCGGCTGCAGCCATCGATCCACAGTCAACACCGCCCAGCCGCGGTGCCGCTGCCGCATTCACCTCTGCCGGTACCGTCGCCGGTTGGCAGGCCGCACGTGACTATATAGGGCAGTTTACCGAGTTGCGGCCGTTGCAAACGCTCTTTGCCGAGGCGCGCCGCGGTTGTGAAGAGGGGATAGAAGTAACCGAAAGTCTGGTTGCTGCGCTGCAAAAATGTGAGGCAGAGGGGTGCGAGGATATTCAACAGCTTTACTACCCCGACGGAAAGCTGCCTGCTGTTGGCGCTCGGCTGCGTAACCCTCGCCTGGCAGTACTTTTCGAGCGACTGGCGGCAGAGGGGCTGGACAGTTTTTATCGCGGCTCCCTGGCGGAGGAAATGGCTGCGGCTCTGGAATCCGCTGGAAGTCCCTTACGGGCAACGGACTTCCACGATTGCCGTGCGGATCTGCAATCGCCACTTTCGGTAAAAACCTCTTTCGCTCAGCTGTTCAATCTTGGGGCACCTACCCAGGGCGTCGCTTCGCTGCTGATTCTTGCCATTTACGATCAGTTATACCAGGAGGACTGGGACGAGTTGCAGCGGGTGCATCACCTGATCGAAGCCACCAAGCAGGCGTTCCTGGTACGCGATCGCGAAGTGGCAGACCCGGCCAGCCTGAGCGATCAGTGGGAGCATTTGTTGCAGCCGGAACATATCCGTCAGCTGGCCGCGAATATCCGCGCAGATCGTGCGCGCCCGTGGGGCAAAGTGGCGGAACCCGGCGATACCGTATGGATGGGGGCACTGGACGGAGACGGTACCCTGGTAAGTTTTATCCAGAGTGTGTATTGGGAATTTGGTTCCGGTGTGGTT
Source organism: Microbulbifer aggregans (assembly GCF_020524005.1). GTDB lineage: Bacteria > Pseudomonadota > Gammaproteobacteria > Pseudomonadales > Cellvibrionaceae > Microbulbifer > Microbulbifer aggregans_A. Next base: position 53,682 of record NZ_JAIVKK010000002.1, on the reverse strand, counting down.
TTGCCGGAACTGGGTCTGGTGTGGAATAACCGCGGCCTGGGGTTTTCCCGCGACCCCGCTTCACGCAATTTCATGGCGCCGGGTAAAAAACCTTTCCATACCCTGAATCCGGCGATGGCGAGTTTTGCCGATGGCGGCCGCGTCGCCTACGGCACCATGGGCGGAGAAGGGCAGCCGCAGACCCAGGCGGCCGTATTCGCGCGCCGTTTCTATCAGGGGCTGCCACTGGCAGATGCCATTGCCGAAGGCCGCTGGCTGTTGGGGCGTACCTGGGGTGAGACATCCATGGACCTGAAAATGGAGCAGGCGCTCTATGAGCGTATCGGTTCACAGCTTGCGGATCTGGGACACGAGATACGGCCAGTACCGCAGCATATTGAAATGATGGGCCATGCCGGGGGTATTTATATTGATGCCAACGGCCGCGTCGAATGCGCGACAGATCCGCGCAGCGACGGCCTGGCTCTGTGTGAAACCCTGGATTAAAAGCGGATAGTTTGATGTTTGCGGAAACTCTTATTCAATGGCTACCAGTGATTGTCGCACTGGTATTCACCGGCGTTGTCGCGGGACTGTTGGCCGGGCTGATCGGCGTTGGCGGCGGTATAGTGATTGTGCCGGTGCTGTTTTTCGTCTTTCAGTGGCTGGGCGTTGGAGCAGCCACGGCCATGTCTGTGGCAACCGGCACTTCGCTATTGATTATTGTCGCCACCAGTCTGTCTTCAGTGCGCGCGCATCACCAGCACGGAAATGTGGATGCAGAAATCCTGAAGCGCTGGGCACCGTTTGTTGCCGTGGGGGTTATCGGTGGTGTGTTGCTGGCGACCCATGGCGGAGGTGTGTTGGCCTCGGGGATTTTTGGTGCGGTGGCGCTGCTGGTGGCACTGAATATGTTGTTGCGGGCCAATGCCACAGCGCTGGCTGAGCGCCTGCCCGGGCGTCCAGCGCAACGGGGAATGGCCGCCGTGATCGGCTTGCTGTCATCGGTGATGGGCATTGGTGCCGGTACCTTGGGAGTACCGCTGTTGACCGCGTTCAATACACCAGCGCACCGCGCAGTGGGCACCGCTGCGGCACTGGGTTTTGTGATCGCGCTGCCCGGTGCGCTGTTGATGTTGCTGTTGGGGGAAACTCCGGCGGATGCGCCGGAAGCGACCTACGGCTTTATCAACCTGCCGGGCTTTGCATTGATTGTACCGCTGTCGGTGGCTCTGGCTCCGGTCGGGGTTTGGCTGGGCTCGCGTCTTAACGGCGCAGCGCTGAAGCGGGTTTTTGCGATTTTCCTTTTTTTGAGTGGTACACGGATGATCTACCAGGCGGCCATTGGGTGAGTACACGGTGATGCAGGAATCAGACAAAGTGAATATGAAACCTTTTGTTCCCCCGCCCCGGCTGCTGATGGGGCCCGGTCCCATCAGCTGTGATCCGAGGGTGCTGCGGGCCATGTCGCAGCAGCTGGTGGGGCAGTTCGACCCGTCCATGACCCATTGCATGAACGAGACCATGGACCTCTACCGCGGTGTTTTCCAGACCGAAAACCGCTGGACTTTCATGGTAGACAGCACCGCCCGCGGAGGTATCGAGGCGGCACTGGTATCACTGTTGAAGCCCGGTGAGCGGGTGCTGGTACCGGTGTTCGGGCGCTTCGGCCTGCTGCTGCGGGAAATTGCCGAGCGGGCCGGAGCCGAGGTGCACTGTATTGATTTTGAGTGGGGCCGGGTGGCGGAACCGGAACAGATGGCTGCGGCCATCGACAGGGTGAAACCGGATCTGGTGGCACTGGTGCAGGGGGATACCTCCACTACCATGTGTCAGCCGCTGGCAGACATCGGCCAGTTGTGCCGGGAAAAAGGGGTGCTTACCTATTGCGATGCCACAGCGTCCATCGGCGGCAATCCGTTTCTGACCGATAACTGGGGTATTTCCGTCGTCTCCGCCGGTCTACAGAAATGCCTGGGTGGCCCGTCTGGCATCGCGCCAATTACGCTTAACGACGATGCGGTAGCGCGGATCAACAGCCGCCGTCACGTGGAAGCGGGTATACGAGCGAGCCACCATCGCGATGCCGCCGGCGAGCGTATCGGCTCCAATTATTTCGATCTGGCGATGATCATGGATTACTGGGGCGAGGAGCGGCTCAATCATCATACCGAAGCCACCAGTATGCTTTACGCAGCTCGGGAATGCGCGCGCCTGTGTCTGGAGGAGGGCGGAGAAAACGTAATCGCCCGTCATCGCCGTGCCGGTGCTGCGATGGCCGCTGGCCTTGAAGCCATGGGGCTCAAACTCTTCGGGGATTCGCGTTATCGCATGAACAATGTGGTGGGGGTATATATTCCGGAAGGTGTGGATGGGGAAAAAATCCGCGCACAGTTGCTACAGGATTTTGCCATCGAGATCGGCACCTCTTTTGGTCCGCTGCACGGGCGCATCTGGCGTATCGGTACCATGGGCTACAATGCGCGCAAAGACGCGGTTCTGCAGACACTGGCCTGCCTGGAGCAGGTGCTGATTCTGAACCGGGTCGCTATCAATAGCGGCGATTCCATTGCGGCTGCATTGGATATATTCAAATCGTAAGAGCCTGCTTTGCTTGCAGGCGAACATTTCATCCCGGGAGTTGCAGCGCTTGCTAGCAGGCTCCTGTGGGTGTCCGGATATTGGAAAAAATGGTGAGAGAAAACAACAATTTTGAAGACTGGCTCCGCGCAGCCCCGAAGGCAGAACTGCATCTGCACCTGGACGGCACTCTGGAGGCTGGCCGCCTGTTGCAGCTGGCGGAGAAAAACCGTGTGCAGCTGCCCTATAAATCCCTGGCAGAGATCGAGGCCGCCTATCGCTTTGAAAACCTGCAAAGCTTTCTCGACCTCTACTATCTGGGTGCCTCGGTGCTGCGGGATGAGGAGGACTTCTACCATTTGATGATGGACTATCTGCAGCGTTGCCGGCAGAACAATATTGTCCACACCGAAATCATGATCGAGCCGCAGACCTACCTGCCAAACGGTATCGACTTTCCGGTATTTATGGCCGGTTTCAAGCGCGCCATCGCTGAGGCCCGCAGCAGCTGGGGCCAGTCTGTACAGCTGATTTTGAGTTTTCTGCGTCACCTGCCGGAGTCTGAGGCGCTGGCCGTGCTGGATCAGGCGGAAGCATATCGGGACGATTTCGTTGCCATCGGTCTCGCCAGCAGTGAGCAGGGTAACCCACCGCAAAAGTTTACCGAGCTCTATCGTCGCGCCCGCGAGCGCGGTTACCGTCTTACCGCGCACGCAGGCGAAGAGGGTCCGCCCGCCTTTATTTATTCCGCGCTGCAGGATTTACAGGTAGAACGCATCGACCATGGTGTTCGCTGTGTGGAAGACGACGCGCTGGTGGAATGGCTGCGCGAGCGCGGCGTTCCGCTGACGGTCTGCCCGCTGTCCAATGTGCGTCTGTGCGTGTTTTCGGAAATGAAGCAGCACAATATTTTGCAGCTGCTTGAGCGCGGGTTGATGGTAACCGTCAATTCCGATGATCCCACCTATTTCGGCGGCTACATGAACGATAACTTTATCGCTATGCACCGCGCGCTGAATCTCAATCGTAGCCAGGCCCTGCAGTTACTGCGTAACGGCTTTGAAGCCAGCTTTCTCCCCGAGGCGGAAAAGACGGCGCTGTTACAGCAGCTCGACGATTTTGCGGAGGCCTCGTGAGCGCCGAGCGTCTGTTGCAGCGCTGCGATCTGCTCGCGGCCATCAGTGCCACCGAGGGTTCTATCTGTCGCACTTATCTGACGGATGAGCACCGCCGCTGCAATCAGCAGGTAATGCAGTGGATGTATGAGGCGGGAATGGAAACCCGCACCGATGCCGCGGGCAACTGCTGGGGGCACTACGCCGGCAGCGATGCGGATGGGCAAACCCTGGTGTTGGGTTCTCACCTGGATACGGTGCCGGGTGCTGGTCGCTACGACGGTATTCTCGGTGTGCTGGCTGCCATTGAGGTAGTGTCGCGCTTTCACCACCGCGGCAAACGTTTTCCGTTTCACATTGATGTGGTTGGTTTTGCGGATGAGGAAGGCAGCCGCTTTGGCGCCACGCTGCTGGGTAGCCGCGCCGTTGCCGGCCAGTGGGATCCGGGGTTGCTGGAATTGCGTGATGCCGATGGGGTTTCCATGGCCGAGGCTTTTACCGCTTTCGGTCTGGACCCAACAATGGTTGCTACAGCCTCCCGTGCCGGGGAATTGCTGTTGGGCTACTGGGAACTACATATCGAACAGGGGCCGGTGCTGGAAGAGCGCGACCTGGCACTGGGGGTGGTGACGGCCATCGCCGGTGCGCGGCGCCTGCAGTTTACCCTGCAGGGGCGCGCCGGGCACGCGGGCACCGTGCCGATGACCATGCGCCAGGACGCGCTGCTGGCAGCGGCGGGTGCGGTGCAGCTTGTGGATGCTGTCGCGCGCCGCTGTGGCGTTGTGGCAACCGTTGGCAAGATCGAAGCGCAACCGGGATCAGTCAATGTGATTCCCGGCCGCTGTGAATTCACTCTGGACATCCGCAGTGGTGAAGACCTGGTTCGTGACTGCGCCCTGGCAAAAATCATCGAAGGTATTGAGTCCCTGTGTGATCGCTCGCAGGTGGCTATGGAGTACCGTGAAATTCACCGTGCACCGGCGGTGGCCTGCGCTCCGCGATTGCGCGAAGCCGGCAGCCGTGCGCTGGTGCACTGTGGGCAGCAGGATTTTTCCCTGCCAAGCGGCGCAGGCCACGATGCCATGGCCATGGCAGCGGCGACCGATGTGGGGATGCTGTTTTTACGCTGCGCAGCAGGGATCAGTCATCACCCGGATGAGTCCGTTGATGCCGGGGATGTGGCGCTGGCGTTGGATGTGCTCGAAGCTGCGGTCGAGGATATGGAAACGTTGAGCTGAAATAGCGGCGCAGGAACGCCGCTATTGTAATACTCCATGCAAGATCATCCGGCTCACATCTTCTATGGCCTCTTCCCGCTGTGCCACAGTCAGACGCTTGTTGTCATTCAAAATCCGGATCTGATAGTCATAATCCGCGTAATATTGGGTTGTGGCCCAGATCATATTGAGCATGCTCTGTGGGCTGACGGCCTGGATTTTACCCTCGTCGATCCAGGTCTGGATCCGCTGTAGCACCGTGTCATCCCAGGAAACCAGTGCCTTACGGATCTCTTTACCCATGACCGGACCGCCCTGGATAACCTCCATGGCCCACATTTTGGAACCCTTGGGGCGGGTAAACGAATGCTCCATTTTGGCTCGGATATAGGAGCGCAGGACTTCTTCGGGGTCTGAAGAGCGCTGGAAAATTTCCGCGTCTTTTTGCCAGCCTTGCAGGATGTCCTGCAGTACTACGCTATAGAGATCCTGCTTGGTCTTGAAATAGTAATGCACGTTGGCCTTGGGCAGGCCAGCTCGATCAGCGATTTCCTGGGTTGAGGTTCCATTAAATCCTTTTTCTGAAAACAGTGCTTCCGCCGCGGCGATGATCTGGCGGGTGTTGGCTTCGCGAATGCCTGACTTCCTTGTGGTGCCTGGCTTTTTGTTATCGGACATAAATAATTCGGTCATACAAAAAACTGGTTGCGGGTGATTCTCTCACAAGCGACGGAGGGACCGCTATTTGCCAGTGCCAAACAGGCGATCCCCCGCATCACCAATGCCCGGAAGGATATACCCTTTGTCGTTGAGTTCCCTGTCCAGAGCGGCCGCATATACTGTTACATCGGGATGTTTTTCAGCCAGCAGGGACAGCCCTTCCGGGGATGCCAGCAGGCAAATAAAGCGGATATTCTTGGCCCCATGCTCCTTGATCTTGTCCAAAGCGGCACAGGCAGAGTGACCAGTGGCTAGCATCGGGTCAACCACCAGGCATAAACGATTGGACAGTTGCTTGGGTGCCTTGAAGAAATACTCCACCGCTTCCAGTGTCTTGCTGTCCCGATAAAGGCCGATATGGCCAACCCGGGCGGATGGAACCAGTTCCAGCAACCCGGATAGCAGTCCATCGCCAGCACGTAAAATGGAGAACAGGCAGAGTTTCTTACCTGACAGTGTCGGAGCATCCATCTCCTCCAACGGGGTTTCGATATTTTTACTGGTGATTGGCAGGTCCCGCGTTGCCTCGTAGCCCATCAGCAGGCTGATTTCCTTCAGCAGTAGACGGAATTTTCCAGCCGTTGTGCCTCGATCGCGCATGATCGTCAGCTTGTGCTGGATCAATGGGTGGTCGATCAGGATAAAATTTTCGTTCATTTCACGATCCCCTGTTTCTTGGCCTTTATTCAAATCTATCGAGCGGATCAGTTGCGCCGTCGATTGCTCGGGATGGGTAATACTCTGGTACAAGGTTTGGCGCAATTGACGAGAGTAGGGTGGCTACCAGTTCTCGTTGGCTGATATCGGCTGCTGTCTCAACCAGTACGCAGCGGACAATCTTGTGCAGATTGCCGGCTGTAGTTCTCGGGTCGCAAGCCATTCGCATATTCGACAGTGCAGCGTGTAACGGTGAAAGTCCAGGGTTGTGCGCCGCGTTTTCCGCGTAGCTACCCGAAAAGATCGAGCCGTCGTGCATCAGTAGTGCGCAGCCTGCATAGTTTTTGGTATAGGGGGCGTAAGAATAGCTTGCAGCTTCCAGAGCCTTGAGAATCAATGCGTCGATTGCACCGAACTCAAGCTCAAGTGGTGATGGGGTAGTGTTTACTGCCATCATACCGCCCTTGTGCCCCAGGTCTGCGGGACCGAACGCGCCCGGAAGAAGTTCGGTAATGCTTGTTTCCCGGCAATTTCCTTCTGTGCCGTCGGGAAAGATGACTTTGAGCGAATTGGGTCCGTAAAGTTCGTATAAAAACTGACGGCAATGCCCGCAGGGTGGTGCAGAAACAGCGATGCTGGTGATATCTGGTTCGCGATTTTTCCACGCATTGGCCACCGCGGCCTGCTCGGCGTGCAGGCTGTGACATAGGGCTCGCTGGGGAAATTCCATATTGGCGCCAAGATACAGTGCTGCGTACCCATTTGCGTTTTGTCGTTGGCCGCGAACGACTGCACCCACGTAATAGCCTGATACCGGTGCCTCAGCGTAGGCGGCAGCCAGCGGAATCAGCCTTAGCATCAGGCTTTCGGTATCACTATCCAGCTCTTTGCAGATGTGCTGTACCAGGTCCGCCGGCACAATACCGCCACCACCAATAACCCGTTCCAGCTCTATACAAAGATGGGTAGGGAATCCTTGCAGTGCCTTTTCGACAATAGGGGAGCTATCTTGCGAAAGGTCTGGCGAGATATCTTGTGTGTGGTTGTGCATATTATTGCTGGCATCAAAGAGAGATAAAGAACCCGGCCAGTGCCGCGCTCATCAGGTTGGCGAGGGTGCCCGCGAGAACCGCCTTTAGCCCCATGTGGGCGATTTCAGCGCGGCGCGACGGCGCCAGACTGCCGAGGCCGCCCAGTAATATGGCGATCGAGGAAAAATTCGCGAAGCCGCACAAGGCAAAGGTCACTACCACCTGAGCATGAGGGGAAAGCGCCTCCTTGTGTTCGACGAAATCCGCGTAGGCGACGAACTCATTGAGTACCAACTTCTGTCCAATCAGACTGCCAGATACCATGCTTTCGGGCCAGGGGACACCCAGTAAATAGGCGATGGGCGAGAAAACTGTGCCGAGAATGCCCTGCAGGGTTACCTCGGGTAGCCCGAACCAGCTGAAAATACCGCCGATGGCGCCATTAATCATTGCGATCAGTGCGATAAAGGCGATCAGCATTGCGCCAATATTGAGCGCAAGCTGCATGCCGCTCAATGCGCCACTGGCGGCGGCATCGATGACATTGGCTGGACGTTCGCCTTCATCAAAGTCAACTTCCAGGTTTGCTTGCCGCAGGCTTTCTTCCTCCGGAACCATAAGCTTCGCCATCAGCAGACCACCGGGTGCGGCCATAAAGCTGGCCGCAATCAGGTACTTCAAGTCCACTCCCATATTGGCGTAACCCACCAGGAGTGAGCCAGCGATGGAAGCCATACCACCCACCATTACGGCAAACAGTTCTGAACGGGTCATTCCAGCGATATAGGGGCGGATAATCAAAGGCGCTTCTGTCTGGCTGACAAAAATATTGGCGGTGGCAGAAAGAGACTCGGAGTGGCCTGTTCCCAGTATCCGGTGAAAGAAAGTGCCTATAACACCGATTATCTTTTGCATGATGCCCAGATAGTAGAGCACGGCTACCAGTGAGGAGAAAAAAACCAAAACGGGAAGCACGTGAAAGGCAAAGATAAACCCGAGCTTTTTCTTACCGATTTCGCCGAACAGGAAATTAATACCTGCATCGCCATAATCGATTACATGCTGTACTCCCTCGGATACGGAAGCCAGGGCAGCTTGACCGGCGGGGACGTAGAGCACGAGGGCGGCGAAGCCGGCTTGGATAGCGAAGGCCGCACCAACGGTGCGCGGCTGGATAGCTTTGCGGTTTTCCGAAAACAGGACTGCAATTACTACCAGGGCAATCATCCCGATCAAACTCATATGTGTGCCTGCTGGAGCTGTATTGCCCCTTTATTTTCTTCTTTAGAGCTAGAGGATCAAAGCCCTGGTTGTTAAAGCTTACTCCCGGGCGCCTTTTTAATCTTATTGTAAGTTGACCTTTTGGTCAACTATTGGCGGTTTGGCAGCGTGTCGAAAACACCAAAAACCGACGCCAGGTAACTATTTGGATCTGCAAAAAGTAGACCAGTTGGTTAGGATTGACTTATGATGCTCTGATTCATAAGCGCTGAAGTTAAATCGCAATACGAAGGGATTACACGATAATGCTGGCCCAGGAAATCATCCACGAAAAACGTGAAGGCAAGTGTCTCTCTACAAGAGAAATCGAATTTTTTATTGAAGGTATGATGGATGAAAATATCACCGAAGGCCAGGTGGCTGCGCTGGCAATGGCGGTTTTTTTTCAGGGCCTGGAGCGATCTGAAGCCGTAGCGTTAACCCGGGCGCTGCAGGGCTCTGGAACCACTCTCGGCTGGTCCGCGCTTGACCTTCCTGGGCCTGTTGTCGACAAGCATTCTTCTGGAGGCGTGGGCGATAAAGTTAGTCTGATGCTGGCGCCGATGCTCGCTGCCTGCGGTACTTTTGTGCCGATGATATCTGGCCGTGGCCTTGGTCATACCGGAGGAACCCTGGATAAAATGGATAGTATCCCCGGTTACAATACGAGCCCGGATATCCCCACTTTTCAGCAGGTGGTCAAGCGAGCAGGTTGTGCCATAGTCGGGCAGACCGCGGAACTGGCGCCCGCAGATAAGCGCCTTTATGGTATCCGCGACGTCACGGCTACGGTGGAGTCCGTTCCACTGATTACTGCTTCTATCCTTTCCAAAAAACTTTCGGCCGGGCTCGACAGCCTCGTAATGGATATCAAAACCGGCAGTGGGGCCTTTGCAGACAATTTCCCAATGGCGGTAGAACTCGCCACTAGTATCGTTGAAGTGGGTAAGGGTTTGGGATTGCCGATCTCCGCACTCATTACCGATATGTCTCAGGTGCTTGGCCCTACCGCTGGCAATGCCCTGGAAGTTCGGGAGGTAATTGACTATCTCCGCGGAGACTTCCGCGATCCGCGTCTGCACGAGGTGGTCATTGGCCTCGGGGCGGAGTTGTTGCAATTGAGTGGTCGTGTTGATCGGCTTCACGATGGGGCTGCCATGATGGAGCGGACCCTGGACACCGGTGCAGCCTGCGAGTATTTCTCCAATATGGTGGTGGAGCTGGGTGGCCCGGCAGACTTGCTGGACCGGCCGGACAAACACCTGACTGCCGCGCCGGTCGTTGTGCCCGTGTATCCACAAGTTCCGGGCGTAATTACTGAAATCGACGTGCGTGCAGTTGGCAACACGGTGGTAGAGCTCGGAGGCGGTCGTCGTCGCGCCTGCGATCCGGTCGACCATCGAGTGGGCCTGAGTGCAATCCGTGCACCGGGCGACACCGTGAGTGCAGACACACCTCTGGCGATGATCCATGCCGCCACCGAAGTGGATGCGGAAAGAGCCCGCAAACGCTTGCATCAGGCATTCAGCCTGGATGATCTGGACACAGGAGTCGATGTGAAACCGCACCCTGTGATTCTGCAACGGTTTGGCGGGTGCGAGAAAAACTGATATGTCGGAGACGCAACTTGCCGGGAATGAGTCCAATGCAGCAGAGAGTATCCCGCGTGCGTTTATTCTGGTGATGGACTCCCTCGGCATCGGCGCAACCGCCGACGCCGATCATTTTGGTGATGCCGGCGCTAATACTCTCGGGCATATCGCGATGGGTTGCAGCCGCGGGCAGGGCGACCGGGAAGGGCTGCGTCGAGGTCCGTTGAGCATTCCCAACATGCTGCGACTCGGGTTGGGGCACGCCCTGAAAGAGAGTAGTGGTAACATTGCCGAAGGCCTTGAGCTACCCTCGTCGGTTGTCGGCGGTTATGGATATTGCGCCGAGATCAGTGCCGGCAAGGATACGCCCAGCGGCCACTGGGAAATCGCCGGGCTGCCGGTAACATTCGACTGGACGTGTTTTCCCAATACCGTTCCCGCTTTCCCTGTGTCACTGACTGATGAGCTTATCCGCCGCGGTCGTTTGCCCGGTATCCTTGGCAACTGCCATGCTTCCGGCACGACGATTCTACGGGAATTGGGTGAAGAGCATGTTCGCAGTGGTATGCCGATTGTCTATACCTCGGCGGATTCGGTATTGCAGATCGCTGCCCATGAAGTGCATTTTGGTCTGGATCGCCTGCTGGCATTGTGTAAGGCTGCCCGTGCATTGGTGGATCCACTGAATGTCGGTCGGGTGATCGCGCGGCCTTTTGTCGGCGATAGTGCCGACACCTTTGTGCGCACGGGTAACCGTCGCGATTACACGACACCGCCACACGGCGCCACGTTGTTGGATTGCCTGCAGGAAAACGGTGGCGAAGTGGTGGCGGTTGGCAAAATCAACGATATTTTTGCCGGGCGGGGAATAGGGCGCTGTATCAAGGCGCACGGCAATATGGCTTTATTCGATGCAACACTTGATGCAGCCCGTGAACGCCCGCAAAAACCGACACTGGTGTTCACCAACTTTGTCGATTTCGACACTCTCTATGGTCACCGCCGCGATTTACCCGGTTACGCTGCCGCGCTGGAGGAAATGGACCGCCGTATACCGGAACTGCTGGCGATACTTCGCCCCGGCGATATCGCGGTAATTACCGCCGATCACGGATGCGATACCACTATGCCCGGCAGCGATCACACCCGGGAGCATATTCCCGCGCTCTTCTTTGGTCCTGGCGTCACTGCGGGGAGCCTTGGGCGGCGACACAGTTTTGCGGATATCGGCCAGACGCTTGCCGAACATTTCCAGCTGCCTGCTCTTGATAACGGCAACTCTTGTTACCCACAACTGAATCCGGACGGATGGGAAAACTGATGAATCAGAGGATGGAGCCCGTCTCTGAACAGGAGCATCTCGCCAATCCGGGTGTTCCGTATATTCCCGATTGGCTGGCGGATATCCGTGTAAACCGAAGAGCGGTTGAGCGTCGAATCGCGTCATTGGCTGCGCGACGGACACTGAAAGATAGCTGGCAAACCGCGTGGCTATTGAAAGCAATTAGCTGTATTGATTTGACTACCCTGTCCGGTCAGGATACGCCGGGTAAAGTGCGCCGGCTCTGTGCCAAAGCGCGCGCACCACTGGCGCCTGCGTTGCAAAAGGCGCTGGATGTTGAATCGTTGCAGCTCACCACCGGAGCGGTCTGCGTCTACCACCAGATGGTGGAAACGGCGGTAGCTGCGCTGGAAGGCAGCGGCATTCCCGTAGCCGCCGTGTCTACCGGTTTTCCCGCGGGCCTCGCACCCATGGAAACCCGCGTTGCAGAAATCGTTGCATCGGTAGCTGCCGGTGCACGAGAGATCGATATTGTGATTACCCGCGCCCTTGTGCTGAACGGCGATTGGGAATCCCTTTATAGCGAGGTGCGGACCTTTCGCACGGCCTGTGGCAGTGCGCGCATGAAAACCATTCTTTCCACCGGCGAGCTGGACAACCTCAACAATATTGCCAGGGCATCCATGGTAGCCATGATGGCCGGCAGCGACTTTATCAAAACCTCCACCGGTATGGAGTCCACCAATGCGACGTTGCCGGTGAGCCTGGTGATGCTGCGGGCCATTCGGGACTATGAAGCGCTGACTGGCTACCGTGTTGGTTTCAAACCCGCTGGCGGTATCTCCACGGCGAAAGACGCCCTCAATTTTCTGGTGCTGGTGAAAGAGGAGTTGGGTGACGACTGGTTAACGCCGATGTTGTTCCGCTTTGGTGCCTCCAGTCTGCTTGGGGATATCGAGCGACAGCTGTCGCAGGGGGATGGCGCGGTGCAATCCAGCAGTCCGCACGCAGGCTATTAATAGCCGAAGGTCAACACAGTGGAGGCCAACTTAATGCAGGTCGCGGAAATTTTTAACACTATGAACTATGGTCCCGCTCCTGAGAGTACGCTGAAAGTCGATAGCTGGCTGGAAAATCGCCGGGACGGCTTCGGGCTGTTTATCAGTGGTCAGTGGGTTACGTCGGCGGAAACGCTGGACAGTGTCAATCCGGTCAACGGAAAACTTCTGGCAAAGATTGCGGTTGCCGGCAGCGGCGATGTGGACATCGCGGTCAAGGCCGCACGGACCGCACAGCCCGCCTGGGAAAAACTCGGCGGCCATGGTCGCGCTCGCTATCTTTACGCGCTCACGCAGGAATTGCAGAAGCGCGCAGGGGAATTTGCTGTTCTGGAATCCCTCGACAGCGGCAAGCCGATCCGCGAAAGCAGCGAATTTGATATTCCCCTCGCCATTCGCCACTTCCATCACCAAACGGGACGGGCACAGTTATTTGACGTGGAGTTCCCCGGGCGGAGCGCATTAGGCGTCTCGGGACTGATCGTTGCCTCGGGTTATCCGTTGTTGTCGGCCGTACAAAAAATGGCTCCTGCTTTGGCGGCTGGCAATTGCATCGTGCTGAAGCCGTCGCTGCATACCAGCCTCAGCGCGCTATTGTTTGCTGGTCTGTGCGAGGAAATCGGCCTGCCGCCGGGGGTGGTCAATATTGTTACCGGCGGCGCCGCAACGGGTGAATATCTAGTGGATCATCCCAATGTCGACCAGATCGATTTTACCGGCTCCATCGCTGTGGGGAGTGATATACGCAGTCGCACCGCCGGTACCGGCAAAACGTTGAACCTGAACCTTGACCGCAAACTTCCATTTATTATTTTCGAAGATGCGGATCTGGATAGTGCCGTCGAGGAACTGGTGGAAACCGTTCTGTGCAATCGAGTCGAACCCTGTGGGGCCGGTGTGCAACTGCTGCTACAGGAAGGGGTTGAATCTCGGGCGCTGGATAAAATCCACGCGCGTGTGGGAAAACTGCGCACGGGAAATCCATTGGATGCCAATACGGATCTGGGGGCCAATATCGATCCCGCCAGCTTAGCGAGCATTGTCCAGCGGAATGAAGCCTTTGTCAGCGGAGATGATTTCGGGCTGTTATTGAGCGTGACCGGTTTCCGCCTGCTTTCCGAGGCGCTGGAACTCGCCGACGGCAGTGGCCGCAGCATGGCGGCCAGCATTTGGTCGGAAAACATCAACCGCGCGTTAGATGTGGCCTCACAGCTTAATGCGGCTACTGTCTGGATTAACGACAGTAATCCATTTGATCTGGGCAGTGGTCGCGAGACGGTAGAAAAAGCTCTGCGATCCCCGATTGAATTTTCCCGGGGCGATATGGCCTTAAACAGTGCGCCATCCACAAAGGCGACCCGTACCGCATCAATTGGAGACTTGCCACCCATTGTCCGTATTGAAGGTGGCCACCAGGCAGATATTCCCCGCGCAGTGAGTGCGGCCGTGAGGGCTGGAGACTGGACTCGCGACAGCGGTTTCAGCCGCGCGCGGGTTCTCAACCATATGGCGGAAAACCTGAGTGAGCGGAAAGAGGAATTCTGCTGGTATCTTGCACAATTCACTGGGGTTTCCGAGGAGGCCGCAAGGCGAGAAATTGACGCAAGCGTTGAGCGTCTGTTCTCCTATGCCGCCTGGGCTGACAAATACGACGGTGCAGTGCGCCAGTACGAGCGGTCCGGCGCGGCACTTGCGGTCAATGAAGCCGTCGGGGTGATTGCTGTTGGCTGCCCGGATCATCTGCCACTGCTGGCTCCGGTTGCCCTGTTGGCACCGGCGCTGGCTGTGGGTAATCGCGTGGTGCTGGTTGCGTCTGAAAGGAACGCCCCGAGCAGGGCGGACTACCAGCGCATGCTCACACTGTTACTGGAGTCTTCCGGTATCCCCGCCGGTGTGGTCAATATTGTCACTGGTGCCCGCGATGACTTGGTAGAGGTTCTCGCCGCTCACAAGCAGGTAGATGGTGTCTGGTATTTCGGTAGTGCTGAGGGCAGCGTGCGGGTTGAACAGGCCTCGGCGCCGTCCCTTGCTCACACCTGGGTAAACCGCGGGAAATTCCCCGATTGGTTTTCCCGTGATGAGGGCGAAGGACGACACTTTCTGCGCGAGGCCTGCCGGGTCAAGAATATCTGGATTCCCCACGGCGATTGACGCCGGTACTGCTGCCCGCGTGGGGAATCACTGACAGACGAATATAAAGTTACGTGGTGGCTGTACTAGTTGAGCGGATCAGATTCCAAATCTGAATCGCGGGTAACTTTATATTTTCCATTTTTTTTGCCTGTGAACCTTTGCCTGAGGCTGCAGGCAATTTGTTTTGTGTTTTTTCTTCTTGTGATGCGTATAGGGATGATCGCTTCCCCAAATCGCCCACACATACTCAGGGTGATCAATAAATGGATTGCGATTACCCTGGAAATAATAGGCTGCTTCATTCCGGTCCATTTCCCACGGGCTTACCGGATCGGCGTTGTGCCAGTCGATCAATAAACGAATGGCCCAGCATTCAAAAACCTGGTCGCTGGATCCATCCAGCATAGCGTCACCGTAGTCGCTATTGTTTTCCCAGTCCGCGATCACATCCTGGTAGCGAGTGGCCATATAGAAATATGCCCTGGCGATGTCTCCCTTGAACGCATCAATGGGTTCAAATACTGTACCGGTATATCCCTGGCTGTACTGCCCATTGCCAAGTTTGCTGCCATTGCTGGAAATGGCACTGATACTGGCTACTTCACCAAAAGGGTAACTGCCGCGCATAGCGTTGACATAACCATCGGAGGCGAAAATATGGTGCACGTCGGTATTCATTGGCGCTATGGCACCGCCAAACCAAGCGCGTGGAAAGCTGTGTTCGCGGTTGTAGCAATCGCCTTCGCTACGGTAGTTCCCACATTGGTTGACTACGGGCGTGTAATTGTAGGAGTCACTGCCGTTGGGGTTTTCTGAGTAGATATCAATAATGGACCCATCGTTCTCGAAGTAATAATCCAGATCGGTGGCCGCGTAGAAACTCCACAATTCACCGTAACTGCGTTCGCTATGGCCCTGGATGATGTTGTAAAGGGCCGTTTTAAGGGAATAGCCACTCATACCAGCGGCGGAATCGTAGTAGCTTCCACCGCCGCTTGAGCTGCCTGCCCCCGAACTACTGCCACTTGAGCTGCTACTGCCCCCAGAGCTACTGCTGCTGGAGCTGCTGCCCCCGGAGCTACTGCTGCTGGAACTACTACTGGAACTACCACCCGTTCCGTCACCAAGAGACGATTCAAAAGCATCCACATAGACCACTTCCGAGCCGTCGAATCCGGATTGGTCGTAAAAGCGTAAGCCTACCTCGATGTTCCCATCCGCAATGGCGGTATAGCGGTAGCTGAGCTTTTGCCACTGGTCGGTCAGTGAGTAGTCACTGTAATCGAGATAATCGTTCACATAGAGGCGCGCAGCGATCTGGCCCTCAGTGTGATATACCCAGACAGAAAACTCATAGATCTGGCCGGCGCTAACAGCGATCGCCTGGCGCAGATCCGTTGACGACTGGGTACCGGTCAATACATTTACCGCTGCCGCCGAGCTGCCGCTGTAAACTACGGACGTTGTCTGACTGACCTCGATGCCTGCATCGATCGTTGTCCAGCCATCCGGGTTGCCGCTGGTCCAGCCTTCAAAATCGCCGTTTATCATATCGGCATTGGCCAGCTGGCCGAATGCCGCAAAAAGTAAAAATACACTTAGATGTTTCTTCATTGCAGTTATCCTGAGAATCGGTTTCCGGGGACCAGCAGTCAGCGGTTGCAGAGTTTACTGCGTGGACTACTTTGGCTCCCGCCTGGCTACCACTACAGCTGGTCAGTGCGCACGCTCACAACGTATGGGTGCACACTTTCCACTTCTGCCCGGGTACGGATTCATCCGCAGGCAAATGCGAAGCTTATTTGGAACTGTAAAAAGGAACTGAAAAGGATTTAAACCTGATCAGTCGGTCAACTTTAAAAATGCTTTCTACCTGGGTCAAGGGTAAATTTTCAAACGGGGGAAAGCAGGTGTTGGGTGCCACATTAACGTGCATACATGACAGTTGATGGTGCGTTATGGGGAGTTAGGGAAAGCTCGCCGGCGAAGTAATTTCGCCGACAAGCCATTACAGGAGGTGCCCTTGATTTGTCAGGTAGGTAACCTCCAGTGAAAAGTATTACTGGCCCCAGATAGACTGCACATATTCCGGGTGATCAATAAATGGATTGCGATTGCCCTGGAAGTTGTAGGCGGCATTGTTGCGATCAATTTCCCACTGGCTTACCGGGTCTGCGTTGTGCCAGTCGATCAGTAGCTGGAGCGCCCAGTTCTCGAATACCTGGTTGCTGGAGCCATTGAGCATGGCGTTGCCGTAACTGCTGTTGTTCTCCCAGCCGGCAATTACATTCTGGTAGCGCGTTGCCATGTAAAAATACGCTCTGGCCAGGTCTCCCTTGAATTTATCGATGGGCTCGAACACCGTGCCGGTATAGCCCTGGCTGGACTGGCCGCTGCCGAGCTTGCTGCCATTGCTGGATATGGCACTGGTGGTGGCCACTTCGCCAAAAGGATAGCTGTTACGCATGGCGTTGACGTAGCCATCGGATGCAAAAATGTGGTGCACGTCGGTATTCATTGGTGCTACTGCGCCGCCAAACCAGGCGCGTGGGAAACTATGCTCGCGGTTGTAACAATCGCCTTCGCCGCTGTAGTTTCCACACTGGTCATTGATTGCGGTGTAGTTATAAGGATCACTACCGCCGGGATTCTCGGAGTAGATATCTATGATGGAGCCATCGTATTCGTAGTAATAGTCCCGGTCACTGCTAGCATAGAAATCCCACAGGTCTCCGTAGCTGCGGGTGCTGTGCCCGCGAATGATATTGTAAAGTGCGGTTTTCAGTGAGTAGCCGCTCAGGCCATTTGCGGAATTGTAGTAACTGCCGCCACCACTGGAGCTGCTGCTACCAGAGCCGCCGCTGCTGGAGCCACCGCTCGATCCTCCGCCACTGGTGTTCGTGGGCTCGAATGCGTCCACATAGACTACCTCCGAGCCGTCGAATCCGGATCGATCGTAAAAGCGCAGCCCTACCTCGATAGTGCCGCTGCCACTGGCGGTAAAACTATAGCTGAGCTGCTGCCACTGGCCGGTCTGTGAATAGTTGGTGTAATCCCGGTAGCCATTGACATAAAGTCGAGCGGCAACGCTGCCCTCAGTATGTCGGACCCATACAGAGAAATTATAGGTCTGGCCGGCACTGACACTGACGGTCTGGCGGAGATCTGTTGATGACTGAGTACCGGTTGTCACTCTTACTGATGCAGCCGAACTACCGCTATATACATTGGACGTCGTCTGGTTGACGTCAATGCCGGAATCGATCGTAGTCCAGCCGTTCGGGCTGCCATTCGTCCAGTTTTCAAAGTTTCCATTTTCTACATCGGCATTCGCCCACGGACTCAATGCCGCTAATAATACAAAAACACTTAGTTTTTTGTTCATTGCGATTTTCCTGAGGATAAATTTTCGGGACCACCAGTGCGTGGTTACAGAATTTACTGTGTGGACGACTAGGGCTCCCGCCTGGTTACCACTACAGCTGGTCGGCTGTGCACTCGCTTTGAGGGCAAGCCTTCCACTTCTGCCCGGGTACCGACTCATCCGCAGGCAAATGCGAAGTTTATTTGGGACTGTATAAAGGGAACTGATCAGATTTTTAACCTGATCAGTTGGTCAACTTTAAAAATGCTTTTCGCCCGGGTCAAGGGGGAATTTCTAAATGGGATAAAGCAGGTGTTGGATGCCACATTAACGTGCGTATGTGACAGTTTGTGGTGCATTTTTATAGAAGAGTGCGCTGCTGGATTTCAGTCTTCGGTTAACATCATGCTTTTTTCATTTTCGAGTGCGGCGATCAATTCTGCACGTTCCCCGTTACTCATGCCGGTGATATTGCCCAATGGCATATATTGGCTGTGTAGCGTTGGCAGAATTCTATTTCGCGCAGCCTCAACTTGCTGTTGGGTATCCAGCGCGAGTCCCATTGGGGGTGCACTAAAGCCGGGCTGAGAGGGCGTGGAGGAATGACAGCCCTGGCAGTGGGTTTCTATCAGGTGCATGGGGGAACCATTGGGTTCTCGGGAGGATGTGCTTGCAGTGGCTTCGTTTGGCTCGCCGATGTTTTTTTGAGTCTGGACCAGACCCAGCGCCAATAGCAGGCAGCCCGCGGCTGCGACCGCGGGGATCTGGAACTGCAACTGACCACGGTGGCGGAGATTGAAAAAGTGGCGGACGTAGGCCCCAAGGGCAACGATAGCGATCAACGCCAGCCAGTTGAAGTGGTGGCCGTAGAGAAAAGGGTAGTGGTTGCTGAGCATGCAGAACACTACAGGCAGTGTGAAATAGTTGTTGTGCACCGAGCGATGCTTGGCAGCCAGCATTGGCGCTTCAGCGGGTTCCTCGCCGGCGTCAAGCGCACGAATAAAACGTTTCTGCGCAGGGATAATGCCGAAAAATACATTGCCGGCCATGATGGTGGCCAGCAAGGCGCCTACTTGCAGGAATGCCGCACGGTCGCTAAACAGTTGGCTTGCCAACCAGCAGGCCATAGTGATCAACAAAAGTAATAGTCCGCTGAATAGTTGACGGCTGTACGGGCGCAGTAAGCGGAACATAAGTTCGTAGCAGAGCAGACCGGCGGCGAGATACAGTATGCTCGCCGCGATAGCCGCGGTAGGCGTGGCCGCCCATTTTCCCTGTTGCCACAGATACAGATCTGCGCGTCCGTAGTACATCAGCGTCAGTAATAACGCGCCACTGATCCAGGTGGTATAAGCCTCCCACTTGAACCAGTGCAGGCGCTCAGGCATGGCGGGTGGCGCCAGCTTGTATTTGCTGACCTGGTAGATGCCGCCACCGTGAAATGCCCACAGGCCGCCGGCGAGTCCCCGGGCCTTACCCTCGCGGTCTGGTGTTTCAAGGCTGTTATCCAGCCAAACGAAATAGAAGGATGCACCTATCCAGGCGATGGCAGCAATGACATGGAGCATGCGAAATAACAGGTTGAACCAGTCGTAAAGCAGGGTTTCCATCAGCGATCTCTTTTTTATTTTGGTTGGAGACACAGGCCTGTGCCGGTACTGGGTATCTAGCCAGCGAGAGCCGCCGCGGAGGCCCTATCCTGGGGCGCTCGGTGACCAGGGTCTGCATGTACCCCCTCGACTTTTCTTGCCAGCTTGCCTGCTACATAAGTACGTTCGATAGTGCGTTCATCTCCTATCGTCATATAGGCAAACAGTTCCTCGCGGATATTGCGGCAATGACGCAGTCGTTCGCGCAGTAGTGGTTCCCTGTTGCCATTCAGCAGTAACAGGTCTGCTTCCTTGCCAGGCATCAGGTTGCCTATGTGTTTTTCCTGGTGTAGCGCGCGGGCGGCGCCGAGTGTGGTCATGTAGAAAGCGTCTGCGGCGCACAGGGGATAGTCTCTCAGCTGGCACACCTTGTAGGCCTCACCCATGCTCCGCAGCTGGCACAGACTGGTACCGGCGCCCACGTCGGTAGCCAGCGCCACTGGAATGTTGCGTTCGCGCAGTTTTTGCAGCTTCAGCAAGCCGCTGCCGAGAAACAGGTTGGAAGAAGGGCAGAAAGCGACGGATGCGCCGGCATCTGCGAGACGCTGCTGCTCGGATCCACTTAAGTGAATGCAGTGGGCGTAGATACTGCGCGCACCGTGAAGGCCGAACCTTTCGTAAGTGTTCAGATAGTCACTGGCCTCGGGGAAAAGGCTCGCGGTCCAGGCAATTTCTTCGAGGTTTTCGCTCAGATGCGTCTGCATCCACAGGTCAGGGTAATCCCGCAAAAGCTGCCCCGCCACACTCAGTTGTGCGCGGCTGGAGGTACCGGCAAAGCGAGGGGTGACGGCGTAGCCGAGTCGCCCGCGTCCATGCCATTTTTCAATCAGGGCTGCGGATTCGTGCAGAGCGCGTTCAGGGGTATCCAGTAGCCCGTCGGGGGCATTGCGGTCCATCAATACTTTGCCAGCAATCAGTCGCATTCCGGCGCGTTCGGCGGCCTGGAACAGGTGCTCGGTGCTGTGGGCAAAACTGGTGGTAAATACCATGGCGCTGGTGGTGCCACAGTTGAGCAGGGCGTCGATAAAAAACTCGGCGTTTTGTTGTGAAATTTGCTCATCGGCAAATTGCAGCTCCGTGGGGAAGGTGTATTTGTGTAGCCAGTCCAGCAGCTTTTCACCGTAGCTGCCCATCACCCCAAGCTGGGGCGCGTGCACATGGGCATCAATAAAACCACTGGTAACCAGCGCCTCCGGTCTGTGCTCGGCAGTGCTCAGGTCCAGGCCCTGTCTCTCGGCACGGCGTGCATCTTCGAGCAGGGTGATGCGACCGTCGGCGAAGCCGATTACGCCATCCTCGATGTATTCCAGTGCCGTGTCCGGGGAGCCGGTCACATCGTCGCGAAAGTGGATGATACGGCTACGCAATAGTGTCTGGTTCAATTCGGCGTCCTCCCGATAACTTTATGATTGCTGCTAAATATCAACTCGACTTTTCAGCTTCCTCGGTAGGTGGTGTAGCCGTATTGACTCAGCAACAATGGGAGATGGTAATGACGTGTGCAGTCGGAAATACTGAATTCCAGCGTTGCTGTTGGAAAAAAACACTCTTCTCCTCTTTGCTTGAACCAGGGGAGCAAGCGGAATACGAGGGTCCAGTGTTCGGATATCAGCTCGAAGGTGTTGTCCCATTTCTGGATGCGTCCGTCGCTATCGGTCTTCGCTACGGCAATGGGTTCATCAGCGCAGTAGAGCTCCACGATGATGCCAGCAGCGGGCTGGCCCTGATGCAGATCAAGGACGTGGGTGGTGATCGGGGCTTTTTGCATAGCGTTTCCCTTATTCCTGAGTTACTGGTCAGGCTGTACAGCGAATAAGTTTTCCAGCCGCAGCCGGGTTATTTTTTCCTGTTCGGCTGCGGCGTTACCTATTTCCTGTTCGCGGCTATTGCTGATACGGGATTTTATTGCGGCGAGCATTTCCCGGGCAGATTTTCCCGTGGCACAGATAATGAAAATAAACCCGAACTTTTCAAAATAGGCGTCGTTCAGCTGCTGTAGCTCTTTCAGCGTGGTTTCGTCTGCATGGGCTACCTGGCCTTGTTCCGAACGGGCGAATTTTTCCTTCAGCCGCTGCAGGTCGCCGATACGTGGGTGCGCGGCAAATGCTTCCAGGTAGTCAGTTTCTTGGAGTTTGCTCCAGGCTTTGAATGCGCGGTTCTGGATTTGCCCAACGCTTCTGACCGGGCCCAGTTCCAGCAGCCTCTCTGCCCAGCGGCTGCTATGGCAGCAGTCCAGTAAGAGGGCACGTTGTTGCTCCGGTGCAAGCTGGTTGAATTGATTGAGCGTGTGTGGTGTCACGATGTTTCTCTCTTTCGTACTTTAGTACTGTTCCCGCTTGCGGTGAGGTTGCTATTCAGGCTCTCGCGCAGGGTTTTCCAGTTGATTCCGGTGGATTTCTGTTCCTCGCTGGCGGTGAGCCGGTGTTTTTCCGCCAGCAGCTGTGCGGCGATGGAGATCGCCACTTCCGCGGGTTTTTTTCCCGGCACTTCTGACAGGCCGACCGGAGAATAAAACTTGTCGACCTGTCCCTGAATAAAGCCATCGCCGGCAAGCCGGCGGCGAAATCGCTGGGCTTTGGTGCGTGAGCCAATCATTCCGAGGTAGGCACAGTCGTCGCGATCGAGTAGCGCGCTGAGCAGTCGGTAGTCGAGCGCGTGATCCTGAGTCAGGATCAGGACAAAGGCGCCGGGGTTCATCCGGGAGATATGAGCCACCGGGTCGGTGAGGAAGTGGTTGTGTACACGACCGTCCAGATCGTCCTCCAGCAATTCGGCTCGGTTGTCGATGCAGTGCAATTGCCACTCCAACGGTGCCAGTACCGGGAGCAGCGCGCGGGCTACGTGACCGGCACCGAAAATATGCAATTGCAATTCTGCACCGGCGAAGCATTCCAGCAATACGGTGACACTGCCGCCGCAGCACTGGCCTGCGCGGGATGACAGGGGAAAGTGTTCCAGCAGTTGTCGCTCGCGGCCATCACTGATCAGTTCGCGGGCGCGGGCGATCACCAGGAATTCCAGTTGGCCGCCCCCAAGTGTGTCAGCGCTGCTGCGGGCATCAATCACCATTTTGGTTCCGCTATTACGAGGGGCCGAACCCTGGGTGCTCAATACGGTGGCCAGGACCCAGGGCTGGCCTCGATGGCGGCGGTCGGCAGCGGCTTCGAACCAGGGCGTTTTGCTGATCACGATTTTGCCTCGGAAAAGTCTTTTGCCGCGCGTGCGCAGAAATAGACCTGCTCCGGCGTAGCAGGTACGCCGAGGGGAGGGCTGTAGCGATACGCGGCGAGACTGGCACAGGCGTCGCGCAGGGCGCACCAGACGGAGATGGCCAGCATTAAAGGCGGCTCTCCCACCGCTTTGGAGCGGTAGACCGTCTCTTCCGCATTCGGCCTTTGGAAAAAATCCACGTTAAAGATTTCCGGCACATCGCCGGCGGTGGGAATCTTGTAGTTGGCCGGGCTGTCGGAAATGATTCGCCCCTGATCATTCCACAGTAATTCTTCACTGGTGACCCAGCCCATGCCCTGAACGAAGCCGCCTTCTACCTGACCGAGATCGATCGCTGGATTCAGTGACTCGCCTACGTCGTGAAGGATATCCACTCGTGTTACCCGGTATTCGCCGGTAGACAAATCCACTTCCACTTCCGAGGCCGCTGCGCCGTTGGCGAAGTACAGGAAGGGGCGGCCACGGGCGGCGGCGCGGTCGTAGCCGATTTTCGGGGTGCGGTAGAAACCGGTTGCGGACAGGGAGATGCGATTCATATAGGCACCCTTGACCAGTTCGGCAAATGGTATCGCGCGTTCCCCGATCCAGCAGTGGTCGTCGCGGATACTGATACGTTCGATATCCGCACCGTAGTTCTCGGCGGCAAAGGTCAGCAGGCGCCGTTTCAGAATATCGACCGCGTTCAGTGCCGCCATACCGTTCAGGTCTGTACCGGCGGAAGCCGCGGTAGGGGAGGCGTTGGGCACCTGGTCAGTGGCGGTGGCTGCTACACGTACCCGCTCCAGGTCTACGCCGAATCCGCGCGCGACGATCTGTGCGATCTTGGTATGCAGGCCCTGCCCCATTTCGGTACCGCCATGGCTGATGTGAATACTGCCGTCGGCATAAATATGCAGCAGTGCACCGGCCTGGTTCAGGTGTTTGGAGGTAAAAGAAATACCGAATTTCACCGGTGTGAGCGCCAGCCCTTTTTTAATCTGGGGGCTGGATTTATTGAAAGCGCGGATCTGTTCACGCCGGGCACGGTAGTCCGCGGTCTGTTCCAGTTGCTCGATCAGCTGGGGCAGAACTTCCTCCTCCAGCGCCTGGCCGTAGGGGGTGGTATTTCTGTCAGCGTGATAGAGGTTGCGCTTGCGGATATCCAGTGGATCTGCGCCGACGGTGCGGGCGATATCGTCCAGTATGGCTTCGGCTGTGATCATGCCCTGCGGACCACCGAAGCCACGGAACGCCGTATTGGAGACAGTGTTGGTGCGACAGCGGTGGCCGCTGATACGTGCGGACTCATAAAAATAAGCGTTATCCGCATGGAACATGGCACGGTCGACGACGCCGTCGGACAGGTCGGCGCTATGGCCACAAAGGCCCGCAAGGTCCATTTCGACACCGCGAATGATGCCGTCGCTATCGAAGCCGACGCGATATTGGTTCCAGAAGTCGTGGCGCTTGCCAGTTTGGGTCATATCGTCGCGGCGCGGCATGCGATACTTCACCGGGCGCTGGTTGCGCACCGCGAACACCGCGGCCATACAGGCCAGCGCGGCAGCCTGGGATTCCTTGCCGCCGAAGGCGCCGCCCATACGTCGCACTTCTGCCTGTACCAGGTGCAGTGGAACCCCCAGTACCTGGGCCACCAGTTTCTGGACCTCGGCCGGATGCTGGGACGAGCTGTAAACGCGTACACCGCCATCTTCATTGGGCTGCGCGATGCTGATCTGCCCCTCCAGGTAAAAGTGCTCCTGGCCGCGCAAGTAAAGCTCGCCTTGCAGTTGCTGGTTGGCGTTGGCAATGGCGGTGCCTGCATCGCCACTGGCAATGGTGTGGCTCGGAAGTACGAATTCCTCGTGCTTCAGTGCCTCCTGCACCGATAGTCGCGGCGATTGTGCGCGGTAGTGGATTTTTACCAGTTTGCCTGCCTGGCGGGCAGCTTCGAGGCTGGTGGCCGCGATGGCCACCACCGGCTGTCCCATGTAGTCGACGCGCTCGCCTGCGAGCAACACATCGCCGCCGAATACAGGGGACACGTCGGCACTGCCCGGGATATCTGCCTGAATAATGACATCAACAACACCGGACGCACGTCGCGCGGCTTCGAGATCGATGTGTTCAATCAGCGCGCAAGCCTGTTCAGAGCCCACAGTGGCGACGTGCAGCATGTCTGGCCACTCGGGGATATCGTCCAGATACTGTGCTCGGCCGGTCACGTGCTTCAATGCGGATTCGTGAGCGACTGCTTCCCGGCTTCGTGAACCATTTTTTTCAGCGTGCTCAAGCGCTTGTTGCAGTCTACGCATGGAGGGTCTCCGGTGCGCTGTTCTCACTTTTTTCACGATTGAAAGTTTGCCAGGCAGTACGCAACAAGTTTTGCGCTACCTGTAATCGGTATTCTGCACTGGCGCGCACATCGCCAATGGGGAGCAGGGCTTCGGCGATGGCAGTCACTGCGGCTTCAAGTGCACTTTCATCTTGTGGCGCCTGACCGAGCAGCGCCAATTCTGCCTTCGCCACGCGCACTGGCGTAGCCGCCATTCCGCCGAAGGCGATACGGACTTCGCTAAACACCTCATCGTTTCCACTTCCATTGCTTTTGTTCGTGCGCAGGCGGATGGCCGCCATCACGGCGGAGATGTCGTCCTCACGGCGCTTGCTGACTTTGTAAAGCCAATGGAAGTCATTAAGGGCGTTGGCCGGGAAGCTGACCTTGGCCAGGTACTGACCACTCTCCAAGGCCGTAGCCTTATAACCCTTGTAAAAATCCGCCAGTGGCATTTCACGTTCATCCCCGCGACTGTCGGCCAGGGTGACGCAGGCATCCAGTGCCAGTAGCAACGGCGGCAGGTCTGCAATGGGGGAGGCATTGGCGATATTGCCGCCCAAGGTGCCGCGGTTGCGGATCTGGCGTGAGCCGATGCGTTCAAGCAGCGCACTGATTCTGGAAGAGCGCTCGGCAAAGAAAGTTTCCAGGTCCCGATATGTCAGTGCAGCGCCCAAGTGGATGAAACCTTTACGTTCCTCAATGCGGTGCAGCTCTTTCACGCCCGAGAGATCAATCATTTTTTTTATTGGCCGACACTGCTGGGTAACTTCCAGTAGCAGGTCGGTGCCACCGGCGATCAGGCGCGCGTCCGGGTTGCTGGCGATCGCCTTTTCAAGCTCCTCGCGGCTCTTTGGTTGGAGGTAATACGGTGTTGTATGTGCTTCGGCGATACTGGCCAGTTGTTCGATAAGGATCCGTGCATCGAGACGGTGCGTCTCGTCCAGTGTTTGCACCATTTTCAGTCCAGCGTCGATGATGGGCCTGTAGCCGGTGCATCGGCACAGGTTGCCGGAAACTGCCTCGCAGACCTGCGCGCGATCCGTTTGCAGACAATCGCCCGCAAGTAATTGCTGATGGAGACCGGCCAGGGACATGACAAATCCCGGGGTACAGAAACCACACTGGGATCCGTGGTTATCCAGTATTTCCTGTTGCGCGGGGTGGAGTTTGCCACCACTGCCAAGGGCCTCGATGGTGACAAGGTGGCGGCGGTTGGCTGCGGCGAGGGGGGTAATACAGGCGTTGACGGTGCGGTAGTGGATACGCTCGCCTTTGAGTTGCCCCAACAGTACGGTACATGCGCCGCAGTCTCCCGAAGCGCAGCCCTCCTTTGTGCCACACAGGCGCTGTGACTCCCGCAGGTAGCGCAGCAGCGTGGTGTCTGCGGCGGGCGCCGTTTCCTCGACAAGATCGTGATTCAGAATAAATTTCAACACAGGCTCCAGCAGTTTTTACCCAATCAGGAAGGCTTGCATCCGATGAATAATGGTTAAGCAAAAAGCTGGCCAAGTGGACAGGTTTTTGTGGAGCGGGTCTGTTCTTATGTTCTGGAGGTTGCTGGCACACAAGTTGCGTTATTGAATCGGCGCTAGATAATCTTGTCGCGATAGACAACTTCAGCGACTTTTAAACACGGTTGATATTAATGGCTGACAATTTCGCGGAAACAAAAAGAAGCTATCGGCGCGGTAAGATCCGCGACCAGAACCTTGAGCGGATACTGGGTGCTGCACGAGAAGAGTTTGTTCTGAAGGGATTTGCCGGGGCCAGTATTCAGGCCATTGCGGATCGCGCAGAATTGCCCAAGGCCAATGTGCACTATTACTTCAAGACCAAGTCCAATCTCTATGTGGCGGTACTGGAAGAAATCATTGTGCTTTGGAATGATTATTTTGATGAGCTGCGCGCGGAGGATGATCCTGCCGAGGTACTGGATCGCTTTATTCGTCGTAAAGTACAGTTGTCTTATTCCCACCCACAGTCCTCCAAGCTGTTTGCAATGGAAATTATTCAGGGGGCGCCGCACTTGAAGGATTATCTGCGTAATGACCTGCGCCCATGGATGAGAAAAAAGGCGGCGGTAATAGAGGCCTGGGTGGCTGCCGGAAAAATGGCTCCGGTGGATCCCTACCACCTGATTTTTCTGATCTGGTCTTCAACGCAGCACTATGCGGATTTCGAGGCACAGGTGCTGACAATCCTGAATCGAGCTGAATACGAGCGGTCGATGATCGACCGCATCGCAGATTTTCTCAGCCGTTCGATTCTCGCCGGGGTGGGACTCGAAGCCCCCCAGCCGTCAGCCTTGGTTGAGGGTATGGGTAAATAGTCGGAAGGCTCGATTGGCGTCGGTATCCCGGCAGATTTTAACCGCAGGATTATCGCCGCCAACGCGGGTAATGCCGCTCTTCCTGGCGTCCAGGTGCCGACGTTCGGCTCCGTTGGCGGTGGTGTCGGGGATGGAGCGCAGCGAGGAGGGTTGCCAGGGAGCGCCTGCCTCCACGCTGACCGTGACCGGCGCCAGGTCACCTTTGCAGAAGGATGGGTCCAGTGCTACCAGCGCGGCCAGTACGTCCCAGAAATAATATTCACCGGATTCGATAAACCAGTCGTTGTCATCGAGCACTGCATCCCAGAACTGCGCTGCCTGGGTTTTTGCCACCGCCTTGAAGTCGCGCGCAAAGGCCTTCGTTACCTTGACCTGATTGGTGACATCCAGTCCCACTACCTCTATGGATAGTCCCGAGGCGAATACCTGGGCGGCGGCTTCGGGATCCACGAAGATATTCCATTCCGCTTCCGTGTTGGGGTGATTGTCGGTAAACCCCGGTACGATGATATTTCCCGGAGCCTCAAAGGCGCCGCCCATGATGACCAGTCGCTGTACCTTGTTGGTGTCACCGGGATATTTTTCCAGCCACTGGGCGATATTGGTCAGGCTGCCGGTCGCGACCAGTACGGTTTTTTGACCGCTGCTGTCGAGGGCGGTATGTATGACTTCCACCGCGTGCTCTTCGCTGGTGGGGCGTGCGCTGTCGGGCAGTGTGATGCCCGACAGGGTATCCGCCTGCTGCCGCCAGGGTTCAGGGAAGGCGAAGTAGCCATCCATCGGGTAGTCATCGCCGCAGGCTATCTGTACGTCACCAGCGGGAGTCAGATCGAGCAGCGCCGCGATGTTTTTCATGGCCGGGGCGCAGCGGGTCTCGCCGGCGCCATTGCTGGTAACGGCGACCAGCTCCAAATCGTCATGCATCGCCAGTACCAGCAGTGCGGACCAGTCATCAATGGCCATATCGGTATCGAAGATGACAGGCTGTGCGCTGGATGCATGCGCGTTCGACAGGAAGGCGACGAGTACACAGCTGTAAAAAATATAGAGAGAGTTTCTTTTTTGCATGGCGGGGTTCAAGCCGATCATTGTAAGGTTTTTGCTTTGTCTTCAAACGTAAGCAAGTGTTGCGCCAAAAAGTTGACCACTTGGTTTAAAAATTGCAGTTATACATCAATTGGGTGATTAATGAGAATTTCGGTGAACTGATATGCAGAGAGTGGTGGACTATTTCAATTTCGGGCCTGCGGCGTCGGCGCAGGGAGAGGCGTCGACGAGTTTTTGGCGGCGCGAGGTGCTGGCGGGTCTGACGACCTTCCTGGCCATGGCCTATATCACCGTGGTTAATCCGTCGATGCTCTCCGAGGCCGGTATGGACTTCGGTGGGGTGTTTGTGGCGACCTGCCTGGCGGCGGCCTTCGGTTCCATCCTGATGGGGCTGTTGGGTAACTATCCGATAGGGCTGGCGCCGGGTATGGGGCAGAACGCCTTTTTTACCTATGCGGTGGTGCTGGGCATGGGGCATCCCTGGGAGACGGCACTGGGGGCGGTATTTCTGTCCGGCATATTGTTTGTGGCCCTGAGTCTGCTGCCTTTTCGTGAATGGCTGATTAATGCCATTCCGCGCAATCTTAAACTGGGCATTTCAGCGGGTATCGGATTGTTTCTGGGGATCGTGGCGCTGAGCAATGCCGGGGTGGTAGTCGACAACCCTGCGACTCTTGTATCTCTCGGGGATCTCACCGCATTCGAGCCACTGATGTGCCTGGTCGGTTTTGTGCTGATCGCGGCGCTTTCCCAACGTGGGGTTACCGGTGCGGTGGTCATCGGCATTGTCGTTGTCAGCGCTGCGGGCTGGCTGCTTGGTACCGTGGAGTTCAAAGGCGTCGTTTCGATGCCGCCGTCCCCGGCCCCGGTGTTGATGCAGCTGGATATAGCGGGTGCATTTGATATCTCGATGGTTACAGTGATCCTTACCATGTTGCTGGTAGATGTATTTGATACCGCAGGAACCATGGTAGGCGTAGCCAACCGGGCCGGGCTGGTGCGTCCGGACGGTTCGCTTCCAAGGTTGGGCAAGGCCTTGCTGGCGGATTCCGGTGCCACGCTGGGTGGCGCCTTGCTGGGAACTTCATCGACTACCAGTTATATCGAGAGCGCGGCTGGAGTCGAGGCCGGTGGTCGCACCGGCGTGACGGCGATCGTGTGCGGGCTGGCATTTCTGCTGTGTCTGTTGTTTGCACCGCTGGCCCAGAGCGTGCCGGCCTATGCCACCGCTGCCGCGTTATTGTTTGTGGCCTGCCTGATGGCCCGCAGCCTGGCAGATGTCACTTGGAATGATCACAGCGAGAGTGCACCGGCGGTAATCACCGCACTGGCAATGCCCCTGGGTTACTCCATCGCCGATGGTATTGGTCTGGGCTTTATTGCTTACGCCGGGATCAAATTGCTCAACGGCCAGTTCCGGGAGTGCCCCCCGGTGGTGTACCTGGTGGGTGGCATCTTCGTTCTGAAGTTTATGTTTCTCTAGGAATCGGGGCTACGGTGGGGCGGAATTAGAGGTATCGTCCTTGTAGATTTTCCACCTTGATTCGTTCTTCGTAATAAAAACCCACATCTGGCAAACAGGTGTGGGTTTTTTGTTGCCTGTGGATAACAGCAATGCGAGGCCAGGGTTTTCACTGAATTGGGGCGAAAAAGCACGCTTTTCGTTCGGTTGCACCTGTCTGGGTCTTGAAATGTCGGCTCTGTTACAGAGTGTTACAGAAGTTGCGGCTTTTGTGCGAACTGATAACACGTTTTGCGGATGCCAGATTGCAACACTGATAAATGTACTGGCGCTGACAGAATCAGGGTCAGAGACCGGTACCGTTGCAAACGTTAAATCTTACTCGCAGCCGTTGCTCGTATTACCGAACTTTAACTACCAATCTGGTGAGAATGACGAGAGTCCAGGGCAGCAATCGGCCGGCAAGATATAAATCAATAATAAAAGGTCTGAACTATGAGAAAGATGGCCAAATTGAGCCACATTGCTGCGGCAATGCTCGCCTTTTCCGGAAGTCTGGCATCGAACGGGGTTTCCTCCCAAGCACTGGCGCTTGGTGAGAAGCCGGAATCCGGCGAACTGACATTTACCCTGATAACCGGCGATAAAGTCTCCGCGATCGTCAAAAATGACGGTGCACTCGCGGGCATTCGTCTGCTTGGCGCGGATGGTGGCGAGGTGGTAACCAGCATCTATAAGTACGGCAATGACACTTATGTGGTACCGCCGAAAGCCCAGAAGCTGGTCGATGCAAAAGCCGTGGACCTGGAGCTGTTCAACATCAGTAAACTCCACCAGGGTGGTTACGATGACGCGTCTACCAGCGAGCTCCCAGTTATTGTTGAGTACATCGATGGCAGCCTGGCTGGATCGGCAACACCGGAGGTGCTGGATGGCATGTCCCTGACCGGTGAAATCGAAATTATCGACAGCGCGGCCTTCGGCATTGATAAAAGTCAGGCGGCGGAACTCTGGTCGAAGTTGACTACAGACAGCCGCGTAGAGGGCGTCTGGCTGGATGCGATGTTGAATGCGCATGAAATGTCCGTGTCTCAGGCCCTGACCCCCACCGTGCCGCTCACCGGTGCCCATGGTGCATTTGCGGCAGACTTTAACGGTGAAGGTGTGACGGTTGCCGTGCTGGATACCGGTTACGATGTGGAGCATGCGGATCTCGCTGGCCAGGTTGTGGCCGCTATGGACTTCACCTATTCCCGCAATGAGTTTGACGACCTGAATGGTCACGGTACCCACGTAGCTACAACGATAGCCGGTACCGGCCAGCTGTCCGATGGCCTTTGGGCGGGTATGGCGCCGGGCGCGAACCTGGTTATCGGTAAAGTACTGGGGAACACCGGCAGCGGTTCTACGTACCGCATCATGAACGGCATGCAGTGGGCGGTGAACCAGGGAGCGGATATTGTCAGTATGTCCCTGGGGGGAACGGCGACGTCCTGTGATGGACCGATGGTGGATCTGGTCGAAGCGTTGAGTGATCAGGCCCTGTTCGTCATCTCCGCCGGAAACAGCTTCACCCGTGAAACCGTGGGCTCACCGGGTTGTGCGCCGAGCGCCCTGACCGTGGCAGCGGTTGATCGCGATAACCAGACAGCAGTGTTTTCTTCCCGCGGTCCCTCCCCGGACGGCCACTCCGCCAAGCCGGATATTGCCTCCCAGGGTGTTGATGTGATTGCGGCCGCCGCGGGCGGTATTGCTGAGACCGGATATACAGCGCTCTCCGGTACTTCAATGGCGGCACCGCATGTGTCTGGCGGCGCGGCAATCCTGAAGCAGGCGCGCCCTGAACTGACGCCCCGGCAGCTGAAAAAAGTCCTGACTTCTTCGGTAACACTCAGCGATGCGCACGTGCTCGAACAGGGTGCTGGCCCAATGGACGTGAACCAGGCAGTGATTCAGGCGGTGGTCGCCGAGCCCAATTCCGAGCTCGGGTTTTTCACCGGCAACCAGCAGTTCGAACTGACCGAAACCACGGTAACGCTGGAGAACCTGTCGGGCGAAGACAAAACCTTCAAGCTGAAACTCGATCTGATTGGTGAAGACGGTTCTACCCAGCTGCCGGCGACCCTTGCCGGTCTTGGGCTGAAAACCATTACTGTACCTGCCCAGGGCAGTGCAGACATTCCTGTTTGGATTGACCCGGCCGTTGGCCTGCGTAACGGCGCCTACGGTGCAATCACCGGGCGCATTGTCGGTACCGTTACCGGTAATGACGACGAGCGACTCTCGGTACCGCTGTCTTTCTGGATCGACCAACCGAAAGTCGATCTGACATTTAGTGTGACCGACAATCGCGGCAAGCCCGCTATCTCTCCGTCGAAAATCTATCTCATGAACGACGAGGACGATTGGGGGCAGTACCTGTCGGTGAGCAACGGATATGCCAGCGTGAAAGTGCCGGAAGGCAATTACAGTATCGTTGCCAATGTGATGACCTACGACAACGACGATACATATTACGGGCTGGTGGAGTCCGCGGCCCAGATGGCGATTCTACGCCGCAAGGTGGAGAGCGATACGCATATCGAGTTTGATGCGCGCAATGCCGAGAAGGTGGAGTTCAAGGCAGATCGGCCATTGGCACCCCAGGGTTATTCCTTCGGATTTACTTATGCCCTGGACGACGCCAAAGTCGCCAAGCTGGCCGCGATGGAGTTGGCTCCGGACTATGTAAAAGACTTCTATGCTTGGTCCCAGGGGCATGATGATCGTTTCCGTTCCTTCGTTACTACTCGCGCGGTGGCTCCGGAGACGGTCATGACCATGGAAAACGGTGAGGTGCTGGATTACGTGAATCAGAGTCTGGCACTGAGCTTCCATGGCGAAGGCAGTGCTGAAGTCGTACCGGTTGGGGATGCCGGATACAGCACAGACTGGGAGCAGTTTGATCTGGAAGGCAAGGTCGCGCTTATTTCCAACCCGTACTACCTGACGTCCTACATGGTCGGCAACGCAATGAAGCACGGTGCGATCGGCGTTATCGCGTATCGCCCGGGCACCGATGGCCGCTACAAGGGTACGATTTCCGGTACACCCAAAGTGCCGGTTGTCGCGCTGAGCGCCGAGCAGGGTGCGCGACTGCACGCTGAAGTCGAGGCGGGTAACAACCTGGTGAGCTGGTCTGGTATTGCGGCAGAGCGCAGCCCCTATGCCTACTCTATCAACCACATTACCGATGGCCATGTGGACGGCGGTCTGGTGCGTATCCATGACAAGGACATGCACAAAATCACCGCCGCTTACCACGCCCAGAATGGCGACAGCCCAGCCTGGACCGATGTGATGGCAATGACCAACAGTACCGGCGAGTTTTACTCAACCGGTAGCCCGCAGCTGGTCATGACACCGGTAGAGCGCGAAGAGTTTTACACGGCTACCAGCAAAAACGCCTGGACCAACATCGTGATGCCGGCGGCGCAGCTGCGCTCCAACGGCGGTTACTTTGATGGACCGAGGCTGATGACCTCGGGTGCCGAGGAATACACCACTTGGTTCAAGGGCCCGCGCGGCGGCACGCTGCTGACCAGTGGCTCTTCGATCGCGTACCGGAATACCAATGTGCTGCAATTCAGTATTCCTGCCTTCGGTGACGCGTCCGGGCATGATGGTACCGGTGGATACAATGGTGTAGGGGCATACGGTATTACCGTTGATGGCCAGAGCCAGTATCTGGACAGCGGCATGCTCACCGTCCCGAACAGTGCCAGTGAAATCACGCTGGAAGTCCGCTACTACCCCCGTGGTGTAGGTGAGCGTTCACCGGTCAAGGATCACCTGGGATCCTTCTATCAGGGCTTTTACAGCTTCAACACGGACACCAGTCAGCAGGGCTCCCAGCCGGTACTGGTTCCCGTACTTGATGTGCCGGTCAGCATTGTGAATACGGCACCGGCCGGTGAGCCGGTGGAAATCAAACTGTCTGCGGTGATGGACGGGCTTGGCGAAGTGGAGCTCTCCGCTGTGACACTGCAATACGGCTATGGACAGGAGTGTGTGCCGGACAATGTCTCTGCTTACGTATACTGCCCGGTAAGCAGCAAGTTCTCTTCTAACAGCTGGGTGAACGCAGAAATCAAGCAGGTAAATGGCGAGTGGGTGGCGATTGTGCCCAACGCTGGAGAGGCCGGTGACTATGTGCACCTGCGTGTACAGATGGCCGGTACCAGTGGCAGCCGCACCGAGCAGATCACCATGCGAAACTATCTGCTCCTGTAAAACGGGGCCTGTTGTTTCCATTCAAGCCGCTAGTGTGTAAGCACTAGCGGCTTTTTTTGTAGCCAATTCATTGGTTGGCGTGCAGAAACGTGGAGAGACTAATCGGGGCACTCCAAATTAAAGTGCCCCATTGGCGGCCCTCAGCTCACTTGTAAAACGGGCTTCTCGGCTACCGGTTCCGCCGATGGGGGAGGGCATGGTTCTGAAGTCATGCCGGCCTTGTTCATAGCCAAATCCAGGCTTTCCATCGACACATGGAAATCACGCAGATTACTGGTGAAAGAGGCTTTGGGGCCGAGTAACTCGGGCCAGATATCGCCTCTTACCCCGATCCAGCTGCCGCCGGTCTGCTGCGCGAGAATGCGATATACCGTGGTTACGTGGGCGGGAGAAAAGATTTCGAGTAAGCGGTAGGGCTTATGGCCTATACCGGGGTTGCGGAAAATGAGTGGCGCGAGTGCCGCGCCGTGCACGGCCACGATATCCTCGGCTGCGCAAAGGTACTGTATCTGCTCCTGCAGGGAATGCTCCTCGGCAAAAATACGGGTATAGCCGCGCGCTTGCAGGGTGGCCCATACCCGCTGTTCGTTTATCAGTTTTCGTGTGTCTTTGCGGGATATGTAAAGGCGGGTGGGGGTGTCGAACTTGTTCGGGGTGCCAATACTTAATGATTCGGGTAGGTGGCGTGCGATAACCTCATGCCGAACCCCGCGCAGGGCAATCCATGGGGATATCTCGTACCTGGCGACCAGGCCCTGTACCGGTCGATCAGTTCTCAGTACGGAGAACCCAAACAGCTGGAAGAGCTCAACGAGCTTACCTGAAATAGTTTTGGGCAGGACTACGGTTACAGGCTTGTTAATTTTTACAAGCTGCTCCCGCACCATGAGCGCCAGGGGAAGGTGGTTGGTAATGGCGTGGGCCCAGTTCTCCGGGCTGCGGTAGCGCAAGTCCAGCACAATGCTGCCCTGTTCCACTTCAATGGGGTTTCTTTCACCTGATACCCACTGCTTTAGCCGCTCGCGCCGGGACAGGTTGGCTGGGGTTGAGACACTCGCCTGCGAGGCCAGTTTGAGGCGGAAATTGCCTGGTGCCGATGAGGTGGCAGGTAGATGAATTTCTTCCGCAACGGGCTGAACCCGGTCTGCAGTGCGTGTGGGCTCGCCAATTAACCAGCCACGACCGGCATTTTCTACGGGCAATTCGAAAGTGGTGTCGATCATATCCATATGTAATCCCTGCTGATTCCCTGGTGCAGGCTTTTCCACCGGGAATTGAGGCCTTCGGTGGCGTGAGAAACCAGTTTAAAAGAGTCGGTAAGACAAAACCAGCGGTCTAACCGGGCCGCCAGAAAACAAAAAACCCGGCAATTGCCGGGTTTTTCGGGTTTCGCTGGAGATCGAACTTAACGATCTTCCACGGAAACGTAATCGCGCGCGGTGTAGCCGGTGTACAGCTGACGCGGACGACCGATCTTGTACGGATTGGAGATCATCTCGTTCCAGTGCGCGATCCAACCAGCGGTACGACCGGTGGCAAAGATTACGGTGAACATGTCGGTCGGAATGCCAATGGCTTTCATGATGATGCCGGAGTAGAAGTCTACGTTCGGGTAGAGCTTCTTCTCTACGAAGTACTCGTCTTCCAGAGCAATCTTCTCGAGCTTCTTGGCGATCTTCAGCAGCGGGTCGTTCTCGGCACCCATCGCACCCAGAACTTCGTCGCAGATGCCCTGCATTACGCGGGAGCGCGGGTCGAAGTTCTTGTATACGCGGTGGCCGAAGCCCATCAGGCGGAACGGGTCGTTCTTGTCTTTGGCTTTCTTCACGTACTCGTCGATGCGGCTCTCGTCGCCGATCTCTTCCAGCATGGTCAGAACCGCTTCGTTGGCACCGCCGTGCGCCGGTCCCCACAGGGTAGCAATACCGGAGGAGATGCAGGCGAAGGGGTTGGCACCGGAAGAACCGGCCAGGCGCACGGTAGAGGTAGAGGCGTTCTGCTCGTGGTCTGCGTGCAGCAGAAAGATGATGTCCATTGCCTTGGCGACAACCGGGTCGATCTTGCTCGGCTCACAGGGGTTGCCGAACATCATGTGCAGGAAGTTCTCGGAGTAGCTGAGGCTATTGTCCGGGTACATGAACGGCTGGCCTTTGCTGTGCTTGTAGCACATGGCTGCCAGGGTAGGCATCTTGGCAATCAGGCGGTCAGCGGAAATCTTGCGGTGGTCAGGATCGGTGATGTCGAGGGAATCGTGGTAGAAGGAGGCGAGGGCGCCTACAACACCGCACATCATGGCCATCGGGTGGGCGTCGTAGCGGAAGCCCTTAAAGAAGTTGACCAGGGATTCATGCACCATAGTGTGGTTCATGATGCCGTTGACGTACTCTTTCTTCTGCTCAGCGTTTGGCAGTTCGCCGTTCATCAGCAGGTAGCAGGTTTCCAGGTAGTCAGATTTTTCTGCCAGCTGCTCGATAGGGTAGCCGCGGTGCAGTAGTACACCCTTGGCGCCATCGATGTAGGTGATCTTGGATTCACAGGATGCGGTGGACATAAAGCCCGGGTCATAGGTAAACAGACCCTTGCTTGCCAGGCTGCTGACGTCAACAACGTCGGGACCGGCAGTGCCGGAGTAGACCGGCAGGTCGTATGGGGCGTCGATACCGTCGACCGTGAGTTGAGCTTTCTTGTCGGACATTGTGGACTCCTAAAAACTATTCTTTTGCCAGCTTCTTATTTCCACACAAATCACTGAATAACAGTTCAATGCTGCAGCGTGCCGGGAGGACTCCCTCCGCGTTCACCTGTGTTCACTGGTTATGATTACAGGTAGTGTCCTGGCGCGCTGAAAACCCGGAAAGTACCGGATTATGCGGGCTCGGAGGGCCACCTTTGGCTGCATCCAGACACGGATATGGGGCTAGCGGGCTTTTAAGCGCGGCCAAACTTAAGTGCCGCGCCTCGAATTGTCAAACCAAATCGGGGCTTTGCAGGCCATTCATATCCGCAGGATCTTCGGTCACTAGAGCAGGTGGCAGGGATTTTGCCTGCTTAGTTGCGCATATCCACAATGGAAATTCGGTGAGCCTTTGGTATCGGGTTCATACCTAGGTCGGGTATGTGGCGCAGCATGCAACTGCTACAAAGCTGCCGCGAACGTCCGGTGTTTCGTTGTTTTTTGAGATTTGAATGCCTATAATCCGCGCGGCTTGCGCCTTGGTAAGGCCACTTTGTACAAGGTCTCTACAGGTTGAGTGCAAAGTAAACAGCAAGCTCGCCCAAACTCGAGAAAATCTACGGGCGCCCCGTCTTTCAGGGCAACAAGGTGTTTTTCCTGTGAACAAAAACAGACCTGTCAATTTAGACATTTCTACTATCAAGCTCCCCGCTGCTGGATTGGTTTCTATTCTGCACCGTATTTCCGGTGTGGTGCTTTTTGCTGTCGTTGCACTGCTGTTGTGCATGCTCGACGCCAGTCTGGAATCTGAGCAGGGTTTCCAAAAAATAGCAGACACTTTTAATAGTGTTCCGGCCAAGCTCATTCTGTGGGCGTCTCTGGCTGCGCTCATTTACCACCTGATTGCCGGTGTGCGTCACTTGCTGATGGATATGGGTATTGGTGAAAGCCTTGAAGGTGGTCGCCGCAGCGCGGTTGCAGTGCTGGTGCTTTCAGTCATTCTCATTCTGCTGGCGGGGGTTCTGATATGGTAAAGGCAGTAACAGGATTTGGTCGTAGCGGTCTCTACGACTGGTTCATTCAGCGCGTCAGCGCCGTGGTGCTGGTGGCTTATACCCTCTTTATAGTGGGCTTCATCTTCTTGTCCAAAGATTTCAGTTATGCCTCCTGGTCTGCTTTGTTTGAGCAGCGTTGGGTGCGCGTATTCAGCCTGGTGGCTCTGATCTCTACCATTGCACACGCCTGGATCGGTCTCTGGTCCGTAATTACCGACTACCTCACCAACCGCATGATGGGTGGCAAAGCTACCGTGCTGCGCATTCTGGTAGAGGTGCTGTTGGGCGCCGTAGCCGTGTTCTACGCGGTGTGGGGCATTGAAATTCTGTGGGGTGTGTAAGAAATGTCGAATATGCGAACTATTACCTTTGACGGTATCGTAATTGGCGGCGGCGGCGCGGGTATGCGCGCTGCGCTGCAGATGGCCCAGTCCGGTTTCAAGACTGCGGTTATCACCAAAGTATTCCCGACGCGTTCACACACGGTTTCTGCCCAGGGCGGTATCACCTGTGCGATCGCCAGTGCTGACCCCAACGACGATTGGCGTTGGCACATGTATGACACCGTAAAAGGTTCCGACTATATCGGTGACCAGGATGCCATCGAGTATATGTGCTCTGTGGGTCCGGAAGCGGTGTTCGAGCTCGAACACATGGGCCTGCCTTTCTCCCGTACTGAGGAAGGCCGTATCTATCAGCGTCCGTTCGGTGGCCAGTCCAAAGACTTCGGTCGCGGCGGTCAGGCGGCACGTACCTGTGCCGCGGCTGACCGTACCGGTCACGCGCTGCTGCACACCCTTTATCAGAACAACGTAAAGCACAACACCGTATTCCTGAATGAATGGTTCGCGGTTGACCTGGTGAAGAACCAGGACGGTGCGGTTGTAGGTGTGATTGCCCTCAATATCGAAGACGGCGAAGTTGTCTTCGTGAAGTCCAAGGCCACCGTATTCGCTACTGGCGGCGCCGGCCGGATCTTCGCCTCTACCACCAACGCACACATCAACACCGGTGACGGTGTGGGTATGGCCCTGCGTGCCGGCTTCCCTGTTCAGGACATCGAGATGTGGCAGTTCCACCCCACCGGTATTGCCGGCGCGGGCGTACTGGTCACTGAAGGTTGCCGCGGTGAAGGTGGTTACCTGATCAATAAGGACGGCGAGCGCTTCATGGAGCGTTACGCGCCGAACGCGAAAGACCTGGCTTCCCGCGACGTGGTTGCCCGTTCCATGGTTCTGGAAATCCTCGACGGTCGCGGTGCTGGTCCCAATGGCGACCACGTGTTCCTGAAGCTGGATCATCTGGGTGAAGATGTGCTGCACAGCCGCCTGCCGGGTATCTGTGAACTGGCCAAGACCTTCGCACACGTGGATCCGGTGAACGCGCCGATCCCGGTCGTACCGACCTGTCACTATATGATGGGTGGTATTCCGACCAACGTTCACGGTCAGGCCCTGACCCAGGACGCTTCCGGTAACGACCAGGTCATCGACGGCTTCTATGCCTGTGGTGAGGTTGCTTGTGTATCCGTACACGGCGCCAACCGTCTGGGTGGTAACTCGCTGCTGGACCTGGTGGTCTTCGGTCGCGCATCCGGCCTGTTTATCGAGAAAGCCCTGCGCGAAGGTATCGAAAACCGTGAAGCTTCCGAGTCCGATATCGAAGCGGCCATGGCGCGCCTGAACGGTCTGGAAACCACCAATAATGGTGAATCTGCTGCAAGCCTGCGCACCGAGCTGCAGGGCGTGATGCAGAATCACTTCGGTGTATTCCGCCGCGGCGACTACATGGCGGAAGGCGTTAAGAAGCTGGAAGGCCTGCGCGAGCGCATTGCGAATGTACGCCTGGACGACAAGTCCCGTGCGTTCAACACCGCGCGTATCGAGGCGCTGGAGCTGCAAAACCTGCTGGAAGTGGCGGAAGCGACTGCCATCGCTGCAGAAGTGCGTACCGAGAGCCGCGGCGCACATGCGCGCGAAGACTTCCAGGAGCGCGACGACGAGAACTGGCTGTGCCACTCCATGTTCTTCCCGGCGGAAAAGCGTGTCGGCAAGCGTGCGGTTAACTTCGCACCGAAGACTGTCGATACCTTTGAGCCGAAAGCGCGTACATACTAATTCGGGAGCGGAAGCAACATGTTGAAAGTAAGCATTTACCGTTACAACCCGGACACGGATTCTGCCCCGTACATGCAGGATTACGAGCTGGACACCGAAGGTAAAGACCTGATGGTGCTGGACGTGCTCGAACTGCTCAAGGCCCAGGATCCGAGTCTGGCCTTCCGTCGCTCTTGTCGTGAAGGTGTGTGTGGTTCTGACGGTATGAATATTTCCGGTAAGAACGGTCTGGCGTGTGTCAAACCGATTTCTGAAGCGGCACCGAAAGGCAAGCTGGTATTGCGTCCGCTGCCGGGCCTGCCGGTGATCCGCGACCTGGTTGTGGATATGGAGCAGTTCTACACCCAGTACAAGAAGATCGAGCCCTACCTGCAGAACAGTTCACCGGCTCCGGCCATCGAGCGCCTGCAGTCTCCGGAAGAGCGCGAAAAGCTGGACGGTCTGTATGAGTGTATTCTCTGCGCCTGCTGTTCCACGGCTTGTCCGTCTTTCTGGTGGAACCCGGACAAATTTATCGGTCCGGCCGGCCTGCTGCAGGCGTACCGCTTCCTTGCGGACAGTCGCGATACCGCTACTGATGAGCGCCTCAGCAATCTGGACGACCCCTTCAGTGTATTCCGTTGTCACGGTATCCAGAACTGTGTGAACGTGTGCCCTAAAGGCTTGAATCCGACCCGGGCTATCGGTCACATCCGCAACATGCTGATTACCCGCGCGGTATAGGTTGCGAATTTAGCAACCATAGATAATCACAATTAGGCCGACAGTAACGCAGCTGTCAGGCTTATACAAAAGAGGGGAGGTGTCTTTGTGGCGCCTCCCCTTTTGTGAGTGAAAAGACAGGAAAGAGCGGCGCAGCAGGGGAGGCGCCGACAATCGAGGTAGGCATTAATGCACGAAAGTACAATGGAGGAGCTCTGGCGCACTTCGCACATTTCCGGTGGTAACGCCGGTTACGTGGAAGAGCTGTACGAGACCTATCTGCACGATCCCAATGGCGTCCCGGAAGAGTGGCGCAATTACTTCGACAGCTTGCCCCGCGTAAACGGTGGCGATGTGTCACATGCGGCCATTCGTCAGCACTTTGAGCTGTTGGCCAAAAACCGTACCCGCCCGCTGTCCGCCCCAGGCGCCGGCTCTGTGAATATTGAGCATGAGCGCAAGCAGATCAAAGTTCTGCAACTGATCAACTCCTATCGCCATCGCGGCCACAAGAAAGCCAAGCT
This sequence comes from Microbulbifer aggregans, assembly GCF_020524005.1. Taxonomy (GTDB): domain Bacteria; phylum Pseudomonadota; class Gammaproteobacteria; order Pseudomonadales; family Cellvibrionaceae; genus Microbulbifer; species Microbulbifer aggregans_A. The sequence goes on along the minus strand of NZ_JAIVKK010000002.1, from coordinate 12,315 downwards.
CGACCCGCTCGGTTTGATGGCGCGCGAACAGGTGCCGGACCTGCAATTGAACTATCACGGCCTGACTGAAGGGGATTTTGATACCACCTTCCAGACCGGTGACCTGTTCTTCTGCAATGGCGAAGCAACCCTGCGCGAAATTGTCGAAGGCCTGGAAAAAACCTACTGCGGTAGCCTGGGTGCTGAAATCATGCACCTCTCCAACCTGGACGAGCAGCAGTGGTTCCAGCAGCGTCTTGAACGCAGCCAGTCCAAGCCCAATTACGGTAACGATATTCGCATTGAGATCCTGCAGCGCCTGTCTGCTGCGGAAGGTCTTGAGCGTCACCTGGACTCCAAGTACCCGGGCACCAAGCGCTTCGGTGTGGAAGGCGGCGAGAGCCTGATTCCGCTGATGGATGCGCTGATCCGTCGCTCCGGCACTTACGCGGTGAAAGAAATCGTGATCGGCATGGCCCACCGTGGTCGTCTGAATACCCTGGTCAATATTCTGGGTAAAAACCCGGCGGACCTGTTTGAGGAATTCGAGGGCAAGAAAACCCTGGATACCTCCGGCGACGTTAAATATCACCAGGGCTTCTCTTCCAACGTGATGACCCCCGGTGGTGAAGTGCACCTGGCACTGGCCTTTAACCCCTCGCACCTGGAAATCTGTGCGCCGGTGGTTGTGGGCTCTGTGCGCGCACGCCAGGACCGTCGCGGTGACAGCACCGGCGAGAAGGTAATGCCGATCAATATTCACGGCGATGCGGCATTTGCCGGTCAGGGCGTGGTGCAGGAAACCCTGCAGATGTCCCAGACCCGTGGCTATTACACCGGTGGCTCTATCCACATTGTGCTGAACAACCAGGTGGGCTTCACCACCAGCAAGCGCGAAGACGCCCGTTCCACCGAGTACTGTACCGACGTGGCCAAGATGATCGACGCCCCGGTACTGCACGTGAACGGCGACGATCCCGAAGCCGTAGTACTGGCAGGCCTGCTGGCAGTGGATTACCGCTACGAGTTCAAGAAAGACATCGTGATCGATCTGGTGTGCTACCGCCGTCGCGGGCACAACGAGACCGACGATCCGTCCGGCACTCAGCCGCTGATGTACCAGCTTATTCGCAAGCAAAAGACGACCCGTACCCTGTACGCGGAAAAACTGATTGCGGAAGGTGTGGTTGATAAGGCTGAAGCGGACAAACTGGCGAACGACTACCGCGATAAACTGGATCGCGGTGAAGATGTAGCCACTGGTCTGGTGAAAGAACCGGATGCCTCCATGTTTGTGGACTGGCGCCCGTTCCTGAACCACGAGTGGACTGCTGAAGGCGATACCAGCTTTGAGCTGACCAAGCTGAAAGATGTGGCCACCCGTATGACTACCGTTCCAGATGGTATCGTCATGCAACGTCAGGTCTCCAAAATTTACGAAGACCGCCGCAAGATGGCCGGTGGCGCACTGCCGCTGAACTGGGGCATGGCGGAAACCCTGGCTTACGGTACGCTGCTGGAGCAGGGCTATATGGTTCGCTTTACCGGTGAAGACGTGGGTCGTGGTACCTTCTCCCACCGCCACGCCGTACTGCACAGTCAGAAAGACGGCCAGACTTACGTGCCGCTGCAGCACATGTCTGAAGATCAGCCGCGTTTCGATATGTACGACTCGCTGCTGTCTGAAGAAGCGGTACTGGCTTTTGAATATGGCTACGCCACCACCACCCCGAAATCCCTGGTGGTGTGGGAAGCCCAGTTTGGTGACTTCGCCAACGGTGCCCAGGTTGTTATCGACCAGTTCATCACTTCCGGTGAACACAAGTGGGGCCGGATGTGTGGTCTGGTCATGTTGCTGCCACACGGCTACGAAGGCCAGGGCCCGGAGCACTCTTCCGCCCGCCTGGAGCGCTTCATGCAGCTGTGCGCCGAGCACAATATCCAGGTGTGTAACGCCACCACCCCGGCACAGATCTTCCACCTGCTGCGTCGTCAGGCTATCCGCCCGATGCGCCGCCCGCTGGTGATCATGAGCCCGAAGTGGATTCTGCGTCACAAGCTGGCTACTTCCAGCCTGGACGAACTCGCCAACGGCAAGTTCCACAACGTAATCCAGGATGATGGCGTCGATCCGGCCAAGGTGAAACGACTGATCCTGTGTTCCGGTAAAGTGTATTACCACCTGCTGGAAGCCCGTATGGAGCGCGAGCAGGATGATGTGGCTTTCGTACGTATCGAACAGCTGTATCCGTTCCCGGATGATGAATTCCTGGCTGCGATCTCCGCATTCAAGAACATCAAGAGCGTCGCCTGGTGTCAGGAAGAGCCAATGAACCAGGGCGCCTGGTACTCCAGCCAGCACCACCTGCGTCGCTTGCTGAAAGAAGCACACCCGAAACTGGAGCTGGAATATGTCGGCCGCGCGGCTTCTGCTGCACCTGCGGCGGGCTACATGTCCACGCACCTGGAAGAACAGAATACGTTCATCAACGAGGCGCTGACTGTCAAATAAGGCAGCAGTACAACGAAGAGCAATCTCAGGAAACAGGAAAATGACGATCGAGATTAAAGCGCCAACTTTCCCGGAATCCGTTCAGGACGGCACTGTTGCCACCTGGCACAAACAACCGGGCGAAGCCGTGTCCCGCGATGAACTGATCGTGGATATTGAAACCGACAAAGTGGTGCTGGAAGTTGTCGCACCGGCAGACGGTGCCCTCAGTGAAATCATCAAAGGCGAGGGCGACACCGTTCTTTCCAACGAAGTGATCGCTATTTTTGAAGAAGGTGCGGGCGCAAGCGCCGGTGCCGCTTCCGAAGCTGCTCCTGCAGCTGAAGAAAAAGCGGAAGCCCCTGCGGCAGGCGGTGAAAAAATTGCCATGCCTTCCGCCAAGAAAATGGCGGCGGAAAAGGGCGTAGACCTGGCCGGCGTTGAAGGCTCCGGTAAAGGCGGTCGCGTACTGAAAGAAGACGTGATGAAGGCCGGTTCTGCTCCGGCTGCCGCAGCCGCTCCGGCTGCTGCAGCGCAGGTTGAAGTGGCTGCTGGTGAGCGCGTTGAAAAGCGTGTGCCGATGACCCGTATGCGCAAGCGCATCGCGGAGCGTCTGCTGGATGCTTCCCAGTCCACCGCCATGCTCACTACCTTCAACGAAGTGAACATGAAGCCGATCATGGATCTGCGTAAAAACTACAAAGATCTGTTCGAGAAGACCCACAACGGCACTCGCCTGGGCTTCATGGGCTTCTTTGTAAAAGCGGCAACCGAAGCGCTGAAGCGTTACACCGCGGTTAACGCTTCCATCGATGGCAACGACATTGTGTACCACGGTTACCAGGACATCGGTGTTGCAGTTTCCTCCCCGAAAGGTCTGGTTGTACCGGTACTGCGTAACGCCGAGCACCTGGGCCTCGCGGATATCGAAAACAACATCCGTGACATGGGCCTGCGCGCCCGTGACGGCAAGCTGACCATCGACGAGATGACCGGCGGTACCTTCACCATCACCAACGGTGGTGTATTCGGTTCCCTGCTGTCCACCCCGATCCTGAACCCGCCGCAGACTGCGATCCTGGGCATGCACAAGATCCAGGAACGCCCGATGGCGGTAGACGGCAAGGTGGAAATCCTGCCGATGATGTACCTGGCCCTGTCTTACGATCACCGCCTGATCGACGGCAAGGAAGCGGTTGGCTTCCTGGTTGCGATCAAGGAAATGATCGAGGACCCGGCGCGCATCCTGCTGGAAGTATAAAAATATCGGGGCCGGGAACGGCCCCGTTCGCACACTGAATTCACCAAATTTGGAACGGACCATGTCAGAAAAATTTGACGTAATCGTAATCGGCTCAGGCCCCGGTGGTTATGTAGCCGCAATTCGCGCAGCGCAGCTGGGTCTGAAGACTGCCTGCGTCGAGAAATGGACCAATAAGGAAGGCAAGGTCGTTAACGGCGGCACCTGTCTGAACGTGGGCTGTATCCCCTCCAAGGCGCTGCTGGACAGCTCCTGGAAATACCACGAAGCAAAAGACTCTCTCGACGTTCACGGCATCGACACCGGCAAGGTAAAGATCGACGTCAAGAAAATGATCGAGCGTAAAGACGGCGTAGTTAAGCAGATGTCTGGCGGTATCGCCGGTCTGTTCATGGCCAACAAAGTGACCTCCATTCAGGGCACTGGCAAACTGCTGGCCGGCAAGAAAGTGGAAGTGACCGATAAAGACGGCAACGCCACTATCTACGAAGCCGAAAACGTGATCCTGGCATCCGGTTCTGTTCCGGTGAACATTCCGCCTGCACCGGTAGACGATAAAATCATCGTTGATTCCACTGGTGCACTGGAATTTACTTCCGTACCCAAGCGCCTGGGTGTGATCGGTGCGGGCGTAATCGGCCTGGAGCTGGGCTCTGTGTGGAACCGCCTGGGTTCTGATGTGGTTGTACTGGAAGCACTGGACAACTTCCTGTCCATTATGGATCAGCAGATCGCGAAAGAATCCCAGAAGATCCTGAAGAAGCAAGGCCTGGATATCCGCCTGTCCTGCCGTGTAACTGGTACCGAAGTAAAGGGCAAAGAAGTTGTTGTTACCTACCAGGACAAGGAAGGTAAAGAGCAACAAGAAACTTTCGACAAGCTGATCGTCTGCGTTGGCCGTCGTCCGTTCACCGAAGGCCTGCTGTCTGAAGACGCCGGCGTGAAACTGGACGAGCGCGGCTTCATCTACGTCAACGACCTGTGCATGACTTCTGCACCGGGCGTATGGGCGGTAGGTGACGTAGTGCGCGGCCCGATGCTGGCCCACAAAGCGTCTGAAGAAGGCGTGGTGGTTGCCGAGCGCATCGCTGGCCAGAAGCCGATGATGAACTACGACGTGATCCCGAACGTAATCTACACCCACCCGGAAATCGCTGCTGTCGGTCGTACCGAAGAGCAGGTGAAAGCGGACGGCGAACCCTATAACGTAGGTGTTTTCCCGTTTGTTGCTTCCGGTCGTGCGGTTGCCGCGAACGAAACCAGCGGTATGGTGAAAATCATCGCTCACGCCGAAACTGATCGCGTTCTCGGTGCCCACATCGTTGGCCCGTCTGCGGCGGATCTGGTGCAGCAGGTAGCGATCGCCATGGAATTTGGTTCCAGCGCGGAAGACATCGGTATGACTGTGTTCGGTCACCCGACCCTGTCTGAGACCGTGAAGGAAGCGGCACTGGCTGTAAACGGCCACGCGATTCATATCGCTAACCGTAAAAAGCGCAAGTAAGCGATTTGCATGTCGGGGCGGCCATCAAAAGCCGCCCCGGTTTCATTTCAGGATTCTGGATTTGTAACGTTTTTTTAAAGACTTGGGCAATTTCAGGATTTTGTTTAAAGGTGCAGAGCAATCTGCAATTGGTAAACACATTTCAAATGTGAATTGGTATTGACTATGAACTTGCATGAGTATCAGGGCAAACAACTGTTTGCAGCATACGGATTGCCGGTTTCCAAAGGCATCGCAGCGGAAACCCCGGCAGCAGCAGCAGCGGCAGCAGACGAAATCGGCGGAGACAAGTGGGTTGTTAAAGCCCAGGTGCACGCTGGTGGCCGCGGTAAAGCGGGCGGCGTTAAGCTGGTAGACTCCAAAGCGGAAATTGAAGAATTCGCCAAGAAGTGGCTGGGTAACAACCTGGTAACTTATCAGACAGACGAAAACGGCCAGCCGGTTTCCCGCATCCTGGTTGAAAGCTGCACCGACATCGATCAGGAACTGTACCTGGGTGCGGTCCTTGACCGTGCTACCCGTCGTATCGTTTTCATGGCCTCCACCGAAGGCGGTGTTGAGATCGAGAAAGTTGCGGAAGAGACTCCAGAAAAAATCCTGAAAGCCACCATCGATCCGCTGGTAGGCGCTCAGCCTTACCAGGCGCGTGAGTTGGCGTTCCAGCTGGGTCTGGAAGGCGATCAGATCAAGCAGTTCACCAAGATCTTCCTGGGCCTCGCCAAGATGTTCGAAGAGAAAGATCTGGCCCTGCTGGAAATCAACCCGCTGGTAATCACCCCAGAGAAAAACCTGCACTGCCTCGACGCGAAAATCGTGATCGACAGCAATGCCTTGTACCGCCACCCGGACCTGCGTGAAATGCACGACCCGTCTCAGGAAGACGAGCGCGAAGCACACGCAGCCAAGTGGGACCTCAATTATGTGGCACTCGATGGCAACATCGGCTGCATGGTTAACGGTGCTGGCCTGGCCATGGGTACCATGGACATCGTCAACCTGCACGGCGGCAAGCCGGCCAACTTCCTGGACGTTGGTGGCGGCGCGACCAAAGAGCGTGTAGTTGAAGCGTTCAAAATCATCCTGTCTGACGAGAACGTAAAAGCCGTTCTGATCAACATCTTCGGCGGCATCGTACGCTGCGACATGATCGCAGAAGGCGTAATTGGTGCGGTTAAAGAAGTTGGCGTTAAGATCCCGGTTGTTGTTCGCCTCGAAGGTAACAACGCCGACCTGGGTGCCAAGGTTCTGAGCGACAGCGGCCTGAACATCATCGCTGCCACCAGCCTGACCGACGCGGCAGAGCAAGTGGTTAAAGCTGCGGAGGGTAAATAATCATGTCAGTACTGATTAACAAAGATACTAAAGTAATCTGCCAGGGCTTCACCGGCTCCCAGGGTACTTTCCACTCCGAGCAGGCTATCGAGTACGGTACAAAAATGGTCGGCGGTGTAACCCCGGGCAAAGGCGGCCAGACTCACCTGGGCCTGCCGGTTTTCAACACCGTAAAAGAAGCCGTAGAAGCTACCGGTGCAGAAGCATCTGTAATCTACGTACCGGCGCCTTTCTGTAAGGATTCCATCCTGGAAGCAGCCAACGGCGGTATCAAGCTGATCGTGTGCATCACCGAAGGCATTCCTACCATGGATATGCTGGATGCCAAGGTTAAGTGCGACGAGCTGGGCGTACGCCTGATCGGCCCGAACTGCCCGGGCGTGATCACTCCGGGTGAGTGCAAAATCGGCATCATGCCGGGCCACATCCACAAGCCGGGTAAAGTGGGCATCGTTTCCCGTTCCGGTACCCTGACCTATGAAGCGGTCAAGCAGACTACCGACCACGGCTTCGGTCAGTCCACCTGTGTGGGCATCGGTGGTGACCCCATCCCGGGCTCCAACTTCATCGACATTCTGGAAATGTTCCAGAACGACCCGCAGACCGAAGCGATCGTTATGATCGGTGAGATTGGCGGTTCTGCTGAAGAAGAAGCGGCTGCTTACATCAAGGAAAACGTCACCAAGCCGGTGGTTTCCTACATCGCTGGTGTAACCGCTCCTCCCGGCAAGCGCATGGGCCACGCTGGTGCGATCATCTCTGGCGGTAAAGGCACTGCAGACGAGAAGTTTGCTGCGCTGGAAGACGCTGGTGTTAAAACCGTCCGCTCCCTGGCGGAAATCGGTAATGCACTGAAGGAAGTAACTGGCTGGTAATTGGCCGTTTGCTTTCTTATAAAGACGGGCCCCTGGTGGGCCCGTTTTTTTTGCCGTGATGAAACTCGCCTATACGCCTTTGTAATGCTACCTATACGTTTCTGCTTCACTCTTCCAACAAATAAAGCCTCTACTATTGAGTGATGAGGTCCAGGGGGCTCCGTACTCCCTCTGTATGTGTACCGATTACATGGGTATAGATCATCGTTGTCCTGACGTTACTGTGTCCCAGCAGCTCCTGGATATTCCGGATGTCGCTCCCTGCCGCAAGTAGATTGGTTGCGAAAGAATGGCGAAACGTATGGCAGCTGGCCTTCTTTTTCACGCCAGCCTTTTCAATTGCTCGTGCGACAGCGCGTCGTACCTGCTGTTCGCGCATATGATGACGGCGCATCACTTGCATATACGGGCAGAATGCAGGCTCATCAGCGGGAAATAGATACAATAACGCAAGGTTGCGGTGTGCGGGCTTACTGGACTTTGCGCCCGGCACGTAGATAGAACCACACCCCTTCACCAGATCCTGACGGTGTAAAGCAACTGCCATATCAATCTGGGCCCGCAATGGCATAACGAGTGACTGGGGTAACAGAACCCGGCGTGCCTTACTGCCTTTCGCTTCATTTACAGTCAGAGCTAAATTGTCAAAGTCCAAATCACGTATACGTAAGCGCACGGCTTCCATTACCCGTAATCCTGATCCATACATTAGAGATGCAGCAAGCCAACACTGGCCCCTGAGGAGGGACAGCACTCGCATTGCTTCGTCGTGACTAAACACGACAGGCAATTTCCGCCCTTTATTGGCGCGAGTGAAGTTCAAGTGACCAATGTCACGGCGCAAGAACTGTGTGTACAGGAATACCAAAGCATTGAGCGCTGTTTTCTGCGTGTTGATTGATACAGACCGGTTACAGGCGAGGTGACAGAGCCATTCATCAATCTGCTCAGCCCCGAGCTTCTCCGGTCTCTGCATGTTATGAAACCGGATATAGTCTCGAATCCACCGGCAATACGTTTCTTCCGTCCTGTATGCCAGCCGTTTGGTACGCATAAAAGCACGCAGGCGATCCATAAATCTAGTTGGCTGAGCGGGTAGTGGGCGAGGCACATCTTCCATGGGGGCCCCCAATTACGGCATTTGATCTGTATTTATATACAGTGCTTGGGGTTTTTTCCAGCAATCTCCGATTACAAACGATTACAGTGCCCACTATCTGTGGAAGAAAGAGCCATATCCGAAAAAAATGATTCAAATCAAATAGTTACCGGGTTATGTTCAGGGTGTGATAGTGGGCAGAGTGAAACATTATGTCCTGGTAGGTTTGGTTGATGCACGGTCCGAAACCTTGACGCCATGGGGCTTAGGACGCATTCTTTACGCAAAATAACACGGCGGATAGTGGGCAGCCAAAATTGCGCACCTCGCCCACGATATAACTGTTATAAATCATGAACGAATTCAGTGCACAAGAAAGTCAAGCGATCCATAGAGCATTAACGTACTGGATTGACAAGTGGGATTGGGAATGCCCAACTCTTTTTGGCATGGACAAATCGCAGATGCGCTCTTTAGTGGAAGACTGGCCGAAATCTCTTAGAGAGCAACCACAATTAATAGCTGCAGCAGCTGCAAGTTGTTTTGGAGAACTCTTATACGGGGCAAGTTCTGTCCCAAGTTCAAAAGTTTTGGAGATACTAGGTATCTCCTACGAACGTGCTGGCGAGCTATGCAGCGTGCTTCGTAGAGAGCACGGGGGTGATTTATAACAAGGCCAGGCAGTAAAGCTCCGGGCCTTCGGCCCTCCGCGGGACAGCTTACCTTGTGCACGTTTTGCGCAGGTCGCTGCGCTCCCATTTTCGCGCAAAACGCGCCCAAGGTAAGCTGCCCCTGCTGGCGGCGTTAGGCAACGCAACCAGAGATACATCCGTGTTAAAAGCCATTTTTATAGTAGTGCTCGCATTGATAGTTTCTTCATGTACGAAAATACACTTCACGGCTGCGGAGCTGCAGCCGATTCAGTCGAATTACACAGATGGTGATCTAAGTATTTTGATTCTCACGGAAAGTACTCTTGTTTCTAGGGAGGCTAAAGATCAACAGCACATTCGGCACTACGACTTTCCACCTAGAATTATCGTTCACATATCTTCAGATCACGAGTACAAAGATACTCCAATAGCGATAACTTCAATTTCTTTGAAATCAGAAGGTGGCATGGAGCTCTTGAGTCGCCGGGGTGTTGAACTAACGCTTAGAGACTCATGGTTCAAAGATAGCGAAAAGTATAATGATCATGTTCATTTAAAAAATTTGGGGGGAGTGAACACTGTCCGTGATATCTACATCACCCCATGGATAAGAGGCATTGAATTAGAGCAAGACTACAACTTCGTGTTGGAGTATATCAATCTTAAGGGAGAGCCTAAAAGCATTGAGGTCCAGTATTTAGCGGTAAAAGAAGAGGTTAAAAAACTAGTCCCAACCAGGCTATATTGGAACTCCGTATAATTGCCTAACAAACAGCGGCAGAGCGACAGCCAACGCTACGCACCTTTTGTGTTACTCGCTGGCGCTCAAACATTAACACAAAAGCTGCTCCGCGCTGGCTGCGCCTGCGCTGGGCGTTATGGTGCCGGGCCGTAAAAATGGTTGCCTGTGCCAGCGTGTAATTTTGAGCACTGTTTTGGCTCGCAGCCTTTTGCTTTTTGCCATGATAAAATCAAGTAGTGTCGTTCCTAGTGCTTTCGTTTAAGTTCATAGGAGTCCCGGCAACTCCGCTGCAGTAACGTGGGGTGCCAATAAGAGAATAATTGGTTGGGGGAAGCCGTAAGCTCTTTCCTCGTTTTTAAGGAGCTTCTGCGCATTCGGTACCCGTAGGTGCTTCGGAGCGCGTCAGCCATAACCAGGCGCTGCAGCCGACATCTTACTTTGTGCACTTTGTTGCGCGGTCGCTCCGCTCCTATTTTGCGCAACAAAGCGCCCAAAGTAAGCTGCGGCTGAGCGCGGCGTTAGTGCATACATGAATACAGAAGACTATCTCAGTAAATTGGTGGCAATTTTTCCAGGGTTTGAAGAGTCATGGAAAAATGAAGATATCTATAGAGAAGATGATGGTTCGTTTACTGAACACAGCTTGATGGCATGCCTTACAGATTTTTATAGAAATCATTTTAAGCTTTACACCAAGTCTCAGTGCATAGCCTTTTCTCAACTCATGGAAGGAATTGTTGCGCCTGATCCTGATGATTCTGATCTGCTAGCCAATGCCATTTGTACCTGCTTTTTAGAGAATATTGCGGGTGACAAAGAGGGGGAGTTTCTTCGGCCCTTTTTAGGGAAGTTGTCTGAGGTACTACCTATGCTGGGTATAAATTGCACTAACAAGGTGCTGCAGCCGACGTCTTACTTTGCGCACTCTTTGCGCGGTCGCTGCGCTCCCATTTTCGCGCAAAAAGTGCGCAAAGTAAGCCGCCGCTGAGCACGGCGTTAGCAGGTATACGCAGTGATAACTATAAATCTGTTTTTTGTCACTTTCGGAATCGTCATCGCCTATGGCCTAATGGGCTATTTATTATCAAGCCGGTTGTCCAAGCACATAGAAAATTGCGATGATTCATATTTTCTGTTGTTACACATGCAGCAACATGCGCTGACAGGTAAAAAATTTGAATATGAAGTTAGCACTGAAGCAGGGGATGCAGAATACAAGCGGCTGAAAAAGTTCGTTAGCTATTCATTCTCCGTAATATTCTCTCTTTTACTGCTAACGTTTGTTTCCAATTTTCTAGGGTGGTAGGGCCCCTGCTAACAAGGCCGGGCAGTTTGCTCCGGGCCTACGGCCCTCCGCGGGACAGCTTACCTTGTGCACGTTTTGCGCAGGTCGCTTCGCTCCCATTTTTGCGCAAAACGCGCACAAGGTAAGCTGCCCCTGCCGGCGGCGTTATGGTGCCGGGCCGAAAAATTTGTGGCGTGTGCCAGCGTGTAATTGAAAGCACTGTTTGGGCCCGCAGTATTTGGCTATTTGCCATGATAAAATCAAGCAGTTTCGTTCCTAGTGCTTTTGTTTAAGTCCGTAGGAATCGCGGCAACTCCGCTGCAATAACGCGGAGTGCCAATAAGAGAATAATTGGTTGGGGGGAAGCCGTAAGCTCTTTCCTCGTTTTTAAGGAGTTTCTGCGCATTCGGTGCCCGTAGGTGCTTCGGAGCGCGTCAGCCATAACCAGGCGCTGCAGCCGACATCTTTCTTTGTGCACTTTGTTGCGCGGTCGCTCCGCTCCTATTTTGCGCAACAAAGCGCCCAAAGTAAGCTGCGGCTGAGCGCGGCGTTATTGTGCCGGTCGGTAAAAATAAATATTTTTGGTACGGCAAGTTTTGCGCACAGTTTTGGCAACCAGCATTTGGCTTTTTGCCTGTGTGCATCCAAGTAGTTTCGTTCCTAGAGTGTTCGCTCGGGTTTGGTAGAAGAGGGTGCTCCGCTGCAGTATTGTCGTGTGCCTATAAAAAAAGTAGGTTGGGGAAAGTGCGGTATTCTTTCCTCGCAATTTTCGGGCAGTGGCCAGCCACAGGGTGGCAGGCAGAGTGCTAGTAATTAGGTCGGAGCGCGCCAGCAATAACAAGGCCAGGCAGTTCGCTCCGGGCCTTCGGCCCTCCGCAGGACGGCTTACTCTGTGCACTTTTTGCGCGGTCGCTACGCTCCCATTTTCGCGCAAAAAGCGCACAAAGTAAGCCGCCTCTGCTGGCGGCGTTAAAACTCACAAGAGTCGTGATTCATATTTATGGCAGAAATAACCGATTATCTAGTCATTTTCGGAGATGGATCAGAGTTGAAAGCTGATCCATTCGGAGAGAGTTTGGCTTTCGCTTGTGGTG
>NZ_JAIVKK010000001.1 GCF_020524005.1 Microbulbifer aggregans | reverse complement strand
ACCCGATTCAGAACTGGAACCTGACGCTGTCACAGCTGACGATCCACTTCCCCGAGCGCTTGGAAAAACACATCAGCCTGTGAGGGCTATATGGCTGACACAGAGTTTTGAACACCCTCACTAAGGCAGCTGGAGTAGGTGAAATTCTATTTGGCATAGCATTTTTAATTTTCTATCGCTCAATATTAATGAACGTGGCTAGCATGGTTGCATTGTCTGCTCTATTAATTTTTGTTGCTTTCAGTTCTCCTCATTTATTGATGGAGGCTTTCAATCCTGTAACTACAAATATTCCATTGATTGCCTTGAGTGCAATCCTCATCATGGAATTTCGTAGTGCCAGGCCGCATAACAAGGCGCTGCAGGCCGACAGCTTACTTTGTGCACCTTTTGCGCGGTCGCTGTCGCTCCCATTTTCGCGCAAAAGGTGCACAAAGTAAGCTGCGGCTGAGCGCGGCGTTAGGCGGCAATAGCCATTTGCGAGTGATGAATCCAAAAATAAGATATGCAGAACCAGCAGATGCTCAAGTTATAAGCTTTCTTTATCAAGAACTTGTGCAAGATCCTAAGGTTAAAGTTCTGTCAGAGCGCATTTCTGATTTAAAAAATGATTCAAATACAGCTCTATTCGTAGCAGAATTTGGTGGTTCTGTATGCGCTACGGCTCTTGTCTCAATCTGCTCAGATGTCATGTACGGTTACCAGCTATTTGCTGTTATAGAGAATGTGGTAGTAAATTCTGAATTTAGAGGAAGAGGTGTAGGGGCTTGCCTTGTTGGTTCAATTGAAGAGTTCTGCATGCAAAAGGATTGTTCAAAAATCATGCTTCTTAGCTCAATTGAACGTACAGAATCCCACAAATTCTTTGAGAAACAGGGATTTATAAGTAGCTCCAAACTGGGTTTTGTAAAATATAGGCGCTGCTTTGCCTCGCAGGGTGCCGGCGCCTAACAAAGTGCTGCAGCCGACGTCTTACTTTATGCACTTTTTGCGCGGTCGCTACGCTCCCATTTACGCGCAAAATGCGCATAAAGTAAGCCGCCGCTGAGCACGGCGTTAGGCATTTTGGATATTTGAGTATGAAAATATTTTGGAGAATATATTTTGCTGTTTTAAGCATCCAAGTAGTGGGAAATTTTGTCTCAATTTTTGCTATTGGGTCTCCGATCTACCCAGTCCTAGATATCGTAAATTGGTTCTTTATCGTATTGGCATATTTAGGAGTGCTTGGCTTCATTCTCAATAAGGTCATTATTTCGCCAGTTTTCTACAAGCTCTTTACACCGGTTCTAATCGGCTGGGATGTTTTTTATCTTTTTTGGTGGTCTCCAACGGTGTTTGGGTACTCAATCAATATCTTCGTTGTATCAGTAGCCGCAGTAGCGGTTCCACAATATTTTGCATTGTTCCGATATGCCTATTCTTTAGCTCCGGAGGAGCGGCATGCCTAACCAAGCCAGGCAGTACACTCCGGCGCTGCGCGCCTCCGCAGGACGGCCTACGCTATGCGCTGTGCGCATAAACAGCGTAGGCCGCCTCTGCTGGCAACGTTAAATTTCACCATGATTGAAGAACTTGCCAAATTCTGGACTAGCGAATTCGATAATTTCGCTCCCGAAGCTCATAACTTAAAACATGAGTATAAAAGTCGATGGGTGCGCTTTCATTCGTTGCCAGAGTCGAAGCGATATCCAGAAAATGAAGACGAGTGTTTAGAAGTCTTGCGTAGGCACAATCTTGTCCTTCAAGAGTTATGCGGCAATGGCAGCAAGGTTCTCGTTGTATTGCCAGAGTACTCTGAGGAAAGAGTGCCTTCACGACCAGAGCCAGCGCTCTTAAAGTTATTTTCGACCAGTGAACCTTGGTGCACACTGGAGCAGTATGAAGATGACGACGATTTTGAATTCTATTGGCATCTTCATGTGGCAGAGGTCGAGTTCACTGGTAGTGAGTTGAATAACCTTTTTCGTATGGTGGCCAACGATGAAGTGGGTAATATTATGATTATCTGCCCCAGCAAAGGTATCGTTTTTCACCCTTATGATGGAGGCGCTGACGTTGTATTGGCTTCAGCAGAGGAAAGAGAACGCCTAAAGGAGCAGCACCGTGAATGGTTATCGTCACACCCTGAAGGCTTCTAAATTTAACAAGCGCATGTTGTCGGACTGGTTTTCCGCTGCGCTCCAAACCAGCCGGAAATGCGGGCGTTATGTTTCAGAGCGGTGTATCGAGATAAGTAGATGGCTTGCACAAGAACATTTTCGACATTAATAATTTTTTCTAGAGATATGCCTCCCGGTGAAATTGAAGTTGCTCTTGATATAGAGGCTACCAAAGCTTATCTCCGAGACCCATCTTCAAAATATCGGCCGAGAAGAGAGTGGAATTCATGGCAACTATGCTCAGAGAATCATGTATATTCAAATGATAATTCAGAACATATCCATTGGATATTAGATAACTTGCACGGCAAGGAGAAAGCCTTAGAAGAGTTGAGGTCTAAAGAGTGCAGCATAGTCATAACAAACTTTTGGGATTCAACTGGGCAGGGAGGGCCTAGCTTAAATATAAAAACCATGGAATCTCTCGTCCGTTTTGGATTGCCAATATCTTGGGATATATACTTCGACGACGAAAATGAAACATAACAATCAGCGGCAGAGCGACAGCCAACGCTACGCACCTTTTGTGTTACTCGCTGGCGCTCAAACATTAACACAAAAGGTGCTCCACGCTGGCTGCGCCTGCGCTGGGCGTTAGGGAGTAGAAATGCCAGAGACTAGGGTTCCAGTCGAACAGCGAGAAGGTGCTCTGTATGGTCGAACAAGTATATTTCTGAAAAATATCGATTTTTTCGATGGTTTAAATACTTTTGTTTTTAATGGACATATAGATCTCGGGATGTCATCTACTTGCCAAGCAATTGACGATATCCCAATTTCACTGGTATTCAACGGAGTATTGGCATTCCGGTTGCTTGAGCTCGACTCTTGGAGGGAGGAGTATGTTTCCAGCTTCATGGAGGTCAACAACTCTCAGTGGATCGCGGAGTTAGGAGGAAAAGTAACTGATCAGCACAGACACTTTGTTGTAATGGAGTATGACAACGTATTCGATATTGTGTGCAGCGAATTTTAAATCAAGTACCTATAAAAGCTCCCTAACAAGCGGTTGTAGTCGCCGCGAAAGACGCGGCTGGGACGGCTTACGCTACGCTCCAGCCGCCCCTAAACCGAACGTTAGGGCGATTACGAATTTTAACCAGTACAGGGAGAGTATATGAAAGTAGAGTTAGTTTACGATGGTCAGCATGTTAGATGGAATAATAAAGGCTTGACGTTTCGAGCATCTTCGGGATTACCAAATCATCAGATCCCAGGGGAGCAATGCCTCCCTGATGCTGGGCCAGTTCCAGAAGGTGTCTATAAAGTTTTTATCGCTAACCATGGTCTTGCAGAAGATGATGGTAGAGGTATATGCGCTTTGAAGCCTTCATGGGGGATACAAGAAATCCCGAGGGGGTCTAAGGCCGGCCATTGCGAACCATACTGGGCGAATTGGGGAAGAAATCGGGCAAGAATGGAGCCTGCCGATGAGGAAACTAAAAAGCGTTGCGCTCCAAATACACGAGGTGGATTTTATCTTCATGACTCAGTGAAAGGATATAGCCATGGATGTATTGAAGTAGATACGAAGATATTCGAACATTTACGGAGTTATCAGATGTCGTCAAGAAAGGCGACAATTTTAATTAATGTAAAATATGTTAAGGGAAAGGGGACAAATGGTGGCACTAAGAAGTAGTGTTTTCTTCGTACTCATTTTATGCGCCTGCGTGCATACTGCACAAGGTGGCAATGTCTCTATAGATACTTCTGTTGATGCTTGTTTCAGACTTAATGATGTCAGTCTGGATATGAGTGTTGAGCCAGTAATATTGAGTGCTTCAGTGACGCCTGCAATCGCAAGTGGGAGTTGTCCATGTAAATCAGCCCTTTTTAAATACTCTGCGTATCAAAATGGCGCTAACTCCAGCTTGATTACAGGTGTTTTTACCACGCTCGGAAAAGAGGTTGTTTCGCTACCTGTAGCAGCACAAACACAACTGATATTCCCCGATCAAGGGCTCACTATTAACTTGGCCTGTTCTGCGCCATAGTTTCGCCCAAACAATTTTCGGCTACGGACCAAATGGTGCGTCATCCGCCTTGCAAAAAAACCGCAAGGCGGCCGCCACCCCATTTTTCCTCAGCTAAAGGCGTATGCCAAGGATTATCAATGATGTTTTGGACGATGTCATTTTGGATTCTAGCTCTCATAATGATAGTTCCAATACCATTTAAATTTATCGGGTATTGGTCTGGCAAAGATACCAGTCCCGTGTCTGTGAAAATTGAAGAAACAACCAATGCTGTTTTCATGGCACTTGGCTTGGTCGCATTTTATGGGTTCATTAGTGGTTCTCAACCCGATCACCCCAATATCTGGTATGCATGGCTTGCAATAACGGTAGCTTGGTCAGTGATTTCAATGTTCTGGTCGGCAAAGATAAAATATGCTGAAGAGGTTATGGGGAAAACTAAGATGCGAGTAGCGCTAGGTATTGGGGTGGTGGTATTTTCTCCCATGCTCGTTGCGGTGTATCTCTATGCATCCCAGGCATAACTAAGCAACGCAGTCGACGGCCAACTTTGCGCGGTCGCTGCGCTCCCATTTTCGTGAGAAAAGCATACAAAGTAAGCCGCGTCTGATAGCGGCGTTAGGTAATCACAATGAAGCTCTGGATCGGTGGAGAGGTTGATAGCGATGTTTTTGAAGCATACCGCTTGGCATTGCTCTCCGTAGAAGACTTCATAAATCCAAGAATTACCCATATAGAGGCTAATGAGGCTAACGAATTGGACGTAATTGCAATAATCAGGGATGATGATTTTAAAGAGCGAATTCGATTCAGCAAGAAGAATGGAATGGATCTTCGATTGATCATCCCCTATAAAGAATTTTTATCAGCCAATTCACATCAACAGAAGGAGCTGGTAGTCGCAATGTTAGAAAGAAGCATCGATATCGTCACAGAAAAATTCCCAAAGGCACTAGATGTTAGATTAGTGCGGCAGGTTTTAGCTGAGGCGCGAAGTCATGCCTAGAAATCACAAGCAGTATACTACGGCCCTTCGGGCCTCCCTGGGACGTCTTACTTTGAGCGCTTTGTGCACTTTTTGTGTGCAGGTCGCTACGCTCCCATTTTTGCGTAGAAAGCGCTCAAAGTAAGCTACCGCTGCTCGCGGTGTCAGCTTTTACGAGGGAACGAGCCAATGTACGGAATTGAAAATTTAGGTCTTTTTATTGTATCCGGTTTGATTTTGAACATTCTGCCTGGTCCCGACTCATTACTGGTTGCAGGCAGAAGCCTTAGGCAGGGTTTTAAGGGAGGTTCGGCAGCCGCACTCGGTATAGGTGCTGGGACATTCGTGCATATTTTTGCCGCTATGGCTGGCTTATCGGTTGTAATTACCACATCAGCTACCGCATTCACTATCGTGAAAATCCTGGGTGGCCTATACCTAATCTATATCGCAGTAAGTATGATTTTTGCTCGGGAAAGTGCAACACAAATTGATTGCCCTCATCCAAGAAAGGGGTCTTATAGGAAAATTTTCACGGAAGGTTTTCTTACAAATGTACTAAATCCAAAAGTAGCGGTATTCTTTTTGGCTTTCATTCCGCAATTTATTTCTCCTGAAAGTCAAAATCAGCCACTGGCTTTTCTAATTTTGGGGGTAATTTTCAATATAAACGGGATGATATGGTGTCATTTTTTGGCTTGGTCATCGGCTACAGTGGGTGCACGTGTGGTTGCGAGTGGCAATATTAAGAAGTGGCTCAATCGTGTGGCTGCAATGATGTTTGGGTACTTCGGAATCCGGTTGGTGCTAACAGCCCAGAGCTAACAAAATGCGCACAAGGGAGCGCGTCCCTGAGTACGGCGTTATATGTCAGTAGAGATATGGAAATCGAAGATTATTTAATTGATTATAAGCAGAGTATTAAGTTTTTGGGGTGGGGGCTGGTGTGTCTCTCAATATTCTTTGCTTTATCCAATAAATCAATTAGCCCAGGCTACGTCGGGGAGTTTTGGTTTACATTCTGTGCCATTAATGGCGTCTCGCTATTGTTTTTGCTCTTGACCCTAGTGAGGCCGGGCTTCCGGAGGAGGTCTGTAATTTCCGTCTTTACGCCCTTCTTAGGTGGCACCATTATTTGGTTGGGTCTACTAGCTGTCATATTTATTGGAGCAAACACATAGCAAGCGGCTGTTGTCACACCTTCGGGGCAGCGGCGACCTTTCCGCTGCTTCGCGGCTCTGAGTCCGCCCCAAAGCCGGGCGTTATGCACTGGTAGTCTATTGGTAAGTTTCAAATATGGAAGATGAAGTAAGTATTTTTAGTACGTTGGCAAAAGATTTGACTGTATCTATTTCAATCGGCATGCTCTCAACCGCTGTCTTTTTCTATTGTTTTGTATCGCTCCGAAAATCTGGAAAAGTATCGCAGCTCAAACGTTTTAGCTATTTTTCCGCAGGTTTTCTTCTGTATTTTATCGGTAACATTATGAACTATACAGTTGTCCCAGTTCTGAGTTTGGTATCAGCTGACACGGGCCTAAATGTGGTAGATGTGGTCATGGATGCAATCTATTACGTACTAAACTTTGGGGCTACGGTGTTCTTCTTTATGGGAGCGCGTACAGCATCGGTGCAGGTTCGTACATAGCAAACGCAGGGAGTTTGCTCCGGCCCTACGGGCCTCCATGGGACGCCCAGCACTATGCACATTTTGTGCAGTGCGGTGCGCTCCCATTTTTGCGCAAAACGCGCACAAGGTATGCTGCCCCTACTGGCGGCGTTATGTGATTGAGCGAGTCCAGTGATCAATTTTCATGGAGAGAAAATGAGTCAAGTAATTAAGATATTCATGCTCGTATTGTTGGCTGGGCTTAGCAGCTTTGCGAGTGCAAAATACGAAAACAGTCAGATAACCTTCAACATCAAAAGAGCTTCTGATTCATATTCGGTGTCGTTCGCAGTGGTTGAAGGCACCTTTGGGGCAAAAATTCCCGGTAAGTTGATGGAGGTTGACGGTGACTTTAACTACAAAGAGGATTCCGGGAAATTTGTTAGATATACGTTTATTTTTTGGAACCAGACAGCGGCCGGAGTTGATACCAAAAATCCAGAGGTATGGAAAGGCCAGGCAAAACTGATCCCCGGAGCAACAATTGTATTGGCCAAAGCTCCCAGTATGGAGCTCTCGGTAGCACTTGCGAAGTGATTCGGATAACAAGCGGTTGTAGCCGCAGCGAAAGATGCGATTGGGACGGCCTACGCCACGCTTTGGCTGCTCTTGCTGCGGGCATTTTTTTAGGAAGATCGAGTCATGACGGAAAGAGTATTGCCTACACCAGAAAAATTTGCTTCATGTCCATATGACGAGAAGATTCTTCCGTTCTACGAAGGGCAATTCGAGGCAGTGTACGTGATGCTGCATCCATTTTTGAAACCGGACAGCTTAAATATTGAGCGATTTTGGCCTGGTAAATGGCCTGCAAAGCAGGAAATTATTAATGGTTGTTCCGCGATTTCGTGGCAGGATATTCTCAGATTAACAAAGCTCTCTAGTTTGGCTGATATTGATGTAGGGTTAAGAACCAGTATCGGAGGCATTAAGAAAGAGCTTTCAAATGAATATACGGATCCAGGCTTAAAATTTAATCATTTAATCGCTATTGTTTTTGGTGCAGGATTTGTGGTGATCCCAATGGGAATCATGCTCGGGTATATATCTGCATAGAAAAGTACTTTAGGGCGGCATCTTGCTCTGTGCGATTTTTGTTCGCATCGCTGTGTGCCTATTTTCGCGCTAGTTAAAGGCGCATAAAACAAGATGCGGCTGAGAGCGGCGTTATTACCTATAAGAAAGGAATTCCGAGAAGTGATCGAGAATAGTCAGGCAGTGATTGATGCTTTCAATATGTTTCAGGATCAGTATTCCCAGGTGGACAAGCTGTGGAACTACTTCGGCGTTATTAGTGTGGCTGTGGCGGGCTTTACCATTGGTAGTGAAAAGGCTTCTAGAAGTATCTGGGAACCCTTGGCGATAATTTTTGGTTACCTGATATTTTGTATCGGAAACTATCAATCACTTATAAATGGGCATACGTTCCTGTATTCATTGGCAACCAAGTACAATGAACTTGCTAAGCCAGCGGGGTTGGATACTCTGATTATTCATCGGCCGGAAAGAGTGACGGAGTTCTACTTTGCAGTTGTAATAACATTTTCACTGGCAATAATTGTTGTTTCTTGGTCTAGGCTGAAAAGCCATAACAAGGGCCGGAAACAGATTGCCAATAGTGTTACTTAATCTTCTTGCGCGATTGTGCGCAAATCGTGCTCCTGTTTTGGGGCCGACGTTATGGTAGGAAGCCGTTGTCTTAAAAAAGGAGGATTTGTGAAGGAATTATTGAGAAATTGGTGGTCTGCCTCTGAAGCTCATGAGAAAAATGCATTGGTCGTATTGGGCGTCATTCTTGCAGGAATCTTTATTTTTACATCGGGAATTGCATTAGGTCGAATCATGGCTGTGCTTGTATAGAAATATCTGTATCAAGTCGGCGTATATCCCTCGGTTCTGTCTTTCCAATGTTCATATGAGATTATTCAAAGGATGCTGACCGAGTGGTTGCATTTTCTAGTATGACCTTAGTTAAGGAGGGAGCATGAGGAATGGAGGACAACGCTATAGGCACGTGTGGTACAAATTGTTGCTCATCATGCAATGAGGGCGTGAGCTTCAGGTCAGGAACGATGAAGTAACAGCTTCGGCAGTTCGCGCAGCTTCCAAGTACATGCACGACATGCCTTTTGAATACAAATAGTGTGTTGATGCCCCCTTGCCAGATAAGCGGACTTATAGCCCGCTTGTCATTCTTCGCAATCCCTAAATTCTCGTTATTTGCTGGTTAAATATTCTTTTTTGACACAGAAGGCTTTACGGCCAGAACTGCAGGAATGTCCAAAGTTGCTTAAGCGATCTGCGAAGATTGCGGGTGTGTAGGCGCATTCTTTACCGTTTGATGAACGACACAGTGCAATTTCGCCCCTTTCACAGCTGCCGTCACAGGCTGGCGCCGTGCCCCGCCATTTGCCGGCTCTATTTAACTTTTTGTAGTCTACTACCTGAGGGAAGGAGGACACCTTTACGCAAAACGCTTTTTTACCGCCCAATGCGCAAGGTGCCCCATATTTTTTAGGGGCCGGAACCGGGGCCGATTCGGCATAGGCACACTTTAGCTCGCTGGTAACCCCTTTGATGGAAACGGGTCCCGAGGACGTACAATACGCGAAGTGGTAGCTATCGCAATGCCCGGCACAGGCGGGGGCGGTTCCTTCCCATTTTCCTGGAGGCGGTAGCGTTTCTGCCAGAAGTGATATTGGAATAATAACGAGAGCGAAGGACAGGATTAAGCGCATTTGATACAACATGGTATTACCTCTCATATCAAAACCATACAAATAGGAAAATAATTCTAAAAACGTTTATCTTTTAGAATTTTCTCCCGGTCAATTTAAAGTAGCCCAATATTGGTGCAGCGCACTAAAAAGCGCCAAAGCTGAGAAAGTTTTCTCACCCAGAGTGGGAGAAGAGTAATGCAGTAGGCTGTGAATATTGAGATATTGCGCGGGTAGATATATTCACCGAAGTAATGGACAAATAACTTCTTCAGAACCAGAATTTGTGAGCTGGCAGTCAAACTTGAAGCGGTAAATTCAGTAGAGAGCCAAGGCTGGCGAAAAGGTACTGTTTGTAGCGTCCTAAATTATAAAATTATCGAACGATCAAGGAGGGAGTATGCTGCGTATATTGGTCTTACTTTTGATCCCGTGCTTGGGCATGGCGAAGACGGTTGAGGAAGAGCTTATATATTCTCATGATAAGCAACTGAAAGAATACATGCTCAACCACAACGTCGAGCCGCTGGCTACCATGTCGGAAGAAAGTTATTTCTTTGTAGCGGCGATCGGGTTGCTTGAAAGCCGCGAAAACGTATTAAAAACCGCGAAAAATCTTGATGTTAAAATGGTAGAAATCGCTAATGACAAGATTGTCATAAACGATGGTACCGCAGTACTTTCCGGAATTATCAATATTGATGGTTCCGTTATGGGGCATCCGCTGCCTAAAAAAATGCGGTATTTAAGCGTGTTTGTAAAAACGGAAAATGGCTGGAAGCTACAGGCCAGGTCAATAACCCCGGTATTTATGCCGCCTGGGGCACCCGCTTAGTAGACTCGAATAGGCAGCCCCGGTGGGGGCGGCTATTTTTTATGGTGGCCACATCGGGTGAGTTCTGATGTGGCTACTCCGTCGTCTTTATTGTTCGATCGACTCTACATTGGGGCGCTTGCGGTGATCCGTGAGTACTTTACCTGCGCCCATTTCAAATTCGCTCAGTGCTTCCATAATACGTACCAGGCAGTTGTCCCGCAGGGCTTCAAGCTCGCGGATAGACTGGTCGCCGGCCTGTTCCTGGGTGCCCTCTACCATACGGTCAATCAGGGTATCGTTCAGTTCAGGGGCTTCCAGTTTGGTCCACGGGAGCTTCAGCGCCGGGCCGAACTGTTCCAGCATGTGGCGCATACCGGTTTCGCCACCGGCCAGGTGGTAGGTGAGGTTGGTACCCATAAAGGCCCAGCGGATGCCGGGACCATAGGTGATGGCCTGGTCCAGCTCGCCGGTGGTGGCGACACCATCGTTTACCAGGTGCAGGATCTCTCGCCATACGGCTTCGAGCAGACGGTCCGACAGGTGCCCGTCGATTTCGTTGCGCACGTGCAGCGGGTGCATACCGATTTCTTTGAAGAAGGTTTGCGCGCGCTCAATGGTTTCCGCGGAGGTCTGTTCGCCGCCGACAACTTCTACCAATGGCAGCAGGTACACGGGGTTGAATGGGTGGCTTACCACAAAGCGTTCCGGAGCAACCATTTTCTGCTGCAGGACAGAAGGCTTGAAGCCGGACGTGGAAGAGCCGATCAGTGCATCTGCCGGTGCGGCCTGGCTGATCTCTGCCAGCAGGTCGATCTTCATGGCTTCCCGCTCGGGGGCATTTTCCTGAATAAAGTAGGCGCCTTCACAGGCCTCGGCCAGCGAGCTGGCAAAGCGCAGTCGCGCTTTGCTGGCGCCTTCTACCATGCCGATTTTCTCCAGCGCCGGCCAGGCGGTATCGACGCTCTCGCGGAGCTTGCGTTCGGCTTCTGTGCCCGGATCCCAGGCGACGACATCGTGGCCCTGAGCCAGCAGACGGGAAACCCATCCGGCACCGATAACGCCGGTGCCGATCACTGTTGCGTGTGACATGTAGCCTCCTTAGCCCTGTACTTTCAGGTTCAGACGCTCGCGGGCTTCTGCAGGTGTGGCTACGGTGCCGCCCAGCAGTTCCACGATGTTGCGGGCTTTTTCTACCAGCTGTGCGTTGGTGGCGAGCTCGCCGCGCTTCAGATAAAGGTTGTCTTCCAGACCTACGCGCATGTTGCCGCCCATCAGCATCACCTGGGTGGCCATGGGGAACTGATGACGACCAATACCGAAGCCCGCCCACTGAGCGCCTTCCGGCAGGTTATCGACCATGGATTTCAGGGTGCCGATATCGGGCGGCGCACCCCAGGGGATACCCATGCACAGCTGGAACAGCGGCGGCTCGTCGAGCAGGCCTTCAGCCATCATCTGGTTGGCAAACCACAGGTTACCGGTGTCGAAGATTTCCAGTTCCGGTTTTACGCCCAGTTCCTGTACGCGCTTGGCGCCGAGGCGCAGCATTTCCGGAGAGGAGATGTACACCAGGTTGTTGTCACCGAAGTTGAGGGAGCCACAGTCCAGGGTGCAGATTTCCGGACGCAGCGCTTCAATGTGTACCAGACGCTCCATGCCGCCCACCAAATCAGTGCCATCCGCGAAATCCATTGGGTTTTCGTCCGGGCCCAGCAGCAGGTCGCCACCCATACCGGCGGTCAGGTTGATGACGACATCGGTATCGGATTCGCGAATGCGCTCAACCACTTCGCGGTAGAGTGATACGGAACGGCTCGGTGCGCCGGTTTCCGGATCGCGCACGTGGATGTGGGCAATGGCGGCGCCCGCTTTGGCCGCAGCAATGGCATCGTCGGCAATCTGTTTCGGGGTTACGGGTACGTGGGGGCTCTTATCTGTGGTGGCCCCGGCGCCGGTGAGGGCGCAGGTGACGATCACCTTGTTGTTCATCTGCATTGGCTCGCTCCTGATCGAGAGAAGAGGGTAGGGTGGCTATGCTAGAGATCGGTGAAAAAACGGCTCGCGGAAATCCGCCGGTTTGTTTTGATAATCCGACAAGAACTGGGAAAGTACGGGGTTTTGTTTGGTCAGTAATTACCGGGCGGGCGGACACCAAAAGGTGAAATCAGGTGGAGGGCAGATTGCGATCCTTACTGGGGCTGATGTCGAATTCATGGCGGTAGGCGGAACTGAAGTACGCCGCGGACTGGAAGCCGCAGGTAATGGCAACTTCGAGCACGGTCATGTCGGTCTGCCGCAATAGCTGGCGGGCCCGGTCCAGCCGCAGCCGGCGATAGTAGCGCTTCGGCGGGGTGTCGAGCTCATTCTTGAAGGTGCGTTCGAGTTCTCTTACCGAGGTTTCACAGCGGTCGGCAATCTGCAGGATCGAGAGCGGTGCGGCGAGGTGTTGCTCCATAAACTGCACGGCGCTGATCAGTTTTCTATTGGTGGTAGCGAGCCGGCCCCTGAGGCTCATCCGCTGCGCGTCTTCACCACTCTGGACATGGGTATAGGTGAATTGTTCGGCCACAGCCGTGGCGAGCTTCTGGTCGTGCGCGGCGCCGATGATATTGAGCATCATATCCAGGCTGCTAAGGCCTCCTGCGGCAGATACCCGGTTTTCCTCAATGACGAATCGCTCGGGGACGGCTTGAATCGCGGGGTAGCTTTCCTGAAAACCGCTCGTGGCCTCCCAGTGCACTGCTGTTCTCTGCCCCTGCAACAGCCCAGCCTTTGCCAGTACATGTGCTCCGGTATCCACACAGCCGAGACTGACGCCGTTGGCCGCGAGTCTTCTCAGCTCTGAATACAGGGTATCGCCACAGCCTTCCAGCGGATTAAAGCCCGAGATCACGATGACCGTCTGATATTCAGCCGGGCAATCCGCAATTGCGTACTCCACATCCAGGGCAATGCCATTGGAGGCGGTGACCGCAGAACCGTCTTCAGACAGGAAGGTAAATTTGAACAGTGACTTGTCGGCCAGGCGGTTGGCTACCCGCAGTGGTTCCGAGCAACAGGCGAGGGCAAAAAAGGAAAATTGCGGGACCAGCAGAAACCCGATGTGCACCACATCGCTCTGCCCGAATTTGGGCGGCTGAAAAGTATCCAGGCTGTCGAACTCGGGTGAATTGTCGGTCATGTCGGAATTTGTAAAGAAAGCATCGCATTTCAAAAAGTATATGCCGGGCCAGCCATTAGGATAGTCGCAGCTTTATACGCCGGCGGATATTTTTCCCGCCGATCAGATTAATAACTAACTGGAAGTTGAATGCGACCCAATAGTCTGACTACTCATTCCGATCATAAATTAAATCCTATCGCGAAAGTTATTTTCGCATCCCTCACCGCTCTGCTTGGCCAGACAGCTACCGCTCAGGAGAGTGGCACTGACCGTGCAGACGATAGCCGTAATTTGTCTCTGGAGGAAGTCACCGTGACTGCCCAGAGAAAATCCCAGAACCTGCAGAGTGTTCCGATTGCAGTGTCCGCGTTTGGCGAAGAAGCCATGGAGCGGGGCAACATGCTGGATGTCGAGGATATTTCCGCAATGACTCCGGGATTTTCTTTGTCCTCCTACAACCCGGTAACGCCGCAGCCGTACATTCGCGGCGTCGGTACAAACTCCAGCTCCGTCGGTGACGATGCCTCTGTAGGTGTGTTCATCGACGAAGTCTACGCTGGTCGCGCCGGCGGTTACCGCGCGGACATGTTTGATGTTGAACGTGTGGAAGTACTGCGTGGCCCGCAGGGCTCGCTGTACGGCCGCAACGTTGCCGGTGGTGCGATCAATGTAATTACCAAGAATCCGACCGACACCTTTGAAGCGAAGGCGAAGGTTACCGGAGGTAATTACAACCTGAAAGAATTTCGTGGAATGGTAAGCGGCCCGATTGCTGATAGCGTCAAAGGCCGTATCGCCGTTTCCCGCCGTACCCGCGACGGCTGGATCGAGAACGTCAATACTGGCAACGATGACCTGGGTAACCAGGACAACCTGTCTGCACGCGGCAAGCTGGCCATCGAGCTGGGCGATCGTACCGATCTGATGCTGAGCGCGGACTACGCCACCGATGACCTGACCGGTTCCGGTGCCCGCAGCATTGTCGGTTACGAGGAAATCTTCGGCGCTGCGCATCCCACCGAAAACGATCCGGGCAAAGTCGACAACTTTGTCGACGGCTATGCCGATCGCGATATGTATGGTGTGTCTGCCAAGCTGACCCACTCCCTGGAAACCGTGGATCTGGTATCTATCACCGCATACCGCACCCAGGACTACACCTTCAACGACGACATGATGGGACGCTACCTGGCTGTGGCCGGCGCAGCGATGACCAATGATGCCGCCGAAGAATCCAGCCAGTTCAGCCAGGAACTGCGTATTCAGTCTGCCGGTAGCGAAGCGCTGGAGTGGACTGCAGGCCTGTATCTGTTCCAGGAAGAAGTGGATCGTGTAGAGAGCTTTGACTCTTCCCGTGTATACGACCTGATGGGATATGCAGGTCTGAGTTCCCGTCCGGTCTGGGACGCGAGCAACGAAACCACCAGCTACGCGGTATTCGGTGAAGCAACCTATCACTTCTCTCCCGCGTGGAGTGCCAGCTTCGGTGGCCGCTATACCTACGACCAGAAAGACTTCAGCAGTGTCGCCACCGGCGCACCGGATCTGTTTGGCTTCCTCGCCGAAGACTACGCGGTGACTGCGGATAAGAGCTGGAAAAAGTTCACCCCGAAAGCCACGGTAACTTATACCACTGAAGATGCGGACATTGTCTACGGGACCATCTCCCAGGGTTACAAGGCCGGTGGTTTCAATGGCATTGCCGCAACAGAGCAGGGCGCAACTGTTGCCTTTGATCCGGAAAACGCTACCAACTATGAGCTGGGTTTCAAGACCAGCATGCTTGGCCAGCGCGTACGCCTGAACGGCGCCGTGTTCTATCTCGACTACACCGACCTGCAGAGCTTCACCGTCGACCTGGAAACGGGCCAGGTTGAAACGGCAACCGGTGATGCCGAAATCAAAGGTATTGAGCTGGAAGCCTCTGCGCTGGTGACCGATGCCCTGATGCTGGCACTGAACTACGGCTATACCGATGCCGAGTACGTGAGTTTTGAGGCAGACCCGGAAGTTGTGGGCAACCGACTGGCGCGTACGCCGGAGCACTCCGCTTCCGCCAGTGTCAACTACGAGTGGATGCTGAGCAATGGTTCCGCCATCAACTTCAACGCCAACGCGATGTACCAGGGCGAGGTGTTCTACAGCGTGGGTAACACCGAGGGCGCATCCGATGCAGAGCGCACGCTGGTGAACACCAATGTTACCTGGGACAACTACGAAGGTCTGAAAGTCTCGCTGTGGGGCAAAAACCTGACCAATGAAGAGTACGTTGTTCACGGGTTTGAACAGGCCGGTATGGGCTTTGCCATCATGGGTGAGCCTACCACCTGGGGTATCAGCGTAACCAAAGATTTTTTCTGATTACGTTGTGCCCTCCAGGGGCGCCAGAGATTTCTGGTGCCCCTGTTTTTTTATCCTGAGCAGGAAAATTACCCGTGAATTTATCCCAACGTCAGGACCAGCCTCGGCTGGATCTTCCCGTCTTTATCCCCGCATTTGGCATTGCGATTATCGCTGCCGCCTTCCTGGTTTTGCGGCCGGAGCAGGCGGAAGCCTGGGCGGCACATTTGATGTCGCTGGTTACCAGCCAGTTTGGCTGGCTGTTTGTATTTTTTGGCTTCGGCACGTTCATATTTGCGCTGTGGCTGGCTTACGGCCGCTTTGGTCAGGTGAAACTCTCGCGCACCGATGAGCCACCGGAATATTCTGAACTGAGCTGGGCGGCGATGATGTTTTCCGCCGGTATCGGTATCGGCCTGGTGAGCTGGTCATTTGTCGAGCCGATCTACTATTTATCTTCACCGCCGCTGCATATTGAGCCGCACTCCGCTAAGGCTGCAGAGTGGGGGCATATGTACACGCTGTTCCACTGGAGCTTTGTGCCCTGGGCGCTCTACGCGGTGCCATCGGTGGCTGTGGCGTATATGCTGCACGTTCGACGTCGTCCTTTTCTGCGGATCTCCGAAGTCTGCCGCCCGCTACTGGGGGATCGTGTAGACGGCTGGATCGGCAAGGTCATCGACACGCTGATTATTCTTGGTCTGATCGGTGGTGCCGGCACTTCTTTAGGGCTTGGTGTGCCACTGGTTTCGTCGCTGACGACTTCCTTATTGGGTATCGAGGAAAGCATGGCGACCCGTCTGGGTGTGATTGCGTTCTGGACGCTGATCTTTGGCGCCAGTGCCTATAAGGGCCTGAAGGCCGGTATCCGTATCCTGAGTGATATCAATATTTTTCTCGCTGTTGCGATTGTGCTCCTGGTACTGTTTGTGGGGCCGACGGTATTCATCCTGTCCATGTCTGCCAACAGTGTCGGCCTGATGCTGGACAACTTCCCCCGCATCAGCTTCTGGCTGGACCCTATTAAACACGGTGGCTTCCCAGATGCCTGGACCCTGTTTTACTGGGCCTGGTGGATTGCCTATGCACCGCTGATGGGTTTGTTCTTCGGGCGTATTTCCCGCGGGCGAACCATTCGCCAGATGGTGCTGGGTATCCTGCTGTGGGGCAGCCTTGGCTGTATTTCTTTCCTGAGCATCTGTGGCTCTTACGCGTTGCACCTGGAGCTGTCTGGCACTCTGGAAGTATCCCAGCTGCTGAGCGAGCAGGGGATTCCTGCAACCGTGGTGGCGATCGTCAAAACCTTGCCCTTCAGCCAAGTGGTGCTCGCGGCATTTACACTGCTGAGTTTTGTATTCCTCGCGACCACACTGGACTCTTCGGCGTACGTACTGGCAAGTATCAGCACCAAGAACCTGTATGGCGAACAGGAACCGGGGAAACGTAATCGTTTGGCCTGGGCCTTTGCCCTCGCCCTGATCGCTGTTGGCCTGCTGTTTGCCAACGGACTGGATACGGTCAAGTCCCTGACGATCATTCTCGCGTTGCCGCTCACTGTGGTGTTGTTGCTGATATTCCGTTCCCTGACGCGGGTACTGAATGACGACTTTGGCGTTGCGGTGCAGAAAGATGCACTCATCGTGGCGCCGGCCACCATTGAGGCGAATAATTTTGATAAGGAAACTAAAAATGTTTAGATCCAGTTTAGTCCTGGCCGCGTTGTTGCTGGCTCCTTTCGCGCAGGCGAACGACGAAAGCCGGCAGGAACTCGAAGAGGTTGTGGAAGAGGGCGGTGTAGCCTCGTTTGTGGCCAATGCGATTGCCCATGCAAAAGCCACCGTAAAAGAAACCTCCATGACCGCCATCAGCAAAGAGTTGCGCCCATACGACCAGCGCTTTTTCCCCGAAGGCGAGGGCAAAGTGCCGACGGTTCTGTTCTTTCACGGTTGCAGTGGTCCTACCGCCAGCCATGAAAAGGACTGGGCCGAAAAATTCAACGGTGCTGGCATCGGCATGATCGCGGTCGACAGTTACGAGGGCCGCGGTATCGACTGGCAGCAGGCGTGTAACTTCCAGGCAATGACCCCCTGGCAGCGTTCCGCGGATATCCTCGCCACCATTGAAGACGTCAAGAATGATCCCCGCGTGGATGCAGGCCAGCTCTATCTGGCCGGTTTCTCCCACGGTGCGGTCACCATCTGGGCGGCACTGGCCCAAGCCTCTGCCAAAAGCGCGCCTTTCAGTCTTGCCGAATGGCCGAAGGTTGGGTTCGAGCAGCACGTACAGGGTGCTTTCATGTTCTATGGCTCCTGCATGCAGCTGTGGACTGTGGACGTGGATAGCGTGATGTTCCTCGGTGCCGACGACCGCTATATCCAAGAAGAAGTCTGTCAGGCATACAAGCCCAACCACCCAGAAACTGCCGGCAACCTGACGGTGAAGATCTATCCGGGCGCCACCCATACCTTCGATCATGCCAATCCGAACCAGGCGAATATCGACGCGGGTTCCGTATACGATGCAAAAGCGACGGAAGACGCCTGGCAGACCATGCTGAAGATGATCAAGGGCAATCAGTAATGGCGAGTGTACGTACTTTTTCCGGTGTAGCGCACACCTGGCTGTGCGATGAAATGGGGCATATGAACACCCGCAATTACGTGGGAATGTTCGATGATGCCATGCAGCACTTTATGCTGGTGCTGGGGCACAACGCCATGGTCGATGGTGAACGGAGGTTGGGCTGGGCCGATGTGCGCCACGAGATCGATTACAAAGCCGAAGTTCCGGAAGGTGCGCTTGTGCATGTGGACTGTGAAGCATTGCGAATTGGCAACAGCTCCATTACCTACCTGCAAACCCTGTACTTGAGTGAGAGCGGAGAAGTGGCTGCGGTAAACAAGGCCACGTCGGTACTGTTTGATCTCAAACAGCGGGGTACGGCACCGATTCCGGATGTGATGCGGGAGAAGGCGCAACAGTATATGGCTGCCGCTGAGTAATCCTTCTCTCCAAAAATAAAAAAGCCCCGGGAAGTTTTTCCCGGGGCTTTTTTTATGGAGGTCTCTTTATTGACCTGTCTTGATGGAGCTATCTTTCCAGGCCATTAAAGCTCAGTCTGTGGCTTTACTGCGGTGGCTCCGGTAATTCGCCCAATCACGCCCTGTTTTATCCGGGCTGCAGTGTTGCTGATATCCACGCCGACGCCATAGAGCGCAGGCACCAGTAGCAAGGTCACAAAGAAGGCGACAAAGACCCCGAACGCCAGCGCCACCACAATTGGTTGCAAAAATGCAGCCTGGATACTCCGCTCCATCATCATCGGCAGCAGGCCGACAATAGTGGTGATGGTGGTAAGCAGGATCGGGCGGAAGCGGGATACGCCGGCTTCCACGACGGCCTTCAGTGGCTCCATGCCCCGATCGCGTAAGCGGTTGCAGTGATCCATCAATACCAGGTTGTCGTTGACCACAACCCCAGCCGCGGCGGCGATACCGAAGTAGCTGAAGATGGCCATGGTCATGCCCATGGCGGCGTGGCCCAGAATGGCGCCGACGAAAGCAAACGGGATGGCGACCAGGATCAGGATTGGCTGCGCGTAGCTGCGGAACGCAATGGCCAGCAGGCTGTACATGGCGAAGAAAGCCATGGTGTAGAGCCCGAGTACTTCCTGGATAAAGCGTTTTTCACCTTCCGCCTGGCCAATCGCGCCGCGGATAATACCCGGGTAGCGCTTTTCCCAGTCCGGGAAGAAGTTTTCGTTCAGGTCCTTCATGATGTCGCCGCGTACATCGTCTTTCAGGTCGGCCATAACCCGGGCTGCGCGGTTGCCATTCCAGCGCTGGATGCGCTTGATACCCGGGGCATACTCCAGATCGGCGACAGCGAGCAGGGGTACTTCGCGACCATCGGCGGTGCGCACCCGGAAGTCTTTCAGGCTTTCGATGGAGCGGCGGGCCTCCAACGGGTAGCGCACCATGACTTTCACATCCTGGCCGGCTCTGGGCAGGCGCTGTACCTCTTCGCCAAAGTAGGCCTGGCGTACCTGGCGGTTGACCTCGGCCAGGGTCAGGCCAAGCTTGGCTGCCCCCGGTTTCAGGTCGATGCGAATCTCTTCTGAGGCACCTTCCAGGTTGTTGCGAATATCGTACAGGTTCTCGTAAGTACGCAGCTTTTGCTCGAGATCTGCCGTGGCTGCGCGCAATACGTCCAGGTCCGGGTGGCGAATGGAAAGTTCGAATCCGGGACCGCTGTTGTTGAAGGAGTACTGGACAGAGACCTCCTTGGCATCCGGGATATCACCCAGCAGCTCCCGCAAGCGCAATGCGGCTTCTTTGGCGGTCATGTCGCGCACTTCCGGCGGTGCGAGCTGGACGATGGCCATGACGCTGTCGCGGCGAGAACGGGTATACCAGTTTTCGATCAGTGCGCCCTCACCATTGGTGCGCTGGTTCACTTCCTGTTCCAGGCGCTTTTCCGCATCCTGCAACTGTGCCAGCACTTCCAGCGCGCGGCTGTAGGGCGCACCTTCCGGCATCACCACATTGACGATTACCTGGTCAGATTCGATCTCGGGCATGAAGCTCTTTTTCACCCAGCCATTGCCGAACATTCCGAAGCCGACCATAAGCACCGCAATAAAAATACTCAGGGTGAGGTAGCGGCGGTCGACCGCCCACTGGCCGATGCGACGGTAGTGGTTGTGCGCAAAGTGCACGATACCGTCGGCAATTCGTTTCTGTATACGACCGAAGCGGCCGAGCTTTGTGCGGGGCTTCAGGTTGCTCAAGTGCGCCGGGAGGATAAACAGCGACTCAATCAGCGAGAATACCAGCGCGAGTATCACCACCCAGGTGATATGGCGGGTGAAATCGCTGGTAGAGCCACTGATAAAGATCCACGGCAAAAAGGCGAGGATAGTGGTAACTACGGCAAACACGACCGGTTTGGCCACTAGCTGGGTGCCGATCACAGCCGCATTCAGGCTGCCCCCGGGGCCCTGATGCTCGGGATTATGGGACTCGGTATGGATGCTTTCACCGACGACGATTGCATCGTCCACCACGATCCCCAGAACCAGCAGGAAGGCGAAGGTCGACAGCATGTTCAGGGATACACCGACGGTAGGCAGCAGTACGAAAGCACCCGCGTAGGCAGTGGCGATGCCCATCGCAACCCACAGGGCTACTTTCGGTCGCAGGCTGAACAACAGCACCAGCAGTACCAGGATCAGGCCCTGGAATGCGGAGCTGCCGATGGTTTCCAGGCGGCCTTTGAATTCATCCGCATTGTCGGTCCAGAGGGTGAGCCTGGCACCGGTCGGCAGCGTTTCACTGCGCTCTTCAATCCACTTGCGAATGGATGCCGAGGCGGTGACGATATCCATGGTCTCGGTACTCATCACCTGCAGCAGAACCGCGGGTTCGCCGTTCAGGGTGGCGAGGATCTCGTTGTCTTCGAAGCCGTCCACGATGGTGGCAACATCGCCAACGCGAATGGTGCCGCCGTCGGCAGTCTGGCGAACGATGATTTTGGCAAATTCCTGCTCTGTGTCGGCCTGGTTGCGTACCTTGAGCTGGTAGGTACCAACTTCAGTGCGCACCGCGCCGGCGGACTGGTTGAGCGAGTTTGCGCGAATCGCATCGGCGACTTGCTGGAAGGTCAGCCCGTAGCGGCGCAGGGCAAGTTCGCTCACTTCGATGGAGACTTCTTCCATGCGCGTGCCGAACAGTTCCACGATGGAAACTGCGGGTAGAGTAGCGGCTTCACGACGCAGTTGTTCTGCCAGTCGCTTCAGCTCGCGTTCGCCCAAATCACCGTGGACGGCTACACGAATAAACTCTTGCCGGTTTACCCACTGGTGTACCTGTGGCGGTTCGATATCGCGGGGAAAAGAAGAAATGCCGTCCACCCGGATTTTTACGTCGTTCATAAAGCGGGCAAAATCCACGTTGGATTCCGCGAGGATATAGACTTCCCCCATGCTCTCCCCGGAAGAGGAGCGTACCCACTCAATGTTGTCGAGGTCGCTTACTGCTTCCTCGATGCGCGAGACGATCTGTTCTTCCACTTCCTGCGGTGCTGCACCGGGCCAGGAAACGCGAATTTCCAAACCGGGGAAGCGCACCTGCGGGTCCATCTCACGCTCCATGCTGCCAAATCCAATCAGGCCGGCGACAAAGATCCCGATCATGGCGAGGTTGGCGGCTACGCTGTTGCGGGCCCACCACTCAATCAAACTGTTCATGAGTACACTCCGTTAATTGCGGGCCAGCTGGGTGATGGGTTGTACTTCCATACCATCAATGGCGTTGGCGATGGTGGACGTTACCACGCGCTCGCCGTCTTCCAGGCCGGAAGCAATAACTACCCGGTTTTCGGAGGTGGAGAGTATTTTTACGGTGCGAATATCCAGGCGGTTGTCTTTGTCGATTACATAGACTTTGTCGGCACTGCGCAGTGCTTCACGGGGAACAACCAGTGCGCTCTGTTCCTGGACACCCTCTGCCTCAGCGGTGACAAACAGGCCCACCGCCAGTGGAACGCCGTTGCTCGCGCCTTTGCCGTAGGGATCCTGGACTTCAGCGACGGCGTAGATCAGGCGGGTTTGCTGGTCCACGGCCGCCTGGGTGCGCACGATCCGGCCCTGCCAGTGGCGCTCCTGAGAGCCTACCTGGGCGGAAAGGGTAACCTGCGGGCCCGGGTTATTTGTGGTACTCACAAAGCCCATCGGCAGTGCCAGTTCCTGTAGCTGGGTATCGGTGAGAGGCAGGCGAATTTCTACCCGGTCGGTAGCGAAAACACGGCCCAGTGATGTGCTTGCGGTAACGTACTGGCCAACGCCGACTTCCCGGTTAACGACCCGGCCGCGGAATGGCAATTTGATTTTTGTGCGCGCGAGGTTGAGTTCCGCATCGGCCAGTTCCGCCCGGGCAGAGCGTAAGTTGGCTTCCGCTTCGGCTACCTGAGGCTTGTTAACCTGTAATGGGGTGGGCTCTTTGTTGGGGTTGAGGGCAAGCCACTGCTGGCGTTTGACCGTTGCCGCCGCCTCGGCCTGGAGTAGCAGGACTTTGGCCTGTTCTACGCCCGCTTTGGCGCGCGCGACCGCGAGGCGGAAGTCAGCGTCGTCCAGTTGAATCAATGTTTCCCCGGGTTCAAAGCCAGCGCCTTCGGCGAAGTTGTCGGCGATCGCGACAATGCGGCCCGAGACCTGTGGCGTAAGGTCGATTTCAGTGTGGGGGCGAACCTCGCCCTGGGTGGCCACGGAAAGGTGAACCGCTTCCTCCCGGGCCTCTGAATAGAGCAGCGATACCAGGCGCTGCTCTTCTTCTTTTTTCTCTGGCGCAGGTTTAGTTGCGGCCATCATTTGCACTACCCCAAAGCCCAGTGCGATCACGGCAACCGGAGCGGCCGCTTTCAAAAATTTGTTTTTCATCTTTCTCATCTTGCCTGGATTGCGGAACTTGCCATTGCGACGGTGGATCCGGTTTGGAATTCATGGAATCACGAATATCCGACCATTGGCTACGTGCCGGTCGCCGGAACGAGCTGGATCAGCGTTGAATGTCATTTTTGCCAGTCGGGGTTAGGACAATCTCATGGCGGGGTTTGGATGCAGGAGAAAAATAAATATTTTCAGGTTGGGGTTAACGTGATGATTATGGTGTCAGTCCGGCTGCACCATATTTACTGCAGCCGGCGTAACTGGAACGGTGGTTCAGGTCTGAGCTTCTAATGTCTCGCGGGCAGGAGAGGATTTTGCGATACCAAGGATCATCTCCGCCGCGCGTTCGGCCACGGCGATCACCGGCGCATTGGTATTGCCGCTGACAATATTCGGCATGATGGAGGCGTCGATGACCCTGAGGCGGCCTACGCCGTGCACGCGCAGCTCGCCGTCGACTACTGCCATAGCATCATTGCCCATGCGGCAGGTGCCTACCGGGTGGTAAACACTCTCGCCGTGTTCCCGAATAAACCGCTCGATATCGGAGCGGGTTTGCAGACGTTTTTCCGGTAGCCACCAATGCTTGTGGTACTGCTGGAGTTCCGGTTGTTCGATGATTTCCCGCGCCTGCTCGACCCCTTCGATCAGTACCGAAAGGTCGTCCGGGTGATCCAGAAAATTGGCGTCGATCAGCGGTTGATCGCTAGGGTTCGCGGTTTTCAGTTTGACGCTGCCGCGGCTCTTGGGGCGCAGCCCGCACACATGCAGGGAGTAACCGTAGCCACCGGGGCGGTGGCGCCCGTGGTCAAACAGAGGCGCGGAGGTGAGGTGGAATTGCAGGTCCGCATACCCGCGGGCATGGGACGAGCGACTGAAGCCGCCGGCCTCGGCGCCGTTGCTGGTGAGCATGCCTTTGTTGCGCAAGAGGAAAGCGGGCAGGCTGGCTGCCGCCTTGAGAGTCGGCCAAAGCGAATTGGAAAATGTGATCGGGCGATTGACCTTGATGACCTGGGTGACATCGAGATGATCCTGCAGGTTTTCCCCGACACCAGGCAGATGGCGCCTGGTCTTGATCCCCACGGTTCGCAGGGTTTGTTCATCGCCGATTCCCGACAGTTGCAGCAGCTGTGGCGACTGCAGTGCACCGGCGCAGAGAATGACCTCGCGGTGGGCACTGATCCGGGCCCCATCCAAGAGTTCGACCCCCGTTGCCGTGTCGCCTCGCAGAAGTATTCGGGCAACACGGACGCCGGTTTTGATATTGAGGTTGTGGCGTGCGGCGGCGGGCTTCAGGTAGGCCGTGGCGGCGGAACAGCGGGAACCGTTTTTCTGGGTGACCTGATAAAAACCAAAACCCAGTTGGGAGTGGCCGTTGAAATCCTCGTTGGCCGAATGGCCTGCACTGACGGCGGCGGCGACGAACGCCGCACCAGCGCGGGTTTTCCAACGCAGGTCGGAAACGGCGAGGGGGCCGTTGTCATTGTGGTGGGTATCGCGGCCGCGCTCGTTGCCCTCGGCTTTCAGGAAGTAGGGCTGCAGATTTTCCCAGTTCCAACCCGTGTTGCCAGCCTGTTCCCAGTTGTCGTAGTCGTGGGGGTTGCCGCGGATATACACCATGGCGTTGATCGAGCTGCAGCCGCCGAGGGTCTTGCCCCGTGGCCAGTAAAGACTTCGGTTGTTCAGGTGCTTCTGCGGGACGGTGTAATGGGGGTAATTGTACTTGTCCCCGGCAACCAGCAGGCCAATGCCAATGGGCATGCGGATCAGCAGGCTGTCGTCCGGCGGGCCCGCCTCCAGCAGGCACACGCTATAGCGACCGTCTGCGCTCAGGCGGTTGGCCATAACGCAGCCGGCCGAGCCGCCGCCCACAATGATGTAATCAAACGCGTTTTCTTCACTCATGCCGCACTCTCGTTATTTTTGTTGTGAGCCCGGACTGTGTGGCTATTACGGCTCGCCGGCGATCAGCCTGAGGCTCAGTTTGCAGTTTTCCAGTAGTCGATCGAGATCGATCAGCTCGGGGCTGACCAGCCATTGGTAAATAGCGCCGAATACCAGGGCGCAGTACTGCTCGGCGAATGCTTCGCCGGCAAGCCCGTGTTTTCCTTTCTGATTGCATTCGCTAATCCAGCGAACCGCTTGCTTGCGCTGGTTTGCGTGAATTTCCTGTAGTTTCTGGGTGGTCTCGGAGTGGTGATCGATGGTGTGGTAGTAGAGTTTGTACATCGCCCGCAGGTGGTCGGGGTTCGAGCGGACAAAGTTCTGCAGCGCGCTCACCGCGGCGATGATGGTGTCCATGCCACTTGTGTTGGCGACAGAGCTGTCCAGTTCCGCGCACCACAAATGATGCAGGTGTTCGATGAGGGCGCTGTAGAAAACGTCTTTGGTTTTGTAACGGTATGCCGCAAGTCCACGGCTGTAGCCGGCGAGGATACCGATATCGGCAAGGGTTGCGCGCTGCGGTCCCTGGTCGACGATTAGGCGGATCGCGGCGTCAAACATCTGGCGGTCCGACTGTGCGGTGCGCTCGGCCTGCGTGAGGCGCTCGCGTTGTATTGTTTTTTCCGTGCTCATCTTTTCTGGCGTGGGGTCTCTTGATCCGGGTTCGGTATCGGCCGCAAACGTTGGCGGGATAGTTAAGCAATCTGGCGCCTGAATGCAGGATTGTGTGAATGGGGTCCAGTTTAACCAAAAAACATACTTGTCACAAGCAAGTATGTTTGCCTATGATTGGCTGGACGATGCCGCTCAGGTGTCGAATACGGCGAATTCAAGGAGGCAGCGTCATGCAGCGCATACTTTTCGACAGTGACCACGAGATGTTTCGCGACTCGGTGCGCAAGTTCCTGCAGGCAGAAGCGGTACCGAATATGGAGCAGTGGCGTAAACAGGGAGTCGTGGACCGGGAAATATTCCGCAAGGCGGGGGAGCAGGGTTTCCTGTTTATGTGGGCCGAAGAACGCTTCGGCGGGCTGGGGCTGAACAATTTCCGCTATGAGCAGGTATTGATAGAAGAGCTGTACCGAGCTGGTTGTGGGGATGTGTTCATTCCCACCCACAATCGTCTGGTTGGACGCTATCTCGGCAATCTGGCCACGGATGAACAGAAGGACCGCTTTTATCCCGGTTGTATCAGCGGCGAGATCATTCTCGGTATCGCCATGACGGAACCGGATACCGGCTCGGATCTCGCGGCGATGAAAACCCGTGCTGTAGACTGTGGTGATCACTGGAAGTTGTCCGGGGCCAAGACCTATATCTCCAACGGCATTATTGGTGATCTTTTTGTGGTGGCCGCGAAAACCAGTGATACGGAAAAGCATGGTGTCGGCCTGTTTCTGGTTGAGCGGGGCATGGAAGGGTTCAGTCGTGGGCGCAACCTGGACAAGCTGGGTATGAAGGCGCAGGACACGGCCGAATTGTTTTTTGATGAAGTGCGGGTGCCCAAAGCCAATCAGCTGGGTGACCCCGGCAAAGGTTTCTATTACCTGATGCAGAACCTGGCAGAGGAACGGCTACAGAGTGCGACCTGCTCACTGGCCAATGCCAAGGCTGCGCTTGAGGAAACACTGGAGTTTACCCGGGAGCGCAAGGTCTTTGGCCAGCCGGTAGCCAGTTTCCAGAACAACCGCTTTCAGTTTGCCAGTATGCAGACTGAGCTCGATGCGGCTCAGGTATTCGTGGATCGCTGCGTGATGGATTTGAATGCCGGTACGCTTGAGGGGGCGGATGCAGCGAAAGTGAAGCTCTTCTGTTCTGAGCTGGAAGGCCGCGTCGTCGATCAGTGCCTGCAGTTTCACGGCAGCGCCGGCTATATGGATGAATACCGGATTTCCCGCCGTTATGCCGACGCGCGTATTTCCCGTATTTACGCCGGCACCAGCGAAGTGATGCGGGAAATCATCTCCCGGGACATGGGGCTGGATTTCCGCGAGAAAAAGCCGAAGACCGCATGAACGTAAAAAATAATTGGCTGCACCGGAACAAAAATTAGAGGGCAACATCGTGAAAACTAGAATCACCGAAATGCTGGGCATTGAATACCCGATTGTCCAGGGCGGCATGATGTGGGTTGGCCGCGCCGAGCTCGCATCCGCGGTATCCAACGGGGGCGGGCTGGGCATTATTACTGCACTGACCCAGCCAACGCCGGAAGATTTATACAAAGAAATTGCACGCTGTCGGGAAATGACCGACAAGCCCTTTGGTGTGAATCTCACCATTCTGCCGACCATCAAACCGGTGCCATACGACGAATACGTACTCGCAGCGGTTGAGGGCGGAGTGCGGGTGATTGAAACCGCGGGGCGCAGTCCGGCGGAATTCATGCCGCTGTTCAAGCAGCACG
Organism: Microbulbifer aggregans; assembly: GCF_020524005.1. Lineage (GTDB taxonomy): Bacteria > Pseudomonadota > Gammaproteobacteria > Pseudomonadales > Cellvibrionaceae > Microbulbifer > Microbulbifer aggregans_A. The sequence continues at coordinate 924,964 of NZ_JAIVKK010000001.1, read as the reverse complement.
GGGTGAAAGTCATTCATAAATGTACGTCGGTACGTCACGCACTGAAAGCGGAAGCGGTGGGGTGTGATGCGGTGAGTGTGGACGGGTTTGAATGTGCCGGTCACCCGGGGGAAGACGATGTAACCAATCTGGTGTTGCTGCCAGCGGCGGGTGCAAAGCTTTCTGTTCCGATGATTGCTTCCGGCGGCATTGGTACCGGGCGGCAGCTGGCGGCAGCACTGATGCTGGGTGCGGAAGGTGTCAACATGGGTACCCGCTTCGTCGCTACCCAGGAGGCGCCGGTGCATCAAAACGTCAAGCAGGCCATGGTGGACGCGGATGAGCGGCAGACGACACTGATTTTCCGCTCGCTGCGCAACAGTGCACGGGTATTCAGTAACTCGGTTGCGCGTGAAGTGGTATCCATCGAGGGGCGTCCTGGCGACACTGACTTTGCCGACCTCCAGCCTCTGGTTGCCGGCGTGCGCGGCCGTGAGCAGGTGTTGGAGCAGGGAGATGTCGAGGGCGGGATCTGGACGGCGGGGCAGGTGATCGGCCTGATTGACGATATTCCCACTTGCGGTGAGCTGCTTGCGCGGATGGTGCGCGAGGCCGAGCAGATTATTCTGGCGCGGGCAAAGGCGCTCTCAGCGGCGAATAAACCAGCGGGATTGGTTGAACACGCCTGAGTTTGTCCGGGTTCGCTTTAGGCCCTCATCTTAACGTCGGTTGACAGCGCGGTGAGGGCCACTTATTTTCGAGATGTTTTCGATACCAAAACGATATTGAACAGGTACGGCCTGCTGCGTAGCTACACGGGACGCGGTAACGGCGGTGAGAGAGAAAACATGCTGTTATTGGCTCCTGAGTGGATTTCGCTATCCGCCGTGGTGGTCAATGTTTCCGGAATAGACTGCAGCCGGAGAATTACTCTTGATTGAGTCGCCTCCGAAAGCGGAAATTCGACCCAGGATCATTGCCCAGCCGGCAAAGCTGTCCTGTCCGCAAGCGCCGCCGTTCCAGATCGCGCGCGACGCGCTTTGCCAGCAGCTGGTGGATGGCCAGGGTGCACGTGTTTCCCTGATACGCGCACCAGCGGGATTCGGGAAAACCACCCTGATGCGTCAGGCTTTTGAGCATCTCAATGCGTTGGGGGTGCCCACCGCCTGGATGCGCCTCGACCTCACTGATAACGACACGGCGCGCCTGCTGCATTTTCTGGCTCGTGCCCTGCAAAATTTTTCCTCCATCGAATGGGATATTCCCCAGGGAGACACGCCGGGTGCAGCCGCTCTGGATCTGTTGGACAGGGTTGAAGCCTTGCCAGCCCCTTTCGTGCTGTTCCTGGATGATATTGAAGTGCTGCAGAACACCGTGGCGCTGGCTATCGTGCGGCAACTGGTAGAGAAGTTGCCGGAAGGTGCGCGCGTGGTGATGGGCTCCCGCACCCAGCCTGATATCGGCCTGGCAAGACTGCGTGCGCGAGGCCAGCTGCAGGAAATTGACACCAACAACTTGCGGTTCAATGTTTCGGAAACCTCAGAACTCTTGTCGCACCGCTGTGGTCTGGAGCTGGATAGTGACAGCATAGGGCGACTTCACCAGACCACGGAGGGGTGGGCAGCAGCACTGTGGCTGGCTTATCTTGCACTGGAACAATGCCAGGACCCGGTCGCACTGGTGTCTGGTTTTTCCGGTTCCAGCGCGCTGGTGGCGGATTACCTCGGGGAAGAGATTCTGTCCCGCCAGCCAGATGATCTGAGGGAGTTCATGCTGCGCACCAGCATACTGCCGCAGCTTAATGGCGAGCTTTGTGATGCGGTTTGTGGGGAGCCGGGCAGCCAGGTGCGCTTGCATGCCCTGTGTCGAAACAGCTTTTTGCTTGAGCCGATGGACGATCAGGGGCATTGGTTCCGCTATCACAGCATGTTTTCGGCCTACCTGCAGGCACAGTTGCACCTGCGCATGCCGCAAATGGTGGCGCAGCTCCACCGCGCCGCCTCGGAAGCGTATCTGCAACAGGGGCGACTGGTGCCTGCGATCGAACAGGCGCTGAGATCAAAAGATTTTGAGTACGCTTTGCCACTGTTCGCACAACATGCGGAGCGCTTGCTGGGAGACGGACGTGGACTTTTGCTGACACGTCTGATGTCACTGGTGCCGCCTGGGCCGTTGCGTCAGTGGCCGAATTTGCAGGTCGTGCATGTTTGGGCGATCGCCTTTACCCGTGGTGGTGCCGAGGCGATGGAGCAGCTCAACCAATATGTGCATGAAGCCCCACCAGCCTCTGAGGTACACCTTCACAGCATGGCATTGCGTCCGATGCTGCTGTCCATGCTTGACCGCCATGACGAAGCCTATGCTGTAGCAGCGGAAAATATTCATCAGCTGCCGATTGAATATACATTTCCCCATGCGATTCTGCGCACTTCACTGGCCTACGTGGCGCTGGTAATCGGGCACTATCGGGAAGCCCAGGACCTCCTGGACGAAGGGCGCCGGCTTCAGGTGATCGATTTCAGCCCGTTTACCCATATCTATGCGCAGTGCGTAGAAGGTGCCATTGAACTGCTACAGGGCCGCTTACGTCAGGCTGCCGCGCGCTTCCGCCTGGCCGCTGGTGTGGGTGACCAAACTGGCAGGATAGTTACTAATGGCAATGCCATGGCTGCCATTCTCCTTTCCGAAGTCTGGTATGAAAGCGGGCAGTTTGAAGATGCCGAGCGCTTGCTCCATGTCTATGTGCCGCTGGTGCAGCAACAGGGGGTGCCGGATCACCTTATCTGCGGGCATCGAAACCTGGCAAGAATTCTTTATGCCCGTGGCGACACGGAAGGTGCCTTCCAGACAATCACCGAGCTTGAATATTTTGGCTACCGCAACGAGCTACCGCGATTGGTTGCTAGCGCTCGGCTCGAACGCAGCCGAATCTTTTTGCTGGAAGGGGACCGATCCGCATCGCGCGATGAGCTGAAGCGTGCAACCAATGCAGGGGATTGGCAGAAATTCGACAGCTGGTCGCTGTTTGGTAGCGATCTGGATTCCCCGGTGGATGCCGAGCTTCGCTGGAAAATTCACTTTGGTGACCCGCAAGAGGCGGTCCGGGAAATCAAGGGCCTGGTCAGTGCCGCAGAGGCCGGCGGTCGTGGTCGCCGCGCGTTGAAATTGCGTTTGTTGCACGCCCTGGCTCTGTTTCGGGGCGGCAACGAAAAGGGGGCGTTTCGGCAGCTGCGGGAAGTGCTGAAAATTGCCGCATCGGAGCACTATGTACGGCTGATTCTGGATGAGGGCGCACTGGCGTTACAGCTGCTTCAGCGCCTTGCCCTGCATCAGGGGGTCGCATTTGATCCCCTGAACCAGGGGGATGTCCCGTTGCTCTTCCGGGAGCTGGTTCGCAGTTCCACTGCTGATACCGGGCAGGCGCCAGCTGCGGTCACAAAGCAAGACGGACAGCCACTGGAAAAGTTGACCCGCAAAGAGTTTGAGGTGCTCAAGCTTCTCGGCGAGGGGCTTTCCAATGGTGCGATTGGCGAGCGCATGTTCGTATCTGAAAATACCGTGCGTACGCATCTTCGCAACATCAATGCAAAGCTCCGGACCCAGAACAGGACCGAAGCGGTGGCCGTTGCGCGCAAGTTGAACCTGATTGGATAACGCCTCCATCAGCGCCTCATGGAGCGCGCTGCCTCCTGCTCCAGCATATTTGCCGAGTCTATAGCCCTTTCTGCATCAGCTCTATGTACGCATAGCCGTTTACTGATGATGCAAACCCGCGGATTCCTGTGCTGGGATGCTTCATGGTTGTCGCTGTATCAGTCAGTCAGGCGCTGAAATTTCATCGGATTGGACGAGTTTTTTTCACCCCCGGCTTCGCATACTGGCACCAATCCTGACTCACTGGATAAATACAAGAATGCGGCCGTGCCGTGATAGTGCCGCCAGAACGATAAAGATAATCAAGCGAGGAGAGACCTCCATGGCGATGAATGTGAACCCCCGCGGTGCCCTGTTTAAAGTGAGCGCAATGGCTTCGGCAATTGCAGCGGCGTTTCCGGCAATAGCGCAGGAAAGCGACGGCCGGCAACTGGAAGAGGTGGTGGTGACTGCCCAGCGCCGTGCGGAAAGCATGCAGGAGATCCCGGTAGCGGTGACTGCCGCGACCTCCGAGGATCTCGCCATGGCGCAGGTCGACAGTATCTCGAATATCCAGCAGATTTCCTCGAGTATCAAATTTGATGTCACCAACAGCGCGGCCAACAGTGCCAACATCATGATTCGCGGCATCGGTACTGTCGGTAACAGCCGCGCGTTCGAAGGTGCGGTGGGGGTGTTTGTCGACGGTGTCTACCGTACGCGCGCCGGTCAGGCGATGCAGAACTGGCTGGATATTGGTGGCCTGGAAATTCTGCGGGGGCCGCAGGGTACGCTGTTCGGCAAGAATACCTCTGCCGGTGCCCTGATCCTGAACAGCGTGGCTCCTTCCACTGACGCCGCCGGCTTCGACTACGAAGTAAGCGCGGGCAGTTACGGCAAGCAGATGGTACGCGGTGCGGCCAATATGCCGGTCACCGATGACCTGGCGGTGCGTATCGCCGGCTTGTGGGGGCAGCAGGACGGCTTTATCGAAGATCCCAACGGAGGCAACTACAACGAGCGCTCTCCGCGCGCCCTGAAAGCGCAGTTGCTGTACGAGCCGTCCGACACGTTTTCTGCGCAGGTAATCGCGGACTGGTCCGATGAAGAAAATAATTGCTGTTATGGCCAGGTCGATGTGATCGATGGCCCGATGCAACCGTTTATCGACGGGGTGCTGATACCGGCCCGCGGCCTGCAAGCACCTTCCAGTGATTTCCAGGACTATGAACAGGTATTGAGCGGGGCCACAGACCAGAACATCAAGGACAAGGGCGTGGTGCTGAAGATGGAGTGGGCGCTGGCCAATGGCTCCAGTCTGAATTCGGTGACCAGCTATCGCGACTGGAGTATTTCCCAGTGGAACATGGATGCGGACTTCTCCGGGGGCAACATCCTGATCATCAACGAATCGCTCAACACCGAGATGATCTCGCAGGAGTTTACCTTAAACGGCGTGGTGGACGCTTTTGGCCCCTTCAGCGGTGCGGATTACGTAGCGGGTATCTATCTCGCACAGGAAGATATTGGCGCGCACCATGAACTGGAGTGGGGGGATCAGGCCCAGGCGTATTTCGATGTCTATCTCGGTGCTTTGGGATTGCCGCCGGGCTTTGCCGATGCCAGTGAGGGCAAGTGGAGTGACGTGGATATGCCAGCAGATAGCATGACCTACGCCGTGTTTACCCACTGGAACCTGGATGTGACAGACCGATTCGGATTGACCATCGGCGCCCGCTACTCGGTGGATGAAAAAGAGGGTGAGATGGTGCGCAATTACTTTGCACCGGCACCCAATGCGGTATTCCGCATACTCGGTGTACAGCCCGGACCCGAATATACCGACACATTCGACGACAGTGCGGTGAGCGGCACCCTGGCAGCGCGATACCAGGTTAGCGACGATGTCATGGCCTACGCGTCCTATAGCCGGGGCTATAAATCCGGAGGTGTCAATATCGATAACACCGCAGCCGGAACCCTAGCCAACAATCCGGAAGAAGTGCCGGGCGCGGTACCTCTGGATCCAACTTACAAGTCCGAATTCGTGGACGGCTATGAGTTGGGGCTTAAGAGTGAGTACCTTGGCGGTCGCGCCCGCTCCAATCTGGCACTGTTCTATAACGACATCAGCGACCTGCAGATTGCCCAGTTCATCGGTACCCAGTTCACTATCGACAATGCGCCGGAAGCGACCGCGTACGGGGTTGAGCTGGAAAACCAGTTTTTGCTGAGCGATGCCTTCACACTGAATTTTGATGTCACCCATATAGCTGAGGCCAGCTTCGGCGATGACGCCGTGCTCGGCACCCTGGCGGACCGTCGTTTTGCCCATGCCCCGGAATGGGCAGGTAACCTGGCTCTCAGTGTCGATCAACCGATTAGCGACAGCCTGAACCTGTTCGGTCGTGCCGGCCTTAACTATTCCACTGATCTGTATACCAATACCTCCAATGACTTTAAGCGCGGCTCCAAGGGTGAAATAAGCGCCAGCCTGGGGGTGCGATCTGATGCCGGTGGTTGGACTCTGGCCGCCTGGTGCCAGAACTGTAGCGACGAGCGTTACGTTACCCAGCATTTCAATGGACCGCTGCAGGGTGCCGATGCCAACGGTTATGTCTCTGCGCCAAGGACCTATGGAGTAACGCTGCGGGGCAGCTTCTGAGTACAACCGCAGCGCGCCCCGGATGTAACAATCCGGGGTGCACAGCGGTTGTCTATCAGCAGTTAACGTGTGCAGCAGGTGGAAATAACATGAATCAGATCGCAGTCAGAACATCCGATTCCAAGGGTGTACAGCACGAACGGGCGCGCTACTTTCCTGCAACGGCGGAAGCCGCACTTCGCGATGGTGATGCTGTCCACGCACTGGCAACACCGCAAAACATAACAGAAGAATGGCTGACCAGAATCTTGAGGCTGAGCTATCCGGATGTTGCCGCCGTTGCCAGCTTTAGCTGTGAGCCGGTGTGTGCCAATGACTTCGATGTACTGGTGCGGCTGTCCCTGCAATATCACGATGCTGACGCCGGGGGGCCAGTCAGTTTGCTCGGAAAATTTACCCGGCCGCTACCCTCTCCGCGCTGGAGAGACTTTGTATTCCAGGGCTTTATTCGCGAGGCGACGACGTACCAGGAACTGAACCAGCACTATGCCTGCAGGGTGCCGGCGCTGCGGTTTGCCGTCGCTGATGAGTTTGGCTGCAACCTGCTGCTGGAAGACAGGGGATTTGCCGTACTCGATACGGATGAAAGCCCGGATTGCCACTTGGCTGAGCATGAAGCGGTACTGCAGGAACTGGCACAGTTACACGGATGCTTTGTACGCACATCGCCGGCGTCAGCGCCTGATTGGCAGCTGCGCCAGCGAGACAATGCGCGTTTTATCGCGCATTACTATCGCCAGGGTGTGGAGGCTTTGCGAAAAGTTTATCCGGGTTGGCTTGCCACCGGGTATTTTTGCCTGCTGGAGAAGTTTGCCGATTATGTGGCCGATTGGCACCGCTTTGAACGGCATATCCTGACGCTCACTCATGGGGATGCCCGGATTGAGAATGTGCTCTTTGAGCGTGGGGCAACGAACTGTCGCGCGAGCCTCACCAGCTGGAAGCTCGCAGGGCTGCGGAATCCGATGTATGACGTTGCCAGCCTGTTGTCGAATGACCTTTCTTATGTGGCTCGCAATAACAGCGAGGCGAAGCTGATTCAGCGCTACTGCCGGATATTCGAGCAGAGTGGTACTCAGTATCCGTTGCGTGAAGCCTACCAGGATTATCGCTTCAACCTATTTGGCCCGCTCATTTTCAATATTTGCGCTGCCAGTTTTCTACAGGATTCCCTGGCAGAAAATGGTGACCTGATGAAACGCATCCGCCGGAACTGTATGGCGATCATTGACTGGGATTCGATGGCGCTCATGGAAAAGCGAAAAAACGTGATCACTTGAGCCCGTCATAAACAACCGATTTTCAGTACCGAATTTGAATTCGTAAACGTAGTGGGAGGGGACATGATCCCGAGAACAGTATTTCAGCCAGAGCACGAAGAGTTTCGCAGAATGGTCAAACGCTTTCTGGAGCAGGAAGTTATGCCGCACCATGAGCGTTACGAAGAGCAGCAACATATTGATCGCGAGCTGTGGTATCGAGCCGGCGAACTGGGCCTGCTGTGTATGACAATCCCTGAAGAATACGGTGGCATGGGCGGGGATCGCGTGTATAGCACCGTCCTGATGGAGGAGCAGAGTTACGCGGGTGCTACCGGGCCGGGCTTTGCGGTGCATTCAGATATTGTGGCCAATTATATTTTCAATTTTGGCACTGAAGAGCAGAAACAGCAGTGGTTGCCCCGGATGGCCTCAGGAGAAGCGGTGGGGGCTGTCGCGATGAGTGAACCGGGTACGGGTTCTGATCTACAGGCGATTACCTCGCGGGCAGAAAAAGATGGTGACGACTACATCATCAATGGCTCGAAAATTTTTATTACCAATGGGTACCTCGCCGATATCATCGTGGTCGTTGCCAAAACCGGTAGCAGCGGTGATGGTGCAAGAGATACCTCGCTGATTCTGGTGGAGGCAAACCGGGAGGGCGTTTCCAAAGCGCAGCCCCTGAAAAAAATTGGCATGAAAGCACAGGATACCTGCGAACTCTATTTTGAAAATGTTCGCGTGCCTCAATCCAATCTGCTTGGTGGCCAGGAAGGGCAGGGATTTGTTCAGCTGATGCGGGAACTTTCCTGGGAACGGTTGATTATCGCAATCCTTTCTGTGAGCGGTGCGCGTGCCGCACTCAACCACACCCTCGAATACACCCGCGACCGCAAGGTGTTTGGTCAGCCGGTCGCAAGTTTTCAGAATTCCCGCTTCAAACTGGCGGAAATGAAAGCCGAAATAGAGATCGGTCAGGTGTTTGTGGATCGCTGCCTCGAGGAGGTTTTGAGCGGAAAGCTTTCAGCGGAAGCGGCTGCGGCTGCAAAGCTCTGGACGTCCGAGCTGTTGTGCCGTGTTGTCGATGAAGGGCTCCAACTGCATGGCGGTTACGGTTATATGCTTGAGTACCCAATTGCCAAAGCCTATATCGATTCGCGGGCGGGGCGCATTTATGGCGGAACCAACGAAATCATGAAAGAGCTGATCGCGCGAACACTCTGATCTGTTCGTGACTGGGTGGCGGGAACTGGTACTGAAACAACGCTTTATGCGTCACTGTCAAAGGTACGATTGACAGTTCATCGCCGCCGAATTAATTTCGAGGTCAGAATAATCAAAAAACCTGAAAAAGGTGAGCGCTGATGAGTCAAATCACGGAATTTTCCGAGCCGTTGGAGTATGTGCTGCGTTGGGAGAAAGAGAAGCCCGATGCCGTCTATCTTACGCAACCCCACGCCGATGGTTCTATCGCGGAATATACTTGGGGCGAGGTCTGCGATCAGGCAAGGCGGGTCGCGGCTTATCTGCAGTCATTGGGACTCCCGGAAGGCAGTAACATCGCGCTGACGGGTAAAAACAGTGCGCACTGGATCATCACGGATCTGGCGATCTGGATGTCAGGGCACGTCACTGTACCACTCTATCCGACACTGGGGGCGGACGCCTGCCAGTATGTGCTTGAACACAGTGAGGCCAAGCTGTTGTTTGTTGGACGCTTCGATGGCGTTACGGATAGCTGGCAGGAATTGGAACAGGTCCTGCCAGCGGACTTGCCCCTTGTGTTGCTGCCGATGGCGCCCGAAGTGCAGTCTTCGATGGCGAAATCCTGGTCGGAGATTCTCGATACTTACCAGCCGCTCCAGGACCCGGTGCTGAGGGGGCGCGAGGCGTTAGCCACCATCATTTATACCTCTGGTACCACCGGACGCCCGAAAGGCGTGATGCACAATTTTGCTGGGCTGACTGCGCCGGCCGGTTGTTCGGTAAATTTGTGGCAGCCTTCCGACGATGACCGGATGCTTTCTTATCTCCCGCTCGCTCATGTGGCGGAGCGGGTGGCTGTTGAAATTCCTTCGCTTTTGTTCGGGTTCCAGATTTTTTTCAACGACTCCCTCGAGACCTTCGCCGCCGACCTCAAGCGCGCGCGGCCCACGCGGTTTTTCTCCGTACCGCGTCTCTGGACCAAGTTCTATCAGGCGGTGAATGCCAAAATCCCACCGGCAAAACAGCAAATTCTGTTTGCCATTCCGTTCCTTTCGCGCACTGTCAAACGCAAGATTCTCACCGAGCTTGGTTTGGACAGTGTCAAAGTGGGCCTCACTGGCGCAGCGCCCCTATCCTCAGAAATTATCAGCTGGTATCGCAAGCTTGGTCTTGAACTGCTGGAAGTTTTCGGCATGACCGAAAACTGCGCAGCATCGCATGCCGCACGTTCCGGAGAGGTTCGTCCGGGCTATGTAGGTACTCCGCTTGACGGGGTGCAGTGCCGCATCGATGAGACCGGCGAGGTATTGGTCAAGAGCCCCGGGCAAATGATGGGTTACTACAAAATGCCCGAGGAAACCCAGGCAAATATGACCAAGGACGGCTTTTTCCACACCGGTGACCTGGGCGAACTGGACGAGAAAGGTCGCCTTAAAATTACCGGGCGCACCAAGGACCTGTTCAAAACGAGCAAGGGTAAATATGTCGCGCCGGTACCGATAGAAAACCTGCTCAGTGCACACCCGGGTATCGAGGTTATCTGCGCAACCGGGCCGGGACAACCGCAGCCCTTTGCCCTGGCAGTACTTTCCCCGGGCATGCTGAATCCCGCCAGTACGGATGATCGCACGCGTTTTGAGAGGGAGTTCATCGAACATCTGGACGAAATCAATCAGCAGCTGGAAGATCACGAGCGACTGAACTACGTGGTGATTGTCAAAGAGCCCTGGACCATCGAAAGCGGGCTTCTTACGCCGACGATGAAGCTGAAGCGTAATGTGATTGAGGATCGCTACCTCCGGTTTGCCGACCAGTGGCGAGAGCAGAAACAAAAAGTTATCTGGGAAGGTTAAGCGAAGGCGAAGGGAGGGCGAGAGCAGGTCCAAGGCATGAAAATTCAGGCAGCAGTTGCGCGAGCCGGGGCGATCGTCGATATCGAAACCTGCGAGCTGTTACCGCCGGGCATCGGCGAGGTGCAGGTAAAGCTGGAAGCCTGTGGTATCTGCCATACGGACCTACTGGCCATGGGAGGCCAACTGGGAACGCCTCTGCCTGCTGTTCTCGGGCATGAAGGTGTTGGGGTAATCGAGGCGCTGGGTCCTGGCGTCGAAGAATTCTCGGTTGGCGACCGTGTGTTGATGAGTTTCGGCGCCTGTGGTCACTGTGGGGCCTGCAATTCGGCCATGCCCGCATACTGCGATGCGGCGCTTGGATTGAATTTTGTCGGCCGTCGCCTGGACGGCAGCGCTCCCATGTTGCAGGGCAGGCAGCCCCTGACCAGTCACTTTTTTGCCCAGTCTTCCTTTGCCACGCACACAGTTGCCAGTACTAGAAATCTCGTAAAACTCGATTCCGATTTGCCATCTGCGCTGATAGCGCCACTCGCCTGCGGCGTACAGACCGGGATGTCGGCGGTACTCAATGTGCTCGATCCTGCGGTCTCCAACCGTGTGGCGGTTTTTGGCTGCGGTACGGTTGGGCTTGCCGCAATCATGGCGGCCTCTATTGCTGGCTGTAGCGAGATTGTCGCGGTGGATATCAAACCCAAGCGTACCGAATTGGCGCTGCGTCTCGGTGCCACTGCGCAGGTTGTCAGTCGTGGGGATAGCCTGGCCGACGCATTGAAAACGATTGGACCATTTGACGGAGCGGTAGATTGCACCGGCTCCATCCCGGTAATTGAAACAGCGTTCAGGGCGCTGGGTCGGCGCGGGCAATTGGTCTGTGCAGGCGTTAGCCCGCCCGGACGTAACCTGAGTATCAGCCCGCGGGAGCTGGTGTTTTCCGGGCGCACGCTTCGCGGCACCGTCGAGGGCGATGCCGATCCGCGTGAGTTTGTGCCGCAGATGATCAATTACTTTCGGGCCGGGCGACTGCCGCTGGACCAGCTTGTGACAACGTATAAATTTTGCGAGATCAACCAGGCCCTGGCTGATCTTTCGTCAGGAGCCGTTATCAAACCTGTATTGGTCATGTAAGCGATTAGGGGATAGATATCGATGGAAATGGAATTGACCCGTACCAGCCAAAATGTTCTTTTTGACGAATTTATTGCCCTGAAAGAGGGGGCGGAGGCGCCCTCCGAGTCGCAGCTATTTGCGTTCTTTGATCGTTTGCCGGCAATGCCCGCGATCAGCATGCTCGGGGATTGGCAGGGGGGCGTATTGAGCCGGAATCATCCGGTCGAGAAACAGCTGGCAGTTATGCGTTGGGACGGCAAGCGCTTCAATGGTGCGGATGATGTAAACCCCATCATAAGCCTTGATGACGCCGGTAAACGCGTAGTTAATGACGTATTGGGTACAGCGAGCCTGCGCGAGGTGGTGTGTCGTGGTGTGGCCACGGCAACCATGATTTACGACAAAAGTCCGGTCTTCGATCACTTCCGTAAGGTGCATCCGAACCTGGTCGTAGGTTTGATGGATCAGAAGGGAAATAACCGTCCACTATTCTTCTATCTACGGCGTATTCAGTAATTCCGAAAGCAAGATTTGGTGGTGCCCGCCGGGGTATCACCGTCTTTATATAAAAAAATGAACAGAAAACCTGACTGTTCAGTTCGCCTTTTAGGCAGAAACCAAGAAATCATCCATTCAGACGAAGCGAACCAGCATCGAACGCACTATTGTCATCCGTGATGGTGAGATGCTGCAATTAATGCATCCAAAAGCATAAGCATAAGAACTTTTGGAGAATATCGATGATTCGTCGACTAACGAAGGGCGCTGGCTTGCCTGCAGTTTTGTTCGCGGTTTCCGCGCTGGCATCGGTCAGTGCAGCCGCAAACGAAGAATTGCCACTTCTAGATCAACAGGTGATCCGCTCTCCCCTGGCCGCCGGCTGTGAGGGGCAACCCGATGAAACCCCGCTTCCCTTGGATCCACGTACGCTGGTAGTGGATGGGATAAATAATCCTGTTTCGGCAGTACAGTTCAATGCGTTCTGGCTTGATTTGCACGACCCGCCTGCGCCGTTTATCCAGGATCCAGAGAAATTGCCTCCCAATCCGACTACCTGTGGCGAGTTTCGCGCGAGTGTTGCACGGGGCAAGAACAATCTGGAAACCCGGGATTACTTTCAGTTTTTCAGTACGTCAGATGCCTACTATTACCTGTACAAGACGTGGGGCTATCTGCTGCGTCCGTCGGATTTCGATGACCAGGTCCGGAAGCGCTACGGCCTGACTGAGGCGCCGTTCCGCAATCCGTATCCAAAGCCCTGGGAAAATCCCAAGTGGACGAATGGTGGTAGTGGTCAGTTGCCGCTGGGGCTGGTGCAGGTGAAGGACGAGAACGGCCAGTATACTGGCATGATTGCCTCATCTTGTTCCGGTTGTCACGATTCCAAAATTGGCGGTGCCGGTGAGTCCTATTTTCACTGGGGGCGGGCCAATGGTGCTATTGATGCGGGCCTTATCCAGTCCGACCTTTTCCGGGCGAACGTATTTACGCAGCCTCTGCAGCTCGCTCCGATTCCCTGGAGTGTGAACCGAGGAAATACAGACGCGATCGGTATTATCGATTATCTGCCGGCACTGTTCGATATGGACACCCTGATGCTGGCGCCGAGCCTGCTCGAGTACTTCCCGACGCATGCTGGAGGCCAGACCAAGGCACCGCATTGGTATCACCGGGCGTTTAAAACCCGTCAGTTCTGGGATGGCGCGTTGACCTCAGACAATGTGCGCTCCGAAATGGCGTTTGGTGTGGCAAACCTGACCAGGGATGCTGAAGAGCGCCGCGAGCTGACACCGGAATTTGAGGATATTGATAACTTCCTGATTTCCATGTCGCCGCCCGTATACCCGGGTGATATTGATACGACGCTGGCGGAGCAGGGCGCCATCCTGTTCCATGAGCGGGACTTGTGGGCGGACGGCGCCAATGCGGAGATCCCGAAAGCAGACGGCAATGGTTCCTGTGCAAGCTGTCACGGTGTCTATTCCCCGCGTCATGCAGCCGATATCAATTACCTGCCGGACCCGCGCCTGAAAGGGGTTGCCGGCGTCATCACGCCGCTGGAGACCATCGGTACCGACCCTGAGCGCGCACTGTTGATGGCGGATGAGAAAAAACGTCGCGCCTGGAACACCTCATTCTTTGCTTATAACGACCTGAGTCCTGACCACACCGGTTTCGTTGATAGCCTGGTTGTCAGTGAACTGAATCGTGTGCCGCGCTCACAATATGATCGCGGTGAAGGGCCGGTATTCTCACTGCTTGGGCCAAATGAGTGGATCGAGCCATTTGGTTACATTGCGCCACCGCTGTATGGGGTCTGGGGCAATGCACCTTTCTTTCATAACAGCAGTGTGCCGGACCTGTGGGGCGTGCTGAAACCGTCGGTACGGCCGAAAATCTGGAAGCGCCAGCAGACCAGTGCCGGTATCTATGGCAAGAACCGCGGTCTGGATATGAGCTTCGCCGCCTTCGACTGGGACAAGTTGGGCTGGAAATATGAAGCGCTGGAGTGCAGCAACAATTTCCTGACCTCGCCGTTCCTGCCCTGTACCAATGATATGGCAACGGCCGACATCCTGTTCGCCAATGTGGCCAACAAGGTGGCGGAATTCAATTCGCTGGCTTATCAGTCGCCGCCGCCCATCACCGACAAGCAGATCAAGTCGCGCATGATCTTCAACAGTTACCTCTACAGTATGGGTAACCAGGGACACGAGTTCACCCAGTCTCTGACCGATGAAGAGCGCTATGCAATTATGGAATACCTCAAAACCTTGTAACCATTCTGTGGACTTGCCGCCCTTCGGGGCGGCTTTTTTTATTCAGTAAAACTTGCGGCGATAGGCGTAAGGGGTGAATCCGGTCCACTTGCGGAATGCGCGTATGAATGTGCTGGATTCCGCAAAACCAGACAGGTGAGCCACCTGCTCGACGGAAATATCGGGGTTCGCCAGATGCTGCATCGCCACATCGCGACGCAATTGTTCCTTGAGTTCACCGTAGCCGATCCCTTCTTCATGCAGGTGCTGGCGCAGTTGTTTCGAGTGCACGCCGAGATTTGCTGCGACTTCTTCCAGTGTCGGTATTTCCACCATGTGCTGCCGTAAGAGTGCGCGCGTTTTGCCGATCCAGCTTTGCAGGTTGTGGTCGCCCTGGAGCAGGTTGTGCAGTGGGTTGCGCAGGAAGACCTCCAGGGTTTCCTGGGTTTGCCGGATCGGTTTCTGCAGCAGGTCCCGGCGCATGCGTATCTCGCAGTGGGATTCAGAAAAGGCGACTGGAGCACCGAGAAAAATGGCACGGTATTCGCGCTGGTGTTCCGGGGCAGGGTAGTCGAGGGTAACTTGCGAGATTCGCAGGTTACTGCGTGTCAGCCAGCAGGCGAATCGGTGCAGGCCAAACATGATCATTTCATAGGCGTAGGGTTTTGGCGCTGGCTGCTCCCCCCAGAGGGAAAACCGCAGTGTTGCGGTCTCCCTGTCCAGTAATAATTGTGGGCGCAGGCCGCGCTCGAGCATGCCGTAAAAATGGCAGTAGCGCTTCAATGCCTGTCCGAGATTCTGGGTGTGCAGCATCCAGTGTGACAGTGCAGCGCCGGTACCTAGCTTCATCGGTTGGGGTAAATACCCGAGCATTTCATCACCCAGCTCGCGGATGGCCTGGGTCTGGAGGTCGGCATACTGGCGGGCGCTTACCCGTGCGCTGTTGTCTTGAATAATCCGTGGTGGAATATTGCAACGCAGTAGCAGTTTTTCCGGATTCGCACCCTGTGCGCTGGCGTACCGTAAAACCGCGCGCAGGAAGGCCACGGGGATTGAGATGTCGTGCATGGCGAAGACTCGGGAAGAATTGCGCACATTTTTTGTGGGTGGGAACAAAATGTCAATTTTTGTCCCCGTATGTGCTTGTTGGCCCCGGTTATGGCACACCATAATGCATAAAAGGTCCATATTTGCTGCCAGATGTCACGGCGCTCACTGTTCAAGACCTCCGCACAATCGGATAACTACAGGAAATAGCGATGACTCACACTGCCTATATCTATGACGCCCTGCGAACCCCGCGCGGCAAGGGCAAAAAGGATGGATCCCTGCACGAGGTCAAGCCCGTCGCACTCGGTGCCGGGTTGCTGCGTGCGCTACAGCAACGGCACGACCTGGATACCAGCCGCGTGGACGATGTCGTGATGGGCTGTGTCTCGCCGGTAGGTGAGCAGGGCGGTGATATCGCCAAGACCATCGTGCAGTTTGCCGATTGGGATGAGAGTGTTGCCGGTGTGCAGCTGGATCGCTTTTGCGCATCTGGCCTCGAGGCGGTCAATATCGCCGCGATGAAAATCGCATCCGGTTGGGAAGATCTTGTTGTGGCTGGTGGTGTGGAGTCCATGTCACGGGTGCCGATGGGCGTTGCTGGCGGTGCCTGGATCAATGATCCGGAAGTGAACGTGCACGACGGCGCGGTGCCTCAGGGTATCGGTGCCGATACTATCGCCACCATTGAAGGTTGGGATCGCGAAAGCGTAGACGCTTACGCGCTCGCTTCACAACAGCGCGCCGCTGCGGCGCAGTCACAGGGGTATTTCGACCGCTCGGTGGTTCCTGTCACCGATATCAACGGCATGACCATTCTGCAAAAAGACGAGTTCATCAAGCCGAACACCACCATGGAAGTTCTCGGCAATCTGAAACCGTCGTTTGCCGGGATGGGTGGTATCGGATTTGATGACCTGATGCTGCGCAAATACCCACATCTGCCTGCCGTCAATCATGTACACACGCCGGGGAATTCTTCCGGCATCGTAGACGGTGCCTCGGCCGTATTGATCGGCAGCGAGCAGGCGGGCAAGGATCTCGGCCTGACTCCCCGCGGCCGTATCGTCGCGACTGCGGTGCTCGCCACCGATCCCACGATTATGCTGGTAGGGCCCGGCCCGGCGGCGAAAAAAGCACTCGCCAAAGCCGGCATGACCACCAGTGACATCGACCTGTTCGAAATCAACGAGGCGTTTGCGGCTGTGGCGCTGCGCTTTATGAAAGACCTCGATATCTCCCACGAAATTACCAATGTGAACGGTGGCGCGATCGCCATGGGGCACCCGCTTGGCGCTACCGGTGCGATGCTGGTGGGCACCATGCTGGACGAGCTGGAGCGGCGCAATCTCAAGCGTGGCCTGGTTGCCCTGTGTGTGGGCGGTGGGCAGGGCATTGCCACCATTATTGAGCGCGTGTGACCGGTTACGGACGATCAACAAAAAATTCAGAGCGGGTGAGAGCAATGGCTGAGAAATTCCACGGATTTATTTACGAAAAAGATAGCGACGGCATAGTGACGGTCACCATGGATATGGATGGTCCGGTCAATGCCATGAACGAAGAATACCGCGCGGCGATGGCGGAAACCCTCAATCGGCTTGAGGGTGAGAGTGGACTGGCCGGGGTGGTGATCGCCTCGGCGAAAAGCACGTTTTTTGCCGGCGGCGACCTCAAGGCGATGCTGGCGGTACCGAAGGGCGAAGAGCCGGAACAGTTCGACATGATTGAGCTGGGGGTAAAGCAACCCCTGCGCCGGCTGGAAAAACTGCCGGTGCCGGTGGTGGCGGCGATCAACGGCGCAGCCCTCGGTGGTGGCCTGGAAATCTGTCTGGCCTGTAATCACCGTATTGCCTGGAACTCGCCCAAGGTTTCCATCGGCCTGCCGGAAGTGACGCTTGGCCTGTTACCCGGCGGTGGTGGTGTGGTGCGTTCCATTCATATGCTGGGACTTGAAAAAGCGCTGCCCATTTTACTCGAAGGCAAGCATATGAAAGCGCCGGAGGCGCAGGCTGCCGGACTGATCGATGATGTGGTCGAGGTTACCCAGGACCTGGTCACCGCCGCGAAACAGTGGATACAGGCCAACGCGGATGCGGGGATGCAGCCATGGGACAAGAAAGGACACCGTGTCCCCGGTGGCGACATCTGGAACCCCAAGGTCACTGGGATTCTTTCTGCGGCACCCGCCATGTTGTACCAGAAAACCCGAGGTTTGCTGCCAGCACCGGAAAAAATTCTTGATGTCGCCGCACAGGCGATAACCGTGGATTTTGACACCGCACTGCGTTACGAATCCCGTGCCCTGGCATACCTGATCACGACACCACAGGCGAAAAACCTGATTTCCACCGGTTTTTTCCAGATGAACAGTGTTAAAAGCGGCGCAAGTCGGCCAAAAGATATAGCCAAGTCTACGGTGAAAAAGGTCGGTATCCTCGGTGCGGGAATGATGGGGCAGGGCATTGCCTACTCCAGTGCACGGGCCGGGATTGAAGTTGTACTGAAAGATATCAGCGTTGAAGCTGCGGAAAAAGGTAAAGCTTATTCAGCCAAGCTTCTGGACAAGCAGATTGCGCGGGGCAGGGCCTCCGAAGCCGATAAAGAGCAGTTGCTGGGCTTGATCAAAGCGACGGACCAGTACGCGGACCTGCAGGGTTGTGACCTGATCGTAGAGGCCGTATTCGAGAATATTGAACTCAAAGCGAAAGTAACCCAGGAGGCGGAGCCGTACCTCGCAGAGGGCGGTGTGTTCGGCTCAAACACTTCTACCCTGCCGATTTCGCAGCTGGCAGAGGTGAGCCAGAAGCCGCAAAACTTCATCGGGATTCATTTCTTTTCACCGGTAGACAAAATGCCGCTGATCGAGATCATCTGCGGTGCGCAGACCAGCGATGAAACCCTGGCGAAAGCCTTTGACTACGCGCAACAGATTCGCAAGACACCGATCGTGGTCAACGATTCCCTGGGGTTCTTTACCTCACGTGTATTCAGTACCTATCTCGACGAAGGTGCACGTTTGCTGGTTGAGGGACTGGACCCGGTGGTAATCGATGCAATGGGCAAGCAGGTGGGTATGCCTGTCGGTCCGTTGACGATTCAGGATGAAGTGAGCCAGGAATTGACCCGCAAAGCGGCGGAAACCCACCGCGAAATGGGCGTGCTCGGCAGCAAAGGTGACAACAGTTGCAATATCGAGGTCTGCGAGCGCCTGATCAATGAGTTCGGGCGCGGTGGTCGTTACCATGGTGGCGGCTACTATGAATACGCCGAGGACGGCAGTAAAAAAGTCTGGCCGAAACTCTACGAGCTGTATTTCAGTGCTGATGCGGAAATAGACCACGACGATATCAGGGACCGCCTGTTGTTCCGCCAGGTCATCGAGAGCCTCAAATGCCTTCAGGAGGGGGTGCTGCGCAGCGTGGCCGATGGCAACGTCGGATCTCTGCTGGGTATCGGTGCGCCTCCATGGACCGGCGGCTTTATCCAGTTTGTGAACAGCTACGGACTGGATAAGTTCATCGAGCGTGCTAGTGAACTGGCGAGCCGTTACGGTGACCGTTTCCTGCCGCCATCGATCGTTGCAGAAACACTTGCGGAAGGAAACACTTTCCGCTGATTGCGATTCAGCCTCCGGATTGGGGCAGATCGCCTGAGCGGTCTGTCCCTTTAAAATGTCTGATCCTCTAACAATAATAATTACCGCCGAGTGATGAGCGTATGTTGAAGAGAAACTTCACCGAAGAACAGGTGATGTTCCGCGATGCCTACCGAAAATTCCTGCACGAGCAGATAGTGCCGTATATGGAGGAGTGGCGGGATGCGGGCATTGTCGACCGGCAGGCATTCCGTCGTGCCGGTGAAATGGGTTTCCTCATGGTGTGGCCAGACGAGGCCTTTGGTGGTCTCGGTGATGACGATTTCCGCTTTGAGCAGATCATCATCGAGGAAAACCAGTATGCCTTGACCGGAGACTGGTATGCGACGTTGCACAGCCGTCTTGTTGGCCCATACCTGAAGCGATTTGGCTCGCCAGAGCAGCAGCAGCGTTTTTTGCCCTCCTGTGTCACTGGCGACACCATCCTGGCCATTGCCATGACCGAACCGGATGCGGGCAGTGACCTTGCTGGCATGCGTGCCACGGCGATCGACCAGGGTGACCATTTCCTGCTGAACGGCAGCAAGACCTTCATCTCCAACGGCATCAACGCCGACCTCATTATCGTCGCCGCCAAAACGGATCCACAAAATAACCCGCGCCAGATTGGTCTGTTTCTGGTGGAACGGGGAATGGAAGGGTTCGAGCGCGGCCGCAATCTGAAGAAAATGGGCAAAAAAGCCCAGGACACTGCCGAGTTATTTTTTACCAATGTGCGGATTCCAAAGGAAAACGTACTCGGTGATCCTGGCAAGGGCTTTTCCTACCTGATGGAAGCCCTTGCGGAAGAGCGTCTTATCGCGGCAACTGAGTTTATCGCGGCGGCCCAGAAAGCCTTTGACCTGACTGTCGACTTCGTACGTGAACGCAAGATGTTCGGCAAGACCCTGGCAGATTTCCAGAATACCCAATTCAAACTTGCGGAACTGCGTGCGGATCTGGATATGCAGCAGGTGTATATCGACCAGTGCGTGGCCGCGGTCAATGCAGGCGCGCTCACGGCCATCGATGCGGCCAAGGCGAAACTGGTCACCAGTGAACTGTTGTGCCGGGTGGTGGATGAGGGTGTTCAGTTACACGGTGGGTCCGGGTATATGGATGAATACCCCATCTCCCGCATGTACACCGACGCGCGGATTACCCGTATCTATGCCGGTACTTCCGAAGTCATGAAGCTGCTGATCAGCCGCGATTGCCTGGGTGATGGTGTGGATCCATTTGTCGACCGGATGTAATCGAACAATCCTGAAACGAGAATAATTTCGAGGAAAATTAGCGATGGATATCAAAGGGAAAACAGCCATTGTCACTGGCGGCGCCTCCGGACTCGGTCGCGCCACGGTCGAGCGATATATTGCCGACGGCGCCAATGTGGCCATTTTCGACCTGGATGAAAAAAATGGCCTCGCTCTTGCCGAGGCGTTGGGTGAACGCGCGATCTTCTGCAAGGTCAATGTGGCCGACGAGGAATCGGTCGCAGGCGCGATTACCCAGGTGATCGAGGCGTTTGGTGCGCTGCATATTCTCAATAACTACGCCGGTATCGGTTCGGCCTGTAAAACCTATGGCAAGAACGGCCCACACCCTTTGGATGTGTATATGAAGGTGGTGATGGTCAATCAGGTGGGGACCTTTAATGTGGCACGCCTCGCTGCGGAGCGTATGGCGGTGAATGAGCCGGTGAACGACGATGGCGTGCGTGGTGTGATTATCAATACCGCCTCCGTTGCGGCCTATGAAGGGCAGGTGGGTCAAGTCGCCTACAGTGCCACCAAGGGCGCAGTGGTCGGCATGACCCTGCCCATGGCGCGGGAGCTGGCGAGTTATGGCATACGGGTGAATACCATTGTCCCGGGCTTGATTCACACGCCGCTGTTTGAAACCGTGGAAGAGTCTTATTACAAATCCCTTGAGGCCTCCACGGTATTTCCGCAACGCCTGGGCAAGACCAGCGAAATTGCGGCGCTATCGGCACATATCGTTGAGAACGATTACATCAACGGCGAGTGTATCCGGATGGATGCGGGTATTCGCATGCAGCCTCGCTGAATTTCACTATTTTGGAGCTCGCGTTTATACAGCGCTGAAACTATGTGGCGGTACCGCTACCGGGTATAGCTTTGTGAGACACGCCGTGAACCCATCCATGGGGGCTCGGCTGCGGCCGTCCTGGCCGCAGACGGTCTCACAAAGCTATACCCGGTATCGGCACCTTCGCGGCAAGTTCAGTTTTGTCAATTGGCATAGGCAGGCGATGTTTCAGTCGAACTAATATTGGAGACGGTTATGGGTGTCTTGAGCGGATACCGCGTCATTGAGCTGGTGGGCATGGGGCCCTGTCCCATGGCGGGAATGCTGTTTGCGGATATGGGTGCGGAGGTTATCTGTATCGACCGCAGCGTAAAGCCGGATCCCATGTACAGCAAAGATATGAGCCGGCGCGGCAAAAAATCGGTGGTGCTCGATCTGAAAAGTGAAAGCGGGCGCGAGGCCTTCATGAAGCTTGTGGCCAGTGCCGATGTAGTGATCGAAGGTTTCAGACCCGGGGTCATGGAAAAACTGGGTATTGGCCCGGACGAATGCCAGCAGGTTAACCCGAAGCTGGTTTACGGCCGTATGACCGGCTGGGGGCAGGATGGCCCGCTGGCCTATAATGCCGGGCACGATATCAACTACATTGCGCTCACCGGCGCGCTGCATGCTATTGGCAGGAAAGGGGAAAGGCCAGTTGTGCCGCTGAACCTGGTTGGCGACTTTGGTGGCGGCACCATGTTCCTGGTGATGGGCGTGTTGGCGGCATTGCTGGAGAGTAAAACGTCCGGTAAAGGTCAGGTTGTGGATACGGCCATGGTCGACGGGGTGGCAAACCTGATGTGGATGTGTCACAGCTTTAGCGCGGCCGGGCTGTGGGACCTTTCACAACGTGAAAATAACCTGCTCGATGGCGCCGCCTATTTTTACGATACCTACGAAACCAAAGACGGCAAGTATATTGCGCTGGGTGCCATAGAACCGCATTTCTTTGCGTTGTTTGCCGAGCGGGCCGGATTGGACCCATCCCGATTCAATACAGCGGCTCAGGCCGACCGCAGCCAGTGGCCTGCGTTGAAGGCCGAACTCGCGGAATGCTTCCGGCAGAAAACCCGTGACGAATGGAGCGTGCTGCTGGAAAACAGCGATGCCTGCGTTTCGCCGGTTCTCTCGGCGGACGAGGCACCGCAGCATCCGCACAATGCCGGCCGGGACAGTTATCTGCCGATTGACGGTTATCTGCAACCAGCACCGGCGCCGCGTTTCAGTCGCACCCCCTCCGCGGTTCTGCATGGACGTCGCCAGCAGGGCGCCGATACCCGTGCCGTGTTGATGGGACTGGGATACTCGGAAGCCGAACTGCAATCCTTACAAGAGCAGGGCGTAGCGGAGACCTCCACGGCAGCGGAGTCTGTTTGATACGTTCGTCGGGCAAAATCAAAATCAAAAATAGTTTATAGCGGTTTTATGAGAGGAGCGTGTGATGGACCTATTCGAAACAGTGCTGTATCAGGTGGAAGACGGCGTAGCAATGATAACGCTGAATCGCCCGCAGGCTCGTAACTCCCTGAATCAGAGGTTGCGTCTCGAATTGCGCCAGGCGGTTGAAAAGGCCAGTGCGGATGACGGCGTGCGTGCGGCGATTATTACCGGGGCAGGGGCCGGTTTCTGTGCCGGTGCCGATCTGACCGAGCGTTTGCCCGGCGCTGCAGAAAACGGCTTTGTTACCCGCATCCTGCACGAGGAATACCATCCGCTGATTTTGGCGATCCGCAATTCTCCGAAGCCATTTATCGGTGCGATTAACGGCGCCGCAGCGGGCGTCGGTGCATCCCTGGCGATGTGCTGTGACTTGTTGCTGATGACTGAGGATGCCTTCCTGTATTCCGCCTTTGGGCAGATCAGCCTGATTCCCGACGGCGGCTTTCACAAAATGCTGCTCGAGCAGTTGGGAAGCAAACGTGCCTATGAAATGGTTGCGCTGTCGCAAAAGCTCGAAAGTAGCCGCTGTGTCGAGCTGGGTCTTGTCAATCGCGTGGTGCCGGCAGACCGCCTGATAGAAGAAACGAAAAATCTAGCCGCGCGCCTGTGCGCGGCAGCGCCACTGACATTGCAATATTCAAAGCAGATTTTCCGTGAAGCACAGTCTTATGATCTCGAATCGGTGATGGCGCTGGAAGCGGAAATCCAGAACCAGATGTTTCGCAGCCGCGATTTTCGAGAAGGCGCTGCGTCTTTTTTCGAAAAGCGCAAGCCGGTGTTTGAAGGCTGCTGATGTCATAGCGCTGGATATAAAAAGAAAGGAGCAGCCATGTCCAACTATTTGACTGAATTGTTTTCCCTGGAGGGGAAAACGGCATTGGTTTCTGGTGCTTCCAGCGGCCTTGGTGCCTACTTTGCCGAAGTGCTGGCGCAGGCGGGCGCCCGGGTAATTGTAGCGGCGCGCCGCACGGACAAACTGGAGATCCTGGCGGAGAAAATTGTTAACGCCGGGGGCACTGCGGATGTACTGGCGATGGATGTAACGGATCCCGACAGTGTGGAAGCTGCGTTCAGGGCCGTGGATGAACTGGGTGGGCGGCTGGATATCCTGGTCAATAATGCCGGCATCAGTACCCGCCCCGGCCGCTTTGTGGATCAGGAGGAGTCGGTGTGGGGGCAGCTGCTGGATGTGAATCTACGCGGCGCGTGGCGCGTGGCCCGCGCTGCAGCGACCCGGATGCGTGCGCAGCAGGGTGGCTGCATTATCAATACCGGCTCCATCTACAGCTTATGCACCGGCATCATGAAGACGGACTACAACGTGTCCAAAGTGGCGCTGGCGCAACTCAGCCGGAATATGGCGCTGGAGCTCGGCCGCTATGGGGTCAGGGTGAACACCCTGTGTCCCGGTTACTTTGCTTCAGATATCAATGCCGGTGAGTTTGCCACCGAGCGCGGTCAGGAATATATCCGCCGGCTGGTGCCCCAGCGCCTTGGTGAATACCGGGAGCTCGCCGGGCCGTTGCTGCTGCTGGCCAGTGATGCGGGGAGCTTTGTGAACGGGATTGACCTGCCGGTGGATGGTGGATCTCTGCTGAATCCGGTGTAGTTTGTGGTTCTTTGCAGGTCTTGCAAGGCTTTAGCCGGTATCGACACCTTCGCGGAATGAACAGACTGCGTTTCTATTTCCTTGTCATTCCCGCGCAGGCGGGAATCCAGAGCTTGGTGGCACTGGATCCCCGCCTGCGCGGGGATGACCGGCGACCCAAATAGTATTATGCCGTCATAGATTCTTTCGTCGGCTCCACTCCCATCCTGGCTAACGGCCGCACCAGCTCTCCCATTTGCTGTGCTTTTTCGCTGGAGGCATTGCCATCCAGTGCACGCTTTTTCACGCCCTGCAAAATAGCGGCGAAGCGGAAAAAGCAGAAGCTCAGGTAAAAGTTCCAGTGCGGGATGCCATCCAGTTGCATGCGTTCGCAATACCATCGCACATAGGTCTGCTCTGAGGGCAGGCCGGCTTTCGCACGGTTTATACCCCCTAGCCCGGCGAGGGCGCCATCGTGGGGCATGCGCAGCTGCATGCACTGGTAGGCGAGGTCGAATAGCGGATGGCCCAGGGTGGAGAGCTCCCAGTCCACCACCGCCAGTACTTTCGGCTTTGTGGGGTGGAAGATCATATTGTCGAGACGGAAGTCCCCATGCACCAGGGAGAGCTTGCCGTCATCCTCAGGCAGGTTCTCCTGTAGCCAGTCCATCAGGAAATCCATATCTTGCAGCTGCTCCGTCTGGGACGCGCGGTACTGGTGGCTCCAGCGGCTGATCTGGCGCTGGTAGAAGTTGCCCGGGCGGCCGAAATCCGAGAGTCCGGCTGCGGCAATATCGACCGAGTGCAGGGCGCTGAGTACCCGGTTCATTTCCCGGTAAATCGCCCCGCGTTCGGGCTCCGGCAATTGTGGCAGCGCGGGATCCCAGAAAATGCGGCCTTCGACGTATTCCATCAGATAGAAAATACTGCCGATGATGGATTCGTCTTCGCACAGGTGGTACACGTCAGCGACCGGTACTTCACTGCTGGCGAGGGCGGAGATAACCCGGAATTCCCGGTCCACGGCATGCGCAGACTTCAGCAGTTGGCCCGGCGGTTTGCGTCGCAATACGTATTGGCCGCTGGCAGCGTGGATCCGGAAGGTAGGGTTTGACTGGCCGCCAGCAAACTTGTCTGCGTGCAAGGGTCCCTTAAAGCCGGGTACATTGTGCTCCAGGTAATTCGCCAGTTTTTGTTCGTCGAAGTGAAAATCTCGCTTTTCCGTATGGCTCATGGATACTCCCCGTATTAACCCGTGTACTGACCGATGATCTGCTTGCCCAGGGCCATCTCGTGTACCTGGTCCGGGCCATCTGCCTGGCGGCACCAGCGCGCATAGTTGAATGCTTCTGCCATGAAATAGTCTTCCGTAAGCCCTCCGGCACCGTGCATCTGCATGCAGCGGTCGAGGATTTTCTGCACCATTTTCGGAACACTGATTTTGCTTGCAGCAATCATGTCACGCGCATCACGAGCGCCTACTTCATCCATCTTGCGACAGGTGTCGAGTACCAGTAAGCGCGCCATCTGGATCTCGGCAAAGCTGCGTGCGATATCTTCGCGCACCGATTGATGCTGGCTCAGCTTACGGCCGAACGTCGAGCGTGACTCGACCCGCTCACAGGTCTCTTCCAGTGCGCGCTGCGCGGCCCCGATGAGGCGCATGCAGTGGTGGATGCGGCCCGGGCCCAGGCGCCCCTGGGCAATCTCGAAACCGCGTCCTTCCCCGAGCAGCACGTTTTCCAGCGGTACCCGCACATTGTCGAAACGGATTTCCGCGTGACCGATAGGGGCATCGTCATAGCCGAGTGTGGTGAGCGGCCGGACCAGCGTGATACCGGGAGAGTTTTTGGGTACAAGCACCTGGGTCTGTTGCTTGTGGCGGTCGCGATTGTGCGGATCTGACTTGCCCATCACGATCAGTATTTTCGTGCGCTCGTACATGGCGCCGGTGATGAACCACTTGCGGCCATTCAAAACCCATTCGTCGCCTTCGCGCCGAATCTGCAGCTCGATATTGGTGGCATCCGAGGAGGCCACCTGGGGTTCGGTCATCGCGTAGGACGAGCGTATTTCGCCATTTAACAACGGGGTCAGCCACTGGTTCCGCTGGGCGTCGGTGGCGTACTTCATCAGCACTTCCATATTGCCGGTGTCTGGTGCGTTGCAGTTGAACACTTCCGGTGACCAGATGACGCGCCCCATCTGCTCGGCCAAAGGTGCATAGTCGAGATTGCTCAGGCCACCGAATTCACTGTACTCCGGGTGCGACTTGGGAATGAACAGGTTCCACAGGCCGGCTGCTCGCGCATGCTGTTTAAGTTCATCCATCAGCGGCAACGGTGCAAAGCGATTTTCCGCATGATCCAGTTGCGCGCGGTAATGGTGCTCGTTGGGGTAGATATGTTGTTGGAAAAAGTCCGCGAGCCGGGCCTGTAAGGTCATGGATAAATCGCTGAATGCGAACATGGGATTCTCCCGTATTGCCGCTGAGACAATGAAATGCGTTGACAGGGTCTGGGTAGAAATATAAAAAAACGGACATGATCAGCCTAATTTATTCGGGTGATCACTTTGCATAAATAAAAATGATGGCTCGGGGTGGCGTTGCTATCCCGGCGGTTGGAGGGAAGCATGCGCCTGGATAAAGTCGACTTGAACCTGTTTGTGGTTTTCGATGCGCTCTACCGCGAGCGCAGCGTCACCAAGGTGGCACAGTTGTTGAGCCTGACCCAACCGGCCGTGAGTAATGCGTTGGGCCGGTTGCGGCAGACGTTTGACGACCAGTTGTTTGTTAAAACCCGCGAAGGCATGAGCCCAACGCCCGTGGCCGAGAGTGTGGTTGCCGATGTGCGTGAGGCATTGGGGCTCTTGGGGCGCAGCGTGGGCGTAAATGCGCGCTTTGAACCTGCCCGCTCCGAGCGGGTGTTCCGCCTTGGCATGAACGATCTTGCCGAGTCACTGCTGCTTCCACGATTACACGAGGCGGTACGCCAGGTGGCACCGGGCGTGGGTATTACCAGCTACTACGTGGAGCGCGAGGTGGCCACGGCTGATCTCAAGGCGGGCAGCATTGATCTGTTGCTGGATGCTCCGGCGGTCAATGCGCGCGAGCTGGGGGTCTTGCCATTGGGGGAGTTGCCGTATGTGATCGCGATGCGCGACGGCCATGAGTTTGCGGGGGAGTCCGTCTCAATGGAACGCTATCTATCGGCAGAACACCTGCATGTTTCCAGCCGCCGCAAAGGTCGAGGGCATGTAGACATGGCGTTGCATGGACAAGGCCTTCGCCGCAACATTGCCATGCGGGTGCAGAATTATCTGGTCGCTGCGCAAATTACTGCGGGCACGGAACTGTTGTGGACGGTTCCCGGTGTACTGGCTGAATCCCTGCCACTGGTCGTATCCGAACTTCCGCTGGAAGTTGAGCCGTTGCGCTGGAATTTGTACTGGCACAAGAATGCGGAAAGTGATCCGGCCAATGTGTGGATGCGGAGCATGCTGGAATCGGTGGCGCAGGTTGTGCTACAGGGCTAATTCAAGTTTTGCTGCAGCTACCGAAAGCTGGCCGGGCCGATGCTGATAAGTCCGGTGAGAATTGCGTGCGTTGCCATTGGATAGCCAATAGCATACTTTGGATCGCAATAAGAATTCATAAATATAAGGGTGTATTCGATGGCGTTTAAGAAACTGTGCAATATTTTGACCGTGTCACTACTGGTGGCTTCTTCACCACTGTTGGCAGATCAGACCGGCGATGCCAAATTTGCCATCGCTATCCACGGCGGCGCGGGCACGATCGAAAAGTCCCGTATGACACCGGAAAAAGAGCGCGCATACCGGGCCAAACTTGAAGAGGCTATCAATGCGGGATATGCCGTTCTGGAAAAAGGTGGGGCAAGCCTGGATGCAGTGGTGACGGCAATCAATATTCTGGAGGATTCGCCGCTGTTCAATGCCGGGAAGGGCGCGGTGTTTACCTATGATGGTACCCATGAACTGGACGCCTCCATCATGGATGGCCGCAACCGCCAGGCCGGTGCGGTTGCGGGGGTCAAACGTATCGCGAACCCAATCAATCTGGCGCGAATGGTGATGGAAGATTCTCCCTTTGTGATGCTGTCTGGTGCTGGTGCGGAGTCCTTCGCCGAGAGCCGCGGTGTGCCGTTCGTCGACAACAAGCACTTCGATACGGAACAACGACGAGAGCAATTGAAAAAGGCCAGGGAAAAACTGGATCGTGAAAACCAGCAGGAAAAGGATTATCGGGCTGCGGTAGAGGCGCTTCCGGTGCCCTTCAGAATGGGTACGGTTGGTGCTGTGGCACTGGACAAACAGGGCAATCTCGCCGCGGGCACCTCCACCGGCGGCATGACCGCCAAGCGCTTTGGCCGCATCGGTGATTCACCGGTGATCGGTGCCGGCACCTTTGCCGACAACCGCTCCTGTGCGGTTTCCGCAACCGGGCATGGTGAGTACTTTATCCGCTATAACGTTGCGGCAGATATCTGCGCGCGCGTGCAGTATCAGGGCAAATCGGTTGGTGAAGCGGCATCCGAGGTGATCGATGATGTGTTGTTGCCGGTGGGCGGTACCGGTGGCGTCATCGTACTGGATACGAAAGGCAATATTGCGCTGACGTTCAATACCAAAGGGATGTACCGTGGTAGCCGTACCTCCAGTACACCCCTGAGCGTGGCGATTTTTGGCGATAACTGATCGCGCTTACTGTCGCCCCTGTTTGAGCAGGCGCTCGATGGCCTTGGTGGCGGCAACAAAGCCGAAGGTGCCGGTCACCATGGTGGCGGCACCGTAGCCGCCGCTGCAGTCCAGTTTTACCCCATTCTGCATGGCACTTTTCTGCTGGCATACCTGGCCATCCGGTTGCGGATACACCATCGGCTCGCCAGAAAAAATGGCGTCGACACCAAACTGCCGTTTGCTGGATTTCTGGAAGTTGTGGAAGCGATACAGGTGCTGGCGCACTTTGGCCAGCATCGGATCATTATGGGTACGTCCGAGGTCTGCGGTGGTGATTTCTGCGGGGTTTTTCTTGCCGCCGGCAGAGCCCACAGTAATCACGCGCAGCTTGCGCGCCTTGCAGTAGGCGATAAGCGCCGCTTTTACCCGCGCGTTGTCGATAGCATCTACGACGATATCAATGGCTTCCTTCTCTGGATCCAGCAGCGTGGCGAAGTTATCAGCGGCGATAAAGTCTTCGTGTGTGGTGACGCGAATTTCCGGGTTGATCTGGAGTAACCGGTTGGCCATTTCAGCCACTTTGATTTCACCGACGGTGTTACTGAGGGCGTGGATCTGGCGGTTGGTATTGGTTATGCAGATATCGTCCAGGTCAATCAGGGTCAGGTGACCGACCCCACTGCGGGCAAGGGCCTCGGCGGTCCAGCTGCCAACACCGCCGATACCGATCACCACCATATGTGCGCCCGCCAGTTTCTCCAGCGCCGCGGTGCCATACAGTCGGCCGATGCCGCCAAATCGTTGCAGGTAGGTATCACTCAAACTCATGGGGTTGCAGATCCGTTATCTCTTCCAGAAACCATTGTTGTTCATGGGCGTTGGGTATGCGGCAGGCGGGTGGCCGGCCGAACAGGCGGTAGCGGTTTTGCGCCACCAGGTCGTAAAGCCTGTCTCGTAGCGAGGTGGGCACAAGCCTGAATATTCTCAACCAGCACCAGGGGGCCGGCAACTGCCCGATAACATCGAGTGCTGCTTCGCTGCGAAAGCGCGGTGCTGGCCCATACGTGCCGCGCACTAGATAAATCATGCTCTGGTAATTGTCCAGAGGCTGATCCAAAAGACGCAGTAAAAACTGCCCGGCAGGGGACTGGACCCGGCACAAGGTAAACTGGTGAAATTTGTCATGCCGTAAAATGAAACGGCTCCAGCTGTTACAGAGGTTGCACTGGCTGTCGAAGAGAATGAGGTGATCGGGAATCATGTTGGCTGCCGCAGGGCGCGGGCAATCCGGTGAGAAGTTAGGCACTACTTGATTGGGCTCGCGGAGCAGTGTTAGCTGCTCCGCGGTGTCCTTTAGTGGACGTGACCGTGATCGATCTCTTCCGGGGTCGCTTCGCGCACGGAAACCACTTCTACCTCGAAGTGCAGCTCTACACCCGCCAGCGGGTGGTTGCCGTTGATGGTTACCTGGTCGCCATCAACGTCGATGATTTCGACTTCAATCGGATGACCTTCGGTGCTCTGTGCGCGGAACGCCATGCCCACTTCCAGTTTTTCTACGCCGCCAAAAGCGCTGCTCGGCAGGGTCTGAATCAGCTCCGGGTTCTGCGGGCCGTAGGCCTCTTCCGGGGCGATTACCACGGAGAACTTGTCACCAGCGCTCTTGTCCAGCATTTCCTTTTCCAGGCCGGGGATGATGTTGCCCACGCCCTGCAGGTACTTCAGCGGTTGTCCGCCTTCGGAGGAATCGATTACGGTACCTTCGGCATCTTTCAGGGTGTAGTTGATCTCCACAACACTGTGGTTGGCAATTTTCATTAGCAGTCTCTTGTTTCTTGAGAGTGTTTGGTAGCGCTTACCGCTTACAGACAGGAAGGCAAACGGGGGTATAAGGCTGTGTGAGCGGCCATTGTAGGGGTGGGGTTTGCTGCTCGCAACCGAGAGGTCGTGCGCGGTCCCGATCTCATGCAGTGATGAAGGGTGGTTGGCAGAGGCGGGAAGGGGCATTTGCCCCATAAACCGTCGGTCAGCTATACCGGCCAGGACAGGGGCTTTTGCCGCGTCAGCCCCGTATCCCTGGTATCCGGGCGTGCTCAGCAGGCCAGGGAGAGGGGCTCGTCGCAGTTCTCGTACAGTTCGCCTGCTGTGCGTAGGAGTTTACTGCTGAGATCGGGGCAATAGCCCAGCTCTTCCATGCGCGCTTGCAGGTACTCCAGCAGCGCTTCAAACAGTGCGGGGTTCAACCCCCGGGCCAGAAAGCTGGCGCGGGCGCTATACACCGGTTCCGGCTGGGCCGACAGTGCGTGGCTAAGAAACTGGGCCTGGCGGCTGCTTTGCTTGTCATGATCACTGCTGTCAGATGGGGCAAGGTATTTGCCGATCGCCTGGTAAAACTCGTTTACGGTGCGGCGAACAAACTGGTGTCCTCCCATCTCATCCAATAGGCTCTGCATAATGTCCCCCTGAGACATGTATATTTTTGTATGTTTCGTATCTTTTATGCGGCTTAACGGGTTGGCATGGCGACTGAGGAAGTCACCGATACCTGAATTTATAGATTTTGATATGCATTTCGAGGGCCAGGTTTGAAGCGTTTCTGCCCCAAAAGTGTGCACTCGCAATGTTGGCTGCAGGCAGCCCGTTTGCCTGTCTCGTC
Organism: Microbulbifer aggregans; assembly: GCF_020524005.1. Taxonomy (GTDB): domain Bacteria; phylum Pseudomonadota; class Gammaproteobacteria; order Pseudomonadales; family Cellvibrionaceae; genus Microbulbifer; species Microbulbifer aggregans_A. The sequence continues at coordinate 893,337 of NZ_JAIVKK010000001.1, read as the reverse complement.
ACATGGGCGGCAAGATTAAGGGAAGCCCCGGATAGTGCCAATGATTGACCATAAAATTGTCACGGGCTTCCACGGGTATTCGCGTGTTGTGCATTAGGGCGCAACCCCTGGCAGTGAATGCTTCCGCTGACTGATTGGCCACTGTTAGACTAGCTGGTAATCAATGCTCGGTCTTAAAGCATGACCGGCGTATTTTTATGCAAACCTGGCACTTCCGAGGCAATACATGGCGAGTATTTTTACCAAGATTATCAATGGAGAACTACCTGGTCATTTTGTGTGGCGCGATGACGTCGCGGTCGCGATTATGACTATTGCGCCGGTAAAAACCGGTCACTGCCTGGTGATTCCGGTAGAAGAAATCGATCATTGGGATGATGTGCCGGCCGACGTCTCTGCCCACCTGATGGAGGTGGCCCGTAAGGTGGCGAAGGCGCAAAAGCGGGTTTACCAGCCAAAGCGCGTGGGGGTCATGGTGGCGGGTCTTGAAGTGCCGCATACCCACTACCACCTTATCCCGGCGAACGAGATCACTGATCTGGACTTCGCCCTGCAAAAGCCGGCGCAAGCCGAGGAACTCGCCGCAGAAGCTGCACGTCTGCGCCAGGCTCTCGTTGACCTCGGTTACGCCAGCGGCGAATAAAGGTCGCTCCCGGAAAATTATCTTTGGGGTAGGTGCATCTAAATGGCACTCTCGCCTCATCCTACCGGTAGACGACACTAAAGGAACCGCAGAATGTTCACCAAATCCCGATTCTCCGCTGTGTGTGCAGTATTGATTATGTTGGTAGCCGGCGTGGCTCACGCCGATCGATCGACCAAAAGCTTTCCGCTGGAGGGGTTCACCGCCATCTCCCTGAAAGGCAGCTCCGACTTGAAAGTCATTCAGGGCGATCACTTCTCAGTGCGTGCCACTGGCCCTGAGGATGCAATGGCTTATGCCCGCGCGGAAATTGAAGGAGACACGCTGAAACTGTTCGTAGAGAGTGAGAAAAAGTTTCTCTTTGGCGTGGTTACCGTTAGCTCGGAGCCGGAAGTGAAGTTTCAGGTCACCTTGCCCGAGATTTCCGCCCTGCACGTTACCGGGTCCGGTGAAGCGGATGCGGATGCGCTGGAGAGTGAGCGACTGGATCTCGGTGTCACTGGTTCCGGGGTTATCCGTATAGATCGGGTGGCAGCCGAAGAGCTCAATACCGCGGTTACAGGCTCCGGTGATTTGCTGATCGGTACGGTGCTGGCCGTGCGCGGAGCAGCCGGGATTACCGGATCTGGCGACCTGCGAATCGAGAACTTCGTTGGTGAGGAGCTGGCTGCTCAGATCAAAGGGTCCGGTGACATGATGATCGGCGGTAAGGTCGCGGATGTTGATATCACCATCATGGGATCGGGAGATTTCGTCGGGCGTACCCTGAGTGCGCAAAATGCCGGCGGTGCCGTGATGGGCTCAGGTGACATTGTTTTACGGCGCCCAGCGCACGACTCTTTCTCTGTGATGGGATCTGGAGATATCGCTCTGGTGGAGTGAGCGACAGGTGACAATATGATAATGCGATGGCTCGGGGTTGCCGTTGTTGGTGTAACCCAGCTGCGCTGAATTCGTCCATCATTCCGCAAAGCGCGACGCCCTGGGGCTCGCGCTTTTTTATTGCCGGCGTCCGGGAAGTGTTCGTGGCTGCATGGGGGCTAGACTTGTCGGGAACAGTCAGTCACAGTCATCTTGAATCCTCCACGTTCGCTGTTGGTCGTTGGCTGCCGCTCGCGCAACTGGAGAGATGGCTAACAGAAGTTGAGAGCAAGGATAATGAGCAGTGATAAGAGTGGGCAGGGACGGCTCCGAAAAATTCGTTCCGGCTGGAGACGTTTGCGTCGCGAGGCGGCGGACAAGTCTCATTGGGCGGCAGAGCGTTTACTGGATAGGCGTATCTGTATCGGTATTACCGGGCTCAGTGGCGCCGGTAAATCCACGCTGTTAACCAGTCTCATTTACCAGCTGAGCCATCCTGACCGGGCGCAGCTCCCTGGCTTTGGCCCCGCGCTCAATGGACGTCTGCTTGGCGCAGAGCTGCGCCCGGCACTCGATACGGGTTTGCCGACTTTCGAATATGAAAAATGCCTGGAAGCGCTCAACGGAACGCCTCCGCGTTGGCCTGAATCCACCCGTGACCTGTCTGCGATGGAACTGCATATCCATCTACAGGGGCGCCGACTCGGCAGGGACTTCCGTCGAACCCTGATACTTGAGCTGCGGGATTACCCTGGCGAATGGTTAATGGACCTGCCACTGCTGAACCTGTCCTACGACGAGTGGTGTCGCCATCAGGGCAGTTTGCTTGAGGGGGAGCTTCGGGCCAGCCTGGCGCCCGATTTGATTCGTCGCCTGCACTCGCTAAAGCCGACGGATACCGCGGATCCCCGCGTGCTGGATAGCTTGTGGCAAGACTACAGGCAGTTTTTGCGGGATTGCCGAAGCGTACACAAATTGAGCTACCTGCAACCCGGGCGTGCGCTGCTGGAGGAAACGGAATATGGCGTGCTGCCACTGCCGGGCTTGGGCCACCTTGGAAAAGAGACACTTGAAGCGCTGCCGGAAGATAGTGTGTACAAGGCGCTTGCCGGGCGGTATCAGGCGTATGTTGAAGAGCAGGTTGCGCCCTTTGTGGAGAGTCATTTCCGTCACCTGGACCGTCAACTGGTCTTGGTGGACCTGATCAGTACGTTATTTGCGGGCGAGTCTTCACTCGATGATATGCGGTTGGCGTTTCGGCATATCGCGGATACGTTCCGCTATGGCAATACTGGTGTACTGCGAAAACTGTGGAAGCCTCAAATCGATCGGCTGGTATTTGCTGCGACCAAAGTGGATCAGGTGCTGGCCGCTGACCACGATGCTTTACGCCAGCTGCTGGGGCAGCAGCTGCAGCAGGCGTTTTCTGGGGCGCGCCACCGGGGTCTCCCGCTATTTTGCGAGGCGATCGCCGCTGTGCGCTGTTCCAACGAGAGCCAGCGCGAAGGTCGCCGGATACTGGTTGGTCACGATATGGAGGGGCGTCGCCTTGGCTTTGAAAATGCGGAGATCCTGCCGCACTCGCCGGATGAGCGCGACTGGCAGCACTACGCCGGTGGCTTGCCGCCGCAGCTGCGCCCACCAATGGGCATTGGGCGGGAAGGATATATCCCTCATATACGTATGGATGCACTGTTAAATCTATTGCTTGGAGACAAGGTGTGAGTGAGCCAGACAAGTCTCATCGCGACGTAAATACCGCCGCCGATTCCACTATTGGTAATGGCGAGGAAAAGCGGAGAAAACCGGTTGAACGCCGCCAGACACGGATTGAGAACCTTGAATCGGAGCTGGAAACGGAAGCGCGCCGCGCTCGTGCAGAGACCCGTGTGGAGGCGCTGACAGATGAAGATGATCAGCTCCCCCGATCAATTACCACCGGGGAGTCTCTGCCAGACAAAATCTCGTTTTCTGAACTGAGGTTGCCAGCCTTCCGGTTGCGTTTGTGGAAGCCGGCATTAGTAGCCGCATTACTGTTGGTTTTCGGCGCTGTGTTCTGGGAACTGCGGCAGTTTTTTTACTGGGCTGCCGATATGCACTGGATTTTGGGTCTGCTGTCGGCGGTTATTATCGGTGCGCTGACGCTGACTATGGCCAGCGCAGTGTGGGAATACTTTCGCGCTGGTCGGCCGCTGCGAAAGCTGCAGAAGACTCAGGAGCTCGCCGCTGAAGTGCGTGACAGTCGGTCCACGGATGCGGTCGAACCTCTCAACGATCAGCTTCGCGAGCTGTTCGACGGCAAGCCGCAAGGGGCGTTGCTCGCTCGAGTTCAAAGTGAAATGCCGGACTACTATGACAACAGCGAACTGCTCCGGCATCTGGAAATTAATTTTTTCGAAGCCCTGGATCAGGAAGCATTGCGTAGAATCGTTCGTCACGCCTCTACCACCGGCGCTCTGGTAGGTTTGAGCCCGTTTACGACTCTCGATGTACTGGTTTCCCTCCGGCAGTCGATGCGGATGATCGATGATGTGGCGCAGATATATGGTGTGCGCCCATCGGTGGTGGTGCGCTGGCGCCTGTTCAAGAAAGTCCTGGCGCTGGTTGCCTATAGTGGCGCCAGCGAATACGCGGTGAGCGAGCTGTGGCCGGAGCTGGTGGGAGATAGCATGTTGAGCTCGGTGTCCGCACGTCTGGGGCAGGGCATGGGCGCGAGCCTGTTTATGGCGCGTATCGGGCTGGCTGCGGTGCATAGTTGCCGGCCCATTCCATTTTCTGAGAAGCAGCGTCCAAAGCTTGGTGCACTTACCAAGCGCATTGCGACCAGCCTCAAAGAACGGCTGCTGGGGCGTGGGGAGCGGGCGCCCGTGGTGACCAGAGAAAATGCGGAAAAATTTGGGGTGGAGCGAGAGTAGAGAAAGGACCAGACCGGGTCATTGCCCCGGTCTGGCGGTCGCTCAGAAACGAGTCTCTGCTTACTGGAACTGCTTCTTCATCAGCATTCTTGTGTGATGCTGATCAATCAACTGGGCCAGGGTATCGAAGCGACTTTTGACAAAGGGGCGGGGGTTGTTGGCTCCAGTTTCATCTGGGTATTCAACGCCCTCTCGAACCAGTTGCAGTTCTTTGGCCAGGCCATCGATTGCGGCAAAGATACCCTGTGTGCTTTCTTCGCTATAGAAGATGTGGCTCTCGCCGGTATCTAACAAGTAGTCATTGCATTCTTTCAGCCAGGCTGAGCGCTGCTGCAGGAAGTTAATGGTGTTGCGGATCCCGCCTTTGTATTCGGGTTTGAAGTTCTCATTGACATATTTGCCCAGGCTCCGCATGCCAGAGTCCACAAATTGCTCAACTACGCTGTCGCAGTAGCTGGTGTTGAGGTAGGACGGGTGTGCTTTCGCCAGCGAGAGGCTGCTCACAAGGAGCAGGCCGACCGTGAGCAAAGCGTTACTGATCAAGCGGGAGAGGGGGTGCGCTGTTGTGTTACTAGACGATTTCATTTTCAGTGCCCTGCTGTTGTTTTTTTCTCTATCAGGCTTTTATTTGTGATAAGCATCACATGAATAACGAAACAGAATTCTATTGTCAATCGCTTTTAGGGGGCGATTGTCACTTAAGTGCCAATTACTGAGCTAATGCACACTTATTTCCGGTTTACTTCGGTGGAAATGATGGGCAACTTGTGTCGCCACATGAGCGCGGCCTGAGAAGATAGCCGGTTGGGCTTTGCCCGTTGGTTGGCTTGAGCTGAGACTAACTTCAGATATTAGGAGAGTATTTTGTCTGAGTACGATTTTGACCTGTTTGTCATCGGAGCGGGCTCCGGCGGCGTGCGCGCTTCCAGAATGGCAGCGGCAAACGGCATGCGGGTGGCTGTGGCGGAAGACCGCTACATGGGAGGTACATGCGTAAATGTCGGTTGCGTTCCGAAAAAGCTGTTTGTGTATGGGAGTGGCTACAGCGAGTCATTTGAAGACGCTGGTGCCTATGGCTGGGATGCCGGGAAGGCGGCGAGCTTTGACTGGGCAATACTCCGAGATAACACAGCGAAAGAGGTCGCCCGTCTCAATGGTATTTACCGCAACCTGCTGGGTAATAGCGGTGTGACGGTGATTAATGGCCGTGCGATTCTGGCCGGTCGTCATGAGGTTCGTGTTGGCGAGGATATCTACACTGCAGAGCGAATTCTGGTGGCGACCGGTGGATGGCCCGTCGTGCCCGAATTTCCTGGCAGCGAGTTGGCCATTACCTCCAATGAAGTTTTCTCGCTGGAGGCGTTCCCGCAGCGGATTCTTGTAGTGGGCGGTGGCTATATTGCCGTGGAATTCGCGGGCATTTTCGCCGGCCTCGGTGCGGAGACCTATTTGTCCTATCGGCGCGACCTGTTCCTGCGCGGTTTTGATAAGGATGTAAGGACCTTTACCCGCGATGAAATGACGAAGAAACGGGTTCAGTTGCGGTTCAATCACAACGTAACAGCCATCGACAAGCAGGCTGATGGCAGCCTTCTGGTTCGCGATGACAGCGGCGATACATTGGTGGTCGATGCAGTGCTGTTCGCCACCGGGCGCAAGCCGAATACCAGGGGATTGGGATTGGAGAAGCTTGGCGTTGTTCTGCACAAGGATGGCACTATCGGCGTTGACGACAATTTCCGCAGTAGCGTTACCTCAATTTATGCCCTGGGCGATGTTACCGGTGGGCCAGAGTTGACCCCGGTGGCGCTCGCAGAGGCGATGGCACTGGTGAAACACTGGAAGACCGGCAAGACCGCGGAGATCGACTACAACAACATTCCCACGGCGGTGTTCTGTCAGCCGAATATCGGTACGGTCGGCCTGACCGAGGAAGAGGCTCGGCAGGCGGGTATCAGTGTGGAGGTGTACAAGTCTGATTTCCGGGCCATGCGGCATACCGTGAGTGGCAGGGATGAGCGCACCCTGATGAAGCTGGTCGTTGACAAGTCGACGGATAAGGTAGTCGGGGTGCATATGGTCGGGGCCGATGCGGGCGAAATTATTCAGGGCATCGCTGTGGCCATGAAGGCTGGCGCTACCAAAAGCGTGTTTGATCAGACCATAGGTATTCACCCTACAGCGGCCGAAGAATTTGTGACCATGCGTACGCCGGTTTCGACGTAGGAGTGTGACGGAGACAGCGGAACCTGTATCCGCGGGTTAAATTTTGAACCAGTGCAGGAAGCAGCAAAGCCCTGCAATAAAAAAGGCGACTCGCTGATAGTGAGTCGCCTTTTTGGTTCCGTACCGCCCGTCATCGGGCGGTACGGATATCAGTTACGGGTTGGTTTTTGGTCGGAATGTGCCGAGCTACTCCTCAATCTCCACCTCTTCGGCGACTTCGTCCATTTCAGGTAGCTGGGTACGTCTGCTTTTACGTTTGTCTCCACGCTCCTTCAGGCAGCGCTCGGCAGAACTGAACGCAGCGTTTACTGCACGATGAATGGAGTCGCTTTCATTGGTAATGGTGACCGGGTTGCCGCTCAGGGCAAGCTCAACAGAGGCGCGGTACTGTTTGCCTTTGTGCTTGTGATTGTGGGGGGCTTCTAGAACCACACGGCTTCGTATGATATCGCCACAATAACGTTCCAACTTGTGTAGCTTTCTGGACACGGTGTCTGCCAGGGCGGCAGATTTGTCTAAGTCGCGGAACACAATGTTATCGTAAGGCGCAGATTTCATGGGCACATACCTCCGGTTATAAAGAGTCCATGCAGGCCGCAAAGTGCGGTTTGCTAGGTAAAAGGTAGGGCGCCCTTAGGGAGTTTCGCTTCGTTGGGAATCAGGTTGCCAGAGGTCGCAGATTTGAAGTGCTGATCCGATCTCAGCTTTGGGTGTTTTGCGCCTGGTCTGGAATTCCAACGAGGTTCGAAATATCTCCCTGTAACCCATAATGCGATTCCTACAAAAAAAATCAAGCACCCCGTGCGATTAAATGTCACAAAAATATGCTATTGCTCCAGGGGTACTAAACCTCAGTGGCATTCAGGACAAAAAAGGTGCTCCGGTCACCAATTGTGTCCTGATCTGCTTGGCATGGTCATTGCTGCGTATGGGTGTCTGAGGTACATTGTGCGGATATACGCCGGGCCAGTATTGCAGGCTGGTGTGATTCAGGCGTGTGACATCCTCAGATCTTGAAGTAAAAAATCAATTAACGGACTTTTGGCTATGGCGGTAAACCGTGGTTGCTCGCTGCTATTTGCGGGCTTGTTGGGGGTAGTGAGTGTAGGTGCTGTTGCGCAGTCGGCCTCGTCGCTGACGGTGGAGCAGAACAAGCTTGCCCGAATTGAGCAGACTCTGGAAAACCGGCAGGTGGAGCTGGAGGAGGTCGAAAACGAGATACTGGGGTATGACTATAAGCTTGAGCGGGCTGAAAAATCCCTGGCGGACGCGCGCAAAAACTATCAAGAGAGTCTGCGCGAGCTGAAAGCGGCTGAGCGCGAGCATCAGGCGTCTCCCGGTGCGGATTCTGAGCGTGCCTTGCACAAGGCCAAGCATGCGTTCTCCATGGCGGAGCGTGGCGTAGATAGCCGCAGTCGGCGGGTTGAATTTATTCAGACCAACTATGAAGAATTGCAGGCTCGCCTTAATAAGTCCCAGGCAGCCGTCGCGGATGCGAAAGCGCGCCAGTCCTCTCAGACAGCGCGCGTGGATGGCATGGTGAAGTCCATGTTGGTGCAGGCCGAGGAGCAGCGGAAAGCGGCGGTGGCCAAGGCTCAGTTGAAGCCTGCTGCGAAGCCGGTGATGAGTGAGCCGGAAATTCCGGCGCCTACGGTAGCCTCTCTGGCGCCGGTGCCAGCAGAGCCCGCCAAAGCGCCCGATGCACAAGAAGAGCGCGAGATCGATGCGGACCTGTTGGAGTACGTCCAGGGTGAGCAGGCGCGGTTGGAGCAATTGCTCGCGGATACCGAACAGGGCGAAAAAGGAAAGCAGACGTTCCGCAACCTGTCACTTCGGATGTCAAATGGTGAGTCTTTGGAATTTGAATTCCTGGGGCACAATCAGTACCGCCTGCTAGCGCCGGTGGAGGCTGGTCGCCAGACGTACAAAATCAATAGCTGGAAATTCCGCCGTACAATTCCCTCGGATGATAACGGCGTCCGCTATGTGTTTGTGCTCGATGCTCGACGCCTGTCCCGTCCACGTTTGGTGATGTATCCGGAGTATGTACTCTCTCGCCTGGATTAAGTGTCTCGTTAGAGCTGCTTGAACCGATAAAAAAAGCCCGCTGCTGCGGGCTTTTTTTGTTTCAACTACTGCTGAATGGGAATCTGGCCAGTTGAGAGTACTGGCTTCCACCGGGCGCCAGCAGGCTGTGATACAGGGTCAGGTTGTTCAGTAGGCAAAGGTTGTGTGTGGGGAGAGGTGGGACCCTGGCAAAGCCCTGGCGCGACCTGGCCAGGGTGAAGTGCGGTCTGTAGCGAGTGCTTTCGGGTCGGATGCCGATATCAATCATAAGTTGCCGGCATCTCTGATGCAGTTGATCCAGTTCCGGTGAGGGCAGAAGCTCGGTTGCCAGCAGCTTGGACCGGGTTTTCGGGAAGGGGTGTGTGCTGACGGCCTGGGCCCAGATTTCCCGGGTTTTCAGGGAGATCTCGAGCAGGCGTGTTTCAATGCGCTCTATCCGGTCGGCGGGAGTTTCGCCGAGAAACGCCAGGGTAAGGTGACGATTACTGTGGCTGATCCAGCGTGTATCCCGGGGTAATGCCTGGTGGCGGCACTCTGTCGCCGTAGCGTCCAGGAATCGCTGCGTGGCAGCATCGGGGTCTACGCCGATAAACAGCCTGGGTGTGGCGTTAGTCCCGTTTTCCGTCATTGGAAATTCCAGTTTATTTGGTGGGGTGAGGAAGGCGTTGGAGTTTGCCCTATATGGTACTTGAAGCGCTGCTCAGGCCCGACACTTGAAACGCGAAAAAATTTTTGGGGTTGAAACCTCTAAGTTGGCCCATATCTCTATTCATGTGAGGGGCAGGCTCGATAGAGCTGCTCTTCCAAACTCCCCCGGGCTGAAAGCTTTTGTTCCGGGGTATCAACCGCCCGGTCATTGACGGGCTTGGAATATTGCTCTGAATTGAGGATATGATTATGCGTAGTTTAGACCTTTCCCCCCTTTACCGTTCCGCGATCGGCTATGATCGCCTTGCGAATCTGCTGGACTCTATGGCCAGTACTGAACAAAATCAGCCGGCATACCCCCCTTACAATATTGAGTTGACGGGTGAGGATGCGTACAGAATTTCTATGGCCGTGGCCGGGTTTGATGAGGCTGAGCTGGATATCCAGCTCGAACAAAATCGCCTGACCGTCAGCGGGCAAAAGCCGGGAAACAATGAGTCCAGCCGTAATTTTTTACACCGGGGTATTGCCGCTCGAAATTTCGAACGTCGTTTCCAACTCGCGGATCATGTGCGAGTAACGGACGCGCAACTGGTTAATGGGTTGCTCCATATAGACCTGGTGCGGGAAATCCCGGAAGCAATGAAGCCGCGTAAAATCGAGATTTCAAACGGCAAGCTGCTGCACGCAGAAAAAGGCAATAGTGCTCAATCTGAATTGCAGGGCTCCGAGAGTGAAAGGGCAGCCTGATAATTTAAGTTGTCCGCTGTGCCACGGTGTGGCGCAGCCCTATCATCAGGACAAGTTCCGAAGCTACAACCAGTGCGCAAATTGCGCACTGGTTTTTGTGCCTTCGCATTTCTGGCTTTCTGCAGACGAAGAAAAATCCTATTACGACCTGCACGAAAACAGTGAATCAGATGCTGGGTATCGCCAGTTTTTGAATCGATGCGCCGCGCCGCTATTAGGTGCACTACCTCCGCGTTCGGTAGGATTGGACTTCGGGTGCGGCCCGGCTCCACTACTGGCACAAATGCTTTCTGATGCTGGTCATAGCGTCTCCATATATGATCATTTTTACTTCAACGATCACAATGTGCTGGAGCGCCAGTATGACTTTGTAGTCAGTACGGAAGTGGTCGAGCATCTCAGCCAGCCGTGGGTGGAATTGGAGCGACTCTGGAGTCTGATTAAACCGGGTGGATTGCTCGCGTTAATGACCAAGATGGTGATTTCCCACGAACGTTTCGCTAATTGGCACTATATCCGCGATCCAACCCACATCATCTTTTTCAGCGAGCCGACGTTCCATTGGTTGGCTGATGCCCTGGGTGCCGAGGTGGAGTTTGTGGCGCCCGACGTGATTTTTCTGCGCAAGCCGTAACTTGCGAACTTTACGTATTCACCCGAAACAATTTTGCCCTGACCGTGGTGCGGTATTCGCTCGGCGTTGTCGCAAGGAATTTTTTGAACAGGGCCGTGAAGTGGCCCATGTCCTGGTAGCCCACTTTTTCCGCTATTTCATTTACTGAAAGGTTGCTGGACTGCAGCAACTCCCTGGCCATATCGACACGCACATTCTGCAGGTATTGCAGTGGTGTTTGTCCTGTCGCCATTTTGAACCGGCGATTAAACGAGCGAACGCTCATGTCGAAATACTGGGCCACCTCGCTGAGTTTTACATCTTCGCTGCAGTGTTGTTTCAGCCAGGTTTGAGCCTGAACGATATCTTCGTCCGGGTGGAGGTGAACGGCGCCTTCGGAATAGGCAATTTCCTCGAATGGACGACGAATTTCGTGGGAAAAGTTGCGCTCGACGTGACTGGCGACGGCCGGTCCGTACAGTTGGCGGATCAGGTGAACCGTCACGTCAGCCAGGGCATTTACGCTGGCGGCACAGAACAGTTTATCCGCCTGGGTAATAAAGTACTGGCGCTTGAGTTTTACCTGGGGGTAGTCGGCCGCAAACTGGTCAAAGTAATGCCAGTGTGTGGTGGCGGGTTTGCCATCCAGCAATCCGGCTTCGGCCAGAAAACAGACGCCGGTACCCACCGCCGAAATGGCGGCCCCCAGCTCGGCTTGATTTCTCAGCCACTCCAGTAGCTGGGCGCTGCGTCGCAGGGCCGGGCGAGGATTTCGCCACAGGGCCGGCAGGTAAATGATGTCGCTGTCGGGCGCGTCGGCAAGCGCCACATCCGGCATCAGTTGGAAGCCGGATCGTGACTTGACCGGTGCGCCGTCAATGCTGGCAGTTACAAGTTTCAATGGGGTGCGCTCGCCGCTTGCGCGCGCGCGGCTTTCGGCGCCGCGGAGCATTTCCAGGGGCAGAATGGTGCCCGTGGAAAGCATTTGGTCGACCAGCATGAATGTAATGGTGGGCATGGGTAACTCTCGCTGCCGGATTGGCCGCTGGGAGCATGATGTTGATCACGCTCTGCGGGGTATCGGGCGCATAATGGCCAGAAGCTCAAAATTGCTGGCCAGTATGCCCATAACGAGGCCGAATCGCCAGCCCCTAAACTGACTCTCTATCGGATTCATACTTAAACACAGGCTGGAGATCAGGATGCAGCGCCTACCCGTTATTACCGCTTTTGGGGGGTTTAACCCCGCCGGTCGCAGTTCATTTCATCGCGGTTATAAGCGCTTGATTCTGGATAATCTTAGTCAGACGGAGCGCAACGATACCCTGTCTGACCTTGCGGCGCTGATGGGCTTGCGCACAGGCGCGGCGGCATCCGGCCCACTGGATGCGGCGCTCGAGCGGCAGGTGCTCGATGGCACCCTGGTGCGTGAGCTTGAAACGCGCTTTTACGATTATCGAAACTGCCATTTTCACCAGTCTGCGCAGTTGAGCAGTGACAGCGGCTTCACTTTCGAGATGTCGGTGCGGCAGCTGCCATCACCGTTGCCTGAAGGGTGGGAAGTTGAGCCTCTCGATGGTGGAAAGGTGCGGGTAAGGTGTGCGTCACTTTCGGTGATGCTGGATAGTCACCGCGAGATTCCCGTCGCCTCGGCGGGACAGCTACCCACAGGCTTTGAGCCGGGTGAGCAGTATAACTCCCGCTTTCACCCCCGCGGATTACAGCTTGCGATTCTCGGTGCCTCCGATGCAGTGCAGTCCCTGGGGATTGATTGGGAGCGTGTGGTTGAGAGAGCGGGCCCGGAAAATATATCGGTCTACGCGAGCTCAGCGATGAGCCAACTTGACCCCAATGGTAATGGTGGTCTGCTGCAGTCCCGGCTGCGCGGTAGTCGGGTAAGCTCCAAGCAGTTGGCGCTGGGGCTGACCAGTATGCCGGCGGATTTTGTGAATGCGTATGTACTCGGCAGTGTCGGTACGACAGGAGCCGTTGCCGGTGCCTGTGCAACTTACCTCTACAATCTGCGCGCGGCGGTGGAAGATATCCGCTGCGGTCGCGCCCGCGTTGCCGTGGTTGGCGCAGCGGAGGCGCCGCTGGTGCCGGAAGTAGTGGATGGTTATACCACCATGGGCGCTTTGGCCAACACTGAAGGCCTGCGCAAAATTTTTGGTGGCGATATTGATTTCCGTCGTGCCAGCCGTCCTTTTGGTGATAACTGCGGTTTCACTCTGGGAGAGGGCAGTCAGTGGGCGGTACTTATGGACGATGAACTCGCTCTCGAGCTGGGGGCGCCGATACACGGTGCGGTGGCGAATGTATTCGTCAACGCGGATGGTCCGAAAAAGTCGATTTCCGCGCCAGGGCCGGGTAATTATCTCACGGTGGCTCGCGCCATGGCGGAAGTCCGCGCAATCCTCGGTGATGAGAGTCTGCGACGCCGCAGTTTTGTGCAGGCACATGGTTCGAGTACTCCGCAAAACCGGGTGACCGAATCTGCGATTTTTGACCAGCTGGCAGCGGCGTTCGGCATTGATGCCTGGCCCGTGTGTGCGGTTAAAGCTTATCTGGGGCATACCGTTGCGGCGGCGAGTGGCGACCAGCTTGTTACCAGTCTGGGTATTTTCTCCCATGGCGTTCTGCCGGGGATTACTACGATTGATCGCATTGCTGACGATGTGCACCACGATAACCTGATGTTGTCCATGCAGCACGTGGAGCGCGCGCCGGAGTCGTTGGATGTAGCCTTCCTCAATTCGAAGGGTTTTGGAGGCAATAATGCGACGGCCAGTGTTTTGGCGCCTCATGTGGTAGAGCGTATGCTGAGTAAGCGCCACGGAGCCAAGGCGATGACGGATTACCGCAGGCGCAGCGAAGCGGTTGCCGCACAGGCTGCCGCGTATGATGAGAGTGCCAGTCGCGGCGATCTCAAGGCGATTTATCGTTTTGGCGAGGGGCTTATTGATGAATCAGGCATCGCCTGTGATAGTGAGCGTGTGACCTTGCCGGGAATGGGGGGCGAGGTGACATTGCCGAACGTAAACCCCTACGAAGACATGGTATAAGCCTCTAACCGCTCGTCGCTTCGTCAGTACCTGTCACTGACCGAACATTCCTTCTTTATATAGGTGACGCCAGGACCGAATCCGCGGTCCTGGGCATACTCCCTGGTCATGCCGTCCAGTTCATTGCCAGGATTATCGATCCAAACGGCGAATGGCTCGTCTCCGATAGAGCAGATGACTACTATTGCTTGGCTGTTGTGCCCCGCAGGCACTGTTCTAGCGTTTCCGTATTCAGGTTGCCGTTCTGAGTAAATAATGATCGGTTTGAGGGTCCCTGTGCTAAAGGGGACACTGGATATGGTAGAAATGGTATTCAAACGCGTGTTTGAATCTGGCTATACTAGGTCTCGTTGACTGCGCCAGTTGCTGTCGTCGCCGAACTGAGAATACTGTGGCGGTGTCAGAGCAGCAGTCATATTCAAACCCCGACCCCCCGGACCGGTTTATATTCTGGCGTCAGAGCCCGGTCATCAAACAACGAGGTCAATAATGTTATTTAGTGGCAAAGCACTTTCAGTGCAGATGTTGGAAGACGGCATCGCGGAGCTGAAGTTCGATCTGGAAGGCGAATCCGTCAACAAGTTCAATCGTCAGACTGTGTCAGAGTTCTCTGAAGCGCTGGACGCGATTGAAAAGGCTGGCGATATCAAAGGCCTGCTGCTGACCAGCGGTAAGGGCGTATTTATTGTCGGCGCAGACATCACAGAGTTTGGTGGCGCCTTCTCAGCGGGTCCGGAAGGGATCTCTGAGCTGATGAACAAGAACAACGAGAATATCAACCGCCTGGAAGATCTGCCGTTCCCTACCGCCGTTGCCATTAATGGCTACGCTCTCGGCGGCGGATTCGAAGTCTGCCTGGGTTGTGATTTCCGCGTAATGGGCGACAAGGCCAAGGTTGGACTGCCGGAAGTGAAGCTTGGCCTGATCCCGGGCTGGGGCGGCACTGTTCGTCTGCCGCGTGTGATTGGCGTTGACGGTGCTGCGGAGTGGATCGCCGCAGGTAAAGAGCAGCGTCCGGACGCCGCGCTGGCTGCACACGCAGTTGATGCTGTAGTCGCTACCGAGCAGCTGAAAGCTGCCGCTCTGAAACTGTTGGGTCGCGCGATTGCGGGTGAGCTGGATTACAAAGAGCGTCGCGAGATTAAGAAGTCTCCGATCCCCATGAACGACACCGAAGCGCTGATGGCTTTCTTCACCACCAAGGCGTTTGTTGGTCAGCAGGCGGGTAAAAATTATCCGTCTCCGGTGAATGCGGTAACCTCCATCGAGCAGGGTTATAAGCTGGGTCGTGATGAGGCTCTCGCAATTGAGCAGCAGCAATTTATCGCAAGTGCTCAAACCGGTACGGCGAAATCCCTGGTTGGTCTTTTCCTGAATGACCAGAAAGTTGGCAAGGTGGCCAAAAACTGGGAAAAGAAAGCGGACAAGCAGATCGAGCGCGCCGCGGTACTTGGAGCTGGCATTATGGGCGGCGGTATTGCCTACCAGTCTGCCTCCAAAGGCACTCCCATTAAGATGAAAGATATCGACCAGAAAGGTATCGATCTGGGCTTGAACGAAGCGAACAAGCTTCTCGCCAAGATGGTAGAGCGTGGCCGTATGACTCCGGCCAAGATGGGTGAGGTGCTGAACCGTATCGAGCCGACTCTGAGTTACGACGGCTTCGAAAACATCGATATCGTTGTTGAAGCGGTTGTTGAGAACCCGAAGGTCAAGCACGCGGTTCTCAAAGAAGTGGAAACCAAGGTCACCGAAGACACCGTGATCGCGTCCAACACTTCTACCATCTCGATCGATCATCTTGCTGAGCCGCTGGCGCGTCCGGAAAACTTCCTGGGCATGCACTTCTTCAACCCGGTGCACAAGATGCCACTGGTGGAAGTGATTCGCGGCGAGAAGACTTCCGAGACTGCGGTTGCCCGCGTTGTTGCCTATGCCAACAAAATGGGCAAGAAGGCGATCGTTGTGCGTGACTGCCCGGGATTCCTGGTTAACCGCGTACTGTTCCCGTACTTTGCTGGTTTTGCCATGCTGGTGCGCGATGGCGCCGACTTCCAGGAAGTCGATAAAGTCATGGAACGCTGGGGTTGGCCGATGGGTCCGGCTTACCTGATGGATGTTGTGGGCATCGATACCGGTGTGCACGCAGAGCAGGTTATGGCAGAAGGTTTCCCTGACCGGATGGGTAAGACGTTCACGGCTGCTTCTGACGTTATGTACGAAGCTGGTCGCTATGGCCAGAAAAACGGCAAAGGCTTCTATAACTACGAAGAAGACAAAAAAGGCCGCCCGAAGAAAGTGGCGTCTGAAGAGTCTTACGAGCTACTCAAGCCGCATGTAGCTGAGCGTCGCGAATTCGAGAAAGACGAAATTATCGCGCGTATGATGGTGCCTATGGCTACCGAGCTTGCACGCTGCCTGGAAGAGGGCATTGTTGAGTCCCCGGCAGAAGCCGACATGGCACTGATTTACGGTATCGGCTTCCCGCCGTTCCGTGGTGGCATCTTCGCCTGGCTGGACAGCATCGGTATGGACAATTTTGTGAAGATGGCTGAGCAGTTCTCTGATCTCGGCAAGCTTTACGAGCCTACCGAAGGCATGCGTGAAATGGCCAAAAATGGCACCACCTACTACGGCGACAAGTAAGGAGAGTTTCCATGAGTCTGAATCCTAGAGATGCCGTAATCGTCGACTATGCGCGTACTGCCATGGGGCGTTCCAAAAACGGTGTGTATCGGAATGTGCGAGCGGATGATATGTCCGCCGAGCTGCTGAACAAGTTCCTGCAGCGTAATGACAAGCTGGACCCGAAAGAAATCGATGACCTCATCTGGGGTTGTGTGATGCAGCGTGACGAGCAGGGCTTCAACGTGGCGCGCATGATCGTGCTGCGCGCCGGCCTGCCTCATACCATTCCGGCGCAGACCGTAAACCGTCTGTGTGGTTCCTCCATGTCTGCGCTGCACACTGCGGCGGCCAACATCCAGGCGGGTGTTGGTGATGTGTATGTGGTGGGTGGCGTTGAGCACATGGGCCATCTGAACATGATGGAACATGTGAGCCCTAACCCGATGATGGGGCGCTTTATGGCCAAAGCTGCCGGCTCCATGGGTATGACCGCAGAATACCTGGCAATGATGCACGGTATTCAGCGTCAGCAGATGGATGAGTTCGGTGCTCGCTCGCATCAGCGTGCCGCTGCCGCAACTGCAGAGGGTAAATTCAATCGCGAAATTATCGCGATCGAGGGGCATGACGACGACGGCGTGCCTTACCTGGTGGAGTCTGATCAGACCATCCGTCCGGATACAACCGTCGAAGGGTTGGCTCAGCTGCGTCCGGCGTTTGATCCAAAGCACGGCCAGGTAACTGCGGGAACTTCTTCCCAGATTACCGACGGCGCGTCCGTAATGTTGATCATGTCCGCCGAGCGTGCTCAGGCGCTGGGTATGACCCCGATTGCCAAAGTCCGCGAAATGGCATTGGCCGGCGTGGACCCGTCAATCATGGGGTACGGCCCGGTACCGTCCACCCAGAACGCTCTCAAGCGTGCAGGTTTGACGATCGACGATATCGATAAGGTAGAGCTGAACGAAGCTTTCGCTGCGCAGGCGCTGCCGGTGCTGAAAGATCTTAGCCTGCTCGACAAAATGGATGAGAAGGTCAACCTGTACGGCGGCGCCATCGCGCTTGGTCACCCGTTCGGTTGCTCCGGCGTCCGCATTACCGGGACTTTGTTGAGCGTTCTGCAAAACGAAGGCGGTAACCTGGGTGTCTCGACTATGTGTATTGGTCTGGGACAGGGCATCACCACGATTGTGGAACGCGTCTAAACCGCGGTATTGCCTGAAAAGCAGGGCGCCTTCGGGCGCCCTGTTGCATTTTGGGGGAGTAGGTTAATTAGTCTTGCAGGTTTTGTTGAAGCGTCGCTAATGCTGTGGCACAATCTGCTCCCCTCGTTGCAGCTCACTGTGTTTTCTTTGTAAAACAACATTGAAATCAATAGGTTAGAGCGTTTCGAGGTGCGGGGACGTGGTGAAATTGGTAGACACGCCAGATTTAGGTTCTGGTGCCGAGAGGTGTGGGAGTTCGAGTCTCCCCGTCCCCACCAACTCAGGAATTTTATAGTCCGTGCCCGGCAGGGAGTTCACTGTTTCCAGTGGCTGCTTGCCCCAAGTTGGCGCGGGCTGGTTGTATTTGGCGGCCGGTGAATTTTCCGGCAGATCGCTGATCGCTGGCGCTGCGGCGTAACTTATTTACGGCCCGGTGCGATTGTAGAGAAGAGTCTCACGAGGATTATCATGCAGGTTTCTATCGAAACAACTTCCGGCCTGGAACGTCGTTTAACCGTCAATTTGCCGGCGGAAATCGTAGAAAAGGAAGTTGACAAGCGCCTTCAGCAGGCTGCCAAGACCGTGCGCATTAACGGTTTCCGTAAAGGCAAAGTGCCGATGAAAGTTGTTCGCCAGCGTTTCGGTGCCGGTGTTCGTCAGGAAGTTCTCGGTGAAGTGATGAGCCGTTCTTTCTACGAAGCGGTGCAGAAGGAGCAGGTGAAGCCGGCCGGTCAGCCGAGTATTGAAGCAAAAAGTGGTGTCGCTCCGGGTGAGAACCTCGAGTACGTTGCAACTTTCGAAGTGTATCCGGAAGTTGAGCTGACTGACCTTGCTGAGGTTGCTGTAGAGCGTCCGGTAGCAGAAGTGACTGACAAAGACGTTGACAACATGATCGACGTTCTGCGCAAGCAGCAGTCTTCCTGGAAAGAAACCAAGCGCAAAGCGCAGAAGGGTGACCAGGTCACTATCGACTTCGTTGGTCGCAAAGACGGCGAAGAGTTCGAAGGTGGCAAGGCCGAC
Organism: Microbulbifer aggregans; assembly: GCF_020524005.1. Taxonomy (GTDB): domain Bacteria; phylum Pseudomonadota; class Gammaproteobacteria; order Pseudomonadales; family Cellvibrionaceae; genus Microbulbifer; species Microbulbifer aggregans_A. The sequence goes on along the minus strand of NZ_JAIVKK010000001.1, from coordinate 874,699 downwards.
GGTCACAAGCTGGTTCTGGGTTCCGGCAGCATGATCCCGGGCTTCGAAGACGGCATTCTCGGCATGAAGCCGGGTGAAGAGAAAGAAGTTGAGGTTACTTTCCCTGAAGACTATCAGGCGGAAAACCTGCGTGGCGCAGAAGCTGTGTTCACCATCAAGGTTACCGCTTCCGAGAAGCCGGAACTGCCAGAACTGAACGATGAGTTTTTCGCGGCCTACGGTGTTGAGGAAGGCGGCGAAGAGAAGTTCCGCGAAGAAGTTCGTGGCAACATGCAGCGCGAGCTGAAGAATGCAGCCCTGAACAAGGTCAAGACCCAGGTCATGGACCAGCTGTTCGAGAAGCACCAGGTGGAAATCCCTGCTGCACTGGTTGCCAGTGAAGTAAACAGCCTGCGTGGCCAGATGGTTCAGCAGTTCGGTGGTCAGATCAAGCCAGAAGATGCGGCTCGCATGCTGCCGGACGCGATGTTCGAAGATCAGGCCAAGCGCCGTGTTGTACTGGGTCTGGTTGTTGGTGAAATCGTTAAGCAGAACGAGCTGAACGTTGATAGCGACCGCGTAAAGGCGAAAGTAGAGGAGCTGGCCTCCACCTATCAGCAGCCTGAAGAAGTGGTTGACTATTATTTCAGCAATCGTGAGCTGCTGGCTGGTGTTGAGTCTGTGGTGCTTGAAGATCAGGTTGTTGACTTCGTGCTTGATAAGGCAAAAGTTAGCGAAGTGGAAAGCAGCTACGACGACGTCATCAAGCCTGAAAAACAGAGCTAAGTTGATGTAAAAAAGGCCACCAAAAGGTGGCCTTTTTTTTCATATCAAGTAAGCGCCCGTAAATTCCAATGCCTGTTCCGGGTTAGCGCGCTGCGTGACATTTTTCTCTTTTTTATTCCTGTCTTAGACTCGCTGGCTTTATCGCTCATGACCAGTTAAGCTCAGATTGACTGAGTTTTGGGGATTGCAGTGATGGTTGACTCTGATCCCGCCAAATACGCCAAAAAAAGGAAGCACCGTATCCATGGCATCTTTTGACTACCTCTCAAGAAATAGTGACACATTGGCCACCGGCGGCCTGGTTCCCATGGTTGTGGAACAGACCGCTCGAGGTGAGCGTTCTTTTGATATTTACTCCCGGTTGCTGAAAGAGCGTGTGATTTTTTTGGTGGGACCGGTAGAAGACCATATGGCCAATCTGGTCGTGGCCCAATTGCTGTTCCTGGAAGCTGAAAATCCTGACAAAGATATTCACCTCTATATCAATTCACCGGGTGGGTCGGTGACTGCCGGCATGTCAATTTATGACACCATGCAGTTCATCAAGCCTGATGTCAGCACAATGTGTATCGGTCAGGCCTGCAGTATGGGGGCGTTCCTGCTGACGTCTGGGGCGGAAGGGAAACGGTTTGCGACGCCAAATTCCCGGGTGATGATTCACCAGCCTAGTGGTGGCGCCCAGGGGCAGGCATCTGATATCCATATTCACGCGCAGGAAATCCTCAAGATCCGCTCCCGCCTCAATGAGCTGATGGCGCATCACACCGGGCGAAGTGTCGCGGACATTGAGCGCGATACTGAGCGAGACAAGTTCCTGAGTGCTGACGAGGCAAAAGAGTATGGCCTTGTCGATGAGGTAATCTCGCGCCGCCAGGCGGTGAGCAAGTGATGACGGTTTTGCTGTAAAGCACGACACGGAAAGTCTCTTCTCACGATAATTTGTGGTGCGATATTCCAGGTCGGCCTGGTCTAGAGGTCACACATGCTAAAGGTGGCAGCCCTGACAGATGTTAATTCGGGGTTGTCATCAGAAGAAAAAAGCTTGAAAAACATGCCAAAAGGCCGCATCTTGCTTATGAACCCTATTTGCCACCGCGTTTCGGCTGGCTGTTAGACCACGGAGTACATTGATGACTGACCAGAACAGCGGAGAAGAAAACGGCAAGCTCCTGTACTGTTCCTTCTGTGGCAAAAGCCAACAGGAAGTGCGCAAGCTTATTGCCGGTCCATCGGTCTATATCTGTGATGAATGCGTAGAGTTGTGTACCGATATCATCCGCGAAGAAGTACAGGACTCATCGGATGGCGACGATAGTCGTTTGCCTACCCCACAGGAAATCACCGAAATCCTCGATCAGTATGTGATCGGGCAGAAGCGGGCAAAAAAAGTGCTCGCGGTAGCGGTTTATAACCACTATAAGCGCCTTCGCACCAGCAAGAGTGTGAAAGGCAAAGAAGACGTAGAGCTTGGTAAATCCAATATTCTGCTGGTCGGACCTACTGGTAGCGGTAAGACACTGCTGGCGGAAACTCTGGCGCGTCTGCTGAATGTGCCTTTCACGATTGCAGATGCCACGACGCTGACGGAAGCTGGCTACGTAGGTGAAGACGTAGAAAACATTATTCAGAAGCTTCTGCAAAAATGTGATTACGACGTCGAGAAGGCACAGCAGGGCATCGTGTATATCGATGAGATCGACAAGATTTCTCGCAAGTCTGATAACCCCTCGATTACCCGTGATGTATCGGGTGAGGGTGTACAGCAGGCTCTGTTGAAGTTGATTGAAGGCACTGTGGCCTCTGTTCCACCGCAAGGTGGGCGCAAGCACCCTCAGCAGGAATTCTTACAGGTTGATACCTCGAATATCCTGTTTATCTGTGGTGGTGCATTTGCAGGCCTCGACAAAGTGATTCGAGATCGCTCGGAAAAAGGCGGCATCGGTTTCGGTGCAGAGGTGAAATCCAAAGACAGTGGTGGCAACTTCGGTGAGGTACTGCTTGATCTGGAGCCTGAAGACCTGGTCCGCTACGGTCTGATTCCCGAGTTCGTAGGGCGTCTGCCTGTGACAGCAACCCTCGAAGAGCTTGATCGCGCTGCGCTTGTGCAGATTTTGACCGAGCCGCGCAACGCACTGACCAAACAGTACGGCAAGCTGTTTGAAATGGAAGATGTAGAGCTGGACTTCAGGCCTGACGCGCTGGACGCAGTAGCGACCAAAGCGATGGAGCGGAAAACGGGTGCGCGAGGGCTGCGCTCTATTATGGAGTCTGTGTTGCTTGAAACCATGTACGACATTCCGTCCATGGATAACGTAGCCAAAGTTGTTATTGATGAGGCGGTTATCAAGGGTGAGTCGGCGCCGTTACTGGTGTATGAGCAGGCTGAGGCTCAGCAAAAGGCTGCTCCCGAGGAATAATCCGCCAGGTTTGAGTCCTTGCTGTGTGAGTCTGTAGAGTCACTTCTGCGGGCTCGTACTCTAAAAAAGCCCCTGTCAGGGGCTTTTTTTATGGGCGCTATTTCGCCGAAGGGCAGGATTTGGCGATGAATTTCGTCAAAATCCTCCGCGCGGGTAGTCACTAGCTGCACTCTGCCGGCGGCACCGGCGTAAAAGTGGCTTTTTGCAAGTCGTTTCGGGGTGGGTAAATTAAACTTATTTTGCAGCAGAGCCCTACGGAGGCTTGTTATTCTGTGGGCTGCCCCCAATTAACCCCTGTAATGGCAATAATTACAGTGATGTGCTTCTGGTGCAGCGCTGGCCAGAATGCCAATAATCCGGTGGCGGAACGCCGCCGAGAGGGCCCGAGAGGAGTTTTATGGACCAGCCATCCGATACCCTGAACGAATACCCCATGCTCCCACTGCGTGATGTAGTGGTCTACCCGCATATGGTTATCCCGCTGTTCGTTGGCAGGGAAAAATCAATTGATGCGCTCGAAGATGCCATGCGCACAGACAAGCAGGTGTTGCTGGTGGCTCAGCGCCAGGCGTCTGAAGATGATCCGGGTGCAGACGACGTTTATCGTGTCGGTACTGTCGCCAGTGTGCTGCAGTTACTGAAGTTGCCTGACGGCACTGTAAAAGTGCTGGTTGAAGGCGGTCATCGAGTGAAGATCGAAGAGATCAAAGAAGGCGAGAGCCACTATCGTGCAAGCGTAAGCGAGCTTTCCACGGAAGAGTTGCCTGAAGCCGAATCTGAGGCTCTGGTGCGCTCGGCGATGTCACAGTTCGAACAGTACGTTAGCGTCAGCAAAAAAGTGCCAAACGAAGTGATTACTTCTTTGTCTGGCATTGATGAACCCGGTCGACTTGCCGATACCATCGCCGCGCATATGTCCCTGGATCTGCCGCAGAAGCAGGAACTGCTGGAAACCGTGTCGGTTAAAGAGCGGTTGGAGCATCTCCTGGGCCTGATGGACTCCGAAATTGACCTTATTCAGGTCGAGAAGAAGATCCGTGGCCGTGTGAAAAAGCAGATGGAGAAAAGCCAGCGGGAGTACTACCTGAATGAGCAGATGAAGGCCATTCAGAAAGAATTGGGGGAAATTTCCGAAGAGCCCAACGAAGTTGAAGAGCTGGAAAAAAAGATTGCCGAATCCGGCATGTCTGCAGAAGCAGAGAAAAAGACCCGCGCCGAGCTTGGCAAACTGAAAATGATGTCGCCGATGTCTGCAGAAGCATCGGTGCTGCGCAGTTACATTGATTGGATGCTGAGCGTGCCGTGGAAAAAGGCCAGTCGCGTTCGCCACGACCTGATCAAGGCAGAAGAAATTCTGAACAAGGACCACTATGGTCTGGAAGAGGTCAAGGAGCGGATACTCGAGTATCTTGCAGTTCAGAAACGCGTTAAAAAGGTCAAGGGCCCCATATTGTGTTTGGTTGGGCCTCCCGGTGTCGGTAAGACCTCTTTGGGAGAATCCATTGCCCGCGCGACCAACCGGAAGTATGTACGCATGGCGCTCGGCGGCGTGCGTGACGAAGCTGAAATTCGCGGGCATCGTCGAACCTATATCGGCTCTTTGCCTGGCAAGCTGGTTCAGAAAATTTCCAAGGTTGGTGTTAAAAACCCCCTGTTCCTGCTGGACGAAGTAGACAAGATGGGCATGGACCACCGCGGTGATCCTGCCTCTGCCCTTTTGGAAGTGTTGGATCCCGAGCAGAACAAATCCTTTAACGACCACTACCTGGAAGTCGATTACGACCTCTCGGATGTGATGTTTGTTTGTACCTCTAACTCCATGAATATTCCGGGTCCTCTGCTGGACCGTATGGAAGTGATTCGGATTCCGGGGTATACCGAAGATGAAAAGCTCAACATTGCACAGCGCTATCTGGTGCCGAAACAGCGAAAAGCGGCAGGGTTGAAGGAAGATGAGCTGGAGCTTCGCGATGAAACTGTCCGCGACATTGTGCGCTATTACACCCGGGAAGCCGGGGTGCGAGGACTGGATCGTGAGGTGGCAAAAATTTGCCGGAAAGTAGTGACTGAGCACGTGCGTAAATCGACAAAGCACAAAGTGGTTGTCGAGCCGGAGCAACTGGAAGAATTGCTGGGTGTACGTAAGTTTGACTACGGCCGCGCAGAAGAGGAAAACAAGATTGGTCAGGTTACCGGCCTTGCCTGGACGGAAGTTGGTGGTGAGCTGCTCACAATCGAGTCTTCCGCGGTTTCAGGTAAAGGGCGGGTTATCAAGACCGGTTCCTTGGGTGATGTGATGCAGGAGTCAATCCAGGCAGCCCTTACGGTTGTTCGTGCGCGTGCTCAGGCGCTGGGTGTTGCGCCGGACTTCCACGAAACCCGGGATATCCATATTCACGTGCCTGAGGGCGCCACACCCAAGGATGGCCCCTCTGCAGGTATTGCGATGTGTACGGTGCTGGCGTCTGTTTTGACGAACATTCCTGTGCGCTCCGATGTCGCCATGACGGGGGAGATTACTCTGCGCGGCGAAGTTTTACGGATCGGCGGCCTCAAGGAAAAACTGCTGGCAGCGCACCGCGGCGGTATCAAGACTGTGTTGATACCTGCGGACAATGAGCGGGACTTGAAGGATATTCCTGACAACATACAGCAAGACCTGGTGATCAAGCCGGTAAAATGGATTGATCAGGTTTTCGAATATGCATTGGAAAGAATGCCCAGCCCCCTGAGTGACGAAGAGTACTCCGCTTTGCAAAAGCAGGCGGAGGAGCGTTCTCAAAAGTCGATACAAACGCACTGAACTGTCTGAAATACGCCAACCAGGCCGATGCGCCTGGTTGAATTTAGCCGGTAAACTTTGCTTGCTTGCCAATGACCAGGTCGCGTAAAGTACGCGACCTGGTCATTCTGCAGTTTAAAAAATGAGCTTGCCGGGTAAAGCCTGAGCAAGAGAGCTTTAAATTTGTTCAACTCCCCGCAAAGCCGCATGGTTCCTTGACCCGCTCACGGGCAGTTGGTATAAATCGGGCCTTATTGCACTGCGGAGAGTGCCGCAGGCGATTAAAAACCGTGTGCAAAATGCATGAAAAGATGTCCCCAAAGAGGGGCATTTGTAACTAGATACACACCTAGAAAAGAACAGAGGGATATAGCGTGAATAAGTCCGAACTGATCGAAGCCATTGCCGCATCTGCCGACATTCCGAAGGCAGCCGCTGGCCGTGCTTTGGACGCCATGGTAGACAGCATTACTGACGCACTGAAAAAGGGCGACCAAGTAGCGCTGGTTGGCTTTGGTACTTTCGCTGTTAAAGAGCGTGCCGCTCGCACCGGTCGCAACCCGCGTACCGGCGATCCGATCGAAATCGCTGCAGCTAAAATCCCGAATTTCAAAGCCGGTAAAGCTTTGAAAGACGCGGTAAATTAAGAAGCATCGTTTCATCGAGCTTCAAAAGGGCGTATCAGTTCGATGCGCCTTTTTTATTTCTGCAATATTGTAGTTCTCAGTCTTGGATCAGGCCCAGAAGGGCTAAATATTTCACTTGTGCTCGGGTAGCTTCCTGAAGCAGTGAGCCAAAAATAACCAATGATTCTTGAGTGTTCTAAGTAAGAGTTAATTTTCGGAGCTGAATATGCTTCAGTCCATGCGTGACAACCTGAAGGGAACGGCTGCAGTAATTGTTGCGGCATTTTTCGGATTTATCATGGTGATCGGTGGAATCGACTTTTTCACCGGTGCCAGTGGTGGCTCGGCTGACAAAGTAGCCGAAGTCAATGGTGAAAAAATTACCAATCTGGATCTGCAGCGCGCGATTCAAAATCGCCGTAGCATGATCGAGAGCCAGTACGGTGACAGCGTTCCTGCAGAGCTGCTGACCGATGAGCAACTGCGGGGACCTGTCTTGCAGCAGCTGGTCAATACCTCGGTAATGCGACAGGCCGCTCAAGAAAGCGGTATGGTGATGAGCACCGCGATTGTCGACCGGGACATCGCGCAGATGGCCGGCTTCCAGATTAATGGCAAGTTTGACGCGCAGGTGTATCGCGACGCTCTCCGCCGTATGGGATACAGCCACGCAGGTTTCCACCAGCTGCTGGAGCAGGATATGGTGATGCAGCAGTATGCAGGGAGTGTCGCTGACAGCGCATTTACTACCCGTAAAGCTGCAGAGCAGGTGGTTGCCGTATCCATGGAAGAGCGTGATTTCGACTATGTGACCCTGCCGGTTGCCCCGCTTTTGTCCGATGTCTCTGTCTCGGACACCGAGATCCAGGGTTACTACGATTCCCATCAGGACGAATTCCAGCGTCCCGAGCAGGTTGCTGTGAACTACATTGAGCTCACCCCGGATCTGTTTGCAGCCAACATCGACGTGGCGGAAGCGGATGTGCGTGCACAGTACGAACAGGAAGCGAAGAACTTCGCGGCAGAAGCTCGCCGCCACGCAGCCCATATCCTGGTCGAGAACGCTGATAGTGAAGAAGGCAAGGCGAAGGTTGCGGCTGTGCAGGCCAAGCTGGCAGCGGGTGAAGATTTTGCAGTGCTTGCCAAGGAGTTCTCGGACGATATCGTTTCCCGTGAAGAGGGTGGTGATGTTGGTTTCACGAGCGGTGATGTATTCCCGGAGACTTTCGAGGAAACCCTGTCAGCATTGAATGTGGGTGAAGTTTCCGGTCCGGTCGAAACTGACGCGGGTACTCACTTCATTAAGTTGTTGGAAATTGCCGACGCAGAACCGCCGACCTTTGATGAGCGGAAAGCAGCAATTACCGCGCGTTTGCGCAATGCGGAGGCCGAGCGTGAGTTTGTTGGCGCCATGAGCCGTCTTGCTGACCTGGCATACAATGCCGAGAGTCTGGCCGGACCGGCCGAAGAGCTTGGTGTAAAAGTTCAGCAGTCTCCGTTGTTTTCCCGCAACGGCGGTGCCGGTATTACCGGTAATAGCAAAGTCCTGGCTGCAGCCTTCTCGCCGGAAGTCCTGGAAGATGGGATGGCTTCGGAAGTGCTTAACCTGAATGAAAACCACGTCGTTGTATTGAAGTTGGCGGAACACAAGCCAGCAGGTGTGAAGCCGCTGGATGAGGTGCGCGAGCAAATCGTCGACCGCCTTAAGCGCGATAAAGCCAGCGAGCAGCTGCTGGCCAAGGCTGAGGATATCCAAAGCAAGCTCACCAGTGGCGAAGCCTTTTCCGAGGTTGCCAGTAGTGAGGAGCTGACCCTGGAAACCAGTGACAATACCCGTCGCGGTGGGTTCGGGGTGCGCGGGGATGTGGTTAGCCATGTTTTCGGCCTGGATGCGCCAAAACCGGGTGCGACTGCTGTTGAGCATTTTGCACTGCAGAATGGCGACCAGGTGGTTGTTCAATTGCGTGCGGTCCGTGAAGGAAAACTGTCCGGGCAGAGTGCTGAGCAGCGTGCTGCGATGCTGACGCAGTTGGCGTCCATGCAGGGAACATCCGAACTGGCAGCTGTTCAAAAGTACCTTGCTGACAAGGCCGATATCGAGATTGTCGAAGGGAAGTAAATTGAACACCGAGTTCTGAACCAATAAAAAAACCGGCTTTTAAGCCGGTTTTTTTATGTGTGCAATTTACGCTAGTGGCGCTTTGGGTTTTTTAGCCACTCGCTGCGGTATCGACAAAGAGTGTCAGGCGCTGGCCCGGTTGCAGGTAACCATTTTTGCTGAGCTTGTTCCAGCGTACGATATCACTGATATCGATGCTGAACTTGCGGGCGATGCGGTAAAGGGAGTCTCCACTGCGAACCCGGTAAGACACTTTTCGTGTAGTGCGGCTATCGTCTGAACCGCTATTACCGCTTCCCGCATATGCGATGAGTTTTCGTCCCGGGCGGAGGGTATCGCCGGGGGCAATACTGTTCCAGCTGGCAAGTTCGCGTACTTTTACATCGAGTGAGCGGGCGATGCCCCAGAGGGTGTCTCCGGGCCGCACGGTGTAAGAGGTTTTGTCGCCTTTACCGGAGGACTGGCGGCGCTTCATACGCTGGTCTATAGAGTAGGCGTATTGTGCATCAGGGCCGGAAGCGCTGGGAATCAGCAGGGTCTGTCCGGCTCTGATACTGGAGCCTCTCAGTTTGTTGGTCTGCTGAATGGCGGAAACAGTCGTTTCATAGCGGCGGGCGATCACAGAAAGGGAATCGCCGCGTGCGACCTTGTAACGTTGCCAGCTGACCCGCTCAGAGGCAGGTAGCTTGCTCAACGCCTCCGTGAACTGCTCACGCTTCTCTGCGGGAATCAGCAGGCGGTGGTTACCATTCGGATCGGTTGCCCATCGATTGTAGCCAGGATTGAGCAGATACAGCTCTTCAATTTCTACGCCGGCCAGCTCGGAGGCTTGGGCGAGGTCGATCTGACTACCCACGTCTACAGCCGCGTAGTACGGGGTGTTGTCGACGTTGAAAAGTGGCACCTGATATTTCTCCGGATGCGCAACGACTTCTGCCAGTGCGAGGAGTTGAGGTACATAGCGACGGGTTTCCCGTGGCAGCTTCAGCTCCCAGAAGCTGGTACCAAGACCGCGTTTGCGGTTGCGCTCCATTGCACGGCGGACTGTGCCTTCACCGGCGTTGTACGCGGCGAGAACGAGCAGCCAGTCGTGGTCGAATTTTCCGGCCAGATAATTGAAGTACTCAGTCGCTGCCCGGGTAGATTCCACCACGTCACGGCGGCCGTCGTACCACCAGTTCTGGTGCAGGCCAAATGAACGGCCGGTCGCGGGGATGAATTGCCACATGCCGGAGGCCTGGGCGTGAGAATAGGCAAAGGGATCGTAGGCACTTTCTACGATGGGAAGCAGGGCAAATTCGGAGGGGATATTTGCCTGTTCCAGTTGTTCCGCCACATGAAAAATGTAGCGCCGGGAGCGCTCGGTCACGCGTGACATGTAGCCCTGGTTAGACGAGAAGTATTTGACGTAATCCTCGACTTTGTCCCGGTTGGTTTCTCGCTCAAGCGCGAAGCCGCGTCGAAGGCGCTCCCATACATCCTCGGGAGGGAGGGCAGGCTCGGCAGCTTGCAGGATATTGCGGCTGATTTCCGCGGAGTGGCTGGGAGTGTTGGCATCGGCCGCCGGTTTGCTTTGAGAAGCGGTTGTTTCCGGCGCAGTTTCGATTTGTGCGCAGGCCCCCACTGCCGCCGCTAAAACGGCGACGGCAAATTTTTTGTAAACCATGCTGGTGTCCGCGATTCAGTCGTTATCTTTCTGCTCAGGCGTTTATGCGATTTCGTTATTTCGAATGCGCGTGAGCTTTGAATTGTAATTGTCTGATTCTAAAGAGGAGCGTTGGTTCCGGTCAATGCGATTTGGTCAAAAAGTATCCTTCCAGTGGCGTAAAGTGGCGAAAATTTCGACAGGTGATGATTGTTTGGCGGCTCCATGTAACTCTGCCTGCACACGCACTTCACCCTGATTGCAGCGAAGAAACGGGTTTGTTTCCTTTTCCAGCTGCATATTGGATGGCAGGGTGGGTTTTTGCTGGTCGCGTAGTGCCTGTGCTGCGTTCTGGCGCTGGAGGATCGCGGTATTTCCGGGTTCTACTGAGGCGGCAAAATGGAGGTTTGCCAGGGTGTACTCGTGTGCGCAGTAGATCAGGGTGTCGTCCGGTAGCTGAGTCAGCTTGCCAAGGGATTGGTACATCTGGTCGGGGGAGCCTTCAAATAGACGCCCGCAGCCTGCGGCGAAAAGGGTATCACCACAAAACAGGTGTGTTTTCCCTGATTCGCGTACGATATAGGCAATATGGTCGAGTGTGTGCCCGGGAACAGAAACAACAGATGCCTCGACGCCCAATATTGAGAAATTACCGCCACCCTGAACGGGCTGGGTGACCCCGTCGATGGATTGGGGGCCGATCACCGGGCAGTTGTACTTGTCGATGAGTGCAGAGATGCCGCCGGTGTGGTCAAAGTGGTGGTGGGTTACCAGTATGCCACTTAGGGTTTCGTGGCCCAGGGCCGCGACTACTGGCTTGGCGTCGCCGGGATCCACGACCCAGTGTTCGCGCCCCCGCGTCAGGCGCCAGATATAGTTGTCATTAAATGCCGGGATTGGGCTGATTGTGATCATCGAAACGGGCCGTTACTCTAGGGTGAGGTTGTGAAGTTTTAGGGCAACCTTAACATAGCAAGCTGGCAGTGAAGGTAGGCCCATTGGATGATATGGTTCCACCTGAAAGGCTAATACGAGCACAGGAAAGTATCCCAAGGGAGGCCTATGGAACGCAAAGCGTGGTTTGGTCGCCGTCGCGAAGAGTTGCCCTCTTTGGAGCAGGCGTCTCCGGCACTGGCCGACTGGTTTTCCAGTGCTCTCGGGGAAGAGCTCCTGTCTCAGCAGCTGGCCCTTGCCCAGCCACTGGTTGAGCGGCTGTTCGGTTATCACCTGATGCAGGCCAGTGTCGCGCCGCAGGTGGATTTTGCGGCATGCAGCCGAATTAATCACCGATTTCGCTTGAGTCCCTGCGAGCACGAGGGTGCTGCAATTGTAGAGTTTGAGCAATTGCCATTGCCATCCGAGTCTATCGATGTCGTGCTGCTGCATCACATGCTCGATTTTGCCCCCCATCCGCATCAAGTATTGAGAGAGGCCGCCCGGGTGCTGATACCGGGTGGCCATTTAGTGCTCATTGGCTTCAACCCCTTTTCCCTGCTGGGGCTTTCGCGCCTGTTTCGGTCCGCCAGTCCCTATCAGCGAGGAAATCAGCTTCGTGCTGCGCGGTTGGCAGACTGGATGAACTTGCTGGATTTGCAGGCCGGAACAGTGGAGCGGGGCTTTTTTCGACTGCCTATTCAGCAGCGTGAGCTGCTGGCCAAGACTGCCTGGATGGAGAGGGCAGGTACTCGCTGGCACTTGCCGTGGGGGGGCTTTTACATCATAGTCGCGCGCAAAGAAGTGGTGCATATGCGCACCATCAAGATCAATTGGAGCGGCGATAAGCGGCCGGCTTTGACTGCAGTGTCCAGTACACCGCGTGTTGCTGCCAGGGATCGTCATCGTCGGGATTGATCTCCTCCTGTAGAGGCCCTGCACCAAGCCGTTAAATGCTACGGTTGCATCGCGAGATGTGACAGCGGGCGGCGCTGAGGCTACCCGATATAAATCCAGAAGAATCCAAGAGCCAGATTTGAAACAAGTTACGATCTATACCGATGGCGCTTGCCGCGGTAATCCCGGTCCAGGTGGTTGGGGTGCGCTGCTGATGAGTGGTGATGCGGAAAAGGAAATCTACGGTGGTGAGGCCCTTACTACCAATAATCGAATGGAACTCATGGCGGCGATTCAGGCGCTTGAGGCGCTGAAGCAGCATTGCCGGGTAGACCTTCATACCGACTCCCAGTATGTGAGGCAGGGTATTACAGGCTGGATTCACAACTGGAAGAAAAATGGTTGGAAAACTTCCAATAAAAAACCGGTAAAGAACGCGGACTTGTGGCAAACGCTGGATGCCGCGATCGGTCATCACGAAGTGCACTGGCACTGGGTCAAGGGCCATGCCGGCGACCCCGGTAATGAGCGCGCTGATGCGCTGGCCAATCTCGGAATAGATACATTGGGGGAGTGACGTTGTGCGTCAGGTTGTTCTAGATACGGAAACAACGGGCCTGGATCCGAAGTCAGGTCATCGAATTATTGAGATCGGTTGTGTCGAGTTGATCAACCGCAAACTTACCGGTCGACACTATCACCAGTACATAAACCCCGAGCGGGAGGTGGATAACGGTGCGATCGAAGTGCACGGTATCACCAACGAGTTCCTGGTGGATAAGCCCGTGTTCGCAAAGATCGCGGACGAGTTTATGGCATTTTGCGAGGGCGCTGAGCTTGTGATTCACAACGCGGCGTTCGACGTGGGCTTTATCGATGCCGAGTTGAAGCGCTTGCGCAGCGCTCGCTGGAAGTCTGTTGCCGCCCATTGTGGAGTGTTGGATACCCTGGCGCTGGCAAGGGAGAAGCATCCGGGGCAGAAGAACAACCTGGATGCGCTCTGCAAGCGTTATTTCGTTGATAACTCGCAGCGGGATTTGCACGGCGCTTTGCTGGATGCTGAGATTCTCGCCGACGTCTATCTGGTAATGACCGGTGGTCAAACCGACCTGGCATTAGCCGGCAGTGATGGCAGTGGTGACAATGAAAAAGAGGGTGAGGGGCAACAGCAGTCAGAAGCGGGCGTCATTCGCCGTCTTTCCGTGAATCGGGCAGCTTTGAATGTCGTGCGTGCTTCCGCTGATGAGCTGAGCGCACATGAAGATATGTTAGCGCTGCTGGAGAAGTCGGCCGGCAAGCATTTCTGGTAGCAGGCGTTTGATTGTTGCCGGTGCGGCAGGTAAAAAAGTGGCAGGTAATAAAAAAGGGGCTTTCAGGCCCCTTTTTTAATGCTCGTGTTCCTGTGTGTTCGCCGCAGGTTAAAGTGCGTACACCACGCAAGCCAGTGCAACGATACTCAGCACAACGGTGTAGGGGAGAGCCATGATCACCATCCGGCCGTAAGATAGTCGGATGAGTGGCGCCAGTGCGGATGTCAGCAGAAACAGAAACGCAGCCTGTCCATTGGGTGTGGCCACGCTTGGCAGGTTAGTGCCGGTGTTGATGGCAATGGCGAGTTTCTCGAAATGCTCGCGAGTGATTTCCCCGGTGGTAAAGGCAGCCTTCACTTCATTGATGTACACGGTAGCTACGAAAACATTGTCGCTGATCATCGACAAAATGCCATTGGCTAGAAATAGCATGCCTGGCTGCTGTTCTGGCTCCAGACTCAGTACAAAATTTGTGACCGGTTCGAACAGGTGCTGTTCGTGAATGACCGCGACGATCGCGAAGAACACCACCAGCAGAGCCGTAAACGGCAGGGCTTCTTCAAATGCGTGCCCGATACGGGCTTCCTGGATCACGCCGTTAAATGCGGTTAAAAGGACGATAACCATGAGGCCGATCATGCCGACTTCCGCTACGTGAAAGGCGAGGGCAAGTACCAGGATTACAGCAACGGTGCCTTGAATACAAAGCTCGATAACATCCCGCTGGGTGCGCTTCTGCTCTTCTTCAGCGGCAAAGTTCGCGAGCACTTCCCGAACTGCGGTAGGCAATTTTGCACCGTAGCCAAAAGAGCCGGTTTTCTCGAGCAGGATGCAGGTCAGCAGTCCTGCCGCAAATGCGGGCATGGTTACCGGTGCCATGCGCAGGAAGAAGTCTGCGAAGTGCCAGCCGGCCTTTTCTGCGATCAGCAGGTTTTGGGGCTCGCCTACGAGGGTGCACACTCCGCCCAGCGCGGTACCCACCGCGCCATGCATGATCAGGCTACGCAGAAATGCACGAAACTGGTCCAGGTCGGTACGATGGTATTCGACAACATGATCGTCCGATGAGTGGTCGTGTTCCGGATGGGTTTGCTTGTTGGAGGCCACTTTGTGGTATACAGCGTAGAAGCCAACTGCCACGCTGATCAATACCGCTGTAACGGTAAGGGCATCAAGGAATGCCGAAAGTACTGCTGAGACACCGCAAAATAGCAGGGACAGGGCAGTTTTGGAGCGAACGGTGATCAGAAGCTTGGTAAATACGTGAAGCAATAGCTTCTTCATGAAGTAGATGCCTGCAACCATGAACATCAGCAGGAGGATCACTTCAATATTTTCAGTCACCTCATGGTATACCGCATCGCTGCTGGTCATGCCGAGCAGGACCGCCTCAATGGCCAGGAGGCCACCGGGCTGGAGGGGGTAGCACTTAAGGGCCATTGCCAGGGTGAAAATGAACTCGGCGATCAGTACCCAGCCAGTAAAAAATGGTGTGGTAGTATAGAGTAGGACCGGGTTGATGATCAAAAAAGCGGCAATGGTGAGCTTGTACCAGCTCGGTGCTTCCCCCAAAAAGTTTTCGGTAAAAGCGCGACCAAAGCCTGTGCCGGTTGCTGGTATGCTGTGATTAATAGCATTCATTATTGGAAACTTCCTTGACTTTTTGTGAGCCCGCACGTGTCGCAGTCTTCAAGCCAATAAACGCTACCCAGTTCTCGGTAAAAATTCAATTCATTTTATAAGGCAGGCCTTATGAATTGGTTTTGTCGATTGATCGATGGAAATCCTTTATAGAAAGGTGGACTCTTTCACAGTTTGGTATAAATTGCCCCGTTCCAGGCTAATTCGGGCGACATGCGCTTACGATTACTACGGGATACATAACAAGATAATTGCAGTGGTGTAGCAATGACGGAATTGCGCGAAATAAATCTGACATCTGTCAGCCTTGTCAAAGAAGAGTTGATTGCGAGTATCGAAAACGCAACCGGCCACCTCGATCAGTTCGCAGCAGATCATGCAAACAAGGCCGCATTGGAGCAGTGTATCCAGGGATTGCGACAGGTTGCTGGCGTTCTGCAGATGGTTCAGCTAAAGGCTGCAGACCTGCTTGCTCAGGAAATGCTCACTGCGATGGGGGATGTTCTGCAGGACCGGCAACCATCGCCTGACGAATTGTTGGAGGCCGTGGGTACTGCCTTTTATGTGCTCACGCGCTACCTCGACTTTGTACAAAATCGTGTTACGGCCCGGCCCGAGCTGCTGATTCCCTACATCAATAGCTTGCGCCTGGCACGGGCCCAGGCACCCGTGCCGGAAAGCCATTTCTTGCGTTGTCGGCCGGAGGCTTCGGTTCCCGGTGCCGTTTCTTCGGCGGTAATGTCTGAAGATCTCAAGTCGTTCGTGCGGCGGTTCCGTCACATGTATCAGGTCGGGCTGCTGGCCTTGCTGAAGGGCAAACCGCGTCGTCCTGCGTACACCATGATGGCGCGGGCATTGCAGCGGATCGCCAGCGTCGCTGCCGGGCGGCCGAATGGCAAACTCTGGTCCGTCGCGGGTGCCGCCCTCAATGGCATGGCCGAACGGGAAATGCTTATTAATCGCTCCCGGGTAATGGTGCTAAGTATGCTGGATCGCCGCCTGCGTACTATCAGCCGAGACGGCGACGTTGCGCTGGATCAGCCTGCACCGCCGGTATTAATAAAGGAATGCCTGTACTGGCTGGCGCTCTCCGGAGCCGGCGGCCAGGGCGCAAAACTGCTGCAGGCCTTCAGTGTGCGGGAGCTGTCTTATCGCGAACCGGAACTGGAGCGCGATCGCGCTAGTCTGGGTGGGCCCGGTGCTACTGCGATTGCGGCAGTCGCCAATGCGCTGGATGAAGAGTTGTCCGGTGTTCGTCGGATGCTGGACGACGCGGAGGTGATTGGGGCATCCGGTCTCGCCGAGGACGGTGGTCTGGCTGACACGCTTCGTCGTATTGCCAATACGCTCCACCTACTGAATTTCAAACGGATTGGCGACGGTCTTAGTACTGCGACTTCTCAGTACCAGAGTATGGCTTCCGCCGGCGGTCAGCAGGCAGAACAGGCGTTGCAGCAGCTGACCAGTCAGGTGCTGGCTGTCGACAGCACAATCCGCGCGCTGCGCCAAAGTTCCAGTATCGACGTCGATGAATCCGGTCACGCGGATATCGTTTTGGAGCATAGTCAGCTGGCTGAAGCGGAATTGGCCGTGCTCAAAGAAGCGGAAGCCGGGCTGTCGCTGATCAAGCGGGCGCTGGCTTCGTATGCTGAATCCGGATTCGATCATGGCCATATCCGCAATGTGGCAACAACACTGAACAGTGTTCGTGGCGGTTTGATTGTGTTGAGCCTGAAGCGAGCGGCGGCAGTCGTTGAGCGTCTGGTCCACTTTGTAGAGGCAGTTATTGATCAGAAAACGGTCGCGCCCGGGGTGGATCAGCTGTTGGAAAATTTTGCCGATGCAATAATCAGCCTCGAATACTACTTGGGCGAGGTCAAATTGGACCGGAAGGTGGATATGCAGTCACTCGATCTGGCAGTTGAGAGCCTGGAAGCACTGGGCTACCCGGTTGAAGTTGCCTGATACAGGTACTGCGGTTATTGATAACGAATTGAAAGCGGGTGTCAGCGGGAGTACAGCGCCACCATGACCGAGTTTCAGGCTGCCGGTAAGGCTTGGCCAGTGCCAAGTCTGCATCAGCATATCCTGATTGCAGAGGGGGAAATCCTCTGCAATGGGGAAGAGTTTATATTTGCGAGCTTGCCCCCCGGCCTGGACGCGAGTAACTCACTAAGTAGCCACTATCTGGGGGACTGGATGGGGGCCGCCTGCGGTACTCACAGCTATCCCCAAAAGGTGCCCGTGGCAGGCGCTGAATGGCGGTCATTGCGAAGCCTGCTGGGGCGTGTGAGCGATAGCGAATTCTTTCTGGCAGGGCGCGCTATGCAGGTCATTGCCTGGGATGTGGATCATCGTTACTGCGGGCGCTGCGGCGGCGAAACCGAATACCATTCAAGTGACCGTGCACGGGTTTGCCATCAGTGCGAATTTACCGTGTATCCGAGGATTTCCCCCTGTGTCATCATGTTGTTGACCAGAGGGGATGAATGCCTGCTCGCTCAGCATACGCACCATCGCCATGCCATGTTTACAGCGCTCGCGGGATTTATTGAGCCGGGTGAAAACGCCGAGCAGGCCTTGGCCAGAGAAGTCAGGGAAGAGGTTGGGCTGGAGGTTGGGCGCCTGCGCTACGTCGGGAGTCAATCCTGGCCATTTCCTGGTCAATTGATGATCGGGTTTCTGGCAGAGGTCACTTCTGGTGAATTGCGTCCTGACCCATCAGAAATCCAGGATGCCCGCTGGTTTCGGCGAGACAGCTTGCCTGATGCTATCCCGCCGGAGCAGACGCTTTCCGGGCAGTTGATCCGCACCTTCGCGCTGGAATCGCAGAGTGAAAAGGCCGAAAAGTAAAACGGGATTGGGGCGCGGCCCCCAACCATAGAGTACGATGAGAATCTTCAGCGTCA
This sequence comes from Microbulbifer aggregans, assembly GCF_020524005.1. Lineage (GTDB taxonomy): Bacteria > Pseudomonadota > Gammaproteobacteria > Pseudomonadales > Cellvibrionaceae > Microbulbifer > Microbulbifer aggregans_A. Next base: position 856,655 of record NZ_JAIVKK010000001.1, on the reverse strand, counting down.
ACGCTGGGGGAAAGATAGACGGGGGTTGATACGACAATGTATATCGCCATTACCTTTTTAATTGCTTTTATTGCTCTGTTGCTCGTTTTTTGGGGCGGCAAGGTGCTGTTGAGCGGCAGTTGGTTTCTGGGGTTCCTGCGTGGATCCATCGGGTTGGTATTGCTTGCCGGTGCGCTGCTGATCGTACTGGTTGCACTGGATGTGTATAGCTATCGCAACCTTGGAAATGAACACAGTGTGGGTACGATTTCTTTCGAGCGCCTAGGTGAACAGCACTTCATGGTCAAGCTTGCGGATGAAGACGGTCTGGCCCGGGAATTCGAGCTTTATGGTGATCAGTGGCAGCTGGACGCCCGCATGCTGAAGTGGAAGGGCGCGCTTGCACGTTGGGGAATTGAACCTGCCTACCGCCTGGATCGGCTGAGCGGCCGCTACCTGACGTTGCAGGATGAACGCAATAGAGAGCGCTCAGTATACGCACTTGCAGAGAGTGGGCACGGCGTAGATGTATGGGGCGCGCTGCGAGATATGGGTGGCAGGCTGCCTGTGGTAGACGCTGTTTATGGTAGTGCAACCTTTTTACCGATGCAGGATGGTGCGGTATACGAAGTTCGTATCACTCATACAGGCTTGCTGGCGAAACCACTCAATCAGCAGGCGCAAACTGCGCTGAATGAGTGGCAATAATTTAATTTCGATTTTTGGGGGATGAGTGGAGTTTCTCAGTGAATACGGCCTGTTTTTGGCCAAGGTAGTCACCATTGTTGTCGCAATTTTGGTGGTGGTTGGCTTTGTCGTTGCTAATCGATCCCATATGAAAGACCGCCAGCCGGGGCACATTACGGTTTCGCGTCTCAATGACCGATTCGAGGAGATGAAGGAAACATTACTCGAAGCAGTGATGGACAGCGGAGAGTTTGCACATCGCCATAAGCTGATAGCCAAAGAAAAGAAAGCAAAGGAAAAGGCTCAGGCGAAACAGCGAAAGGCCGAATGGAAGGCTGCAGAAAGGGAAAGGAAAAAAGCAGGCAAGGGCGCGTCCGTTGCAGAATCCACTGCTGGTGCAGTGCCAGAGCAGGCTGAAGCTGATGCGGAAGTGGGGCAATCCCCGGCGCTACATGAGGGTGAAGAAAAAAACTTGTTGGGTGCCGGGGAGCCGGGCCGCAAGCGCGTTTTTGTAGTGCATTTCGAGGGCGATATTAAAGCCAGTGCACTCAGTAACCTCCGCGAAGAGATCACTGCGATACTGCAGATTGCGGAAAAAACCGATGAAGTGGTGGTCTGCCTCGAAAGCCCGGGCGGTATGGTGGCCAATTACGGTTTGGCCGCGAGTCAGCTGGCCCGTGTGCGCGGGGCCGGTGTGCACCTGACGATCGTGGTGGACAAGGTGGCAGCGAGCGGTGGATACATGATGGCTTGTGTAGCAGACCGTATTCTTGCTGCGCCCTTCGCTATGCTGGGTTCTATCGGTGTGGTTGCACAGTTGCCTAATTTCCACCGCCTGCTGGAACGAAATAACGTTGATTTCGAGCTGTTTACCGCCGGAGAATACAAGCGCACGGTCACCATGTTTGGTGAGAATACGCCGGAAGGTAAAGAAAAATTCCAGAGTGATCTGGAAGAGATCCACACCCTGTTTCAGCATTTTGTGGCTGAGTACCGTCCCAAGCTTGACATCGCCAAGGTGGCAACCGGGGAAGTGTGGTTCGGGCAGCGGGCTCTGGATTTGAGCTTGATTGATGAGCTCAAGACGTCTGACGAATATCTGACGGCACGTGCGGAGCAGGCCGATCTGTATCAGGTTGAATACAAAGAGCGTCAGAATATTGCCAAGAAAATCGGTATTGCAGCTCAGGTCAGTGTGGAATCTGCGCTGTCCCGCTTGTTTTCCCGTTTGGCCGCCTGGCGCCATCAGGCTTAGTAATTGGTGAAGGCGTTGCCAATTTTGATTGGCGGCGTGGAGGAAGAACTGTCGGTAGCTTTTGTTGATACAGGAGCTGTCGAAAATTGTTCAATGGGCGAGAGCTATGACTGAAGAGCACTTTAGGGCAATGCAGGTTGAGGAAGTCGCGCCGGGCAAATATGACCAGATCATTGTCGAGCGCACTCTGGACTCTCTACCTGAAAACCCGGTATTGATTGCGGTTTCCCACTCTTCTCTCAATTATAAAGACGCTTTGTCTGCATTTGGCAACAGGGCTGTCACTCGGGAATATCCGCATACGCCAGGTATCGATGCGGTAGGGCAGGTGGTCCGCGATGATTCCGGGAGTTTCACCGCTGGTCAGCAAGTCCTGGTGACCGGTTATGACCTGGGTATGAATACCTCCGGTGGCCTGGCCGAGCGGATCGCTGTACCAGCGAAATGGGTTGCGCCACTGCCGGAAGGGCTGACACCTCGCGAGGCGATGGTTCTCGGTACTGCGGGGCTAACCGCGGCACTCTGTGTGGAAAAATTGCTGGAGTCCGGTGCGTGCCCGGAAGATGGCGAAGTGCTGGTAACAGGTGCTACTGGTGGCGTTGGCTCGATTGCGGTTGCGCTGCTTGCCAAGCTCGGCTTTCGTGTCGCGGCGGTGACCGGCAAGCTGGAGTCAGCCGAGTTCCTGACATCGCTCGGTGCCTGGAAGGTTCTGGATCGTGAGACACTCGCGCCTTTTGCAGACAAGGCGATTGCCAAGCCCCTGTGGGCCTGGGCAGTAGACACCGTGGGCGGTGAAACACTGTTTAATGTCGTCAAATCGTTGGCGTATGGCGGTGGTGTCGCGGCTTGTGGCATGGCGTCGGGGGCACAATTCCAGGCCAATGTATTCCCTTTCATTTTGCGTGGCATCAGCTTGCTGGGCGTTGACAGTGTTGAGCTGCCGCTGGATAAAAAGACCGCCGTATGGGACAAGCTCGCTGGCGACTGGTATATAGGCGAACAACTGCAAAAAATTGCGGAAGACATCGCCCTGGAGCAAGCCCCTGAATTTCTTGCGCGCTTGCACCGGGGGCATGGGATCGGTCGCTATGTGGTCGATATGGGCCGGTGAACGGGTAGTCGGACAGAGTTTTGGCCCTGGCAGGCCACTCTACGGGCTGGCTGCTATGCTGAATGGCCTGCAAGCGTTATCCTGCTGGGAGTTTGAACGTTTCTTTCTGTTTCTGATTAATAGAATTATTTTCCTTGTATTGAGTCGGTAGCAAACCTTGTCGGCGAAGAATTCACCAGCTCCTAAGATCGCAGATGTGGGCGCCCTGGTTCTGTCGGGGGGCGGCGCGCGCGCGGCTTATCAGGTGGGCGTCCTTAAAGCGTTGGCGGAGCTTACGCCCGACAGTGAGCCCAACCCTTTCAAAATCATCTGTGGCACCTCAGCGGGTGCCGTGAACGCACTTCTGATTGCTTCCCATCCGGGTACCTTTAAAGAGGCCGTTAGCAGGCTGTGCGACCTCTGGATGGAACTGACCGTTGATGATATTTACCGCAGCAACTGGACGAGTCTGCTGGGTAATATGTCGACAATTACCCTTTCGCTCTTCAATCATGGTGTGGCACGTCGCAAGCCCCTGGCTCTGCTTGACAACAGTCCGCTCAGAAAGCTGGTGAACGAGACTATTCCCTTTGCCAATATCCAGCGCAATTTGGATGAAGGGCGGCTGCGTGCGGTATCCGTCAATGCGATGTCATACAACCAGGGGGAGTCGGTCAGCTTTTTCCAGGGGAGCGAAGATCTGAAGGAGTGGCGACGTTTTCGTCGCTGTGGGGAGCGAACCCGGCTGACAGCAGATCATCTGATGGCGTCTGCGGCTATTCCCACGCTTTTTCCATGCGTAAAAATTGGCGATGAATATTTTGGTGATGGCGCGGTACGGCAATTGGCGCCCATCAGTCCGGCTCTGCACCTGGGTGCCAGCCGCGTGTTCGTTGTCGGGGTGTCGGACAACCGCTCCCCGGTACATTGGGGAAAGCGCCGACAGGTGCCCAAGCATTCGCCCTCATTGGCGCAAATTGGTGGGCAGCTGTTCAATGCGGCGTTTATTGATAGCCTTGAGGGGGATCTTGAGCATCTCGACAGGGTCAATCTATTGCTGGACTCGGTGGACGACAAAGGTTTGGCGGATCTGTCTCCCTTGCGCCCGGTGGAGTCTGCGGTGATCGAGCCGAGCCAGAGCCTCGACCGGCTGGCAGGCCGCAAGGTGCGTTACTTACCCCCTGCGTTGCGCTGGCTGTTCCGTTCGACCGGGGCGACAACGTCCGGTGGTGGCGCTTCGGCCGCCAGTTATCTCTTGTTCGAGAAACCCTACCTCGGGGAGCTGGTCGAACTGGGGTATCAGGACGCCATGTGGGAGAGGGATAAGTTACGGGACTTTCTACGCCCGCGGACGCAATTGGTGGAAGCGGAGCACAAAGGTTTATTTGGTATCCGGGTAAAACCGGCAGCGGAAGCAAGCAATGGCAATACACCTCAATAATTTTTCTTTGCGATTTGCCCTCGTTGGCTGTGCAGTAATCCTGGCGGCTTGTGCCGGGCAGGGTGGAGCTCCATCGGAGTCAACGGGTTCGGTCCTGCGTAATAAGCAGGAAAGCGAATACCATCAGTTACTCAGCGAGGCCCGTCAGTTGTCGTTCACCCTGGACTTCAACCGCCTGCGACAGGCGTTTGTCGAGTCTACTGAGTACAACCCATACGGCGGGGTGAAGCTGAAGTGGTTGCCGGAGGCCTACAAGGCCGTTGAGCAGGGTGATTTTGACGGCTGCCTCAAGAATGTCGGGAAGGTACTGTCATACAACTATATGAGCCTCGAGGCGCATATGATCGGTGTGGTGTGCAGTGGCCAGGAAGGCGCTTTCGAGCAGGAAGATCGCCACCGTTACATGGTGGAAGGCCTGATGGCATCGATCGAAGACAGTGGCGATGGCAAAAGCCAGCAGAGTGCGTTCCGTACGATCAGTACCTCGGAGTTACGTGGATTCGTGCGTTTGAAAGGGTTGCAGGTACTGGACCAATCTATTGTGTATGACCAGCAGGGTATTTACGACAAAATGCAGGTCCGTGATCCCGAGTCCGGGGATGAGTACGCGCTGTATTTTGATGTCAGCCAGCAATTTGTCCGCGATGGTGAAGTGGAAAATTGACTGGCGTTTACATAGCTCTCTTTTAAAAATGCACGCCAAGGGCGTGCATTTTTCTTGCAGACACGACAGTCAGCGCATAGTCACATCAGAAACTGCGCCAGTTTCTCCCACTCAAATCGGCGCGTCTGCCGGTCGCTGAACAGTATTTCCACACGATTATCTTCCCATTTGGTTACCCGCCCATGGCCCAGCTTCTGGTGCCGAATACCTTCACCCAGTTGTGGTCGACGCTGGGTGGCTCTGGGTGCATTGATATCCGGGTTGTAATCGCAGGCTTCCAGATAGCGCAGTCCGAGCCGGGTAACCGGTACCGTAGTGGTGATGGTGTCGCGTCTGTCATGCAAGCTCTCTCCCAGCAGGTTGCTCAGGGGGAGCTGCATTTCCTCGATAAACAACGACGGCTTCTGTTCCTGGACCGGGGTGCGATTTGTCTGGGCCCGGCTGTCAGGAGCGGCGGCGGGTGGGGTCAGCAGATAAAGCTGTTTACGCGCGCGGGTCATGGCAACATACATGAGCCGCCGTTCGCTTTCCGTGGACGCCGGTGTCGAGAAATCCCTTTGCGGCTGGTAGGGCATATTGTGAATAGTAAGCCCCGGGATGATGACCTGATCCCATTCCAGACCCTTGGCCTGGTGCATGGTGGTGATCTGGATGGCATCGGAGCCCTGTTCGTCAGAACGATCGGCCTGCTGGTGTTGCTGCTGTAACTCCTGCAGGTGCTCCAGAGTCTCTCGTGGCGGCAGGCGCAACTGATCGAGGTATTGGCAGAAGGCCAGGACCGTTTGTTGCCGTTCTTCGCCCTGCTGCCGGCTGAAACAGTCTTCTGCGATACCGCTCAGGTAGTCGAGCTCGCCGATATGCCTGCGCAGGAGTTCACCGGCGAGGCCTCGCCACTGTTCAATCTGTGTTAGCAATTCCGCGCGCTGGCGGAGGCGTTTGCACTGCGGCTGGCTAAGGGAATCTTCGGGTATATGCTGAATCAGCGCCTTGCCCCAGCCGCTCTCCAGTTTGGCCAGTGCATCGCACAGGGGAGTCAGTATCGCGCGGGGAATACGGATATGCGGTGCCGTAAACCACTCGTACAGCCCCTGGCTGCGGCGCTTTGGTGTTTGTTCGGCAAATCGACCGGCGGCGATATTCAGGCTCCAGAACAGCGGACGCAGCTCCCGTCGGGAAAGTACGGTGTTACGGCTGCCGGAGCGGTAAGGAATGTTGTTGGCCAGCAGTGCCAGTTCAAGGGGCGCGGCCAGTGACCAGAGTCGGACCAGGATCGCAATGCTGTTTAATGGTGTTCCCTGTTTCTGACATCGGCGAATGTGCTCTACCAGCCACTTGCCTTCCTGCTCGGTTTGTATGTGATCGAGTGTCGTTGCCGCCTCCGGATTGCCGGATATACAGAAAATATCAGCGCGCTCCCGGTTGTTCTCGATAAAGTGGTTGGCGGCCAGCGACAGGCTGTGGCCATAGCGGAATGTTCGGCTCAGGCGATAAACATTGGACGGTGGAAAATCCCCGTCAAACAGTTTCAGCAAAAACGCCGGGCGCGAGCCGCGCCATTCATAAATAGTCTGATCCGGATCCCCGATGGCGATTACATTGCCCGACTTTCCGTACAAAACGCGCAGCAGGAAGTGCTGTATTTCATTGATGTCCTGATACTCGTCAACGAGGATGTCTTCATAAAAACTGCCGTATTGCTCAGCCAGGTCCGGCCGCAGGCTAAAGAGTATCGCGGGGTCGTAAATCAGGTCTGCATAAGTGACGGCATTCTGTTCCTGGCGCCACCGTTCGAAATGCCGAAATACCTTGAGAAAGTACATGTACTCATCGCCGAGCTTGAGCTGTTGAAACGCACTCAGGTCGCCGGTGAGAATGGTTTTGGTGTAGTCGATAAAGAATTCCGCAGCCTCGGTTTCCGATTGCTTGCGCGCGCGAATGTCTTCCAGCTCCTCAGGCGGCGCGCAGGCCTCAATGGCTTTCCACACTTGTAGTTGCACCACTGACTGCGGCAAAGGGGAAAGGTTGACCGGGGCAATCTGCCCCCGTGCGATCAGCTGCTGATAGAGGCGGTAACCGAGGCTGTGAAAGGTTTGTACAGTCGGCAGTTGGTGCCCGCAAAGCTCTTGCACACGGCGGTAAAAATCATCCCGCGCACTGCGGTTATACATCACCGCCAGAATGCGCTGTGGCTCTATACCCGCGTTGAGCCGGTTTTTGATGTAGTGGAGCAGGGCGGTGGTCTTTCCCGAACCCGCGACGGCGATGATTTTGGCATGGCCGCCCGGATGGTTGGCTATGGCCCTTTGTTCATCCGTGAGATGGGATGTTTCGCCTGACATGGATATTCCGTACCGCTCGCTTAAATACTGTATATATTGCCAGTGTTGGGCCGGGGGGTACAGGTTTTTATACCGGTTGTTCCTCTGTGCCTGAGTCCTCTCCCCCTTTACTCAGTGCGAGTTCTGCGATGTAGGACGAGAGAAAAATACGGCCTGAAAGGTGTTCCAGCAGCTTCGAACGACTGAGACGGTCGAGCACTGGTCCTTTTACTTCCGACATGTGCAGTCGGATCTTGCGGTTGTTGAGGTCTTTGTTGATCTGGTCCAGGCGCTCCAGTGCCGTGCCATCAATTCGACTGACCGAGGATAAAATCAGTACCAGTTCACGGGTCTCAGGATGTCGTTTCAGCTCCATCAGCAGCCGATCTTCGACTGCACTGATGTTGCTGAAAAACAGGCTTTCGTCGATGCGCAGAAACAGCAGGTTTTTGTGGGTTTCCACATCGTGGCGGAGCACATTGCGAAAGTGCTCGGTGCCCGGAACCCGGCCGACAACGGCAATGTGAGGTCGGCTGCTGCGCCAGATCAGCGTCGCGAAGGAAAGTCCGATACCGAGCGCAATACCTACTTCTACCCCGAACAGCAAAACACCGAGAAAGGTGAATAGCATGGCGAGGCCGTCAGTCCGGTCGTAGCGCCAGTTGTGAATAAAGCCCTTGAAATCAAACAGGCCTGCGGCCGCGACAATAATAATGGCGGCCAGTACCGTAAGCGGCAGCTCGCTGAACATGCCAGTGAGGAAGAGCAGGATCGGGACCATCAGTAAGGCGGATAATACCCCGGCGAGAGGAGAGCGGGCTCCGGCCTCGGCATTGACTGCAGTCCTGGAAAAACTACCCGCAACCGGCAAACCGCCAGAAAATGCACTGGCCATATTGGCTGCACCCAACCCCAAAAGTTCACCATCTGCATTGAGCCGCTCACCCCGCCGCGCGGCGAGTGACTGGGCTATGGAGAGGCTCTCGACAAAACCAAGCAGGGCGATAATCAGTGCCGGGAGCATCAGCTTGTAGATAAGGGCCCAGTTTAAATCCGGCACGGTAAGCTGGGGCAAGCCGGCGGGAATGCTCCCCACAATTTTGAGTTGGTCGCCGAGTTTTAACCAGTGCACCAGGGCGATGGCGCAAAGTACCAGAAGCATGGGCATCAATTTGGCCGCAAGACGGGCAATCTGCTTTGGGGTGCCCAAACGAAAAAGCGCCATTGGCAGCCAGATTCTACTGAAAATCAGAATGACTGCTGTGGCCACCCCAAAAACCATGGTGGGCAGGTGCGCCTGAGGCAGGTGCTCGAGAACATGCAGGAGCTTGACGGATGCAGTGCCGCCGTCAGCTTCAACGCCGAGTAAGCTTGGCAGCTGGCCTACGATAATCAGGGCTGCTGCACCTGATACAAAACCACTGATCACTGGGTGGCTCAGAAGATTGGATAACAGGCCGAGCTTCAATAACCCCATGACAAACAGAAAGAGGCCGCTGAGCAGGGTGAGAATAATTGCGGCAGCAATATATTCCTGGCTTCCCGGCGCCGCCAGTGGCGATAAGGCGGACAGTGTCATCAGGGAGAGTACGGCCGCGGGCCCTACCGACATGGCGCTACTGCTGCCGAAAACGGCATAGGCAATAAGCGGCAGCAGACTTGCATAGAGACCGACGTGGGGCGGCAAACCGGCAAGCAGTGCATAGGCCAAGCCCTGGGGGACCACCAGCATGCCTGACACCAGGGCTGCGGTGATATCAGCGGGCAGTTGCTGGCGGCGATAGTTTCGCAACCACTTGGGAATCAGGTTCTTTACCCGCATTGCTTGCGTCGACGGCGTCCGGAGGGAATGGGGGAGTTCTATCAGGATAGCCGCTGGCGCCGAGATGGCGCCAGCCCCGTTGGCCGGGTAAGGGGGAGTGTGGCGGGTTATGCCGCCGAATGCTTACGGAGCTCCAGCATGTGGAAGATCCACATGCCGGCAACCATGGAAAGGGTAAAGATCACGGCGCCAAACTGGAGCGCGCCGGTCGCGACAATACCTGGACCCGGACAGAAGCCGGCGAGGCCCCAGCCAATACCAAAGGCGAGGCTGCCCAGCACAAGGCGACGGTCAACCTCCCGCTTGCTGGGCAGTTGCATCGGCGCGCCGAGTACGGATGTCTGGCGACGCTTAGCCAGCGTGAACAGAGGTAGACCTACGGCAATGGCACCGCCCATTACCAGCGCCAGGGATGGGTCCCAGGCGCCCATAATATCCAGGAAACCCAGTACCTTTTCCGGGTTGGCCATGCCGGAAAGCAGCAGGCCGAAGCTGAAAATCAGACCCGAGACAAAAGCTGAAATTGAAATCTTGTTCATGGATCAGGCTCCCAGCAGGTGGCGAACAACGTAAACGGTGGCGAACCCGCTGGCCATGAATGTCATGGTGGCGGCCAGGGAGCGCGGCGAGAGTCGGGACAGGCCGCAAACGCCGTGGCCGCTGGTGCAGCCTGCGGCATAGCGGGTGCCGACACCGACCAGCAGGCCGGCCGCAACCAGCATTGGCGTGCTCGCGCGGATGTCGATGGCGGGCAGCGTGTGAAACAGTCCCCAGATCGCCGGGCCAGCCAGCAAGCCAAGGATAAACGCTACTCGCCAGCCGCGGTCGCCTTTGGCGCCGTCAAGCACGCCGCCGAGAATGCCGGAGATCCCGGCGACGCGTCCGTTCATTAGGATGAGCCAGGCACTTGCCAGGCCGATAAGCACACCGCCGCCAAGGGCGGTATAGGGTGTGAAAGCATTCCAATCGATCGTCATGGTGGCAGCTTACTCCGCGCAATAAAGTTGATAGAGCGTTTGTAACAGAGTGAGAACTTTCGGGTCAGCTACCCGATAGTAGACCCGCTTGCCCTCCTTGCGGGTGGTCACGAACCCCTCCCGGCGCAGCACTCCCAGCTGTTGTGACAGGCTGGGTTGGCGAATATCCAGTCGCTCCTCCAGATCACTGACGCAGAGCTCTTCCTGGCTCAGCTGGCACAGCAATAAAAGACGATCCTGATTGCCCAGTGAGCGCAGCATAGCGGAGGCGTCACTGGCCGAGGCGCGCATCTTTTCAAGGCTAAAGTCGGTTGTGTCGGGCATGGATTGATCCCTGGTCAAACACTCTGTGTGAAAACATTATATTGAAATATATAATATCCACAAGTATATTGAATCCAGATCTAATACAAACGGGAGGTTTCCATGAGCCAGACCAAAGTTTTTCCTCAAGTACAGTCCTTCCTCGATGAGATGACAGAAACCTGGAGTTATGTGGTCTATGACCGGGAAGGCGGTAGCGCTGCGGTGATTGACCCGGTGCTGGACTTCGATCAGCCCTCTGGCCGCACCACCACAGACGGTGCGGAAAAAATCGTCGCCTTTGTGAAAGAGAAGAGCCTGACAGTCGAATGGGTGCTGGAGACCCATGCCCACGCCGACCACCTGTCTGCAGCCCCTTTCATCCGCGAGCAACTGGGTGGAAAGATCGGTATCGGCGATCACATCACCCAGGTGCAGGGCATTTTCCGCAGCGTGTTCAACCTGGAAAAAGAGTTCCTGGTAGATGGGTCGCAGTTCGACCACCTGTTTGCCGAAGAGGAGACTTTCCGCATCGGCGACCTGGAAGGTCGAGTTATTTATGTACCCGGCCACACCCCTGCGGATATGGCGTGGCTCATCGGTGATGCGCTGTTTGTAGGCGACACGTTGTTCCTGCCGGATGTCGGTAGTGCGCGTTGTGATTTTCCCGGTGGTGATGCGCGTATGCTCTACCGTTCTGTACGTAAATTACTGGAACTGCCGGAAGACACACGTATGTTCATGTGTCACGACTACCCGCCGAACGGCAGTCGCCCACACCAGTGTGAAACCACTGTCGGCGAACAGAAGCGCAGTAATATCCATTTGAAAGATGGCGTTTCCGAAGAGCAGTTTGTAAAAATGCGCACCGAGCGCGATGCCACTCTGGGTATGCCGCGGCTGATTATTCCTTCAATCCAGGTCAACATCCGCGCGGGCCAGATGCCACCGGCGGAAGACAACGGCACCGTGTATCTGAAAGTACCCGTTAACAAACTTTGATCCCGTATTAGCAATGAGTGAGGTCAGTATGGAATTCAAAACTCTGGACCAGCAGGTGAGTGTTTCCGAAGAGTTGGCGCCCGGCGCAGTACAGGCTCTGGCCGATGCCGGTGTTGAAGTGCTGGTGTGTAATCGCCCGGAACACGAGTCAGAAAATCTGGCGACCTTTGCCGAGCTTGAACAGGCGGCAAAGGATGCGGGTATGGCATTTGCGGCCATCCCTTTTTCACGGGGGCAGATGCAGCCGTCACACAGCGAAGCCTTTGCAGAATTGCTGAATGGCGGTAAGCGTGTCCATGCGTTCTGCCGTACCGGCAATCGCTCTTGCAATCTGTGGGCCGCAGCACGTTGTGCTCAGGGCGCGGACAAGCGTGAGTTGCAGGCAGCAGCAGCGCAGGCTGGATACGATATTTCCGGTGTTCTGGTGACCTACTGATCGACAACGGGCGGTAAAGACGTGGCGACAAAACAGCAATCAGTGGCGGGTACAGTGGGTGAGCGTGTGGGTGGCGGTATGCGTCGCTATCTGCCGATAGCTGGGTGGCTTCCATCCTACTCCAGTGGCGCATTGCGGCGGGATCTGGTGGCGGCGCTGGTAGTCACCGTGATGCTGATTCCACAATCGCTGGCATACGCGCTGCTTGCGGGGCTGCCGGCAGAAGTGGGCCTATACGCGAGCATTGCGCCGCTGATCGCTTACGCGGTGTTCGGCAGTAGCCGCACGTTGTCCGTCGGCCCCGTTGCCGTTGCCTCTCTGATGAGTGCAGCGGCACTTGGACAGGTCGCTGCGCAGGGTACCGCGGACTACCTGATGGCGGCCGCGGTACTGGCGCTGCTTTCGGGTGGTTTTCTGGCATTACTGGGTGTTTTACGCCTGGGCTTTCTCGCGAACTTCCTGTCCCACCCGGTGATTTCCGGTTTCATTACCGCGTCCGGAATTCTTATCGCCTTCAGCCAGCTCAAGCATCTGCTGGGTATTTCCGCCAGCGGCGAAAGCCTGCCGGAGCTGATGCACGGCATGGTGCAGAATCTGGCTGGCTGGAATCCGGTGACGCTGTTGCTGGGTGTGGCCGTTGTACTGTTTCTGGTCTGGGCGCGCTCCGGTGCAGTCAAACTGTTGCAACGACTTTCCGTGCCGCGGGATACCGCTTCGCTATTGGTGAAGGCGGCTCCGGTTGTCGGGGTACTCGCAACTATTGTACTGGCGTCCGGCCTCGACCTGGAAGGCAAGGGTGTACAGCTGGTCGGCGCCATTCCCAGTGGCCTGCCGCAACTGCAGTGGCCCAACTTCAGCTGGGCACTGGTGGAGCAGCTGGCGGTACCGGCGGTCATGATTTCCATCATTGGTTATGTTGAGTCGGTGTCGGTGGGCAAGACGTTGGGAGCCAAGCGGCGGCAGAAAATCGACATGAACCAGGAGCTGATCGGCCTTGGCAGCGCGAACCTGGCTTCGGGTATTTCCGGCGGTTTTCCTGTAACCGGCGGCTTCTCGCGCTCTGTGGTCAACTTTGATGCGGGGGCGGAAACGCAGTTGGCCAGTGTATTCACGGCCATCGGTATCGCGCTGGCTGCCATGTTCCTGACACCATTTCTTTACTTCCTGCCGAAGGCCACCCTGGCGGCAACCATCATCGTCGCGGTGCTGTCGCTGGTGGACTTCTCCATCCTGAAAAAGACCTGGCGCTACTCGCCCAGTGATTTCTTTGCGGTGTTGGTTACCATCATTGTCACGCTGCTTTTCGGCGTGGAAATCGGTGTTTCCTGTGGTGTCCTGGCTTCCATCGTGCTGTTCCTGTACCGCACGTCCAAACCGCACATTGCGGAAGTCGGGCTGGTGGAAGGCACCGAGCACTTCCGCAACGTTGAGCGGCACTCGGTAATGACCATGCCGCAGATACTCAGCATTCGCGTGGACGAGAGCCTGATGTTCTCCAATGCTGCGTTTCTGGAAGAGCGGATCTACCGCGATGTCGCGGCAACGCCGGAACTGCGCCATGTGATCCTGATGTGCAGCGCCATCAATGAGATCGACTGGAGTGCGCTGGAAACCCTGGAATCCATCAACGAGCAATTGCGCGAGTCCGGCATCTGCCTGCACCTGTCCGAGGTGAAAGGTCCGGTAATGGACGCGCTGCAGCGCTGCGGCTTTCTGGAGGAAATTTCCGGAAAGATATTCTTTACCCAGTATCAGGCATTTACTGAGCTGCGGGAAAACTTCGACGGTTGCGATCACTCCGGTCCGGCAGCCTAGGGCCGCCGGGCTAGAGGCTTCATTCAGGAAAACAGACAAGGGAACAGCGCGCGCTTTTCCGCTTCGGTGAGTGCTTCGACCCGCAGAATATTATTGTGGGGAATACTTTCTGGATCCGGGTAGTTTTTCAGCCCGCGCTCCAGGCTCGCTTCCCGCAGCAGGTGCAGGATCGGGTAGGGGGATCGGTTGGTGAGGTTTTCCTCATCGTCCGGCCGGGTGTCGGCGAACTGGTAGTGGGGGTGGAAGCTGGCGATCTGGTAAATGCCTTCATAGCCCTGGCGCTTCAGTAGCCACTCCGCTTCATCGAGGAAAAAATTGTAGTCGTGAAAGTCCCGCAAATAGGTGGGCAGGATCAGCAGGGTTGTTTCCACTTCCTCCTCTGAGGTGCGATCCAGCACCTGAAATTCATCCAGCAATTCTTCGAGCAGTACTTCGTTGCTGTTGGCCTCGCTCACCACAAAGCGGATCTGCCCTGCGCGCAGTGGTTTGCGCGCGAACGGGCAGAGGTTGAGACCGACCACTACATCCTGCAGCCATCTCTCGACGTGGGCGATTACCGGATCGCTGTCAGTCATGCGTTTACCACATCAGGTCGTCGGGAATTTCGTAGCCCGCGTAAGGATCGTCTTCGTCTACTGTAGTATTGTTTTCCGGCGGCGCCACGACCATACCGGGATTGCGCTCGGCAATCTTTTCCGCGATCACGCGGGGTACCAGATCGAACTGCTCACCCTCGCCGACGATCTGCAGGCGCCCGGCGATCAGGTGATCCTGCACGGCGGCGGAGACATAGATTTTCTTGACCTTCTTGTCGAAGGTGAAGTGATAGGCGATATCGTTTTTGCCGGTATCGCCCTTCGGCTGTTTGTTGTGCTCGATCATCTGTTTGATCTGTGCGGCGATCGCTTTCTGCTGCTGCGCGGCTTCACGCTCGGCATTGAGTGCCCGGTCGCGGGCGACCTTTTCTGCGCGCGCGCGCTCAGCGGCCTGCTGGGCCTCGCTCTGGCGGGATTCCCCGGTCTTTTTCGCGACCTTGTCTTGCTTGCGCTTTTCCTTGCCGACTTTCTTGGCGGTTTTTTTGTCTACCAGGCCTGCCTTGAGCAGCTGATCCTGTAGTGAAGCCATTGCTGATTACCTGTCACTTCGCGGTTGAACTGGCGGAAGTGTACCGGATACCGCGCCGTTTTGCCGGTTTCCGTAGCGATTCAGGGTAGAACTTGAGCGTGGTGGAAGGATGGCAGAGGGGTGGCGGCGCGGGGACAGTACCCCACGCCTGAAGTGCGGTTATTGCTGGGTGAATACCAGTTTCACCGTGACAGGGACAATCGGGCTGATGCTGTCGAGACCGGCAATTTCACGCAGCTTCTCGATGCCGTCCAGCAGTTTATAGTCTCCGGCATTGATCACGATGGGGGCGGTCGTTGTGACCAGCAGGCCACCGTTTTCCAGGCCGGTTACCTGAAGCTGAGCCTTTTCGGTTTTCTGGGAACCGTGTACATCCAGATTCAGGTCTGCGCTGACCGCCATGGTTTTGCCTGGAGTCAGGGACTTCAGTTGGTCAGTATCCACCTGCGCTGAGATCACCGCACGGGCGAACTTGGCTGTGTCGAACAGCAGTTTCTGCATACGCTCGTTGCGGATCGGGATATTGGTCTCAACACTCGCAAGCTCAACATCGACCTCGGCCTTGCCATCATCGGTAATCTTGCCGCTCAGTCCTTTGAAGGAGTGGGTTTCAGCGATTGTTGATTTCTTTACGGAAACGAACTGGACGCTGGAGTCGCCACCCACCAGTTGCCAGTCGGCCAGGGCGGAAAGTGGCAAAACCAGTAGGGACATCAGGGCGATGGATTTAAAAGGCTTGGCAAATAACATGTTGAGCGCTCCCGTTGGATCCATAAGGAAGTAGTGTAGTGTGGCGTTTTCGCCACTCGGGTTTTCCGGCTGAAGGTTACATGACTGCAACAGACTGACCGGTTTCGAGGTTCAAACACTAACAGCCAGATATGTTACTGGCTAGCGGCTTAACACAAATTAAAAAAAGGCCGGTTGGGGAACCGGCCTGAAGTTTGGGATGGTTCCCAGTGGTTGGCGAGCGTGGCTCGCCGGGGAGAGGACCGGGTATCGCTGGGAGGCCAATACCCGGTATGGGGTCAGGTAAGCACTGTTGCGATCAGCTCGCCATGGACAGTGATTCACTATCCTCAGCCGGTACAGACGTCCGGATCAGGTGGTCGAACGCACCCAGCGCGGCCGTGGCTCCAGCGCCCATGGAGATCACGATCTGCTTGTAGGGCACCGTGGTGGCATCGCCAGCGGCGAAGACACCCGGGATTGAGGTTGCACCGCGTGCGTCAATCACGATCTCGCCCATGCGGTTCATTTCCAGGCCGCTGTCTTTCAGGAACTCGGTATTTGGTACCAGGCCGATCTGTACAAAGACACCGGCCAGTTCCACAGTTTTACTCTCGCCACTTACGCGGTCGGTGTATTTGAGGCCATTCACCTTGCTGCCGTCGCCGAGAATCTCGGTGGTCTGCGCATTGGCAATGATGTCGATATTGGGCATGGAGCGTGCCTTGCGGACCAGTACTTCATCCGCACGCAGGGTGTCGGCAAATTCGAGCACGGTGACGTGCTTGACGATGCCCGCCAGGTCAATCGCCGCTTCGATACCAGAGTTGCCACCGCCGATCACAGCCACATGTTTGCCCTTGAAGAATGGACCGTCGCAGTGCGGGCAGTAGGCCACGCCCTTGGTGCGGTACTCGGCTTCGCCGGGCACGCCGAGTTCTCTCCAGCGGGCGCCGGTTGCGAGGATCACCGAGCGGCTTGCGAGGGTCGCACCACTGGCCATGTCCAACTCGATCATCTGGTCGCGCTTCAGTTGCGCGGCGCGCTGGCCGGTGATGATGTCTACACCGTACTCCTTGATGTGCTGCTCCAGGCTCGCGGCCAGTTTCGGGCCTTCGGTATAGGGTACGGAGATGAAGTTCTCGATACCTACGGTGTCCATTACCTGACCGCCGAATCGTTCA
Source organism: Microbulbifer aggregans (assembly GCF_020524005.1). Classification (GTDB taxonomy): domain Bacteria; phylum Pseudomonadota; class Gammaproteobacteria; order Pseudomonadales; family Cellvibrionaceae; genus Microbulbifer; species Microbulbifer aggregans_A. The sequence continues at coordinate 839,828 of NZ_JAIVKK010000001.1, read as the reverse complement.
GCGACCAGGGCGGTGCGGATACCTTTACGCGCTGCGTAGATTGCCGCCGCAGCGCCGGCCGGGCCACCGCCGAGAACGAGGACGTCGTATGGATCGCGCTCGTTCAGCTCAGCTGCTTTGCGCTCTTCCGCACCGGTGTCCAGTTTGCCCACGATCTCTTCGAGGCTCATGCGGCCCTGGCCAAAGTGTTCGCCGTTCAGGTACACGGAGGGCACGGCCATTACCTGGCGCTGATCTACCTCGTCCTGGAACAGGGCTCCGTCAATCATTACGTGGGTGATGTTCGGGTTCAGGGTCGCCATCAGGTTCAGTGCCTGGACCACGTCCGGGCAGTTCTGGCAGGACAGCGAGATATAGGTTTCAAAGTGGAATTCACCCTTGAGGTTGCGCACCTGCTCGAGCACCTCCGGATCTGCCTTGGAAGGGTGGCCGCCGGCCTGCAGCAGGGCCAGTACCAGGGAGGTGAATTCGTGTCCCATGGGGATGCCGGCAAAGCTTACCCGCGGTGCTTCGCCTACTGGGGCGATTGCCATGCTGGGGGTGCGCTTGCTGCTTTCCTGCTTGTGGGAAATTTTGTCTGACAGCTCGGCGATTTGTTCTGCGAGGCTGCTCAGTTCAGCAGACTTTGCGCTGCTGTCGGCGGACACACTGATCTCGATCGGATTGACGATATTCTGCAGATAGGTGTCCAGTTGTTTCTTTACGTTTGCGTCCAACATCGGTGTGTCCTGAAATTCGTAGAATTTGGTTGCCTGCAATTGGCAACGCGATTCGTAGTGCGATATTCGCTGAGAAGGTGTCGATGCCGGGTGCTCTCTTGTGAGACCTTCCGCGAGAGGGACCTCGCGGAAGAGTACCCAGGGATGGGTTCACGACGTGTCTCACAAGAGAGCACCCGGTAGCGGCACCGCCACTGAAATTGTTCAGTGTGCTGTGCTTGCTTAAACGGCGGACCTTTAGGTCCGCCATCCAGTGTCAGCTATTAGATTTTGCCGACGAGATCCAGAGACGGCGCCAGAGTAGCTTCACCTTCTTTCCATTTGGCCGGGCAAACTTCACCCGGGTGGGCGGCTACGTACTGAGCGGCCTTGATCTTGCGCAGCAGGTCCTGTGCGTCACGGCCGATGCCGCCAGCGTTGATCTCTACGATCTGGATCTTGCCTTCCGGGTCGATCACGAAGGTGCCGCGCTCAGCGATGCCTTCTTCTTCAATCATCACGTCGAAGTTGCGAGTGATGGTGCCGGTAGGGTCGCCGATCATCGGGAACTGGATCTTGCCGATGGTTTCGGAAGAGTCGTGCCACGCTTTGTGAGTGAAGTGGGTGTCGGTAGATACCGAGTAGATTTCTACACCCAGTTTCTTGAATTCTTCATAGTTGTCCGCCAGGTCGCCCAGCTCCGTCGGGCATACGAAGGTGAAGTCGGCCGGGTAGAAGAACACCACAGACCACTTGCCTTTCAGGTCCGCATCGCTGACGTCGAAGAAGTCGCCAGACTGGTAGGCTTTGGCGTTGAACGGCTTGATCTCTTGGTTGATGTAGCTGGACATAGTGATTTCCTTGTTGGTTTGCCTTAGTGGTTTAAGGCGCGGGTTGCTTGGTACGGGGTAAATACTATTAGCCGATCCCCCTTGATAAAAATGATTGATTTCTATCGTTTTGATAGCTTTTTTGTATTGATGGTTTCTTGCTCATAGTCTGACGTGTGATTTTGAAGCTGTGGCCTGCAAACTTAGTTGGCGAACCGCTGGCTAAAATGTGAATATCCGGTCACAAGTAGTTCGAGCAAGCAAAGACAACACACAGATAACAGATTGGGTAAGGGGAATTTTGTGGGGCAATCCAATAGCAACACGGCATCCGCATTCGGGATGGGACTGGCCATTCAGGGTGTTTCACTGGCGATCGCGATGGCCTGTCTCTATTTCAGCCGGGTGGATGTGTCCTGGTTTGGTTCGGAGCAAGGGATGCTGGGGCAGGGCTATATGCCTCAAGTGCTGACTGGAGTATTGGGGGCTTTATTGACATATATCACGTGTGCGGCGCTCACTCGTTCGAAAACGCGAGTCGGTGTGAAATTGCGCGAGCACTGCAAGGCTTTCCATCCGTTTTTCCGAGACTTTTCGTGGGGGCAAATTGGTTTGTTGGCAGTGGCCGCTGGCGTTTGTGAGGAATTGCTGTTTCGCGGTTTTTTTCAGCCGTGGATGACGTCCTTTAGCCTGCCGGTCCTGGGCATTTTAGGGGCGTCGGTGCTCTTCGGTTTACTGCACTACGCCTCGTTTATTTATTTTTTCCTGACTTTCGCAATCGGTTTGACCCTGGGCGTTGTTTACTGGCTGAGTGAAAGCCTGTTGACGGTCATCGTTTGGCACGGCGTCTACGACCTGATCGCCATTGGTGTGCTGGCCAAGTATCCCCATTGGCTTGGGGTTAGCTCGGCGAGCCAGCAGCAGGCGATGCCGCAGGATCTTTGATCAACTTTTTTGCAGGACGGACACTATTTCGGTAACCGCACCGGAAATAAAAAAGCGGGCCCGAAGGCCCGCTCATTTTTAGTCTGAAGACTTGGGTTTAACTCAGCTGAGTTTGCGTCTTCTGAACAGACCAGCCGCTGCGAGCAGGGCCAGCAGGTAGTACACGGAACCACCTTTTTTCTTCTTCTTGGTCGGCTCTGGATCTACCGTGGTTTCGCCACCAGAAGAGCTACTGGAGCTGCTGGAACCACCGGAAGAACTGCTTGAGCTGGAAGAGCTGCTGGAGCCACCAGAAGAGCTGCTCGAACTGGAGGAGCTGCTGGAACCACCGGAAGAACTCGTTGCTGCTGCGAGAACAGTTACGGTCACACTGGCTTCTGAAGTCATTCCACCATCGCTCACGATGACAGTGAACGTGTGTTCGCCTTCGGCCAGGCCGGTGACTGTCGGAGTGGCGGTGTCCGCACCCTCAATCACACCCGGGCCAGTCCAGCTGAAGCTCAGTACATCGCCGTCAGCGTCAAAGCTGGCACTCGCGTCGAGCGCGGCACTCTCGCCTTCGGTGATGGTCAGGTTGCCTGCTGATGCAGCGACCGGTGCGTCCGCAACGGGGTTTACCGTCAGCATGAAGGTCACGCTGCTGGCATCGCTGGTTGCGTTGTTGTCGCGTACGGTGACGGTTACTTCGGTTTCACCGGAGAAGTTGGCTTCCGGGGTGATATCAAAAGTGGAACCGGCTTCGTGGCCGTTAACGGTAGCGGAAATGTGCTCGCCGCTGACTTCGATGGTGTTACCCACTTTGTCGGCGTCCGCGTAGAGCACCTGGATGCCTTCGAGGGTTTCATCCTCATTCACCACCTGGTCGGCGATGGAAGACAGGGCGATGTTGCCGTTTACCTTGATCTCCTGGCTGGTGGACTTCGCGTCGGCAAACTGCATGTTGTTGTCCAGGTTAACGACCAGGGTTTGGCCAGCTGCAGACTCGTTTACACGCGCCTTGAACTTCACCTGCATGGCACTTTGTTCCGGACCGCGATAGTCGTAGCAGACTACCAGATCGTTATGCAGTTTCTGGTCAAGGTTGTTGTAGCCGAAGCTTTCGCCAAGGTAGCCGTTCAGAGGACCGTACGGGGTCTGGAAACCGTCGCCTTGCTCGACGCCGATGGCACCAAGGGTTAGATCACCGCTCAGGTTGTCATAGGCCATCACAATTTCGTGCATGCCTTCGCCGAAATCGATGCCATTACGCATGATTACTTCGAAGTCCACTTCAGTTGGTATTCCTCCTTCTATCGGTTCACCAGTGATCGGGTCAATGGGTGGAGCAACGATATTGTCGTATTCCATAAACACCAGATCGCCGAGATCCGGACGCTCGCTGGCGTACTGGTTGGCAATGGTCAGTCCACGGACTTCATATGGGGAATTGTAGTAATCCGCGGTGAAGTCACCGCGCCAGAAGGGCATTACACCGGAGCTAACGAAACCGGCGCCGGCAGGGCGATGCCAGCTCCAATTCCATGAGTTTTGATCCATGTGCAACAGCCCGTTCGGCAGGATATTGACGAAACCCTTGTGTGGCAGGCCAAACAGCGGGATCTCCGCATCGTCCATCCAGAACAGCCATTCGGTGGAAACCTGGACGAGGTAGTTGGAGTCAGCGCCTCCTTCCCAGAGTCCCACAAGTGGACGGATATTAAACTCCAGCAGGTCGATGTACTTGCCGTCGGAGTATTCATCGATCATCGGCGTGTGACACATCTGGTCGGTGGCATTGGTGGTTACCACATACTCTCGTGCCACATCTCGGGTGGAGGACTGTGAGCCAGCGAGACTGATCAGGCCGTTTTCGGTGCTCAGGTTCTCGATATTTTCGGTGGACTCTACAGAGCCCTCTACCAGGGTCAGTCCCTGCGGCAGAGTTGCCTTGATGTCGTAGCTGCGATTGGCGGATTCCAGGTTCTGGCGCACGTCCAGAGTGAAGTCGAGGACGTCACCCGGTTTTGCGGTTTTCTGGCTGATATCCAGGTTGACTTCATCCACACCCCGCTCAAGGCGCACAGCAGACAGACCAATGCTACCCGGTACACCGGAGACGCCGAGATCGAAGGCACCGTAGTACACATCACCATTGGTCGCTTCCGGCAGGTTCCAGTCCAGGGCAATGTCCACTTTGCTGCCGCCGGTGCTGGATTGTGGGGTAGAGATGGTCATATTGTTCGCGTCGGAATCGGCGCCAACCAGGGCGTAACCACCAGTTACTTTGCCTGGTTCGTGTCTAACTAGACCATCACCGGCAAACGAGGAGTTGTGAATCACTGCCCAGTAGCTGCCGGGTTCTGGATTGTTGATCACGCAGAAGTTATTCACGCCCGGATGGAAGGAGGTACATATCAGCTCTTCCCGGTATTCTTCTGTACTCTCGAAGTCCGCGCCGTTGCCATTGCTGTCAATACCGACCATAACGGAAGCATTGCGATCCAGGTTTGCGGGATCGGTCGCTTCGTAGCTGTAGGACTCGACCACCAGCTGCTTGGTATCGGCCGGAACATCAATCAGCATCCAGCCCCAGCCTCTTTTCTCATCCATGTTACCGGGGGAAACGTTGACGTTGCCTTTCTCCAGATCAAACTCGTGCACGGTTGCCTTGGTCAGGCCGTATTTGCGCACTTCGAATGAACTGGCTTCCGGCAGTTGCAGGCCAGCAACGACTTCGCGGCCCTGCTCACGGTGCACTTCCAGTGACACTTGGTTTGGCATTACCCCGCGATTAAACGCGGCGACCACCGGCAGGTGGCTGCGTGGCGCGGCACCGCTGGTTTCGGTCAGTACCACATCACCGAAGAAGAACAGGTGATTGGTGTCGATGGAGGCCATGTCCTCGAACGGCGACTCGGCGACGGCATCGAACATGTCCGCTTTCACGTTGACGGTGACCATGATGGTCTGCTCTTCACCGGCGCGCAGGGTGAACTGCTCCGGCGTTACCGTTACTTCGGCGTCAGAGCCGTATTTGCTCTCGCCGGTTGCGGTCCAGGTACCATCTTTGGTCGCTTTCAGCGTACGAATCCAGGAGCAGGTGGTTTGGCAGTCTTTGTTGACCATGGAAGCGGTGTTCAGCCACTCCGCACGACCGCCTTCTTCCGGGTTGGCAGCGAGGTAGTTCTCGATGGTTTCATTCATCACCAGGCCGGCCTGGGCCGCAGCGGCGATGTTGAGGCTACCGGCACCCTGACGGAAGGAGTTGTCCAGGTCCAGCTTGCGGCCGTATGCGTCGGCACCGTAAGCCTCGCCCGCGGTCAGCATCAGCGCGGACTGGATTTCCGCCGGCGTCCAGCTCGGGTTCGCCTGCTTCACCAGAGCCATAGCGCCAGCCACTTGAGGCGATGCCATAGAGGTGCCGCTCATGAAGGTCCAGTCGCTGGGGAACGGCATATTGGTGAACGGCTGATCGTCCGCGTTTGCCGCGTAAACATCCACACCCGGGGCTGCAATTGCAGGTACCAGATAGTTGGTGTTGGTAATGCTTGGTCCTGCAGAACTGAAGGGTGCCATCATATGGCCAGCTTCCGGGTCGGTACCGTAGGTGGTTACGCTGGCGCTGATCTCGGCCATGTTGACCGTGTCCTGGTTAGCATTGAGCCAGTTGTACAGGTTCCGACGATCAGTTGAATCAATGTGGATGCCCGGGATCACATAGGGATCGGCAACCAGATTTTCGTTGTAACTGACGTTGCCCAGTACGAAACCTTCCGCGCCGCCGGCGGCCACGTTTTCAGCTTTTGCAACGCGCGCATTTTCTCCGCGGTCACACAGGACGATCACCGGCACGGTGCTTTCGTCGACGTCCACGGTTTCAGGGTCGTCGGCAAAATCGAAAGTGCCGGCCGGGAAAGGCTGCTCACACAGCTTCGAATCCATAGTGGAATTCGGGTTTTCGTAGTGGCCCGCGTAAACGATGCGGCCGCTGATACCGTCGGAGTAGCTGACGCCGTCGAAGCTCTTGCCATCTTTAACGCCAAAGTTCGAGTTGGTACCACCGGTGAAATTGCCGATGGTTTTTTCCGCTTCCTTCAGCACGCGATCGTGGGTAAGGGCGCCAACAGAAGTCAGCCACGGAGAAGTGTGATCCGTGCTCCAGTAAGCACCGGCGTTACCAGCGGCTACTGCAACAGAGATACCGGCTTCACGCGCGGACAGGAACGCCAGTTCCATCGGGTCTTCCCACGGGAAGGATTCCGCTCCACCAATGGAGAAGTTGATAACGTCCACACCGTCGGTGATCGCGTCTTCGACGGCGGCAAGGATGGCTTCTTCCGGACAGCCTGAGTAGGTATCACCAGCGCCGCCGTTACCCGCGAAACATACCTGGTAAGAGATGATGTTCGCGTGTGGTGCGATACCGGATGTTTTCGGGAAATTGAACGGCAGATCGATACCGTCGGAGGTAACGGTGTTTTCCGGAGTCTGCAGCGGGGTATCGAAAAGAATGTTACCGCCGGCAGTACTTGCGGTGTGGGAGCCGTGACCGTGGTAGTCCTCACCACTCGGCGGCTTGCCCGCTTGGCCGTTGATAGGGCGGCGATTTTCGCGAGGCTGCCAGTAGGTATAGGCCTCGGTAATAATCGGATAGGAATGTACACCGATCAGTTTGTCATTACACAGGGTTGCGTCGGTTACACAGTCGCCCACATACACACCTTCACCCATTGGGTTGGTGTGTTCATAGCCGTCGCCGCCAGTTGCCGCGAAGGCCACGTGGTCGGTATTGATACCGGTATCGATGATACCGAGGATCATACCTTCACCCTGGTAGGGCAAACCGCCGGTTACAGAACCATCGTGTACCTTATCGGCACCGAGGAACTCGACAGAACGGTCGGAATTCAGTTGGAAAATACGAGACGGGGTAATACGTTTTACACCCGGCATTTCCGCCATACGCGCCGCTTCGTTCTCGGTCATGCGAACGGCCATGGCATTGGTCGCCATGGTGAACTGACGCTGAACTTCGAAGCGAATGCCGCGGGCCTTGGCGGTGCTCATCAGGTCGGATTGGGCGCGGCCCAGTTTTTCCCGGTACTGCTCAACCGCACGAGTATTTTTAACGCTCTTGAACGTGCTGGCTGATCCCTGGAGCGGGGAGATATCGTCGACAATATTTACTACCGGCTCGTCGCTCAACTGGACGATGTAGGAAACTTCGCCGCTCACATTGCCCTGAGGTTCGAAAACCGGACGATTGCCCCCACCGCGCACCTGGTTCACACCCGGTTGGCGATTTTCATAAATACTGCCCTGGATGTCGGCGGTATCCTCTTGAGAGCCGCGGATCATGTCCAGGGTCAGTTTCGAAGCGTGAAGCCCGGTACGTTGCTCCGATAAAGAGTCTACCGCGGCAGTACCACCGGCTACATAAAGCGCAGTAATACTGGCGATAAGACACTTGGAGAAGCGTGCCTTATTGGATTGGTTCATAGTTATTTTCCTGATTTGGCGGCTGCTACAACGCGAAGGCGAAACGCAATGTTTCGGATCCTGACTGCGGAGTTCCCGCCATTAACCTCTAACCTCTAAGATTTTGACGCGATTTTCGTCGCGACTGATTGTTATAGAGGAATTGAAAAGAGGTGAATATGGGAGTTTTATTGCCCTGTGTAACAGTGTGTCACATGGAATTAATGGCATAAAAGTCAGTTATATAAAGACAGTTAAGGACTTTTTGGGCGGTTGTTGTATTTGTGAAATGAATAACTTGGCTGCAGTGGTTGTGCAAAAAATGTGCGCAGGAAAGACAGAATTTTCCGGTAATCCGAAGTTGTTCGGCCAATTAATCTGTTGAATAGTTGGGGGTAGATCACTTTTTATGCGGCAAGAGCTGATCTAAAAGGGCACGCATTGGGCAGAATTAGAGCAAGGCGCTGATGATTAAGGCGGGTACTGTGCAGGTCACAATAAAGGCAAAAATGGCCAGTAGACCATCGTGGGCAACCAGTGCCAGGCCGAAGGCGGCGAGTGCCAAACCGGCGATGGATGCGGAGAAGGGCACCACCTCCATGAGCGGCAGGGCCAAAGCGATACCTGTACACAGGACCGCGATTACATAAGAACCTGTGCGGTATACGAACAGTGAGAGGCGTGGCCGAATCCATTGATCAACGGTAGATGCGGGTTTGTGTAACCACCGCACGATACGGCTGAATTTTCTTTCCGAAATGGAGCGTTGCAGTAGCCAATCCGGGAGCCACAGGTGCGTGCGTAAAAACAGAAGCTGCAATGATGCCAGTAGCACCAGCAACCCCATTAACGAGGGTACACCGGGAATCCCGGACAGTGGCGAGAAGAGGATAAGGCCCGCGATCAGAAGCAGAGGGGCGAAAGAGCGACGCCCGGCGGCCTCAAGGATTTCTGCGAGAGTGATACGACCCCGCGCCCGGGACAGGTGTTCCAGTTGCTTTAAAAGCTGACTGAGGTTCGCGATTTCCTCTGGCATGTACGGGGTGCGCTGGTTGGGTTTTAACCGAGCTTAAGGGTATGCGGCAATTTTGTCTTCATAGATGGTGCGTCTTCCATCATTTACATAACTTCCTCCATCAGTACCGGGTATTCAATCTGTATTGGGCCAGTTAATTCCAAATTGGCGGCGCTAAATAAAAGCTTTGCGCCTGAATCCACGGAACATTCACCGAGAGTGCGAAATATTTTTCTATAGTTCTCAGCGCAGTGCGACATATCTTTTCGGATGGAGACGGCGTCAATGGCAATGAAGAAAAATGTATTGGCTGTCACGGTGGCAGCAATTCTCTCGGCGGGGCTGACCGGGCATGCAATGGCTCAGGAAAAGTTCATGCCCGACGAGCCGAAACCCAACCAGTTCTGGTGGCCCGACCAGCTGGATCTTTCTCCGCTTCGTGATCATGGAAAATCTTCCAATCCTATGGGAGACAATTTCGATTACGCCAAGGCCTTTAACAGTCTCGACCTCAACGCGGTGAAGAAGGATATCGCACAGGTATTGAAGACGTCGCAGGACTGGTGGCCGGCGGATTATGGTAACTACGGACCGCTAATGATCCGCATGGCGTGGCATGCCGCCGGTACCTACCGTGTTGGTGACGGCCGTGGTGGTGCTGGTGGTGGCCAGCAGCGCTTCGATCCGCTCAACAGCTGGCCGGACAACGTGAGCCTGGACAAAGCACGCAGGCTCCTGTGGCCGATTAAGCAGAAGTATGGCAAAGCGATTTCCTGGGCCGATCTGATGATCCTCACAGGCAATGTGTCGCTGGAAACCATGGGGTTCAAGACATTCGGCTTCGCGGGCGGGCGACAGGATGACTGGGAGCCCGAGCGGGTTTACTGGGGCCCCGAAACCCAGATGCTGGATTACGAAAAGCGTTTTAAAGGCAAAGATCTCGACAGGAAACTGGCGGCCACGGTAATGGGGCTGATTTATGTAAACCCGGAAGGGCCGGGCCACAGCCTTGATCCGAAGCTGGCGGCGGAAAAAATTCGTCTTTCCTTCGGCCGTATGGCGATGAACGATGAGGAGACCGTGGCACTGATTGCTGGCGGTCACGCCTTCGGTAAAACCCATGGCGCGGTCAAGGCTGATTGTGTCGGTAAAGAGCCTGCCGCGGCTCCTATTGAACAGCAGGGATTCGGCTGGAAAAACAAATGCGGTAAAGGCGACGCCGAGGATACCTTTACCAGCGGGCTGGAAGGCGCCTGGACGATTACACCGATGCAATGGAGTCATAACTTCCTAGACAACCTGTTCAAGTTCGAGTGGAAAAAACAGAAGTCGCCAGGTGGCGGAACTGTCTGGGTACCCACAGACCCCAATGCCGCCAATATGGTGCCGGATGCGCATATTGAAGGTAAGCGCCATGCGCCGATCATGCTGACCACGGACCTTTCACTGAAGGAAGATCCCGCCTATCGCAAGATCTCCGAACGATTCCACAAAAACCCGAAAGAACTGGAAGACGCGTTTGCCAGGGCGTGGTTCAAACTGACCCACCGGGATATGGGGCCCAAAGCCCGATACCTTGGATCGGAAATCCCGAAAGAGGATTTGATGTGGCAGGATCCTGTACCCACCGCCGATTACAAAATGGTGGACGAAAGGGACGAGCTAAAACTGAAACAAGAGATTCTCGCATCCGGGCTGACCGTTCCCGAGCTGGTGCGGACAGCCTGGGCCTCGGCTTCCACCTTCCGTGGTTCCGATATGCGTGGTGGCGCCAACGGTGCGCGCATTCGGCTGGCACCTCAGAAAGATTGGCCAGTAAACGACCCGCAGGAACTGGCTAAAGTACTGGGCAAGCTGGAAGCCATCCAGCAATCCTTTAACAAGTCGCTTTCTGGTGGAAAGCAGATCTCTCTTGCCGATACCATAGTGCTGGCGGGAAATGCGGCCGTAGAAAAGGCGGCCAAGGATGCCGGCCACAACGTGCGCGTACGGTTCAAACCCGGGCGTACGGATGCAACCGCGGAAATGACCGATGTCGAGTCTTTCGGTTGGCTGGAGCCCATGGCAGATGGCTTCCGCAATTACTACGGTAAGGGCAATTCAGTCACCCCGGCCAGAATGCTGGTGGACCGCGCAGACCTGTTGACACTGACCGTACCGGAAATGACCGTACTTGTGGGCGGCATGCGCGCACTGGGAGCGAACGCCGGTGATTCCAAGCACGGTATGTTCACGGATAAGCCGGGCACACTGACCAATGACTTTTTTGTAAACCTGCTCAGTATGGATACCGAATGGTCCAAGTCTTCCAAGGGCGAGGGGATCTATGAAGGCAAGGATCGCAAGAGCGGTAAAGTAAAATGGACAGCGACCCCTGTTGATTTGATTTTTGGCTCCAACTCCGAACTCCGTGCAGTTTCAGAGTACTACGCAACCGGGGATGCCGGTGGTGTATTCGCAGAAGACTTCGCCAAGGCATGGGGTAAGGTGATGAACCTGGATCAGTTTAACTAGTCCTGAAATCCGGGGTGTGTAGTTTTAAACGGTTTTAAACGGTTTTTTTTACGGGTATTCGCTAACAGGGCAGCTTCCGAGCTGCCCTTTTTTGTCTGTGTAGTTTTATGATCCAGTTGGCTCCGGCCTACGTACAAAACACTTAATGGATACATTCATCTATCTAGTACTTTATCTAATACTTACTTTGACTTACTGTCAGCCAATCTATACCGCGAGCCCATGAAAATATCCCAGATCTGGTTATTCGTATTACTTTTGATCGCGTTGCCTTCTGCTTTTGCAGAGCAGGTGAATGTACGGGTGGCGGGGGTGCCACCTGAAGGTGTGCTGGTGCTGCAGGTATATGACAATCCCAATTCATTCGGGGACTTCCGTAATCCTGTACTGGAAACGCGCTTTCCCATCCGCCCGGATGGGGTGTATCGCTTAAATGGTGTACCTGTTGGTTCGGTAGCCGTACTCGCTTATCTCGATGCTAACGGGAATGGGGCGCTGGACAGGACATTTATCGGTATTCCCAAGGAGCCAATTGGGTTATCGAACGATTACCGCCCGAAAGGTCCCCCCAGTTTTCAACGCGCCAGCTTTGGCGTGTCGGCTGGGCAGGTGCAAACAATGGATATTGCGATGTACGAGGTGCTGGGGGATGCTGGCCAGTGGGGTGTCGGAATCGGGGTAATCGGTCGCAGCAGTCCCTATGAAGGCTCCGACTCGTCGGTTACTCAGGTAATACCGGCGATCACCTATTTCGGTGAGCGTCTGCAGTGGGTCGGGCCGAGCTTGCGTTATGGCCTCTGGGGCAGCGATCAATTCCGCTTCGCCGTCAATGCCACCTACCGCGTTGGAGCGTACGAAGAGAGCGATAGTCCCATACTCGCAGGACTGGGCGATCGCGATGGCACACTGATGGCGGGGGTTGGGTTTGTATACGATGGCCCGGAGCGAATCGACGTGGATTTTCGCTATCAGCACGATATGCTTGACCGCTTCGGTGGAGGTACGGCAGAGCTGCGGGTGTCGAAGGGGTTCCAGACCGGTAATGTAAGTTGGGGACCATCTATTGGCGCGAGCTGGCTCAGCAGTGGTATGGCAAATTACGACTTCGGTGTCCCAACCTGGGCGGCAACCCCATTGAGACCCGCCTACGATGTGGGTAGTACCATCACGATGGAAGCGGGCATTGGCGGTATGCTGGAAATTACCGAGCATTGGCGATTGGTACTAGACCTGAACGCAGAATATTTGGGGGACGATATTTCAGACAGTCCCATTGTCGATGAGGACTATGTGCTTAAGGGGTTCGCTGCAATCACCTACACATTCTGAATGTTTTTTGACCGGGTCCGCCGCAGGTATCGCGATCAGAACAGCCCCATCTGGGGCTGTTTTTCATTTAGTTGCACCACTGGCGCGTGTGGCAGGCGTGCATTCAGCATTTCGCTCCAGAGAGTAACCAGCCCCAATGCATCGCCGTTATCCGGCATATGGATAAACATGAAGGGGCGTACACCCTGGTCGATCCAGCCAGCGACCCGTTCCACCCAGGGATTTAGATATTGTCGGTTGCTTGCCAGGTCCGGGTGGCCGATAAAGCGGATGACCGGCTGGGCATCTACTGGCAGCAGATGCACGGGAACATTGGGCTTCTTGCGCTGGGCATCACGAATGGATCCGGAGTCCGGCTGTGCTGCGAACAGACCGCGGCTGTCCAGGCATACCCTGGCGGTCTTCCGCTCGCGCAAACCGCGGTTCAGTGCTCGCTCCGCCTCGCCCTTTTGAAAAAAGGCCCCGTGACGCACTTCCACGGTAGCGGTCAATGGCGTTGGCAGGTTATCCAGAAAGCGCCACAGATTGCCCAGATGATTTGGTCCAAAGGCCGCTGGAAGCTGCAACAGAAATGGCCCTAGGACGTCATGTAGCGGCCCGGTAATCTCCAGAAATTCCCGCACCTCCTTCTGTGACACTGCCAATAGCTGGTCGTGGGTGAAATTCCTCGGAAACTTGAGCAAGAAGCGGAAATCGTCTGCCACCTGAGTGCGCCACAGTGAACACTGTTCCAGAGTGGGCGTTGCGTAGAAGGTGGTGTTCCCCTCAACACAATTCAGCACCTGGGCGTAGCGCTGGAGCGGTGCAGATCCACTTGGTAAGCGCGTATTCCACGCGGGGTGTTGCCACTGGGGGCAGCCGAGAAAGTAGGGAAGGGGCATGGTCCTGGACGGGCTAACTCTTTGGGTCAAATTTAGTGCGAACTCGCCTCGAGTCAAGTCTGCAATTTCATTTTTAAATCATTAGAATGCGCCCCCTTTCGGCCATTCAGATAACTGTGAACTGGCAATTCATTTTGATCTCAATGATGTTGACTGAGGTTTTATGCACGTATTCACCCTGACCAATGAAGCGACAGACCATGTGTGGGTTGGCACCAGCCGTGAGGGCGTATCCCCGGAAGCCCGCTTCAAGCAGCTTCAGGACGCACTTGCGCTGGGTATCGACCACCCATTCTATCGGGAACTGAAGGTATTTGGCCCCGATGTGTTCTCAACCGAACTCTTTGCCGTGGTCGAGGACCGCATGGAGTTGCAGGAAATGGTTGAAGAAGCCCTGGACACCTATAACGGGAAAAGCCTCGTAGGTATCACAACCGTATTGCCCGGTACCACCAAGTCTTCATTGGCTCCCAAGTCAAAGGCGAAATCTCGCTCCAGTACCGCCAAAACGACAGCCGGCTCCGCTTCCCAGAGCAGTAAGACCAAGCCCGTAAAAGAAAAGATGGCTACGGGACGTACCGGCAGCGCTGCCAGAGAGCGCGCAATCAAAGCGGGCATCGAAGCCGAAAAAGCCGCGATTGCGGCGGCAAAAGCCAAGAAAGTCGAGGAAGAAGCGGCCGAGATGAAAGCTATCCTGGCTGGACTCGATGCCCGCGGATCGACACTCCGTCGCTGAGCCAAATCCAGGCTCAGCTACTTACTGTCCTGTGGGGGTGTGGCCAGGGATTGGCTGCGTAACACCACTGCTCGAAGGGCAAAGCCCCATGCTATCGAGGGCTGGTTAATGGGGCACAGTTATTCTTAGCGATTAATCCGCAAGTGTCTCCTGCCAATGCGCAACATTGAGCTTCCTGATTTCATGCAATAGAGTCTGTAAGTCATGTTCCGAATAGATGTGGTAGTGAATTTCCCAACTTTCGACCATCTGAATGGTCGGCTTAAGTGACCTTAACCAACCTTGTTGTTCAGCGTAAGTCGGAACAATCACGTCACGTGCTTGCTCGCCCCCAGGAATAGATAAAGAGGCTTGTTCACAATACGGCTTCCGCATAAAACTAAACTTCCAGCCGTTATCTAACCTGATGTCCAGGTTTGACCAGGAAGAGAACTGGTATTTGCTATCAAGCCAGTGCTGTACTTTTGCGTCCCCCGTTGCTTTGGCAATCTTTATCAGCTGTGCCTGATGTTTCTGAATTCTGTCCTCCCGTTGTTGACCAAAACTGACTTGCTCCTGAATCCACAGAGACATGATGTCTAAACATTGGGGAGTGCTGAAAAATTCATGGGAAAAGTCAGCGTGCTTAACGGCAACAAGGTGCTGAAGGTAAAGTGGTGTCTCGGGCTCTACTGAGTTTATGGCTTCGGCAGCGGCCACTCGCCATCCGATACTCCAGTGCTGAGCAATACGCTCAAGTCCTTCCCGGAAAAGGCTTAGGTTTCTCTGCGCGAGTTCAAGTAAATCAGGGTAGGTTAAAAACAGGTTGTTGTAGTGCATGGCATTTTTATTGTTCGCTTCGTCTTGCACGATGCTTGCGAACTCTTCCCGTACCTGTTCATCAAATGTACTTCCGTGATGCTCGGCGATAGTGCTGTAATTGAATGTGAGTAGCTTTAATCCTGGAACACGAATTAGCAGTCTGCTGATGATGGCTTTCGAATTCTCGATTTCGTCTTTCACCAAGGCATAGAGGAGGAGCCACATCGCATTGTTGAACTCGTCTTGCGCTTTGGCCTCGGGTGAGGATCGGGGCCAGGTTTTAGCATTGACGATTTGTAGTTGTGTGCCGATGCAATCGTTGGTTAATAAATCCTCTATGCGGAGCTTTAGTTGAAACCCATCGTGTTGAGTTACCGCAGTTCTCAGGCTAAGCGAAAGTTCGTGAAGATCGGATAAGTTCGACATACTCAATAGATATTTGTAATGGTGCTTCATTCTCACATAGCACCGCGAAAGCAGCAATTTCAGTGATGAAAATGAAGAAAATTGAGGAAGACGTAGAGGCGAGGGTCATTTACGCCGGGCTGGATTCTTGGAAGTACTTCCTTCCTGGTACTTTTGAACTTTTCTGGGCGCGATAAACAGTTCCTTTGCTTGCGGGTTGTGTGGGTAGAATCGAGCGTTCGCCCTTTAGCGGGCGGTGTAGAACCCCTGGAGATCAAGTGCTGCACGTATCTGGCTAACCGTTGCATTACTGAGCTGGCGGTAGTCGGGATAGGGTGTCAGTAGTATCTGCCTTTTACTGTCGATGGCTACTGTCGGTGTGCCCTGTAGTGGCACAGGATTCAGGCCGTCGATATTGAAACGTTCCAAATTGTCCTTGCCGCCGATCCAGTGCCAGGCACTGATGTCCATCAAGCGCGGAGCAAAGCACAGGGCTGTACGCTGAAACAACTCGCGGTCCCTGAAACCCCGCCATTCTGCCGTCGGGCTGGCAACCTTGGCCAGCAGAGTCACGATTTTGCGCCAGTGGTTCGAGTTGTTATCCATCAGCATGCCTGCATCCGGAATTTGCAGGAGTTCTTCCAGCCCGTTAGGGCGATGGGGAAGATAGAGCACCAGGCTGGGGCAAGGACTGCCGAGGTAGTCAGTGTTGGACATGGTTCACGTTACGGCTGTTTCTCGAAAACTTTTACCCCTTCGGGGATCCGGTACCAGTCCAGCTTTTCACTGACCCACACATGGGCGCTGGGCTCGAACAGCCGTGTATTGGCCAAGTGAACCGGCTTGAGTTTGAGCTTCACGGTGGCTGGATCATCCGGGTTGTAATGGTAAATCCGGGTGCCGCATTCGGGACAAAATTTCGCGTGGTTTCTATTACCGCTCTCCGCCAAACGCCCCCAGTCTTTCATCTCCCCGTCAAAGTCGATGCTGCCTGCCGCGACAAGCGCCGTGACACTAAAAGGGCTGGTCGATAATTTCTGGCACTCAGTGCAATGGCATGCGAGAACCATTTGGGGTGGCTCATGCAGTTTGTAAGTCACCTTTCCGCACTGGCATGACGCTTCGATCGGATATTCCATGGTTTTGACTCTTGTTTATCGATAGTAAGAGCGAGCTGGCGATATAGTAACCGAAAAAGAAGGCGGGTGATTAAGCACGAGCTCCGGGAATGAAAGATACTTGATGGTGGTGCCACTATCGGGGTTCGATCATGGTTTTCTACCTGATTTCACCAGCCACTCACGCCGGCGTTTCGTCAATATCTTCATAGTCTTGACTGGTAAATGGCGGAGTGCAGAGCGCCAGAAAAATCAGGTCCTCCTGGCCGGTATTCGTGATTCGCTGGGGAGCCATCGGGGGAATAATAACCACATCGCCTGGCCCCACGACTTCGGATGATAAATCGCTGATCTCTACTCGCCCAGTTCCGCTGAGAATGTAATAGCGTTCAGCTGACGTTTTGAGACGGTGCCACCGGGTTGAGACTCCAGGCTCGACGCGCGCACGCGCAATCGACAGGTTTTCGTCATCTGCCGAATTGGAAAGCTCAACGATGAAACATTTTTCCGGAGTGAAAAACTCTGTTGAGAGGTCTTGCTTCTTGATCGATTCCTTCATGATGATCTCTATTCTCACCAATCACTCGTATTAATATCTTTAGAGCAGAGTGCAAGTTGCTCGCGATCCTTGATGGAATGCAGCGATGAGTGAGTAACGTAAAAACGGGGCGCAAGTGGTGAGGTAATCCTTGATCCAATACAGAATGTTTTCTGCTAACTCGTCCACGCGGGGTTGCTGCGTTTTATCCTGCGACGCGCTTTCTGTGATCGTTTTTTGATCAAGCAGGGTGAAGTGACACTTCACAACGTCACGCGAGTCTTGCTGTTTCGAATCGTCCGTTACGACAATCGTGAGAATCGCGTTTGTGGTATCCCACTCAAACAGCAGAAATCTGGAATCGTCTTGGATGTTCTGGTGGAGTAGGGTGCAGGCTTTCTCTATACAGGCATCGATTGCCTGTTGTACGTCGTGGTCTGAAGTGCCTTCAAAGGTAGAAGAGTGGATGACTTGTTCAGTCTCTGCACTTTTGTTCTCGATCCAAGCTAAGGTCACGGTATCCCCTGGGGTTGAAGTCTGAGGCTGATGTTAGATGCGGAGTGGATTATCGCGCATATCCTATGTTTTAGCATGATTCAATTTCTGATGGCGTGCTTTCACGGCGATAGCGGTGCTCGGCCCATTTCCAATCAAGCACTATGGTTTTGCAGCGACAGAGCACTGGAGTTCCTTTATTCGAGGGCTGCCAGCTGTTCTTAACGAATCAAGCTCAATCTATCGTAATTTTATTTGTAGAATATCGACCACATGTACCGCATTTGATGAAATACCGGCCTCCGCTCCATTCTGGCTGAGCAATATCAGCCTTTTTTCCACAAAGAGGACAATTGTCCATTTGAGCCTCCAGAAAACTCAATGCTTGGTTTAGGGATGGCGGTAGAGTAGCTTAATCCGCTCAGCCGAGAGTTAACGTCTTTCACTGCCAAGGGTCTGTGCCAAATCAATATAATAGCGATCCTTGACTGAGCCATTCGGCCAGCTAGTAGGCTTTCCGAGCCATTCAGGTAATTCACTTCCACATTTCTTGCTGGAATAGTAGAGGTAAAACATAGCTTCAGTGCTCGCAGGGTCTATTTCCAATAGTGTCTTAGATTCTTGAATCGCTCCTGAACATTTGTTGCTCACCAAGTGTTCTTGAAATTTTTCTACTCGATGATTCCACTCATTGGAGATGTCTGGGATTTCATGCGCGAATGAAAAGGCTGGAAAAATTAAAGCGACATTTATTAATCTTTGATTCATGTGACTTTTCTAAGTTAGCGTCCCGCGGAGGCCCGAAGGATTGGAGTATCTTACTTGGGCTCGTTAAGAGTGGTGTCACTCACAGTCTGGATCTGAATAACCGAGATCCAGTCCACCATCAATCCCGTAGTTTGAGCAGGATGGTGCACTCTGGCTGTCTCTTTTTCTCTGGAACTCAGCTTTGAGAGCCTCTTTTTGCTCTTTTAAAGCAAGCTTCTCAGCTGCGGAAAATTTTTGCTCGCCAAGAAGTTCATTGCCGCAATACATACATGACTCAAATCCAGTATTCTGAATCTGACGGTTGCAAATGCCGCACGTACCTTTATTCATATGAGCCGGCGCCGTTCGTTTGTTGCATTTCAATTTTGTACTATGCACTTCGGAGTATTTTGTTTGCGTAGAGGTCCTCTACAGGGAAAATCATAGTGTAACCATCCCAATTTAGGTTTCCATCTACTATTTCATACTCAAGAAACTTTTCTTCAGACTTGTATTGCTCATAATCAGGGTGCTGCACAGAGGATATGAAAGGTGCAAAATCTACAATCTGCTTGTGGCCATCATTGAATGTAATTTCAAGGATGTGAGATTTAAGGTGGCGGGCGGACTTAACCAGAACCTCAGGCATTTTTAACTCTCTGCGTGATTGGTTTCAGGGCAATAAGATGCTGTCTCAAAAGTATGAAACCGGATTTCTACCTTTCATCGGTATGGACGTGAATGGGTTCATGCTCATTGCTATAAAAGAATAATTCCGAGATGTTAATGCGGCTTTACTTGCGCAAAGGTGAGGCGGTGTCCGCTCTCACGTAACACCGCTGCAAATCCATTGCTATCGCGCTGAATAGTAAAGCACTCCTGGAAAAGACTGGTTCCAGTGCTCCAGTGGAGGCTGTTTATGGTTGGTCAACGGCGTCGCGATTGAGACTTTATACTAAGCGCTCTAGATAGATTCAAATATGCCATCTTCTGTTTCATCCACAAGGATCAAGAAGTCTATGTATAGTGAGACAGCTTCATCTTGTTGATTTACTCCCCAGAATGCGCCGTAGGCACCATCTCCAAAACCGCTGGGGGAAATAACGCAGTCTTCTTTGTCTGTCATTGATAGCAAATCTGGCTTGCCAGACTGGTACCATTCATAAAATATTTTTTCTTTTCCTAAATGATTCAAGCTCAGGAGACTGCTGACATCAAAAATAGCTAAATTGCCAGCGTCTACACCATAAACACCATTGCAGCTCGGTGTGTTGGCCGCATACCATTTTACCGGTTTCTCGCTTTGGCTAAATTTTACTCTAAGGCCGGCTACTCGGTTATATATGGTTACAGTTTCAACAGGGTAGTCCCCTGGCTTTATCTTTTTTTGTAAAGGCTCAAAATCATAAATGTCATAGCCGAAATCTAAGATCCCAAGGATGCCTGATGTGACCCGTAGCTTGCCGATTTGCTCAAGTTTGGCAATCCCTTCGCCTAAATCTGGGGTGTTGATGTTTCGGTCTTGCTGGAAAAGTATATTTTCATCCAGGTCGAAATAATCCTCTCTATCCATGAAAGGGGCGTCAGGGCTGCTCATGCCAAGGATTTCTGCATGTTTATCAATATCGATAACAGGACTTTTAGGAGGGTCATATAGGGTAAATATATCCTTTATTTTCCACCCTTTCTTTGCATCCATCTTAAGGTCATAGACATGGTACTTGCTAGGTTCAGGATCTTCGTCATAAATTTCCGTGAATACCTGCGCACTGTCAGCTCTAATTTCGTATTCTGCGATTTTTTCAGTCTTGGGGTCGTACGTGGCTTTTGACATAAATGATCCCGCAGAGTTTGAGCTGCTCCCCGGGAAAAAATGGGTCTTATCAACTTCTGATATTTGCTCCCCCCAATAGTCGAAGTCGAAATCTTCTACATCACCCATTGTTCGTTTTGTTTTCGACCACTGCTCATGCCAGTGAGAAATAAAAGCCTTAACCCTGTCTTCAGGAGAAGATGCAAGATTATCGTAACTACTGTTGTTTTTGTGGGAGTTTATTGTATCTTCCATGTTCGGTTTCGAAATCCGGTTTCACTTCATAGTTTTTTCAAGAGCCTCAGGTATCGGCGGAATACCTATACCTGAGCATTTCATTTCGTACTATACCAATAATGCCCGGATCTACCCAGCTTGTTCGGGTTTCCGGGGAGTCTATATTTAGGTATGCGGTTCCGCTATTACTGAATGCTGCTGGTGCTCATACGGAGGCAGTAGGTTCTCTTGCTAAAACTGCTATGGTGCAACATTCTTGGGATCGCATATATAGTCTATCGCGTTCGCGACTAATATAGGGCCGAATCCGTACTTGTCCCGTAGGTATTTCGTGGCGCCCCTGGCAAAGAAAGGATCCCGTTTAACTTCCTGAGGGATAATTTTCCAGTCTTCTGCGTCAAGCCGACCTATGTTTGCCGCGAGTATTGCTGCGGATAGTGGTTCTCCCCATGAGATTAGGCTTGGGTCTTGGGGACAGTAGTGCGTGAGCTTATAGCCATCGTCACTCTCAATCAGGAAAAATAATGCGTTGGGGACCGTTTGCTCTCCTCAATTCCACAGCGCTCGCCATCAGTAGATTGCTTGTATGAAATCTCCAATAAATGCGTAGGTTTGTGGTTACTAAAAACGCCATTGGCTAGCCCAAATTCTGTAAACGCTTCTACTTTATATTTTGCATGCTCGGGAATCGGTTGCATTGCCAGGAAGCCAAATACGTCAGCGCCGGAAGCTGATTTCCAGCAGTCAAATGTCCCCGGCTCGTATAATTCCGAAAACAATCGCCAGTTTCCTGAATTAAAACTTAGCTTTGAGGAGTCTTTGATGCGGGATATCAGGTTTGCGACATTGGGGGCGTCAGCTGATTCTGTGGGCGCTTTCGGCAGGCTCTGGCTTTGTTTGGTGGGTGATTTTTTCAACTCTGAGAGCAATAGCTTGATTTCTTTATAGCGATGAGCGTATTCCTGATCGAACCTGTCAATTTACTGTGGAAATTCTGTGTTGCAAAGGGTATCGACTTTTTTTCGGATAAATCGAGTGCTTGAAGTCGCTCATCCTGTGAGCCAGTCACCAACGGTAACTCTGTTTCAAAGTTAAAAAGCAACAGGTAACGTGGAGCTGAGGACGCTTGATAAATGCCTTGGTAAACCACTTCCTGGGGCGGATAAATGACGCTGCAGGTATTCGCCATCCGTTGCAGCGACTTGCTTAACATCAGGGCTGCTCCAATTTCCGGTAGGAGTTTTGCCTTGTTGTCGAGGGATTGGCTATGGGCTGTTACGCAGAGAGATGCGGCGAGGATCAGAATCAGAAGGCGGGATAGGATTTGCATGGTGATGACGTCCCTTTTGTCATGAACCGGTGGGCGGAATTTCCTCAGGTAATACGTCCGTGGCCCAATGCTAATGGAAATAGGGAGTTTCTTGCCACTTTGGCTCTGCGGAAAACGAAAAAACCCCACTCTTTCGAGTAGGGTTTTTCTTTAAATTCAGTCAGTTGTTTAAATCGGCGACTTAAACAGCAACGTCCTGAATCTCGGTAGCAGCGATACGCTTGCCTTCTTCGGCAGATTTCTGGAATTCCTCAATCTGGTCGAAGTTCAGGTAGCGGTAGATTTCCGCAGACATGGCGTCCAGGTTCTTGGCGAACTCCTGGTATTCCGCCGGGGTCGGCAGTTTGCCCAGGATGGCACCCACAGAAGCCAGTTCCGCGGAGGTCAGGTACACGTTGGCACCGTCGCCCAGGCGGTTCGGGAAGTTACGGGTGGAGGTGGACAGTACGGTGCTGTTCGGGGCTACACGTGCCTGGTTACCCATACACAGGGAGCATCCCGGCATCTCGGTGCGTGCACCGGCAGAGCCGTAGATGTTGTAGTAGCCTTCTTCCATCAGCTGGTGCTCGTCCATCTTGGTGGGCGGAGAGATCCACATACGGGTGGAGATGCCACCTTTGTGCTGCTGGAGCAGTTTACCGGCTGCGCGGAAGTGACCGATGTTGGTCATGCAGGAGCCGATGAACACTTCGTCCACCTTGTCACCCGCGACAGTGGAAAGCAGGCGTGCGTCGTCCGGGTCGTTCGGAGCGCAGACGATCGGCTCTTTCACGTCGGCCAGGTCGATCTCGATCACTGCTGCGTATTCGGCGTCGGCGTCGGCGCTCATCAGTTCCGGTTTCTCCAGCCACTCTTCCATGGCGCGTGCACGACGTTCCAGGGTGCGCTTGGAGCCGTAGCCTTCCGCAATCATCCAGCGCAGCAGGGTGATGTTGGAGCGCAGGTATTCGGCGATGGCTTCTTCCGGCAGCTTGATGGTACAGCCGGCAGCAGAGCGCTCTGCAGAGGCGTCAGACAGTTCGAATGCCTGCTCTACGGTCAGGTGGTCCAGGCCTTCGATCTCGAGGATGCGGCCGGAGAAGATGTTCTTCTTGCCTTTCTTCTCGACCGTCAGCAGACCTTCCTGGATAGCGTAGTAGGGGATTGCGTGTACCAGGTCACGCAGGGTGATGCCAGGTTGCAGTTCGCCCTTGAAGCGTACCAGTACAGATTCCGGCATATCCAGCGGCATAACGCCGGTGGCTGCGGCAAACGCTACCAGGCCAGAACCGGCCGGGAAGGAGATGCCCATCGGGAAGCGGGTGTGGGAGTCACCACCGGTACCAACGGTATCCGGCAGCAGCATGCGGTTCAGCCAGCTGTGGATGATGCCGTCACCCGGACGCAGGGAAACGCCGCCGCGGTTCATGATGAAGTCGGGCAGGGTGTGCTGGGTGTCGATATCAACGGGCTTCGGGTAAGCCGCGGTGTGACAGAAGGACTGCATGGTGAGGTCGGCCTGGAAACCGAGGCACGCGAGGTCTTTCAGCTCGTCACGGGTCATCGGGCCAGTGGTGTCCTGGGAGCCAACGGTGGTCATTTTCGGTTCGCAGTAGGTACCCGGGCGTACACCTTCCATACCACAGGCTTTACCGACCATCTTCTGGGCCAGGGTGTAGCCTTTGCCGGTGTCGTTCGGCTGCTCCGGCAGGCGGAACAGGTCGGACGCGCCGAGACCCAGGGATTCGCGTGCCTTGGTGGTCAGGCCACGGCCAACGATCAGGTTGATACGGCCACCCGCCTGAACTTCGTCCAGCAGTACGTCGGACTTCAGTTCGAATTCAGACAGAACCTTGCCGTCTTCGGACAGGATTTTGCCGTCGTACGGGCGAATCTCGATGATGTCACCCATGTTCAGATCGTCGACCGGTGCTTCGAATACCAGTGCGCCGGCGTCTTCCATGGTGTTGTAGAAGATCGGGGCTACTTTACCGCCGATACAGATACCACCACCTTTCTTGTTCGGTACGCCCGGCAGGTCGTCACCGAAGAACCACAGTACGGAGTTGGTGGCAGACTTACGGGAAGAGCCGGTGCCAACGACGTCGCCAACGAAGGCGACGGGGATGCCTTTGGCCTGGACTTCTTCGATCTGCTTCATCGGACCGGTTACGCCGTGTTCTTCAGGCGTGAGGCCGTCGCGGGTCATTTTGTACATGGCGCGCGCGTGCAGCGGGATGTCCGGGCGGGACCAGGCATCCGGGGCAGGGGACAGGTCGTCGGTATTGGTTTCACCGGTGACCTTGAATACCGCAACCTTGATGCTCTCAGGCACTTTGTTGCGCTTGGTGAACCACTCACCTTCGGCCCAGGACTTGATGACGTCCTTGGCTACTTCATTGCCTGCTTTGGCTTTTTCTTCGACGTCGTGGAACGCGTCGAACATCAGCAGGGTGCCTTTCAGCTGTTCGCCGGCCAGCTCTGCCAGGTCTTTGTCGTCCAGCAGGTCAACCAGGGTGGCGATGTTGTAGCCGCCGAGCATCATGCCCAGCAGTTTGGTGGCGTGTGCGCGGTCGACCAGCGGGGATTCCGCTTCGCCTTTAACGATGGCGGTGAGGAAACCGGCTTTTACGTAAGCCGCTTCGTCCACGCCCGGCGGTACGCGGTTGGTGATCAGGTCCAGCAGTTCCTGCTCTTCGCCGGCGGGCGGGTTTTTCAGCAGTTCCACCAGGCCGGCTACCTGCTCGGCATTCAGGGGCTTGGGTGGGATACCTTGTTCGGCGCGCTCGGCGACGTGTTTGCGATAGGCTTCAAGCACGGATAATTCCCTCTCTGTATATGGGGTAAAACCAACAGCTTTTCAGGACTCCGGAAGCGCATGTACTTCTCGTCCGGATCCCGGTTTACAACGGTGGCCGCTGGAGGCGGGTGGCGAATTCTACAATAAAAGGGTTAACGCTGTTAAGTTCGCTGAAAAATCAATAACTTACGCCAATTTTCGCCATTCATGGAATCAATAGTGGTCGTATTTTGCACGCCCTGGAAGTGAGAATTAATCGCATCTTCGGGCGCCAATATCCATTGTGTGAATGGCAGAATCCGCCGCTTAAAAAATGCTATTCTCTGCCGCCTGCAATTACACGGGATTGTTTCACTTCCGTGTAGATCGGTTTGGTTCACGAGGATGTCGGCTGCATGGCGATTTACAAAAAAGTGCGCACGCCCTGCATTGGTGTTTGTTCCACGGGGATTGGTGATAACGTCTGCCGTGGCTGCAAGCGCTTTGCTCATGAGGTAATCGATTGGAACGGATATACCGAAGAGCAGCGCCGTATTATTGCCGATCGTCGTGACGGATATCTTGCAAATGCTGTGCGCAGTCAGCTGGAGATTGTTGATCAGTATCTGCTTTTATCGCAGTTGCGGCACCAGCAGATTCGCTTCAATGAAGATCAGAACCCCTATTGCTGGGTGTTTGAACTGCTGCGGGCCGGGGCCAGTCAGATCGGCGAGCTCGCCGACTATGGCCTGGTGAGAACCCCGATAGCTCGTGGCGCTTCTCTGGTGGAGGTACGGCGGCGTATCGACGAAGACTTTTACGCGCTTTCCGTTGCGTATTACCAGCGATTTGTAGCTCCCGGGCTGCAAACGGCCTAGCACAGGACGCCTGCTGCTCGCGTTTCTTCTTACTTGCTATCACTCTTGTATCCGCGGTTGGCTCCCCCTGAAGCGTTATCTGCGGGTGTAAATTATTGCTGTCCGGTGTGCAGATGCACACGAAGGGCTGCTAATAGTGGTTCTGGTGAGATCTTGAGGTCGCGTCGCTGGCGGCGACGACTGGCGGGCGGGTTGTGATCGACACGCGTGAACTCCGGGAGATTTCTGTTGTTTCCTCCGTTGACCAATACCGGCATCGCCGAGTAGCCCACCTGCCGATAGGTGTCTTTCTCTCCCGCCCGGGGGGCACCGTAAAAAATCTCCGCAACCTGCAGGTTGGCGCGACTTTGAACCTGAACCTGGCGTAGGGAGTCTCGCTGGCGGGGATGTAGTCCGGCCAATAGCTGGCGCTGGTACTGAATCCCGGCGTCCTCGCCCAGGGGATCCAGCTGCACCAGCTTTTTTTCGCACCACTCTACAGTCACTTTTTTGATGGACTTGCGCGCTTTGATCCAGCTCAACGTAATAGCGTCGGGCTTTTGTGGGCACAGAAGAATCTGGCGGTAAGACTGACGCAAGTGGGTTCGCGGGAAGCCGGCATCGGCAATGGCCTCCCGGAGTTGCGCGTCGCGTTCGAGCGTGGGGCAGTCAGACAATATTTGTTTGAACTCGGCGGCGAATTGCTGGAATTCGGATTTGGCCCGATTCAGTTCCTGCGCCAGCGTGATTACGGTGGAGGGTACCGCGAGCAGGCCCGGTATCTGCAAAGTTTGGCGTGCGTCGCCAAGCTCCACTTCGTCGTCATAGTCGAGCTGGGAGAATAGTGCACCCGCCAGCTGATATGGCGTGTCGAAAGGCTGGCTTAAGCGCAGCGCTGCATCGCTGGCAAAGGCTGGTTGCAGCACATAGCTTTCCCACGGTGAGGCGTTGTGCTCCAGATCCGAAAGGGCATCTCTCAGGGTCGATGCCCGTTGGTGCATGACCGAGAGCGAGTCGGGAAGTAACCGGGTGATAGCGCGCAGGCGCCCTGTCTCGGCTATTGATAGCGGTTTGCTGGGCAATGGTATGGATCTCATGGGGGTAGTTATAAATATTAATCCACTTAATAAGCCGTTATCAATCTTTGTGACCAAGGCTCCACATCAAATTTCCCCTCCAAGAACCCGTATGGTTATCCAGTAGGCGGGGGAGGCGCTATAATGCGCCGCCATTCTTGTGGTTTATTGAAGATTCCCTGCCGCCTATGTCTATCGAAGTGCCTGATCTTTCCGCGATCCATGAATTTCTGCTGTGCCCGACCCCGGATGCCTGGGTTGAGGCTGCGTTGTCGGAGCCGGCGTTGATGCTGGTCGATCACGCCAATTGCGAGAAAAAAGCCGCGGGCACGGCACTGAATCTGATGTTCCGCTATCTCGATAATTTTGATCTGCTCAACAAGATGTCACGGCTCGCGCGCGAGGAGTTGCGTCATTTTGAGCAGGTTATCGCGATCATGAAAAAACGCGGTATTGCCTATCCACATATCAGTGCGTCGCGCTATGCGGCCGGGTTGCGTAGCGAGGTTCGTTCCGCCGAGCCGGGCCGGTTGGTGGATACGCTGATCTGTGGGGCGATTATTGAGGCGCGTTCCTGTGAGCGATTTGCACGTATTGCGCCGCATCTCGACGATGAGTTGCAGAAATTTTATTTTTCTCTGCTGAAGTCGGAAGCGCGTCATTTTCGCGATTACCTGAGCCTGGCCCAGGGTGTCAGCGACGAGGATATTGAGCCGCGTGTGCAGGCGCTGCTTGAGGTAGAGCGAGCGCTTGTCGAAAGCGGTGATGGCGAGTTCCGGTTTCACAGTGGTGTGCCTGGAATCGCGTAAGTCCCAGGAGCCGCAGAACGGGCTCGGGTGGGCATTAGCTGCGTTCGATTTTCCCGAGCAGTTCGATAAATTCTTCGAGGTCCAGTGAGTTGCGGCACTCGATAGTGAATTTGTTGTGGAAGAAGATCGTCAGTTCAACTTTTGCTGAGCGCAGGAACACCGTGTAACCGTCAAAATCGGTGCTGGCTGAAAGGCCGCGGTATTGCCATCCCTTTTCGGTTTTCTCTCCGTGCCGGGTGATTTTGTCGAACACCCGTAGAGCCTGCTTAACATCGATTTTTTGTTCGTTATTCATTGCTATTCCTCTTGTGTTGGCGCGCATTGCGCAGCTTTCTGTCTCGCTGCAGGAGGTTTATTCATCAACCGTCACAATATCGCCCAGTCGTTCGCGCACGATGTTGCGGATATCGGCCGCCAACGCCCGATAGTACCGCCTCGCGGGCGCGCTTGCCCGCCATACCAGGCCGTGTTGTCGCAGAATCGGTTTTGAGCGGATTTCACTGACATGCAGGGCCTCGGGGTTGTGCATTTCGGAGTGCACGTAGAGCCCCGGCAGAAACGCAACGCCGAGCCCCATTACCACCATTTGTCGCAAGGTATCCAGACTGGTGCCTTCGTAGTCACGCTGCAAATGCGCGCCAAGACGCTGGCAGATCTCCTGAACCTGATGGTGGAAGTGGTGGTGGTCTTCCAGGGTCAGTACTTTTTCGCCGCGTAATTGTGATGGGCTGACTTTGCTCTTGCCAGCCAGTGGGTGGTCGGCAGGTACCACGAATTTCAACGGCTCCGTGAATAGTGGCTCTACCGCCAGATCATCCCG
The DNA here is from genome assembly GCF_020524005.1 of Microbulbifer aggregans. GTDB lineage: Bacteria > Pseudomonadota > Gammaproteobacteria > Pseudomonadales > Cellvibrionaceae > Microbulbifer > Microbulbifer aggregans_A. The sequence goes on along the minus strand of NZ_JAIVKK010000001.1, from coordinate 811,619 downwards.
TTCAATCGGTAGCGGTACGATGGCAATGTCGTAGCTGCCTTCACTCAGGCCACGGAGTAGAGATCGCGGTGGCGCTTCCCGGACGTAAAGCTTGAGGCGTTGATGCTGGCTGTGCAGCGAGGGCAATACGTTCGGCAACAGGTAGGGCCCCAATGTGGGCGGAACGCCGAGTTTGAAGGTGGTCTGGTGCCCCTGTCCGACCATTTCGGCGAGCCCGGTAAACTCTCGCATGCTGAGAACCAGTTGGCGGGCGTGCTCAAGCAGTTCGCGTCCCTGTGGCGTTATCAGCGTGCCAGTACGGTTTCGCTCAAACAGCGGCAGTCCCAGAGTGGTTTCCAGTGCCCGAATCTGCGTGGTGAGGGCTGGCTGGCTAACCCTGAGTTCTTCGGCGGCGCGTCGGAAATTTAGTCGCGACGCAACAGTCACAAAGTACTCGAGTTGCTTGATGGTGGGGGCTTGTTGCTGCGTTGGCACGGTCACTCCGTCAGGCTTTTGATAATCAAAGGTTATCAGCAATTGGTATTTTAACTTATTGAACTATCAAAAAATAATGGATTCCAACCAGTTAGCCCATAGTCGTTATGAAATAGGAGTTTCCATGGAGCACGTGATTTCTGGAGTGGCGAAGTTTCAAAAAGAAGTTTTCCCGACCAAGCAAGCCCGTTTTTCCAAGTTGGCAGATGGACAGAACCCTGAAGTGCTGTTCATTACCTGTGCAGATTCGCGCATTGACCCGAACCTGGTGACTCAAACCGAGCCCGGTGAGCTGTTTATCTGCCGTAATGCCGGCAATGTTGTTCCTCCGCACAGCAGTCAGACTGGCGGCATGACTGCCTCTATCGAGTTTGCTGTCGCGGCACTGGGTGTTTCCCATATTGTGGTGTGCGGCCATACCGATTGTGGTGCCATGAAGGGCGCAATCGCACCGGAGAAGCTGGACGGTTTGCCGCACGTGAAAGAGTGGCTGGGTCACTGTCGTTCCGCCACTGAAGTGGTTCGCGGCCGTCACGGCGAGCTGTGCACTGATCATCTGGATGAGGTGACCTTCGAGAACGTTATCCAGCAGATGCAGCACCTGCGCACCCACCCGGCTGTAGCCAATGGCATCGCCAATGGCGGCATCACCCTGCATGGCTGGGTTTACAACATTGGCAGTGGCGAAGTGCTGTGCCTTGACGAAGAAGCCCGTGAGTTCAAGCCAATGGAAGAGCGCTACCGCTCCCTGTTTGGTGAGTTGCCGGAAGCCGTAACCGGAGGAGCCTGCGGCGCCTGACGCGAAAGTTTTCGTCGCGCAGTATTTATTTGTCTGGAGTGGTAGCGTTTTTGCAGGGAAGTTGAATAGTTTGAAGAAGGTAAGGCTGTCATGAAGTTTGATTTGTCCAATTTGCGCGGCGACATCACCGGTGGAGTTACCGCCGGTGTCGTAGCGTTGCCCTTGGCATTGGCCCTGGGTGTGGCGTCGGGGCTTGGCCCTATGGCCGGCATGTACGGCGCAATAGCCGTGGGCTTTTTCGCCGCATTGTTTGGCGGTACCGGTCCGCAGATTTCCGGTCCTACCGGCCCAATGGTGGTTGTGCTGGCGGGCTTATTCGCCAGTCTCTCTGGCGACGCCTCCCTTATTTTCACGGCGGTGATACTGGCCGGTGTCTTGCAGGTTGTCTTTGGCGTGCTTGGGGTTGGTCACTATATTCGCCTGGTGCCATATCCGGTGATCTCCGGTTTTATGACCGGTATCGGCGTGATCATTATCATCCTTCAGCTGAACCCCTTGCTTGGGCACGCTTCTCCGAGCGGAACCCTGGGCGCATTGGGTAATGTACCAGAGGCGCTTTCGGCTATTCATCCCGCCAACTTGCTGCTGGGCATTGCTACCCTGGCGATGGTTTACCTGTGGCCCTCGAAGTGGGGGCGCTATGTGCCCGCGCCCCTGGCGGCGCTGATTGCGGGTACGCTGGTCGCTTTCTTTGCACTGAATGTGCCGGTACTCGGTAGTATCCCCACCGGTTTGCCAGAGCTGCATATGCCGGTATTCGGCGGTGACCAGATCATGTTGGTGGTCGAAGCGGCGATTATTCTGGCTATTCTGGGTTCACTGGACAGTCTGCTGACCTCGCTGGTGGCGGATAACATGACCCGTACCCGTCACCACAGCAACAAAGAGCTGATTGGTCAGGGAATCGGTAATGCGGCGGCGGGCTTCATCGGCGGTATCGCTGGTGCAGGTGCCACTATGCGTACCGTAGTCAATATCCGCTCTGGTGGTCAGACCCGTATTTCCGGCATGGTTCACTCGCTGGTGTTGCTGGCGGTGGCTCTGGGTCTCGGGCCTCTGGCGGAAAATATCCCGCAGGCGGTGCTGGCGGGTATTTTGGTTAAAGTCGGCCTCGATATCATCGACTGGAGCTACCTCAAGCGTGCTCACCAGGGCCCCCGCTGGGATCTACTGTTGATGGTACTGGTACTTGGATTGACTATTTTTGTCGACCTGATCACCGCTGTGGGTGTAGGCGTGGTTTTGGCAGCGCTCGCTTATGTAAAGCAGGTGGCGCGCCTGCAAATCGAGCATTTGCGTAACCTGCCCGAGCATCTGGACTCTGAGGAAGAGCGGGCAATTCTGTCGCGTAATCGCGATCGCATCGCACTGTTCGAGTTCAGTGGCCCGCTGAGTTTCGGCGCGGCTGCAGACCTCGGTCACCATGTGCGGGAGCAGAGTGCATCCGGCTCGCAGATCCTGATCCTCGATTTTTCCGCGGTACCGTTCCTGGATCTTTCCGCAGCACTGGCGGTGGAGACGATTGCCACAGATGCCCGTGACAGTGGGAAGCAGTTGTATCTCGCCGGCATGAACGACGAAGTACATAAGGTTCTGAAGGGCTTGAACGGAAGGTTGCCTGCACAGGGGTCTTTCAAGGACCGCTTTGAAGCATTGAAAGCTGCGGAGGTTGCCTTGCAGCAACCGGATGGGCCTGATATCGCTGCGTTACCAAGTGGGGCGGCGTAAGTAGGCTGCAGTTGTGTGAGATCGCCGCAAAGCTCCGCGTCAGCGGGCGCTTTGCGGTGTATCAAACCGGCTGACCACTGCGTGCGGGGTCAGCTCTTCCAGGATTTCTTCCAGCTCTAACAGTTGCCAGCAGGGCCTCGCCCCGCTGGTGCTGTATTCCTTTCTCAATATCTTTCGGGCCATGGCCGCGGCCGGCGCAGCCGGAATCCATGGGCCGTCCCCATTCAATCCGAGAACCTGCCAGCTGGACGCGGCGAGTGTCTCATGGTCAGTGGTCCCGCTAATTTTCACTTGCATGCCGCCATGCGGGCTGCCTCCGGGCCAGCGTGCTGCAAGCCAGTGACCGGCTTTTGCCAGGTGCGGAAGCAGTGGTGGAATCGTGTCTGGTAATTTAATGCGTGCCAGTTGTGCGCAGAGCGCCAGGCCCAATTGCAGTGGACGCGGTTGGACACCGGTACCAAAGCGCAGGTTTTGTATTTGTGGCAGTGCCGCCGGGATCAGGCGGAGGTCGGGCACATCAAAATTGCATACCCATCGTTTTCCTACCGGGTGTCCTGTGTCGACCTGGCGTAGTTCGTCTCCGGCAAATGTCGTGTGGGATTGGCCGTTGCGCGTGATGACGAATTCTTTTCCCAGAGATTCAAAGCCCGAGCGGACTGTCGCGAGGCCCCGGCTGATCTGGTGTGCGGGTGCTATATCGATTTCGATGCTTTCCACGGTGTGGAATGGGGCTGCGAGCCGTTTGATGGCGGCGGAACTGAGTGCCGGGAGGCTGCTGGCGCCGCTGATGGCAACGGTGCCGGCTGCGCGTGCGTTGCTGTCCAGCCCTTCGATGTTGCACACAAAGTCGCCGGCATCGGCAATATCGATGTAGGCGGTGCAGCTATTAATGCAGGCCTCGGCGATATGGTAATCCTGACCCTGGAAGGGGCCGGCGCAGTGGATTAGCAGGTCAAGGTTGAGTGCGGCTAGCTGGCCCGCGAAATTGACTGCCTCGTGGTCCAGTCGTAACCCTTCAAAATGTGCCTCGGGGAAGCGCTCGCGCAGTTGGCTTGCGAGCAGGTCGGCCTTAAAGCGGTCGCGGCCAGCGATGACCAGCTGGATATTGGGTTCGTTGGCGAGAAGTTCGGCGATGCGCGCGCCGAATGTGCCATATCCGCCAAGGATCAGGACGCGTTTGTAGAGTGAATTCAGGTGAGGCAAAGGAAAGGCTCCGAATCCGTGGAATACCCGGTATCAACCGGATACCGATGCCGGCAATGCAGGCGCTTGGTTTGCCTTAGGATGCCGTGGGCCAGTGCAGGAGTTCAAGTCCATTTTCATCGGCGCGGATACACCAGCCGAGTTCGCCCCAGTCACCGAGCACTATTCGCTGTGCGGGCTTGCCGTCAATGTTCAGCTGGTGACGGGCAGGGCGGTGGGTGTGACCGTGGATCAGGGTCTGCACGTCAAACTCGCGCATGATCGACACAACTTCATCCGGAGTGACATCCATAATGTCTTCGGCTTTGTTGCTGTTCATAGACTTGGAAACGGCGCGGATCTGCGTGGCGATCTGGCGGCGCTCCGCAAGTGGCTTGGCCAGCAACGCCTGTTGCCACTGCGGGTTGCGGGCCTGGTCGCGAAACGCCATATACTCCAGGTCGCGGGTGCACAGGCTGTCGCCATGCATAAGCAGAACCTGCTCGCCACCCAGTTTTGCCACACTCGGGTCGGGCACAAGGGTGGCCCCGCAGCGCGCTGCGTAATCACTGCCGAGGAGGAAATCGCGATTGCCGTGCATCAGGTACACCGCAGTGCCCAGATCACTGTAGGCTTTCAGCTGGCGCGCGACGGATTCCGCCAGGGGCGCATCGTCGTCGTCCCCGATCCATACTTCGAAGAAGTCGCCCAGGATGTACAGGGTATCAGCGCCGGCAGCTTGCCCGTGCAGGAATTCGAAGAAGGCGCGGGTGAGCGCCGGGCGGGATTCGTCCAGATGTAAGTCTGAAATGATAAAGCTGGTCACTGAATGCTCCGCCCGTTTTCCATAGGTTGGCCCGATACGTGTGCCGTTAATTACTTATCGGCGTAAGCGTCTGAAACTGTGACGCCGGTAATTTCGATGGTCTCGGTCGGTACGTCCTGGTGGAAGCCGTTGCTGCCGGTGGCAACTTCCTTGATTTTGTTGACCACGTCCATACCTTCAGCAACTTTGCCGAACACGCAGTAACCCCAGCCCTGGGCGTCCTTGGAGCGGAAGTTCAGGAAGTCGTTGTCGTTCACATTGATGAAGAATTGCGCAGTGGCGGAGTGCGGGTCCATGGTGCGGGCCATCGCGAGGGTGCCGGTGTCGTTTTTCAGGCCGTTGTCGGCTTCGTTTTCGATGGCGTCGCGGGTAGCCTTTTGGTCCATGTTCGGGGTCATGCCGCCGCCCTGAACCATGAAGTTGTTGATTACCCGGTGAAAAATGGTGCCGGTGTAGAAATCGTCGCGGCAGTACTGCAGGAAGTTGGCTGCGGTTTTCGGCGCCTTGTCAAAGTTCAGTTCGATGGCGATGTCGCCGTAGGTGGTATGCAGGGTGATCATAATTTGTCCTGTCCGGGTCAGTTTGGGGCGGCATGATACTCTGAACGCCGGCCTACGCAAACTGTCCCCGGCTTTGGGGGCGCACCGATGAAAACCCATGCGGCGCCAGCCATCTGCGTTATAATCGGCCGCTTAGTTAGAACAGCTGTATAAATAGAGAAAGCTATGACATCCGAGAGCAAGCCCGCTCACTTTTTACAGAACATCATTCGTGAAGACCTGGCCGAGGGCCGGGTTAGCGAGCTGACCACCCGTTTTCCGCCGGAGCCCAATGGCTACCTGCATATCGGGCACGCAAAATCGATTTGCCTGAACTTCGGCCTTGCCAAAGAGTTCGGTGGCCAGTGCAACCTCCGTTTTGACGATACCAACCCGGCGAAAGAAGACGAGGAATACGTGGACGCGATCAAGCGCGACGTAACCTGGCTGGGATTCCAGTGGGCCGGAGAGGCGAAATACACCTCGGATTATTTCGACCAGCTGCACCAGTGGGCCATTCACCTGATCAAAGAGGGTAAGGCCTACGTGTGTGACCTGTCTCCGGAAGAGGCGCGCGCTCATCGCGGTACTCTTAAGGAGCCGGGCACCAACAGCCCGTATCGCGAGCGCTCGGTCGACGAGAACCTGGATCTGTTTGCGCGCATGACGGCGGGCGAATTGGACGAGGGCAGCTGCAGTCTGCGCGCCAAAATCGATATGTCTGCGCCGAATATCAACCTGCGTGATCCGATCATCTATCGCATCAAAAAGATGGCGCACCACCAGACCGGTGACAAATGGTGCGTGTACCCAAGCTACGACTTCGCCCACGGTCAGTCCGACGCGATTGAGGGGATCTCACATTCCATCTGTACTCTGGAGTTTGAAGACCACAAACCGCTGTATGAATGGTTTATCGAGAACCTGCCGGTGCCGGCTCGCCCCCGCCAGTACGAATTTGCCCGTTTGCACCTGAATTACACCGTGGTGTCCAAGCGCAAGCTCAAGCAGCTGGTGGATGAGGGCTTTGTCGACGGCTGGGACGATCCGCGTATGCCGACCATCTCCGGCTTGCGTCGCCGAGGTGTAACTCCGGCTTCAATTCGTCAGTTCTGCGAAATGATCGGTGTTACCCGCTCGGACTCAACGGTCGATGTGGGCATGCTGGAATACGCTATCCGCGATGACCTGGACAAAAATGCCCCGCGCGCCATGTGTGTGATGGAGCCGTTAAAGGTAACGCTGACCAACTACCCGGAAGGCCAGCAGGAAATGCTGACGGCCCCGGGCCACCCGGTGCGTGATGACCTGCCGGCTCGCGAGCTACCGTTTACCCGAACTCTGTACATCGAGCAGGAAGACTTCCGCGAGGAAGCCAACAAGAAGTACAAACGTCTGGTATTGGGCAAAAAGGTACGCCTGCGCAATGCGTACGTGATTCAGGCTGACGAGGTGGTCAAGAACGACGCCGGCGAAATCGTCGAGGTACTGTGCTCTGTAGATCTGGATACCCTGGGCAAGGACCCGGCAGACGGCGTTAAGCCGAAAGGGGTGATTCACTGGGTATCTGCTGAGAACCATGTGGACTGCGAAGTACGCCTGTACGACCGTCTGTTCAATGATGAATCCCCGGATGTCGGCGACAAGAATTTCCTGGAATCGGTGAACCCGGACAACCTGAAGATCCTGTCCGGCTGCAAGGCCGAGATTGGTCTGGCGGAAGCCAAGCCCGAGCAAGGCTACCAGTTTGAGCGCAATGGCTACTTCTGTCGCGACAGCAAATATGGCTCCGCGGAGCAGCCGGTGTTCAACCGCACGATCGGGCTGCGTGATTCCTGGGCGAAGGAACAGAACAAGTAAGCGGCCCGTTGCGTACGGAACCTGAATATGGCGCGCACACTTGAATCGAGCGCGCGCCAACCAGTAAAAAATGATTGTGAGCAGAAATGTCTCTACAGATATACAACACCTTTTCCGGAAAGAAAGAGCCCTTCAAGCCGCTGGTTGAGGACCGTGTACGCATGTACGTATGTGGTCCTACGGTGTACAACCGTGTTCACATCGGCAATGCGCGACCGGTGGTGGTATTCGATACCCTGTACCGTCTGTTGAAGACGCTGTACAAAGATGTGGCGTACGCGCGCAACATTACCGATATCGACGACAAAATCATGAAGGCTGCGCGTGAGAACGGCGAAGATATCGCCGCGCTGACGGCCCGTTATGCCCAGGCATACTTTGACGATATGGCTGCGCTCAACAACCTTGAGCCGGACATCACGCCTTATGCCACCGAGCACTTGCCGGAAATGATCGCCATGATCGAAAACCTGATCGAAAAAGGTCACGCTTACGAGGCGGATGGACATGTGCTTTTTGCGGTGGAGTCCATGGACGACTACGGCAAGCTGTCCAAGCGCTCCCTTGACGATATGCTCGCCGGGGCGCGGGTAGAAGTTGCCCCGTACAAGAAATACGCCGGTGACTTCGTACTGTGGAAGCCTTCATCTGACGACGAGCCCGGCTGGGATAGTCCCTGGGGTCGCGGTCGGCCGGGCTGGCACCTTGAGTGTTCGGCGATGATCAAGAAGCACCTCGGCGACACCATTGATATTCACGGTGGTGGCCGGGACCTTACATTTCCGCACCATGAAAACGAGCGCGCCCAGAGCTGCTGCGCCAATGGTACCGACTTTGTGCGGTACTGGATGCACAACGGCTACGTGAATATCGAAGGCGAGAAAATGTCCAAGTCTCTGGGCAATTTCCGCATGGTTAACGACCTTCTGGAGCAGTATCCAGGTGAAGTATTGCGCTTTGCACTGCTTTCCGCCCATTACCGTTCCGAATTGAATTTCAGCGCGGATTTGCTGGATCAGGCGTGGCGTACGCTGGATGGTTTGTATGGCGCACTGCGCGATACCCAGAGCGTTGAGCCGGTGGACGTGGACCTGGAAGGATCCGCATTTCTCGCCGCCCTCTACGACGACCTGAATACCCCGATTGCGATCAGTGAGTTGCACCAGCTGGCGAAAGAGTTGAACAAAGCCGAAGATGCGGATAAGGCGGCATTCAAAGGCAAGCTGCTATCGGCCGGCGCGATGCTTGGCATTCTGCAGATGGATCCGGAAGCCTGGTTCAAGCAGTCCCGTGGTGGCGATGAAATCAGCGAGGAAGAAATCGAGGCGCTGATTGCAGAGCGCCAGCAGAGCAAGCTGGATAAAAATTATGCGCGTGCCGACGAAGTCCGTGAGGAATTGAAAGCCCGCGGCGTTGTGCTGGAAGATTCCCGAGAGGGAACCAAGTGGCGACGCGAGTAATCTTATTTCGCGAATCGTAAGGGGCCTGGTTTCAGGTCCCTTGAACAAATAACAATGAAAATCGTTGCAAGACCATGAAAAAATTTCTGACCATCATCACTGCATCTCTCGCCGTATTTACCCTGACCGCCTGCGAACCCAAGCGTGGTTCTGACGCCTGGTGTAAAAAAATGGATGGAATCCCGAAAGGCGAGTGGAGCTTCAATGACGCTGGTGACTACACCAAATACTGCGTACTGAACCAGAAGCCCGAAAAGTAAGCGGAAATCTGCACGTTGTTCTTTGCAGACTCCTATCAGCACTTCTTCCGACCTCTGACTGGTAAATACCGTGAGCAGGTGGTGGAATGCCTGCGCCTGTTGTATGAGCGCCTGTATACGGCCAAGGCCGATTACGGCGAATCGCTCAGCCGCGAGCAAATTCTCGAAACCTTTGCCGAAGCGTTAACCCGCGCACCCCAGCTGGACAGCGACGGCGGTGATGAACCGGAGGGGCGTTTCCGTGGCCCACGTGAACAGGCGGTGTGGGTCCTTAATAGCCTGGTGGAGTTTGGCTGGCTGGAAAAGCTGGTCGATTCCGCCTCGCTTACCGTGTCTTATCCTTTCAGCCGCCGCGGCCGTCTGTTTACCCAGCCACTCGTGGAGCTGAACAGCACCCGAGTGCGTACCCGGCACCGCAATACCCGTAACACCCTGAATGCCCTGGAAGCTTTCGCCAGTCGTGGCGAGGTCTACGACCTTGTCGATGCCTGGGAATACTCCGAGCGCATTGTTGCCGATTTCACTGACATGATCGCTGAGCTGGAAGAGCGTAAGCGGGAACTGGTGCGGGAAGTGGAGGCGCATATCCTTGTGCAGCAGGCCACGGACGAGTTCTTCTCGTTTATGGAAAGTCGCTTTCAGCCTGATTTGGCAATCCGCCTGTCTGCAGACAGTGTTGAAAAACACCGCGATTCCATCGGTAAGGTTATCGGTCAGATTCGGCGCAAGGACAATGCAAAAAAGGCCGAGTGGGAGCAGCGTTTGCGTCAGCAGTTACCGGAGCTGATGAGCGAAGGGCAGTCCATTTTATGGTTGATGCTGAATACCATTGAGGATCGTATGCGTCGGGCTTGCGAAGTGAAACTTCCAGCATTGCGTCACGCATTGCAGGGCTTTACCAAACGGGCGGAAATCATCATTCGCCAGTTGAGCTATTTACAGAGCAATACCGAGGGCGCGTTTACAGACCTGTGTCAGGAGCTTGGCCAGTCCGGCGGGCGCGATGCGATACTCGGTCAGCTGGGAGAGCAGCTCGCTGCCTTCCAGTTACGCCTGTTCGACCCGAAACAGACTCAGCTGTGGCAGCGCAATCGCCGGGCACCGGTAAATACTCTGGTTGAAGAGCATGCTGCTCTCTCGGAGGAGAGCCAGCGCGGTATTGTGCTGCAGCAACTGCTGGATCAGGCGTTTAACTTCAATAGCGGTGACCTCCGGAACTACCTGAGTACGGCGCTCGGGAGTGGGCAACGGGTGAACAGTCGCGACTTGCCGCTCAAGGATGCGCGCGACCTGCTCACCATGAGCCATGCGCTGGAAGCTGCGGCGGTTTCACAGGACGGATCCGGTCCTTTTATGGAAGTGACTTTTACTGGCGAAGTGGCCAGAAATGAGTACTTTGACCAAATTGACGAATACACACTTGAGCTGAAACATCGTGATTGAACAGGCATTGGAAGATGCGTTGGCCCAGTGTCGGCTGACGCGTACTGAATTCTCCGAACTGTTAGTGCGCTTGCTGGATTACGGAGTGATATGCCGTGATGAGAGCAATGTTGAAACCGTGTTGTACGATCGCTTTCAGCGCTGCGAGCCGCTGATTCGCGAATGGCTGTCGCCACTGGGGTTGCGCCTGCAGCATGACAGCCGCTTTCAGTTTATTCGCGTATTTCCGCCTGGCGCCGAAGTGCCCGGAATGCCCGACCAGGAGGAGCCTCATCACGGGGGATTTCGCGCGCGGCTTACGCAACAGGAAGTGGCGGCGATCCTGGTGCTGCGGGTGGAGTATGACAAATCCCTGCGCGAAGGGCAGGTCGACGACCAGGGCTGCGTGGCACTTTCCCTGGAGGCGCTTGAACTTGGCCTGCGCAATCTCCTCAAAATGTCGCTGCCGGACAAACTGGCCGATCGCAAACAGCTGCTGAAAAAACTCCGCCAGCTACGCCTGATTCAGGTTGCGGGGGAAGATAATGAAGCCGCCGCTGAAATCCTGTTGCGAGTGCGCCCGACCATCGCACAGTTTGTCAGTGAAGCGACATTGCAGCAGTTGCTGGACGGCGAAGCGAAGGCGCCGATGCCTGAAGACGACTCTGGCTCGCGTATTACCCCGTCAGCCGAAGATCACAGTCTCTTTAACGGCCCGGAATCCTGATGGTCCGATTTCGGGCTGCGCAATTAATGAATCAATCCACCTGTTGAACACGCGGAAGTCGCATGTTTCTGAAAAAACTCATCCTCATAAACTGGGGCAATATTCCGCAACTCGAATATGAGTTCGGCCCCATCAACCTGTTTTCCGGTGGCAACGGTTCCGGTAAAACAACGGCCGCGGATGCGATACAGACTTTAATGACGGCGGCCCACGATACGCTGTTCACGTTCAACCCTGGCCAGGATGAAACCACCCAGCGCGGCCGCGGCGGCAAGCAGGTACGAACACTGGCGTCGTATGTGCTTGGTTGTGACGACGGCAGCTATGCGCGTCTGCAACCGACAGATTGTTATATCGCGGGTAACTTTTTTCCCACTGAAGGGGAAGACGGTGAGCCATTTGCCGCAATCATGGCGATACGGGCCCACCTGGATACCAGCAGCAAGCCTGCGCAGGCACGCCAGGACCTTCTCAAGTTTTTCATTTTGCCCGGCGAACAACTGGCAATTGGTGACTTCGTCAAGGAATACAAGGATGGCAAGCATTTACTGCCGCTGGACAAGTTCTACAGTATTGCAAGCAAACAGTTTGACAAGGTAGAGCAGTACGACAAAAAGAAAGCCTACCTGCGCCGTTTGTACGGCGCCTTCAGGGGGCGCAAGGACGCGGTACCAGACCGGGAGGCGATGCATGCTGCACGAACATTCGCCAACTTTATGGCGTACAAGCCGGTAAAAAGTATCAATGATTTTGTAGCCCAGGAAGTGCTCGAGAAGCGCGATCTCGGCGATGCCATCCGCTCTGTTTCCGAGCTGATGAAGACGATTCACGGCATGGAGCAGGAAGCGCGAGAGATTGTCGAACGGGTAGGTGCGCTGCAGAAAATTGCTGAGTCCGCAGACCTGTATACCGATCAGTGGCAACAGCTGCGTATCCAGGAGTACCTGCAGGCCAAGCACCAGCAATTGCGCGTCCAGAAAACGTATCTAGAAGGTAAAAATCGGCAAAAGGATACCCGGGCCGAACTTGCGCGTACTGCGCAGGAGCTGCAGCAGGCGGAAAACCGCAGCCGCGACCTGAACGAGCAGCTGGTTTCCATTCAGGCACAGCGCCAGGGTATTGCCGCACTGCGCAGCAAAGATGAACTCGGCCAGAAAATTTCGCTGGCCCAGCGCGAACTATCCGCGCTAGGTGCGCCCCTGTCGGCACAGCACCGCGTATTTGCCGCGAACCGCTCGGCGGCGGATGAGTTGCTGGGTTTGCTGAGCAGCACATCAGCCAGTCTGGAGCTGCCGGTTCTGAGCGATAAAGGACTGGTTAAATCCATCAAGGGAGTCGCTCGTGCGGACGACCTGCCGGAAGTGCAGGGACTTTTAGGTAAGGACTGGATCGACCTTTCGGCACAGGAGTCCCTGCGAGAGCAGGTGGCGGCTGCCGAAACTGTACAGAACCGATTGGTTGAGCTGCTGTTGGAGTCGGAGTCCGGGCGCCCGACGTTAAAAGAACAGGTGGCGGAACTGGTTTCTCGGGGGGAGCTGAAAGTCCAGCAGCTGCAGAAGCAATTGCATACCCAGGAGGCTCGTATCCAGCACCTGCAATCCAATCGTGTGCGCTACCCGCAATACGTGGATCAGGCCCTTTCGGCCATACGCGAACAGTGTCCGCAGGCTGAGCCCCAGGTGCTGTGCGATTTCGTAGAGGTGCTTGAGGACCGCTGGCAGATGGCCATTGAGGGTTACCTCGGGGGTGCGCGCTTTTCGATTATTGTCGATCCGGACTACGAGGCAGAGGCTATCCGCATCGTGCGCGCCATGCCGGGCCGCAGCAATCGTGCCCGGGTCATTCAGGGCGACAAGGCTCGCCGGGATGCGGAACGGCTGGATACGCCGGGGGATTCGATAGTTGAGCTGATGTCTTTCAGTCACAAGACCGCCGAGTACTATTTACGAGCGTCCTATGGCTCCGTTCTTCAGGTGGCGGGTGCGGATGTGCTGAAGAGTACCCGCCGTGGTTTGACCCCGGAAGGGCTCGCCAGTGGTAACTACAGCATGTGGCGCTGTGATATTGATGATGGTGAACTGGTCTTTGGTCAGGGCGCCCGCGCACGTGCACTGGCAGCACAGCAGAAAGCTCTGGAGCACCTGCTGGAAGAGGCAGGTCAGGTTAACGGGCAGCAGCAGCAAATACGCAAACTCGCGACGGCGGTACGCAGTCTGGAGCCGCTAAAACTGCTCGAGCCGGTAGACGCTGCGCTTGCGGCGCAGCGCCAGTGGCGCAGCGCCGAGCAGGCTCTCGCCAACCTTGATTTGCAGGACGGCATCGAGCTTGAGCAACAGGCGAATGAATTGCTCGACAAGCTGGAGGCCGAGCGGCAGCAACAGGCAGCACTGCAGAAGCAGGAAGGTAAGCTTGAGCGTGATCTGGAAAACGTTGAGAAAACCCTGAAAGCGCTCAGTGCCCAATTGGACAGCCTGGACGAGTCTCTTTCGGATAGCGAGGCGGCGGTACAGAGGATTGGCCAGCTTGCCCCGGATTTTGATTCGGAGGCTGTACTTGCGCGGGCCGACGAGCAGGCGGCAGGGGCTGGGGACAGTTTCGACTTCTCCCAGGATATTGTTGAATGGCAAGGCTTGCTGCAGAAATATAGCCACCAGTTGCTGAACGGCGTAATGCACTACAACAGTAATTGCAGCGCCGGCGACACGCTGTCATTTGATCCGGATTTCGCCAGTGGGCATAACGAGGGGCAATTCAAGCTCGTTTGCCGCTTGGTCGATCAATTGACGTCACTGCGTAACCGGCTGAAAAATAACTTGTTGGTGGAGCGCCATGAACAATTGCAGGGGTTGAAAAAGTCCTTCAATACCACATTTGTGACGCACTTGTGCCACGCCATTTACCAGTCCATTAACGATGGTAAACGGGTACTGGACGACTTGAACCTGGAGCTGGAGCACCATCGATTTGGTGCCGATCGTGAGCGTTTCCGCTTCGATTACCGTTGGGTACCGGAATTCAAGGAGTACTGGGGCTTCTTTAAAGCGGTGATTGACCTGCCGAACCTGGGGGAAGAGCAGAGCCTGTTCGATGCGGAGCTTGCGCCGAAATACCAGAAGGTTCGCGATCGATTGCTGAATATGCTGCTGAGCGAAGACGAGCAGGTGGCTCGCCGCGAGCTGGACAGAATCAGTGACTACCGCAATTATCGCAACTATGAGATCTACAAGGAGCCGGAAGGTAAGGAGCCGATTGCACTGAGCCAGTACGGCACGGGTTCGGGCGGTCAGCTGGAAACGCCAGCTTACATCATCCGCTCAGCGGCGGTTACCTCGGCGTTCCGTTTCAATGATGGCAATAGCCACTTGAAGATGGTGCTGGTGGATGAGGCGTTCTCGAAAATGGATGAGTCGCGATCACGTGAAGTGATCCGGTATCTGACGGAGACGCTGGGCTTGCAGCTGCTGTTCATTATGCCCAGCAGCAAATCCGGTCCATTCATGGACCTTATCTCCAACCAATTTGTATTCAGCAAGTGTCCGAGCCCGACCCCGGTGGGTGAGTTGAATACCCGGGTATATGTGGATCGCAAGATCTGCAACCAGGAAAAAATTGCAGAGCTGTGGGCGAACCACCGTCGCATGATCAGGCAGCAGGCGAACCTGGACTTTCTGGAACTGCTTGAAGAGGCATAGGTCAGCCGGTAATCATATTTCTGGTCACGCTTTGTACTTGCGTTTTCCGCGCTAGTTCGCGGAACATAGCCTGTGTTCCGGTAGAATTCGTCGGGATATGTTACTTTCTAGTTGATTTGCACTTGAGCAGGGGAGGCTTGGATGCGTCAGTTTTCGATTTTGGTTGTTTTCGCGCTGGCTTTTGGCGGAGCTGCTGTGCTTTATGAGCAGGAAAGCCGTAAAGTAAAAGGGGTGCTGACACAGATCACCGATCTACAGGCCAAAGTGGGCGATATGCAGGCGGAAATTAACCGGCTGAATGCCGAGCTGGAAGCGGTAAAGCTGGCGGAGCGCCGCCGGCCGAATCTTGGCGCGGTTGCCAACCGGGTACTGCACAGCAAGGTAGACACTAATCCATCTGCCCCTGTCAGCCGGCCTGCACCGCAGTCGGCCAGGAAGTCCCAGGAGTTTTCGGTTGGTGATGTTACCGTCAGTACGCCAGCTATTCACGGCCGTGGCGAGAGTCCGGAAGAGAGTGAGTGGGCGAAACCCACGGTAGATGCTGAAACTTACGAGTCGCAGTCCGGTGGCACTGACGAGCCAGTGACTGATCCGTATCAGTGAACACTGATATTTGACTTCATCCTACGATCGCCTATAAAGAGCCCGCGAGTTTTCGCGGGTTCTTCGTTTTTGGCTTTTGGTTTTTATTGGTGCTCTTTATGGCTACAGCGCTTTCCCCATTTTATGACTCCCTGTGTGCGCAACTGACCGGTTTGCTGTCGGATGAGCGCGACTGGCTGGCCAATACTGCCAATGCCAGTGCGCTGCTCTTTATGGAGCTGCCAGACATTAACTGGGCAGGGTTTTATTTCCTGCGTGGTGAAGAGTTGGGGCTTGGCCCCTTTCAGGGTAAGCCTGCCTGTACACGTATACCGGTAGGTAAGGGCGTTTGCGGTACGGCTGTCGCGACCGGTCAGTCTCAATTGGTTGAAGATGTACACGAATTTCCGGGGCACATTGCCTGTGATGCGGTGTCTGCGTCGGAGGTTGTGGTTCCGCTGTACAGTGGTGAACATTGTCTCGGTGTGCTGGATATCGACAGCCCGACAGTCGGGCGCTTTGATGAGGCAGACCTGGCGGGGATAGAAGCCTTTGCCCGTACTCTGCTCGAACTCAGCGATCTACCTACTGATTGAGGCTCAATGGCTCTGCTCTGGCAAAAACAGACGGCGGAAAGCTGTTATGAGGTTCGCACACACGGTGCGAGTGTTCGGCTGTATAGCAACGGGGTTTTCCACTCCCAGTGGAATCCCCGTGACCCCCTGAAGGGGTCATTGTGGGAGCTGTTATTGTTGCCGGCCTTCTTTGTGCCCGCTGAGCAGATTCGGCGAGTATTGGTTCTGGGGGTCGGCGGTGGGGCAGTCATCCGACTGATCCAGCAATTCCTGGCGCCGGAAGAGATCGTCGGCGTTGATATCGATCGCAATCATCTGCATGTGGCCCGGCGTTTCTTTGGTGTCAAAGGGGCGAGACTTGAGTGTGCTGATGCGCGTGTGTTTGTGGATGACCAATTGGCACTGGCGGAAAGCGCCCGTTTCGATCTGGTAATTGATGACCTGTTCGGTCATGTCGATGGTATTGCCGCCCGGGCAATCGACGCAGATATTACCTGGTGTGGCAAGCTTCTGGGGTTACTTAATACGACAGGCCTACTGGTAAGCAACTTTGCCAGTAGGAAAGAGCTGCTGCAGAGCGGTTGGCGAACGGGAGCCATTCGGCAGCAATTAAAGGGTTGCTGGACGGCCGAGCACCCGGGTTACAACAACTGCATCGGTATATTTAGTCGTCAGGGTTTGAGTCGACGGGCGCTAACCAGTCGGGCTCCTGCACCTTTGAACCCGGAGAATCCCCAGCGCAGGCTGGAATCGCGTCTTCGCCCCTTACGGTGATTTTGGTTGGCGTGTTATCGATCCCTGAGTCTATACTGATTTTAGGCAGTTGTTTTCCCGGGATTCGTTGATGCGCTACAAAACCTTGGAGGATGTGATTCAGGAGGGGAGGGAGTTCCACTCGAAGTTAAGCCAGCAGTACGAAGAGTTTGAACAGTTGGCGGCGGACGAGCGCGCCAGCTTGCTGCTGGATCAGTTGAAGCGGCGAGAGGAGTCCATGATTCATACGCTGGAAAACTTTCGCCAGGATATTGGTGAAGGCGCCCTGCACACCTGGGTGCAATTTGCACCCGAGGGGCGAGAACCCGAGTTTCTGCAGCGGCTGCGCAATCTCGATATTCGCGATGTCGAAGCCATCGGCCAGGTAGCGATGGAAATAGAAATTTACCTGGCGGATCAGTACCGGGACCTGCTTCATGGTGTCGATACTCCCTCCGCAAAGCACGCCCTGGAGCGTCTGCTTGAACTTGAGGAGTTGGAAGAGCACACGCTTTCCATGAATCTGTTTAATCTGCGCGATTATTAGCCCGTATTCGATTTGCTAATGATCCATTGGTTGTTTCAGACTCACTGCTTCGTCAGTCTGTAGATACAGAAACCCTTCGATTTTTCCAGACACTCTGACGTGGAAAAAAAGCGCTGTGCTTTCTTGCCAAGCGGAATGAACTCGTTCACCACGAACAGTGCCTTACCCTGCGGGCGCAGGATTCTTGCTGCCTGTTCCAGGAAACGGTCTGTAAGATCACCTTCTACCTGGAAGCCCTGGTGAAATGGCGGGTTGCAGATCACCAAGTCTGCACTGTTGGCTGGGATCTCTGACCCGGCATCTCCGGGTAATACATTGCCCTTTATGTCCAGCTTCTCAAAGTTTTCCGCGCAGGAACGCAAAGCGGCAGCATTGTTGTCCGTCGCGGTAATCCTGTAGTCGCCAAGTTGCGCGATACGTGCGCTCAGGTAACCGTATCCACAACCGAGATCTACGATGTTTGCCTGACCTTCAGGCAGGGAAGACGGAAAGTGTTCTGCAAGTAGTGCGCTGCCGACATCGACTTTGTTCCAGCCAAATTGCCCCGGTTTGGAGTACAGGCCACCGAGCGCCGCCGGTTGTTGCAGGGTCAGGTAATCACTGTCATCCAGTGCGACACCATTTGCACTCTCAGGGTTTACGGTGGAAATGCTCAGATACTCATTACCGTGTTTCTGGAGGTTTTTTGCTGTCTGGCAGCGCTGCGCGGCCTTTTGCGCGTAGGTTTTGATTCCGCTGCTTTTTTCACCGAGCAGAACGAGTTCACCGCCAACAGGCAACGTAGTTGCTGCGGCATTGATGACGTGGTGAACGGCGGCTTTCTCTTTGGATACCGGGTAAATAATCTGCTGAACGTCTTGGGAGCAGGCGGCGAGATCAAAGTCACTGAAGTGTGACTTGATCCCACAGGCTTGCGCCTGCTTTACGATATCCCAGCGGTTGCTGAGCAGTGCGCCGCGATAGGTCAGGCCGCGTTGTAATAGTGGCTTGCTATTTTCATCGGCAATCCAGAGGGTCTTATCCGAAGCCTGGGAAACCAGGCGGGAAAGTAGGGCGAGCATCGTGCGTTAACTTTCCTGTGAGCCTGTATCCGAACCAGCGTTCATGCCGCTGATTTCCTCGCTGGTGAGGGCCCGGTATTCTCCCTCAGGCAGATCTTCGTCCAGCACGATATCTCCGACGCGCTCACGGTGGAGTTCCAGTACGCGATTATCCAGCGCTGCAAACATGCGCTTGACCTGGTGGTAACGGCCCTCGCTGATCGTAATCCGGACTTCGTTGCGGTACAGGATTTCGAGCTTGGCGGGTTTGGTGCGCTTTTTCTCGTTGTTCAGCCAGATCCCCTTGGCAAACTTCTCGATTGCGCTGTCATCGATGCCTTCGGCCAGCAGGGCGTAATAGGTCTTTTCACAGTGGTGGCGCGGTGAAGTGATACGGTGTGACCACTGGCCATCATCGGTAATCAGGACGAGGCCGGTCGTATCAATGTCGAGGCGGCCGGCAATGTGCAGTTTCTGCTTGTTGGGCTCGTCGATCAGATCGAGTACTGTCGGGTGCTCGCTGTCTTTCGTAGCGCAGACATATCCGAGTGGTTTATTGAGCATGAAGTATCGCGGGCCGGGCTCCTGCAGGGAGTCTCCGTCCAGTGCAACATCATCTGATTCGAGGACTTTCTGTGCCGGATCTTCAACGACTTCACCATTGACAGAAATGCGACCCTGTCGGGCCGCACGTTTTACTTCTGCACGGGAAAGATCGGTGACCTGACTGACCAGTTTGTCCAGTCGCAAGCTTTTCATGTTAGCCAATCTTGCGTTCACCTGAGTCTACGGATTGATAAATCAGGGTATTGATGGTCATGGGGCCAACACCACCGGGCACTGGCGTGTAGGCTGCTACACGGTCAACAAGTGGCGCGAGCTCGATGTCCCCAACACCACCGGGGTGATAACCGGCGTCGACTACGACAGCGTCATCTTTGATCCACTCAGCCTTGATGAACTCCGGGCGGCCCACTGCACCGACTACGATATCCGCCTGGCGGATATGATCAGCCAGGTTCTGTGTGCGAGAGTGGCAGATGGTCACGGTCGCGTTAGCGTTCAGCAGCATGGCCGCCATCGGTTTGCCGAGAATGGGGCTGCGACCGACTACGACTGCGTGCTTGCCTTCCAAAGGAATATTGTAGGCTTCCAGCAGACGCATGATCCCTTTAGGGGTAGCACAGCCGTAGGCCTCTTCACCCATGGCCATGCGGCCAAAGCCCAGGCAGGTTACGCCGTCCACGTCTTTATCCAGAGCGATGGCGTCAAAACAGGCGCGTTCGTCAATTTGCTCGGGTACCGGGTGCTGGAGAAGGATCCCGTGTACGTTGGGGTTACCATTAAGCTCGGCAATCTTGTCGAGTAATTGCTCTGTGGACGTGGAGGAGGGGAGTTCCACTTGCAGGGAATCCATACCAATACGGCGACAGGCATTGCCTTTCATTTTTACGTACGTAGCGGATGCGGGGTCATCGCCAACTAGAATAGTGGCAAGAATCGGGGTCTGGCCGCCGCTCTTCTCTTTAAGGGCAGCGACCCGCGTGGACAGTTCCTCTTCAGTTTTCTGAGCCAGGGCTTTTCCGTCCAGAACCAATGCAGACATAGGAGTTTACTCAACTTGATCATAAAGCCGGCCACCTGCAGCGATTTATGGTGCAAGTGCGCGACTTGGTAGGGGTTGGTTGCGAAGCTTAATGAAAGGACGCTATTTTCGCACAGGCCGCGAACAATTTCCCTATTCAGTCAACAATCTGATTAAAGGATGAGCTATTTTAAAAATTCTTTAAAAATAATAGCTTAGCGGCGTTGACAGCCTATGGGGGCGTAAGTAATATGCGCGCTCTCCAACAGGGGGGCGACCTTCTGAAACGAGAAACGGGGCATAGCGCAGTCTGGTAGCGCGCCTGCTTTGGGAGCAGGATGTCGGGGGTTCGAATCCCTCTGCCCCGACCAATTTGCCGGGTTTTCAAGCGCCCGTAGCTCAGCTGGATAGAGCATCCGCCTTCTAAGCGGATGGTCGCAGGTTCGAGTCCTGCCGGGCGTGCCATTATTCATAGTGGCTATGTGTTCGGCAAGGTTGTGAGAGTCTGCAGCGGGCTAGCAAGCGCATGACTATCCGTTCATCAGCTAGTCTGGTGATAAAGCTGCCTCAGGCAGTTTGGCTAGGTCTGGCAAAATCGCCAGGCAAGCAGTGTTGCCACAAGACGCTGATTACCTCTTTATGGTGGCCGTAGCTCAGTTGGTAGAGCACAGGATTGTGGCTCCTGAGGTCGCGGGTTCGAAACCCGTCGGCCACCCCATATACGACCTTTACTGGTCCCTAAAACCCGGCTATATGCCGGGTTTTTTGTTTCTTCATGCGATTTGTTCTAGTGGTCACCTTTACCTGTGTCGGGACTTTCAAGGATAATGGCGCTAATTTTATAGCTTTCCAGTTAGGGGGACTTGCTGGGTGGCGCTTTTCTATATTGATTAGGGGATAAATAGTGACGGAAGTAGCTGAACGCAAAGCAACCAATATTCATTGGCACGACGGTGATATCAGTCGCGGTGACCGCGCGGCGATGCTTGGACACAAAGGTGTGACCTTGTGGTTCACAGGCCTTTCCGGTTCAGGTAAGAGTACTGTTGCTGTAGCGGTTGAGAAAGCTTTGGCTGCCCGTGGTGTGCTGAGCTACCGCCTCGATGGCGATAATATCCGTCATGGTATCAATTCCAATTTGGGCTTCTCTGCGGAAGATCGCCAGGAAAATATCCGTCGAGTGGGTGAGATCTCCCGCCTGTTCGCCGACACTGGTGTGGTGGTATTGAGTAGCTTTATCAGCCCTTACTTCGATGATCGCGCTCTGGTGCGCAAGATGCACGAAGAAAGTGACCTTCCGTTCATGGAGGTTTACATTGATTGTTCGCTTGAGGCGGCGGAGGCGCGTGACCCGAAAGGCCTGTACAAGAAGGCGCGGGCCGGCGAGATCCGTGGTTTCACGGGTATTGATGATCCTTATGAAGCGCCAGTCAGCCCTGAGTTGCACTTGCGCACCGACAAGATGACGCTGGAAGATGAAGTCGAGGCGGTCATCAAGTCCCTGCAGGAGCGTGGCATTATCGTTTAAGGTAGTGTTGCTTCAATTGCCGGATCATCGCAACGATGATCCGGCAATGCTGGGTACTTGTGCTTTTACCTCATTTGCCTCGAGCTCTACTTCTTTTTCTCCCTTCCGATAAATAATATCCGGCCTGGATTTTAGACTGTTTTAGTGTGCAGTCATTTCTTGAAGTTGTCTCTTCCGCCATCTCGCCAACGATTTCCATCGCGACACATATACTGAATCAGTAGCGGCAGGATCACTCCGGTGCCGATACAGGGATCTGTATTTTGATGGAGGCGAATATGTCTTGGAGAGCAAGGATTCTCTCTGCGGTGACGGTGTCTGTGGCGTTGCTTGTTGCAGTGGGGGGCTGGTATGGATACGAGAAGCTTCCGAGAATTCCGGGTGTCCCGAAGGCTCCTGTGCTAGGGGTCCCGGAAGGTGCTCTGAACCATGAGCCGATCGCCGCTTACAGTGGTGAGCACCCCCGCAAATCCGGGCGCCCGGCAGAATATTTCCCGTTTCCTATCGCTATTGGTGCAACCGGTCCGGTTGAGACCCTTTTTTCCGGCCCTTCGACCTACCCGTTCCTGTGCGGAGACAACGATGTCACTGGCCTGCAGCCTTTGGTGGATAACCACGAGGGTGAGGGGATTCCGGTCTTTGCTTTGGATGGTGAGGGAAAGCAGACCGATGAAATAGTCGGTTATAGCCGGGACTGCAGTCACAAGACCGCAGTGTCCTATTTTTATCGCAGTGCGAGGGACGGAAAATTTCGCCCGCTTCAGGAAGCGGTGGGAGATATTGATCAGGTCACGGTCAACGGAAAGACGACAGACTTTGTTGTGCGCCTGGAGACGGGGACGATCAATCGTTTTTTCTACGCAATTGCCGCCCTGCGTGGTAGTGGAGAGACGGCGGAAGCGCCGAACACCAGCAATTGGAATCGGCGCCTGATCTATCAATTTCGTGGTGGTGTCGGGGTTGGGCGGCGCCAGGGAAATATAGGTAAGAGTGCAATTATAGAGCGCCGGGAAGATCAGTTGGCGAGAGGGTATGCGATTGTATATTCCACGGCAAATCAGACCAGCAATCACTACAACATTTGGCTGGCAGAAGACACCGCGCGGAGATTGAAAAAACAATTTGAAGCGCTCTATGACGAACCTCTATATACGGTTGGCATTGGCGGGTCCGGTGGCGCGATCCAGCAATATCTGATTGCTCAGAATGCACCTGGGGTTATTGATGCGGCCTTGCCCCTGTATTCTTATCCTGACATGGTCAGTCAGACTATTTATGTCTTTGATTGTGAGCCGCTGGAATATTTTTTTGATGTTGTGGATGTCGACAATCCCCGATGGCAAGACGTTACGGCCAGAACACCAGTGTTGGGGTTAGCGGCTCATAAAGATTTCGATCACCGCTTTGCTGTTCTCGAAAAAGCCGCGAGCTTGCTCGATGGGCGGTACCGGGATATTGCTGACGGGGCTTCCGAATGTGTGCAGGGTTGGCGTGGCTTGGTGCCACTGGTTAACAACCCGAATTTTGTTCACTTCAGCAAAAGTTTTGCCGATGACGTAGCTCGCAAAACCCATTGGACCCACTGGGAAGATCTGAGGCCATTCTATGGCTCGGGCCGTAATGGGTATGCCAATAGCGCCTGGGACAATCAGGGCGTTCAGTATGGTCTGGTTGCGTTGCAGCAGGGGAATTTGGGAGTGGACGAATTTCTTAAGCTTAATGCGACCATTGGGGGCTGGAAGGCGCCTACAGAGCAGGGCGGTGAAAACCTTTGGTTCATGAATGGCGATGTGTTTCCGATAAAGTTATCGGTTTGGAGCGAGCAGAATATGAACCTGGGTAGTCTCGATAACCCGGCGCGTCGAAGCGCGGCAAGCCTGGAGGCGATCCGTGGAATTTATCGCTCGGGCCATGTTTTTCTTGGAGACGTAGAAATTCCTATTGTGGACGTGCGCCATTACCTTGAGGGCGAACTGGATATGCACCATAGCCTTGCTTCGTTTGTCACCCGGGAGCGGATCAAGCGGGCCCGAGGACACTCGGACAATCAGTTGATCTGGGTTAGTAATAAAGCCTACAACCCCATTGACGAGGCCCTGGATATCATTGATCACTGGATGCAAAAGATTGCGGATCATCCTGAGCGTGGTGTGGCGGGGAATCGTCCTGTTGAGGCTACAGACCGCTGCTTCGATGACCAGGGAAATGTGATAGCGGCAGGTAAAAGTGTATGGAATGGTCAGTGGAATCATCAGCCGATCGGGGCTTGCATGGCACATTTTCCAATCTACAGTACATCCAGGCAAATGGCTGGAGGCCCGATTACCGGGGATGTCTTTAAGTGTGCGTTGCAACCCGTTGAGCGCGCAATCGCCAAGGGTGTCTACGGTGTGGCTACATCTGCAATTATTGATCGAGTAGATGATCTGCGCCGGGTATTCCCGGATGGGGTGTGTAATTACAACGAACCAGGTATGGGAAGCCCTAAAGGTCCTCTATTTCCTCGCAGGGGGACTATTACGGTTGCAGGGCACGAGGTGAATGTCGATTACAGGCAGCCCGTGGAGCAGGTCGCGGCGGAGCCAGTTGAAGGTGAAGGTAGAGAGGCGTTAGCTACGCCTGTTTCTATAAAACCTGACCCGGAGGCGCCCCGGGATTGAGCTGTTGGTGAGCGTAGGTTTGATGGCGCTACCGGACAAGAGCAGAAAGAGTTTGTAAAATCTGGCGCGAAAATTGTTGACACAAATTTGGAGTTCGGTATTATGCGCCTCGCTCAGGGGGCACAGCCCATAAGCGAAAAGATTGGGTGGTTAGCTCAGTTGGTAGAGCGGCGCCCTTACAAGGCGTAGGTCACAGGTTCGACCCCTGTACCACCCACCATCTCTCCCTCTTCGAGAGAGGAGCAAATAGAGAGATGCACTACCGCGGACCGGTAGTTCAGTTGGTTAGAATGCCGGCCTGTCACGCCGGAGGTCGCGGGTTCGAGTCCCGTCCGGTCCGCCACATACGAAAAAGGCTCACACGAAAGTGTGGGCCTTTTTCGTATGTGGCTGATCGGCGTGCAAGAACCCCCGTTCGATCAAATTGCGCCAGCAATTTGAGACGCCGCCAGGCGCCCGAAGGGTGAGCGGCAGAGCCGCGAATCAGTCCCGTCCGAATACCGAAAGACACACGAAAGTGTGGGCCTTTTTCGTATATGGCTTAGTCTGAATGCAAGAACTCAGGTCCGAATAAATTGCGCGGCAATTCTAGGCTCCGCAAGGTTCTCGAAGGGTGGCTGGCAAAGTCGCGAATCAGCCGCTCCCCGCAGTTGGCTTGAGCCAGCTTTTCCTCCTCTGAAGACCTGCTTCATTTTGTCAGGCTGTCTTGTCGGGAGGGCATCGCCAACTTGCCAAATGTCCACTTCCTAGTTATATTTTGGTCAAATGTCCAAACCGCCCCGGTATGGGAGGCAAAAATGGCAAGTCCGGCCCACACTCCGCAAGTTACTGAAGATCAGGTTCTGCTGGAGGCAGTTCTAAATGCCGCCAATCACCTCGGTCTAAAAAAGACAGAACTCAGTGAAATCATCCATCTGGATGACCGCACTCTGCGCCGAAGAAATGGTTTGGAGCCTCAGAGTGCTGAGGGACAGCTGGCGCTGTTGCTGGTGCGCGTTTACCGCTCTGCCTTCGTATTGATGGGGGGGGAAGAGGGGGCCAGAATCTGGTTCGCCACGGCCAATCGTGCACTGAATGGCATTCCCAAAGAGCTTGCCTGTCGTATAGACGGTCTGGTACGTGTTGTTACGTATCTGGATGCGATGCGGGGCAAGGTTTGATCGATCTGAGGGGCAAAATCCGTAATTCTGCGACTCGTCTCATTGGTCGTTTATACCGAATTATCGAATCTCAGGAAGAGGTCGCGACGAGTAGCCTGGTGGACAGCCTGCAAAAACAGGCAATCTTGGAGAATCTCCTGGAGCAGAGTAAGCCTGCACGCTTACCCGGTAGTGAACATCTTCATTACCTGCTAGCCACGCCATTTCGCTATCCTCCGCTACCCTGGGGGTCGCGGTTTGGGGGCAAAGCGGAAAGCGGTATCTTTTATGGCAGCAAAACGGTTGCTACTGTATTGGCTGAAGCGGCTTACTACAGGCTTTTGTTTCTGAATGACATGTCTCAGGCGCCTGACAAGCCTGTGATCAGTTACCATCAGGTTTTCTCTGCCAAATACTGTGCGAATCCTGGAGTGCGCTTGCAGAGTGAAGGCTGGCAGGAGCACTGGCCGCAGCTAATACATGTTTCGCAATACAGTTTTTGTCAGGGAGTTGGTGCGCAAATGCGGGAATGCGGGATTCAGGGGTTGGAAACGCTGTCGGCCCGAGCTCTGAAAGCTGGTCTGATACAGTTGCCGGCCACCGGCGGCGATGGTGTCAATGTGGCTCTGTTTAGCCCTGAAGCTTTGCTGCGCCGCCCACCCACTATTGAGGCTGAAGTGACAGCCGAGTCCAGTATCGAGGGTGTCTCGTTTTTGGTGAAATCTGGCAACACGGTAGAGTCCATCAGCTTTCAGCGAGAAAGCTTCCTTGAAGTCGGCCAATTGCCGCAGCCCGCATAAATATCCCTAAGAGCTCTTTCGGTAATATGATCCGGTACCTTACTGAGCTTAGTCTCAAGGCATTTGATGATGCCGCTCGAAACATTCCTTATCAGCAAATTCAGTCCGAGCTATTCCCGGGAGTTGATCTCTGGGTGCGGCGGGATGATCTTATTGATCCCGTGATCTCCGGCAATAAAGCCTACAAATTAATTTACAACTTGCTACAAGCGCGCGATGAGGGTCGGAACACTATTGTGACCTGTGGTGGTGCCTGGTCCAACCATATTCACGCCACTGCCGCAGCAGGGCAGCGCTTTGGTTTTAAAACCGTCGGCATCATACGGGGGCAAAGGCCTCCCGAGCTGAGCGCCATGCTGCAGGATGCCGAGCGATTTGGTATGGAGTTGCTGTTTGTGACCCGTGCTGACTACCGGAGGCGGCATGAGCCCGGTTTCGTGGCTAGCGCATGCCGTAGAAGCAAGGTGTGCGCCGAAGACTATTGGTTTGTTCCGGAGGGCGGTGCAAATCGTCAGGGGGCCCAAGGGGTCCAGCTGTTAGGCAAGGTTATTCAGGAGACCGGCCCGGTGCCGTTTGAAGAGTGCTGGGTTCCTTGTGGCACCGGCCTGACCCTGGGGGCGCTGGCGTCTGGTCTTGAAACCACCAAGGCAGTAGGCGTAGCGGTACTAAATGCAGGGCAAAGTATCGGGGAGTCTGCCTCTAAATGGGCATCCTTGGGGCGACAGTCTCGAGAATTTGAACTGATTGGTGACTGCCATCACGGTGGGTATGGTAAGAGCAGTGAGGCGCTGGTCACCTTTCAGGAGCAAATGGAAAGGCAGGTAAATCTGGTGCTTGACCATGTCTATACGTCCAAGTTGCTTTATGCGTTGGCACAGCGGCTCCGGTCTACGAGTCTGCTGCAAGAGTCATGTCAAAAGGCCATCCTTTTGATGCATACAGGGGGCTTGCAGGGAAGGAGGGGGGTCACAAAAACGGGTTAAGGTAAGCTGCTTTCTGGTTGATAAGTAGCCTGTATGGTCATGTTGTGACCTCTGTAACACGTGAGCTTCCTACGTTCGACTCATACATTGTGCTCAGGCATAATCACCTGTCATCATGCATCGTTCTGGTTGATTATTAACCAGATTGTTGCTCGTGGCGGTTTAAAGAAAAACGATTTTCCGCCAGGTTAAGTGAACCAACTGTATTGGCCCTAGTTCGGGCACCTTGGGGGAGCGGTGTCGGAATTCCAGAATATCGGCCTGATAGGCCGAACCGAAAGTGATAGTGCAGTTCTGTCGCTCAAGCGCTTGATGGCGTTCCTCGAGCACGAGGGATATTCCGTCGTGCTTGAGGAAAATACCGCCAACGACGTGGTAGACCACAAGGCCAGGGTGTCCAGCAAAGAAAAGCTGGGCGAACTCTGCGATTTGGTTATTGTTGTTGGTGGTGATGGCAGCTTGCTGGCTGCTGCGAGGGCGTTGGCCAAATTCAGTGTTCCACTTCTGGGAATAAACCGTGGCCGCCTCGGATTCCTGACGGATATTACCCCTGACGAAATCGAACAAAAAGTAGGCGAAGTGCTTTCCGGCAAATACATGGCCGAAAGCCGTTTCCTGTTGGATATGTCAGTCACCCGTGATGGGAAGCCAATTGGCAAAGGCTCATCTCTCAATGATGTGGTTATCCACCCTGGTGAATATATCCGCATGATTGAGTTTGATCTTTTTATTGATGGGCAATTTGTTTATACGCAGCGTTCCGATGGCTTGATTGTGTCTACTCCTACCGGATCAACCGCATATGCACTTTCTGGTGGCGGTCCAATTATGCACCCAAAGCTGGATGCGATTGTTGTAGTACCGCTCAACCCTCACACACTTAGTAGTCGTCCCATAGTGGTGGAGGGTAGTAGTGAATTCAAAATCATTATTGGTGAACACAACACCGAACATTCTTATGTAACGTGTGATGGGCACGATCAGGTAATTACTGAGCCTGGGGATGTCATTCGAATTCATAAAAAGCCACATCGACTGACGCTAATTCATCCTATCGATCACAACTTCTACGAAACTTGCCGGTCTAAGCTTCGCTGGCTGAACTAAAAATATAGAGTTGAAGGAAGAAAAAAATATATGTATCAGGATATTGCGAAAGAAGTATTTAGAATTGAATCGCAAGCCATATCCAACCTTGCAAACCTGCTCACCGATGATTTTTATTGAGCCATGGAGTTTATTTTTTCTACATCTGCCCAGGTAATTATCTATTTTTTGTGGAAGTCAGGAGTTGTCGGAAAAAGATGGCTGGTCCCTTTGCCTCTTTGCATCAGTTATGTGGCTTAGCTTTCAGTTATCTTCCTTGAGTTTTTCTGATGCTCTATAGCGAATTAATTTAGTGAGGCTTTTCATTTTAAGACTTTGATCTTCTTTGTGTATAGTTGGTTTTGGTTTTGGTTTTGGTTTTGGTTTTGGTTTTGGTTTTGGTGATGCAAAAAATAGGTAAGCACTAAGAATGCAGGGTTTAAAGGTGGGGTTGATGGGCAAAAAAGTAATAGTAAATCATGTGATGTCTAGCGACATGCACAGTGCGATTTTTGATGCCTTGCTAGGGTATTTTCAAAGTTTGAAATCACCTTGTTTTGAACACCTTGTGACGGTTGACCCCGATCCAGATGTGGATGTCTATCACTTCCATCGACCAAATCTTGCAAAAGACATACCTAACAAGTCGATCTCTACTGTTCATCATGACCTCAATGATGGGGATGCTTGGTTAGATGCTTCGAACTTTGTGAATGCATATAAGAAAAATGCCGTGGTGGCGTGTTTGAATTCCCAGCAAGCAAAAATTTTACGTGAGGACTATGGGATTGAGCAAACGGTTGTAATACCTCACGGTGTTAACAAGTCACTTTTTGACGAGATGGTGATAAAAGAGGAAAGGCTTCCTTTTGGGGAGAAGATAACCCTTGGGGTTCTGTCTAAAAGATATGGGAGGAAGGTGAAGGGGGAATTTCGACTTTACGAGATAGCGAAACGTTTAGATCCCAATAGGTTTAACTTTATCCTGGTTGGCGATGGTCGAATGAAGGATTACCAAATATTGCGACGACTGGGTTTTGATGTTTTATGTTACTCATACCTCCCTTACGAGCTGATGCCGCAAATCTACAATGAGCTTGATGGGTTATTGATGCTCTCTAATTATGAGGGTGGGCCTGCGAGCCTCCCCGAAGCTATCTACAGCCGGACTCCTATTTTTTCTACGCGTGTAGGTATGGCTATAGATTTGATTGATCCTGAGTCTAATTTAAATGGCATTTTTCTGAAGGAAAACTTTGATGAGATGGCCAATCAAATTAAAGAGTACTTCATGGAGGGGAGTGATCCGGTTTCATTCACTAAAATTCCAGACTGGAAAGATGTTGTTGGAAAGTATGAAAATGTTTATTTGAGGGTTTTGGGAAATGAGTTCTGAAATTCTTATTGCTGATGGCTTGCACATTCACAAAAAAAACTTTTCTAGTTTATTTGAATTTCTAGCATCAGCGAATATTACATATCATGTGTTTTGCGACCACGATGAGTTAAGAAATTGCACGCTGATATCATATCTTTCCTCTGAAAAGCTCAAAAGGTATGCTTCTATAGTAGAGGGTGAAAAGAAAGAAGTTATTTTCGGGTATAAATATAGAGGTGTGTCTGTTTTTGATGTCATTCGTGCTGAGCTGCTTAGTGGGTTGATATCTGATGGGATGTATACATTTTCCTTTGATCGGGAAATCGATTTTTTTGAGTATTGCTTTGAGAATGCTCGAAAGGAGCTTGTGGTGTGTTATTGCGCTGCAATGTATTGGTTGGACGTCTGGCACAATGAGTTAACGAAAAATAATTACAAGTACGTGATCATATTTTCCGGCTCTTCGATCTCGGCGAAATCAATGCTGCGCCTTTGCCGGTATAACTCTACCGAACCGCTATTGGTCGAAAGCTTTTTTACGGGGAAGCATTTCTACTTAGAAAATAAATACGATCCGATTGCAAATAATTCTGATTTGCGATTTTGCTTTCCGAGTTTTAACTCGGAAATTGATTTGGCGCGATGGTCAAACTCTTGCGAGTACTTGAATGGTGTCGGGTCTAATAATAAGAATGTAAAGCAACCGACAAAAAAGCAAGATATTCCAATTAAGAATTACTTATTGCTTACTTGTCAAGTGATTAATGATTATTCGCTGATTGACTCCTTCCGGGATCTGACTTCGAGTATAGAGTTATACAAAGAAATTATTGGGTTGGTTATTGGTCACACGGATTATAATCTGGTTGTTAAGGTTCATCCTTGGGAGCGGAAAAAGGTTAAAAGTGCTGAGCCGGTAACATATCTTGCATTGGCTGAATATTTAAACAGTTTCCAGGCTCATGAGGCGAGCAGGGTTCTATTGACTGAAGAATCTAATCTTCATCACTTAATATCTGATTCAGTTACTACAATTACTCTGTGTTCTCAGTCTGGGCTTGAGGCTAGTTTTCTGGGTAAAAAGCCGATAATAATAGGTGGCTCCTTTTATTCAGGTAAGGGGTTTAGTCACGATATAGAAAGTCCCAAGTTGTTACCAGCTCTTTTAAATAGTGATTTTCGAAGTTTTCTTAGCTTAAGTGAATTTAATCAGTTTATGGCATTCATGAATTATTGCCTTTGCGAACACCTTGTTTGTTCTGAATTGGATTCCTTTGATAGATTACCCCAAATTTTTAATGACGGTAGGGGCTGCGTCTCGAATTCAGCTGGATTTTCTACAGGGAAAAGATTCTGGTATGAAGCGGAGTCTGGATTTTTAAAGAGAAATCTATTTAAGCTAGTAGAGAATCCCTCTCAAGTGTTTAGGGACCTTCAAGTTATATATAGGCGGCTGGCGAAAAAGGTCGCTTACATTCGATGATGTGGCGGTCTCTATATAGTATTTTTTAGTGGTTGCTTTTAGATTTAGTAAGTCGAGTCTTTAAATGAAAAAGAAATTTCACATTTCGTGTTGTGGTCGCAGTGGTAGTAAATACGTGGCTGCGGCACTCAAAAATATGGGTTTTTCTGTCCTCCACGAGATGGGGGATGATTGGCCATTTCCGCAAGGGAATGGTATCAAATATATAGCTCAGAATAGTGATATTTTCCAAAATTATGATGGAATAATTGGTTGGAAATGGTCTCTACTTACCCCTCGCTACGCGGAGTCATTTGATCTGCAGTTTCATATGGTTCGAAATCCGATTTCTGCTATTGAATCGGCGACAACGCATGCGGATTCTTTGTTCTCTACCGTTGAAAGGCATTTAGGTATGCCGGAGTTTTTGTCTGGAGTAGAGTCCGAGGAAACAATAAGACTTGGAAGGGCTATTAACTATTGGTTGCGCTACAACGAAGCTTTTGGGAAGGGTAAGCCGATATTGAAAGTTGAGGATTTTTCAAATGCTGGGGCTACTTTTATGACCTTTAGCGAGATGGTTGGGGGCGCGCAAAAGGCTGGTGAACTATTAGGATTCCTTCCAAAAGATATCAATGCTAGGAAGCAGGCTAAAAGGCGAGTTTCTTTAACTTGGAAAAAGTTAGGTCAAAAATTTCCTGTTCAGGCAGATCAAGTAAGGTTGCTAGCGGAAAGCTACGGCTATTCGGTTGAATGAAGTTTGTGCTGTAGGGTTTTCTCTTTATTAAAGAGGTTTTAGATGGATCCAAATACTGGGAATTTAAAAATAACATGCCCTGGGACTATCGTCTTTTTGGGCGTCAGGAAATGTTTCTTCTGGAGCAAGTGGGTAGTGCAGTTCAGGTACCCCAAGCGAAAGGTGAATGCGGCCTTGTTTCATGTACAATCTCACTATCCGGGCCGAAATATTTTTGGTAGCCGGAAAGCCGTGAGTTTGCAGCTGAAGGGCCGGGCTGTTCATTTGGCCTGTGGCTTGAAAAATTAGTGGAGTAGTCAGTGCAGATAACAACGTCCATTCCGGGTCAGGATAATCTTGTCGAGGAAGTTCTTGCGAGCTTCACCACCCCGGGCACGATTGTTGACATAGGAACGGGTTCCGGCCTCGCAGCACGCCGCTTCTTCGAGGCCGGCTGGGAGGTGACCGCCACGGGGTTCGATATGCATGCCTATCACAAGGATGGCGAAGGCTTACCGGAAGGTGTCCGTGTATTACCAGATTTGGACATCTGTAATATGAGTGCCATTGAGAATGCATCGATGGATGCTGTCTGGTGTGCCCATGTGCTCGAACATGTGTCCGACACCGGCCGAGCCTTGGCCGAGATTCGAAGAATCTTGAAGCCGGATGGATGGCTATTCGTGGCAGTTCCTCCTTTCAAGCATGAGGTTGTGGGTGGGCATGTCAATTCCGGTTGGAATATCGGAACCCTGATGTATGTTCTGGCTGATTCTGGCTTCGACCTATCCGAGGGGCGCTTTGTCCGTCACGGGTATAATATTTTTGGTATGGCTCAGCGCGGACCGGGAGTGCTAACGAATGGGAAGCTGCATCGTGCGAATGGTGACCTTGAGGCGCTCTTTAAAGCGGGACGCTTTCCCAAGGGCTTTGAAGCCAAGCAACGATTCAACGGAGATTTACCTGCGGTCAACTGGAAATGGAATCGGGCACCGAGCTCGATAGCGGTGTCTCGGTCAATGCTCGCATCGCCCGGTCCAGTCCCCAAAATGCGCATTGGTTTTTTCGTGCCCTGGATTACCCAGGGGCAGGGTGGCACAGAAAATGTCGGCCATATGATGGCCAACGCTATGGTGGCACGTGGGCATAAAGTCGCTATATTTACTTTCGATAAAAAAGCTGGCCCATCACTGTGGCCTCTCGCCGACAGCATTGAATTAGTCCATTTGTCTGAAAATGATGATGAAATAGCAGATCAAATGATGTTGGTCGAGGTTGCCAGCCGAAACCTCGATTTGCTTGTTGGTCTACATATGAACCGAACCTTCGTACGGTATGTTCGCTGCGCTCAGAAAGTTGGGCTCCCAATTGTACTCTCGGAACATATCGATCCTAGGTTTCCGGATTGGATCGGCACTTTTTCAGCAGATGAGCGAGTGGTGGCTTTTTCTGGCGCCACGCTGATCCACACTCTTGTAAAGGCCTTTGTGCCAACGCTGCCGAACTTTCTCAAGCCGCGTGTGCGAGTTGTACCCAACACCATACGTGAGCCCAAAGCGCTGGCAGAACCTGGCAAGGAAAAGGATGTCAAGTATTTGCTAAGTGTTGCACGCCTTGTGCCGCGTAAGAATACATCTCGCTTGGTCGAGGCTTTCGCGAGCCTGGCTTCAGACTTTCCTGGCTGGAAACTTCGTATCGTAGGTAGTGGCCCAGAGGAAAGTGCTCTCCGAGGGCAGGCCCGGGAGCTAGGTGTTTTGGATGCCGTCGATTTCATTGGTGCTCTGGATGACCCTTATCCCTCCTACCGTGAAGCGGACATTTTTGTGATTCCCTCGATTTTTGAGGGGTTTCCCTTGACACTTTGCGAAGCACTCGCCCATGGAGTGCCAGCTGTTGGTTACGAAATATGTAATGGTGTTAATGAGCAGATCATTCATGGCGAAAATGGTTTCTTGGCACAAGGGGGGGATGGAGTTGGCACGCTTCCAGTAGAGCTTCGAAAATTGATGGAGGATCGAGGCTTGCGTGAGCAGATGGGGCGGGCAGCTCGTGAGTCTTATCTCTCACGTTTCAGCAATGAAGTTATCTACTCAGCATGGGAAGAAATGTTCGCTGAAGCCCACGAGATGGGCTTAGTAACCTCTCAGCCTCGAAATAAAGATATAGCAGCTGTACGGCTCTCAGAACTTATCTGGGGAGCGGTCGAAATTGAGTACTCCGGTAATAATAGTAAGGCCTGATATCA
Organism: Microbulbifer aggregans; assembly: GCF_020524005.1. Classification (GTDB taxonomy): domain Bacteria; phylum Pseudomonadota; class Gammaproteobacteria; order Pseudomonadales; family Cellvibrionaceae; genus Microbulbifer; species Microbulbifer aggregans_A. The sequence continues at coordinate 777,551 of NZ_JAIVKK010000001.1, read as the reverse complement.
TGGCGAATAACCAGACTGCATTCCAGCGTTTTGCTGAACTCTTGGATACGAAGCAAAAAGAATTTGATGTTGATCGCGACATTCGTGAATATGTTTTATCGGCTTCAAAAAAAGCAGTTGCTTTCGGGTATGCCAGAGAAAACATAGAGAATAAATTTGGTTCAAATCTGCCGAGCCTTTTTCCAAATATTGCCAGTGTTGACGATCCGGGCATAAATTACAGTGAATTATACTTTGCATCAGGAACAATATACCGAGATGCCGAGCATTCACACGGTGGGGCTGTAAAACTCTTCAATGAAATGCCGGAAACGTCCGAAGTCATACTGTTTGAAGCTGGATTTTTAGCCACAACTCACAGCTGGTCTCATAGCTTTAGGGAAGGTAAGCCTGAATATGCGTGCTTGGGGTATGTCTATGACGATATTTCCCATTACTTTATGGCGGATTATCCTAATCGGATTATCCAGAAGCTGAATAGTGACGAGAAGCCTAGCACTGAAGAGTTGGTGCGTGTGGAGAAACTGATCAAGCGTCTTGTTGAGCGACGTATCAGCAAGTACAACGCCCAGCCCATGCACGCTCCAGCAATGACTGAGGGATATGTCAGGCGAGTCCTCGTATGTGACCAGGCCTACGCCGATGCCTCGACTATTTATGGCAAAGTCGATGAATCGGCGTTTGAAAAAATGCTCGTTGCCGCGCTCCAAGAAAACCCGGATGCGGAGATTCTAGTCAAGACTCATCCAGACAGCAGCTGGGAAAAGAGCAAGCGCTCGGGGTATTACTCGCACCTTACTTCAAGCGGCCGAGTTCGTCTTTTGCGCGAGCCAGTCAACCCTTATTGTATTTTCGATTTGGTAGACAAGGTCTATGTCGGCACCAGCCAGATGGGACTTGAGGCCCTATTCGCGGGCAAGGAAGTGGTGTGTTTTGGTGCGCCGTTTTATGCGGGTTGGGGGCTAACGGATGATCGCCAGCATATCCCGCACCGCCACCGTCAACGTTCATTGGATGAACTCTTCCATTATTTCTATATCTGGTACACGATTTACCATGTGCCGGGATATACGGTGCCAAGCAAAATTGAAGATGCGCTTGATTATATCGAGGCTAATCGTCCATACACTCTTCCTCCATCCGAAGCGGAGCTGACAGCTCCCCCCAAAGTTTCAATTATCGTGCCTGTTCATGGAGTGGAAGACTATATAGAGGAATGTCTAACCTCGATCCAGAATCAGTCACTACGTGAAATTGAAATTATTCCAGTTAATGATTGTAGCCCCGATCGCAGCCAAGAAATTATCGATAGGCTCGCCTCTAAAGACGTTCGGATTCGTCCTATTGTGTTGGGTGAGAATGTGGGACAAGGCTTTGCACGTAATCGCGGAATAGAAAACGCACGAGGCGAGTATATCTGGTTTATTGATGCCGATGACTGGATGCCGAATCGCTACTTTTTAGAAAAGGCAGTGTCACTCGCCGATCAGGAAAGTAGTGACATGGTTCGCGGGCGCCGGTTATTTAAGCAGTTTGAATCTAATAAGCGCGAGCCAAAGATCGTCTCTGATATCGGTGAAGAATACTTTTCTTACACTATAAAAAAGACTACATTCAAAGAGTTTCCTGAAATTCTTTTAAGTTGGAATTTTTGGCTTTGGTTATATCGAAGAGATTTTGTTGAAAAGCATCGAATTAAATTTGATCTCACGCAGATGGAAGAGCGCTCTTTCATTATAAAAGCTTTATTGTGCTCCAACCAGATAAGCTTGATTAATGAAGATGCTATTCGTTACCGTGTGCGACAAGATTCCACCATGCGAAAGTGTAAGTCCAAGAGAAATGTTCAGCAGATGTTGATGAACTTCACTATCTGTACAGAGCTTTTTGTCAAAAGGGAGGCTCATAAAAGGGATAGTCCTTTTAATAGGCATTTTCGGATTGTCATATGGCAGTTTATAAAAGCATTATTCATGGGGTGGACCTATCGGTCGATAAGAAAACTCAACGACGATGCAGTTAGGGCTGAATTTTTTCATACTGTAAAAACTCAGCTTTTAAAAAGCGATTTCAGTATACATGAAGAAATTTCTCCCGAAGCTTTTTATGCAACGAAAGATACTAGGGTTCCCGTTGCCTTAAAGCTTGCTGTGGCTGCGGCAGTAGCTGGTAGATATGATCTGGTTGATACCGCTGTTAATTTAAAAAAACTAACTCAGACGTCATATCTGGATTTCCAGTTAGATGAGCCCCGTGATTCTAGTCAGGCTGATCTGCAAGTAGCGTTGAACGATTATGCTCGAAATAACGTTGATACGGTGGAGGGTGTCTATAATTTAACAGGAGAAAAACCTCGAGTCGTAGTCCATATAGGCGCCACAAAAACCGGTAGCACTTATATCCAGCACTTTTTTGAAAAAAACCGACCTGCTCTTCTTCGTGCGGGAGTGTGGTTCCCCGAAGTTGGCCTGTTCTGGCAGCCTACCCGGCCCCACAAGCAAGCTGGACATGCCGGCTTCGCAGATGCTGCGGTCAAGAGTCTACCTGGCCTGCGTGATTATATCGAAGCAGGCTTGGCGTTGATGGAAGGGAGAGTTCACACTATCGTACTATCGAGCGAGGCTTTCTTCCTTAATCAGCGCGCGCACTGCATAGCAGAGTATTTTTCCGGTTATTCCGTTGAGATGGTAGCGTATCTGCGTCGTCAGGATGAATGGGCCAATGCGCAATATTGTGAATTTGTGGCTGGTGGCGCCGTCGGTCGGGTAGATATCCCATTTGGCGAGTGGCTTGAGCGACCTATAACCCAGCGTAGGCTTGATTATCGTGTTCCGCTTTCCGAATGGTCGGATATTATCGGCGTTGAAAATGTGAAAGTTCGTATTTTCGAAAAAGCTCAGCTACATGATAGCGGTCTTCTGGCTGATTTCGCCGAGACTTGCAGGCTTCCTATTTTACTGGATTTGCCAGAGCCAGAAGCTGACGACAGGAATTCTGCTCGGTTGTCAGCAGCTCACGTTGAGTTGGTTCGTGTCTTCAATAGCCGCCCCTTTCGTGATAACGAGGCCTATTTCAATTTCATTGAAGAGGTTACTCGAGGCCTTCAAGAATGGCGTGCAGAGCAAGGGTTGCCAATGCCAAAGCCTTGGGTTATCTCCAATGAGGTGGCGTCAAAAATCATGCGTGATGCTGAGGCTGTCAACCGTGAAGTGGCAAAGACCTATCTGGGGCGAGAGCGTGAAACGCTATTCGCACCCACGGTATCCACCCAAGAAGGAACTACTATTTATCCCGAAGAAATAGCATTGGTATCAGCCGCTTATGAGCGAGCCAAACCGAGTGACACGTTATCCTCAAGAGAGGAAAGAAAAGTCCTCCAAAAGGTCGCTGCAAAAACACAGGACGCTCGGAGCGTCTCGGAAACATACCGTCTCCCCAAGCCGGCTAAAATTGTTAATTATGGGGTGTTTGGCTGGCGTTACTGGGGATTGACTCCTGTTTTAGCAATGCTTTATGCCCGTCGAGCGACACCAGAGAGATTGCGTGACTTTTTAATAGAGCCTGCAGAGTTCGCGCGGGAAAACTGGGCGCAGCAACACCCATTCATCATTGGGTTGCTTTATCCCAATGCTGACCCTCTGGGCTTATTCAGGCTCTCCCGTATTTGGGTGCCAGTTATGAAGGCTCTCGCCAGGCTTTCCGGGCGAGGAGAGCTCTCCGGAGCTATCGTGGATGACCCCATCCGTTTTGCAAGGGTCATGCGTAATCCTCTTAGGCGAGCTATTGGTCGGTTGATGTTCCCCTGTGGGGAACTCCGGTCACAAATTTAGATGTGCGGAATTGTTACACGCTGAGCTTATAGGGGCAGATCGAAGTAACTTTAATTTTTTACGTTCGTCTATGTTTTGTAGTTCTTTCGAAGCGTTATTGATCTTTTTGGTCTGTTAGAGATACGGAGTTTCTTATGAAAGGAATTGTCCATATCGGGACGCCAAAGACTGGCAGCACTGCTGCCCAGTCTTGGTTTGCTCAAAACCGTGCAAGGATGCTTGAGTCTGGTATTCTTTACCCAAAATCTCTTGGTGCTCATCATCACATCAAGCTTTCGACAGCTTGTAGAGACTCTGGCAGGCCAGAACGTGGCTTCAAGTTGTTTTCAATTGCGTCACCCAGTGGCCACCAAAAATTTCAAGCTGATGTCGAACTCCAATTCGAAGAAGAATTAAAAAAGACCCCTCTGTGTCAGCGTGTATCATCTCGAGTGAATGGCTCTATGATAGGCTAACGGAAAGAAAGGAAAAAATTACGCTAAAGGTTTTTTTAGAAAAATTCTTTGACGATTGTGAAGTCGTGGTTTGGTTGAGGCCTCAGTTGGATTATATTCTTTCATTCGCATCGACGATTTCTCGAACTGGAGGTGTTTTTGATAGAGGGGTCCTGGAAAAAATATCTGAAACTGAGGATCTCAATTACAATAAGTCAATTGTGGAGTGGGAGTCTATTTTCGGCCGTGAAAAAATTATAGTTTTACCCTACAAAAGAGTCCCTAATGTAGCGGAATATTTGGTATCCCGCGCTGGTGGTAATGCAAACGACGATTTTGAGATCGAGCGTGCGAATGGTGCGCTTGGTGTTAACGTGGTTGCGCCGGGTAATCAAGTTAGGGTTCCGCACGCAAACAAAGAGTATGATTACGGCTGGCACCGTCGAAGATATTTCCAAAGCATCGTTTCAGAGGGAAAACTTAAATTTCAAAAAGCTGCAGCAATCCAACTTCAATCAGTATTTTTTGACGGTAATGCAGAGCTGGTAATGCGTTTTGATGAGTTGAAAGATGGAGACCTTGAGCCAGACTGGCATCGCTATCCGCAAAAAGGCAATCTCAAGCGACTCGATTTGGATTGCGCTTTTTCTGATGAGCTTAGTCAATTAATCGAATTAATGGAGTCCAGCAATAAAGTTCAAAAGGCTCTAACTGAAATTGCCTTGGCTGAATTGGCTATCGCTAGAAAGGAAAAGCCGGATCAGCATTTCGAAGCTGCGGACAAGCTTTTGAAAGCAGTTGGTAAAGGTAAGAGCTTGCCTGGGCAATTGAATAGCGCTCAAAAGAGCATGCAAAGAGTTAAGGGGTTGAAGTGAATCTCATTTCGGAACTCTATTGTAGCGCGCAGCGGCCTAAGTTGAGCTATTGTTGAATTCTTTGTGGACTGCCAGGTGGTTGTGCGTTAGTGTCCCGAATAATTTGGAGGGTTTATTTGTTGTAGTGGGCTAGGCGAACCCTCTGCTGTTGGGCCCAGATTTTTAGATGGATCGATACTTTGGAGAATAGGGTTTCTAACCTGTTGTAGCGGGTCGTTTTTGTAGATGGTTTCAGTTTTGAAGTGAAACTTTTTGTTGAGACCCTAGGCATTGATTCTTGTTTCTTTAGAAGGGCAGAGAGAAGGGAGTTACTACTTCTCCTTTTGTTTTTATTTTTCGTCGGCTTCAGTTTCTCGGTTAATTCCTGCTTTTGGATTGCATGGGATGATTGGAAGATGCCTTCTCCTAATGCGAAAACTGGTTTATCGAAGATCAAAGATTCCAGTAATGTAGTGCTATTTATGCCAAGAACTGCTGTACATTCCGCGATTAATTGATACAGATCTGTTTGAGAGTCAAGTAATACTCTGCTCGATCTTCTGTCAAAGGCTAAGTCTGGTATTTTGCTGTTAAGTGGGTGAGGGCGGGCTATTATTTTTAAGTGTTTAGGTGTGTTTTTATCTGCCCAACGTAATAAGTCTTCCATTTTCTTGAGGGGTGAAAAGAGGGTGATGTTTGTGTCAGTCTCTAGTTGTAAAGGCACGAATATATAGCCTTTATCTTTGATGATGTAGTTTCCGTTACTTTCCCTAAACTTACTTTTCCACTGCTCTATCAATCTGTTTTCATTTTCCGAAATCGGAACGGGTGATTTTCGCGCGATAGAGCTTTTTGCATTCACCCCCATTGGGTCTATGTAGAAAGTTCCTTTTTGTGGAAACCAGCCGGCCTCAATAAACAAGTACTTCTGGTTGGGGTTTAGGGCTTTGGAAAGGCGTATAAAATCTTGCTGATAGTGTATTAGGCCATTCCACAGCATAATTGAGTCTGGATTGAAATCTAAAATTATATTTTCGAAGTGTTTAGTCCGATAATCTCTAATGTCTTTAAGTGTTTCTTCTGGGGTGGCCCGGAACTGATTTTTTAGTCGTTTGTTTCGGGGGAGAGCAAAAAAAGGTATCCCTGTGTCCGCTATTTTAGCTCTAATAATATTCTTACAATAAACAGAGTGTGGTTTGTTAACGGAGTTTCTATATAAAACCTGTACTTCTTCTTCTAGAAGAAGGAGTACTTGGTGTCCTTTTTCTATTTCACGTTGTGCAATTGCACAGATATGATCTGCACGTAAAATATCCGGCATTGGTTCATAAATGAGGACTTTCTTCATTTTTCTGTCGATACTGTTTCGTTGATGCTTTTATGTGATCTCTGTTGGCGTTATGTGGCGCGAGGTGGCCTTTTTATACAAATTGATAGTCTCTTTTGTGATATCCAGTGCGGAGCGGGGTTTTTCAGGTAGAGGGAATGATGACGGATTTTGGAGAAAGTTCTTTAAAATCGACCTTAGACTGGCTGCGTTATTTGCAGGAAAGACGACAGTTTCATCCAGAAGCTCAGCGCATCCAGGGCTGTCGCTTGCGACAACCGGCTTTTTCCTGGCAGAAGCCTCAAGTAATACCTGAGGTTGGTTTTCAGGGCTGTTGCTGGGAATAACGATCAAGTCAACAGAGTCGATAAATGATACCGCCTCACTTTCTCCAATTTCACCCTTGTAGTCAATGTTCAGTTCTCTACTAAGGAGCTGATTTGCATATTGGCTGTCGTTTGTTTTCCCAGCTATTTTTAGTTGAACCTCTTTGAGCTCGGGATCGTCAAGTGCGTCTAATAATGTATGCAATCCCTTATGCGGTGCGATTGCTCCCAGGTATCCAATTTTTATCTGGGAGAGGTTGAAGTCATGATCCTTTGGCTTGGAAAACCAGGATTCGGAAAGTCCTGTTGGCAGATAGTGGGTGTTTTTTAGGCCAAAGAAGTTATCAATGCGCTTTTTCCCTGATTTTGACAGGCAGATCACTTTTTCCGCTTGATCCAATGCTGTCTTTAATATCTGATTCCTTCCGGGCCAGTCTGGCAGAGGCTGGTTGCGAGCAATAGCGTTTAACTTTATTGCTCCTTTGATTAGGGGGCGAATGGTCTGTTGTCGATACAGTCTTTGAAGCTGTTTTCTAGGGTGTGTACTCAGTATACAGTGTCGACATGCGCTAGAGTTCTCGAACCCTTGGCAAAAGCTTCCATCCTTGAGGGTAAGTGTATGTTTTGGGCAAAGCCACCAAAAATCTGTTGCCGTCACGAAATAGGGGATATTGAGCTGTTTTGCGGCGGTAAGCAGGTTTATTCCGATATGCGCTGGGTTTGCCATATGGACGATATCTGGACGGATTTCCTGGAGCAATGCGACATAGTAGTCTACATCCTCTCCATGGAGCTCCGGCCACCCATTGCTTGGTAGAGTTACCTGACGATCTTGGGAATTATTTTTACTTTTTGAGTTTTCCTGCTTTATATTTTCGGGATCACCAGCAGCGATGATCACCTCGTAGCCGTTGGACTTTAGGCCTGATGTTAAATTAGATACGTATTTTTCTGTGCCCTGCTTATATCCATACCCGTATTGCATGGTGCAGATCAGAATCTTGGCTCTTGCTTTGTCTTCCACTTTTGGGAACATCAATTGCTCGCTCAATTCTGTCATCGTTATGATTCTTTGGCTGTATCATGTCTTGTTGGCTGCCGAAGCTTGTTGCTTTTGCCAGGTATGAGGCTTCTTTCTTTACTGCCTTTCAGGTGAATATTTTTCTCAAGCGCCTTGATACGCTTTTGCTGATGCACCGAAAATTCGAGCAGCAACTTTTGACCTTGCTGGATAATTTCTTTTTCCGATGGGGCGTAATTAGATGAATCGGCATCGTTTTGGCTTGGCTTGGGGCACCCGAATTCGCGAGAAATTCTCGAGAAGGTGGGCTCGGAAATTAGCCGTGCCAGGTTTCTCTTGAAGTTGCTAGTTATCTGGCTGGTTTTTACCTGGTCGTACTGTCGTGTCATCACTTCGGAAAACCGGTGCCTTATCGGGGGGTGCGTAGATGACCAGAAACTTGCCATCGCATAGACGGCATAAATATTCGGGGTTACATTTCGTTTTTGTGAAGAGTGTTGTAGCGACTCCTGAATAGAGTTCAGTCCAATTGTCGCCATGAAGTCCGAGATAAGATTGCCATCTTTCCACTGTGCTTCGGAGTATGGCCGTACTCTTATATTTTTCTCTCCGAAAGCACGTGCCCATCTGAATACAAACCTGGGTTTTAGCCCTGAGATGTAGACCATCGGGTTAAAGAGCGCGGGAATCCATTTGATCTTTCTGTATAGTCGAAAAAAGTCTTGGTCAGATTTACTGGCTTTAAGCCTCTGCATGACGCCTGATTCCAGGTATTGATCGGCGCTTCTCAAATAAGCAACAATCGTTACGTCATGGTCGCCGAGCCATTCCTTAAATAGTTGAACTGCGGATTCACTGATACTGCAAAACATCTCTGAGCTAAGGATTAAGTGGTCGGGGCTTTGGTTTAGAATTGCCTCTAATTTCTCCCAAGCTGCTCCTTTTTTTCCAGTTAGCAGTTCTCTGGCAAGAGCCTCTTGGTGGGGCTCTTTTTCAAGGGAAGGGTATACCATCCCGTGTTCTTTTAAATGCTTGCGATTATTCTTGAGAGCTGCCTGTATGGCGGTTGTTCCGGTTTTGTCCGAACCAATATGGACGTAAATCTTCATGCCAGTTCAGCTTCTTGTGAGTAGCTATCCAGTACCTCTTTCGTCGGGCCCAGTATTTTGGCTCGGCCATTCTCGATCCACATAACTCTGTCGCACAGATTACGCAACGTTCGAATAGAGTGAGATACGAGTACGACAGTTTGTTCAGAGTTGACTCGCTTTTTTAGTTCTTTGGAAGAGCGCTCTTTGAATTGTTTATCTCCGACGCCAAGAATCTCATCCAGCAGCAGAATGTCGGGATTTGTGCGGATGGCAATGGAGAAACCCAGTCTTGCGCGTTCACCGGCGGAATAGGTGCCCACCGGTTGCTCCATCAGGTGGGGGATCTCACCGAATTCGGCGATTTCGGAAACCAGGGACTTGGCTTGGCTTATTCTCATGCCTTGCGTGACCAGCGCCATAACCGTGTTGTCATAGCCGCTCAGGTTTTTGTTGAAACCGAGATTTAGGGAGAGCAGCTGTGAACGCAACCCTTTGGCTCGCCAGATTTTGCCGGTATCTGGGTGGATGATGTCCGCCAGAAGCTTCAGCAAAGTGGATTTACCGGCACCGTTTCGGCCAATCACACCTAGGGTCTCCCCCCGATACAGGTCAAACGATAGATCCTTCAGGATGAGTTGCTTTTTGCTGAATGGGTTGAGACGACGGCGAAAAGCCACACCCACATTCTCGAATTGGAGCATCCTGTCGCTCATAACAGGGTCCTCGGGTAGTATCTATCAAATCTACGTAATGTGATTGCCCCTATCGTGTACGCGAAGACTGCGAAGAGGCAGGGGTATAGCAGGGTGTGAAGCTCTAGAAACTCTCCCCGCAAAAGTACTGCACGATAACTGTCAAATATTGTTACGAATGGATTCAGTCTCAGCAGCTCTTGTACAGATTCAGGCCTGGAGTTGATATCAAAAAATATACCTGATGTGAAAAGAATCGCTGTCATGCCGAGACTAACCAAGTGTTTCAGGTCAGGAATCAGCGGAACCATTGCCGCGGTCAGATAGCTGAATCCCAGGTTGATAAATAGCTGACAAATTAAGATCGGCAGTACAAAAAACCAGACAACTTGTGGTTCGTATCCTCCCATCGCAACGAATATACAGAGGATGGGAAGAACAAAAAGAAACCGCAATAGCATGGAGAAGTTGACCGCGGTGGGGAAAATCCATTTTGGCAGATAGAACTGGCCGAGAATCCCCTTATTGCTCGTAATGGAAGAGCTGCTGCCGGTAATCGAAGACGATGTCCACTTGAATGGAATAAGGGCGCAGATCAAAAAATATACAAAGTCGGAGCCTTTTCCTCCACCTTTAAGGCCTGTTGCAAAGGCTACGTAAAACAGTGCGGTAAGGAGAATCGGCTCAAGAACCCACCACAGGGAGCCGAGGTAGGAGTTTTCTGCGTCCGCCTTCAGGGCGCCAATTCCGCGTATCCAGATAATACTGAGGTAGTTTTTAAACATCTATTCTGACGATCTCACATTCTGCCGGGGCACGCAGCCAGTTAGCTAGACTATGCAGTCCTATCCAGACCTGCCGTTGTCTTGAATCCCTCTATATTGCTAATCTTCGCCGGGCCGGCGAATATACAAGATTTCGCAAATCAACAGTATACCCTGATCGGCATTTTCGTCGGTGCTGGTATCTCCGCGCAGGGCGCTGACTCGGTCTTATTCGTATATATGGGCATATGAGGTAATCGATTGGAAGACTCAGTCAAAGTCGTTCAGTGCTATCGGACTTTCTTCCCTGAAAGTCAAGGTGGTCTGGAGCAAGTTGTTTTCGAGATCGCGCGAGGCGCGGAAAGTGATGTTCTCACACTTACTGACGGGGGCGAGTCACAGGGCGAGCACGGTGGTGTATGTTATCGATCGGCTCGACGCTGGTTCAGTATTGCGTCTTGTTGTGTGGGCCCGGGCCTTTTCAAGCTTCTGTACAAGAAAGCAGCAGATGTTCTTCACTTTCATTTTCCCTGGCCGTTTGGCGACCTGGTCTATTTGCTTTCAGGGCGGTCCAGACCGCTGGTGGTCACCTATCACTCCGATATCGTGCGCCAGCGATTCCTCGGGGCCCTGTATCGCCCGCTGATGAACCGCTTTTTATCCCGCGCCGACCGTATTGTTGCGACGTCTCAGAATTACCTAGTTAGCAGTCCTGTATTGGCTGCGTACAGAGACAAGGTGAAGGTGATCCCCTTGGGGATCTCGGAACAAGGGTACCCTGAGCCCACTGATGCCGAGTTGGCTGCAACAGAGCTGCGCTTTGGTCGGGATTTCATGCTGTTTGTCGGTGTGTTGCGTTATTACAAGGGACTTGATTACCTGATCCGAGCTGCTGCGGGACAGCCCTACCGGTTGGTTATAGCGGGGAAAGGGCCGGAGCTTGGGCGGCTTAGGGCTTTGGCTGAGGAGCTGGGAGCAGAAAATGTGGTTTTTGCTGGGTTTGTGAGTGATGAGGAGAAGGTCGCCCTTTTAAAACTGTGCCGGGCGGTTGTCTTCCCTTCGCACTTACGCTCCGAGGCCTTCGGCGTCACCTTAATTGAGGGATTGATGTGCGGAAAACCTCTGATCTCCTGTGAGATAGGTACCGGAACCAGCTACGTAAACCAGGATGGTGAGACTGGTCATGTAGTCTCTCCGGCCAGTCCCGATGCGCTTCGTTGGGCCATGGATAATCTGTGGGGAGATCATGCGCTTGCCGACCGCATGGGACGGGCGGGTCGTCTGCGCTACGAGGCACTGTTTACCGGGGAGCACATGGCTGCCGCCTACCAAAAGCTCTACCGAGAGGTGCTCCGGGAGAGAGGTGTGGTGGAATAATGGCCAGAATTGCTGTGGACGCTCGTCCACTCTCCATTCCCACCACAGGAATTGGTCGCTATACCGACGCCATTGTTGAGCGACTGGTCAATAGTGAACACGAATGGTACTTGTACAGTCACCAGCCCCTACTTAGGGAGTTTGAATCCTCACCGAATGTGACGGTACGTTGTGGCAATGTTCGCATGTCCAGCTTGGGGTCATTGTATTCCCAGCTTGCCTTCCCCCTGTGGGCGAAGAGAGACAAAATCGAATTATTCTGGTCCCCGCGCCATCACCTACCACTTCGCTTGGCTAGTTCGATGGTCAAGGTGGTCACTGTTCATGACCTTGTCTGGGAGAGGTTTCCAGAGACCATGTCGCGGCTGGGCCGGCAGATCGAGCGGCTCCTGATGCCGCCGTCGTTGAGGGTGGCAGATGCCGTGATCGCGGTTTCCGAGAGTACGGCGAGTGAAGTAACGACATCATTTCCGGCCTGTTACGACAAGGTGCAAGCGATTCTCGAAGCGCCTTTTCTGGATATTTCAGGTGATCCCGGCTCTGTGGGGGATTACTTCCTCTTTGTCGGTACCATAGAACCCAGGAAGAACCTTGCTCGTCTTCTTACTGCATATAGTCGATATCAATCTCAAGTGACTCAGCCATTACCGTTGAAAATCTGTGGAGGCAAAGGCTGGGGGTTCCCTGAGCTGGATGGCCTTATCAGGAGTGAGGGGTTGGGGGAATACGTTGAAGTGATGGGCTATGTAGAAGATGAGGAACTGCCGACCTTGTACCGCAATGCCAGGGCTCTATTGATGCCCTCGCTTTATGAAGGTTTTGGGTTGCCGATCGTTGAGGCTTTTAGCCAGGCCACTCCAGTTATGACTTCGAGCCGCGGTGCAATGGAAGAGGTTGCTGGCGATGCGGGGGTGCTGGTGGATCCCGAAAGTATTGATGAAATGGCTGTATCGCTGGTAGCGTTGACCAACAATACAGCCCTGGTACAAGACCTTCAGCAGCGGGCGAAGGGACGGGCGAAGCTGTTCAGTTGGGACCGCGCGGCTCAGCAGACCTTATCCCTGATGGAATCTTTGCTTGTCCGGTAGCGGTGGGCATGGGCAGGCGAGTTTTACTCTAGTATTGATGCCAGTCATCCACTAAACAGGCTGGGTAGCGCCTCTGTCTGGGAGGCAGCTGTCTTATCTTCGATATGCGGCAATCTTTCCGTTAGTATCTGCAGTTGCCGTCGATTGAGCGGTTTCGGTGGTGCTTTGTAGATCGCGCTATGTAACATCTCGACGGCTTGGGCCAATTCAGGTATGCCGAGTTGCTGCGCAGCACTTTCCAGGCTCAGTGTTCGTACTTCTGGCCATCGAAGGCCAACCCACTGCCTCAGTGCAGCCTGAATTTCTTGAGGGCTGCCATTTTTGGTGAGCTCAGTGAGGTATTCTGAATCCATCGGATTTTGCGCTCTTCTGCCCTGTTTTCCTTTATCTCCGAGCGTTTCATTTTTTCTTGTATAGAAAAAATAGATGATCCACAGAAGATGAGAGGCTATAGCCGCAATCGCAACTTTCTGCCAGAACCCGGGCTCTACCTCTTGAGCAGCCGGAGTCACCGTTGGTTCTCCAGGCAGGTTTGCCCCCGGAGTAGCCGAGTCAATTACGGGAGCCCCAGTAACCCGGAATCTAAATGCGGGTAATTGTGTGGCTCGCTGCCTTCCTGTCTTGGTGTCCCACCAGGTGATGGTGATTGGAGGCAACTGATAATCGCCAGGCTTGGTAGCGACGATGGCCGTAGTTTCTATGCGGCTACCGGTGATGCCACTGGTGCCTGGGCTGTCTTCCTGCTGGGGCTGGTCGGGGTAGGTTTTGAGGCCTTCGACATTGAGTTTCGGCAGCGGTGGCAGCTGGGCTGCGCGCAGGCCTTCTGCGCGCAGCGTGATAATACGCGTGATCGGCTCGCCGACTTTGAATTCTTCCGGGTCTTTACTCCAGCTCTGTACCAGGCCAAGGCTGGCGGCGGGGAGCCAGTGGCTGCCGCTGTAGCTTTCGGGTTTGGGTTCCACCTGTATGGTTCTGGCTTCCGAGCGAAGGCGGATGCGTTGTGCGTTGCGGTTAAACAGGGAGAAGGGGTCTCGTCGCCCGGTAACGGCAATGTAGTTCAGCGGTGGTATTTGCAGCTCACCTGAACTTTCCGGGAATACCGCATAAGTCAGTTCGTATACAGCGTGTCCAACACCATTAATCTGCCGCTCATAGCGCTGTTCATCCACCTTTTCGATGTGAGCGCCGGGAATCTGTAAGGGGTCAGCGGCGATATCGTGGAGGCCGACGGTGGTATACAGGCGCACTTTGACGAGGAGCTGCTCCTGTACATGTAGTTTGTCCTTGTCGAGCTCAACCTCGAGAAATGCCTGTCGGTTGTTGCCGCTCGGGGACTGCCCGGCCTTGTTGACGGTGATCGGAATGGCGTCTGAAACCTGGCCATGAAGGTGCAATGAAGGTACGAACAGCTTGCCTTCTTTCAGTGGTGCCAGGGCTACAGTCCATTCAACAAAGCTCTCGGCGCGACCATTAAATACGCGGTACTGGTTTGACTGCTGGCGGGAAAGGATTTCGAAATCCTGTTCCAGCAGGTCAAAATCGGGCTGGCCACCGCTCTGCGAGCCGCTATAGCGAAGCGTCAGGGTGAATGTTTCGTTTATCGCCAGCTCGTTGCGGTCCACAGTGGCGGTTAATTCCTGAGCAGTGGCCAGTTGTGAGGACAGTAAAGTGCTCAGTGTGCCGACGAGCAGTAGCAAGACTTTGACGAAATTTGACATGGTCGAAGGTTGTACACGGCTTACCATCGCTGGGTAGCTCCATTTTCCGGGGGTTGCCACTCTCCGGCGCGGTAGGCGCGCCGGCGTTGCAGGCTCTCATATTTGAATTTTTCGCGCATTAGCCCGGCTGGATCATCGGGTATCTGGCGCAGCCACTGGTCCAGCGCCTGTTGCGTCTCGGGATCCAGGGGGCTTTCTTCACCCTCTTGGGTTTTTGCATTTTGCTCTTCGCCTGGCTCGCCTTCAGCGTTTTGCTGTTGCGCCTGTTGCTGTTGCTCGTCTTGCGCTTCTTGTTGCTGAGCGGACTGCTCCTGCTTGTTGCCGGACTGCTGCTGGTCCTGTTGTTGGCTGTTTTGCTGAGAGTCCTGCTGGTCCTGTTGCTGGGAGCCGTCCTGTTGTTGCTGGTTTTCCTGTTCCTGGCTGTTCTCTTGCTCTGACTGCTGGTCGCCTTGCTGCTGATCCTGTTGCTTTTGCTGCTGATTTTGCTGCTGCAGTTCCTTCAGCTTTTCAGCGATTTCCCGGTTGTGTTCGGCATCGGCCAGCTGGGGGTTCTGTTTGAGTGCTTCATCGTACGCCTTGATCGCGTCGTCGAAGCGGCCCTGCTGGGTGAGGCTGTTGCCCAGGTTGTAGAGGCCTTGAGGGTCAGCGCTTTGCGAGAAATTTTTTGTGGCGGTGTCGAATTCGCCTGCGCGATAGCTGGCGGTGCCGCGCCACTGGGGGTTTTTAAACAGTTCCGCAGCCTGTTCCGGTTTGCCCTCCTGTAGCAGTTGCTCGGCCTGCTGGTTGGGGGTTTTCCAAAGGTCCTGCCAGGTTGTTGCATCGCTTTTGGTGATCGGTAATAGCAACGCAAGGGGAAGTGCACAAGCAAGGGTACCGCGGCGGAAAAGTAGCAGGGCGATCGGCAAAATCATCAGTACTAACCAGGGGCCTTCTTCTTTCCACTGGTCGAACTGGCGCTCTGTTAGTTCAGCGCGTTCAAGCGGCGCTTCTTCCGGGAGCAGGCGGGCAATATCGCTGTCGTTGACGGAGATCTGTGCAAAGTGTCCACCGGTACCTTTCGCCAGGCTGGATAGCTCCTCGCGATCAAAGCCTGCGATGACGATGGCTCCACTGTCATCAGTGACAAAACCGCTGCCATTGGTTTTGGGAATGGGGCTGCCTTCGCCACTGCCCACCGCGAGTATTGAGAATTTTATACCGCTACCGCGGAGGTCGCTTTTTATCGTGCCAAGGGCTGCCTTGTCGATGCCGTCGGTTACTGCCAGTAATTGCCCGTGGCCATTGGCGCCATCACGAATCAGGCGTATTCCTGTCTCTACCGCCATCTCTATATTGCTACCCGGAACAGGCATGATACGAGGTGAAAGGGGCGGTACCAGATTGGCAACTGTGGCGGTATCGTCTGTAAGCGGTGCCACTACGTGGGCTTCGCCCGCATAGGCGACAAGGGCCGTCAGGCCATCTTTGCGCTGTTTCAGGATATCCAGGATCTTTAGGCGTGCACGGGTCAATCGGTTGGGAGATAGGTCGGTGGCCATCATCGATGGTGACAGATCCAGGAGAATGACGAGCGCGTCCTGATTGGTGTAGACCGGCGCGGGCAGTTTGCGCCAGGTTGGACCTGCGAGGGCAGTGATCGCGATTGTCAGCAGGGCGAAGATCAGGGCGAACAGCCACGGGCGCTTTTCGCCACCGCGCATCAATAGATGAGGGAGTAGGTCAGGATCGATAACTTTCTGCAGTCCGCCACTGGCGAGAATGGTGCGCGCCAGCGCCCAGCAGGCCAATGCTGTCGGTAGGATGAGCCACAACAGGTGTGGCCGCAGGAAGTGAAAGTCAGCGATGTCAGATGGGTTCACAGTGTCTGTCCTCCCTGTTCTGCCTGGGGAGTTCTGGTTGTCGCCTGGCTGGATCGAGTGGCGAACCATCCCAGTGCCAGGGGTACCAGGCCCCACAGTGCGGCAAGAAGTAAGGCCGCGGCGAGAGGCCAGACGTAAAGAGATTTTAGTGGGCGGTAAGTTTCCGCGTCCTGCTCCACGGGTTCCAGGCGATCAAGCTCTGTATAGATGTTTGTGAGCTCCTGGGGATTGTGGGCGCGGAAGTATTGCCCGCCGGTTTTATCCGCGATTGCCTGCAAGGTCTTGCTGTCGAGGTCGCGGGAAGGGTTTACCCGGCGTGCACCAAAGCGTGAGCCCAGTACCCCGGGCTGAACCATTTCTTCTGCGCCGACGCCAATGGTGTACACGGTAACACCCGCCTGCTTGGCGAGTTCGGCTGCTTTCAGAGGGGTTACTTCGCCTGCGGTATTGGCGCCATCGGTAAGCAGGATTAATACCCGTTGCTCCGCTGGTCGCTGAGTAAGCCGCTTGACGGACAGGCCAATTGCGTCGCCGATAGCGGTACCTTGACCGGCAAACCCGATTTGCGCCTCGTTCAGGAGGGTGTCCACGGTTTCACGATCAAAGGTCAGCGGTGCCTGCAGGTAGGCGCGGGTGCCAAATAGCACCAGTCCCAGGCGGTCGCCTTTGCGGCGCAACACGAAATCGCCAACCACATCCTTGACGGCGGTGATCCGCATGGCGGGATTGCCATTGAGAATCATGTCAGGCGTTTCCATGCTGCCGGAGATATCAACGGCAATCAGCAGGTCGCGCGCGCTACTGGTTTGGGTGATGGGTTCGCCGAACCATTGCGGGCGCGCCGCCGCCACAACGAGTAGCCCCCAGATAAGCCACAGTAGTGCGAGATTGATTCTGTTGCCGGCGGACGAACCTTTACTCCGGGGCAGCTGTTGGTAATAGGGGACTTTCAGTGCGCTGCTCAATGGCTCGCTACGCGGTAACAGCCAGCGTGCGATCAGCGGGAGCGGCAGCAGGAGAAATACCCAGGGAAATCCAAACTCAAACACCGCTTACCCCCACCGGCTTTTGGAGTGGCGCAGCAGTGTCCTGGATCTCGTGTTCGCGCACCCAATTTACCGCGAAGTCGCGAAGGGCCGCAAAATCCTGTGAATCGGCATCTTTGTGCTGGTACAGGCTCTCCAGCAGTGCCCGGCGTGCAGGTGCGTCCATTTCAAGTTGTGCGGTGTCCTCAAGAAATTTTATCCAGCGCTGGCCGGTCAGTGGTGCGCACGGGTCGCGACCATAGGCCGCAACGGCCACGCGCTTCAACACGATATTGATCGCCTCCACGGCCTGGGGCGACGAGGGGTCGATATTGTCCAGCAACCGGATACCTTCGATCCGGTAGCGATTTTTGAGTCGCTTCTGGCGCATGTGCGAATAGAGGAAGGCTGCCCCAGCTATTGCCAGCAGGATCAGCGCGCCGAGCAGCCACCACCCGGGAGCCGGGGGCCACCAGCCAATGGCGCTGGGTTCGTGAATGTCTTTGAGCTGCCCCAACAATGCCTGCATTTCCGGAGTCAGGGCGGGCTGGTTGGGTTGAGGCGCCTGTTGCATGGTCGGCAGCATCAGGTGTTCCTCCGAGCGGGGGAAGGCTGGCGCTCACCATAGGTACTCAGCAGTGTCGGTACGACTGGCTGTGTACTGTCAAAGTCCACGAGGGGCAAACGCAGCCGGCGGCACAATTGGGCCGTTTGCTCGCGAACCTGTTGTTGATGCTGGGCGAAATCGCGACGCATTTCGCGGCTGGACCTGCTGAGGAAGGTCCGCTGTTGGCCATCACTAATGGTGAGGGATTGATCCGGGATATGCAGCTCCAAAGGGTCTGCCACCCTCAGTACCTGAAGGTCTGCGTGCCGGGTCAGCAGGTACAACGTCTGCTCGCAGTGTTCGTCCAGGTCGTGGCAATCACTGATCAGGAACAGGGCGCTGCCGGGGCGGGCAATGCGTCGTGCTTCTTCCAGCAGGGTTGCGATGGACTGGCTGCCGTTTTTGGGGATCGGACTCTCGAGGTCGGAGGCGGCAGACACCATGCCATGAATGGCCGCCAGTACTGCGTGATGGCTGCGACGAGGTCGCACGGTTTCCACATCCGTGTCGGTAAACAGCAGGGCACCAATGCGGTCACCATGCTGCAGGCCAGCCCAGCACAGGGCCGAGGCGATGCTGCAGGCTGCGACGGATTTGAACGCATTCTGGCTGCCGAAAAACATTGGCGAGCGGAGGTCTAGCAGGATAACCACCGGACGCTCGCGTTCTTCCTGGAACAGCTTGGTGTGTGTTTTACCGGTGCGTGCGGTTACACGCCAGTCAATCGCGCGCACGTCATCGCCAGGCTGATAGTTGCGCACTTCTTCGAAATTCATGCCTCGCCCGCGATAGCGGGTCAGAAGATTGCCAGCCTGATCGCTGCGATTGGCTCGCGGCTTGAACAGTTTCAGCTGTCGAGCAATGTGGCGCAGGCGCACCAGCGGCGCCACCGAAGGGTAGGCGCCGCGCAGGTTGAGTTCGCTGTGGTTGATCGCTTTGTGCACTTATCGCTGTCTTAAATTGCTTGGATACAGCCCGGACAGCTGTCCGGTTTTATTTCTCCAGCCGTTCCGGCCAGTACAGGGCTTGCCGTCTAAATCGCCGGTACCTCTTGCAGCAGTTGCCTGATCACCTGGTCGGCACTGGCCCCTGCGGCTTCGGCTTCGAAGCTTAAGAGCAATCGGTGGCGCAAGACGTCCGGTGCAATCGCCATGACATCGTCAGGTGTGACGTAATCACGCCCCGCAAGCCAGGCATAGGCCCGTGCGCAGCGATCCAGGGCAATGGTTGCACGTGGGCTGGCGCCAAAGTCCAGCCAGGACGCCAGTTCTGCGGAGTAACGTGCCGGTTCCCGGGTCGCCATGATCAATTGGACGATATAGGTCTCTACGGCCTCGACCATCTGCATGTCGAGAATTTCCCGTCGCGCTGCGAACAGGGTTTCCTGGCTGACGATATTGGTCGGCCGGTTTTCCCCCTGGCTGGCTTCAGAGCGCGCCAGCTTCAGGATCTTGGTTTCCGCCTCGGCATCCGGGTAATGGATGTTGACCTGCATCAGGAATCGGTCGAGCTGCGCCTCTGGTAGAGGGTAGGTGCCTTCCTGTTCAATCGGGTTCTGGGTGGCCATCACCAGAAACAGGTCCGGGAGGGTGTAGGTTTTGCGCCCGACACTGACCTGCCGCTCGGCCATGGCTTCCAGTAGTGCCGACTGCACTTTGGCTGGGGCGCGATTAATTTCATCCGCAAGGATCAGGTTGTGGAATACCGGGCCGGGCTGAAAGTGGAATTCACCGGTTTCGGGGCGATAGATATCTGTCCCGGTGATGTCAGCGGGGAGAAGGTCGGGGGTGAACTGTACCCGGTGGAAATCCCCCTCGATTCCGTCGGCCAGCGTCTTGATGGCTTTGGTCTTGGCGAGCCCCGGGGCGCCCTCCACCAGAAGGTGCCCATCGGCCAGTAATCCTATGAGAATTCGATTGACCAAAGTCGCTTGGCCAATAATCTGCTGTTCCAGCCAATCGCTCAGAATTTTTATCTGCTGGCGTGTGTCCATATCGTCACTTCTTTTGCCAATTTCCTGTTTCAATACGCTGCCCGAGCCGGGTGCTATCTATGATCTTTATATATAGTCACTCGTCGCAGTTTGGCGGGCACGGTTGATTTTAGCGGCAGTGCGTCGATAGGCAAACCGCCGGGTGCATTTGACCGATTTTCTGGCACTTGGTTCAACTATTTGATGTTGATGTTGGTTCGGCGCTCATCGGTGGCGCCAGCAAACGCTACCGCCGGGAATAGGGCAAGCGCGAACCCTGAGGAATCAGCCCAACCGCCAGTAACCTGCGGCCAGCGGCTGCCGGCAGGCATGAACGACAGAGCATAAACAGAACAGTTAAAACTTAGACGCAAATACAATTGCGTGCCGATGGGAGGTTACACGTGAATATGGCGACGGTGATTACCGATAGCCGGGACGAGTTACTGGAGCAGATCAGTGGTCTGATTCGCGACAAACTGGGTGAAAAATCTGCGCCCGTAGTGTCCTTTGCCGAGCAGTTCCTGAGTCAGTACCCGCTGGAAGACCTGGCCGGGCGGCGCCTGGTGGATGTCTATGGCTGCATTTACACCTGTTGGGACTTCATCCAGCAGCGGGATGCGAGCGAGCCGAAAGTCAGAATTTTTAACCCGCGCCTAGAAGATCACGGCTGGGAGTGCTCCCACACGGCGGTCTGTGTACTGCAGCGTGACATGCCTTTCCTTGTAGATTCTGTGCGGATGGAGATCAACCGCCGCAATACCGTTATCCACGCAATCAAGAGTACGGTGCTGCAGTTGCAACGGGATGAAATGGGCTACCTGCAGAACCTGTTGCCTGCCCGCAAGGAGGAAACCGAGCGTCAGGACGATGCATCTGTCTCCAGCGAGGCGATGATTTTCCTCGAAATCAACCTGGATACTTCGTCCTCCAACCTCTCCGAGCTTTCCCGGGCGCTGAAGGATGTACTTGGTGATGTCGAACTGGTGGTGGACGATTATGTACCCATGCTCGATACCTGTGCCGCTATGGAAGACCAGCTGCATACGGGGTTTGCGGAGGAGCATGAAGCAAATCTTGAGGAGGCCTCGGCGTTCCTGCAGTGGATGCGTGATGGCAACTTTACCTTCCTCGGCTATCGCGAGTATGAGTTCTGCCAGCAGGGCGACAAGAAAGTCCTGTGTGAAGTGGAAAACCGTCGGTTGGGTATCTTCAAGAAGCTGCCCGAGCTGGCCGAGCCCACACCGGAATACGCGTTTAACGAAGGCAAGCAGCGCTTTTATCAGGGCCCGAATTTCCTGACCTTTGCCAAGTCGTCGGTGAAGTCCCGGGTGCACCGTGCAGCCTATTCTGACTATGTCAGTATCAAGCGCTACGATACCAACGGCGAACTGATCGGTGAATCCGCCTTTATGGGTCTCTACACCTCCCCGGTGTACACCGAGAGCCCGTCCAAGATACCGATTATCCGACGCAAGCTGGCTTCGGTGATGGAGCAGAGCGGGTTATCGCTCAGCGGCCATGATGGTAAAGCACTCAAGCGTATCCTTGATACTTTCCCACGGGATGAACTGTTCCAGAGCAGTACCCAGGAGCTGTTTGACACAGCCCGCGGCGTACTCAGTATGAATGAACGCGCACGCCTGCGACTTTTCATGCGTAAAGACCCGTTCGGCAAATTTGTCAGTGCGATGGTGTACGTACCGCGGGACCAGTTCAGCAGTGATGTGCGCGAGAATATCTGCGATCACATCGCCCGCGCGATACATGCACAAGACTCTGACTTCACTACGTATTTTTCAGAATCCATTCTGGCCCGGGTGCATTTTGTATTCCGGGTAGACCCGAGCGACCCGGTGGAATTTGATATGGCGCGACTGGAGGCGCAAATCGTGGATATTACCCGCAGTTGGGAAGATGTATTCCAAAAGTCCTTGAATGAGACCCATGGAGAAGAAGAGGGCAGCCGCCTGGGCAGTGTATTCGGTCAGGCATTTCCGGCCGGTTACCGGGAAGACTTCGAGCCGCGTATCGCGGTGCAGGATATTGCCTCCATTGCAGAGCTGACCGCGGATAACCGCGTAGCGATGAGCTTTTACCAGCCGGTTGGCGCCGAGCCTGGTAGCCTGCGCTTCAAGGTATTCAATCTCGGCAGTGGCCTGACTCTGTCGGATGTTATTCCGGTATTGGAAAATCTGGGTTTGCGGGTGATGGGCGAATTCCCCTACACAATTCGCCCGCGCGGCCAGCAGGATGTGTGGATGCACGAGTTCCGCCTGGAATTCGGC
Organism: Microbulbifer aggregans; assembly: GCF_020524005.1. Taxonomy (GTDB): domain Bacteria; phylum Pseudomonadota; class Gammaproteobacteria; order Pseudomonadales; family Cellvibrionaceae; genus Microbulbifer; species Microbulbifer aggregans_A. The sequence continues at coordinate 755,278 of NZ_JAIVKK010000001.1, read as the reverse complement.
CTGCCAACCCGTATCGACGCTCAGGCCTCGCGCTCCCTGTTCCAGGATGCGTTTGCCGCGATCTGGGATGGTGTAGCCGAGAGTGACTCGTTCAATCGTCTGGTGTTGGCTGCGCGCCTCAACTGGCGGGAAGTCACCATGCTGCGCGCGTATGCCCGCTACCTGAAGCAGACCAAATTCAGCGCGAGCCAGTCCTATATTGCTGCTACGCTCGCCAACCATGTGGAGATTACCCGCAATCTGGTTGCATTGTTCCGTGCCCTGTTCGACCCCCGGATCAATTCCGCCGATCGCCAGGATCAGTCCCGGGTTGAGCGCCTGATCAGCAAAATCCACGATGGTCTGGACGGTGTCGATAACCTGAACGAAGACCAGGTGATCCGCCGCTACCTCGACCTGATCCGCGCGACCCTGCGTACCAACTTCTTCCAGCTGGACGAAAACGACCAGCCGAAGGACTACATTTCGATCAAGTTCAGTCCGCAGGAAATACCCAATATTCCCGAGCCGCGCCCGGAATTCGAGATCTTTGTCTACTCGCCACAAGTCGAAGGCGTGCACCTGCGCGGTGGCAAGGTGGCGCGGGGTGGCCTGCGCTGGTCTGACCGGCTGGAAGATTTCCGCACGGAAGTCCTGGGTCTGGTGAAAGCCCAGAACGTGAAAAATGCGGTGATTGTACCGAGTGGGGCCAAGGGCGGCTTTGTCGTGCGCCGGCCGCCGGCGGACAACAGCCGTGAGGCGATGATTGAAGCCGGAATCAAGTGCTACAAGACTTTTATCCGTGCGCTGCTCGATGTGACCGATAACCTCAAGGATGGCGAAGTCATTCCGCCGCCGCGGGTTGTGCGCCGCGATGAAGACGACCCCTACCTTGTGGTTGCAGCGGACAAGGGCACTGCGACCTTCTCCGATATCGCCAATGGCATTGCTCGCGAGTACGACTTTTGGCTGGGCGATGCGTTTGCATCCGGTGGCAGTAACGGTTACGACCACAAGAAGATGGGTATTACCGCCCGCGGCGCCTGGGTGTCTGTCCAGCGCCACTTCCGCGAGATGGGCGTGAATGTTCAGACGGAAGACTTCTCGGTAATTGGTATCGGCGATATGGCGGGCGACGTGTTCGGCAATGGTATGTTGTTGTCGGAGCACATCTGCCTGAAAGGTGCCTTCAACCACATGCACATCTTTGTCGACCCGACGCCGGACGCCAGCAGCAGTTTCCAGGAGCGCAAGCGCCTGTTTGAACTGCCGCGTTCCAGCTGGACCGATTACAACCTGAGCCTGATTTCAAAAGGCGGCGGTATTTTTGATCGCCGCGCGAAATCGGTGAAAATTTCCCCGGAAATGAAACAGGCATTTGCCATTGACGCGGATCAGCTGACCCCCAACGAACTCATCAGTGCCATGCTGCGCTCGCCGGTGGATTTGATCTGGAATGGCGGTATCGGTACCTACGTCAAGGCCACAGGTGAGAGCAATGCACAGGTCGGCGACAAGTCCAACGATAACCTGCGTGTGAACGGTAGCGAACTGCACTGTAAGGTATTTGGGGAAGGTGGCAACCTTGGGATGACCCAGCGCGGGCGAATCGAGTTCGCTTTGTCTGGCGGGCGTTGTAATACCGACTTCATTGATAACGCCGGCGGTGTGGACTGCTCGGACCACGAAGTAAACATCAAAATTCTGTTGGACAAAGTGGTGGCCAACGGCGACCTGACCGACAAACAGCGCAATCAGTTGCTGGAGGAAATGACGGATTCTGTTTCCGATCTGGTGCTGCACAATAACTACAACCAGACCCAGGCGCTGAGCGTGGCGGAGTACCAGATTGGTGATCGGTTTGACGAATATCGGCGGATCATCAATGCGCTGGAGGGCGAGGGGCGTCTGCGTCGGGCACTGGAATTTATTCCGGACAATGAAACCCTGGGTGAGCGCCAGAATAAAGGGCAGTACCTGACGCGCCCGGAGCTTTCGGTGCTGATCTCGTATGTGAAGGTAAAGCTGAAAGAAGACCTGCTCGGTTCCGGGATCATCGACAATGATCGGGTTCAGGAAGCGGTGGAGTCCGCGTTCCCGCCAGCGCTGGTCGCGCGGTACAAAGCGCTGGTCTACGACCACCAGCTGCGCCGTGAAATCGTTTCGACCCAGGTTGCCAACGAGTTGGTAAACAGCATGGGTATCACCTTTTATCACCGCGTAAGCAGTGCAACCGGAGCCGACATCAACACGATAACGGCGGCCTACATCAGTGCCCGTGATGTGTATCTGATGCAGGAATTCCAGGAAGGTGTGGCAGCGCTGGATTACCAGGTGCCGGCAGAACTGCAATTGCAGTTGATGAATTCCATGATTGGCCGCGTGCGTCGTGCTACCCGCTGGTTTGTGCGCAATCGCCGTGGTGATCTGGATCCGGCGGTGGAGCGCGAGCTGTTCAAGGATTCTGTGCAGCGCGTGATTCGCGCATTGCCGGACGTGCTCAGCGGCGAGCCGCTGCGAGACTGGCAGTCGCGCCATGAACAATTGCTGGGTGCGAAAGTGCCGGAGAATCTGGCATTGCTGGCGGCGTCACCAACTTACCTGTTCTCGGCGTTGGGTATTTCCCAGTCTGCGCGCATCAGCGATCGCCCGGTTGAAGAAGTGGCACGAGCGTATTTCAGTCTGGCAGACAAGCTGGGGCTGTACTGGTTCGGCAACCAGATCATCGACCTGCCGGTAGACAGCTTCTGGCAGGCGCAGGCGCGGGAGACCAGCATGGACGATCTGGACAGTCAGTTGTCCACGCTGGCGATCCATATTCTGCGCCTCGCCGGAGACGACGGTTTGGATGTGGATAGCGCAGTGGCCCGTTGGGGCGCTATCATGGCGCAGCCCATTCAGCGCTGGAACAGCCTGCTGAAGGAACTGAAGTCCGCGCCGGCCAGTGACTTTGCCATGTTTACGGTCGCGCTGAGGGAATTGATGTATCTGGCCAATGCCACTGCAGACCAGGAGTCCCTTGCGGAATAGGTGACGATTGTCGCCGCAGTAAGCCGGGCAGGGCGCTAATATCGCCTGCCCGGCGAACCAACCATATATAAAGGAAGCCCATGTACGACCTGTTGCGCAAAGCCCTGTTTGCGCTGGACCCGGAGCGGGTTCACCATCTTTCTATTGATGCCATTGGCGCTGCCGAGCGCCTTGGTCTGATGTCCCTGTTTACCAAAAGCATCCCCGATGACCCTGTCGAGCTGATGGGGCTGACCCTGCCCAACCCGGTTGGATTGGCAGCAGGGCTGGACAAGAATGCCCAGGCCTTCAACGGGTTGGGGGCGCTTGGATTCGGCTTTGTGGAAGTGGGTACCGTTACACCGCGCCCGCAGCCGGGCAATCCGCAGCCACGCTTATTCCGCCTGCCCGAAGCCGAGGCCATTATCAACCGGATGGGTTTCAACAACCTTGGTGTCGATTATTTGCTGGAGCGGGTCAAACATCGGCGTTACTCCGGCGTGCTCGGAATCAATGTCGGCAAAAATTTTGATACCCCGGTTGAAAAGGCTGCAGACGATTATTGTCTATGTATGGAGAAGGTGTATGCATACGCAGACTACATTACCGCGAATGTGTCTTCCCCCAACACCAAGGGCCTGAGAGACCTGCAATTTGGCGATAGCCTGAACCAGCTGCTGGCAGTCCTGAAAGAAAAGCAGAGCGAGCTTGCCGAAGAACATGATCGCTATGTGCCCCTGGCTGTAAAGATTGCGCCGGATATGGATGATGAAGCCATTGAGCAAGTGGCGAAGTCGTTTCTCGAGTATGGCATTGACGGCGTGATCGCGACGAACACGACCGTTGATAAATCTTCTGTGGCAGGCATGGCGCATGGGACGGAAGAGGGCGGCTTGAGTGGGCGGCCACTGACTCAGCGCTCGACGGAAGTCATCCGCAAATTGTCTGCGGAATTAAATGGCCGGATACCCATCATAGGTGTTGGCGGTATTTTTGATGGCGAGAGCGCGGCCGATAAAATCCGTGCCGGGGCTACGGCGGTACAGATCTATTCTGGATTTATTTACCGGGGGCCGGCGGTGATTCGCGAGGCTGCAGAGGCGATTGCCAAGCTGCATCAAGGGCGCGCAGTTGCCAGATAGTCGGTATTTTTCCGGTACTGCCGTCACTAGAAAAATCCCGGGCCCGCCCGGGATTTTTCTTTAGGTATGCTTGTTAGCTATCAGAGATTGGCAATTCGTTGTGCCTGTGCTGCTGGCCCGAAGCCGCTCCAGTAATCCTGCCGCCCCTGCCGCCAGCCGTTGACCCACTCCTGATGGAGTGACTCCATCTCGTACGGGCAACTGTCGTGATTCCTGCCTTCCATAGCGGCTACGTAACCTTTGTGGAATGCGCGGTCGGAGGGATTACGTTTTTGGCGTTTCATCGATGATGTACCTCGAACTTTCATTCAATCAATACGCGTCGTGTGGCTGTATATTCAGCTAAGCCTTCGCGCGTTTATTGTCGGTGCCGAACCAGCGTTATCACTAGCCCAGCGCGGTATCGATGTAATGTTCTCCTTAGCTGGGTAACTCGGTTGGGTAACTCAACCCGGATAATTCCCGATTGCCCGTTTTCCAGCTTATTGTGGAACGGCCAAAGCGAGAACCCCTGCAGTTAAACAGAATAGTGCTGGCGGCGGAACGAACGGTTTTTTCTGAAAAACTGCAGTGTTAGGAGAAAATCATCTAGGTGAGGAAATCGTATCGCCTACCAAGATGGCAAGAGGAAATGTGATACCTGTTTAGGGTATGCTTGCGCCACCTGAGTACCACCTGGCCAGAACGGCCAGCCTGTCTTTGCCAAAATGGCAATTAACCGCTGACTGAGAAGACTCCCTTGACCGTAGAGTTCAAATTTACCGCTACTTGCCCGAAAGGCCTGGAAAACGTGCTGGCTGAAGAATTGCGTAACCTGGGTGCGCAAGTTGAGCGGGAGCAGCCAGCCGCTGTGCGCTTTTCCGGCCCTCTGAAAACGGCATACCGCGTTTGCCTCTGGAGCCGGTTGGCTAACCGCGTACTCCTGAATCTCGGACAGGCCCGAATCTCCGGGGCCGAAGATCTGTACAACACGGTAGTGGCCCTGCCGTGGGAGGAGCATATCAGTCCCACAGGCATTCTTTGGGTGCAGTTTTCCGGGACTAATCAGGAAATCCGCAACAGCCAGTTTGGTGCTCAGAAGGCGAAGGATGCCATTGTTGACCGGTTGCGCAATACAACCGGTGCGCGCCCGGATGTCGACAAGCGCGACCCGGATCTTTCCGTGATGTTGCGGTTGCACCGCGACAACCTGGAGGTAGCAATAGACCTGACTGGGGATAGTCTCCACCGGCGCGGATATCGTACGCACATTGGTGCGGCGCCCCTGAAGGAAAACCTCGCAGCGGCATTGCTGTTGCGCAGCGGCTGGCCCGAGATTGCGAAAGATGGCGGAGCCTTGCTGGATCCCATGTGTGGCTCGGGAACCATATTGATCGAAGCTGCCCTGATGGCCGCGGATATCGCTCCCGGGTTACTGCGGGAAAGTTTTGGTTTTGAGCGCTGGTTGAATCATCAGAACGATATCTGGCTAGGCTTGCGGGAAGAAGCCCTGCAGCGTCGCAGTGCCGGGTTGGAGCTGGAATTGCCGGAGATTCGTGGTTACGACGCCGATGCCAAGGTGCTGTTTGCGGCCGAGTCCAATATTGCCCGTGCGGGTGTGGAGAAGTTTGTTCGCGTTAGTTGTCGCCCGGTGAATGCCTTCAAGGCGCCGAGCCACCGGGAAATCAAGCCCGGGCTGGTTTTGACCAACCCGCCGTATGGCGAGCGCCTGGGTGAGCAGGAGGCACTGCGGGAAACCTATGCAGAGCTGGGGGCGCAATTAAAACAGGAATTTGCCGGCTGGCGAGCAGGGGTGTTTACCGGAAACCCCGAGCTTTGCCACAACATGGGGTTGCGATCACACAAGCAGTACAAACTGTTCAACGGCAGCATCCCGAGCCAGCTGTTGCTGTTTGATGTACATGCCAGCACCGGCGGACAGGCGGGAGAGGGTGGCAAGCCCGCGCGGCCGCTGAATGAAGAGGCGCAGATGGTCGCCAACCGGTTGCAGAAAAACCTGCGAAATATCGGCAAATGGGCCAACAAAAACGGTATCAGCTGCTACCGACTGTACGATGCGGACCTGCCTGAGTATTCGGCCGCTATTGATATTTACCAGTCGCTTGAAGGTGAGAAGTTTGCGCACATTCAGGAGTATCGAGCCCCAGCGAATATTCCGGAAGGCAAAGCGCGTACCCGGCTCGCAGACCTGGTGCGGGCTACCCGTCATGTGTTGGAGTTGCCGGCACGTCAGGTGTCAATCAAAGAGCGCCGCCGTCACAGCCATAAAGAAAGTGGCAGCCAGTATCAGAAGCGCGACGCCAGTGCGGGTACCTTCTGGGTTGATGAATACGGAGCGCAGCTCGAGATCAACCTCTGGGATTACCTGGATACGGGGCTGTTCCTGGATCACCGTCCGGTCAGGCAGTACCTGAGAAAAGTGGCCGCGGACAAGAAGCTGCTCAACCTGTTTTGCTATACCGCAACGGCAACGGTGCAGGCTTATCTGGGTGGCTGTACCGAAAGCACCAGCGTGGATATGTCGAAGACCTACCAGGGTTGGGCGCAGCGGAACTTCCGCCAAAACGGCCTGGACGCATACCGTCATCAGTTGATTGAGGCTGACTGCCTGCAGTGGCTTGAAGCGGCACAGCAAAATCGCCGAGGGCATTACGGGGTCATTTTTCTGGATCCCCCGACGTTTTCGAATTCGGCGAAGATGCGCGGCGTCCTGGATATCCAGCGAGATCACGTCAAATTGATTGAGCAGTGCATGGCGCTGTTGGCACCGGGCGGCAAGCTGCTGTTTTCCAATAATCTGCGCAGTTTCAAGATGGACGAGCAGATTCTGGAGACCTATGTGGTAGAAAACCTGTCGGCCAAGCTGTTGGATAAGGATTTCCAGCGCAATCCCAAAATCCACAATGTCTGGGAAATCAGTCGGAAAGGCGAGTAACAGGGATCAGTGGGTTAACGGGGGCAGGTGAAGTCCGGACGGCGACACTGCCGGGAAAACCTGGAGTTGGGGCTTTGATCGGAACGGGGATCAGAGCTCCATAACCAGGCGAACCCCAACTTCTTTCGACGAGGCCTTTTCGTTCAGGCCGGTCCGGTAGTCCGAGCTGATATTGCGTAGTGGCTCGCGCATGGAGCCGCCGCGTACAGCGCGCAGCTCACAGTTTTTGATTTGCACCGGGCGTGCGTCAGCGCGGTGATTGCTGTAGTCGCCGAGAAAGCAGTCCTGTACCCATTCGGCAACGTTGCCGGCGGTATCAAAAAGGCCAAACTCGTTGGCCTTGTAATTGCCCACGGGTGCACTTGCTACCGAAAACAGGGTATTAAACTCGCTGGCACAGCCGCGACGACAATTTGCTTTGCCTCTGGCGCTACCGTTGCCCCACCAGAATGGTGTATCGGTAGCGGCGCGAGCCGCATACTCCCACTCCGCTTCACTGGCCAGGCGATACTTCTGGCCCGTCTGTTTGCTTAGCCACGTCGCATATTCCTGCGCGTCATTCCAGCTTATGTTGACCACGGGGCGGTTGCCGCGCCCCCAGCCGGCATCGTTCGGCAGGGGGCGCTCGGTGGCCTTGGCGAACCGGTCGTAGTCCGCGAACGTAGTTTCGTGGGCGGCGATGGCGAAGGGTCTTCTAATGGTGACTTTGTGTGCCGGGCTGGTAAACGGGCGTCGATCATTCCCCATGGTGAAGTTACCAGCTTCCACCACGATCATTTCCGGTCCTCTGCCGCCACTTTTGAGCGGAGACTGGAATTTACGCCCCCCCATGTATTTGCGTTCAAGCTCCACGGCCAGTGTTACATCGGCATCATCCACTTCGATCCAGCGTCGCAGAATGTCGTAACCGGGCTTGCTGATTTCCACATCGTAGCGCCCCGGAGGCAGGTCAATTCCGGGGGTATATCGCGGCGCAATATTCATAATACGAATGCGTGCGCCCGTAGGCTTGGCGGATACCGTGAGTGAGTAGGTTTCCGGCTGCACTTCCACTTGTTCCTGGTCGCTCGCCGCTGTGGTATCCGTTGCCGGCTCCCGCTGCGCGGGCGCGATACTGGCAGCTTCATCATCTGCCTGTGTGGCGTGGACCACCAGGGGGGCGTCTGCCACTGGCTCTTGCGGGGCTTCCACGGTCTGCGGGGCAGGTGTTGCCGTGCGCAATATAGCGCCCGAGGTGGCTGTCTGTTGGTCCTGAATCGGCCCTGGCAGTTTCTCGGCATCAGCGCCGGGCTCAGGTAACAACAGCTGTGACGTGATACCGGCCGCATCGTCCACGATTTCGGACTCGGTCTTCCAGGAGAATTTGTTGCTGATCAGGCTGAATAGAACCCAGGCAAAGATGACACTGGTACAGGCGGTGATTCCCAACAGCCATGAACGTCGTTTCACAGGTTGTGCCTGCTGCATGACCTGCTGGATGCGGAGTATGGTTTGCTGTTCGGCGCGGCCGCTGTTTTCGTGTACGGGTTTGTCGCGCCAGCGGGCCCAGGCAGCGGCAAGGCGATCACACAGGGTGCCGTACAGGGTCATCACCAGCGCGCGGAGCAAGCTTGAAACACGGACGGAGGTATTGTTGAGTTTGGTTGGCGTAGTCGGCGTTTTGCCGTCTATCGCGTGTAGCAGTTGATCAATGGCATCGACAACATCAAGCCCCCGTTGAAAACGTTGCTCGGGGTCTTTGGCGAGAAAACGGTCGATCAGTCCCTGGTACAGAGAGTGGCGCGCGGGCAACCTGGGAATGGGGTCGGTTAAATGCTTGATCGCGATCGCTACGGCTTCTTCCGCCTGAAAGGGTACTGCGCTGGTGAGCATTTCGTAGAATACAACGCCCAGGCTGTAGAGATCCGCACGTCCGTCCACGGCTGCGCCACGCGCTTGTTCCGGGCTCATGTAATGGGGTGTGCCCACTACCATGCCGGTATTGGTCATACGGGTAGTGCGCGCCACTGCGCGGGCGACCCCGAAATCGGTTAGAACGGCGGAACCGTCTTCGCGAAAGAGGATATTTTCCGGTTTGAGGTCCCGGTGCACGTACCCCTTGTTGCTCGCATGATCCAGCGCCATCGCAATCTGTCGGGTGATGTGCAGGGCTTCCAGGGGCTCAATTGCGCCCTTCGTCAGCGCGTCTGCTACCGATCCGCCGGGCAGATAGTCCATGGCGATATAGTTGAGGCTGCGGTAACGGCCGATATCGTGAATGGCGACGATATTGGGGTGCGACAGCTGTCCGACGATGTTGGCTTCGCGCTGAAAGCGTTCGCTGAAAATGGGGTCGGCGTTCAGAACCGGGGACATGACTTTCAGTGCCACCTGCCGCCCCATACTGCGCTGGGTAGCGAGGTAGACGGTAGACATGCCACCCTGATTGATCTTCTTCAGGATCTGGTAACCGGGAATTTCCAGTGAGGCAGCACCCGTGCTGACAACTTCCATTCAAGTATTCCCCGTAGATTCCCGTTTTATTCCCGGCTTCACGCTTGTAGCAGCCACCAGGCGACGCCAGCACAGGCTGCCAAAAACCCTGCAATTGTAGCGAGTTTGAGCGCAAGTTTGCCGTTACTGGCGGCCGATTGCCCTGACGTGTGTATCGGGGCGACTGTGCGGCTGTCGTGATTTTGTGAGAATTGTTTGGCCTGCTCGGGAGAGCCGACCAGTTGCACGGTGATGTTGTCGCGGCCGCCGGCATCCAGTGCCGCGGCAATCAGTAGTTCGGCCGCGCGCTGGTTATCCGTATTTTCGGCCAGCACCTGGCATATTTCATATTCGCTGACATCGTTGCTGAGTCCATCGCTGCAAATCAGCAGTTTTTGTCCAGGCTTCCACGCGAATGAGGCGCGGTCGATTTCCAGTGCGGGATTGGCGGAGCCGCCGATGCAGCGGGTGATCACGTGTTTGTTGGGATGGTTGGCCGCTTCGTCGGCATTGATTGCCCCGGAATCCACCAACATCTGTACATAGGAGTGATCAACGGTCAGCTGAGTGAGATGGCCAAAATTGGAAGGAGAGGAGGGCGCTGTAGATTCTGTTTCCTGGGAGTTTTCCGCGGGTGTCGCCGGCGTCCAGACGTAGGCCCGGCTGTCGCCAACCCAGTAAACGTGAAAATAGTTTCCGTCTTCTGCAACCACCACCGCGGTGGTGCCCATCGCGGTCGAGCTGCTTTCTTCACCGATCAGTAACGCGTGCGCCCGCCTCAGTGCCTGTTCGTAGTGACGGTCAGTGGCGGACGAACGTTGAATTTCTTCGACGACAGTCTGGCTGGCGATCTCTCCCGCCTGGTGGCCTCCGAGCCCATCTGCAACTACCCATACACCCCGGCTTTCGTCGCCCCAGAACGCATCCTCGTTCTGATCGCGGCGGTATCCGGTGTGGGTGGCCCCCGCGCTGCGCTTGTTTACGTGTACTGCGGAGTGGCTCACGCCACTTGGGCGTTCCCGTACTTTGGCTTCACTCACTGGTATGCAACTACCTGTTACCTGTCGTTATTTTCGAAAGCGCCACGCACGCTGCCCGTTCCCTCGGGTGGAGCCAGCTATAGCTTGCGGATTCAGGAGCGGGACTGCCTTCCAGGTGCAGGTCCTGCTACTTTCAATATCGCTGCCGCAGATCGTTTTGTGATCAGCACAGCTAAATCCGACGCTTCCATACTAGAGCCTTGCAGCATTGTAAGCTGCAAACCGAATCACACGCTAACGAAAATCTCCGTGATAGACTCAACTCATCGATTTCGGGCGGTCTGGGCCTGGAATCATTTATAGACTTGTAACCTGCCTGCACGCCCATTGTCTTCGACATTAAACGGCCGTAACAGGGCGGTTGCGTTGTATTGGGAATGCTCGCTGGGCCCGGGTGGCGCGGGATCTATTCAAGGAAATCTAGGCAATGCTCAAATTATGCGACGTAAAAGATAGTCGTCACAGCGTATGGCTGGTGGCACCGAAGGTGACTATCGGTCGTGCCAGTAGTTGCGACCTGACACTGTCGGATACGTCTGTCGCTAAATTGCATGCTGAAATTGTGGTTGACGGGGAAAACCTTGAACTGCACAACCTTGCGGGAAGCGGCCAGGTAGCCGTAAACGGACGCTTGGTAGATGGCAGCTGCCCGCTTCAGCGCAACGACCGGGTTCAACTCGGCGAGCGCAACCTGACTGTTATCGACCCGAAAATCACCCGCATGAAAGCCGCGGGCGCAGGGGCGAATGTTTCCTGGGCGCTGCGGGCCAATCACCCGGCAATTGTCGGCAGGGTGTTTCCCGTGCGTGAAACCAGCGTGGTGGGACGCTCCGAAGAGTGCGACCTGACTTTTGCCATGTCCCACTTGTCCCGTCGTCACGCGCGTCTCGAAGTGCGGGAAGGGCTGTTGTTTGTGGTCGACCTGGGTTCTGCAAACGGAACCTATCTAAACAATCAGCGGGTCACGGAGTGCCGGGTGCGGCGTGGCGATGAACTGCGTTTCGACAGTCTGAGTTTCAGTGTGGTCGGGCCCGCCGACGATCTCGATAAAACCACGGTCCGTCAGGCGGTAACCATGCCAGAAGCAGTACCTGGAGAAACAAGCCTGGAGCAAGAGCTCAATCGTGATCGGCTTCGTTCCGCCGCCACGCGTCCAGCCGCTGTCTCTACCGAAACCGGCAGCGGCGCTTCTCTCCACGGAAATAGTACAACAGCCAGTGGTTCCGGTTGGTTGTGGGCGGGCATGTTGTTGGCCGGCGTGGCCGTGGCCGGGTATTTCTGGGCTCGAAGCCAGGGCCTGCTGTAGAAGTTTGATTGGCTGGTGTGGGCAATGCAGTCCACACTGGTCCGCCAGTATTGAGGATCGCGAGTTGGCGAAAAAAGCGCTTATTCTTTATACGACGCTGGGCTGCACGCTGTGCGAAAAGGCCAAGATTGAGATTTGGCCGGTATTGGAGAAGTTGGGTTTGACCCTCACTTCGGTGGATATCGCTGACGATGAGCGGCTCAGCGAGCTGTTTGGCTGGAGTATCCCTGTTGTGGGTCTCGGCGATACTGGCGATGTGCTGTGCTGGCCATTTACTGCGCCCGAACTGGAAGTCTGGCTTCTCGCCCGGCTTTAGCAGGGCTGTGTTCGCCCGGCGTGACGCTCTACCTTCATTGGCCCTTTGGCGTCAGTGTCTTTTTAATCTTTCCCTTTCCCTTTCTTTGCACCTGATTCTGACGGCTCCGACGTTACGGAAGGAGCCGCGATTTCTGCGCTCGGGTCTGAATGTTTTACAGTTTGGAGTCCGCCTCACTTTTTCTCAGTAGCGACACTTTTGTTCCGCTGCGGTACGCATAGATGACCGAATAAGACAGCACATTTTGCACATACTTGCGGGTTTCCCGGTAGGGAATGGTTTCGATCCAGACATCGAACGGCAGTTTCTTGTCGGTATCCTTGAGCCACCCGGAAACACGTCCGGGGCCCGCGTTATACGCGGCGGCAGCGAGGAACCGGTTGTTGTCGAAGCGGCTCAGGAGCGAATTCAGGTAATAGGCGCCCAGATTGATATTGGTTGACGGATTTAACAGATCCCAGCTGTGACGGTAAGGCACGCCGGCTTTGTGGGCCGTTTCACTGGCAGTTGAGGGCAGTAGCTGCATAAGCCCCATCGCGCCGGCATGGGATTTCGCGTCGTGGCTGAAGTGGCTTTCCTGTCGGGCGATGGCGTAGACGAGATAGGGGTCGAGTGCGCTTTTCTTGCCCATGCGGCCCGATACCTCGGCGACAATATCGGAAAACGCCAGCGGGAAACGCAACTCCAGATCGTCGAGATAGTCAGCGGCCAGGATCGACTGGATGGACTTGTGGTACCAGCCCCAGGAGCTTGCAATTCTGCCGGCCGACATCAATTCCTGCGGAGTCATATCGTCAGTGGCGTAATTCCATTCGCGCCGGGCGTGGTAAAACTCGCCGATTGCCTGGAGCTCTTTCGCGCGCTGCATACCGCCGCGGGCGGCGACTTCCTCGACCTGTTCCGGTTTGATCGGCGCTGGTTTGTCTACAAAACTGTAATCCTGCCCGATGGCATCGGATGAGAGAAACCCGTAATAGCTGCGTTCTCCCGCGGCCTTGCGATAAAGCTGCTGCGCCAGTTCCTTGCGGGTATCGTTTTCGCTGCCGCCCTTGCGTAACTGCTCGTTGATTGAGCGGGCTTTCCAGTATTGCCAGCGTTCGTGATTTTGCTCTTCGGCCGGCAGCTGGTCGATCCAGAATTCCACCTGGGCCCAGTCCATTTCCCGCAGGGATTGCCGGATGAGCCATTCGCCGGCGCGTTCGTCGAAGAAACCATCATTGTGCTTGATGAGTGCTTTCAGGCCTTCCGGATTGTCCTGGCGGGCAAACTGCAACGCCAAGTAGCGCAAGAAGTCGTCTTGTTCGTCGTCGTCGTACAGGTAGCTGGCGCTGTAGCGCTGCCACGCGGATTCTGCTTTTCCTGCATCACGCTGTGCCAGGCGTCGCAGGGCGAGGTGCACGATGTCGCGGTATTCCGGATCTTTTTTAAGAAACTTGTCGAAGTTCAGAATTTGTTCGGGGCTGCGATAGACCGAGCGCATGAGTTCTGCGCGCTGGGCATCGGTCTTGTCCATTTTGCGTGCAATATAGGCGGCAAGGTCAAGGTTGCCGGTGGTTACGGAGAGGTAGTGGCGTTTCCACGCCAGCTCCTTCGTCAGGCCCCCGTCATTGATCCAGCGATTGAATGCCGGGTCGCATTCTTTGGGTTGCGACGCACCAACGGTCCAGAGCTCTTCAATCAGTGCATAGGCCTGTTTTTTGTCGCCATGTCGAATCAGGGCATCCACATAGTAACAGCGCAGTGAGGTGCGGCTTATGCGGTCTGGGCGGTAGTACTTGAGGTAGGCGCGAAAGCGCTCGCGGCTGCCAAGTTCTCGCAGTACGCGTACACGCATCCAGTCGCCAATAGCGGTACCATCGTACCTGTTTAGGAATTCGTCGATCTCATCGTAGGGCAATCTGGAGAGATTCTTGCTGATCGCCCAGTAATCGATATAAGGCAGGAGAGGGTAATCCTTGAGCTCCCGTTTGAGCTTTTCCAGTTCCCGGCGGTCATTGTGCGCGATTGCGAGTCGAGCTTGCTTGAGCTTTTCTCGCGCCGCGACCGCTTTTTCTGCCTCTTTTACTTGCTTGCTTTCTTTCTTTACCGGGCTCACAACACCCGCCGCGGCGACGGCTACGTGTTGTTCAGCACTCGCCCCGGTGGCGAGTACGGTGAGACCAGCGGAAAGAATAATGGCGAGTCCTTTGCTGCCAATCGACATACTGAAAACCCGATTGAGAAATCGCTTATTCGTGGCGCACAGAATAAAGCGTAAAATATCCTTTTTCACCCCAAAAATATTGTAGTTGTTAATTATGTTGCTTCAGTTGGATGGCGTGTGTTTGCGCTATGGCGTACAAGTATTGGCCGATAACGTCAGTGCGAAAATCGAGCGCGGTGATCGGATCTGCCTGGTGGGCCGCAATGGCGAGGGAAAGTCGAGCCTGCTACGCCTGGTCGCAGGCGGTGGTGAACCGGACGCGGGTGAGGTCATTCGGCAAAGCGGGGCAGTATTTGCCACCTTGGAACAGGCGTTGCCCGAAGGCTGCACCGATACGGTTTACCGATATGTTGCCGCGGGACTCGGGGAAGTGGGCAATTGGCTCGGAGAGTACCGCGACAACCAGAATCCTGACCTGCAGGCCAAAATTGACGATGCCCACGGCTGGGATTTGATGGCGCGCATCGATAGTGTCCTGGACCGGCTGAGCCTCGATCCCGAGGCTTGCGTGGCGGACCTGTCGGGCGGTTGGCAGCGGCGCGCGGCACTTGCTCGAGCACTGGTCTGCGAGCCGGATCTGCTCATTCTGGACGAGCCGACAAACCATCTGGATATTGCTGCGGTGGAGTGGCTGGAGAGCTTTCTAGGGACCTATCGGGGGGCGCTGCTGTTTGTCAGTCACGACCGGGCGCTGGCGCAGCGTTTGGCGACTACCGTGTGGGATCTCGATCGTGGCATTTTACGGGTTTTCAATTGCCCCTTCGATCGGTATCAGGAAGAAAAAGAGAAGCTGCTGGAGGAGGAAGCGCGTAACGATGCGCTCTTTGACAAAAAGCTGGCCCAGGAAGAAGCCTGGATTCGCCAGGGCATTAAGGCGCGCCGCACCCGTAATGAGGGCCGCGTAAGGGCGCTGGAAGCCTTGCGTCGCGAGCGGCAGGCGCGCCGCCAACAGCAGGGTATTGCACGTATGTCACTGGATTCCGGCGAGAAATCCGGAAAGCTGGTGGCGGAGCTGACGGGAGTCAGCTTTGCATTCCCGGGCGAGGCGCCGCTGATCAGCAATCTCGACTTCACCCTGATGCGTGGGGATAGGGTCGGTTTGATTGGCCCCAATGGAGCCGGGAAAAGTACCCTGATCCGCCTGCTGCTGGGCGACCTGGAGCCGCAGTCGGGCAATATCCGCCTTGGCACCAAGCAGCAGGTGGCGTATTTCGATCAGCGCCGAGATACGCTGAATCCCGAGCTGTCCGTCCTGGATAATATTGCTGAAGGGCGCGAGAGTATTCAAATTGGTGGTAATACGCGCCATGCAATGTCTTACCTGAGCGACTTTCTGTTTTCCGGGGTAAAAGCGCGGACAAAAGTTGGTGCGCTCAGTGGTGGTGAGCGGAATCGCGCACTACTGGCAAAGCTGTTTAGTCAGCCTGCAAATATTCTGGTGCTGGACGAACCCACTAATGACCTCGATGTAGAAACACTGGAGCTGCTGGAGCAATTGCTGCTTGATTTCCCGGGTACTGTGCTGCTGGTGAGTCACGACCGGGCATTTCTCGATAACGTCGTGGATAGCTGCCTGGCATTCGAGGGAGAGGGCAAAGTACGCGAATATGTGGGTGGCTACCAGGATTTCATCCGCCAGGGCGGCCGCTTTTTGAGCGCCGAGGAGCAGCTAAGTGCACGGAAAGGCGGCGGCAAGGGATCGGACTCGGCTGAAAAGGCGGACGTAAAACCGTCCGAGCCCGCTGCAAAGGCTGCGCCGAAGGCGAAAAAGCTCAGCTACAAGCTGCAGCGGGAATTGGACGCCTTGCCGGCTCTGATCGAACAGCTGGAGCAGCAGGTGGAAGCGCTGGAGGCCGAAATGGCGGCACCAGAGTTCTACCAGCAGGAAAGTGGTGTCGTGCAGGAAAAACTGCAGAAGCTGTCGGATACGCAGCAACAGCTCGAAACGGCGTTTGAACGCTGGGCCGAGCTGGATGAAATGTAGGCGCAGCATACTGCGCCTTTCCGCTGGTGCTGCGGGGCGAGTTCGGCGAGAAAACTATTTCTCGGTTGGATGTACTCGCACCGCGAGGACATCGCATCCGGCACCGTGAAGAACACCGTTCGCCGTTGAGCCCAGCAGCAGGGCAAGTCCATGCCGGCCGTGGCTACCGATTACGATCAGGTCGCAGCCGGCGTCTTCTGCGATGCGGTGTATCTCCGTGGCGGGCTGCCCCAGGATCACATGTTGTCGAGATTCGGGAATATTGAGAGAGGCCCCGGCTTTGCGAAGCTGCTCCTTCGCCTGGTTTTGCAGCTGTTCCTGAACCTCCGAGAGATCCATGGGGATGTCTCCTCCGTAGGCGAATGTGAGCGGCTCGATAATATGCGCCAGGCTCACCTCTGCGCCGCTATCCGCCGCAATCTGGGCGGCGCGATCCAGCACCTGGGAAGAGTCTTCAGAGAGGTCCAGTCCCACCAAAATATTTTTATATCCCGCCATAGTCTCCTCGCATCCACAGTAATTCGTGTCGAATTCCGGCAATCCTGCCGGCCGGGGCCCAGAGTGTAACGTCTGTCCAGACCAACTGAGTCTACTTTAAAAAAACAGGCTTGACATAGAGCTAGGCGTGCAGGGAAAAATGTGCGCCCAATTCATGAGCAAGGAAACCGCAATGGCCAGTTGGCTCCCCCTGATTGTTATCGTATTCGCCGTGGTGTTGGTCATTGGCCCTGTCATGTGGCTCAAGCCAAGCAGCCGCGATCGACGGCTGGCCAGTTTAAGGCAGGAGGCAGCGGCCTCCGGCTTCAAGGTGCAGATGCAAGCTTTGCCCGCATCTCAGGGGGACGGGAATGCCGCAGTTTATTTTGCCCCCTGGCGTAACCCCAGACGGCTTCAGACCGGATGGGGGCTGGAGCTCAAGCGGATGGAGCACGATATGCACTTTGACGGCGTCTGGGACTGGTACAAGGGGCGTGAGGCGCCTGAGGCCGCCAGTGCACCGCTCAAAGAGATGATTAGCCGGCTTCCGGCGGATGCCACAGCGATCATCTGTACCGATGGCGGCCTGGGCATACAGTGGAAAGAGCGCAGCGGTGATCCCGGGATGAAAGCGGTATCTGATGCCCTGCGAGACTTACGCCCAGTAATAGAAGAAGCGATTCGCGAGCCCCAGCGCAACGCTCCCGATGCCACCCGTTCGTCCGATTGAAAGGTCGACCTTGTTGAATTCCGTCACCTTCGTATGGGCGGATCTGGTCTACTGTATAGCGGGCGGGAACCTGGCGAAGTGGAAGTTGGCGCATTCGAAGCCCCATTTTCGGGGTGGCGGGGCGCGAATTTACTGGTGAACCTCTGGTCAAATAGGGGGTCGGAATTTGCAGATCGGGGCCCGATTGAGCAATAAAATTTTGGCGCTTGCTTGACCGCACCGGGGGCGGAGCATATATATTCGCGCAGCGTGCCGTGTGACAAGTTGTCACTAAACGGTGTGGAAGTAGTAAATTTTCTTTTAAAAATCAGAAGCTTATGGGTAAATCACTGGTCATTGTCGAGTCACCGGCAAAGGCGAAAACGATCAATAAATATCTCGGCAAGGACTTTGTCGTGAAGTCCAGCATCGGTCACATCCGGGATCTGCCTACTGGCGCTTCCAGCAAGCAGGCTGTGGATCCCAAAGAGCGTGCCCGTCGCGCTGCTGAGACCCGCAAGCTTTCCCCCGAGCAAAAAGAGATCTACAAGCGCAAGAAAAACCGCGAGCAATTGATCCGGCGCATGGGTATTGACCCGGATCATGGCTGGGAGGCCCATTACGAGGTGCTCCCGGGCAAAGAAAAAGTGGTGGATGAACTGCGCAAACTTGCGGCCAATGCCGATCATGTTTATCTCGCAACGGACTTGGACCGCGAGGGAGAGGCAATCGCCTGGCACTTGCGGGAATCCATTGGCGGTGATGAAAGCCGCTATCGTCGCGTGGTGTTCAACGAAATCACCAAGTCTGCGATCCAGCAGGCATTTGAGGCACCGGGCCCGCTCGATATCAACCGGGTAAATGCCCAGCAGGCGCGCCGCTTCCTGGACCGTATCGTGGGCTATATGGTCTCGCCGCTGTTGTGGGAGAAGGTTGCCCGCGGCCTTTCAGCCGGGCGTGTACAGTCGGTTGCCGTGCGTCTTGTAGTGGAGCGCGAGCGGGAAATCCGCGCGTTTATTCCGGAAGAGTACTGGACGCTGTTTGCCGATACGCAAACTGCAAAAACCGATGGTTTGCGCCTTGAAGTGAAAAAGCAGGGTGGGGAAGCATTCCGTCCCACCAACGAAGCGGACGCAATGGCGGCCGTGAAGGCTCTGCAAGCCAGTAACTTTGAAGTGGTGGCCCGTGAAGACAAGCCCACCAGCTCCAAGCCCAGTGCCCCATACATTACTTCTACGTTGCAGCAGGCCGCCAGTAACCGTCTTGGCTTCAGCGTAAAGAAAACCATGATGATGGCCCAGCGTCTGTATGAGGCGGGTTACATCACCTATATGCGTACCGACTCCACCAACCTGAGTGCTGAGGCCGTTTCTTCTGTCCGGGATTACATTGGCGAGAATTACGGCGATAAATATCTGCCGGCCGAGCCCAACCGCTACAGCAGTAAAGAGGGCGCACAGGAAGCGCACGAAGCGATTCGTCCTTCGGATGTGCGGGTCAAGCCCAACATGCTCAGCGGTATGGAGCGGGACGCTGAGCGGCTTTACACGCTCATCTGGCAGCAGTTTGTTGCCTGTCAGATGACGTCGGCACAATTTACCTCCACATCTGTGGTCGTTAATGCGGGCGATTTTGAACTGCGTACCCGCGGTCGCGTTATCCGTTTTGACGGTTTCCTCAAGGTGGCACCGCAGCAAAGTAAGAAAGATGAAGATCTGGTGCTGCCGGACATCAAGGTTGGCGAAAAGCTGACGCTGAGCAAGCTGGATCCAAAGCAGCACTTCACCAAGCCGCCCGCGCGTTTCAGTGAGGCGGCGCTGGTGAAAGAGCTTGAGAAGCGCGGTATCGGCCGTCCGTCCACATACGCCTCAATTATTTCCACGATCCAGGATCGGGGTTATGTCCGCCTGGAAAATCGCCGTTTCTACGCGGAGAAAATGGGCGATATCGTTACAGATCGTTTGAGTGAAAGCTTCAAGGATCTGATGGACTACGGCTTTACCGCGAATCTGGAAGAGTCGCTTGATGCCGTCGCTGAGGGCGATAAAGGCTGGAAGGACCTGCTCGACGAGTTCTACTCAGACTTCTCGACACGCCTGGAGGCCGCCCAGGCCAGTGAAGGCGGTATGCGCCGTAATGCGCCGACTGACACTGATATTGAGTGCAGCCAGTGTGGCCGCCATATGCAGATTCGTACCGGTTCCACCGGCGTGTTCCTCGGTTGCTCGGGTTACGCCCTGCCGCCAAAAGAGCGCTGCACGAACACCATGAATCTGGTGTCAGGTGAAGAAGCGATCGATGCAGATAAAGACGACGAAGCCGAAACCCGCCAGCTACGCGACAAGCGCCGCTGCGCAAAATGCGGCACCGCGATGGATAGTTACCTGCTGGACGAACATCGCAAGCTGCATATCTGTGGTAACAACCCGGACTGCAACGGTTTTGAAGTCGAGAAAGGCACCTTCAAAATTAAAGGGTATGACGGCCCGTTAATCGAGTGCGACAAGTGTGGCAGTGACATGCAGCTCAAGTCAGGCCGTTTTGGCAAGTACTTCGGTTGTACCAGCGAAACCTGCAAAAACACGCGGAAACTGCTCAAGAACGGCCAGCCGGCACCACCGAAAATGGATCCGGTACCTATGCCCGAGCTTGCCTGTGAAAAAGTGGATGACACCTACATCTTGCGCGATGGCGCGTCAGGTCTGTTCCTGGCAGCCAGTCAGTTCCCGAAAAACCGCGAGACACGTGCACCGCTGATCAAGGAATTGTTGCCGCACAAAGACGAAATTGATCCCAAGTACAGCTTCCTGTTTTCTGCTCCGGTAGAAGATGATGAAGGTCGGGATACGGTGGTGCGCTTTAGTCGCAAGACTCAGGAGCAATATGTGCAAACTGAGGAAGATGGCAAGGCGACTGGCTGGAAGGCGTTTTACGTCGACGGGAAATGGAATGTAGAAGTTCCAGCCAAGAAAAAGCCAGCGGCAAAGAAAAAGGCTGCAGCCAAGAAAGCACCGGCTAAAAAGGCCGCCGCGAAAAAAACTCCGGCGAAAAAGAGCCCCGCAGGCAGTAAGAGCTGATGAGCAATCCGTACACCGGTAGCGTGGCTTCCGCACTGCGGAAAAGTCAGTTATTGCTGGAATCGGCAGCGGAAGGGGCCGGTGCACAAGCGCCAGCCCTCGCGGAAACGGCTTTGCTGGAGGGGGCGTTATTGCACCTGTGGCGGGCCTACCGTGCGTTTCTGGCGGAGCAGGCGCATCAGCTCGGACTTGGCGGCGCAGAGCCGGAAAGTGCCCAGGCGTTGATGAAACTGGTTGAGGCCGGGCGCAAGGCCAGTGCGGAAGTCGGCGAGCTGGTGGGGTTGATGGAGAATCCTGACAGCTGGCTGCGAAGCATGGATTATGCGTGGAGAGGGCTCTGGCGCCTCTCCTCACAGGCTTCAGTGGCCCGCGGCGGCGTGCCGGCAGTTCAATCGCTGATTCCCGCGACAGAGCTGCGTGATCCGGCGGAAGATGTCCTCAGTGCGCGGAAAATAACCTTTTGGCACCGTTCCCTCACTGAGCTGGTGGATCGCCAGCGCGCCCAGGGGCAGGAGTGGTAGCGGAGGGTAATTACAGGCACCTGTGTTACACTGCGCGCAAATCCCGCTGTAACTGGAGAAATGAATGTCCTCTGAGACCTTTGAAATCATCGAGTTGTCCAATGGCGACGTGGCATTGCGCCGCGCTGGCCACAAGGAAGACCCGCTGGTGCGTATTCATTTCTCGGAGGAGAGCCTGCATTTCCTGCGTGAACACAAGGTCGCAATTGCCCGTGCGATGCTGGAAGCCGGGATCGAGGCGGTTCAGGATCTGAACGAACTGGAGCCGGAGCCCTTCGAGGAAGAGGATGTGGACCTGACGGAACACACCATTCACTGAGCACTTTGAGGTCTGCCGAGATCTCCCCGGCAGACAAACAAAAACAGGGCCCTTTGGGCCCTGTTTTTGTTTGTCTGATCGACAGCCTGATGAGGCTACGCGTGCCGCGGATCAGTCTGCATGCTGGCGGATAACGCCGACAGCCAACCCTTCAATCGCAAAATTCTTATCCCGCATATCGACCTGAATAACGTCAAAATCTTCGTTCTCCGGCAGCAGCTGCACCGTTGCCTGGTTGCCTCGGCGACGAAAACGTTTGACCGTCACCTCGTCATCGATTCTGGCCACAACGATCTGCCCGTTGCGGATGTTGTCCGTGCGCTGCACTGCGAGCAGGTCGCCATCCAGGATGCCGGCATCTTTCATGCTCATACCGTGTACCCGCAGCAGGTAGTCCGCTGGAGGGTGAAAAAACTCGGACGGAATTTCACAGTAATCTTCGATGTTCTCTTCCGCGAGAATGGGGTTGCCCGCGGCAACGCGCCCGACCACCGGCAGCCCTGAGTGATGATCCGGGATTCGAATACCCCGCGAAGCACCGGCAACCATTTCGATCGCGCCTTTTCTGGCAAGGGCTTTCAGGTGTTCTTCCGCTGCGTTTGGCGAGCGGAAACCCAGCTCCTGAGCGATTTCAGCCCGGGTAGGGGGGTAGCCTGTGTCATCCAGGTAGGATTTGATCAGATCCAGTACCTGGGCCTGGCGAGCGGTAAGATTTGTCATTGGCTTTCCTGTTGTCTGTATTTTTATACAGTTGCTGGGATTATATACAGATTTGGGGGTAGCGCAATATTTCCCGGTGAGCGCTGGCTGGACTGCTACACTTGAGGTGTCGCTGAAAACTTTTTACTGCCAGGTATCGCTGGAATTGCACGGAGGCACCGCGAAAAGAAAAAGGTATCCGGTAGATTACTCGCGCAGCGGCTCGGTCATTTACACCGCGTTATTTGAATAAGGAGAAGGCATATGCTGGATGCAAAAATGCCGGAAGCGTGGCGAGTGCTGCGTATTCAGTCGGAACTGGTTGATGGTATTGAACGCCTGATTACTCTGAAGGGTGCGGTAACTGTTTTTGGCGGTGCGCGTTTCCCGGAAGGCAGTCCCGAATATCAGCAGGCGGTTCGTCTCGGCGAACTTCTTGGAAGCGAAGGGATCCCGGTAATTACCGGTGGTGGTCCCGGGTTAATGGAGGCGTGTAATCGCGGCGCTTTTCCAGAGCCGGGTTCCTCTATCGGCCTCAACATCGAATTGCCATTTGAGCAGTACCCCAACGCCTATCTCGATATCAGTTTGCACTTTCGTTATTTCTTTGTTCGTAAGTTCATGTTCGTAAAGCATGCCGCGGGTTTTATTGCATTGCCTGGTGGCTACGGAACTCTGGATGAACTGTTCGAAGCGCTGACACTGGTGCAGACACAAAAAGTGCAGCGCTTTCCAATTATTTTGGTAGGCAAAAAGCACTGGTCAGGGCTAGTGAACTGGCTGATGGATACGGTGCTTGAGCGGCACTGCATTGATGCATCTGACCTGAATCTTTTTCGCCTTGTTGATACGGTGGATGAGGCGGCAGAAAACATCATCGAATATATAAAAGAGCGTAACGAAGTGGTCTGAAGCGTTTGCTGAAAAACGATCAGGTTGGAGTGGGGCGCTAGCTTGCCCCTTTTCCATTAACTCATTGGGTAAGACACACACTGGATCCCAAGTAAGCGGAATCCGCAACGTTTTACCCATAGTTTCCTGTCAAAAACTTTCGTCTGTTCCTGTGAAACTATCCCCTTCCAGCTGGTCAATGGTATTTTGCGCCGGTGACAGTACGGGGCTTCGGTAGCCGCCATCTTCGGCATCCTGCATTTCTTCTGCCAGGCTCCCGTAGCCGGCGTTGGCGTCTTCTGGAGGGGCAGCTCCGATCACGGGCAATTGCGGCCAACTATCGAATTCAATTTCTCCGACAGTGCCGTCGAGGTACTGGATTTCGATACTGTGGGCCTGGTAATCCACTGCGACGACCTCGAACAGGTCGCCGGTATCGAAATTCTCAAACCAGCTGCCGATTTCCGGGGCAATTCTGGCCATCTGCATGCCCTCCTGCTGCGAAATTTTTGATCTCTTGTATGCAATCTAGTGTTGATGTCGGGCGCCCGGTAGCGCAAATGCACCGCGCCTGTGCGTCTGGTTGAAGCTTTGGGAATCGAGCCCTGCCGTGTTGTGGGCTGCGTAAGAGGGGATTGTTCCATTTGCCGCCGACTGTGCTAGTCTCGTGGGTTAAACAAGCGTTTAAATTAGTGGTTTGAATTGGCATGAGTCAGCCGGATACAGTCGGTCGCATTCTGGACGCCGCGGAAGTGTTATTTGCCGAGCGCGGATTTACCGAGACCTCGTTACGCACGATTACCAGTACGGCCGGTGTGAACCTGGCCGCGGTGAACTATCACTTTGGTTCGAAAAAAGAACTGATTCAGGCGGTCTTCGAGCGCTTTCTTACGCCTTTTACTGAGCATCTGGATAGCGAACTCAGCCGGCGCGCGAGCCAGGACGATGATTTGCAGGTGGATGACCTGCTGCAGAGCCTGTATAGCGTGGCCCTGGCCGGTCTGGCCAAAGATGGCAGGGATCCCAAGCGCTTTATGCGGCTCCTGGGGCTCGCCTACACCCAGTCACAGGGGCATATGCGCCGATTCATCGTGTTGCGCTACGGCTCCACGTATCGCCGTTTTGCGGGACTGCTCAGGCAGGCGTTGCCCGGTATTGATCCCGTGACCTTCTACTGGCGCTTGTATTTCATGCTTGGTGCCACAATCTTTTCCCTGTCGAGCTTCGACGCCATCGAGGCTATCCTGAGAGAGGATTTTGGAGCCGAAAGCAGCCTCGAAGAAACTCTCGCCCGCTTGGCTCCCGCAGCGACCGCGTTATTGACCGGCCCAAAGTAGCTCGTTGTGTGCTGCCGTCACAAGAACGGTGGCCTTTTCCATATATCATCGCAGGGCGAGCTACGGGAGTAGCTTGCCTTTGTGTTATTTGCAGGAGATGTAAATATGTCGGCTCAGATCGGACCAGTGATGATTGATATCGACGGGGTGACGCTTACGGAAGAGGATCGCGACCTTTTGCGGCATCCGTTGGTTGGGGGGCTGATTTTTTTCGCGCGCAATTATCGGGATCGCGCCCAGCTTCAGGCGCTGGTGAATGAAATACGTGAGGTGCGTCCCGAGATTCTCCTGGCCGTGGACCAGGAAGGTGGACGTGTACAGCGATTCCGCGATGAATTTACCCGGCTTCCCTCCATGCAGGCCCTTGCTGCCCAGGCGGATGAGCAGCGCTTGAAGGATGTCGGCTGGCTGCTGGCGGCCGAGCTGCTCGCCGTGGGTGTGGATTTCAGCTTCGCGCCGGTGCTCGACGCCGATGACGATTTTTGCCGGATTGTTGGCGATCGCAGCTTTGCCTGCGATCCGCGAGAGCTGATGGCAAAGGCCCGTCCGTTTATCGCGGGCATGCACGAAGCCGGTATGGCGACCACGGGCAAGCATTTTCCCGGGCACGGACAGGTACTTGAAGACAGTCATGAAGAGCTGCCGGTGGATCACCGCAGCCTCGAAGAAGTGTTGGCCACCGATTGCCAGCCTTTTGCTGAAGGCATCGCTGCGGGCGAGCTTGAAGCCATCATGCCGGCCCATATCCGTTTTGCCCAGGTGGATGAACCTTCGGTTGGGTTCTCCCGTTACTGGTTGCAGGACATACTCCGTGGAAAGCTGGGATTCGATGGGGTTATTTTCAGTGATGACCTGACCATGGAAGGTGCTGGCGCCGCCGGAGGCTATGGCGAGCGTATCCAGGCGGCTATGGGAGCCGGCTGCGATATGGGGGTTGTGTGTAACAACCGCGAAGGGGCAAAGGCGGTACTGGCGGCACTGGAGCGGCAGGGATTTCAACCGGATCCTGAGTCCAGTCGTCGGCTGGAGCGGATGCGCGGCAGGCCCGCGATAAAATCCTGGGCGGAACTGGAACAGTCCTCCCGCTGGCAGGAAACCCGTAATTGGCTTGCTTCCTGGATGTGAAGCGCTGCCCGGGCGAGTTGCCCGGGATCTAGTGTTCGGGGCAGCGTTGATCGTGGTGTCTCCGAAGAGAAATAATTCAATAAGTTGTAGAAACGGAGTGTTGTGTGGAATCAGTAAAAGGGTTTTTGCGGACCCTGTTTGGGGATGACCGCTTCTGGATCGCTGAAGTGTTCCTGATTGTTTTTGTCACCGCGATAGCTGCCTGGCTGCTCGGCCTGTTTGTCAGCCGGCTCACGGTCAGGGCTGAGCGTACGGTCAATCCCTGGGATGATGCTCTGGTTGGCTCGATCAACCCCCCGGCGTCGATTTTGATCTGGCTGATGGGCTTGACTGCCGCGGCGGCGAGGGCCGGTTCGGCGACGCAGGCGGAGGTGTTTACCTGGCTTGGTGGGGAGCCCAGGGCCATTGCTTTCATCGTTGTGATTACTTGGTTCGCATTGCGCTTTGCCAAGGCCGTAGAAGTTAATCTGGCGGACCCGCGCTTTATGCGCAAACCCATCGATGCCACTACGGTGCGTGCGATCGGCAAGCTGGTGCGGGCTTCCATCATGATCACGGCCGGAATGGTGATCATGCAGAGCCTGGGTTACAGCGTCAGTGGCGTGTTGGCCATGGGCGGTATCGGTGGCCTCGCGATCGGTTTTGCGGCCAAAGACCTGCTCGCCAATTTCTTTGGCGGCCTGATGATTTACCTGGATCGTCCGTTCGCGGTGGGTGACTGGGTGCGCTCGCCTGACCAGGAAATTGAGGGCACGGTTGAAGATATTGGCTGGCGGCTCACGCGGATCAGAACGTTCGACAAGCGCCCCCTGTATATCCCGAATGCCGTGTTTACCCAGATTTCGGTAGAGAATCCATCCCGTATGCTGAATCGCCGTATTTACGAGACGATCGGTATTCGCTACGACGATGCAAAACTGATGGCGCCGATTGTGAAAGCGGTTAAAGAGATGCTGCTGCAGCATCCGGAAATAGATACCAACCAAACGATGATTGTGAACTTCAATTCATTCGCACCGTCATCGCTGGATTTCTTTATTTACACGTTTACCAAGACCACCGACTGGATCCGCTATCACGAAATCAAGCAGGATGTGCTGTTAAAGGTTTTACAGATTGTTGAGGATCACGGTGCTTCCTGTGCCTTCCCCACATCGACTTTGCATATTGCCGATATGCCCCCGGTGGCTTTGAATCGCCCGGAAGAAAGTAATTTGATGCGTTAATGTCAGTTAAGTCGCAAGGGTTCTTTCGGGGCGAAATGGCTATTTTTATGGAGTGGAACACATAAATTTGGTGATATGTTGCGCAGTGGGCGCGAGAATTAATATTAATTTCACGCTCAAACCTAGACACTGGCGCAGTTTTATCTAAGAATCAGTAAGGACTTGGCCCGCGGGTCAGGCACTTCGAGATAGCGGCAGATACTGCCGCTGAAATTGGGGTAGGCGCACCGTCCACAATAGAGACTGGCGCAATAACAATAATGAGGTTGGCTTAATGAGTGATCGCGTTACGGGTACCGTGAAGTGGTTCAATAATGCCCGGGGTTATGGTTTTATCACCTGTGCAGAAGGTTCCGAAGATATTTTTGTACACTATCGCAGCATTCGTGGAGATGGGTATAAAACCTTGAACGAAGGTCAGGCGGTAGAATTCGAAATGCAGAAAGGCGACAAAGGTCTTCTGGCTGAAGACGTCGTTCCTTGCGAATAGAGCTACATTAGGCCAGCTCGCTGTAACACAGAATGTGTTATAGCGGGTCCCTCAAAGCTGTATTGGCTTGCCCCTGTATTGCGTCATTTTGACGAGTATGGGAGGCGGGCTGTTGGGTGGTTTGCTTATAGTGCTCCGGGGGCACTGTATGGCTGTTTCCTATAGCCATAGATGAAGCTTCCGGATCACAGGTTTAAATTCCCAATAATTATCCAGCACAAAAAAGCCCGGGTAGTAACGATTGATGTCGTTGCTACCCGGGCTTTTTTTATGGCTTGATTTGCGGTTTAGCCTGCGCCGACCACGCGCAGTAATTGTCCGCAGAACCACGCTGCGTAAGTGCCCAGCGCGTACCCCATTACTGCCAGCAGTACGCCTACTGGAGCAAGGGAGGGGTGGAATGCCGCTGCGACTACCGGAGCAGACGCGGCACCGCCGACGTTGGCCTGGCTGCCCACCGCCATAAAGAAGGTGGGTGCCTTGATGAGTTTTGCTACCAGCAGCATCAGGCCCGCATGAATTGCCATCCAGATAACACCGAGCACAAACAGTTCAGGGCTGTCTTTCAGTGCGGTGATATCCATGTGGGTGCCGATAGTGGCAACCAGGAAATAGATAAACACGGATCCGACCTTGGATGCGCCGGCACCCTCCAGCTTTTTGGCTGGGGAGAAAGCCATGGCTATACCCAGAGTGGTCGCGATGACGATTAGCCAGAAGAACTGGCTGGTAAAACTGAAGCGGGAAAGGTGCGGTGCGTTGTTCTGGAACCAGGGTGCAAGGAAATCCGCGAAGGCGTGGGCGATGGCGGTTATGCCGAAGCCGACCGCTGCGATCAGCATCAGGTCCTGCAGGCTAGGGATACGCGCGTGTTTACGCTGCATTGTCTCTACGCGTTCCCGCAGTGTATTGATTGCTGATGTATCTGCACCGCGACGTGCGTCCAGTTGCTTGGCGTTGCCGGCCATGAAGAGCAGCACCGCCATCCAGATATTCGCAACGATCACGTCCACGGCTACCATGGCTGAAAACACCTGACCGCCCACGCCGAAGATTTCCTTCATTGCCGCCTGGTTGGCGCCGCCGCCGATCCAGCTGCCAGCGACCGTCGTCATCCCGCGCCATACAGCATCCGGGCCGTTGCCGTTCAGTATGTCGGCATCGAAAGCGGACATGATCAGCAGCGCGATCGGTCCGCCGATCACAATGCCGAGTGTACCGGTGAGAAACAGGATCAGTGCTTTCGGGCCGAGGTTGACGATGCCTTTGAGGTCAATGCTGAGCGTCAGCAGGACAAGGCTTGCCGGAAGCAGATAGCGCGAGGCAACGAAATACAGGTTGGAGTTGTGCGCATCAATAATGTGGAAGGTTGTCAGCAGCGAGGGCAGGAAGTAGCACAGGAGCAGGGCGGGGACAAAGCGGTAAAAACGCTTCCAGAAGCGGTGCTCGCTGCTCGCCGTGTAAAAAACCAGGCCGAGGATGGCGGCTAACATACCGAGAATAATGGCGTCGTTGGTGATCATAGGTTTCAAATATTTGAAGCGAATTGATGGAGTTATTATTGGGAAATATTTTCTTGGTTAGCTGAAACGCAAGGCGGCCCATATCGGGCCGCCTTTTTAATAAGTATCAATTATTGCCCGGATAGGTCCAGGCTTTCTTCCGTATCTTCGCCGGGCTGAGCGTTCACAGTGCGCACTTCGATCAGTACGCCCAGCTTGGGGTGGTCGATATAGTGCAGCTCTCCGCTACGCAGGCGGCGTTCCTCCTGCAGTACTGCGACCCGGCTGGCAAAAAATGGGGCGGGTCCCAGTGATTCGCCCTCGCCATAAAAGGTGGCGGTGTCCGCGCTGGTGCTATATCCGCTGTTGGCAGAAGAGAGGGTCATGGGCTCTTCGCTTTCCTGTGGGCGCAGCGGGGTTTTCGGCTGCCGTGGAACCTGGATGCCCGGGGTGCTGGTCTGGGCAAGTGAAGCGCTTGCGGGTGCGTCGAGCTCACTCAGCCACAGGTCGGTGCTCAGGTGCAGGTAGCGGGATACGCTGACGGTGATACTGCCTTCCAGCGCATGGTGGTCCTGAAGGGGCTGGCCACCTGTGATCAGCACCTGTGGCGCGTAGCGTCCTTCCTGTAACACCTGTCGCCAGGTTTTGTGGAAGAGAACCTGGTAGCCCGAGCTGCGTCGCAGTGCGTCCGCCTTGTTGCCCAGCTGGTTGGCGGCGGGCAGGAGGGCAGGAAGCGTGGGGTCGCTGGAAGATGGGGTATCGAAGTCTACCCAGCGGTCTGCATACTCCAGGCGTGGCGCCGCTGGCCAGCTTTCCCGGGACTGCTTCATGCCGTCTTCACGGCTGAAAACCACCAGCTCGATTTCGAACTGGGTGCCTGCATAGCTGGCAGCCTCGGCGCCGCTCGCGCAGAGTGCGAGAAGCAGGGCGCTGCCAAGGTGTCTGAAGCGACGTTTAATATTGGTCATCTTGATACCGCTATTGTCGTTATGGGCCGCGTTGCGCTGGCGGCGAAGGGTCCCATGTTACCACTGTTTTCCTGCACGATTGTGCCATGAATGCGCTATCGGGATAGTTGCTCCAGTACCTCGGTTACCTGTTGCAGGCGCTGCTCCGGGCCGCTTTCATCCAGTGTGAAGCTTAGCTGGTTGGCGCCCTGTAGTTGGAAGCTGGTGGGGCGGCTTTGTACCAGCTTGACCAGGGTAAGCGGATCCACATTGGCCTGCTCGGCAAATTCGATACGGCCGCGGCTGGCGGACGCTTCGAGCTTACGGATGCCCATCTTGTTGGCGTTGAGCTTGATTTCGGTAATCCGGAACAGGTGTTTGACGGGGTCCGGCAGCAGGCCGAAACGGTCGATCATCTCCACTTGCAGCTCTTTCAGGGCGGCCTTGTCTTCGGCGTTGGCGATACGCTTGTACATGATCAGGCGGCTGTGGACGTCCGGCAGATAGTCTTCCGGGATCAGTGCCGGCACCCGCAGGTTTACGTCCACAGCGGGTGATTCCAGTGGTTCGTCGATATTGGGTGTGCGGCCTTCGCGGATGGCCTTGACGGCATGGTCCAGCATTTCCATGTACAGATTGAAGCCGACACTCTGGATCTGTCCGCTCTGTTCTTCGCCCAGGAGTTCACCGGCCCCTCGAATCTCCAGATCGTGGGTGGCGAGGGTGAAGCCAGCGCCCAGGTCCTGGGCTTCGCTGATGGCCTCCAGCCGTTTGACGGCGTCGGCGGTCATGGCGCGCTTGTTCGGGGTAAGCAGGTACGCATAGGCCTGATGGTGTGAGCGACCAACCCGGCCGCGCAACTGGTGCAGCTGGGCGAGGCCGAACTTGTCGGCGCGCTCGATAAGGATGGTGTTGGCGCTGGGTACGTCGATACCGGTTTCAATAATGGTGGTACATACCAGCACGTTGAAGCGCTTGTGGTAGAAGTCCCCCATGACCTGTTCCAGCTCGCGCTCGCGCATCTGGCCGTGACCGACACCCACGCGCGCTTCCGGAACCAGCTCCTGGATCTCGCGGGCGATGCGTTCGATGCTTTTCACCTCGTTGTGCAGGAAGTACACCTGGCCACCGCGCAGGATTTCGCGAAGGATGGCTTCCTTTACCAGGGCGTCGTCGCGCTCGCGTACGAAGGTCTTCACGGACAGGCGCCGCGCTGGCGGGGTAGCGATCACGGACAGGTCGCGAATACCGGCCATGGCCATATTCAGGGTCCGGGGGATAGGAGTGGCAGTGAGGTTGAGAATGTCCACTTCCGAGCGCAGGCTCTTCAGTTTTTCCTTCTGGCGAACCCCGAAGCGGTGCTCCTCGTCGATGATCAGCAGGCCCAGATTCTTGAACTTGAGGTCGCTCTGCAGCAGCTTGTGCGTGCCGACGAGAATGTCCACCTTGCCTTCCGCAATCCGTTCCTTGATCGCGTCCACTTCTTTGGAGCTGCGGAAACGGGAGATAACCTCGATTGCCACGGGCCAATCGGCAAAGCGATCCTGCAGGGTCTGGAAATGTTGCTGCGCGAGCAGGGTGGTCGGCACCAGCATGGCGACCTGTCTGCCTTCGTGCGCAGCAACAAACGCTGCGCGCATCGCAACTTCGGTCTTGCCGAAGCCCACGTCGCCGCACACCAGGCGATCCATGGGTTTATCGGACAGCATGTCGGCCACGACGGATTCGATGGCGTGCTGCTGGTCCGGCGTTTCCTCGAACGGGAAACCGGCGGCGAATTCCCGGTAGGCGAGTCCGGGGTTGCCAAATGCGTGGCCCACACGGGCTTCGCGGCGCGCGTAGATATCGAGCAGTTCCGCTGCGGCATCCCGTACTTTTTCTGCGGCCTTGCGCTTGGCTTTCTGCCACTGCTCGCTGCCGAGCTTGTGCAGTGGCGCCAGTTCCTCGTCGGCACCGGAATAGCGGCTGATCAGATGCAGGCTGGCGACCGGGACGTAAAGTTTGGCGCCATCACCGTATTCCAGG
Organism: Microbulbifer aggregans; assembly: GCF_020524005.1. Classification (GTDB taxonomy): domain Bacteria; phylum Pseudomonadota; class Gammaproteobacteria; order Pseudomonadales; family Cellvibrionaceae; genus Microbulbifer; species Microbulbifer aggregans_A. The sequence continues at coordinate 723,547 of NZ_JAIVKK010000001.1, read as the reverse complement.
GTCAGGAATTCGGCCTGTTGCCCATCAATATCGAGGCTTTGCAGCCCCTTGTAGCGACCGACACCGTGGTCGATGTGTACCACGGGTGCGCCGATACGCAGTTCTGCGAGGTTTTTGACCGCATTGTCCGCATCTTCCTTGGCCTTGCGACGGCGGCGCTGTTGCAGCACGCGGTCACCGAACAGCTGTGGCTCCGAGATCACGTTGATGGCCGGGTCCTGCAGTACCATGCCCTGGTCAATGGGGGCTACGGTAATCCCGAAGGCTTCGCCGCTATCGACAAAGGCCTCCCAGCAGTCGAATGTTTTCGGTTTCTGGCGGATGCCGGACAGCAGTTCCAGCAGGGCCTCGCGGCGGCCATTACTTTCCGCACAGAAGAGTACCCGGCCCGAATATTCCATCAGGTAGGCTTCCAGTGCCCCAAGCGGTTGTTCCGATTTCCCGTTCACCGGAAGGCTGGGGGGCGCGGCGGTAGCGAAGTTGTAGTTGCCGGCGGCTTCCTCAAGGGATTCCGTTGAGAAGAAAGCCCGCGGGTGCGTTTTTAGGGCCCCGTAAAACTCATCGACGTTCAGCAGTACCTGGCGGGGCTCGAGAATCGGCCGGGTCAGATCACCCCGGCGGCTCTGGAAGCGATTTTCGGTTTCGTGCCAGAACGATTCCACCGGTTTTTGCAGGTCGCCCTGGATGAATATCGGGCTGCTTTCGGGCAGGTAGTCAAAGAGGCTGGCACATTCGTCAAAGAACAGGGGCAGGTAATACTCAATACCCGCTGGTGCGATACCCGCGCTGATGTCCTGGTATATGGACACCGGGCCGGGATCCACGTCGAACTGTTCGTGCCAGCGTTCCAGGAACTTGGCCAGCCCGGCCTTGTGCATCGGGAACTCTCGAGCCGGCAGCAGATCGATTTGCTCCACACGGTCGACCGTGCGCTGGTCTTCCGGGTCAAAGGTGCGCAGGGATTCAATTTCATCGTCAAACAGGTCGATCCGGTAGGGCAGGGAACTGCCCATCGGGAAAATATCCATTAAGGAGCCGCGCACGGCAAACTCGCCGTGCTCATAAACGGTATCCACGCAGTGGTAGCCCGCCTGCTCCAGTAATTTGCGCTGCGTGTTCAGGTCAAATTTTTGTCCCTCGTGCAGTACCAGGGCGTTGCCGGCCACATAATCTTTGGGGGCCAGTCGGTGCAGGGCGGTACTCACCGGGACTATGACGATCCCGCTGTACATCTGCGGTAATCGATACAGGGTGGCCAGGCGGTCCGAAATGATGTCCTGGTGTGGGGAGAAGGTGTCGTAGGGGAGGATTTCCCAATCCGGGAACTGGAAGATTTCCAGCTCATCCTCACCGTTCGGGGAATTATTTTCCAGGCCCCCATCTCGCCGTGACTTGTTAAAAAATTTCAGCTGGACCTCAAGCTGGTGCGCTTCCTGGCTATTGCGCGCAATCACCAGGGTTGGGCTTGGGGCCGTTCGGGCCGCCTGTAAAATTGCCAGCGCGGCGCTGGCGCCGTGGAGTTGCCCCCAATACTGGCGGTCGTTCTGGTCGCGGAAGGCGGGGGGCGATAGTGGGGGGAACTGGCTCATGTTTCCTTATAATTCCGTACTTTCTGACCGCGTAGAGGGCGGAAGGCGCACTATTGTAGCGGCGATCGATGGCCGGTGCAGGCTGCTGGTGAAAATCCTGTTTTCCGTATGCGCGCGGGAGCGGAATTCTGGAGCCCTGACCGGCCATTTTCCGGTGTGTTTGAATGTAGTTTAACTACAGTTTTTTGACTGTTTTTCGTGCGGTTGCGCGCCTGAGGGGGAATACACATAATCCGCTGCGATGTGACCTGGGGGCTGATTCAAATGGCCGCCGGGCGCCGTACCAGGACCTATATTTTTCACTTTGCAGAGGTGTCTGACAGTGACTCAGAAGCGACCGAAGCCCGCAGACTTTTTCAAAGACTGGAAAGCGCGTGAAGCGCTGGCGGAATCCATGATTCCGATGATTGGCAAGCTCAACCGGGAAAGCAACGTCGGCATTTATATGTACGGCCAGAACCTGGTCAATCGCTCTGTGCTGAGCATCATGAAGGCGCACCGCTTTGTGCGTCAGGTGGAAGAGAATGAACTGTCCGAGTTCGAAACCTTCCCGGTGCTGGAAGCCATTTGCAAACTTGAGCTGGGTCCGGTGCATATCGACCTGGGCACCCTGACCAATAAATTCATGCGTGATGAGCGCGGCCTGTCTGTTGAAGACTTTGTTCGTGAAGAGCTGGCAGACGCGTCCGGTGCTGGCACTCCGCTGCCGCAACCGCAAGACGTGGTGATTTACGGTTTCGGCCGTATCGGCCGCCTGGTGGCACGCCTGTTGATCGAGAAGGCCGGCAGTGGTGATGTGCTGCGTCTGCGTGCGATCGTGCTGCGCAAGGGCAAGGCGGATAATGACCTGGTCAAGCGTGCCTCCCTGCTGCGTCGCGACTCCGTGCATGGCGCCTTCAACGGCACCATCCGTGTTGATGAAGAGTCCAGTAGCCTGATCTGTAACGGCAACGAAGTGAAGGTGATCTACGCAAACTCCCCGCAGGAAGTGGATTACACCGAATACGGCATCAGCAATGCGTTGATCGTTGACAGTACTGGTGTATGGCGCGACGAGGAAGGCCTGGCGCAGCACCTGGAAAGCAAGGGTGCCGCCAAGGTGCTGCTGACCGCACCGGGCAAGGGTGACATCAAGAATATCGTTTACGGTATCAACAACGGCGATATCACCCCGGAAGACAAGATCCTGTCCGCCGCTTCCTGTACCACCAATGCCATTGTGCCGGTACTGAAAGCCATGATGGACAAGTACGGCGTTGAGCACGGCCACGTTGAGACCGTTCACGCCTACACCAATGACCAGAACCTGATCGACAACTATCACAAGGGTGAGCGTCGCGGTCGTTCCGCTGCACTGAACATGGTATTGACCGAGACCGGTGCGGCGAAAGCGGTATCCAAGGCGCTGCCTGAGCTGAAGGGCAAGCTGACCGGTAATGCGATCCGTGTGCCGACCCCGAACGTGTCCATGGCCATCCTGAACCTGCGCCTGGGCAAGGAAACCACCAAGGAAGAGTTGAACGAGTACATGCGCGATGTGGCGCTGCACTCGCCGCTGCGCCAGCAGATCGACTTCACCAACTCCCCGGAAGTGGTGTCCAGCGACTTCGTAGGCTCCCGTCGCGCGTGCGTTTTCGACTCGATCGCCACCATCGTCGAGGAAGACAACGCAGTACTGTACTGCTGGTACGACAACGAGTTCGGCTACAGCTGCCAGGTTGTTCGCTGCCTCGAAGATATGGCCGGTGTCCGCTACGAGCTCTTCCCCAAGAAGGACTAAGCGGCGACTGACCGGTTCCCGGGGCGGGCGTGCCCGTCCCGGGGTGTCACTTCCTCTAAAGTTGTTGTTTTTTCAGCAAAAATTTCCCCCTCTTCGCCGCTTTTGGCTGCTTTCGCTCTGGTAAACACTTTGTCCCATCCTTATAATGCGCGCGATTTTGCGGGGCTGCCGTGCAGCCGGGATAATTGTGCCTGAAGATCGCTGAGCCCTGATGAGTGCTGGCGGAAATTCAGTGTTCCCGGGTGGTTAGCAACTTCTAATTTAGTGGCTCGCTGAGGTGTGGCTACTATTTGGTCAAGGCCTATGTTTGCCGCGGCCTAAGTCCCCGCTATGGGTTTCCTCTTTTCATTTTTAGCGTTTTTTAAACCTAGAAGCTTACAAACCTACCAACTTAGAACTTAGGCATAGGCGTATGAGAAAAATCCGTCGGGGATTGGATTTACCCATATCCGGCGCGCCCGAGCAGGTCATCTACGATGCACCTGCAGCCAAGACTGTTGCGGTACTTGGTCCCGATTACAACGGGATGAAGCCGACCATGGCAGTTGCGGAAGGGGATAGCGTCAAACTCGGACAGCTGCTGTTCACCGATAAGAAAACCGAAGGCGTGCGCTACACCGCACCAGCTGCCGGCCGCGTAGTGGCAATCAACCGTGGTGCCCGTCGGGTGCTGCAGTCTGTTGTCATCGAGGTCGAGGGCGATGAGGCCGAGCAGTTTGCCAGCTACGGTGCTGGTCAGCTGGCCAGCCTGACCGCTGAGCAGGTACGGGTAAACCTGCAGGAGTCCGGTCTCTGGACTGCACTGCGCACCCGTCCGTACAGCAAGGTACCGGCACTGGATGCCCAGCCGTCTGCGCTGTTTATCAATGCCATGGATACCAACCCGCTGGCGGCCGACCCTGCTGTGATCATCGCCGAGCAGCGCGATGCGTTCACCCAGGGCGTTGAGATTCTCGCCAAGCTGGCCGAGAAGACCTTCGTATGTACCGCGCCTGACGCGGACATCTCTGTACCGAGCGTTGCTTCCGTTCAGCGCGAAGCCTTCGCGGGTCCGCACCCGGCTGGCCTTTCCGGTACCCATATCCACTACCTGCACCCGGTCAAGCCCGGTCGCCAGGTTTGGACCATCGGTTACCAGGACGTGATCGCCGTCGGCAAGCTGTTTGAAACCGGCAAACTGTACACCGACCGCGTCGTGGCCTTGGGTGGCCCTCAGGTAAGCAAACCGCGTCTGCTGCGCACCCGTGTGGGCGCCGACCTGACTGCGCTGCTGGCCGGTGAGACCGCTGGCGACGACAACCGCGTGATTTCCGGCTCCGTATTCGGCGGCCGCACTGCGGAAGGTCCTCTGGCCTACCTCGGCCGCTACCACAACCAGATCTCTGTACTGCAGGAAGGCCGTGAGCGCCCGATGCTGCATTACTTCACGCCTGGTGCGAGCCGCTTCTCCGTGCTGCCGATCTACATCAGCCGCTTTATGAAGAGCAAGCTGTTCAACTTCACCACCAGCACCAACGGTTCCGAGCGTGCGCTGATGCCAATCGGCACCTACGAGCGCGTAATGCCGCTGGATATCCTGCCGACCCAGCTGCTGCGCGCACTGGTTGTTGGTGATACCCAGGTTGCCCAGCAGTTGGGTGCCCTGGAGCTGGATGAAGAAGACTTGGCGCTGTGCACCTTCGTGTGCCCGGGCAAGTACGATTTCGGCCCCATTTTGCGGGACAACCTGACTCGTATTGAGAAGGAGGGTTAAGGATGTTGCGTAAATTACTCGACAACATGGAGCCGCACTTCCACAAGGGCGGTAAATACGAAAAGTTCTACGCGCTGTACGAAGCGATCGACACTGGTCTGTTCCAGCCGGCTGATCGCACCAAGACCACCGCGCACGTGCGCGATGGTATCGACCTGAAGCGCATCATGATCACTGTTTGGGCTTGCGCCATGATCCCCATGTTCTACGGCATGTGGAATGTGGGCTTCCAGGCCAACACCATCATGGCTGACATGGGCATGACCGAAGCCGCCGGCTGGCGTCACGCCATCATCGGGGCGCTGACTGGCTACGACGCCAACAGCCTGTGGGACAACCTGGTGCACGGCGCCATGTACTTCCTGCCGATCTACGCGGTGACCTTCATCGTGGGTGGTATCTGGGAAGTGCTGTTCGCGGCCGTACGTGGCCACGAAGTGAACGAAGGCTTCTTCGTAACTTCCATCCTGTTCGCGCTGACCTGTCCGCCGGACCTGCCGCTGTGGATGGTGGCAATGGGTATCAGCTTCGGTGTGGTTATCGGTAAGGAAGTGTTCGGTGGTACCGGCAAAAACTTCCTGAACCCGGCACTGACCGGCCGTGCTTTCCTGTTCTTCGCCTATCCGGCGGCCATGTCTGGCGACGCGGTATGGACAGCGGTTGACGGCTACACCGGTGCGACCGCGCTGTCTGTAATGGCGAGTGAAGGCATCCAGAACGGCGTGGTGAACGCTGCGGGTCAGCTGACCTGGATGGACGCGTTCTTCGGCAAGATGCAGGGCTCTATCGGTGAAACCTCCACTCTGGCGATGCTGATTGCCGGTGTGATCCTGATCGGTATGAAGATTGCCAGCTGGCGCATTGTTGCCGGCACGCTGCTGGGCATGATGGCCACCGCCACTCTGTTCAACTTCGTTGGTTCCGAAACCAACCTGATGTTCGGAGTGCCCTGGTACTGGCACCTGGTGGTGGGCGGTTTCGCCTTCGGTCTGATCTTCATGACCACCGACCCGGTATCCGCTGCCATGACCGACGCTGGTCGCTGGTGGTACGGCATCCTCATCGGCGTAATGTGCGTGTTGATTCGCGTAGTGAACCCGGCCTTCCCGGAAGGCATGATGCTGGCGATCCTGTTCGCCAACCTGTTCGCGCCGCTGTTTGACCACTTCGTGGTGCAGTCCCATATCAAACGGAGGTTGGCACGTGGCTAATAAAGATTCCGTAAAAGGTACGCTGATCGTTGCACTGGTGCTGTGTATCGTCTGCTCCGTGGTGGTTTCCACCGCGGCAGTGATGCTCAAGCCTACCCAGAAAGCCAACGCTGAGCTGGACATGAAGAAGAACGTATTGCTGGCCGGTGGCCTGATCGATGCCGATCAGAGCAACGCCAAGGCCATCGAAGATGCGTTTGAATCCGTGACCATCAAGTACGTAGATCTGCGTACTGGCAAGTTCACCGACGAAGCGCCTGCTGGCGGTACTGGCCGTGCTGCGGCCAAAGTCGCGAGCGCCAGTGAAAAACTGCCTGCTGAGCAGGACACCGCCAAGATCATCCGCCGTGAAAACACCAAAGAGGTGTACCTGGTGGAGAAGAATGGTGAGCTGCAGCGCATTATCCTGCCGGTCCGTGGTTACGGCCTGTGGGGTCAGCTGTACGGCTTCCTGGCTCTGGAGAGCGACCTGACCACCGTAGCGGGCCTCGGCTTCTACGAGCACAAGGAAACTCCAGGACTGGGTGGTGAAGTTGACAACCCGCGCTGGAAGGCCCAGTGGGCTGGTAAAGAAGTTTACGATGCCAGCGGCGACGTAGACATCTCTGTGATCAAGGGCAGTGTTGACCCGAGCAGCCCGAAAGCTGCACACCAGGTAGATGGCCTCTCCGGAGCCACTCTGACCAGTAAAGGTGTCAACAACCTGGTTAACTTCTGGCTGGGTAGCCAGGGTTACGGTCCCTTCCTGAAAAACCTGAAAGCAGGGGAGGCGTAAGCATGAGCATGAAATTGAAAGACACTCTGCTGGAGCCGGTTTTCAACAACAACCCCATCGCGTTGCAGATCCTCGGTATCTGTTCTGCGCTGGCGGTAACCAGCTCGCTGCAAGTGACGCTGGTAATGTGTATCGCTCTGACCACGGTTACCGCGTTTTCGAACTTGTCGGTATCCCTGATCCGTAACCACATTCCCAACAGCATCCGGATCATTGTGCAGATGACCGTGATTGCATCGCTGGTAATCGTTGTGGACCAGATCCTGAAGGCGTATGCCTACGACATCTCCAAGCAGCTGTCGGTATTCGTTGGTTTGATTATCACCAACTGTATCGTAATGGGCCGCGCGGAAGCCTTTGCCATGAAGCACGGTCCCAAGGACAGCTTCTTCGATGGTATCGGCAACGGTCTGGGTTACAGCTTCATCCTGATCTGCCTCGCCGTGATCCGTGAGCTGTTCGGTGCGGGCAAGCTGTTCGGTATCGAGATCATGTCTACCGTCAACAACGGTGGCTGGTATGTACCGAACGGCATGCTGCTGCTGCCGCCGAGTGCGTTCTTCCTGATCGGCCTGATCATCTGGGCAATCCGTAGCTGGAAGCCGGAGCAGGTTGAAGAGCAGGAGTTCAAGATCGCGCCCAACTCTAAAGCTGTTGCAGCGCAGGAGGCCTGATAGATGGAACACTTTATTTCTCTGATCATTCGCGCCGTTTTCATTGAAAACATGGCGCTGGCCTTCTTCCTCGGGATGTGTACCTTCCTGGCGGTATCCAAGAAGGTCGAAGCGGCGATTGGTCTCGGTGTTGCGGTTGTCGTAGTACTGACCATCACCGTTCCGGTTAACAACCTGATTTACACCTACCTGCTGAAAGACGGCGCGCTGGCCTGGGCCGGCTACCCGGACGTGGACCTGAGCTTCCTCGGCCTGCTGTCTTACATCGGCGTTATCGCGGCTCTGGTACAGATCCTGGAAATGTTCCTGGATAAGTATGTACCGGCGCTCTACAACGCCCTGGGTGTATTCCTGCCGCTGATTACCGTGAACTGCGCCATCATGGGTGCGTCTCTGTTCATGGTGGAGCGCGAATACAATTTTGGTGAATCTGTTGCTTACGGCTTCGGCGCCGGCCTCGGCTGGGCACTGGCGATTACCGCTCTGGCGGGTATTCGCGAGCGCATGAAGTACAGTGACGTGCCGGACGGCCTGAAAGGCCTGGGCATCACCTTCATTACCGTTGGTCTCATGTCGCTGGGCTTCATGTCCTTCGGCGGCATCGATATCTAAGCGGGGAGGTTGAATAACATGGAATTAACGGATATTTATTTCGGCGTCGGCATGTTCACCGTGATCGTGCTCGCGCTGGTAGCCATCATTCTGGCTGCCCGCTCGCGCCTGGTGAACACCGGTGACGTCAACATCCTGGTTAACGGTGAGAAAACCCTCACCGTGCCGGCTGGTGGCAAACTGCTGCAGACCCTGGCTGCCAACAACCTGTTCCTGGCCTCCGCCTGTGGTGGTGGCGGCAGCTGTGCGCAGTGTGTGTGTAAAGTGAGCGAAGGTGGTGGCGACATGCTGCCGACCGAAGCGGCGCACTTCACTCCGCGTGAAGCCAAGCAGGGCAAGCGCCTGTCTTGTCAGGTTGCGGTTAAGCAGGACATGAAGATCGAAGTACCCGAAGAGGTGTTTGGTGTTAAGCAGTGGGAATGCACTGTGGAATCCAACCCGAACGTGGCGACCTTCATTAAAGAGCTGACCCTGAAGCTGCCGGAAGGCGAGAACGTAGACTTCCGTGCTGGCGGTTACGTACAGCTGGAAGCGCCGCCCCATCACGTGAAGTTCTCCGACTTCGAGATCGGCGAAGAGTACCGTGGCGACTGGGAGCACTTCGGCTTCTTCAAGCTGGAGTCCAAGGTCACCGAGCCGGTGGTTCGCGCCTACTCCATGGCCAACTACCCGGAAGAGAAGGGCGTTGTTAAGTTCAACATCCGTATCGCTACTCCGCCGCCGCGCACCGAGGGTATTCCCCCGGGCCAGATGTCTTCCTACGTCTTCAACCTGAAGCCGGGCGACAAAATGCGCGTATACGGTCCCTTCGGTGAGTTCTTCGCCAAGGACACCGACAACGAGATGGTCTTCATCGGTGGTGGTGCCGGTATGGCGCCGATGCGTTCGCACATCTTCGACCAGCTGAAGCGTCTGAACTCCAAGCGCAAGATCAGCTTCTGGTACGGTGCGCGCTCCCTGCGCGAGATGTTCTACGAGGACGACTACAACGGTCTGCAGTCAGAGTTTGATAACTTCCAGTGGCACATCGCCCTGTCTGATCCGCAACCGGAAGACAACTGGACTGGTTACACCGGCTTCATCCACAACGTCGTGTACGAAAACTACCTGAAGGACCACCCGGCTCCGGAAGACTGTGAGTACTACATGTGTGGGCCGCCCATGATGAACGCGGCGGTAATCAACATGCTGAAGAACTTGGGCGTAGAGGATGAAAACATCCTGCTCGACGACTTCGGTGGCTGATGACCACATGATTGGCTGTGTAACAACAACCGCAAAAACAGGGCCGAAGCTTTCGGCCCTGTTTTTGTTTGTGCGTAAAGGGTTTGTCGGTCTGGTCACCGTGTTGCTGGCATTGACGCTGGCGGCTTGTGACAGGAAGGCGGAAAATTGGAAACTGTCTGGCCCAACCATGGGTACCAGCTACCACATCACCGTGGTGCAGGTGCCGGCGGGGCAGGCGAAAGCGCCGTTGCAGTCGGCGATTGACGCCGAGCTTGCCGCGGTGAATCAGGAAATGTCGACGTACATCCCCGATTCCGAGCTGATGCGGTTTAACGCCGCGGCGACTGGTGTGGCGGTGGAGGTTTCACCGCACCTGGCGGACGTGGTTAACCGTTCACTGGATATCTACCGCCGCAGTGGCGGCGCGTTCGATGTCACCATTGGACCGCTGGTCAACCTCTGGGGCTTTGGCCCCAACCCCGAGCCGGAAACGATTCCGTCGGACGAGGAGATTGACCGGCTGCAGCAAGTGCTGGGATCCGATGCGCTGTCGCTGGATGGCCTGACCCTTACAAAGTCACGCCCGGTATCCATCGACCTCTCGGCCATTGCCAAGGGCCATGGTGTCGATCGTGTTGCCGAGCTGCTGGAATCCCGCGGCATCACCAACTACCTGGTGGAGGTAGGTGGCGAACTGCGCACATCAGGGGTGAGCCCGCAGGGACAGCCCTGGCGCATCGGGATCGAGCGGCCGACTGCGGGGCAGGTGGTGCAGAAGCCGATCCAGGTCAGCGGCAAGGCCGTAGCCACCTCCGGGGATTACCGCAATTACTACGAGCGCGACGGCAAGCGTTATGCCCACACCCTGGACCCCCGCACCGGGCGCCCGGTGGAGCATCGCCTCGCGTCAGTCACTGTGATTGCCGACAATTGCGCGGAAGCGGATGGTCTGGCGACCGCATTTAATGTCATGGGCGCCGAAGCGGCGTTAAAATTGGCAGAGAAAGAAGGGCTGGCGGTATTTCTGCTGGTGAAAGCGGAACAGGGCTTTGAAGAACGCTACAGCGAAGCCTTCACTCCGTATCTTGAGAGTCAGGGGAGGTAACCGTGACTATTTATATCCTTGCATTCGTAATCCTGGTTCTGATCGTTACCGGTATGGCACTGGGCGCGATCATCCAGAACAAGCCGTTGAAAGGCTCCTGTGGTGGTCTCAACAAGATCGGCATGAAGAAGGACTGCGACATTTGTGGCGGTGACGACCAGGAGTGTGAGAAAGAGCAGGAGCGCCAGCGTAAGATCGCTGAGGCCAAAGCCGCTGCCAGCACTGACCTGGCTTACGATGCCACCAAGCGCCAGGACTGATCCTGGCTCTTGCCTGGCCCTTGCCTTGCTGAGGCGCCGTGATTTGACCCAATAAACACTTAAATAATCAAGACAGTAATTCGATGGCAGATTCCAAGTACGATCTGGTAGTAATCGGTTCCGGCCCGGCCGGTGAAGCGGCAGCGATGAGCGCTGCCAAGAAAGGACTGCGCGTAGCCGTAATCGAGCGCAGTCAGTCAGTAGGGGGCAACTGTACCCATAAAGGCACCATTCCCTCAAAAGCGCTGCGTCATTCCGTAAAGCAGCTGATGCGCTACAACACCCAGGCCGTGTTCCGTGCTTTGGGCGAACCGCGCAGGCTGACTTTTCCGCAGGTTATGGAAACGGTTAACAAGGTCATTTCCTACCAGGTGGAAATGCACACCAGTTTTTATGCGCGCAACCGTGTGGACCTGATTACCGGTGATGCCCAGTTCCGCGATGCCAACAGCGTTGTGGTGCAGCTGACCGACGGCGCCCGCGAAATTGTCACTTCGGAAAAATTTGTCGTCGCCACCGGCTCGCGCCCGTACCGCCCGGCGGATGTGGACTTCAACCACGAGCGCGTCTACGACAGCGATACCATCCTGGACATGGAGCACACGCCGCAGGCCATCATCATTTACGGTGCCGGTGTGATCGGTTGCGAATACGCATCGATTTTTGCGGCGCTGGGTATCAAGGTGGACCTGATCAACAGCCGTGGCCATCTGCTGGAGTTCCTCGACGACGAGATCTCCGATGCACTGAGCTACCACCTGCGCGATATGGGTGTCACTGTCCGTCACCGGGAAGAGTATGCAAAAGTCATCGGTACCGACCGCGGTGTCGTGATGGAGATGCAATCCGGCAAGCGTATTTCCGCGGATGCACTGCTGTGGTGTAACGGCCGCTCCGGTAATACCGGCAGCCTCGGCCTGGACAAAATTGGTCTCGAAGCCAACCACCGCGGCCAGCTCGCCGTGGATGAGCACTACTGCACCGAAGTAGAAAACGTATTTGCGGTGGGCGATGTGATCGGCTGGCCGAGCCTCGCCAGTGCCTCTTACGACCAGGGTCGCGCAGTGGCCGCTGCGGTGGTTGGCCGTGGGCACCGGGTGATCGAAGACGCACCTACCGGTATTTACACGCTGCCGGAGATTTCCTCCGTCGGTAAAACCGAGAGTGAGCTGACCAACGCCAAAGTGCCGTACGAAGTAGGGCGTGCATTGTTCAAGCACACCGCGCGTGCACAGATTTCCGGCGAGCGCGTGGGCATGCTGAAAATCCTGTTCCACATCGAAACCCGTGAAATCCTCGGTATCCATTGCTTCGGCGCGGAAGCGGCGGAAATCGTGCATATCGGCCAGGCAATTATGAAGCAGCCGGCGCCGAACAATACGATCGACTTTTTCGTGAACACCACCTTCAACTACCCGACCATGGCGGAAGCCTACCGCAGTGCGGCGCTGGACGGCCTGAACCGGGTGACCCGACTGTGAGCGAGCCATCGCCCGCGGAGTTCCGCCAGCTGGTGGAGGGGATATTTTCCGATATCCCCTTCGTGCGTGAGGTTGGTCTCCGTTTGCATGAGTTTGATCTGGAGAATCAAACGCTGTCAGCAGCGTTCGAGTTGAAGCCACAGCTGATTGGTAACCATTTCCAGAATATTCTGCACGGCGGAGTTATCGCGACGGCGATGGATACCGTTGGCGGCATGACCGCGATGGTCGCAGCCTATCAGCGTATGGGTGGGGCGATTGACTGGAATGAAAAGATTCAGCGCCTCACGCGCCTGGGTACGGTGGATATGCGGGTGGATTACCTGAAGCCCGGTCGTGGCTCCCACTTCGTTTGCGAAGGCTCAATTTTGCGCGTGGGCAACAAGCTCGTGGTGACGCGTATGGAGCTGCACAACGACAGTGACGAGCTGATCGCTATGGGAACAGCGACGTTCCTTTACTGATCGCATGTCTGACTATCGACTGTTGATGCGCTGACCCGGAACGGGTCGGAAGGCGGTGTCCGGGATCGGGCATCGCCATCATCGATGTGCGTGATGGCGATGGACCCCAAAGATAGGGTGGCGGTGTGCCTGGGCTTAGCCGTGGTGCTTTTTCACCACGTGCAAAACGCGCTCATATTCAAAATAGACGTAGAAGTCTGCGTATTCCCAGCGAGTGATCGCCGGCTCGCCGACCGGACCCTGGATGCTCAGGGGCTCGCCCAATTCAGCCGTTACAAATTCCTGTTTCTTGCCGCGGAGAATGTTGGCTTCGGCCACCAGGCCCTGACTGCCTACCGGCACTTCCACAGTATCGGCCTGGGCAGATAATACCGTTGAGAAGAGTGCGGCACCGAGCAGGGATGCCATACCAAGGCGGCTCAGCAGGGAAGAAGATTGGCGGTTTGAGAACATACTGTCTCTCCGATGTGATTATTCGAGTTGTCAGGCATTAAAGCAGATATTGTGCCCAAACACGCGGCATTCTTCACGTTTTATCTCCTGTCCGCCGGCAGACAAGCCCCGCAGGCCCCCGTGGGCGAATTGATCTGGCCCGGATATGCTAGGCTGATATTCGAACTCGACCCTTCAGGCAGTCACGGATGCGACTTCCACTTCAATTCTCTACCGCGGGATTGCTGGTAGGTACTATCTTCTTCGCGCTCTCGCTAACGCCTTCGCTCATCCCGCGCGAGGGTGTGGTGCAGGGGGCGATATCCGGCATTTCCATGGTCGCCGGCTATGGCGTTGGCGTGTTCGTCGCCTGGCTTTGGCACTTTATGGAGCTGCCGGCGGTCGGTGGCCGCACCCGGCAAGTACTGCGCTGGGTGGTCACCGCCTTGTGTGTGCTGCTGGCCGTGGGGTTCCTGTTGCAGGCAACCACCTGGCAAAACTCCGTGCGCGCACTGATGGGCCTGGAAGAAGTGCCCGGGGTGCGCCCGCTTACCGTCGCCCTCGTTGCTGCCCTGGTCTTCCTCGTCCTGGTATTGATCGCAAAGCTCTTCCGGCAGCTGTTTTATTTCCTTTCCGGCAAACTGGAGCGCCGGGTGCCACAGCGGATCGCCACGCTACTGGGCCTGGTCGCCGCGTTCTTCGTGTTTTACTCGGTGATCAGCGATGTGGTGGTGAGCACCGCGCTGCACAAGGTGGATGGTATCTACCAGCGGCTGGATGCGCGCATCGTTCCGGACATGAAGGCGCCGACCGGCGCCAACCAAGCGGGAGGTCCGGATTCACTGGTGCGCTGGAAAGATATGGGGCACCAGGGGCGGCGTTACCTGGCGCTCGGGCCAAAGGAAAAGGACATTGCCGAAGTTACCGGCCGCGCCAAGGACCCGATCCGCGTCTACGTTGGTCTTAACGCCGCAGATACACCAGAGGCGCGGGCGAAGCTGGCACTGGATGAGCTCAAGCGGGTAGGGGGCTTTGATCGCGCGAACCTGATCCTCATTACCCCCACCGGCACCGGCTGGGTCGATCCGGGGGCGATCAATTCCATCGAGTACCTGCTGCGCGGCGATATCGCCAGCGTCGCCGCCCAGTATTCCTATCTCCCCAGCCCCATCGCGCTGATGACGGAAGATGCCTATGGTCGCGAGACTGCGCAGGCGTTGTTTCAGGCCGTTTATGGCTACTGGAAAGCAATGCCCAGGCAGTCCCGGCCGAAGCTGTACCTGTTCGGGCTGAGCCTCGGCGCGCTCAATTCCGACCGCTCCTTTGATTTCTACGACATCATCGATGACCCCTTTCACGGCGCCCTCTGGACCGGCCCCCCGTTCCGCTCCGATACTTGGCGCATGGTCACCGCCCATCGTGATGAAGGGTCCCCTGCGTGGCTGCCAAGTTTCCGCGGTGGCTCGGTGGTGCGCTTCGGCAACCATTTCGGCGGCTACGAGAAGGGCGAGCAGCCCTGGGGCGATTTCCGCATCGCCTACCTGCAACACGGCAGTGACCCCATCGTCTTTTTTGACCCCGCGGCCGCCTGGCGCAAGCCGGCATGGATGGATAAGCCCCGCGCGCGGGATGTGTCACCGGACCTGAAGTGGTACCCGATCGTGACCATGCTGCAGCTGGGGATGGATATGCACGCCGGGATTGCGCCCATGGGGTATGGCCACAGCTATGCGCCGGAAGACTATGTGCACGCCTGGTATCAGCTCACCGAGCCGCAAGGGTGGGATGAGGCGAGCCTGAAGCTACTAAAAGAAAAACTGCGCACATGGAATCCTCGCTGAAATATGCGGTCACAGTTGTCAGACAACTCCGGGTAGTGTGCGTAAATGCTTGGATTTCTTGGCGTTTTTCCGCTTAAATCAGCCACATGATAAAACCAGTTCCCCTCTATATCGGCCTCCGCTACGTGGCCGCCCGCCGCCGGCAGCAGTTCATTTCCTTTATTAACGGATTCTCCCTGTTGGGGATGGCGCTGGGTGTGTTTGCACTGATCGTGGTCACTTCCGTTATGAACGGTTTTGATCGCGAGCTGAAAACCCGAATCCTTGCGGTCGTACCCCACGGCTTTGTGGAGCACAAAGAGGGTCTGGAAGACTGGCAGGATGCCGCCAGCCAGTTGCGTAACCAGCCGCACGTGGTGGCCGCGAGCCCGTTTGTGCGTGGGTTTGCGCTGCTCGGCGCCAACAACCAGTCCCAGGGCGTGGAGTTCCAGGGCATTGATCCGCAGGCCCTGCGGGATGTGTCCGCAGTTGGTGAGAACATGCTGATGGGCAGCATGGATACGCTGCAGCCGCGCAGTTACGAGATTGTCCTCGGGCGTATTCTTGCCCGCCAGCTGGGTGTTATTCCCGGCGACAGCGTCATCCTCACCTTGCCGGAAGTCGTGATTACCCCGGCCGGTATTTTTCCCCGCACCAAGCGCTTTACCGTTGCCGGCGTATTTTCGGTGGGTGCCCAGGTCGACCAGAACATGGCCCTGATGCATATCGAAGACGCGTCGCGGCTGTTGCGTATGCGCGGCAAAGTGCAGGGCCTGCAGCTCAAATTCGACGATATGAACAACGCCCTTGGCCGTGTAGAAAGCTACGCCGCCGCACTGGGTGAAGGGTTCGAAGGTGAAGACTGGAGTCTTTCCCAGGGCAGCCTGTTCCAGGCGGTGAAAATGGAAAAAACCGTGGTCACCCTGATGCTGATGATCATCGTCGCCGTGGCGGCGTTCAATATTGTATCGGCGCTGGTGCTGATGGTGGCGGACAAACGCTCGGATATCGCCGTGTTGCGTACCCTCGGCCTCACCTCGCGCCAGATCATGGCGGTGTTTGTGGTGCAGGGCAGTGCGATTGGCATCATTGGTGCTTTTGTTGGCGCGGCGCTCGGTACCCTGATCGCCCTCAACCTGACCGACCTGGTGTCCTGGGTGGAAAACTTCCTGGGCGCGAAGATCTTCGATCCCCGGGTATTTTTCGTGAGCTTCCTGCCGTCGGAATTCCGTGCCGGTGACGCCGTCATGGTACTGAGTGCCGCGGTGATCATGAGCCTGCTGGCAACACTGTTCCCGGCGTGGCGCGCGGCCCAGATCGAACCGGCAGAAGCGCTGCGCTACGAATAACCCAATTACTGCTGTAGGAGCCTGCTTGCAGGCGAACCTCCCGGTGTCTCGGGAAATCGCCTGCAAGCAGGCTCCTACACAAAGACAAACAGAACACAGACGGACCAGATGAACAGCCAAGTAGAAATCAAACCGGAAGAGGCGCATATGCAGCCGTCCGCAGAAATTGTGTTGGCCTGTCACCAGCTCAGCAAAACCTACAAGCAGGGCAATAACGAGCTGCACGTATTGCGCGGCGTCGAGCTGCAGGTGCCGAAAGGCGAGCGCCTGGCGATTGTCGGCGCGTCCGGATCTGGTAAATCCACACTGCTGAACCTGCTGGGTGGCCTGGATACGCCGAGCACCGGTGAGGTCTGGGTAGCGGGGCAGAACCTGGCCACGCTCAACGCCAACGAGCGCGGCTGGCTGCGTAATTCAAGCCTCGGTTTCGTGTACCAGTTTCACCACCTGCTGAATGAATTTACCGCGCTGGAAAACGTGGCCATGCCGTTGCTGATCGGCAAGCAATCCGTGAGCGAGGCCCGCGCGGCCGCGCAGGAAATGCTCGAGGCCGTCGGCCTTGGACAACGCTTGGATCACAAGCCGGCGCAGCTGTCCGGCGGTGAGCGCCAGCGTGTCGCCATTGCCCGTGCGCTGGTGGCGAAGCCGGCCTGCGTACTGATGGATGAACCCACCGGCAACCTTGACCGCAACACCGCGCACGAGATCCACAAACTGATGGATCGCCTGAACCGGGAAACCGGGATCAGCTTCATCATCGTCACCCACGATCCGGAACTGGCCGGCGCACTCGATCGCTGCCTGCACCTGGAAGACGGTCAGCTGGTGGAAGGCTGGCAGCAGGGTGAACATGTTTAAGCCATTACCCGCATTTGTCGGCCTGCGCTACGCAGGCGCCCAGCGCAGCGGGCAGGATTCCGCCGGGCTGGTGTCGTTTATTTCCGGCCTGTCGATGATCGGTCTGATTCTCGGTGTGGCGCTGATGATCGTGGTGATGTCGGTAATGAACGGCTTCGACCGCGAACTGCGCGAGCGCATTCTCGGCATCATGCCCCACGCCACCGTCTACAACGCCAGCGTGGATATCGACTGGCAGAAGATCCGCGATGAAGTGGACGCATTTCCGGGCGTGACCGCTGCCGCCGAGGTGTGGCAGGTCAACGGCCTGGCGCGCAATGGCCTCGAAGTAACCCCGCTGCTGGTGCAGGGGGTAAACCCTGAAACCATCGTCAATGTGTCGACCATCGGCCAGTTCCTGAAACCGGACAGCTTCAGTGCAATGACCGCAGACCCGCTGCAGCCGGGCATCATTCTCGGCCAGGGCATTGCCGACAAGCTTGAGATTTCTTTGGGTGAGCATTTGTCCGTGGTAGTGCCGCAAAGTGCCAACTCGGAAAACGGCGGCCGCGCCGCGGCACAGCTGGCGGGCTTCAAGGTGGTGGATATTTTCCATTCCGGTACCGCGCTGGATCATTCGCTGGCACTGGTGGACTGGGCCCAGGCAAAAGAGCTGGCCGGTGGCGCCGGCGGTGCCGGGGTGCAGATGCGCGTGGAAGATATGCTGCGCTCGTTCGTGGTGTTCCAGCAGCTGCTGCGCCAGTTGCCCGCCGAGGGTTACTACGGCAACGACTGGACCGGCACCCATGGCAACCTGTACCAGGCCATCCAGATGTCCCGCAACCTGGTCGGCCTGCTGGTATTCCTGATTATCGCGATCGCCGCGTTCAATGTGGTGTCCACCCTGGTGATGGTGGTGATCGACAAGCACGGCGACATCGCCATCCTGCGTACCATGGGCGCGAGCACGCGGGAAATCCTGCTGACGTTTGTCAGCCAGGGGGCGCTGGTGGGATTGATCGGTGTGCTCGTGGGCGGTGCCCTGGGCGTGCTCGGTTCGCTGGTCGTTACCGATCTGGTGTCCGGGCTGGAGAGCCTGTTCGGCATCCAGTTCCTGAAATCGGATGTGTATCCGGTGGACTACCTGCCGTCAGAGTTGCAGTGGGGGGATGTAGCCCTGGTGGTGGGCGCCGGCTTCCTGCTCAGCCTGATCGCAACCCTGTATCCAGCACTACAAGCCAGCCGCGTACAGCCAGCCGCAGCCCTGCGCCACGACTATTAATCTCCCGCCGTCATGCCGGACCTGATCCGGCATCCAGTGCGGGGGTTAGGATTACTTCTGAGCTGGATCCCGGATCAAGTCCGGGATGACACACACAAATACCGTCATGCCGGACCCGATCCGGCATCCAGTGCGGGGGTTTGGACTACTTCTGAGCTGGATCCCGGATCAAGTCCGGGATGACACACACAAATACCGTCATGCCGGACCCGATCCGGCATCCAGTGCGGGGGTTTGGACTACTTCTGAGCTGGGTCCCGGATCAAGTCCGGGATGACACACACAAATACCGTCATGCCGGACTCGGTCCGGCATCCAGTGCGGGGGTTTGGACTACTTCTGAGCTGGGTCCCGGATCAAGTCCGGGATGACACACACAAATACCGTCATGCCGGACCCGATCCGGCATCCAGTGCGGGGTTCTGGATTACTTCTGAGCTGGATCCCGGATCAAGTCCGGGATGACACACACACACACAAATACCGTCATGCCGGACCTGATCCGGCATCCAGTGCGGGGGTCAGGATTACTTCTGAGCTGGATCCCGGATCAAGTCCGGGATGAGGAGAAAAGGGTGGCAGGAAAGGAAAAGAAAAGAGGGCGGACTTAACTGCCCTGTTTCAGCTGCGCCTTACGCAACTCCAATCGCGCCTTCCAGCGCTTCACCACATGCCACCGCCATACCGCCTGCATCACAAAGTAGGCGACGGTGGCAAAAAACAGCCCGCAAATCAGCGACCCGGAAAACAGCGGCAGCCAGATGCGGCCCACTTCTTCCGTCAGCCATTCCCACGACAGCTCAATCTTGAAGTCCAGCGGCGGTGTGCCCAGCAGCCAGGCGCCGAGCTTGTAGGTGCTGTAAAAAATCGCCGGCATGGTTACCGGGTTGCTGATCCATACCAGAATCATCGACAGCGGCAGGTTGCAGCGGAACCACAATGCCAACAGGGCGGCAATCAACATCTGCCCGGGCAGTGGCAGGAAACTGGTAAAAATGCCGACCGCAAACGCCACCGAAACCGAGTGGCGGTTCAGATGAAACAGGTTCGGGTCGTGAAGCAGGTTACCCAGAAACTTCAAGCCATTATTAGCGCGTACTTGCTCGGGGGTTGGCAACCAGCGCCTGATAACACTTTTGGGCATGATTCTAGTCTGCTCGATCCTAGGTTGCCTTTCGGGAAATTCAGAAGCCCGTATCACGTAAGGGGTGGTTCTCCGCGGGCTGTTATTACGCAATATTCCAACCCTAAAAGGATAGGGTGAACACGTGTAAGTGAGGCCCGGAGTTGGGCGGCGGCTATTATGCCCATATCGCCTTTTCAAGACTACCATTCACAGGCCGTTCCTATTAGCACGATTGTGCTTCTCTATTATTGTGGCGCATTGTGCCCTTTTTCGGAGGCAAGCCTTCGGTCCATCCCCGTTCTGGCACGATCTTCCTTTTTAAAGTCCATATGACCTCTTAGTCATGCGTTTACATGGTGAGATGTCGACAAAAGTAGGGTTGACGACGGAATAATGGGCGTTTAACCTGCCGCACACTACAAAACTGTCGACAATATAGTGGTGGTGCATTTGTGAGCGAAACCTTGGCGAGCAAAAACGAGGACGGGATGAGCGGGACCAGGAGTCTGGCCGACCGCCTGTTCCTCACCCTGCGCAGTGAGATTGTCGAAGGCCACATCGCCGCCGGCAGCAAGGTCAGTGAGCCGGAGCTCGCCCGTCGCTTTGACGCCAGCCGCAGCAGCCTGCGCGAAGCCCTGATGCGGCTCGAGTCCCTCGGCCTTTTAGAGCGCCGCGTTAATGTGGGCGCACGGGTGGTGGATCTCACCGAGCGCGGCCTGCTGGATCTCTACGATGTGCGCGAGGCACTGGAAGGCATGGCCTGCCGCCTGGCCGCGCAGAACCGCTCCGAGGAAGACCTGGTCGAACTGCGCCAGATGCTCAACCGCCACGAGCAGCAGGAAGAGCTGCAAAAGGGCACCGCGTATTTCCAGCCGGAAGGGGATTTCGACTTCCACTTCCGCATCGTGCAGGCCTCCAACAACGACCTGCTGATCGACACCCTCTGCAACAAACTCTATTACCGCGTGCGCATGTACCGCTACCAGCTGGGTATGGCGAGCCCGCGCGCGCATCGCGCCTTCCGCGAACACAGCCACATTATCGAAGCCATCGAGGCCGGCGACGGCGAGCTGGCCGAAATCCTGATGCGCCGCCATATCCGCGCGTCGCGCTCGAACATCGAAAAGAAATTATCCAAAACCAATTAATAGAAACTCATTGAGAGAAATTAACGAGAACCGAGGCCGTTTATGAGCAGAACAGAATCCGCCGGCGCACGCTTTCGCCAGGCCCTGAAAGATAACCAGCCACTGCAGGTAGTAGGTACCATCAACGCCTACACCGCGATCATGGCCGAGCGCATTGGTCACCAGGCGATTTACCTGTCCGGCGCCGGCGTGGCCAACGCCTCTTACGGCCTGCCGGACCTGGGCATGACCAGCCTCGAAAACGTGCTGGAAGACGTACGCCGCATCACCGCCGCGTCCAGCCTGCCGCTGCTGGTGGATATCGACACCGGTTGGGGTGGTGCTTTCAATATCGCGCGCACCATCAAAGAAATGATCCGCGCCGGCGCCGCTGCAGTACATATCGAAGACCAGGTTGCGCAGAAGCGCTGCGGCCACCGCCCGAACAAAGAGATCGTTTCCAAAGACGAAATGGTTGACCGCATCAAGGCCGCAGTAGACGTGCGCACCGATGACGACTTCTTCATCATGGCGCGTACCGATGCATTCGCACAGGAAGGCCTCGAAGCCGCCATCGAACGCGCCCAGGCGTGCATCGAAGCCGGCGCCGACGGCATCTTCGCCGAAGCCGTGACCGAACTGGAACACTACCGCGCGTTCAAAGACGCACTGAATGTGCCGATCCTCGCCAACATCACCGAGTTCGGCCAGACCAAGCTGTACAACAAGGCCGAACTGGCCGAGTCCGGTGCCGACATGGTCCTGTACCCGCTGTCCGCCTTCCGCGCCATGAACAAAGCCGCGGAAAACGTCTACAGCAGCATCCTGGCCAATGGCGACCAGCAGGCTGTGGTAGACACCATGCAGACCCGCGCGGAACTGTACGACTACCTGAACTACCACGAGTTTGAAGACAAGCTCGACGCGCTGTTTAAGAAGTAATTTGTGCCCACGCCGTCATCCCGGCGCAGGCCGGGATCCAGCCGGAGGTTGTCGAAAGGCACCGAACTGGATACCGGCATACGCCGGCATGACGGTAAAGAAGTCGTCATCCCGGACTTGATCCGGAATCCAGCCGGAGGTTGTCGAAAGGCATCGAACTGGATACCGGCATACGCCGGCATGACGGTAAAGAAGTCGTCATCCCGGACTTGATCCGGGATCCAGCCGGAGGCTGTCGAAAGGCACAGAACTGGATACCGGCATACGCCGGCATGACGGTAAAGAAGTCGTCATCCCGGACTTGATCCGGGATCCAGCCGGAGGTTGTCGAAAGGTACCGAGCTGGATACCGGCATACGCCGGCATGACGGTAAAGAAGTCGTCATCCCGGACTTGATCCGGGATCCAGCCGGAGGTTGTCGAAAGGCATCGAACTGGATACCGGCATACGCCGGCATGACGGTAAAGAAGTCGTCATCCCGGACTTGATCCGGGATCCAGCCGGAGGTTGTCGAAAGGCACCGAACTGGATACCGGCATACGCCGGTATGACGAAGTAGAATTTTCGTACCCAGCGTCATCCCAGCATGACGAAGTAAAAACTTAAATCGATAGGGGAAAATAGAGATGGCAGAGAAAAAAGTTGGCGGAGCAGGCCTGCGTGGCCAGGTAGCTGGTAAAACCGCACTTTCCACCGTAGGCGTATCCGGCTCCGGCCTGACCTACTGCGGCTACGACGTAAAAGACCTGGCAGAACACTGCGAGTTCGAAGAAGTCGCCTACCTGATTTTCAACGGCGAACTGCCCACGTCCGCACAACTGGCGGACTACAAAGGCATCCTCAAAACCATGCGCGGCCTGCCGCTGGCGCTGCGTGAAGTGCTCGAGCGCATCCCCGCCGACGCACACCCGATGGACGTCATGCGCACCGGCTGCTCCATGCTGGGCAACCTGGAAGGCGAAGAGTCCTTCGCCGAGCAACAGGACCGCGCCAACCGCCTGCTGGCCGCATTCCCGTCCATCATCTGTTACTGGTACCGCTACACCCACGACGGCGTGCGCATCGAAACCGAAACCGATGACGACTCCATCGGCGGCCACTTCCTGCACATGCTGCGCGGCGAAAAGCCGAACGACCTGCACGCACAGGTAATGAACGTCTCCCTGATCCTGTACGCAGAGCACGAGTTCAACGCCTCCACCTTCACCGCGCGCGTCTGTGCCTCCACCCTGTCTGACCTGTTCAGCTGCATCACCGGCGCCATCGGCTCCCTGCGCGGCCCGCTGCACGGCGGCGCCAACGAAGCGGCGATGGAACTCATCGAGCGTTTCTCTTCCGCCGACGAAGCAGAAAAAGAACTGATGGGCATGCTCGAGCGCAAAGAAAAGATCATGGGCTTCGGCCATGCGGTCTACACCGAATCCGACCCGCGCAACGCCATCATCAAGCAGTGGTCCGAGAAACTGGCTGCCGACGTTGGCGACGACGTGCTGTACCCGGTATCCGTACGCTGTGAAGAAGTCATGTGGCGGGAGAAGAAGCTGTTCTGTAACGCCGACTTCTTCCACGCATCCGCGTACCACTTCATGGGCATCCCCACCAAACTGTTTACGCCGATCTTCGTTATGTCCCGCGTAACCGGCTGGGCCGCCCACGTATTCGAACAGCGCGCCGACAACCGCATCATCCGCCCGAGTGCAGAATACACCGGTCCGGAACTGCGCAAAGTAACGCCGATCGCTGAAAGATAATCTCTACTTTTACCCCGTCATCCCGGACTTGATCCGGGATCCAGCTCCACCAAACCACCCGCGAGCACTGGATCCCGGCCTGCGCCGGGATGACGAGTGAAGAACATCAAGCACCAATCAACCCGAACGGGTGATATACGATGAACACCGAATTCCGCAAAAAACTCCCCGGCACCGACCTCGATTATTTCGACACCCGCGAGGCCGTCGAAAACATCCAGCCGGGTAGCTATGAAAAACTGCCGTATACCTCCCGTATCCTGGCAGAAAACCTCGTGCGCCGCTGCGAGCCAGAAATGCTCACCGACGCCCTCAAACAGCTCATCGAACGCAAGCGCGACCTCGACTTCCCCTGGTTCCCCGCGCGCGTCGTCTGCCACGATATTCTCGGCCAGACCGCACTGGTGGACCTCGCCGGCCTGCGCGACGCTATTGCCGAGAAGGGCGGTGACCCCGCCAAAGTAAACCCGGTGGTGCCCACCCAGCTGATCGTCGACCACTCCCTGGCCGTCGAACACCCCGGTTTTGAAAAAGACGCGTTCGAAAAGAACCGCGCCGTGGAAGAGCGCCGCAACGAAGACCGCTTCCACTTCATCAACTGGACCAAGACCGCGTTTGAAAACGTCGACGTGATCCCGCCCGGCAACGGCATCATGCACCAGATCAACCTGGAGAAAATGTCTCCGGTGGTGCAGCAAAAAGACGGCGTCGCCTTCCCGGATACCTGCGTCGGCACCGACAGCCACACCCCGATGGTGGATGCGCTCGGCGTCATTTCAGTAGGCGTGGGCGGCCTGGAAGCCGAAAGCGTCATGCTCGGCCGCGCCTCCTACATGCGCCTGCCCGACATCGTCGGCGTCGAGCTGACCGGCAAACTGCAGCCTGGCATCACCGGTACCGACATGGTGCTGGCCCTGACCGAATTCCTGCGCCGCGAGCGCGTAGTGGGTGCGTATCTCGAATTCTTCGGCGAAGGCGCCTCCAGCCTGAGCCTGGGCGACCGCGCCACCATCGCCAACATGACGCCCGAATACGGCGCTACCGCCGGCATGTTCGCCATCGACGAGCAGACCGTCGACTACCTGAAGCTCACCGGCCGCGACGACGAGCAGGTAGCCCTGGTAGAACAGTTCGCGAAAGAAACCGGCCTGTGGGCAGATAGCCTCAAGAATGCCGAATACGAGCGCGTACTCAAGTTCGATCTCTCTTCCGTAGGCCGCAACCTGGCCGGTCCGTCCAACCCGCATGCACTGCTGCCGGTCTCCGAACTGGCCAACCGCGGTATCGCGAAGGAATGGGAAGAGAAAGAAGGCGAGATGCCCGACGGCGCCGTGATCATCGCCGCGATCACCAGCTGCACCAACACCAGCAACCCGCGCAACATGATTGCCGCGGGCCTGATCGCGCGCAACGCCAACAAGCTCGGCCTGACCCGCAAGCCCTGGGTAAAAACCTCCCTGGCACCGGGTTCCAAAACCGTAAAAATGTACCTGGAAGAAGCCAACCTGCTGCCGGAACTGCAGCAACAGGGCTTCGACGTGGTCGCCTTTGCCTGCACCACCTGTAACGGCATGAGCGGCGCGCTGGACCCGAAAATCCAGAAAGAAGTCATCGACCGCGACCTGTACGCCACTGCGGTACTCTCCGGCAACCGCAACTTCGATGGCCGTATCCACCCCTACGCCAAGCAGGCCTTCCTGGCTTCGCCGCCCCTGGTAGTGGCCTACGCCATCGCCGGCACCATCCGCTTCGATATCGAAAAAGATGTACTGGGCCACGACAAAGACGGCAACCCGGTGACCCTGAAAGATATCTGGCCGAGCGACGAAGAGATCGACGCGATCGTCAAACAGAGCGTGAAGCCCGAGCAGTTCCGCGAGGTCTACATCCCGATGTTTGACCTGAACAAGGCCGAAGCAGAGAAGGGCGAGCCGCTGTACCACTGGCGCCCGCAGAGCACCTACATCCGTCGCCCCCCGTACTGGGAGGGTGCGCTGGCAGGTGAGCGCAGCCTGAAAGGCATGCGCCCGCTGGCGGTGCTGGGTGACAACATCACCACCGACCACCTGTCGCCGTCCAACGCGATCCTCGCCAGCAGTGCCGCCGGTGAATACCTGGCGAAAATGGGCCTGCCGGAGGAGGACTTCAACTCCTACGCCACCCACCGCGGCGACCACCTCACCGCCCAGCGCGCCACCTTCGCCAACCCGAAACTGTTGAACGAAATGGTGCGTGACGACAACGGTGCCGTGAAGCAGGGTTCTCTCGCGCGTATCGAGCCGGAAGGCAAGGTAACCCGCATGTGGGAAGCCATCGAAACCTACATGGACCGCAAGCAGCCGCTGATCATCATCGCCGGCGCCGACTACGGCCAGGGCTCCTCCCGCGACTGGGCCGCCAAAGGCGTGCGCCTCGCCGGTGTGGAAGCGATTGTGGCGGAAGGCTTCGAGCGCATTCACCGCACCAACCTGATCGGCATGGGCGTGCTGCCGCTGGAATTCCAGCCGGGCACCACCCGCGAGACCCTGGGTATCGACGGTACCGAAACCTTCGACGTACTCGGCGACCGCACCCCGGGCGCAACCCTGACCCTACTGGTCCACCGCAAAGACGGTGAGACCGTAGAAGTCCCGGTGAAATGCCGCCTGGATACCGCCGAAGAAGTCTCCATCTACGACGCCGGCGGTGTACTGCAACGCTTCGCCAACGACTTCCTCGAAGCCGAAGGCCAAGTGTAATTAAGCACCGTCATCCCGGACTTGATCCGGGATCCAGAAAAAACCTCGTCATCCCGAATTCGATCCGGGATCCAGCCAAACCCTCGTCATGCCGGACTTGATCCGGCATCCAGGGCCACTGGGTCCCGGATCAAGTCCGGGACGACAACAGTGTGAGAAACCCCATGACTCATGCCCCCCAAATCTCTCCACCACAAATCCGTGTCCCCGCCACCTACATGCGCGGCGGCACCAGCAAAGGCGTCTTCTTCCGCCTCCAAGACCTCCCGCAATCCGCCCAGGTCCCAGGCCAAGCAAGAGACAACCTGCTACTACGCGTAATCGGCAGCCCCGATCCCTACGGCAAGCAGACCGACGGCATGGGCGGAGCCACCTCCAGCACCAGCAAAACCGTCATCCTGTCAAAGAGCGAGCAGCCGGAGCACGACGTGGATTACCTGTTCGGCCAGGTCTCCATCGACAAGCCGTTCGTGGACTGGTCCGGCAACTGCGGCAACCTTACCGCCGCCGTGGGTGCCTTCGCCATCAACAGCGGCTTTGTGGATGCGGCGCGCGTTCCGGAGAACGGCATCTGCACCGTGCGCATCTGGCAGGCCAACATCAAGAAAACCATCATCGCCCACGTACCCATCACCAGCGGGGAAGTGCAGGAGACCGGTGATTTCGAACTGGACGGCGTCACCTTCCCGGCAGCGGAAGTGCAGATCGAATTCATGGACCCGGCGGATGGGGAAGGGGCAATGTTCCCCACCGGCAACCTGGTGGACGACCTGGAAGTGCCGGGTGTCGGCACGTTAAAGGCCACCATGATCAACGCCGGCATCCCCACCATCTTCGTCAACGCGGCGGATATCGGTTACACCGGCACCGAACTGCAGGAAGCCATCAACGGTGACGACAAGGCGCTGGCCATGTTCGAGACTATTCGTGCATATGGCGCAAAGGCCATGGGCCTGATCGAAAACGTGGAAGAGGCAGCCGCTCGCCAGCATACCCCCAAGGTCGCGTTCGTCGCGGCACCCAGTGGCTATGCGGCATCCAGTGGCAAGCAAGTGGCCGCGGGTGATATCGATCTGCTGGTGCGCGCGCTTTCCATGGGCAAACTGCACCACGCCATGATGGGTACCGCCGCAGTGGCCATCGGCACCGCAGCGGCTATTCCCGGTACCCTGGTCAATCTGGCCGCTGGGGGAGGGGAGCGTAATGCGGTGACCTTTGGCCATCCGTCTGGCACCTTGCGGGTGGGTGCGAAAGCGGAAGTTGCCAACGGGCAGTGGACTGCTACCAAGGCCATTATGAGCCGCAGTGCGCGGATTTTGATGGAGGGTTGGGTGCGGGTGCCTGGTGGTTCTTTTTAGCCTGCCGTGCAGAGGGAGTCGCGAATAGCGGTAAGCCTGATTTATTTGATCTCGGAAGTCCAAAAAGCGAGCCTCAATTGAGGCTCGCTTTATTATGCGAATGATTTCTTGCCTAAATTCCAGGCAATTACGATGTATTTGTCCAGCAGCTCTCGTCAGCAAAGTGATCGGTATGAGACTAAGTCATTGACTTTAAAGTGAGTGTTAATATGCTCATGAGAGTGCAGTTAAAACAGCAAGTGCCGACACTTTACGTTTTAATGTCGAAATAGTGGCTTGATGATATTCAATCCTATTGAAAGCTTCGGTTTTCGCTAATTTCGGTAAGGGGCGTGTTAGGTGCACAGCTAGTTGCTGAAAGGATTGACGCGTTTTAGAAATAAATAGTTTTGTGAGAACTCTTTTGAGGATGCGAAGTTGCTACAAAGTATAAAAATTGAAAGATTCAAAAATATAGATGAAATTGAAATCCCTTTGGGAGGTATTAATCTTCTAATTGGTTCAAATAATGCTGGAAAGAGTAGTATTCAACAAGCTATACAGTTTTCAGTTTCCATTGCGCAAACGGCCGCCCAGCAAAATGCGCGATGGAATAACGATAGGTGTCCATCATCGCTTTCTAGTGAGTCATTAATATATTCACCTCTTAGAGATATTGAAGCGCTTGCCCCTGCAGGTAAGTTGCAAACTGCATTGGAGCACGCAATAAAAGTAACCTTTAATGATGAGAGTAGCTCGACCATTACAATTAGAAAAGGGCGAAATAAAAATGTTACAACGGCAATCGAAGGTAAAATTTTAGGCGAAAGACTTCAAAGTATAGAAAATCCATTTTCAATAATTGTTCCCGGATTGGCAGGAATTCCTTCGGCAGAGGAATACAAGCCGCCATCTGTAGTTCGAAAAGCTGCGGCGAAGGGTGACTCAAATTCTGTATTCCGAAATATTTTATTGCTACTTTCATTGGATGACGCATCATGGAAAAGTTTCAAGGAGAAATTTGATTCCGTTTTTCCTGATTACGAAATCACTGTTGCGTTTGATCCTAATGTAGATGAGCATATTGACGCTCGAGTGGTTAATAATGATATATCTCTTCCAATAGATTCCTGCGGAACAGGAATTTTGCAAGCTATACAGATACTAGCTTATTACTATCTATATAAGCCTAGTTTGCTCATACTGGATGAGCCGGACTCTCATTTACATCCAAATAATCAGCGAATATTGGCCAAGCTTTTAAGTGAGCTGCACGACGAAACTGGATGCCAAATTATAATATCCACCCATTCGCGTCACTTCTTTGAATCGCTAAAGGATGTATCTCAGGTTCACTGGATTAATAACTGTAGCTTGGTGGAAGAGTCAGAAGATCTTGAGCGAAGCATTCTCCTGGAAATTGGGGCGCTCGATAAAGGCGATCAGCTAAGGAATGGAGAGGTTCCATGTATCCTTTTAACAGAGGACACAGACGTTGATTATATTAATATTCTCGTGGAAGCATCTGGCTTCGTGCCTGAAGACTATCAAATATGGTCTTATAATGGTTGCTCAAATATAGCTATAGCGCAGGCATTGAATTCGTTCATTACGGAACATGCGCCAGGAACGTCAGTCGTTGTTCACAGAGATAGGGATTACATGACAGATGGCGAAGTCGCTGGTTACAAAGAGAAACTTGAAGCTGTCGGGATTAAGGTATTTATAACATCGGGAAATGATGCTGAGAGTCATTTTGTGAATGAGAATCATGTGGCCGAGCTTTACCCGGCAATTGCCACTGCTAGGGTTGGGGAATTAATCGATGAGTGCATTTTAGAGCGTAGAAACAGAATTTTAGAAAAATATATCAATACAATTCATAACCGTCGCCTTCAGGAGTCATATAGAGGTGGTGAAAAGCCCAATGCGGGTGCCATATCTATCGAGTGCACTTCCAATTTGGATCAAGATCGCAGGCGATATATGCATGGGAAAGTTGTGGAGGGTGCTCTAAGAGGTAAGCTCCAACAAGAGCTTGGCGGAAATGTAGATCTTTGTAAGATTACGTCCCACCTTGAGAGTCCAGACCTAAGTGCTTTTGCGGCTGAAATATGGCCGGAAGAGTATGCATGAGAACATAAAAAGGACACCCACAAATACAAATAAATGGGGTCACCCATTAGCCGGATCCCGTCAACAGGGCGAAGGGCTCTCTAGGTTATCGCCCATCACTTGGCAACCGTGTCCGTCCATGCACCTGAAATTTCTATTAGATAAGCTGCTTCAGAGGAAGCGCTTCAGTCACCCACCTGGATCTAGGCATTTAGAGGCGCTGCACACTCAGGTGTAGTACCTCGCCGTTGCACTCTGTGCACCAGAAAATCATCAGTTCCTGCTACCGTCTTTATGGAATTACAGAGTCTTGGCCTCGCGGACCAACCCTAGTATGGCTTGGCACCAGGGCACTTCTTGACAGCAATTGCTGTTAGGGGCCCCTGTCGCGATATTCAGAGTAACTGGCTCATTGTCCTACCCCAATTCGATCTGCGACAGGAGCACAAATCACGCGAAAGCGCGCTTCACATCGAAAACTGTATTCTGTTTCAGCATGTGATATACCGCTCTCGCTAGCTTGTTGGCTACCGACTTCTTAGCAACCAAGATGTGGGCCCTGGATGCCTTGCGTTGGTAGTATTTTTTAATTTCTGGGCTCCAGATTGCGCTGAGGTGGGCCGCCTCCATGAAGGCCCAGGCAAGCCAAGGGTTGCCGTTCTTTCTATTGCCGGAGCCTTTGATTTTACCATTGCTAATCTTTTTATTGGGTACGCAACGAACATACGACGAGTAATTCCTTACGTCAGGGAATCGGTCCATAACTGCCAGACTCCAGCGCAATCATCTGAGATAGTATCTGACCGACACCCGGTATGCTTTGCAATAACTTATTTTCCGTGGTGTTGACGCTATATCCGGACACTCGCTGTTCGAGTAGTTTGACGGATTTAATTATCGCTTCGATTTGCATCAAATTAATCATGGCCGAGTCTCTGACGACCTGCTCGGCCATCAGTTCTTCAATAGCCTTCTGGTCTATCCTTTTCAGCTGATTGGCACTCAATCGCGCCCCGGTATGACGGGCGATCATTCCCTGAAGATTCAGATTAAGCATGGTGCGCTGTTTGATCAGCAGGGAACGCTTTCTCAGTAAGTCCCTGATGTTCCGCTGCTCCCTGGGCATAATATGGCCTACGGGCAATATGTCTAACCTGAGAAGGTTTGCCAGAAAGCGAGCATCGGATTTATCGTCTGTGTGCTTGATTCCGCTGTATTGCTGAATTGCCGCGGTGTTAGCCAGCTTCACGTGGAATCCCGCATCTTCTAGGCCATCTACGAGCCAGTACGAGTTGTAAGTAGACTCAACAACAACAGTCTGAATATCCTCTGAGAAGGGCGCTAATTGCCCGTTAATCACAGAAATATCATTTGCGCATTTTTTGCTCAGAATTGGTTTGTCTTGTTCATCAATAACTACAACTACAGAATTATTGGAGTGTAAATCGATTCCGCAATATAGTTTCATCGTTCGGCTCCCCTGTGAGTGATAGGTCAAGTGTGGGAACTCAAGGTTGGCACTTACGGTGGGAGCCGGCTAGATGATTATCAGAGTACATGTTTGTAAAATTTCCGACACCACGCATTTGGTTATATGCTCCTAGGAAATTTTTCTAAATATAAAAGACGGGTGCAGCGCTATCATCAGTCTCGCGGCGCCAGCGGGAGAGAAGACTAGGAATGATGCCAGGTTCCGGTGCCACATGCCGGCAGCTCACGCCAGGAATCGCGAGCCTGCTCCACGGCCTCACGGTTGAGCTCGGGGCTGTACTTTCTACGCTTGGTCATTAGCACTCCTTTGGCGCAGTGTGCCTCTTTTTAGAAATGTCCGCAGCAACGGGGTAGTACCTGTAATTAGCTATTTGTGGCTAATTTTTCCGTTTGCTCAGTAGCTGTTGGCGTCAAAGTCTTTTTTAATAGTGATGAATAATTGACAGGGAATGTTTTTGAAATAATATCGATATATAGTTCGTCGAAGTTCGAAAGTATTTCTGGTAAATGTATTTGTGAAAATAAAATAGCTAAGTAGGTGGCGACTTAAGTAGATAGGTTTCTTCTAGCTTTTTGACTTTTTACAACTAGATAGATTTAGGTATATAGACATTACTTAAAAATTATATTTTGAATGTAGATGCATAAGCGCGCGGTCTTGTGCATGTGTTTTGACTATTTATCTTCTATTTTTAAAGCTTATTTAGAAATATTAAAAATCAAAAATGATATGATTTTTTTACAGTAAATTTAGGGGGGGGTATGGCGACGGAGAGTAACGTAAAGAAAATTGTGGAGCAAAAACTGTCGGCAATCAGTAATCGCCCGATGAGCGTGGTTGAAAATCCTGAAAACTCCCTCCGGGGGGCGCTATTGCTTTCTGAAGGTATGATAAGGGTTTCAGCAGTTTCGATTTCTCGCGCGATAAAGGCAGAGTATCCCGATAAGGCTCTTCCTATAACTCAGTCTTCGATGTTGATTTGTAAAAAAATAAAGCAAGTTACAGCTTTAGCATTAAAGCGAGCGAATGGAGATCCTGCGTGAAAGACTTATATTTTTCAGCTATATTTTTAGTCTCCTTTTTCAGCTCGTTCGCTTTCGGTCAAACTACGGTGGTCCAGGATCAAACAGCAGCTGAATGGCTAAGTGAACGTTTCGATCTGAAACAATCGGTAACTGATCCAACAAAATCGGGAAAGCCAGCATCCATAACCTTCATAAGTCCCGCAGGCGGCGAATCAAGTCAATCCATTGATATGGCAATAAAGTTTGTCAAGCTCGACCTTCTCGCCTCCAAAGACGCTACAGACTTGATACCGTTCGTTGAGTATCATCGTAATACGGCTCTCAGTACTCCACAGAACAGCCTCCAAGCAGGATTTTCGTTACACCACATTCAAACGCTGAATGATGCATCATTATGGTATTGGCTTGATTTAGGTTATATGGAGGATCGGGAGTCTGATATCTCTAGTAACTACGTAAAAGCCTGGGTTTCACCACTGTCTTCTTCTCTGTCTCTTGGTGCAGCTAACGACTGGTTTGGACCAGGGTCTATCCGCTGGGGTTTTGCTACTGGAGTTCAGTATTTCGACTCGCCAGATATTGCGAAATCTGGGACGCCCGGCACCGCACATCGTGCAGCAGGGCAGTTGGATTTTTTATGGGTACCCCCTAGCCAGTCTGTCGAAAACCCATTTCGGATTGAACTTGTTCAGAACTATTGGGCAATGACAAATCGTGATTCGGGATTTGAAGAAATTTATGGGCAAGAACAGTCGCTTTTTACTGCAACTGCCCGCTATAAGTTAGGCGATTATGCATCAGTGGCGGTCGTTTATAGCGAAGGTGAGAACCCTGAAACTGATAAAATGTATCATGAGACTACAACGATTTCCTTGGAGTTTTCTTTGTAATAAAGTATGTATGGGTATTGAGGAAGCGACCTAATCATAACACTTATGCACCTAAGGGTGATTGGTTGCTGTATGTGTCATTGCACTTTTTAGGCTTTTAGTTATTGGTGCTTAAATAGGCTGGGGTTTAATTTATTTTTAGTGGTTGGAAGTGGTTAATCATAAAAATAATCCACGGCATATCGTGCTTCAATTGTAAATAACCTGTTTTCCTTCTTCGATAAAGAAAGATAATGGATGTTATTGCCATCCAAGTAAACTTGTCAGCTGTGTCTTACGAAATACTACTTGGTCAAAACTCACGTTTCGACTAAGTTTGTGCGAGGATGGAGTGCAATCAGAAGATTTCCTATTTCACATTAAAAGGCATTTGTAAAATGGAGCAATAAAAAGGACACCCACGAAAATAAAAATCGAAAATAAAAAGGACATCCATTAAATAGTGCCTAACAGTACAAGGCGTCAGTCACGAGTATTTTTGCTTGCGCGCAAAAAGTAATTGTTGGAAGGGCAGGTTCGTGTGGTTTTTATTACGTATTCCGTATGATTGGGTGGGCCGCACACGCATTGTACGCTCGCAGCTGACCTGCGATGCAATTCAACGGGTGGAGAGAATAGGATTTAAGGTATTACGGGAGGAGGTGACAAGAGACGTTCGCACTCACGAATTCCGTGCACCCAGCGCTTGCCAAGTTGCTCGCAAGTGGCGCGTACAGTATGGCCGCTGCCTACCAGGGATTTAAACCGGCTTTCAAAATTTTTGTTTAGGTAGGTCCATTGCTTTGGATCAATTTGCAGGCGATCCAGAATGGGAGGAAGTTTTTCGTTGATTGCTCCCCGCTTATCTTCTCGTAGGCAGCGTCCGCTCCAGTCCACCAATTCAATATAGTCCTCTAGCCGAAACGGTAGGCCTGTAGGCATGGGTTCTTTGGGATTCCCGACAAAAGGCAGCAGCGTGGTGGGCTGTTGTGCCTGTTTTGCAGAGAGAATACGTTGTTTGATCGAGGTATGGTCCGATGTCTCTGGGGTTTCGGCCATTTTCGCGCGGATTGGATTAAGGTCGACATAAGCCATACAGGCTGCCAGGGCTTTTTCGTCCAGTAATGCTTGGGATTTAAAACGGCCCTCCCAGAATCGCCCGCTACACTGGTCTTCGCGATTGGATTCCCGTGCAATAAATTCGTTCAAATAGCGCATAAACCAACTGATATCGGTCAGCCGTGCCTTCCAGATTTTGGCTACCTCGGACAGCCGGGTCAATTCGGCAGAATCCAAGAGCTCCCCACGGTAAAAACGCTGCGATAAGGCAGAGCCTTTGCATAGCTGATGCCATCGAGACACGATCTCTAGCAGGTCCCAGCCGTCAGCCTGTTGCTGGTTCACGAATAACACGACATGATAATGGTTGCTCATGACCGCATACGAACAAACATCTAGGGCGAATATTCCGGAAAGTTCCAGCAGCCGGTCTTCTATCCACTGTCGACGGTGCTCAAAGCACTGCCCGGTGCGCTCATCACGCCCGCAAAGAAAAGCGCGGCGTACGCAGCGGGATACGCAGTGATAGTAGGGCGTTGTGCTTGGATCAATCAGATTTGATCGCGGTTGGGTCATGGCTATTAGTGGTGCTGTATATATAGCCAGTATTTTGCGATAAATGATGTTAAATGCAAGTGTTTGGCGTAGGATGCCTTATCTTCTATGGGTGTCCCATTCTTGATTCTTGATTAATGGGTGTCCCATTGTTGTGTTTCCCATTGTTGTGTTAATTGTTGTGACTATAAAGCTAAGCTAGATTTAATTTGATGAATTAAGTATGGGCAAAGTATCTCAGTTTTTGGCTGTCTCAGGTTTTCTTTCATTTTGTTTATTTCTCCGCTGGGAGTCGCATGTAAGTAAATCTTATTATCTGGATTCTCTTGCGAAGATAGAGGCTGAGGATATTCATTCAATTTATATTGGTGAGTATGAACTTCCACGTGAGATGCATAGGGGGTTTCATCGCTGTTTGGTTGATATTCGGCCCGGTTTGATACGGGGTGGCCGCGAAGCTGTATCTCTACGTATTGAGCTAAAAGGGGGAGGGGAGTTGTTGACCGACTTGGTTTTGCTTCATAAGTCCAGAACGATTGTTTGGGGTTACGGCAAAAACTATTATGTGTGGCCGAAAAAGAATGTACATAGCGTATATTCGAGTTTTACAGGAATCAGTACATGTTTGTATGACTATATATATGGTTAAGGTAATTAGATGGTTGGGGACGGAGTAAATTTTTGTCGCTAGGTAGAACAGTTGATTTAGTGGAAAAACTTTACTCTACGCCCAAATATTTACCCCAAATATTTAAGAGAAAGGTTCTAAATAGGTGAAGTTTAGCGTACGAATTATAGAATCTGCCCAGTAGCTATGGCTGGCGCCATGGCCGTACAGTTGCTCGATATTCTGGGCTGGATAGATTTTAGCGGTATTGCTCGATTGACCTACTATATCGAAGCGACAGGATTGACTGCTTTCGGTGCTGCATGGCTGACAGCGAGTCGTACGTTGCCATTTATTACTAATGAAGAAGAGCGTATAAAAATCGAGCTTTTGGGAAGGTTCCTGATTTTATTTGGTTGTAATCATTTATCGCTATTGGTTGTTCTCTGTTCTTTTGCAAGTAGATTCAGGGTCTATTCAGTTGCGCCGGGTTAAAAAGCAGGTGTGAATCCAAGGAATACGCACCATGCGCCAGGTCCCATACCGATTACTCGCCGCTCTCACCATCACTTTGACACTCGGTGGCTGTGTCACCTACCCAGCAGCCCCGCCGGTGGTCGTGGGGGGCACCTATGTCCGCAAGGCTCCTCCGGTTTACTCCTATTCAGTGATCACCGATCCCGGCTATCGCTACTACGACGATGCGCTCGGCGTTTACGTGTTCTACGACCGCAGCGACGTTTTCTATCGACAGGGGCGTTACTATCGTTGGCATCAGGACCATTGGATCAGTGCCAGTCACTGGGGCGGTCGTTGGTATCCGGCCCCCAATTTCTATATCTCGGCCAACTTCAATGATCGCTGGCATACGCGCTTGCGCCGCCATGGCCCTCACTATGCTGGAGGGCACGACTACAGACCGCCACGCCGGCACGATCATGACGACGGTTACAACCGGCGGGATCGGCATGAAAGCAACGGGCATCGACGTGAACGTCGGGAGGACGGCCAGGATCGTCGTGGGCAGGGCCAGAATCGTGACCGAGGTGGTGAACAGCGGTTCGCTGGCATCGCCGAGCCAAAGCGGCGGGCGCCTCAGGTGGATAACCGGAGTCTGGATAAGCGGAGAGAGGATCGCCGTAATGAACGCGGGAATCCACGCCTGAATCCGAGTCGGGACTTGCGGGCAGTCAAACTTGCGGACAAGCCAACCGGCATTCGCGACCCACGAGTTGTTCCTGCAGTAGCGCGCCCGGCAACCGATCGCCGCATGGTGCGCGACATGCCCAAGCCACAAAACCAGCGCGGACAGCCCCAGCCCCAGCGCAAAGCGCCAAATGATCGGCGCAATGCTGCCGCGAAGCCAGCTCTGCGCCAGGAGCGCGAGCGACCAGAGAACGAGCAACCAAGGAAGAAGGAAAGCGAAAAGAAAAAGACGTCCAATAAGAAAACGGATAAGCGCGATCAGGTACGCCTGGTGCGTGAGCCGCTAAACCGCCGGTCCAATGAGGCACGCCGTCAGATCGATTGATCCTGTCCACAAAAAAGGGCGCCGAAGCGCCCAAGATAATCTGCCGAATTCAGAGCGTCAGAAGGAAAATTTGTATCCTACTGACAGGTTGAACATCCATGGATCATAGATGTAGTCCCCGGAATAGGACTCAATAATCGGATTTACATCCGGGGGTGGCGGAACGTCATCCAGAAGCTGCAGCCGCATCTCAGTCGCGGATCGCGCGTAAAGCGCAGCGACATTTACCAGCCAGGAGCTTTCGCGTCCAAAGTTGAAGTCCATACCCATTTGCCATGTATAGCCCCATGAGTACCCGATATCGAAATTGCCGCGCAGGCCAAAATCAGCCAGGTCGTCCCGCACTACACGGCGAAGGCCGCTGTCACCGAAGTCGGTATAGCTAATCCCACCACCGATATAGGGCTGGACCATGCAGGTCTCATCCAGTGGGTAGAATTTCAGGCTTAAGGTACTGATATCGGCATCAAAACGCGCCACATCACGATATTCGACATTGTCGAAGCCGATCGAAAAATAGTCGTCAGCGTGAGTGCTCGTATGGTTGTCGCCGTCCATATAGCCAAGTTCGATGCCCCAATGATGTACAGGCTTCCATTCGAGGTTTGCATACCAACCCCACTCGGAACCCGGATCAACGTTAGAGCGAAACGCGTCGAAATACTGGAAGGTATCGTCGACAAAGCTAACGTCGTCGTCTCCCGGGGAGATGTAGTATCCGCCGACACGGACAATAAAGTCCTGTGGTCCGGTCAGGTTGAGGGGGCCTGCTGAGACAGTACTGGAAAGCGCCAGAGCCAACGGCGCCAAGATAGGTGAAAATTTCAACATCCTTTTCATTCAAGGTAACTCCATATATACCCGTGGAATAAAAAGTGTAATACAGCCATTTTTGACTTAAGGGGAAAACAACTCGCTTTACGTGCCAAATAGCATGGTGCTGGTGTTTCTTTTCCGTTGAACAGGCGGTAGGTAACCAGGCTCTGATGTTACCTTCACATCTCAGCGACATTTCAGTCACATTTGCGTTGCTAACCTCCCAGCGTTTCACCAAATAAAAACGGCAGAATGTTGAAGGGAGTGCAATATGAGCAAGCAGTTGAGACAGGCATCACAGTTGACTCTAGCGGCGCTGTTGATGGGAACTCCACTTTTTACCCACGCAGCAGAGGCGCCCGGTGCACTGACTATCGTCGTCAAGGATCAGAATACGGACCGGCCACTCTCATCCGCGCAGATCATGATCAGGGAACGGGAAACCGATTCGACGCGATCTGTGGTTACCGACGCGCAGGGTCGCATCGTCGTTGAACTGCTCGACCCCGGTCTCTACTCGGTGAATGTCGTCAAAGGCGGATTCAGTTCATCCTATGAGCCAAGCGTGCGTGTGGTTACGCGCAAGAATCTCAAAATTGAATTCGAACTGCGCGAGCAGGCCATTGAGGAAGTGGAGGTTCGGGCACAGCATCCTGATGCCTTTGCCTCCGCCAGTAATACCTATCTCGATAGGGAAGCGTTGCGAAGTGCCGTTGGCGGCGGCTCAGATCCGCTGCTCTCGCTGGACGGTTTGCCTGGCCTGGCATCCGTCAGTGAATTCGCGAGCTTTAGCGTGCGCGGCCGTGGCCCGAGAGACAATTTGTTATTCGTGGATGATTTTCCTTTTGATAAAGCGGTGCACTTTGATGCGACGCTGGGGGAAGAAGAAGATGTCGGTGGCGGCGGTCGTTTCTCGATTTTTGCACCAAATGTAATCAGTGGCGCGGCATTTTCACCGGGAGGGTGGAGTGCGGCTTATGGTGGCCGGGCTGCATCGTTACTGAATCTGGAAGTTGCCGATGGCAATCCAAGTCCTTCAGCAAGCCTGCGTTTCGACATTGCGGGCTATGAAGTTGGTTACGATGGTCCTGCCGGTATCACTGAAGACTCGACGTTGCTCGTTTCTGCGCGCCGATTGGACTTCGGTTCATTTTTTGAAACGATCGAAGAGCTCGACATTGGGGATCCTGTGTTAAGCGATGTCATCGTAAAGTCGGTAATGCCAATCAACGAGAGCCATACGGTCGAAGTGCTGCTGATTGACACACACGAAGACTACACCCGCGGTGTGACTCACGTTTTTGCATCGCCCAATTTCGAAGATGCTGCACTGCAGGATTCTGAACAGGATAGTGATCTGTACGGTCTGACACTGCGGTCGTTGATCGGTGACGAAGCTGTGCTGACCAACAAGGTTTACTACCGCACCAGCGACAAGATCAGTTCAGAGGGTGAATCATTTCCTGATCTCGTACCCGAGGGGTCACCCGCGTCCAGCTTTCCGGTGCGGGAAGACATCATTACCATCGGTGAGGGTGAGACAGAGATCGGCTGGCGAAGTGACTTCGAGACGGTAAATCCATGGGGCGTGTTCAGTGCCGGTGTTCGAGTAACGCAAGTTGAACTGGACTATAGCACCGTCCTTGATGGCGACTGGGTCCGGTTTGTCTACGACGACGATGATTTCAGGTCAGACCCCGAGCAGCGCTTTATTGTACTGACGCCCGATAACATCAACTCTTCACTCAGTCAGAAAGAAACGAGCTACGCAGGTTACGTAGAGCAGGTTTTTGAGCGCGGCGATTGGGATATTCGCACCGGCGTGCGGTTGGAGCGGGACGGTTTTGCAGACCAAAGCTTCGCGTCGCCCAGGTTCAGTGTCAATTGGCGGCCGGGTAAGACGATGAGATACTTTGCGACGGCAGGGCGCTTTCATCAGTCGCCACGATTTTTAGACCTTGCCGCTAACGCGGCGAACGACCTTGAGAACGAGGAAATCACACACGCGAGTATTGGTTTTGAATACTTCCCGAACAACCGCTGGTCGGTGCTGACGGAAGCCTACTACCAAAACCTCGACCACCTGGTGGTAGACCTCGACCGGGCAAGCGGCACCTTTGCAAACATTGGTGACGGCACATCGTACGGCGTCGATGTGGTGGCCAACGGTACGATTCGCGAGGGTATTTACGCTACCGCGACTTACTCCTATAACGATGCTAAAGTCGACCGAAAAGACGGTCGCGGTGACGTAGCCGCAGAATTCAGCCGCGAGCATGTGGCTACCCTCGGCCTGACCTGGGAGATCAGCGACCGCTGGAAGGTTGCCGGGCGCTACAAATACCTTTCCGGCAGGCCAGACGATGAGTTTATTATCCACTCAGACGTGTTGGGACCCGGGGAACTCCTGCGCTATTCGAAAGAGATCACTGAGCGCAATGTCGGTCGCAAAAGCGGTTCCGCCATGTTGAACGTTCGCGTTGACTATCGACGCGCATTTGGCCCCGTGGATGCAACAGCCTTTCTTGATGTCATCAATCTGACGGCCGCG
Organism: Microbulbifer aggregans; assembly: GCF_020524005.1. Lineage (GTDB taxonomy): Bacteria > Pseudomonadota > Gammaproteobacteria > Pseudomonadales > Cellvibrionaceae > Microbulbifer > Microbulbifer aggregans_A. Next base: position 683,254 of record NZ_JAIVKK010000001.1, on the reverse strand, counting down.
TCGTCGAGCGACGACACCGATTTTGACTACCGCCGGGGCATTGAAGTGAAAGACGATAGCGAAGCCGAGCCGCTTATTGGTCTGCGTCTGGACTATGCCTGGTAAAAGGAGAGTAGGGAATGGTACATGCGCTTGGTGCAGCGCCGGTCAGAGTGTTGATTGTCGAAGACAGCCGCGGCATTTGCGAGAACATTGCCGCGTATCTTGAAAAGCGTAGCTATGTGATGGATTTTGCCTATGACGGTATAAGCGCTATGCACCTGGCGTTGACGAATCCGTTCGACGTGATTGTTCTGGACCTGAATCTTCCGGGGATGGATGGCCTGAGTTTCTGCCAAAAACTGCGCGCAGATGCCGAGGTAGACACGCCCGTGCTTATGCTAACGGCGAGAGACACGCTGGACGACAAACTTAAGGGTTTCGAGGCGGGCGCTGATGATTATCTGATCAAACCATTCGCGTTGCAGGAGCTGCATGCGCGACTGCAGGCGCTGTACAAGCGTAGTCACGGAAAGGCCGCGAGCCTGCTAACGGTAGGTGACCTGACGATGAATCGGTCCACGCTGCAAGTGCATCGCGCGGGGCAGCGTATTGATCTCACCCCGGCAGGCATGAGGCTACTTCAACGCTTGATGGAGGCGGCACCGTCTGTTGTGGCTCGCGATGATCTTGAAACGTTGTTGTGGGCCGACGAGCGCCCCGATGGTGATGCGCTGCGTTCGCACATGTACAAGCTGCGGCAGGCGATCGACAGGCCGTTTGATAGCCCGCTCCTTCATACGGTGCATCGCATCGGGTATCGAATTGCAGAGGATGCCCTGTAATGTACCGGTACAGTTTACGCAAGCGGGTCGCCATTGCATTTGCGGTGTGTGTTGCAGTACTCAGCGTGGTCTGGGGACTCGCGTTCTTCTCTGCGATCCGGCTGAGCGAAGACCGTGTGCTGGTGCGTCAGCTACAGCGCGCCGCCGAAAGCTATCCCGATCTAACGATGAGCCTGCGCGGATACGAAGAGGTGGGTAGCCTGCCGGAATCACTCAGGGAATGGGCGCAGACAAACCCCGATGAGGGGTTGTACGAATTCGATGCCGAAGAGTTGCATGTCGCAGTGGTACCTATCGAAAACGGGCAGCGACACGCATTTGTGGTTTTCGACGTTACCGGGATTGAGGCGGCGTCCTCAGAGGATTGGTGGTGGCTGCTCGTTATCACCGGAGTGGTGGGAACGCTCGGTGCGCTTGGTTTTGGGCTCGGCGTTGTTGTGATGCGCAGGGCCGTCGCCCCTGTGGTGCAACTTGCGAACGTGGTTGCAGACATCGACCCGGAAAAGCTATCGGCCGAAGATCACAAACGCATAGAGTCCAGCCGGTTCGGCGATGATGAGGTTGGCGTACTCGCCAGAACCATTGAGAAGACGCTTGAGCGTATCAACGCATTTGTTGAGAGGGAGCGGTACTTTACCGGTTCAGCCAGTCATGAGTTGCGCACGCCGATCACGGTGATACTGGGCGCGCTTGAGCTGCTGGAGGAAAGTGATCTGTCAGCGAACGATGTGAAGACGGTAGATCGAGTGAGGTATGCGACGCTCGAAATGAAAGCCACGATTGAAATGTTCTTGTGCCTCGCTCGCGAAACCGACGCTGGGCAGTGTAACGAGCAGTTTCTGGTGATGCCGCTGGTTAGCCAGGCCATAGAACAGCAGCGCCACCTGTTGAGCGGAAAATGTGTCGATGTTGAAATCGACTTAAACGATGCTGAAATCGCTGATCTATCAAACCCGATAGCCTGCGGGCATTCACAGGCTTTTTCTATCGCGGTCAATAACCTGGTGCGCAATGCATTTGAGCACACACTGGACGGGCAGGGGCCGATCACGATTCACATCAAAGAACGCGTGCTTTTCGTCACCAATCAGGTGAGTAGTGAAGCGGAGGAACGGCAAACACCGACCGAGGCGTCGTCCCCCAGCGGGTATGGCCTGGGTCTGGGTATCGTCCAACGGCTGTGCGAACGCAACGGCTGGTTGTTTTCATTGCACGCTGACGAGGCGCGTGTGGCCGCGCGTCTTTCTTGGTGACGGCTACTTACCCTGCCATTTCGGTGCGCGTTTCTCAGCGAAGGCGAGGGCGCCTTCTTTGGAGTCTTCTGTCCGCATAAGGAAGTCGAAGGACTCTTTTTCGAGCCTGACGGCGGAGGACAGCGGCATGTCCAGCCCCTGCATTACCGTGGTCTTCATCTTCTGCACGGCCAGCGGCGCACTTTTGATAATCTCTCCGGCGATCTGCTTACAGGTTTCAATCAGCTTGTCTTCTGCAACTACGTGGTTGACCAGGCCCAGGCGATAGGCGTCCGGTGAATCGATACGGCCGCCGGTATACAGCATCTCCAGTGCTGGCCCCAGCGGGATCAGGCGCGGCAGGCGCTGTGTTCCGTAGCCGCCCGGGATCCAGCCAAGACGCACTTCCCCAGAGCCAAAGTGTGCATCTTCCGTGCACACGCGAATATCGCAGGCCAATGCCTGTTCAAGCCCGCCGCCATTGCAGTGCCCCTGTATCGCTGCAATCACCGGCTTGGTCAATGTCAGCATGCGTGGATAGAGGCGGTCTACAAACCCCTCGGCATCTGGTGACTTTACCCATTTGATATCCGTCCCCACGCAAAATGCGCGGCCCTCACCGCTCACAATGCCGACTCTCAGGCTGGGGTCATTTTCCAGCTCGTCCCACGCGTCTGCAATGGCGTTGTAGGTCTCACCATCACAGGCATTCAGGACGTCCGGGCGATTGATCTTTACGTGGATGATTCCATCGGACTTGTCGACGATGACTTTACTCATTCCTATTTCCTTAAATTTAACCGGCCCCAACAATAGAGCCGTGGCTATCCAAACTAGCTAGAACGTAAAACGCGTGCGCAATCCCAGCAGAATGATCAAGTTCTCGTTCGGGTTGAGCGCGGGCTCTGCGAGAATCTGGACATTCGGCGTTATCTGGAAGTTTTCTGATAGCTGCAGGCGATAAAAAAACTCACCGGTCCACTGGTCGTTCAGGTCCAGTGGGAGGGTGTCTGAATTCGGTCGCCCCCAGTTGAGCCCAATACCAACGAGATTTCCTCCGGGCTGTTTCATATACCCAAAGCCGGTGCTGACGGAGGCCTCATAAAGTCCGCCACCCTCATCGGCCCAGCCAGCGCGCAGGTAAGGTAGCCACTTGCCGTCGATCAGCGTCGAGAAGGAACCCATTACACCCCAACCACCGGGCGCACCGGTTTCCGCACTGTCGTCCAGGTGCCAGAAGGAGATGTGTGCATTATCGAGGAAGAATTTCTTGCCGCCGCCCGTGAGACCAATCTCCAGGCTTTTGAACGTATCAAAATCACTAAAAAACGTATCAATGCTTTTGAAGGGAGAGGTCGGATCTGCACTGGCGTCGGCAATACTGACGGCGGCGTACACCTTGTCTGTCAGATAGCCGCCAACCATGGCACCGAAGGTGCCATCGGGCAGCGCGATCATGGTGTTGGCCCCCGTAGAGAAAGCCAGGTTAAAGTAGCCACTCCACGGACTAGCCAGGGCGTAGACATCGAAGTATTCCTTGATGTCGATGATGCCCACTCGGGCAACCGCCCGATCCTCTAGAAAGTGCTGCTTCCAGTAGAAGGTGGTTCCGCGAACGCCCTGATCACTGAAGACGGGCTCCGGCACGCCGGCATACCCCACCACCAGCCCGAACGTGGCCGGGGGAATATCGGTAAAGGCGTGACGATTTTCCGCCTTGAACTCCAGGCTCCCCGTGTTTTTGCTACCGCGATTGAAGAGGGCCCAGGAACCGTAAAGGCGAAAGATATCCGAGGCGGCGGAGTTGTCGCCAAGACTTTCCGTCGCTCTTAACCCGACCGCGGTATAGTCGGCACCGAAGCCGAATCCGGTTCGCTCTTCCAGGCTGTTTTTCCAGGTTTCCCATTGCTTGAGAATATTTTTGTTGAGGACATCCGCTTTTTCTTCACTGCTATCGGTCAGCAGCGAATCCGCCGAGTCCGGGCCATTGAGTGGGTTTCGGTCCAGCCCGGTGGTAGCTGGAGTCGAGGCGGGCACGGTTGATTCGGCCTCCGTTTCACCTGCGGCATACACGCTAGCGCAAGCGGCGAGAAGCGAAAGCGTCAAACTGGTCGCAATAGAGGTCCGGTCGGTAAACATCAGCGAGCACCTTCATCTTCGCGCATAGAGTGAAACCTAGCAGGATTGAATGGGGGGGCAGCCGGTCTCGCAGCTCGGCACCTTCGAAGGGAGCCCAGATAATGAACGTGTTCCGCGTAGCAGACGCATCCCCCTCCTGCTTGTCCCATCACCCGTGATCAGGCACTCGGAGTCCGTCGTGTCACGTAGAGAATGTGTTCAACGAACGCCACGGTCTCTCCTCTTTGGTTGGTGGTGGTCTCGGTCTGTGTGAGCAGGCCGTGGGTCTTGTGCTTGGGGTGATCCTGTTTATCGGCGACCGCCACCTCGACCTTGATGGTGTCGCCGGCGAAGACAGGGTTGGGATAGCGGATTTTGTTGTATCCGTAGGCCATGACATTCGGGTTTTCCGACGAGGACTGGAAGATCAGGCCGGTGCTGACGCAAAAGGTCAGGTTGCCGTGGGCGATGCGGTGTTTGAACGGCCCTTTTTTCGCGAATTCCTCATTGGTATGGTGAGGCTGCCAGTCGCCGGAATGCATCGCGTGCATGACGATGTCAGATTCGGTAATAGTTCGGGCATTCGTCATGTACGATTCACCGATTTCAAAATCTTCAAAGAACTTATGCTCGTCCGCCATCTACTTTCTCTCGCTTGGAACTGGGTGGGTTTCACTTGCGTTGCTTGGGTAGACCGACCGCGTGGGCCTCTGCCATCGCCTTGACTTCATCTTCGGTGTAGCCGAGTGCCGTCAGTTCAGACATGGTGTGCTCGCCGATACCCGGTGGCTTTTGCGGTTTGATCCGTTCGTATCCTTCACTGTGGATCTGCATGGGGCTGTCGACAGTGCGAATGCCATCTGTGCCTTCCACTTCCGGGAAGCAGTTGTTGGCGAGCATGTGCTCATCGCGGGTACATTCCTCGGTGGTTTGCACAACACTGAAATTCACACCGAACTTCTTCAGGCGCTCGGAAACTTCGGCGAGCTCGTGTTGCGCGACAATCTTCTGCATTTCCTGATAAAGCGCCTTGCTGTTTTTCAGACGTAACTCTGGTGTTGCGAAACGTTCATCGCCTTTCAGATGGTCGGCACCGAAGGCATCGCGGAGGTTGTCGATATTGTTTGGGTTGATTTCCACGATAATGATGTAGCGGCCGTCCTTGGTTTTGAAGCGGCCACCCGCTACCGGATTCGGCCATTCCTCAAGGGTGTACTTCGGAATCGGCGGCGTACCAACCAGAGCCGCTTGTAACATGCACGAGTTTGCCCAGAGCCCCATATGCATCAGGGAGATGGACACTTCAGATCCCTTGCCGGTACGTTCGCGGTGGAACAGGGCCCCCAATACGGCTCCGGCCAGAGCCGCGGAGGTGCTCAGGTCACCAACGCCCACAGGCAGTGCGGTCGGTGGGCCATCCTTGGGGCGCAACTCTTCCATTATCCCGGTGCGGGCGTACCACGCGGTCGCGTCGAAGCCCGGGGCATCCTTGTCCGGTCCCTTCTGACCAAAACCATTGATCGCGGCGTACACGATTTTGGGATTGACTGCCTTGATGTCCTCGTAGGTGTGCTTCAGATGTTGTTGAACCGGGTGCGGCGAGTTGGTGAGGAACACGTCGGCGGTGGCCGCCAGTTTGTGCAGCGCTTCCTGGGCTTCTGGTGCCTTGAGATTGAGTGCGACCGATTTCTTGGTGCGGTTCTGGATGTAGGTCGTCCACGGAATTTTGCTGGGAGGCAGGCCGGGGGTTAAATGTCCGTAGCGCCAGGGGTCGCCAGTTGGCGGTTCAATCTTGATGACCTCAGCACCCAGGTCGGCGAGGATGACGGTGGCATTGGGGGCGGCTGCCATCGATGCAACCTCGATGACTTTAATGCCTTCTAGAATTCCGGCCATTTTCATATATCTCCGAGAATATGGTCTGGGCGCTCTGTTATTCAGGCGCGCTAGTCAGGTATCGATGTGTCGTGGTGGTGGAACCTTGCGCCATGTGGCGTGCGCGCGCGGCGGCTCGACGTCGTTTTCCATCTAATTGGTGCGAGGGTACAGTTTAGGTCGGGCTGTGTTAGGGGGGGGGGAGCGGGCGACATTCATCTCCGGCACGGGCAGCTTGAAGTTTGTGTGCCGCTGTTCATTAAGGGCCCCCGGCGGTGAGACCGACCAGAGTTGTGGCCGCCCCAAATCTAGATCAGCTCAACTACGCTTGAATCATCAGAGTTATTGGGCTAGGCGACTCAGAACATCTGTCGCCTAATCTGTTGAGACGAGATCATGCGTAGAATCAATATTCTCACTTCCATCTTCATTTTGGCCGCGTCGGTCGCCTGGGCGCAGGGAAAGGCGCAAGAGAAGACACAGGAACACACGCCGCTGGACGAGTTTGTCGATGGCTTTCCACTAGAGCTTGAAAAGCAGACGCGCAACGCCGACTACAACGAGCTGTTCAAGGGCGGCGATATCTCTGCGTATTTCAATATGCGTGCATCGGAGTTCCTGCCGACAGCCATTCTCCCGCCACATCAGGACATAATGCCATTGGGCAACAAGCCGATGCCGGAAGTCGGCAAAGTGAAAGTCGAATTGCTGTCCGAAAGTAAGCTCAAGGGGCCGCTTACCCTCGATGAATTCCTTGAGCAGTCCGATGGTGCCCAGGCGTATCTGGTGGTTCACAAGGGCAATATCGTGTACGAGAAGTATCCGCGCATGCGCCCCGAGGATCACCACGTCTGGATGTCTTCGGCCAAGCCCACCGCCAGCCTGGTCATCGATCAGCTGATCAGTGAGGGGAAGATCGACGAGAATGTGCCGATCACCAAATACCTGACGGACTTCAAGGGCACCGACTGGGACGGCATCACGACCCGTGATGTGATGGACATGGCGACAGGCATGGACCTTGAGGACACGTCCGAATCCCGCTTCGATCCGGACAATATTGCCCGCCGCGTGTATGAAGCCGAGTTTGGCTTTCCGAATAAAACCCGGGGCGTGGAAAAGCTGCGTGACGTATTGAAGAGCACACCCAAGAAAGACGAGCCCGGTTTGGCATTTGAGTATGCCTCGGGGTTGACGCAAATGCTGGTGCTCCTGGCGGAGGAGGTGGAAAATGACCGCTGGCATCAGATATTCGACCGCCGCGTATGGTCGAAGATGGGTGCCGAGGGGCCTTTGCAACTGCACATGACACCGGACGGAATTGTGGCGGCGCATGGCTTGATATCGAGTAACCTACGGGATTTTGCCCGCTTCGGCATGCTCTACACACCGAGCTGGAAAAAGATTGCCGTCGAGCAGGTGGTGACGGATGAAATCCTCGAGCGCATTCGCAAAGGGGTTCGGTCCCACGATTTCGTCATGGCCGGGTTCGATGGCGCTGTGTTCGTTGACTATCTGGGTTCAAAGGACTTTATCGCCAACAGCCGCCAGTGGGATGTGATTTGGCCCGATGGCGATATGTGGAAAGGGGGGCTGATGACTCAGGGCCTCTATGTATCGCCATCTAGGGATCTCGTGATTGTCTATTTCAATGTCAACAACGATGACCACTCGGGCCACCGCTTTGCGCGGCCGATTGCGACTTCCGGGCTTTTCGATAAATGACCCCCTTAATAAAGGGCGGATAAACGATGTGATAGGAGGAGTTTTCGAGTTTCTTGTTGGGGGGCAGTGTCTGGGCTGCCACCACATATCTGTCGGAGCGTTATCTAGCGATTACTGATATCTGTGTATTTATCCAGTAGAATGGCACGCCTCACCAACAAACACTCCAAGTCTAACCTCAACCCAGTACAGTCTCTTGCCCCAAGGTTTTCTCCTCACTCGCCACAGCTTTGATCAGCGCGGTAGCACCTGCATCCACTACTGGCTGGCCACGCCCGAGGGCCCGGTCAAGCTGGTTATTGAAGGTGAGCGCCCGGTCTTTATGGTGAAGGTGGCAGACCGCCCCCAGGTTACCGAGGCGCTGGTCGGCGTGCCTTACGACTGGCAGCAGCTGGGCTTCCAGACCTTTGGCCGCGAAGAAGCGGCCATGCTGTATTTCCCCACCATCGACGCCCACCGCCGGGCTCAGACCCTGTTGCAATCTCGTGGCATCGAGGTGTTTGAAGCGGATTTTCGCCTCCACGACCGTTACCTGATGGAGCGCTTTGTCCGAGGTGGCCTCTATTTTGAAGGGGTGGCCCGGGCCAAAGAGGGCTTTGTGGAATATCGCAACGTGCGCCTCAAGGGCGCCGAGGTGCAGCCGAATTTCAGGGTGGTGTCCCTGGATGTGGAGTGCTCCGGCCAGGGCGAGCTGTATTCCATCGGTCTCTACAGTGATGGGGTGGAGGAGGTGCTAATGGTGGGCAAGCCGGAGGCCGCCGATACCTCCATCCACTGGGTGGATGACGAACGGGCGCTGCTTGAGGCCCTGGAGGCCAGGATCCAATCGCTGGATCCGGACATCATCATTGGCTGGTCCGTGGTGGACTTCGATGTTCGGCTGCTGCTGAAAAGAGCCGGGCGCTATGGCCTGCGCCTGAAGTTGGGGCGCGGTGGTACCGATGCGCGCTGGCGGGATGGCCGGGAAGGCAACCAGGGCTTTGTGACGCTGCCGGGCAGGGTGGTGCTGGATGGCATCGACGGACTGAAGAGCGCCACCTATAACTTTGAAAGCTTTAGCCTGGAGTTCGTGGCCCAGACCCTGCTGGGCAGGGGCAAGGACACCGAGGACGTGGACAACCGCCTGGCGGCGATTGAGCACGATTTTCGCCATAACAAACCCAAGCTGGCCGCCTATAACCTCGAAGACTGCCGGCTGGTCTGGGATATATACCAGCACACCCGCTTGCTGGATTACCTGCGCCTGCGGGCCCAGCTCACCGGCCTGGAGCTCGACCGCAGCGGCGGCTCGGTGGCGGCCTTTACCAACCTCTATCTGCCCAGACTACACCGCAGCCGCTATGTGGCGCCAAACCTGCCAGCTGACGGCGGCCTCGCCAGCCCGGGCGGCTATGTGATGGACTCCCGGCCGGGCCTGTACGACAACGTGCTGGTGCTGGATTTCAAGAGCCTGTATCCCAGCATTATCCGCACCTTCAAGATCGATCCTATGGGATTGATTGAAGGATTGGCTGTGGAAGCTGCAGAGGGAACGGAAGAGGGCGGGGCAGATGAAAATACCATCCCCGGTTTTCGCGGCGCGCGCTTTTCCCGCGATAAGCACTTCCTGCCGGACATCATTACCAACCTCTGGGCCCAGCGCGACATCGCCAAGCAGGAGCAGGATGCGGCCCGCTCCCAGGCCATCAAGATCATCATGAACTCCTTCTACGGGGTACTCGGAAGTGGGGGCTGCCGTTTTTACGACACGCGCCTGGCCAGCTCCATCACCCTGCGCGGTCACGAGATCATGCAGCAGACGGCCCGCTGGATAGAGGAGATTGATGGAGGGAAACACCAGGTCATCTACGGCGATACCGATTCCACCTTTGTCTGGCTGAGCGGCCGACCCAGCCCGGAAGAAGCGGATGCGATCGGCAAGCGCCTGGCCAGTGAAATCAACACGCGCTGGCAAAACATGCTCAAAGACGAGCTGGCGTTGGAGTGCGAACTGGAGCTGGAATTCGAAACCCACTACCAGCGCTTTCTGATGCCCACCATTCGCGGCTCTGAGGCCGGCTCGAAGAAACGCTATGCGGGCCTGGTGGTGAACGGGGATGAGGAAAAGCTGGTATTCAAGGGCCTGGAGACGGTGCGCAGCGACTGGACCGCCCTGGCTAAGCAGTTCCAGACTCAGCTTTACGGGATGGTGTTTCACGGTGAAGATCCGTCCGACTATGTCCGCGAGACGGTGGAGAAAACCCGTGCAGGGCAGGTGGACGAGCAGCTGGTGTACCGCAAACGGCTCCGGCGCAAGCTGGAGCAATACGTAAAAAACGTACCGCCCCAGGTACGCGCGGCGCGGATGGCCGACGATATACGCCGGCAGCAGGGACTAGAACCCCGCTACCAGAATAAGGGCTGGATCCGTTACGTGATCACCCTCAATGGCCCGGAGCCAGTGGATTACCGCCAGTCACCGGTGGATTACCAGCATTACATCGACCGGCAGCTCAAGCCGGTGGCAGACGCCATATTGCCCTTTATAGATCTGGATTTTGACAGTCTGGTGGGTGGCCAGCTGGGCCTGTTCGGTGTGTCCGATTGAGTATCGGTATGAAGTTGTTTTGCCAGACCTGTCTGCACAGTGACATGACTGAGGTGGCAAAAACGATAAAAGGCATCAGATCAAATTTTTGATGCTAATTGTTTGAACGGATGTGATACCAAAAGGTAATCTAGCCCGCTAGTTCTGAAGTCCGCTGTCGTTTGATACGGAATCACATTGCAAGAGAATTTACATGGATTTTTTAGTTCTTTTCCTATCAGTTGCATTTTTAACCACGCTGTCGACACTTAGTGGAGCCCTTCTTCTCCGGTCTGTCGGTATTGGGGTCCCGGTGATTAAGCTCGGTACTTGGGGACCGAAAGCAACGGTGCGGATTGCCGGATCATCCGTTTCGATTAGTCCATGGATTTTTAGTGGTAGCGTCATATTTAAGGATGTAGAAAATGTCGATCTTTATGGCTCTGAGCCAGGGGGCATATTTAGCTCCTTTGGGCGGATTCCAAGAGCGCTGATGGTTTTGACTGGCCCTGCGGCAATGTTTGTTTTCGCCTTTCTTTTGATGGGGGTTGATGCAGTGGAGGCTTTCGTCTCAGGATTTTCTCAAATCTTTCGTGGGGCGCTGAGCCCATTCGGTTACGCGCAAGAATTGCTGGGTTCGTTTTGGGCTGTTGTTCATAATTCGCCGGTTTTAGGAACAGCTTTGCTGGCTAGTAAGCTTTCCGCTTTCGCCATGCTGCCGATTGCGCCCTTTAGTGGTGGGCAAGCGCTTTCCGAACTGGCTCGCCCCACTGGAGCTGTGCACGGGCGCCTGAACTCAATAATTCTGCAAGTCGGCATCCTTGTAATGCTCGTCATCGTGCTTTCTTGGATGTCTGCGTTGGGATATTGGTTGCTCTACGGCGGGTCCGTATAAGGAAGATAATTGGGCAGAACAAAATTTAGGTCTCAACTAGAGTAGTTGAATGAGGTAGCGAAATTTCAGTCTGAGCCTCGATATGACTTGAAGCTTTAAAACGCGGCCTTGACCGCGTTTTTTATTGTGGTTTCAGGCAATCATCACAGGCGTAGTACTTTACTATGTCGCCGCATTTCAGCTCTGCAGTGTTTCCTGCTCTTATTTCCCATGAGCAACTTTTGCTTCCTACGCTGGCTGTTCCATATGAATAGCAGGGCAGGTAGTTGTGCTCATCGTGCAGTTGCTTAAGTGAAGTTAGTTCTGACTTCCTGAAGAATTCTTCCGCCGCTTCCTGCGAAATGGTGAAATCTGAGCAGAACTCATTTTTGTGGTTATCAGTTTTTGAACCGGAGACCTCGGTTACTACGATTTCGATCGAGTCATTACGCTGCGTGCAACCAATAGATAGAATTATCCATGTGACAATCAATAAGCGATTCATATTCTCAATTGCCATAGTTTGACGAGGGAGCCCGCTCATCACCAATCGCGCTCAGGCCTTGCCGAAAGGTGGTGACCTGGAAATCCGGAAACCGCGCCTTGAACTTGTCCGAGACAAAGATGTTATCCGCTGTGTACCGTGGCAGAAGTTCCGCCGCGTCCCGAAGCGTTTTGTTAATCAGTCCCGCCAACCAGAGCTGCCAGCGTTTTAGCACTGTGTAGCTTCCTTCGACACCAAAAACTTCCGCGGCAAGCTCAATGAACTGCCGGTACGTCAGTCGGTTGTCGTCGCAGGGCAGGTGCCAGGTCTGGCCATAGGCATCCGGTGTGTTGCCGAGCAGGGCCATGGCACGGCTGGCGTCCGGGGTGTAGATCAGCGTGCGCAACACATCGTCACGCAGGAACACCTTTGCTGATTTGCCGGCTATGAGGTGGTCGATGACGGTGGCGTTGGTGATACTTTGCGTTCTTCCGGGGCCGTAGAACTCTGGTGCCCGACAAATTATTGCCTGTACGCGGCCTTGCGCCATGGCATCGAGCAGTGCTCTGGTGATTTCACCCCGGACCTTGCCTTTCGCTCCATTCGGTTCAAATGGGGAATCTTCAGTCTGTGGGCGATCCGTCTGCGGATACATGTAGGTGTTATCGAAGTACACCAGCTTGGCATCGTGGGTCACGCAGGCATCAATCACATTGCGCATCAGGATGGGCCACTCTTCCACCCAGCGCTGGGTATTCATGGGCAGCCCAGCCGTCAGATAGACAATCTCTGAACCCTCGACGGCCCGCAGGGTCTGCTCGGGATCCAGTAAATCTGCGCTGAGTAATGTATCCGTGTCATTGACCTTTTGTGGTCGGCGGCTGACCAGGCGGATATCGCTGGTGAAGTCACGCTTCAAGTGCCGGGCTAACTCACGCCCGATTTGTCCACTTGCGCCGAGTATTGTTTGCATCTGTTTGGGTCTCCGTCTGTACGGAGGGGACTATAACCTTAACGTTACGTTTAAGGTCAACGGCCGTGTGACGTTAGGGTCAGTCTGCGCTGGCTTCGTGCCCCATCCGTTATGTCCGGTCGGGTGCTAGAATGCCCGCCTATCTCGCTCATCACCGGAGAACAGACACTATGAACACGGCTCCCGCATTCTATTCCATTGGTACCCCCGGCACGCCCTGGGGCGAAGCCGAGCGCGCCGCGTGGCTGTCGCAACAGACGCGTCATCGCAGCTACGCGTCTGAGGTGGTAAGCAAGATCGAGTCTTTGCGCTCGCGCTTCGACATGGAAGAATACGGCCGCCTGGAATACGGCGACGAGACCTTTCCGCTGCTGGCGATCCGCAGCCGTGACTGGAATGACGATCTGCCGGTGGTGCTGGTGACAGGTGGGGTGCACGGCTACGAAACCAGTGGCGTACACGGTGCGCTGCAGTTTGTGGATCAGCATGCGGCGGATTACGCTGGCCGCGTCAACCTGCTGGTGGCACCCTGCATCAGCCCCTGGGGCTACGAGCGTATCCACCGCTGGAACCCGAACGCCATCGATCCGAACCGCTCATTCTATGCAGACAGTCCCGCAGAGGAATCGGCTGCACTGCTGCGACTGGTGGCGCCGGTGGTTGATTGCGTAGTGATGCACATCGATCTGCACGAGACCACCGATACCGACGAAACCGAGTTCCGCCCCGCACTGGCCGCCCGTGACGGCAAGCCGTTCACCCCGGGTGGCGTTCCCGATGGCTTCTATCTGGTGGACGACAGTGAGAACCCGCAGCCCGAATTCCAGCAGGCGGTGATCGCAGCAGTAGAGAAGGTCACCCACATCGCCCCGGCCGATGACAACAACGAAATCATCGGCTCGCCGGTGGTCGCCCGCGGCGTGATCGAATATCCGCTCAAAAAGCTGGGCTTGTGTGCCAGTGTCACCAATGCTACCTACAAAACCACCACCGAAGTCTACCCAGACAGTCCTCGAGCCACGCCCGAACAGTGCAATACAGCACAGGCCGTTGCCGTGTGTGCGGCGATCGAATACGCGCTGGCGCACGGCGAACAAGTATAAGAAATCGGTGGCGGGGCCAGCAGGTCGCCTCTGCCGACGATCAAAAGAAGATCTATGAAAGTACCCAAGAGATTACAACCGCTGGTTGATGACGGCATGATCGACGAGGTCATGGCGCAGTTGATGAGCGGTAAGGAAGCACAGGTGTATGTGGTGCGCTGCGGCGACAGCTTGCGCTGTGCCAAGGTCTTCAAGGAGGCGAAGCAGCGCAGCTTCAAGCAGGCGGTGCAGTACCAGGAAGGCCGCAAGATGCGCAACAGCCGCCGCGCGCGGGCGATGTCGAAGAAGACCCGCTACGGCCAGAAAGAGCAGGAACAGGCCTGGCTGAGTGCCGAGGTCGATGCGCTGTATCGGCTGGCGTCGGCCGGCGTGCGCGTCCCTGAGCCATACGGCTTCGTCGATGGTGTGTTGCTGATGGAACTGGTAGCCGATGAAGAGGGCTACGCGGCGCCGCGGCTGGATGACGTCACGCTGACTGCTGAGCAGGCCCGGGATTACCACGGCCAGGTGATGGCCGACGTGGTGCGCATGTTGTGTGCGGGCCTGGTACACGGCGACCTTTCCGAGTTCAACGTGCTGCTGGACCGCGATGGCCCGGTGATCATCGACTTGCCCCAGGCGGTGGATGCGGCCGGCAACAACAACGCCGCGATGATGCTGCAGCGCGATGTCGATAATATGCGCGCGTATTTCGGTCGCTTCGCCCCGGACCTGTTGACGACCGATTACGGCCGGGAAATCTGGGGGCTGTATGAGGCGGGCGAACTGCACCCGGACATTACCCTGACCGGGGTTTTCGAACATGACGCGGCCAGCATCGACGTCGCGGACCTGATGGCGGTCATCGATGATGTTCGCGAAGAGCAGGCCGAGCGCATGGCGCCGGCCTGGGAAGAGTAGGGCGATGTTTGGCCAGGTGTCACTGCGACGATCCACGCAATAGAACGCAGGTCGTCGCGGTGTGTGGGGACGTCGACTATCCGCTGGCCTGGGGCGCTATTGAATCCCCATCGCTGCTTTCTTCATTCCAGCTTCCAATTTTTGGATGTCCTGCGGCGACAGCTGCGGGCGATCGATTTTGATCGTCAGCTTGTTGAAATTCGCTGTTAGCGGGAAGGGGGGAAGGTAGTCGCTATCGTCGATGCCGGTAATCGTGTCCGAGCCGATGTCGAAACTCTCGTCCCACTGAAGAATGATCGGGATTGTTTTCTCCATCTTCTTCGTCGCGACCACCTTGCCGTCCACCTTCAGCGTGCCGGTTCCGCCCTTGCCGACACCGGCGAAGCTGTTGTACGCGACGGTGCCCAGGCCCAGACCATCGTATTTGAAGTCAAATTCAATGGTGTGCTGGCCGGGTGAGAGTGCCTGCGGCGCTTCCCATCTCACCCATTCGAGGTTGAGCATGTTCCAGTTGAATACGGGCTTGCCTTCCAGCAGGTAGAAGCCCCAGCCGGCGAAGCGTCCACCGGAAGTGGCAATCATGCCTTCCGCACCGCCCTCTGGCACGGTGATGTCTGCGGTGATGGTGTAGGAGGTATTGAGCAGGAAGGGCGCATCGCCTTGGGGGGTGCCTGTCATCGGCCTTATGTAGACCAGCTCGTTGCGGCCGGCGGTCAGGCTAGGGCGCTGCGCTGCGACCCGGGCTGCCACGGAGGCGTTCATGGGGAATACCTGATGTTCTTTGGCTTCCTCAACGAACATCTGCCGCATTTGTTTGACCTTGTCCGGATGCTTGGCCGCGATATCTTCGGACTGATTCCAGCTTTCGTTGAGGTTGTACAGTTGTAATTCCTGATTGTTGAGTGGGTCTGCATTGGCCTCACCAAACGCATCCCATGGTGCGCGGTTGACCTTGGTGCTCAGCAGCCAGCCTTCATGATAGAGCGCCCATTGGCCCATCATTTCGAAGTACTGGGTTTTGTGCCGCGATTCCGCTTTGGCATTTTCCTTGTCGAAGGTATAGGCGAAACTGGTGCCCTCTAGCGGCTTCTGCTTGATGCCGTCCACATACTCGGGTGCAGGAATACCGATTACCTCCAGTAGAGTAGGGGTGACGTCAATGACGTGCATGAACTGCTCTCGCATCCCTCCTATATCCTTGATGCGCTTCGGCCATGAAATGACCATATTCTGGTTAATGCCCCCAAGCCGGGAGGCGTTCTGCTTGAACCAGTCGAATGGTGTGTCGAAGGCCCAGGACCAGCCTGCGGACATGTGGTTGTAGGCAAACTCGGTGCCCCAGGCGTCGTAGTACTTCATCTGCACATCGACCGGTGGCAGGACACTATTGAAAAATGCCACTTCGCTGAAGGTACCCTCCGGTCCGCCTTCGGCGCTGGTGCCGTTGTCGCCGTTGATGTAGATGACGATGGTATTGTCGAGCTTGCCCAGGTCCTCAAAGGCCTGAATCACCCGGCCGATCTCATGGTCGTTGTACGCTACGTATGCCGCAAACACCTCGGCCTGGCGGATGTAGAGTTTCTTGGCATCTGCGCTGAGGGTATCCCAGGGCGGGAGTATGTCTTTGGGCCAGGGGGTGAGTTTCTGGTCTGGCGGGATCACGCCAAGTTTCTTCTGGTTCTCGAAGATGCGCTCGCGCAGCTTCTCGTAGCCGTCGTCAAATAGATGCATTGCGTGAATTTTGTCGACCCACTCTTTGGTGGGATGGTGCGGTGCGTGGGTTGCACCGGGGACGTAATGCAGGAACAGCGGCTGGCTGGGGTCGGTCTGGTGAATGCGGGTCATCCAGTCAATGGCGTCGTCAGCCATCGCCGTAATCAGGTTCCACGAGGGTTCCTTGCCGGTCACGGGCCACACCTTCGCGTTGGGATCGGAACGATCCATCTTCAGGGTGCCCTCATGACCCTTCCAGGGGTAGATCTGGGTCGTATTGCGGAACAGGTTCGGCCCCCACTGGTTGGCATCGCCGCCGACAAAGCCGTAGAAGTAATCAAACCCCATTCCGGTTGGCCACTGGTCGAAGGGGCCCACCTGACTCGCCTGATAGGTCGGGGTGTTGTGATTCTTGCCGAACCAGCTCGTCGCGTAACCGTTGTCGCGCAGGATGCGGCCGATGGTCGCATTGTCAACGCCGATGATGCTGTTGTAGCCGGGATAGCCTGTGGCCTGCTCGGAAATAACGCCGAAGCCGACGGAATGGTGATTGCGGCCGGTGATCAGTGCGGCGCGTGTGGGGGAGCACAGTGCCGTGGACATGATCCGGTTGTAGCGGAGGCCGTTTTCGGCGATGCGCTCCATCGTCGGTGTTGGGATGACGCCCCCAAAGACACTGTTGACCGCAAAGCCGGCGTCATCGGTCATGATCAGCAGGACATTGGGGGCACCCTCTGGCGGTACCACGCGTGGTGGCCACCAGGGCGTAGACTGCAGTGCCCCTTCCTTGATCACGCCGCCAAATTTCGGTGCTGGCGGTGGTAGCTGGCTGCCAGGGATGGTCGTGGTTGCACTGGGCGAACCGGGCTTGCCCGTATCCTGTTGTGCGATGGCAGGAACAGCAATCGTGAGAGCGAGAACTATCGTCATCCATGGCATGACTTTCATGCGTAATCCCTGATACGTTTCAAGCGGTAGATAAAGGTGAGTGGCTATTACTGCCCCCTCTATAGCCTAGCTAAGAGATATCACCTCGTTGCCGATAGGGCGCCTAAAGCCAATGCCTGGGAAAATGAATTTGGGGGAGATTAAGCCCGTGCCGATAATGTTCTTGGATGGATGCGGTGTAGAGAGCTATTTAGGGTAACTAGGTCGTTCACTAGGAATAGTGTATTCTGCGTCAATATACTTCCGAATATCTTCACGTCTTCCTGAATAATAATGATGAAACACTTTTCTTTGCGGCTATTTCTGCTGATAGCAATCACTCAAATGATTTCTGGTTGTGCCTCAAGCGTCGAACGATATATGAAGGATAGGGAGGCCGAGGAGGATCGTTATCGGCAAGAGACGATAGCGCTGCTGGCTGAGTCAAGTGGTGTAAGGAGGGTGGAATCGGAATTCTTTCTTACACCGCTGATGGCTGCCGCTACACTCGACCCCAGGCGCATCAGGTCGCTCATAGAGTCTGGTGAAGATGTTACTTACAGTGTGCCATTTCCTGGTGCTTTTATTTTTTCAGGTGGGCATACGGCTTTGCATTTGCTGGTAGGCCGGTACCATATTTATAACCTTTACTGGAACGGTGAGACAGACCAGGTTCATTACAATGAAAGCCATGATATTGCAGTGCTGGAAGCTTTGTTGAAAGCCGGTGCGGATCCCAATGCAGAAGATAGTGACGGGTTGACGTCGCTGCATCTTTTATTTGCGCAAGGTTAAACTGGCTTATTTGAGGGAGAACGCTATGCATATTGCAGCTTTGTTGTTGGCAGCACTCATATTGGTTGGCGCTGCGGCATGGGCAAGTGGATCTGGATCGAAGGCGGGGAACAGCTCGGGTGACCTGAATTGGGAACAGGTCATTCAAGTATCCAAACTCATTTCGGAATCGGATGTGCGTGTTCAGAACGCGATTAAGTATGCGATGGGCGATGCCGATATATTAAACGAACACTCTTCGTTCTATAAAAAATCGGAAGAAGAGTTTGGTCGTCGTCATATGGGTTGGGTGAACGAAGATCTGTCATTAAATGAAGTCCCCCCGGCCGTGTTTAAAACCGTTCTTTTTGGCTACGGCTATATGGGCTATCTGGACTGGAAAAATATCTATGAGCCGGAAGAGGCGCTGCACGCAGTTGCGGTCGTTTTGGAACGTCCCATCGGAAAAGAAGTCAGCAAAAGCGTATGGGTGAAACAGGCGAAAGAGTTGGAGTCTGTTGAAGACGAGAACCATCGCGCAAACCTGGTCGTTAAGGAGATGGCAACGCTCGCAGAACAGCATGGATACCAGCTGGTATGGTTTGATGAGGGTGGAGACTCCTACGCGTTTTTCGCGGTCAGCTCCTCGGTCGCTGAACAGCTGGAAAATGTAGAGTTGGATACCTACCACAAATTCAAACCCGCGCCGAAGTTCTGAGTGCCCGCTACTTGGCTTTAGTTGTTCCCACTTGGCCCTGGTATGCGTCGAGTGGGGCATCTGCTTCATTTGCATTCATTCGCCTGTTCAGGCTAAATTCCGTGTCAGCACCATGCGCGAAATTCAACCGAGGCTCAAAGGGAGGCCCGGTTGAGGGCAGAGTATAGATATGCGGCCTCGCGCAAGGAAGTTGGCTGTGCTCTCGGCGTAGCAAGGAATAGAAAGCAATAAGTAACAAGGATAAGTAACTGGCGTATGACCCCATCGGCATTGAAGGAATATCTGTCTCGTCTCCTTGATTCTCAGCTGCGGCACTCGGTGATGATCTGGGGCAAGCCCGGCATCGGTAAGTCATCCATCGTGCTGGATATCTGCAAGGAACGGAGCCTGGACTTCGTTGATTTACGGCTGAGCCAGTTGATGCCGAGTGATCTGCGCGGTATCCCGGTTCCCGAGAATGGCGCTACCCATTGGTACCCACCGTCGTTTCTGCCTACCGAAGGCGCGGGCGTGCTGTTCATGGATGAGCTGAACATGGCGCCGCCGGCACTGCAGGGCGTGGCCCAGCAGCTGATCCTGGATCGCCGTGTGGGCGATTACGAGTTGCCGGAGGGTTGGTTTGTCTGGGCCGCGGGTAACTACAAGAGCGACCGCGCGGCCGTATACGAGATGCCGGCGCCGCTGGCCAATCGCTTTCTGCACCTCAATGTCGAAGAGTCGTTGGACGACTTCAAACAGTACGCTTACCGGGCGCAGTTGTCGGCCGATATCATCGGTTTCCTGTCATTCCGCCCGGATTTGTTGCACAAACCCCATCCCGGCGAACCCAACTGGCCTTCGCCCCGCAGCTGGGAGATGGCGGCCAATCTACACGCCGCCGGTATCGCCATCGAACCGGCCGTCGGTACTGCAACCGCGATGGAATTCAATGCCTTCGTGCAGTTAAAGAATCAACTCCCTGACATCGATGCCATTTTTGCCGGCAAGGGGCCATCGCGCCTGTCTGTGGAGCCTTCTGTCCGCTACGCCACGGTGTCAACACTGGTAAGCCGTGCGGAAGAGGCGCTGCAATCGGTTAATGCCTTTAAGTGGTTGATTGATCGCGTTGGTGAGGAGTGGGTGCACCTCTATGCAAGCGACCTGTTCCCGCGCTTGCGCGAGACAGGCCAATATCAGGAATTTTCCCGCGACATCATCCAGGACGACCGTGCGAGTCGTTTCCTGCGTGATTTTGTCGCGCTTGCATCTTGATCCCAGGGGCTGCCATGAGCGGTGCGGAGAGTCTCGATAAGAGCTGGGCTAGGTTTATTCTGGGGTTGCAGCGAGACTTCCCATTCTTTGCTGTGCTGGCGATGTTCGCGCGTTTGCAGTTCGATGACGAGGTGGAAATTTCCCGGATTGACGGCCGTACACTGCAAGTTTCTCCGCAATTTTTCCTCGGTATGGATGAGCTGCAACGTCATGGCTACCTGCTGCATCAGGTGTTGCACCTGGCTCTGGGGCATCCGCATCGCGGCGCGGAGCGCGTGCCCATACTGTGGAATGTGGCCGCTGATATCGTCGTCAACAATGTCATCGCCGAAGTAACGCTTTGGCCTCCACCGCCGATGACCGCGTGGGACAAGCGCTTTACCGGTGACTCCGTCGAGCGCGTCTATGCCAGGTTGCTGAAGGAGTGCCCGGACGATGGTTCTGGTGGCGAGCCGGGGGCGGAGCCGATTTCGGCGTATGCGCAAGCGGTTGCGCGCAAGTACCGCTGCCATGATGATTTCGCACCGCAGTCGGGCAGGCAGGCCACGGCGGAGCAGGCATACTGGCAGGGTGCGATGGTCAAAGCGCGGCAGATGTCGATGCGTGACAAGCGCCATGGGACCAAGTCGCTGTCGCTCGAGCGCGAAACGGAATTGGTTATCGGTGGCCAGCTTGATTGGCGTTCGCTGCTGTGGAAGTACGCCACACCCGCGGCCAACGATTATCAGGAGTTTGACCGCCGTTTCCTGCACCAGCCGCTTTACCTGGAAAGCTTACTGTCTGAAGACTTACTGGTAGAAGTGGTGGTGGATACCAGCGGCTCCATTTGTGACCGCTCGTTGTCACGGTTCCTGGAAGAACTGCTGGCGGTACACCAGTGCCATCCTCATACCCGCATTCGTTTTTATTACGCCGACGTCGCGTTGCATGGGCCCTATGGAATCCCACGAGATCTGTCCGAATTTCCAGTGCCGGTTGGCGCTGGCGGCACGAGTTTTACTACTTATTTCACTGATTTAAAAAAACGCGATTCTCTGGTAGAGCAACCGGTGGCCGTTTTGTATTTCACTGATGGCTTTGGAAATTTTCCCGGCACGCCACCATCGATGCCGGTATTGTGGCTGCTGACCGAGGATGGTGAGGAAGACGATAAGATTCCTTTTGGAACCATTGCAAGAATAAAGGTATAGACATGGACATGGCGCTGACCGAATTGTGCATCAATAAACAGCCCGTCGACCGTAAACGGATTGAACTAATCAAGCAGGCATCGCCAGTAGTGTTAGATGAGTGCCTCGGGTTACCGGATTGCCAGGGTTGGTTTTTGGATGAAGCCTTCAGGCATCGGTATGACACGGATCTTGAGCGGACCCAGCGTATCGTCAGTCATGTCAACTGTCTACCGAAGCTAATTGCGCTGATGGATACGATCCAGCCGGAGATGGTCGCTGACGTGCCGGCCATGCGGGCTATACAGCTGGATATGATGATGCCGGAGGGGCAGAAGGAATGGCAGAGGCTTAAGCATTTTACCCGTGAGCCAAACCTAGATAGGTTTGTTGAGTATTACCTGTACGGCCGGGACAAGGATTTAATACGCGAAGCTGTGGATGGGGTAGAGCTAGATCACTACCAGCTCCGCGCAGAGCTCCTGCGTGTGACGCCCAGATTTATCATTGAGTATTGTCTCCAGCACGCGGAAAGCCAGGATTATATCGCTACCTACATGGCGATAGACGAGCTCGAACATTTCATTGAACGCTTGAGCCCAAAATACGCCGCTGTTGCGCTGCAGCGCGAGGAGATCCCACGAGAGTGGTTCGAACGTTTCGCTTCGCACAAATCGGTGACATTGAGAAAAGCCGTTGCTAACGATCCGCGTACGTCGCAGGAAGCGTTGTGCAAGTTGGCGGCGGACAAGCATGCCGGTATCAAAGAAATCGCGCTAAACAGGTTGCCCGAGGATATGCGCAATAGCGTGCTCGGGGAAAGCCTGCTCTCCAGTAGTGACGCCTCTACGACCACGTCCGATGACGGACATTTTTTTACGGTCCTCCGGCTGGCCCAGGCCGGCAGCTCTCAGCTAGCCAAGGTGGCGGCGGAGGCGGATGATTTACTGGCCTGTGCTGCAACTCTACATCCGTGCGCTGATGAGCAGGTGCTGGATGCACTGTGCCAGCGGACGGGTTTGCCACAGTGGGCATGTATCGGCCTGGCGATGAAAACGGAGCGGGCTGAAGAGATAGATACGCTGATCGATGACGGCAATCGTCATCTTTGTATCGGCCTCAGTAGCAACCCACATCTCACGTTGGATCAGGCTTCGGCGCTGATGCGGAAACTGCCGGACGATCGGGTCCTGGCCAATCTGGCCAATACGTTTATTGATCAGCCGGAAGCGATCACTGCACTGTCCAGTCTGGCGGTAGCTAAGTCGCCTTTGGCCGCGGCGCTCAAGCGATTGCTGAAGGACTCGACCGATGAGAAAAAACTTTCGAGTCTTCATGGCTCACGTAACTGCCGTCCATTGGTGGTGCAGCGCCTTGTGGCGCGTCATCCGAATTGCCCGAAGAAGTTGTATCCCCTCTATGCGTCCTACTTGCCGGACGATCTGGCCCGGAATACCCGATACAGCCTGGCCGTACTCGAGTCCGCCAAACCGATTAAGCCGAAGGCCATCGACAAGTGGAAAATAGATGACTACCTGGATCAAGGTCATGCACCCGAATTTCTGTGCGATTGGTTATTACGTAATGACGAAATCGGCCGCCAGCGCAAAGTAATCGCCTGTACTCACGCCAACCCGAACGCCATTCGCCACCTGACTGTGCTTGATGACTCTCACGTACACCGTCGCTTTGTGCACGAGCGCACGATGACCTACAGCGAGTATGAGTACCGCATGCTGGCTCGAATTGGCAGTCCATCGGTGCGCAAAGCGTTGGCTGAAAAAGGCTATGCCAATAACGCGATACTCCAGGAGCTGGCGCTGGATCGAGATAAGTCTGTTGCAATGGCGGCGCAGAGGCTGGCGAAAAAGCGCGGTGTACGGTTGGCGGGAGCTAATCGCGTGGACAGTACTAGTAGTAAAGGGCTGGGGAACAAGGCGGCACGCCTCGAATTGGCCACTGAAAGTAAGGATCCCGCGATCCTGTCTTTGTTGGTAACGGACAAGTTGAAGGATGTGCGTAGCACAGTGGCGGCACGAAGAGAGCTCGCGCCTGCATTATCTTTCGAGCTTCTGAAGGATCCTGAGGAGCAGGTATTGTTATCAGCGCTCTATGGCATCCGTGATCGCGTGTTCAATGCGGAGGAAAAACCGATCCTGCAAGAGCTCTTGTGTGCCCTCGTGTCCGATACTAGTAAAGGGGCAGATGTTCGAAAACGCGCTATGCGTTCGCTTCCCGATCCTAGCGCAGGTGACCCCTGGTACGGTCGGGAAAATGGGCTCTTTGATAGCGAAATTTTCGCGATCACCGCTGATACGGGCATTATTGATGACCTTCTGTTCCGGTTGGAGCGCGGCGAAGTAACCCGAAATTGGGAGTCAGTTTTTGACAACCCGCATTTGACGATCTCACAGTGCGAGGCTCTTCTTTCCAAGTGCAAGAGACGGCGAGGTTGGAGGCTCGGCATGCTTATCCGCAAGCACCCTGACCTCGACGTGGTCGTTGCATTGCTTGAGAAGCATATAGCTCTGTCAGAGGAGGAGGGCTTTTCCCAGCGAAAACAGGATTGTTCGCCAGAGCAGATTTTGGCGCTTGCCTCTAATCCGAATATCCCCTCGAGAGCCTTGATCTCTGTCTGGGGCCGGCACATGTGGAAACTGCCGGAACCCAAATTCACAGAGTTGTTTGAGTGGGCGTTGGAGCAGGGCGGGGCTTATGACATGGCTGTCGACCCCAATAATACTGAAAAGCGTCGGGCATATATTATCCAGCGTTTGCTGGAAAAAAATCACGAAGACCTGCTCGAATACTTTTGCTATCGCGTAAAGCTCACGGAACGCCAGATAGATGGATTCCTCGACAACGACAGCTCCGCCATACGGAGGGGAATCGCCGAAGGACAGGAGCTGACGGATGCGCAAATTCGGCGCTTGGAAAATGATGTATCACTGGGTGTGAGGGTGTCGCTTTTCGATTCTCGCGGGACACCTCGTTCGCGCCTGTCGAGCGAGTTCCTGCGTGCCTATGGCAAGGTCTATCGTGATCACCGGTCAGCAGTTGAAGAAGAGTTGCGCTTGCGTGGAGAAGAGGTAGCGTGAAGCGGTATCAGGACTGCTGATGGCTCGGAGATACGTTTTTCTGAGGGCAGAAGGGCGGAGTACACCGCCCGACTGTTATAGCTTAAAGAGGGGTTTACCTATCAGTGGCTGGCTGGGTTTTGTCGATATGCTCATTGATTTTGTCAGGTACTCACGACTCTTGGTACTTTCGGCTGCCTAAAAAGTATCCAGGCTCGCTGCGCTCCAGGCTTCTAGGGGGCGGCCAAGTCGTTACCTCGGCATCTAGTGTTTTCTCTGGCTTAAGCAAGTGAGTTGCTCCTCAGACTGAAACTGACGAAACCGAATTCCGCCTCGCATTGGCCGCTTGCAGATGTTGCAACAGCTTTTCGTTGAACGTTTGTGCTGCGGTGATCGGGACCCAGTGGGCGCCGCTGACCCTGTGATACTGCCAACTATTGTCCACCCACTTTTCTGAGCTGGTCACCTGCTTTTCGATCAGAAATAAATCGCCATCGCTCCAGATGCTCATTGTCGGTACTTTTACTTTAGGATGAGGGCGTGCAAGTACTGTCACGAGATTTGCGCGGTAGATGCGCAAGGCGGCAGTCAGGCGCCCTGGTTTTGCTAGCCGCTCCATGACTTCGTCCGGGCTTGGATGAGTGCGAAACACGTTTCGCAGTGAAAATCGTCCGGAGCCCAACAGAAGGCGTTCACTGATACCTTTTAGTTGGAAGTACCCGATATACCACCCGGCAAGCCATTGACGGAACCCCGCGCGTGCATAGGCTCCGGGATGGCCGACAGACACCGCGGTGAGTGTTCTCACCCGTTCCGGGTAGTGCGCTGCGATAAGCCAGGCTTGCACCGCACCCCAATCGTGCCCTATCACGTCAACGCGTGCGATCGTCAGTAGGTCGAGGAGCGCAATATGATCGCTGATGATTTTGAGCACGTTGTAGTCCCCGACATTTTCCGCTATGTCTGATTGGCCACAACCCAGTGTATCTGGCGCTATGCAACGATAGCCTGCGGCAGTGAGATCCTTGATCTGTTGCTGCCACAAATCGGCGGTATCGGGGAATCCATGCATCAGTAGTGCAACGGGTCTTGAAGCGTCATCCGGATGTGTATCGTTATAGGCGAGCTGAAAGCCCCGGTGTTCGAAGTGGTGACGCTGACTGGGTGTGCTTTTTATATTGTCTGTGGACATTTTTGTGATTTATTTTTTTATTCTGAAAGAGGGGGTGAATTACTCGGGCTCCCTCCATATTACCGGTGACGACTACGATGCCCGTGCAAAATTCTTACAATGTAGCTGCTCAATCCGCCGCCGATTGGATCATCCTTTTCCTGCGGTGGACTGTTGAATTATACGAATTGGGTTATTCCAGACAATAGCGATCCATTGGGACTCTTTTTCAGGTTCGGTAGGGCTTTCGGGGGTCACTTGACCGTGACCTCGGCATTCAGTGTCACTGCCGCATTCAGTGAGTTAGTCACCAGGCAGCTTTCCTCGGACTTCTCCAGCAGTTCGTGTGCTTTCTCTATATCCGTTCCCTCGGGCACTTCCAGTTTCGCGTTGATCTCAAACGCCGTGAAGCAGGTCTTGCGGCCTTCTTTGTCCAGCGTGCCGGTGGCACTGCATTCCAGTGACGTCCAATCTAGCTTGGAGAATTTGGCGATGGCGCGGAACGTCAGGATAAAGCAGTCGGCTACCGCGGCCACCAGCAAGTCCTCCGGTGACCATTGGTCACCCGGGCCATCAAATTGAGCGGGTGCCGCTGAGAGCAGAGGGGCTACACCCTCGGTGGTCAAGGTGATGTTGCCTCCACTCGCCGAGCTGGCGGTCACTTCGTATTTGTGGGGAAACGCTTCCATGGGGCCTCCATTATGTGCCTTTAATCAAGGCAGGATTGGGTGGTTGTGCTCGGCGACAATAAAGGGCCGGAGCCATGAATGACATCCAGTATGGCTAATCATTGGCTTGATAGTGCATCAGCACAATATCGCGCCCCTGTTTCCGGTAGGTGTGGAAGCGATCGATAATGGCCGAAGGCAACCCGGATTCACCCACTTCCTCATAGCCCAGAGACTCATAAAACGGCACCAGGTGCCGGTAGGGAAAGGTGAAGGTGCTCTCGTCATAGGCTTCCGCCATACCCTTGAGCAGAAACCGCGCCACACCGCGCCCGCGATAGCCTTCGGCGACCGCCACTCCGGCGAGCAACTGGCTGTCCGTCAGTTTGCGCAGGGAGCCGCAGGCAATAACCTGGTTGTGCTCGTCGCGGATTACCATACAGGGATCGTGCCGCCGCGCTTTGCCGCGGAATTTGTGGGTGCGGTAGAATTTGTTGGCTAGCGGCATCTCCGCATCGGAGAGCCACTGGGCAGTCAACGAATCAGTAGAGTTATCCGGGTCCATATCACCTCATGTCACGCGAAATCTGCCCAACCTGCCAACGCCCCCTCCGGGTCTGCTACTGCAGCGCGCTGGTTCATATCCCCAATCGAATCAGGGTGCTGATCATACAGCACCCCCTTGAGCAGAAGCACCCGTTCAATACCGGGCGCATGGCGCATCTGTGCCTGGATAACAGCGAATTGATTGTGGCCGAGCAACTCTCGAATGATGCGCTGGCGCAACTGCTCCCACCCAGGTCGGCCTTGCTATACCCCTCGCTGAGCTGGTTGCCGGAAGTGGAGCAGGTAGAGCCAGGTTCCCCACAGGCCGGGGCACTGGAGCAGCTGGTGGTGATTGATGCGACCTGGCGCAAGTCGAAGAAGATGCTGCATTTGCACCCCATGCTGCAGCAATTACCACGGGTCAGCTTTGAGGGGGAGCTGGAGTCCAATTACCAGGTCCGCCATTCGTCGCTGGAGAACAGCTTGTCTACGCTGGAAAGTATCGTGTTGGCTATGCAGGCGCTGGAGCCTGATAACGATTTTGCACCGGTTCTGGGTCCCTTCGAGAAAATGATTGCACTTCAGACGAATCTTGCCGGCGTGGAAAAAATACGCAATTAGTTGGTGAGTTGGCCCTTTCGAAATTGTATTAACAGGTTGAGGAACTAGAGTTGTGACCAGACAGAAAGTCGCAGTGGTAACGGGCGGCGCCCAGGGTATTGGCAAGGCGATCTGCGATGCGTTCGCAGAGCAGGGCGTTGTGGTGTGCTCAATTGACCTGCAGGGTGATGGTTACTATGTGGGTGATATTGCCGATGAAAACGTACTCAGGTCGTTTGCGGCAAAAGTGATCGCCGAATATGGGGAAGTCGATTACCTGGTCAATAATGCTTGTCTGTCTAAGGGTGGGTTAAACAGCTGTTCCTATGAGGATTTCAATTACGTGCTGCGGGTTGGTGTTGCCGCACCGTTTCTTTTAAGCCAGCTGTTTATGGCGCATTTCAGTGCCGGGGCTAGTATCGTAAATATCTCGTCTACCCGTGAGCAGATGAGCCAGGCGGATACCGAAAGCTATAGCGCGGCCAAGGGTGGCATTGGCAGCCTGACCCATGCCATGGCAATGACGCTGCGAGGTAAAGTCCGGGTAAATGCCGTTTCCCCGGGCTGGATTGATACTTCCGGTACGCACTTCACGGGAGCCGATGCCAGCCAGCACCCGGTTGGCCGTGTGGGCAATCCGGCAGATATCGTCAATACGGTGATGTTCCTGTGTGATCCCAAAAGCAGTTTTATCACGGGCCAGGACATCACGGTAGATGGGGGGATGTCAAAGCAGATGATCTATCACGATGATCATGGCTGGAGCTATTCCCGGAACGAGTGAAGAGCATCTCAGGCCGATTTGATCAGTTTTAACGGACGCCATTGGCGGTTTGGCTACGGGTATAAAACCAGTGAGCTGGGGGAAAACAGATTGGCATAAATGTGTAGAGCAAACTCCTCTGGTGGCAAGTATTTTTCGGTTGGCAGAAGGGCTGGTACGCAATCCAAAGGTAGCGATATGACCATTTATGTGTCTTTTCTGGCTGTTCTTGCATTGTCTCTGGTGGCGGTGACGATTCCCTATTGGTCTGTTTTTCAAAATAGCACCCACCCGCCCATATTAAGCGTTTCCGCCGGTATTGGGATCACTTACGTGTTCCTCACGCTGTTACCCAAACTGGCCGAAGTTCAGGCGTTACTTAATGTGACTGACGCCTATACCCCCGTATTACCTATTGGCCTTCAGGCGTACCTGGTTGCACTTGCTGGCTTCGTTGTGTTTCTGGTAACTGCAAACAAGGGACTGGCTGAAGAGTTCAAGGTGGCGAAGGCCAGGGTTTCATTTGGTGAAGTACTGATTTTCGGTGTTTTCGGTCTTTACTACGCCCAGATTGGCTTCCTGTTGGGCGAGTGGCCCAGTGGAAACTGGTTCGGTTACCTTGTACTGGTTTTTGCCTTTGGGATGCATTTTGTCGGTATCAATTTCCACATCTGGAAACGTTACCCGCGCCGATACCCGAAGTTCCTTCGCTGGGTGTTCTGCGCCTGTTTGATTTTAGGCTGGATCGCCTCATTGATTGCGGGGCAGCTTTCTGTGTGGACGAAATTTGCCACGATGTTTGTGGCCGGTGGGATCATCATTATGGCAATACGGGAAGAAATTCCGCCGGAAAAGGATGCGCATATTGTGTGTTTTCTGGTGTCGGTGGTTGCGGCAACCGCTTTTATCCTGTTCGCCAAAACCGTCCTGCTCCGATAACTTTGCGGTGTAGCTGACCAGGATCGCGCAAGAATTAGCAGCCGTACAAGGCGGAAAAGCTCGATTGTCACCTTCCGGGCAGATCACCGTATTTTGCGGCTTACCTTTTTAGCCGCGGACTGGTCATCGGTAGATCGCAGTGGACGTTCGCCGCGCCGCGCCGGGCGGGATTTGGCTCCGCTGGGAGGGTACAATGCGTGATTCTTGTGACCCCTTTACCCTGACCTATGGAGTGATCTGTGAAATTCCGTTCCAAAATTGTACGGATTGCGGCACCGTTGTTGCTGTGCCCGCTGGCCGCGGCAGCGGGTGTCTCGCCGGTAGCGCAGAAGACCGCGGACTACGCGGTGGATAAATACGAAGCAGCGATGACCGATACCCTCGCCGAACTGGTGCAGTTCGAGACCGTGGCGCGGGAAGACCTGCCGCTGGAGAAGAACCCGGAGTTCACCGGCTTCAAGGACACCCTGTGCGGCAAGGCGGAGGGGCTGGGACTGGAGTGCGAGGATCACGGCTATGTGGTGATCGTTGCGCTGGGGCAGGGCGAGGAGAAGATCGGTATCGTCACCCACGGTGATGTGCAGCCGGCCAACCCGGCGAAGTGGAAGAAGAGCCCGTTCGAGCTGGATCGTACCAGCGAGCCGGGCAAGCTGATCGCCCGTGGCAGCGAGGACGACAAGGGGCCAATCGCTACCGCCCTCTATTCGATGAAGGCGATCAAGGACAAGGGCGTGCCGATGAAGCGGCGCGTGGAGCTGATTGTCTACCTGGGTGAGGAATCCGATTGGGCGCCGTTGCAGGCGTTCCTGAAAGATTACGATATGCCTGCGTACAACATCACCATCGATGCAAACTACCCGGTGGTGACCGCCGAGAAGGGGTGGAGCGAAATCCGTGCGACCTTTGCCGACGCGGCGGTGGCAGACAATAGCAAGCCCTACCTGAGTAATTTCCAAGGTGGCTACTTTGGCAGCCAGGTACCGGATGAGGCCCATGCTAGCGTTGCCAACCCGACGCCTGCGCTGGAGAAGGCAATCCGTGCCCGCGCCGCGCAGCATCCGCAGGTGAAGTTCGAGTTCGCACGTAAAGACGGTTTACTGGAAATCACGTCTCGCGGCGTGGCCACCCACAGTTCCGAGCCGGAGCACGGTATCAATGCCATTGCCTTCCTTGCCGACGCACTGGGTAACTACGAATGGCCGGCCAATGCCGCCGGCGCTACGGTGCGCTATATCAATGATCTGATCGGCATCGGTATCACCGCCGAGCAGTTTGGTGATATCGCCTACAGGGATGACTTTATGGGACCGATGACCGGCGCGCTGACCATGGTGAAAGTTAGCGACAACGGGCTGACCAGCCACCTGAACCTGCGCCGCCCCACCGGCAAGACCGCCGAGCTGTTGGAGAAGCAGATCCACAGTGCTATCGACGGCTGGCAGAAAAAGACTGGTATCGAGATGGCCGATGTAGGCGTGCATCTGGGGCAACCCTACCGCGCGGACGATGCGCCCCAGGTGCAGCCTCTGCTGAAAGTGTTCCGCCACTTTACCGGTATTGAGGACGCGGGCCCGGTGGCCATCGGGGGTTCCACTAACGCCAAACTGCTGCCGAATGCGGTCAGTTTCGGGCCGTCGATGCCAGGCAAGGCCTACACTGGCCACTCGGAGCACGAATTCATCACCGTGGATCAGCTGCGCCTGAACCTGAAAATGTACACGGCGATGATGATCGAGATCGCCAATCTGTAGATTTAATGGCGAATGTTTTATTCCGCCCAATAAAAAAGGGACTGAAATTTCAGTCCCTTTTTTGTTTACTGGCCGTTCTCTCTGGAGGTAAAGGTGAGCGGCTTGCTATGAATCAGATGCGATATCTGCTTTCCTGAGTGTCAGAAGCGCAGGCGAAGGCCCAGCGCGCCATCAACTTCAAAGCCTTCCTTGTTGTCGTTATCGCTGAAAGCGAAGTTGGGTACTGCCTGGATGTAGGCCTGTACGCTCGGAGCAATTCGGAAGCTGAGGCCTATCGGTAGGCGCACACCGGCGCGGTCATTGTAATCGTCACGGCCGCCATCCTCATAAAAGCCACCCGCGTCGATATACGCAAACAGGGTGCCGCGATCATTACGGAAGTTCTGTACCCGCATATCGACCGCCAGAGCATCGCTATTCGCAAAGATGGAGGTGCCGCGAAACTGTGCGGTCACGCCAGCGCCCAGATCGTAGGCGACGCCGATGCCGAACCCATTGTTACTGCTTGCGAGTGATGGTGCGCTGATAAAAGTTGCCAGAAGGGGCAGGGCAAAACGGAGCAGTTTCATAGATACCTCATAGGTGAAGTGCGACAAAGCCGCGAGTATAGAGAAGCTGTGGTGTTATTTGTTGCTGTAAATCACAAACTCTCGCAGCCTGGGTCGCGTATATGGACGGCGATTTTGTGGCTTCATTTCCGCATTTTTGATAGCGTCCGCGGGTCGCTTGTGAATCAGTATTCTGTTTGAAATGTGTACGTTTTGAGACGGGGCGGCTTCGGGTTCCCGGAACAATGCTCGGAATCCGGGCCTGTAGTGTGAGAGGTCGAGTTAGATGGATATTGTAAACCTGTCCGAAATACCCGGTATGATCGAGCTTCTGGCGCTTTGGCACTTTGACGAGTGGAGCGACCTTTACCCGGATGAGTCCCTGGAGGATTTCAAATCGGAACTGGCCAAATGCCTCGGTCAGGATGCTGTTCCTACAACATTCATCGCTATAGAAAATGATGAGCTGTTGGGCTCGATCAGTGTTTTACCCAGGGATATGGATATTGAAGCGCGCTGGGGGCCGTGGCTGGCAAATTTTTATGTAAAGCCGGAATTCCGCAGTTTGGGTGTGGGCAGGAAGCTTGTCGAAAAACTGCTCGCCCACTGCGTATCGAACAATATCCCGCAGCTTTATCTCTTTACCCCGCGCACACGTGAATACTACGAGCGCCTCGGCTGGAAGACCATCAGCACTACCGAGTATCACGGGCAAGCCGTGGATATAATGCTGCGGAAGCTATAGGTAGGCGTTCTGCCAGGTGTTCTGCGCCGGCTTTCCCAGCGTGACGCGGAACCAGAATTCTTCAAGGATGAGTTTGTTCCCAATGTTAAAACACCGTGTTACCGCTTTTATCCTCTTTTTACTGTCTGTCCCGATTGCCTTTGCAGAGGATACCCTCGTGGAGAATGGGGTCGCTGAACTACTTGCCGGGCAGGATCTTGCCGGTATTGCATGGAGCGTCTATCGCCCGGGTTCTCCGTCGTCCGGCGCTGCGGGGTTGGCCGAGATAGTCAGGCCAACGTCGATGGGGACCGGCACCAAGGTTCAGGTCGGGTCTGTCGGCAAGACGGTGCTTGCCCTTGGAGTGTTGAGACTGGTTTCTGAAGACAAGCTCTTACTGGAGACCAGTGTTGAAGGTTTATTGCCCGAGCTCAACTGGCAAAATCCGTGGGCCGGTGAGGCACCTGTTACGGTGCGGCATCTTTTGGAACATACGTCTGGGCTCGACAATGTCCGCATATGGCAATTATTCAATTTGAGCTTCGTGCCTGATGTGCCATTGAGTGAAGCCTTCCCGTCATCCGATCCCAGTTTACTGTACGTGCGCTCAAGGCCTGGCAGCCAGTACTCGTATTCGAATATGGGATACACCCTGTTGGGGATGGTGATCGAAGCGGTGACCGGGCAGCACTTTGAGGATTACCTGCAGCGTGAGCTACTTCTGCCTCTGGGTATGCAAGACAGCAGCTTTCATTTCATTGCCCAGTCGGAAGATCCGGCCCTTGCAATGGGGTATGTGGAAGGTGGCGTGCCGCTGGAATCTGTGCCCATGATCCTCAGGCCGGCCGGGCAGTTCACCACGACAGTAGGAGATATGTCGAGACTGATGGCCTTTATGCTGGGTGATGGTGAGCTCAGTGGGAGGCCGTTTATCCTGCCGGCGTTAATGAAGAATCTGGGTACGCCAACAACCACCGATGCCGCCAGGCATGGCCTGGATAACGGGCATGGTCTCGCCCTGGCATCGAGAGACCGCCACGGTGTGGTGGGGCACTGTCATCCTGGTACGACCTTTGGTTTCAGGGCGCAACTCTGCCTGTTCCCGGAAGAAAACAAGGGCTTCTTTTACGCAATCAATACCGACAATGAGCGGGCGGATTATGAAAAATTCAACGAGCTCTTTATCGAACAATTGAACCTGCGTTCGCCGGGCAAGGCGACGGCAAAGTGGCAGCCAGCCGATCTGGCGGATTACACCGGGCTTTACGTGTTGTCGCCAAATAGTATGGCGCAATTCTCCTGGCTGGATTACATGTTCGGGAGCGTATGGATCAGCGCGGAGCAGGGCGGGAACCTATTGCTGGAATCCTTGCAGAAACCGGCGAAATTACTGGAGCCCGTTAGCGAAGCGTTATTCCGCGATTCGACACGTGTTCTGCCATCCCATGTATTTATGTTTGGCGATTCAACGCGCTTCAGTGATGGACTGAAGACATATCGGAAGCAGTCTATCTTGCCAATGCTTAGTAGCTGGCTGGTGTTGCTGGCGGGCTTGGTTGGCCTGTTGATGATTTTGCTCCGGGGGACGTGGCTACTGTTTTCCCGTGAGGCAATTGGATCCAGGGCACTGCTGCTGCCATATTTCAACCTCCTGGCGTTTGCACTTCCCGTTTACCTGTTTACCCAACAAAGTTTTCTGAAGTTCGGTGAAATGACGCCGGCCGCGCTGACCATGGCGGGGTTGAGCGGATTACTGCCCGTTTTGCTGATCGCAGCTGCGTTTATGCTTTTTAGGCACTCGAGAGCGAGCAAAATCGATTTTTGGGGATGTTTTTCCCTGTTGATGCTGTGTGTTTTACTGTTCAGTCAGGGTGTTCTGCCAATTAAATTCTGGCACTGATTGCGAACCCTTAGCTTTTGCGGAATTCGTTGCGCGAAAAATTGAGAGTTGGACATTCCGTTGAAGGTGCATGTGGGATCAGGGCTCAGCGGAAGATTGATTGCCCGGCGTTGCTACCGGGCAACGCGGAAAAAATATACACTGCCGCGCCCAGCGTCCGAGTGCGAGAAGTATGTCCACGTCAGAAAGTAGCTCCAAAAGAGACTATAGCCTCGTTGCCCCGGTCGGTGTATTCACCACTGCGATTCACGTAATACTCGGCCGCCTGTTCAAACTGGTGCTGCGCTACCCGTGGCCGGCGTTTGCTTTGGTCGGTTTGCTGTATCTGGTCGGTATCGTGGTGATCAATATCCCGATGCTGGACATTGACCGCGGTACCAGCGCCCTGGTACTGCTCAGCCCACTACTGATTGTGGCCTGGGGTGGGGTGGCTTATTTGTTCACCGCGCTTGTCCTGCTCAGTCTGTTTGCCCGTTGCCCGGATACACGTTTGACGTGGTCTGCTGTTCTGGTGTTGCTTGTCCTGGGGCCGTGGCTGATTCTGGTATTGGGAAATACCCGCTGGTTGTTACCGTTTGATCAGCGATATCTCTTGGTGGTGGTCCAGATGGTTGGGACGCTCCTGCTGTTTATACGTGCTCGCCACTGGTTTAAATGCCACGCCCGCTGGAGTACGCCTGCACTGCTATTGTTGGTCGGCGTGATCTGTTTTGAGTGGTGGGGCTACTTTTTTACTACTGAGATTCCGCGCGAACGGTTCACTTTGCATAACTGCAAACTCATCAAGGCGCCACCAGGTAAATCGGGTATTACTCCGCCGGTGCGGGTGTGTGATGTCGTTTTGCAAATGGACGGATCTGAGTACACATTCCGATCGATGCCAGTGCCTGACACTGCAGTGAAAGGTATGCAGGTGCGCCACGCCCTGTTTGATCATTACCACGTGCGATAGACTAAAAGGAATTCTCTTCAGCCATACCGGCGAACTATGCGCGATACTCTGATCCAGGCCCGGGACCTTAGCCGCTCATACAGCAATGGCCGTGAGCAGGTCCATGTACTGTCCGGCGTATCCTTCGAGTTGCATCGAGGAGAGGCCGTAGCGGTAATCGGGCCCTCGGGTTCTGGCAAGAGTACGCTGCTGAATCTGCTCAATGGTCTGTTGCCGGCCGAGCGCGGCGAGTTGCAGGTATTCGGTCGGGCGCATTCAGATCTCACCGACAGTGACTGGGCCGAGCTGCGCCGCACCCGCATCGCCACGTTATTCCAGGATGGCAACCTGATCCCCACACTCACAGTTTCCCGCAATATCGCTTTTCGCGCCGGACTCGCCGGCGTGCACCGGCACAACGGTGATGCGCTTATGGAGCGTCTGGGTATCGCGGATACCGCACAGCGTTATCCCGATCAGCTTTCCGGTGGCCAGCGGCAGCGGGCCGCGCTGGCTTGTGCTTTTGCGATGCAGCCGCAACTGATTCTGGCTGATGAGCCCACCGGTAGCCTCGACTATGCCACCGCCCAGCGCGTTGCACCGCTGTTTTTCGATGCAATCCGCGAGCGCAGCCTCGGAGCGCTGATCGTTACCCATAATCCTGAGTTGGCGCAACGCTGCGACCGGATTCTCGAATTGCGGGAAGGAGCCCTGCACCCATGGGACTCGGCACTGTCTTCCTGAGCCATTACCGCCGCCACCCGGGACAACTGGCGGGG
Source organism: Microbulbifer aggregans (assembly GCF_020524005.1). Lineage (GTDB taxonomy): Bacteria > Pseudomonadota > Gammaproteobacteria > Pseudomonadales > Cellvibrionaceae > Microbulbifer > Microbulbifer aggregans_A. The sequence continues at coordinate 647,631 of NZ_JAIVKK010000001.1, read as the reverse complement.
TTGCTGCTGATCCTGGTATGTGCTGCCATGCTCTGGAGCGGGGTGCGTGCGCTTACCGGCTCTGCGGAAAATGCCGTCGCCCGTTCCCGTGCGGCACTTGAGCCGCTGGTGCGTGTGGTGCGTGAAGATGGACATCCGCTGGCAGTTGAGGATTTTGTGCAATTGCGCCGGGTGGGGCTCTGCGCATCGCCACAGCTGGAAGTACGGTTTCCTGTCAGTGACGCGCCCACAGTGATTGGCATCGATCCGTTCAGTGCCGGTTGTCTACTGCAATACCGCGAGTTGCCGGATGGGAATAATGCGCGCACAAATATTGCGGATAAGCTGCTGTCTTCTCTCAATCGCCGGGTATTGCTCGGCAGCCCGGCGGACCTGGCGCGCTGGCGGCAAGCGTCGCTGCCGGGTGCCGCAGGTATGCATCTTGAATCTTTTGAAGGGCTGCCGCGCGGGCAGTTGTTTACGGATATTTCCCTAGCGGCGGAACTGGCAGCGGGCGGTCAGGGTACCCTTGCCATTCTGTTGCCCGCGGCCGAGACGGAACGCTCGCCGCTCCCGCCAGACTACCTGTCACAAGTCGAAGACTACGGGGTAAAACCCGATCCGATGGTGGATGCATTTCTGCTCAGCCTCAATGCACTGGGTGCACTTGCGCTGCTGGTGGCAGCATTGTTGGTACGCAGCGTATACCGCTTTGCGCTGGAGCAGCGGCGCCGCAGTCTGGAGATTATGGTGCGCCTGGGTGTGCGGTCAGCGCACCTACGCTGGGCGTTGATCGTGGAAGTGCTTTTGGTGGCTTCGGTGGGCGGCATCCTCGGTGTTTTCCTGGGCGAGCGGTTGGCATCGGCGATGGCGGAAGGCTTTGAGGGTACGCTCGCCGGCCTTTTCAGCGTTGACGCTCTCACGAAAAGACCGCCCACCGTGAAAACCTGGCTCGGCATGGTACTGATCCTTGCTGTGGTAGTCGGTTGGGCGTGTCTGGATTTGATTTCGCTGCGCCGGAGCCACTGGGGCGGGGCAGTGGCCTTCGCCAGTAGCACGGGTAGCGCGGAGTCTGCAGGGTGGCGCCGGGCCGGCGCGCTGCTAGTGGCTTCCGTATCGCTGGTGGTTTTACTGTCGACGAATACGCTCTGGGTGATATTCGTGTCGACCATGGGGTGCCTGCTTGGCGTGGGTATTTTATTGCCCGAATTATTGAGCGGCGTACTTGCGCTTTTGGAGCGACGCGGCCGGCGTCCTCTCATGGAGTGGTCCTGCTCGGAGATGGGGGCGTTGTGTCGGCTGTTGGGCCTGCCCCTCACTGCCCTCGTTTTTGCCATTGCTACCACTATTGGTGTACAGGCCATGGTCACGGGATTTGAGTCCACCTTTGCCCGCTGGCTCGACCAGCGCCTGCAGGGGGATCTGTATCTGGATCCCGGCCGTCCCATCGCCACGGAAGCCTGGCGTCGGCAGCTGCGGGAAGTACCGGGGATTACTGCGGTATTGCCAATGGTGCGCGGCCGCGCACTGCTGGGCCCACCTGACCTTTCGCCCGAGGCGTCGGTGTTGCCAGTGGATGTGCTGGCGGTAGACCCGGATTCGCCCTTGTTGCAGGACTGGCCCTTTCTGGCTTCGGTTCCTTCGGTCTGGAATCGACTCGCTGCGGGCGGCGTGTTGGTGAACGAACAGCTGGCTCGCCGGCAGTCGCTCTCTGTGGGAGATCGACTTCAAATACGCGCCGGAGCGCAACAGCTCTCCCGTGAGGTGCTCGGTATCTACGCCGACTATGGGCGACCAGAGGGCGAAGTTATGGTACCGCTGAAGGTTGTTACTGATGCACTGCCCAACCGCTACACCGCTTTTGTACTGGGGGTCAGCGATGTCCAAAACATGCGCTGGCGGGATTGGCCCGAGCAATATTCCTGGCTAAATGGCAGCCGCCTGCGCGACCAGGCGGGACTGAAGGCGGCGGCAAACCGGGCGTTCTCCCGCACTTTTCAAATGACGCGGTTGTTGAACTCACTGACGCTGATTCTGACCGGCACTGCGCTGGCCCTGATGGGGCTGGTTACATTCCGTATGCGGCAGGGGAGTTACACCTTGCTGCATGTTTACGGCGTACCGCGCAAAAGTCTGCGTAGACGCCTGGTCGCACATAGCATGCTGGTGACTGGTTTGCTCGCGTTGCTGGCCATACCGTTGGGCATTTTCCTCGGTTGGGTGCTGGTGGCGCGGGTCAATCCAGCTGCCTTTGGTTGGGCGTTGCCGCTGCATTTCTATCCCGGGTTTTGGCTTCAGGTGTGGCTGGCGTGCCTGTTTATTGGCGCGCTGGTCGGCTTGCTGGTGGGAAATCCGGTGCGACTGGAAACAATGAAAAATGAATAGGGAGAGCAATCCGAACACGCAGCTGGTGTCTATTCCGAATCAGTGAACGGGAGAATATTTCTGATTGACAGGTTCTGCTAATGACAAGAATCGCGATATGGCGCCTTACCATACTGCTATATGTGTAAAAGATATAGCTAATGCTTCAAGTGAAAAAAATCTTCAAATAGTATGGGGGTAGCCCCTGCGTTAATAGGTGCGATCCACACTTTTTATTGGGAATAAATTGCAGTAATTAATTCAATAGACTAATACATCGGGTAAACGCATGGAGAACAACGATAAATTACTCTTACGTGGGGCAGGCTCGTATATCATTGTAGGACTTGCACTCGCCTGGTGTCTTATCGGCGTATATAACGGGGTTGGTTTTATAAAAGCCATATTCCCGGGCAATCCTGAGCGTGTATTGCAAGCGCATTTGGATTTTCTTTTGATGAGTGCTCTCATTTTGGGGGTATCCGCACTGCGAATATCTCTGGCCAGGCATATTCGATGGGCGATGGTGATTGGAGCCTTTACCAACTCCGGTATTTTCATTGTATTTGCGATGGCACCGACCACTGATCCTGGCTCCGAGGTATTTTTGCCTGATTCACTGGCAAATCAAATATTGCATTACGCCATTAGAACGAGTTTTATCATTACGACGTATGGGTTTGGCGGGGCAGCTATCGCGATTATTCGGTCAACGCTACCCAGAAGGCAAAAGGCGAGCCAGTGGGTGCATAATGGCCAGTCAAAGGTTGAGTCTCCCGCGTCGTAGGAAATCAACGCGTTTATATATGCTGTTTGCCGTCACAGAATCTCTATCACGCAAAACCAGAGTTGCGGAGCAATGAGTAAGAAAGCATTGATGTTTGGGTGCATGCTTTCGCTTTATCTAATTCTCGCGAATTGTACAAAAGAAACCGCTCCAAAAGATTCGTTCGATGCCCTGCGGGATCTGCCGCAGGGGTTTCGCCAGGCCCAACAGGGCGTGACGGTCAAACTACCGCAGGATCTCGCTCCCCATCCCGAATATCGCCTCGAATGGTGGTATCTCACAGCCAACCTGCAAAGCACCGATGGTGAGCCATTCGGAGTGCAATGGACTTTGTTCCGTAGCGGGCTCAAACCCGGGCCCTACACAGAACCAAAACCGGGTTGGTACAACAATGAGATCTGGCTGGCACACGCAGCCCTCAGTGTTCCGAACGATCACCGCTTCGCCAATCGTTCAGCGCGTGGTGGTACCGGCCAGGCTGGGGTTACCGTGCAACCGTTCAGTGCTTGGATTGATCATTGGCAACTGCAAAGTGTCGATGATGCTAACTGGACTCTGACTGTGGATGGCGAAGGCTTCCGTTATCACCTCAATCTGCAACCGCGCCTGCCGGCAATTCTAAATGGCGAGCAGGGCTTTAGTGCCAAATCGGCCGATGGCCGGGGATCAATGTATTTCAGTTACCCTTATCTGGTGATAGACGGCGAGGTGGAAGTTGGTGGCGAGCGGTTCCAGGTGAAAGGAAAAGGGTGGTTCGACCGCGAATGGAGCAGTCAGTACCTGAATGCGGATCAGCAAGGTTGGGACTGGCTGGCGCTGCACCTGGACGACGGCCGCCACCTGATGGCATTCCGTGTACGCGGCGCAGAGGACTTTTATTCGGGTACCCTGGTCGCCGCCGATGCCCGTGCCCGCACTCTGGGGGCCAATGAATTCACCCTTGAGCCAATCGATTACCGGACTAGTCGCTTCGGGCGGGTTCCTGTCGTCTGGCAATTGCAAATACCATCGGCAGGTTTGGATCTCAAAATCCAGTCCTGGGCCGGTGACTACTGGAATCCGGGAGCCTTGCGCTATTGGGAAGGCCCGGTCACTGTTGGCGGTACCCACAAGGGTGAAGGCTATTTGGAAATGACAGGTTACGAAAAATAAGAACTATTGTTTGCCGTGTATTTATTGTCCTCTGGCCATTCGCGGGGGCTGCCGTTGACGTCAGAGTGAATTAGCATTTGTGCCAATGATAGAAAGTTGAAGGCTTTATTATCGCGCCCGTTCCGCGGTGTTTTTAAGTTCTCGAAATTATTTATCGTTGACTTCGCGGTACTTGGAAATCATATTCACGCGGTCAATAACTGACGTTGGTTAATCATTAGTCCTTGGTCCAATGGAGGGAGCGTTATGCCGTCAATAATAAGTGAACTTACTGAAGAAGAATTTAAGGGGTTGCTGGACGAATATTTTGCGCCGCCAGAAAGGCGTATGAAAATGACCGAGGTAGAGGTCAAGGCGCTGGCTCAGGTTTTGAACGCAAAAATTGATATCCCGATCGCCAGCGAAATGTGGGAGGAGAAGATCTTTATCAAGGTCGTGCTTAAAATTGACACATTTCTTTATGATAATTTGCCAAATGAGATCTACGATTTGTTCCGTAGTCTGGAAAATGGCATCAGTGATCAGGAAGCCAGTCGCCTATTGGGGCGCCTGTCAAAACTGGCCAATGAGAAAATCAATATCCCTTATCTGCCGGAGTCGGCGGAGTATGTGGCCATTAAATGTGTCCTCGGCATAATGCTGAATGCGGCCAGGAAACAGTGGGACTTTGCGCGTGCTGTTGATTCTTCGGATGAAGAATTGTCCAAACTATTGGTGGCTGCAGCCTAGTTCGGTCGTTGCGCGCGTGGAGCAGGGCGTGCCTCGATGCTTCCGCGCGCGACTATGTGCTTTAAGCAAATAGTGATATCAGGTCCGCCTCTCTGTCGCGTTTGAACATCGCGCGCCATCTATACCGCTTCCTCAAATTGGACGAGACGAACTACCCTAAATTCTGGATAATGCCGCGCCTCGCCCCTGCGGCTTGCCAAATTCTCACACCCGGGTAGTCCCTATGGAAATCAACGTCAACTTCCTCGATAACCTGCGACTTGAAGCCAAGTTCGACGACTTTACGGTCATTACGGACCAGCCTATCCGGTATAAGGGAGATGGCTCGGCGCCGAGTCCGTTTGACTATTTCCTGGCGTCTTCTGCGCTGTGTGCGGCGTATTTTGTGCGGGTTTACTGCCTTTCACGCGATATCCCGACGGACAACATCCGCCTGTCCCAGAACAATATCGTCGATCCGGAGAACCGCTATAACCAGATCTTCAAGATCCAGGTGGAGCTGCCGGAAGATATTTCCGAGAAGGACCGGCAGGGTATCCTGCGTTCCATTGACCGCTGTACGGTGAAGAAGGTGATCCAGACCGGTCCGGATTTCCAGATCGAGACGGTGGAAAACCTGGCGGAAGATGCTCAGGCCCTGCTGATGGTCGCGCCGGATGCCGAGCACCAGACGTTTATTGAGGGCAAGGATCTGCCGCTGGAGCAGACCATCGCCAATATGACCAGGATCCTGGCGGATCTGGGGATGAAGATCGAGATCGCCTCCTGGCGCAATATCGTGCCCCACGTATGGTCGCTGCATATCCGCGATACGGCTTCGCCCATGTGCTTTACCAACGGCAAGGGTGCCACCAAGGAGAGCGCCCTGTGTTCGGCCCTGGGCGAATTTATCGAACGCCTGAACTGCAACTTCTTCTATAACGACCAGTATTTTGGTGAGGAAATCGCCAATGCGGAGTTCGTGCATTACCCGAACGAAAAGTGGTTTGCGCTGGAAGACGACGACGCGCTGCCGGCAGGTATTCTGGATGACTACACCCTGGCTATCTACAACCCCGATGGTGAACTGGGTGGCTCCAATCTGGTTGATACCAATTCCGGCCGGGCGGATCGCGGTATCTGTTCGCTGCCGTTTGTGCGCCAGTCGGATGGCGAGGTGGTGTATTTTCCCTCCAATCTGATCGAGAACCTGTTTCTCAGCAACGGTATGAGCGCTGGTAATACGCTGTATGAGGCGGAAGTGCAGTGCCTGTCGGAGATCTTTGAGCGGGCTGTGAAGAAGGAGATTCTCGAACAGGAAATCGCATTGCCGGATGTGCCCCGCGAAGTACTGGAAAAATATCCGGCGATTATTGAGGGTATTGAGGAGCTTGAGAAGCAGGGTTTCCCGATTCTGGTGAAGGATGCCTCTCTGGGGGGGCAGTTCCCGGTGATGTGTGTGACCCTGATGAATCCGCGCACCGGTGGTGTATTTGCATCCTTCGGTGCGCACCCCAGTTTCCATGTGGCACTGGAACGCAGTCTTACCGAACTCATGCAGGGCCGCAGCTTCGAGGGCCTGAACGATGTACCGCCGCCCACGTTCAACAGTCTGGAGGTTACCGAGCCGCAGAACTTTGTGGAGCACTTTATTGACTCCACCGGGGTGGTGTCGTGGCGTTTCTTCAGCGCCAGCTCGGATTACGAGTTTGTGGAGTGGGACTTTACCGGCAACCATTCGGAAACCAATGCGGAAGAGGCCACGGACCTGTTCAACATTCTCTCGGAGATGGGCAAGGAAGTGTATGTGGCCACCTATGAAGCACTGGGTGCGCCGGCCTGCCGGATCCTGGTGCCCGGGTACTCGGAAGTGTATCCGGTGGAAGACCTGATCTGGGACAACACCAACAAGGCCCTGGATTACCGCGAAGACATCCTCAATCTGCACTCGCTCGACGAGGATCAGCTGGAAGATCTGGTGGAGCGCCTGGAGGAGAGCCAGATCGATAACTACGAGACCATTATCACCCTGATTGGTGTCGAGTTTGACGAGAACACGGTGTGGGGTCAGCTGACCGTGCTGGAACTGAAGCTGCTGATTTATCTGGCATTGCAGCGGCACGAAGAAGCGCTGGAGCTGGTGGAAAGTTTCCTGCAGTACAACGACAACACGGTCGAGCGTGGCCTGTTCTATCAGGCAGTACGCGCGGTTCTCGAGATTACGCTGGATGATGAGCTTGTGCTGGACGATTACATCGTGAATCTACAGCGTATGTTCGGCGAGGAGAATATGAAAGCGGTGGTCGGCTCCGTGGATGGCAGCCTGCGTTTCCATGGGCTGACGCCGACCAATATGCAGCTCGAAGGGCTGGATAAGCACCTGCGCCTGATCGAGAGCTATAAAAAGCTGCATGCAGCGCGGGCGGCCAAGTACGCCGGCTGAAACTTGAATATTTGGACGGCAGTAAAAAAGCCCGCTAATTAGCGGGCTTTTTTACGTCTGTCATCCCCGCGCAGGCGGGGATTCAGAGGTGGGAAATCAGAGACTGGCTGCTTCCGCACCTTCAGCCGCTTCCTCGGCTTCCTTCACGTAACCATCTTCGTCCAGCTCAACAATGGAGATGTCCAAAGCTTCCAGATCTTTGCGGATGGTCGCGGCATCGCCCACCACAATCAAGGCAAGGTTCTGCGGATCGAGCAGGCCGGTGATGACCTTGTTCAGGGTCTTGCGATCCGTTTCCTTCAGAATGGCGTTCTGCTGGGAACGGTAATCCAGTGGCAGATCGTAGCGCAGGATGTTACCGAGCAGGCCGAGTTTCGCATCCGGCGTCTCGTAATTGCGGGCTTCCTGCTGGCCGATAGCCGAGCGCAGGTAGCTGAATTCGGTCTCGGTCATGCCTTTGCTGTCAAAGGTTTCCATTTCAGTGAGAACCTCTTTCAGCGCATCTGCAGTAGCTTCCTTTTTCACTTCCGAGCTGAACAGGTACATGCCGTCCTGAGGCTCGCCCAGCAGATAGGTGCGGGCACCATAGGTGTAGCCCTTGTCTTCACGCAGGTTCAGGTTGATACGGCTGTTGAAGTTGCCACCCAGCGGGAAGTTGCCCAGGTACGCCAGGTAGTAGTCGCCAAGGGCGTCGTAGGGCAGGCCGGGTTGGCCGATACGCAGGCTCGATTGGGCGGCCCCTTCCTTGTTAACGAGGTAAACCGTGCGGCCCTTGATCTCCGGCTTTTGCAGGGCAACAGCCGGTCGTGCGGGATGGGACACTTCCAGTTTCGCCAGACCGTCCAGCGCTTTGACAATGGTGTCGTGGGGCACGCTGCTGCTCACCGTTACGCCGCTCAGGTGTGCGGGGAAGTGCGCTTTGTAGAATCCCTTGATGTCATCGAGGGTGATATTGGCCACGGTGCCCGGGAGGCCGGCAGACGGGAAGCTGAGCGGATGCTCCTGACCGCGCATTACGGCACCCACCGCGCGGGTCGCCAGTCCCTGAGGTGTTTTGCGCGCCTGTTGCAGTCCTTCGATGGTCTGCTGCTTGATGCGGGCGAAATCTTCTTCGGTGAATGCCGGTTGAAGGATGCGCTCCATCATCAGTGGCACGGCTTCATCGAGATGTTTTGCCAGGACGTTCAGGCTGACAGTCGTTTCATATTTGCCGGCGCTCATGCTTACACCGGCGCCAAGGCGCTTGAGGGCTTCGGTGAACTCGGCAGCGCTGCGTTCCGTGGTGGCCTCGCCCATGAGCGAAATCATCAGCGAAGAGAGACCGGCTTTGCCGCGCGGCTCATCGTTCTGGCCGAAATCGAAGACCGCCTGTACGGTAACCGTGGGGGTTTCGTCGTTCTGTACCGCCAGCAGGCGTACACCATTTGCCAGCTTGCCGTCTTTGATTGCCGGCAGTTCCACCTGCGGGTTCACACCAGGAGTGGGCTGTACGCTGCGGTCGAAATTGTCTTTCGCCGGGCGCAGGGCCAGCGCTTCGCTTTCGTCGGCGTAGCTCTCAGGAATGGTACGCTTCCACTCGTAGTTTTGCTCAGCCGCCGCCAGTTCCGGTTTGCCGTTGGGCACTACGCTCAGTAGCACAGCCGGTTTTTTAGCGATGTACTGGTCGAATACGCGGGTGACATCGTCGGTTGCAACAGACAGGTAGGCTTTGATTTCTTCGTCAATGCCTTTCGGGCTGCCGGTAAACGTCTCGAATGCGGCCAGAGTGGATACCTTGCCCGCGACAGACTCCAGGCCAAAGACCCGGCCGGACTCATACCCGGCTTTGAACTTCACCAGGTCATCTTCGGTAACGCCGCGCTCGGCGAACTCGACCAGGGTTTCACGCACGGCTTTTTCCATTTCCGCCAGTGATTCGCCGGAAGCCGGGTTCTGGATCACGATAAACCACATCTCGCACGCCAGTTCCTTACAGGAATGGCTGACACTGGCTGATACCGCGCGACCGGTCTGCACCAGGCGTTGGTAGAGCATGGAGTCCTGGCCCTGGCCGAGGATCTGCGCCGCGGTATCCAGGGCGGGTTCATCCGGGTGGTTGCTGTGCACGGTGGGAATCATCATCGCCAGTGCCGGCAGGTGAATATTGTCTTCCAGAGTGACGTAGCGATCCGCCTCGAGGGTGGCGGGCTGCTTGGGCAGGTTCTCGACTTCCGGGCCTGCCGGAATGGAGCCGAAATACTTGTTTACCCACTCAAGGGTCTGCGCCTTGTCGAGGTCGCCGCCGATGGTCAGGGTTGCGTTGTTGGGGCCATACCAGCGCAGGAAGAAGCGCTTGAGATCATTGAGGTCGGCACGGTCCAGGTCTTCGAGCCAGCCGATCACCGGCCAGGAATAGGGGTGGCCGTCCGGGTAGGTGGCGGCGAACATGGTTTCCAGTGCGCGGCCGTATGGGCGGTTGTCGACGCGCTGGCCGCGTTCGTTTTTCACCGTCTCGCGCTGTACTTCAAATTTTTCCTCGGTGACCGCGTCGAGGAATACACCCATGCGGTCCGATTCCAGCCACAACACGGTTTCCAGCTGGTTGGCCGGTACTGTTTCGTAATAGTTGGTACGGTCGGTATTGGTGGTGCCGTTCAGCGTGCCGCCGGCTTCCTGAATGATACGGAAATGTTCTTCATCCGCCACGTTGACCGAGCCCTGGAACATCATGTGTTCAAAGAAGTGGGCAAAGCCGGAGCGGCCCGGGTCTTCCCGGTTGGAGCCTACGTGATAGGTCACATCCACATGCACCAGGGGATCGGAGTGATCTTCGTGGAGCACAACGGTCAGGCCGTTTTCCAGTTTGTATTTGCTGTACGGAATGGCTATTTCGGCGCCATTGCCGTCGAATGTTTCGACCAGTGTGACACCGGAAGGCAAGGTGTTTTGGATTTCTGCGGCCGCGTCAGTAGCTGTCGAGTTGGTGTCCTCGGGACCTTTACTGCAGGCCGCGAGGAGCGCTGCAGCGAAAGCCAGTGCGATTTTGGTGCGATGCATGTGGTTATGGACTCTCTTTTATTATCCGGAATTGTCGATGCTAGCACAGCCTGAGAGAGGTGCTGGATACTATTGGAGCTGAAGCAAGTATTAAGGCTAGATTTGTTAAATGTCGAATCGTTTAATAATGTACGTTGCTGACTGAAATCGTTCAAATTAGTCCGGCTTTTTCCTTGGCTTCATTGCCGGTAGAATGCGGCGTTTAATTCAGATAGGTAAATTATTGCCGCTGAATTGTTGAACAGGGACGCTAAATAACCAGAGCGAGGTAGGCAAATGATTGCCGTTTTCCGTCATTGGGCGATGTTAATTGTCGCTACAGCCTTAGTTTTTTCCCCGTTGGTCTTTGCCGATAACCAATCAAAGATAGCTGATATCTCTGTCCGGGACTATGGAGTGCTCCCGGAGATTAGCATGATGGCTATATCGCCCAGTGGCAATCGAATTGCCTACCGTACTACAAAAGATGGACGCGATATTGCTGTAGTTTTTTCACTTTCCGAAAAGCGTCTCCTGGGGTCTGTCGATCTGAGGGAAATTACGCCACAGTCCATATACTTTGCCACCGACAATGAATTGGTACTCGTTGCATCAGAAGTGCGTCGTTTATTCGGTTATCGCGACAAGCTGGCTCTGAGTACTGCTTATGCCTACAGCTTGGTAACCAAAGAGGTTCGCCAGCTACTAACCCCGGGTGATGTGATATATCCTGGACAGCATGGCTTGGGTAGGATTGCCGGCCTGTCTCCTGATCGTAAATATGTGTATATGCCCGCCTATGTACCGGATGATCGCCACGACCATACACCTCGTATGTCGCTGGTTGAGGTTGAGTTCGATTCTCCGCAGAGGCCGAGAGTGCACTTCAAAGGGCTAGAGAGTTCCATTGACTTCTTCCTTGATGGCGCCGGGGAGGTCATTGCTCACGAGCTGTTTGATAACCGAAGGAACCTCCATCGGATACTTGCTCGTCATGGTGATGACTGGAAGGAAATTTACCGCAAAGAAATCGATATGATGGAAATTTCCGTGGTTGGCCTGAACCCGGATCGTGAATCTCTCGTATTCCTTGCCGAAAACAGCGAAACCGGTCGTGATGACTATTTTATTATGGATCTGGTTACCGGAGAGGTTAGTGATGCGGGGCTCGGCCGCAGTGATGCGGATGTGGAGGCGACCTTCACGAGTCATGATCGCGTGGTGTGGGGTGTTCGTTACTCCGGTTTTAATCCATCGTATAAATTTTTTGACGAGGATCTCGATCGTCGTATGGCCGAGATTCAGTCAGTATTTCCCGAGCATTCGGTATGGCTGCGCGATTGGAGCGATAATTGGGAAGATCTTCTTGTCTATGTGGAAGGATCCAGCGAAGCGGGTAGCTTTTACCGATTCAGCAAGGGGCAGCAACCCGCGTATATAGCGACGGCACGCCCCAAAATTACAGCACAGCACATTCATCCTATCGGTCGCATGAGATTTCAGGCCAGCGATGGCTTGATTATCCCCAATTTACTGACCATACCCCGAAGCAAAGTTGGTGCAATGAAGAACCTGCCGGCGGTAGTTATGCCCCACGGTGGTCCCGCATCATACGATCACGTAGGTTTTGACTGGCTGGCCCAGGCGCTGGCGAATCGTGGCTACCTAGTTGTTCAGCCCCAATTCCGGGGATCCTTCGGGTTTGGCCGTGATCACTACGAAGCTGGCCATGGAGAATGGGGTGGGAAAATGCAAGAGGACCTCACTGACGCGGTAAAGGTACTTGTAAAAAAGGGGGTCGTTGACCCGGAGCGAATTTGTATCGTGGGAGCCAGCTATGGCGGCTACGCAGCCCTAGCGGGAGGCGCATTTACACCGGACCTGTACCGCTGTGTAGTGTCAATCAATGGTATTGGCAATCTTGAAGATATGCTTAAAGATAAAGGACGGCTGTTCGGTGATGATCATTGGTTAGTAGCTTACTGGCAGGAAAATATTGGCAATGGCAAGGTGTCCCAAGATCACTTGCGGAAGGTTTCGCCCGCACTCTTTGTGGACAATTTTTCTGCACCGGTGTTACTGATCCACGGCGAAGATGATCTTACTGTACCCATTTCTCAATCGGAGAATATGTACAAAAAGCTGAAGCAGGCAAAGAAAACGGTCGAGTTAATGAAGCTGGAAGAAGAGACTCACTATCTAGTCGGAAACGAAACTCGCTTGCAAACTGTGGAATCGGTAGTGGCATTTGTGGATAAATATCTTCAGCCAACTTCTCACTAAAACTCAGCGCTGATTTTGGTTGATATGATTCCGTTTATATGGAAGTGAGCTCGTCAGCTTGTGTTCACTGAGATACCGGCATGTCTCCAATAGCGGTCGACCTGTTCTAACGATGCCGCTGTTTCTATATCTTAGCGAGATACGGGGCGCAAAGTTTGCGCCCCTGAATATTCAAGTTCTGTTTAAAACTTGAATTCGGTACCTACACCGAAGTAGCTGCGCTCGTAGTCGCTTGCTGCAGTTTCATCGGTGTAGAAGGTGAATACTTTAGCGGCCTTGGACAGTTTGTAGTCCAGGCCCAGGCTGAAGGTTTCGCCATTGGTTTTGACGATGTCGGATTGGCCGTATTGGGCTTTGGCTGTCCAGTTGTTGATCTTGTACGCCACGGAGGTCATCCAGCCATCCTGCTTGCTGCTATCCGCTTTTTCCTGCTCTTCATACAGGGCGCCAACCTGAAGGTTGCCGAAGTTGTATTGGCCGACGAGACGGTTTACGTTCCAATCGTTGGCTTCGACATCCTGGTCGTATGCGTAGGCCAGGTAAACACCGTTGTTGTCGTAGGCAAATGACACGGAAGTACCGTTGTCGCGGGTGTCGATCAGGTTGCCTTCGTCGTCGAAAATTTCCGCTTCCTTGTTGCTGATGTAAGCTGCGGAAACCTTGAAGCCACTGAAAGACGGTGTGGTGTACTGGAAATTGTTGGATTCGCGGTTGTCACTTTTGGTGATCAGGCTTTTGATATCGCCTTCCAGATCGTTGAACAGGTCAACTTTCTTTTGCGCAACCTTGAACGGGGTATCAAATTTACCGCCGATAACCTGGCCGAAACCACCTTCGAGACCAGCGTAGATGTTGCGCTGCTTGAATGTTTCATCGGCTTCACCATCGATATCGACTTCGTATTCCATCTTGTAGATGCCTTTGATGCCGCTATCCAGCGGCAGCTCGCCTTTGACACCCAGGCGGGAGGCATTGCTTTTGACATCGGTTACTGCGCCTTCGCCCTCATCATTAGATTGAAAGGAGGCATTGGCTTTACCGTAGAAATTGAACACTTCTGCACTGGCAAAAGCGGGGAACAGGGCGGCAATGGCCAGGGAGAGAGCTGTCTTTTTCATCTGCGGTCTCACTGATAAAAATTATTAAGACGTTGTCCGTCGATCAGATGCCGCGCAGTTTGCTACCGCAATGTTACAAACATGTTAAATGTGAAAGGTTGTTGTAAGTTTTATGACTAAAAGCTGATCAGTAAGGCAGTTAGGGTCTGTATGGCAGCTTTATTCTTGTGGCTACACGGTAGATTTTGGTCAAGCGAGGTACGTATTGGCCAGGGTGATACCGAATTGCGTTAAGGATGACGCTGAATATGAAGCACAGGTGGTTTGAGGGGCGGGGGCCACAATTTCACAGGACGCCGGTGTCTCTGACGCTGTGGCTCTGGTGTCTGGCGCTGGGAATCGGTCAGGTGGCCTACTGGACCCGGTTGCCGGCTGTTGATACCGGCTGGTGGCTGGCCTTTATCCTGCTGGTTCTCCTGGTAGCACTGGTTTCTGTGATGCCATGTGTGATGCCTGGTTTGTCGCGCTCGGGACAACCGGGCGGCGGCAATTGGGCCGGGGGCAGGGCATTGCCTGTTGCCATCTGCCAGCTATTGCTGCCGACCCTGATCGGCACTGGCTGGGCGCTGCATTGGAACAAGCATGTATTGGATATGCGACTGCCGACTTCGCAGCACGGTGGCGATGTGAGCGTAAGCTTGGTGGTGACCTCTCTTCCAGACGTCAGACCTGCGGTGTCGGCATTCGGGCGATTCAGGCCGATTGGCAGCGATCGCTATGATGTGAAGTTCAGTGCGCGAGTGGCGTCTGCGGCAGATCCGGGCTTGCTCGGCAGGAAGTTGTTACTCGGATGGTACGGTGTACCCAAGGCCGATGTGCCTCGCGCTGGCAGCCACTGGCAGATGCAGTTACGGCTGAAGCGCCCCCGCGGCAGTGTTAACCCGCATACCTTCGATTACGAGGCCTGGTTGTTGCAGCGGGGAGTCTATGCAACCGGGTATGTTCGTGACCGGTCTTTACGGCCAACACAGATCCTGGACAGTTCCGGGCTACCCGCGTTCCGGGAATCACTGCGCGACCGTATCGATGACGGAGGCTGGGACAATGGTCGTCTGATAAGGGCGTTACTACTTGGTGACCGCTCCGGGCTGTCAGAGCAGGATGAGCAGCTATTGCGCCAAACCGGTACTGGGCACCTGTTGGCGATTTCCGGCTTGCATGTGGGCATGGTCGCAGGATGTTTTTTACTTGTTGGGGCCCTGCTAAGCCGCATTTTAGGACTTGTGTTCCCGTATAACCCGAGGTCGCTTGCCGGCGTATGTGCAATCGGGGGTGCGCTTGGTTACACGTTGTTGTGTGGTGCTCCGCTTTCTGCGCAACGCGCGTGCCTGATGGCGAGCGTTGCCTTGGCGGGGTGGATGTGGCGAAGGCGGATACCGGCAGGTTTGGCGTTTGCGGTGGCTTTGGCCCTGGTACTTATATGGCAGCCGCTGGCGGTGTTAAGTGTTGGCTTCTGGCTTTCCTTTGGTGCGGTCGCTGCTTTGCTGGTCCGCTTTAGCGGTCGGCTGCAACTTTCCGCTTGTTCTGTGCAACTGGAGGGTGCTGAAGGCGACCGCCGGTCTACACCGCTCCACATGCGTGTGACGCTGTATCTGGTCGCTGCATGGCGCAGCCAGTGGGCGGTTGCGCTGGCGCTCTTGATGCCTTCCATACTCTTCTTCTCTGGCGCTAGTGCGTCAGCTCTGGTTCTCAATCTCGTCGCGATTCCCTGGGTCGGTCTTTTGATCCTCCCGTCCATTCTGTTGGGGGCCGTGTGTCCGGGCGATGCAATAACCAACCTCTGCTGGTCCTTCGCGGATTGGCAGCTTGGGGTGTTACTCAATGTACTGGAATGGTGTAACCGCTATCTCGTAGGGTGGCAGAGCTTACCCGCACCGGGAGTATTGGTGCTTGTGATGGGTATTGGCTGTGTGGTGCTGCTACTGATGCCGCGCGGTGTACCGGGTCGCTGGGCGGGATACTGCCTGATTCCGGTGGTATTTGCGGCTTTGCTGCCACGGCCGCCTGCTACACGGGAACAGTTGAACGTAACCGTACTGGACGTAGGGCAGGGGCTTTCTGTTGTCGTCGATACTGGCGAGCGTGGCCTGGTTCTGGACGCCGGTGCGGATACCGCCAGGGGGTGGAGTGCCGGACGGGACATCGTCGCCCCTTTCCTGATTGGTCGCGGCTTCAGGTCTCTGGATGCGCTGGTGGTGAGTCATGGTGATCGTGACCATGCCGGTGGCGCTGCTGGTCTGGCAGGCGCCGTCCAGCTTGAATCTTTGATTGCACCCGGTGTTCTCGGGGAGCGCTTGTCCGCAGACATTTCCGCTCGGGAGGGCAGTAGTCCCTGTGTAGCAGGTGAAGAGGAGCAGTGGGGTTCTCTCAGCCTACGTTGGCTGTGGCCGGCTTCAGGTAATGACGCGCTCAATGTTGACGGTGAAGAGAACGACCACAGTTGTGTTGGATTGTTGCGCTGGAGGGATACGCGGGTGCTTTTTACTGGCGATATTTCCCGCAAAGTAGAGCGTGAGCTGGCATTGAGGTATCCCGACTTCCCTCCGGTTGACCTGCTGGTGGCCCCCCATCATGGTTCCCGTACGTCTTCCTCCCCCGCGTTGATCCGGTGGGCACGGCCGGAGCGCGTGGTTTTCAGCGCTGGGTACCGGCATCACTTCGGGCACCCACATCCCGATGTGGTTGAGCGCTACCGGGAATCCGGTGCGCGCTTGTTCAATACGGCGGATCTGGGGGCGGTGCGCTTTTCCTGGGGGGAGGGGCAGTTGCTGCCAAACATTGAATGCGGGCGGGAGTCACTCCGCTTCTGGTTTGCGCATGAACGATTTGCGGTCTCGAGTGTATGTGCGGAGCGCACATGACCGGATCCGACCTGTAATTGCGGTGTCTGTCGCAAGATCCAATATTCCCTTGGGGTGGCATCTGGGCCGAAGTGCGGATGAGAGTTGCTTCAAAGTTTTTCCTTACCACTCGGTGCTATCGTGCCAGTTAAATTCAGCAATAGTGGTTTTGGTTGACTGTATGAAAATTAAGCAGATTGCCGGCGCAATCCTGGTAGCTGCGGGAGCGGCATTGCCCGCTGTTACCGTGGCCTCGGACTGGAAGTACACCCTCGGCACGGATATCAGTAGTGGCGACTATGGCGATTCTACCGATACCGACATTGTGTCGACGCCCTTTACCGTCAGCTATTCCCCAAACGCGAGCTGGACCTTCAAGGCTTCTCTGCCTTGGACGCAGATTGAAGGGCCTGGGGGTGTGATCCCAGGTGGTGACGGCGGCTTTGTTGTTGGTCCGGGAAACGGGAACGGCAATGGCAATGGCAATGGGAACGGCAATAGTGGTGGCGGCGCCGCCGACGAGGTTGTTGTCTCCAGGGCATCCGGCCTCGGCGACCTGTGGCTGACCGGTACATATAGTCTGGAGCCAATTGCGCAACAGTACTTCGTTGATCTTTCGGCTAAATACAAAGTGCCACTGGCAGATGAAGACGAAGGCCTGGGCACCGGTGAAGCGGATTACACCCTGCAGGCGGAAGTGTTCACCGTGGTGGGTGATTTCACCCCCTTTGTGACCCTGGCGAAAAAATACAAGGGCGACCTCCCGGATGTGGAGCTGCGGGATGTCTGGTACACGTCTGTGGGTACCGGCTATCGGCTCAGTGAGGTTTCGAGCGTTGGCGCTTCTCTGGACTACCAGCAGGCGGCAACCGCCCAGGGAGATAGGCAGACGGAAGCATTCGGCTATTACAGTCACAAACTCAGTGACCAGTGGAGTGGCTTGGTGTATGGCTATATTGGCCTTGCTGACGGTAGCCCCGATCAGGGTTTTGGGTTCCAGGTTAGCTACCGCCCCGCCAACTGATTGGCTGGGTATTTAATGATTCATCAGATGATGACGATGCCAGTTCGCTCAGATTACTGGCGCAACCAGAGAAACCAGGAGAAAGCAGGATGAAGCTTCCATTTAAAGCGACAGCATTGGCTGCGGCGCTCGCCGGCGTTGTTGTAATGCCGCAGGTATGGGCCGATGAAGATTTACCCGAAACCGATGTCGAAGTGGTTGAGGTGGCCAGCTCCGTGCCCGGAGACCGTATCGCTGGACATTTCAGCGATTTCTTTGGGGGTGATGAAGAATCCAAGCGTATTGTTGCGGGTCTGCGCGACGGCAGTATTCACTATGTTGAGCCCCTGCCAGAAGGTGAAGACACGGATACTGACGTTGAAGTGGAAGTTCCTGAAGAGTTGCCGGAAATGGAAGAGGGCACTGAGGGGCATGCCGGTATGGGATACGGCAATGTGCTGATTACCATGGCGCTGGCAGAGCGTCTTGCAGGTATTTCAGAAGCGGAAGCAGCTGAAGGTGAGATGGGCCTTGATGCGGAAGGATGTGTTAATGAAATCCTGCGCATGCGCCAGGTTGAAGGCATGGGCTGGGGCCGGATTGCCAAAGAACTTGGTGTGAACCTGGGTGAAGTGGTTAGTGGCGTGCATTCCAATCGCCCGGATATGTCCGGGAAAATGGCTCGCCACGAAGAGCGGGAATCTATGCGTGCTGAAAAGCACGCGGAGCGCGACTTGGGGCGTGCAGAACGCGCCGATAAGGTTGCGAAAGTGGAGCGCGTAGCTAAAGTGGATCGCCCGGAGAAACCGGTTCGCCCGGAAAAAGCTGAGCGCCCGGAGAAGCCGCAGCGCCCGGAGCGTCCTGGTAAGTAATTCTCCAGACTTGCCGTTCTAGAGAAAAGCCGCCGCAAGGCGGCTTTTCTTTTTGATACATAGTAATCATGCGGCCTTCCCGGTGCTCTCTCCGTATATTGTGACAGGGGCTGTTTTGCCGTTCCGTTCACAGGGATGAAAAACATGCCCCACGAGCCCTTAGCCGTCGCCACGACCTGTGGTAGAGTCGTCGGCCACAACCTGAATTCGCTACGTTCAAGGTCCGGTCAATTTCCGTTCCGTTGTTTTGGGGCAAAGAAAACGTGTTAGAAATTATAAAAAGCGGCGGCTGGCTGATGCTGCCTATCCTGCTCTGTTCTGTTGCTGTCATTGCCATCTTTATCGAGCGCCTTTGGACGCTGAATGAGCGCAAAATCGCACCGCGCGGTTTGCTTGGTGAAGTCTGGAGTGGGTTGAAAAACAACCAGCTGAACTCCGAGAAAATCAAGGATTTGCGCGATTCCAGTCAACTGGGGCGTATCTTCGCCGCCGGTCTGTCGAACTCCCGCCATGGTCGCGATGTGATGAAAGACAGCATCGAAGAGGCCGCGAGCCAGGTGGTGCACGAGCTGGAGCGTTTCCTGAACGTGCTTGGCACTATTGCCGCCGTAGCGCCGCTGATCGGCCTGCTGGGCACCGTAGTGGGCATGATCCAGGTGTTTACCGCGATTATGCTGGAAGGCACCGGCAATGCCGGCGTGCTGGCCGGTGGTATCTCCCAGGCGCTGATCACTACTGCGGCAGGCCTGACTGTGGCCATCCCCGCACTGATGGCGCACCGCTACTTCCAGCGCAAGGTGGATTCCATTGTGGTCACCATGGAGCAGGAAGCGGTAAAACTGGTTGACGCCCTGCATAGCGACCGTCGTATCGAAGCTGCGTAAGCGCCCAGAGCCAAACCGAGGAGCGCTGCATGCAATTTCGCCGCCAGAGTAAAGACCAGGAGGGAATCAACCTCACACCACTGATTGACGTGGTGTTCCTGCTGTTGATTTTCTTTATGGTGACAACCACCTTCACGAAGGAGAGTCACCTTAAGCTCAATCTGCCAGAGGCCGCAGGGCCCAAAGCAGACAACCCACCTTCTACCATTGAAGTGCTGATCAACGCGGATGGTTCCTACGCCGTTGATGGTCGGGCACTGATCAACAAGAAACTGACTACGCTGAAATCTGCGCTGTCGGAAGTATCGGCCGGGGAGTACAATCGCCCGCTGATCATTACCGCAGACGCCACTGCCGAACACCAGGCGGTGGTTCGCGCCATGGATGCCGCTGGCCAGCTGGGATTTGTTCATCTCAGCATCACCACCCGGCAGCCGGACGAACAGTAATCTATATAGTGTTGAACCATCCGGGATTGCGCAGACGCAGCCCCGGGTGGCTTGCTGATGTGGCCGCTCCTGTTTTGGGGGTGGCTGCGCAGGACACTCTGCCAAGAATTCTATGGATAAAACGCCTCAACCTGTGCTGAAGCCTGAGCACGGTGCCCGTACATACCGCCGCCTGTTGTCGTACGCACTGCCCCAGTGGCCCCTGTTTGTGCTTGCGGTATTTGGGTTCATGCTGTTTTCCTTTATGGAAGTGACCCTGATTGCGGTGACCGAGCTTCTGCTTGATGCGGTAGGTGCGGGAATACAGCAGGGGCGGGGATTCCTTTCCCGGTTTGTTGCCGGGCATTTCCCCGGTGGCGTGATGCCGCAGGATACTGCGCGCTGGCTGGTCCCAGCCGTCATGCTGATGATCATTGTGTTCCGCGCGGTGGGGAATTTTGTTGGCAGCTATGGTCTCGCCTACGTCGCGCGTGCCGTCATTCACCAGTTGCGCACAGAGCTGTTCACGCATATCGGGCAGCTGCCCAGCAGTTACTTCGACCGCTTTACCGGTGCTTACCTGATTTCCAAGGTGGCCTACAACGTCGAGCAGGTAACCAATTCCATTACCAAGGCGCTGAAGACCATGATTCGGTCTTCATTTACGGCGATCGGTCTGCTGACTTACTTGCTGATGGTGAACTGGAAGCTCACCCTGACATTTTTCCTGTTTGTCCCGATCATTGCCATCATCGTCGGGGTGGTTGGCAAGCGTTTCCGCAAGCTCAGTCATCGCATCCAGAATACGATGGGTGATGTTACCCATGTCACCCAGGAAGCCATCAATGGCTATGAAGTGGTGCGGATGTACGGCGGGCGCCCGTATGAAAATGCGCGCTTCCAGGCCGCGAGCAATGCCAACCGCCAGCAGTTTATGAAACTGGTGGTCGCGGATAATGCCAGTGTTTCGGTGATCCAGATTATGGTCGGTCTGGCTACGGCCGTGCTGGTCTGGTTTGCATTGGCGCCCGGCATGGTGGAAGCAATGACACCGGGCGTGTTTGCATCTTATATCGGTGCCGCTGCATCGTTGGCGAAGCCGATCCGGAATCTGTCGGAAGTTTACGCGGAGATCCAGAAAGGAATTGCCGCGGCAGAGAGTATCTTTGAGGTCTTTGATGCACCGAAAGAACCGCTAGGTGGCAATTTATCATTGCCCGAGCCGGTAACCGGCACTGTGCGTTTCGAGCACCTCGGATTCAGTTACGGTGAAAATGCGCCGCCGGTATTGAGTGATATCGATTTCTCTGTTGCGGCCGGTCAGACAGTGGCGCTGGTCGGCGCGTCCGGCTCGGGCAAGAGTACCCTGGTCAGCTTGCTGTCCCGTTTCTACGAGCCTACTACAGGGCGAATTCTGCTGGATGGTGTAGATATAACCCAGGTGCCTGTCGCGGAACTGCGTGAGCAGGTCAGCCTCGTTTCCCAGAACATCGTCCTGTTCAACGATACGGTGTATCGCAACATTGCATACGGCGAACTGGGCGATAAGTCGGAAGCCGAGGTTATGCGTGCGGTGGAACTGGCGCATGCGCGGGAATTTATCGATGAGCTGCCGCAGGGCCTGCAAACAGTGCTGGGAGATAATGCCCAGATGCTGTCCGGTGGGCAGCGTCAGCGCCTCGCAATCGCGCGGGCGCTTTTGAAAGATGCGCCCGTATTGATCCTGGATGAAGCAACATCCGCGCTGGATAATGAATCCGAGCGTCATATCCAGGCAGCGTTGACGGAGGTGATGAAAAATCGCACCACCTTCGTGATCGCGCACCGCTTGAGCACCATTGAGAATGCCAGCCGCATTCTGGTGATGGACCAGGGCCGGATTGTCGAAAGTGGAACGCACGTGGAGCTGCTCGCGCAGGGTGGTCGCTACGCGATGCTGCTGCGCCAGCAGACCGGTGATCACCTGAGTTAATTGTGTGACTGGTTGTCTGATTGGTCGCAAGCAAAGTGGACGAGGGAACGGGTAGGGCAAATGTCTCTGGAAGACTGGTTGAATAAACGCTGGTACCCCGCGAGCGAAGATGGTGGCGCTGCGGGCATGCACTTGCCGCTGCTTGCGCCACTGGAACTGGCTTTTCGTCAGGCGTCGCGGTTGCGCAAAGTGCGCAGCAAACCAAAACCGTTACCCGTGCCGGTAATCGTGGTAGGTAATATCACGGTCGGCGGTGTTGGCAAGACGCCGCTGGTTGCGGAGCTTGGGCGCTGGCTGCAGGAGCGGGGTAAAAAGCCCGGTATTATCAGCCGTGGGTACGGTGGTCGCGCCCAGCACTATCCCTATGACGTCACCGCGCAGTCGCATCCTCTGGAATCCGGTGACGAGCCTTTGATGTTGCATCTGATGACCGGGTTGCCGGTGATGGTGTCGCCCAAGCGCGCGGAAGCCGCCGAGGCGCTGATCGAGCAGCACGGTTGCGATGTGATTCTCTCGGACGACGGTTTACAGCATTACCACCTTTGGCGGAGCCTGGAAATCTGTGTCATTGATGGCTCGCGGGGGCTGGGCAATGAGCATCTGCTACCACGTGGCCCATTGCGTGAGTCGGCGGAGCGGCTCGATAGCGTTGATATGGTCGTTGTGAATGGCCCGCCGTCGGAGTATGTGCGGTCCCAGTGTGAGCGCCACCTCGATTTCACCATGCAGGTACAGCCATCGCGCTGGCACCAGTTCAACCTTGACCAGACTTCTACCCTGAAACTGGAGTCGGGGCCTGAAATTGGCCCTTGCCACGGGGTGGCGGCCATTGGTAATCCCCAGCGCTTTTTCAATGCCCTGCGTGGGCTCGGTTTTACCGTGATGGAAATGGCCTTTCCGGACCACCATCAATTCAGCCAGAGCGAACTTCAACTCGATGGCATAACGCCTGTCATCATGACGATGAAAGATGCCGTGAAATGCCGCGATTTCTGGCAAAGCCACTGGTGGGCAATTGAAGCCCATGCGGTATTGCCGGATCTTTTCTACCAGCGAATTCATCAACATATTGAGGGCTTCAAATCCGCATGAGTGCTTCGGAGAAACTCCCCCCTGTGTCTTTCGACGTGATTATTCCTGCCCGTTACGCCTCCAGTCGTCTTCCCGGCAAGCCGCTTGCGGATATTGCAGGCAAGCCGATGGTGCAGCGGGTATATGAGCGTGCGGTCCTGAGCAGCGCGGAGAGGGTGATTATCGCGACGGACGATATGCGCGTTGCTGAAGTGGTGCAGGGGTTTGGCGGTGAAATTTGCATGACATCCGCCGATCACGCCTCGGGTACTGACCGCCTGCAGGAAGTCGCTGCCAACCTGGGGCTGGCGCCGGACCGTATCCTGGTCAACGTGCAGGGCGATGAACCTCTGATTCCGCCGGCGGTGATTGACCAGGTTGCGCGCAACCTGGCAGAAAATACAGCGGCCGGCGTTGCGACGCTGGCCGAGCCCATCGCAAGCGTTGAGGATTTCCTGAACCCCAATATCGTCAAGGTGGTGGCCGAAGAGGGTGGTTTGGCGCGTTATTTTTCACGCGCACCGATTCCCTGGCCCAGGGATGCCTTCGCAAGCAGCAAGGAAACGCTGCCCGAGGGGCTGAATCCACGTCGGCACATTGGCATCTATGCTTACCGGGCAGCGCAATTAAACCTGTTCGTGACCTGGCCGATGGCGCCGATTGAACAGTTCGAGGCGCTGGAACAACTGCGTTTCCTGTACAACGGCCAGGAGATTCATGTTGCTGATGCGATGGAGGAGGTGCCGGGTGGAGTGGATACCGCCGAGGACCTGCAGCGCATGCGCGACCTCTTCGTGTGATGCCCTTGACCGTTACCTGTGCGAAGTGAGCGGGTAGTTAAAAATAAATTATGGATTTCTGTGCGCGGGAGAAAGATACCTCGCGGCGCAGAGACTGGCAGCGGTAGCTCATGATTCGAAGTGATTTTGATCTTCAGCCTTTCAATACGATGACTATCGCGGCGCGTGCAAAGTATTTTGCGGATGCCACGAGTCTCGAAGACCTGCGCGCGGCGCTGGATTTCGCGCGGGAAAACCAGTTGCCAATACTGCCATTGGGTGGCGGAAGCAATATCGTGCTTACTGGCGATTTTCCCGGCCTGGCGGTACACGTTGGTCTGAAAGGCCTGGTGCTCGACGACCAGGGGGATTACACGCAGATTACTGCCGCTGCCGGAGAAAACTGGCACCAGTTGGTAATGCGCAGTGTCGCTGAAGGCCTGGGCGGTTTGGAAAATCTGGCGCTGATTCCCGGTAATATCGGGGCTGCTCCTATCCAGAATATTGGTGCCTACGGTGTCGAACTGAAAGACAGCTTCCACAGTCTTACGGCGATGGAAGTTGCTACGGGTAACCTCGTCGAATTCTCGGCAGAAGAGTGCCGGTTTGGTTATCGCGACAGTATGTTCAAGCAGGATGGGCGGGACCGCTATTTGATTTGCGAGGTGCGCCTGCGGCTATCCCACAGCTGGCAGCCGCAGGTGTCCTATCCGGCACTGCAGCAGTACTTTTCCAGCAATGGGGTGGCGATGGATACCCTGAAACCCGAGGTTATTGCGGAAGCTGTTATTGCCATTCGCAACTCCAAATTGCCAAACCCGGTACAGATTCCCAATGCCGGCAGTTTTTTTAAAAATCCGGTGGTCGATGTCGATCAATACACCTCACTGCGGCAGCAGCATCCCGAGTTAGTGGCTTACGCTGCGGGAGATAACTGGAAGCTGGCCGCCGGCTGGCTGATCGATCAGGCGGGGTGGCGTGGTTTCGAGCGGGACGGGGTTGGGGTGCACAAGCAGCAGGCGCTGGTGTTGGTGAATCCCGGGCATCGTTGCGGGAGCCAGATTGTAAGGCTGGCGATGGATATTGCTGCGGATGTGAAGGCGAAGTTCGGCGTGGACCTGGAGCCGGAACCCCGTTTTTATCCCGGTCTGTAGATTGTGCTTGAGGGGATGCCGACACTGGATTTTGACGCTGCGGCGGAGCACTTGATGAAGTGTTGCGATGCTGAGCGTATCCCGCTCTACCCGGGTAGCGCGATCTACGTTCCCGGCTGGCTTGAGTCGCCAGATGCCGCTGCCGTGCAGCGAGCGTGTCTTGATTCCCTCGACTGGACGAGTCCAATCCTGAAAATATTTGGTCGCTCGCATCCGATACCCCGTCGACACGCGTTTGTCGGGGATACCGGTGTCAGCTACCGCTGGTCAGGCATCGTGCAGCACGCGCAACCCTGGGTACCTGCGCTGTCAGATGTACGTGCCCGCCTGGCCGAGCTTGGGCTCCCATTCAATTCGCTTCTGGCCAACCACTACCGTGGGGGGAGCGACAGTATGGGCTGGCATGCGGATGACGAATCCGAGCTGGGACCGCTACCGGTAATCGCCACCATAAGCCTGGGGCAGGCGAGAAAGCTTCGCTTTAAGCCGAAGGCCGGTGGGGATGCCGTAGGCTTCCTGTTGGAGCACGGCTCCCTGTTACTCACGTCAGGGGAAGTGCAGCAGTACTGGGTTCATCAGGTGGCGAAAAGTCGGGCCAGTATGATTGACCGGATCAGTCTGACTTTTCGCTATATTGGTTCGGAAAGCCCCCCCTTCTTATAACTTTTCACTTTTAGCTCTCGGTGTCTGCATGCTTTGCAGCGCCTGTTTTGTCTGGTATGTTTTCATCAGGCTCTGTGGATGGATCTTTGCGGGAAATTCCCGCTGAGCAAAAAAAACAAAAACACAGTTTCATGCGGATACGTATTTGTAGGAAAATCTCGCGTGATCTGACTGAGAATCCGTAGTTGGGGCTAATTTGATAAAAGTCTTAGTTGTAGACGATCACGACCTGGTGCGCATGGGTATATCGCGTATGCTGGGTGATGTCTCCGATATCGAAGTGGTAGGCGAAGCCAAGAGCGGCGAGGAAGCGATTGCTTTTGTGCGCGAATCTGAGCTCGATGTCATTCTGATGGATGTCAGAATGCCGGGCATGGGAGGTATGGAGGCGACCCGCAAGGTGCTCAGCCGTTTCCCGGATGCGCGTGTTATTGCCGTTAGTGCATTGGATGATGAGCTCTTTCCCACCCGCCTGATTGAGGCTGGAGCGAAAGGCTATGTCACCAAAGGTGCCGACCTGGAAGAAATGGTCCGGGCGATCCGTGCGGTGATGGCGGGTGATACCTACATCAGCAGCTCAATTGCCGGCAAGCTTGTATGGAACAAGACGCGGGGGGGCAATGGCTCTCCATTTGGTGAGCTTTCCGAGCGGGAGTTGCAGACAGCGGTAATGATCGTGAATGGCAGTAAGGTTTCGGAAATTGCCGAAACGCTGTCGGTCAGCCCCAAAACAGTAAATACCTACCGATACCGCATTTTTGACAAGCTGGATATTCACTCCGACGTGGAGCTTACCTTGCTGGCAGTAAAGCACAACGTACTCGATCCGGAGGAGGCGTTGTAGAATAGGGGCTCGCCCATTAATCAGATTACGAAAACAGGGGCCGCATGCGGCCCCTGTTTTTTTGAAGCCGTAGCCGATGTTCGACAGTAAACGCTTTCTCCCCACCGTTACCCGCAAGCCTGGCGTCTACCAGATGTTTGATGCCAGTGGCGGGGTGTTGTATGTCGGTAAGGCAAAAAATCTGCGCAATCGCCTGTCGAGCTATTTTCGCGCTACGGGCCTCACCGCGAAAACCATGGCGCTGGTTGAGAAAATTGCGGACATTGAAGTCACGGTGACCCGCAGCGAGACCGAAGCCCTGGTTCTCGAGCAGAGCCTGATCAAGTCACAGCGGCCGCCCTACAACGTCATGTTGAAAGACGATAAGGGCTATCCGTATATTTTTCTCTCCAGTCGCGACACTTTCCCCCGCATAGCTTTTCACCGTGGAGCAAAGCGTAAAAAAGGCGATTACTTCGGGCCGTTTCCCAATGCATCTTCGGTGCGCGATAGCCTGAACTTTCTGCAGAAAACCTTCCGTATCCGCTCCTGTGAAGACAGTGTGTTTGCTAATCGCTCGCGACCCTGCCTGCAGTATCAGATCGAGCGTTGCACCGCTCCGTGCGTTGACTATATCAGTCCGGAAGATTACGGCGCGGACGTGCGCCATGCGCAGATGTTTTTACGTGGTAAAAGCGAAACCATCATGCGGGAACTGGCGGCTGAAATGGAGGCGGCATCTGCGGCACTGGAGTTTGAAAAGGCGGCGCGCCTGCGGGATCAGATTGGTGCGCTCAGGCGGCTTCAGGCAGATCAGGTTGCTGAAAGCGGTGCAGGGGATGTGGATGTGCTGGGCGTGGCAACGGCGGGTGGCTTGTGTTGCGTGCACATCCTGTTTATCCGTCAGGGGCGCATTCTCGGCAGCCGCAGCTATTTCCCCAGTGAAAAACTGGGGCTGACGGGTGGGGAATTGTTATCGGCCTTTATCCCTCAGTTTTATCTCGGCGCGGAGCGGGAAATGCCGCGCGAAATCCTGGTGTCGGAACCGCTTGAAGATTATGAGGCCATTCAGCAGGCCCTGAGTAACCATTCGGGCCGCGAAGTTGCTATTTCGCACAGGTTGCGCGGCAATCGGGCGACCTGGGTGGAAATGTCCCAGCAGGCTGCCGCACAGAACCTGCAAAGCCGCACGGCTTCCCAGCAAAAACTGCAGGGGCGCTTTGAGAACCTTCAGGAGGTCTTGCGGCTGGATGAGTTGCCCGAGCGCCTGGAGTGCTTCGATATCAGCCATTCCAGTGGCGAGGCAACGGTTGCCTCCTGTGTGGTATTCGACACCGGTGGCCCGGTGAAGTCGGACTATCGTCGTTTTAATATCGAAGGGGTTGCTGCAGGCGATGATTACGCAGCCATGGGGCAGGCGCTCAAACGTCGCTACACGCGTCTTTCCAGTGGTGAGGGGCGGTTCCCGAATATTCTCCTGATCGACGGTGGTAAAGGGCAGGTGGCGCAGGCCGTTGACGTGCTCAATGATCTGGGTGTCTCGGGTGTGCAGATTATTGGTGTGGCCAAGGGGACTACGCGCAAGGCCGGCTTCGAGACCCTGCATGTGGTGGCGGAAAACCGCGAGATGGTATTGAATGCCGACTCGCCAGCATTACACCTGATGCAGCAGGTGAGGGATGAGGCGCACCGGTTCGCTATCACCGGCCACCGCCAGCGCCGAGACAAGAAGCGACGTGAGTCACCGCTTGAGGGTATCCCGGGTGTTGGTCCGGCCCGCCGTCGGGCATTGCTCCATCACTTTGGTGGGCTGCAGGAGCTTCGAAAAGCCACAGCCAATGAAATTGCCAGTGTCGAAGGAGTGAGTCGAAAGCTCGCCCAGGATATATACTCCGCTCTACATCACGAGTAATTTTCCTGCGGAGTACCAAAATGCTCTGATTTCAAAGAGAATTGCTCGCGGAGTACTCTGCCGTCATGATGGCGTTTATTTTTATGGCAGGGCTTGTTAAGTTACGCACTGCCGACGATGTGTGTTCAGCGATATAAGGACCAGCATGACCCTCGCCAATCAACTTACCCTGCTACGTGTGGCGCTGATCCCGGTTTTTGTGCTGGTATTCTACCTTCCGTATAAATGGAGCTACTTCGCCTCTGCGCTGATATTTTCGGTCGCGGCCGCAACCGATTGGCTGGATGGCTATATTGCCCGCAAGTACAACCAGGCGACGCCATTCGGCGCTTTTCTCGATCCGGTTGCCGATAAATTGATGGTGGCAACAGCGCTTGTTCTGCTGGTCGATCTCCACAACTATCCTTTCTTTACCATTGCTGCGGCAGTGATTATTGGCCGCGAAATCGCGGTGTCCGCGCTTCGTGAGTGGATGGCAGGGCTCGGTCTGCGCAGCAGTGTTGCGGTGAACTATATCGGTAAAATCAAGACCACGGCTCAGATGGCGGCGATCATCGTCCTTTTGGCATTCGATGTAAGGGAGTTCCCGGTAATGGAAACCATAGGTTATATCCTGCTCTACATTGCCGCCGCACTTACCCTCTGGACCATGATCATTTATCTCAAGGCTGCGTGGCCGGCATTGGCGGGCGAAACTGCTAATGGTGACAACAATGAGTCCTAATCCAGCCGGCTGATCAAGCGGGCCTGAGCTCCGCGAATATTTTCTGAATGCCTGACGCTAAACGTCGGGCATTTTTGTTTTCAGCGCCTGAATTCACTATTTTTTACCCGGTATTTGCTGTCACTAGCAGTGACGGTATTGCCGCTGCACCTGCTTGACATATTTCAATGCGAGGATATTCGCGACAGCCCCTCTAATGTACGATCGTCCCACTTGGGTTGAACTATAAAATTAGGGGGAGCTGATGCGCTCAAATTTTAATCTTGCTGGCAGGTCAATTGCTGGTGTTGGCTCGGCGGTGTTTGGGGTGTTCGCGCTTGCCGTCGGCGCGGCAGTCGAAGCGGCAGGTGAAGACCGCGGCTATAAACGCACGGAATGGCTGCCGAAATGGTCGGACGTGGATCGGGACTGCCAGGATACGCGTCATGAATTGCTGATCCGCTATTCGCTCGCACCGATCACATTCAAAGATGGCGGTGAGTGTAAGGTTGTCACTGGGCTTTGGCTGGATCCCTACACGGGCAATTTTTACGAGCTCGCCTCGGACCTGGATGTCGAACACATCGTTCCGCTCAAATGGGCGTACGATCATGGCGGTGCGAACTGGAGCCGTGAAAAAAAGCGGCAGTTTGCGGAAGATCCGGACAACCTGTGGTTAGTTGATGACGGGCGTAATCAGAGCAAGGGGCAGCTGGGTCCGGAAGAGTGGATGCCTCCCTATGGGCCGGTAAAGAAGTATTATTTACAACGGTTTATGGCGGTAATCGAGAAATACGGCCTTGAGGCTACGGAGGTTGAACAGCGCCTGTATCTCGCCATGCTGGAAACCCATCGGGGTTAATTTGCCGGTATCAAAGCGGTTGGAGGCAGATGGTTGGGCAGTGCCCGTGTGCTATTCAAGCTTGTCCAGTATTCGATTGAACTGGCGCTCCAGCGGGTAGTCTTCGCCCGACCACCCCAGCCGCACGATTACGGCGCTGAGACTGGGACATACCATCAGTTTTTGCTCGCGATTGCCGAGCATGAAGTAAGTGTCGTCAGGCAGGGCGGGGTAGCGTTGCGGCATGCCCGGCCCTGAATTCAGCCAGAACTGGTATCCATAGCGGCTGTCGTTTTCACTCGGGTTGGGTGTTGTGGCAGCGTGTACCCATGCAGGGCTAAGTAAAGGTTTTCCGTCCTGGCTTCCCTGGTCGAGCATCAATTGTCCCAGGCGTGCCCAGTCGCGACCGGAGGCATAGGCGTAGGAGCTGCCAACAAATACGCCGTGGGCGTCACTCTCGAGCAAAGTATGGGCCATGCGCAATGGCTGCAGAAGTTCCCGATATAAAAAATCCATGCAGCCCTGGGTGCCTCCCAGCGTTCTGTGCATCCAGAGGGCGAGGAGGTTGGTAGTGCCTGATGAGTAATGGAAATGCCGGCCCGGTTGTTGCCTGAGCACGCTTTGCAATGCGTATTCGGAAGCGCTGGGGCTGGTATACAACATCCGGGTGACATCACTGCCCGGCAAATAGCTTTCGTCGAACGCAAGTCCTGAACCCATCTGTAATAAATTGCACAGGGTGATCGCCGATCGACCGTCGTTGTGCCACTCGGGAAACAGGTCGCTTGCCTCCATGTTTGCGAGCCCGAGTGCCTCCATGCGACCTATTAAAATTGCGGTCAGGCTTTTCGCCATTGACCAGCCCAGAAGTGGTGTTTCTGGTTGGATGGGTGGGGTGTAACTTTCGGCTAGCAGCTGTCCGCCTTGCACCACGATCAGTGCGCGTGTATCCAGCCCGCGACGGCAATCATCTTCCAGTATTTGCGCGGTTAGGGCTTGCAGGACCGGGTCGCGGTCGGGAGCACTTTCTCCCGTGGGCCAGGTGCCTGTTATGGGGCGCAACTCGGGGATGTTGAGTGGGGTCGCTTCAAATGCCGCATGGCTTTCCAGCTTGCCGCCGAGGCCGGGGTGAAAGTTGGCGCTTGATTGGCAGATTGTCCCAAAGCAGGCGATGACCCGGTTTTTTTCGTGCTTTAAGGTAATGAGCGAGAATGCGGGCGAGTAGCTGGTGAGGTCCTGCAAAACGCGGGCGTCCTCAAAGCCAGAAATATACCGTGCGGAACAGGCTAATTTCGCAGCCATGGCTGTCAGGACTTTTAGTGCTGTTGCTGCGTGCCAGAGAGAAAATCCGAAATGCCTGCAGGTGAGCCGGCTTAGCAGCCATGCGCATAGGGCGGCAACGATAAACCAAACGGCAGGCCCGCCCATCAGGGGTAATTGCACTGAAAAATGAAACGGGAAAATACGCTCATGCGCTGTCGATGTTGCGACATGTGCATGGTCTTTGTGACCTCTGTCTTTTGCTCGCGGGGTGCTCCATTGGCGCTCCGGGAGCCATCCGGCTTACCGTTTTAATAGCGCATCAATAGCGCAAGTACTAGCACAAATTATTAGCACAAATTATTAGCACAAAAGTTGCCTGGTGGGTGGGGCGTCGGCAGTAGTCTTGATGATGGGGGGCTGTTGCCAAATTGTTTCTGTGGCACGGCGGTACGATAAGCATCGGGAAATCGATCTATGAGATGCGAATCGCTGAAGGGGAATTTTGGTGCCCGGGGCGGGACTTGAACCCGCACGACCAGAAGTCGAGGGATTTTAAATC
Source organism: Microbulbifer aggregans (assembly GCF_020524005.1). Classification (GTDB taxonomy): domain Bacteria; phylum Pseudomonadota; class Gammaproteobacteria; order Pseudomonadales; family Cellvibrionaceae; genus Microbulbifer; species Microbulbifer aggregans_A. The sequence continues at coordinate 616,015 of NZ_JAIVKK010000001.1, read as the reverse complement.
CCTTGTGTCTACCAATTCCACCACCCGGGCGGGGCGGTGTACGAGGGATTTTCCATCTTGATGCCCGAACTTACGTCGGGTGTCCCTCGTAACTCGTCGCATATAAAAAGCGACGATATAAGAAAATGGAGGCTAGGGTCGGAATCGAACCGGCGTACACGGAGTTGCAGTCCGCTGCATGACCACTCTGCCACCTAGCCATAGGTGTTCGCCCGGAGGCGTTGAAAGCGCTGTGCATTCTATCTGAATGTAGGAAAAAATCCTAGCGTTTTCTGATACTTACGCGCCATCTGGTGCGTTGAGAGGGCGCTATTCTAGGGATTGGCTTCGAATAGTCAAGGGGTAATTTTGCAGTCGGGAATTTCTTTTTGAATTGGCTGAAATCTGCTCACTGCACGGGGTGGAGGGCGGTGAGGGGTGGGGCGTTTACCCAGGTTTAATTATCTTTCCGAAGTCGGGTGGGGTGATCTATTCCCAATTGTTCTAAGTTTTTTCCGGTGCGCTACTGGCAAATTTGTCTCCGTCAACAATACTGAGTGTAGCTGGCTAGCACACATCTCCCCCACGTCGTGTTTAGTAGTGCCGGCCGGGCACCGTCCTCCATACAGGTTGCCCAAAGTGTGTTGTAAGGATGAAATCCTCCAAGTTTCACTCCTAATGGTCTTGGCCCTGACGCTCTCCCCCCCCCGTCGTCAGGGCTTTTTTTTGCCTTCAAGAAACTCGCGGTCGAGCAGGGGAATTTCCTTGCCCGCGGCTTCGTTCACCAGAGCGCTGAACTTTTTCAGTGTTACCTTGCCGCGATCTGCGGCCAGAGACGTCACAACATTATCCAGACTTTGCGTTCCTTCACTGGCGTCTTGAATAGCCATGTCGATGCCGTGCAGCACCCACACGGCGCGAGCAGTTACAGGGCCTGAAGATCGTTTGATCAGCAGGTTGGGAGATTCCTCACCCCAGGCTTTCAGTTCTTCGAGGGTCTGCTGGTAGCGACGTTCACTGATGCCCTTGGTACGGCGCAATGTCTGCAGTGAGTAGTATTCGGCGATACCTTCGACGATCCAATCGCTTTCATGATCGCCACGGATCCCGGTCCCGACGTGGACCAGCTCGTGCAAGAGACTGCTGGTGCGGTTGCCGGAGATGAGTGGCCGGTCTGCATGTATAAATAAGGAGCGTGTGCCGGAAAGGCCTCCCCGCCACATGGGGTCTCCGGCCATGACTATTAGCAGTTTCTGCGGAAATTCCGGGAAAACTTTCTTCAGCTCCGGAAGTGTCCAGCTCAGGAAGGCGAGCGTGTCCTGGCGTCGGATATTTTTGCCAAGAGGCGCGGCTATAACCGTATCGGTACCGTCGATGATGTCCTGTCTACTGCCGATTCTTCCTGAAATCAGCCAGCCTTTAGGGCGAATAAAGCGGCGCCCCGGGTCTTTCAGTTGAAAGATCCCATCCTCATCTTTCACGTACGGGGCGAGGGTATTCCACTTTTTCGGCGTCAGGACTTCCAGGGTGGCACGGGAGTGGAGTTCTTTCGGCGCTCGCGCGGAGATGGGGGGAATCAGTTTATCGCTACGGAGAATCGTCCACTTATCGGTAATCCGGGAGTCGTAACTGCCCGATGACTTTTTTGCGTCGATCACAAACTGGTAGCGGATAGAGGCCTGCTTGCCCTCGGGGGTCCAGATTGCCTCTTTACCGTCGGTTTGGAGAGAGGCGCCCTGCAGGTTTTTATGCCTGTCGGGGTCCAGGTAGAGCTTCAGCTTACTCGGTAGTTCATCGCCGGAAAGTGAAATTTCTACATCTGCCAGGCCGCTTTCCGGGTCCAGCTGTGCTTTATACAGAATGTCGTAGTACTGGGTTTCCGCCGCAAAGGCGCTGCCAACCGTTAATAGGGTGCCAATGAGAAGTAGGGCCGCTGTGACAGCGGCCCGGCCGGAAGAAATGAAATACTTACTGTGGAGCATGAATACAATCTGGCTCTGTTTACTTATAGGGGCCGTTACATGGTATGACCGCAGAGAAGGTTAACAGTGCCAGGATAGAAAGCTCAAAGTGTTTCAGGGTGAAAATTGTCCGTTTTGTGATCGGTTTTGCCGGTTAGCGTGACCCGCTTGTAGGCAAGTTGTGCGGCAACCAGGTCTTCCAGGGCATGGCCGACCGATTTGAAGCAGGTCACGCCCGATCTTGGTAGTGGCGCCTTTGCCTGGCACAGCCTGGGCAGGTCTCCCAGTATGGACTGCGGGTCGATAGTGCCTTCCGCGATAGGAATAGCTAGATCCCCGGTTTCGGAAAGGGCGTGAGGCAGCACGTCGGCATAGAGCGCGACCCGTTTGACCAGAAGGTCATCGGCTTCTCGCATATCCGGCCGGTAGGCACCTACCAGGTCAATGTGCTGCTCTTCTCGCAGCCATTTTCCAAAGAGCAGCGGCGTTTTACTCATGGTGGCGCAGCTCACGATATCCGCCCTCTGCATTCCGGACTGGATGTCGTCACAAATAGAGACGCTGAAAGGTTCACCCGTAAGGGACTTTGCCAGCGCCTCTGCTTTATCCGGGTTTCTACCCCAGATCAGCACCTTTTTAATTGGGCGGACACAGGCGTGAGCACGGATCAGTTCCGGTGCGAGCGTTCCCGTGCCGACCATCAGCAGGGTGCTGGCATTGATCGGTGCCAGATAATCCGCAGCCAGGGCGGACGCTGCTGCGGTGCGTCGCGCGGTAATACTCGCCGCGTCCATGACCACTTTCGGTGTGCCGGTGGTTGCATCGATCAGTGTGTATTGTCCCTGAATGGATGGTTGCTCGCGGTTGTCTGGCGCGACCACAACGGTTTTTATTCCGAGGAATCCGTCGGCCTGCCATGCAGGCATTAGCAGCAGGGTATTTTCGTTGTCATGATTGGCAGAGTAACGGTAGTGATGATGGTGGCGTGGTGGCACTGTCACGTTTTGAGAGCGGAATGCCTCTCTCAATGCTTCGATCAGCTCCGGATACTTTAGTGCCTGCTGTACGGCACCGGCGTCAATATATTGCATGGGTGATTTTGTCTGGCTGTTGATGGATAGGACTTAGCCGAGCAGAAAGCCATTTTTTAATGGGTCGGCGGGGTCGATATAAAAGCGGTGTTGCCCCGTAATGTGGGCGGTGCCACTGATTTCCGGAATGACCGCAGCATGACCGCAATAATCCAGGACTCCGGAAATTTTTCCGGTAAAAACGCCTCCGGTGATGCTCTTCACGTGAAGCGTTTGATTTTCAGTGAGCCGGCCTTGCGCATGGTGCAGTGCCAGTCGACCGGAAACTCCCGAACCCGTTGGCGACCGGTCCAATTCCCCATTGGCAAATACGCAAACGTTGCCACTGTGAATCCGGCTATCGCTCGCGGGTTCAGTTGTCGATTCCGGGAATTGGCTCATATCCATAAAAATGGTTCCGTAAAGAAAACTCAGGTCGGGTTCAGCCGGGTGTTCAATCGGCGGCCCCCGCTCAATCACCGCTGCCTTTATGGCTCGGCCCGCGCGGATTATTTCTTCCGAATTTTCCGGGGCCAGGGAAAAGGGCAGTTGGCGGGCATCGACATATGCGTAAAAGGCCCCACCGTAAGCAATGTCGTAGCGGATAGTGCCAAGGCCGGGCAGGGCAATAGTTTGATCGCGGGCGAGCACAAAGGAGGGGACACAGAGGAAGCGTGTGGAAAATACGCGGCCACGGGAATCCGTTCTGGCGAATGCCCGAATGCGCCCGCAGGGTGCGTCAATGACGACCGACGTTTCATCATCTGGGCAGGGCTCAACCCAACCCATTTCCACCGCGAGTTTTGCGAGCGCAATTACCGCATGCCCGCACATGGTGCTATAGCCCTCGTTGTGAAGAAAGATGGCCCCGAAATCCGCGCCATCATCATTGGGTGGTACCAGTATCACGCCGTACATATCCCGGTGCCCACGGGGTTCCCACATGAGCGCTTTGCGTAGGTCATCGTATTGTTCCCGCGCAGATCTCCTGCGTGAGAGGACATCGTTTCCTGGCAATTCGGGAAAGCCCGCGAGGATTACCCGAAGGGGTTCTCCGGCCGTGTGCATGTCGATGGTCTCGATCGCTGTCCAGTCTGCTGTCATTGGCAGACCGAACTGCTGTGCGCGATGGTTTTTAATTTTTTGAAATGCGGTTTCGCGGGACATATCAGCACCATTATTGTTATTGGCGACAATAGCAATAATAGCTGCGAGCATCAATTGCTTATATGTGCCTCGTGAATGCTTAGGTGCGGGGTTGGGTGGGGAGCGTGAAGGTCGGCAAATGGGAATACGAGAAATTGAGGCGAGATGGGGCTTTCAGCGGGCTGTGTGGCAGGTTTGTCCCCGGCTGTGTCCCTGGAGTTGACGCGTGCGAAAAAAGTCTGGGCAGGAAATCCTAATAAAGCAGGATTACGCGAAAAAAAGACACAAAAAAACCCGCTGATAGGCGGGTTTTTTCTAAATTTTGGTCGGTGAGAGAGGATTCGAACCTCCGATGGCTACCGGTTTTTCCGAATCTTTAAAAACCCTTTACTTTTCAGTGACTTACATATGCCTTGAAATTGCTAATTCAGTTTCTGTGAAGCAGATTAGCAGGTAAATGTGAAGTAATCCATTGCTGTTCAAGAGACTTCTGGGTCAGTTGCGTTGGCAGAATTCGAATCAATGGAGTGCGCGGAAATTCCATGGGGACTGGACTGTGGAACTATATAGTCACTTTTTGGGGCCAAGAGCAATCCGGATTTTAGATATTGAGTATTCCGAACTAGTGATCCCCGCTGCGGTAGCTCTGCAGCCTAAAGGCGCTAAAACGTTTCTCAGTTCCTCTACAGTGAAATGTGCAGTAGGGGGCGCTCGAGAGGTACACAAGTTCTAGTTAGGAGGTGTAGGGAACACAGAGCGAACAGTGGCGCGCTAATCAGTCAGCGTTCCTCGGCGCTCTCATCTTCGTTGACTGAATTGGAAATCTCAGTTCTTGCTGTCTTGCCTTTTCGACTTGGTTGGTACTCATAGCCTTGGTCAATGTAGCCTTTAAGGTGGGACTTGAGGAGGTCCATTTTAAGTTTGGTGCGAGCCTCGTAAATTTCGTCGCCGTCCATTTCCAAGTCATGGCTTGAGGAATCTGAGACATCTTTAGCGATGATGCTGACTTTTGATAAATTGAGTCTTTGCGAGTTGATTCGCATTATCTCTCTCACAAAGGTCGCCGAAATTTTATAGCAGGCCCCAATAATTGCGGTAGAAATCGCGACAAAGGGCAGTCTTGATATGAAAATACTCCAAACATTATCAAGGGTGAGTGTCTTGGCTATTTCCGCGAACTCTGCTGCACTGGTGAAAAGGTAATTGGCGACGAATACAAGTAAAGCTATAGGTAAAAATGCAAGTATTAGGTATGTCCTTATATTTCTAGCTCCTTGATGGACAAAACCACTTATCTCTGTGGGGAATAAGTTGATATCGTTCACGAGTGCCCGGAGTGTACTCTTTCTGTCATGGATTTCTTGGTTTAGCCCTTTGCTTTCTCGTATTTTTATATCAATTTCATCATTGACTGCAGAGAGTCTATCGTGTGTGGATTCTAATTCTTTTTCTTTACGACTTATCGCTAACAATAAGTCTTCATTTTCTTTGAGAAGATCTTGTTTTGAATTTTCCAGTGCGTCCCCAACTGATTTTAGCTCTTCTATTGAGCTTTCTTTGGAGCTTTTTTCTTCCTCAATGCCTCTGAGTTCTGATTCGGCCGCATCCTTTTCTTCAATCTTCTTCTGGCACTGGCTATAAATTTCATCTTTATATGCATCAATTCTTCCGAGTACGGTAAGCGATTGATACAGTTCGGGCAGGGTTGTCCCTATGACTGTTACTCTTTTTATTTGTGCATCATTTTGCGTTTTTTCTGGTTTAAATGAAAATGATGTAAGTAAATTGTTCACCCTTAATATAAATTTATTGTCGACTAACTTGCGTGAGGATTCTTTTGGTGAATTATCAAGATGCAGTGTTTCACTAAAGTCAGCTTTGTGATTCGGGGGGTAGCCCTCCGTTTCTACTGAGATATATTCAACATACATAGGGCGTTCAAATTCAAAGCCGAACGCTCGGTTTCGGCTTTGTAAATAATTCTCAGTCTTGTTGTTTCCGACTAATTTAGTTGTCTTATTACTTCTACGAGTGAACCAATATATAGGTATCTCTTTGCCAGATTTAAAAGAGGTTTCATCTATTTCGTCAAGCAACTCTTCTGCATCTTTGCTCATTTTTATTCTCGAAATTCCGGCGCTGTCAGTGTTCTAAGACCATATTAAGAGGGCATCAACTTGTGATGCGCATATCAATTATTGCGTCGATCCTATCATATGAAGTGCTATTTGGGGTGATTGGTAACTGAATGCTTTTGTTCGGTTAGCGGAGCTTTCGCCTATTCAGCTAAATTAGACTCTTTGTCGATCTCGGTTCGAATGGTGATACTTTGTACACTGACAGACGTCGATACACATCAGATCACTTCATGGATTCCATATGTGCTATTCAGTGAGCGTTCCCAATGATGACCAGATGACTCTGTTGCCCGTGGAGTTCGAGCGAGACAAGGCTGCGTGGGTACGTCTCCGTGAGATGCAGGCGTGGGAAGAGGGGGTGTCTATGGATGAAGTTCAGGCTGTATTGGGGATGCCTGGGAAGCCCCGCTCAAGCCAGCTGAAACTGGCAGGGCCTGGTGGGAGGGTGTATCCCCGCTACTTCTGTCCAGTCGTTGTCAGGGAGGAGAGGCAAACTTGGCTCCGCCCTCTGCGTTACACACTCCGCCCGGCGGGCTCCTATACTGAACTGTCGTCGAAATACCAACTCTTCAATGCCAGACTCGACACGATCCTCGAGAAGCGTACCTGGAAGGGGTTGATTGGACGCCGTCACGGAATTCTGCCATTCACCTCTTTCTACGAGTGGGTGGCCCCCAAAGGCAAGAGTGTTGAAATTCAGTTCATGCCCCAAGGGAAAGAGATCATTTGGGCTCCTGTGCTGTGGGACCGTTGGTCATCCTTAGGTGGGGAGTTGGAGTTCGACAGCTGCTCGATGATCACTGACGAGCCACCACCTGAGGTTGCAGCAGCGGGCCACGATAGGTCGCCCATCTTCCTGGCTGGTGATGCAGTAGACCAGTGGCTTAACCCTGAGTCCCAAAGCCCTCAAGAGTGGAAGGAATTCCTCTCTGGGCACCGAGATTCAGTCCACTACGACCACCGAATGGTCGCCTGAACAAAGAGTCTTGACCGGTTGACGGGAGTTTCCCAAAATACTGTATATGAATACAGTAGTTCCGATTCCAGTTCCTTTCTTACCTGTTGCCGTCTCGGCAGGGTTTCCCTCGCCTGCAGCGGCCTATGCCGCGAAGCCTTTGGTCATTGACGACTGGCTATGGCCTTCTCGCGTCAGTTGTCAGCTCGTGCCGTTAGGATCTGACGGACGCACATACCTTGTACTGGACGAGTCGTTACGCCCAGTAAATGGTGATCAGCTCTGGTTTCCTAGCGAGGATGAGCTGCAGCTGTGGCCGTGTGGGGAGGTTTGTGGGGACCAAATAGGCGCTGTGGTGGCGTCTACTGTCCATCTGTTCCGACGCCGCGCTGACCCAGGGCCTGACCCTGTGTCGATCCATGAGTGGTTGATACGGCGACCGTACGCCACGTACTTGGTGAAGGCAGAGGGGCGTTCCATGATCGCCCACGGCATACATCACGGGAGCTTGCTGGTGGTCGATCGTAGCTGTGACCTGCATGATGGCGACATTGTGATCGCGGGGTGTACTGAGGGCTTCCTGGTGAAGCAGTACCGGACGAAACCTGATCGCCTTGTCGCGGGGAACCCGGAGTATCCCGATGTCATACTGAGGAACGCCCCACAGTACGATCTTGATGGGGTCGTTATCGCGAGCCTGACGCGGCACAGGGGGCACGGGTGAAGTGCTGGGATCTGGAGCCTAACCAAATTGCCTTGGTGGATGTAAACAACTTCTACGTATCTTCTGAGAGAGCTTTCGACCCTACGATTCGACACAAACCGGTTGCGGTCTACTCGAACAATGATGGGTGTGTGATCGCTCGGTGTGCCGAGGTAAAGGCAATGGGAGTGAAGATGGGGACTCCCGTTTTTGAAGTCCGGAAGTTCTTCCGGGAGCGTGGCGTTGTACCGCGAAGCAGCAACTACGAGCTGTACCACGATATGTCCTGTCGCTTCACGGCCTCGCTGGAGCAGTTTTGTCCTGATGTCGAGCAGTACAGCATTGACGAGAGCTTTCTGCATTTTCGAGGGTTTGGGGAGGACCTTGCTGCTCACTGCCAGCGAGCGGTCAGTGCCGTACACAAGTGGACGTCCATGCCTTGCTGTGCGGGGATTGCACCGACACGTACGCTAGCGAAGGCTTGCAATCACTTTGCGAAGACACTGGGTGTTTCGGGTGGCGTCCTGCAGCTCAACTCGGAGTACCATCGACAGCAGCTGTTGAAGCAGTTGCCTGTGGGGGAAGTTTGGGGCGTTGGGTCTCGGCTTGCGGAGCGCTTTGAGGCTCTCGGCATCGAGACCGCGTGGGATCTGTCGGTTTCCCACATGCCGACCATGCGTAAGGCCTTTGGTGTCACGGTCGAGCGAACTATGCGTGAACTTCAGGGGACTCCTTGTATTGAGTTGGCGCCGCTTGATCAGGCGAAGAACGAAATTGTATCCGGTCGTATGTTTGGCAAGCTCCTCACCGATTTTGATGCACTGATGGCGTCTATCGCCAATCACGTCATGTTGGCTTGTGAAAAGCTCGCCGCCCAAAAGGGAGTGGCAGGTAGGTTGGTGGTCTCATTGCAGGGCAGGGTGCCGGGTGGGGAGTGGCGGGAGCAATCCGCATATACGGCCCTGAGACCTGCATGTGATGCACCTCAAGTTCTAATGAAGGCTGCCCGAGCGTGCCTGCGTGAGGTATTTGGATGTGGTCGTGAGTATCGACGAGCTTCCGTTATGTTGACAGCGCTTGAGGAGGCGTCGGAGACCCAGAGTGACCTTTTTGACGCTAGTACCGGAATGGAGGCTGGGGTCGCCGATTGCCTCGCGGCTATTAACCATCGTTTTGGGCGGGGGAAGGTTGTCCTTGGTAGCGTAAAGTTATCTGATGAATGGGTGATGAAGCGGGATTTTTTATCTCCAGCTTATACGTCGGACTTCTCACAGTTACCGAGTGCACGAGTGTGAATGGGCAGTCGGAATGATTGTTGGACACTACAGTGCGTGTGTGGAATAACTCCTGAGTAAAAGAACGAATTATTTAAAATAATGACGCTGTTTCGGAGGGTTGAGTTGAGCACGCTTACATTGAGAAAGTGGTTTTCCACTCAGAAAACTTATAGCACCGGAGAGTTATGTCCCTTTGATGACGCCGAATGGTATTTCCATCTTTCAGAATCAAATTTCCAGTCGGTGAAGCCGGTATGGGTGAAGCCCGTAGATGGGAAAGATTTGAAATGTGTGATCACCGAATACAACGCAATTACTGACGATTCTGACGCGCTCAACGTAGACAAGCTTGGCAATACTGACACCGCAGTTGTACTGGCTGCGTACTCCGACAATGCAGAGGGGAAAGAACAAAGTTTAGGATATCTTGAGTTCTCTTTCAGTCTCGAAGAGTTTGAGGGGAAGATGTGGGCAGATTTTAAACTTATGTCTGTCTACGTAAAGCCAGGCCGCAGAGGGCGAAAGGTTGGATATCAACTTGCGTTTAGTGCGGTAAGAATATTGGCTGGTTTTTTTGAAGAATTAAACTATGAAAATCTTTTGGCCGACATAGACGAACTTTACGTATCAGCGGATTGGGTCTCAAGTGGAGGTGAGGCCGTAACAGATTTTCTGATCGCGAATTTGGAGTGCTTGAGCGACGAATTAAAGGAGTGTGGGCATCGATCTTTCGGGGCAGTGTCGTTCGATGGTGGCTATTAGATTTAAGCTGATTACCTTATGGGTGGGCTTGAGTAAGTAGTGGTGAATGAAAACCGTTAGAGTGTGCTCGGGCGCTGTCATTGTCGTATGGCCTGTACAGGAACGGGCCGGGACTGGGGCGGCTTAGGGAGGACGTGGAGTCGGCTGTAGGGTAAGGGCTGAGAGAAGATCTGGGGGGCGCTCGGTAGCGCCAGCCTTATTCAGAGTCTTGCGTCAGAACACCAGTGGTTATCTTGGTATTTTCCGGTTCGGCATTTTCTTGAGCGGTATCCAATTTGTATTCAAGCATTCCCGCGCTGATTAGTGGCTGAGCTCCGGAGCTTTCAAGCGGTGCAATGTCTAAAATCAAACGCTCGAGGTTGGCGGAAATGATCGCTAGCACCACTCTGAAATTGGTACTAGGTCCTTCCCGGTGTTCGGATGTGAAGAGGAGTTTTCTGAACTGGACGCAAAAATCAAGGTGCAAAAACGGCCTCGCTAACTCTCTAACACGGTCAGCATGGGCGCCTGTTTCCAGAGTGCAGCCAGCGATTTCATGTGCGAACGAATTTCTTATGCGACGTATCAAATGGAGGGCACGACAAAACTCTGCAGTTATAAGTCCCAGGCGAAATGCCATGCTGATTCTTGAGCTATACGTCCCCAGAGGACCGTCTCCGTCTAAAAGCTCATCCCGACCACCTGAGTCCGGTATGAGGCGGGCTTTAACTAGTTGATAAAGCAATTCATCTAGCTTCGCTGCCCCCAATATTACTGCGGCTCTATCCGACTCGTTTGAAAACTCTTCGACGAACTTTCGGAAAGTGGCCCAATCCACCCTTTTGTTATTTTCAGTCATTAAATTCACTATCAGATTAGTTGCACTCCACATTTTAGCTCAGCAATCCTACCCAGAGTCCACCACATGAAAACCACCAAGAAGGAACTCGGGGCCTACGCAGAGAAGCGCGGGGACAAGGAGGCGCAGGAGAGGCACTCAATTTACATGATCACCAACCTGTACACCGGTAAGGCCTACATTGGGTCTTCCATAGTGGTCGAGCGTCGTTGGTATCGACACTTGTACTCACTGCGGAACGGCTCCATTACGTCGAGGAGCTGCAGGACGATTATGACGAGCTTGGAGAGGAGGCCTTCAGCTTTCGCGAGGTGTATTCAGGTAGCGCGGCGAAATCCGTGCGAGAGATCCGCCGTATCGAAAAGCAGTACATCGAGAGCCGCCGGGGGCTGCTGTACAACTCGAATTACTACTCGTGAACGCTGGGCAATAAATAGTCACTTTTGTTTTTGGCTCGCACCTCTGCGCCCTTTCCAATGTATCTGGATTCGGCGTCTCCCCCCGTACCCATGCCTTTCCAGGGCGCGAAGAAAGAGCCTTTCTCCCAGCGTTTCACCGCGTCCACCTTCAGTCCACGCCGCGTCCACCACCCAGCCCTCTCTCTCGCCGCCTCACTGCCTCTGTCTTTTCCACTGTGGGTGACGCAGCGTCGACGCGGGGAAGACCCAAGACGCGGAGAGGTGAAGTGAGGAGACACCGGAGACGTTACTTCTCCCGCGTCCACCAATTCCACCTGATCACGCCTCTCTCTTTCTCTTTGGGGTAATCCCTAGCGAGAACTCTCCAGGCTTTCTATTTGGGGTTGTCTGAAAAATAGAATTCTCGTATTCTGCACACATCTTAGGGCCTATCGAGAAAATGAGAAGAACATGACCGCTTACATTTACTCCCGCGTATCCACCGAAGAACAGAACGCAGCGCAACAAGCCGAATACCTCGCGGAACGGTACGCCCACGACCTGTCTGTCCAGGAGTCATTCACCGGCACCACCACCGAGCGCCCGAAGTTCAAGAAGCTCCTGGAGCGCCTGGAGAAGGGAGACAGCCTCATCGTGAAGGAGGTCTCTCGTATCGGTCGGAATACCCAGGAGGTACTCAAGGTGGCTGAGGATCTCAAGGCGCGGGGCGTCCACCTGATCATTGACCAGCTCGGGGGCGCAGACGTCACCAGTCCTGCAGGAGAGATGATTCTCACTGTAATGGCAGGCCTCGCGAAGATGGAGCGAGAGCAGCTCCTGGAGCGCCAACGTATCGGTATTGAGCGAGCGAAGAAGGAAGGCAAGTACAAAGGCCGCTCCGCCCTGGATCCCAAGACCGTCGAGACTGCCAAGCTCCTGATCTCTCAGGGTGTCTCGAAGAAGGACGCAGCGAAGCAGCTCAAGATTGGTCTCTCCACTCTGTACAAGTATCTCGCAGCTTGAGGCCACTCAGCGCCCACCTGAGGCTCTCTCAGCGTCTCCCCGCTGTCCTTGGGTGGGTTGAACTCAGCGCCAGCCTGAGGCCTTCTGAGGGTGTCTCAGGGTGTAGACCTGGAGTCTACGGGGTGTCCATCTGAGGGTATTCTGGTCTAGCATGATTGTCTGCCCCTGATTCATGTCAAAGCATAATTATAAGAATAGTGATCATTCGGCAGCATATTTAGTAACACGACCACTAGGAGCCCCCAGTCCGTCCCAAGGTAATACACCTAGTGGTAAGGCCAGGGTGTAACCCTGTGTGATCCACGGTAGTAGGTGGACACAGGGGTGTAGTCCTGTGCTCCTCGCTACCTCTTATCTCTTATTGGTAATAACCATACCCAGTACACCTAGGCGTAAGACTCTGTGTGAACCCCGGCAGGGGCAGACACAGAGCAGTGACTCACGTTGTATTGGTAAGGGAAGAAAGGAGGGAGTGAGAGCCAGCGAAGGACTACAGCCTTTCGCGAGGTCTCCTCAAGTCCACCAAGCGTCCACTCCGCGCTCCTGGTGGTCTTACATCCAGCGCCACACCCCGCGCTCCTGGTGGTCTGGCTGGTTGTGTGTTTCGTGGGTGGAGCAGAGGGACAGCGCAGTGTTGACGATGGGTGGACGCTGGGTTGTCCCTTTGTCTCCTTGTGGCACGTTATATTCCCGTTTATGTATGCGTGTCCCTGTTGTAAACGCTAGGTGGTAGGAGGTGTCCGACAACTATCAGTGATAGAAACCGGACAAGCCCCGAGCCTGTGTGTGAAGGAATATAACAAAACGGCAAGTTGCCAAAATGTTAATGCCCCTAGCCTAGCCCCGGTCACCGCTCTGGCCAAAAACCGCCAGTGGCGGAAAATGGCCAAACCCCGAGCCTCACCCGCGACCACCCCTCTGGACAAAACGGCAAGTTGCCAAAATGTCCAGTCCCCGAGTCTGACCCCCGGCCCCGGTGCGTCTTCTCTTTTCTCCACTCTGCTCTCCAGCAACGTCGAGATGGAGCCGGTCGACGTCTTCGCGCTCACCTCACCACTTACAGGTGAAGAGATGTATGTCCTGGCCGATGGTTATCATCGCGTCCTGGCTCGGGAGGAGCTGGGTCGTACCGATGTCCTGGCACGGCTGCACACCGGATACAAACTAAATGACGCCAAGCTCTTCGCGCACTCCGCCAATGTGTTCGGTAAGAAGAAGGCGACCGACGAAGACAATCGCGGATACCTGGAGCAGATCTGCCAGATGGACGGGATGAAGGAGCGCTTCCATAAAGGAATGATGCTGGACCTGAATGAGGTGCAGGCCATGACGCAGATCCCCCTGCCCACTCTGCGTCGACTTACCGCTGACTACCGGAACATCCTAAAGGAGTGTCGCGATGAAGTGATTGTCGCCGCGAAGGAGAACGATATGTCAGTCCGTGAGATCGCGGAGGAGACAGGCGCATCTATAGGAACCATCTCAGGTGTTCAAAAACGATCAGTGATCGAAAATGAACAAACCCCGAGTCTCACCCGCGACGTCCCTCCGTCTTCTCTTTTCTCCGATAGTCTCGACGAAGAGACAGTCTCGATGGAGCGCAAGCCTCTGCCGGTGAAAGAAGCCAAGGTCGAGAACTACGAAGAGAAGAAAGCCCGCGTCGAGAAACGCATGGACGAAGCCTGGGGAACCTTGGCTCGTGACTCAGCGAAACTCGAAGGCCGCGTGGAGAAGAGCGCGGAGAAACTCGCCGTCGAACTGATCCGCAATATCTCAGCGATGGTCGGCAAACTTCGCGAGCTGTCGTGACCTAGCGCCTACCAAACGTCCACCCCGAGTCTCACCCCGTACCTGTCCGCGTACACCCGTACCTGTCCACCTGTACGAATCCCACCCGCTACCAGTAACACGACCACTAGGAGTGAGAAATCTTCCTCTCTCCATCTGGGCTGTCATGAGTCCACCTCAGGTCTTTGGCCCCGGTTTCGGCTGGGGTCTCTGTTTTACCCACTTGATACCAATCCACCAAGAGAACCACACCCATGATCAACCGCCGCGAACAACAGTCCCGCAAAGACACTCGCCAAGTCCACATCCGAGTAGCTGGCTCAGTACTCGAGGCCTTCGACCGCTACGCACGAGAAGTCGCGAAGGATCGACACCGCACCTCTGTGTCTCGTTCGATCACTTTTGAGCGCCTTGTCACCGACGCCAAGAAGGCCGGAATCATCACTTAACCGGAGTCCACCCAATGTCCACCTACGATCACGCATCCTTCACCATCAATGGTCTTTTCCTTCTCCTCTGCCTTGTCGGAGTCGCCCTGTGAGCGCCCCTCAGTCCATCTGGGCGCATCCCCCAGTCTCACCCGCGTACACCGAAGAAAGGGCGCGACAGAAGCGCAGAGACTGGCAGAAGCGCAAGCGAGCAGCCGAGCGGAAGAAGACAGTCCAGGTCGATGCCAGCTTTGTCCTACTCAAGAATTTGAGAAAGGAATTGAAGAGGCAAACCGGTGAGGACGCATTGTCAGACACCGAGATCCTCAACAACGCCCTGGCAGCCTACGGCGCTGAACTGAGATTCAAGCGTCGACTCACAGCCCACCTCGAGTCCGACCTCAAGTCCTGACTCTCACCCACCTATCACCAATCCCATCACCCAACCACCACGGAAAAATCACATGAACAGCTACAACATTTACGACGAACTCAACGACCTACGAGGCAAGGATCTGCCTGGAGCCGACTTTGAGCCCACCTTCCAATCTGAAGCAGAGGCGCAGCAATGGGCCGCGACCCAGAGTCTCGCAGCGTCCCACGCAGAGATTGACCGCCAGTACGCAGAGAAGCGCCGACAGGAGCAGTACGCCACCCCGACAGGCGCGCTGTACGATGCTGATGGTCGACTGCAGGAGCGTATGACCGACGACACCATCATTGAGATTGCAGGGGCGACCATGCGTCTTGGCGATGCGAAGACTGCCGGTCTTGTCGATGGGGACGGCTTCTACTCCGATGAAGGGGAAGAAGTGGAAGAGGGCGCAGAGGAGTATCAAACGGCTCAGGTGTTGCAGGGACAGCTCCGACTGGCTGAGTCCTTGGTCGGTGCCGACGCTCTCGAGCGCTGCCTGGATGATGATACTCTGGCCATCGAAGAGCTGTCAGCGAAAGCCGGTTGCTCTGTCTCTGACACCATCGAGATGTTGGGGGAAGTTGTTGACCAGGGAATGGATACGCTGGAGGAACATCTCAGCTTCCACTTGCCTGGGTACGATATTGACCGAGTGTTGGACGTTGCGACCAGCTCACCGAAAGGAGCAGCAGAGGTTCGCCGCGCCGCTGTGGGTCTGGCTCGAGGTTCTGCAGTGACGTTCAACCAGTTGCTGGAGCGTTACGCCAAAGATTACGGGTTCAAGATCCGATAAGCAGAAATGAAAAAAGGGGCGACTCGAAGTCTGACAAAACGTCATGCTCCGGGTCGCCCCTTTTTTTTGCTTCCAAGCGCTCAAGGTAGAAGGTTAGAAGCGGGGGGGCATGGCACCCTCGGTGCCGGTGAACTTCACAATAGAAACATAAAAAAGTTTACAGGTTTGTAAGGCTGTACAGGAAGTAGGTTGCCTTAGATACTTATTGAATAACTAGCTGGTACACGGAAAGCATTCATGTGCTTCTATGCAATAAGTATTTCCGTTTCTAAGTGATCAGATATGCAATCAATAATGTCCTCAGCGACATTCTCAGGAGCGCAATGATTAATCCATACACGACTCATTGCTCTCCAAAGCTCATCAGCTCCCAAAGTCATGCGGTCCGCTACCGATTTAACCCACTTATGATGATCGGCTAGCGTTATCGCGTTCTCCGCAGCGCCGACCAAGTCCGAATGAGAGCGATTGATAAGGGGGGCTATGCCTGTCCACCCCATTTGCTGTAAATCTTCAAAAATTCGCCGCTCTGGAGCATCTTCTCCGGGAAGGATGAGACATCCCGGCGCAGGATCTTGATCTCCATCCAGGATGACTACTGTAGGTCTTGAAAACCTATCGCCCTCAACCATTTGACCAAGTGCTTTACCTACAGAGGCTGCCCCAAATGCAGAGATCGAACATCTCGAAAGGTTGTTTAATGATCTCTTCGCAAGAATTTCCTCGACAAGTATCTTTGCCGCGTCGTCCTCGACATATATATCTAGTTCAGGGTGGGCCTCCTCATCCATTTTTGACAACGCGAACTCAGGACTAACACCAGGTACAACAGATTTTTCAGTACCATTTTTAAAAACGTAGACTCTCGCGGGGGGAGGTAGTTCCTCTAATACATACGGAGAATGTGTTGTAAGAATGAATTGAACGAGCTTGGTTCTGGAAATTTCAGCCAAATCGCGAATTAACCGCCTTTGCGCCCTAGGATGGAGAGATGTTTCGATTTCATCAATGAGGACGATACTATATTGAGGGATCTCAATGGCAATTAAGTCGGCAATCGTCGCTTCGCCAGCTCCTTGGTGAAAGCCTGAATATTCAGCCCCGCCATGAGAAACAACTGGAATATTTCTGCTCTCATCTAAATTGGTAGTTGCTTGTCTGGCTGAAGAGTATGTTTTTCCCACAATGTTAGAGAATCGCTGCAAAGCAATATCTTCAAAATTCTGAGAGGTCGCTTCATTCAGGGCGGGTTTAGCTAAGCGTGCATAGCCTGTTCGGGCAGATATGGGCTGAATGCGCCGTAGATCCAAATATTTTACAGGGCGTACTTTTCTTGTGTCATTGCCTCGCCATCTCGTAGTGGGCTTGCGGACTGAGACCTCTGTTGAGTTGGTGCCCTCTCTGACTGATGCTTTTATGGCCACCCCGGATAGCTTGTCCCAGGCTGTATCAGGGAAGAAGGTCGAAGCGAAGTTTTTTTCGTCAGAAGCTGAGTCATAAATACTTGCTGCAGCTTGAATGATGGTGCTTTTTCCGGCTCCATTTTCTCCGCAGATAGCGACAATTGGGAAGTTAAAGTCCACTCGTTGACCGGTCCACCCCCGGACACCATTAATCTCAATCCACTCCAAATGCTTAGGGAAATCACCTCGTTGCCATTTTGCGGCCAATCTTCTGGTTTCTCTGCTTAAGGGCATAATCGATCCTTATTGTTCTTCGTTGACTGCGTTTCAGGTAATGAAGCGTACAAAAGCCAAGCCAATTGCACCGATGAATAACACAACTATGAGCAAGCTTTTGGGGAATTCTGAAGGTTTGACTTTACTATCTTCATTCTCCTGCCGCAAAGACTGTTATTGTTGCGGCTCAGGGCATGACGGAACGGAGATTGCTGGACACATTGATGGCCCCATTTGGGAGGCCAATAAAGTGCATCGAGTTTTCTCTTGCTAAAGAAATTTGCGACTTTGCTCAATTGTCAATTTACCGGGTCTCATATTGTGGTGGGAGCCAATCGCCACACTAGGGGGTGGCGCTGAACTGCCCTTTTTACTTCTTATTTCAATTCAGTAAAGTGAGACACAGGAAGCTTCACGCGCTCAATGCACTGCACAACATCGTTAGCCGTAGCTACACCGATACCACCGTAAGTCCGCCCCACGGATGTCCCAGAGTGGCCGGTGATTGCATCGTGTACGTCCTCAGGGACGTTGAGGCGGCGACATGCAGTCTTGAAGGCATGGCGGAAACCGTGGACAGGCTGAAGGGTAGGGGCGATACCTGAGGCTTTCAGGCGTCTTCCAATTGCCTTACTGAGGTTGGCAGCGAGACTGCCATCGGCATTTGGGCGCAGTTCTGGGAACACTCTGTGGCTCGTGGCTGTGTGCTTCAGACTGTGCTGCCGTTTCCCTTCTTCGATGTACTCCAGGAATCCTAGGTCAATTAAATGCTGATGTAAGGGTACGACTCGAGACAGCCCGTTCTTTGTACGCTTGTCGTCAGACGCGGAGTTAATGTCGATACACCAGATGCCTTCTTCTTGGCGGACGTCTGTTAGGTGAAGCTGTGCCACCTCGTTAAGTCTTGCTCCGGTGTAATAGCAGATGAGCGGAACCCAGAAAAAGGCGCTACTGTAGTCGGCGTCGTTCGCTCGTACTGGCTGATATCTGGTGCGGAAGAGATCTGAACTAAATGCCTTTTTAACGTCCTCGTCTGAGTAACCGGTCTTTTTCACAGGTGCGGCTGACACCTTCCTGTCGATCCGCTTCAATGCACCGGCGAAAGGGTTTTCTTTGATGTAGTGTTTGTCTACAGCATAAGTGAAGACAGCCTGGAGTAACCGCATGTCTTTCTTTACCGTCTTCAGCGCAACACGAGGCATATCTTGCTTGGCTGCAAGTTCAATTTGTTTGTCCAAAGATTGGGCTTTTACATCCGGCTTTTTAGTTACTGGTCGCATTACCAGCTTCGACAAAAAATTCGAAGCATCCTGACTGGTCACGCGACGCACAGATACGTCACCGCCCATGTAATCGCCGAATAACCGCACCACTTGATCAACGGCTCTGAAGCGCTCTGTAAGGGTGGTCTGTTTGTTTTTTGGAGTGGTGGCCCTCTCTTCTGCTTTGTACTCATCGTACAGCTCAGAGATGGACACAGAGTTATCAAGAAGTGAACGGCCAGCTTCGGAGAGATGCTCTGAGGTAAGTGAGGTATCTGTCGCCTGCCCCCAGTTATTGCCGCCGCGATAGGCTAGGGTCTTGAGGATGGCGACCCACTTGCTTTGTAAAGCAGTGCTGATGCCTTTAAAGGCTTTGCTGTTTGGGGAGAGGGGGATCTTTCGGGCGGTAAGGAAATCGAGTAGGAGTCGGTCCGCTGCGTCCTTGCTAGCTGCCATGTCCGGGGCGTAACCCTTGAGATACTCGATGTACTCCGAGATGTCCCTAGTGTTGCCAATCAGCTCGTCTTGGTAATCAATGACCATATCAGCGAACGCGTAGTGGTCGCGGTGCTTAAGCTCAGTGTCGTCTTTGCGTTTCGGTGCGAGCTTCAATCGGGCTTCTGCGACCTGCGCCGCAAGCTCTGCTTTTGCGTCAATTGCACGGGCGGCGGCTTCGTCCTTGTCCTTGGTTTTAAGCGACCGTTCGAAGTATTTCTTGCCGATGACGCCCTGGACATCGACAGGTACTCGCTCTCGGATGTACCAATAGCCGTTGCTCTTCTGTCTCATGCTTAAAATGATATAGCGACCCACGCGGAAAGGCTCCAAATGTGAAGCAATCTGACGGGCATTTGTGAAGCAATTGATTTGGTCAGGGTTGACCGAGAAGGAAAAACCCTTGAATTATCAAGGGCTTAGAGAATCTGGTCGGTGAGAGAGGATTCGAACCTCCGACCCCTTCGTCCCGAACGAAGTGCGCTACCAGGCTGCGCTACTCACCGATTTTGGTCTCGTCTCAGTGTGAGATCGAGATTTTCTTCCTCTTCCTGAAGAAGTGGGCGGCATTATAGCAGCCGCCGCGCATCTGTAAACCACTGATTTCATTAAATTTAGTGTGAGGGTGGAAAATATTATTCCAGCCCGCGTCAGCCCTTGATCTGGCGGATCAAACCTTCCTGAGTGGTCGAGGCGACCAGTATCCCGTCACGGGTGAAAATCTGTCCGCGGCAGTAGCCGCGGGCGCCACTGGCGGAAGGGCTGTCAGTAACATAGAGCAGCCATTCATCCGCGCGGAACTTGCGGTGGAACCACATGGCGTGGTCCAGGCTCGCCGGCATTAGGTCGCGGTCGTACAGGGAGATAGGGTGGGGCTGCAGGCTGGTCCCGAGCAGTGCCATATCGGAAGCGTAGCAAAGTGCACTGCGGTGTTCGATCGGATCGTCCGACAGGCTGTCGTCGACTTTAAACCAGAACATGCAGCGGGCTTCGCGGGCGGTGTGGTCAAAGTAGCTTTTGGGATCCACCGGGCGGAAGTCGACCATGAAACGGCGCTGGTCGTCCGCAGCGGTCTGCATGCCCATGTCTTCAGCCAGTTCCTGGGTGTTTTTTAAACCCTCCGGGGGAACGACGCCATCGATGGGCATTGAGTCCTGGTGGTCAAAGCCGGGCTCGTCGATCTGGAAGGAGGCCGACATATTGAAGATGGCTTTACCGTTCTGGCGAGCAACAATACGGCGGGTGGTAAAGCTGCCTCCATCCCGAATTGGGTCTACATCATAAATAACTGGCTTTTCGCTGCTGCCCGGGCGCAGGAAGTACGCGTGCAAGGAGTGCGGCAGCCGCCCATCCACAGTGCGGGCAGCGGCCATCAGCGCCTGTCCGAGCACCTGCCCGCCGAACAGTACTTTGCGGTGATTTTCCACGTGCTGACGACTGCGAAAGAGATTGGTGTCCAGCTGCTCGACATCGAGTAACTTGCTCAGCTTTTCCAACATGGGCGATACTGCCTATCTTATGTAAAATTTTTACCATCAAACCTGCGGCACACTTCGGTAGTGCGGCAGGGAGCGGAAAATAATAGCAAGTGTTGGCCCAATGACCATTACTGAATTCATCAAGTCTGATGTCAAAGCCGTTCTTCAGGCGCAAGGCCGCCTTCCTTACCGGCTTACGCTGGGGGCGATGTCTGAGCACTATAAGGTCAGTTTGACCCCGGTGCGCCACGCGATCGATGAGCTGGTGGAAGAGGGAGTTATTCGCCGTAAGGAGAATGGCCGCCTGGAAGCGTTGCCGGAAGCTTTGGAGGGGGTGGAGCTCGAGTCGCCGAAGCCGGATGCCACCGAAAGCAAGCTCTATGATGAGATCCGCCAGGAGGTGATCGCGCGCAGCCTGAATCAGGACTCCGAATACCTGCGTGAGCAGGCCACCGCCGAGCAGTATGGCGCCGGGCGTACCGTAGTCCGGCAGATTTTCTCCCGGCTGGCGGGCGCCGGTCTGATCGAGCATGTGCCACGCTGTGGCTGGCGAGTGCGCCCATTCAGTGAGCAGGATATGCACGACTACCTGGATATCCGGGAAATGCTGGAACTGAAGGCGCTGGAGCTGGCTCGCGGGCATTTTACCGACGACGAGCTCAAGCAATTACTGAAGGCCAACAGGCCGGGGAAAGGCGCCGCGAAGTCAGAACTGGATTTCGATCTGCACGACTACTGGATTGAGCGCTGCGGCAACCGCTATATCGTCGAGTTTTTCAAACGCTACAGTCCTTTCTACAACGCGCTGTTCAATTACGCTGTGATTGATGAAAAGGTGAAGCGGGAAATGGCGCGGGAGCACTGCGAAATTGTCGAGTGCCTGCTGGCCAAAGACTGGAAGGGCGCGCGCAAGGCGCTGACATCCCATATCCGTGAGCAGCGCGAGGCCGTTTCCAGGATGATCGACTATTTGAATGCGAAGGACGCCGTCTAAAGGCAAAGCTGAAGGTGCGAATCCGAACGTCCCTGTTTGGATTCGCGGGTTTCACTTAAAGCTTTGCGCTTTTAGATGCCGTAGGCAAAACGATCTTCGGGATCGACGATCAGCCTGGATTCAGCACAGACATAGGCGCTTCCGGTAATCGTCGGAATAATCCGTTCCCACTCATCCGTTGCGCTGTTGTCTTTGCGGACTGTGCCCTCGAAGACACTGCCGATAATACTTTCCTGTCGCCAGCTCTGGCCTTCCTTGAGCTTCCCGTCCGCATACAGGCAGGCGAGTTTTGCGCTGGTGCCGGTACCGCAGGGGGATCGGTCGTAGGCTTTGCCCGGGCAGAGAACGAAGTTCTTGCTGTCCGCCTTGCCGGGATCTGATGGCGGGCCGAAGAGTTCGATATGGTCAATCTCCTGGCCGTCTTCCCCGCAAATTCCCTGTTGCTTGAGAGCCTGACGCACCCGCCAGCAGAAATCGGTAAGTTGGCCGGTGTTACTGGCGTCAAGGGACTGGCCGTGCTCGCCGATGAGGAAAAACCAGTTTCCGCCCCAGGCCACGTCACCCGTCACAGCGCCAATGCCGGGAACCTCTACCAATACCTCTTTCCGAAATCGGTAGCTGGAAACATTCTCCAGGCTTACCCGGTGATTGTTGTGCAAAACGAACGAGATATCGCCAACGGGAGTTTCGAGCCTGTGCGTACCGGGCGTGATCAGTCCCTGGCGCGCCAGAGTGACTGCAACCCCGATCGTGCCGTGACCACACATTCCCAGGTAACCCACGTTGTTGAAAAAGAGTACCCCCGCGGCGTTCTCCGGATTAACGGGTTTACACAACAGTGCACCAACCCAGACATCGGAACCCCTGGGCTCACAGATAATCGCGGAGCGGACATGGTCGTGTTGCTCGCGAAAACGCTGTAGCCGTTCGGCCATGGTGCCGTCCCCGAGATCGGGGCCGCCGGCGACCACCACACGTGTCGGCTCGCCGCCGGTGTGGGAATCGATTACATCGATACTGAAATTGGACTGAACTGACACCAACATTCTCCAGATTATTGTTAGATTTTACGGTGAACGGTTCGTAACTGCTTTTAAAATTCACTCTGGGATTGTCACAGTGGTGTGACATCACCCTGTGTCCATTCGCCGTCGATCAGTCGCCATGCCTTCCCTGGATTGCGGTCCAGAAGTAATGCGGGCAAACGATGAGCGCGTACGTTGTCGTAACACTCGAGTTTGCTGAATCGTTGCATCGAGGCTGGTATGCCTACCGCGGTGAATCCGGGGTGGCCTGAAGCAGGGTAGGGACCACCATGATTCATTGCTGGTGATACGGCGACACCGGTTGGCATCTTGTCATTGAGCAGCCGCCCCACCTTGTTACGCAGTACCGGTTCCAGCTGCGTGTAAACAGCGTCGTCTTCGCCGCACTCTTCACCGTCTTCCGCCGAGTAAATACAGCCGGTGAGGTTGCCTTCGAGGGATTCAAGGATTTTGCGGGTTTCTTCGGTACCCTGGCTCGTCACAATCAGCGCGGTATTGCCGAACGCCTCTGTTTGAAAACCGTGGGGGTTCTGTAAGAACTGTTGCCCTTTTGCCATCAGGAGGGTGTTGGGCTGACAGCAGCGATCGGGATCCTGGGTGTTCTCGGCGGTAAGTCGTTCGGCTCCCGCATCACACAGTTGGCGCGCAGCGCGCTTGAGATTGTCCTCGGTACCTTTATTCAGCAGCGTGCCTACGGGGGCTTCGTTAAATAAGGCTGTACACCGATCCACGAAGGTATCCGCACTTTCACCCGCGGGAAGGATGACCAAACCCGGGTTGGTGCAAAACTGGCCGGTGCCCATCAGGCAACTGGATGCAAATTCCTCCGCGAGGGAGAATCCGCGCTGCTTCAGGGCGCCTTCGAGGATCACGATCGGATTGATACTGGATAGCTCAAGGTAGATCGGATTGCCGGCTTCATCTGCCGCGCGCTTGAGCGCAAGGCCCGCATTTTGAGAGCCGGTAAAGGCGCTCGCACCGGTTCTCGGGTCGCTTACCAGGCGCAAACCATCTTCTCTCGCCGTTCCATAGAGCATCTGCACGGCTGCCGCTGGCAGGCCAGCTTCAAGTGCAGCCGCATGAGCAAGGTTTGCGAGTTTCTGGCAGGTGTGCGGGTGGGCGGAATGGGCTTTGGCAATGACCGGATTACCGGCGGCAATTGCTGCGGCGAAATCACCGCCGGCTACACCGTTAAACGCGAACGGAAAATTGTTCGGGCCGAATACTATTACCGGGCCAATCGGTGCGCGCAGGGTGCGGATATTGGCGGCGGTATCCAGGGTCGCCTGCGACCAGCTGCCGGAGCGAGCAGCCGCGGCGGCCTGACGCAGCTGGTTTGTGGTACGCGGGAGCTCGACATTTAGCAGGCGCGGTTCAATAGGAAGACCGGTTTCTTCGTTGGCGATCTCGCAGAGTTCATCCGCGGCGCCTTCAATTTTGTTGGCATAGAGTTCCAGGAACGCTGCGCGTGTTTCGGCGGGTAACTGCTTCAGTTGTGCCGCTGCTTGAACGGCACATTCCAGCGCGTCATCGCAGTCTCGCCAACTGGATACTGGAAAATAACGGTCAATCGCCGCGCGCGTGGAGGGGTTGAATGGTTGGAAGCGGCCGCACTCGGCCGCTTGACGCCACTCACCCGCCACTAGGACAGGAGCTGTGTACATCGCAAATTCTCCACTCATTATGCTCAGTTGATGGCTGGGCGGGTGGCAATAGCCTGGCGAATGATGCGCAGTACTTCATCGCGCTCCTCGCCAGAAATCGGAAGGCGCGGGTTGCGGCACAATTCACTGCCGTATCCACATTCCTGTACCGCAAGCTTGATGTATTGCACCAGTTTCGGTTTGGTATCCAGGTGGAGCAGGGGGGTGTACCAGCGATAGACCTTGCGCGCTTCTTCGAATTTCCCGCTGGTAGCGAGATCCCAAAGCAGGCGGTTTTCCTGCGGGAAGGCGTTGACCAGGCCGGAAATCCAGCCGTGTGCGCCGAGTGCCAGGCTTTCCAGGGCCAGGTCATCCACGCCGCAGAACAGTACGAAGTCCTCATCGACCAGGTTGGCGATGTCCGTCAGGCGGCGCGGATCATCAGAGGCTTCTTTTACTGCCACGATATTGGGGACTTGCGCGAGCTCAGCGACCGCTTCTGCGGAAACGTCGACGCCGTAGCACGCAGGGTTGTTGTACACCATTACTGGCAAGTCGGTTGCTTCGGCTACACCGCGGATATGCGCGACGATCTCCCGGCCGTCCGCCTTATAGGACATGGGGGGCAATACCATTAGGCCGTCCACGCCGGCGCGTTTGGCCGCGCGGGCAAATTCCTGGGCCTGGGTAGTGGTGTACTCGGATACGCCGGTCAGCACCGGTACCCGGCCCGCCACATGTTTGACCGTTGCTTCCAGTACCGCGAATTTCTCATCCTGGCTCAGGGAGCAGTTTTCACCGACGGTACCCAGCATTACCAGGCCGTTGATTCCGGCATTCAGCATCACCTCCAGATGTTCCAGGGTGGCCGGGATGTTCAGGCTCTCATCGGCGTTGAACTGAGTAGTAGCTGCGGGGAAAACGCCACTCCAATTGATCTGCATTTGACTTCCTCATCATTATTGCGCGGTAGGTGTATGGCTCGGACGCTGTTCGCAAGAAAAAGCGCTTTGCCTTTATGTGTTATTGTGTACAATAAATAACAATTTCCAGTGATGTCAACTGGATTTTGCCGGGCCGGGCTTTACAGGCGTGGTCTTACGGCGACCCCAACATATATTCGAACTAACGCGGAATCTCTATTCATGCTACTGGCCGACCTGTACCCCCAACACATAGAGGAGCTCACCCGGCGTCATGAGCGCGCGCTGACGGCCTCCGGCTACAACCGTGTCGTGATCTTTTCCGGCGCCGCCAAGCTCCCTTTCCTCGATGACAATCACTATACGTTCAAGGTAAATCCACACTTCAAACACTGGGTGCCTCTACTAGAGCATCCGCACTGCGCGATTGATTTTCGGATCGGTGACAAGCCGCGCTTAATCTATTTCCAGCCCGAAGACTACTGGCACAAGCCGCCAGAGGATCCGCAGGGCTATTGGACGGACTGTTTTGCGATTGAACTGGCGACTTCTATTGATGAGGTAAAGGCTAAGCTGGCTGGTAGCCTTGATGGCTGCGCCTTTATTGGTGAGGAGCGGGGTTGTTTGCCGGCGCTGCCGGATGCGCAGTTCAACCCGGCAGTCCTGATTGATGAGCTGCATTACTACCGCGGTTACAAGACGCCGTACGAAGCGGAATGTATGCGCCGGGCGAACCTGCTGAGTGCTGCAGGCCACAATGCCGCACGGGATGCGTTTTTTGGCGGGGGCTCTGAACTCGATATCCATCATGCCTACCTGCGCGGCGCGGGTGTGCTGGAGGCAGAATTGCCCTATGCGAACATTGTTGCCATGAACAGCCACAGCTCGATTCTGCATTACCACGGTGCGGACCGCGAACCGATGAGGCCAGGGGATATTCACTCGCTGGTGATTGATGCGGGTGCGGATTTTCTCGGCTATGCCAGCGATATCACGCGTACCTACGCATTTCGAGACGGTGAATATGCGGAACTGGCCTCTGCGCTGGATCAGGTGCAGCGTACCCTGGTGGACAGCGTTGAAGTTGGGAAGAGCTTCCCGGAGCTGCACTGGTTGGCCCATTTGAAAATTTCTGAACTCCTTCAGCAATTCGGATTTGTTGAGATGTCTGCGGAGTCCATGGTGACAGAGGGGATCAGTAATATGTTTTTCCCATGCGGACTGGGCCACTTTATCGGGCTGCAAGTGCACGATGTTGGGGGCTACCTGATGGGGCCTCGTGAACCAGCGAAACTGCGGGATCCAAGGGCGCCTTACCTGCGTTTGGCACGCAATGTTGAGCCTGGGCATGCGGTCACTATTGAGCCCGGTATCTACTTTATGGATATGTTGCTTGCTGAGCTGTCGCGTTCCCGTCACAGTCGCCTTGTTAATTGGGAAAAAATCGATAGCTTCCGTCAATATGGTGGTGTACGTGTAGAGGACTGCCTGCTGGTCCACGACGACCGGGTGGAAAATCAGAGCCGGGATGCGTTTGCCGCTTTGGAAAACGAGGGTTCGGCCGATATTAGTGCGATATCTACGGAAACGGTGTAGTGAAACGGGAAGCTGTTCATACTGTCCGCAATGGAAAAGGTACCGCAAGCGATGAATAAAAGCGTTAGTGGCTGCTCCAGGGTCGGTACACTGGTGGTGGGGGCTGGTATCGTGGGTACGGCAATTGCTGAGCAGTTGCAGAGCCGCGGGCACAGCGTCTTGTTAGTTGATCGCGAAGCACCGGGCCGAGGCTGTTCATTTGGCAATGCGGGGCACTTTGCCACCGACGTGGTTTTGCCGCTGGCCAATATGCAGACCATTCTGAGCCTGCCCAAAATCCTGCGTGATCCTCTCGGGCCTTTGTCCATTCGCTGGTCGTATCTTCCGAAGATTCTGCCGTGGCTGATGCGCTTCGCGCTGGCCGCGTTGCCGCACAATGCGCGGGCCTCCTGCAACAGCCTGCGGGCGCTGAATGGCCGGTCCATCGAGAGCTATGATCGGTTGCTGACACGTACCGGTCTTTCCGAACTGATGACAAAGAATGGTGCGCTTACGATTTATGAGTCGGAATCCTCCATTGCGGCAAATGCCAACACGGTGGAGCTGTTGCGTAGCTTCGGCGTCGAAATAGAGTTGATGAGTGGGGACCAGCTGCGGGAAATGGAACCGGACCTCGGCCAGCAGGTGGCCGGCGGGCTCTTCTTTCCCAAAACGGCCCACAGCATCAATCCATACCGGCTTGTTGCGGAGCTCGCGGGCGCATTTCAGTCGCAGGGTGGGGCCTTTTTGCAGGGTGAGGTTTGTCAGCTGGTCGCCGTCGAAGGTGGGGGCGGCAAGGTTATCTTGCAGGACGGGCGGCAGATTGAAGCTGACCGCGTCATTGTGGCCACTGGCGCCTGGTCCAAGTCGCTTGCCGCTCAGTTGGGCTATAAGGTACCGCTCGATACTGAGCGCGGGTATCACCTGATGTTGCCGCAGAGTAATTGCGCAATCTCGCGACCAATGGTTTCTTTCGAGCGCTCATTCGTAATGACGCCAATGGAAGAGGGGCTGCGGCTTGCCGGAACGGTGGAATTGGCGGGGCTGGATGCACCGCCGAATTACCAACGGGCGGATGTTCTGTATCAGCATGCCGCTGCCCTGTTGCCAAATGTATCCAGGGAAGGCGCGACGCGCTGGATGGGTTTTCGCCCGTCGCTACCGGACTCACTTCCCGTGATTGGCCCCGCGCCGAATCACAAAGAAATCTATTTCGCGTTTGGGCATCAGCATCTCGGTCTCACTCAGGCGGCAATAACGGCCGAGTTGCTCGCGGATCTTGTTGAGGGCAAGACGCCGGAGCTGGATGTGAATCCCTATGCGATATCCCGTTTCGGCTGGCTGTAGTAACTCCTTGCCCGGTTTCCCGGGCAAGGGCGCCTGACGCATTACAAACGAGAGCTTGGGCACGGTTGTAGCGCCCACGCCAAATTAAAGCTCGATCAGGTCCTTGGGCGATCTGTTAAGCACCTCGATCCCGCTCTCTTTTATGAGAACATCGTCTTCAATCCTCACACCGCCCCAGCCGGGGATGTAAATTCCGGGCTCCACGGTCATTACAAATCCCGGGACAATCAATGTGTCGTCACCAAGTGCCAGGTAAGGCTTCTCGTGTGTTTCCAGTCCAAGGGCGTGGCCCAGTCCATCGCCTGCATGGCGGCTATAAGGGGTGTCGGCCAGGAATTGGCTGACGATCTCGGCAGGCTTTGCGCAGGTTACCCCGGCCATGACAGCCTCCAGGCCAAGCTGCTGGGCTTCCAGAACCAGCGCATAAACTTCACGCTGCTGGGCGGAAGCGCGTCCGAGGACAAAGCTGCGTGTCATATCGGAGCGGTACCCATTGACCACGGCACCAAAGTCGATGGTCAGTAAATCCCCGTTCTCCATGCGCCGCTCACTGGGCATACCGTGAGGACGTGCACTGCGTGGCCCCGAAGCAAAGATCGTGGGGAAGGCGAGTCCCTCGGAGCCGAGCCTGAACAGGGAATATTCAAGCTCGAGTGCGGCTTCGCGCTCACTCAAGCCGGGCTTGAGTTTGGGGAGTAGCAGCTCCAGTGCCTGGTCACCGATTCTCGCGGCTTCACGCATGAAATGCTGCTCGTCCGTATCTTTTATTCGGCGAAGTCTTTCGACGACATCGGATACGGCCTTTGTCTCCATGGTCAGTTCCTGCTCGAGCGCCAGCCACTGCCCATGGATGAAGTGATTCGGCTCAAAGCCCAGGCACTGGATACCGGCGTTCGCCGCCAGCCGGTTGATGAGCTGCCCCATGGTCTCGCGGGCCCGGTCCCGGACCACCACTTGGGTATTGGTTGCGCCACATTGCTCTTCCGCCTGCTCACCAAAGCGGTAGTCGGTAATCAGGAATTGTTGTTCCGGAGTAAGCAGGAGGACCGCAACATTGTTTTCGTCACTGGCAAACCCGCTGAGGTAGCGGATGTTTGCCATGCTTGCCACTAGCAGCCCATCAATGTTCTGCGGAATAAATGCTTTTCTTGCGTGTTCTACGCGTGTCATTTGAACAGATCCTTTAGTGTTGGCCACGTAAGTGGCGGTGATACCAGAGCTGGCCAATAGCGGTAATTATGGCGAGTGCGGCAAATCCGCCCCATAAAAGATCCGGTCGGTTCATGGACTTGACCAGGGTTGCGTACGCCCATCCGGACAGCAGGCCAGCGATAAGAAATCCCAGGGCCATGGACAGAAAGTAGTAACCCATGAACAGCGCAGACTGTTCTTTCGGCGCTACTTCGGCCACATATTCCTGGCTTTTGGGGGAGGCGAGCATTTCTCCCACTGAAAATAACAGTACCGCCGCGATCACGCCGAGACCGCTGGCTACGACGCCATAACCCAGCCACAGAAAGCTGGTGGCCATTACGACGGTACCTGAAACAATCACGGGGACTGTCGGGACGCCACGGCAATAACGGCTAATGAATATTTGTAGTGCCAGAATACTGCCGAAATTGAACGCGGTGATGAACTCGGGGCTGATTTGCCTGCCGTCTGTACTGGCGATCGCCTGGGCGACGGTTGGTGACAGGTTTTCGATTTCCCGAAGCAGTGGAGAGGTATCCACGAAATCGCGAATATATAGCGGCAGGGTGAGGAACAATTGGTTATAGCAGGCCCAGAACCCGGACATGATCAATAAATAGAGAACAAAAGATCGGTTGGTCAAAACCAGTCCGATATCCCGAAATACAGATCGTAATTCGGTCGAGGCCGCAGAAGATCCTGAATCTTGAATGGAAGGATCTTTATATAGCAGCAGTAGCAGGAAGTTGATCGCAATCCAGAAGGCGGTAACGCCAAATACCCATTCCCAGCTTATTCCCTTGATTACACCGGCAATGATCGGACCGATAAAACCGCCCACATTGATCATCGTATAGAAAATACCAAAACCGACACTGCGATTTTCAGCGTTGGTGGTCCGGCTTACGGTAGCCACTACGAGGGGCTTGAATATCGCCGCGCCAATTGCGACGGACAGTAAAACAATAAAGAACGGCCAGAAGCCCTGCACTTGGCCCAGTAAGTAGTAAGCCGGAGTCATGATCGCAAAAGCGATAAAGAACATACGCTTATATCCGTAGCGGTCACCAAGGGCGCCGGTAAATACCGGTAGCAGATACAGGATAAAGGGAATGACGCCCTGGATGGTTCCGCGCTCGATATCCGAAAAGCCCATACCGCCGTCTTCGGTAGGATTACTCATATACAGGGAAGAGAGCGTGAAGAAGCCGTACCAGGCGAGCCGCTCGAATATTTCCATCACATTGGCGATATAGAAACTGCGCTCGAAGGTTGCGGTTTTATCGCGTCTCTTATGGCTATTTATATAGCCTGGCGCCGTATTCGACGTGCTCATAGTGTGACCCTATTTTCGTTATTGGTTATTTGTTGTCATTGTACACAAGGTATGTTTAAGTTGATATTGCATGCAAAGATATTTGCTGCGAAATAATAAAAAACTCAACTTGAAACGAGGGTTAGAGACCATGGAAATCAAGAAAAGGCTGCTCGCACTCGCGATCAGCGCGACCTTGGGCAGTGGAATTGCAATGGCTGCCGATACTTCTGGCGGCACCTTGAAGGGGCATGTAATCAGTGCGACGGGAGAGGTCTTGCCCGGCACCCAGGTTACTGTCAGGCATTTGGGTAAGGGGTTTACCCGCACCGTAACCAGTAATGCCAAAGGGGAGTACAACCTCAACAACCTGCCGGTGGGCGAGTATTCGTTGGCATTTGAAAAAGACGGCTATGACACTGCGGGCGCGCCCCAGGTATTGGTTCGGGTCGGTGTGGCGGCAATCTACGACGGCCAATTGGCACGCGATGGGGAAACACTCGAAGTAATCGAGGTTACTGGCAGCAGACAGCGGCCAGTGGATACCGCGAGCTCTACCGCGGGTGTTGTTATTACCCAGGAAAAACTGGAACTGCTGCCGGTGAACACCGGTTTTGAAGCCATGGCGCAGCTGGCCCCCGGCGTGGTGGCACCCGGTGGCTCCGCGTTTAATGGCGCCTCCAGTTTTGGTGGCGCGTCTTCGGCTGAGAATGGCTATTACCTGAACGGACTTAACGTCTCGAATATCAAAACCGGGCTTGGATCCATTGCATTGCCCTGGGAAGCCATCAGTCAGACGCAGGTAAAAACCGGGGCTATTGATCCCGAGTTTGGCGGTGCGCTCGGTGGCATTATCAATGCGGTTTCCAAATCCGGTAACAATGAATTCAATTTTGGCTCACAGGTGCGGGTGGACCCGGACTCTCTGCGTAGTCAACACGGTTCGATTCATAATGCCGCGGGTGAATACGCGATCAATACGGAACAGAATGGAATGGATTTCCAGGAGTTCCAGGTATGGGGGAGTGGCCCGATTGTCAAGGACAAGGCATTTTTCTACGCGCTATTCAGTCCGCGACAGACGGACGACACCTGGGCATCGGGATCCACATATTACGATCGCACACGTAAGGAAGATCGCTGGTTGGTAACTGTCGACTGGTTTATCAATGAGAACCATGCAGTGGATTTCACTGCGATCAATAACGAAGAGCGTGGACAGTACGATAACTTCAATTACGACCCGGCACTGGACGCTATCGGCGAATTTGGTGGCACTACGAAAAGCCGGAGCGGTGGCCAGGTGTATGGCATGCACTATAACGGTCGCTTCACTGACGCCCTGACAGTGGACTTTACTGCCGGGCAAACACAGGAAACCGTTTATAACTCGGCGCTGAACAGTTTTCCGTCAGTTTATGACTGTCGTGGGACCTGCGTAAGTTTCAGTAATCACAGTGACTCAACGATTTACGATGAAGATTACATCCGCGACCAGGTTCGTCTGGATCTGCGTTATGAGTTGCTGGATCACACGATCAAGTTCGGTGTGGACTACAGCAGCCTGGATGTGTTCTATCAGGAGAATCAGAATGGCCTGGGCGATGCCCGGGGCTGGTGGCAGCAGCGTTTGGCGAAAGTAAACGATCCATCGTTGCAGCCGGAAGGCACTGATCTTATTGAGCGTCGTATTCGTGTGCGGGGTACGGATTCCACCGTTACTTCCACAGCACTCTATGTCCAGGATTCATGGGAGATGACGGATACCTTCACCCTGAACCTGGGCGCACGCTACGAGCAGTTTGAAAATACGGTGACTGGTGGTGAAGCCTTCGTGGATAACGATGGGATTTCCCCGCGTATCCAGGCTGTGTGGGATTTCAACGGTGACGGCAACAGTAAGGCCTTTGCTACCTTTGGCCGCTATTACCAGCCGGTGTCCGCCAATATGAACATCACCCAGGGCTCTTACTCCCGCGAAACATTCGATTACTACGCGCCGGGCACAGCAGATGCCAATGGGCGGGTGCTGCTGAATGAAGATGGTTCACCAAATCGCGATGAGTTGCTACACAGCTGGGTACGCCAGCAGGGCATCGTTGAGCCTGACCTGATTGCGAGTGGTAACCTCGAAGGCATGTATGCAGACGAGTTTACCTTGGGTATGGAAACCCTGGTTTTTGACGGCATGGTATTTGGCGTGCGCGGTATTTACCGGGACCTCAAACGCTCGATTGAAGATAGCGATATAGGCCCGGTATTGAGTAACTATCTGGAGGCGAATGGCATTGAGGACAACGTGGGGCAGGGGAGCTACTACGTACTTCTGAACCCGGGCGAAGACGTCGACATCAGTTATGATTTTGACGGCGATGGTACTGTAGACAATGTGAGCCTGAGCGCGGAAGAGCTGGCGCTGCCAAAGGCGTCCCGTCGATACCTGGCATTGGAGAACTCCCTGCGCGGACAAGTGACTGACCGCCTGTTTATGGATGTTTCCTACACCTGGTCTCACAGCTATGGCAATACGGAAGGCCTGGTGCGTACCGACAACAACCAAGCCGATCCCGGTTGGACTACGTCATATGACTATGCAGACTTGATGGACCACAGTTATGGTGACCTGCCGAATGATCATCGCCATGCGTTAAAACTGAACGGTTTCTACGATATTTCTGAGAACCTGACACTAGGCCTTGTGGGCTCCGTGGTTTCCGGGCGTCCCCAGAACTATTTCAGTATCCATCCAGAGGGAGTTGATAGCTGCGCGGATACCAGTCCCTGGAGTGACTGCATCAGCCAATATTATGGTGAAGCATCGTTCTACGACGAAAATGGCAACCCCAAGCGCAGGGGTACTGCGGGTAACTTGCCATGGACCAAACAGCTGGATCTGTCTTTGGCCTATCGCATGCCGCTGTTTGATGGTGACCTTCTGTTGAAAGGTACCGTGTACAATGTTCTGGATGACGATGCGCCGCTGGATGTCAATGAGATCCGAAGCATTCAGGGGGATAACGGACTGTTGGTAAACCCGGATTATGGTCTTACCGAAAGCAGAAACCGTGCACGCTATTTCAGCCTGATAGCCCGTTACGATTTTTAATCTGAGTCTCCAGTTAATTGCCCAGAAGGCAACACAAAAAATCCCGGCCCAAAGCCGGGATTTTTTGTGTTGGTGAAAAGTGCTTTTGTACAGGCAAAAAAAGGCGCCGCAGAGCGGCGCAAAACCAGAGAGGTTCGGTTGACTCTCTAAAGTGCCCGGGGAGGGCATGTACCTGTGAGTACAAGGTGAATGCTGTGTGCTGCCTTAAAAGGTGAAGCTGACTCCGGCAAACATGTAACGACCGAGCAGCGAATAGTTCGCGGAACCCCAGGAGGTGTAGGGGTGATCGGTCCAGGTTTCGTCGGTGAGGTTGTTCACACCGACGTATGCCTGTGCAGCCTCGTTGACTTGATAGCCGGCCCAGAGGTTGTAGTAGAGCGAATCTTTGATCACGCTGTTTTCATAGCGCTCAGCGCGGCCATCCAGATCAATGGGACCACCCTGGGTGAACTTGGTTGTCAGGCGAAGCGTCAGGTCGTTCAAAGAGTACGTAGTACTGAGATCCGCTTTCCAGTCGGGGACACCGTATTCGCCCGCGTAGTCGGTTGTTATCAATTCTCCGGTAAGCCCGTCGGTGGCAGAGTAGGAGTGTTCCAGCTGGCGCGTCGCGAGCAGATTGAAACGCAGATCCCCCGGCAGACTGATCGCGTCGGCCAGACTGAACTTGTAGTCCGCTTCGATATCGACACCGGTGCGGCGAGAGCCGTCGGCATTGATATAAGTATCCCGCACGGACTCTACGTCACCATTAGCTGCGCGTACGATCTGGCTACAGAAGTCATTATTGACGGTTTCTGAGTCGACGCAGAGGGACAGGGTCTTGCTCGCACCGAAACGCACAATCATGTCGCTGAGATCGATGTCGTAGTAGTCGATCGATACATTCAGGCCGTCAATGAATGTCGGGGTGAACACGAAGCCGGCGGTAAACGTGGTCGCTTCTTCTTCCGTGAGGTTTTCATTGCCCTCGGATATTACGCGGCCGCGCTGGCCTTTTAGGTTCGAATCCCACCCCGCGTCGATCCCCAGGCTGGCACAGTTGGCGGCGCGGCGGCCATCAGACGGCCCGCCGCTGATCTCGTCAGAGTCGCAGGGGTCGGTAAGGTCTGAATACCCCACACTGGTACCGAGAAACATTTCGCCCAGCTGTGGTGCCCGCACCGCCATGGAATAGACCGAGCGGAAACGCAGGCTGTCGTTGATCGCCCAGTTCAGACCGGTTTTCCAGCTGGTGAAGTTTGCGCTTTCGGTTGAGTATTCTGCAGCCCTTACCGCTGTTTCAAATTCGAGGCTGTCAACAAGTGGCAGGTCCGCCAAAATGGGCACCAGCAATTCTCCGTAGGCTTCGTGCACGGTTCGGCTTACGTCATCAATGGAGGTTTGTTGAGAGCTGAGCACACCAGACTCCCAAAGCTCAGAAGGCTGGTAATCCAGGTTTTCATAGCGCGACTCAAAGCCAGCACCAAATTTCACAATGCCGGCAG
Organism: Microbulbifer aggregans; assembly: GCF_020524005.1. Lineage (GTDB taxonomy): Bacteria > Pseudomonadota > Gammaproteobacteria > Pseudomonadales > Cellvibrionaceae > Microbulbifer > Microbulbifer aggregans_A. The sequence goes on along the minus strand of NZ_JAIVKK010000001.1, from coordinate 580,800 downwards.
GCGCCATAAACAGGTCGCCAGTGATATTTGCCGCAAATGTGTGCTGCTTGATATCCGTAGTGGTGACATGGGTGGCCATGATGTAGTCGTTGACTGCATCAGAAGTCGGCTCGAACGGGGAAAACTCCGGGCAGTTGCCCGCTTCGACACAAGGTCCGATCAGGGTAAATGTATTTGCATCGATGCGGTCGTAGCGGATGTTGTTGCCACGGGTGAGCTCGGTACTGGTATATCCGCTGCTGACGTAGGTGTCCCACTGCCAGCCGTTGTCCAGTTCACCTTCGAGGGTAACGGTGGCGGCGACGTATTCCCGGTCGGTTTCGTGCCAGCGGGGGCCCGCTTCATCGAAGGTGTAGGGGAGTTGCAGCCAGTTGTCACCGTAGGCATCAAGCACCGTCAGCACACTGTCGGGAATGGTTACGCCATTGCCCTGTAGTTCTTCGACAGTAGTCCAGGAAGAAAAGATGAAATCCGGATCGATTTCATCATAGGACTCGGTAGCCGAATAAGTGAGGTCAGCGGCGATACTGATACTTTCACTAATCTCGTAGTTGACCCGGCTGTAGCTGTTCAAACGCTCATACGGGCTGCGTGCGAAGTTGTAGGCATTGGGATCAAAGCCGCTGCCATCGGTAACCATCCAGCCCTGGGATATGGCGGTTGCGGGGGTGCGCAGTACGGCTTCCGCACCGTCAATTTGGTACCAGTCGCTGTCGCCGGCGGCACCATTCCAGACACCAAAGACATTGCCGTCAATGTTGAAATCCTGATAGGTGACGCTGTCGTGGATGATCTGATCAGGGATTCCATCGTCAGGCCCGGTATCTTCCGGATTGGGAATGTAGCGGTTTCTGCCCGCTGCGCTTTTGCGGTCGCGGAAGTACAGGGGATCCTGTTGGAAATAGTCGAGAGAGAGTGCGATGTTTCCACGCTCTTCTGCGAAATTTTCACCGAAGGTAAATGTGAGTGATTTGTTCGCGGCGCCGCCAGCATCGGAATCACCGGCCTGGGCGCGCAACGACATACCGTCATAGTCGTCTCTAAGAATAAAGTTGACCACACCGGCCACGGCATCGGCACCGTATACAGCGGATGCACCGCCCGTCAGCACTTCAACCCGCTCAATCAGTTCGCTGGGGATCATGCCGATCTCGGTCACCATCGTGTTGTCATCGCTGGTGGTCTGTACCGGACGGTGCCCGTTGACCAGCGCGAGAGTGCGTTTTACGCCAAGGTCCCTCAGGTCAAGTACGTTCAGTCCTGAGTTGCCGAAGGAATAGCTGCCGCTGGTGGAATCAAGACCGGAGCCGAACTGCGGCATGGTGGAGAGCACTTCATTCAGGTTCAGTTCGCCCGTCATTTTGATCGATTCTTTGTCGATCATGGTTGTGGGGGAGGGGGTATCAAAAGTTGACCGTTGGATACGTGAGCCGGTGACTACTACTTCTTCCAGTGCTGCATCACCCAGCAGATTGCTCTCTTCTATAGCCTCTTGCGCATGCACAAGGGAGCTGTGACTGGCCGCCGCGGTAATGGCGAGCGTCAGGAGCTTCTTTGATGTATTCATTGGTTGGTTCCCTAAAACATGTTGTTGTTGTGTGCAAAAGCAATTAAAGGTTATATCAAAGTTTACTTGGTACACAATAGCTATTTAGGGTGGTTTTTCTACAGGTGGGCCGAGGCGGTCAGTTGCCGGGGGGGGCGCTGGCAAGTGTGCCTTCGGGAGGGGAGAGGGGGCAGTGTTGCAGCCCCCCGGACAAGCTCAGCCCAGGTGACGATGATCTTTGCCCGCGGTGAGCCGCACCGGCTGTAGGTAATCCCGGTAGAGGTAGCGGTACAACTTTCTTGGAAGTTTTTCCGATTGATCTTTGGCACCCAGTGCGAACGCCTGCTGGCCCAGCCACTCGATAAATTGCGGTTGCAGCGTTTCGGCGAGTATTTCCAGTTGTTTCTGGTAGCCCGGGAAATCGTCGACCCGAAGGTGGTGTGCGAGCTTCGCGAGGTTTTCGCTATCCTGCTGATACAGGAAGCGAATAGCGAGATAGCTCCAGGTGTATACGCGCGTGCCGCCATCTTTATATTCAGTGGCGAAAATGTCGCTGAGGGTCGGGTAGTCTGAAGGCTTGATTTTTCTCAGGTCACGCTCGGCACTGTCATAGTGATCGCCGTGGGCGATGTAGTTGGCGAGACCTTCCGCCCACCACACCATATGGCTCGGGAAGTAGCCGAAGCCTCCCTGCTTGTTGAAACGGCCATCGAGGTAGTGAACATATTCGTGTTCGAGGTTCCAGATACTGAAATCCGGGTCCTTCCAAAAGGCCTCAAAAGCAATGAAGCGCGCCTGGTTGTCCGGCTGTTCTGGAGAGCCCTCGAGAAACATGCCGCCATTGTCTGTGTTGATATCAAACAATAGTGATGCGAACTGGTTGTACTGGCTGTAGTTGTCAAATACCACAACTTCCAGCGCATCATTGTGGTCATTGGCCACCGGTTGCCGGTTACTGGCCAGCTTGTGGTGGAAGTCGTCTTCCTGTGCGAGCAGCGTCCGGCATGCGGCCTCCAGCGCATCTGCACTCATTGAGTTGGCCCGGATGTACAGCGTTGCTGAGCAATCGTGTTTTATTGGTAGTGCCTCTGTGTCACTTGGAAAAACACAGCGTCCGGTAAATTCGTTTTCGCAAGCGCTTTTGCCACGAAACGAAGTGACCAGGTAAGGGCGGGTATATAGCTTTTGACTGTCATTATCACTTAGTTGGGGCAGGTCCCGGGTAAGGAGTTTCCAGACGGTGTCGTCGAGGGCTTTTGCGGCATCCTCCTCCTTCTGGAGAAGCTGTAAATTTCCCAGTGCCCATAGGCTGTGGCTCAGAGGCCAGTCCTGGCCTTCGATAAATGCGTTGGTGCTTCTCGCGAAGTTTAGCAGTGCCTTTTCGCTGAAGCCGCTGGCGGTGAGTGCTTCGGAAATAACGCTATTACTGCGGGCTTCATAACCGAGAAACCCTAATGCGCGAAAACTTTCCCAGAGCGCGTACTTCTCTGCCTCGCTCAGCACTTTATCTTGCATCCGGTTCAGGACCGCGAATAGCGCGGGTAACTGGGAGCTCAGGTTGGCGTCGAGAGGCGAGTGATTGTAGTAGCGGTACAGGGTGACGGCAAAATGTTCATGCAGGCGCGCGGCCTGGTCGTTGAGCGCAGTGAACATCGCATGCTGGCGAAGTTTGCTCACTACCTTGTCCAGTGCCATCCAGTTCAGGTGATCTATGGAGTCTTGCGGTCCGAAATAGCTGTAGGCGCGGAGATAGTAGAGTGAACGATCGACGGTCTGGAAGTCGGGTGTATCCCGCGAGAGTTGTCGATCAAGCGATATGAGTACTTTGCGCAGGTTCGACGGCGTATGGGCCTCGCCGATCTTCCAGAGTTCAGTTTCGTCATTCGCGATTTGCGCGAGGAATGCGTCGTGCTCTTTTTGTGTATCACAGGATGTCTGTAAAACACATGTGAGGACAAAACTTACAATTACTGATAACCGCTTGCTGGGCATGTGCCTTCTCCATTGCCAGGATCTTTATATTTATATTGCGCACAATAGCATAAGTTGTGATGTGGGCAATAGGGGAAGGTGCTGTATTGCGAATGGGCGAAGACGGGTTGGTGGAAAATTGATCCCAATGGCTCCCCCGGACACACGCCGGGGGAGCATCGTTCAGTGGATTTAGTTGCTAATCAACTGAATTGCCGTGCCAGAAAATGGTTCAGTGGCAATGACTGAAATGTAGTACCAACCTGAATCCGGTTGGCTGATGGTGATAGTTTCGTTGTTACCGGCGTTGGTGGAGCGCTGGTCGTATGAGGTCGATGTCGCCCAGGTTGCATCGTATACATACAAATCCGCATTGCCTTCGCCACCGGACAGCTTCACCGTCAGGCTGTTGGTGCCACTTGGGATATAGGTGTAGTAGTAGTTGATAGTGCTGCTATCGCTGACGCAGGTGGTTGCGTTCAGCTCAATGGCCCCATAGGAAACTGGTGTGCCACTACAACTTGTAGTGCTGCCTTCCGAGTAGCTTGCAAGGAGGCTGACGCCGGAGAATGCCTGATAGGCCTTGAGGCGAACATACCAACGGCCAGATTGCGGGCTGGCGATATCACAGACCTCGGTATTGCCACCGATGTACGGACGGCAGCTGTATTCTGTATCCGTAGCTTCACTTCCATAGCGGACGTACAGGTCGGCGTCGCCGCTGCCGCCGCTGATAGCGATACTGAGGTTTTCAGCGTTTTCCGGCACGTCGATGTAGTAGTGAAGGTCGTCACCTGCGGTGGAAACTGCAATGCCGGTGACTTCTACATTGTTGATGAGGCCATCGCCCTGACCGCCGTCATCACCACCGTTGTCTCCGCCATCATCACCGCCGTTATCACCACCATCGTCGCCGCCATCGCTACCACCGCCATCGGACGTACTTTCGACCTGCTGCAGCCAGGTTTGCCACTCACTGTCGTATGTCGAACCGATATTGTTGATGTAACTCAGGTACCCGTCGTAGTTACCGGCCCGCAGGTAGGTGAGAATCTGAGTGACTTCGCTGTGATGTTTCTCGAACATGAAACGTACCGCGAGATAGCCCCAGCGGTAGATACGGTCCTGTCCACTGCTGTAGTTGTTGGCGAAAATGTCACTCAGGTTGTACGCACCGGTACGCGCCATTTCGATGGCAGTATCGTTGTAGTCCTGCTTGGAGACATATTCTGCCAGACCCTCGATCCACCACACGGTTTTGTGGCTGCTGGTCTGTGCATCGCCAAAACCGCCATAGAGGTTGTAGCGGCCATCCAGGTAGTGGACGTATTCGTGAGTCAGGTTCCAGACTTCAAACTCCGGACGCAGCCAGTCGGCTTCGTGGGCGATAAAGCGGGCCTGGTTGTCGGCAGCGGAGGGGTCGCCTTCCAGGTACATGCCTCCGTTATTGGTGCTGATGCCGTAAAACAGCGGGGCGTAGGTGTTGTACTCATCCCAATCGTCGAAGACCACAACTTCCAGGTCGGTGTTCTGGTCGTCTGCAACGGGGTTGTAGTTGGTCGCCAACAGCTGGTGGAAGTAGGTTTCCTGATCGGACAGTTTGCCACAGGAGTCCGTCATCTGTGTCTGGGTCATGTCCTGAGCGAGAATCTTCAGGGAACTACTGCAGGTGTACTGGTCGGCCAGTACCTGTTGTTGGAGGTCTTCCTCGAAACCGCAAATCCCGAAATCACTGCAGTTACCGTAGTAGTCAGCGTTGCCGGCTGCCGCGATCCAAACGGATTTCCCTGTGCCCGTCATACTGTACCGGTTGAGCAGCTGATTGGTCTCCGCTACCACGGTGTCGTAGATCGGCGCGGTCTCATATTGCAGGAAACGTGTGAGTTCTCGCGCGGCATTTTCCTGCATGAACTGGGCGTCGGTATCGAGCATCCAGTCGGAGCGGGCAAAGTCACCGAGAAGTTGAATCAGCTGGGTATCGCTGCTGGTTTGGTCAATGAAGTCAGACGAGTAATGTCCGCGAAACAGCACGGTAAAGATACCGTTGACCGAGGCGCGCATGCGGCTGTAACTGGCGGCATCCTGATCCCAGTCCTGGAGCCAGCGCTTGACGACTGGCAGATAGCGCGTGTTTTCTTGCGCGCTATCAATCAAGACGATCGCGTCAATGGTCGCGTCGCCGGCCGTATCGGATACGGCGTAGAAGTCCGGATTTGCCGTAAATGCATCGAGCGCGTCAACAACGGCGTTCTGAACGCTGGTATTGAAGGAGACGTCGTCGGGATAGTAGTACTCAATGTAGTACCCGGTGCGAAGGAAATAAAACAGCTTGTTAATGCTGCTATCTTCCGCTGATATGTCAAATGACTCCGCCATGTTCTCGGCAGCAGTGGCAACTGTAATCATCTTTTGCTGGGTGAAGCTCGCAAAACTGGTGCTGTTGCCTTCATAGAGATCATTGATACAGCTGGTTTCAGAGGCCAGGATATGATCTACGAGTGTTTGGCCACTGTATTGCGCGTAGCCCGCAGCATCACAGGTTGCGAGCGGCTCAACCGCTGCCTGGATTGCGAACGTCTGCACGGCTGCAGAGACCGTTTGCTCCTCCGGTGTGTAGCGTGGCTCTACCGGCGCTGTTACCGGGTCTGCATTTGGGGTTGGAGTAATCGCGATCCCATGAGTCATGTTGGATGGCGAAGGGGTTGCTGGTGAGGGCGCAGCGGATACCTGGCAGGCTGCACCGATTAATATGGCTGTGACTCCCGTAATTATCGAATTAGCGGAAATCCTCTTCAGGTTCTTATTCATATTGTTGCTTCTTTATTATTTCTTGAATGGTCGCGCCGGCAACTTTCTGGCGCGTCTCGAACGGATTATGAAGATTCAGAATGTCTGCATAGGTATCTCCAAGTTATTGTTGAGTGCAAAAACATAATATTGCGCGCAAAGATATTCTGTGCGCAGTGCACGCTTTGTGTACTTTTTGGCGTCAAATGCATCTATGGGCGGGTATCGGGCCGGCGCAGTGGCAAAAGAGGCTGGTTCCCTCTATGTGGCTGCTATAAATGAAAAGTGATGGAGTGCACTCGAAGGCCTGTAGCCGCGAGAAGATTTGGTGCCAGTCGGATGGTCGGCTGAGCAGTCGGCAGGGGTGGGGTTGGTCAATAAATAGGCGCGAGGTCCCCTGATAGATTGGGTAATTGCTTTTCCATCGCCGGGGAATTGCCTATCATTCATGAATGAATAGTCAATTTCAGTCTCCAAATACACGGACAGCTAAGGTCGGAAGTATGGATAAGGCAAAAGAAAAGGTTCAGCGTTTTCGTGCGCGGGAGCAGCGTATCCTGGATGCGGCACTGGAGCTGCTGCTGGAGCACGGTGAAGAGAAAGTAACCGTCGAGCAGATCGCAGAGCGTGTCGATATCGGCAAGGGCACCATCTATAAGCATTTCATCTCGAAAACCGAGATTTACATGCGGCTGCTTATGGATTACGAGAAGTCCCTCACCGAGCGGCTGAAGTCCGCTGTGGCTACGGCAGAGCAGGGCGATATTACCGCGCCAGCCCGGGCTTACTTCGAATCCCGGATGGCGGATCCGGCACGAGACCGCCTGTTCCAGCGCCTTGAAGAGAAGATTATTGCGCTGAATCTGGCGCCGGAAATGATCGCTGAGCTTCACGCTCTAAGGAATTCCAACGCCTCTGCACTGAACCGGGTGTTTGAGCGCCGGATGGAGCAGGGCGTCTTGAAAGAAGTGCCTGCCTACTATTACTACTCCACCTATTGGGCGCTGGTGCAGGGTGCTGTCGAGCTATACCACTCCAAGTCGTTCGCCGATGTTATAGAGGATCGGGAGGGGCTGATGAATTTCATTATGGATGTTGGGGTTCATATTGGTGATATGTCAGGCCGTCGTGGCGAGGAAGCCGGGAAAGTGGGTGGTGCCGCCCCGTCAGCCGCGCCGGGTGGTATGCCGGGCAGCAGCTTTGGCTGAGCCGCTGTTTCAGCAGTTAGAGAAACTGCATGAGGAGTTTCGTGGCCACCCCCCGGTGGCCAAGTGGAATCCGGATCTGTGTGGAGACATGGATCTGGTTATCTGCAGTGATGGACGCTGGGTTCATGAAGGAACTGAAATCAAGCGTCAGCCGCTGGTGCAACTCTTTGCCAGTATTTTGAAGAAAGAGAAGGGTGACTATTTTCTGGTCACCCCGGTGGAGAAATGGCGTATCCGCGTCGAGGATGCCCCCTTCCTGATTACCCAGGCGGCGAAAGACGAAACCAGGATCCTGTTGACCACCAACACCGGCGACGTTGTGCCCCTGGACTCCGACCATCCCCTGATACTGAAGCTTTACGGCGATCCGCCACAGCCCGTGCCTTATATTGAGGTTCGGGATGGACTGGAAGCCCGAACGTCCCGGGATGTTTATTACGAACTCATTGACTGGGCGGAGCCACGGCAGCCCACCGCACCTCCCGCGCGACTTTGCCAGTTGTGGCTGACGAGCAGCGGAGAGGAATTTCTTCTGGGCGAATACTGAACGCCTTCCAGCCTTCCAGCCTTCCAGCCCTCCAGCTTTCCGCCTGCTTATCGCTTTCGAGATATCGCTATGGTTTTCCCATATTTTATTCTGTCATTTATAGATATCTCTGAAGCCAGCTTGTCTCTACTGGCATCAACAGAGGTCGCCTCCATATCCTCTGCAACAAAACGGAAATAAAAAAGAAGTCATAAAGCAATATATCTGAAACATATGGACGGTAAGTGACCGGTTTTGAGAAAAGTTCAAATTTTTTTTATCGTATCTTTCATTCGTAACATTTCCGCAACACTCGATTCCTAGACTCCCCTTCGTCAAATCGCGAAAGCGAAATAAAAGAATCTGTTTCCAGGTTGATCGACAATTTGGTCGCAAGTGCGGGCTGAATAGATAGCTCAAAGTAGCGACCGTCGAGCACCAAACTTTTATATAACATCCTTTAGGGGGATCTATGAAGCGCGTAAGCAACAAGCTGCTGTTGGCGGCTGCGATTTCTGCTCTGCTGGCTGGTTGTGACAGCGGCGGTATCAATATTGAGCCGCAGACCGTTGATAACTCCGTAGACAATTCTGTAACCAATCCCGGTTCTACTGTAGAAAACCCCTGTGCTGCTCTGGCTAGCGGCGTACAAGGCACTGCGGAAGGTGCGAACTGTCGTTACGGTTCCGACTTCGTTTCTTACTCTAACCCGCTGATGGAAGACCTCTACCTGCCGGCTCTGCCCGACGGCGGCGCGCACATCTTCGACGACCTCCTGTTTGTTGGCGCCAGCTATGGTAGCGCTGCAGATCTGGCGGCAGCTGGTATCACTGAAGGTGGTGACGGCCCGGCTCTGGAAATTCAGGCTGGCGCTACCATTGCGTTTAAAGACAAAGCGTCTTTCGTTGTAATTAACCGCGGCTCTCAGCTTTTTGCTCGCGGCACTGAAACTGCACCGATCACCTTCACTTCCGAAACTGACGTTCTCGGCACTGTGGGTGCTGAAGATGTTTCCCAGTGGGGCGGCATGGTGATTAACGGCTTTGGTGTTACCAACAAGTGTGTCTACACCGGTTCCGTTGCTGGTAGCGATCTGGCACTGGCTGGTGAGTGTAGCCTGCCTGCTGAAGGTTCCGATTCTGACCAAGAATCCAACTACGGTGGTGACAACAACGCGGATAGTTCTGGTGTTATGACCTACGTTCGCGTTAAGCACACTGGTGCCGAGGTGGTTGAAGGAAACGAGCTGAACGGCGTGACCTTTGCCGGTGTTGGTAGCGGCACCGTTGTAAATAATCTGGAAGCTTACGCGACCTACGACGACGGCATCGAGATGTTCGGTGGTGCGGTAAATATCGAAAACTACGTAGCACTTTACGTGCGTGACGACTCCATCGATATCGACGAAGGTTGGCAGGGTTCCATCACCAACGCACTGGTAATCCAGAGCGAAACCGACGGTAACCACTGTATCGAAGCTGACGGTATCGGTAGCTACGACGACATGGCCGACGGCACTAAAACTGACCGTCGTGCAGAGATCGTTTCCCAGGGTATCAACAGCCGTCCGGTTATTGATGGTCTGACCTGTATCGTTTCTGCCGCCTCATCCACCGTAACCCACGATCCGGGTGCTGGCTGGCGTCTGCGTGAGGGTATCTACCCGACTATCACCAACTCCATGGTTGTAGCTTCTTTCGCCGCTGACGAGAACGGCGCTGAAGGTAGCAACTACTGCTTGCGTATTCAGAGTGACGAGACTCTGGCTGGTCTGGTAGACGGCAGCGAAGCTGGCCTGGCTTCAAACGTTTTTGCCTGTGAAGATCAGGTTAAAGGCGACCTGCCTGGCGGCGTAACTGCGGCTGAGTGGGCAACTGCAAGCGGTAACGAATTCATCGCGATTACTGGCAAGGTTGACCCGACTGCTAATGCAAACAGTGAGTTTGTCCTGCTGGGCGGTGTTCCGGCTTTCTACACCGAAGCTGCTGCTGCTCAGATGGGCGTAACCGTTTCTCCTCAAGAGCGCGCCTTCCTGGGTGCTCTGAGTGTAAACGGCAGTGACTGGACCAATGGCTGGACCTACGGTCTGCATGAAGGTAGCCGCGCTCAGCCGCTGTGGTTTGAATAAATCGCCGGTGGGGTAATCCCGTGAAAGGGCGCCGGTTCAGATGGAGAGCCGGCGCCCTCTTTGCTTCTACCGCAGTAATGACAGGAACAAAAGGGGCCTGGGTAATGGTTAAGAACGAAAAATTTCAGAGAGCGCCGCTGGTACTGGCTATTACCGCGGTCTCAGCTTTTGCGTCCGGTGCTTACGCACAGGAAGAAGATAAGGTCGGGGTGGCCATCGAGTCCAAGCCTCAAGTCGCAGCGCCTCAGATCGAGGAGTTGATGGTTCAAGGGCGCCTGCAGAGTTCGGCAGAAATGCTGATCAATGAACGCCTGGACGATGAGGTGGTTACCGACGTTCTTGGTGCTGAAATGATTGGCCGCATCGGTGACTCTACTGTCGCAGCAGCATTGAAACGCGTATCTGGTTTGACGTTGGTCAATGATAAGTTCGTTTACGTGCGTGGTCTCGGTGAGCGCTATTCCAGTACTACTCTGAACGGTGCGACTGTGCCTTCGCCGGATCTGACGCGCAATGTGCTGCCGCTGGATCTCTTTCCTACTTCTGTAGTCGAGTCTTTGGCTGTACAGAAAAGTTATTCCGCCGACCAGTCTGCAAGTTTTGGTGGCGGTAACGTGGATATCCGCACGAAGGGTATTCCAGAAGACCTGACTTTCTCTTTTGAGGTCGGAACCGGTATGAACTCCGAGACCGGAGGAGACGTGCTGAGCTATGCAGGCGGTGACGACGATGTATTCGGAACCGACGACGGCACACGCGCGCTGTCTGCAAATATCGAAGCGGCGATGCAGCGTTTTCAGGGTGACCTGAGTGTGGCCGGTATTCGCGATACTCTGATCGCTGAAGGTAACGAATACGCCAACGCCCAGGAGGCCTACGCTGCGGCTCAAGCACTAAACCGTGAGCTTGCTCTGAACCTGAATCGCGATATCGCTATAGCAGATGATTCCAGCACGCCCGACTCTGATGTAAAGGCAAGTGTTGGTAATAGCTTATACTTTGGTGATAACTGGGAGCTGGGCTTTCTGGCTGGCGGTTCATATAAGAGTAAGTGGCGGGAGACTGAGCGCACCCAGCGGAACCATGCGTTCCCGGAAGAGCGTATCAATACCCGTACCAAGTCCACCTATTCAGTGGATATGAATGGTAGCCTGAACCTGGGCCTGCGCTATGCGGACGAGCACGAGCTGGAAACCACCAGCCTGTTTTTGCGCAACACCGACGATGAAACCTCCATCAGCGATTACTTCAATGAAAACCGTCAGGTATCTGATGGCCGCGGCTTCCGTGACTACCAGCTGAAGTATGAAGAGCGGGAGATGGTGGTCAATCAGGTTAAAGGTAGTCACCGTATTGGCGCTGAAACCAAATCTCTGATCCCGGCCGGTTTACTGAACTGGGTTCCTGATGAGCTTTCTGTGGATTGGTTCTATTCTGATGCCACTGCGACCACCGATATTCCGAATCAGGTGAGTGTTTCCGCAAATACCGCAACCGATCCAGTAACTGGTGAAGTTCTCAGCTCTGAAGTGCGAGTGGCCGCTCGTAGTGCCGACTTCCGCTTTACCGAGCTGGAAGATCAGGTAACCAACTATGGTTGGTCAGCCACTCTGCCTTTGGAGTTTTCTTCTTCAACTCTGGAGTTGAGCACTGGTTTTGCGCGTATTGAGAAGGGGCGTACCTACAAGCAAACCGAGTTGCTGCTGGATATATTGGAAGTTGGCGATAATGGCTTCCTGAATGGTCCTCTGGATCAGGTATTCAGCGATGAAAATATTACGGATACTGACAATAATTTCGTATTCGACCGCTCTCCGAGCAACAAGCAGAGTTATATTGCTGCAACCTTGACCGATGCGGTCTTTGGTAAGGCTGACTGGACCCTGAACGAGACATGGCGCGTGTCTGCCGGTGCTCGCTGGGAGGACTACAACCAGGTAGCGCTGAAGTGGAATCCTTACGGTTACACCGTAGAAGATCCCCAGATCACTTCTGACATTGAAGAGCTTGAGAGTGCGGTCTACTCACAAGAGGACGTTTACCCATCTGTGTCTTTGACTTACATGGGTTCCTGGTGGGCAGAGACGTTCCAGCTCCGCTTCGGTGCTTCGAAAACTGCTGTACGCCCGGATCTGCGTGAGATCACTGACTCTCTGTACATCGATCCGATTACCGATGAGCGAGTTAGGGGTAACCCCGATGTGCGTCCATCCGAGATCAACAACTACGATCTGCGTGGTGAGTGGTTCTTCGATAATGGCGACAACCTGACAGTTTCCTTGTTCTACAAGGATATTACTGACCCGATCGAGTTCTTCGAGGCTCCGATTAGTGATACCGATCGCCTGCGCGAGCTGGTAAACGCCGAGTCCGGCGAAATTACCGGTATCGAACTGGAAGGCATGAAGGATCTCGGTTTCCTGGGCGGCTTTATGGAAAGCTTCTTTGTTCAGGGTAACGTGACTCTTCAGGAGTCTGAACTTGTGGCGGGTGCTGATGCGGATGCGCCGACAAACCAGGTGCGAACTCTGGCTGGTGCCTCTGAATATGTTGTAAATACCCTGTTCGGTTTTGACTCTCCAGATGGCGGCCATTCTGCGACCATTGGCTACAACGTTTTTGGTGAGCGTCTCTATTTGGCCGGTCGTAATGGTGCCCCGGATTCCTTCGAACAGCCGTTCCATTCCCTGGATCTGACTTATTCCTGGTATCCGACTGAAGAGATCACCGTCAAGGCCAAGATGCAGAATCTGTTGGATGACGCGATTGAAATCGAGCGGGCCGGCGTGATTGTGTTTGAAGAGAAGCCTGGACAGTCTTTCTCTTTGAGTGCGCAGTATCAGTTCTAAATACTGATATCGCGGAGTTTCGTAAAAACAACAATATTCCTGGAAGGATAATACCAACAGGGAAATGCTTAAAAACCGGACACTGGAAGCAGTGTCCGGTTTTTTTATGTGCGTGCAGTTTGCCAGGGCAAATAAAAAAGGCGCCCGAAGGCGCCTGAAAAAACTGACTGCAGTTTTACATATTCGGGTAGTTGGGGCCGCCGCCGCCTTCCGGAGCAACCCATACGATGTTTTGGGTCGGGTCCTTGATGTCACAGGTTTTGCAGTGGACGCAGTTCTGTGCGTTGATCTGGAAGCGCTTGTTACCGGCTTCTTCGATCACCTCGTACACGCCCGCAGGGCAGTAGCGCTGTGCCGGCTCGTCGTAGATCGGCAGGTTGTGGTTCAGCGGTACGTCGGCATCTTTCAGGGTCAGATGGCAGGGCTGATCTTCTTCGTGGTTGGTATTGGAAATAAATACCGATGACAGCTTGTCGAAGCTCAGTACGCCGTCGGGTTTCGGGTAGCTGATCTTTTTGCAGTCAGCAGCCGGTTTCATCTGTGCGTGATCGGCCTTGCTATCGCGCAGGGTCCAGGGCAGTTTGCCCTTGAACAGGTTGATGTCGATGAACGCATAGGCGGAGCCGAGAATGTTGCCCCACTTGTGCTGAGCCGGACCGAAGTTCCGCTGCATGTTCAGCTCTTTCCATGCCCAGCTTTGCTGGTACTTGGTGGTGTACTCGGTCAGTTCGTCACTTGCACGATCTGCGGCAATCGCTTCGGCCGCGGCTTCCGCAGCAAGCATGCCGGATTTCATCGCGGTGTGATTGCCCTTGATCTTGGCAAAGTTCAGGGTGCCGGCGTCGTCACCAATCAGCATGCCGCCCGGGAAGGTCATTTTCGGCTGGGACTGCAGGCCGCCTTTCACGATGGCGCGCGCACCGTACGCGACGCGCTGACCGCCTTCCAGGTACTGCTTGATCACCGGGTGGTGTTTGTAGCGCTGGAACTCGTCAAACGGGCTGACGTGAGGGTTGCTGTACGACAGATCGGTAATCAGGCCAACCACTACCTGGTCGTCTTCCAGGTGGTAGAGGAAACCACCACCCGGGGTGCCGGATTCATCCAGCGGCCATCCGGCCGTGTGTACGACCAGGCCTTGCTGGTGCTTGGCGCTATCAACTTTCCAGATTTCCTTGATACCAATGCCATAGTGCTGCGGATCGCGGTCGGCATCCAGGGTGAACTTGGAGATCAGTTGCTTGCCCAGGTGGCCGCGGCAGCCCTCAGCGAAGAGGGTGTATTTGGCGTGCAGTTCCATGCCCGGCATATAGGAGTCTTTCTCCTCACCGTTCATGCCAACGCCCATGTCGCCCGTGGCAATGCCTTTTACGGAGCCGTCGTCGTTATACAGGACTTCAGCGGCGGCGAATCCAGGGAAGATCTCTACACCGAGGTTTTCTGCCTGTTCTGCAAGCCAGCGGCACAGGTTGCCAAGGCTGATAATGTAGTTGCCTTCATTATGCATGGTGGTCGGTACCAGCATATTCGGTACTTTCATACCTTTTTCGGGGCCGCGTAGTACGTAGATATCGTCGCCCTTAACCTCCGTATTCAGAGGGGCGCCGCGTTCTTTCCAGTCTGGGAAGAGTTCGTTCAGGGCGGTGGGTTCGAAAACGGCACCAGAGAGGATGTGCGCACCCACCTCAGAGCCTTTTTCTACCACGCAGACCGAGAGGTCTTCATTGATCTGACGAAGTCTGCACGCGGCGGCAAGTCCGGCGGGGCCAGCACCCACGATGACTACGTCGTATTCCATTGACTCGCGTTCCACAGGTGTCTCCTCAGCAAGTTGCTCTCATTATTCAGGCGCCGAATTATGGCAAGCCTATATTCTGGCGGCCGATTATATCGGCGAATCAGTGACCCTACCAATTGCAGGAGTTTTCAATTCTGGTGGCCAAAGTAGCGTAACGTTTTGATTTTCCTTGGGAGAATAGGGTGGCGTTATGGTCTGGAATAGATCTGATGAATGACTGCTAGGCTTACTATTCCACTATTGATTTTGGTTTTTGAAAGGGCCACCATACACGCCGCTCAAACAAGTGTTTGAACTGGTGACGCCGCTATATTTGCCGTATTACCTATGGGTATTCGAGTTTTGGGTGGGCCAGTTTCCGAGCCCAGCCGGGAGGCTGCCCGAGTATAAACGCCGCGTTGGCTCCAGCCGGAGCACGACAGCGGCTTCTACGTAGACTACTGAGACGGGATTTTCATGAAAGTTCTTGTAGCTGTGAAACGCGTTGTGGATTACAACGTGAAGGTCCGCCCGAAGGCGGACGGTACTGATGTGGACACTGCCAACGTCAAGATGTCCATCAACCCCTTCTGTGAAATCGCTGTGGAAGAAGCGGTACGCCTGAAAGAAAAGGGCGTAGTGAGCGAGATCGTCGCCGTTTCCATGGGGCCGAAGCAGTGCCAGGAACAGATTCGTACCGCGCTTGCGCTGGGCGCTGATCGCGGTATTCAGGTAGAAACTGACGCCGAGCTGCAGCCGCTGGCGGTGGCCAAGTGCCTGAAAGCGCTGGTGGAAAAAGAAGAACCGCAGCTGGTTATTCTCGGCAAGCAGTCCATCGATGGCGACAACAACCAGACTGGCCAGATGCTGGCCGCACTGACCGGTATGGGGCAGGGCACCTTTGCTTCCGAGGTCAATGTGGAAGAAGGTTCCGTCAAGGTAACCCGTGAGGTTGACGGTGGTCTGCAAACCGTTGAGCTTAGCCTGCCGGCTGTAGTTACTACGGACCTGCGCCTGAACGAACCGCGCTACGCCTCCTTGCCAAACATCATGAAGGCCAAGAAAAAGCCTTTGGATACCACTACCCCGGACGAGCTGGGTGTAGATATCGCTCCGCGCACCAAAACCCTGAAAGTAGAGCCGCCGGCTGAGCGTCAGGCTGGTATCAAGGTCGCCGATGTGGCGGAACTGGTGGAAAAACTGAAGAGCGAGGCGAAGGTAATCTGATGAGCATCCTGGTAATTGCAGAACACGATAACGCCGAACTGAAAGGCGCTACGCTGAACACCATCGCTGCCGCTAAAGCCATCGGTGGAGATATCGACGTGCTGGTCGCTGGTAGTGGCTGTGGCGCGGTTGGTGAAGCGGCTGCCAAAGTCGCCGGTGTCAGTAAGGTATTGGTTGCGGACAGCGCGATTTACGAGCACCAGCTGGCAGAGAATGTCGCCAAACTGGTAGCTGACCTGGGTAAAAACTACAGTCACGTGCTGGCTCCGGCTACCACCACTGGCAAAAACATGCTGCCGCGCGCTGCGGCACTGCTGGACGTGCAACCGATCTCTGACATCATCGCTGTTGAGAGTCCGGACACCTTCAAGCGCCCGATTTACGCCGGTAACGTCATTGCGACCGTGCAGAGCTCTGATGCCATTAAAGTGGCTTCTGTGCGTGCAACAGCATTTGATCCGGTTGCAGCAGAGGGTGGTAGCGCGGCTGTCGAGTCTGTTAGTGCCGCTGACGACGCTGCAGTCTCCAAATTTGTTGGCGAAGAGCTGGCAGAGTCTGACCGTCCTGAGCTGACTGCAGCTCGCGTGGTGATTTCTGGTGGCCGTGGCATGCAGAACGGCGAGAACTTCGAGCTGCTGTATAAAGTTGCTGACAAGCTGGGCGCAGCGGTTGGTGCATCTCGCGCGGCAGTAGACGCCGGTTTTGTACCCAATGATATGCAGGTTGGCCAGACTGGTAAGATTGTCGCCCCGGACCTGTATATTGCAGTGGGTATTTCTGGCGCCATTCAGCACCTTGCGGGTATGAAAGACTCCAAAGTGATTGTGGCCATCAACAAAGATGAAGAAGCGCCGATTTTCTCGGTTGCCGATTACGGCCTTGTTGCCGATCTGTTTGATGCAGTGCCGGAGCTTGAAACAAAGTTGTAATCCTTGTTTCATACACTGACGGTAACGAAAAGGGCGGCTTTAGTCGCCCTTTTTATTGGCCTGAATCATTTGCGCCCGTGTCCAGCTGGTCATTTTTTGAACCTTTACGGCGCTTAACGTTGCCTTTCTTGTGGTGAGCTACCAGAATAGGCGCCCAATAATGAAATCGGGCTGTATGTGGTACAGCAGAGACGGGTTTAATCATGTCTTTGGTCAAGCGCGCTGTCGCGTCAGTAGTTAACAAATCGGCTGGATCCTCGCCGAACACGTTCCGTCGCAGCCTCTGGGCGACGGCCGGTGTCGTTGGCGGATGGTTATCCGTGAACCTGGTTGCCTATGGCAGTCTGGTGTTGCCGGGAAGTGGCGAAGAAAGCCTGCTGGTTGAGCGTGGTGCCCGACCGGCCGCCAGTGCACCTGCGGTAAACCTGCCCAATACGCCGTTCTTTGGCGTTGCCGAAATCAAGAAAGAAACAGCAGTAGCCGAGCTGGATCTGGAAAATATTCCCATCACGCAATTGAACCTTGTGCTGTCTGGTGTTCTAAGCAGCAGCGTCGACGACCGTGCGAGTGCGTTAATCGCCGAGCGTGGCAAGCCCGCTCAGCGTGTGTTTGTTGGTGAGACTATGGCCGGGGGGGCTGAAGTCTACTCCGTAGAGGTTGATCACATTATTCTCCGGCGCAATGGGCAGATGGAGAAACTGACATATCCCGATGCGGATGGTCGCCCAACCGTTCCCAAGCAGTATGCCAATTACGCGCGTGAGGCGGCGAAGGCGATTGGGGCGAACGCGTCGATGGGCTCGGCAGATAAACAGCAGTCTATTCGCGACAGGCTGGAGCAGCTCCGGGAGATGGCCCGTTCAAGGCAGAACGTGCGAAGCCAGAAATAGGACGCTGTAGCCCGAGAGCTAACTTTACCAAGACCACAACCTACTGAATTACATAAGAATTAGAGTCAGAATTACAATGATGCGCTTGTTTTACCGACGACTGACCGCAGTCGCCCTGGTTTTATTTATGTCGTTTTCGGTACAGGCCCAGGCCCCCGAGCGAGTCACTTTGTCCCTTGACAACGCTGACGTCCGCGACCTGATTAACTGGGCGGCCGACTTTACCGGCAAGAACATCATTGTTCACCCGAATGTGAAGGGGAAGGTCACGGTGGTGGCCGGTGACCCGATGACCCACGAGCAGGCCTTCGACGTCTTCATGTCGGTGCTGCAGGTGAATGGCTTTAGCCTGGTAGAGCAGGGTGATGCCTGGAAAGTGGTGCCGGATGCCCTGGCCAAGCAGCAGGCAATACCGGTGGCCGACGAGCGCACCAAGGCGCCCGGGGAAGCCCTGGTGGTGAGGACGGTCAAAGTTGAAAATATCTCTGCAGCCCAGCTGATTGCTATGCTGCGTCCCCTGATCCCGCAGACCGGACACCTGGCTGCCTACGCAGATACCAACACCCTGATCATTGCCGACCGCGCGGCGAACATCGACCAGATCATTCGGTTGATCAAACAGCTGGACCGCGCTGGCGCCATTGATATCGAACTGGTTCCCCTGGAGTTTGCTTCCGCCAAAGAAGTTAAGCAGGTCATGACCGAGCTGCTTCAGGGGGGTGGTAAGCAGGCGGGCAGCGATGTCCAGCCCCTGCGTATCGCGGTGGACGAGCGTTCCAACGCGATTCTCCTGACCGGCGACCCGGTCACCCGCACCCAGCTCAAGAAAGTGATTCAGCGTCTTGACCAGCCATTGTCTGGAGAGGGTAATACGGCGGTTGTCTACGTCCAGTACGCGAGTGCGACAGACCTGAAACCAATCCTCGAGGGTATGAGCGGCAGCATCCAGAAGACCGAGAAAGACCAGCAGGTGGCGGATGTCGAAGTCAGCATCCAGGTGAACGAAGAGCTGAATGCGCTCATCCTGACCGCGCCGCCTTCACTGCTGGAAACCATGAAGGGCGTCATCGCCAAGCTCGACGTACGCCGCGCCCAGGTGCTGATCGAAGCGATCATCGTCGAGGTTAGCGAAGGTACCGGTAACGATCTGGGTATCAAGTGGATCGCCGGTGACGACAACGTATTTGCGGGTTTTGAAAATGATGTCGCACTGGGTGACGAAGATGATGAGGGCTCGATTTTAGTCGATGGCGTTGCGGTTAACCCGACGTCCCTGAGCCCCGCAAATTTGATTCGTAATGGCCTTAATCTGGGCTTCCTGAGTGGTACCGATGTGCGTGTGGCGATCAATGCCGTCGCAAGTGAAAGCAACGCCAATATCCTGTCGACGCCAACCATCATGGCACTGGACAATGAAGAAGCAGAAATTCTCGTCGGCCAGAACGTACCGTTCATTACCGGTGAGCAACTATTGTCCGGTAGTAACAACGACCCGTTTACGACCATTCAGCGTCAGGATGTTGGTACCACGCTTAAAGTTACCCCGCGGGTAAACAACAACAATTCCGTGACGCTTGAGATCGAACAAAAGGTGGAAAACGTACTGCCGTCTTCAGGGCAGGCGGCGGATATCGTCACCAGCAAGCGTGAAATTCGCACAAAGGTGCTGATTGACGATGGCGCTATTCTGGTACTTGGTGGCCTTATTGAAGACAAGGTGACGGAGATCAATCAAAAGGTGCCGCTACTGGGTGACATCCCCGGGCTTGGCCGCCTGTTCCGCAACTCATCCAAGGCTGTCGACAAAACTAACTTGATGGTGTTCCTGCGTCCCAAAATTCTCAGCACGCAAGTTGCGGGCTATGAAGAGACCCGCAAGCGCTACCGCGATATGCAAGAAAGGCAGCTCATCTTACGCGACAGAACCAGCCGTATCTGGGACTGGCACCGCGGTGAAACCCTGCCAGACCTGTTGCCGCCAGCGGCCGGTATCGAGCAGCAGGAAGAGCTCCTGCCGATGGAGACTGAGGCAACCAAGTAATGGCTGAGCTTGCAGTAAAACGCCTGCCTTACGCATTCGCCAAGCGACACCAGGTGCTGTTGGCGGAAGTGGATGGTGCCCCGGTTTGCCAGTACGTCGCCCCGCTTAACCCGATGGTATTGGCGGAAGTTCAGCGCCTGTGTGAGCTGCCCCTGTCGGCCGCTGCGGTCGATGTGGAAACATTCCAGAGCACGCTGCAGCGGCTTTATGAAAACCGTGAGGGCGGCAACCTCTCTGATGTTGAGGGGCTCGGTGACGACCTCGACCTGGCCGCGGTAGCGGATTCCCTGCCGGAAACTGAAGACTTGCTTGAGCAGGAGGACGATGCGCCCATCGTGCGACTGATCAATGCGATCTTTGCTGAATCGCTGAAGCAGGGCGCTTCCGATATTCACATCGAAACCTTCGAGAAACGTCTTGTGGTGCGCTTTCGGGTAGATGGCGTGTTACGTGAAGTGCTCCAGCCCCGTCGTGCGCTGGCGCCTTTGCTGGTTTCCCGTATCAAGGTAATGGCCAAACTCGATATCGCCGAAAAGCGGGTTCCGCAGGACGGCCGGATTTCCCTGTTGATGGGTGGGCGTGAGGTCGATGTACGTGTTTCCACCATGCCATCCTCTGCCGGTGAGCGCGTGGTAATGCGTCTGCTGGACAAGCAGGCGGGTAAGATGGATATGCGCCAGCTGGGTATGGAGGAGCGGGACCTGAAGGTCATGATGGAGCTGCTCGGTCGCCCGCACGGCATCCTGCTGGTCACGGGCCCCACCGGTTCCGGTAAAACCACCACGCTTTACGCCGGTCTCGCCAGTATCAACAACCGTGAAAAAAATATCCTGACGGTAGAGGATCCGGTGGAGTACAACCTGGAAGGCGTTGGCCAGACCCAGGTGAATACCAAGGCGGATATGACCTTTGCTCGGGGCTTGCGCGCCATTCTGCGTCAGGATCCGGATGTGGTGATGGTGGGTGAAATTCGCGACCTGGAAACCATGCAGATCGCCATTCAGGCGAGTCTTACCGGTCACCTGGTGCTCTCCACCCTGCACACCAATACCGCACTGGGCGCGGTTACGCGTCTGGTGGATATGGGAATTGAACCTTTCCTCTTGTCATCCAGTATTATCGGCGTCCTTGCGCAGCGGCTTGTGCGGGTATTGTGCCCGGAATGCCGGCAGCCCCATGCCGCAGACGCGTTTGAGTGCCGTATGCTGGGCGTGGAAGAGGGCAGTGGTGCCACCATCTATCACCCGGGCGGCTGCGACAAGTGTAACCACACCGGCTATCTCGGTCGGGTCGGTATTTATGAGTTGGTACCGGTAAATGAAAAGCTGCGCCAGTTGATCCACGATCGGGCATCTGAAAACGCCCTGGTCCAGGAGGCGCGCACACTGGCGCCAAGCATTCGAGATGACGGCATGGCCAAGGTGCTGTCTGGTGTTACTTCACTGGAAGAAGTGCTACGGGTAACCCAGGAGTCCTGACATGGGTGCATTCGAGTACACGGCCCTGAATGCGGGGGGACGCAAAAATCGCGGAACCCTGGAAGCAGACAGTGCCAAGGCAGCCCGCCAGCAGTTGCGGGCAAAAGGGTTGATACCGCTGGAGGTCAGCCCCGCATCGGAATCCCATTCCCAGGCTGGCGACGGGTTGCTGTCTACCAGTCCCGGTCTTGGTATCAAGGCCCTCGCGCTGCTCACAAGGCAGATCGCAACCTTACTGCGTGCCGGTATACCGCTCGAAGAGACCTTGGGTGCCATTGCCAACCAGTCCCGCAACCAGAAGGTGCGCCGCATTGTGCTGGCAGTGCGTGCAAAAGTGCTCGAAGGGCATAGTTTTGCGCAGGCACTGGGCAGTTTTCCGCGCGCCTTCCCGAAACTCTATCGCGCTACCGTAGAGGCCGGTGAGCACTCTGGTCATCTGGATGAGGTATTGGAGCGCCTTGGTGATTACACCGAAAGCCAGCAGCAGTTTCGTCAAAAGGTGCAGCTGGCCATGATTTATCCGGTTGTTCTGGTTGTAATCTGCGTATTGGTCGTAACCGGACTGATGGTTTATGTCGTTCCTGACGTAATTGAAGTGTTTACCGGCACAGGTCAGCAATTGCCGTTGGCAACCCGGATCCTGGTGGCGATCAGCGATTTTATCTCGTCCTGGGGCTGGATAATCCCGCCGATAATCGTCTTACTGGTCGTCGGCTGGATGCTGTTGATGCGTCAGTCCGGATTCCGCTACCGTTTTCACCATCGCCTGCTGGACATGCCGATGATCGGTTGGCTGGTACGCGGTGGCCAGAGTGCCCGATATATCGGTACTCTGGCCATCCTGACCGGAAGTAGTGTGCCCCTTGTCCAGGCTATGGGTATCGCCAGCGGGGTAATGGGTAATGACTACCTGAAGGAGCGTCTGCAGGCGGCGCAGAAATTTGTGCGCGAAGGTGGCAGTTTGCGCCGTGCGCTCGAGGACGTGGAATATTTTCCGCCGATGATGATCTACATGATCGCCAGCGGTGAATCATCCGGCACACTGGACCAGATGCTGGTACGTGCGGCAGAAAACCAGGAGCGCGACCTGCAGGGGGCGGTGACGGCCTTTGTCAGTCTGTTCGAGCCCATCATGCTGCTGGTCATGGCGGGCCTGGTGCTGTTTATCGTGATGGCAATTATGATGCCGATTATGAGTATGAATCAGCTGGTAGTTTGAGCTGGTCAAATAGTGAACACTGCGGCAAAGTGTCGCTTTGACTTTGAATCGAGGTGAGAAATGAAGAATTTGCGCAAGAGTGGGGGCTTTACCCTGATCGAGATCATGGTGGTGATCGTGATCCTGGGTGTACTCGGGGCTCTGGTTATCCCGAATGTACTTGGCCGTACTGGTGAGGCCCGTATCAAGGCGGCTACTGTGGATCTGCGAGCGATCTCCACTGCGCTGGATATGTATCGCATGGATAACTTCGTCTACCCGAGTTCCGACCAGGGGCTTGAGGCGCTGGTAACCAAGCCTTCCGGCTTCCCGGAAGCCAAAAACTGGACCGACCCCTACCTGAAAAAATCACCGAAGGATCCCTGGGGCAACGAATACCAGTACATCAGCCCGGGCAGCAACGGTGCGTACGACCTCTTTAGCCTGGGTGCCGACGGCAAGCCGGGTGGTGAAGGCGAAGCAACCGATCTGTTTGCGTCTGAGCTCTGAGGCTGATTCAGGTTCATTTCGATGAAATCCGCATCCCGTCAGCGGGGCTTTACGTTGATCGAGCTGTTGGTGGTGATTGTCATCATCGCCACGCTGGCGGGTATGGCGACCCTGTCCCTGGGCAACTCCGAGGGCCGTACCTGGACGGGTGAGGTGCAGCGGCTGGCTAACCTGCTGCAGCTGGTTGCGGATCGTGCACTCATTGATAAGGCGCATCTCGGTGTTGTGCTGGAAGAGGACGGCTACACCGTGGTTCGGTATGACAGTTCGGCCATGAAATGGGTAGAGCTGGATTTTTCCGAGAACCCCGGGAGCGCCAATGCCCGCCGTTTTCTTTCCCACCAATTGTCGCCAAATATACGTATTGAAGTCCTTTCCCAAACCGAGTTGCCTGGAGCGGACAGCAGCGACGCGGAATTTGGTCGCAAGAGTGGCAAGGATGCATCGTCCAAGAAAGGCGATGACGATGGCGATAAAGAGTCACTTCCCCAATTTGCTGCGCTTTCCAGTGGTGAGGTGCTGCCAGTTGAAATCGCGGTACACCTGCTCAAGAACGACAAGGTCGCCCGCAGTGCGGTTGTTTCTTACAGCAGCCTCCACGGTATGGAACTGGAGTGGTTGAGCGATGAACTCTAAGCTCCGGCAGCGGGGATTTACCCTCGTTGAAGTGTTGGTGGCACTGGTAATTTTCGGCGTTATTGCTGCCAGTGTACTGAAAACCTTGCAGGACAGTGTCAGGCAGCAGGCGGCGCTCGAAGAGCGGCTCGGGGCAAACTGGGTTGCTCAGCAGGCACTTGAGGAAATTCGCCTGCGCACAGACTGGCCGCCTCTCGGTAAAAAGACCGAAAAGGTCATTGTTGGCGAGCGCGAGTGGCAGGTGGCGGCAGAAGTAAAGTCCACCAATGAGCCGCGCATGCGCCACCTGATAGTGCAGGTAGGCTGGCCAGATAAGGACCCGATTCTCACTATTGATTCCTGGGTGGCACAGCCATGATGAGTGCCAGCCCCTTCAAGCGACACCGGACTTCCGGTTCTGAGCGCGGCTTTACGCTGATCGAGCTGCTTGTGGTGCTGGTTATCGTATCGATTATTGGTATCGGCTCTTACTCCCTCCTGGAAACCTTTTTCAATACGGACCGCGTGCTGACGGGGCGTGCAGAAGTCATGCGGCGTCTGTCCATGGCGATGTACCGGCTGGACGATGATTTGCGCCAGGTGACGGTACGCCCGGTTAAAAATGCCTATAGCGGTTACGAGCCAGCATTCCAGGGCGTGTCGAACGAGTTCGAATTTACTCGTCTTGGTGCCGCAAATTTGACCGGTGAGCCCAGGGGCCAATTGCAGCGATTGCACTACGGTATCGGCTTCCCGGAAGAAGATTCCGATAGGCGCGACCGGGATCGATACGAAGAAGATGATGGCTCGGCGCTACTGCTGCGCAGTCGCTGGAGTGTGTTGGATCGAGGGCCGGATTCGGAACCGGTCGCGGAGCCCGTCCTGGACGGCGTGATTGACATGACCGTGCGTTATTACGATGGCGAGAATGAGGTCTGGCTCGCTCAGTGGCCTCCGGTTGCCACTGATAGCACGCCGGGGGCTGTGGATGTGCGGTTGCCGGAGGCTGTCGAAATCACCCTTATAACGCAAACGACCGGCGAAATGCGCCGGGTGTTCTCCTTGCCTGAATACACGATTACGGCGGGAAGCGGAAGCGGAAGCGGTTCGAGCAGTGGCGGTGATGCGGATTCAGCGGACCGCGATGACGATTCCGGGAGTGGGTCGAGCGGGTCGAGCGGAGGCGCCGATGAGCGGTCTGAAGACGATGCGCGGTAAGTTCCTGCAGCAGCGGGGCGTTGCGCTTATCACCGTGTTGTTGGTGATGGTTATTTCCGTTGCCGCAGTGAGCCACGCGGTGATGCGAAACCAGCTGGCGATTTCGCGGACCGGCGCAATTCTGGCAAACACCCAGTTGGCAGAGTTTGTGCGCGGTGCGGAAGCCTGGGCGATCATTGCCCTGGAAAAAGATTTTGAAGAGGATGCAAGTGAGGCCAATAGCAGCGATAACCTGCAGGAGGCCTGGGCGCAAAAGTTGACCGAATTTAACCCGGATAACGGGAAAATTCGCATACAAATCAAAGACTTGCAGTCCTGTTTTAATGTAAATAATTTAACACTTGGTCGAGCATCAGGCGCTGAAAGCGCCTATTCCAACCAGCTGCGCAACCTGGTGCGTAATGTCGGTGGCCAGGCAGATTTGGCGCTGGCTATTGAGGATTGGCTGGATGCCGGTGATACCCCGCTGGGGTCCGGTACTGAGGATACCGGCTACCTGGGCATGGAAGTGGCGTATCGCACACCGGATACCCTGATTACCGATATTTCCGAGCTGCGCCATGTACAGGGTATGGAGGCGGATATCTGGAGTGAGCTCGAGCCAGAGCTCTGCGCGCTGCCGGAAACCGGTAGCCGAATCAATGTGAATACCGCATCTCAATCACTGTTGGAAGCGCTGTTTCCGTCGGCCAACGTGGCGGGGCTGATCAATGAACGTGAATCGGGTACACCGTTCGCCCAGGCGTCGGATCTGGATCCGTT
Organism: Microbulbifer aggregans; assembly: GCF_020524005.1. Classification (GTDB taxonomy): domain Bacteria; phylum Pseudomonadota; class Gammaproteobacteria; order Pseudomonadales; family Cellvibrionaceae; genus Microbulbifer; species Microbulbifer aggregans_A. The sequence goes on along the minus strand of NZ_JAIVKK010000001.1, from coordinate 555,140 downwards.
TGAAGTCAAAAGCGGTACGGCGGATGTGGATTTCCACAGCACTTACTACATCGCGTATATCGCGGTTCAGCTAGGTCTGGAGCATCGCCAGTACTGGGAATCGATTCTTCAGCTCGATCCGGCATCGGGCAAAGTGAAAGTTATTCAGCGCCAGCGGCGCGAGTTTTCCGGGCAGGTATTGCAGGAATTACTGGGGGATTAATTGAGCCAGAAACAGATGTTATTGCGGCTGGTTGAATCAGCGACAGCTGAGGCCGCGCCACTGGAAGTCCAGTGCTGGAGCGAGGGCAAATGGCAGTCGGTGACAACGGACGCTGCATTTGCGCGTGCCTTCAGGGCAGTAACGCCGGAAGCAGACGAAGACCTTATTTCGGTGCCATCCGACGTGGAATCGTTCGCAAGTGATGAAGCGACCTCAGCGGATGCCATGGTGCTCGAATTCGAGCCGGACAGCCAGGGGATACTGCTGTTACCTGGCAGCTGGGTTTGGAGTGGCCTGGAGGTCATTCCCCGCGCAGCCCGCCGCCAGAGTAGTGCTGTGGGTTATATGGTGGAAGAGCAACTGGCGGAAGATGTTGAGGATCTCCACTTTACCTGTCAGCCAGTAGATGGCGATTTGTGCACCGTAATGGCGGTTTCCCGGCGCAAGATGGATGCGCTGCATATGCAGCTCGAACGTCTCGGTTGGCCGGTTACCGTGGCAATTCCGGAGTACCGTCTATTGGGTGGCCTGTCGGGTCAATCCAGTATCTGGCTGGATGGGCAGTGGGCGCACCTGTGGCAGGGCGCTGGCCGCGGCCTCACTGTTGCTCGCTCACTGTTGATGCCTGTCGCCGAAAGCCTGCTGGCTCCGGACAGTGGTGAGGAAGCCGGTATCGAGGGCGAAGTGCGGGATAGCGTGATGCTGTTTGGGCACGCTGAAGAGCTTGAACTGGCAGGGCTTACTCAGTTGGCGGACGTTGAGGTGTCCGCATCTCCGGCGGAAGAGCAGTTGCTGGAGAATGTGACCGGATCAAGCGCTGGTAACTTGCTCAGTGGCGAGTACCAGATATCCTTTCATGCGGCCGAAGGCCCCTGGTGGCGCAAGCCGGCAATCGCTGTTGCGGCCTGTTTTGCTGCTCAATTGCTGTTTTTTGTTGGTGTCGGTACTTATTACAAGATTCAGGCCGGTCGTGCTGATGCGCAGGCCCGTGCGGTATTCAGTGAAATTTTCCCCAATGATACTCCTCGTGCGGATCTTCGGCGTCAGGTGCAGGGTTACCTGAATCAGTCGACGGGTGGCTCCGGCGATTTTGCCCGTCAGCTGCAGCAGTTGGCGAGTGTTTGGAGTAGCGGAGATTTGCGCCTGCAGTCACTGCGTTTTGATGGCAATCGCGGCGAACTCGTATTGCAGTTGCGGGCGGCGAATCTGGGGCAGATTGACGCCGTAGTCGGAAAGCTGTCAAACGGCCAGTATCGAGCCGAGCTCCTGGCTGCGAATGAGTTGGAAAACGGGGTGTCCGGGCGAATCCGCCTGCGCTGAGTGAGAATACGATGAAGCAACAAATTGAGCCGTTATTGCAGAAGTGGAAATCGTTACCAGCGAACGACCAGAGGGCCCTGGGGCTTCTCGGGCTTTTCCTGGGGTCGATGTTCATTGTATTTGGGCTGTTCAAACCGGCGCAGAGTTTCTTTGAAACGTCGCGAGTGGAGGCTGAGGAAGCCCGGGAGCTCGCGGCGTGGATCGACAGGCAGCGTCCACAGCTGGAGCGAGTTGAGCGCAGTAGTGGAGGCAACGGGCAGGCACAGGGAACGCTCCTGCAGCGGGTGACTGCTGCGGCCAAAAATCACAACGTCACCATCAAGCGCTTTGAGCCGGAAGGTGATGGGCGAATTCGCCTGTGGATTGACGAGGTGCGCTACCAGGACTTGCAGCCCTGGCTCAACAATCTGATGAAGCAGAGGTTTGTCATCCAGACAGTAAGTGTCGATGCGTTGGCGGAAGAGGGTATGGTTTCTGCGCGCCTCACGCTGGAGCGTTAATTTTCTTTTTGGTTTCTCAACAACCGGCGGTGAGTAAATACTGATCGACTTTTTTATTTGATTGCTGATTTTGTTCTATTTTGGTCAGAAATATTCGTTTTTTGCGAAGTGTTTTGCCGGGTGACAGCTGCGGTAGATCGTAAATTCGGGCCCGATTGCTGAAATTTTCTGCCCGGAATGGCACCTTTTTCTCCCTATACTCAAGTCGGAATGGTTTGAAGTGGGTGTCAGTTATGTTGTTCAGAAATGCCGAGAGTAATCACCTGGTAGATGTGGCTGACATTGTCACGCTGGCGAACCCGTATGAGCTGACGGTAATCGGGCGATACCTGTGGGGCGAGGAAGTTCAGGATCCGGAAGTCTTTGACAAGGCCCAGCTGCGCTTTCTTTCAGGAGAGCCATTGCCATTGTGTTGGCATGACAGCAAATATCGGGAGCGCGAAGTCCGCAGAATTAAATGTGGTACGCAGATTAATGACAGTGACTACTACCAGGGCGCCTGATCGAGCGTTGAGCCAGCGGCTTTAACTCAGTGATTGAAGGTGATTCTCGGCCCTTTTCCTGTCGGTGTGGCTGGTTTACCCGGCTCCGGATAAGTGGCCACGGGAAATCCCTTGTCTACTCGTGGTTTCAGGCCAACACCTCCTATACAATACGCGCCAATTTTTAGCCGGTGTCACCGAGTGGCGCGAATGTAGCGGGTAACCCTCCCGTGTTTGCAGGTCGCACAGGGCTTGCTGGTATTTGCACTGTGGCACTAGCGTACTAATTGTGGGGTGGGGCCTCACTGAATCTGAATACCGGGGCGGTTGTTCCATGAGTTTCGAGTTGTTTGAAGAGTATTCCCTTTACGTGGGAATTGGCGGTCTGATTCTGTTCATGATTTTTATTGTGTGGAATCTTGCCAAAGAGTCGAAAGCGGGTCGTTTCGGTACTTTCATTCTCTTTACCGCGCTCGGGCTGGGCCTGCTGGGGTTCTTAATAAAAACGGTACTGGTTGAAGTCATGGGACTCGGCTAGTAGATCGCTACTGAGCCGATCAGGGATGCCGGGAATAATATATGCCGCTATTTGATCGCCCCGAACTTAAAGTTCAGAAAGACCGTCGTGTCTGCCGCGCTACAGACTCACGAATCGCCAAGTACAGCCGTCGCGGAATGCTTTTTTCCCTGGTGGCTTTTACGGTTGCTGTGGCAATGGGAGAGTTGCGCCACCTGAGGCCTGAGCTTGCACTGCTGCTGGGGATTGGGCTGGTACTGTTCACGCTATGGCGCGGGTATTACGTCTTCCGTTTCGACGGGCTCTACGCAACAGGCCCCAAGCGTTGGCGTCGCCAGTATTTCCTGGCGTCCACCCTCGGTGCGGCCTGGTGGGGCGTGATCTTACTGAGCCATGTATTGTTGCTGGGGCTGTCTCCGGTGACTCAATTCCTTTGGTTGTACACGGTCGTTTTTTGCGCAAGTGTCACCACGGTTTTCTCCCCTTACCATCGGTTCCTTACCTGGTTCCTGGCGGTATCTCTGGTGCCTGCCGCCTTGCAGGGATTTCTCACTGCGGATGTAATCGGTGCTATCTACGGTGCGTTGACCTTGGCCTTCGTCTGGCTGATGGCCCACCAGGCAAGGAAGGAATCCGAAAATTACTGGGATCGGGTTTCCGCCATGCAGGCTCTGCAGCAGAAGGCCAGCAATCTGGCGGCCGCGCGCAAGCACTCTGAGGCGGCAGTCGAAGTTACCAATGAATTTCTGGCGAATGTCGGTCAGGAGTTTCGCAGCCAGCTTTCGGATTCGCTGGGTGCTCTGGCCCTGCTGGAAGGTGACAACCTGAACGAGCGTCAGCGTGAATGGGTGCGCCTGGCAAAAAACGCGGGCAACCAGCAGCTGAAGCTGGTAGACAACGTGGGCATGTTTGCCCGTGTGGCACGAAAAGATATTCACCTGCGTCGCGCGCCTTTCAATCTGGTGCGAACCATTGAAAAGGCCTTTAAGTTTGCTGCCCGCACTGCCCAGCGTCAGCGTTTGGAATTCAATTTCCAGATTGATGACAGCCTGCCCGTTATGGTCACGGGGGATAATCGAAAGACAGCGCAATTGATCCGCAATCTGGTGGATTCCGCAACGGTGATCGCCCAGTCTGGCGAGCTGTGGGGTGAGGCAAGCTTTGAGTACGTGAGTTCGGAAGAGGGTCAGCTGACGCTCAAAATTAAAGACAATGGATGCGGCGAGATCCTGCCGGATGAGTCGGAATTGTTTGGTGCCTTTTCGCGGATGGATACCACGCAGGTGACTACGGGCCTGGGGTTGAATATCGCAAAGGGGTTAGCCGAGGCAATGGGTGGCTATCTCCAGCTGCATTCTTCGGATGAAGGTAACCGCTACCAGGTGGTGATCAAATTCGAGATCGAGCCCAACCAGCGCGTATATCTTACGCCGGACCGCCGACTGCAGGATACGGATGTGGTGGTGTTGCACCAGAAGGGGCTCTTTGTTACCGGCACTATTCAAGTCCTCCAGTCATTTGGTATGGATGTGACCAGCTTCCACTGGTCGGAAGACAATGGCGACGCATTCAGGGCGTTGTCCACGGCAATCGAGCGTCAGCAGCTGGTATTGCTGATACCGTCTCTGGGGGACGGGGGCTTGTTGAGCGAAGTGCGCGAGAAGTTGGTCGTTGCCAGCGAGGCTGGCTCTCTGTCTTTCCCGCTGATCTGTCTTGGTGGCTACGGGAACAAGGCAAAGTTTGCGACCCTGGCCGGGCTCAACCCGGATGCTCAATATCTCTCTCGCCCGGTTACCCGCAAGGAGCTTCATGAGGCGCTGGTATTGCGCCTGTTTGGGGGGAGCAAAAAAGCCAGCCGGCGCGTCGTCAGTGGCAATGCGGAAATCAACCGCAAGCGGAAATTGCTGTTGATCGAGGAGTCCCGTCAGCATCAGGGTGTGACCGAAGAAATGCTGCAAACCCTCGGCTATCAGGTGGAGGTCGTTCCGTCTGTAGAGGAGGCTCTGGCAAAGCTTCCGGATAGTGCTTACGACCTGCTGCTGGTGGATTGTCAGCAGAACACCGTGCACAGTGCGGAAATTATTGAACAGCTTCGTCTTTGGGAGGCGGAATTCTCGCCTGATGACAGGCTGCCGATCGTGGCGTTGACCAGCACAACGGAAGAACAGTTTGAGGGGCGTTGTCTGGCAGCCGGTATGGATGATTTCCTGACCAAGCCGTTAAGCAAGGATAGCCTCGCAGAGACCCTTGAACGCTGGCTGGGTGAATAGTCGGTGGGCGTTCTGGAAAATCTCCGTTGGCTTGGTGTGCTTGCCGCGACCGTAAGCCTGGGAGGCAAGTGCAAGTCCTAATGCTTGCACATGCCCCCTGAATAATCACATCGAGCGCTGATCTATGCGCTTGCGAAACTCTTCCCAGCTTTCCTTTCGCTCGGAGTAGCGGTCCACAAAGTAATCCCGCTTGTCTTTGAGCAGTAGGGTAAATTTCATCAATTCTTCCATCACGTCGACAATGCGGTCGTAATAGGAGGAGGGTTTCATCCGGTCATTGTCATCAAACTCCAGCCATGCCTTGGCTACGGATGACTGGTTGGGGATCGTAACCATGCGCATCCAGCGCCCCAGAATCCGCATTTGGTTGACTGCATTGAAGGACTGGGAGCCACCGCAGACCTGCATGATGGCGAGAGTCTTGCCCTGTGTTGGCCGTACACCGCCCATAGATAGCGGTATCCAGTCGATCTGGGTTTTCATGATGCCAGTCATGGCGCCGTGCCGTTCTGGCGAAGACCAGACCATTCCGTCACACCAGGTGGCCAGATCGCGCAGTTCTTTCACTTTCGGGTGTTCCTGGTCCGCGTCATCCGGCAGAGGCAAACCGGATGGGTTGAATATCCGTGTTTCCGCGCCCAATAATTGCAGGATTCTCGCTGCTTCTTCCGCCGCCAGGCGGCTGAAAGAGCGCGCCCTCAGTGAGCCATACAGCAGTAGGATTTTCGGGGCCTGATCAAAAATTGGGGACTGTAATTCGGCGAGATCGGTTTCGCGAAAGCAGTCTTGTTCGATGTTTGGCAAGTCTTCAGTTTTCATTAGGGGTATCTCCGAACCAGTGGCGGGTGCGGTTTGCGAAAGCGACCAGTGACAGCATGACCGGTACCTCAACCAGTACCCCGACCACTGTTGCCAATGCTGCGCCTGAGTTCAGGCCAAACACGGATATGGCTACGGCCACTGCTAACTCGAAAAAATTGGATGTCCCAATCATGCAGGCGGGGGCTGCAATATTGTGTGGCAGTCGCATGCTGCGGGCTGCGCCGTAGCTGATCGCGAAGATGCCGTACGTCTGGATCAGTAGGGGTATTGCAATGAGCACAATTGCCATCGGGTTGGCGAGGATGGTTTCCGCCTGGAAGCCGAACAGCAGAACCACGGTAGCGAGCAGGCCGGCAATGGAGATTGGTTTGATTTTTGCCAGGAATTCATTGAGGCGGCTGTGGTCGTTGTTCTTATCGAGGATCCGCCGCGTGATGATGCCAGCAATAAGTGGTAGTAACACGTAGAGAACGACCGATAGCAGCAGGGTGTTCCAGGGCACGGTGATATCGCTGACACCCAGCAAAAAGGCTGCAATGGGTGCAAAGGCGAAAATCATGATGATGTCGTTCACCGACACCTGCACCAGAGTGTAATTGGGGTCCCCTTTGGTGAGGTGGCTCCACACAAACACCATCGCAGTACAGGGCGCGACGCCCAGCAGGATCATACCGGCGATGTATTCGGAGGCGGTCTGTGGGTCCACCAGATCGGCAAATATCACCCGGAAAAACAGCCAGCCCAGCGCGGCCATGGTGAACGGCTTGATCAGCCAATTCACGGTTAGGGTCAGCAGCAGTCCTTTCGGTTTGCTGCCCACATCGCGAATGGATGAAAAATCTACCTGCACCATCATCGGGTAGATCATTACCCAGATAAACACCGCGACGGGCAGGTTTACGTGGGCGACTTCCATGGCGGCAATGGCATGGAAGAGGTCGGGGGCAAAATTGCCCAGAGCAAGCCCGGCCAGAATACACAGGCCAACCCATACCGATAAATAACGCTCAAACAGTCCCATGATCAGAGTTCCTGCGCGATTTTATTCAGTGCATCATGCAGCGCGTCGCCCTTGAGTTCGTCTATTCCGGAATCGAGGATAGTCTGAATACGCGCCTCGATCGTGTCCATGACCGCGTTAAAGGCTTCGGCAATTTCGAGTTCCGGGCCGTCAAGTTTGGAAGGGTCGGGTAAGCCCCAATGTACTTTGACTCCATTGCCCATCCACAAAGGGCAGCTTTCATTTGCGGCGGAATCGCAAACGGTAATGACCGCGTCGGGCTGCAGGGTTTCGAATTCGTCCCAGGATTGACTGGCGAGATTTTCGGTTGCAATCCCGCGGGCCGATAGGTAACGAAGGGACCAGGGGTGCACTTCACCAACCGGCTGACTGCCAGCGCTGTAAGCCTCAATGCGGCCTTGTGACAGGTGATTGGTAATCGCCTCGCTGAGTATGCTGCGGCAGCGGTTGTGGGTGCAGATAAACAGTAACTTCATTGGCTGGTTCTTATCCTGGAGTTGATTAGCAGCAAATAATGCTGCGCTCTGGTCGGTTGCCCATTTGGCAGAGCGCAGCGCGCGCATCTGCCATGTAATCCGGGTTGCTTTCGAGAGTGGTCAATAAGATGTCCCTTGCCCAGGCCGGTAATTCATCAGAGAGGCGATAGAACACCCACTGGCCCTGGCGGCGATCGGTCAGCAGGCCGCACTGGCGTAGCTGGGACAGGTGTCGGGAGATTTTGGGTTGGCTCTCGCCCAGGGCAGCGGTGAGTTCACAGACGCACAGTTCTGTTTCCTGAGTGATGAGCAATATGCAGCGCAGGCGGGTATCGTCGGCGAGGCATTTGTAAAACTGAACCGGATTCATTGCGAAGACTTCACTTGCGTTCTGATTTTGGCGAATTATATATGAAAATTCATATATGTGAAAAACCGTATATATCCGCTGGTAAAAAACCGCCATGTGCGGTGCGGGTCAAGTAAATGAGTCAGTGGCGGCGCTGCTGCCGGGTGCGGTCTTGCGAGACACGCCGTAAACCCATCCCTGGGGGCTCTTCCGCGACATCCATGTCGCAGAAGGTCTCGCAAGACCGCACCCGGCATCACCGCCTTCATCCATAGCTACGTTGGGGTATGCTGTGGGGCTTTTGAGGGGGCTTAAAGCTTGAATTCAGCCCATACCGGCGCATGGTCTGAGGGGCGTTCCATACCGCGGATGGTGTAGTCCACGCCGGTAGCGACGCAGGCGTCCGCCAGTTGTTGGCTGGCCAGGATCAAATCAATACGCAGGCCCCGCTTGGGCTCGCGATCAAAACCGCGGCTGCGGTAATCGAACCAGCTGAAAATATCATTGGTTTCCGGGTTGGCGCTGCGGAAGGTATCCACCAGGCCCCAGCCCTGCAATTTCTCAAGCCACTCGCGCTCTTCCGGCAGGAAGCTGCACTTGCCGTCCCGCAGCCAGCGTTTGCGATTGGATTCGCCGATACCGATGTCGAGATCGGTGGGGGAGATGTTCATATCGCCGATAACCAGCACCGGTGATTCCTTATTGCACTCGCTGTCCAGGTAGTTATTCAGGTCTGCATAGTACTTGCGCTTGGCCGGGAATTTGAGCGGGTGCTCGCGATTCTCGCCCTGGGGAAAATAGCCATTGACGACGGTCAGAGGCTTGTCGGCGCCGATATCGAACTGGCCTGCCACCAGGCGGCGCTGGGCATCTTCCGCGTCGCTTGGGAAACCGTACTGGCTTTTCAGGAATGGGTAGCGGGAAAGCAGGGCGACACCGTAATGGGTTTTCTGGCCGAAATAGATCACTTCGTAACCCAGGTCGCGCACCACATCGACCGGGAATTCTTCGTCGGTAACCTTGGTTTCCTGAAGGCCGATAATATCTGGCGAGTGTGATTGAACCAGTGCTTCCAGCTGGTGGAGACGGGCACGAATGCTGTTTACGTTAAAGGATACGACTTTCACCTTTCCCCCTGAATACCTAAAAAAACCAAGGCCCGCTATTCGGAGAATACCGGGCCAGGTAACGTCGTAAATTGTTGCGGCTGCCCCAGGCAGCCGCGATGGTTTAGAAGTTGGCAACCTGTGGTGCGCGGGTCACCCGGTCTTTGAGGCCTATAAAGTCCGCCATGATATAGCCGGCTTCATTCAATACAGGATCATCTTCCAGTGTGATCTCAACTGGCCCGCCGACAGTTTCGGTTTCTTCCGATTCACTCTTTTCCATGGCTTCGAAGCTCTCATAGGGTTCCAGACCCTTGGCCGAGCGACGCTTGTTTTCCATAGTCAGCAGTTCGCTGTTCAGGGTTTCGCGCTCTACATTGCGCGTTTCCTCATTCAGCGACACGAACTTCTTGTTGGTCTGCTCAATCTGGTATTTGAACTGTTCACGCAGGAATACAAAATCCGGGTCTGCCGAAGTGCGCTGCTCGTGCTTGCGAACCAGGTCGGGTACCAGATCTTTCAGGTTGAAATACTTGGCGTGGGGCACTGCATGGATACGATCCCAGGGTAGGGCAGTGTCATAGGCGCTTTCACCAACACTTTCTGAGTCGATCAGCTGGGGCATGCTGATATCCGGAGATACGCCTGCATGCTGGGTGCTATCACCGGAAACCCGGTAGAACTTGGATTGGGTGATCTTCAGTTGACCTTCTTTCAGCGGTGCCATGGTCTGCACGGTACCTTTACCGAAAGACTGGTTACCGACGACGAGGCCGCGATTGTAATCCTGAATCGCGCCCGCAAAGATTTCTGACGCGGATGCAGACAGACGGTTGATCAGTACCACCAGCGGACCGCGATACATGGCACGGGAGCGCGAGCGGTTGTGGCGGGAAATCTGCTCGTTGGCGTGGCGAATCTGTACCACCGGGCCCTGGTCGATAAACAGGTCGGTGAGCATGGTGGCTTCCTGCAGTGAGCCGCCACCGTTATTGCGCAGATCCAGGATCACGCCGTCCACGCCTTCTTTCTGCAGTTCATCCAGTAGGCGCGCCACGTCACGGGTGGTGCTTTTGTAGTTCGGGTCACGGCGGCGATAGGCTTCAAAGTCGATGTAGAAGGTCGGCAGATTGATTACGCCAACCTTGTAGTTCTTATCGCCATCGGAAAATTCAAAGGTGGCTTTTTTCGCTGCCTGGTCTTCGAGTTTCACTTTGCTGCGCTTGATCAGCACAGTGCGATGGGTGCCATCGCCACCAGTGGGAATGGTCTCCAGGCGCACAAAGGTGCCGGCAGAGCCACGGATCAGGTCGACCACGTCGTCCAGGCGCCAGCCGACAACATCGACCATCTCGCCTTCTTCGTCCTGGCCTACTGCCACGATTTTGTCGTTCGGTTTGACCTTACCGGAGCGGTCGGCAGGACCGCCGGCTACGAGGCGGGCCACTTTGGTGTATTCGTCTTCTACCTGCAGCACGGCACCGATGCCCTCAAGGGACAGGGACATGCTCATGTTGAAGTTCTCCAGGGAGCGTGGAGAAAGGTAGTTGCTGTGCGGGTCGTAGAGACGGGTCAGCGAGTTCATGTAGAGCTCGAACACGTCGTCGGAATTCTGTTGACCGAGGCGTTTCAGCTGACCTTTATAGCGGCGCAGCAACAGGTCGGCGATTTCCTCGTCGCTCTTTCCGGTCAGGCGCAGGTTGAGCACGCTGGACTTGAGGCGCTTGCGCCAGAGGTCGTCGGCAGCACTGATGGTTTGCGGCCAGTCGCTCTTTTCGCGGTCGAGCTCCAGTGATTCATCCTTGGCAAAGTCGAATTTGGGCAGGCCGTTTTCCAATTGTGACAGGATGTTGTCGAGGCGGTCGGAAATCCGCAGGCGGTAGCGGTTGTAAATCTCGAAACCGCGGTCCACGTTGCCTGCTTTCAGGTCATCGTCCAGCTTTTCACGCCACTGACGGAACTCATTGATATCGGAAGCGAGGAAGTAACTCTTAGACGGATCGAGACTGTCTATGTACTCGTCCCACAGGCCCGTCGACATTTCATCGCCGACCTTGAGTTTGTTGTAGTGCAGCATTTCAAGCTTGCTGACGATTTCGCGCGCTGTGCCCCCCTGGTCTTCGTGGGGTTTGAGCTCTTTGACTTCTGCCAGGCTGGCAGGTGATACCAGTATCAGGAGGGAGAAGGAAAGGCCGGTTGCGAATGCGGCTAGTCGATTGCTAAGCATAAGGAGTCTCTTTATACGTCCTACTTCAAGGCGTCCCACTGTCGTTGGTCGTGCCGGTTTGGGCTGTCAGCCGTTCGCCGGGCAGTGGCGACTTATAGCTTAGGACAAGTATAAAGGCTGAAAGCTCCGAAAGGCATGAATTGCTTCCTGAACGAGGCGAAAGGTGCCTGGAATACGTCGTCAGGAAGGAGGATTTACCTGCCATAACGATAGTATTGTGCATTTTTTCTACATTCGGTGTCGTGGTGCGGCCGCGGGGGGTGTACTCAGCGTTGCAAGTCACCGAATTTTTGCGGTGAATTCGTTGGGCGGAGTACCTGCCGCGATCAGTCGAGCGGGGTTGATGCGCGCTGTGGGCCGGTTTGCCGTGTCCGGTCACGTTGCCGATTGTCCGCTCCGGGTGGATATTCAAACTTCCTCTACAGACTGCTTGTTTTTCATCATGTGGGGTGAGGTGCGCAGCATTTCAAGCATGGCATCCGCCTGGCGGGCGCCGACTTCTGCCAGGTCATAGGCGGCAGGGTTCATCAGCCAGTCCTGCAGCAGCCCTATCAGGCTGCCATGAATAATGGGGACCGCGCAATCCACATCCAGGTCGGCAGGGAGTTGGCCGGCCCTGATTGCCGCTTCCAGTAAAATACGCAGGCGGGTCGCCCCTTCGCAGTGGCCGTCAGAACAGCGCTGCTGGATTTCAGCCAGTTCCGCGACCTTCTCGCAGCGCATAAGAATGATTTCAAAAATACGCTGCCATTCTTCATTGGTGGCGACTTCTTTATACAGAAAAATCCAGCGTTGGCGCAGCTCGCGGAGCGGGTCGCAACCGCCGTCCAGGGGTACCTGGCAGAGAGACTCGTCGGGCAGTTTGACGCGATCAGCGACTGCACTGAACAGGTCGGCCTTGTTTTGGAAGTGGCCATAAACGGCGCCGCGGGTGACGCCGGCCAGCTCGGCGACTTCGGTAAGGGAAGGGCGGGAAACACCGCGTTTGTGAAAAACATCTATCGCGGCATCGAGGATGCGCTCGCGGGTTTCCTGTGCTTCTTCTTTACGCCTTCTGGCCATGAACGTATTCCTAAGCTGTCGTTCCGGTTCGGTTTCGACCGACTTCAAGGTGTTTGCGGTTGAGAACGTCCTGTATGCGTCGGTCTGACTTGACTGAACCGGCGGATCCTGACCGGCTGATCGCGTACGCAGTTTAATTCATCGTCACGCATGAATAAATAGTTGATATTCATTCATGCATGTATTTAAATTCCCCTCCAGAGCGTAATTAGTCATAAATGACCAGGCTGTCACAGTAAATGACAGCGTTGGCCAGTGTGACCGCACCACGCAGATTTTGGGTTCTGCCAAGGTACTCGGGCATACGGCGCGGGGGATCTCATCCCGTGTAACCGCGAGCTACTTTACGCCTTCTCTAATTAATTCCCGGCTGGCGCCAGCGGTCATGGCGCCACGCTCAGATGCGTTCCAAGAGGTTGTCATGTTGCACAAGAAAAAGTCATTGGTATCCGGCAGCCTGTTGCTGGCCGCTGTGCTGTTAACGGCCTGCGGTGACAAACAGCCAGCCATGCAAGGGCGTACCCCGCAGGTTACCGTAGTGACGCTAAGCAGCCAGCCGGTCACGCTTACCCGACAACTTCCCGGTCGTACAACCCCGTACAAGGTTGCGGAAGTTCGCCCTCAGGTTGATGGCCTGGTGAAGGGACAGTTGTTCACGGAAGGCGGCTTGGTAGAAGCTGGCCAGCCGTTGTACCAGCTGGATGATGTCCGCTATCAGGCAGACCACGAAAGCGCCCTGGCGTCGCTTGAGCGGGCCAAGGCCCAGTTCACTGTCGCGAAACTACAGGCCGACCGGACACAAGCGCTGGTAAAGAGCGGTGCGGTGAGCAAGCAGGACAACGATACCGCGATTGCATCACTGCAGCAGGCGAAAGCGGATGTGGCCGCCGCGAAGGCGGCAGTTCAGCGCAGCCGGGTTCAACTGGATTTCGCGCGTATCAGTGCCCCGATCAGTGGACGGATTGGTATTTCATCGGTCACGCAGGGCGCGCTGGTTACCGCAAATCAGGCAACGCCGCTGGCCACCGTCCAGCAGCTGGATCCGATCTACGTCGACCTGACCCAGTCAGTCAGCGAACTGTTGAGCCTGCGACAGGCCATGGCCGCGGGGACCATGGAAAGCGCGAGCAACCTGCCGGTGAGCATCCTGCTCGAAGACGGCAGTCGTTACCCGCACGATGGCAAACTCGAATTCTCTGAAGTGAGTGTTGATCCGACAACGGGCAGCGTGCGTCTGCGGGTAACGGTTCCGAACCCCGACAATCTGCTGTTACCGGGCATGTATGTGCGTGCGGAAGTTGGCAGCGGTCAGCGGCAGCAGGCGATTCTGGTACCCCAGCAGGGGATTTCCCGCGATCCGAAAGGCAATACCACGGCACTGGTTGTCGGCGAAGGTAATACCGTGGAAGCGCGCAATGTAAAAGTCGGCCAGACCGTTGGCAGCTACTGGCTGGTGGAAAGCGGTTTGAACGTCGGTGACCGTGTGATTGTGGAAGGACTGCAGAAAGTTCGTCCGGGAGCGGTAGTCAATGCCGGCGAGGCAGCTGCACCAGCAAAGGTGGATCTGCCCGCACCGAGCGATTCGGCCAAAAGCGAATCCGGTAAAAGCCAGGCCAACGATGCGAGCAAGGGGTAACAACAATGGCAGGATTTTTTATTGATCGCCCGATTTTTGCGTGGGTGATCGCGATCGTCATCATGCTGTTTGGCGGCATGGCGATCTCCAAACTGCCGGTTGAGCGCTATCCGGATATCGCGCCGCCGGTTGTATCTATCAATGCGAGCTATCCGGGTGCTTCGGCCAAGGTGATCGAGGACACCGTTACCCAGGTTATCGAGCAGAACATGAAGGGCCTCGATGGCCTGATCTATATGTCTGCCACCAGTGAATCCATTGGTACGGTGGGTATTACCCTGACGTTTGCCAACGGTACCGACCCGGATATCGCCCAGGTTCAGGTGCAGAACAAATTGCAGCTGGCCATGCCGCTGCTGCCGGAAGAGGTTCAGCGCCAGGGTATTACCGTCGGTAAAGGCCGCAGTGGCTTCCTGATGGTATTGGGTTTCGTCTCGTCTGACGGCAGCATGGAAAAGGCGGATATCGCCGACTTCGTGGTGTCCAACGTAGCCGACCCCCTCAGCCGGGTGCCGGGCGTTGGCAGTATCCAGGTATTCGGTTCCAAGTACGCGATGCGTATCTGGCTGGACCCGAACAAGCTGGATGCCTACAAACTGACTCCGTCGGATATTGCCGCAGCGGTGCGTGCTGAGAACCAGCAGGTGGCAGTCGGCAGCCTCGGCGGCACACCTGCGGTGGCCGGGCAACAGCTTACTGCGAGTATCAATGCCCAGAGCCGGATGCAAACGCCGGAAGAATTCCGCAATGTGATCCTGCGTGCGAATGCCGACGGTTCGGTACTGAAACTCGGCGATGTGGCCCGCGTTGAGATGGGGGCAGAGAGCTACGGCAATATCACCCGCTACAACCGCGCGCCGGCCACCGGTGTTGCGATTTCACTGGCGACAGGTGCGAACGCGCTGGACACCTCCGATGCGGTCAAGGCGAAGCTGGCGGAAATGAGCCCGTATTTCCCGGCGGGCCTGAAAACCGTGGTGCCGTTTGATACCACGCCGTTTGTAAAGGTATCCATTCATGGCGTGATGCAGACTCTGGTGGAAGCGGTGATTCTGGTATTCCTGGTGATGCTGCTGTTCCTGCAGAACATCCGCGCCACCATCATCCCGACGATTGCTGTTCCGGTGGTACTGCTCGGTACCTTTGGTGTGCTGTCGTTGATGGGCTTCTCCGTCAATATGCTCACCATGTTTGCGATGGTACTGGCTATCGGCCTGTTGGTGGACGACGCGATTGTGGTGGTGGAAAACGTAGAGCGGGTGATGCACGAAGAACATCTGTCTCCGAAAGAAGCTACGAAAAAATCCATGAAACAGATTACTGGTGCACTGGTGGGCATCGGTGTGGTGCTGTCGGCCGTGTTTGTACCGATGGCCTTTATGGATGGGTCCACCGGGGTTATTTACCGTCAGTTCTCGGCAACTATTGTGGCCGCGATGACCTTCTCGGTACTCGTTGCGATTGTGCTGACACCGGCCCTGTGTGCCACCATGCTGAAGCCCGGCAGCCACGGTGCGAAAACCGGATTCTTCGGTTGGTTCAACCGCAATTTTGATCGCGGTGCCGACACCTATCAGCGTGGTGTGCGCGGGATTCTGGCCCGCAGTGGCCGCTTTATGGCGATCTTTGTCGCGTTGACCGCGGTCATGGTCTTCCTGTTTATGCGCTCTCCGAGCTCCTTCCTGCCGGAAGAGGATCAGGGTGTACTGTTCTCACTGGTACAGACGCCGGTGGGCGCGACCCAGGAGCGCACCATGGAGTCGGTGAAGAAGCTCGAAAACCACTTCCTGGAAAACGAAAGCAACCTGGTGGAATCGGTATTCTCGGTACAGGGTTTCAGCTTTGCCGGTAGTGGCCAGAACAACGCCATGGCCTTTATCAAGCTGAAAGACTGGGATGAGCGGGAAGAGGAGTCGCAGTCGGCCAAAGCCGTCTCCATGCGTGGCATGGGTGCGCTGAGTCAGATCAAGGATGCGATTGCTTATGCGTTCTCGCCACCGGCGCTGCCGGAACTGGGTACCTCGGCTGGCTTCGCTATGTACCTGAAAGACAATGCCAACCAGGGCCACGAGACATTGATCGCCGCGCGCAACCAGTTGTTGGGTATGGCAGGGCAGAGCCCGCTACTGACCGGCGTACGCCCGAACGGCCAGGAAGATACACCGCAGTTCCGCCTAAAGGTGAACAATGCGAAAGCGTCGGCACTGGGTGTTTCCATTGCGAACATCAACAGCACCCTGGGTGTTGCCTGGGGCGGCCAGTACATCGATGACTTTATCGATCGCGGCCGTATCAAGCGCGTCTACATGCAAGCGGATGCCCCATACCGGATGAATCCGGAAGATTTCCGCCTGTGGTCCGTGCGCAACGCGAATGGCGAGATGGTACCGGTTTCTTCCTTCGCTACCTTTGAATGGGAGTACGGCTCGCCGCGCCTCGAGCGTTACAACGGCGTGCCAGCAGTACAGATCCAGGGGCAAGGTAAGCCGGGTGTGAGCTCTGGCGAAGCCATGGCAGAAATGGAGCGTCTGGTCAGCCAGTTGCCGGAAGGTTTTGGTCTTGAGTGGACCGCGCTTTCCTATCAAGAGCAGCAGGCCGGTTCGCAGACCATGCTGCTGTACGGTCTGTCGATCCTGATTGTGTTCCTGTGCCTTGCGGCGCTGTACGAAAGCTGGACCGTACCTACGGCGGTACTGCTGGTCGCTCCGCTGGGTATTCTCGGTGCGATTCTCGCCAGTAACATGCGCGGTTTCGAGCGGGATATTTACTTCCAGGTAGCGATGCTGACGACTGTCGGCCTGACGAGCAAAAATGCGATTCTGATCGTCGAGTTTGCCAAGCAGAATCTGGAAGCGGGTATGTCACTGATTGACGCAACGATGAGCGCAGTACGCGACCGTCTGCGCCCGATCCTGATGACCTCTCTGGCATTTGGTCTTGGTGTACTGCCATTGGCCATTGCCACTGGCGCGGGATCCGGTGCCCAGCAGGCAATCGGTACCGGTGTTCTGGGCGGCATGGTTGTGGGTACTTTCCTGGGCGTTTTCTTTATTCCACTTTTCTTTGTGGTGGTGCAGAAAATGTTCGGCAGTCGCAAACAGGTCGTATCTGGCGATGAGTTTGCCGGAAACCTGAAGGCTGAGAAGAAAGGTATTGAACAGCGGGAAACGACTGCCGATCCCGCGTAAACAGAATTTACACGAGCTTGTAAACCTTGGCCGGGCCTCGCGAAAGCAGCCCGGCTTTTTTTATTTGAAAATGGCTCGCTTGATCAGCGCGCGATCGCGACAGACTTGATTTGCGCCCAGACCTGGTCGCCGCGTTTCAGTTGCAAGTGCGCGAGGGAACGGCGGGTAATACGGGCGAGCAGGGCGTTTGTACCACGATCAGGTTCCGCGTTTTCGGGATTTGAACTTGCCCGATCGACCTCGCCGATAGCCCCGAGTGTTATCAGCGCCATCGCAGAATCGCGGTCATCGCTAATTTCCTGCACCTGCACAGGAAGCCGATTGAGGATACTGGTGTCCTCGGTGGGTGAGCGGCTGAGGCTTACATCCCGGGCCAATATGCGCAGGCGAATGTCAGTGCCGATGGCGTCGCCGTGATCCCGCAGCCAGATTGCACCACCGTCAAAGTCGGCCCGCGCCAGTTGCCACTGATGGTCGATTTCCCGCACTGTTGTCTGTAGTAGCACACCGATATCATCGCCCAGTGGCACGGGGAAATCGGCGCGCGACATCAGTTCGGTTGCGGGTCCGCTCGCGGTAATTTTCCCGTTATCCAACACTACCAGGTGGTCCGCCAACCGCGCCAGTTCATCGGCGGAATGGGTGACATACAGTACCGGAATATCCAGAGTGCGGTGGAGTGTTTCCAGGTAGGGGAGGATTTCCTGTTTACGCGCGTTGTCCAGAGCGGAAAGAGGTTCGTCCATTAACAACAGCCGTGGCTGGATCAGTAGTGCGCGGGCAATGGCTATACGCTGTTGCTCGCCACCCGACAGTTGCGTGGAGTTTCGCTGCAACAGGTGTCCAATACCCATCAGGTCGATAATGTCGTTAATTGTCGCCTGTGCCGGCTGCGTTCTTGCGCGGCGGCAGGCGAAATCCAGATTGCCCTTCGCAGACAAATGCGGAAACAGGCTGGGTTGCTGGAATACGAAACCGATGGGGCGCTTGTGGGTGGGCAGGCTTTGGCGGCCATGTTGCCAGGTCTCGCCGTTCACCCGGAGCGTCGCGCCGGGTGCATGCTGCAGTCCCGCGATGCAGCGCAGTAGTGTGGTTTTGCCCGAGCCGGATGGACCGAATATTCCAGTAACGCCGCTACCAGGAAGATCAAACTCTGCGTCCAGCACAAAGCTATGGGCATCGGACTTTGCCGTTGCTGGGGGCAGCCCGAACTGAAATCGCCCAAAAATTCCAGATTGGGGGTTAGATGTATTGTTATGGCTCATACCGCAACCCGACAACAGCCTGTGCGCTGGTCTGGCGACGCTGCTGCACCAGGTACAGCGCCAGCAATACGCTGAATGAGAAAATTACCATTGCCGCCGACAGCCAGTGGGCCTGAGCGTATTCCAGCGCTTCCACATGGTCGTAAATCTGTACGGAAACTACCCGGGTTTCACCGGGAATGTTGCCTCCAATCATCAGGACAACGCCAAATTCGCCCACGGTGTGTGCAAAGCCCAGGACTGTAGCGGTGACGATGCCCGGTTTGGCCAGGGGCAGGCGCACATGCCAGAAGGTATTCCAGGGGCTGGCCCTCAGCGTGGCCGCAACTTCCGCAGGGTGGGTGCCCTGAGCAGCAAATGCGTTCTGGATCGGTTGTACCACAAACGGCAGGGAGTAAAGCAGCGAGGCGATAACGAGTCCCCAGAAGGTGAACGCCAGTGTCCCCAGGCCCAGGGATGTGGTCAGTTGGCCCAGTGGGCCATTGGGACCCATAAACAGCAACAGGTAAAACCCGAGTACCGTGGGCGGCAGAACCAGCGGCAGCGTAATGAGCGCACTGAGCGGCCCTTTGAGTCGCGAGCGGGTATTGGCAAGCCACAGTGCCAGCGGCGTACCGATCAGCAACAGCAGCAGGGTCACTGTTGTGGCGAGACGCAAGGTGAGCCAGATTGCGGACAGGTCGGATTCGCTAATCAACATGCTGGCTTAAACTCACCGGGCCTGGGCGGCTGAATGGGGGGACGCATAGCCATAAGATTCAATAATGCGTTGTGCAGGTTTGCTCTGCACAAACTCCCAGAACGACGCGAGCGCGGCACTGTTGCGTCCAGGTACCAGAATGACGGCATCCTGCAATATCGGGCTGTACAGTGTTTCTGGCACCAGCCATGCTGAGCCGCTGCCAATCTCACCGTTTCGCATCACCTGGGACAATGCGACCAGGCCCAGCTCCGCATTGCCAGAGGCAACAAACTGGAATGTCTGGGCGATGTTTTCACCCTGCACCAGATGTTTGCGTGCGCTCGATTCCAGGCCAAGGTTTTTCAGGGTTTCCACCGCGGCGGCACCATAAGGGGCGAGCTTGGGGTTGGCAATGGCGAGCTTGTGATAGGTACCGCGCTTTAATGCATTGCCCGTTGCGTCGACGGCTTCAGGGGCGGCGGACCAGAGTACCAAACGGCCCCGTGCATAGGTAAAGCGGCTGTTGGGCACGGTTAAACCATTCCGCTCCAGTTGGGCGGGTTTGGCCTGGTCGGCAGAGAAAAATGCCTGAAATGGCGCGCCGTGCTCGATTTGCGCGAAAAACTTACCGGAAGAACCGACGGCGAGGTGTACCTTGTGGCCTGTGTCCTGCTCAAACCGCTGGCAAATAGCCTCCATCGGCGTCGCAAAATTGGCTGCGACGGCAATGGTAATTTCATCTGCACGGACGATACTCGCGGCAACAACGCACCACAGGGCAAGGAATTTGCACGGTATCCTAATCACGCTGGCGCGCCGGGGGGCGTTCACCAGCTGTATCAGACAGGCTTTGAGCACAGAAACGGGCCTTAACACAACGAAATAGAGCGGTAACCAAGCGCTATATAGTTGTTTATATGGCGGGTGACTGCAAGTCCGCCGATGTATGAGCTGTAGGGTTGGAATCCGTGTAAGAAATCCCGCTCCGGCGCGACCAATAACCGACTGGCAACAGCAAGAACCGACTTATGACAGAAGTGTCCGAAGCAGCGCCGAGCGCGGCCGTAGAGCAGCTGATCGATCCTGGCTACCTGGCCCAACTGCGAGTACAGATGCTCAAGTTTGCCCAGATTCAGTTGGGTGATCCGTATCAGGCGGAAGATGCGGTGCAGGAGGCATTGATCGGTGCGTTAAAAAACGCTGGGTCTTTCGCCCGGAAGTCTGCGCTCAAGACGTGGGTGTTTTCGATCCTGAAATTCAAAATAGCGGATATTTTCCGTGAACAGAAGAAGCTTATTGCTACCAGTGCGCAGGAGGAGGATTCCGATGAGGCCGCTTTTTCTGGGCTCCTGTTCAAAGATAATGGCCATTGGCACAAATCCCAGCGCCCAACGGCCTGGGAGGGACCGCAGGGCGGTGCTTACAGTGCGGATTTCTGGCGGGTATTCGACGCCTGCCTGAATGGCCTGCCGGAACAGCAGGCGAGGGTTTTTATGCTGCGGGAATTCATCGAGCTGGAATCGGACGAAATCTGCAATCGCCTGAATCTCACTACCAGCAACCTGCATGTCACACTGTATCGCGCCCGTTTGCGATTGCGGCAATGTCTGGAAAGTAGCTGGTTTGCCTCCGAGAGTGCCGAACAAATAGCGGGGGAAATAGGGCTATGATGAACTGCAAGCAGGCGACGCGAATCTGCTCGGAATCTCTGGAACGTCCGCTTAAAACCGCAGAGAACCTTGAGCTGAAAGTGCATCTCGCCATCTGCTCCGGGTGCCGCAATTTCAATCGCCAGATGCAGACATTGCGAAACCTGGCAAGAGACTATGCAAAAGAGTCGGGGGAAGAAGGAGGCATCAAGGATGCCCGTGAAACGTGAAATGAAAACTGCAGGCAAGCGGGGCGGACTTGCCTGCGTCTGTGGTCGAGACCTTTAGTCTCAGGCTTCGGTCGTCTGGGCAGTGCTTTGCTCAGGCCGTCCGTACCAGAAATTGTAATAGTCTTCCGTCACCCGCTGTTCGATAGAGGTCGCTTCTTCTCGTGGGCAGAACAGGGTAACCGTCAACACATCGTGCCCGATATCGCTGGTCGTAATACTGATTTTCGGCTCGGTGCCAGCCAGCTCAACACCCATGCGGTGCTCGATCAGCTTGCAGTAGCGCTCGGCAACGTCCTTAAACGAATCACAGTACTCAAGCACTCGCTCGGTGATATAGGCCTTGGCCTTGAACGGGTTGGCACCTTTGCTTTCGCGCACGATCGAGAAGGTATGCTCGATATAGCGGCGCATGAAGTTGAGATTTTTTACCGGCTGTGAGAAGAACACGCTGTTGGGCACATACAGGGTGGTTCCGGTGTAGCCGTTGCCGAGCCCGTGCGGATCAATCTCAAGCAGAGTGGTACTCAGCCAGTTGTTGTCGATGACTTCGCCGAACTGGTCCCCGATCTTTACCCAATCCCCAATCGTGAACGAGCGCATGCTGGCCTGGTATATACCACCCACCAGGCACTGCACCGCGTCGCGCAGGGCGACCACGATAGCGACGGAAAACGCCGCAATCGACAGGGCAAAATTGCGCAGCTCCGGCATCCAGATCGCAAACAATGCAATGACAACCACGAGGTTGCCGACGTTGTGCACTGTGTGAATACGGCGACGGATGTCCTGACGCGGCCAGCTCGATTTCCGAAACAGCGTGGTCAGGATAAAGCGCACGAGCAGAATGGCGGCCACCGCCAAAAGGCTGATGACGAATTTGTTTTCGATGAGTTTGGTCAGTAAATCGGTGGGCATGAACAATCCAGCAGTGAAGACCGGCGATGCGGCATTTCCGGGCGTGGCAAGCATAGTCGGATTGGAGCGCTAAATGAACCCGCATTCACCAATTCGCTGGCGGATTTTGCGTTCCGCTGACCTTGATGGCCGGTTATCCCGCGGCGCCGTTCAGCGAGGTTCTGGCTGAGCGATTGCGGACGGCGTGTTTTGTGCGTGCAGCGCACGCCCGAGCAGTGAAAAGTATTCACTGAATGCGGCATTGATACGTTGCCGGTGGGCGCCCGATGGGTAAAGCCCCAGGCGCGCTTCCTCCGTTGCCTTGGTGCCGGACACCAGGAAGTTGTTGCTGATACTGGCGTCCTGCACGAAGGCTTCAAAGGCGCGCGCGCTGATTTCCGCCGGGTCGCTGAAGTACACGCAACCATTGGCCTTGTCCGCGGCACAGGACACGCGGAAGAGCTCACTGGGGTTTTCGCCGGTTTCATCCAACATGATGGCCCTGAAGCAGGCGAACAGGCGATCATTGAGCGGGTGTGGTATTGGTGTCGCGTCGCGCAGCCAGGCTTCCGAGGCGTACACGCGCCCGCTCACGTCGCTGAATACCTTGTCGGCGAGGTAGTGATCCAGCGCGTGAAACCACTCATGGGCAATGGAGCCGGGGCCGGCGTTCTTGGCCAGGGAAAATGTCCGCGACGCGGGTTCGTAAAACGCCATCGTGCCGGCACGCCCGCCAATACCGTACTGGAACGAGAGTGTTTCGCGCAGGGAGATGAGGATTTCCGGGCCGCGCAGAATGGACATCAGGTCTGCCAGGGCGTCATAGAACAACCCGGCGGCCCGGTCGCGTTCCACCTCGGTTACCCAGCGGCCAACACTGATGGAGCGGAAACCGAACTTTCTGCGTACGTCGACGAAAGTGACGGTGTCCCGGTCGCGCTGCACGGGGCCGCGGCGGTAAAACTGTCGTTTGGAGACCATAAATCAGGCTGGGGTATCGAGCTGGGAAGTGAAAGCGAAGCTGGATGTTAATACAGCTGCTCGCGGTGCAACAAGGGGATGTCCCGGGTCTCTATGGGCTCGAACCAGTATCCCAGAACTGTTGTAGCGCCCGAGACAGGTCGGTGCCGCTAGCACAGGTCTGCAACGGCCAGTGTGCGGGATACAGCGGGCGATAAAACGGATCGGTGAATCGCGTATCCGCCAGGATCACCACCCCGCGGTCCGATTCTGTGCGGATCACCCGCCCGGCGGTTTGCAGTACCCGGGTCAGTCCCGGGTAGCGGTACGCGACATCAAATCCGCGGCGGCTTCCTGGTGCTGAGTCAGATTCGCAGGCAAGCCTTAGCAGTTCCTGCTCCTCATTGACCTGCGGCAGGCCGACACCCACCACGATGGTGCCGATCAGCTGTTCACCGACATAATCGATTCCCTCGCCGAAGACACCACCCATAATGGCAAAGCCGAGGGTCTGGCGATTCTCGCTGAATGCCTCAAGAAAGTCCGCCCGCGCCTGCTCACTGGCGCCGGATTGTTGCTCGATCACGGGAACCCCCGGATGTTGCTGGGCAAAGTGTTCCAGCACCTGTTGCAGGAACCGGTAGGAAGGGAAGAACACCAGGTAGTTGCCGGGGCGGCTTTGGTAGACCCGGGCGATCAGGTCCACCAGTGCATCGGTTGCGCGCTCCCGTGCCCGGTAGCGGGTGTCCACATATGAACACAGGTACACGCCCATTTGTTCGGCCTTGAATGGCGACGGCAGCGACAGGTAGGGCACGTGTGCCTCGAGCCCCAGTTGCCGATAGACATAGCCCGGTGGGCGCAATGTGGCCGAAAACAGGATTACGCCGTGAAACTGTCGATAGCACTGGTGCAGGTAGTCGGCGGCACTGAGGCAAAGCAGCTTCAACTGTTGTTCCTGCCAGGGCGCATCCGGATTTTCCCGGCGGGTCAGGCAGCGGTGCTGATTGCCCAGCAGGCCCTCGATGGTGAGATAGCGATAGAGCCCATTCAGCCACTCGCGGATTTCGTCCGGCGGGGCTATGGATTGGTCCGATAACTGGCTGATGACCGCCATTACTTTATGGGCGGCCTGGGTGAGGGCATCGGGGTTAAACCCGGTGGGTTGTTCTATTGTGCCGGTGTCATTCGCCGGTTTTTCGTCGGATTCCTTAACCGAAAGCGGTGTAACCCAGACGTCGGCCTTGCCCGTAGCTGCGGGGGAGGCAAAGCGCTCTCCCTCGTTACGCTCGTTTACCCATTGATCCAGCGCGCGTACCAGCGACTGGATGCTCCGTTTCAGTGAGGGATAACCCTTACAGGCCGCGGCGGCCCGCCGGCTGTCACTGCGCGTCAATGCAGCACTGTACATATCCCGCGCGCGGTCACTCAGGTTGTGGGCTTCATCCACCAGCAGTGCCCGACGCCGGCTGTCGTCGTGCAGGCTCTGCATGCGCACCAGTGGGTCGAAGACATAATTGAAATCGCATACCACCAGATCGGCCCAGGGCAGCATTTGCAACGACAGTTCAAAGGGGCACAGCTGGTGTTTATCGGCCACGTCGCCAATATCAGCCGGTGTCAGCTGCGACCTGCCCAGGAGCTGGGATCGAGCCTCCGGCAGGCGGTCGAAAAACCCCTGGGTGCGTGGACATATCCCGTCGGCATCGCGGCTGCACAGGCCGGTGCGGCACGCGCAGGTCTTGTCTTTGGCCTGGATTTCCAGCAGTGACAAACTGAGCCCGTTATCGTGCAATCGCGCTGCGGTATCCCGCACCATCTGTCGTCCGGAGTTTTTCGCGGTGAGGTAAATCAACTGGTCGACATGCTGTTCCGCCAGCGCCTTGATGGCCGGGAACAGGGTACTGACCGTTTTGCCAATACCCGTGGGTGCTTCCACCACGAGTTCATTGCTGTCACGCAGGCATCGATAGGCGGCAACGGCCAATTCGCGCTGGCCGGGGCGGTAGTCCGGGAAGGGAAAGGTGAGCGCCTGTGCGGATGATTGAACGCGCGCGCGGTGTTGCTGCCAGGCCTTATGCCACTGGATATAGGTGCGCAGTGCACTGTGGGCGAAGGCTTCCAGTTCCTCGCGCCGGAACTCGTGCTGTTCCGGGTAAGACTTTTTGTCCTTCAGGTTGTACCACAGCATTTGCAATGCGACAGAACTGTCATTGAACGCATCGCTATCAGCGTACTGCTCAAGCAGGTAGCAGAATCCGTAAATTTTTAGCTGTGCCCAGTGTAACTGCCGCACGGATTCAGGGAGTTTTTGCGGCGGGCAGTAAGTGGTTTTGATCTCTTCGAGCGTTGCCGGCTGGTGCAGGTCTGCCTGTGGATGCAGGATATCCACGCGGCCGCTGAGCTGAACCGGTTGCCCCTCGAGCAGAAAGTCCACTTGCAGCCGGTATTCCGCCTCGCTCCCGTGCGGACGGCGCTTCTGTAGTTTCTGGTGTGCACGAATGCCTTCCTGCGCGGTGGGACCGGCGGGGGCGTCGGTTACCAGATCGCCGGTGCGGCAGGCGAAAGCGACCAGTTCGCCCACAGACAGGCGCAGGGGAGCCACAGCGGTGTCGTGACTCTCCGTCATCACTGTTGCCACTCGACATGCAATACCCGGTGCGGGATTCCATGCCTTGCAAAAAAGCTGAGCCAGCGTTGCTGGTTCTGTTGCAGGCGGTCGCCGGGGCCTTTGACTTCCACCAGCTCATAACCGCCGTCAGCGGGGAAGTGGATCAGGTCCGGCAGACCATTGCGGTGGTTACTGATGTCCGCCAGCAGGCGCCGGAACAGTGCGCGCCAGTGGTCTGCGGAAATACGTTCGAGCGCGTGTGCCAGCAGCGCCGGCGACAGCGCCTCCCAGGCTACCAGCGGGTTGGCGATTCCCTGTTTTGTTTCGAAATGTTGCCAGACACGAGCCGCCAGGGTCTCACCATTGAGTTCGGCAAGGCGCTGCTCAAATGCCTCGCGGCGCGACGGATAAAAGTCCGGGGTGCGGAAATCGCTGGGCGCGATCTGAAACGGATTGAAGAACGCGCCGGGAACCGGGGTAAAAAGCAGATCCCATATGTACAGTCCAAGCACGCCATTAAACAGGGTGTTTTCCACGTAAAAACACTCGCTGCCGTGTGCGCTTTCGAGCCACATTGCTGAGATAAATTCCACGCGCTCGTCCGCCGGAGGGAGCGCGACGGTCTCTGTTGGCGGCAGGTAGCGGTCTGGCACTGCCCAACCGTCTAATTTCTTAGCGCGTTTGGCGGTGCGATGGCCGAAGCTTTCCGCAAACACCGCCTCGGCCTCGTTCAGTGGTGCAGCGAGAATTTCGCGGCACAGGGCAAGCCCGGAATCGATATCGCCGCGTTTGACGGCAATTCGTGCGCGGCGTTCCCGTGCGGGCGGTCGCATGCATTCGCGGTACAGCTTGTCGGCGGCTTCAAGAGCGTCGAGCCGTTCCAGTTGTCGCGCAAGATTCAGGCGCAGCCTGTCTACGCGCCGGTGCAGGGTGGCATCTTCACCATCAGTGGTTGGGAGCTGTGCGGCCAGCGCCCGGATTGCTTCCGGGCCGTTGTCCAGCGCCTCGTCTGTCTGCATCAGGCAGTCGTAATAGCGCAGGTGTTGTTCGATCTGCGCCCGGCTCTGAAATGGCAGGTTTTCGCGGTCGAGGGGGTAGCGCTCGTACTGGTAAAGACCGAGATCCCGCAGCACCCAATCGGTGAGATCCTGATTTAGGTTGCCAAAGAAACACAGCTTGAAGGTTTCAAAATGTTCCGCGGCCTTTACGGCGAGTACTGTTTCGCCCGCGTAATAGCCAGCGGGATCGAGCGCCTGCTCCAGCAGGGCCTGTTCCAGCTCGGGGCGCTTAATGGTCTGGGGTAGGGGCGACAGGCTTCGGGGCAAGAGTTCGGCTTTCGTGAACAGCGGCAGGATTTCCGCGAGCGGGAGTTCGGGATTTCTCTGCAACAGTCCCGCTGCCACCAGCTGTTCCGCTGCATGGGGCAGGTCGCCAATTTCTGTGTAGGCCAGTTTGTTTTGCCGGAACAGCGCGCCCGCAGATGAAGGCACGCCTTTGCGGGACAGCAATCGTACGTACAGTCGCTGGCTATCCGGCGCCAATGCCTGGAAATCCGTAAAAAATGCCCGCTCCTCCGCCGACAGCAGCCCGTCGTAACGGGATACCACGAACTCCAGCAGCGCGCGGAAGTTGCTCAGGTAATAGTCGGGGGCCAGTTCGACAGGGGTGGGTGAGGGCATATCGGTACTGATTTGTGTAGGCGCTTTCGTATAGGCAGTCGTCTTGTTGTAGCTGTATGGTTATACAGCACATGCAGGGGTTGGACAAACCGCAATGCGACCATCCGTTCAGGCTGCTGGTAGCGGGTCTAGACTTTGAGATCGAACAGGTTACCCGGCAAGGAGGTGCAGGTGATTCGCAATTTCCAGGAGCACGCCGCCAACGAGCGGACCTTTCTCGCCTGGATTCGTACGGCTACGGCAGTGGTTGGCTTCGGTCTCGCCATCGGACGCCTGGGGCACCAGACACCATCGCCGTGGACCGAAATTGCCATGCTGGTGACGGGTGGTCTGGTGATTGTGTTTTCCTATCTGCGGATGCGCACCAAGCAAAAGGAAATCGATACCCCGGCGGAATTCACCGCCGAAGAACGCCCCTTCGACCTGCTGTTGCTGGCACTGGTGTGCAGCATGTTTGCTCTCATCGCATTTTTCACCCTGCATCTCGTATAGCGCCAGCGCATATTTAGCGCTGAATTGTTTTCGGGTGTTCCTTTTATGGAACGGTTCCTATATAAAGCGTTCCATATATCGAACGAGCAAATGAACGTACGTAAGGAACACCCTTGGACAAACTGTCTCTCGATACCCTGGGGCGGCATCTCCAGAGCTTGCGTCTGGCGCGCGGCCTGTCGCTTTCCCAGCTTGCCGCTGCTGCCGGCATTGCCAAGTCCAACCTGTCGCGGCTGGAGGCGGGCAATGGCAACCCGACTCTGGATACCATTTGGCGTATCGCGGTCCAGTTGGAGGTGCCATTTAGCCAGTTGGTAGAACCGGTCAGTGCACCTGTAGAAGAAGAGGGGATACAGGTACGGTTGATCGACCGGGGTGGCGACACCCCTCAGGTCGATGTGTATTGGATGTCTTGTGCGCCGCACATATTGCGCGTCGCTGAGACGCATACACCGGGGGCGCAGGAGTCTGTGATGGTGATCAGCGGAGAACTGGAGGCAGGGCTTGAGGGCGAGACCCGATTACTCGGCCCGGGGGAAAGTCATACCTTCCCTGCAGACCAGCCTCACCTGTATCGCACGGGGGAAACCTGGGCCACCTTGCTGGTAACAATCGTCTACGCGGCACAGGGAGATGTTTTGTGAGTCAGCAGGCCAGTGTTCCAAATAGCCGCCCCTGGCTGCTGGGCGTACGCGAATCCATCCCCTTATTGGGTGGCTATATTCCGGTCGCCATCTCTTTCGGCCTGATTGCCGTTCAGTCCGGTTTCACCGCCTGGGAAGCGGTGGCCATCTCGGTACTGATTTACGCTGGCGCTTCCCAGTTCCTGTTTGTGGCCATGGTTGCTGCGGGCGCACCGCTTTGGTTTGTGGTCGTGATGACGCTTCTGATCAATGCGCGGCATGTGGTCTATGGACCCAACCTGGTGCCCTGGCTGACTACCAGCCGCTGGTGGCCGTGGTTGATGCATGGGCTCACGGACCAAATCTTCGCATTGGCCCATACCCGCCTGCCTCAGCTTCCCCCTGAGGATCGACTTGGCTGGTTTTTCGGAGGCAGCCTGTTGGCCTGGTTCAGCTGGATTGGTGGCACAGCGCTTGGCGCCGTCGCGGGTAAAGAGCTGACACAACAGTGGCCATTACTCGGCGAGGTGATGCCGTTTGCCTTGCCTGCGCTGTTTCTGGTGCTGTTGGCGCCGCGCTTTAGTTCCTGGGTATGGTCGATGGCGTTGGGTAGTACGGTTGTTGTCGCACTGCTGTTCACACTGAATGGTATGAGCAATGCAGCGATTCCTGTGGCCGCGATTGCGGGTGCTATCGTGTTTTTCGGCATGAATGCGCTGAAGTAGTGGGGATATGTAATGGATAGCGGAATCTGGGTTGCGTTGATCGTGACCGCCGTGGGGACTTTCCTGATGCGCTCGCTGCCAATGGTGTGGATGCAGCGACACCTGGTTCGGCGCAAGGCGAAAAACACCATGGACGCCATGCCCATCTGGCTTGGGGTGCTCGGGCCACTTATGATCGCCGCGATGTTCGGGGTATCGCTGGTGCCTGCGAAAGCCAGCCTTGCCTCCTGGACTGCCACTGCACTTGGCGTGCTGGTAACCCTGATTGTTGCCCGGCGTACGGGATCGCTGGGGTGGCCGATCGTTGCGGGTGTTGCAACCTATGGGGGTGTGATACTCCTGGCGAATACCGCATTTTGAATTTTGGCTGAAATAGAAAAATGAAATTGATGATTGTGGGCGCCACCGGATTGGTGGGCCGCCATGTACTCGACCTGGCGCTGGCGCACGAAGGGGTGGATCAGGTAGTCGCACCGGTAAGAAGGCCGCTTTCCGCGCATGCGAAACTTGTCTCGCCAGAATTGGACTTTGAGCAATTACCGGAAGACGCCGACTGGTGGCAGGTGGATGCCGTTATCTGTGCGCTGGGCACCACCATGCGTACCGCAGGATCCCGAGAGGCCTTTGCAAGGGTGGATCACGATTATCCGCTGGCTATTGCACAACTGGCGCGTCACCATGGGGCCAAAACGTACGTACTGAATTCTGCGCTTGGTGCAGATCCCAATTCCCGCTTTTTCTACAATCGCACCAAGGGTGCATTGGAGCGGGATCTGCAAATGATCGGGTTTGAATCACTGACGTTTGTGCGTCCGGGGCTGATCGGCGGGCAGCGCGATGAATTTCGTTTCGGTGAGCGTATGGCGATTTTTTGTCTAAGTTTTATCGGGCCGTTACTGCCTCGACGCTGGCGAATCAACCCCGCCGAAAATATTGCTCGTGCACTTTTGGGCGCGGTACTTACCCGCGAGCCGGGTGTTCACACTGTGGAATCAGAAAAAATGGCTTGAACGCTTCAACGGGGAAAGCCGCTAAAGCGCTCGCTCTATTACCTTTATTCCGTCGGTAATCCGCTCACTGGGGTGCAGCACAATAGTTTCGCCAGGCGTGATGCCAGAAAGTATTTCCGCAGTACGACCGTTGTTGTGGCCCACCTCCACCTCGGTGCGCACCGCGCGGTCGCCCACCACTTTGAATACAGCCCATTTTTTTTGGTGACGAAACAGGGCACCGGTCGGTACCTGTACCACATCGTCCGCGCGCCAGATTTCTATGGCAGCGTCAACCCGATAGCCGTGGCCGAGGCGTGACCATTTTTCCCTTGGATCAGCTAAGTCGACAATGACATTGACCCGCTGCTCTTCAATGCCCAGTGCCGAGATCTTGGTAAAACCAAAAGGCTCTACCAGCCGTACGCGCCCATGCAGCGGGTTGTCGCCTCCCCAACTGGTGATAGCGACCGGTGCTCCTTGCTGCACCCTGACGGCATCGCGGGACAGCAGGTCGATGACAATTTCCAGTTGTCCCGGGTTGCCGATCTCCAGTAGTGGAGTGCCCACGGGGACCACCCGCTCGCTTTCCTGCAACAGCTGTAGAACTCGTCCACCAACCGGTGCGGTGACGTTGACCAGATTGCCGTCGTCCAATTTTGGCTTGCCCCGATGCGGCGCGATCAGGGCCGCGCGGGCATTGTCCAGCTCGCTCTCGCTGACATTTTCAGCGGCCCTTGCGGTATCCAGTGCGGCTTCGGCGCTGTCCAGGGCGAGTTCGGTGCGTTCCAGTTCCACTTTGGAGATATGGCCTTTTGCTGCCAGCTTGCGCGCACGTTTTGCATCGGACTGGGCAAATGCCAGCTGGGCTTCTGCATCGCGGCGTTCCGCCTTCGACAATTTCAGTGCCGCCTCGGCGCTGCGAATTGCTGCCTCGGCCTGATTGCGGCTGCGTTCGTCAAGAAACTGCGGATGGGTGGGGAGCAGCTCGGCGAGTATCGTGGAGCCGGCTTCGACGGGATCGCCCACTTCACTCTGGATACGCAACAGATAACCGGTAACCGGCGCCGAGACCACAAATACATCGTGTACACGGGTGTAGCCTTCGTCGGCGACGGCCACTTGCATGGGACCGCGGCTGACCTGCGTCATATCCACGGGAACCGGTTTGGGCATAAATGCGTAGGCGAGAAAACCCAGCACGCTTGCGAGTAATACGATTCCGACAATGCGTTTGAAAAATTTCCGCCCCATATCACTCCCGCGTTTTGAGTACGGCGATCAGGTCCAACTGCTGGATGCGCCGGTGCACCAGTAGGCCTGACGCGGCAGCGGAGAGCAATACCACCAGTGCCGCGTAACCGTAGGTGGAGGGACTGATAATAAGCGGAATCCGGAACAATTCGGTATTAAATGACTGCACCAGTGTCCAAGCCAGCAAATAGCCGAGCAGGGCGCCCAGCGGAAGGGCGAGTAAAGTCAGCAGGGCGAGCTCACCGAGCAGTATGTAAGACACTTCGCCACGGGTCAGCCCCAGTACCCGCAGGCTCGCCAGTTCGCGGCCCCGTTCAGAAAGCGATATACGAGCGCTGTTGTACACCACCCCCAGCGCGATCAGGCCTGCAAATAGGGTATTGAAAAACACAAATGTACCGAGACTTTCTTGAAGCGTGTCATAAAAGGCATCCTGGGCCTGTTCCTGGAGGCTCACACCCGCCACCACAGGGGTATTTTTCAGCGCCTGGTAAAATTCGTCGGTGCGATCCGGATCCACCAGGAGGTAAGTACCGGAAATAGCGATATCGTCTTTCAACATCCGGTTCATCACTTCCAGATCCATATACGCTGCAGTGCCCATATACGTTTTTACAATTCCGCTAACTTCTACATCCAGTTCCGGGCGACGCCCGGTACGCACTTCCAACCGCAGGAGTTCGCCTTCGCGAATATCCAGTAATTCAGCGAGTTTGTCCGACAGCACGATACCGTAGCCGGGTAGCGGCACGGGGCGCAGTTCGGTATCCACTACGCGGCTCAGTTCCGCATTGGGCTGCAAGCCGATGATCGCTTCACGACGGCTGTTGGTGCCGTTGCGCAGCACCACCGGTATGGCCCGGAAGGGTTCTGCGTGCATGGCACCCGGTGCGTGCAGTACATCCTGGATGGCACGTACATTGCGCGGTTCAACAAAATTGACAGTCACATCCTGTCGGTCGATCACGTTGAAACTGACGTCCACCATATACATCATCGCGTCCAGCGAAAAGCTCGAGCCGATCAGCAGCCCCATAGACATAGCAATGCCGATGGTGGTCATCGCTGCGCGCCGAGGCCAACGGTAGAGGTGGCGTAAAATCATGCGCGATGGCTGATCGATCAGCCGTGTCATACGCTCCAGCCAGCGCGCGGAGCGGCTGTAGTCCGGCGGTGGTGGCGGCACCATGGCTACCGCGGGGTCCAGTCTCAGGACTCGGAGCACAGCGCCAAAAGTACCCACTGCTGCTACCACCAGACTGAACCCTATGCCCACAAGATAGACTTCCGGCGGCGCGCGAAACAGCAGAAACGGAAACTTGAAGTAATCCATGTACATGCGCGCGAGCCCGTGGCCCAGCCAGAGCCCGAGCACGATTCCAATAACAACCCCAAGCAGCGTGATCACTCCGATCATTTTCAGGTAGTGTTGTGCCACCGCGCCATTGCTATAACCGAATGCCTTTAACAGGCCGATCTGTTCGCGCTCGGTATCCACCAGCCGGCCAATCACCACATTGAGCAGAAACGCTGCCACCAGCAGGAAAATGGGGGGCAGTAACCGCCCCATGGTTTCCAGTTGCTGGATTTCATTGGTGAGGAACTGGTCCGAGATCTGCTGATCGCGCCCGTAGGCACTGGTGGCACCGTACCGTTTCAGCAGCAGATCCAGTTGTTCCAGCAGGGCGTCGGTATTTTCACCGGGGGAGGCCAGCAGCACCGCCTCGTTAAATGCACCGTCCAGGTCGAACGCATTGGCCAGCGCATCCAGGTTCATCCACAGCACCCCGAAGCGCTTTTTATCCGGAACAATTTCACCAGGGGAAATGGCGTAGACATATTCCGGCGACAGGACCAGGCCGGTAATGGTGAGCTTTTTCTTGGTGCCGTTAAGGATTGCGTACAGGTGGTT
Source organism: Microbulbifer aggregans (assembly GCF_020524005.1). Taxonomy (GTDB): domain Bacteria; phylum Pseudomonadota; class Gammaproteobacteria; order Pseudomonadales; family Cellvibrionaceae; genus Microbulbifer; species Microbulbifer aggregans_A. Next base: position 521,997 of record NZ_JAIVKK010000001.1, on the reverse strand, counting down.
GCCAGGTTCCAGCTGGTGGGCTTCGGCAAAGGCTTCCAGTGCCAGCACTTCATCTTCGCGCAACGGATCCGGGTAGCGGCCTTGGCGCAAGACGAAGTCGTTGATATGCGGGCCGCGAATCGCGGGCAATGACTGGATTTCGCCAGTGATGGGGGCGGCAGCGCCCTCGACATCGAGGATAACGCCGGCGCGGATACGAGTTTCCGCGCGGCGCACCCCGGGGAGCTCGGTAATCTGCTCCAGCAGCGCATCCGGGGCGCGCTTTACCGGCGCCCAGATATCCGCAAAGCGATAGCGCTCGTAATAGGCGGCCCGGGTATCGGCGAGGGACGCCAGCATGCCTTTGGACATCAGGTACATGCCGACTCCGCAGCCGATTACCACCGCAATGGCCAGTGCCTGCCCCTTGATGGCCCAGAGGTCGCGCAGCAGCTTGCGGTCGAGGGGGGCGAGGAATTCGAGCACGGGCGGATTACCAGGTCAGTTCCGCGGGCGCACAGGGATGGGCGTTTTGCTCGATATTCTGTATTTGCCCGTCCGCCATGCTGAGAATTCGGTCCGCCATATTGGCGATGGCGGCGTTGTGGGTGATGACCATGGTGGTGGTGCCGAGTTCGCGGTTTACCCGCGCGATGGCTTCCAGCACTACGATGCCCGTCTTACTGTCCAGCGCGCCGGTGGGTTCATCGCAGAGCAGCACCCGTGGCTGTTTGGCAATGGCGCGGGCAATGGCCACGCGCTGTTGCTCGCCGCCGGACAGTTGTGCGGGAAAGTGATCCATGCGCTTCCCGAGTCCCACCAGCTCAAGTGCGTGTTCCGGCGTCATCGGGTTGTGTGCGATTTCGGTCACCAGGGCGACGTTTTCCCGCGCCGTCAGGCTGGGGATCAGGTTGTAGAACTGGAACACGAAGCCGACATACTCGCGGCGGAATTGTGTCAGGTGGCGATCGTCAAATGCGGTGAGTTCATCTTTATCGAAAAACACCCGGCCTTCAGTTGGGGAATCAAGTCCACCGAGAATATTGAGCAGGGTGGATTTACCGCTACCGGAAGGACCCAGTAATACCACCATTTCCCCGTGCGGTACCGCCAGATCCACGCCACGCAGTGCATATACGGTGGATTCGCCACTGCCGTAGGTTTTGGTCAGGCCCTCGGCGCGTATGGCTGCCTGGCTGGTGGTCGGTTGATTTTCATTATTCATGGCGGACACCACATCCTTTGGCTTTCCAGCTGGCGCGAATTACGTCGTCAATTCTGGAAAATCGGCTACAGCGTTGCTGACTGCTTCTATTCTAGAAGGAAACTTATGACATGAAACCATGAAATAAAAAAGCATGCTGACCACCGACGAGGGCACCGTTGAGAGTGTACCCATTGGCACCATCTCGGAAGTGCACGGACCGGTGGTTGTCATACGCTGCGAAACATTACCGCCACTGCACCAGGCGCTGCGTGCGTCCATTGATCACGAAAGTTACCTGTTTGAAGTCCACCAGCACCTGGACCAGCACCACGCCCGGGCAATCACATTGCACCGTACCGCCGGATTGCGTCGCGGCTTGCCAGTGTTTGATACCGGTGCGCCGCTGCATGTGCCCGCCACGCCGGAATGCCTAGGCCGCTTGCTGAATATTTTCGGTGAGCCCCTGGATGGCGGCGCACCGCTTGAGGCTCAGGAGTTTCGCAATATCCATGCGCCTCCGGCGGCGCTGTGGGATGCAGTGGGTACCGGGGATATTCTGCAAACCGGAATCAAGGTGATCGACCTGCTGTGTCCCTTCGTGCGGGGCGGTAAAACCGGGCTGTTTGGTGGTGCCGGCGTGGGCAAGACGGTGCTGGTGATGGAATTCATGCATGCAGTGGCTTCATTACACAGCGGGGTATCGGTATTCGCCGGTGTCGGCGAGCGCATTCGCGAGGGCCATGAACTCTGGCACGAGATGCGCGAGGCCGGGGTCATGGAGCAGACGCTGATGTGCTTCGGGCAGATGGATGAATCTCCGGGGGTACGTTTTCGGGTGGGGCTTTCCGCACTGACTTATGCGGAATACCTGCGGGACTCGCTCCATAAAGAAGTGTTGTTCGTGATGGACAATATTTTCCGCTTTGTGCAGGCGGGTAGCGAAATCTCCAGCCTGCTCGGGCGTATGCCAGCAACGGTTGGCTATCAGCCCACCCTGATCAGCGAAGTGGCGGAGATGCAGGAGCGTATTCTCTCCACCCCACAGGGTGCAGTGACTTCGGTACAGGCAGTCTACGTGCCCGCAGATGATATGACCGATCCGGCGGTAGACGCGATCCTGGGGCACCTGGATTCCTCGGTAGTGCTGTCCCGGGCGCAGGCCGGTAAGGGCATTTATCCGGCGGTGGAACCCCTGCAATCCGCCAGCCGCCTGATGGATCGTCACACATTGGGTGACCGTCACTACACGGTGGCGGAAGGGGTACGGGAATACCTGGCGCGCTATCACGAACTGGAAGACATCATTGCCATGCTCGGTATCGGCGAGCTCTCTGCCGCTGACCGGCTTGTGGTGATGCGCGCGCGCAAGCTTCAGCGCTACCTCACGCAGCCCTTTATGGTTACGGCCTCCCACACAGGTATTGCCGGGGTTTCCGTGCCGCTCGAACACACTCTGGATGACTGTGAGGCATTCCTGCGCGGGGATTACGACGGGTTGGAAGAGGAAGACTGCTATATGCGCGGGACTATGAACTCGTAAAACAATGAGTAGTAAAAGAATGAAGTAGTGAAGGCCAGCAAATGAACCGTTTTTCCCTCGAGCTGTTGTCAGCAACAGAACAGCAGCGCTTTGACGGCGTGACCAGCTTTGTGGGCGAGGATAATTCCGGCAGCTTTGGCATTCTCGCCGGCCATACCCGCACCATCGCTCCACTGCTGTTTGGCCTCGCGCGCTTTCGCTGCGGTAGCACGCCATGGCAGTACCTGGCACTACCGGGAGGGCTGCTTTATTTTCTCGACAACCGCTTGCAGATTTTCACGCGCCGCTTCCTGATCGACGCCGACTACGAGCGGATCTCCACGCTTCTGCAACAGCAATTGTTGGCCGAAGAGCAGCGTCTGGTGGAAACCAAGGAAAGCCTCGCGCGCATGGAGGAATCCATGCTGCGGCGGTTGTGGGAGCTGAGTAGGGAATAGGGGAATAGGGGTATCGAGATGGTGAACAATCGTGATCAACAACAGCGCAATCAACAACTGAGCGATCGCGTGGAACGCCAGGCAAAGCGGATGAAAAAAGCCGAGCGCGAACGGGAAACGCTTTTAGCCCAGACCATCTATATCGGCACCCTCGGGCTGGTGTTCATATTGCCGGTAGTGGGCGGTGCCTATCTCGGCCGCTGGCTGGATGGATTCGTGGAGGGTTACTCCACCCGCTGGACCCTGAGCCTGATTTTTCTCGGCGTAGTGGTGGGTGCCGTGAATGTCTATCTGCTGATAAGGGAATAGGGTATGAACAGCGATCAGCTGTCGTTTCCGGTGCTGTTCCAGATCGGGCCGCTGCAGGTAACGACGACGGTCGTCACGACCTGGGTCATCATGGCGTTGCTCGCGCTGGTGGCCTGGCTGGTGACGCGACGCCTGCAATTGCGTCCCGGACGGGCACAAACCGTGGCGGAAGGCATTGTCACTACCATCGAGGAAGCGATCCGGGCAGTGGCACCAAACCATGTATCGCAGTTGCTGCCGTACATCGCCACGCTGTGGATTTTTCTGGTGGTGGCCAATCTGTGTGGCCTGATCCCCGGCGTGCATTCGCCCACCCGGGATCTTTCGGCAACTGCCGCACTGGCGATACTGGTATTTCTGTCAGTGCACTGGTTCGGGATTCGCGACCAGGGCCTGAAAGCCTATTTACGGCACTACCTCGTGCCAACGCCAGTGTTGCTGCCGTTCCATATCCTCAGCGAAATCACCCGGACCCTGGCGCTGGCAGTGCGCCTGTTCGGCAACATCATGAGCCTGGAAATGGCTGCTTTGCTGATCCTGCTGGTCGCAGGTTTTCTTGCGCCGGTTCCTATACTGATGCTGCATGTAATCGAGGCGCTGGTTCAGGCCTATATTTTTGGCATGCTGGCGCTGATCTATATCGCCAGTGGACTGCAATCACAACAAATAAGGCAGGAAGCCCGCAATGAATGAACTGTCCTGGTTTTCAACCCTCTCGACGGTCGCGGCGATGATTGGCATGGGCATCGGTGTGCTGGGGCCCGCCCTTGCGATGGGGCGCGCCATCAGCAGTGCGCTGGAGGCCATTGCGCGGCAGCCAGAAGCGGAGAAATCCATCCTGCGCACCCTGTTTATCGGTCTCGCCATGATTGAATCACTGGCGATCTACGTGCTGGTGATTGGGCTGATTATACTGTTCCGCAATCCGTTGCTGGAATATGTGCTCAAAACCAAATCCTGACGGGGCACAATCGTGGAGCTTAGCTGGTCGACCTTCCTGCTGGAAATCTTCAACTTCCTCGTTCTGGTATGGATTCTGAAGCATTTTCTCTACCGTCCGGTGCAGTCGGTGATTGCGCGGCGCCAGCAGGAAATTGATGCGCGGCTGGCCGAGGCTCGCGAAAAAGAGGAGCAAGCGGAGCAGTTACAGAAAGACTACGAGGGCCGGTTGGTGGAGTGGCGCACCGAGCGGCAGCAATCCCACGAAGCACTGGAAAATGAATTGCGTGGCGAAAGGGCGCGGCGGGAAAAATTACTGGTGGATGAGCTGGAACAGCAGCGGAAGAAATCCGCCACGGTCGACGCCCGGCGACAAGGGGAGCAGCGTCGGCAGATGGAATTGCAAGCGATGGAGCAGGGCAGTCGCTTCGCCGCGAAACTGCTGGAGCAGGGTGCAGGCCCCGAGACCGAAACCCGGCTGGTGAAGCTCTTCCTCACAAGCCTCGCGGAAATGCCGGAAGCGCAGCGGATACAGCTGCGCCAGCAGTTAGGGGATAGCGCGGAGGAACCCAGGGTGCAGGTAGCAAGCGCCCATACGCTGAATGCGGACACGCGCACTGCCATTGAGGCGGCTCTGAAGGCTTGCCTAGGGCGCGCGGTGGCGTGCGAATTTGTGGAGCAGCCGGAACTGATCGCCGGTATCCGGGTTTCCATTGGCGCTTGGGAAATGGGCATCAATGTGCGCGACGAGCTACAGGGCTTCGCGCATCTTGCGCCGGAGCCGGTTGGCGGTGAGTCATGAATGGCGACTCGATTCAGCAACGGAACGACTGGCTCGACAAATACCACCCAAAACTACGCATAGCCGAGCAGGGCTGGGTGGTATCCATTGGCGATGGCATTGTCTGGGTGGCAGGGTTGCCGACGGTGGCTATCGACGACGTGCTTGAATTCAGTGATGGCAGCCGCGCCCAGGTATTCGATCTTAATGCAACGCTCGTAGGTGGAGTGCTGTTACAGGCAACAGATAGTTTGACCGCGGGTACCCGAGCGTGGCGCCGGACCCAGCCATTGGGAATTCCGGTGGGTGATGAAGTGCTCGGGCGTATTCTCGATCCGCTCGGCGGTCCACTGGATGGCGGCGCGATGCCGGAATGTGCCGGCTGGCGATCGCTGGAGAGCCGCGCACCGGCCATCGCCGAACGGGATTTTGTGCAGCGGCCGCTGTACACCGGGAGCAAGGTGTTGGACACCATGATCCCGATTGGCTGCGGCCAACGGCAATTGCTGATCGGTGACGAGGGCTTGGGGCGCAGTGCCCTGGCACTGGATGCGGTCACCAATCAAAAGGGCAAGAATATTCGCTGCGTTTACGTGCTGGTCGGGCAGAAGCGCTCCACGGTTATCGGTACCATCGAGCTGTTGCGCAATGCCGGCGCACTGGAATACACCACGGTGATAGTCGCGGAGGCCAGTGCCTTGCCTGGGTTACTGCACCTTGCGCCATTTGCCGGCTGTACCGTCGCGGAGCACTGGATGCACCAGGGTTGGAATACGCTGGTGGTCTACGACGATCTGTCTACCCACGCCAAAACCTACCGCGAACTTTCACTGCTGTTGCGACGTCCACCGGGCCGGGAAGCCTACCCCGGTGATATCTTTTCCGTACACGCCCGCTTGCTGGAGCGTGCCACCTGCCTGAATGCCGCCAATGGTGGCGGCAGCATGACTGCACTGCCCATTGTGGAAACCAAACTGGGTGAAATTGCGGCTTACATCCCCACCAATCTGATTTCCATTACCGATGGCCAGGTGTACCTGGACCGGGACCTGTTCAGCGGTGGTTTCCGCCCCGCGATCGACATCGGTAAATCGGTGTCACGTATTGGCGGCCGCGCCCAGCACCCAGCGGTAAAGCAGGAAGCGGGGCGCATGAAGCTGGATTATCTGCAGTTTCTGGAACTGGAAATGTTTACCCGCTTTGGCGCCAAGCTGGAGGCCGGGATGGAAAAGGTGATTCGCCGCGGCCGCGTGCTGCGGGAAATCTTCAAGCAGGATCGCCTGTCACCGCTGCCCATCGAATTTCAACTGGCGTGGATGGTGGCCTTCAACGATGGCCTTCTGGATGACCGCGAACCTCGCGCGTTGCCGGACTTACTGTCGCAACTGGAAAAACAGGTAGCGGCCTCTGGCCTGACCCTGGACGATGCTCGGGAACGATGGGCGGCGTTGGCACAGGACTGGGCCGGTGAACTTGCCACTGATAAAGCGCGCGAAACCCCATGAGCCGGCGGCATGAACTCCTGCATCACCAGAGCCAGCTATCGGAGGCACGCCAGATCATCGGCGCCATGCAGTCACTGGCGTTTATTGAGGTCCGCCGCCTGCGTAAAGTACTGGAGATCCAGCAAGGCGTGGTGGCGGGCCTGTACCGCGCGGCCCAGGATTTACTCGGGTTTCATGGTGAACTGCTGCCGGAGCCACAGCCGGAAAGTCCGCTCTATCTGGTGCTCGGATCCGAACGCGGATTTTGTGGTGATTTCAATGAGCCGCTTCTACTGACGTTACAGCAGCAACTGGCCGCAGCCGGCGGTGAAAATGCCGGCGTGGTGGCCTGCGGCCGCAAGCTGAGCGGACATCTGGAATCACACCCGCAATTGAAGGCGACTTTTGAGGGCGCCACAGTACTGGATGAGGTGGACGGCACCATGATCCGGCTCGCCAATGGACTGGCCAAACTGTTGCAGGGCGATACGCCGCTGATCGTGATTTATCACGGCGGCCCGGAAGATGAGGTTATTGCACGTCCACTGTTACCACCATTTGCCGAACTGCGCGACCAGCCAGCTGCGTTTGCCTATCCGCCTCAACTGAATGTCACTCCGGCGAAACTGATGCAGGAACTGGCGGATCAGTACCTGTTTGCCGCCCTCCACGAAATTCTCTATGTCTCCCTGATGGCGGAAAATCGCCGCCGGATGCAGCACCTCGAAGGCGCAGTGCGCCACCTGGACAAGCGCCTGAGGGATCTGAAAACCCGGGAAAACCAGGTGCGGCAGGAAGAAATCATAGAGGAAATCGAGGTGATATTGCTCAATGCGGAAAGTGGCACCTCTTCAGCGTTCAGCGATAGTTAATTTATTTCGGAGTACCCGGTTATATGAGCAACCCGGGAAACAACAGCATGACCATGCCAAGCAACAACATCACCAGCCCGCTGATCAACTTGAGCCAGCGCCCGGTGCCTTCTGATAATTTGCGGCTGCCGAGGGCCATTACCGCAATGGTAACCATCAGTGCGTCGTCGGCAATGTAGGCAAGGATGTAGAGGCCGAGATAGCCGTAGTAGACCGGGGCACTCAACGCTTGCTGGGACAGTACGGCGGTGTAAATCGCGGGCAGCCCTGCGGTACACAGCAACTCAATAAAATTTACCAGCACCGCCAGTGTTGCCACGCCCAGCAGGGAAGTGAGGAGTTTGTTGCTACGCAGCACATTGCGCACCCGCGCGTAGAGCCCGGGCTTGGCGGACTCCGGTATCGCCAGGGTATAGCCGTGACGGCTGTTGAAGAAGTCCCGCAGGTTCACCAGGCCGATGCCAATGGCGATCGCCGCCAGTGCCCACCGCAGCCAGTTTGAAAATCCCAGCACCAGAAACAGGTTGAGCCAGGCAGCCATAAACGCGTAATACACCACACCGCTCACCAGCACAAAGGTCCCGGCGATCAACGCCATCCGGCGACGGTCTTGCAGCCTTACCAGAAGCGACAGCAGGAACAACAACACCCACATGGCACAGGGGTTGAAACCGTCGAGCAACCCCAGCGCGATGGTAAAGAGGGGGAGGCCGAGCCGGTCGACACGCAGGTCGCCGAACCCGGCCTCTTCAGTCTTTCCCGGCGGTGCGGTGCCTCCGTCCAGCAGTCTTTCGAGGTGTGGTCCCGTCACTTGCGGGCTGATAAAGCCCACGTGCACCTGGCCATTTACGACGAAGGTGGGTACACCCGCAGGGGATTGACCGGCCTGGCGTGAGTAACGCTCGAGCTCCTCCGCTGCCCTCGGGTCTTTGTCGACGGCTCGATATACGATACGCAGATTTGGTTTGTGTCGTGCCAGCTTGCGCAAATATTTTTTCGCATCGGCGCAGTGGGGGCAGCCGTCACGCACATAGACAAGGAGTACCTGTGGGGAGGAAGTCTGGGGCCTTTCCGCGGCCGCATCCGCAATAACTGTAAAAAGCAGGAGCGCAAGGGCGAGACGGATAAGGCTGGCCACGAAAAGCGGGCGCGCTATTTGCGTGGGTGAACGGCGGATCTTTGCGGGTGTTTGAAACATCATGGGCAGTGATTCGGGCTGGTTTCGGGACACCTATCCAGGTATTCGCAAGAGCGAGGGCCAGTTACTTTGCTGCGGCATTGCCGTTCGAATGTTTCACTAAATAATCCACGGCGCCGTCGACGCTTTGTAATTCCCTATAGTCGTGTTCGGGTATTTCCAACTGGCATTGCTGCCCCAGCGCGATGGCGAAGTGCAGGAAATCCATGGAGTCGAAATCGTACTGGTCGCGAATTGGCGTTGCGGTATCCAATTGTGCAGGCTCGATATCCGGCGCCACCTGTAGCAGCTTCTCCAGCACCAGGGCTTTGATTTCGTCGGCACTCATATTGGGGGTCATAGAGATTCCGGCTCCTGTAGCAGGCGATTGATCTCTGCCAGGAAGAGACCGCCACGGTGGCCATCACTGACGCGATGGTCGGCGGCAAGGCTGGCATTGATGACCCGCCGCACCGCGGGTTTACCTGCTACCGGTATAACGCGATCCACCAGGGAACCAAAACCCACGATGGCGATCTGCGGTGGATAGATGATGGGGAAAACGGTTTCCACGCCCTGTTCTCCGAGGCTGGTAACGGTGATGGTGCCGTCCTGTAATTCCGAAGCGCGCAGATGGCCACTGCGGGCGCGATCTACCAGATCGAAAAAATCCGGCATCAACTGATCCAGGCTTTTTTTAGTCACATTATGCAAGGCTGGAACCACAAGTCCGCCGGTGCGCAGTGAAATGGCGACACCGATATGTACGTCCGTATCGAGCTGCACTTGGCCATCCGCAAAATAGCCATTCATTTCCGGGATTTTTTTCACGGCCATTGCCACGGCTTTGAGCAGCAGGGCGGCGTAAACCATACGTTCGGGTAATGGACGCTGCGTATTGCGCGCTTCCAGCCAGTCCAGGGCCGGAGTCATATCAATGGTGGTGGAAAGGTAGTAGTGGGGAATTTCCCGCTTTGAGCGGGCCATGGCGGCGGCGATGACCTGGCGCATACCGGCCCTGGATAGTTCCGGCTGGGTGGCAGGTTTGGTGACCGGTGCCGCAGGGCCGGCGCCGGCGAGGACGTCGTCCAGGGTTACCGCGCCATCGGGCCCGGTACCGCTCAGGGTATCCGGGTCGATACCAAGTTCGCGGGCCCGCTTGCGTGCGGCCGGGGAAATGCGCTTGCGTAAGGGTGCTTCAGCAGAGGTTGATTCCGGTTCGGGCGTGCGTTCCGGTTGGCTTGCGCGTTCTTTGTTGAATGGATGCGTTGCGGGTTCTGGGGTTAGCCGTTTGACTTCACTCTCGTGCTCTGTGCGATAGAGTGCCAGCACTGCGCCCACCGGTACTTTCTCATCCGGTTGCACCATAATCTGCTCGATGGTGCCACCCTCGAAAATCTCGATATCAATAATGCCCTTGTTGGTCTCCACGGCGGCAACGATATCGCCGTTTTTTACCGTATCGCCCGGTTTTACAAACCACTCTCGCAGGGTGGCGTCGTCCATGTCGGCGCCGAGTGAGGGCAGGCGGAATTCAGACATGTTGCCCCAGCACCTCGCGCGCCTTGCTGACAATGGTGGCTACCTGTGGCAGTGCCGCCTGTTCCAGGTGGCTGGGGTAGGGGATGGGAACTTCCGCCGTGCACACCCGGGCCAGTGGTGCATCGAGATCGTAGAAGGCCTGCTCGCTGATGCGCATACCGATTTCTGCCGCGAGGCTGCCGCTGTGCCAGCCTTCGTCAATCATGATTGCACGGCGGGTCTTGCGCACCGAGGTGAGTATGGTTGCGTCGTCCAGAGGACGCAGCGAGCGCAGGTCGATCACTTCCGCTTCAATTCCTGATTTGGCGAGTTCGTCTGCGGCTTCAAGCGCTTTGACCAGGTTGCCACCGTAACAGATCAGGCTGATGTGATTGCCGGTACGTCGCACTGCCGCACGGCGGATTTCGGTGACAGATACGTCATCAGGCAGTTCGCCTTCGCGGTTGTACAGGGCGTTGTGCTCGAAAATGATGACCGGGTCGGGATCTTCCAGCGCTACCCGCAACATGCCGCGCATGTCTTCCAGGGTGGCAGGCGCGATTACTCGCAGCCCCGGCACATGCGCATACCAGCATTCGAGACTGTGGGAATGCTGCGCGGCCAGCTGCCGGCCGGCCCCGGTAGTCATGCGCAGCACCACCGGCACACTGAACTGGCCGCCAGACATATGCCGCAGGGTGGCTGCGGTATTTACGATCTGGTCCAGGCACAGCAGGCTGAAATTGACTGTCATAACCTCGACAATCGGTCGCATGCCGCCCAGTGCCGCACCAATCCCGGCGCCCACAAACGCCGATTCAGACAGCGGGGTATCGCGGATGCGCTCTTCGCCGAACTCGTCCAGCAGCCCCTTGCTGACTGCGTAACAGCCGCCGTAACGGCCCACGTCCTCGCCCATCAGGAAGACCCGCTCGTCCTGCTGCAGGGCTTCGCGCATTGCGGCGCGCATCGCTTCGCGGTAGGTCATGTTCATGAAAAAATCCGCTGTTGATGCTCAGGGTGGTGGCGTCTGGATTCCGGCCTGCGCCGGAATGACGGAATTTTCCGATTCGGTGTAGACATACTTCATCAGGTCTTCCACCGGTTCCCAGTGCCCGGCCTCTGCAAAGGCGACGGCTGCCTGTATTTCCGCAGCTGCGGTCTGCTCGATTGCGGCTATATCTTCGTCGGTAATTACCTGCTGGGCCTTCAGACGCGCACGAAGTGTGGTGATGGGGCAAAGCTGTTTCCACTGCTCGACCTCCGTTTTTTCGCGGTAGAGCTCCGGGTCGAACATGGAGTGGGCACGAAAGCGGTAAGTGCGCATTTCCAGAAACGCGGGCACCTGTTCTGTGCGGATTTTTTTCAGCGCGAGGCGCGCGGCGGTATTCACCGACATCACGTCCATGCCGTCTACCGCAGTGGAGTGGATACCGTAACTCTCGGCCTTGCGGTGAATATCCGTGACCGACTCCGAGCGCGCGAGCGCAGTCCCCATCGCATACAGATTGTTTTCACACACGAACAACACCGGTAACTGCCAGAGTGCAGCGAGGTTAAGGGATTCGTGGAATTCGCCTTCGGCCACGGCACCTTCACCGAAAAAGCACACCGTGACCCGAGGCTGTTTCTGCATTTTGTCCGCGAGCGCCAGACCGATGGCAAGGGGCAGGCCGCCGGAGACGATGGCGTTGCCACCGCAGAAGCGGGTATTGGCATCGAACAGATGCATGGAGCCGCCGCGCCCGCCGGAACAGCCTTCCTGCTTGCCATACATTTCTGCCAGGATGGCGTTCATGGAAATACCGCGCATCAATGCATGGCCGTGTTCGCGGTAGGTGGCCACCACTGCGTCCTCGGCTTCAAGTTCCGGTATCACACCGGCCGCTACCGCTTCCTCGCCGATATACAGGTGCAGGAAGCCACGGATTTTTTCCTCGCCGTACAGTTCCGCGCACTTTTCTTCCATACGACGAATACGCAGCATATCCAGTAACCATTGCAGTCCCTGCTCGCGACTTACCTGGGAGGGCTTGTCGTTCACTCGTTACCCTCCAGCGTTGAGGTGTCGCCCTCGGGCAGGCCGAGTTCGCGCGCTTTCAACAGGCGGCGCATGATCTTGCCGGAGCGGGTACGCGGCAGTGTGGGTTCAATCTGGATTTGCCGGGGCGCCACAGCGGGCCCGAGCCGCTTGCGCGCGAGCGCCATGATTTCCTGTTGCAGTGCTTCCCCGGCTTCGAACCCGGGCTTCAGGGAAACGAAGCCTTTGACGATTTCGCCGGCCATCGGATCGGGCACGCCGATCACGGCGGCTTCCGCCACGGCCGGGTGTTCCATGAGTGTGCTTTCGACTTCAAAGGGCCCGATTAAATGGCCGGAGGATTTGATCACATCGTCGGCGCGGCCGACGAACCAGAAATAGCCGTCTTCGTCGCGTCGCGCCAGGTCGCCGGTCAGATACCACTCGCCGTGGAAGCACTTCTGGTAGCGCTCTTCCTCGTAGAGGTAGGTGCGGAACATGGAGGGCCAACCGCGTTTCAGTGCGAGTTCGCCCTCCTGGTCCGGATCGTCGATTACCTGAAGCGTGCCGTCCTTATCGAGACGCACCACCGCGGCCTCGATCCCGGGCAGCGGCCGACCCATGGAGCCGGGCCTTATCGGTTGGCTGAGGAAATTGGCGATCATGATGCCGCCGGTTTCGGTCTGCCACCAGTTGTCGTGGAACGGTAGCCCGAAAGCTTCCTCGCCCCACATTACCGCCTCCGGGTTGAGCGGTTCACCGACGCTGGCCATAAACCGCAGGGATGGCAATTCATATTGTTTGGCCAGTTCCGAGCCCACTTTCATCATCATGCGCACCGCTGTAGGTGCGGTATACCAGACGCTGACTTTGTGATCCCGGAGGATGCTGTACCAGCGCTCGGGGTCAAATTCCTGCTGGTCAACGATCATGGTGGCACCGATGACCAGGGGCGCGATGATGCCGTAGCTGGTGCCCGTTACCCAACCGGGGTCGGCAGTGCACCAGAACACATCCTGTGGGTGGAGGTCGAGCGCGAGGCGAGCACTGGCGTGATGGGCGAGCACCGCTTCGTGTACGTGCAGGGCGCCTTTGGGTTTTCCAGTGGTACCACTGGTGAAATGCAAAAGTGCAGGATCTTCGGGGTCGGTATTTTCGATGGAAAATTCTTCGCTCGCATGGTTCAGTAATTGCTGGAAATCCTGCGTATCCGCAGGCAGGTTGCCCTCCGCTTGTTCTCTTATCAGTAGTACATGACGCAGCTGAGGCAGGTTTTCACGCAGCGCAGCCACCTTCCGGCGGTAGAGCGCTTCACTCGTGACCAACACCGTAGCCTCGCCGATTGAGAGACGTGCGCGCAGCGGCTCCGGACCGAAGGCAGAAAATAGCGGGCAGAATACGCTGCCATTTTTCAGCGTGCCAAGCGCCGTTATATAGAGCGACGGAATACGCTCGCAGAGCGCAAAGACGCGATCGCCTTTCTGCACGCCCAGTTCCCGTAGCACATTCGCGAAGCGGTTGGTGAGCAGGCTCAGATCGCCATAGGTGAAATCTGTAACTTCGCCGCTCTTATCCAGCCAGCGCAGTGCCGTGTGTTCGCGACGATCGCCGGCGGCGTGACGGTCCACTGCCTCGTGAGCGATGTTCAGGCCACCAGCTGGCAATCCGTCGAGCAGCGTCATTTCGTGCTCCCAGGAGAAATGATCCCGGGCGGCATCGTAATCCAGCAGGTTGGGAATCAGCTCCCAATCCTCGCTGTTTTTGCGGATTATCTGTCGAGACATAAGCAGTTTTCTGGCATTGCTTTTTTCGCGCATAGCCATTCGGCAGCTACCGGCAAAAGCTTCACAAAGTCGGTGACATAATAATTTTCAGCTACTGTTAGCTACTGACTAAAAAAATAAACGCCCATATTGCTGCTTCCAATGACCATGCAACTCGATGCCACAAAAACCGCCATGACTGAAATTGACGCAAAGAGCCGCGACTCCCAGCGCCAGTGGTACAGCCTGCCTGCGCACCAAGTGGCGCAAAGCCTCAGCAGTAGCAGCGCCGGATTGTCAAAAGCGGAAGCAGAACGACGTCTCACCATATATGGCACCAACGCACTGCCGCTGCCACGACTGCCGGGATTTCCGCGTTTGTTCCTGCGCCAGTTCATCAGTCCGTTGATCTACGTGCTGCTGGCGGCGATGGTGGTTTCGCTGAGTGTGGGAAAACTCGCCGACGCGTCTTTTATCGGTCTGATTCTGCTTATCAATGCATTGATCGGCGCGTTACAGGAAAACCATGCCCACCGCAGCGCGCAGGCGTTACGGCAGCTGATGGTGAATCGTGCGCGGGTGATCCGTGATGGCGAGACGTGTGAAATTGCTGCAGAAGACCTGGTGCCGGGAGACCTGGTGCTATTGAGCTCCGGTGACCGCGTGCCCGCGGATCTGCGATTACAGGAAGCGACGGGACTGGAGATCGACGAATCCGTCCTTACCGGCGAATCCCTGCCGGTGTACAAGAACAGTGATGCGATATACGCCGTGGGCACCCCGGTCGCTGAAAGGACCAACATGTGTTTCGCCGGTAGCCTGGTTGCGGTGGGGCGTGCACGGGCACTGGTGACCGCAACCGGTCAGCAAACGGAAATGGGCAAACTTAGCCTGACCATGGAAGCCGCGCAGGCCGTCAAACCGCCGCTGTTTCAGCGTATCGAGCGGTTCAGTAAAAAGCTCACCATCGCATTGTTAATCGCGGTGGCAGTGCTGGCCGCGGTTGAACTTGCCCGGGATACGCCGCCACTGGTGATCTTTATGACGGCGGTCGCGCTTGCCGTATCCGCGATCCCGGAGGGGTTGCCCATGGCATTGACGCTGGTGTTGTCCATAGGCACCCGCCGAATGGTCAAGCGCAACGTCATTATCCGCAAGCTGGTGGCCGTGGAGAGTCTCGGTTCCTGTACCGTGATTGCTACGGACAAGACCGGTACGCTCACGGAAAACCGCCTGACGGTACGGGATATCGCTTTTTTTGACGGCAGTGGTGTTACCGTGGATGGCGGCATATTACCAACAACACAGAGCTCCCCCACAGCCGCCCACCCACTGGTGTCCCGCCTCGCGCGCGTTGCGGCACTGTGCAATGAAGCTGAGCTGCACCCTCTGGAAAATGGCCAGTGGCACAGCAGTGGGGATACGGTGGACCAGGCGCTATTGGTAATGGCACACAAGACCGGACACGTACGCTCCCACATTCTCGACCAGTGGCCACTGAATGGACAAATCCACTATGAGCCAGCACTGGGTTTCGCCGCGACCTTGCATGGCTCTGATGCCGGTGTGCGCCTGGTATGTGTCAAGGGTGCACTGGAAAAGCTGCTGCCAATGTGCGACCGCATGGCAACTGACACTGGCGATGTGCCACTTGATCGTGAGCGGGCACTGGCAACTATGGGTCGCCTGGCCGAGAAAGGCGCCCGGGTGCTGGCTTTCGCCGATGGGCAGTTTGACAACGTCAATGCATTTACGGCGGACCACCTGGGCGGGCTCTGCCTGGTCGGGCTGGTTGGCATGATCGATCCGCTGCGACCCGAAGCGGCGGAAGCCGTGGCTGAATGCCGCGCGGCGGGGATCCACGTGTGTATGCTTACCGGCGACCATCCGCGTACGGCTCTCAGTATCGCGCGAGAACTGGGCTTGGCCGACACTGATGAAACAGTGGTGACCGGAGCCGAACTGGCACAGGCAGAGGCAAGCGGGCCACCGGCTCTGGATGCCATGACCGTGAATACTCGCGTATATGCCCGTGTGTCGCCGGAGCAGAAACTCACCATTGTGCAGTCGCTGCAACGTCAGGGGGAATTTGTCGCGGTAACCGGTGACGGCGTCAACGATGCACCAGCACTGAGCCGTGCCCATGTGGGTGTGGCCATGGGCGAGCAGGGCACGGAAGTCGCCAAGGAATCGGCGGATATGCTGCTCACCGATGACAACTTTGCTTCCATAGTCGCTGGTGTCAAAGAAGGGCGCATTGCCTACCAGAATATTCGCAAGGTCATTTTCTTCCTCATCTCTACCGGTGCGGCGGAAGTCGTGCTGTTTGTATTGACCACCAGTTTTGGCTTGCCACTGCCACTTACAGCGGTGCAATTACTGTGGCTCAACCTGGTGACCAATAGCGTGCAGAGTATCGGCCTGGCGCTGGAGCCGGGGGAGGGCGACGAGATGCGCAGGCCACCGCGTCCACCCAAAGAGTCGCTGTTTGATCCACTGATGTTACGGCGGGTACTCGTTTCCGGGCTTGTGATGGGCGGGCTGGCTTTTGCTTCGTTTTACTGGTTGTTGGAACAGGGCTGGTCGGTGGAAAGCGCACGCAACAGTGTTTTGTTACTGATGGTATTGTTCGAAAACGTGCAGGTGTTCAATAGCCGCTCGGAAAAACGCTCGATATTCCGTCAGCCGTTCTTTTCTAATCCTGTTTTACTGGTGGGTACGCTGGCCGCCCAGGGAATTCACATCCTGTGTCTGTATTCGCCGCTGATGCAGGAAGTTTTGGGCGTTTCACCGGTGAGCGC
The DNA here is from genome assembly GCF_020524005.1 of Microbulbifer aggregans. Classification (GTDB taxonomy): domain Bacteria; phylum Pseudomonadota; class Gammaproteobacteria; order Pseudomonadales; family Cellvibrionaceae; genus Microbulbifer; species Microbulbifer aggregans_A. The sequence goes on along the minus strand of NZ_JAIVKK010000001.1, from coordinate 505,167 downwards.
GGCGCAGTGGGTAACACTCTTTTCCATCGCGCTGCTGCAGCTGGTTGCGATGGAAGTATTGCTGATTCTTGGCAAGCCAAAAGTTTGAAGCCATGGAAAAGCTTGATTCGCTAGTGGCCTGCAGGGTTTACGCCTCCGGCGTACCGGTATCCTTTACCCCGCGCGCCAGTTCTTCCCGCGCGACGGTTGCCAGGTGTTCATAGCGACGCAAAAAGTCCTGCAGGCTCTCATCGTCCAGTTCTTCCAGATCTAGCAAGGCATTGTGCGCGCCTTTGGTGGCCCGTATCAGTTCGTCCAGTTTGAGCTGGATGGCCTCGGTATCACGGTTCTGGGTGTTCTGGATCAGGAAAACCATCAGGAAGGTCACTGTGGTAGTGATGGTGTTGATGATCAGCTGCCAGGTGTTGCTGAAGCCAAATATCGGGCCGGTGATTGCCCACAGTAAAATGGTGGCGACTGCGAGCGCGAATATTCTCGGCCTGCCGCAAAAATGTGCGGCAGACTTTGCAAGCTTCGAGTACCAGGTAGTTGGGCGCATGGCTTTTCCCTGTTTCTAAATTTCGATCTTTGTCCCAAGTTCAATAACCCGATCCGCAGGAATCCGAAAATATTCCACTGCACTACTTGCGTTGCGCGCCATCGCCGAGAAAATCCGTTCCCGCCAATAGGCCATGCCTCCGGCCACACTTTTGAGTGGTTTGATGTTTTCCCGGCCGAGGAAAAATGACGCCTGGTTCGGATCAACCCGGAGTCCGTGCTCCTCGTCCAGACCACGCAATGCCTGAGCAATGTCCGGGCTCTGCATAAAACCGTAAGACAGTTTGACGAGAAAACAGCCGTGGCCGAGCTGACAGAAGTAGTATCGTTGGTCAAGACCCACCCTCGGTTGCTCGAGCACCTCTACGGTAAGAAACAGTACGCGTTCGTGTAGCACCTTGTTGTGTTTGAGATTATGCATTAGTGCGTGAGGCGTCGATTCTGGCTTGGAGGTCATGAAGATCGCAGTACCCGATACCCGTATTGGCGGATGCTGGAACAGCTGTTTGAGGAAGTCGTCGAGCTTTGACTCTTCCAACAGAAGCCGCTTATTGAGGAGCTTCCTGCCGTCGCGCCAGGTGACCATCAACAGCATCGCGATAGCGGCGATTACCAAAGGGAACCAACCTCCGTGACCGATTTTCATCAGGCTCGATGAAAAGAAGGCCAGATCGATACAGCTGAAGAACAGTGCGCCCGCCACGCACAATAGCAATGGATAATGCCAGCGGAAGCGGTACACAAACGACGCGATAAACGTATCCATCAGCATGGCACCACTGACGGAAACACCGTAGGCCGCCGCCAGGTTCGTAGAAGAGCCGAAGCCGATGACTGCGGCCAGGACCATCGCCAGTAGCAGCCAGTTGATGGCCGGCATATAGATCTGCCCGGCCTGTTCCGGCGACGTATGTCGCACGGCCATTCTAGGCAAGTAGCCCAGCTGTATGGCCTGTTTCGCCAGGGAAAAAACACCAGAAATGCACGCTTGTGATGCAATGACCGTGGCTGCGGTGGCCAGGACCACCATGGGGTAGAGCGCCCAGGCAGGAAACATACGGTAAAACGGGTTATCGACTGCGCCGGGCTCCGACATCAGCAGGGCACCTTGCCCCAGGTAATTCAGCGTAAGCGCAGGGAATACCAGTCCCAGCCAGGCGAGTCTTATAGGCCCGCGGCCAAAATGGCCCATATCCGCATACAGCGCCTCAGCACCGGTAAACACCAGCAGCACCGCCCCGAGCACAATAAACGAAGCCATACCGTGCCCGGTAACGAAGGTCAGTGCGTGGAGTGGATTCAGTGCCGCGAGAATGGCCGGGTTACCGACTACCGAATGAAGGCCGGAGATCAGGAGCGTGAGGAACCAGACCGCAGTAATCGGGCCAAACAGCGCACCAACAGTGGCGGTCCCAAAGCGCTGGACAAAGAACAGCATCAAAAGCACGCAGACCGCGGTTGGCAGTACGAATGCCTCGAGGTTTGCCACCCCGACTTCAAGTCCCTCGATGGCAGACAGCACGGAAATCGCTGGCGTCAGGACGGCGTCGCCGAAGAACAGGGCGGTACCACACAATCCCGCTGAGGCAATAAGCCAGCGCACACGCTTGCGCCCTCGGGTGGCGGAAAGGGCGAGTGCCGTGAGCGCCATAATGCCACCCTCACCGCCATTGTCGGCACGCAGGATCAGGATCACATACTTGATGGTGACCAGGATCATCAGCGCCCAGAAGATCGTCGAGATACCGCCGAGCAGGTTGGCATGGTTCAGTGTAATTCCGTGCTCCTGGTGAAACACAAGCTTGACCGCATAAAGCGGGCTGGTGCCGATATCTCCGAACACGATACCGAGTGCCGAAAGAGTCAGTGCCGCTTTGGTTTTTGCTGGCTGAGCTGCATTTTCATTCATGGTGAGGGGGCTTTGTCGTTTACTCGACAAGCTGGCACTGTTCCCAAGACGTGGTCATTTTATGATTCACGGGTTTGTTCGATTGCCACCACTTTCTCAATGGTGCGCAGCAATGCATCCGGACTGAGGCTGATGGAGGTAATACCCAGTTTTACCAGGTATTCCGCCACTTCCGGGTAGTTGGATGGCGCTTCGCCGCAGATTCCCGCCGGGATGCCGTTGCGCTTTGCGCCCTCGACGGCCTGGCGGATCATCTCCATTACCCCGGGGTCCCGTTCGTCGAAATCGAATGCGACGATATCCGAGTCGCGATCCACTCCCAGCGTCAATTGCGTCAGGTCGTTGGAACCGATGGAAATACCGTCGAACAGTTGGCTGAATGCATCGATCTGCACCACGTTGTTGGGGATCTCGCACATCACATAGACTTCGAGGCCCGCTTCGCCCGGTGTCAGGCCGTGCTCGGCCATGGCCGCAAGCACCTTTTCGCCCTCGGGGATACGGCGGCAGAAGGGGATCATGACCTTGATGTTTTCCAGCCCCATCTCTTCCCGCGCGCGCTTAAGCGCCGCGCATTCCAGTGCGAACCCCTGCGCATAAGCCGGGTGCGCGTAACGTGCCGCACCGCGGAATCCCAGCATCGGGTTTTCTTCGTGGGGCTCGAAACTGCTGCCGCCGATCAGGCGCGCGTATTCATTGGTCTTGAAGTCTGAGGTGCGCACGATTACCGGGCGCGGGTAAAAGGCTGCGGCGATGGTGCCAATGCCTTCGGAAAGCTTCTGGATAAAAAACTCGCTACCACTCTCGTAGTTAGCGGTCAGTGCATTTAGCGCGTCACGGTCTCTTTCATCGGAAACCTGTTCCGGGCACGCCAGTGCCATGGGATGCGCCTTGATATGCTCATTGACGATAAACTCCATCCGCGCCAGACCCACGCCATCACAGGGCAGGGCGCTCAAGCGAAACGCCTGCTCGGGACTCCCCAGGTTGATCATCATTTTTGTTTTGGGTGACGGTACCTGGTCGAGTTCGGTGGTGACAACGTCGAATGGGAGTGCATCCTGGTAAATACGCCCAATGTCCCCTTCGGCACAAGAAATGGTTACCAGTTCGCCATCTTCAAGCGGATTGTCACCGCCAATACCGACGACCGCAGGGATACCGAATTCCCGCGCAACAATGGCGGCGTGGCAAGTGCGACCGCCGCGCTCTGTTACCACGGCTGCGGCCTTGCGCATCGCCGGCCCCCAGTCGGGGCTGGTACTTTCTGCGAACAGGATTTCGCCCTCGTTGAACGCAGACAGCTGGGTCGCGTCGCTGACCCGGTGCAGCTTGCCGCTGGCGATCCCGCTACCGATGGCTCGCCCGGTTGCGAGCAGGGTGCTTTTGTCTGGCTTCTCGCTGAACAGGTAGCGCTTCAACTGGTTGCGTGGTTTTTGCGAGGCCACGGTTTCTGGTCGCGCCTGCAATAGATACAGCTGACCGTCGTCACCATCCTTGCCCCATTCAAGGTCCATGGGGCAGGGGGCTCCCCGCTGAGCGCTGTAGTGCTTTTCGGTTTCAATAGCGTAGTGGGCGAGGGTCAATATATCGGGATCGGTCAGGCTGTAGTGGGCTCGGCGTGCGTCGGGGGTATCGATATTGTGCAGTTCCTGGCTATTAAGGTCTTCATCGCACACCAGGGTCTGCTGCTTGGCGCCGAGCTGCCTGCGCAATACACAGCGGTGCCCGAGTTCGTAGGTGGGTTTGTGTACATAAAATTCATCCGGGTCGACGATACCCTGGACGATATTTTCTCCGAGACCATAGGCTGAGGTAACGAAAACCACATCGCGGAAGCCGCTGTCGGTGTCCAGGGTAAACATGACACCACTGGAAGCGAGATCGGCGCGCACCATCTTCATTACGGCAATCGCCAGGAATACCTTGAAGTGGTCAAAACCATTGCGCTCCCGGTAACTGATGGCGCGTGCGGTAAACAGGGAAGCAAAGCAGCGCCGGCAGGCGTCCAGCAGGCCGTCGAGATTACCGATATTCAGGAAGCTGTCGTGTTGCCCGGCGAAGCTGGCTTCGGGCAGGTCCTCGGCAGTGGCGGAACTGCGCACGGCCAGTCGCACTTGGGGTCCGTATTGTTCGCATAGTTCGACATACGCTGCAGTGATTTGCTCCACCAACTCGTCCGGCAGTCCTGCTTCATACACGATTTTGCGTGCCTGTGCGGCCAACTCTGCCTGTCGGTCGTTGTCAGCGGAGCCGGCTTCGTTGAGGAGTTTGCGCAGTGGCTCCCATGCAGAGGCGCGATCGAGCATGGCGCGATAAGCACTTGCTGTGACCGTAAAACCATTAGGTACATGGATGCCCGTCGGCGTGAGTGTTCGGTACATTTCCCCCAGGGAGGCGGCTTTGCCGCCCACCTCGGCAAGATCGTTCAGTCCTGTATCCGCGAACCAGCGGATGTAGTTTGTATCAGTCATGTCGAGAGTAACGCCTGAAATTGACTCGTTATTCAACGTGAATTACGTCGAATTTCGTATTTCTCAAAATAGTCGAGCTAAGCTCTAAGCGCGTCCAGATTTCCCGCATTCCGTGTGTTAAACGCCAGCAATAACAGAGCAATATTCGCTCTAATAAATCCGCAGGCGTGATTTTCTTTTCCGTTAAAAAACCGTTATTCAATTAGCTTTGCCGATCCACTTCCGGGGGGAGCCGCTATGCCGTTCAAACATTTGTTAATTCCGTTGGATAGTTCGTCACTGGCTGAGGAGGCCATCGCACACGCCATTTCCATCGCGCAACAGAGCGGCGCAGACATTCATCTGTTACATGTGCAGAAATCTTCCTCTCACACGGATGATCACTGTACCGACCCGGTGGACTGGCGGCTGCGGCGGGCAGAAATGCGCAGCTATCTGAACAGTCTCAATGAAAAAATTGCCGCGCAGGATATACCTGTGACGGTGAGTATCGTGGAGGGCAGGCCGGCGGAACAGATCGTCGAATACTGTGAAAAGCATGCGATCGACCTGATCGTGATTACCGCCTACGGCAAGGGTGGGCTCAGCCGATTTGATTTTGGCAGCACCGCGCAAAAGGTATTCAGCGGCGCCGGGCGTTCCTTCCTGATTGTGCGGCCAGGTGAAAAACCGGCCGGGTCGGAACCAACAGCCTATCGGCGCATCCTGGTATCCATGGATGGTTCGCCACGCTCGGAGTGGGTAGCGTGTAAGGTAGCGTCGCTTATGCGCGGGCAGGAGGTAGAGATTATCCTGTTGCAGGTGATCGCGGTGCCCGAGATGCCCCGGCGTATGCCAATCACCCGGGAGGAACATGCCACCCGCGAAAAATTTGTTGAATGTAACCGCCGCGCGGCAGAAGCCTACCTCGACGAAATCGCCAATCAGCTCAAAAACGGTATCAAGGTAAGACCCCGCTTGCAGGTTTCCCAGAATGTCGCGGAACGTATTTACGCGACTGCGGCAGAAGAGGGCGTGGACCTGATTGCGATGAGTGCCCACGATTGGCAGACGGGCGCACAGCAGGTAACCGGTACGCTCTGCCATACGGTATTGTGTCATAGCAGCCTGCCTGTGCTGGTGTTTCAGGATATGCCGGAATCGCAGTTGCAGGCATTGCGCGGCGGTGTAGATACCGCGCATCAACCCCACCCATCACTGGCAAATAACGGCAATACCCATCAATGAAACTGCGTCGTGGAAACTCCGACGGGCTCGCCCGTGCGCGCGAGTTTTTCTCGCGCAAAAAGAAACATCGCCCCCCTGTAAACCAGGCAACCCGCACCAGCTCAACCGCTGGGGATTCCGGTGCGGATGATGAACAACGCCGTCAGGGAGAAATAAGCGCGCTTGCCAAACACCACCGGCATGTCATTTCATCGGGTCGCGTTTATCCCCTGAATGCACAGTTGCGCCGCCTTGATCAGCATTTCCAGGATATTTATCGGCGCCTCGCCGCGCGAGTAGAAGCCGGTGAGAAGGGCAGTCGCAGTGAGGAATGGTTGCTCGACAATCGGCACGTAGTGCAGGAAGCGCTTGAGCTGGTGAGGGAATCGCTACCGCGGACCTATCTCCGGCAATTGCCTATGGCGACAGCAGAAGAGGGTGGGTCCGATTTACGCGTGGGCTCACTGGCCGCTGTTCTTGTTGCCAATGTCCGTCAGCCCCTTGACCTTGAATCGGTGTACGACCTTGTCGACCACTATCAACAGGAAACCATCCTGACCACCGGTGAGCTCTGGGCGCTACCAGCCATGCTTCGCCTCCGCCTGTTGGAGCATCTCGCGCACTTTTCCGAAGACGCGCTGGAAAAGGCGGAAGCGGGCGGTGAGGGGGAAAGTGTCGGTATTGCGAGTGCGATCATCAGCCTGCGTGAATTACGCACACACGACTGGCGGGATTTTGTCGAGGCGCAAAGCCGTGTAGAGCGGATACTGAACACTGATCCTGCTGGTGCCTACGGGCAAATGGATTTTGAAACCCGCGATCGCTATCGCGGTGTGGTCGAACGTCTTGCCCGTGGCAGTAGTAGCGCCGAACACCGGGTAGCAGAGTGTGCTGTAGACCTGAGTGACAAAGAGCTGCAAGAGATACGTCGCCGGCACGTCGGCTATTACCTGGTCGGTGATGGGCGCGCGGAGCTTGAACAGACACTGGAGTTCCAGCCGAATTCCATGCAGCGTTTACACCGCTGGGTACTGGACCATGCATCGGCGGTCTACTTTTCTTCCCTCGCACTCCTTTCGGTGCCGCCTATCGTAGGCCTGGCTATATACCTTTTAAATAGTGGGGTTTCGCCCTGGTGGCTATTGCTGACGCTGGTGATTGTCGCGATACCTGTGGTCGGTATTGCCCTTGCGCTGGTTAACGGCCTGATCACGCATAGCCTGTCACCGCAAATGCTTCCAAAGATGGATTTTGATCGTGGTATCACGGACGAATTTCGCACTGCCGTGATCATGCCCGTACTGTTTGCCGATACCGAAGATGTAGAGCGAATCCTGCAGTGCCTGGAAATCAATTACCTGAATAATGAAGATCGCAATCTGGTTTACGTCGTGCTGAGTGATTTCGCCGATGCTGATACTCAGGACTCCGCAGAGGATGCGGTGTTGCTCCAGTGCGCGCGGGATACCGTTGAATCCCTGAATCTGCGATATGCCGACAGCGATGGCCGCGAGCCATTCCTGCTGTTGCATCGGGAGCGGCGCTGGAATCCGGTTGAGAAATGCTGGATGGGATGGGAGCGCAAGCGCGGCAAACTGATTGAGTTCAACCATTTGCTGAAAGGACACGACGATCACAGTTACACCACCTGCATAGGTAATCGCTCGGCACTGGAAAAAATTCACTTCGTCATCACCCTGGATGCCGACAGCCAGATGCCGCCAGGAACCGCTGCCCGGTTGGTCGGAACCATGGCGCACCCGCTGAATCGGGCGGTCATCGACGAGAGCAGCCGTCGTGTTGTGGCGGGACACGGGTTCATGCAGCCCAGGCTGGAGACCGATCCTGCGGGTGCGGTGGACTCGGTATTCAGTGAGATCTTTTCCGGCGATCGCAGTGTCGATCTGTACACCCATGCAGTGTCTGATGCCTACCAGGATCTATTTGGGGAGGCCATTTTTGCGGGTAAGGGTATCTATGATCCGCGCGTGTTTTCCCAGACCCTGGCGGGACATCTGGCGCAAAACGCGATTCTCAGCCACGACTTGCTGGAGGGATCCATCGGCGGCGCGGCACTCCTGTCGGATACCATTTTCTACGAGCAATATCCGCCCAATGTGGTTGCCCTGTTACGCCGCTCACATCGCTGGATTCGCGGCGATTGGCAATTACTGCCCTGGCTTCGGAAGCGGGTAACCATTGACGGTGGAGAGAGAGTAATAAATCCACTGCCGCCGATACACCGCTGGAAGATCGCCGACAACCTGCGCCGAAGCCTGGAAGCGCCGAGTCTGCTGGTGCTGTTCCTGCTGGCGTGGAGCGGCGCACTGCCGGGTAACGCCTGGGCGTGGACGCTGGGCGTTCTGCTGCTTTCTGCCGCTCCGGTGTGGCTAGAGCCGTTGTCTACCCTTTGGCGAGCGGTCGCAAGGCCCAATCGTGCGCATCACTACCTGCGCAATCTGGGCGGGATTCTGTGTCAGCGGCTCCAGCACTGGCTGATGTCCCTGGCGCTGCTACCTGTGCAGGCGGCCAATGCACTGGATGCGATCGTGCGGACGGTCTACCGGTTGGGGATTTCCCGCCGTCACCTGCTGGAGTGGACATCCGCAGCGCATGTGAACAGGTCTGTCGGTGCGGCTTCGGTTGCGAGTCGCAGCTGGCGTGAACTCTGGTTTGCACCGGTACTGGCGATATTGATCGCGGTCTGGTTGGCTGTTACTGCTCCACTCAGCCTGCTGCCCGCGGTGCCGCTCCTGTTTGCGTGGCTGATACTGCCGCAGCTCAACCAGCGCATTAATCGGCCGTATAAACCCGAGGCTCAGCCGTTATATGAAACCGATGAGCAGGAGTTGCGCCTGCTTGCCCGCCGGACCTGGTATTTCTTCGAGCACTTTATGGGGCCGGACGATCACTGGTTGCCGCCGGACAATTACCAAGAGCAGCCGGTGGCGGTACTCGCCCGGCGCACATCGCCGACCAATATTGGCCTGGGTCTGCTGGCGACGCTCAGCGCGTACGATTTTGGTTATCTCGACCTGACTCAGTTACTGGCGAGGCTTAACAACACCTTTGATCGCATGCGCGGGCTGCAGCGTTACCGTGGCCACTTTCTCAACTGGTATGAAACTCGAGAACTTCACCCATTGGACCCGCGCTATGTGTCCACGGTGGATAGTGGAAATCTTGCCGGCAGCTTTCTGACCCTGGCGAGCGGATTAGAGGCCCTGGATTCTACACCGATCGATGGTCGCCAGTTGGTGCAGGGCATGGCGGATACCCTGGGTGTCGTTGTCGAAACCCTGCAACCGCAAGAACCAGAGGTGGCATCAAGCGCGTTACGTGAGGTTACCGGTTATATTTCACAGCTGCGGGAAAGACTGGAAAGCGGTGGTGAAGGTGGCCACTGGTGGCAGATCATCGACGACATTCACGAGCGGGAAGTGCCGGCATTGCAGGACCGCGTGGTGGCATTGATTGAGGGCGACGAAAATTTCAGTGCGGAATCCCTCGGACGCCTGCGCCATTGGCTCGATGAACTGCTTCAGCACTCTATTGCTGCACGTCGCTATCAGGAAAGCCTGGAACCCTGGCAGCGGCTTATTGCTGCACCGCCGGTGGCGTGCCGTGAACAGGGCGGCCAGGTGGCCGAGCTTTTCCGGACATTGCATGGACAGCTGAACGCCCCGGTTACCCTCGTGACGTTGAAAGAGAGCTGTGCGGAGGCTTCAATGCAGCTGGACCAGCTTGAGGCGGCATTGTCTTACGTGGAGGGGCAGCAGCGCGAAGACACCGACGAGTGGATAGCCAGACTCAGGGATTCTTTCGTGGTGGCGCAGGGGAATGCGGACAAGTATAGGCGCGACCTGCAGCGCCTCGCCGACAAAGCGCGGCGTTGGGTTGCTGAGATGGATTTCGCATTCCTCTATGATCCTGACCGGCACCTGTTCCATATTGGGTATAACGTCAATGATGCAGCGCTGGATCCCAACTACTACGATCTGCTGGCATCGGAATCCAGGCTTACCGGGTTTATTGCCATTGCCAAAGGGGATGTACCTGCTCGTCACTGGCGACATCTCGAGCGTCCGTTCCGGCGTATCCAGCGTCGGACAGTCTTGATGTCATGGAGTGCCACGCTGTTCGAGTACCTGATGCCGCGCCTGCTGATGGAAACACCGGACCACAGCCTGGTAGGTCGTGCATGCCGCAATGCTATTGAGGTACACCGGGAATTTGCCGGGCGATTCGGGGTGCCCTGGGGAATTGCGGAGTCAGGCTTTTACGAACTGGATAGCCATCTGCATTACCAATACCGTGCATTCGGCGTGCCGGGAATAGGTTTTCGCCGAGACCTTGGCGAGCGCCTGGTGATTGCCCCCTATGCCTCCATGATGGCACTGCCTTTCTGTGCCGATAAGGTGATGGAAAACCTGCGCCAGTTGCGCAGCCAGGGCGGCTATGGACAGTTCGGCCTGCACGAGGCGATCGACTTCGGGCGTACGTCCAAACCCGCACCTCGGCGCGGGCGCACGGTACGATCCTATATGAGCCACCATCAGGGAATGATTCTGCTGGCGGTTAACAACTTCCTTCATGGCGATGTGATGTTGCGCCGCTTCCATAACGATGCGCGCATTTCTGGACTGACGCCCCTGTTACATGAGCGCATGCCGTCGTCACCGCCTGCGCTCCGGCCGTGGAAACGCCCGGGGGTTATGCGCAGTTTCCACGCGGAAGTCGTACTCGAGACCTGGTCGGCAACACCATCCCGTCCGTACCCACAGTACAACCTGCTATCCAACGGGCACTTTACTTCCGTACTCGCTGCCGATGGCGCCGGTGGCAGTTACTGGGACAACATCGCGTTGACGCGCTGGCAGACTGATCCAACCCATCACCAATGGGGACGCTTCTGTTATGTGAGGGATCTCGATAGTGGTTCGCTGTTTTCCGTTGGTCTGGCCCCGTGTGGTGGTGATGCACACCACAGCGCAGCCTATTTTTCCCCACAGAGTGTGGAGTACCAGCAGCGTGAATCGGAGCTGTTCTGTCGTTTGCATGTGGCGGTCAGCTCGCAGCACGACGTGGAAGCGCGCCGCCTGAGTATCAAAAACGAAAGCGATCGCGAGCGGCACTTGTTGCTGGCCGATTTTGCCGAAGTTGTTTTGGCGCCGGAGCGCGATGACCTGCGGCACCCGGCCTTTGCCAAGTTGTTTGTCGAGAGCCAGTACCTGCCGGAAGAGCAGGTGATGATTTATCGCCGGCGACCGCGCGGCAGCAATGAAAAGCCGATTTATCTGGCTGTCTCGGTCCTGGTGCAACCGGGTGTACGCCATCGACTGGCGTGGGAAACCGACCGTTTCCGCTTCCTCGGCCGGGGTGGCTCACCGGCTCGCCCGAAGGCCATGAACGAAGGGCTTGGAAGTTTCAGCGGTACTACCGGTCCTGTGCTGGATCCGGTTATTGCCGCCGCGCAGGAGGTCACAATTCCACCGCAATCGGAAATCGAGGTTGTGTATCTCACTGGTGCCAGTAAGTCTCGCAGTGAATTACTCTCCACCCTGAGCGCCTACCGCTCCCGCCCGAAAGCACGCTGGGTATTTGACCTCGCACGGATGCAGTCGGAGCAGGAGCTGCGTAACCTGCATATTACGTCCGGCTCCATGCACTGGATGATGGACCTGCTTTCGGTAGTGCTCGCTCCAATAGCACCATTGCGTGCCCCGTCGCGGATACTGGCGCGCAGCCGGCATATTCAGCCGGGTTTATGGAGCAAGGGCATTTCCGGTGATAACCCGATCTTGTTGGTACATATCCGCAAAGAACAGGAAAGCGCGTTTGCCGAACCCCTTCTGCAGGCACATACCTACTGGTGCGCGCGCGGCGTCACCGTCGATCTGGTTATTATCGACGAGGAGTCTGCCGGCTATGAGCAGCAAACGCGCGACAGGCTGCAGGAATTGATTGTAGATATTCGCGGTCGCACCTTGCGTAAACTGTCCGGGGCGGTGGTACTGATCCCCGGTCAGGAACTACCGGGGGATGCGCGCATGACCCTGCTGTCTGCGGCGCGGGTCATTCTCGATTCATCCGTGGGGTCGGTGCAGTCGCAATTGCAGAACGGATTTACCGCACTGCAGGAACAGCTGCAACCTCTGCCGCCATTTGTACCGGTGTCACCGGCAAATGCCACTCCACATGCGACGCCGGTTTTGCAGCGGCCGGACGATCTACTGTTCGACAACGGTCTGGGTGGATTCTCCACGGATGGCCGCGAATATGTCCTGCACCTGGAACCGGGGCAGCGGCCCCCGGCTCCATGGGTGAATGTCATCGCCAACCCAAATTTCGGTTGCCTGGTTTCTGAAGGTGGGTCCTGTTGCACCTGGGCCGGTAACAGCGGCGAACACCGCCTCACCGCCTGGAATAATGATCCGGTGCGTGACCCGAGCGGGGAAGTACTCTACCTGCGCGACGAGGAAACCGCGGAAGTATGGACACCAACGCCGGCACCGCGGCCGGCCGAAGGCGCCTATCAGGTTCGACACGGAGCGGGGTACAGCGAATATCGCCATAACAGCAACGGCCTTGAGCAATCCTGGCGGGTGTTCGTCGACCGTGAGGCCCCGGTGAAAATAGGGCGACTGACACTCACCAATTGCTGGGATCGGCCGCGCAGGCTTACGGCTACTTATTATCTCGAGTGGATTCAGGGGCTGGTGCGCGCCAATAGCTGGCCTCATCTGGTATGCGAATTCGAGGCCGAAAGCTGTGCACTTCTGGCTCGCAATGCGTTTGTAGCGGATGCCAAACCGGGAGTCGGTTTCCTGACTTCAAACCTGCCGCCTCACGGGGCCACCATGGACAGGCATGAATTCCTTGGGGACTCGGTCGGCCTGGAATCGCCGGAAGCGCTGTTTCGTATCGGTTTGTCGGGCCGGGTGCAGTGCGGTGGTGACCCCTGTGCCGCTTACCAGGTGCATATCGACCTGGCTGCTGGCGAAACACAGCATGTCTATTTTGTTGTCGGTGAAGGTGTCGACCGGACTCAGGCGCTCGCTCTCGCGCAAGAATTTCGTGTGCCGGAAAGAGCAGAAACTGCCCGGGAAGATTTTGAACAATTCTGGGAAGAGTTCCTTGGCAGGGTGCAGGTGGAAGTGCCGGATAAAGCCACCGAGATACTCGTCAACCGCTGGCTGCCTTACCAGACGCTGGCCTGTCGCCTGTGGGGGCGCAGCGGATTTTACCAGTCCAGCGGCGCATTCGGGTTCCGCGACCAGCTTCAGGATGTACAGGCATTATTGTGGACCCATCCTGAATGGACGCGCGAACACATCCTGCGCGCGGCATCGCGCCAGTTTCAGGAGGGCGACGTGTTGCACTGGTGGCACGAGCAACCGCTGCGAGGGGTTCGCACGCGCTGTTCCGATGACTTGTTGTGGTTGCCATTCGTTACCGCACAGTACATCCGCACCACCGGTGACTATGACATTCTCAATGAATCGGTTCCCTATCTGAAAGGGGATCCGCTGAAGAAGGATGAACACGAGCGCTACGCGGAATTTGATACCAGTGACGAGTCGGGTTCACTCTACGAACATTGCTGTCGAACGATAGAGCGGGCGAGCTCTGTCGGCCCGCACGGTCTGCCGATTATCGGCAATGGAGACTGGAATGACGGTTTCAGCCGTATCAGTACCACCGGTCGCGGTGAAAGCGTGTGGATGGGCTGGTTCCTGCTGCGGGTCTGCCGGGATATGGCCCCGCTTTGTGAGTACATTGGCGACTCGGCGCTGGCAGAGCACTATCGCGCGCTGGGCGAAAATTTTCGCAAGCAGGTGGAGGAGAGCGGCTGGGACGGCGCCTGGTACCGGCGCGCCTATTACGATGACGGCACGCCGGTTGGCTCAAAAGAGAGCGACGAATGCAAGATCGATCTGATTGCACAGACCTGGTCGGTTCTGTCTCAGGAAGCGCCTACGAACCGTGCGCGTGAAGCCATGGCTTCGGCCTATGTGCACCTGGTGCAAGAAGATGCACGGCAGGTACTGCTGTTAAAGCCGGCTTTTGATAAAACCAAGAAGGATCCGGGTTATATCAAAGGTTATCCCCCGGGTATCCGGGAAAATGGCGGTCAGTACACACATGCCGCAACCTGGTCAGTTTGGGCCGCTGCCGGTTTGGAACACAGTGATCGGGCGCACCATCTTTTCAGTTTGCTCAACCCGATAACCCATACAGATAACGCCGCCGGTGTCGAGCGCTACCGCACGGAACCCTATGTGCTCGCCGGTGATGTCTACGGCGTTGCGCCTCACATCGGACGCGGTGGCTGGACCTGGTATTCCGGTGCTTCCGGCTGGTTGTATCGCGGTGCACTGGAGGCATTGCTGGGCGTGCGGATTGTAGAAGGCAAAAGCCTTGAGATTAAACCTTGCCTGCCGGATAACTGGGATCAATTCCGTTTTTCAATGCGTTTCGGCGAAAGCCGATATGACATTGAAGTGCAGAACTGCGGCGACTGCCCGCGCAATATTTCCGAGTTGACGGTGGATGGGGATTCCATCAATGGAGAGCGCATACCGTTGGTTGATGATGGTGAGAACCATCGTGTGCGATTGGTATTTTCTGAAGAGGTGGTAACCAGCCAAAGCTGAGTTGCAAATTGAAGCTCGGGGTTAGTGAAACTGGGATTGGTGAATCAGACGGGGCAATCACATAGTTTGAAATAGTTGCTCGGCCACTTCCCTTTGACACAGTTCGGTGCCCTCAGTCATTACCGCCGCCGCACCTGCAGCCACGCCATACCGTGTGGCTTCGGGCAGCGTCATCCCTTGGGATAGACCGGCGACCAGGCCGCCAACGACCGCATCACCAGCCCCGACTTTACTCTGCAGCCGGACTGACGGTGCCGCTATGCGCTCCAGTATGTCCGCGGTAACGAGCAGCACGCCGGCGCGCCCGAGGGATACGATGACAACTTCGGCACCACGGTGCTCAATGATTTCCCGCGCGGCCTGTCCGATCGTGGCTTCGTCGCTCAGTTCGCGCCCAACGAGTTCCTCTAATTCACGCACATTCGGCTTGATCAGGTAGACACCGACCTTGAGGGCGTGCCTTAGAGCTTCCTTTTTTGTATCCACAATGATCTGAATGCCTTCCGGGACGTCACGCAGCAGGTTCTCATACCACTCTGGCGGTGCTCCCTCGGGCAGGCTGCCACTAAAGATCACATATTGGGCGGAGGCGGGAATTTGCCGGACTTTCTGTATCCAGCGTTGTTGCTCTACCTCGCGAAGCAGCGGGCCGGGCATACCAAAGCGAAACAGGTTTCCACTGGACTCCTCGCGAACGATCAGGTTTTCCCTGACCGGGTCCACTATCGGAACCGTCTCATACTGGACGTGCTCCGCATCTAGAAATTGACGCAGACGCTCGCCGTTTTCGCCTCCGCAGCTCCAGTAGGCGCAGACCGCTCTTCCCAGCCGCTGTATGACCCTGGCAACGTTAATTCCTCCCCCACCCGGATAGGCCCGGACGTCAGTACAGGACAGTTTACAGTTGGGAAGGATTTGCTCGACGCAGACGGTCTTGTCGATACATGGGTTGAGGGTAACGGTCACGATGGCCATAAAGTTCCTTTAAGACGGTAGATTCGCCTGTGACTAAAGCATCTTCGTGATCATGTCGGCACACCGCTGGGAAAAGGCCCACTCGTTGTCATACCAGGCAAACACTTTTAGGAATTTATCGCCCACCATCATGGTGTCCTTGGTGGTGATAATCGCGCTGTACGGCTTGCCTACAATGTCGCTCGAAACCAACTCCCGGTCGTCCACAGCGAGAATGCCCTTCAATGGCCCTTCTGCCCAATGCCTGAAAGCGTTGTTGACTTCGTCTACGTTGGTTCCTTTTTTCAAGGTACAGGTGAGGTCCAGTAGCGAACCGCATTTGAGTGGTGCGCGCACGGCACAACCGTGCATTTTGCCCGCCAGAGAGGGCAAAATGAGGCCGATAGTGGTTGCCGCCCCGGTAGTTGTCGGGACAAGGTTGGCCGCGGCCGCACGACCGCGGCGGAATTTACTGCTGTGACCGTCAACCAGGTTTTGGGAGGCGGTATAGGAGTGAATCGTGTTGATCATCCCGTATTCGATACCGAATTCTTCCTCCAGTACCTTCGCCACCGGCGCGAGGCAATTGGTCGTGCAGCTGGCCGTGGATATGATTTTGTGCCGATGCCGGTCATAGCGGTGATCATTGACGCCTACGACAAAATGCCCATCGATCATGCTCTTGCCAGGCGCTGAAATCAGTACTTTTTTGGCGCCGGCAGCCAGGTGTTTCGCTGCGCCCACCCTGGTGCGAAACATTCCGGTAGCCTCGAATACGACGTCTACGCCTTTTTCTCCCCAGGGCAGTTTGGCTGGGTCTTTTTCCGAGCTGAAAGAGATTGCCTGGCCGTCAACCATCAAGACATCGCCTTCACCGTGTACCTTCAGGTTTCGCGTGTGGTAGGTGGTATCCAGCTCAAGCAGATAGGCGATATTTTCTACGCTGGCCAAATCGTTCACATGAACCACTTCCAAACCGCCGCGGTGGGATTCTAGAGCGATGCGAAGTACCTGCCGGCCAATACGGCCAAGCCCATTGATGCCAATTCTCATCGTTTTCCCTTAGTGTCAGTTTGGCGTCTGGTCAGGCATGCACGGAATGCATTGCCAATGAGTAACGCAGCTCTCTAGGCCACCGTCAGATCGCGAGTGTAAATAACCTGGGTATGGTCCTCGGGATCAGTTCGGCAATCCCAACCCATATTGCGCGCCACTTCGCGCAGTCTGGAATTAGCGGCCGAGTCGATAGAGTAGAGGTTCTCTATGCCTCGTGCGCGCGCAGATTCGATAAGACGGTTGAGTAAAAGCGTTCCCAGTCCCTGTTTCTGCCAGTCGTCGGCTATAACCACGGCGCATTCAGCGGCTTTGCCTGCTGGCTCCAGCGCATAGCGGGCGACGCCAATTTCCAATTCACCGCTCTCCTGCTCGGTTGTCGCGATAAAAGCCTCCCGCTGGTCGTGGTCGATGTCGGTCAGTTGCTGAAGCAGTGTTTCACTCGGCGCCCCGACGCCACCGAGAAAGCGGAAATGGCGGGATTCCGGGGAAAGATTGGTAATAAATTCCCGTTCCAGATCGATATCTGCGCGGTTCATTGGCCGAATTGTCACCACCTGGCCGTTTCGTAGTTTTTCGGTGACGGTTCTGCTTAGTGCTTCGTGATGCTGTTCGCTCGACATTGTCATCTTTGTCCTCTCAAGTGTGGCCGTCCGTTTCTACACTCTGGCTACATAAATCTGCATAAAGAATAGATCCGTGTGGTTGATACCGGCCAATCGCATAAAGGTATTTAGGTGCAGGATGCACGCCGGGGCGGGACAGCCAACCAATGGGTACTTTTCTACTGGACGCGCGTGACCTGGATGCGTTGATTCAGGCGATCCGATCTCAGGGGCATCAGGTGGTGGGGCCGACATTGCGTGACGGGGCCATTGTGTACGACGAGTTACATGCGGCGGCCGACCTTCCCCATGGCTGGACCGACGAGCAGGAAAAAGGAACGTATCGTGTTCTTAAACGCGACGATGGCGCCTACTTTGGCTATGCCGCCGGGCCACACTCCTGGAAAAAGTTTTTACAGTTGCCGCGGCGGCCGGTGTGGCAAGCACAAAAAAGCGACAGCGGTGTTCAGATTCTGGAAATACAGGAAGCGGTGCCCAATCTCGCATTTATCGGCGTGCGCAGTTGTGAGCTGCACGCGATCGCCATTCAGGACCGGGTGTTTATCGGTGACCAGTACGCTAATGACAGCTACGCAAAGCGGCGTGCGAATCTGTTTACTGTCGCAGTGAACTGCACTTCCGCGGCGTCAACTTGCTTCTGTCTGTCGATGGATACCGGTCCGCAAGTGACCCTGCCAAGTGATCTGGCGATGACGGAAGTCCTTGAAGGCGACGAACACTACTTTCTGATTAGCGGTGGTAGTGAGCAGGGCGAGCGAATTTTGCAGCAGCTGCCAGTTCAGCCCGCGAGCGAGCATCAGGTGGCCCTGGGCAATCGAGCAATCGACCATGCCTCAGAGCAGATGGCCGAGGGGCCGCGTAATTTCGATAGCAGCGATATGAAAGCACTGCTTTACCGCAACTTTGAGAGTCCTGCGTGGGATCTGGTGGCGGATCGCTGCCTGTCCTGTGCCAATTGCACCATGGCTTGTCCGACCTGTTTCTGTTCCACGGTGGAGGATTCTACCGACCTGAGCGGTGAGCATGCCGAGCGCTGGGAGCGCTGGGACTCATGCTTTACCGGAGATTTCAGCTATATCACCGGCGGTTCGGTACGCGCCGACACACGTTCACGCTATCGCCAGTGGATGACTCACAAACTTGCCACCTGGCAGGACCAGTTTGGCTCCTCCGGCTGTGTCGGTTGCGGCCGCTGCATCGCCTGGTGTCCGGTAGGGATTGATATCACCGAGGAAGTAACTCGGATAAGAGAGATGGAAAAACAATGAAGAGCATGGCGCAACTACTGCACGAGCACCCTTTTTTTGCGGGTATGGAGCCGGAACATCTCGACTTTATCGCTGGCTGCGGAGAAAACCATATCTACAATGCCGGTGACTATATCGCCAGGGAAAATGCGCCAGCGGACCACTTCTTTCTGATCCGTGATGGCCAGGTGGCCGTCGAATGCTATGTGCCCAACTACGGATCGCTCTGCCTGCAGACATTACACAGCGGCGATATTTTCGGCTGGTCCTGGCTGTTTCCTCCACATCTCTGGACCTTCGACGCCCATGCTCTGGATGAGGTTCACGCAATCCGCCTGGACGGAAAATGCCTGCGCGAAAAATGTGAGAGTGATCCTAAATTCGGCTACGAACTGATGAAGCGCTTTGCACATATCATCACTGACCGGCTGCGCGCGACCCGCATACAACTCATGGATATCTACGGCCAGCGCAGGCCGCCAATGGATAGCGGGCAATGATACCAACCCTGTTCCGGATTGATCGTCGCTATGAGGAGCATGCCGGAACCTTCACGCTACAACTGAACCCGCCGTTGGGCTCGGACACTACGGGGTTCCGGCCGGGCCAGTTCAACATGCTGTACGCGTTTGGTGCCGGGGAAGTGCCAATCTCGATCAGTGGATCACCATCGGATAAGAATGGACTGGTGCATACATTCCGCACCCACGGCCTGGTGACGCTGGCGCTCGCGCGGCTGGGTGAGGGGGATAGCATCGGTGTTCGCGGTCCCTTTGGTGATGGTTGGCCGCTTGAACAAATCGCCGGTAAGGATCTGCTGATTGTCGCAGGTGGCCTGGGTCTGGCGCCGTTGAGGCCGGTAATTTACGGCGTGATGGAAGGAATATTGGGGCAAAGAAAGGCGACGCTTTTCTACGGTGCCCGGCGCCCTCAGGAAATGCTGTACCGCAATGAAATGTCATCCTGGCGGGAAAAAATGGAGTTGGAGCTGTCCGTTGATCACGCGGTAGCCGGGTGGCAAGGGCGGGTAGGGGTGGTAACCGGTCCCCTGGCGGCTGTGGAAATTGACGTGGCCAATTCCGTGGTGTTTTTGTGCGGGCCCGAAATCATGATGCGCTTTTGCATACGAGTTCTTGAGGAGAAAGGGGTCCCTTTATCGTCCATCTATCTGTCGATGGAGCGGAACATGAAATGCGCTACTGGTCACTGTGGCCACTGTCAGTGGGGGCCCAATTTCATCTGCAAAGACGGGCCGGTATTCTGTTACGGGAGTGTGAGCCGGTGGTTCAACATTCGCGCACTATAGAGACTGCGGAGACAAAGCCAAAACTCGCGGTTTGGAAATTTACTTCCTGTGATGGTTGCCAGCTCAGCTTGCTTGACTGCGAAGACGAACTCCTGCAACTGGCTGAGCAGGTGGAAATTGCCAATTTCATGGAGGCGTCCAGCGTTCAGTTGCCGGGGCCATATGATCTTTCGTTGGTGGAGGGGTCGATCACAACGCCGGAAGAAGAGCGCCGCATTCGTGAGATACGCGCGCAATCCCGTGTACTGGTAACAATAGGAGCTTGTGCTACCTCCGGGGGTATTCAGGCACTACGCAATTTTGCCGAAGTTGATGACTTCATTGCCGCAGTGTATGCGCACCCGGAATATATCGACACTTTGAAAACCTCAACGCCGGCCAGCGCTCATGTTGCGGTGGATTTTGAACTGCACGGTTGTCCAATCAACAAGCGACAGTTACTTGAAGTGATCAGTGCCTTTCTCCATCGGCGGCCACCGCAGATCCCGGCGCACTCGGTGTGTATCGAGTGCAAGCTCCGTGGCAATGTCTGCGTCTGGGTTGCCCATGGTACACCCTGTATGGGGCCAGTAACCCACGCTGGTTGTGGTGCTATCTGCCCGGCCTACAACCGCGGGTGTTACGCCTGTTACGGGCCCAAGGAAAATCCCAATACAGATTCCCTATGCCACTGGTGGCAGCAGGAACTGGGTGCAGAAAAGGCTACGGTGATTGAGAACCTGCGCAACTTCAATAGTGCGGCTCCGATATTTGATGTGGCGAGCCGGCGACAGGAAGGGGGCGATGACCAGGACTAAAACGGTAAAGGTAGACTACCTGGCACGTGTCGAAGGCGAGGGTGCCTTGTATATCCGTTACGACGATCGCGGCGTTCACGATGTAAAACTAAAAATATTCGAGCCACCGCGTTTTTTCGAAGGTTTTATGCGTGGGCGCGACTACCTGGAGGCACCGGATATTACCGCGCGCATCTGTGGTATCTGTCCTGTGGCATACCAGATGAGTTCCGTGCATGCAATGGAGCACGCGCTTGGGGTTACTGTTACCCCGGAATTGCGGGCCTTGCGCCGATTACTCTATTGCGGTGAATGGATCGAGAGCCACTCGTTACATATCTGTATGTTGCATGCCCCGGATTTTCTCGGTTACCCGAGCGCGGTAGCAATGGCTAAAGATCACGGCAAAATCGTGCAGGATGGGTTGCAGATCAAGAAAGCCGGCAATGCCATTGTGAATCTTCTTGGAGGCAGGGAGGTCCATCCAATCAATGTGCGGGTGGGTGGCTTTTACCGCGTGCCCACTGTTGCGGAGTTGAACCCTCTCAGAGAGCCGTTGTTGCGTGGTCGCGATATGGCCATGGACCTGGTGCGCTGGGCGGCATCGTTGCCATTCCCGAAATTTGAGCGCGACATGTCGCACCAGTATGAGTTTGTCGCCCTAAGTCATCCTTGTGAATACCCGATGAGTGAGGGGCGTATTGTTTCCACCCGTGGGCTGGATATACCGGTGTCAGAATATGACCAGCACTTTCGCGAAGAACAGGTCGAATACAGCAGTGCACTACACAGCGCGCTTATCGAACGCGGAGCGTATTTTGTCGGACCCATGGCCCGCTACAATATCAACTATGCGCAGCTGTCACCCCTGGTAAAGGAAACCGCAGAAGATATCGGCTTCCCGCCATTTTGCGCCAATCCGTTCCAGAGCATCGTGGTGCGTTGCCTCGAAGTACTGTTTGCCTTTGATGAAGCATTGCGCATTATCGACAGCTACCGTGTGCCGCAGAAGCCCTACGTCGAAACTGCACGAAAATCAGCAACTGGCTATGGCGCAACGGAAGCTCCGCGCGGCTTGCTGTTTCACCGCTACAGTATTGACGACGCAGGGAAAATCACGGATGCCAAAATAGTGGCGCCTACCTCGCAAAACCAGAAAACCATTGAACATGACCTGCGCTTGATGCTGCCGAAGTTTTTCCACCTGCCGGAGGCTCAATTGCAGGCCCAATGCGAGCAGGCCATACGCAATTACGACCCATGTATTTCCTGCTCGACCCATTTCCTGCGCCTGGACCTGAGGCACAGTGAGAGGAGTCAGCCATGAACAAGTGGGTGGTGATAAGCCTGGGGAACCGCTTCCGCGGCGACGATAGCGTAGGCCCTTATATTCTGAATCGACTGCGCGATCAGGTCGGTCATATGGCCGAATGTATAGAAAACGGCGGTGATATCGGTCAACTACTGGATGACTGGAAACAGCGTTGCGTGTGTCTGGTGGATGCAGTGATGGACCAGGGGGGAAGGGTAGGCGACATCGTGCGGATCGATGGGCTGAGTGAAGACCTACCGCAAAACCTCAGCACCACATCCAGCCATGGCTTGAGTCTGGTGGAGGCGATCGAGCTCGGGAAGACGCTCGATGCGCTGCCACATCATTTGGCAATCTACGCCATCTGTGGCGAGAACTTTGCCATCAGCGCGGGCTTGTCCCCGGCCGTGAAGGCCGCTGCGACAACCGTTGAACAGGAAATTGTTGAATTATTGAATAGGCAGGAGGCCAACAATGCACGAGCAATCCCTGATCCAAAACCTGGTAGATAAAATTCACCGCCTGGCGGCGAGTGAGCGCGGTACGCTCGTCGGGGCCACGCTGCGTTTGGGCGCACTGGCCCATATATCCGCCGATCACCTGCGAGAGCATTTTGAGCGGGAGACGAATGGTACGGCGCTCGAAGGCCTGCAGCTCAAAATAGAAGAGCTGCATGATATCAACCACGCGGAGGCCCAGGACATTGTTCTGGACAGCCTGGAGTTTGAGGGCTGCGATGAGCGCTGAGGTGATTGAACGCCACCGCCTGAATATTACCGGCGTAGTACAGGGCGTAGGTTTCCGGCCATTTGTCTATCGCCTGGCTCAAGCTTGTGAGCTTGATGGCTGGGTCTCCAACGACCCGGGCGGTGTCTGCGTCGAAGTGCAGGGGGATCTACAGCTCGTGCAGGCGTTCATCCGGCAGTTGCCGCTGGACTTGCCTGAACGGGCCGATATTCACAGTCTCACCAGCTCGCAGATTCCGATATGTTCAGAATCCGGGTTCAGCATCCGGGAAAGTGCAACAGGCGCAGTTCCAACTGCACTCATATTGCCGGACATTGCCCCCTGCGAAGCCTGTTTACAGGAACTTTCCGATCCTGCCGCACGCCGCTACCGTTACCCGTTTATCAACTGTACGCAATGCGGTCCCCGCTTCAGCATCGTGGAACGCTTGCCGTATGATCGTGCACACACTGCAATGAAACATTTTGCTTTGTGCGATCCCTGCCAGCGGGAATACGGGAATCCCGTCGACAGGCGCTTTCATGCCGAGCCCACCGCCTGTCAGGAATGTGGCCCTCAGCTAGCCCTGTGCCGTTCGGATGGAACAATCGTTGCCCGTGGAGAAGATGCCCTGCAAAAGGCCGCAGAGGCGATTCGGCGGGGAAGCATCCTGGCGCTGAAAAGTATCGGTGGCTTTCAGTTGATGGTGGATGCGTCCAACGCGGAGTCTGTCAGCCTGTTGAGAGCGCGTAAACAGCGTCCACACAAGCCTTTTGCGCTGATATATCCGGACATTACCAGTGTGGTCCAGGACTGCTTCCTTTCTGAGCCGGAGCAGCAACTGCTCAGTGCCCCGGAGCGGCCGATTGTCATCCTTAAGGGCAGGCCGCAGGCAAGTATGCACGTGGCTCGCGAAGTTGCCCCCGGAAATCCGAATATTGGTGTAATGTTGCCGTGCTCACCTCTGCACCATCTATTGTCCCAGGCTCTGGAAAGTCCACTGGTTGCAACGAGTGGCAACCGCGGGGGGGAGCCGATCTGCACCCGCGATGAGGATGCGATACAGCGGCTTGGTGATATTGCAGACCTTTTTCTTGTACACGACCGTCCGATTTTACGGCCATTGGATGACTCGGTTGTTCGGGTAATGGACGGAAAGCCTGCGATACTCCGTCGCGCCCGGGGCTATGCCCCTCGTCCGCTCCAGCTGCCGGAGGGGATTGTCAACAACGGTGATCTGTTGGCACTGGGTGCCGATCTGAAAAATACAGTAGCGGTGTGCCGCGGCCGAACAGTACACCTGAGTCAGTACCTGGGGGATTTGCAGAATCCGCGAGTGATGGCGAATTTCCAATCTACTATTGAAGACCTCACAAAGTTCCATGGCCTGAGTTCATTGAGCGTCGTTTACGACCCGCATCCCGGCTATTCATCTCGACGCTGGGCTGAGGCGTCGGGGCAGATGTCGCTGGCAGTGCAGCACCATGTTGCACACTTCTTTGCGTGTATGGCCGAGCATGGGCACGGATTTTCCGCGCTTGGCGTATGCTGGGATGGCAGTGGTTACGGCGAAGATGGCACGCTGCGCGGCAGCGAATTTCTGCAATGGGACGGCCGCGTAGAGGTGAATCGCAGGGCCAGTATACGAAGTTTTCCGTTACCTGGCGGTGAACTGGCTATTCGTGAACCCCGCCGCGCACTTGCGGGGATACTGTATGAGGCACTGGGCGAAGCTGCTTTCAGTAAAGCCCCGCTATTACAGCTATTCAAGCGCAGTGAGTTGCCAAACCTTAAAAAAATGCTTACGCAAGACATAAATTCTCCGCGCTGCTCAAGCGTGGGACGTCTGTTCGATGGTTTTGCCGCACTGTGCGGTTTGGCTGGTGCGACCAGTTTCGAGGGTCAGGCGGCGATGGCGGTAGAGTTCGCCGCGGAAAAGGCAACTACCGACCATTGCTACCCATTCAAAATAGAACAGGACGACGGGCACCGGATCCTCGACTGGGCCCCTATGCTCTCTGCGGTATTGGAGGATATACAGCGCGGTGTGAAGGCCGAAGTCCGGGCAGCGATTTTTCACAATACCCTTGCGAACATGGTCCTCTCTATCGCCGAGACCATTGGTGAGCGCGATGTGTTTTTGTCCGGGGGAGTCTTCCAAAACAAAAATTTGCTGGAAAAAACCGCTGGTTTGTTGCGGACTCAGGGATTTCGTCCGCACAGCCATAGCCAGGTACCAGCCAACGACGGGGGGCTCGCGCTGGGCCAGATGTACTATGCCCGTGCTATGGCGGCTTGCGGGTTGATCAATGGCAAGGGTGGTGCCCTGTGTGTTTAGCAATCCCTGGGCGCGTCGAAGTTATCCTCTGTGAAGAACCACTGGAGCGTAGTGCACGGGTGAGTTTTGGTGGCATCAATAAGGAGATCAATATCACCTTTGTCCCCGAAGCTACAGTGGGGGACTACGTGATCGTGCATGTGGGTTTCGCTATCTGCCGGGTGTGCGAGCAGGAAGCGCAGCGGATTTTCCAGTATCTCGCAGAAATTGGCGAGATTTCAGGGCGTGGGGGAATCGGCAGGGATAGCGGATGAAGTATCTGAAAGAATACAGGCAGCGGGAAAGCATCGAAGCCATTTCAGCGGAGATAGCCCGGATCACTACCCGGCCCTGGACGATCATGGAGGTGTGCGGCGGCCAGACCCACGCCATCGTAAAGTATGGTCTGCAGGCATTCTTGCCAAAGCAGGTTGAACTGGTACACGGTCCAGGCTGCCCGGTTTGTGTTACTTCCCTCGAAATCCTGGACCAAGCGATGATGATAGCGGCGCGTGCCGATGTTATTTTTTGCTCCTTTGGCGACATGCTCCGGGTGCC
The DNA here is from genome assembly GCF_020524005.1 of Microbulbifer aggregans. GTDB lineage: Bacteria > Pseudomonadota > Gammaproteobacteria > Pseudomonadales > Cellvibrionaceae > Microbulbifer > Microbulbifer aggregans_A. Next base: position 479,509 of record NZ_JAIVKK010000001.1, on the reverse strand, counting down.
AGGTAGCCGGCAGACCCTGCTTGCGGTCAGGGCCGCCGGCGGTGACGTGCGTACCGTATATTCACCGCTTCAGGCGGTAGGGTTGGCGGAACAGCATCCTGATAAAGAAGTGGTCTTTTTCGCGATCGGATTTGAAACAACGGCACCGGCCAATGCAATGGCTGCCTTCCAGGCACAACACAAGCAACTGCAAAATTTTTCCCTGCTGGTGTCCCAGTTTCTGGTACCACCGGCAATTGCCTCGATCAGCGCCAGTGCGGACTCCCGTATACAGGCATACCTGGCGGCAGGACATGTGTGTGCAATCACCGGGTACGAGCAATACCTGCCATTGGCCGAGCAATATGGGGTACCCATCGTCGTTACCGGATTTGAGCCGCTGGATATTCTGGAGGGCGTGATGATGTGCGTGAAACAATTGGAGCTGGGTCACCATGTGGTGGAAAACCAATATGTCCGCGCCGTAGTACGTGACGGCAACCGCAAGGCTCAGGAAATACTGGAGCGCGTTTTTGAAATTTCGCCGCAAACATGGCGTGGCGTTGGGCAAATTGAGAATAGCGGATTGCGGCTGCGGACAGAGTACATGCACCTGAATGCGGGGCAAAAGTTCGGGCTGCCATCGAAAAGGCCCGTCGATAGCAGTGGCTGCATTAGCGGCGACATCATGCGCGGCCAGAAAAAGCCGGCACAGTGCCCGCATTTTGGCACCCGTTGCCGGCCACAACATCCTTTGGGTGCGCCGATGGTGTCTACGGAAGGGCCCTGTGCGGCCTATTACCGTTACAGTAAACCGGTGACCTCGAATGAATATTGAATGCCCGGCTCCCGTGGAGACAGCGGATCGTATTTGTCTCGCTCATGGCAGCGGTGGTGAACTCAGTCAGCGATTGTTGCACAAGTATATTTACCCCCATTTTAAAAACCCCTGGCTCGAACGGCCCCATGACAGTGCGATTCTGCCTCTGGATGGCGGAAAACTGGCTTTCACCACGGATTCATTTGTCGTCTCGCCCCTGTTCTTTCCTGGTGGCAATATCGGGGAGCTCGCAGTCTACGGAACGGTAAATGACCTCGCCATGAGTGGCGCTCGTCCGCTGTACCTGAGTTGCAGCCTGATTCTGGAAGAGGGACTGCCGCTGCGCGCGCTGGATCGGATTATGGCATCTATGGGGTGTGCCGCTGCTGAAGTGGGTGTGCAACTGGTAACCGGTGATACCAAGGTGGTAGAGCGGGGAAAGGGCGATGGCCTCTATATCAATACGGCGGGGGTTGGCAGGGTAGCATGCAAGGAACATATTGCCCCCGAGTGTATTGAAACGGGTGATGTAATACTGCTCTCCGGAGATATTGGTCGTCACGGCATGGCGGTCATGGCGAAACGGGAAGGACTGGAGTTTGATAGCCCGCTACAGAGTGATTGTGCTCCACTACACGAGCCAGTTCTGGATTTACTTGCCGCCGGTATTTCTGTGCACTGCCTGCGTGACCTGACCCGTGGTGGATTGGCGACGGCACTTATTGAACTGGCAACAGCCAGCGGTCGGCAAATGACCCTGCAAGAACCTGAAATTCCCGTCGGAGAGGCGGTACAGGGCGCGTGTGAGCTACTGGGCATTGATCCCCTGTATGTCGCCAATGAAGGACGTTTCATAGCTGTAGTGCCTGTGGAGCAGGAAGCGCAGGCTTTGGCCATTCTCAAGCGTCATACCGTTTCCGCTGGTGCCTGTGCCATTGGTCGGGTAGGGGTGTCGGGCCACTCCAGCCTGATTCTGCAGAATATGCTTGGCTGTGAGCGAGTACTGGACTTTCTCCCGGGGGAGCAGCTGCCGCGAATCTGCTAACTTGCTACGATAGCGAATATGCGGATATTTCAATGGTATTCTCGATATCGGCCGCACGTGGCGGCCTGTATCGGTCAGCGATATTTTAGGGGCTCTTAGCCGCTCAGGGTTAAAATATAAATTTAACCTTCTCCAAATCAACCGTGCTATCGAGCCGTGTACCTGATCCCGGTGCAGCCACAAATTTATCCGACTTTATATCAAAGCCGTTGTCCTTAAACCAATAGATGCTTCCCCCCTCATCTACTGCAAAAAAGATTCCGTCTGCTCTTCCGATCAGCGTATGCAGCTTTTCTTGCAAGAGCCCTTTCCAGGGTGTTTTATTTAGTACTATCGGGTTATTGTTTTTTACCCATATGTTTTCCCCGGATGATCCGAGATACTGATTTCGGGCCACGTTTTCGCCGTCCGGTGTTGGGTCATAGAAGTAAAGTTTATGGTCGCCAACGCAAAATGCATTCTTATACGGAACCTTGTGTAGTTTGCTTCCGGATCCGATTTGCCAGCCAACAGCACCGGATTCGCTTATACATTGATACCAGAAAATCGCTGCGGAGCCATTATTTGGTTTCTTTATCTCGAATATCATGCCATCGCTACTTGCGGTGATCGCTTTTATATCGTCATGGTTCGCAGAAAAGTTATGGCTCACGATATTTCCGGATCCCGGCTTAAGGGTCATATGCTCGCCTGCACCGGAAAATTCGTAACGCTTAAGTGTGTTTTTATTATCCAGGGTGAATATGAGGTTGTTTCCGGCAGAGAACGCAAAGTCTATATTTTCATCCTTTTGCAGCGTTACGAGAGGGTGCTTCTTGGAAATCCATTTCCCCACGCCATTTGCGCCCTCGTAGCTGTATACAGCGAGTTTGTTGTCATTGTCGATTACAAATATGTTGTTTGGATTGCCGACGCTTCCTGATTTAATATGCTTTTCAATGGCTCGGGCCAGTAGTTTTCCCTTTTCCTCAATGTCCTTTTCAGGGAAATATTCTTTGGTAAATAGCTTGTCAAGCTGCTCAAGAGATACTCGAATTGGCGCTGGGTTTCCCGGTACAGAAGCCATCCAGGCGTTGATGTCCGAGTTTGGCACGCCCCCTCTGAAGCGTAGCTGTTCCTGCGTTGTTTCGGTTTGCCTTTTGAATTCTTTGGATTTTTTATTGCTTTCAGAATAAGAAGCACCGCCGGAAAATTGTTTGAACGTCGCTTCGGCTTCGGTACTGATATCAATATTTTCTTCGATCAGCGATTCATAAGTTTCGGAGTCGATTCGAATTGTCTGGTAGGCCATGCCGCCAAAAGTAACCTCAGTGGCAAAGTGTGTACCAAATTTTTGCACGAAGTTATCGTATTCAGTTTCACCCCCATCTACCTTAAGCGCAATTACCGCATTGGTAAATTCCGGCGAGAGATTATGCCCATCTGTATAGCCATCATCGGCACCCAGTAAGCGTATTGCAGGCGCTTCTACCTCCGCAGACATCCAGGTGAACATCGCCCGGCGTCCACGATTGGTGCGCGCAAACGAGTTGAACATGACGGAGGCACTAGCGCTCACAACGCCTTCAAGACCAGCGTTTACCTTCACATGTTGGGTGAATTTTTTCTCCAGGGTCGAAGACTCGAAGATCATCTGTGACTCACTGACCTGATCTCCTCCGGTTTCCGGTCGATACCCAACACCCTTTGGGAGGAGGCGGCTACCATCCGCAATTGATTCGAAGTCTGTGGTCTTGAATTGGAGGGCGGTTAGCAGTTTCGCGGATTCTTCGAGGTCGAGTGGGTTTATTTTCGTAATATCGAAGAGTCGACCAAGATAGCTTACATTTTTGAGTTTGCTTGTTACGCTGCCGACAAACTGTGTCAATGTGACTTCTTTGGGGGGATCTTGATCTTTCATTCGTGCAACTCCTTTAGCTTTGAAAAATGCATCTGGATTACGCAACAGGTAACCCTTTCAAAATCTAGCAGAGTTCTATTTTTGTCCAGGACTGAAAAGCACCATATTCGCGTCTAATTTTTTTCGACTCAAAGCAGGAGGGGGTTTCGAAAAATGGACTAAGTGTTTCTTTGTTGATCAGTTTGTCCGGAGGGTGGGTCCTGGGTGGAAAGGTTGGATGGTCTTAGGCGATTTTAAATAAATTAGCAATTAGGCATGGTTCTTTATCTGCTTTTTTTCTTGTTATCTCTGAGTACGGAGGTTCCGCAGTTTCAGGTTTAATTTGTTGCCTTTCTCGGTGTCAGCACCAAAATGTTCTTCGTTGCTGCTATCGTATTTTCGACATCTAGCGGTACAGGAATTCTGGTAATGCACACATTGGAGCTACGACAAAACAGCATACCGCTTCGCGGAAAGACAGCACTTCAATTTCGGGGTGGCTGGCAAATGCAAGCCGGGATGAGCCTTTGGAGTGGATAAATCGTGTTCAGGATTTTGCAAGTTCTGCCATTTTCTCCATCAGCGATACGGTAGCGTTATCAGTGAGTCGCTTTCCTTCGTCAATATATTCCCAAACGGTGGCGTCACTCTTCCAGCCCCCCTGTTTTTTGATCAATTCGAAGTCTACATTCTCACGTGCAGCAGAGGTTGAAAGCCCCCGGCGGAAGCTATGGCTGCTTAGCGTGTCGACAAAATCGAAGTTGCACTCGGTGCCCAGCTTCTTGAGCAGGTCATTGATCGAAGCAGGGTTCAGTGGGCGCTGCTGTATCTGGTCCCAGCGATTGACGGCGAGGAATACCGGACCATTTGTTATTCCTGTGTGGGTCAACCAGGTTTTCAATGCGCTAGCCGGGCATACGGAAGGATTCCCGAAGGGAAGGGCGCGAACCAGGCCCTCTCCACTCTGATCGGTTTTTGAGCGTGGAATTCGGATGACAAGCCCTTCTTCTTCCCAGACCAGATCTTCCACCTGTATCGCTACCAGCTCGCTGCGCCGGAAAGCGCCAAAGAATCCGACCAGCACGAGAGCAAGGTCTCGCAGCTTTTTTAGGCTGTCTGGCCGGGTACGCAGCGTGTTCGTCATGGTGGCGATATGTTCGAGGCGCAACGCTTTGGCTTTCTGCTTTGGTTTTGCGTGTACCCGGCGAATGCCCTGCATGGTTTTATGTATCAGGGGATCAAGTACCGGGTTAGCGATGCCCTGATAGTTGTGCCATTGCCCAATGGCAGTCAGGTGCAGTTCCAGTGTGCGAGGGTTTACGGCTTCTGCACGCCCCAGCAGATAGTGCATCAGCGTCTGGCTATCTGTGGGCAGGCGTCCTCCCCATTTTTCGAACTGCCGGATTGCAGAGCGGTATGCCTTGCGGGTGCTTTCCGACGTTGCGGCATTCAGGTATTCCTGAACCTTTTCGCGAGGTTGCAGTTCCCCGCTGCCATAAGAGGTTGGTGTCGAGGCGGTAGTGGGTGCGGGATGGTAGGGCTTTGTTTTCATTATTAGCGTGTCTTCGGGACTGGGGTGCGAACTGTACTGTGAAACCCAGAAGGTATTTTTGTGAAAATCTAACCTGCGATAAGTTTGATTATCGTAGGTTACAGCTCTGAGCTCAATAAGTGATTTATTGATCAAATATTATGTTATATAACGTAACACGTATTATGGTATGAAATCGTTGCGAGACCAATAAGTTCAAGGAGCCAAAATGGCACGCTCAGGAGTTGGATATTTCGATATTGCCCAGGCAGCAACAACCATTAAGGAGCGCGGGGAAGAACCCACGGTTGACCGGGTAAGGGCTGAGTTAGGTACCGGGAGTAAAAGTACGATTGCGCCCTTGCTGAAACGGTGGCGCACCGAAGCCGGTGACGTACAAACGGATACGCATGGATTGCCAAAAGACTTGTTGGATGCTCTGAAGGCACTGCACGACCGTGTGCAGGAGGATGCAGAGCGTAAGGTGACGCAAGCGCAAAGTGAGGCAGCTGCGGCTGTAGATGTTTTGCGAGAAGAGCAAGCTCAGTTGCGCGCGGTACTGGCCGAGCGCAATGCAAATCTGGACGATTTGGAGCAAAAGTTGCAGGTTTCCAGGAGCGAGACGGTGGCGCTTGAGAAGAACTTCGCCGATTCAGTGGCACATCTTGCAAAGTGTGAGTTTCAGCGCGATGAGGCGGCGAACCGAATCATTGAGCTCAAGTCGGCACTGGAAGAATTGAAGCAGGAAAACCGGGATGTCCGTGAGCATTTCGAATTTTTCCAGCAGCGCACCGCAGATGACCGTCAGCAGGAGCGCGACCAGTTCCGACAGGCCAATATGCAGCTGGCGGCCCAGGTTTCCAGTCAGACGGAACAGAATAGGGTACTCAATCAGCGTCTTGCAGAGCGCGAGAAGTTAATTGAAGAATTACAGGCCCGGAACGCAGGGCTTGAGTCGGCCCGCCAGCAGGCGGAGTATTCGATTTCGCACAAAGAGGCTGAAATACAATCCCTGAGCCAAAAAGTCGCAATACAGCAAGAGCAGTTAACTGATAAGGACACCGCTATCAGCGGGATGCAGGAGCGGCTTGCGAGCCTTGCGAGCGACAATGCTGCCCGGCAGAGAGAGGTTGAATTGCAGCGAGCTGCCTATGTGAGGCTAGAGAATGAACAGAATGCTCTTGCGGCCAGGTTTTCGACGGCGAATGAAGAAAACCGACAAATACTGCAAGACAGGGCCCAGCTTCAGGGGCGCCTCAATCAGCTCGAACGGTCGCTGGCCCGTACAGAAATTGCATAGCCTTACGTACTGGTCAAAAGAATTTTCGTCACACCCACAATAATAAGGACCACATTATGGATGACTATCGCGATCACCAACTCAGTATGAGCGTGTTGATGACCCCGGATATGGCTAACTTCACCGGGAAGGTCCATGGTGGCGAACTCTTATCCTATCTGGATAAAGTTGCCTACGCCTGTGCGAGCCGATATGCGGGGTGTTATGTGGTAACGCTATCGGTAGACCGCGTGATATTTCGGCAATCCATAAATGTGGGCGAGCTAGTCACGTTTCTGGCTTCGGTGAACTACACCGGTAATACCTCCCTTGAGGTGGGTATCAAGGTTGTCACGGAAGACATACATACTCGCATTGCCCGGCACACCAACAGTTGTTACTTCACTATGGTAGCCCTGGATGATCAGGGGAAGCCGACAAAGGTGCGCCCACTGGAACCCCTGACAGTGATCGAAAAGCAGCGTTTCGAAGCCGCGGCTCTTCGCAGAAAGCTGCTGCATGAGCAGGAAGCGGCACATAACGCGATTAAGGAGAAAGTGCGCAGCGCCATGTTTGAGGTGACTGAACAATGATCAGGGGGTATTTACATAGCGCCGCAACAGGTGCGATGCGAGTACGGTTGTGTGCCGGTCCGCAGTTGGCGAATAGGCGGGTGTGGCATTTAAAGGTGAATACTCCCTGAGAAAAGACCTGTCTAACCTGAATTAGTGCTCGTCAGCTCTTTTTATTTGTACGAAAAATATCCTTGCTGGCGGGCTTTCACGTGATTTGTATCACATTACGACAATGTTCGTGTATAAAGTGGCGGTTCGTCCTTCTTATTAGTAATTAACGAGAATTAGCACCGGCCGTTGACCGGGCAGAATACGAGACGCCGCCATGTCCCGCACCCCTCAGATAGAGAGCCACTTTCGTCGAACCGTTGCTGATGCCCGTAATCTTGCGGCCTCACTGGAACAGGGGCAGGCGCAGATGCCGCTCTCCGATCATTTTGGCCACCTGATTCACACCCTGGAGCGAAAGCCATTCTCAGTAACCTTACTGTGTCTTGATAAGGCCAGCCGCGAGACTGTGTTGAAATGGCTTTATGGGCATCAGTTTGCCGTTTTTTCATTGCAGCTCTCGGGCCAGATCGGCTTGCTGGAAATCCAGTTAAAAGATAAGGGCTACGCGTTTGAAAACAGCAGTGGGCTGCGGAGGGAGTTTGAATCCTGGGAAGATCTGGTGCAGGAAGTCAGTGGCAATACGGCGTTACAGCTGCAGACATCCCAAGGCCTCAAGTTGACCACTGAGCGGGTCAATGCAGTCAAGAATCTCAACTTACTGCTGCCCGACAGTATAAATTTTATTGAGGAATCCCCTGCGTTGCTGACGCGCATTCTGCGGGAGACCAATGTCCTGATGGTTGCCGGACACCCGCATTACGCACTTTCTGAGCAGGAAAGAACGACCATCAATGACCTGATGATGGAAATGGAAGGGTTCTGGCCACTATTGCCGATCGACGAACTGGCAGAGGAGGTCAGCATCCCGGAGAACGGCTGGTGGCAGCAGGTAAAACACCCGCAGATCAATCTTCCACCGAAACTGATTACTACCCATGTGGAAGCGGCGCTGCCGGAATTCCTGACGAGCCCGGAAAATACACTTCGCCAGGCATTGCAGCTCCTTTTACTCAGTCGAAAGGCGGAAACTGCGGTAGAAGCGGTCAATGAGCGCCTCACTCAGGAAATCCGCCAGCTTGAGAACCGAAAAAAGCGGGAAGCCAGAAAGAGTCAGTCGAGTACCGCAAGCGGCCCTGACATGGGGTTCGGTAGCCAGTTGCGGAGCCATCTTGGCGATGGGATCGCCGACATCAACAAAAAGCTTCAAGAAAAGGCCCGCCGTAGTGATACCGGCACCGGTAACAGCGGGCAGCAACTAAAGCAATTTGTAGACTCCCTGAAAATCGACGATCTGGCCATGGAAAATGGCTACAAATCCATCAAATTGTCCCTCAGTCATCGCTACCAGCAAGAACTTACCCGTTTTCTCCGCGATGCACTGAAATCCGGTGTGAAGCACGATGCAGAGACGTTAGATAATTCCCTCGACACTCTCCATCGTTCATTGACCAACGAATTCAAAAGTCAGACTGGCGTTGAACCATCGCTGAGCATGGAACAGCTGGACAAGAGCCGCTTGATTGATGACCTCACCAGAGCGGTCAATCTGGAAATGCGTTACCAGGGCGAGATGCCCAAACGGGGCTTTTTTCAGCGACTCAGCGAAGCGCGTCGTGCGGCTTTCGTGATTGTAATGGGGGTATCACTTTTATCAATGATGGGGCTGGGAAATCTGCGCGAGGCGCCACTACTCGGTATCGTGGTGTTCATGGTGTTTATCGGTGCGTTTATCTTCAGCTACTACGGTTGGAAACGTGAAGATCAGGAACGCCTCGAAAAAGAGGTTACACGAGTACGGGAAGAAGTCCTGAGCAACAGCCGTCGTATCCTCGCAGAGTTGGTCAGGGAGAAGCAGTCTCATATCGCTGATTTTTTGGATCGCACTAAAAAGCAATGGCAATCGGTGCTGGATAAAACCCTGGCAGATTGGCAGCAACGTGATCGCCAGAGCAGTGAAAAGCAGTCCCAGCAGGCCCGCCAACGTATGGCTAGCATTGACGCCCAAATCAGCCAGTGGCAGCGCCAGCAAATGCCTGTTCAGAAGCTCCAAAGCAGTGTCAGCGGTATCGTTGCGGATTGTCGTGCCGAACTCGAAACGCTCGCAGAAAGTTGATGTTTCACACCCCGATTCCAAGTGGCGCAGCGCGCCTAAAAATCTCATTACCCTGATATCGAATTCTGTAGAGGGAATTCAATCCATGACTCAAGACCGTGACTTTGGATTTTTAGGCTTGGCTGAAAGCGCCAGCCCGAGGCAGGTTCAAGAAGCAGCTGCCCGGAAACAGGCGCAACTCCAACAGGCTTTGGCCAAGGCGCCCACGGATGCCCTGAAACAAAAGTATCAGCAACAGTTGGATAAACTCGCCCAACTGGCAACAACACTCCAGTCCGAAGCAACCGCGGATGCGAGTCGAAATCCTTCGCTGTCCCACACGAAACTCGCCGACCTGCCGCAATCCGCCACCCAGTTTGACGGCGGCGAGGGACCGCAGGTCACTCTGGAACCGGGTACTGTGCTGGCCGGCCGTTTCACCATTGAAGAGCGCATTGGTGCGGGTGGTATGGGTGCCGTGTTCCGCGCCCATGACAAGAACCGCGGGGAAGATATCGCCCTCAAGGTACTGCTGCCGCAACTAACGAAAAATCCCCGCGCGCGGGAGCGTTTCCTGGATGAGGCGCGCCTGGCCAGCCAGCTGAGCCATCCCAATATCGTCAATGTGTTCGACGTGCAGCAGGATGGCGAGCTGTTCTTTATTACTATGGAGCTGCTTGAGGGCCAGGACCTGCGCAGCTATCTGGACAATCTCAAGCTCGGCCGCCAGCAAATTCCCGTCAGTGAGGCAATGCGTATCGCGAGCGCCGTCTGTGACGGTCTGGCGCACGCCCACGAGCGCACCGTGCACCGTGATATCAAGCCGGAAAACATCTGGCTGACCGAAGATGGCAAGGTCAAGGTCATGGATTTCGGCATTGCCCGCGTCCAGTCCACCAGCCAGCGCACCCAGACCGGTGCCGCCATGGGCACCGCCTATTACATGGCACCGGAGCAGCTGCAGGGTCGAAGCGACATCGACGGCCGCGCGGACCAGTATGCCCTCGGCGTGCTGCTCTACGAGATGCTTACGGAGAAGATCCCCGCCGGGCGCATTGATCCCGCGTACAAAGTGCGCAGCGAGATCGGCAAGAAGCTCTCCGCCACCATTGACCGTCTGCTGTCCAATGATCCCAATGCGCGATTTGCCGATATGGAGCAGGTTAAGCTGGCGCTTGCCGGTAAAGGCAAGGGCGGAGGGTTTGCTCTTCCAGATTGGCCGTGGAAACAGGTAGGCATCTCTGCCGGGGTATTGGTGGCGCTCCTTAGCGTCGGCGGCCTTGTGGCCAGTGGCAGTATCGACCTGGGCAGCCTGAAGAAACTGTTGCCCATGAGCCAGGAAGAAATTGCCGCGCGAAAGGCCGAATTGGCCAAAATCGAAGGTGAGATCGGTGTACTGCATCGACGGCTGGAAAGTGGGCGTCGGGAACTTGAAAACACACTGCGGACTGCAGAGCGGGAAGACGACAAAAATCTGCCGATTCTTCGCGTGTGGAAGCGGGCCGTTGACAGCGAAATTTTTTCCGGCTCCGCAATGGGAGAGCTGGAAGGAAACCTGAAAATGGCGCAAACCCTGCTGCGGGAAAACGCCTTTGACCAGGCAAGACCGGTATTTGAGCAGGTTAGGGCAGGCTATAACGGATTGGTGGATGCACTCGATGCCCGTGGCAAACATTACCGGGACGCACAAGCCTTCGATTCCCCTCAGCGCACCTATGAACAGGCACTGTTATATCTCCGGTATCATTTTACGGCTCGCGGATATCAGCGTGATTTAAATGTGCGATTTGAAGCGAATTTTGCTGCCGCCGGGATAAAGGGTGTGAATGGAAATCGCGATTCTGCCCTGCCACCGGAGGTGGTCGAGCAAATCAAGGCATATCACGCAAATGGCCCTGACAGGCCGAAGGCCATTGAGCGTGTCGAGCAGCTTCTGGGCGTTGATGGAATTTCGGCCGGTGATGGGCGATCAGTCATGAGGTCATTTTCGCAGGTGCTGTCTTATTCTGATGGGCGTGATTCTGCGAATTGGATGATTGAAAATGGCTATTCCGCGGAACCTGATTCGGCTGAACTTGCGATTAATGATGTAAATCTCGGCATTGAATCCCGACTTTCTGACAGTGAAAGGGATGCCGTAGAGAAAAGATTCAAGGCCGAATCGAAAGTGCGGTCCGAAGAGCGCGAAAAACTGGCAGGCATAAAAAATCTGGCCGAGGGACAGGCGTTTCTTGCGGAAAATGCCGGGAAGCCGGGCGTGGTGACCACAAAAAGCGGCCTGCAGTATCTGGTCTTGCGCGAGGGCACAGGGAAATCTCCAAAGTCGAAGAGTGTTGTGAAGGTTGACTATCGCGGGACCTTTCTGGACGGGCAGGAATTTGACAGTTCCTATAAACGCGGTGAGAGCACCGAGTTTTCTGTCAATACTGTGATTTCAGGATGGACAGAGGCACTGCAGTTAATGAAAGAGGGGGCCAAGTGGAAGATATTTGTGCCTTCAAATTTGGCTTATGGCGACCGTAGCGTAGGAAAAATTGGTCCAAATTCCACACTCATATTTGAGGTGGAGTTGCAGCGGATCGTCGCGAATTAGCGAACGGCAAAAACAATAAATTCGCCGTTCGTTCGGCCAATTTCACCGGCCACTATATAGTGGCCTCCCGGGGGTGTGACGCCAGTTGTCAGTGGGCTGATTCGTAAAGGCTGTCGGGTTTGGGAATGACGGTGGTGCGGATCAGTTGCCCCTGCTGGAAATGGAGCTGCAGGTACCCCCGCTCATGGGTGTCTGTTGAATGGCTCAGGGTCAGCCTGCCGGTATAGTCGAGTGCAAGGTTGATATCGGTATATTCCCAGTAGCTGGATCCCGCATTTTTGGCCGCCACGCCATTTAGCAACGGCAGTGGCGGTGAGCCGGCACACAGAAAGGACAGGGGATCATCTGGATCCTGAAGTCGTGGCGGGCCGCGCCTGGGTGTGTGCCCCACCGAAAGGTTGTCCAGATACAGTCGTTGGTTGCGAATATCAAAAATGGCAACATAACCTGCCCAATTGCTGGTACAGACCACCTCTGGCTCAATATCGTGCTCCCAGGGTGAGAAAAGACCGGGCTCAGCGGCCAGTAAATCGTAGCCCTCGCCATTGTAGCGTAGGCCATTATTCAACTGATCTGTCATCTGTGCGGTACCTATTCAGGAGCGACGGCGAGATTGACCACGCCTACCGCCCCATGCAAGTTTTCTAATGTGAGGAAAAAACGATTCAGGCTGCCATTTGCTCCCAGGCGACCGCGTTCCAGAAGAGAACCGAGGGGAGTTTCTGATAGTGGTTGGTCGGTAACCAGCGCAATGTAGGAATCTGTCGTGAGGGTATCGGGTGCAATCAATCCTGCTTCCAGTACACCGCCTTGTTCTGGAATGATCAAGGGAGTTGCGCGGCGGATACTGAGATCTTGCCGCAGGATATCCAGCTGTCCGTCCTGATAGAAGCCGATCAGGTGCAAATAGCCTGTGTTGTTCGCTGTAACTTCCCAGCGATACTCAGTAGCTGGGGGTATTTGTAATGGCAGTCGTTTTCCGCTGATAAGCTGCGGGATAAGACTCAATTTATGGCGGTTCAGTGTTTGCCAGTTGATGGCATAGGGCAGTTGCTCATCTTTCAGTGGAATGACCTGTTCGGCTACGTAGAGGTTCCAGCCGTTGGCGGTGTGCTCCAGGATGATGTCGCTCGAAAATTCCTCCTTACCCAGAGGATTTTCTACAACCTTTCGCAAATCCTCGGCGAAGGGGCTGGATGTCAGGGCGACAGCACCCACCAGATTCAATGTGTGTGGTTGGTAGCCAAGCAATTCAACAATGCGCTCCCCATACCGTACATGCAGCGGTCGGGCGTCATAGAGTAGGGCGAGATGGACTCGTCCCGAAGGGTCACTTTTGTCGAGGCAATCCAGCTGTAAGTCGTCAAGGGTGGCGGTAGCAAGGGAATGTATACGTTCGTTCCAGTCAGTGGATACAGTCCTATTCTGCTTGAGGGTTTGTATTTCACTATCGCTATGGACAAGGACGGAGAGTTGTTCTGCGATATCTGCATAAGCGCGGCGGCGGGCTTCAGGCAAATCTTTTCCACTGCCAATTCCCCGATATATTCCACTTGTACTTCCAGTCGTTACTGTGAGGCAGTGAGAACTCAGTGTCCGGGGGAGTTGTTGAGGCCCGTCTGTGTCGGGCGCCCCAGCACAGCCTAACGTAATGAGGCAGGCCACAATGACACTATGTAGGGCGGGCTTCACGATGCGTATTCCTTTTACTGATTGGCGAAAATTTATCGCCATTACCTATGGGCGGGCCCAGCCGTTAGGGGTACTGTTCATACGGTCAAGCCTGTCGCGTTTGCGTTGTTCAGCTACGCGTGCCCAGTCTTCGGCCTCGAGTCTGCTGGAATCGGCAGAGCCCATCTCGCCTTTACAGCTGGCCGCCATACTATGGCACTGGCCCAGTCCATTGTTTGCATCACCGCAATGTTGCTGCGCCCCCTGGGCGGCTTGGCCGGCCTGCTGGGAATACTGGTTCGCCTGATCACGATTACCTTCTGCCGTATATTGGGCATTGCTCGCATCGAGCCTGCCATCTTCAGCCCGAGTTTTGGCACTTTCGGCTTCCTTTACCAGCTGGTTGAAGTGGGCACGGCTGGTTTGCGCTGCATCCTCGGCGTACGCGAGTAACTGTTCGATTTCAGATTTCAGCGCTGCAGTGTCGTCGCGTGTCTGCTGCGCATCCTGTGCAACCTGTTTGATCTGGTCGAGTAAATCGTCAACTTCATCAGTGTTTTTCTCCGCGTCCGTCTTGGCTTGCGTTGCCATATTTTCAAAACGCGTGGCAACTTGGGATGCTGTCTGCGCGGTAGAGGCGGCGGTTTGTGCTACCGATACTTCACTCTGTGCACGGCTCACAGCGGCAGTCGCCTGAGCGTCTGCCGCAGAAGCTTCGCTCGCGGAGGCCGAAGCGCCAGTGGCCGCAGATTTCGCCTGCGCTAGTACGCTTTCTGCCTGTTGCCCGCTGCTCTGGGCATTGCTCGTATGTTCGTCCGCCTGTTGTCTTGCCTGCTGCGCCTCTACTTTGCGTTCCTGAGTTTCTGCACTTTGCAGGGCAGCGTCCTTTGCGTATTCCTCAGCCAGTTTCTGTTGCTCTGCGGCTGCCTCTGCAGCGCGTTGCGCGGCATTCTTATGTTCCTCAGCTTCTCCGGCCGCGCTGTTGGCTGCTTGCTCGCCCTCCCGGGAGGTTGCAGCAGCAGAGCGCGCGCTATCCGCATGCTGTTGAGATTGGCCGGCGGAATCGGCTGCGGTACCGGCTGTCGATTGTGCATCGCGGGCAGCAGCGCCTGCCTGCTGCGATTGTGTCGATGCTGTATCGGCTTGACTGGTAGCTTCGGTCGCCTGTGTGCGGGACTGGTCAGCAGCTTGCGTTGTTGCCCCTTGTTGATCCCGGGACATTTGGGCGGAGCTGGACGCGGATGCAGACTGTGATTGTGCTTCCTGGGCTGCTGAGGTGGCACTGGCGCTTTGATTGGTCGCTTCAGTGGCGGCGCTTCCGGATACTTGTGCGCTGCTGGAGGCATTGGAGGCCGCGGCACTTGAAACCGTGGTTTGGGTCTGAGCCTCAGACGCTGCAGAGTGGGCATTGGCGCTGGCCTGGTGCGCAGTACCGGCTACGACGCCCGCGCCAATGGCTGCCCGGTTTGCGTCATCTGCACCGTCTTGTGCCTGTGAAGATGCACGCTTAGCCGTCAGCATTTCCTGTTCCGCAACGTCAGCAGACCGACCTGCTTGTGCAGCCTGCCGCTGAGCTTCACCAGTAGCCTGCTGGGTTTGCTGAAATTGCTGTTGAGCGGCGGAAGCACTGGTCTGGGACTGCTGCGCAGTTTGCGCCGACTGAGCAGAAGTATGGGTGGCTGCCTGTGCTTGCTGCTGGGCGTTCTGCATGGCGTCGCGGCTGGCCGCGGTCTGTTCTTGCGCGATTCCGGCTTCAATTTCCGCTGCCTGTTTTTCCGTTTGGGCTTGCTGCGCAGCCTGGCGCGCCTGCTCGGCTTCAGCGCGTGCGCGTGCCAGCGCGGCTTCGAGTTCGCTGCGGCTTTTATTGTTTGTGGTGTCCATGCAAGTTGCTCTCTTTCAAAACCGCATTAAATGGAGTTGGCTGCTGAGCGCGCGTCAGAGGCTGCACTACGTGCGTCACTTGCCGCGTCGCTGGCAGTGGTAAGAGCACTTTGGGCATCGCCAACAAAGGCCACGACCTGACGAGCCCCATTCTCGGCATCGCCCATATGGCGCTCCGCGTCATCCATATATTTCTGTGCTTCGATCATGGCATCCATCGCTTGCGCGTTGTGCTGCCATGCCTCAACCGCCGCAAACTTTGCGTCCTGCGCTTCATCTTCAGCCTGCTGGACTGCTGCAGCCGCTTCCTGCTCCATTTGCGATAACAGCTGTGCCAGCCGCTCTGAAGTTTGTCGGGCTTCCTGGCGCAGGGATTCCGCCTCTTGCCGGGCAGCTTCTGCCTGTTGCAGCTGCTGTTCTGCTTGCGCGAGATAATCTTCCGCACGGCGCAAGGCGTCTTCCGTTTGCTCCGCTGTATCCTGAGCCCGATACGCAGAACTGGCGGCAGCATTGGTGGCCGACTCGGCCTGGCTGGCTTCCGTTTGTGCCTGAGAGGCCGCCGCTGCGGCGTGGGAGGATTCAGCCTGGGCTTGGGAGGCCGCGGACTGTGCCTGACTGGCGGCGCTGGCAGCCTGGTTTGCCTCTCCGTCCGCCTGTTGCGCTGCAGACTCTGCGTGCTGCGCGGCGGATTGCGCGGCCTGCTGAGCCTGGTCCGCTTCTTCCGCTTCGCGGCCGGCAGTTTCGCTGGCTTGTTTGGCTATCTCCGCTTCTTTTGCGATTTCGCTCGCTTGTTCCGCGGTCCGTTCTGCAGCCTCCTGTGCCGACTGTTGTTGTTGCGCGCTGACATTTGCTGCGTCGGCCGCTTGCGTTTGACTGTCTTTGGCGCTGTCGGCAGAGGCCTGAGACTGATCCCGCATTTGGTCAGCGGTATCCGACGCGGTTTGTGCACGCTCAGCTTCTTGCGTGGAGCGCTGCGCGGCATCGCTCGCGGTGCCGGCTTGCGCTTGCGCATCGTCAGCAGAGGCAGAGGCTTGCTCTGACTGTGTTCTCGCCGTGTGCGCGGATCCGGCCGCGTCCGAAGCCTGGGCTTTTGCATCACTGGCAGATGCACTGGCATCGCTCGCCTGACTTTGAGCTTCGTTCGCTGCACTGCCTGCGGTATTGGCTTGGGATTGGGCTTCGCCGGCAGACTGTCCGGCCTGAGCAGCTTGCGACTGGGCTTCACTGGCGGAAGCGCCAGCGTGGGAGGCCTGGGCCTGCGATTCGCTCGCCGATTGGCTTGCAGCGCTTGCTTGTTGCTCGGCGAGGTTGGCGGCGTTGCCCGCCGCACTGGCCATTTGCTGCGCTTCTCCGCGCGCTGCCTCGGCTTCATTGCTGGCAGTGCGCGCAGACTGGGCTTCGCTGTCAGCGGAATCGGAGGCCTGGCGGGCGTCCGACGCTTCCCGCTGTGCTTCTGCGGCAGCTTGCGCGGCCTGGCTCGCCTGTTGTTGCGCATCACCGGCGGCACCGCTCGCCTGTTGTGCACCGGTGGCCGCCTGAGCCATAGAATCGGTTGCAGCTTGAGCTTGCTGCTGGGCCACATTCAGCGCCTCTTGGCTCTGTACCGCCTGATCTTTGGCCAGGGAGGCTTCTCCCTCCGCCCGCTGTTTGTCCAACTCAGCGTCTTGGGCCGCCTGGCGAGCACGTTCTGCCTCAGCGCGCGCCTGTGCCAGTTGTTGTTCTAATTCATTGCGGGAAGAACTGAATTCCTTACTGGGCATGGCTATTAGTTCCTGTGGAGGTGACCGGATTTTTAGGTTTATGTGGTGCGGTTCTCAGTTTAAGGGCGTTTCTTTCCTCAAACCAGCCTGCGAACCGCGCAATTCCTGTAGATGGACAGAAAAAAACAGTGAACAAGAGTTTGTCGAACTCAATAAGATGTACCGGGCAGAGAATTACCGCCTCGGTTGTTCAACATCGAGATTTGTCCATCCATGAACAGTGAAACCAGCCAATCTTTGGGAGTTCACTGTGAAACGACATGTTCTGGGCGCTTATATACTGTCACTGGTAGTCTTGGTAATCGGAAGCCATTACCTTTTCATGGCCACGGTCGAGCAGGAAACCGGGGCTTCACGAGCAATTGAGGTTCAGGAAAAAAAGGCGCTGATAGATGCCCGAAGGGCGAGGGAGGCGGGGCGTCAGGCGAAGATGGTCGCTCCGGCGATGGAAGCGCGGCCGATTATCAGTCCGCCCCGAATTGAGAGATTCAGCGAAAACACAATAAAGCGGGTTTCCAAGGCTCCAGTCTCTACCTTCTCCGCGGATGTAGACACGGCCTCCTACAGTTTCGCCCGGCGCATGCTGCTTGAGGGTCACCCTATGTGGACCACGGGTATACGTCTCGAAGAATGGTTAAATTACTTTGACTATGATTACCCTGTGCCCAGTGATCCCGCGCGACCGTTTACCACGCATGTAACGGTTACTGACTCCCCCTGGAAGTCCGGCAACAAAGTGTTGCATATCGGCATTCAGGGCTACAAACCTGAGATCACGTCACGCCCCAGATCCAATCTGGTATTCCTGCTGGATATTTCCGGCAGCATGAAATCCCAGGACAGGCTGCCCCTGATCAAGCGCGCTCTGCGCATGATGCTGGATGAAATGCATCCCCAGGATTCAGTGGCCATCGTCACCTACGCCGGTGCATCCGGCATTGCCTTGCCGCCTACCAATGTTGCAAAAAAGTCTGAAATTCTGCGGGCTCTGGACAATTTGGAAGCTGCGGGCAGCACCGCCGGCAGCGAGGGTATTCAGCTGGCCTACCAGTTGGCGGAAGAGCATTTCGATAACGAAGCTGTAAATCGCGTACTTTTGGCGAGTGACGGAGACTTTAATATAGGGGTGACGGACCGCGGTGGGCTGGAAGCGCTGATATCCCGCAAACGGGAAAAGGGCATCTATCTGTCGGTATTGGGTGTTGGGCTAGGCAACTACGATGATCAATTGATGCAGACGCTCGCGCAAAAGGGCAATGGCGTCGCTGCGTACATCGGCGATATTGACGAGGCCAGGAAGGTGCTGATGAATGAAGCTTATTCTGCGCTGTTTCCCATCGCGGAAGATGTCAAATTCCAGGTGGAATTCAATCCGGCTACCGTACTCGAATACCGCCTGTTGGGTTATGAAACTCGCGCTCTGGCCCGGGAAGATTTCAATAATGACAAGGTGGATGCCGCCGAAGTCGGCGCGGGCCACAGTGTCACTGCCATTTATGAAATCACCCCGGTCGGTGGGACACCGCTGGTGGAGTCTTCCCGCTATAGCCCCAAGACTAATGCCGATGCTGACTCGCGGGATGAATATGCTTTTGTCCGGCTGCGGTACAAGCTGCCGGGTAAAAAGCGCTCTCAACTAGAAGAGGTGCCGGTGCCGGCTCACAACACGGCTCAGGCCGAAGATTGGCAACAACGGGAAGTTGCTTTTGCCACTGCTGTAGCCGGTGCGGCCCAGCTGTTGCGGAAAAGTAAATATACCGGCGACTGGACACTGGACGATGCAATTGCCCTGGCCCAGGCCAATCGTGGCCAAGATCCGTATGGTTATCGGGTCAACTTTGTCGAGTTCTTGCGTCTGGCGAAGTCGGAACTGCATTGATGCCGGGTGATAGGGGAATTTCACATATTGGGGCGCGCGATATGCGCGCCCCAAATGTTTGGGAGGGCGTTTGGGAGGGATTAGCGGGAAAGCTCTTTTTCTAGTTCTTCCTGCGCCTTGTGCGCCCGGAATTCTTCGTACAGCACGGCCTCGTCCTTTGGATCCAACTGGCGGCCACTATCGGCGAGGATATTGTCGAAGATTTCTTTGGTTTTTTCCGGTTCCATGGTCACCATGGAGCAGAGCTGACGCTTGCGATCAATTTCAAATATGTCTGTTTTGGTTGCTCGGGTGCCAGACAGGCTGCGCTCGGTTACCTGCTTGGAGACGGTCTCGAAATTTGCGCCGATATTCAGGCTGCCGGTGGTATCGGTGCGACGGTTGTAGACCTTATCCATGGCTTTGACTTTTACCGCGATTTGCTGGGCAATACCGCTGCGGGCCATAGCGGTGGCCTGCTGCTTGTCGATGGAGATATGGCCAGAGAAGGGTACACAGGCGGTTTCCGCCAGTCCGTTTTCCAATTCTGGCTGCATAACCCAGGCGGGCAGGCCGATATTACCTACCGGGGTGTCCGGGTTGCTGCCACAGCCCGTGAGCATCAGGGTACCGAGCGCCAGTGCTAAAGCGGAGTTGATTGTTCGCATTATTATTTCCTACCGTTTTTAAATGGACAATTAGTTAGAGGGCCAGACAAAAATATTGAACAGGCCTATTTACCGGGGGCTTCGATACCGAATATTTCCTCGCGCAATTCTTCTGCGAGCGCGCAAAGATCCTGCTCCATTCCCATTCTTGCCATGGTCAAAGAAAGCGGGCCCGATGGCCAATTCAGCCCTTCTGCTTGTGTCTGGAGTTCGCTGCGCAGCTGTTTTTCAATTTTTCCATCGCCGGCACAGGCGTTCTGCAGCTGCCCCAGGCTCACACCAAATGCGTAGAAGCCGCTGTTTTGCGCGGTGGTGGAAGCCAGTGATTCGAGCTTTGTGCGGTAGGTTGTTTCTGCGGGTACCAGTGTATCGGCCATGCCCTTTAACGCATCGCGCAAGTCTTGGGACAGGATGACCTGAGTACCTGCGGTTTGCGGCAGCTGCTCAACCTGGGGTTCCTTTACCCGACTTTCTTTTCTCTGGGATTCCCGCGCCTGGCGTTTCTCCAGCTGGGCTTTCTGCTCACGGGCGATATCGTGCTGCACTGAGATTGATGGTGGAGTATCCCGCCACGGCGCGATCACGAGTACCGCGGCCAAACCGGCGAGGGCGCTGGAGGCACCGAACCAGCGCAGCCAGTGGAAGGGGTTTTTTCCATGGTTTTCGGTTGTGCCGCTTTGTGCCTGTCGCTCTGCGTGACTTTCTGCGAGGAGCAGCCACTGGCGGTAAAGCTCGGGGTTAGCGTTCAGGTGGCTGTAGATTTCCTGCTTACGAGAAAATTCCAGGCGGTCGTCCAGTAACTGGGCCAGCTCTTCCTCGCTGGGCTCAGGGCCACGGGGCGGCTGGCCGCGACTGGCGTGGAGGGCAAGCCGGGCAGCGGCGGCTTGTTCCCGGGAGGATTTATTCATGAATGGCTCCTCCTTTATGATCGCGAAACAGGTCTTCGAGGGAAATACCGCAGGCTTCCAGTGCTGTGCCGATACGTTGGTGCAGGCGGTTCAGCAGACGGCCCGGCTGGTAGGCGGGCAGGTTCATAGCCTGGGCCACTACATTGAGCTTGAGCCCATCCTGATAAACCATTTTCAGTAGCAGGCGCTCTTCGTCATTGAGATCCAGGCGTTGTTGTAGCTGCAGTGCCGTATCCGGCTGCATTATGAGGTCACTGTTTTTACTGGATTCGCTCTTCATACCTTGCATAGAGGGATTTTGCGCGGAGAGTAACAGTTGGTGAATGACCAACAGGGCATCTTCCCACTGGGCTTTGTCCAGGCTTTGCTCGGTGGAAAGGTCGACCTGCTCTGGATGTGGTTCATCGCTGTTATCGACAACCAGGCAGGCCGCGGGAATTTCCCGGGCGCTGTCGCCGCACCAGGGCAGGCGCGCCTTGATGACGGTAATAGTGCGCTGAATAAATGAAGGCTCACGCTGTTTATCCGCACACAGGCGATCTATGACCGAGGGCACCAGTTGGCGCTCAAGGCACACCATCTTCCAAAGCCGCACCCAGAGTTCGCCCTCCCGTTGCAGCCAGGTCGGCGGGCGCGGGCGACCGAAACGCTTGCGGGCAAACTCTTCCAGCAGATTTACTGCCAGCACCTGAGCAAACGTTTCGGCGCGGGACTGACCGGAAAAGGTGCGGCAGCGAGCCCAGTTGTCTTCACTGAGGCGATGGATCACATAGGTGCTGGCTTCTTCCGCGAGGCCCTGCTGGCCAAAGCGGGAATGCGCGAGTCGATCCAACTTTGCCATCCAGCCGGTGGAAAGGATCAGCTCCGGCCACGAAATCTCACTGGGCATAATTCTTGGTTATTGTTGTTTCTAAATATTGCTCAAAGTGGCAACCAGATCCGAATGGAACCTTGCTCGTTTGGTACGCGGCAGCTTCTTGAAATCCGAACTGGTTAAAAAACGCGTCAACTGGTTGAGTTTCACTCAATCCTGGCGGGTTTCTCCACGTACACCGTAAATAACAGCAATTTTCACTGGAGAAGTGGTGATCCTCGCACTTTATGCTCTGCAATTCACGTCAAAAGTGCTACTGTTGTCACATTTTTCGGCGCCGCTAACAACAATTTCGGCAGAGGTGTAAGTTTCGCCGATTTGGCCATCTGTAAAAAACAACGACAATAACCACGTACGATCTCATGAGACTGGTCACATTGTGTCTTCTGGCACAGGTCATTTGTGTTTCCGGCAGTTTTGCCCAGGGCGATACCGATTTCGACCGATGGAAACAGCAGCAGCGCGGTGAATTTCAGCAATTCGCCAGTGCCCGCGACCGTGAATTTGCAGAATATTTGCGCACTCACTGGCAGGAGTTTGAGGCGCACAAGGCGTTGGTGCGTGACGATACGCCGAAACCGAAGGAGCAACCCCGGGTGCCGGGGCTAGGTGCTCCGGTGCCGAAGTCAAACCCTGTCTCCCCCCAGCCTGAGCCTCACAAGCCCCAATCGGGCCCGCAATCCAAACCCGTTTCCCCTCAAAAGTCACCGGTACCCCTGCCGGACCCAGTACAAACTGAGCCGGAACTGAATCAATTGCTGAGCGTCGATTTCTACGGTAATGCGCTGCAGTTTCCCCGGCCACAAAACCTGCACAGCATACAGTTGGCGGAGTTGGCTCCGGCGCAGTTTGCCGAAACATGGCTTGCTCTGGCAGGGACAGATTTTCAGGCCTTACTGAAGGCGCTACAGGCGAAGCAGAGTGAATTACAGTTGCCCGACTGGGCACTGTTACAACTGGTACGCAAAGTGATAAAGGCGGAAATCCAGCACTCCGCTACCGCCACCGCGTATAGCTGGTATCTACTCAATCAACTGGGTTTTGACGTTCGCCTGGGTTATAGCAAAACGGATATGGCCCTGCTGATGCCCGCAGACGTGCCGGTTTACGGCAGACCATTTTTTACCATCCATGGCGAGCGCTATTACCGCGTGGATGGTGGCCCAGCCAACAGTTTACGCATTCATACCGCCGGTTTTCCCAGTGGCAATGGCCAGCTTCGCCTCGGCTTTGACAAGCTGATGCATACCCCGGGTGAAAAGAAGTCCCGGCAGCTCCGCTTTATCGATGGGGGGCGAATCGCCAATACGTCGATCAGTTACGACCCGCATTGGGTTGCCTTTCTGCAAGACCACCCGGCAATTGACCTGGAGCACTACTTCCGAGCACTGGTATTCGGTACTACGGCAAAAAGCCTGGATGATTTCTGGCGCTCACGCATTCAGCAGGATACCCCGGAGCTCGCAGTAAACCGCCTGCTGCAGTTCGTGCAAAACGGATTCAAATACCAGACTGACGACGAGCAGTTTGGCCGCGAGCGCTATCTGCTACCTTCGGAATCCTTTCACTACGCCGCCATCGACTGCGAAGACCGATCATTTTTACTGGCATGGTTGATCAAGGATTTACTCAATCTACCGGTAGTGGGCCTGCACTACCCGGGCCATGTGGCACTGGCAGTCGCATTGCCCGGTGAACCGGAAGAGGGCGCTGCAGTAGTGGAGCATGGGGGCAAGATATACACCGTGGCGGATCCCACCTATATAGGGGCGAAAATTGGCCAGGTAATGCCCAAGTTTCAGGGCGTAAAGCCGGAACTGCTTGCTGCACAGTAATTTTTCTCCCGGCCACCGGGATGTGTTTTTAACTTGGAGAATAAAAAATGAAACTTAAATCAAAGCTCGTTTCCATCGTCGCGGTTGCTATTGCGATTTTGAACACCGGCGTGACGGCCTCCGAATCGAACGGCCCCGATACTCGCTCTTTTGACGATTCTTACAAGCCGATTGTCAAGATTGCTCCGCGCTATCCAACGAACGCACTGAAAAGTGGAATAGAAGGTTATGTGGTGCTGGAATTTACCGTCAATGCACAAGGCAGTGTTGAAACCCCAAGAGTAATCGAAGCGGTACCTGCCAATATTTTTGATGAGGCAGCGAAGAAAGCGGTATCCAAATACAAGTACAAGCCGAAGTATGACAAGGATGGCCGGATTGCAGCCGTTGAAGGGGTGCAGGCAAAGATCGAATTTACGATCTCCAAGTGACATTTGTGTGGCAACTCGCACATAGCGGAAAGCTGAGCCGCAGCTGCATGGCGGCGGTGTGAAAATTATACGAAAGAAGCGCTAAGAATTTTGGGAATCCACACAATGAACCAAGGCACGCTCGTTGAATCTCTGGGATTGGATGCCAACGCCACCCCAGCTCAAATCCAGCAAGCAATTACGCAGAAAGTAGCACAGCTGGAGCAGGCCTTGGAAAATGCGCCCACGGACGCGCTGCGACAAAAGTATAAGCAGCAGTTGCAGAGTCTTGAGGAGCTTTCGATGATACTGGTGTCTGAGTCCGGGTCAAACAATGCCCGGCCGTCATCCCTGTCGCAAACCAAGCTCGCAGACCTGCCTCAATCCGCTACTCAGTTCGATGGTGCAAACACTGCGCAAATAACGCTGCAAGCGGGGCAGGTGCTCGCCAACCGCTACGAAATCCGTGAGCAAATCGGTGCGGGTGGTATGGGTGCTGTTTACCATGCCTATGACAGTACCAAACAGGAAGATATTGCCCTTAAGGTACTGCTGCCCTCATTGGTGCAGAACGAGCGCGCCAGGCAGCGATTTCTTGATGAAGCCCGTGTCTCTTCAAAACTGAGTCACCCGAATATCGTCAATGTCTTCGACGTACAGCAGGACGGAGACTTCTTCTTTCTGACCATGGAGCTACTGGAAGGCCAAGACCTGCGGCAGTTGATGGAAGTCCGCAAGCTCACACGCCAACCGTTTGACGAGGGGGAGGCCCGTACTCTCGCCGCGACTCTCGCCAATGCCCTGGCCTATGCCCACCAGCACACCGTACACCGCGATATCAAGCCGGAAAATATCTGGGTCACCGAAGATGGTGATTACAAGATCATGGACTTCGGCATTGCCCGTGTTCAATCCACCAGCCAGCGCACCCAAACCGGTGCTGCCATGGGTACCGCCTATTACATGGCCCCGGAACAGCTCAAGGGTACCAGCAGTATCGACGGCCGCGCCGACCAGTACGCCTTGGGTGTGTTGCTCTATGAACTACTCGCTGGGGAAGTGCCGGCGGGCCGTTTCAGGCCTCTGCGTGAACTGCGCAAGGATTTGGGTAAACGCTTTGCCACAAACGTGGAAAAGGCGCTCGAAACCCGCCCTGAAGACCGTTTTTCAGACATGGCGGCTTTTGCTCAGGCAATGCAAAGTCACAAAGGCGGTGGTATTGACCTGAATTTGCCGCGGAAAGGCATTGGCATCGCTGCCGGGGTGCTGGTGGCCCTGCTCGGTATTGGTGGCCTGGCCGCCAATGGCAATTTGGGGCTCGATAGCCTGAAGAGCTTGCTGCCGATGAGCAAAGAGGAGATCGCAGCCCAAAAAGCCAGCCTGGCGAAGATCCAGGGCGAGATCAAGGTGCTCAAGCAGCGCCTGGAAACTTCTCGCCGCAACCTCGATAACGACGTGCGTGATGCTGAGCGAGCCAACAGTAGCGAGCTTGCATCGCTTCGGTACTGGCAGCGCATCACCGAAAGCGGAATTTTTGCCGGCTCCGGACTCACCGAACTGGAGGGTGATCTGGCCATGGCTGAGGCGCTGATACGGGACAATGTCCTTATCCAGGCTGAGCCGATTCTTGTGCAAGTTCGTGCAGATTATCAAACACTTCGGGAAAACTTTAATGCCGCTGAACAGCTGTTTGTCATAGAAAAGACGGTAAAGCAGTACAAGCAGCGCTGGATTGACCTGGATTTATTGCAAACGGCACCACTGGTTGAGCAGAGTAATTCCAGTGAACAAATGGCTCAGAGTGACCAGGCTGCGGGCAACTTCGCCAATGCGCTCGCTCACTGGGAAGCGGCCAGCGCGGGGTGGCAGAAACTGACGCGTTTGGGCGAGATGTTGATCGCCAGCCGCAAACTAAATAGCGGCAAGAAGCAATCCTGGCTCACGTTAAAACAGCAGTATGACCTGGCTGAATCTGAGTTGACAGGTAGAGCCTCTTCTGAAGAAGAGCGGGCGGAATCGGCTTATCAGGAGGGCAGCTTGCATGAAGCGACCTCCCTCTGGAATGCGGCGGCGGCCCTCTGGGCAGATTCGGTTGTATCGGCACAAGGGGCAGTAAAACGAGTTCAATCCGAGCGTAACGCAGCCAAAAGGCAGGCTGCCGAAGCTGAGGCTCGCAGACGTGAAGAGGCCAAACTGGCAGCAGAGAACGCCGAACGGCAACGCCAGGAAGCGATCAAAAAAGAGATGGAGCGGAAATTGGGCGCCGTACTAGATTTACATATTCAATTTCTCGGAGGAAGAGAGCGTCTGGATGCCGTAAAGCAGCTTATGGTGAAATCCCAAATGGACATTAAGGGCACTGGAAAGATTGACCAGTCCTTAAGCTACGGCGATAACGGTAGATATTTAAAGAATACGGACTTTGGCGAATTCGAATCCTCTCTTTATCGAGAAGGTACGAATTGCTGGGATGAGGAAGAATCAACGATGAAACCTTGCATGGCAGCCTTTTTACGAGCGAGCTGGGAAGTCGAATTGAGTCTTTTGCTTTGGAATATCAGAAATCTGGATGAGGTTGAATATTTAGGAAAAGAGGGCGGATCCGGTGGTGAAAACTTTCATGTTGTTAGTGCAAGCTACGATACAGAATTTCCAGATTACACGATGCGAACCAAGGCAAAGTACTACCTGGACTCGTCAAACGGCCAGCTAAAGAAGCTTGATTTTGAGACCTATAGGGGTGATGTGCTGCTAATGGATATTCAGCAGCAGATTGAAAGTTACCGCGAATACGGCGGATTAATGTTCCCGTATCGTCAAACCAGTCGATCGATATCGGTAGCCACCAATAGCATTACGAATGCGACAATTGTGCTTAAAAAGGTTTCGGTTAACGGGAAAACAGAACTGGATGGCTACTCTCCTGCGGTAAACAACTGACCGATCACAGAGTGCAATAAAATTCGGAGTAAAAAATTGCTGTATTTGGGAATAGACCTGGGAACCACCTTCACCGTTGCGGCTTACGTCAATGACCACGGCCAGCCGACGCTGTTTCCCGATTTTCACGACGCCAATGAATTCCGCACACCCAGTGTGGTGCATCTGGGGGAAGAGGGCTGCCTGGTGGGCACGCCGGTAGAGGAAATTCTGGAAGACGAGCCGGGCCTCCCCCACGCGCGTTTTTTCAAGTTGGAGATGGAAGCCAACACACCGGTGTTTACCGACAGCGACAAGCGGGAATGGTATCCGCAGGCACTGTCTGCGCTGCTGCTGAAAAAAATCCTGAAGGATGTGGACGCCTTCGCCCATGAGGACATCGGCGGGGTGCTGATCGCCGTACCTGCCAATTTCAATGACGCCCAGCGCCGCGCCACCAAGCTTGCGGCGCAGATGGCCGGTATCTCCCAGGTAAAGCTGATCGAGGAGCCAGTGGCCGCGGCTACATTTTATGGGGTGCATCAGGTAGGTGGCGAGCAGACGCTGTTTGTTTACGACCTGGGCGGCGGCACCTTTGATGCCACTGTGTTGCAGTCTTCGGAAGATGGGCTTTATGCGCTGGCCACGGAGGGTAGTAACCGGCTTGGGGGTAAACATATCGATGAGCGCATCGTGCGTTTTATTGTCGAGGAGTTTGAACGTCAACACGGCTTCAAGCCCGATGATCCCGCCTCGCAGCAGAGCCTGCGTCGTTTTGCCAATGAGGCGAAGCACACGCTTGCCAAGCCAGGTAAGGGACGAGTGAACAAGACCCTGGTGATCGGTGGCCGTACCCTGGAATTTATCCTGACCAAGGACCGTTTTAATCAGCTGATCGACGATTTTGTGGATGACACCCTCGCGGTGTGCGAACGAGCGCTGCAGGCATCCGGTATGGACTGGAGTTTTATCGACACGGTGCTGCTTACCGGTGGTTCCTCCCTGTTGCCGCTGGTGCTGGACAAAGTAGCCCGCGCCAGTGGTAAGGCGCGGGATCAACTTGTATGCAAACAGCCGCATCAGGCCGTGGCCTACGGCGCGGCCATTCTGGCCCAGCAGGCGTTTGGCCAGTCCGGCGGCAAGGCATTGCAGTCCATCTGCTCCTACGACCTGGGTATCCGTACCCTGGGGCGTGACGGTCAGCCAACAGTTAAAGCGCTGATTGACCAGAACTCTGCGGTGCCTGCCAGCGCGAGTACCACCTTCTATACCACCCGTGATGACCAGACCCGTATGATTATCGAGGCGGTGCAAAAGCGCGGTGAGGGCGATGGCGGGGAAGAAAAGAGTCTGGGTTACTTTGCCTTCGGCCCTATTGAGCGTCCACGCAGGAAGTACCCGGTAGAAATTAAAATGCATTACGACCTGGAAGGCATTGTCACCATTACCGCCCGCGACCCGGAAACCGGCCGGGAAATTCGTCAGGTGATGGACGAAGAAACCGAAGCTCTGGATCGCGCCCTGTTCGAGCAGCAGGGCTGGTTGCAGAAAATGGATGTCAATACGTGAGCT
This sequence comes from Microbulbifer aggregans, assembly GCF_020524005.1. Lineage (GTDB taxonomy): Bacteria > Pseudomonadota > Gammaproteobacteria > Pseudomonadales > Cellvibrionaceae > Microbulbifer > Microbulbifer aggregans_A. The sequence continues at coordinate 451,249 of NZ_JAIVKK010000001.1, read as the reverse complement.
GCGGGAACCAGGAAAGATGCAGGTGCAAGTAAAAAGCGTCGCCATATCTGAAGTGGGCCATGTACGTGACCACAATGAAGATACCGTTTTTGCTGACGATGAGCTGGGCTTATGGCTCGTGGCCGACGGTATGGGAGGGCATGCCGCCGGTGAAGTAGCGAGCCAGCTTGCGGTGGATTCGGTAGCTGCGGATGTTGCGGCGGGGGACGGCTTGCAGCAAGCAGTGCAGCGCGCGCACCTGGCGATCAAGGCTGCGGCAAAGGCAAATCCCGAGCAAGCGGGTATGGGTACCACGCTGGTGGCTGTACAAAAGGAAAAACGTGGCTTCCGACTGGTGTGGAGCGGCGATAGCAGGGTTTACGCCTGGAGCGCAAAGGGCCAGCTACAACAACTCACCCGCGACCACTCCTTCGTGGAAGAGCTGGTAATGCGCGGGGTATTGAGTGCGGAAGAGGCCCAGGAGCACCCAAAGAAAAACCTGATCAGCCAGGCTCTCGGGCTTAAAGAGATTACCCACCTTCGCCCGGGTGAAACCCACTACAAACCAAGTGGGGCCGGTGGCCTGATGCTCTGTTCAGACGGGGTAAGCGACATGCTCACATTTGATGAGCTGAGCGCAATACTGCTTGCACGCGATAACTTGGATGATACGGCGCGTTCACTAACACGTGCAATTCAGAAAACGAGTGCCAAGGATAACTTCAGTTTTGTATTGCTGGAGCATTCAGCCCAAGGGTTGAAAGGCCTCTTGCGGCGTTGGCGCCGATAGTAAATATCAGAACCTTTTACAAAATAGAAAAAACAACGGTAACAAGTCATGAAACGCGAAGAAGCATTGCGCCTGTTGGGGCTGGGGGATAGTGCCGGTAAGGCTGAAATAGAGCAGGCTGTGGCGGCAAAGCGTCTGCAGTTACAACAGGCGCAGGCCAAGGCGCCCACCGATGTACTCAAGGCCAAGTACGGCAAGATGCTGGCACAACTGGATAGTGTGCAGAGCGCATTGCTCAACCCGGCACAGCCTGGCAATTCAGCAAATCCGCTGAGCCAGACCAAAATGGCCGACCTGCCGCAATCCGCTACCCAGTTCGGAGAGGGCACCCAGGTTCAGATTGATTTGCAGCCGGGTACTATTTTGGCTGGGCGCTATGAAATCAAGGAGCAGATTGGCCTCGGTGGTATGGGTGCTGTGTTCCGTGCTCACGATGCCAACCGTGATGAAGACATTGCCATCAAAGTGCTGCTACCCGCACTGATCCGCAACGAGCGCGCCCGTGAGCGCTTTCTCGACGAGGCGCGCCTGTCCAGCAAGCTCAGCCACCCCAATATCGTCAATGTGTTTGACGTACAGCAGGGCGGTGACTTCTTCTTTATCACCATGGAGCTGCTGGAAGGCCAGACCCTGCGTGACATGATGGAAAACCGCCAGCTTGCCCGGCAGCAGTTCTCCGAAGCTGAGGCAGTAGAAATACTGGCCCAGGTCTGCGCGGCCCTGGCCTACGCCCACCAGTACACTGTGCACCGGGATATCAAGCCGGAAAATATTTTCTTCACCGAAGACGGCAACTACAAGCTGATGGACTTCGGCATTGCGCGTCTGATGTCCACCAGCCAGCGTACCCAGACGGGCGCCGCTATGGGTACCGCCTACTACATGGCCCCTGAACAGCTGAAGGGCACCAAAAATGTGGACGGCAGGGCCGATCAATACGCCCTCGCCGTAATGGCCTATGAGCTACTCAGCGGAGAAGTACCCGCGGGTATGATCAAGCCCCTGAAAACCCACCGTAAAGACATCAGCGGTCGTCTCAACAAGGCGGTCACCCGTGCGCTGGACACTGACCCGCAACAACGCTTTGCAGATATTGCCGCTTTCGCCGCGGCCTTGACAGGCGGAGGCAAAGGTATTGCCATGCCCGCGTTGCCCTGGAAAGGCGTCGGTATTGCTGCGGCGGCCCTGGTGGCCATTGTGGGCGTCGGCAGCCTGGCCACCAGCGCCAATTTTGGTGAACTCTGGCAAAGCATCAAGCCGGTATCCCAGGAAGAGCTCGCCCGGCAAAAGGCCGAAGCCACGCGCCTGCTGGGCATGATCGAAAGTATCCAGAAGCGCCTGGCAGATTATCAACGTAATTTCGAGCGCGAGACCCGCGACTACGAGAGCGATATTGAGCGGCTGGAATCCTCCTTGCGCAATGCGCGCACTAGTGCAGACAAAAAACACTTTCAAAGCGCGCTGGAAGAAAAACGCCAGCAGCAGCAACACCATGAACGACGTATGGGACTGCTGAACGGCGTGGTATTTGGTGGCGACGACGTGGAAGTCGCCGGTGAAATTGCCATGGCCAAGGCACAGATTTCGGATAGTGATTTTACGGCGGCGACTGGAGTGCTGGAAAAAACCAGTGCCCAGCTCCAGCGTCGTATGAATAATTTGGAATCTGTGGATGGGCTGATGTCGGCGCTGGACGACAGTGCAGAAGTCGAGGCAAAGTGGAAAGCATTGACCGACGATAACGTTTGTGATGCCACTATCATTGTCAACGAAAAACGACGGGTGGCCGGGGACGCATTTTCATGTCAGCTTACTCGTGAGGTAGTGATCTACATCAATGAGTTGAAAGATCGCATTGACAGTGTTCGGCAGCAAGGTCAGTGGAAAGAAGCCCTGGAACTGATCGAGTTCCGCAATCGATCTGCGCTGAACCTGGTAAGTCGAGGAAGAGCGAACTGGCGTTATGTGAGTGAGACGGATGAGGAATTGTATAAAGCATACTCTTTGAACCTCGATTTCAGTTTTGACGACGAGGAGGCTGAAAGTAAGCAGGTGCGGTTTGCCTTGTTTAAGCGTATGGCAGATGAGGGTAACCATCTTGTCGGTTTCTTCCTGTACCAACAGCTAGTTGATCGAAATGAATCTGTGGATGGATTGACGGAAGCATTGGTGCTTGACTATCTGGACAGAGCCGTTGAAGGTGAATATGAACCAGCCTATATAGTGGCATATGCTCGCAAGAGCGACGCTTTAGTTGATGCCTATCGCCGCGGTGACCGCGAGGCAGCTGGAAAAATTACGACATTGAACAAGCGCTTCAAGCCTTTGCTGGAAAGTGCGGTGGAACGCGGCTCGCAAGATGCTGTCTTCTCACTGATTGCACTGTATGAAGGTGAATATGATCTGGAGTTTGTGCCCGATCCCGCGATGCCGGCACCGGACCTACAGGCGGCGAAACTTCTTGTTGCGCAATTAGAAGGAAAAGCCCGGGAAGACGAGGACTACGAAGCACTGGCGAAGGAAGCATATCTTAGTCAATTGACCATTGAGTATGTACTGGCGGGCCAGAATCGTGACCCGGAGCGAGTGCGCCTGCTTGAGGCGGTGGAAGAGATACTTGCCGGTGACGATGCCTCCATGCTTTTTGGTTCCCCGATCAATAACTTTGCTGCGCAGGCACTGTTGGCGAAGGGGGATAAAGAGGCGGCAGCTTTCCATTTGGCAGTGGCCGTTTCGCAGCGATTCACAAAATTTACCAGTGCGCGCGAGGTAGAGGACGCCCTGCCAGAGCAATGGGGAAAATTGCAGGAGCTGGTTGCCAATGATAATAAACTGGCAGTGAAAGTGGCTGATATGTGGCTTGATATATACGAATTGACCGTTGACCGCGAAGGCCAGGAAAGTCAGCGCGATATTCAAAGAAAGATATTTGAGAATCTTGAATTGGCGCTTGTTGCAGGTAGTGGTGAGTCTGCCGTGGCACTTGCCAAATTGTACGGCAAAGATACTTACCCTTGGGACCAGTACTACGGCGGCGATCTGGTCAAGCCGGACGCAGCGAAAGCTCTGCGCTATCTGGAGGTGGCAGCTGAAAAAGGTGCGGATTTTGACGTCTATAAGAAGCTTGGTGATATATATAAAGAGGGTGACAGCGTAAAAGTTGATATCAACACGTCCGTTAAGTACTGGGAGATGGCATTCGAGGTCGCAGAGTCTGACGCTGCCAAATTCTCTCTGGCAAGACAATTGGGTTATTTTTTCATAAACGACAAACAGCTCCAAAATGGCAGCCAGGCCTATAGCTGGTACCGCCGTGCTTACGATCTCAAACCCGAGGATTCGAACGTACTCAACCAGATGGGGTACCTGTATTTCAACGGCCTGGGCGTGAAAAAAAATCGCAGTAAGGCACATGACTACTTCTTGAAGGCGGCCCGCGCTGGCAGCAAATCATCTATGGGCTGGGTTGCCAGTAATTATGAGAATGGGCGAGGTGTCGCGCAGGATCTGGACAAGGCACTGTTTTGGCACAAGAAACTTGCCGACGAGCACAAGGATGCAGCAGCGGCGAATAGTGCCGGCAAGATATATCTTAGTAAACTTGAAAACCGACAGTGCGATAATGCATATGCGATGTACAAAAAAGCTTACAACCTTGACAGTAAAAATCGTCTCACCAATAACCAGCTTGGTTACCTGTACTACGAGGGGTGCGGGGTGGCGAAAAACCGGGCCAAGGCCCTGAAGTTTTTCCGTGCTGGCGCCGATTTGGGGAATGCCACTTCCATGACCTGGGTGGGATCTGCCTACCTGAACGGCTGGGGGGATGTCGAGAAGTCCCAAAGTAAAGCCGTGCCGTGGTTCCAGAAAGCCGCACGGGAAGGGAATGACTGGGCGAAAAAAGAACTGGCTAGGCTCGACAAGAGTTGGTGAATAGGTATTTTAATTAACACCACAACTTCAGACTGGGCCTCCTCAATGGCAGGTACAGGGGGGGAACCGTTGATTTAGTTGGTCCAGTATTGGGCCGATTGTTATGTGATATCCGGGCCTGGTCACTCTTTTCAGTAAACCGCCAGGCCCGGTAATCGCTCAGCCTGCTCAAAGGTCAGCCCCCCGTGGCTACGTTTAAGTCTTGTGTGGCGCCAGTAATGCGCAGAGAATCTTGACGCTGCTTGTGATATTGGCCCGGAGGTTACGTAATGCGTGTGCTGGTCGTTGAAGATAATGTCGATATCCTCACTAATGTGCTTGATTACCTGGAGCTGCATGGTTACTCGGTCGATTGTGCGCAGGATGGTATTACCGGACTGCACCTCGCGGCTACGCAGCACTACGACCTGATCGTGCTCGATATCATGCTCCCCGGCCTCGATGGCTACCAACTGTGCCAGCGCTTAAGGGAAGACGCGCGACGAGACACCCCAATTCTGATGCTCACGGCCCGCGACGCCCTCGATGATCGTTTACGCGGTCTTCGCGCGGGTGCTGATGATTATCTGGTGAAGCCATTTTCCCTGGCGGAACTGGTTGCCCGGATCGAGGCCATTACACGTCGTAGCCGCGGAGTTTCCGTTGCCGAGCTTCAGGTTGCCGATCTGGTGTTGAACCCAGCGACTTACCAGGTGACGAGAGCGGGGCAGACATTAAAGCTCAATCCTATGGGCACCAGGCTGCTCGCGCTTCTGATGAAGAAAAGCCCGGCCGTCGTCAAGCGCGAAGTACTCGAGATGGAGATGTGGGGCGAAGATCTGCCGGATCGCGACAGTTTGCGCAGCCATATCCATCAATTGCGCCTGGTGGTGGACAAACCCTTTGCGCAACCTCTGATTCATACCGTCCACGGCGTCGGGTATCGGCTCGCGGAGCTTGCGGAATGACACTCAGGCAACCCCTCAAGCAGCGAATAGTCGCGGCCTTTGTACTGATGACGACCTTGGTAGGTGGGGCGTTTGCTATCGGTATCGTTCAAATTGTCCACCAGGTAGAAGAGCACCTGGTCTCTGAAGATATGCATGCAGAGCTTCAGCTGGCCATGGATGCGCTGGGTACCGGCAGAGAGCTCACCCTCGATAAAGGCGTTCGGCTCTTTACCAACGCCGACCCACAACTCGCGCCCCCGGCGGAATTTGCGCAAATGAAAGCCGGTTTCTCGGAAACTTTTCAGGGCGATATGTCCTACTACGTGCTGAAACGCGAACGTGATGGCTTTGATTATCTTCTGGTGCAGGACCAGAGTGATTTTGAGCAGCGGGAACAGTTGCTCTTCAGGGTGGTACTGACCTGTTTTCTTGGTAGCGTATTGATTGCCTGGGCACTTGGATCACTGCTTGCCAACCGGGTGATGCAGCCGGTGACGTCACTTGCGGCGAAAGTGCGCACCGGTACCACCAGCGTGTGTAAGGAACCCCTGGCCAGTAACTATGCCGATGACGAAGTGGGGCGTCTGGCAGAGGCCTTTGATAGTACGTTTGAGCGGCTGCAGCGGTCTCTTGACCGCGAAAGATTGTTTACCGGTGATGTCAGCCACGAGCTGCGTACACCGCTTATGGTCATCGGTACGTCCTGCGAGTTGCTGGAGCAATCGCCGGGTTTGGATGGGAAGCAGCGCGTCCAGGTTGATCGCATTAGCCGAGCGACCAGGGAAATGATGGAGCTGGTGGAGACGCTCCTGTTGCTGGCCCGCGAGGATGGTGCGGATGAAGGGCAGGGTGGTGGTCTCTCGCTCTCCGATGCGGCCGCGGAACAGAATGAAATATGGGTTGACCAGTTTTCGGCTCGCAATATCGGCTATCGCTGTGTCGTAGAGGCGAAAGATACCGGGCGCTACCACGCCATATTTCTGCGCACTGTGATGTCGAACCTGCTGCGAAATGCCCTCCACTACACGGAAGAGGGGGAGGTTGAGCTGGTCCTGCTCAAAGGGGGATTCCGGGTGAAAGATACCGGTCCCGGTATTGCGCCAGAACAACAAGCTCGCCTGTTCATGCCGTTTCAGCGTGGCGCTTTGGCTCGAGGTGAAGGTTTGGGGCTCGGCCTTTCACTGGTAAAGCGCATCTGTGAGCGGCAGGGCTGGTCTGTGAATATCGAGCGGACCGGGGGTGAAGGCTGTACTTTTCGGGTGGATTTAGCCTAGAGCCCAGTAAATAGCGCGGAAAAACACGCAAGAACACCGGTTTTTACATTTTTTTTACAATTCCCTGACATTCATTTGACCCCTGCGGCCATAGGCTCCTGCTATCGAAAAGCACCGCAGGGGGGCAAGATGATACTGCTGGGTCAACGGCACTCTACAGCCGCAAGCGTGATAGTCGCGGTCACTATGTGGATGGTGTTGCTGTGTAATTTCTCATTTTTCTCCAATGTGCTGGGCGCCTATCCGCTGTCAGCGGAGAATCTAGGTTTTATTTTCTCGTTGGGCGCGCTACTCGCGTGTTTGACTGTGCTTCTGCTCGTGGTTTTTGCGGTAGGGCCGGCCTTCAAGCCGGTATTGATCGCCATACTTCTGGTGACGTCGCTGACTGCATACTTCATGGACTCCTATAACGTCATCATCAGTACGGAAGTTATTGAGAGTATGCTGCAAACGGACACTTCCGAGTCAGCAGGGCTACTCAATTTGAAACTGGTTCTGTACCTTGGTGTGCTGGGTCTTCTGCCGGCGCTATGCGTTTATCGCACTCGCCTCCAGCCACGTTCGACCCGAGCCGAATTTGTCTCCCGGTTGAAACTGTTTGGTGGTGCTCTTGCCGTGGTGATTGCGCTTCTTGGCATGTTCAACAATGCCTACGCTTCATTTTTTCGCGAACACAAGTCAGTTCGCTTTTACACTAACCCGATCACGCCTGTGTACACGGCGGCGACGTTCCTCCACGGCAAATTCGGCGGCGGAAAACCGATGCCTTATCAGCAACTTGGCCTGGATGCCCGGCAGGTAGCTGACACCGGCAAGCGCCGGTTGGTGATACTGGTGGTCGGGGAGACGGCGCGGCAAGATCATTTCTCGCTTAACGGGTATCCACGTGAAACCAATCCATTGTTGGCCTCGCGCCAGGTCACCAGTTTTGATGATGTCTGGTCTTGTGGTACGGCTACGGCGATTTCCGTGCCGTGTATGTTTTCTGTATTGGATCGTGGCCATTACGGCGAACGGCAGGCCAGGAATACCGACAATGTACTGGATATCCTGCAGCGTGCCGGAGTCAATGTAGCCTGGCTGGACAATAACTCGGATTCCAAGGGAGTGGCAGTACGCATACCGTATACCAGCTATCGTTCAGCTGAGCTGAATCGAGTGTGTGACACGGAATGTCGAGATGAAGGCATGTTGGTGGGTGTTGAAAAGTTTGTCGGTGAGCAGACCTCAGGGGACATCCTTATTGTACTGCATCAGATGGGCAGTCACGGGCCGGAATACGCCAAGCGCTATCCCGCGGAGTTTGAACATTTTTCGCCATCCTGCCATAGCAATTTGCTGGAAAACTGTACTGCCGAAGAAATCCGTAATGCATACGACAACTCGATTCGTTATACGGATTATTTTCTCAACCGGGTAATTGGCTACCTCGAGAGCCAGTCAAAAGATTTTGCCCCGGTGATGCTTTACCTCAGTGACCATGGCGAGTCCCTTGGGGAAAGCGGGATTTACCTGCATGGCTTTCCCTATGCACTGGCACCAGAAGAGCAAAAACACGTTCCGATGATAATGTGGGTGGGTGCGGGCTATCCAGACGTACAGCAAAAGCTGGCCGACGGGGCGTTTGCACACCAGAAATTCAGCCAGGATAACCTGTTTCACACACTACTTGGGCTGATGAGCGTCCGGACGGCCGTCTATCAACCGGACCTGGACATGTTTGGCAATGGATAAGAAGTTTTGTTTCCGCCAGATGCTACTGGCTACGACGTTTTTGGTATTTGCTCTGGTTTTGTTTGAGACCAGCGGTCTTGACCTGTGGCTGCAGAAGATCATGTACCAGTCAGGTAGCGGGCAATGGACGCTGGACAAGCAAAACGAAGTCCTCAGATATTGGTTTTATGATGAGCCCAAAAAGGTACTCGGTGGAGTATTGATGTTCATGGCATTGGCTCTGGCGCTATCCGGCCAATTTGAGCGGCTAAAGCCCTATCGTCGGGGGCTCGCAATTGTCCTGGTTTCAACGGCGGTTACCGTCCTGCTTGTTGGGTACCTGAAAGCGCTTACCAATGTGCCATGCCCGAAGGATTTGGGATTTTTCGGCGGCGACTATCCCTATATAACGCTGCTCCACAGGGCTGAATCTGTGGGTTCACTGGACCGGGTCCGCTGCTTTCCCGCGGGGCATGCCAGTGGTGGCTTTGCGCTGCTGTCACTGTTCTTTTTATTCCGTCGCAGCCGCAATCAATGGCTTGGTCTCGGTATTGGTATGACTGTGGGGTGGGTGCTGGGGATATACAAGATGCTGATTGGTGATCACTTTTTGAGCCACACTGTGACTACGATGTTGCTTGCGTGGCTGGTTTCGGTGTCGGTTGCCTGTTGCGTGTATTGCCTTGCTCCTGAAAGAGGGCACGAGCCTGCTCGGTAGTCCGTTTTTGAAAAATTCCCTGAGTTTCATTTCACATATGGTTGCCCTGGTTTTTTCTATGGGCAGCGTGAATTGTGATTGAGCCGACAAAACGAACTCGCCTTTACACGACCGCACTTGCATGATTCGATAATAAGCTTAGATTGTTCGGAATCTGTGCTTTTGGAAATCTGACAAGGAGCTACGTCATGTCTTCCACTCTCTCCGTGAACGGTGTTGACCATCAGGTTGATGCGACCCCAGATACTCCCTTGCTCTGGGTCCTGCGGGACTTCCTCAATATGACCGGCACGAAGTTCGGATGTGGCATGGCGCTGTGCGGGGCCTGTACGGTACATCTTGATGGACAGCCTGTGCGTTCTTGTTCGACACCACTACAGGCCGCCATTGGTAAAAAAATAACCACGATCGAAGGGGCCCAGTCCGCCGTGGCCAAGGTGGTGCAGCAGGCCTGGGATGAAATCCAGGTGCCCCAATGCGGGTACTGCCAGTCAGGACAGATCATGTCCGCTGTCGCCTTGTTGGAGCGGAATGCCTCGCCGTCGGACGCCGATATTGATTCGGCCATGTCGGGCAATATCTGCCGCTGCAATACTTACCAGCGCGTGCGAAAAGCGATTAAAAATGCAGCAGAGCAATTGGGCTGAAGCGTAAAAAGGGAGATTTTATGCGCCGTTTTAGCGATACCAGCGAAACCGAATTGAGTAGCAGCCGCCGCAGTTTCCTGAAAATTGTGGGTGGCGTTGGGGCCGGCTTGACCCTGGGTATTAATGTACCCGTAGTGGCATCCCAGATGGGCGGCCGCGCAGGGCCTTCCGTTGCTGGCGAAAACTTCGCGCCAAACGCGTTTGTCCGCATTGGATTGGATAATCGCGTTACCGTAGTTATCAAGCATCTGGAAATGGGCCAGGGGACGTTCACCGGCCTCGCAACATTGGTTGCCGAAGAGCTTGATGCCGATTGGAAACAGATCGATTCTGAAGGCGCGCCGGCTGATGCGAAGCGCTATAACAATCTCCACTGGGGGCCCATGCAGGGGACTGGCGGCAGCTCGGCCATTGCCAACTCCTACCAACAGATGCGCACGGCCGGTGCGACGGCCCGGGTCATGCTTGTTGCCGCAGCGGCTCAGCAGTGGAGTGTTCCCGCTTCAGAGATTCAGGTAAAGCAGGGGATAGTGAGCCATCAGGGCTCGGGTAAGAACGCCACATTTGGCGAGTTGGCGGAACTGGCGGCGACCCTTCCGGTGCCCGATGCGGAAAGTATTCAACTGAAGGATCCTTCGGAGTTCACCTATATTGGCAAATCATTGCCAAGAAAGGATACGGGCAAGACGGACGGAAGCGCGACGTTTACCCAGGACGTGCAGCTTGAAGGGATGTTGACCGCTGTTGTGGCACACCCGCCGCGCTTCGGTGCGAAAGTGAAAAGCTTCGACGCAAAAAAAGCACTCGAATCAAACCGGGTTGTGGATGTGATTGAAATTCCATCGGGCATCGCGGTACTGGCGAAGGACTACTGGAGTGCCAAGGTCGCCAGGGACAAGCTCACGATTGACTGGGATGAAGGTCAGGCGATGACCAGAAACTCGGCGCAGATGATGGCTGAATATCGGGAGCAGTCGAAGAAAAAAGGCAGTCTCGCGCGTGACGATGGCAATACGCAAAAGGCATTGCAGGGGGCGGAAACCGTCATTGAGGCCTTTTACGAGTTCCCATATCTGGCCCACGCGGCGATGGAACCAATGAACTGTGTCGCCTTGGTAAACAGGGATGGTTGTGAGATCTGGAATGGCGAACAGTTCCAATCGGTTGACCAGAACAATATCGCCACGCTGCTTGGTATCCCCGCGGACAAAGTCAAACTGAACATGATGTTTGCCGGCGGCAGCTTTGGTCGTCGGGCGAACTCGGACTCCGATTACCTGATCGAGGCCGTGCAGATTGCGAGGGCAAAACCCGGTACGCCGGTCAAGTTGGTGTGGTCCAGGGAGGATGATATGCAGGCGGGCTATTACCGGCCGGCCTATGTTCATCGCGTACGCGGCGGACTGGATGCGAAGGGCAATATTGTGGGCTGGGAACAGCACATCGTGGGGCAATCCATCCTTGCGGGAACCGTATTTGCGGGCGGCATCAAAGATGGCGTCGATGGAAGCTCAGTCGAAGGCGCCAGCACGCTGCCTTACAAGATTCCGAACATCCGGGTCGAAACCACATCAGTCGAAGAGCAGGTGCCAGTGTTGTGGTGGCGATCCGTTGGCCATACGCATACCGCGTTTTCTACAGAAACCTTTATTGATGAATTGGCAGCTAAGGCCGGACAGGATCCGGTAGCGCTAAGAATGAAACTCCTCTCTGACCATCCGCGCTGGCAGGGGGTGCTGCAACTTGCCGCCGACAAGGCTGGTTGGGGCAAGCCGCTACCAAAAGGCTGGGGGCGCGGGGTGGCCGTGCACGAATCGTTCAACTCGTACGTGGCGCAAGTGGCTGAAGTGTCCGTCGCGGCGGATGGCGGTTTCAAAGTCGAGCGGGTGGTATGCGCTGTCGATTGTGGTGTGGCGATCAATCCAGACGTTATTCGGGCGCAAATGGAAGGTGGGATCGGCTTTGGCCTGTCGCCAGCCTTAATGAGTGCGATCACTTTCGATAATGGCAAGGTGGTAGAGTCGAACTTCCACAATTACCAGGTGCTGCGCATTAACCAGATGCCGAAGGTTGAAGTGCATATCGTGCCGTCGGCCGAACCCCCGACCGGCGTTGGAGAACCTGGTGTTCCCCCGATCGCACCCGCAGTCGCCAATGCGCTGTCTGCGGTAACCGGGAAGCGTTATCACGAGCTGCCGATCAAGGCTTAATTGTTTATGGCGGCGTATTGGCGTCGCCCGAAGTGCCGGGGTTCTGATGTCCAGCCATTTGATCGCGCTACTCAAGGAGTGGCACCCACTCAGACATGACACGCAGTGGGTATTGGGCACGGTTTATCGTACTGAAGGACCGGCCTATCGGAAGGCGGGGGCGATGATGCTGTTCAGCGCCGAAGGCCACCAGCTGGGTATGTTGAGTGGTGGCTGCCTGGAGTCCGATATTCACCACTATGCCCGCCGTGTCATGCACTCTCAGCGGGCAATCACGCTGACTTATGATGGCAGCGACGAAGATGACCTTTCATTTCAGCTCGGTATTGGCTGTGGTGGCAGCGTGCATATACTCCTGCAGCCACTCAACCAGGCCAACGAATATTTGCAGCTTGAGCGAATCTACAACGCGCTGCGCGAATTCCGTACTGGCTATTACTATCAGCGGATCCCAACGCAAGCCGGTGAAGTCGAAGTACGCTTCATGGATGCTGACCCAGTTCCCATGGACGGATTTCAGATCATCGCAAGACTCGAAGAAGAGGGTGGTGAGCAATGGTTGTGCACACCTGTAAAACCGCCGCCCCACCTCCTGATTGTTGGTGGTGGGATTGACGCACGGCCTGTTTGTGCCATCGGTCACGCAATGGGGTGGCGTATCAGTGTCTGGGATCCGCGGCCGGCCAACGGCCGGGCAGAATACTTTCCATCCGCGGATGCACTGTTAAGTGGTCCAGTCGCTGAATTACCGGGCTACATTCGCGCACAGAGCGTTAATGCGGCTGTACTGATGTCGCACAGTATTGAGCTGGATGCCCGGGCGCTCGCGGCCCTCCACCGGGAACCACTCGGATACCTGGCTTTGCTGGGGCCTCGCACGCGCCGGGATCGTATTATTCAGGCGGCAAATATCGATTCTGGTGCGGGTTCATTGCCTGTCTACGGTCCCGCCGGGTTAGCTATCGGTGCGGATTCGCCAGAATCTATCGCACTCTCAATTCTCGCCGAATGCCAGGCTGCCCTGTACCAGGGCTCCGGACGATCAATCAGTGGTCAGCTGCCCGATGAGTAGCCTCAGGGTTGCGGCGTTGATTATGGCTGCGGGAGCCTCATCCAGATTCGATGGCTGCAAGCTGTTGAGCGACGTCCACGGAGTCCCGATGGTGCAATCCGTGATCAATCAGGTACATGGATTGGTGGCGGATACCTTTGTCGTTACGGGAGCCTGGCAGCAAGCGCTGGAATCGGCGGCGCAGCGAGGCGCGCTGAGTGGTGCAACAACGATTTACTGTGCATCCTGGCAGAAAGGCCTCGGCCACTCGATCGCAACCGGCGTTGCAAAGCTTGAACCACGGTATGACGGAATTCTCGTACTGCTTGGGGATCAGGTCGCCGTTACATCTGCAGACATTCGGAGGCTCCTGGCGTGCCTGGATGGGCATGATGCGGCCTGCGCTGTGTACCGGGGCAGACGCGGTGCGCCGGCTGTATTTGGCAAAAACTGTTTTGGGCTACTCAAGGAGCTCACTGGGGATCGGGGTGCGAAAACCATGCTGTATAACCCGGCCTTGGCCGTCGCTAAATGCGATATGCCGCACGCAGCGATTGATATTGATTCGCGGCCCGAGCTGCTTCGCTGGTTGAATTGCTCGGATATTGCACCGCTATTGTGATTGATAGGGCAGTTACCTGCCCAATTAGTCGATTATTATGCGCCTTTTCCGATGCAGATCGAACGTTTTTGTCGAATGATAGCCTGTTATTTGTGTCAATAAATCGGCAATCACCAGATATACCAGTGATTGCCGATTTGCGGCCTTTAGAACGTGTATTTCACTTCCACTGCTGCAGACCGGGGCGGGGCGGGATAGCGGCCAGATGGGCTGACATCGATGCCTCGGAAATAATATTCCCGGTCAAGCAGGTTGTTTAAGGACAAACCTGTATACAACGCGTTGCCGTTTTCCTGGTCAAAGGTTTTGCTGACTTGTAGATTCCACACGACAAAGCTCGGCAATTTGCCGGTGGTACCGGAAGCGCTCTCCGTAGCGGTATTCGCGGCGTCGCTGTAGGCGCTGCTGTAATAGAAGCCGGACAGCGTGACGTCGGCAATAGCAAAGCTGTAGTCTGCATCCCACACCAGCTGATGACGGGAGGAGTAAGGAAGTTCCTTGCCTTTATTCGCCCCCTGCATCTGTTCACTGTCCAGGTAGTTGTAGCCCAGGTGGAGTTTTAATTCTGGTAGCGCTGCTGGGGTATAGCGGCCTTCCAGCTCAATACCCTGGTGCCGGGTTTCCCCGATATTGTCGAAGCTCTGCAGGCTGCTGTTGTAGAGCAGCTGATCCTCGAAATCGATTCGGTAGGTCGAGGCACTGATGGACGTACCGGTAGACGCGTGGAAGCGAGCACCGATTTCATAGTTCCATGACAGTTCAGCACCTTCTTCACCGGTGCCGCGGATTACGGCAATTTGCGGCGCGCGCAGTGAGCGTTGCGAGTTGGCATAGACGAAGAGGTTTTCGCTACTTTCATAGCCAACGGTCAGTCCCGGCAAAAGCTCTTTGACGGTGTTGTCGGTGGCGGTGCCCGCATTGGCGTCGGTAAAGCGCATGTCCACCTGCTCATAGCGCAACCCCGGGGTTACCGTCAGGCCAGTTTGTGACAGGCGGAATTCATCACTCAGGTAGAACGCCGCAGCGGAGGTGTCGAGAATCCAGTCTCGGGGCACAGCGAGCAGGTCGCTGGCAAGATCCAGTTGTTCCAGACGGTAGCCAATATTTTCGCGAACGAAGCGCGAGCCAATGGTGACTTTGTGCTCGGAGTTGTCACCCTGGAGCAGCACGCTCGCGCGCGGTTCGGTACCCCATACCAGAAACTTGCGCGGTGAACTGCGCAGGTGCGTCGCCGGCGCATCAGGATCTGCCCAGTGATCGGCGGACGGGGCGGTGCTGAAATCCCACTGGAAGTTCCGGCGGGATTTGTGGGCAAAACTCGTCCAATCGAATTCACCTACAGTCCCGGCAAGATCAAACTGCTGGTTGTAGCGTGCGCTCAGGCGCTTCGTGTCCCCCAGGAATCGGTCATTCGGCCGTTGGGACTGGTCGCGGTTCTGCTGATATGCCGCTGTTGTAAGGGCGCCCGGCATTTCTGTATCCGCATCATAGTGCTGGATGTTCAGGTCCAGCCGCTTGTGCTCAGCGATGTCCCAGCGGGATTTCAACACCCAGTTTTCAACACGGGTATCCGAGTGATCGCGGAATGAATCGCCGGCGATCACGTTGCCTTCCATTTGCAGGGCAAAGCTGTCGGTCAGATTGCCGCCGGTGCGGACATAAGTGTCCGTCAGGGTGTTGCCGCCGGAGAAGGTGGTTACTTTTTCTTCGAGGCTGGTTTCATATTCCTGCGGGACGGGCTTGCTGACGAGGTTGATCACGCCGGCCACATTGTTCGGCCCGTACTGGACAGCCGCGCCGCCACGAACGATATCGATACGTTCGATGCTTTTCAGGGCTGTAGGGAAAAGGGACTGGCCGGTGTGTCCATAGGGCGCCAGCGTCAGAGGCACGCCATCCAGCAGGAACTGGGTGTAGCCACTGCGGCTTGCGTTCATACCGCGCACGGCCACATTGGGAAGTACACCGGTGCCGGTTTCATCTTGTACCTTGACGCCGGGTACCTGCTGAAGCGCGCCATCCAGCGACAGGCTGGCACTTTTGCGCAGTTGTTCGGCGCTGAGCACGCTGCGGTTGCCCGGGTATAAGGTGACTTCCTCCGGAAGCGACTCACCCAACAAGCTTCCGGTAACGGTAACTTCTTCCAGGTTTTCATCCTTGGCGTCGGCCGCAATAACCCAGGATGGGATACAGGTCGCAACAACGGCGGCACTTAAGATGGCGCGTTTGAATGTTTTCTCTGAGTTATGCATTGGCTTCTTGCCTTAAGTCTTGAATCTACTTGAACATTTCCTGAGCAGTTTGCTCGGAAAGTTGAGACGCTCGCTAACGATGGTAAATCTGCTGCGATAGTGGGGGCGGAAAGATAGGGCGTGATCCCACGTACTTGGAGATCCCATTCCACCTCATGCGTGCTTCACGATTGAGTAACCCATATATTGCTCAATTCGCCGCGAAAGATAATGGTTCGCATTTATCTATTCAAGAGGGTGATGGCTACCAGGTCACAATTGGCTCTAACTCCAGGACCTTGTCTCGACTGGCGTGCTTGTTTCGAAATTGTGTGTGATAACCTGCCCGCCGATTAATTTATCCACTACCGTCTACCTTTCGAGATGTTTCAGTATTCGTAACGGCAACAGGTATTAATAAACCCGGGCTTTTTTCTTCGGGCGATAGGGTGAACGGGCGGGGCTCGGTTCCACCGATCTCGCAGCCCGAACTGGACTGCCCGTAGGCCGTGTGCTTGGGGAGAGCGTCGCAAAATGCAAGCTAAGTCAGACATACAAGGGGTTGCGGTCAACGTGATCACCGGTTTTCTCGGCGTTGGCAAGACCACTGCAATTCGCCACTTGCTGGAGAGCAAGCCGCGCGATGAGCGCTGGGCGGTTCTTGTGAACGAGTTCGGTGAAGTAGGGGTTGATGGAGGGCTATTCGGTTCGGAACGGGACGGCGAAATTTTTATCCGGGAAGTGCCCGGTGGATGTATGTGCTGTACGGCGGGCCTGCCGATGCAGGTTGCCCTGAACCAATTATTGGCGCGTGCCCGGCCGCACCGTTTATTGATCGAACCTACCGGGCTAGGTCATCCGCGCGAGGTCCTTGCGACACTGTCTGAAGGTGTGCGAACGGGTGTACTCAAACTGGGTGCGACGCTCACACTTGTCGACGCACGTTGTATTGAAGACGAGCGCTACCTGCGTAGCGACACCTTCCGGGAGCAACTGGAAGTGGCGGACCTGGTGGTGGCGAACAAAAGCGATCTCTACGGGCCCGACGACCTGGAAAACCTGCGCCGCTACCTCACATTTCTAGGCCGTGAGCCAAACTCAGTGCTGCCTACGGTAGAGCAGGGGCGTATCCAGCAGGATTGGTTGAACGCGCCCAGCGGCTTCCAGCTAAACCGTAGCCACGCACCGCATCAGCATCATTCATCCCCCACGCAAGATCAGGAACCTGTTGCTGTGAACGGCTATCGCCGTCTCGAAAATAGCAACGGGACTTACCACAGTTGTGGCTGGGAATTTGGTCCCGCCCGGGTATTCGACTATGAACGACTTTTTTCACTGCTCATTGGGGTAGAGGCGGAACGTGTTAAGGGCGTTTTCATTACTGAGCGCGGGGTTTTCGGGTTCAACAAAGCCGATGCGGTTTTAAGTGTGCTGGAGCTGGATGACACACTCGATAGCCGTGTTGAAGTCATCGATCACGAGCGACATAACTGGGAGGAGCTGGAGCACGCTTTCTTGGCCGTTCTTTGTTCGGGTTGATCTTTAATTGCCCAATTTTCTGGTAAACCCCACACTTGTCAGGTCTCTATATGGACCTGGCAACGGGGGGGATAAACGGGGCGGATAGTTGTGCTGCTGCGATAAAGCGCATGGCGCAGAATTCCCAGTCACCATTGACGTGATATATTGCCCGATTGCATGTGATTAAGCTTGCTTGCAGTCTCACACCCATGGAACCTTGGGCGAGGTTGCTTGTATACCTTCACAAGCTTTTGGCACAAACAGTAGATATAAAACACTTTCGGAGTATGAAATGCGCAAATCTCTGCTAGCGGTAGCCATTGTGGCTATTACTGCCTGTTCCGAGGCGCCCAAGCCAGATTCTGCTAAATCTGAGTTGGCACCTGAAGTAGAAAACGCACAGGTAGCTGGTGATTTGACCGCTCCAGCAGCGCAAAACAATCCCTTGCTCGAACGTAGTTCTCTGCAATACCAGGCGCCGGATTTCAGTCAAATCAATGACGGCCACTTTGAACCCGCCTTTGAACAGGGAATGACCGAGCACCTGAGTGAAATTCAGGCGATCGTAAACAACCCCGAGCCAGCCAGTTTTAACAACACCATTGTGGCGATGGAAAAAGCCGGTTCTCTGCTGACACGAGTATCACGCGTTTTCTTTAATTTGGTTGGTACTGACAGCAACGAAGCGCGCCGGGCATTGCAAAGCAAGCTGGCGCCGAAGCTTGCCGCACACTCCGACAGCATTTACCTGAATGCCGACCTGTTCGCGCGCGTGGAAGCACTCTATAAACAGCGTGTGACAGATGAAATGGATGCGGAATCTACGCGTCTGCTGGAAGAGTACTACGATAATTTCGTCAAGGCGGGCGCCAAGCTCTCCGCAGAGCAGAAAGTTACTCTGCGTGCCCTGAACGAAGAGCACTCCAAGCTCACGACAGAATTCAGCCAGAACCTGCTGAAACTCAGCAAAGCCATTGCCGTCGTTGTTGAAGACAAGAGCGAGCTGGAAGGCCTCTCCGAGAGCGAGATCAAAGCCGCCGCGGAAGCGGCCGCTGATGCCGGTCACGAAGGCAAATACCTGATCAGCATCACCAATACCACTCGCCAACCGGTTCTTACCTCCCTGAAGAACCGCGAGCTGCGCCAGCGTATCTGGGAAGCCTCTGCGCACCGTGGCACTTCCGGCGAGCTGGATAACCGCCCGCTGGTCAAGCGTATGGCACAGATCCGTGCGCAAAAAGCCGATCTGCTGGGTTACGAAAACTGGGCTGAGTACCAGCTGACCAACACCATGGCGGAAAAGTCTGAAAACGTGTTCAGCATGCTGAGCTCCATGGTGCCGGCAGTGGTCAGTAACACCCAGGCAGAGCAGGCCGACATTCAAGCCATGATCAAGGAAGAGGGTGGTGATTTCGAGGTTCAACCCTGGGATTGGGCCTACTACGCAGAAAAAGTACGTCAGGCAAAATATGACCTGAACGAAAGCGAGGTACGTGAGTATTTCGAGTTCGATCGCGTGCTGCACGATGGCCTGTTTTACACCATGAACAAGCTGTTCGGCATTCGCTTTGAACCGCGTCCAGACCTCCCTGTTTACCACCCGGACGTGCAGGCATTCGAACTGTTCGATCACGATGGTAAGAGCCTCGCGATTTTCTATGCGGATTACTTCGCACGTGACGGCAAGCGCGGCGGCGCCTGGATGAGCTCCTTCGTTGGTCAGTCCGGCCTGCTGGAGCAAAAGCCAGTCGTGGTCAATGTGATGAACATTCCGAAAGGCCCGGAAGGGGAGCCGACTCTGGTCAGCTTTGACAATGTCACCACCATGTTCCACGAACTGGGCCACGGTCTCCACGGCATGTTTTCCAACGTCCGCTACCCGAGCCTGGCGGGTACCAGCGTATCCCGTGATTTTGTCGAGTTCCCGTCTACCTTCCAGGAAGACTGGGCGAGCAACCCCGAGGTGCTGGCCAATTACGCTTACCACTACAAAACCGGTGAGCCGATCCCTGCGGAGCTGCTGAAAAAAGTCCTGAAGGCCAAGAACTTCAACATGGGCTTCGACACCCTGGAATATATGTCTGCCGCGCTGCTGGATATGGAATGGCATTCCCTGTCTGCTGATGCTCCGCAACAGGACGTAGAAAAGTTTGAAGCCGAAGCACTGGCTAAACACGGGGTTGATCTGCCTGCGGTACCGCCGCGCTACAAGTCGACCTTTTTCGCCCACTCCATGGGTGGTGGTTACTCCGCCGGGTACTACGCCTATATGTGGAGCGAGATCCTGGCGGCCGATGCGTTTGCCTATATGGGTGAACGCGGTGGGTTGAACCGGAAGAATGGTGACTGGTTCCGCAAGAACATCCTGGAAGTGGGCAACTCCCGCCCGCCCATGGAATCATTCAAGAAATTCCGTGGCCAGGCGCCGACAACCGACGCACTTCTGGTTCGTCGCGGACTCAAGCCAAAAGAAGGCTAAATCAAAAAGCCGGGCATTAGCCCGGCTTTTTTTTGAATGCTTCCTTGCCGTTGGCCCGGTAATTCTTACTGCTCGAAATGGATTACGGAGCGGATGCTTTCTCCTCGATGCATCAAGTCGAAGGCTTCGTTGATGGCTTCAAGACCCATGGTATGGGTAATGAAGTCATTCAATTTGAACTCGCCTGCAAGGTAGCGCT
The DNA here is from genome assembly GCF_020524005.1 of Microbulbifer aggregans. Lineage (GTDB taxonomy): Bacteria > Pseudomonadota > Gammaproteobacteria > Pseudomonadales > Cellvibrionaceae > Microbulbifer > Microbulbifer aggregans_A. The sequence continues at coordinate 430,953 of NZ_JAIVKK010000001.1, read as the reverse complement.
CCACATAGCCTGGCAATTCAGAGCGTCCCTTGACGCCTCCAAAGGCCGTGCCTTTCCAGACGCGACCGGTCACCAGCTGGAACGGGCGTGTAGAGATTTCCTGGCCTGCACCGGCAACGCCGATGATGATCGATTCACCCCAGCCTTTGTGACAGCACTCGAGCGCGGAACGCATGATGTCCACATTGCCGATGCACTCGAAGGAGTAGTCCACGCCGCCATCAGTCAGTTCGACAATCACTTCCTGAATCGGTTTGTCGAAGTCTTTCGGGTTAATGCAGTCGGTTGCACCCAGCTGACGGGCGAGCGCAAATTTGCTTTCGTTGATGTCGATGGCAATGATACGTCCGGCTTTGGCCATGGCGGCGCCGATCACGGCAGACAGGCCGATGCCACCGAGACCGAAGATGGCCACAGTAGCGCCTTCTTCAACCTTCGCCGTATTCATCACAGCGCCCATTCCGGTAGTGACACCACAGCCCAGCAGACAGACCTCTTCCAGTGGTGCGTCCTTATTGACCTTGGCCAGAGAGATTTCCGGCAGCACGGTGTACTCAGAGAATGTAGAGCAGCCCATGTAGTGGTAGATGGGCTGGCCGTCTTTGGAGAATCGGGTGGTTCCGTCCGGCATCAGCCCCTTGCCCTGAGTCTCGCGGATCTTGCCACACAGGTTGGTCTTACCGGATTTACAGAATTTGCACTCGCCACATTCCGGGGTGTAGAGAGGGATCACGTGGTCGCCCACGGCAACGCTGGTGACACCTTCACCCACAGATTCAACGATTCCGCCGCCTTCGTGGCCAAGAATTGCCGGGAAAATGCCCTCGGGATCATCCCCGGACAGGGTGAAGGCATCGGTGTGGCAGACACCGGATGCAACTACCCGAATCCGGACTTCGCCCGCCTGCGGCGGCATAACATCTACTTCTTCAATGGACAGCGGCTGTCCCGCGCCCCAGGCAACGGCGGCCTTGGCTTTGATTATGTCGCTCATATTGCACTCCTCGGTAATTGGGTGGCTTACGGCGGTTGTCGCCGCAGTATTGCGGCAGAGTCTATCTGTTTCCAATTTGTTTATAATTGCCATAAATGTAAATTCATTTTTACTCAGCAGTAATAATCGGTGCGGTTGCCGGTACGGAGGGGATGTGTCGAACTGGGAAGGCGTCAGTGAGTTTGTGGCTGTGGCAGAGGCGGGCAGCTTTACCCGGGCTGCGGAGCGCCTGGGTATATCTACCGCCCAGGTCAGCACGCTGGAAGCGCGGCTGTCCACCAAGTTGCTGTACCGCACCACACGCAAAGTTTCGCTCACCGAAGCGGGTAGCGTTTATTACCAGCATTGTCGTCAGGTACTGGATGGACTCGACGAGGCTGAACGCGCGTTGACCGACCTGAATCAGGTCCCGAAAGGGCGGTTACGACTGACCGCTCCGGTGACGTACGGAGAAACGATGTTGGCTCCGCTGGTCAATGATTTTGTGTTGCGTTACCCCGAGCTACAGGTGGAGATGGAGCTCACGAACCAGAAACTCGACCTGGTCGCAGAGGGCTACGACCTCGCGATTCGCCTTGGCAAACTCACTGATTCCACAATGATGGCGCGAAAGCTGGGTTCACGTACCCTGCATGTCTGTGCATCTCCACAATATCTCGCACTCCACGGTGAGCCACGCAGCCTGTCGGAACTGGCTCGACACAACTGCCTGCTCGGCACCCTGGACTACTGGCGATTTCATCAGCAAGGGCGCCCACGAAATATCCGCGTCAGTGGCAGTATTCGCTGCAATAGCGGACGCGCCCTGGTTGATGCGGCACTGAAAGGTATAGGCATCGTGCAACTACCGGACTATTACGTGGATGAAGATCTGGAAGCAGGGCGGCTGTTTCCTCTACTTGAGCACTACCGGGAGCAGGACGACGGAATCTGGGGAATCTACCCACAAAATCGCCATCTGTCGCCGAAGGTCAGTATGCTACTGGACTTTTTAAGTGGATTTATCAATCCGGTGTAGTGAAGGTGTCATTGCAGCTGGGTAATCTCGCACTCTCAGTGATTACGCATCTATCTTCCTATCTTAATTTCGGTGCGGGTTATTTCATACATCAGATCATCAAACTAACGTGACGTATAGCGCGAAATGGAGCCTCAAGATAAATATGGCACGGCAGTGTTAGATTTAATTTTTTATGAGCACCCATAAAACCGAAATCATGCGCAGCGCTATAAATTTAAAATATAAATAGCTAGTTATTGGTACTTTGGTTTCTGTTTTTTCATTTAGAAAAAACTTTTTCAAAAGTATTTATATCTATGTGATGTGGTTCCAAATCTGCCCGAGAGTTTTTGTGCCGATAACTTTAATATTGGCCGATGGTTTTATCGGCCAATATGATTTTTTGAGCTAAGTAGCGGCGGATACAGCGATATTAGGAATTATTTGGAGTGATGTTAGCTCCGAAAATATCCTCCGATAAAACATCTATATTTTCACTTGAAATCGCAACCATAGATATATATAGCGCATGCTTTAGAGTGGTATGAAATGGATTCTGCTAAAAAATCCGGAACTTTGGACTCCGGTCTTTTCGCGCTAATAATATTGGCACGCTTTTACCAGGTTGCTGTAGATGCTGACCAGCTACGCCACCAGCACGGGAATTCTGATCAAAAATTTGGTGAATCTGAAATTGTTCGCGCGGCGAGACGCCTTCAATTAAAAGCTCGAAGCTTCTCTGCTACGTGGGATAAATTATCAAACTTGTCGCTACCTGCCATTGCATCACTAGCGGATGGCTCCTTTATCGTTTTGGCACGGGTGTCCGAGGATAAAGTCTTAATTCAACGCCCATCCGGAGGAGGCCCCGAAACGCTCCTGAAAGAAGAATTTCTTTCCTTGTGGAGTGGCCGTTTGGTTTTGATTACCAAGCGGGCCCTGTTGCCAGGGGCGAGTGGAAAGTTCGATATCAGCTGGTTTATTCCTGCCATCCTGAAGTACAAGCACCTGCTTCGGGACGTGATCCTTGCCTCTTTCTTTATCCAGCTATTTGCCCTGGTTACCCCCCTGTTTTTTCAGGTCATGATCGATAAGGTCCTGGTGCACAAGGGGCTGACCACGCTTGATGTGCTGGCGTTTGGTCTTATCGTTATTTCTGTATTTGATGTGCTATTAAATGGGCTGCGCAACTACCTGTTCACCCATACCACAAACAGGGTGGACGTCACTCTCGGCGCAAAGCTTTACCATCATCTGACTCAATTACCTATTGCATACTTTATCTCCCGTCAAGTGGGTAATACAGTGGCTCGCGTGCGAGAGCTCGATACTATCCGTAATTTTATTACGAGCTCCGCGCTTACTCTGGTGATCGATCTCTTTTTTACCGTCGTATTCTTCGCTGTAATGTACTTTTACAGCCCAACTCTAACCTGGATTGTTTTGGGCTCGATTCCTTTTTACGTCGCGCTGTCCGTCTACATTACACCGATTCTCCGGCGTAGACTGGATGAAAAATTTAGGCGTGGTGCAGAGAACCAGGCTTTTCTTACCGAGTCCATTGCCGGGATCGAAACAGTAAAAGCAATGGCAGTAGAGCCACAGATGCAGCGCCGCTGGGAGGAAAACTTAGCAGGGTATGTGGCGGCTTCATTTAAGGCCAATAATCTGGGCAATATCGCGGGCCAGATATCACAACTGATCAATAAAGTGGTCACGGTGTTGATCCTGTGGGTGGGGGCAACTCTGGTGATGCGTAACGACCTGAGTATTGGCCAGTTGATTGCGTTCAATATGATCGCCGGCCGGGTGAGCGGGCCAATTCTTAAGTTGGTACAACTCTGGCAGGACTTCCAGCAGGCCGGTATTTCCATAGAACGTTTGGGGGATATTCTCAATACCCCAACAGAACCCGGCCATAACCCGAACCGTACTACCTTGCCGCGGGTTCAAGGGCGAGTGACCTTCGATAATGTGTCCTTCCGTTATGGGCCGGACCAGCCCGACATCTTGCGCCAGCTTTCACTTGAAGTGAAACCCGGGGAGGTAGTGGGCATTGTCGGTCGCTCAGGGTCTGGGAAAAGTACCCTGACGAAACTCATCCAGCGCCTGTACCTGCCGGAATCCGGTCGCGTGCTGGTGGATGGCATAGATCTGGCGCAGATGGAACCTGCCTGGCTGCGCCGGCAGGTGGGTGTGGTGCTACAGGAAAATCGGCTGTTCAACCGCTCCGTCAAAGACAATATCGCCTTGGTTGACCCAAGTCTGCCAATGGAGCGGGTGGTGCAGGCGGCCAAACTCGCCGGCGCTCACGATTTTATTGTTGAACTATCCGAGGGCTACGACACGTTGGTCGGAGAGCAAGGTGCGTCTCTATCTGGCGGTCAGCGGCAACGTATAGCCATTGCCCGGGCCTTGATCACCAACCCGCGGATTCTGATCTTCGACGAGGCCACCAGTGCTCTGGATTATGAGTCCGAACGCATTATCCAGGAGAACATGCGACATATATGTAGGGGGCGCACGGTGTTCATTATTGCACACCGTCTTTCTACCGTGCGCCACGCGGACCGCATATTGGTGGTGGACAAAGGGCGGATTGTCGAGAGCGGCCCCCACGACCAATTGTTGGAACAGGATGGCTACTACGCGAGGTTGCACAGTTATCAGAGTCATACGCCCGTCTTAAAAACAGTATCTGTCACTCGTAATACAGAGAGGCAGCCATCGTGAAGCTCCCAGTGTTGGCCTCGAAACAAGAGGCGGTATTGACGGATAACGACATCCACAGCTTCCGCGCCGCCGCCATTGAGATCGAGCAGACGCCGCCTTCACCCCTTGGACGCGGAATCCTGTGGGCGATTGTTGCACTATTTGTAATCGCTCTGTTATGGGCCTGCTTCGGGCGTATCGATATCGTCGCTACCGCTCAGGGCAAGGTGATTCCCAGCGAACGGGTAAAAACCATACAGCCACTGGAAACCGCCGCAGTAGCAGAGATTCATGTAAGTGAAGGGCAGCGGGTAGCAGCGGGTGAACCACTGATAACTTTGGATACCGCCATAACCGAAGCCGATGTACGTCGCTTGAGGCAGGAATGGCGTGATACCGCCACGCAAAGACTCAGACTGGAGGCGCTTGCCGAATGGTTCGCCGGGGGGCGACGCCAAGCTCCGATTCTAGAAGCCAACACTCCGGATTTTGTTCCCCAGCTTCCAAAATATCAGGCGTTGCTGCAGCAAGAAGCTGCAGAGATTACTGCCAACCTGAACGCTATGGAACGGGAGGCCGCCCGTATGAAGGCCGAATACCGGATGACCGAGGCCGAAGTCACCAAGAATCAGCGAGTGCTTGAGGTTCTGAATGAGCGCGTAAGCGCCTACGAAGTGATGCAGCGGAAAAAGCTAGGCCCGCGTATGGAATATCTGGAGATTAAGCAAGAGCAAATTGAAGTAGAGCAGGATATTGGGATACAGCAGGCGCGATTACAGCAATTGGACGCCTCTCTGGCAGCGAACAGTGCGCAACAGGATGCGCTAATCCATCAGCAGTACAAAAGCACCTTGCAGAAGCTACAAGAGTACCAAACACGAGAGGCCTCTCTACTAGAAGAAAAAAACAAAGCAGAGCAGCGCAGCAAGCAGTACCACCTGGTGGCACCGATAGATGGCACCGTACAGCAACTAGCCTTACATACGATTGGCGGTGTGGTCACACCGGCGCAGGAATTGATGTTAATCGTACCCGAGGATAGCGAGATGGAGGTTGAGGCTTATATTCTCAATAAAGATATAGGTTTTGTTCGGGAGGGGCAGTTAGCGGAAGTCAAGATCGATACCTTCAACTTTACCAAGTATGGGGTTGTAGACGCGGAGCTCTTTAATTTGTCTGACGATGCTGTGTTGGATGAAAATCTGGGGCTCATCTATAAGGCCCGGCTGACTTTGAAGCAGGGTGGAGTTGCCGTCGAGGGAAATTTTGTCCGGCTGTCGCCAGGTATGTCGGTGATGGCTGAAGTTAAAACCGGACAACGGCGGATAATTGAATTCTTCCTGTCGCCTTTACTCAGGTATAAGGAAAATAGCCTTAAGGAAAGGTGATTTTTGATAATGAACTTCAAAAATTAAGGTATACATGCTGGATTTCATGTTATGAGGAATCGGAATGTAAATTTCGAACTCCCGACACCATCTACTACAAGAGGTATAGTATTTAATATATAGCTGAAAACTTAAAGTATACGATCCGGATGAATTATTTGATTCTAAATAGGTGGGGACGTCATGAGTAGGTTGTTTTTTAAGTATGCCCGCATGTTAATGCTGTTTAAAGCGCTATTTTTGGTATCTATTCTGAGCAGGGCGGAAGACATTAATACAAACTTAGAGCATTTAAAAAGTACAGGCATTGATGGGTGGAGATATCAAGGTAAGTGTGAGGGGGGCAGTGAAAGATATAAATTCAAATTAGATTATTATACCCCTCCGCCAAGAAAGGACGTTGGCGGTTACGGGATTTTTAGTGTTCAGGTCAATGGGGAGAAATTTTATTACTCTGGATTCGATTTGTATCCATCAAATCGGAGTGAAGATTGTGGAATTATTGCTGATAAAAACACAATAATTATTGACTCCGAAGATTGGTCGAGAGCAAAAAAATATATTGTCACATTCGATATTCCTGGTAATGAGAAGAGAATTTTCCAGTACAATCTCAAAAAAACACTTGCCTTTAAAAAAAATATATCAACCGATGTGTATTTGATAGCGGGTTTTGGCGTGTGTGAAAGTGATTCTATTGAGAATTGGAGGTTTGATCTTTTCTGTAAGGATGTTGACGCAAAATCCGTAAGCTCGGCGTCTGAATCACTGGAGGCGCATTTTGGATATGACTTTCTTCCGTACATACCGGGTGTTGGCATTGGTGCATTTAACTATTTTGTAGTATGTAATCAATGTTCTGAAGTGGATAGTGAGCTGGTTCGAAGATATTTGAAGGATTATTTAAGCGGGGTGATATCTAAAATAGAAACGCTTGACCCAAAGAGCCGCGATTTTCACAGCTCACTTCTGGCGCTGGATAGCGTACCATTTTCCAGCCCTAGTTTGGACGGAGAATTTTCTTCAGAGGTATTCAATGATAACTCTGAAAGGCGTAAGGTTATTGGTGATAAATTTAAAAGTTATTGGTCCATAATTTACGTTACTGATTAATTTTTTAAAAAATATAAAAGGGAATTCCAGTGTCCTCTGATTTAAGTAACTTAACTAGCAATCAACTGAGCCAGGTCGACGATATAGTCGACATAGGGAATGAGCTTGGCCTAGATAATATATTAATTGAAACTGCGATATTAATTGCAAACGCAGAATCGGATTTCAACCCAAATGCGGCAGCAGGAACGACAACAGCTTCCGGACTGTTTCAATATACAGACGCAGGTTGGCAAACGGCTTGGAATCGATATGTTAGAGACAATCCTAATGGGCCGATGGCTGATCAAACTGCAGATGCCATGAGGAACAATGCAGAAGCTCAGACTCGGGCGTTTTATAATGAGCTCCAAATATACAATGACGGATTTCCCACGGTTATCAACCCAGTTTGGCAGGATGAAGTTGATCAATTGGTGTCCGAAGGCTATGACCCGAATACCGACATCCGTCAGTATGCATATTTGAGGCACAACACAGACTTGGTTCAAACCCGTCATATTTACGATACTGCGATGACTCCAGGCGATTACACCGGGGCATCTAACTTAAGAGCTCAATTTACAGATATAACGGATTCCGGCGGTGGTAGTAACCCCACTGATCCTGGTGAATCGGGAGATTCGGATGGCTCGGGTTCTGGTTCGGAATCTGGTTCGGAATCTGGCTCGGGTTCTGGCTCGGGTTCTGGCTCGGGTTCTGGCTCGGGTTCTGGTTCGGAATCTGGCTCGGGTTCTGGCTCGGGTTCTGGCTCGGGTTCTGGCTCGGGTTCTGGCTCGGGTTCTGGCTCGGGTTCTGGCTCGGGTTCTGGCTCGGAATCAGGCTCGGAATCAGGCTCGGAATCAGGCTCAGATAACTATTGGCCCGATAGCTTGATAATTGGCGGCGACTCTGAGGGCTATGGTTATAGCCCAAACAGAGATGGAACAATCAGTGAATTTGGTCCCGAAGAGGGGCAAGAACGCATTTTTGAGAAAGGTACACCTGAGTGGTACGAAGCAAAAAAGAAAATCGAGGATGCTCTTGGACGGGAAATTACCCCTCCTAGTGGAGAGGAGGGCGGTGCAGGTGGTGACGCCGGTAGCAGTGCCAGTTCTGGAAGTAACGGCTCAGGCCGCTCAATTCCGCGCGATCCTCTGGTGCTTGATCTTGATGGCGATGGTGTTGAACTTACCAATTTGGATGGTAGTAGTGCCTATTTCGATTTAAATGGCGATGGATTCGCCACGCGGACCTCCTGGCTAAATAGTGATGACGGCTTCCTTGCTTTGGACCGCAATGCAGATGGCACCATCAATGATATCAACGAGTTATTCGGCAGTCCCCTACGCACCGGTTATGAAGAACTCTCCGAGCTGGATAGCAATGTCGATGGCATAATTGACGCGAATGACGAACGTTTTTCGGAGCTTCTGGTCTGGCAAGATGTCAATGGTGACGGCGTAAGCCAATCTGACGAGCTCCAGTACTTGACCGATTTGGGAATCTCTGAAATCAGCTTGGCATATGTGGAGGTCGATGAGCAGGAGGGTGCGGACGCACAAATTGCACGTCAGGGTACTTTCACCTGGTCCGATGGCTCGCAAGGGGTAGCGGCCGAGACATCCGGTATCGCTGCTGATGTTCTGTTTACATCCGATCCCACATTCACAGAGTTTGTAGGTGAAGTAACTCTGGATCCCGATGTATTGGCAGTCTCTGATATCAAAGGCTATGGCCTGATGCCTAACCTGCATCAAGCTATGAGCCTTGACGGAGATTTGAAAAATTATGCGCTCGACTTGCTCAATGCACCGACCGCTGAATCGCTACTTGCTGGCTTTGAAGACCTGCTCGCCAAGTGGGCGGGCGCTGAAGATATTGCGATTAACGATATTGATCCTGATCACCAACTTAACGTCAATTTGGAATCAGGCCTCGTCGATTTTCGTCTGGCAGGCGAATCCTTCACTTTGGAGCAGTTGGGAATAATCAAGCAATATGCAGGATTGGACGCGTTGCTATTGGGAGATGGACAGTGGCGGGATGAGGGAAAGCTTGTTACCACCGGCGGGTACTATCGCCAGGCCTACAATGAGCTATTCCGCAATCTGTTGGTGAAGTTCTCGGTGGCCAGTGGCCTGCTGGCAGATATCGCCCCCGGACTAACTTACGATCCGGGCACAGATTTGCTCACAACCAATACCGAGATTGGCGCGCAGGTATTTGATGATGCCCTGGCCAGTATCGCTGTTTCTTTGGGGGACGAGGAGGCGATAGCCAAGCAGTGGCTGAAGTTGACCGCGTTAGTAGAAATAGACCCTTCCGCCCGTTCGGATCTCTCAGATGCGATTGGCCGTTTCGTCTCCTCACATGGTGATATCGAATCACTGCTTCCCGCTTTCGAACACCCGGTATTTGAGTATTTGGATATCGACTCCAGCATTGGTTCCTCCGGTGCGGATACTATCTATGGAGGTGAACCCGAGGACGTAATCGTCGGCTTCGATGGTAACGATCGCCTATACGGACGTGCCGGAGACGATGCGCTGTATGGTAATAATGGTAGCGATTACCTCTATGGAGAGGCTGGCAATGACACCCTAGAGGGCGGTGATGGTCGCGACCGGCTGTACGGTGGTGATGGCAATGATACTTTGCGGGGCGGTACGGGCGTGAACGATTATCTGTCGGGTGGAACCGGCAGCGACACCTACCTGTTTGGTGCCGGAGACGGTAACACCACAGTCTATAACTATGACAAAAGTTCAGAGCGTATTGATGTCCTGCGTTTTCTAGACGGTATTGAGTCAAGTGATGTCGTCGCCACCCGTAATAGCGACAACCTTTTGCTGACGATTGGTGCAACTGGTGAAGTAATTACCGTCTCGGGGTACTTCAATGATGACGGTGCAGGAGGGTACGCCCTGAATGCTATCGAATTTGCCGATGGAGCTGTATGGGACGTTGACACTGTTAAACAAAAAGTACTAATTCCCTCAGAAGGCGCTGATGAAATTTGGGGCTACAATGGCACCGATGACAATTTAGAAGGTCTCGGCGGTAGTGATCATTTGCGAGGTCAGGCAGGTAACGACACAGTAGATGGCGGCACCGGTAACGATACAATCTACGGTGGCGCAGGCAGTGATTATCTGATTGGCGATGAAGGCTCGGATTTCCTCCGTGGCGATGCAGGGGATGATGTTCTCAACGGGGGTGTCGGCAACGATTCCCTTAGAGGGGGCGCAGGCAGTGACACTTACGAAATTGCTAGTGGCGATGGCCACGATACTATTTTGGAGGACTCTAACCCGGCGGATCATGATCGATTGCTTCTAGGCGAGAATATTCTTCCAGAAAATACTGTTCTTCTCCGACGTGGTTGGGACCTTCTGCTCGACATTAATGGTGGTGAGCAGTCCATCCGAATATCCAGTTATTTCAGTGAAGATGCGACTGCTGGCCAAGCAGTGGAAACAATCGAATTCATAGATGGCACAGTCTGGAATATCGATACCGTCAAGCAAAAAGTACTTGTCCCTACGGAGGGCTTTGATGAAATTTGGGGTTACGATACTACAGGTGATGATCTAAGTGGTTTTGGTGGTAATGACCTGATACGCGGCCAGGTTGGCGCCGATTCCCTAGACGGTGGTAAGGGCAATGATAGGCTTTACGGCGGTGAGGGTAATGATGAACTAATCGGCGGGGAGGGTGCGGATTCCTTATACGGAGATTCCGGTAATGACATCCTCACCGGAGGTGTAGGCAATGATTACCTTAACGGTGGTGAAGGTAGCGATGTCTACGAAATCGCCGGTGGCGACGGTCATGACACGATAGGGGAGGTCAGCGCCGCAGAAGATAATGACCGCCTACGCCTAGGTGAAACAATTCCGCCAGATAATACTGTTCTGCTCCGCCGTGGCTGGGACCTTCTGCTCGACATTGACAGTGGCAATCAGTCTATTCGTATTTCCAACTACTTCAGGAGCGATGCGACCACCGGTCAGGCGGTCGACACCATCGAATTTGCTGATGGGACTGTTTGGGATATCAATTCCGTCAAAGAGAAGGTACTCATCCCAACTGTGGGCGCCGATGAAATCTGGGGCTATGACGCGACGGATGATGAGCTCGTGGGGTTGGCCGGTAATGACGTCATAAGAGCGCAGGCCGGCAACGATACGATTGATGCCGGTGATGGTACCGATACGGTTTACGGTGGTGATGGTAACGATATCTTGTCTGGAGGCGTTGGCAATGACGCGCTTTACGGTGAACAGGGTAGCGATACTTACATATTCAACCTGGGCGATGGTCTAGACACCATTCTGGATCGGAATCAGAGCGGAACCGATATCAATATCCTGCAGTTCGGTCCGGGTATCACTTCGAATGACCTCTGGGTGCGCCGCAGTGGCGATGACCTGGTGTTGTATCATCAAAACATGCAGGACCGGGTAACCGTACGACAGTACTTTGAAGCGGACGGCTTGGGTGAATACGCACTTAGCCACATCCGCTTCGATGACGGCACCGAACTGGATCTGGCAGCGCTCAAAGACCGAGCCATACAGCCGACGGAAGACGACGATACCATCTACGGCTTTTCCAGCAACGATGTGCTTACTGGCTTGGCGGGTAATGACAACCTGTATGGTCAGGAAGGCGATGATGTCATCCAGGGCCAGGATGGCGATGACCGTCTGTTTGGCGAGGAAGGTGAGGACGAGTTGCAGGGTGGCCTGGGGGAGGATTCTCTCTACGGCGGTGCGGATAGCGATCGCTTGTTCGGCGAGGAAGGAAATGACGTTCTATATGGCGGCGACGGGAATGACAAGCTGATTGGTGGCTTGGGTAATGACCATCTTGAAGGTGGTGCCGGTAACGATGATTATTACTTTACTGCGGGTGACGGCCAGGACTCTATTAACGACAGTCAGGGAAAGATCACCATTTACGTTTCCGAAATTGAACTGGAAGATGTCGTATTTCGTCGCGATGGACGAAACTTGGACATTTTGTTCAAACAAAGCGAGACAGATAAGGTCACTATCCGCAATTACTATCCAGATCTCAATGGTATCGCCGGGCGGATGATTGGCTTTCAGCAAGCCGTGTACGGCCAGTCTTGGGATGTTTCCGCAGCGGAAATTAACAGCAAGATCCTGGAAGCAACAGAGCAGTCTGATGCGATTTACGGTAATGTCAATGACAACAACATAGATGGCTTGGCCGGTAATGATTTCCTGGACGGCGATAAAGGTGATGACGAGTTATTCGGCAATGCCGGCAACGACCAGCTCTTGGGTGGTGAAGGCAATGACTTGTTGATCGGTGGTGCTGGCGATGACGCTCTGACCGGTGGTGAAGGTTCCGATACCTACCAGTTTGGTGCCGGAGACGGTAATGACCTGATCTACAACAGTGATTCAATGGGAACTGACGCGGTCGTGTTTGCTGCGGAAGTATTACCTGCGAGCGTTTCCGTCTCGCGAGAGGCTGACAACCTTCAGCTGGACTACGGTTCTGGTGATCAAGTTCTGGTACACAATTTTTTCCAGAATGAAGGTGCCAGTAGCTATGCGATTGATGAAGTCCGCTTTGCAGACGGCACCATATGGGACCGGGAAACCCTTCTGGATATGGCTCTGATTGGTGCCGAGGGCGATGATAACCTGATCGGCTACAGCACTGACGATGTGCTGGAGGGTAACGGCGGTGCAGATATCCTGAATGCCAATGCAGGCAATGATCACTTATCCGGTGGTGCTGGCGATGATCAGCTGTTTGGCGGAGCCGGTAACGATATTCTCAGTGGTGGCACAGGTAGTGACATTCTTTCCGGCGGAGATGGCGACGATATCTACCGCTTCGCCCGCGGCGATGGCTTGGGCAATCTCTCTGATTCCGGTGGCATGGACCGTGTTGAGTTCGTCGATATCGAATCCAGTGAAGTGCGTGTGCGCCGCGAAGGGGCAAATCTGGTGATCACTTTGCCAGGCTCGACAGACAAGCTCATTTTCTCCAATCAATATGACGGCGAACTGCTGACGGCAGCGGAATCCAGTTTTGAGTCGGTTTCCTTTAGTGATGGCGTCATTTGGGAATTTGCCGAGCTAATGGCCAACGCCATTGCGGGCAGTGGAGAAGATGATGTCATTCAGGGCTTTAGCGCGGACGAAGTGATCGAAGCTCTGAGTGGTGATGATAATGTCCAGGCGGGGGCCGGTAATGATCAGGTTTCTGGTGGCCTGGGCAATGACGAGGTGCACGGGGATCTGGGTAACGACCATCTCCAAGGTGGAGACGGCTCTGATACTTTGCGCGGTGGAAGCGATGACGACGAGCTGTTTGGCGACGCAGGTACCGATACCCTTCACGGAGACAGTGGTGATGACCAGCTGCATGGTGGGCTCGATGACGACGAGCTGTTCGGCGGGAGCGGTATAGATACGCTTTCCGGGGGAACTGGCGATGACCTGCTGCACGGAGGCAGCGACAGCGATACCCTTTACGGCGATGCCGGCAACGACAAGCTCTACGGCGATAGTGGCGAAGACTCGTTACATGGTGGTGACGGGGATGACGAACTTTATGGTTCGGGCGAGCTCTATGGTGATGCTGGAGCAGACTTGTTAGAGGGTACCGGAGTTTTGTCTGGTGGCGCAGACAACGACGAGCTGCGTGGGCTGGGCTCTGCCACATTATTGGGCGGTGCAGGTGATGACACGCTGATTGCAGACATCGACACCTGGTCCGGCAGTGCCAGCACCCTTGCCGGTGGCACCGGTGATGACATTCTTTACGGCTCATTCGGCAATGACATTTACCAATTCAATCTTGGCGATGGCCGCGACACCATAATCGAGCGTCGCGACGGTGAGGCCTACAACAATATTGATCCGTCCTCGGATACCCTGCAGTTCGGCGCCGGTATCAATTCGGAAGAGCTCCAGTTTATTCGAACCGGTGACGACCTACAGATCCAACACAGTAATGGAAGCGATGTAATCACAATCCAGAACTGGTTCCAGGAGCCTACCAATCATTTCAAAGTCAACCGCTTTGAGTTTTCTAACGGCACAATACTGACTGATGCGGATGTGGAAGCCCGCATGGCGACCTTGGGCACGGCCGACGCTGAAATTTTACTGGGATATCGGGATTTGCACGAGGAAATCCATGCAGGGGCTGGTGACGACCAAGTTTGGGGGCGCACCGGTAACGATGAAATCTACGGTGAAGCAGGAGACGATTACCTCGACGGAGAAGAGGGAGATGATCGTCTATTCGGCGGCGACGGAGTAGATAACCTGGTGGGCCGCAGCGGCGATGATTATATCGAGGGCGGGGCAGGTGGTGACAGCCTCCAGGGCGGTGACGGGGCCGATCAGTTGTTCGGCCAAGAGGGCGCCGACAAGTTCTTCGGCGGTGACGGCGATGATTATCTGGATGGCGGTGCTGACGATGACTACTTCGAAGGCGGAGCCGGCAATGACACCTTGTTTGGTGGAAGCGGGAGCGACCAACTGAGCGGCAATGCCGGTGACGATCAGCTGGCTGGCGGCACTGGCGACGACAAGTATGTCTTCGGAGCCGGTGATGGCCACGATGTAATACTAAACGGCGATGGTGGTTCCGACGGTATCTTATTCATCGGAGAGTTGTCTGAAGAGCGCCTGACGTTTACACGCGACGGCGACGATCTGCTCATCCTTATTGATGACGGCAGTAGTGATAGTGTGCGGGTCCGGGACCATTTCCTAGGAGGCGAGTCTGCTATTGACTGGGTGCAGCCTGCCGGCGGATATATGATTCCGACCGAACAAATCAACCAGATGGTTGATGCTGGTGGCAGCGATTACGATGCTGTGATTACCGGTACCGCGAGTGGAGAGCAATTGGTTGGTACTACGGGTAATGATCAGGTGACTGGTCTTGCCGGAGACGATACTCTGTTTGGCATGGCCGGTGATGATGAATTACTTGGCGGCGCCAACAATGACTACCTGGCCGGCGGTAATGGCTCTGGTAGTGGTTCGGGTAATGACATCCTTAAAGGGGAGGAGGGGAACGACACTCTCTCCGGCGAGGATGGTGACGACCTATTAATTGGAGGTGTTGGCGACGACCACTATTACTACATCGCCAACGGGGGTGTCGATACCGTCGACAATACCGGCGGAGGTTTCGATGGTATTTTCTTCCTGAACGGTATTGCCAGAAGCCAGCTCACCTTCCACCAGGACGGCGATGATCTGGTCATCTTGGTAGATTCTGATCTGAATCAGCAAATGCGGGTTAAGGATCATTTCCTTGGCGGTGACAGCGCCATCAGCTATGTGCAACCAGATGATGGTGGCGCTTCTATAATGGCCGCCGATTTCTCAGGTTTGCTGGAAACTTTGCCGGATGGCAACGGTAGCGGCGGCAATGGTGAGCCGATTGACCCTGTTGATCCTGTAGACCCCGACCCAGTTGATCCCGGTGCAGGAGGAGATCCCACGGCGCCGGAAATCGGTGGTAACGATGTGATAACCGGCACCGCAGGTGATGATGTTCTGCTTGGTGGTGAAGGTAATGATACTTTACAGGGCGGTGCTGGGAATGATCTTCTTGTCGGCGGCGTGGGCGACGACCTTTATATCTATACCGGTGGCCAAGACCGAATTGACGGCACTGGTGGCGGCACCGATACACTACGTTTTGCCAACGGCATTACCTTTAGCTCTGTAGCCTCATTTCTCACCAAGTCCGGTGATGATCTGATTCTCAAAGTAAACGGAGGACCGGATCAGGTCACGCTCAGCGGTTTCTTCCTAGGAGGTGAAAACCTTGTTGAAACTATTGAATTTGAGACCGGCGGTTCGCTAACAGCACAGCAAATTTTTGATGCGTTTGGCCTGACGGTGCCAACACCAGCCCCGGGGTTCGACAACACACTGGAAGGCACAACCGGGAATGACGGAGCTTTATCGGGAACCGCTGCTCGCGACTTGATTCGAGGCGGCAATGGTGACGATGTCCTCAATGGCGGTGCCGATGAAGACCGGCTTGAGGGCGGGAATGGGGCAGATATTCTAGCTGGCGATAGCGGAAACGATCTTCTAATCGGCGGTCGCGATAACGATGTCTACATCTTCCGTTCTGGTGACGGTCAAGACACTATTGACAACGTGGGCGGCGGCAGCGATGAACTGCATTTTGATGGTATCGACTTCAATGACGTCGCATCCGGGCTAATGATGAGTGGCAATGACCTCGTGCTGAATATTAGCGGTGGTAGCGACTCCGTTACCATCAAGGACTGGTTCCTGGGTGGCGACCATGTAGTAGACAGCATCACATTTGCCTCCGGCGGTAGCATTTCATCGGATCAGATTTTCGGCGCCTTTGGTTTGTCCAACCCGGATTCCTCGGGCTCTCCAGAATACCAAGGGCTACCCGATGAACGCAGTTATGCCAATCTGGTCGCAGCTGATGCCGCCGCTCAGTCAATTTTTGGCTCATCCGATGCCGACTTCATCGATGGCGGCGCGGGTGATGACCAAATAAACGGTGGGCTTGCGAATGACTATCTTATCGGTGGCGAAGGCAGTGACACCTATTTGATAGGCGTGGGTTCTGGCCAAGACGTCATCAACAATCTCTCTAGTACCGCTGTATCAGATAACGATGTCTTGCAGTTCCTAACCGATATCGACGAAAGCAATCTATGGTTCAGCCGCGATGGTGACAACCTGATCGTCGACATTATCGGGTCTGATGACCAGGTGACGATTCAAGACTGGTATGCTGATAGCGCACAGCAGCTAGATGAAATCCGTACCGGTGATGCGATTCTGCAAGCAAGCATGGTCGAGAATCTGGTGAGCGCGATGGCGGCATTCGGTGCGCCGCCAGCCGGAGAAACTCAATTGCCGCAGGAAGTACGCGACCAGGTAGATCCTGTTATCGCTGCGAACTGGCAAGCTGCGTAATAGGAGCAATGCGGCAAACCCGAGTATATGAAGTGCTCGGGTTTGCCTTAAATAGCTTAGTTTAGGGGGAACGACGATCTAAGGGGCAAACCTCCTATAGACTGTCTTAACTAATTGAATTTAAAGGAAAATATATAAACCCGATCACGCAAAACTGCAAAGGGGATCCGTGCGCTCATTTTCTTCCACTGAGCCATCTAAGCGATTGAATGATTAAGGAATTATATTCAATTCTTGTAGTGGCGAGAGCAGGGTTCAGCATCACTTCACACCGCGTTGCTTCCCACTTTTAGCCCGAACTTTGCTTTCTGTGTGGACATAAACAGTATCGGTTGTGGCCATACTGAAGTGCCCCAAGTCCTCAGATAAGTCCTTTAGGGCGCGGCCGCGCTCAATTTCCATGCTCGCTCCTGTATGTCTGAGCCAATGTGTAGATACTTCTTTTAGCTTATGCGCGCTATCTTCACCCTCGGCCTGACGCATTTCGTCGTAGGCATGATCGAAAACTTGCTGAACCACCCGAATAAGCTGGCGGGATGTCATGCCGCATTGTTCCCGAATTTTCTCTACGATGGGGTGATTCTCTCTTGAAGCCGGTAACGGACTTGGGTCTCTATAAGCGCTCTTAGGCAGCGGCCCCTAGGTACTGCTCTCGCTCTATCAACATCAGCTCGTTGACCAGCACCTCAACGGCTGATGACAGGCCATCAAATCTCCGATCAGACAGGATATCAGCCATATAGGTAATTGCGTTTTTCTCATTGTCGCAGGTCACGGTTATTTCCTTTTAGGACTGACTTTGTTTGGCGACATTCAGTCTAACCGTGGCCTACTCCTAAACCATGTGCAAGCGAATTTACAGAAGGGATGGTGCAATACCGACGATGGAGGCACAGTGATATTCGAATGAGTAGAGTTATCAATGCCTGAATATCTTAGGAATGAGGGAAAAAATGGGGCTATTCGTGTTATGCCAGCAGACACTTCAAAAGAGAAGCATGAATACGCTTGGCGGAGTAACACAGTTGAGATACATGCTTCGAACCCATATGTTCGACGTACAGAATATACGGTGTTTAGGAAGCTAGATGGTCAGGAGCTGGGAAAGAAGATCACGTTTTCCCGGAGGGGCGGGGACTTCCCAACAGGCGGCATGCATGAGTCAAGCTTCAGTTGTAATAATGTATTGGTATTCGACGTCAATATTATTAATAAAATATTTACTATTAAGGAAAAATAGGGATGGAATATTTTGATATATATGATAGCGCAGAAAAAGAACATTGTGATGTCTGGGTGAACATATGAAGCGAGTCGTCTGGGTGTTGGCCGTTTTTATCTCCTGAATTCACATAATAATCGCAACGTTTGAGCCGTAGGACGTAGAGCAAGAAGGAGGGCGCCAGCTACTGGTAGAATCCAAGCTCTGACCCAAGGATTCAAGCAAAATGCAGTACCAACAACTGGCGCCGAGTGAACGATACCATATTCAAGCGCTACGAGAACAAGGCTATTCGATGAGTGAGATCGGCAGACGCCTGGGGCGAAACAAGTCGACAATCAGCCGGGAGCTTTCGAGAAACAGCAGTGAAGAAGACTATTGCGGTGGAAAGGCTCAGACCGCCTCGGTGCATCGTCGTAAGACTGCGAAGAAGGGATGCAAGAGAAGCGTTGAGATTCTTGCGATACTCGAAACCTACATGGCATTTGGATTCTCGCCAGAAGCTATCAGCGGACGGCTGGAAAAGGAGCGAGGCAAGAAAATAATCAGCCATGAAAGCCTCTACCGGTACATCGCTGAAGATAAGCGGAATGGAGGTGCGCTGTTCGAGAGCCTGTGCCGGGCGCCAAGGCCCTATAAACGCCGGTTCGGCAGTAAGGACAGACGCGGCCAAATCAAAGGTAGGGTCCCTATGAGTGAGCGCCCAAAGGAAGCAGATGAGCGTTCAGAGCTTGGGCACCTAGAGGGCGATACCGTGCACGGTCCCGGTGAGTGCCTGGTAACAGTTAACGACAGGCATAGCCGATACTTCTGGATAAAGAAAGTCGCTGACCGGGGTGCAGAAGCAGTGACTGAGGCTCTACGTGAAATACTGGCTGCAGCTGGAAGTAAAACGTTGACCGTGGACAACGGAAAAGAGTTTGCTGCGCATCAAGCCCTTACGGAATCTACGGGCATACAGGTATATTTTGCAAGGCCGTACCGCTCCTGTGATCGCGGCAGTAACGAAAATTTAAACGGCTTGATACGCCGAAAATATCCGAAGGGGACCGACTTCAGCAAAGTCAGCGACGAAGACATTCGACGGCTACAGATGAGCATCAATCTAAAGCCAAAAAAATGACTCGGGTGGAAAACACCTTACGAGGTTCAGTTCGGCCAAACCGTTGCACTTATTAGTTGAATTCAGGGAACGATAATTCATTAGTGAATGATTAAGGGTGGTGTCATGAGGAAATGCGTTTGGCTCGCGGCTTTATTAATACCTGCAGGTATATCTGTATGCTCAGTAGCTGGTGAGTTGAAGGCCTGTGGAGATCACTCTCTGGTGGTCGGTATATATGAGGATCACCAAGTTGATCGAATGTTAGGTTCTCTTTATTTGCACAAACCCTACACAAGAGATGATAGCTATGCACAGTTCGTTTCCAAGATGGTTGCCAATTTAACGGATAATTATGGCTTCGAGTCTTGCCATTTAAAGGGTGGAGAACATCCAGTAGTTGAAATTTCTTTTATTAATCACCCATTTCTTCTGTGGAGATCCAAATCCTCTAGGAATTCAGTTTCTGAGCATGGTGTACGTACTTATAGAAATGCATTTCTACGCGATTTTCGCGATTTATCACAGGATGACCTCCTTGCTCCACCCGAGGTAACACTTTCCGAAAGTATAAATTATCTGTGCCGTATAGACACTCCATGGATGAAAATGGGTGTCTATTTTGATGGAAATATTAAAAACGTTAATGCAGTTATAAACTGGAGTACACGGCAGCATATTTATGATCAGTACCTTCTGTCCAAAAATAGCGTAGATCAAAGGGGCTCCTTCAAACCCATATTTTCCGACACGTATCGTTTTCATTTTAATGATTACCGTGATGCATGGTTTCATTCGAAGGACTTGGAGGAATACCTTGATAAAGTAGAGCACATACCACCAGATTTGGTGTGGCTATTTGCAAGCTCTCCAAACGTCAGTGCTCACGATTCAACATTTCCAGATATCGGCATGGTGGTTGATCACGCTCAGGATGTCTATTCGACATTAATTGGTAATTTGTTTGATGTCTGCTATCGGAGAATAGATTATAGGGAAATTAAAATTAGATCCATCATTGATTCCGGTGATTATGTGGATCTAAGTGGGTATAAGATTGAAAGGCCAATATTAAAAAATTTCCGAAATGAAATAAATTGATGTCGAGTGTTTATGTCCAAGAATAGTCAAAATTCTCAATCATAATAATAGTACATGATTTTTAGGGTTCCATGGGTGGGTGGTTAATTTGGGAAGTAACGGAAGGTGAAATTTGAAGTTGATGAATTGCATTTGTGTTTTTCTCTTATTGATTTGGATTTTTTTCCCGTCGTACTCCGTGTCAAATGAGTTGCGTTCCTGTGAAGGAAGGTCAATCGTTGCAGGTGTATATGAAGATCAGCTACTTGATAAGATGATTGGACGCTTATATTTGGAAAAGGTTTTTTCTAGTAAGCGTCAGGTTGAGCATATAGTTGTAGGAAAAATTCTAGCCATGCTTGAAAGCAAGTACAATTTTTCGACCTGTCATTTGAAGGGCGATACACCCGATGTAACACTTGCTTTTATAGTTCATCCACTAACCGTTATGCGTAGTTTGGATGCCAGGAAAAAAATTTCTAGTTCACAGAAGTGGCGACATGAAATTGATTTGGACAAGCAGTATTCAAAATTATCTATTGATGGTTTTTTAAGTTCGCCACCACCAAACCTTCCAAAAGATATAAACTATTTATGTAAAATGAATACGCCATGGATTGACATGGTTATCTTTATTGATGGTGGCATGAAGAGAGCTCATGTCGTCATAAATTGGAGCGAGAGGCAAATAATCTATGATCAATTTATTTTGCATGGTGGACAAAAGGATAATGAACTTAAGAGAATAGAATTTTATGATGATTTCAGTCGGTATATCGATAAATTTAACTCGATTCTCAGGTTGGAGAAATCTAGAGATAAGCTATTTAAGACTGATAGCGGTATACCATCAGATTTAGTTTGGTTATTTTCTAATTCTCCTAACGCAGGTTGGGCAGATTCCAGCTTTCCAGATATCGATGATCTCATCGATAAGTCTAAAGAAAACTATGCCAAACTGATTATTGAATTTTTTGGTGCCTGTTATGAGTCGAAAAGCCATAAGC
Organism: Microbulbifer aggregans; assembly: GCF_020524005.1. Taxonomy (GTDB): domain Bacteria; phylum Pseudomonadota; class Gammaproteobacteria; order Pseudomonadales; family Cellvibrionaceae; genus Microbulbifer; species Microbulbifer aggregans_A. The sequence continues at coordinate 409,367 of NZ_JAIVKK010000001.1, read as the reverse complement.
TTATAGAAGTTGAGTCAATTCTAGAAGCAGGTGAATATGTAGATCCCTCCTTTTATAAGATAGACCGACCTATCAAAAGTGAATTTTTAAACTAGATGAAGCAAAAAAATGATTTCGGTGAACTGGTCTAATAATCGCAATAAGACATTTTGTGATGGAAATCTTATAACTCGCCTACATTATCTTGATCGAAATTCATGCTTAGTGAGTGCGATAATTTTTCAAAGCCCTTAAAAAAGATGCATATCGAGCAGCTTCTAATGACACTTGAAAATTATACTTATTTATGGGGCATGCTAAATCATGAGTTTTTATAAACCTATTGTTGCTGCCTTATTGGCCACTTGCGCTCTTCTTTTCTTTTGGGTGTGGGCCAATTCCGACTCGGCTGGCGAGAGCAAAAATGCCAATTCCGTTTACAGTTCTATGCTGGGAGAGATTCCAAAAAAGTATATTTCCTACGGACCAGAGCGCTCTGAGCCGGACCCCAATATTTGGAGGTCGAGCATAGAATTCGATTCTAGAGATGTTTCCGGATACTCTGGGGAGTTATTTTCTGTAAAGGTATTTTTTACGTACAACGAAAACAGCTCTATAGAAGGCAGTTGCCTATCGAGAAAGATTAATTTCTTAAGAAACTCTGATAGGTATTTAGAAGAGGAACCTAGAAAATATCATTTTGATAGTTCAAGTGGTAGGGGTTACATAATTCTGATAGCTCGATTCAAAGGGGTGGGAAGGAACAAGCAATACTATGATTTGATTAGTCAGGATGGAAAGGATGTTGCTCTATACAAAAACCTTTATCCAGGAAATTCTGAAAAAATGCTTCCTAGTATTGACGATTTTTTGTCTGTCGCGCCGGCCCAGATCTGTGCGGAATACCAAATTAAATATCTCGCGGGCAACAGATCTTCGATTCAATACTTTTTAATATCAAAAGAATTTTTAGACGGTTTTTATAGGTAAAGCTTTTACATTAGAGGATCACGAGTTGACGGAACTAACATCTACCCAGCTACAAACATTGCAAGGAATACTGGATTCTGAGAATTATCCAGAAGCATATGAATTTCTGGCAGACATCAATGACAGTAAAGGTGGCGATTCTCGTACACCTAATTGGCTAAGGGCGGCGGCTCACATTAATAGGCCTAGAAATGGCGAGTGGTCCTTTTACAAATGTTTGGTGCGCGGAACGAGAGTCTGGGCAGCGAATGACAAAAGAGAAGAAGAAGGGCTCCCTAAAATTGGTGATGCCGAATTTCAGGATGCGTCGGATAGACTAGCGATAGATGTAATTACAACGATAGTGGACGGCGGGGCAATACCGTCAATAGATGACACTATTTCTACAGACGCTGCAGCTGTTGGTTATTTGGGCCTCGATATGGAGAACTGGGTCGGCACTGCTGCGGGTGACTGGTATCAGACGGTGAGGCTACAGATCCGACCTTGACAGCCGGCCCCTCCTGCCTTAAGTGCGCATAATATAGATTATGTTAAATTGGGTGTTGGGTATTCGTCATTCCAAGGTATCTCGGTTATGATGATTTTCCTGATATCGCAGATGTGACCTTTCTTTTGAAAAATGCAGTCGCCCTCCCTAAAGACATCCTATCGCAGTCTCAAGCATAAGTTTCGTAATCAATGTTTTCGGATATACACACTCTTTGACTGTATACAGATCCGGGAAAACAGCCCGCCATAAAAGCTAGATCTAAATCTCACCACATGGAATGTTGGCGATTTAATATGGAAAAGAAACCAATCAATACAAATAAAATTGTTGTCTTTACTGGTGCAGGAATTAGTGCTGAAAGTGGCCTGAAAACTTTTAGAGATAATGACGGATTGTGGGAAAATGTCCCGGTTGAGCTAGTCGCAAGCAAAAGCGGATGGGAGCACGATCCGGAGTTTGTACTCTCATTTTACAATCAGCTTCGAAAGGATTCGTCTCTAGTTGAGCCAAACGCGGCGCACCTGGCGATTGCAGAATTAGAAAGATATTTTGACGTTGTTGTTATTACGCAGAATATCGACAACCTACACGAGCGTGCGGGTTCTACGCATGTTATTCATCTCCACGGTGAGCTAAATAAAGCTCGTGGTGTAGACGATGTCAGTCGTATTTATGATATAGGTGAAAAACCCATTGACTTGGGCGACCAATGTGAATCAGGAAGTCAATTACGTCCGCACGTCGTCTGGTTTAGCGAGACGCCCTTCCACATTGATAGCGCAAAAAAACACCTAGGTGAAGCGGCCTATGTATTAGTTGTTGGAACCTCATTAACAGTCCAGCCCGCCGCTTCGTTATTAAAAAAAGCGCGCTATCATGCAAAGAAAATTATCGTCACTATGGATATTGAGCGTGTACCCTTTGGTTTCACTCTATTGAGAGGCCGGGCGACAAATCTTGTTCCGGGCGTTTGCCAAGAATGGTGCGAAAAATGTAACAGCAGTTCTTAAACAGGATGTTTAGGATGCAGAAAAATATGGCAAATGATAAACATTTGGATCAGTTGATATTTTCATTTGAAGAGCAGCGCCTGCAAGTTCCTTACTTTGAAGGAATGAGAGTTTTAGCTGCTGCATCGTGTACAACTGACCCAAAAAATATTTTTATATTGACAGATCGCTCTGAGTTAATATGCCTTGACCTGTATACGGGTGATTTGAGCCTTGTCAAAGAATTGAATGGGGATGAATTCCCCGTCAACTCAGAATTTCAACTATATTGCAGTCAGGACGGTCGATTTCTCGCGGTAACTTGTCGACGACAGCAATCACATGAACACTCGGCAATTTGCAGGGGTGTTGTTGTTAGGATTGGCGATAGCAAAGAAATACTTTCGTTATCTGCGGGCGAATATCATACCGAGTTAACCCCCCTGCCCGTCTGTTTTATTGCACATAACTCAAAGACACACTTGGTTCACGCGACTGACTGGAACCGCCTGGATATTACAGATCTCGAAACAGGAGAGATTATTACCGGGCGAGATTTAACTGAAAGTCCACGCGAGAACGAGGATAACGATTATGTATTTAAGGAGTGGTCGGGTGTTTTAAAAGCCTCTCCAAGTCAAACTCGCCTTGCAACTATTGGCTGGGTTTGGCACCCAATTGGTGTTGCATTGAGTTACGACCTCAAATCTTGGCTTAATGGCGACCTTTGGGAAACTGACTCAAGCCCCAATATGCGTAGTTATGCTATTTGGGACTACTTTTGGGACTCCCCTTTTTGCTGGATAAATGATCAAAAAATTTGTATTTGGGGAGTGGATGATGGTCAGTTTGGCGACGCTCCCACGAATACTGCTGCAGTTTTCGATGTAGAATCTGAAGAGCTATTGCTGTCCATCTCAGGCCCCACCAGTGATATTTTCTTTTTCGATAAATATTTGTTTTCAGGTTTATATCACGAAGAGAAGGAGCCGGCAGGAATAACAATTTGGAGCATTGACGATGGATCCTTGCTGTACAAAAAGGAAGGTGTGTTTTGTGATCTTTACGTTCCAGAGGAGAAAGCACTTATTGCATTCGGATGCCAGGGGTTAATCACGATTAACAGATGGCGCAGCCACCCTTAGAAGTAGACTCTAGCGTACCCCCGATATTACCCCTTTAGATATTTCAGTTAACGGATTAAATATGTCTGATATGGCGCACTCAGAGATTGCTGACAGTTTTCAACAGCTGCTTGTAAAGCTCGATAACGTATTTCAACAAGAGCTCACTAGAAACATAGACTTAATTTATGAGAAATATATAGAAAGCGGGCTGTACGGAATAATACTAGATAGCAGTGGAAACGAGATTGCATTGCGATTTCAGACAAGAGCTAAGTTGGATCAAATTTCGAATGAAATGTCGGGGAAGTGTGGTGCTAACTCAGATCAACTTAAAAATTTTATGCTTTGGAGACTTGAATCATTTGGAACAGATAGCGAGATTTCTTTCAGTCAAACAACGGCGATAGCCAAATGTATTTATGAGCGCCAAGAAAGCCTCTTCGACGATGCCCTTGAAAAAGATGGAAAAGAATTCCACTCAATATATGCATTAAGTAATGATTTGGATTTGAAGATAAAGGAAGTATATGTAAAAAATCTTTCCGATCAACATCAAGTGCTGTATCCAAGGTTAGAAAATAACCCCATCAAGCCTATTGGCATCTCATACTGTTCCGGTAATGGCGATAAAAATCGTATTTTGGAGTGCATGGCAGAAATATCTGGGGATTCGCTATCGCAGATATCTATCGAGCTTGGCGACGGTAGTGTATTTTCAAGTTTAGATTGCAAAACCCAGGAAAATATCAACACCCTTTTAGGGGCTCTTGCTAGTTCTGTCAAACAAGAGGCCAGTTCTGCGTTCAAGAAAATATTAACGGAATACGGTGGTGAAAGTATTTATTCCTTATATTTATATCACAATGGTGACTGCACATCTTATCTGTTTCCCGGGTTTAATTCTGAAAATGGACTGAATCACGTAGCGAAATTATACAGCAGGCACTCTCAGATCAGCTTCGATGAGAATCGGATGCTGTTGCGCTGGAGCCCGTGCGACTCTCCTTACCACGGTGACCATGAAAGTGACTTAAAAAAAACAGAGCAAATCTTGTCAGAGCTATCAAAGGCCGCGGACGAGGCTAGCGACCACGCGCTTAAATACTTAAATATTGAACCTTATTCAGACTGTGCGTACGAACTGAGCCGAGAAATCTCTAAAAAAATCCATGATATGCTCGTAGAGCAGCTAAGAGAAATTAGCCGACTGCCTGACATAGCAGAGTATATCCAAAAGACCGATTGCGTGGTTTGGATAACGGCTGGCGATACCAGTGACGACCCAGTTGAAGATATCGCTAGAATTCATGATGAATCTGTTGCATGCAAAGTTAAGCAAGAGATGGTAGAAGGTGAGCGTTTATCTGAAATTGATTATGAGCTGCAAACTCAAAACGCAATGAAAGAGGCAGGAAATCCATCGGTACCCTCTTTCGACATTTCAGACTTTGACCCTGTTGTAGATGAATTCAATCCAGAATTTGTAGAACATAATGGCGGAATCTACTTAAAAGGTGTTGATGAAAACGCTTTTCTCGATGCTAGTTCTCGATCTGAAGCAAGTCACAACATTTTTGACTTGATGCGACTGCTTAAAAAATCACCTTTTTACGATGAAATTGAAAAACTTTATGGACATTTTATCGGTGCAGAATTTAAAAAAGATGATTTTCTACCTGAAATAGGTCGTAAGTTTTCATTTAAGCTTAGGCAGCTATTGTCGGAAGTTTATCCAGATAGGAGCTTTACGATCTACATGGAGGTTAGTCGTGGCTCTCAATCGCGTATCCAATTCTTTCAGAATCGGCAAGATGGCTACACTCCGGCATTTAAAAGTAACTTAGTAAAAGAAGGGGTAAGGGAATCTTGGCTCATTGGAAGCAAGCCTCCAAGTGTAAGATTTCCTGTTGGGTTCTTTGTTGACGATGGAAAAGCCGTCGCTCAAGTCTTTGGAATGGTTGCAAATACGATCCGTACCAACAGGTCTCTTTCAGAGCATTCAGTGGTTTGTGAGGGTATTGATTATGATCAGGCAAGCCATATTGCTCGGGAGGCACTGTTGGAGCACCTTAACAGTAGCTTCCACGAGTCACACCTCGAATTTGATTGTGTTCACTACCCCGAGGTTGCCGTAGGTGGCCATGAACAAGGCCTTGTTGTATTCGATATGAGTGAATTCCACGGGCATGTTCAATATTGGCGAATGATTGAGGTTACCCCGAATTACTTAACGAAAAATCTAGTTTCTCAATGAAGAGATATACCCAGAACGAATTGCTGATAAGTGTTTCTTGAATAATGCTATTCACGTCAACCGAAAAGCGTTTAGCGCCAGACTGAAAAATTGTCGCTGATTTCTTGCTGTTAGGCCTATTACACCTTTGGATTTCTCCATTGCTTCAGTAGCATGCGCGCCTCTTTTAAGGGGGATCAACAATGACTATCGGGCAGAAAATTTATCAGGCGATTGAACGTCTATCCATTGCGCCAAAACACTGTAATGAGTTCAGAGTTTCTTTGCGTGACTCACTGGTTAACGAAGGCGCTGAGTCGCAGTTGGCGGATCATCTGGCTGCTGTGGCTCAGGATACGTTGAAGGCGCAAGGCAGTAACAACTACCACTTAAGCATGGTTGAGCTGATCGCGGTGCATCCTGAGTTCGAAAAACTCCTGTTACAGGATGTCGCTGCGACTTCCGCAATGCACAAATACATGTCGTTTTTTCTCGACTTGGTGGATATCCAGTCGGCAAATCCTCAAGGACAAGCGCTTTAAGCGCATTTAACCTACGCCATACATACATTCGTATTCGTGAAACTTAAGTTTCCCTTAAGTTTCACCGAGTAGCCTCCTGGTTCCACTTTTCGTTGAGGCGCCCCAATAGAAGCAGTTTTAACCACTGCTAGCGCCGGGGCTCTTCACGCCTTTGCATCGGGCCAGGCAATGTTTCAGCTATCTGCACGCTTCTTCATTCTCACGATAACCAACCTAACCCTGTGGCGCCTTGGCCTGGGGATCTGGTTTTTCGAGCGTGTTGGTGATGTGTCGTCGCTCGGGCAGCTATTGTTGGGCGGTCTACGGATTGATTTAAGTCTGCTGGCGATAATCGTGGCGGTACCTTTGTTGGTCGCCCCATGGATCGGTCACTCAAGACGTGTGCAAACGGTCGTTACCTGGTGGTATCGGTTCTGGTGGCTGCTGATCATATTCATGGAGCTGGTAACCCCGGAATTTATCGCGGAGTACGATACGCGGCCAAACCGACTGTTTTTTGAGTATCTGGTGAGCCCGCAGGAGGTGGGCTCCATGCTTTTGGAGGGCTACATTGGAGCCATTTTCACCGTGCTGCTGCTGACAGTGTTTGCTTGGTTCATCGGCCGCCGCCTTATCAGGCCTGTGGATACGCGAGAGGCCGTTATTTCTCATGCTGGCACACGACTGGCAATCACCCTCGCCTGCTTTTTACTTTGTTTCTTCGCGGCCCGTGGCACCTTGCAACACCGACCTATCAACCCAGCGCTGGTCGCCTTTAGCGATGACAATCTGGTCAACGTGCTGGCTTTGAATTCGCTGTATAGCACCGCCTATGCATTGTATTCACTGCGTCATGAGAGTGATGCTGGTAAGCACTATGGAAAGCTCGCAGAAAGTGAAGTGATCCGGTTGGTGCGGACAGCAGCGGGGCTTGATGCCAGTCCCGAGGATCTGACACACCCGAGCGTTCACCGGCAGCAACCAGTTCAAAAGCCTGTGTCACCAATGAACCTGGTAATTATCGTGGAGGAGTCTCTTGGGGCGCGATATGTGGGCGCGCTTGAAGGGGAAAATCTTACTCCAAACCTTGATGCTCTGGCGGACGAAGGATGGTGGTTCGAGCAACTGTATGCAACGGGTACCCGTTCAGTACGGGGGCTTGAAGCACTCGTGACCGGCTTTTTCCCGACACCGGCCCGTGCGGTACTGAAGCTCCCCCGCGCACAGCGTCACTTTTTCACGCTCGCGGACCTTCTTGGGCAGAACGGATATCACAGCCGGTTCGTGTACGGTGGTGAATCCCATTTCGATAATATGAAAACGTTCTTCCTTGGCAATGGTTTCCGGGAAATTCACGACTTGCCGGCGTTCCAGGATCCGAGATACGTAGGCTCCTGGGGAGCGAGCGATGAAGATATGTTCAACGAGCTGGATCGCCTGCTCTCCGCTGATGACCAGCCAACCTTTACCCTCGCCTTCAGCGTCAGTAACCACAGCCCTTGGGAGTTTCCTGAAGGACGTATAGCGGTGCAGGGCGAAGCGCAATCCCGTGAAAACGCCGTCCGCTATGCGGATTGGGCGCTTGGGCAGTTTTTTGCCGAAGCCCGGCGCTCCCAGTACTGGGACAATACATTGTTCCTAGTAGTGGCTGATCATGACTCGCGCGTATCCGGGGCTGATGTCATCCCCATTGAGCACTTTCATATCCCGGCGCTGATCATTGGCCCCGGTATTGTGCCTAAGCGGGATGAGCGTCTCGCCAGCCAGGTCGACCTGCCCCCTACTCTGCTTTCTTTACTCGGGATTGACGGTAGCCATCCGATGCTGGGTCAGGATCTCACCAGGCAGAACCCGAATCGTGCGCTGATGCAATATGGCGATCGATTCGGCTTCCGCACGGGTAACCAGCTGGTGGTGTTGCGCCCGGATCAACCGGCCAGTCAGTTTGAGATCCAGGACGGCACTCTGGCATCACAGCCTGTTTCGCCGACAGCGATGAAAAGTGCCCTCGCCCATGCTCTGTGGCCAAGTCTCGCCTATCGGAAAGGGTGGTATACAGCGAGCACGAGGGGAGAGGCTGGACTTGGTAATGGTGTCTCGTTTGCCGGCCATTGAGAATCACGGGTTATGTTTCAGGACGATTCGTAGCCGGTGCTGCTTCGCTCGTATGGAGCAGCCGATATAAGGCAGGCAGGACCAACAGTGTCAGTATCGTGGATGAAATGATACCGCCAACGACTACCGTCGCCAGCGGACGTTGAACCTCGGATCCAACCCCGGTATTGAGCGCCATGGGCACAAAGCCGAGAGAGGCCACCAGGGCGGTGGTAATCACGGGGCGTAGCCGTATCAGGGCCCCTTCGATGATGGCGCTATCGAGGTCGTAGCCGTGGTAACGCAAATCCCGGAAAAAGGCGACCATTACCAAGCCATTCAGAATTGCGATACCGGAGAGCGCGATAAAACCGACCGCCGCCGAAATGGAAAACGGGATATCACGAAGCATTAATGACAGTACACCACCGGTAAGTGCCAGAGGAATTCCACTGAAAATAGTCAATGCATCTCTTATGGAACCCAGGGCGAGTAACAGTAATCCCATGATCAGTACCAGTGTTAACGGTACCACCAAAGTCAGCCGGTGAGTGGCGGAGCGCAATGACTGATAAGTGCCGCCGTACTCGAGCCAATATCCGGAAGGCAGTTTCACCTTGCTGCTGACGGTCTGCTGCACATCAGAAACGAAACTACCGAGATCCCTGCCGCGCACGTTTGCGGTGACTACCACACGCCGCTTTCCATTCTCCCGAAATACCTGGTTGATTCCCCGGACAAGTTTCAGCTCGGCAACCTCCTCCAGAGGAACGTAGTTTCCACCGCGCCGGTGGACCGGCAGCTTTGCCAGCGCCGAAGGATCCTGGCGTAGAACTTCGGGCAGTCGCACAACGATATCTACGCGCCGGTCACCTTCATAAAACTGGCCGGCGACTGAACCGCGCAGTGCGGTGGCTAGCTGGCCCTGAACAGTACTGATGTCGAGACCGTATTGTGTAAGTGCCTTTCGATCGGGGCTGATTGTGAGCATGGGCAGGCCAGTGGTCTGTTCTACCTGAATATCGGCGATACCCTTCACGTTCCTGATTGCCGCTTCGATTTGATTTCCAAGCGCGGTCAGTTGGTTAAAGTCATCGCCAAATACCTTGATCGCGAGCTCTGATCGAACGCCGGCAATAAGTTCGTTGAAGCGCATCTGGATCGGCTGCAGGAACTCATACTGGTTACCGGGAATTGGCTCCACCAATGCGGCGAGCTCTTCAACCAGTTGGGCTTTGGGCTTATCCGGATCGGGCCACTCGGTACGTGGCTTCATGATGATGAAGTTGTCGGCGACGCTTGGCGGCACTGCATCCGTTGCCACCTCCGCAGTGCCAAGCTTGGCAAATACCCGCTCAACCTCAGGCAATTCCTTAATCCGGGATTCCAGTGTTTCCTGCAGCGCGATGGCCTGCTCAAGGGATGTGCCGGGTATGCGCAGTGCGTGCATCGCGATATCCCCTTCGTCCAGGTTAGGTACGAATTCACTGCCCAACCTGGTGGCACTGTATGCAGAAAGTGTCGCCAGCACCACTGCCACCGAGACCACGAGTAGCCGTTGCCGGATGGCAAACTCCAGCAGTGGGCGGTAAAGACCGCGCATTTTATCCAGTACCAGATGCTTTTTCTCAACAACCGGTTTGCGGAACAGGATAGCAATGCAGGCCGGGACAAAGGTGATGGAAAGTAGCATAGCGGATAGCAAGGCCATGACCACCGTCGTTGCCATCGGGTGGAACATCTTTCCCTCAATACCCGTGAGCGCAAAAATCGGCAGATACACCGCAGTGATGATGAAGACACCGAACATGGCCGGTCGGATCACCTCACGGGTGGATTGAAAGACGACTTCCAACCGCTGTTTTAAGCCAAGTTCGCCACCATTTCCAGATGCTTCACCCAGGCGACGAAGGCAGTTTTCAACGATGATGATCGCACCATCCACCAACAGACCAAAATCAAGCGCACCGAGACTCATCAGGTTTGCGCTGACCCGTGTTTGGACCATACCGGTTACGGTCATCAGCATCGCAATCGGGATAACCAGGGCTGTCAGTATGGCTGCGCGCACATTTCCCAGCAGCAGGAACAGAATGACGATGACCAGCGTTGCCCCTTCGAGCAAATTCTTCCTTACCGTCTGTAGTGTCTTGTCTACCAGAGCAGTGCGGTCGTAAACCGCCGTGACAGTAATACCGGCAGGCAGGCTTGCCTTGATCGTTTCCAGTTTTTCCCCAACAGCATGAGCGACCGTGCGGCTGTTCTCCCCGATCAACATGAACACAGTGCTCATTACTACTTCGCGGCCATTTTGCGTCGCGGCGCCGGTACGCATCTCCCGCCCCTCGCCAATCCTGGCTACATCGCCAAGCCTTACCGGAACGCCTCCAGTATCTGTTACCAGGAAGTCTGCAATAGCACCAACCGTCTCCACTTGCCCGGGCACTCGCATCAACCATTGGGCCCCGTTGTAATCAATAAAACCCACGCCGCGGTTCGTATTGTTTGCTTGCACTGCACGTATCACATCTTGCTGGGTCAGCCCGAAGGCAAGCAGGTTTTCCGGTTGCAAGGCAACGAGAATTTCCCGTTTGTAGCCGCCAATAGGATTAACTTCAACGACACCAGGAACGCGCAGCAGCTGCGGCCGGATAATCCAGTCGTGTACTGTGCGCAGGTCTGTAGTGGTGATCGGACTGCCGTCCGGTTTTCTCGCCCCCGGCTCGGCATCGACGGTAAACATGAAAATTTCGCCGAGACCTGTTGAGATAGGCCCGAGCTCCGGTTCCAATCCCGGCGGCAGGCTGTTGCGTGCGGCAGTCAGGCGCTCATTCACTAGCTGGCGTGCGAAGTATATGTCGGTGCCGTCTTCAAAAATTACTGTGACCTGGGACAAGCCATAGCGCGATAGAGAGCGTGTATAGGCGAGTTTCGGCATCCCCGCCATTGCACTTTCCACCGGAAAGGTTACCCGCTGCTCAACCTCCAACGGCGTGAAGCCGGGTGCTTCTGTATTGATCATTACCTGGATATTGGTGATGTCTGGCACCGCATCAATGGGCAGGCGCGTAAAGTTCCAGACCCCGATACCGCACAGTAGCGCAACAATCGCCAGCACCAGTACGCGATTCTGGATTGAGGTTCGGATCAGGTATCCAAGCATCCGTGGCCCTCAGTGATCGTGGGCGGCACCGGATTTCTCGATGTCGGCCTTGATGATGTAGCTGTTTTGGGTGACATAGCGCGTGCCGGGCTTGAGTCCGTCGAGTACTTCTACCCATTCACCGGTTTCACGCCCGAGTTTGAGCATGCGCACTTCATACTGGTCGCCATACCTGGCATAAACCACGGTGAAATCCCTAAAAGACTGGAGTGCAGACCGCTTTACTGCGAGAGGCACCTCATATTCATCGATCTGGATAACAGCAGAAAGAAAGGCGCCCGCGGCCAGCTGCGTGGGTGTTTGGCGTAACGCGACCCGCACGATGCTGGCCTGGTTTGGGCGAATAATCGGATCAACCTGCTGTACCACGCCGTCCAGTTTCGTTGCCAGTCCTCGCACGGTTAGCGATACCGGGTTTCCAGGCCGAACACGCGAGCGCGCTGCGGGAAAAACTTCCAGTTCCGCCAATAACGCATTGTCATCGCCGATGACAAGCAGGTTGCGGCCACCGGTTTGCTCGCCCGGATTGGCATTTCGTTGCAGGACGACACCATCTATAGGGGAGTGGATGGTATAAGACTTGAGATTTTCGTTACTGTTTACCGCAACTACCGCCTGCCCTCTCGCCACTCTCTCGCCCAGAGCCACTTTTACCGTGTCTACGGTGCCGTCAAAACGGGCCCGAACTTCCCTCATTTGTTCGGGGTTCACAACCAGTCGGCCATAAGCGCTTGTGGCCTCGCGCAAAACTGCGGGGCCTGCGATTGCCGTTTGTATACCCATAGCCTCGGCATTTTCCGCTGAGATGCGTGTGCGCCCCTCAAAGCTTTCGTATTGCCAGTGATACGTCTTGCCGCGATGGCGAATATCCACGGTTACAACAAAGGAATGGGGTTCACGAATAACCTTGTTACCCTGTAAATAATCTTCTTTCGGGACGAAGTTGATTTGTTCCTTGTCGCCCCCCAACCGGTCCAGGGTTACCGTGGCGATGATTTCTTTTGGATCCAGCGGCTTACCCTTCTCTGAAACCCAGGCCCTGAATTCCGGTGAAACGCCAGATTCAAAAATCGCGAGTTCAACCGCAAAATCGCCCTCGCGCAGTACTCGACCCTGATGGGGACCAGTCTCCCCCGTGGCGGCGTCATGTCCTCCAGGTGTTTTGCTGTCTGCAATCCCGACGGCACCGCGGCTGTATACGAAGCCCAGAAGCATGAGCAGAGTAGCCACGATGCAGGTGAATACAGCCGTTTTCACTTTCTGAACCCGGGCTGTATAGCTGGCACTGGTGGGACCGCCAGCGGTTGCGAGAGGGAAAGGCCGGTAAGTTTTTCTATTTCAATCCAATACAACCGTGCGGCGTATTGCGCCTCCAGTAGTGAAAGACGTGCATCGATAAGGTCCCGCTCAGCAGCAGCCAGTTCGTAATAACTGTATTTGCCCTGCTGGTAGGCGGCGCGAGTATCGGCCAGTGCCCGCTGAAGACTGGGGATAATGCGCTGGGCGATTGCTTCAGAGATATGGCGACTGTGCTCCATTTGCTGCGCCATGGCATACACCTGGGTTTCCAGCGCGATGGTTTGCGCGCTCTGTTCCGCCCGGTACTGGTTCTGCTCCGCCATTAGAGCGTTCACTCTGGCGTTATTTCGGTTGCGGCGCCCCAGCGGAATGGCAACACCGGCGACGAGACTGTAATCGTTGAGCTCCTCGAGGCGGCGGATACCGGCGTCGATGCGCCACTGTATTCCAGCTTCCGCTTTTGCCAGTTCTATTTGTGCAGCAGCAATGCGATCGCGATTCAGGAAAATCGCGAGCTCCGGGTTATTGGTTACCTGCCGTCGCAGCCAGGCGATATCCAGCTTGGCGACCGGTGCGGAGAGCGTACCTTCCAGCGTGGTAAATCCTGGAGACCTGACACCCCACTGGGCGGCCAATTGGTGCTTCGAGATGGTGTATTCGTGTTCGACGTCTTCGGCCGCCAGGTTTCGACGCTCCAGTTCCGCCCTGGCACGGGAAGCTTCCGCCTCGGGAAGTTTTCCTGCCTGAACCTGCCGGCGAATATCTTCCAGACCGTGACGGGCCTCTTCCTTAGCCCGCAGGGCCAGAGATAACCGGTCCTGCTGTGCCAGCGCCTGCAGAAAATATCTGGCAGTATCCGCAGCAACATCCAGGGCGGCAATTTGCTGCTCCGTCTCAATCAGCGAAGCTTTTGTATTTGCGGCTTGTACCCGTTTGTCGATCACATCGCACTGCAGTAGCCAGCTCACACCCACCGTGGTTTGAGCACTTTGGGTACCACTGAAGTCGCCGGTACCGGCGACGTCTTCAATTTCCACGCCAAGTTCTGGTCGTGGGCCTACCCCGGCCTGGATTGTACGCGCCGCAGCCGCCTGGCGCCGAAATTCGAACCCGGCCAGACGGGGGTGTTGCTGCAGACTGAAGAGAATGGCCTGCTCATAACGTAGGGGCGAGGTATTGGATTGTCCCTGAGCCATCGAGACCGGCTGCGCAAATGCGACTGCATACACGAGCAAAATGGCTACTGAGGTTCGGGCAAAAAGCTTCTGTCGATGGAAAAGCAAGACGGATCGCTGCACTGGGGTTCCCTGCGAAGATTCGGGACAGGCGCGCTACCAGCCGCCATATCCGATTTATCGCTGTTATGAACCAACATTAGCAGCTCGTCGCGAAACCGCTCGTCAATCGGGGGGATTGAGGTACTTATCCAGAAAAAACTGAGGGATTCGCGTTTCCAGCCAGTATTCGGGACGCCAGAGGCTTCCGCAAATAAACCCCACATGACCGCCCTGCTTGCTGATCGCCAGGCTGACTGATGCGCTGATTTCGTGCGGTTCCGGGATGGCGCTGGTACAAACAAATGGGTCATCGGCAGCATGAATAATCAGCGTCGGGACCTCAATCTGCCTGAGCAATGGTTTGCTGGATGCTCGTGTGTAGTAGTCATCAACGCCCCTGAAACCGTGCAGAGGCGCGGTAAAGTGGTCATCAAAATTACGGAAGCTGGAAAAAAACCTCGCCTCGTCCAACCGTGGCATTTTGCTCGCGAGTTCCGGATTCTTGGCCTTGCGCCTGAGACTCTCTTTCAAGCTGCTGAGCAGGTGGCGTTGATAGACCTTGGAAAATCCCTGCTGTAGCCGGCGGCTGGAGGCGTGGAGGTCCAGTGGTGCCGAAACGGAAACGGCGGCACTCAACAACGATTGCGCACCATCCTCGCCAAGCCACTTCAGGAGGACATTACCTCCCAGTGAATAGCCAACCGCCATCAGTGGTGTTGCCGGAAAGCGTTCCCGCAACTGCCCCGCGAGCCAGCGCGGATCGGCACTGTCACCGCTGTGATAGGCACGCGGTAACAGGTTTGGCACACCTCCGCAGCCGCGAAAGTGCATTACCGCGACCTGAAAGCCTGCCGCCAGTAGTGCCTGCATAATCCCCTGTACATAGGGTGATTCTACCGACCCTTCCAGACCGTGTAGCACCAGTACAATTGGGGCACTCGCGTCATCACGCAGGGGGGCCGGCGTGTGTAGTGCCAGGCGATCTCCATCCGGTGTCTGCAGCCATTGGCATTGGGTGTGGATCCACGGACGTGGACGGTGGTAGCGGGGAAATATGGTCTGCAGGTGGCAATTGCCAAGCCCGGTGGCTGGGCGAAAAACTTGCCTGCTTTCCTGCGGAAATGATTGGCTACTGGGCATTATTGGGCGCGACTTCACTACGGCTTTGAGGGCGCCCAGATTAACCACACCAGGGGGAATTTGCCAATGTCACGAAGGTTCCGGCGCGGTTACCGTTTCGTACAGGCTGTAGTCGCCACCGGGCATAATGACGAAGACGTTATAGGGTTTAAAATCTTTGCCCCGATACATGCCCGGACTGCCTTTGGGCATCCCCGGTACTGCCAGACCGATGGCATTTTTCGGTGGGTGGGCCAGGAATTTCCGGATTAATCGGGCGGGCACATGCCCTTCAAATACGTATTTACCACTCCAGACACCGGTATGGCACCCCTGCATACTGTGCGGTACCCCTTTTTGCTGTTTGATAGTCGCCGTATCCAGGTCATTTTCACTGGCGACCACAAACGCATTTTCCTCGAGGTGTTTGATCCATTCTTTGCAGCAAAGGCAGAACGGTGACTTATATACGATGATCTCGGCCTCAGTTTCAGCAAGGCTGGTCAACGGCATGAGCCAACAGGTAAAGGCGAGAAGCCCGGCGGTGCGATTAAGAAATTTCAGCATAATAAATGGCGAAGTGGTTGTTGTTGTCTGTCCAATGCCGGCATGACACAAATCCAGCGCGGTTCAGTAAGGCGGTGAGGCTTTCATCAGTATATTTATGGCTGTTCTCGGTGTGGATGGTTTCCCCTTCGGCAAATTGAAATTCGATACCAGCAACCCGAACCTGCTGGGCTTTCAGGCTGACCAAATGCATTTCTACGCGCTGGCGCAGCGGGTGGTAGAAAGCCCGATGGGCAAAGCTTTCCAGTTCAAAGTTTCCATTGAGTTCGCGATTAATACGCTGGAGCAGGTTCTTGTTAAACGCTTCTGTAACATGCTCGTTGTCGTGATAGGCGCGCTCAAGCACCACAGAGTCTTTGACCAGATCGGCACCGAGTAACAGTCCGTCCCCTGGCTTCAGCCAGCTGGCGAAACCTTTCAGGAGTCTCTCGGCGTCCTTCTCTGTGAAGTTGCCAACTGTCGAACCTGGGAAGAAAACGACCTGCCGGCCATCTACCGCGCTTCCATCCCAGCTGGTGGGATCTGTGAAGTCACCGACGATCGAGTGTACCGGGAGCTCAGGCAACGAAGCCTGCAGTCGGATTTGCGCTGCAAGTAATATCTCCGGCGAGATATCGATCGGGAAATACGCGGCCGGGGATGTCATGGCACACAGCAAAGGCTGCGCCTTTTCGCAATTGCCCGCACCCGGTTCAACCAGGGTCACATTGGCGCCCAGGGTTTTTGCAATGTCCGGTAAGTTCGTGGCGAAAATGTCTGCCTCGGTACGCGTCAGGTAGTAATCGTCCAGTTCACAGATTTGCTCGAAGATTTTTGATCCGGTCTCATCGTACAGATACTTGCAGGGCAAAGTCTTCTGAGGTGCTGAAAGTCCGGTAAGGACATCTTTCGAAAACTCGTGAACTTCATCGCATTGGTCCTCTAGCGCGCGAGTTACGGTGTTTTCCGGGGAATTTTGGTGTGTTTTCAGTGCAATATTCAAACTGGGTCTCCTGCCAGTCGGATGCCGGTAAATTGCCATGCCTGATGAGGATAGAAAAAATTCCGGTAACTGATGCGGATATGACTCGCTGGCGTGGCGCAGGAACCGCCGCGCAATACCATTTGGTTGCACATGAATTTGCCGTTGTACTCGCCTACCGCATCCGTGCTGGCGCGGAATCCCGGATACGGCTGGTAGGCACTGCTTGTCCATTCCCAAAGGTTGCCGAGAAATTGCGGGCGGCCACTGGACTCGATACAAGCGTCGAACTTGCGCTTTTCCATAAGGTTGGCACTCGAGAGCGTGTCCGGTTGCCGGTGCAGCCAGGCGGCAACCTCCCACTCAAACTCCGTCGGGAGGCGTTTTCCTGCCCAGGTCGCAAAGGCGTCAGCTTCGTAATAACTCAAATGACACACCGGCGCGTCCAAATTCAACGGGACGAGACCAGCCAGGCTGAACTGGTACCAGTGCCCTTCCCGCTGCTGCCAGTACAGTGGCGCTTTGCGGTGGTTCTGGTTTACCCACGTCCAGCCATCGGACAGCCACAGGCGCGGCTCGAGGTAACCGCCCTCTTCCATGAATTCGAGGTATTCCGCGTTCGTCACCAGCCGTGACGCAATGCTGAATGCCGGGATGAATTGCTGGTGCGGCGGTCCCTCGTTGTCAAAGTGAAAGGTATCGCCGTCGCTGCCGAGTGTGTAGATGTCTTCGGGGACCGCCAGCCAACCTAGAGGGTGAGCCTGTCCAGTCGGCGCCTCGTCAGGCTCGAGGTCTTCCTGGTACGCAGGTAGCAGTGGATTGATGGAGAACGCATGCTTGATATCCGTAAGCATCAATTCCTGGTGTTGCTGCTCGTGATTGAGTCCCAGGGTGATCAGATTCCATACATCCGGGGGGGGCTCCTCTTCGGTCAACAGCCGCTCAATAGCTTGATCGACGTACCGCCGATAAGCGAAAACCTGTTCGATATCCGGCCGGGAAAGTAGGCCCCGCTGCGGCCGTGCAAAGGGTTGCCCGAGAGAGTTGTAGTAGGAATTGAACAGGTGGTGGTAGTCAGGGTCGAAAACCCGGTAACCGGTGAGGTGTTTGCGCAATACAAAGGTTTCAAAAAACCAGCTTGTATGTCCAAGATGCCATTTACTGGGGCTGACATCCGGCATGGATTGCAGTTGCATGTCTTCTGCACTGAGTGGATCAGCCAGTGCACCGCTCTCTGCGCGAACCTGCTGGTAGTGGTTGAGCAGCTCGACACATGACTCTATCGACAGCTCCTGATTAGGATGAGAAGTCCCGGACTCCCCTGCTACCTCTGATCCCGCCTGCGTAATCAGATTCATTCCCGGATCCAGTCAACGGCTTTACTAGTTTTTGATCATACATACATTGTGGTGGATTCCCATGAATGCAGAGAAGGTGGCGCGACATAATGCGCCAGGAATTCTCTCCACCAAACACTGGGCACAAAAAAGGGCCGGCAGAGCCGACCCTTTTTGCGATCTGCAATCGGGATTGCGATCAGAAACGAACGGTGAAATCCGCACCGTACATGCGAGGCATGAAACGCCACGCGGGGCTTGCGCCGATCGCTGCACCGGTACCGCCATAACCGCCGGCAACTTCTTCGTCGGTCGCGTTCTGTACCCACAGCGCTGCGGAGTAACGATCGGATGCGCTGTTCCAACCTGCGCGCAGGTTAAACAGCTGGTAATCCGGAATCACACGAGCAGGATCGCTGATGGAACCCACACGTTCGCCAGTCCAGTTGTAGTCGCCGCGCAGAACAACATCACCGCCTGCATTCAGGGGAATGGTGTACTCAGCAAGGATGTTGAACTTATTCTTGGGTGTGCCTACACGAGGCTGACCCACGCGGGAGTTTTCCTCTTCCGTTTCACCGATGGATTCGATGATCTGGTAGCGGGTGTACTCGGTATCCAGGTATGAGTAATTACCGGCGACAAACAGGTTGTCAGTAGCAGCCCACTGGATCTCCATTTCAGCACCACGCCCCTCGGCGTCGGCGTTCCGCAAGTAGTAGTTCGGGATGGGCTTACCAACCAGATCCAGCTGCTGCAGATTGTCGTAGTCGTAGGCAAATACAGAAGCGTTGAAGCGAACCGCATTGTCAAACAGGCTGCTCTTCAGGCCGATTTCCAGGTTGGTCACGCTCTCCTGGTCGAAGGACGGGTCGATACCGTCAGCAACTGCAAAGCTGTTGAAACCACCGGCTTTGAACCCGTCCGCCAGGGAGATGAAGGTCATCACATCATCGTTCCAGCGGTAGTCCAGCACGATTCGGCCAGACAGGTCGCTCCAGGAATCGTTCAGCTTGGCATTCAGTACCGGTTCATTATTGTTGTTAAATGCCATACCGAACGGCTGCTGCATCACTACACCGGGCATCGGGATCGCGGTGAGGAAAGTGCCGTCAGGCAGCGGAATTTGCAGTGGATTGCCTTCGTCATCGACCAGCCCAATATTGCCAGTCAGGGCAACAGGCAGCGCATTTTGATAGGCGCTGTCGATGGTGAAATCTTTCTCGTCGGCGGTGTAGCGCGCACCAACGGTGAGATCCATTTTGTCGGTCAGGGTCCAGGTTACGTCACCGTAAATCGCCGCAGAGCGGTAATCACCGGTATTGGTAACACTCTCATTCCAGGGGGTATCGGCAGTAACCCACGGATAAATACCGGTCATCAAAGAGGCCATCATGTCCGCTTTGCTGAGGTTGTTGGCGCCGAGTTCCATACCGTAGGCCGCCAGCATCTGGTTGAGTGGCGCCAATTGCGCGTCAATTTGCTGATGAAAATCTTCCGAAGCCATCAGGAGGTCATAGACAACCGAGGTAACGGCAGTACCTTCGGGCATACCCGGGATCGCGCCAGCAGCCATAGCCGCGCGAATTTGTGCTGCAGCATCTTCCTGCTGAGTGGTCGTCATCTGATCGAAAGCCGCCTGCGGGATACCGAACAGCTCAGGGTTTGCTTTCAACCCTTCGTAAATTGCGAAGGACTCGAGCGAGCCGGCAGTAAAGTAAGCATCGGTGACGTGCTCAAGTTCTTCACGAGAGTAGGACGCGCCCAAAGTCCACTTCAGAGTGTCACTTGCGCCGTTCAGACGGAACTCCTGAGAGAACTGGGTCTGGTCGTCGAAGTTTGCGGAGCCGAACATGTAGTCCGGGTTCGCAGTGCCGTCCTCATCCTGCTGCAGGTGGGCATCAAAGCCACGGTACGCAGTAATCGAGGTAAAGGTTACGTTCTCAAAATCGTGAACGATGCTGAGGGAAGTACCCCAGGAATCACGGTCTTCGATGGTTGGGGTATCCAGGGCGTAGTCACCAAAGACACTGGTGCCACCATCCTGCGCCTGCAGGGTCGGGACGATGGAGGAGCGCAGTGCGCTGCCCTGATCCATGATGCCGTAATCTGCACGCCAGAGCACTTCGGTATCGGGGGATGGTTCCCACAGTAAGGACGCGCGGTAGGTCTGGGTATCAATGTTGCCAGTAGTGGCACCGCCATTAATGTTGTCGGCAAATGAATCGCGACGGTTGGTAGACGCAGTAAAGCGGCCATACACGTTGTCGCTCAGCTGGCTGTTGATCAGCAGGTCGGAAGACGTACGACCGTAATTTCCTGCGGTCAGGTTCAGTTCGGCAGAATCTTCAGCCTGCGGCTTTTGGCTGATGATGTGAATTGCACCACCGGTGGCGTTACGGCCGAACAGTGTGCCCTGTGGGCCTTTCAGTACTTCAACTCGTTCGATATCTGCCAGTGGAATTTCAGCGCCAGCGCCACGGCCGGTATATACGCCATCCACGTAGACAGCTACTGCGGGGTCTGAGCCCACGGTGAAATCGCCAGTCTCGATACCGCGCACGCTATAGGTGGGCTGCAGTGGGGTATCGTTGTTCATTTCCACACCCGGGGTGAATTTACCCAGGTCTGTCAGGTTTTTTACGCCCATCGCTTTCATGGAGTCGCCGGTAAAGGCAGAGATTGCGATAGGAACATCCTGAAGGTTTTCGGCGCGTTTCTGTGCCGTTACAACTACTTCTTCGATTTCCGCTGCATACGCAGTACTGCCAAATGCAGTTGCTACGGCAATGGCTCCGGAAAGTGTGGACAGGGTAAAGAGCCGGTTTTTACCGGACTTATCGGCGTTGTGCATCATCGCGGCCTCGCGTTTAGTTTTTATTGAACAAGCGTGATGAAAACTGCTTTTTTCATTGTTATGTCCGGCCATATTACGGGCACAAAACTGCCAAGAAAAGCTCTTGGTGACTTTTTTGTTGTGACTAGTCAGTTTTCTTTCAGTGCAATGTGCATTATGGCGCCATAGTGGCATTTATTTCTACCCTAACTGTGCCTATATGACCAAATATTGTTCCTTGGTAAGCTAAAAACTGAAGATTGCATTGGTACACTGCGAATGACGACAGGTCCCAAAATAACAACCCTAATAACAGCCCCGGAATTTGAGCGATGACTGATAAGCCACAAAACTCCTCTCGCCTTCTGCGAGTCTCAAGTGCCCTACTTGTCCTTTTTATACTAGTTTTTCTGACTGCCTGGTTTTGGCTGCGCCAGAGCCTGCCTTTGCTTGAGGGAGAGATTGAAACTGGTGAACTGGAGATTCCCGTTGAGATTCAGCGTGACCACCAGGGCGTGGCCTTTATCAGGTCGGACGATCGAGGCAGCATCGCCTATGCGTTGGGGTTCCTGCACGCGCAGGAGCGCTTTTTTCAGATGGATCTGTTGCGGCGGAATTCCTCGGGAGAGCTCTCCGAGTTGGTGGGCACTGCCGCGTTGGAACACGATCAAGGCATCCGCCTCCACCAATTCCGCAAGCGCGCAGAACGCAATATTACCGCCATGCCCGAGGAGCAGCGCGCGCTGTTGGAACGCTATGCGGACGGCGTGAACTTCGGGCTCGAGACGCTGGGAGCATACCCATGGGAATACGCGCTTCTTTCGCAGACGCCGCGTAAATGGGTGCCGGCGGACAGCCTCTTGTCAATTTTCAGTATGTACCTGACTCTGCAAAGCGAAACCGGAAAGTTTGAGCGGCGTGACAATGCGCTGGCTGAATTGCTGCCGAAAGATCTCTACGATTTCTTTGTGCCGAAAGGGGGAATCTGGGATGCACCACTTATCGGTAACGCGCGTGGACCACTGGCCCTGCCGGACACCAATATCGCTGCACTCGAGGTGTCGGGCCAGCCAATGGCCTATCTGCCGATGCAAAGCGAAGACATGATCGTCGGTAGTAACAACTGGGCGGTTGGCGGTGCGTTGACTTCCCATGGCGGCGCGATCGTGGCAGACGATATGCACCTTTCCATCACGGTCCCCAACATCTGGTACCGCGCCGGCTGGGAAGTTCCGGGCAGTGAGCGTGAGATGCGCGGCGCTTCCCTCCCCGGTGGTCCCATTATTGTAGCGGGCAGCAACGGCCAGGTGGCCTGGGGCTTCACCAACACCACCGCGGACTGGGGGGACCTGATCCCGTTAGAGCTTTCCGCTAATGGGGGGCAATACCGCACTCCCGACGGCTGGACAGATTTCGCTGTTGAGGAAGAGCTGATTGAGGTCAAAGGTGGTGAGCCGGTAACACTCGAGGTTCGCAAGACTATCTGGGGGCCAGTTGTCGCCAAAAACCATCATGGCACTCCCCTGGCCTATCGCTGGGTTGCACACGATGTGCGCGGTGCAAATATGAACCTGCTGCTGATGGAGCAGGTTTCCAGTACTCGCGAAGCCCTCGATCTGGCACCGCAATTGGGTATACCCCACCAGAATTTTGTCGTTGGAGATAGCGCAGGCAATATCGGCTGGACAGTGGCGGGCCCTATTCCGCGTCGCGTTGGACTGGACGGAAGCCGCTCCGTCAGTTGGGCTGATGGTACCGCCTACTGGGATGGATATCTTTCGCTGGCTGAACAGCCGCGAGTCTACAACCCACCGTCCCATCGTATTTGGACTGCGAATTCCCGGACAATGGATGGTGAATATCTGAAAGTCATGGGGGACGGCGGGTATGCGCTGGGCGCCCGCCAGCAACAAATCCGTGATGATCTTTTCGCCCGTGAGCAATTTGACGAGCAGGATCTCCTGGATATACAGCTGGATGATCGCGCGGTATTCCTGCAGCGCTGGCAGGAGCAGTTGCAGGCACTGACTGATGATATCGAAGGGTATGAAGAGGTCGCTGCGCAAATTGAGAGTTGGGGCGGGCGAGCCAGTGCGGAGTCGGTTGGTTACCGGATCGTACGCAATTTCCGGCTCAAGTTTATCGAGCTTGCGACCGCACCTGTGCTGACTTACATGCGTCGACACGAAGAAGACTTTTCATTTGGCCGGGTGAATCGCCAGGTGGAATATCCAGCCTGGGCAATGCTGGAAAAGGAGCCGGAACACTTGCTCAATCCAGAGTTTCAGACCTGGCGCGCCTTGAAAATAGCTGCGCTGGATGCAGTGCTTGAGGAAATGGCGGAAACCGACCTCCCTCTCAATGAGCAGACCTGGGGTGTACAAAACGCGGCGCGTATTCAGCACCCACTGGGCAAGGCTGTATCGTTGGTGAACTGGTTTACGGCAATGCCGGCGGACCCATTGTCTGGCGATTCCCATATGCCGCGAGTGCAGTCCTCTACCAATGGCGCATCAGAACGCTTGGTTGTGGCACCAGGTCGTGAAGAATCGGGTATTTTCCACATGGCAACAGGCCAGAGCGCCCATCCCCTATCGCCTTTTTTCGGAAACGGGCACCGGGACTGGGTTGAGGGTAATCCCTCCCCCTTCAAGGAAAAAGAAACCACTTACAACTTGCGATTGAATTGAAAATAAGGCGCACCTGAGCGGCGCAATGCTGCTCAGGCCGTTTCGTCAAGAATGGCGAATGAAAGGAACGATGTGAACAGCCCTATCGCCAAAATAAATGGCAGTAGCGGAAAACACAGCATCAGCAGTGACGTGCCGATCCAGAGGTTTTTAACCCAGCCCCGCTTGATCTTGTAGCGGCGTGAATAGCGCCGCAGGTGATCATCATCTTCTTTCGCCAAGACAATTTCACTTTCCTGTGGAAGGAAAGTTCGCACCAGGATGGTGCAATAAAATCGAATCAACATCCAAAACATACTGGCCACCACTCGCGAACAACTTCCTCAGTATAGTTACGAGCGCAGCGAGTGATGGTTGAGATGTTGCCCGAGCGGCAAAAGAATGGATAGTAGATCGGCCAGACTTGCCGGCTACTGGAACCAGCCCAGTTTTTCGCGAAGATTGACGACGCCGCCGACGATCGTAAGCGCGGGCGCCTCCACTTTGTGTTCCTCAGCGAGGGCGGGCAGCGAAGCGATAGTCCCCACCACGACGCGCTGGTCCACGGTAGTGCCTTTCTCCACCAGTGCGGCGGGCATGTCTGGAGCCATGCCATGGGCGATCAATTGCTCGGCGATGGTAGACAGGCCTGTCAGTCCCATATAAAACACCACGGTCTGATTCGGTGTGACCAGCTCTTGCCACGGCAATACCAGATCCCCCTGTTTCAGGTGCCCGGTAATGAAGCGAACGGATTGGGCATAATCCCGGTGTGTCAGTGGTATCCCGGAATAAGCGGAACAGCCGATCGCCGCGGTGATACCCGGTACCACCTGAAATGGGATCTTTGCCTCCGCCAGCCTATCGATTTCCTCGCCGCCACGACCAAAGACAAACGGGTCACCGCCTTTCAGGCGCAATACCTTTTTGCCCTCTTTTGCCAGATCAACGAGCAGTTGATTGATGTCATCCTGGGGGACGGAATGGAACTGCTTTTTCTTGCCGACGTAAATACGCTCTGCGTCGCGGCGTACCAGCTCAAGTACTTCGGTTGATACCAGTCGATCATATAAAACGACGTCCGCCTGCTGCATGAGACGCAACGCACGAAACGTCAGTAGGTCGGGATCCCCGGGGCCGCCGCCGACCAGATACACCTCGCCGCCAGGCGCCGGGGTGTCTTGCCAGCGCTGGAGCTCGCGCAATAGCGTCTGTTCAGCATCCGCACTGTGGCCGCGTTCGACCTGGCCGACAATCGGGCCACTGAAAACCCAGTGCCAAAAATCCTTGCGGCGTGCTTCAGGCAGTGCGGCCTTTACTCTGGCCCGCATACGCCCGGCGAGCTCGGCAACAAGCCCCAGTCCGGGTGAAAGCAAAGTCTCGATCTGGGCGCGCAGCATACGAGCCAGCACCGGGGCGCTGCCGCCACTGCTTATGCCGACCGTCAACGGGCCTCGCTCGACAATAGAAGGGAATGTGAAAGTGCAAAGATCCGGGGAATCCACCACATTCACCGGTAGGCGCAAAGCCTGTGCATCTGCCGACACCTGCGCATTCACGCCGCCGTCGGCTGTAGCAGCGACGACCATGTCGACGTTTTTGAGCAGATCCGCGTGATAGCGACCGACGATATATTCACCGCCGCTTGCCAGCACCAGCTGGCGCAGCTCATCGGTGATATCCGGAGCCACTACCAGCAGGCGCGCCTCCGCCTTTTTCAATAGCCGCGCTTTGCGCGTGGCAATGGAGCCCCCACCGACAACTAGGCAGGGACGATTTCTTAAATCAAAAGCGAGAGGCAGGTAACGCAAAGTTGTATTCCAATTACTGCTTAGCCGATCTTGGTGGCGCCCCCCATATAAGGGCGCAGTACTTCCGGTACTTCGATACTACCATCAGCCTGTTGGTAGTTCTCCAGAACCGCAATCAGTGTGCGGCCCACTGCCAGCCCAGAACCATTCAGGGTGTGCAGCAATTCCGGCTTGCCTGTCTCCGGGTTGCGCCAGCGGGCTTTCATGCGGCGAGCCTGGAAATCCCCCATCAGGGAGCAGGAAGAGATCTCGCGGTACTTGTCCTGGGACGGGATCCAGACTTCCAGATCGTAAGTCTTACGGGCACCAAAGCCCATATCTCCCCCGCAAAGCACAACCGTGCGGTACGGGAGGTTCAGCTTCTGCAGAACCGCTTCTGCATGGCCGGTCAATTGTTCCAGGGCGTCAATGGACTGATCCGGGCGGGCAAACCATACCAGTTCTACCTTCTCGAACTGGTGCTGGCGAATCATACCGCGCGTATCCCGACCGTGGGAGCCCGCTTCTGAACGGAAGCAGCTGGTGTGGCTGACAAACTTGTGCGGCAGTGAATTGGCGTCTTCGACAATTTCATCGCGGTACAGGTTGGTCAGCGGCACCTCTGCGGTCGGGATGAGGTAGAAATCGCGCTCGTCTTCCAGCTTGAACAAATCTTCAGCAAATTTGGGCAGCTGCGAAGTGCCGTACAAGGAGTCAGCGTTAACGATGACCGGGACATTGGCTTCGCGATAGTCATGTGCCTCAATGTGCAGGTCAAGCATGAACTGTGCCAGCGCGCGGTGCAGCTTGGCGACGGAACCAGTCATCACCGCAAAGCGTGATCCAGTAAGTTTGGTGGCTACCTCAAAATCAAGGCCGCCGAGGCTCGCGCCCAGGTCTACGTGATCCCGCACTTCGAAATCAAAACTGCGAGGCTCACCCCACTGGCGTACCTGCACGTTATCGTCTTCCGTCGCACCTTCCGGCACCGACTCATCGGGGATATTCGGGATCGCGAGCAGAATATCATCCAGCTCCTGCTGCAATTCGGAAAGCGCATGCTTCGCTTCGGCCAACTGACCGCCCAGCGATTCGACTTCTTTCAGTAGTGGCGCAATGTCTTCACCGGCAGCCTTGGCACGACCGATGTTTTTAGACTTGCTTTTGCGCTCGTTCTGCAGCGACTCGGTACGCACTTGCAGTTCCTTGCGCTGCTCTTCGAGCTGTTCCAGTTTTGCCGTGTCCAGCTGCATGCCGCGCTTGGCGAGCGCCGCCGCAACCTGGTCCAGTTGAGTACGAATCAGTTTAGGGTCGAGCATGAT
Source organism: Microbulbifer aggregans (assembly GCF_020524005.1). Classification (GTDB taxonomy): domain Bacteria; phylum Pseudomonadota; class Gammaproteobacteria; order Pseudomonadales; family Cellvibrionaceae; genus Microbulbifer; species Microbulbifer aggregans_A. The sequence continues at coordinate 382,601 of NZ_JAIVKK010000001.1, read as the reverse complement.
GTATTGATTACCGCGTTATAGATATTTCATAGCCAGTGCAATGGCCGCCCCTGTGGCCGCCAAACACACCAGCAAACTGACCAGAATATAGGCCAGAGCCGTTAAAGGCTGGCCATTGTGCCACAACAGCACGGTTTCCAGCGAGAAGGTCGAGAAGGTTGTCAGAGCGCCGAACAGGCCAGTCATGATCATCAGCCGCCACTCCGGCCCCAGGAGTCCGCGTTCGACGATCAAAACATAGGTGATGCCGATCAAAAAAGAACCGACCACATTTACGATAAACGTGCCGAGTGGTACCCGGCCTTCGAAGACCGGGTAACTCCATACGCCTATCAGGTGGCGAAGTATGGCGCCTACAGCGCCGCCAAGTGCGATTGCAAGCCATTGCATAGACTGGATCTGACGTTTTTGTTGTTGTCTTGGAATATTACGGTTTTTCCGGGCTTGGGTACCGTTGCAACGGGCTCTTCCGATTCAGGCTTTCCAGGCGCTGCAGCTTCTCTAAAATTTTGCCTTCCAGTCCGCGATTTACCGGATGGTAGTAGCGCCGGTCCGCGATCGCCTCCGGGAAATAGTTCTCTCCCGCTGCAAACCCCTCAGGTTCGTCGTGTGCGTAGCGATACTCAGCCCCGTGCGCCATTGACTTCGCAAGCTTGGTGGGTGCATTGCGCAAATGAATGGGCACCTCGTAACTGGGCTCCCGGCGCACATCCGCCAGCGCGCGCTTGTAGGCACTGTATACAGCGTTACTCTTGGCGGCGATGGCGAGATATACAATGGCCTGTGCGATTGCCAGTTCCCCTTCCGGGCTGCCGAGACGCTCCTGAACATCCCAGGCGTTGAGCGCGATTTCCATGGCGCGCGGATCTGCGTTGCCGATATCCTCGCTGGCCATTCGCACTGCCCGGCGTGCGATATATAGCGGGTCGCAACCGCCATCGATCATGCGCGCAAACCAGTAGAGCGCTGCGTCCGGGTCAGAGCCGCGTACAGATTTGTGCAGCGCAGAGATCTGGTCGTAAAAGTAATCCCCGCCTTTATCAAACCGGCGGACATCCGCACTCAGCACCTCAGTCAGTACGGAGTCATCAATTACCTGCTCTCCACTTTCTTCGCGGGAAAGGTCGCAGGCAATTTCCAGCAAATTGAGTGCACTGCGGGCATCGCCGTCGGCACTCAGGGTGATTTTATCCAATATGTCCTGGGGTATGCGGATGTTGCGGGCAGACAGCTCCGCATCCTCAGCCAGCGCGCGGGTCAGCAGCCCGTTCAGCTCTTCCTGGCTGAGGCTCCGCAGGAGGTAGACCCGGCAGCGCGACAACAGCGCATTGTTAAGTTCGAACGCCGGATTTTCCGTGGTGGCGCCGACAAAGGTAACCGTACCCTCTTCCACATATGGCAGAAAAGCGTCCTGCTGGGACTTGTTAAACCGGTGAACCTCGTCCACGAACAGGATGGTGCCGCGCCCGAATTGCGCACTATGCTGCTCGGCCTCGGCAACCGCCTGGCGAATCTGCTTTACCCCCGCAAGTACAGCAGACAGTGTGGCGAAGCGCGCATCACACTCCTGTGCCAGCAGGCGCGCAAAGGTGGTTTTGCCAACCCCAGGAGGCCCCCACAGTACCATGGAGTGGAGCTGCCCGCGCTCTATGGCTTCGCGCAGCGGTTTACCTTGCCCCAATAAATGCGTCTGGCCCACATAGTGGGCCAGAGTTTCGGGCCGCATGCGGGCGGCCAATGGTTGGTGTCGGGGTTGCGACTGGAACAGGTCATTCATCGCGGATTACGTCGGTCCCCTTGGGTACTTTGAAGTTGAAGATGGAAGACGACAGCTTCGGGTTAGCCTGCAAGCCATTGAAGTTGATCTCGGTGGTCTGCCCCATGCCATCACGTACGGTCATTGCGGAGGGCAAGCCACCTTTATCGAAGCGAATCACCATGGATTTGAACGGTGCAGACTTGCGCTTGGGTGTAAGGTAGTAAGCGCCCTTCTTGTTGGCTACTGCAAACGAGCCGCGAATGTCTTCAACCTTGCCGCCGAGCAGTAGCGCAGGTGTTTCTTTCATGCGGTTATCCACCGGGCGGATGGTCACCTGCTCCAGGTCCGGATCGTACAACCACAGATTCTTGTTGTTGGTCACCAGAAGCTGCGGAAAGGGTTCGCCGGTCTGCCAGCGCAACTTGCCGGGACGCTGCACAGAAAAGTTGCCGCTGCTTTTCTGCAGTACCTTGCCCTTTTCGTCCTTCAGCGTTTGGCGGAAGCTCCCGGAAATGGCACCCAGTGGCTGCAGTAACCGGCTGAGCTCATCGGTGGCATCAGCACGGGCGCCGGAGGTGCCCAGGGTGAATCCCAGTGCGATCAGGAAAAGACTAAGAGTTTGTTTCATGGCTGCCTTCCTATTTGCTTGTCGGTTGGGGCTGTCCTTAAAGACTAGTTGGCGGCAAGTGAACCCTGCCTGAACCCCAAACGAAATACCGAAGCTCTATGCCGGTGGCGGTGCCAGCACCTCGCGATTACCGTTAGCCTGCTGGGGCGAAACCACGCCGGCTGCTTCCATGGTTTCAATCATGCGCGCGGCGCGATTGTAGCCGATACGCAACTGGCGCTGCACGGATGAAATGGATGCCTTCCTGGACTTGGTCACAAAAGCAACAGCCTCATCGTAAAGCGCATCCGCTTCCGGATCGTCTTCCCCACCCTCAGTAGCCATACCCGGCACCGGGATACTGTTGTTCGAGTCGTCTACGATGCCATCAATGTACTCTGGCTCACCGCGGCGACACCAGTCAGCAACAACCTGGTGAACCTCATGATCATCCACGAAAGCACCGTGTACCCGGATCGGCACTGCAGTGCCTGGTGGCAGGTAGAGCATGTCACCATGGCCCAGCAGCTGCTCGGCTCCGCCCTGGTCGAGAATGGTGCGGGAGTCGACTTTCGAGGACACCTGGAAGGCCATTCGTGTCGGTACGTTGGCTTTGATCAAGCCAGTGATCACGTCTACCGACGGGCGCTGCGTGGCCAGTAGCAGGTGGATACCGGCTGCCCGTGCCTTCTGGGCAATTCGGGCAATTAGCTGTTCAACTTTTTTACCGACGATCATCATCATGTCGGCAAATTCATCAATCACAACAACGATAGCAGGTAGATGCTTCAAGTGTGGCGCCGTTTGCTCTGCTTCCGGCACACTCGACATCGGGTCTGGCTGCCACGTCGGGTCGATCAGGGGTGTTCCTGCGGCGATGGCTTCCTTCACCTTGCGGTTGAAGCCCGCGAGATTGCGCACTCCCATAGCGGCCATGAGTTTATAGCGGCGCTCCATTTCACCGACGCACCAGCGCAAGCCATTGGCCGCGTCATTCATGTCGGTGATTACCGGTGTGAGCAAATGCGGGATACCCTCGTAGACCGAAAGCTCGAGCATCTTCGGGTCGACGAGGATTAGCCGTACCTGCTCGGGTGTGGATTTGTAAAGCAGGCTCAACAGCATCACATTGATGCCTACCGACTTACCGGAACCGGTGGTACCGGCCACCAACAGGTGTGGCATTTTGGCAAGATCAGCGACAACGGGCTGTCCGGCAATATCGTGACCGAGTGCCAGCGTCAACGCGGAACCAGCCTTTTCATATATTTCAGCGCCGATAACCTCCGACAACCGTACCATCTGGCGGTTTTCGTTCGGGATCTCGATGCCTACCACCGATTTCCCGGGAATGACTTCCACAACCCGGACACTGATTACCGCCAGTGAACGTGCGAGGTCTTTGGCCAGATTGGTGATACGGCTGACTTTCACCCCGGGCGCAGGCTGAATTTCGAAACGGGTAACCACCGGACCCGGCAAAACTGAGACCACCTCGGCAACGACCCCGAAGTCTTTTAGCTTGAGTTCAAGCAGCCGCGAAAGGGCCTCCAGGGACTCACGTGAAAACCCGGCCTTCTTATTAGTGTCTGCAGGGTCCAATAGCGAAAGCGCAGGTAGCTCGCCGGTCACCGGTTCGTTGAACAGTTCCCGCTGCTTTTCTTTCGCGACCCTGGGACTTTCTTTGACTGGCGGGACAGTGGGCTCGATCCTTGGTGGCTGCCGCTTCGCGGTACGCTGCTTCTCTTCTTCTATTGCCGCTTTGCGTACCACTTTCGCTTCCAGTGCCACACGCTTTTCTTCACGGTTCTGTCGCGCTCTTGCCAGGCGCGAGGCAATCACGGAAAACACAAACAGCACACTGCGGCCAATATCTTCGAAAAGCTTGAGCCAGGACATACCGGTAAAGATGGTGACACCGATGGCAAATAGAGAGAGCAGCAGGATGGTTGCTCCCACATAACCAAGCCCCTGCTCCATAAACGCAGAGATTGCAGCGCCGAGGATGCCGCCGTTCGAGAACGGCAATGGAGCTTGTGATTCAGCAAAGCAAAGTGTTGCGATGGCCGCGCCAGCTAAAAGCAATACCACCAGCCCGGCAAGCCTTAACGCAAACAGCGGACCGTGAAAACGCGCATTGCGGTCGCGCAACATCCGCAAGGCGCGCCAGCCGATCAGGATCGGAAACAGGTAGGCCATCCAGCCCAGCAGCGACAGACTGACGTCGGCAAGCCAGGCTCCGGTGGGTCCTATCGCGTTATGTATGTCGCCACCACTGCCCGTATGGGACCAACCGGGATCACCCGCGTCGTAGCTCAGCAAGCTGATGCCGGCCAGCAAGGTGCCCGCTAGCAGCGCAATCAACGACCCCTCACGTGCAATACGCGCAATGAATGTTTCCGGGATCGCGTTTGCCGTTTTGGCTTCTGTCTCAGCCTTCAATGGCTTACCTCAGTCTTATTCGTGGAGTTCTTTTCTTGTGGCGGCGCTGGGCTGAGCCGCAGCGTTTCATGTCGACTGTGTACTACACCCGCCCGGCAATTGCCACACCAAAGCCATCTAAGAAACCACTTCAATATCAATAAATTCGTTATAGAACAATAAGTTATATAGACTTGTTGAAGTAGTTTGCAATATGGGGTTAGAAGTGTCGAGGGGGTTAGATATCGCCTTCGAAAATCAAAGAAACAGGCGCCAGAGTGGGTTTTCTAGCGGCGATAAAACTGCCCAATGAGACAAATAAGACCAAACTATTTGGTCACGTTTCTGCGATCCCCTATCATTCCCGCAATTTTTGGCGGCCCTTGCTTCGGGCGAATCCGATTCTCTGCCCCGGGACCTGGTGTGGCCTTGATCCCGGCCTGCCTTCTCGGCATGATCGCCAACCTGGGCGATGAGAGTTGCCAAACACTATTATCTAAAACCTGAAGTTTGCGAGCATTCCATGAGCAACCATCACCGACTGATTATTCTCGGATCCGGTCCTGCCGGTTATACCGCGGCCATTTACGCAGCGCGTGCCAACCTCAACCCGGTTGTTATTACCGGCATGCAGCAAGGTGGCCAGCTCACCACGACCACTGAGGTCGAGAACTGGCCGGGCGGCACCCACGACCTGCAAGGTCCCGATCTGATGGTGCAGATGCAGCAGCATGCGGAGCGTTTCGAAACCCAGATCCTGTTCGATCATATTCATGAGGTAGATCTCAAGCAGCGCCCGTTCACCCTGAAAGGCAATGAAACCTACACTTGTGACTCACTGATCATTGCTACCGGCGCCTCAGCACAGTACCTGGGACTGCCGTCCGAGGAAGCCTTCCAGGGACGCGGTGTCAGCGCCTGTGCAACCTGCGACGGCTTCTTCTACCGCGACCAGAAAGTTGTGGTTGTCGGTGGCGGCAACACCGCTGTTGAGGAAGCTCTGTACCTGTCTAACATCGCCAGCGAAGTAACCCTGGTTCACCGCCGCGATGAGCTGCGCTGCGAAAAGATCCTGCAGGACCGCCTGCTGGACAAGGCAGAAAACGGCAATATCAACCTGTGCTGGAACCACACCCTGGAAGAAGTGCTGGGTGACGACAACGGCGTAACCGGCGTGCGCCTGAAAAATACCCAGGATGACTCCACTAAAGAGCTGGAGACTGCCGGCGTGTTCATCGCCATCGGTCACAAGCCGAACACTGACATTTTCCAGGGGCAGCTGGAAATGAACGGTGGCTACATCGTGGTTGAAAGCGGCCTGAACGGCAACGCCACTCAGACCTCTGTTCCCGGCGTATTTGCCGCTGGCGATGTCTCTGACCACATCTACCGCCAGGCCGTTACATCAGCCGGTACCGGCTGTATGGCCGCACTGGATGCAGAACGCTACCTGGATGCCTGATGGCCTCGACCGGTGTGCGTGATGCGACCCCAAAAGGCGATCTTCGGATCGCCTTTTTTGTGCAAGTCGGTGGCATCATTTTTCTTATTCGGTATTGTTATCCGGACTCAGGAGCAAGGCGCCCCCAAATTCATGATACTTCCCCTTCTTGATGCGGATAACGTTGATTTTCCGGCCACCGAGCAGGCACTGGATGACCCCAATGGGCTGCTGGCCGTTGGTGGCGCGCTGACCCCGGATTGGCTTTTGGCCGCTTACCGCCGAGGTATATTTCCCTGGTTCTCAGATGACCAGCCAATTCTCTGGTGGTCACCCTCCCCCCGTTGCGTCTTTTTCCCTTGTGAGGTCACATTTTCCCGCAGCCTGCGCAAGACACTCCGCCGCCAGCGCTATCAGGTGACGTTCGACCAGGCATTCAGTGCAGTGATGCAGGGCTGCGCCGGCCCCAGGCCTGATGACTCTGGCACCTGGATCACGAATGAAATGCATTGCGCCTACCAGCTGATGCATGCCCGCGGGCATGCGCACTCCGTCGAGGCATGGGAGGATGGCGAGCTCGTTGGTGGGCTCTACGGTATTGCCATCGGCCGCGTTTTCTTCGGTGAGTCCATGTTTCACCGCGCTACTGACGCCTCCAAAGTCGCTTTTGCGCATCTTATCGCACAGCTGCGGCAGTGGGATTGCCAGCTGATTGACTGCCAGGTGAGCAATCCCCATCTGGCCAGCCTGGGAGCGCAGGAGATTTCCCGGAGCCGCTTTGAGGCGAAACTGCAAAATGAGGTAGCCCGACCCGGATTCCCGGCGCCCTGGCCACGCATGGCCCCCTCCCCCGAGAGTTAAGCCAGGGGTACTTGGTACGAGCACAGAAACAAATTAACCTGAGATATTGATGGCTCAGGGCTACCCATCGCGACAGGTAACACCGGCAGGGGAAATGGTTTGAGTAAGTATTCCCAATTGGATTCGATACGACTCCTGGCAACCCTGCCGCACCCCTGCGGCTACCTGGAAGACCGGGAAGCCACGACCGTATTCGTTGACCCGGAAGCTCCCGTAGATCAGGCGCTATATAGCCGCCTTTCCGAACTGGGCTTTCGGCGTAGCGGCAATTACCTCTACCGACCGCAATGCGCTACCTGTAACGCCTGTATAGCATCCAGGGTGCCTGTTGAGCTGTTTACGCCAAATCGCAATCAGAGGCGCTGCTGGCGTAGAAACAGTGATCTGGAGATCCTGCATCAGACTGATATTGATACCGAAGAGCACTACGCACTCTACGCGCATTACCTCGAGCAGAGGCATGCGGATGGCGAAATGTACCCACCCAGCCGCGATCAGTTTCGCAGCTTCCTGAATAACCCCTGGGGCACCACGAAATATTTGGAATTTCGTGATCGGGGTCGCCTCATTGCGGTAGCGGTCACCGATGTACTCAGTGCGGGCATTTCCGCTATCTATACTTTCTATGATCCCGATGCAGAGCGCCGCAGCCTGGGAAGCTATTCGATTCTGTATCAAATTGACTGGGCGCGCCGCCTGGGATTGGCGAGCGTGTATCTGGGATACTGGATCGAGTCGTGCCAGAAAATGGCCTACAAAAGCCACTTTCAGCCGCTCGAAACACTGGAGAATCACCGCTGGTCGCGCCGGGGTGACTGAGCGGTTTTAACCCGCTTTCCGCAAGCCGCTTCCGCAATCATTGCTGAGATCCCAATAGCGCTTGGCCTGGAAGCGCTTTTCGTGCAAAATGCACGCCCGTTGCACCTGGCGTCTGCTCCAGAGGCGACTGCAAAGCTAGTAGAAATTAATCAAAGGTTGCTGCCGCATGGCAAAAGACGATTACATTGAAATGGAAGGTGAGGTGATCGACACCCTGCCGAACACCACGTTCCGCGTGAAATTGGAAAACGGACATGTGGTGATCGCACACATTTCCGGCAAGATGCGCAAGAACTATATTCGCATCCTGACTGGCGACAAGGTCAAGGTAGAGCTGACTCCCTACGACCTGAGCAAAGGTCGGATCACCTACCGCGCTCGCTGATTCCTTCGCTGCGTGATTCTTGAATCCGCAGTAATAAAAAAGCCACCTTCTGGTGGCTTTTTTCGTTTCTAAATTTCTGCGGTATTAATGCAGGGCTGGCACCGCAGTACTAATCTTGAGCCGATCTTCCTCAACGGTGACTTCCACACGCCCCCCCTCTTCCGAAAGATCACCGAACAATACCGCTTCAGCCAGTGGCTTGCGCAACTTCTCGCGAATCAGGCGGGCCATGGGGCGCGCACCCATCTTTTCGTCATATCCGTTGACAGCAATCCACTCCCGAGCCTCATCATCCACTTCGAGTGTCACTCTGGACTCATCGAGTTGTGCCTGTAGCTCGACGATAAACTTGTCCACCACAGTTTTGACCACGGAGAGATCCAGGGCTCCAAACTGGATGATGCTATCCAGACGGTTGCGGAACTCGGGAGTAAACATCTTTTTAATCTCCTCCATTCCGTCAGAACTGTGGTCCTGACTGGTAAACCCAATCGAGCGGCGACTCATACGCTCTGCACCGGCATTGGTCGTCATAATCAGGATTACATTGCGGAAGTCAGCTTTGCGGCCGTTGTTGTCCGTAAGCGTGCCGTGATCCATAACCTGAAGCAGCAGGTTGAACACTTCTGGGTGCGCTTTCTCGATTTCGTCCAGAAGCACCACACTGTGAGGATGCTTGGTCACCGAATCGGTAAGCAGGCCGCCCTGGTCGAAACCGACGTAGCCGGGAGGCGCACCAATGAGCCGGGAAACCGTGTGGCGCTCCATATACTCGGACATATCGAATCGAATCAGCTCGATCCCCATGACCTGGGCAAGCTGCCGGCAAAGCTCGGTTTTACCCACACCAGTGGGCCCGGCAAACAGGAATGAGCCAATAGGCTTCTCTTCTGCACCCAGGCCGGCTCGGGAGAGCTTGATCGACGTGGCAAGCGCATCAATAGCCTGATCCTGCCCAAACACAACCATCTTGAGGTTGTCTTCAAGCTTGGCCAGCTGAACCTTGTCGGATGCGGAAACACTCTTGGCCGGTATCCGCGCCATTTTCGCAACGACATTTTCGATTTCTGTGACAGTAATGGTCTCGGTACGCTGGCCTGCCGGGAGCAGAGCCTGGTATGCACCAGCCTCATCAATGACATCAATGGCCTTGTCTGGCAGGAAGCGCTCCGTAATATGTCGATTCGCCAGTTGTGCAGCAGCTTCCAGAGCAGAATCAGTAAAGCGGACCTTGTGGTGATCCTCAAAGCAGGATTTCAGGCCCTGCAGAATCTGCACGGTCTCCTCCACGGAGGGTTCATGAACGTCAATTTTCTGGAAGCGGCGTGAAAGCGCGCGATCTTTTTCGAAAATCCCGCGATACTCGTTGAAGGTCGTCGAGCCGATGCAGCGCAACTGGCCACTGGAAAGTAATGGTTTGAGCAGGTTAGATGCATCCATTACGCCGCCAGATGCTGCGCCGGCGCCAATAATGGTGTGAATCTCGTCGATAAATAGCACCGCATGCTCACGCTTTTTCAGTTCTGCCAGCAGCGCCTTGAAGCGCTTTTCGAAGTCTCCTCGATACTTGGTGCCAGCAAGGAGAGAGCCCAGGTCGAGCGAGTAAATAGTGCTCTCCTGTAGCGGCTCGGGAACCTCACCATCCACGATGCGGCGGGCCAGGCCTTCTGCAATCGCAGTCTTGCCCACGCCGGACTCACCAACGAGCAGCGGGTTGTTTTTACGCCGGCGCGCCAGTACCTGAGTCACTCGCTCAACTTCCGGGGCCCGACCTACCAGAGGGTCGATCCGACCAAGAATTGCTTCCTGGTTTAGATTGGTGGCGTAACTTTCCAGCGGATCTGAACCACCAGGTTCCGCAGTGCTGCCCAGATCTTCATCCACCTGCTCTGGGGATGGATCGGGGTTGCTGTGAGAGTTGTGCCCGCCAGAGCTTACGCGGGAAATACCATGGGTGATGTAATTAACGACATCAATGCGAGCAACACTTTGTTGCTTGAGGTAGTAGACCGCCTGACTTTCCTGCTCGCAAAAAATTGCGACCAGCACGTTTGCACCGGTCACCTCTTTTTTGCCTGACGATTGCACATGGAACACCGCACGTTGCAGTACGCGCTGGAAGCCGAGCGTTGGCTGGGTCTCCCGCTCGGTGTCGTTCTCTGGAATGAGTGGCGTTGTTGAGTCAACGAACTCGAGCAGCTCCCTGCGCAGGGCGCTCAAGTCAGCTCCGCACGCGTGGAGAACGTCTGCGGCGGATTCATTGTCCAGCAGTGCCAGCAACAGGTGTTCAACCGTCATGAATTCATGGCGTTTCGCACGTGCACCTTTGAACGCTAGATTGAGCGTTACCTCTAAATCCTTGCTGAGCATCTAAACCTCAAACCTTACTGGCCAATTTCACCCGGGCGCCTAAGCCGCGTTCCGGTACTTGCTGATTTGTCTTTCGCCGACCTCGCCGGCTGGAAGTGTCCGCATTTCGTCAGCTGCGGTGAACTCGCCCTATTCCTCCTCTCCGCTTTCATCACCCTCATCAGCTTCAATTTCACACAGCAATGGATGCTCGTGGTCTCGTGCAAACTGATTAACCTGCGCGGCCTTTGTTTCCGCTATATCTCGAGTATAGACACCGCAGATCGCTTTTCCCTTAGTGTGTACCTGTAACATGAGTTGTGTGGCGCGCTCCCTATCCACATAAAAAAACAACTCCAGTGCTTCGACCACAAAATCCATTGGGGTGTAGTCATCGTTCAGCATCACGACCTTAAACATCGGGGGGCGCTTCAAGCGAGGCTTGGCCTCTGCTACCGCTGTATCGCCCAATCCATCCAGGTAGTCGTCGTCTCCTCCCTCACCTTGGTCAGAGTGTAGTTTAATGGTTTGTATTTTTCCCATAGCGCCAATCAATCAGAATTCAGGTTTATTGGAGGTTTCCACAGGTCCATGGTGACACGCCACCAGAGCCCGGGAAGCGGATAAATTCGAGGGGGCATTGTAACCTCATTCTGAACCAGGCAAAGTCTGAGTAGTCTTATCTTCTTGACAAGCAGGAGGGTCTTGGCTACAAGAGGTAGTAACCGCGCCAGCGCGGTTTGTGGCTTTTGCCACCAGCAGTACATAGTGAAGATGTACCAATAAATGAAGCGCATGAGGCGCGATAACAATAAATAAGACAACTTACTAGGCGGCCAGCAGTCGCCCCGGCAATTAGAGGGATTTCGCCATGCCTACCGGTACCGTTAAGTGGTTCAATAATGCCAAGGGATATGGATTTATTCTGGCGGACGAGGGAGGAGAGGATCTGTTTGCGCACTATTCCGCAATTCAGATGGAGGGGTACCGCACCTTGAAAGCGGGTCAGCAGGTCAATTTTGACATCATTCAGGGCGATAAAGGCTATCACGCTGCCAATATCACCATTGCCACCGCTGACGCTCCCAAAGCGCCTGTGCAGGCCTCCCCTGCTCAAACTCACCAAGAAGAGCACGCCAAAGAAGCGGAAGAGGTTCTGGACTGACCGCCTCGCTTGCCGCGACGCTCAAGCTTCCAGCACCCATAGCCCGGTGAGAGCCGGGCTCCCCTTCTGATCGAGGACGCGTTCGCGCGCGGCTTCTGCTGACAGCGCTGTCCAACTTGGTACGACCGTGCCTACACTAATCATCGATTCCCCTCTTTCGGCCCCATTTCAGCCCTCTGTGGACGGCTTGATATCCAGCTCTGGGGCTGCCCGCCTTTCGGATAATAAATTTCAGGCAATAAAAAGCCCCACCTCCTTTCGGAGGCAGGGCTTTTTCGGCCTGAGGTCGAATTAAGCCATGTGCTTAACGACTTCCTTGCCGAACTCGGAGCAGGACTTCAGGTCTGCACCATCCATCAGGCGCTCGAAGTCATAAGTAACGGTCTTGGCTTCAATAGCACCTTCCATGCCTTTGATAACCAGATCTGCAGCTTCGTTCCAGCCCAGGTGGCGGAGCATCATCTCTGCAGACAGGATCAGGGAGCCCGGGTTTACCTTGTCCTGACCGGCGTACTTCGGCGCAGTGCCGTGAGTTGCTTCGAACAGCGCAACGTCATCAGACAGGTTGGCACCCGGAGCAATACCGATACCACCAACCTGCGCGGCCAGTGCGTCGGACAGGTAGTCGCCGTTCAGGTTCAGGGTGGCGATTACGTCGTACTCAGACGGACGCAGCAGGATCTGCTGCAGCATGGCGTCGGCGATCACGTCTTTTACAACGATCTCTTTGCCGGTGTTCGGGTTCTTGAAGCTGCACCAGGGGCCGCCGTCGATCGGTTGCGCACCGAACTCTTCACGAGCCAGTTCGTAACCCCAGTCAGCGAAGGCGCCTTCGGTGAACTTCATGATGTTGCCTTTGTGCACCAGAGTCAGGGAGTCGCGATCCTGGTCAATGGTGTACTGCAGCGCTTTGCGTACCAGGCGCTTGGTACCCTCTTCGGAAACCGGCTTAACACCGATACCCACGTTTTGCGGGAAGCGGATTTTCTTAACGCCCATTTCTTCTTGCAGGAACTTGACGACCTTGTTGGCTTCGTCAGTACCGGCTTTCCACTCGATGCCAGCGTAGATGTCTTCGGAGTTTTCACGGAAGATCACCATGTCTACCTTGTTCGGCTCTTTTACCGGAGAAGGTACACCGCTGAACCAGCGTACTGGACGCTGACATACGTACAGATCCAGCTCCTGGCGCAGGGCAACGTTCAGGGAGCGGAAGCCGCCGCCTACCGGGGTAGTCAGCGGGCCTTTGATGCTTACAACGTAATCTTTGATCGCTTCCAGGGTTTCAGCCGGGAACCAGTCGCCGCTGTAGGTTTCAGCCGCTTTCTCGCCGCAGTAGATTTCCATCCACTCGATGGCTTTCTCGTCGCTGTACGCTTTGCTGACTGCGGCGTCGATTACGCTGCGCATTACCGGGGTGATGTCCACACCGATGCCGTCGCCTTCGATGAAAGGAATGATCGGGCGATTCGGTACATTCAGAGAACCGTCTGCGTTTACTGACACTTTTTCGCCGTTGGCCGGCACTTGGATGTGACCCATGTGGTATGACTCCCGTAACACATAATTAATTGACCAGCCCAGAGCCCGAAAAACCTGCATAATGCGCGGCTGATACGGCGGCCGGTAAGAACTGCCGACCCCTTGTTACTCCGGGGGCTGGCTAAAAATCGGCGCGATTATATCAGTATCAGTCGAATTTTGTAGTTTGATTACAACTAAAGCACCACTAAGTCTTATGAGTCGCCTGATTCTTCTCAACAAACCCTTCGGCGTTCTTTGTCAGTTCACCGACCCGGAGGGTCGTCCGACACTGGCAGACTATGTGCGCGAGCCGGGGGTCTATGCGGCCGGGCGGCTGGATTTTGATTCAGAGGGCCTGCTGTTACTGACCGACGATGGCCAACTCCAGCACGCCATCGCCCACCCCCGCAAGAAGCTGCCAAAAACCTACTGGGTGCAGGTTGAGGGTGAGATGGATGAAGAGGCGCTTCGCCAGCTCCGCAGCGGCGTACGCCTGAAAGATGGAATCACTGCGCCGGCAAAGGCCCGCGTGATCCGCGAGCCCCAGCTCTGGCCACGAAACCCGCCCATTCGAGAGCGGAAAAGCATACCCACTTCCTGGCTCGAACTGACCATCCAGGAAGGACGCAACCGGCAAGTGCGGAGAATGACTGCCGCCGTCGGGTTTCCCACCCTTCGCCTTGTTCGTTCCGCCATCGGCCAGTGGAATATTGATGGGTTGCAGCCTGGTGAATCGCGCTCCGAAGAGGTACATCCACCCTCCCCCGGTACCCATGTGGCCGATGGGCGGCGACGTACCCGGCCAGAAAAAAGCACCGGCCGACCCGGGTCACGCCGGCCACAACGAGGTGGCCGTTAATCGATCATTCGGGTGCAGACTCCCTCACAATACCTCCTGGATACGTCCTGGCGCGTCCTTTCACGCTCCGGCGGCGAACCAACTAGTCTGTATTAGGGGCCTGTCGATCACCGTCCGAATGGATGCAGGTTGGTCACGACAGGCATTCATGGGTAAAATGCGCCCCCAATTTTCCCGCTTGCGGTGGAAAACTGCTCTCAATCCTTTATGGCGGAGTCTTCTGTGCCTCTAGATTCACCTGCAAACCTTCCTGATTTTGCCAGTACCGGTATCCCTGCCGGCGGGCGCGTGATTGTCGGCATGTCCGGCGGTGTCGACTCTTCAGTCGCCGCCCTGCTCCTGATGCAGCAGGGCTATCAGGTGGAAGGGTTGTTCATGAAGAACTGGGACGAGGATGACGGCACAGAGTACTGCACCGCAAAGCAGGACCTGGCTGATGCAGAGTCGGTCTGCGCGCGCCTCGGGATCAAGTTGCATACAGCGAACTTTGCTGCTGAATACTGGGACAATGTATTCGAATATTTTTTGTCCGAATACAAAGCTGGCCGTACCCCCAATCCCGATATCCTGTGTAACCGGGAAATCAAATTCAAAGTCTTCCTTGAATACGCCCAGGTATTGGGTGCGGACGCCATTGCCACCGGCCACTATGCCCGCCGCAAAGATATTGATGGCCGCACGTATCTGGCGAAGGGCCTCGATGCCAACAAGGATCAAAGTTACTTCCTCCATGCAGTGGGCGAAGCGGAATTTGCACGTTCCCTGTTCCCGCTTGGGGAGCTGGAAAAGCCGGAAGTGCGTCGTATCGCAGAAGAAAACGGCTTTATCACCCACGCTAAGAAAGACAGTACCGGTATCTGCTTTATCGGCGAACGTCGCTTCAAGGATTTTCTTGAGCAGTACTTACCCGCGCAACCCGGAGAAATGCAGACCCCGGAAGGTGAAGTGATGGGGCAGCACTGCGGCCTTATGTACCACACCATTGGCCAGCGGCAGGGCTTGGGTATCGGCGGTGTAAAAGGCGCTGGCGATGCGCCCTGGTATGTAGTGGGTAAAGATCTGGAGCGCAATGTCCTTCTGGTGGCTCAAGGCAAGCACCATCCCCTGCTCTATTCTACCGGCCTCAGGGCCTCACAAACCCACTGGATCAACCGTGAGCCGCCGGCCATGGAGTTCCGCGCCGGAGCCAAGACCCGTTACCGCCAGGAAGACCAGGATTGTCTCGTCACAGTGGGCGCTGACGGCAACCTGACGATCACTTTTGACCAGCCCCAGCGCGCCGTAACGCCGGGCCAATCGGTGGTGCTGTATCAGGGCGACATCTGTCTTGGTGGCGCGGTCATTGATGAAGCAACCGGCATCGGCCAGATTGACTCAGTAACAGGGGGCCACTCTTGAGCGACTGGAAAGATCAGGCGCTGGCATTGGCTGGCGTCTTCCAAGCGGCGATCCTGGTGGAGCGTCTGGCCAAAACCGGCACAGCACCGGCAGACCAGCTCGAAACCGGCGTCTACAGCCTGTTCCAACAGAGCCCGGAAACCACCGAAGATGTATTTGGTGGTGTTGAAAAAGTGCTGCCCGGACTGCGCGGCGCACGCCAGCTGATTGCAACCCGCCAGCACCCGGAATACGCCGACTGCCTGCGGTATGTGCTTTCGATCCTCTACTTGCAGAGGCAGCTGGCGAAGAAGCCGGAATTGCTGTCGATCATCGGCAGTCGGCTGGAAAATGCCAAAACCCAAACCGAACACTTTGGCCTGGATCACGAAAACGTCTATGCCAACCTCGCCAGTATTTACGGCGACACCCTCAGCACTTTCCGCTTTCGCATTCAGGTGCTCGGGGATTTCAATTACCTTCAGCAACAGCGTATCGCGAATCAAATCCGAACCATGCTGTTTGCCGGCGTGCGATCAGCAACCCTGTGGCGACAATTGGGCGGACGACGACTTCATTTGTTGTTCCAGCGCAAGAAATTGATTGCCGCAATGGACGCGCTGATTTCCAAGTACGAAAGCCTGGAACACTGACCCATTTCGTTTTTTCTGCCGCTAAATTACCTGGGTAAAAAGCGGCTGATATTCAATATCGGAGAGATATGATGACTGTCGAACTATCCGCACTGACCGCGGTTTCCCCCATTGATGGCCGCTATGAAGGCAAGACTGCAGCCCTTCGGGATATTTTTAGTGAGTACGGCCTGATCCGCGCGCGGGTGGAAGTGGAAGTACGCTGGCTGCAGCAGCTGGCCAGTCATGAAAAGATCGGTGAAGTGCAGCCATTCACTGGTAACAGCAACCAGGTTCTGGACGACATCGTCAGCAAGTTCTCCATTCAGGACGCCGAGCGCATCAAGGAAATCGAGCGCACCACCAACCACGACGTAAAAGCGGTTGAGTACTTCCTGAAAGAGAAAATCAAAGGCGATGCGCAACTCGAAGCCGTAAGTGAATTCATACACTTCGCCTGTACCTCTGAAGATATCAACAATCTGTCGCACGCTCTGATGCTGCGCGCTGGTCGCGATCAGGTACTGCTGCCGGCAATGAACCAGATCATCAGCGAAGTGGCAGAGCTGGCCAAAACATTCGCCGACGTGCCTATGCTGTCCCGCACCCACGGACAAACTGCGAGCCCGACCACCGTCGGCAAAGAGCTGGCGAACGTTGTTGCACGCCTGCGCCGCCAGGTTAAGCAGATTCACGAAGTAGAACTGCTCGGCAAAATCAATGGCGCCGTCGGTAACTACAATGCCCACCTGTCCGCCTATCCGGATGTCGACTGGCAGGCGAATGCGGAAGCGTTTGTTACATCTCTGGGACTGAGCTGGAACCCCTACACCACTCAAATTGAGCCGCACGACTACATCGCTGAACTGTTCGACGCAATCGCCCGTTTCAATACTATTCTGATCGATTTTGACCGCGATATCTGGGGCTACATCTCCCTCGGCTACTTCAAGCAGAAAGTGGTAGCTGGCGAGGTTGGCTCTTCCACCATGCCGCACAAAGTCAACCCGATCGACTTCGAAAACTCCGAAGGCAACCTCGGCATCGCAAACGCAGTATTCCAGCACCTGGCGGCCAAACTGCCGGTTTCACGCTGGCAGCGCGACCTGACCGACTCCACCGTGCTGCGCAATATGGGTGTCGGCGCGGGCTACTCGGTCATTGCTTACGCGGCGACCCTGAAAGGTCTGAGCAAGCTTGAAATCAACCGTGCGCGCCTGGAAGAAGACCTGAACAACGCGTGGGAGGTTCTCGCCGAACCAATCCAGACCGTAATGCGTCGCTACAACATTGAAGAGCCTTACGAAAAACTCAAGGCACTGACCCGTGGCCAGGGCATTACCAAGGAAACCCTGGCGGTGTTCATCGACGGGCTGAAAATGCCGGAAGAAGCCAAGCAGGCGCTGCGTGAAATGACCCCGGCCAGCTATATCGGTAACGCTGTGCAACAGGCAAACAATATCTAACCATTGCCTGGAGGCGATGCCGTGACTAAAGCCCTGACTCATCTTGGCGATATCAGCGTCGAGGAATTTCTGCGGGATTACTGGCAGAAAAAACCATTGCTGATCCGGCAGGCCTTCCCTGACTTCACTCCCCCGATTTCGGGGGAGGAACTGGCGGGGATGGCACTGGAAGAGCATATCGAATCACGCCTGATTGAAGAGCACGGTATCGATGGGCCCTGGCAGCTACGCAACGGGCCCTTCAAGGAGGAAGATTTTTTCTCCCTTCCGAAAAGCCACTGGACATTGCTGGTTCAAGCGGTGGACCAGTGGGTTCCTGAAGTAGCGGAACTAAAAGACAAGTTCCGGTTCATCCCGTCCTGGCGCCTCGACGACATTATGATCAGCTATGCCGCTGATCAGGGGTCGGTCGGCCCGCACTACGACTTTTATGACGTCTTTCTGCTGCAGGCAGAGGGCAAGCGTCGCTGGCATCAGGGCGGCAAGGCCGATGCCAGCAGTCCGCGCGTGGAAGGTACCAAGCTCAACATCCTGCAACATTTTGATGCGGATAACAGTTGGCTGCTGGAGCCGGGTGATATGCTCTACCTGCCTCCACAATATAGCCACTGGGGCATAGCCGAGGGCGGATGCACCACCATTTCAATCGGCTTTCGCGCTCCGTCCGCGCGCACACTGCTTGAAGACCTGGCCTCGGAACTCGCCATGGGGCTTCCGGACCATCTGCGCTACACCGATCCCGATCTGACCCTCCCGGAAAATCCGTCAGAAATCGATCCCGCATCGGTCGCCCGCGTGCAGAGACAGCTGGCCGAATGGCTGCAACAACCGCAAAACGTCGCCCAGTGGTTCGGCGCGATCATGACGGAAGCCAAATACCCGGATACCATCGCACTTGACGCTGGCAGCGCAGAAAACTGGCGCGATCTGCTGGCCGAAGACGGTGCTCTCGTACTCAACCCCGGCTCCCGCTGTGCCTTCTGTCGCGATCCGGAAACCCTGTTTATCGACGGGGAATCCTTCCCAGCCCCGCTGCTGTTTGCGGAAGTCTTCTGCGATACCCGTGAGCTTACCAGTTCCGACCTTGACCCCTACCCCGAGCTGATGGCCCATAACGGCCTGATCGATCAGCTGGTTTCTCAAGGGAGCCTGATCAATCCCGCGGACCTCGATGCCTGGGATGAAGAGGACGAGGAAGAGCTATGAGCCTGTTTGTGCGTCTGGCTGACTGGAATGCAGATCACGAAGCAATCCGCAGGATTCGTGAACAGGTGTTTATTGAAGAACAGAAAGTGCCTGCAGATATCGAGTGGGACGAGCACGAAACCAGCGCACAACATTTCCTGATTTTCCTTAACGACAAACCGGTAGGCACAGGTCGCATAACAGGCGATGGGAAAATTGGTCGGATGGCTGTATTAGCAGGCGCCCGAGGACACGGCGCTGGTCTGCAGCTTCTGAAGTTTATCTGCGGGTTTGCCCGGGCTGAGGGGCAGAAGTCTGTTTATCTCAACGCGCAATGCCAGGCGGAACCCTTCTACGAGAAAGCAGGCTTTGCCAAGGAAGGAGACGTATTCGCGGAAGCCGGGATACCCCATGTGCGCATGACGAAAAAGCTGGGGGAAGCTGCGGAAAATGCGTGAAGCAGATACCGAGCTGCAATCCTTTACCGGCCCTGAAGGGTGTGCAACGGCGTTGCGTCAGTTAATTCAAAATGCCAAACGTCACGTTAGAATCGCATCGCAGCGGCTTGAACATGCGATTTATCACGACCCCCATACCGTGCAGGTCCTGTCGGACTTCGCCCGACGCAGCCGGTATAGCCGGGTAGAAATTCTGGTGACGGATACCCAGTCCATGCACCAGCGCAGCCACCGGCTAATCCCCTTGATCCAGCGCCTCAGCAGTTACATCCAGTTGCGCTGCCTGCAGGAAAATAATGTACTCACCGCACAAGAGTATGCGCTGGGAGACGACCAACAAATCCTGCTGGTTACGGATACTGAACAATGGCGCGGGGTTTACGAGCCATACAACCGTCAGCGGGCACGCAAACTGGACGATCAATTTTCCCGAGACTGGATCCACGCTTGCGAGGATCCAAACCTGCGTCAATTGCAGCTGTAACCTGCAGTGAACGCGGGGCTTGCGCCCCGCTCGGGCAAGTCTTCAAGCCGCCACCCGAAGCCCCTGCCGCGCCGCGCGAATCGCCGCAGTTTCACTGCGCTCAATCACGTCGACATCAATACCGCGCGTACTTGCTGTACCGATAAAGTCATCAATGATTTCGGCAACATCGTGATTGATATATACGCAGTTCTGCTTGTCGATAATCACATGCGCATTATCCGGTATTTCGCTGAGCTCTTTACGGATGGCGCCCATATTCAAAAAGGTAACCTCTTCCGCCAGTTGCAGGCTGATCCGGGGCCGGTCGTCTTCCTCGGTGTCCTCTTTTTTGTGCAGGAAGTGTGAGTTGAGATAGTTCCGGCGCAACAGGGCGAAAACAGCCGCTGCCATGCCAAGGCCAACCCCTGTCAGCAAGTCTGTCAGCACTACGCCGAGCACGGTCACCATAAAGGGTAGGAACTGCCCGGCACCGTTGTCCCACATTTTCCTGAACAGGGCCGGCTTGGCGAGTTTGTAGCCAGTGAGGATAAGTACCGCCGCCAACACACCAAGAGGAATCATATTCAGCCAGCTGGGCAATGTAGCCACGCACACGAGTAACAGCAGACCATGCAAAATGGTGGATGCCTTGGAGCGCGCGCCGGTCTGCAAGTTGACCGAGCTGCGTACAATTACCTGGGTTACCGGCAAACCACCGATAAAGCCTGACAGGGAGTTACCCACGCCCTGAGCTACCAGCTCGCGGTTCGTCGGCGTCGTGCGCTTGAGCGGATCCATTTTATCGATCGCTTCGACGCTGAGCAGAGTTTCAAGACTGGCAACAACGGCAATGGTTACTGCAACCGTCCATACCGCCGGGTTATTGAGCTGGGAAAAATCAGGCAGCGTAAACTGACCAAAAAACTCTCCCAGACCGGAAGCTACCGGAACGCTGACCAGCTGCGCTTCAGAAAGTCTCAAAACATCAAACGGAACAAACATCAGGTGCAGCATCACGGCAGAGGCTACCGCCAGAACGGGGCCAGGAATTCGGCTTGCGATACGATTGTTTTTGACGATCGGCGTTTCCCAGACAATGAGCAATGCGACCGAAATCAGGAAGATGATCAGCACACCACGGTGAATATTGGCGATGAATTCGGTCATCGTTGCAGCGAAACCGCCGCCTGCAAACTCGACATCCCCTACCCCGAACGCGTAGGGAATCTGCTTCAGAATAATGATCAGACCGATGCCTGTGAGCATGCCGTTGATCACCGAAGACGGAAAGAAATATCCCAGGATGCCTGCACGCAATACGCCAAGCAGTATCTGCATCAGACCACCTAGAAACACCGCCAACAGGAACGTTTCAAATGCGCCGAGAGTTTCGATCGCAGTAAGAACGATCACGGCGAGACCGGCAGCAGGTCCGGAAACCCCGAGGGGTGACCGGCTGATCGCACCAACCACCACACCGCCGATAATGCCAGCAATCAAACCGGAAAAAAGCGGCGCCCCTGACGCGAGCGCTACACCCAAGCAAAGTGGTAGCGCAACAAAAAAGACT
Organism: Microbulbifer aggregans; assembly: GCF_020524005.1. Lineage (GTDB taxonomy): Bacteria > Pseudomonadota > Gammaproteobacteria > Pseudomonadales > Cellvibrionaceae > Microbulbifer > Microbulbifer aggregans_A. The sequence continues at coordinate 361,257 of NZ_JAIVKK010000001.1, read as the reverse complement.
ACCACACTCGCGGGCAAATCTTTTTTAAGATCCTTCATATTCATTACAACTCACTCCTGCAAAACCACTGCTGATCAGCGGAGACCAGCAAACAACAGCAGATGCGTGCCCACGTCCCCGGGCGCACATAAAAGGACGAGCAGATTACACAAGCTAACTTTCAGCAACCTTTCACCACCGGCGACGGCTTCGTGTCCAAATAGTCAGGTAAATCGATCGCTCATCGTGTAATCTCTGCCCGGCTGAACGTCACAGCGAACCGGTTTGGAGAACCATGAATATACTTTTGGTTGAAGATGACCCATTGCTGGCTGAGGGTCTGCAGCAGGCTCTGCGGCAGGCTGAATATTCAGTCGTGCACACCGCGCTGGGAGAGCATGCCGATGGCCTGTTGCTCGCCCAGGAGATGGATCTGATGATTCTGGATCTTGGCCTGCCGGACATAGACGGCCTCGACGTACTGCGCCGCTTACGGAGTCGTAAACACCGTATCCCGGTATTGGTGCTTACCGCCCGGGACGGCATGGATCAGCAGGTGCAGGCCCTGGATATGGGAGCCGACGATTTTCTGGAAAAACCTTTTGACCTCAGGGAACTCGAAGCCAGGGTCAGAGCGCTGCTGCGTCGTAGCTACGATCTGTCCTCTGACGAAGTCAGCATCGGTGAGCTGACCGTGAGTCCGTTTCACCGCACTGCGACGTTAAAGGGGCAGCGCCTGGAACTGACCGCCCGGGAATATGAAATCCTCGAGGCTCTGGCGATATCCGCACCGCGGGTTATGACCAAGGCGCGGCTGGCACAGCGACTGACCAGGCCCGGCGAAGAGCTGGGGGATAACGCCGTAGAGGTCTATATACACCGGCTGCGTCGGCGGCTGGCGGATTCCGGCGTGGCCATTCGCACCCTGCGGGGGGCCGGGTACCAGCTTGAGGAGCAGGCGTGAAAACACGCTACGGTCTGCGCACACAGCTATTGATGCTGGTCGGCATCTCGCTTTTTTTCCTGTTTTTGATTGAGATGCTGGTGTCATACGCCATCGGCCTGCATGTCACAAACCAGGTGTTCGATCGCTGGCTACTGGACTCCGCCTACTCGCTGGCGCAGGAAGTGCGACGCGATGACGGTGAACTGAAGTTTTACGCCGACAAAGCCGCGATCGAAGTATTTGAGTGGGACGAGCTGGATCAGGTCTATTTCCGAGTGGCGACGCCGGATGGCCAGGTGCTCGGCGGTCAGGTGCAACCCTGGGTTGCTGCCGATATCGCAGCACTCAGGAAGGGTCCGGTATTCAGCAATGTCGAACTCGATGGTGACTGGGCAAGAACGGTAACCGTTCTTGCCAACCCTGACTCTCCCGATAGCACCGCGATCGTGAGTGTTGCCGAGACACTACACAAAAGATCGCCACTGGCGCGCACGCTGATGGCGGAGGTACTGTTTTCAAAAATTACCTTGTTCATCGTGGCGCTCGTGCTAATCGCTATCGCCCTTACCCAGGGAATCCGCCCACTGCGCAAACTGAGCCAGGAGCTCGCGAACCGCTCTCCCGGTGATTTAACGGCCATCAGCACCCCGCCTGCGCCACATGAAGTCCACACTCTGGTCGACAACACCAATCGACTTTTGCAACGTCTGGATACGGCGTTTACCTCACGCGAACAGTTTATTGGCAATATCTCCCACCAACTGAAAACACCGCTCGCGGGCATCAAACTTCAGGCACAGCTGGCCCTGCGCAACAACGATATCAACTCGGTTCACGAGGCACTCGAGCGCATATGCCAGACCACGGATGCGATGTCTCACGTTAACAGTCAGCTACTCAAACTGGCCCGCGCAGAAGCCGCCTCGGGCCGCGGTGTAAGGAACGAGGTGGTCCCACTCAATACCGTGGTTCAGGAGGTCGTCGCGGGTCTCAAATACCTTGCGCAAGAACGCGAGGTGCTCATTCACCCTAAATTGGGCAGCGCACAATACGAAGTGCTCGGCGAGTACACCTTGCTGCGGGAATTGGTGTGGAACCTGGTTGAAAACGCAATCCTGTACGTGGGCGAGGGGGGAGTTGTGTGGGTAGAGTTGACGCAGGACAGTGCCACCAAAGAAATTGTACTGAGCGTCAAGGATAGCGGGGCCGGAATACCGCGGGAGCACTGGCCGCAGATTTTTGAGCGATTTTTCCGCCCTCAAAATATCGGGGAAGGTTGCGGCTTGGGGCTGGCGATTGTCCGCGAAATCGCCCTCGCCCACAGCGCCAAGGTCAGTCTTGAAGACGCACAAGATACCACCGGCGCCTGCTTCGTTACCCGCTTTCCACCTCTCGAGTGAGCCGCTCTTGCTATCTTGCAATGTAGCAGGACTCGATAACTTCGCCAGCGATCTGACAAGGTTCTCGGAGCTGCGATCGTTTCCAACCTGCCCTTCGCAGCACTTATTCAGCGCGCAAAACCGGATTTCATCGATCCTTGTCGCGCTGATCTCGCCCGTTTGATCGCCGGGCAGGGTCAAATAATCCTGGCCGGTGCCGTGCTGGGCTCCAGGCGGATCGCAATGAACTTGGAGGTCGGCGTATAACTGCCGATTCCGTAACTTTCCAGCGGTACCAGCGGATTCGTTTCCGGGTAGTACGCCGCGGCTTGTCCGGGGGGAATATCGAACGCGATCAGGGTAAATCCCGACACCCGGCGCTCGTGATCATCGTCCCAGAGGGAGACGATATCCACCTGCTGCCGGTCTTCAAAGCCCAACCGATGTATATCCTCGCGATTGGCAAATACCACATGGCGTTCACCCTGCACGCCGCGGTAACGATCATTGAGGCTGTAAACGGTTGTATTGTACTGGTCGTGGGAGCGCAGGGTTTGAAGTACCAGGTCGTGCTTGCGGCCTTTCCTGCGCACACCATCACTGATCAAAAACTCGGGCAATGGCTCGGCAGCGAAGTTCGCTTTTTCAGTGCTGGTCTTCCACTGCCGTTTTCCGGCTGAGTTTTGCAGATAAAAACCACCGGGCGTGGACAGGCGCAGGTTGAAATCGTCAAAGCCTGGAATGACGTCCGCAATGAGATCGCGGATCCGGGCGTAGTCTTCGATCAGCCACAACCAGTCCACTGGCTGCTTTCCGAGCGTCGCCTGCGCCATGCCGGCGATGATGGCGGGCTCCGAACGCATTTCACTCGAGAGCGGCTTCAGCTGCCCGTAGGACGCGTGCACCATACTGAACGAGTCCTCGACGGTTACCGCCTGAGAGCCGCGCGCCTGCTGATCGATATCGGTACGTCCGAGACAAGGCAGGATCAAGGCTTCCTGACCGGTAATGAGGTGGCTGCGGTTCAGCTTGGTACTGACCTGTACGGTGAGCGCACAATTGCGCAGGGCCTGATGTGTACGCTCGCTATCCGGTGTAGCTTGGGCAAAATTGCCACCTAGCGCGATAAATACCTTAATTTTCTTATCGAGCATGGCACCAATGGACTGCACTACGTTGACGCCATCTTCCCGAGGGCAGTCAAATTCAAAACGTCGCTCCAAGGCGTCCAGCAACGCCGCCGGCGGTTTATCGTCAATGCCCATGGTGCGATCACCCTGCACATTACTGTGCCCGCGGACCGGGCAGACTCCTGCCCCGGGAATGCCGATTTGGCCCCGCAATAACTGCAGATTAGTGATTTCCTGAATCGTTGCTACCGAGTGGCGATGCTGGGTAACGCCCATGGCCCAGCAGACAATCGTGCGATTGCTGCGGCAGTAAATGTGAGCCGCGCGCTCAATTTCGGATTTTTCCAGTCCGCTCTGGGAAAGAATGCTTTCCCATGACGTGCGGTCTACGAGCTCACGATAGGCTTCGAAGCCCGTGCAGTGTTCGTCGATAAATGCCTGATCCAGCGGGCCATCAACGTTGTCCCTCTCCGCCTCCTGTTGCCACTGGAACACGAATTTCGCCATGCCCCGGATCACCGCCATATCACCACCGAGTGCGGGGCGAAAGAACGCTGTACACAGTGCAGTCTCACCATTGGTCATCATCTGCACCGGATCCTGCGGCGCCTGGAAGCGCTCCAGTCCCCTTTCCCGCAGGGGATTAAATACCACTACTTGCGCACCGCGTTCCACTGCTTCGCTAAGAGGCTCCAACATCCGCGGATGGTTTGTGCCCGGGTTTTGACCAATGACAAAAATTGCCTCAGCACTCGCGAAATCCGTATAGGTAACCGTGCCTTTGCCGGTACCGATACTGGCTTTCAGCGCGACACCGCTTGCCTCGTGACACATATTCGAGCAATCCGGCAGGTTGTTGGTACCGTAGGCACGCGCGAAAAGCTGATACAGAAAGGCGGCTTCATTACTGGCACGCCCGGATGTATAGAAGGCGGCCTGGTCCGGTGAGTCCAACGCTTTCAGGTGGCCACCGATAATCTCGTAGGCGCGATCCCACGAAATGGGCTGGTAGCGATCACTCTTTCCATCGAAGTACATCGGTTCCGTGAGGCGCCCCTGGTATTCGAGCCAGTAATCGTCGTGCTCCAGCAGTTCACTGATACGGTGTTTCGCAAAAAAGTCGGCGTCCACCCCTCGCCCACTGGCTTCCCAGTTGACCGCCTTGGCACCATTTTCACAGAAGCGGATACGACCTTCCTTCGGCGCCTCCCCCCAGGCGCACCCGGGGCAGTCGAAGCCGCCATGCTGGTTGGTCTGTAACATGGCACGCAGGTTCTTGAACGGCTGACGGCTGTCCAGCCACGCGTGAGCGACACTACGCAATGCGCCCCAGCCAGCGGCAGGTTTCTGGTAAGGGCGGAAGCGAAAACGGTCGACCGGGGTCTTCATGGTAAATCTCGTTATCTGGAGGGGTTGAGTTCAGATGGGTTCAGTAATGGTAGCGGGCTGTAAATACGCGCAGGGCCTTGGGCCGGTTGATGCAGCAGGTTGAGCTGGTATTTCTGCGCCCAGCGGACACTGATGTCAGAAGGCGAAGACAGGCTTATCAATGTGCCCACCTTGAGACGTAGAGCTTTCTGTACAAGCTCGAGACTGCAACGGCTGGTCAGGGCCACGAAACCCTCGGCCAGATTGAAACCACTGCGTACGCAGGCTCCCAATAATTTATCCAGTGCGTTATGGCGGCCGATGTCTTCCCGACAAAGCTTTGTGGTGCCGCACGCGTCAACAAACAGCGCTGCGTGCATGGCACCCCGGCGCTTCCTATACTGTTGCGCCTGCTGAAAGCGGCCACGCAGGTCCTGTAGCTGTGATACGGGTGGCAGTGCCGCAGTGTCCTGGCCGGATACGACGGCCAGTGGCGCCAGTGCCTGCTCCAGGGCCTCCATGCCACAAAGCCCACAGCCACTGGTACCCGCAAGGTTCCGCCGTGACTGTTTCAATTCATGCAGGGCGCGTTGATTGAGTGTGATATCAACCAGCATGCTGTCTTCATCACCGGTGGTCACTTCCACGTCCAGAATCTGCGCAGCCCCACTAACAATACCGGCGCTCAGGCTGAAACCAACCGCAAAGTCTTCAAGGTTCTCCGGCGTCGCCATCATTACAGCGTAATTCAGGCCGTTGAAACTCAGCGCGACTGCGCACTCCACAGCAAGCGCCTGTGTATCTTTGCGCACTGCACATTTGCTGGGCGCCGATTCATCTTCATAGTGAAGGAATGGCATTGCGCCCTGGTCAACCGAAATCACAGGATAAACTACTTCCGTTATCGAATTTTCACCGCGGTACCACTGACACTGACCATCATCATGCCGCCCTTCTCACCTACGACTTCGTAATCGAGATCAATACCTACAATGGCGTTTGCACCCATCGCGCGCCTGATGCTCGACCTCTTTGAAGGCAATTTCCCGCGCACGCCCCATTTCCCGCTCATAAGCACCGGACCGGCCGCCGACTATATCGCTAATGGCACCGAAAAGATCCTTGAATATATTCGCACCAAGAATAGCTTCGCCGACAACAATTCCCAGATATTCCTCTATCTGACGCCCTTCAATGGTTGGCGTAGTTGTTTTGATCATTTGAAATTCCCTTTTCAATTATCCATGCCAGATTTACGCGCTATAGAAACATAAAGCCCCGCACAGTGGCGAGGCTTTATCTTGGGGTACGCGTTTAATTGCAGCAGGCAATCAGCCCTTCTGCCGCGCCTTGAACTCACGGCGGCGACGGTGCAGTACCGGCTCTGTGTAGCCATTCGGCTGGGCGCAACCTTCAAACACCAGCTCACAAGCGGCCTGGAACGCGATGCTGTTGTCAAAATCCGGCGCCATATCAGAATAACTGGCATCACCAGCATTCTGGCGATCCACCACTGCTGCCATGCGCCGCATGGTTTCCTCGACCTGGGCTCTGGTGCAAACCCCCTGCTTCAGCCAGTTGGCAATATGCTGCGAGGAAATGCGCAGTGTCGCGCGGTCTTCCATCAAGCCCACATCATTGATATCCGGCACTTTGGAACAGCCCACGCCCTGGTCTACCCAGCGCACCACATAGCCCAGGATGCCCTGCGCGTTGTTGTCGAGCTCCCGCTGGATTTCTTCCGCGCTCCAATTCGGGCTATCCGCTACCGGTACCGTGAGGATGTCATCCAGGCTCGCCGGGGTGCGCTTGGCCAGTTCGGCCTGGATTTCCGCAACATCCACCTTATGGTAATGCAGTGCATGCAGGGTTGCCGCAGTAGGCGACGGAACCCAGGCGGTATTCGCACCCGCCTTGGGATGACCAATTTTGGCTTCCATCATGGCGGCCATCTGGTCGGGAATAGGCCACATGCCCTTACCGATCTGCGCTTTACCCTTGAGACCGGTCGCCAGACCTGTATCCACATTCCAGTCTTCATAGGCTGCAATCCACTTGGACTGTTTCATGTCGCCTTTGCGGATCATTGGTCCTGCCAGCATGGAGGTGTGAATTTCATCGCCGGTGCGATCGAGGAAACCGGTATTGATGAACACCACGCGTTCACGCGCAGCCGCAATACACGCCTTGAGATTGACCGTAGTGCGGCGCTCTTCGTCCATAATCCCCATTTTTACAGTATTGCGCGCCAGCCCCAGCGCATCTTCGATACGGTTGAACAGGGTGTTGGCAAAGGCCACTTCTTCCGGGCCATGCATTTTGGGTTTTACGATATAGACGCTGCCGGAGCGGGAATTTTTTACAGAACTGCTGCCGTTCAGATCGTGCATGGCAATCAGGCTGGTCACCATGCCGTCGAGAATGCCTTCGGGAATTTCATTGCCGTCGCTGTCGATGATCGCATCGTTGGTCATCAGGTGACCGACATTACGGACAAACATCAGGCTGCGCCCGGGCAGGGTTACCTTGCCGCCTTCCACACCGGTGTACTCTCGGTCGGCATTCAGGGTGCGAACAATTTTCTTGCCGCCTTTTTCGATGGTTTCCTGCAGATCCCCCTTCATCAACCCGAGCCAGTTGCGATACACGAGCGCCTTATCTCCGGCGTCTACCGCGGCGACGGAGTCCTCGCAATCCATGATCGTGGTCAATGCCGACTCCACCAGGACATCCTTGACACCGGCAGGGTCGGTTTTACCGATGGGGCTTTCGCGGTCGATCTGAATTTCAAAATGCAGGCCGTGATGGGTCAGTAAGATCGCGTCCGGTGCGTCTACCGCGCCGCGGTATCCGACGAACTGACGGCTGTCATTCAGCGTTGCGACCTTGCCGTTGCGCAGTTCCACTTCCAGCAAGGAACCGTTAACGCGGTAGGCAGACACTTCCGAGTGGCTGACACCGTTCAATGGCGCCGCCTGGTCGAGGAAGTCGCGAGCGTAGGCGATTACCTTCGCGCCGCGCACCGGATTATAGGCGCCGGCTTTCTCGGCACCTTCAGATTCACTGATGACGTCGGTGCCGTACAAGGCATCGTACAGGCTTCCCCAGCGCGCATTGGCGGCATTGAGCGCATAACGGGCATTCATAACAGGAACTACAAGCTGCGGCCCCGCCATGGTGGCAATTTCCGCATCCACATTCTCTGTGCTTGCGCTAAAGTCCGCCGGCTCATCAACGAGGTAGCCGATTTCTGACAGGAATGCCTTGTAGCCGTCCAGGTCGCGGAATCCGTCAGAGTTATCCAGATACCACTGATCCAGCTTTGCCTGAATTTCATCGCGCTTTTGCAGTAAAGCGCGGTTAACCGGGGCCAGGTCATTGACGATCTTTTCCAGCTCAGCCCAGAACACGTCGGCATTCACACCGGTACCGGGGATCACATCCTCGCTGATCAGTTTGTGCAGTTCTTCGGCAATCTGTAAACCGCCAATGCGGACTCGTTCCGTCATGTCTGACCTCTCGGTATTTGTGGTTTTTGCGGCATTCTAATCAAGCAAACCGCCATATCGCTAATTTATAGCCGCTATCTTCACTATTTTTAAACTGAATATTTATCCGTCCGCACAGCCCATAGTTATAGCTGGCGCCCCACATCCAGGATCAATCGACGCATCCAGCGGTGTGGTGCACTCTGCTGCAGCAGTGGGCTCCAGGCCATTTTCAGCTCCAGCGGCGGAATATTAAGCGGCGGGTCACGCAGTACTACCCGGGGGTTGGCATTTGCGAGCTGGGCCATGCGTGCGGGTACCGTCACAATGAGGTCACTTTGCTCCGCGAGCAGCATGGCCACCTGATAGTGGCGGGTGAATACCGAGATATCGCGCTTCTTCCCCAATCGTGCGATCGCCTCATCCACCCAGCCAAGTCTCTGCACGTCCTCCGGGTTAACCCCCACACCCACGCCCATACCGGTTTTGCTCACCCAGATATGCTGCGCCTGCAGGTAGCTGTCGAGATTGTAGTCGTCCAGGATGGGGTTATCGGCGCGCAGAACGCAGGAAAAGGCGTCGCTCCATATCGTTGCCTGATGGAAGCTCTGGGGCATGCTGTCAAAGCGGTTGATCACCATGTCCACCTTGCCCTGCTCCACGTCCACAAAACTCACATCACTGGGCGTCATGATGTCTAAACTGATGCCTGGTGCGGATACGCGTAACTGTTTCAACAGCGGTGGAATCAGTGTGGATTCTGCGTAGTCACTGGCCATGATACGGAAGGTACGGCGCGCTTCGGCCGGCTCGAATTCGCGGTTGGGCTGAATCACCTGATCAATCGCCGCGAGGGCCTCGCGCACCATGGGCTGAAGCTCAATGGCGCGCTCCGTGGGCATCATGCCCTCCCGGGTACGCACCAGTAGCGGGTCTGAAAACAGTTCCCGGAGGCGTTTCAACCCGTTACTCATTGCGGGCTGGGAAAGCCCCAGCTGGTTCGCCGCACGGGTAACGTTGCGTTCCCGCAGCAAGACATCCAGGTATACGAGGAGGTTGAGATCGGCTCTTTCCAAATTCATTGACGGCTCTCACCCTGCTTTCGCGGCAGGTGTTATCTAGGGTTTCCAAGGGCTGACGCCATTTATTCACTATTTGGATAGCGGAAATAATGACAATAAATTAGCCAAATTATGCCAGCACTCCTAGGATACGAACAACCTACTTGCAGTCACCTTTTTGAGGAAAAACGGCTATGTCTACTTACGCACAAGAAATCGAAAAAGCAGCCAAGCTCCGTAACGCCAACGGCTCTTCCTGGGATGCCATCAACCCGGAGTCCGTGGCCCGCATGCGTCTGCAGAACAAGTTCCAGAACGGCCTCGATATCGCGAAATACACCGCTGATATCATGCGTAAAGATATGGAGGCCTACGACGGCGACACCAGCAAGTACACCCAGTCTCTGGGTTGCTGGCACGGCTTTATCGGCCAGCAGAAAATGATTTCCATCAAGAAACATTTCGAAGGCAAGACCGATCGCCGCTACCTGTACCTGTCCGGATGGATGGTTGCCGCACTGCGCAGCGAATTCGGTCCCCTGCCCGACCAGTCCATGCATGAGAAGACCGCGGTTGCCGGCCTGATCGAAGAGCTGTACACCTTCCTGCGCCAGGCCGATGCCCGCGAGCTGGGCGGCCTGTTCCGCGCACTGGACGCGGCACGCGAAGCCGGTGACGAAGCCGCCGCCAAAGCGGTCATCGACCAGATCGACAATCACGTTACCCATGTTGTACCGATCATTGCCGACATCGATGCCGGTTTCGGTAACGCGGAAGCCACTTACCTGCTGGCCAAGAAAATGATTGAAGCCGGCGCCTGCTGTATCCAGATTGAAAACCAGGTTTCCGACGAGAAACAGTGCGGTCACCAGGACGGTAAAGTAACCGTTCCCCACGAAGACTTCCTGGCCAAGATCCGCGCAGTACGTTACGCGTTCCTGGAACTGGGCGTCGACAACGGTGTGATCGTGGCACGTACCGACTCCCTGGGTGCAGGCCTCACCAAGCAGATCGCAGTAACCAATGCACCGGGCGACCTGGGCGACCAGTACAATGCTTTCCTGGATTGCGAAGAAGTGGCTGCGGGCGACCTGGCCAACGGCGACGTGATCATCAACCGCGAAGGCAAACTGCTGCGTCCAAAGCGCCTGGCTTCCAACCTGTTCCAGTTCCGCAAAGGTACCGGTGAAGCACGCTGCGTACTGGACAGCGTAACTTCCCTGCAAAACGGCGCCGACCTGATCTGGATCGAAACCGAGAAGCCTCATATCGGCCAGATCGCCGGCATGATGGACGAGATCCGCAAGCAGGTACCGAACGCCAAGCTGGTGTACAACAACAGCCCGTCCTTCAACTGGACCCTGAACTTCCGTCAGCAAGTGTTCGACGCGTGGAAAGAAGAAGGCAAAGACGTTTCCGCCTACGATCGCGATAACCTGATGAGCGCAGAATACGACAGCACCGAACTGTCTGCGGTGGCTGACGACAAAATCCGTACCTTCCAGGCCGATGCAGCCCGCGAAGCCGGCATCTTCCACCACCTGATCACCCTGCCGACTTACCACACCGCGGCGCTGTCTACCGACAACCTGGCGAAAGAGTACTTCGGTGAAAAAGGCATGCTGGGCTACGTGGAAGGCGTACAGCGTAAGGAAATCCGCCAGGGTATCGCCTGTGTGAAACACCAGAACATGGCCGGCTCTGACATGGGCGATGACCACAAAGAGTACTTCGCCGGTGAAGCCGCGCTGAAAGCTGCTGGTAAAGACAACACCATGAACCAGTTCGGCTAAGCGAACTGCAAAAAAATCCCTGAGTATCGCTTCACTCATTTGACGGGCCGCATTGCGGCCCTTTTTTGTGGCCATTTTTTTCCCCCTGTATTGTCGTAGTTTTAGACTACTCTTATGGCATGCCTGAATCTCAGCCGGCGTGCGATATGCAGAAACCCAGCCATGTCCTGGTACTGAACTGTGGCAGCTCCTCGCTTAAGTTCGCCATTGTCGACCCGCGCGATGGCCGTGCGCTATTGAGTGGTATCGGCGAATCCCTTGGAGAAAGCACCCCGCGTATCAGCTGGAAATGTGAAGGCCGCAAGAACCAGCAACCGCTGGAACAGCGCTCTGGTCACACAGCCGTCATTCACTTTCTGGTCGAGCAGATTCTTAGTCAGCAGCCGGCGCTCAAGACAGACCTGACCGCCATCGGCCACCGGGTAGTACACGGCGGTGAAAAATTTTCCCACTCAGTCCTGATCGACCAGGCCGTTATCAATGCCATCAATGAATGTTCGGCGCTGGCGCCACTGCACAACCCCGCGCACCTGCTGGGGATTGAGGCAGCTGCGAAGGCGTTTCCCGAACTCCCACAGATCGCGGTATTTGATACAGCCTTTCACCAAAGCATGCCCCGGCACGCATATATCTACGCCCTGCCCTACAGCCTGTATCGCGATCACGGGCTCCGACGCTATGGCATGCATGGCACCAGCCACCGCTTTGTCACTGAGCGTGCGGCAGAAATTCTCAACCTGCCACTGAACGAGATCAACCTGATTTCCGCGCACCTGGGCAATGGTGCGTCGATCACCGCGGTAAAGAACGGCCAGAGCGTGGACACCAGTATGGGACTGACACCACTGGAGGGACTGGTCATGGGAACCCGCAGTGGCGATGTTGACCCCGGCTTGCTGATGCACCTGGGCAACCACCTGGCTTTCCCCATTCAGCAGATCAACAGTCTACTCAATAAAGAAAGCGGCCTGCTGGGCATCTCTGAACTGAGTAACGACTGCCGGGAACTGGAAGAAGCCGCTGAAAAAGGGCACACCGGCGCCTTGCTGGCACTGGAAATTTTCTGCTACCGCCTCGCGAAATATATTGCCAGCTATTACGTCCCTCTTGGCGACGTAGATGCCCTCGTATTTACCGGAGGCATTGGTGAAAACTCGAGTGTGATCCGGCAAAAAGTGATCGACTACCTGGGCGGCCTCGGTTATCGCCTGGCCGTGGAAAGAAACCTGCAGGCACGGTTTGGCGAGGAAGGCCCGATCAGTGCCGATCACAGTCCGATGACACTGGTGATCCCCACCAACGAGGAATGGGTTATTGCGCGGGACGCGGCGGCGCTTGTGCCGCCTGACACACCGAACCACGATGCACTCACCCGGGAGTAACAAGAAATGTCGCGGACAATCATGTTGGTCCCTATCAGCGCAGGTGTCGGCATTACCTCTGTCAGCCTGGGTACGCTGCGGGCCCTGGAGCGTAACGGTGTCGGTGTCAGTTTTTTCAAGCCTGTGGCCGAATCGGTAAAGAACGAGAAAACGTTTGACCGCTCCAACGAAATACTACGCAATGCCTCCAACCTGAAGGTGCCCGATTCCTTCCCGATGCATGTGGCCGAGTCGATGATCAGTCGCGGCGATATTTCTGACCTTTTGGAAAATATTCTGGCGCGTTTTCGCGAAGGTGTGAGCGATGCCGATGTCGCTATCGTCGAGGGCTTGGTGCCCAATGCCGAGAACCAGTACGCCACACAACTCAATTACCAGATTGCGAAAACACTGGATGCTGAAATTGTCCTTGTGGTCTGCCCCAACCTGGATTCGACACAGCAATTGAAAGACCGCCTGGAACTGGCCATGGCAGCGTTCGGCGGGGTTGAGTCCGGGCGCGTAGTGGGCTGTATCGTCAACAAGGTGGGTGCACCGTCCCATGTGCCGGACACACCGGGTGCCGATATTACCGGGGTGTTCGAGCAGCCCAAAGCCCGACGTGGAAACCTGGAAATCCTCGCCCTGTTCGGCAAAAGCCCCCTGCCAATTATCGGTTGTATCCCCTGGAACGCAGATCTGGTCGCACCGCGAGCCAAGGACCTGGCGGATCACTTTGGTGCCGAGATCATAAACTACGGTGAGCTCGACACCCGTCGCCTGCACAGCATCACCTTCTGTTCCCGGTCTCTCGGCAACATGATCTACCGTTTCGAACCCGGTGCCATGCTGGTTACTTCCGGGGACCGCCCGGATGTGATTGTTGCGGCCTGTCTGGCGGCCATGAACGGGGTGAAAATCGGTTGCCTGCTGCTCACCGGCGGCTATTACATTGAACCGATGGTGCGCAAGCTGTGTGGTCCGGCGATGGAAACCGGGCTGCCGGTGATACTGATCAACACCAATACCTGGCAAACAGCCCTGCAGCTGCAGGGCTTTAACAGCGAGACCCCCACCGATGACCTGGAGCGTATCGAGCGTGTACAGGATTTCATTGCCGGACACCTCGACAACCACTGGCTGGAGTCTCTGGGGAAGGATTCCAACCGGCCGAAACGCTTGTCGCCACCGGCGTTTCGCTACCATCTGACGGAGCTTGCGCGCAAAGCGAACCGCCGCATCGTACTGCCAGAAGGCGATGAGCCGCGCACAGTAAAGGCCGCGCATATCTGCGCTGAACGTGGCATCGCACGGCCAGTACTCCTGGGTGACCCCAAAGAAATTTACCGGGTGGCTGAGCAACAGGGACTTATCCTGACGGATAAGGTCGAAATCATCGACCCGAAGTCAGCCCGCAACAAGTATGTCGAGCCCATGGTCAAGCTACGGAAAAACAAGGGGCTGACGGAAATCGTGGCGAAGGAGCAGCTCGAAGACAACGTGGTTCTCGGCACCATGATGCTGGCGCAAGGCGAAGTGGATGGCCTGGTCTCCGGCGCGGTTCACACCACAGCGAATACGATTCGCCCTGCCCTGCAGTTGATTAAAACCGCGGAAGGAGCCGCCCTGGTGTCTTCCGTATTCTTTATGCTGTTGCCCGATCAGGTGTTGGTCTACGGCGACTGTGCGATCAACCCCGACCCAAATGCCGAAGAACTCGCGGATATCGCGATTCAATCTGCGGATTCCGCAACGGCGTTCGGCATCGAACCGCGCGTCGCGATGATCAGCTATTCGACAGGTACATCGGGTACCGGCTCAGACGTAGATAAGGTACGGGAAGCCACCAAGCTGGCGAAGGCAAAACGGCCGGATTTGGTGATTGACGGGCCACTTCAATACGATGCGGCAATTATGGAAAACGTTGCCAAGAAGAAGGCACCGGATAGTCCCGTCGCCGGACGCGCGACCGTATTTATTTTTCCAGACCTGAATACCGGGAATACGACCTATAAGGCAGTACAACGCAGTGCAGACCTGATCAGTATCGGGCCCATGCTGCAAGGGATGCGCAAACCGGTCAACGATCTTTCCCGCGGCGCACTGGTAGACGATATCGTGTATACCATCGCGCTCACCGCAATCCAGGCGAGCCAGTAAACACCGGCTGAATTAAACGCTACCGCCCATTCAAATCCGGCCACTTGAGCGGCCGGCGCTCGTCAACGAAACGTACCAGCCCACCGGCCACCAGGTAGGCTTCCAGGCGGTGCTCAAACGTATCGGTAAACTCAAACTCCATCCGCTCCAGACAACGGTGTATGTGGCCGTTCTCCGGGCTGCGATCCTGCCAGGCACGGTAGCCGTCACGCACCACCGGCAATAACTCCCAGATTTTTTTGCCGCGCGCTTTCAGCGCCTTGAGTGCGATCGCTAACCGAGCTTCTTCCTCCGTCAGATCGGTACCGAGGGGAAAGTGCGGCAACAAAGAGAGGCGGTGCCCCTGTTCAAATACCCGGGTCAAACGCTCCGGTGTGTTGTTACGGAATGATTCCGGTATCTGGTACTGGGCTTCAATCTTGCCGGCTTTTTTCGCCTGTTCCAGCAACCGCGCCTGGAAACGGGAGTCTGCGATACACAGTAGTGCGGCAATGACGTCGCGGTCCGTCTTGCCCCGGAGATCGACAGCACCGTATTCCGTAACGACGATATCTCTGAGGTGACGGGGAATGGTGCAGTACGGATATTCCCAGACGAGATTACTGCGGGTTTTCCCCTCGCTGACACGGGTGCTGGGCACAGCAATTATGGAGCGGGCATCCGGCAATTCGTGTGCCTGGGCAACAAAGTTGTACTGCCCTCCGACCCCGCTCACGACCTGGGCATCTGCGATGCCGTCGGAAACCACAGCGCCGGTGAGAGTGACCATCATCGCGGAGTTTACAAACCGGGCATGCTGGCGCTGGGCGACTTTCAGCGTGCGGTCTTTTTGCAACTCATTGATAAAGTCGATCGCCGTCATATTGAGGCCAGCCATTTCTTCGGCGGGCATTTCACGCAATGCCTGGTACATAGCCGTGGATCCCAGATAGAAACCGCCGTGCAACCAGATTGCGCCCGGCAATTTGCGGCCAAGACAGGCGCCGAGCAGCTTTTTACGGCCGACACTGCTATGCAGGTCGCACTCTTCCATCTCCCCATGGCTGTCCAGAAACCTGTGACCACGCCAACTGTAACTGGGATCCACGACACCGAGTTTCTGCAGGTAGTCCGTATCTGTTTTGGTCAGAGGACACTGGATCTGCCCGGTGTCATGCAGCGCAAGGAGCAGCTCTTCATCGACAAGCCCGGTGATCCGGCCTTCATTCATCAGTTGCTGTATCACCGCATCAGAAAATACCGTACGCCGGATCACCCCGGCCTTGCGCAGGTGCAGGAAGCCTTCTGGAACCATTTCACTGGCTCCGTAGAGCCCACGATGAAAGATCTCGAGCTCCGGCGACTGACGCCGCAGCTGATTATCCCGGTCGACATCCAGTGAGCCTAAAATTCCCCGATAGTCCTCATTGTTGCGGTGCCGCAGTATCAGGGCGTGTGTTATGGCATCACTCAGCGCACCGATGCCGATTTGCAGGGTGCCACCATCGCGCACCAGACCGGCAATATGAAATGCCAGCGCATAATCGGTAAAGCGTATCGGTGGGTTCGGCGCGGGAAACAGGGATTGCTGAACACCCTCCCCGCTGATCACGAAATCCAGAATATCGGCATCAATCTCGGCATCGCCCCCGATATACGGCAACTCCGGATTCACCTCGCCGACAAACAAAATCGAACGGTCTTCGCGCTCTCCAGCCAACTCAAGCAGGGGGAGTGTCAGATCAGGATTGCTGCTGAGACTGTAGGTCTCGCTGCCATCTGCCGCCGCGGAAACCATCTGCGCGATAACGTTGACGCCGCGATCCATTAAATCCCGTGGCACGTGGGTGTAATTCGCGCTGACATATTGCTGCTGTGCCGCGGGGTTGTGCAGAAAACTACCCGGCTGCAAATAGAATTCGCATACTTCGACATTGCTGGGCAACAGGTTCTTTCGGCGGGCTCGTGTATACGCAAGCTCCTGGTAGTCTGCGTACAGACGATCCAGCAGCGGCTGCACAAACCGCCGCTGGAGGTCATTTCCCGCTGGCGGCCGCTCAAGGGTGAGCGCGGTAAAAATGGTCAGCGAAATTTCCGGATCCTGCTGTGCGCGGGCAAACATCGCGTTGGCAAAGTGGTTCGCCTTACCCAACGCCAGTGGCAACCCGAGAACAATGCGTTTACCAACCTTCCGCAATACGGCGTCCACGCAGTCTTCCGCGGAACTGAATGCAACGGGCATTCTCTTGAGCTCTGCCATGACGTTCCCTGCTATCCCAGCTTGCCGTGCGACGAGCCCCGGCGCCCCTGGATCATTTCCACACCTTATTACTGGGCTACTTCAGCTTATCGAAGTGATCCACCTGTATCGCCCGATCCACCGCTGCCGCGGTACGCCGGATTTTTTCCGCCTCGTCTTCACTGATCAGATTCTGGGCAAGGGCTGTGGCAATTGTTTCTTCATCCAGGGCGCGCAAGCCGCCTTTTTTCATTTTTGCCCGAATAACAGCCGTGTCTTGGCTGAGTAAAAACGCCTGCTCAACGAGGTCTATCCCGTCACCTTCGTTGCCACTGAAAACACCCGCGGTAAGGCGATCCCGGGTTTTAGAGGGCTCCATGATAAGCTCCGCACAGACCCGCGCCTGACGGTCCGATGCCGTACGGATACTGTGCCCCCACGGCATGGTCAGGAATTGCATGAGCTGGCCTACAAACCGCATGGGGAAGTTGTGGAACACTTCCAGCAGGCTCACTTCGATATTGTGCATACCGGCGCGCATGGCAAATTCCAGCAGTGGCCGGTCGTCGTCAGGACTGCCATCATCGTAATAGCGCTTCAGCATGGCGCTCATAAGATAGAGCTCGCTAAGTACATCCCCCAGGCGCGATGAAATCAATTCCTTGCGTTTGAGTTCTCCCCCCAGCGCCATAAGCGAAATTTCGGTCACCAGGGTGAGAACCGCTGAGTAGCGATTCATTTGTCGATAGTACTTCGCCGCGTTGCCTACGCCTTTCGGACTGCTCGCAAACAGTCCACCAGTCCAGCCGTGGAAGACTGCACGGCAAAAGGTTTTCATTTGAAATAGGATGTGTTTTGGCACCAATGCATCCAGCTGCTGCAAGCCCTCTTCCCGGTCGGGATTGGTCGCCGCCTCCATTTCCTGAAGCAAATAGGGATGGCAGCGGATGGCGCCCTGTCCGAAGATCATCAGACTCCGCGTAAGGATATTGGCACCCTCGACCGTAATCGCGACAGGGACCGCTCGATACACATTACCGAGATAATTCAGGGGACCATCCATGATCGCCTTCCCCGCATGAATATCCATGGCGTCGTTTACTGCCTGACGTAAGCCATTGGTGGCGTGCGCCTTCATAATCGCGGACACCACGGCTGGTTTTCGCCCCTGGTCGAGGGCTCGGGTGGTTGTTTTGTGTGCGGAGTCCAGCACATAGGCAATGGACGCAATTTCAGCCAGGCGGCGCTGAACACCTTCGAACTTACCGATAGGTATCCCGAATTGCTCACGAATCGCAGCGTAGGCGCCTGTGGTCCGCGCCGCCATTTTGGCGCCGCCGGTGGACAGCGACGGCAGGGATATGCCCCGCCCCGCGGCCAGTGCGCTCATCAGCATATGCCAGCCATGACCGATATTCTCTTGCCCGCCAATGATCCACTCCATCGGGATAAAGACATCCTTGCCCCAGTTAGGCCCGTTCTGGAATGCCTGCATCGCCGGCAGGTGACGTTGGCCGATGGTGACCCCTGGCGTATCTGTAGGTACCAGTGCAACCGTAATCCCCAGCTCCTCTTCTTTACCCAGGATATGGTCCGGATCGTAAAGCTTGAACGCGAGTCCGAGAATCGTGGATACCGGCCCCAGGGTGATGTAGCGCTTGTGCCAGTTGACCCGCATGCCCAGTGTGCGCTCGCCGTTGTACTCCTCGTAGCAAACTACGCCCCGGTCCACCATGGATGCAGCATCGGAACCAGCTTCGGGACTTGTCAGACCGAAACAGGGAATTTCCCGGCCATCCGCCAGGCGCGGTAAATAGTAATTTTTCTGCTCTTCTGTGCCGTGGGCCATCAGCAACTCCCCCGGTCCGAGGGAGTTGGGCACCATTACCGTGACACCCACCGTGGTACTACGTGTCGAAATTTTGGTGACGATCTGCGCGTGCGCGGTGGGAGAAAAGCCGAGTCCGCCATAAGCGGTAGGAATGATAATGCCGAAAAAGCGATTCTTTTTGAGGAAGTCCCAGACTTCAGGGGGAATATCGTAATCTTCGTGGGTAATTTTCCAGTCGTCCACCATGCGACAGAGCTCTTCCACTGGCCCATCGATAAATGCCTGCTCTGCTTCGGTAAGTTCAGGCGGCCCCATCTCGAGTAACTGGCGCCAGTCCGGCTTGCCGGAAAGCAACTGGGCGTCCCACCAGACCTCCCCAGCCTCCATGGCCTCGCGTTCGGTATCCGAAATTGGCGGTAATACCTTGTTGATCCAGTTGAGTAGGGGCGCAGTAATCCATTTCTGGCGCAGGTGGCTCATTGCTTATCCTTTGATTTTTACACCGTGAGTGATTCAGCAGTGAATGCCCCCTCCCGAAACATCCGTGCAAGACGAGGCAAAGGCGTTCTATAGCCCATGGTTGCAACTATAGGCAATAACCACCCTAGCAATACCGACTTCCCCGTTTCAACCGGTGCCAACTCAAATCAGACGGTGCAGCGATACGATTACGCCATTGTTATCGGCATATACAAAGTGGCCAGGCTGGAACGTGACACCAGCGAACGTCACGCTAACGTCGCGCTCGCCTATCCCCTTTTTTTCCGTCTTCATGGGGTGACTGCCAAGGGCCTGCACGCCGAGATCCAGTTCGCCGATTTCATCTACGTCACGGATACAGCCATACATCAGGATTCCTTCCCAGCCGTTTTGGCAGGCGGTTTCCGCCAGCATGTCACCCAGGCAGGCGCGGCGCATTGACCCTCCCGCATCCACCACCAGTACTTTCCCGCGGCCATCTTCTGCAACCAGTGTGCGCACCAGCGAATTATCTTCGAAGCACTTTATCGTCACGATTTCCCCGCCAAATCGTTCACGGCCACCGTAATTGACAAACATCGGCTCCACAACGCTGATGCTATCGGCAAATTCATCACACAAATCTGGAGTGGATATGGTCTTATTCATGGGACCCCCTCGCTAATTATCCGTTTGAAGCAAATTTCATGTTCGTCCGGATATTAGCTCTGCAACCACTGGGATTCATCTGGCGGACAAAAATACCGGGTATTACCACGATGGATAATACCCGGCAGACAGGCACGCTAACTAAATCGATCAGAATTGAATTACTCGAAATTGCTGCGGTTCTTGACGCTAGTAGCTAACGGATACCGGCATACCAACGCGAGCGTACTGGAAGAACTTGCGTGCCATATGCGGTGGCATGCGCACGCAACCGTGTGAAGCGGGATAGCGCGGCACATGACCCGACGCATGCAAGCCTACTCCACCGTTAAACCGGATGTAGTAATTCATCTTTGCGCCACGGTAGTAGGTACCCGCGGGGCGACGATGGCGGCGTGTGTCTACATCGGCTTTCACCACTCTGCCAGTACTACGGTCCACATAACTACCATAGATACTTGAACGGTGATTCGGCCGCTTTGCCAACACCCGGAATTTCCCAGGGCTGGTGCTGAACCCTCTCTTCCCGGACGAAATAAAGGAGACACCTACAAGCCGGCTACCCTTGTAAAAGTAGGCCTTCTGCTCTGAAAGGTTGATGCGGATGGAAGGTGAACCTGAAGAGCTGGCCGCTGCCGCATCGTCGAACCAGTTCGCTCCCGAATTGGCAGCCGCGGGCAATGCCAACAGGAGACAGAGCAGCAGCAACAAACCTTTGATACATGACAGCCAGTAAGCTTCCGCCCCGACATCCACACGCTGCCCTGCTCCGCCCCCATAATCCGCGGTCGTTATCGATGGGTTACGGGCCGCCTCACGGCAGCGAAGCTCTACTCTGTTTTGCATGATGGCACCTCAATCAAGACTCCTGACAAACGTCCCCATACAGCTCGCGCGCAACGCTTATGTCTTGTGCCATCCACTGCATCAAGCGGCGGAAAGAAGGCACAGCGCGTGAACCTTTAATGGAGCTATTTCGATTCTATTGAGATGACCGTGCGCTTTTAGATTGAATCTCTATGGCGCGAGCGGATTTTATGGTGATAGGAAATCTACTTAGGCTGGGAGCTGTGTGGCGACAACAACAAAATGGCTTTGCGCAAACAACGCCATGACCTAACTGTGCCACAACATTGAAACTTTATTCCCTCCTCCGGCGATCAAAGTGCTTGATTCTGCAAATGCATAAGCGCGCTCAGGAAAAGAAATATAAAAAAGGCGGCTTTGATAGCCGCCTTTCTCATCAACAAACAGAGATTGCCGGGATCAGGCCGGCTGGTTCGCCAGGAACAGCCAGGTATCCACCGCGGTATCCGGGTTGAGGGAAACACTGTCGATGCCCTCTTCCATCAGCCACTGGGCGAAATCTTTGTGATCCGACGGTCCCTGGCCACAAATACCGACGTATTTCCCGGCCTTTTTACAGGCCTGGATCGCGCGCGACAGCAACATCTTCACGGCCGGGTCACGCTCGTCAAACAGCTCGGCCACAAGCCCGGAATCACGGTCCAGGCCCAGGGTGAGCTGAGTCAGGTCGTTGGAACCGATAGAGAAACCATCGAAATACTGCAGGAACTCCTCGGCCAACAGCGCATTGGATGGAAGCTCGCACATCATGATGACCTTCAGGCCGTTCTCGCCCCGCTTGAGGCCATTTTCCTCGAGCAGTTCAACAACCTGACGGGCTTCATCCGGGGTGCGTACGAACGGCACCATGATTTCCACATTGGTGAGCCCCATCTCGTCACGTACTTTTTTCAGCGCGCGACATTCAAGAGCGAAACACTGACGGAAATCCTTGGAGCGGTAGCGCGCAGCGCCACGGAAGCCCAGCATCGGGTTTTCTTCGCTCGGCTCGTACATCTGACCGCCGATCAAATGTGCATACTCATTGGACTTGAAGTCCGACAAACGCACGATGGTGCGATTGGGTGCGAAGGCTGCGGCCAGCGTTGAAATACCCTCAACCAGCTTTTCGACGATAAAGTCTTCAGGAGAAGCATACCCGCCAATGCGATTGCGGATCGTCTTCTGCAGATCCAGCGGCAGGCGGTCCATCTCCAGCAGTGCCTTGGGGTGAATCCCGATCATCCGATTCAGGATAAACTCGAGACGCGCCAGGCCAACACCCTGGTTGGGCAAATTGCTGAATGCAAACGCGCGGTCCGGATTGCCCACGTTGAGCATGATTTTGAAAGACAGGTCCGGCATATCACTGACTTCGGTCAATGAACGCTCGAAGTCCAGCTCCCCGGCCATCACAAAACCGGCGTCTCCTTCGGCACAGGTAACGGTAACCGGGGTGCCTGTAGTGAGCTTCTCGGTGGCATCACCACAGCCAACCACCGCAGGAATGCCCAGTTCACGCGCGATGATTGCCGCGTGACAGGTACGGCCGCCGCGGTTGGTCACAATCGCGCTGGCTTTTTTCAGTACCGGCTCCCAATCGGGATCGGTCATGTCGGTCACCAGGACTTCACCATCCTGCATCTTGGCCATGTCTTCCACGGACTCAAGGACGCGCACCTTGCCGGCGCCGATACGCTGGCCAATAGCGCGGCCTTCGCACAGCACATCGCTGCGCTCGTGCAGCTTGTAGCGTTCAATGCTGGTTCCGGTATCGCGGGAGCGGACGGTTTCCGGTCGCGCCTGGACGATAAACAGTTTGCCCGTATCACCGTCTTTGGCCCACTCGATATCCATGGGACGCTGATAGTGCTGTTCGATCTTCCGCGCCTGATTGGCCAGTTCTGTCAGTTCTTCGTCAGTGAGAGCAAAGCGCAGGCGGTCTGCTTCCGCAACCTGCACAGTCTTGACTGATCGGCCGCATTCACCGCTCTCGTCGTAAACCATCTTGATGGCCTTGCTACCACGGTTGCGGCGCAGAATGGCCGGTCGGCCAGCTTCCAGAGCGGGCTTATACAGATAAAATTCATCCGGGTTTACTGCGCCCTGAACAACAGTCTCACCGAGACCGTAAGCCGCAGTCACAAAGATCACATCGCGGAAGCCGCTTTCGGTATCCAGGGTGAACATCACACCCGACGCACCGGTCTCACTGCGCACCATATGCTGAATACCGGCAGACAGGGCAACACCCACATCCGCATAGCCGGTGTGTACACGGTAAGCAATGGCGCGATCGTTATACAGCGATGCGAATACTTCTTTCACCGCCTGCAAAACCGCCTCGATACCGCGGATATTGAGGAATGTTTCCTGCTGACCGGCGAATGACGCATCCGGCAGGTCTTCTGCGGTTGCGGAAGAGCGCACCGCTACGGCAGTTTCACCGCCGCCAAGCGATTCGTAGCCCGCGCGGATTTCTTGTTCCAGCTGTGCAGGAAACGGCGTATCAAGCAGCCACTGGCGAATTTCTTCACCGGCCGCTGCCAGCGCGGTAACGTCTTCTACGTCCAGGCTGGACAGGCGCTCTGCAATTCTCGTATCGAGCTGCGCTGCAGACAGGAACTCACGAAAAGCCTCTGCCGTGGTGGCGAAGCCCCCGGGAACGCTGACTCCGGCCCCGGAGAGTGAAGAAATCATCTCGCCGAGAGATGCGTTTTTGCCGCCAACCTGGTCGACATCCGCCATGCCGAGTTTGGCGAATTCGAGAGTGTAAGTGGTCAATGGAGTGCCCTCTGCAACTGCTATCTTGGCGGCAGATTATAAGGAAGGGTTTTGTAAATAATACCCCGCAAAGTTCCGTAAAAACGCCGTTTTTTGTTGTAATTTTTCTACAAAAACTCGGAAGTGCAGTACAAGCTGAACGTTAATTCACAATATCGACGCTGGTGATATACCATTGCGGTCGCTATGACGACCGCAGGAGAAGTGTGGCAATGAATGAAGTCAATCCGCAGCGCAAACGCACGGCATTTTTCATCTCCGATGGCACGGGACTTACCGTTGAGGGTATAGGCCACAGCTTGCTCGCGCAGTTCAAGGATCAGCAGGTAGAGCAAGTCACCCTGCCCTATGTCGACTCCGATGCGCGGGTCAACCAGGTGCTGCAACGCATCGAACAGGCAGCGACCGAATCCGGTCTGCAGCCAATCATCATTACCAGCATCGTTTCCGACCAGATCCGCAACCAGTTGCACCAGAGTTCCGCCTTGATGCTGGACGTATTCGAAAGCTACCTGGCGCCACTGGCCAATCTTTTCGGCACGGACCCGGCCCGTACTGTGGGCGTTTCCCATGGCATCGCAGACGACCGCCGCTACAGCGAACGGATCGACGCAGTGCATTTTGCAATGGATAACGACGATGGCCGCCGCACCCGGGAGTTCGAAAGTGCCGACGTGATTCTGGTTGGAGTTTCCCGCTGCGGTAAGACACCCACCTGCCTGTACCTCGCTTTGCAGTTCGGGTTGCGCGCGGCCAATTACCCGATCACCGAAGAGGATATGGATAGTACTGCGCTCCCCAAAATCCTGCGTCCCTACCGTCACAAGCTGTTCGGCCTGACGATCGACCCCAAGCGCCTGATGAGCATCCGCCAGGAACGTCGTGCCAACAGCCGCTACGCTTCACCGGAGCAGTGCGAGTTCGAAGTGCGCCAGGTGGAGCAAATGCTACGCCGCTCGCAGCTCCCCTTCCTGGATGCGACGAAGCTTTCCGTAGAGGAGCTGGCTACGCGCCTGATGTCACAGGCAGGGATCGAACGCAGAATCAGCTAGATTTAATAAGGGCAAATGAAAAGCCCAATCTAAGTCGCAAGTACAGGCACGGAATATTTCCCGCGCGATTGGCGAACTCCCAATGGGTTCCGCCCCATGACGGGAGGCGGGAATTCCATTGGAATATGGGGTAAAGTACCGCCGCCCGATGTGCGCCCTGTAGCACAGGTGGTGAAGAAGTCAGTAACCCGGCCAGGTATATCCTCAGGTATCGTTTTGCAAATCGTCTCCTTGCCATACTCCGCGAATACTTCGCAGGCTTTGTCTGCAATTTCCGATTTGCCGCAGCCGGTTTGGCTGGACTCCGGCCACCCCCGGGCACGGGGCGGACGCTACGATATCTTCAGTGCCGATCCGATTGCGCGTATTGCCCTCGATGCCGCCTGCCTCGACCCTTTTGTACAGCTAGGCGACCTGCTGTGTGAACTGGAACCGCAGGAGATGGATACCCAGCTGCCCTTTTGTGGCGGTGCTATTGGCTATGCCGGCTATGAAATCGGCAATCGCGGCAATTTTATCGCCCCTGACACAAGGGAAACCTTGCTGCCTGCAGCTTCGTTTGGCCTCTATACCTGGGCACTGATCATCGATCACCAATTGCGTGCCTCGCACCTTGTATTCCACCCCGCTTGCACGGCAATACAGCGCAATGAGCTCATCGCGCGCTTTCGTGAGCTTGACTGGTCCCAACCGCTGCGCCGCGAAGGCTTTAACCTCAAAGCACCGTTCAGACATGAATACAGTGAAACGCAGTACGCGGAGCGTGTGGAGCGCATTCTGGACTATATCCGTGCCGGTGATATCTACCAGGCTAATTTTACCCAGCGCTTTTTCAGCGAGTATGACGGTGACCCGCTCACGGCCTACCTGGCCCTACGCGAAGCCGCTGCCGGTCCGTTCTCCGCGTATATGTCGCTGCCTGAGGGGCAGATCCTGAGTCTATCGCCCGAGCGCTTCATACACGGTGATGGCGATCAACTACAGACAGAGCCCATCAAGGGAACCGCGCCTCGCCACCGCGACCCAGAGCAAGATTCCCTGGCCGCACAAATGCTGGCGGACAGCACCAAGGATCGTGCGGAAAACCTGATGATTGTGGATTTATTGCGCAATGATTTTGGTAAGGTCTGCCGGCGCGGAAGCGTTCGCGTACCCGAATTATTCGCCGTGCAAAGCTTCGCGAACGTGCACCACCTCGTCAGTACGATCACCGGCCAACTACCGCAAGGGGTGGAGTTTTCTGAAGTACTGGCCGCCTGCTTTCCCGGGGGTTCAATTACCGGCGCGCCAAAGCGCCGGGCAATGCAAGTGATCCGGGAACTGGAGCTAAGCCCGAGAGGGGTCTATTGCGGCTCCATCGGTTACATCAGTGTTTGCGGGCGTGCCGACACGAACATCGCAATTCGTACGCTGACGGCTAGCGGCGGCAAGCTCGAGTGTGCCGCCGGCGGAGGCATCGTGGCCGACTCCATCCCGGCCGCTGAACACCGGGAGTGCCTCGATAAAATCCGTATTCTGTTGAAAACCCTGGAGTCCGCCTTTAGTACTCACTGATCGGTCAACATAATTGTTCGCCGCGTCTCGATCGCAAAAGTTATAGGGATATCGCCGTTCGATATTTCCCCGAACCCCCACGCTCTGCTAGATTTCGCGCCAGACTGCACACACCTCGCAGTCCCCATACCTATTTGAAATGATTTCATCGGCCCCGATCAGCGGCGCCGCTGTGAAAGACAAGGCAGTACTGATGCGGATTACCCTGGTTAAAAAAGTGCTTGCAGACGGCTCACTCTGTGCGAAGTGCAAAGACGTAGAGCAGAAGCTGAAGGAAAACGATCAGGAGAAGTTTCTTGATCAGGTCCTGATCGCCGATGAGCGGGATCCTGAAAGCCCCGGCATGCAACTTGCGCAATCACTGCAGGTTCAGCGAGCGCCGTTTTTTGTTGTAGAAAAAGAAGGCGAAGCACCTCAGGTTTACACCGTGTACTTCAAATTTGCCAAGGAAGTGCTGAAAGGCCTGCAGTAGGCACCGATCCATGCCCGAGCGCTTGTCCGCTCTACTACCTGCCCTGCCGCGACCCGAGTGGATCAATACACCGGCAGTTCCAGATGGGAAAACAATTCATCGACTTCCGCGCGCGACGAGGCCTGAGCCGCCTGGTCTATCAGCTCGCGAGTCAGGTGCGGGGCAAATTGCTGGATAAATTCGTACATAAAGCCCCGCAGGAAAATACCCTTGCGGAAACCAATCTTGGTCACACTGGATTCAAACAGCTCACTGGCATCCAGTGCTACCAGGTCATCATCTTCATCCTCCACCGCTGCCATATCAGCAACGATGCCAATGCCCAGGCCCAGCCGAACATAGGTTTTGATGACGTCGGCATCTGCGGCAGTGAACACCACCTTGGGTGAAAGCCCCTTCTCCAAAAAGGCCTCGTCCAGCTTTGAGCGGCCGGTAAACCCGAATACGTAAGTAACAATCGGATGCTTGGCCACTTCCTCCAATGTGAGTTTGGAAAGCTGACATAACTCGTGATTTTTTGGCACCAGAATACAGCGGTTCCAGCGGTACACCGGCATCATCACCAGGTCACTGAACAGCTCCAGCGCCTCGGTGGCAATAGCGAAATCCGCCGTGCCATCAGCGGCCATTTCTGAGATCTGCATTGGCGTGCCCTGATGCATATGCAGGGCAACTTCCGGGTACCGAGCGATAAAGCTTTTAATGACTGTAGGCAGCGCATAGCGTGCCTGGGTGTGGGTAGTGGCAATGGCGAGGCTGCCGCGCTTGTCGTTACTGAACTCCTGCGCAACCTGTTTGATGTTTTCCACCTTGCGCATGATTTCGCCGGCGGTTTTCAAAATGGCTTCACCCGCCGGCGTTACCCGAGTCAGATGCTTACCGCTGCGAGCGAAGATTTCTACGCCCAACTCATCTTCCAGCAGACGGATCTGCTTGCTGATGCCGGGCTGGGAGGTATACAGGCTTTGCGCGGTAGCAGAAACATTGAGGTCGTGATGCGCGACTTCCCATATATAACGCAACTGCTGAAGCTTCATGGTCTCTCCCTGTCATTCGCCTGAATTTACGCCAGCCATTGGTTATAAAAAACCCCTGACTTTATGCGGGAAAAGCATAGCAGCGAATGGATAATTGAGCCAATAGCCAATCCGAACTACAGGAATGAAATGGGATCTGATGCCAAAAGCCGGAATAAAAACTGATGGTGTATCAGCTCTCGAGGTTGGCAATACCGTGCGGCACATGACCTGTCGCCACATGTTCCGCCGCGGAAGCGCAGTGCGCCGGCTGGTCATCGAAGAAAACATCCGCGCCAAAGGCACGCAAAAATTCGCCCTTGGGCAAGCCGCCCAAAAATACGGACTCGTCGATTCGTACATTCCATGCGCGCAATGTACGTATGACGCGCTCGTGCGCGGGTGCGGAACGCGCCGTAACCAGTGCGGTGCGAATCGGACAGTTTTCCGGGTGAAATTCGGCCTGCAACTTCTGGAGCGCCTCAAGAAATCCCTTGAACGGCCCTCCTCCCAACGGCTGTTTGGCAGAGGCGCGCTCCGCAGTGGTAAATGCCGCCAGCCCGTCGCGCTTGAAGATTTGTTCGGCTTCATCGGAAAAAATTACCGCATCGCCGTCAAAGGCAAACCGCAGGACGTCGTCACCCCGCTCCCGCGCACCTCCGGCAATAAGCGTCGCCGCAGCCACCCCCTGCTCCAGAGCTCGGCGAACATCACCGCCATCGGTAGACAGGAACAGATTGCAGCCAAAGGGACCGATATAGCGATACGGACTCTCGCCATTACAGAAAGCTGCCCGGGTAATATCCAGACCGTAGTGCTCAATGGAATTAAACACGCGTAAGCCCGTATCGGCACTGTTGCGTGAAAGAAGCACCACCTCTACACGAGCATCACCTTCCAGACGTTTGTTAATCTGGAGAAACTTCTCAACCAGTGCGAAGGCGTCTCCTTTTGGCAGGACGTCGTTCTCGCGCTCTATCTGGTAATCAGCAAAGGCCTCAACGCCCCGCTCTTCAAATACGCGATGACTCTCCCTGAGGTCGAACAGCGCTCGAGAGGAAATCGCGATAATAAGCTTGTTTGCCTGCGAGGTTTTGCTCAAGGAGCCTCCACATCATCCAGACCCGACGGGCGGGACTCATTCCGGTGCGGTTCCAGCAGCACCATCAACATATTCTGCAGGTCACTGCGGGTTCTCTGGGCGCGCACGCCCTGCTGATTGACGATTACCAGCAATATCGCGTGGCAGGTTTCCAGTGTCGCCCTCGCCAGGCGGTTGGCTTCATTGGGCGGACAAACAAAACCGAGACGCTCAAACATTGCCACCAGGTGGTTGATGACCAGTTCGTCATGCCGTTCGTCCAGCTCATGGAGTTCCGGGATACCCCACATGGCCTGGACCAGAGGCAGCAGGCCTCGCTGATCCTGGTAGACCGATAGCCAGAGATCGAGCAGTTCATTCAGGAAGGATTCCAGGCTCAGCTGCTCCAGCTCACTGGCTGCCAGCTCATCCAGACGCTCAGTGAGACTCGCCAGCCACTGTTCGCCCATGGCATAGAGGATCGCGTGTTTGTTGGGAAAATAGTGGTAAACGGAACCTACCGAAACCCCCAATTCCTTGGCGATCAGGATGGTCGTGAGATCATTGAGCCCCACCTGCTCCAATAACCGCCCCGTGGTATCCAGAATCTGCCGCGCGCGCTCCCGTGCGCGTGCCTGAACGGGCTCTCGCCGGGGGGCGAGCTGATTTTTACGACGTTTTTGCTCTGCTGTCGACACTTCGATTTCCTTTCACTTCAGGCCCCTTTTTTAACAAAAAAACCGGCGCAATGCGCCGGTTTTTTTGTCCATCCTGTGAGAATGAAAAAGATACAGCTATGTAGATCAGAACCGGTAGTCGAGATTTACCCCTACTACCCGACCGCGCGACGGATCGGTCTTGGTTGCCGGAAGGTTGTACAGCGCTTCCGCATAGCCCCAGTGGTAGTACTCCTCACCGGTCAGGTTCTCTGCATATACGCCGGCAGTCCAGCTTTCATCCTGAGAAGTCAGCGCAACCCGCAGATCAACGACATTGCGCGCCTGCAGTTTCACCGCCTCGGTGTTCTCCAGATCAGCCCACTGCTCACCGGTGTAGGTGTATTCCGCAGAGTAAGACAGCTCACCCAGACCGGTCGCCTGGGTATAGGTCAACACGGTAGCTGAAGAGAACTTCGGCGAAAATGCCATCTCGTTTCCGTTACAGGCATCGCAAAGCTCTTCCGGAGCGCCACTAAACTCGGTATCCAGCAATGCCGCACCGAAATAGAGATCCAGGTTATCGGTAATCAGCCAGCGCGCGTCCAGCTCCAGACCGCGACCTTCAGACTCACCAACATTGCGGGTAATGGCTGCAGCGCCTACCCAGAATGCCTGCTGCATATCCTCGTACGAGTACTGGAACGCCGCCGCATTCAGAGCCAGGCGATTGTCCAGCAGACGGGCTTTCACGCCCAACTCGTAGGACAGAACAGTTTCTTCATCAAAACGGCTGGGTTCTGCGTTGCTCGCACTGACCTCGTAGCCCTGCTCATCCAGCCACTCGTACTGACTGTCCTCATCGCTGCCGTACGCTGGATCAGTGATGTGGTACGAAAGGTAGTCGAAACCGCCGGACTTGTAGCCGGTGGCCACACTGGCGTATGTGGTCAACGTATCGCTGATGTCATGCGTCAGGGTCACGCGACCGGATACATTGTTCCAGGTGTGGTTGCCGCCGATGCCATCTTCGTCGGTATACATCGCCTGATAGTTCCAGCCACCGGTCCAGGTATCCGGCCAGGGGGAAACCACATCGTAGGTTTTTTCATCTTCGGTATAACGTACCCCGAACCCGAGCGTCGTTGCATCGGTCAGGTCAAAGGTGGTGTTCGCAAACACACCCCAGCCGGAATATTTGCCCACAGTATCCGCGGCCTCGATGGACAGAGCACCCGGCGCATACTCCCAGGACTCACCCTCGAAGCCGAAAGCTTCATCCAGAACATCTTGCGGCAGCGCGTCACAGGTTACGAAGCTATCCAGCCCCTCTTCCCATTCGTCCGCGTAGATCCCATCACAAATGAAATCTTCGGTGTCGATACCCGCGAAGAAGGCATTGAGTTCTTCTTTGTAATAAGAAGCCCCCAGCACATAGTTGAACGGACCGCTGCTATTGGAGGTAAAGCGGAACTCCTGACTGAAGAAATCGCCAGTCTGGTCGCGAACATAGGTGTCGATCGGCTGCGCGGTACCGTCAAAATCTTCCAGGTAGGTGTAGTTGTGTGTCTTGTAGCCGGTAATGGAGCTCAGGGTACTGCCACCCGCCAACTCATGCTCAACGGTAAGGATGACATCGGCGATTTCCGACTGGTCTGTACCCTCGACGTCGTTGTACACCTCATCGTAAGCACCTTCCGGGATTGCATAGTTATACCCGGCGCCGCTGTCGAAAGCCCGGTAGATGGTGCCGTCACTGATACGATCTTCATACTGGGCAAGCAGCGTTACGGTAGTGGAGTCGAACCCGTCGTAAACGGCGGTGATACGTCCTGCATTCACTTCACTGGCGCCCAGGTCCCGGCCACCAGCCAGGTTTTTCACGTGTCCATCTTGTTTGAAGTGCTTGCCGGCAATACGCACCGCGAGATCTTCGCTAACCGGCATATCGACAGCACTTTCAAACTGAGTACGACCATACTGGCCAGCACCAACCGAGATATCGCCAGCAAAGGTTTCACCTGGCTTTCGGGAGGTCATGGAAATGGCGCCGGACGCGGTGTTACGACCGAACAGGGTACCCTGCGGCCCCTTGACGACCTCCACACGCTCCACATCGTACATGCTCGGTGTAGCACCGGTACGGCTCTGGTAGACACCATCCAGGAATACACCCAGGGCCGGATCACTGCCAGAGCCAAAGCTGTTGTTGTTCACACCACGGACTGAAACGGCATCAAAAAACGAGTCTGACGTTTCCCCGGAGATCCCCGGGGTCATGGCGAACAGGTCCTTGAAGTCTGTGAGATTGGATTGCTTGATGGAGTCGCCGGTAAACGCACTTACGGACATCGGGACATCCTTGAGTGACTCCGCACGCATCTGCGCGGTAACCGTGACCTCTTCGATTTCCGCTGCGCTCGCGCCGGTGCTTACGGTCAACACAACCGCACCAATGGCGGAAGCCAGCAGGTTTTTATTGATACCAAATCGCTGGTCTGAAAATGTCATCGTTACTCCCCGTAGGTTATTTTTTTTCGGGTTTCTGCCCATTTACTACCACTCAGGACGTTACCCAGCGTTTTAATAGGTCGGTTCGTTATCCCACAAACCGAATTTTTGTTCAACTTTTTGATTCACCCGCCCAGCTTGTCCTTCAAGCTGTAATAGAGCATTCCCGCTACGAGGCCGGGCCAACGCAACAGCGTCCCGCCAGGGAAGCTGGGAGTCGGAATTTGCGCCAATATATCAAATCTTTCCTCGGTTCCGGCAACAACTTCTGCGAGTAATTTACCGGCGAATGTGGCCGTTGGAACACCGTGGCCAGAATAGCCCTGACTGTAGAAAACATTGGGCTCCAGGCGACCGACACAGGGCATCCGATTGAGGGTGATGGCAAGGGTCCCACCCCATCCGTAATCGATTCTTGTATCGGCGAGTTGTGGATAGACCCTCAGCATGTACTTGCGCACGAAGGCGCGAATATCCTGAGGGAAGCGCGAGGTATAGTTCTCCCCACCACCAAACACCAGACGGTTATCTCCGGAGAGCTTCCAATAGTTGATCACAAACAGCGTGTCTTGCAGCGCGTAGTCGTTCGCTATCAATTCTTGTGCCAAAGTATCTGGCAGCGGCTCGGTCGCCAGCACAAAGTTGTTGATGGGCATGATCTTGCCTGCCAGCCGCGGCTCCAGACCACCGAGATAGCCGTTACAGGCAAGGATCACCTTTTTCGCTCGCACTCTTCCCTTGGCAGTGTTGACGATACACGGGGAACCGCCGGAATAGCTGGTTACCCGACTGTGCTCAAAGAACTGAACCCCTGCTTTGGCGGCGGCTTCAGCAATACCGAGTGCAAAATTGAGCGGGTGCAGGTGCAGCGAGCCGCTATCCACCTGCCCACCATAGAAACAGTCTGAGCCCACGAGGGAGCGGATTTCGTCTTGTTCGGCATAGCGCATTTGGTCATAGCCGTAACGCTCCTGAAGCAGCTCAGCCTCTTCTTTCAACCAGGCGCTGTGGCTACGTTTAGCCGCCAGATGCATAATGCCCCTTTTCAGGTCACACTGAATTTGGTGCCGCTCCACCAGGTCTTCGACCAGTTGCACCGCCTCAAGGCCCAGATCCCAAAGTGCTTTTGCTGTTTCCAGGCCCAGCATCTTTTCCAGATCCTCCTGACCCTTGCGCTGTCCCACGCCGACGTGACCACCATTCCTGCCGGAAGCACCCCAGGCCACCCGCTCAGCCTCCAGCACAACGACCCTGTAGCCCCGCTCGGCCAGGTGCAGGGCCGAAGAAAGGCCTGTATATCCTGCACCAATAATGCACACATCCGCCTCAATCTCTTGATCGAGCGCCCGATATTGGGGCGCCGAATTTGCGCTCGCAGCGTAATAGGAATCAATGTGGCCCAGCAATTTGGTAACGGTTCCACTAGATGACATGAAAGCAACTCCGGAAAAGGTCGGCTAAAACCGAATTATCATTCAATATTTATTGAATAATAATTCGGGTTTTTGTCATAATCAAAGCCTGCAGTGTCCAATATTGAAATTTTCCGACAAACTGCAGCGCCCAACACGTCGCATTCTGGTCGCGGCGCGACGGGCTCTATACTAATAAACCCCATTCCGGGGACGACCATACACAATCAAGGTGTAACATGGACAAGATTACCCAGTGGCTCGCAGAACACTCTATTTCTGAGGTCGAGTGCCTGGTTCCGGATATGTCTGGCAATGCTCGGGGCAAATTCACCCCGACCGACAAATTCCTCACCGAAGACAGCCGTCTGCCCGAGAGTATTCTGGTGCAGACGGTAACCGGTGATTACGTTGACGAGCACAATGAGCTGGTGGACCCGGCAGATACCGACATGCTGCTGGTACCCGACCCCGACTCCATCCGCCTCAACCCCTGGGCCAATGAGCCCACTGCCCAGATTATCCACGATTGCTATACCCGCGATGGCAAGCCCCATCCGATCAGCACCCGGAATATTCTGAAGTTCGTTCTGGACAAATACGCCGAACAGGGCTGGAAACCAGTGGTT
Organism: Microbulbifer aggregans; assembly: GCF_020524005.1. Taxonomy (GTDB): domain Bacteria; phylum Pseudomonadota; class Gammaproteobacteria; order Pseudomonadales; family Cellvibrionaceae; genus Microbulbifer; species Microbulbifer aggregans_A. The sequence continues at coordinate 327,402 of NZ_JAIVKK010000001.1, read as the reverse complement.
GCGCCCGAGGTCGAGTTTTATCTGGTAAAACGCAATCTCGATCCCGATGAAAAATTGCAGGCGCCCGTAGGGCGTTCCGGTCGCACGGAAAAAACCCGCCAGTCATATAGTATCGATGCCGCGAACGAGTACGAGCCGATCATCGAAGACATGTATGATTTTTGCGAGGCGCAAGGTCTGGATGTGGACACACTGATTCACGAATCCGGCACCGCACAAATGGAAATCAACTTCCTGCACGGGGACCCGCTGAAACTCGCCGACCAGGTTTTTACCTTCAAGCGCACAGTACGTGAAACAGCGTTGCGTCACGGTATTTACGCAACCTTCATGGCCAAGCCGATGGAGCACGAACCCGGCAGCGCCCTGCACCTGCACCAGAGCATTGTTGATATCGAGACCGGCAAAAACATTTTCATCGACGATGACGGCAATGAAAATGAACGCTTTTTGCACTTTATCGGCGGCATGCAGAAATATACCCCCGGTTTCATCACTTTCTTTGCGCCGAATGTAAACTCGTTCCGACGCTTTACCCCTGAAATGGCAGCGCCCACCAGCCTCCACTGGGGTTATGACAACCGCACCACCGGCCTCAGGGTCCCAGACAGCTCACCACAAGGCAAGCGCCTCGAGAACCGCTTCCCCGGTGCAGACTGTAATCCCTACCTGGCCATTGCGGCGTCTCTCGCCTGTGGTTACCTGGGCATGATGAACAAAGTAAAACCTAGCGAACCCTACAAGGGCGACTGCTCAAGTGAGCCGATTACCCTGCCCCGCACACAGGAACATGCTCTGAGCCTGCTGGCTGAATGTCCTGAAGCGGCGGATATGTTCGGGGAAAAATTTGTTAAGGCATGGGCCTGCATCAAGCGCGATGAGTACGAAGAGTTCAACCGCGTGATCAGCTCCTGGGAGCGCGAGTATCTACTACTGAACGTGTAATCACGTGCAGACCTCTCATCAAAGCAAATAAAAAACCCGGCTCATTAGCCGGGTTTTTTATTTCTGCCCGGAGCGCTCCCCGGGCGAAAGTCCTACTACTTGTGACTCGGATCTTTCCAGTAATCCTTTACGGTATCTTTCATTTCCTTCGCAAGAATGGAAATACCGAACAGGTTTGGCAGTGTCATCAACACGATGGCCACTGCGGAAAGGTTCCAGATAATGGTCGTATCCTCTACCGCAGCCCAGAAAAATGCCACTACATAGACAAGGCGGTACGGCATAACGGCTTTGGGACCAAACAGGTAGATCATTGAGCGGTCACCGTAATAGGACCACGCAATCGCCGTTGAGAATGCAAACAGCAGGATACCCAAAGTGACAATGTAACTACCGAACTCACCGAAGAATCCGCGCTGGAAGGCCCGATTCGTCAGTGCCACAGAGTGCAGCAGGGAGTTGCCCCACACATCCACGTTCTGATTGACAAAGCGCCCTTCAATTACGTTCAACTCGCCACTGTAGTTGTCATCGGCCACACGGAATTCAACGTCTTCCGCCACAGATCGCGCATTGATAATGGTGAACTCTTCCTGATTCAGCGGACGACCATCGGCAACAACAACATTACCGGTATATGGCTTCACTTCCGAATCCTTGCTGTTCAGATAGCCGAACAGCTGCCGCACGTCCGCCTCGTCCTTATCGGAGTAGCTACCGGCCAACACAATCATGTCCGCACGCTCGAAGCGGTTCATATGCTTCTCGGTCCAGACACCGGAAGAAAGAATCACCAGACCTGTCAGCGTACAGATAATCAGAGTGTCAATAAAAGGTTCAAGCAGCGACACCATTCCCTCGGAGACCGGTTCATCAGCGCGTGCCGCGGCGTGAGCAATCGGGGCCGAGCCCTGCCCTGCTTCGTTGGAGAACAGGCCACGGTTAACACCACGGTTGAAAGCGTAGGCAAAGGTCGCACCCAGGAAACCGCCAACCGCAGAGCTGCCATTAAATGCATCAGTGAACACCGCAGCGAAAGACGGGATGATGTTCTGATAGTTGTATAGGATCACCGCCAGTGCGCCAATCACATACAACACGGCCATTACCGGTACGATTGTGGAGGTCACCTTGGCGATACGGGTGATACCACCAATGATCACCAGGCCCAGCAAAATCGCCAGTACGCCGCCAGTGAGCATCTTGTCGATACCAAAGGTATCGTGCATGGCCTGAGCGATGTTATTGACCTGCGGCAGGCTGCCCGTACCAAAAGAGCTGATAACCGTGGCAATCGCAAAAATCACCGCCAGCCATTTCATATTCAGGCGGCGCTCCATATAGAACATGGGGCCACCAGCATAGAAGCCGTCAGCTGCCTTGATACGATACTTGTGAGAAAGGGTTACTTCGACAAATTTAGTGGTCATACCAAGAAAGGCGGTAACCCACATCCAGAACAGCGCCGCGGGCCCACCAAGAAAAATGGCCAGCCCCACACCACCGATATTACCCGTACCAACCGTTCCTGACAGCGCGGTGGACAGCGCCTGGAAGTGGGAGGTATCACCGGGATCACCGGGCTTATCGTATTTGCCCTGAACAATCTTGATCGCGTGCCCGAAGTAGCGAATTTGTGGGAACCCAAGATACAAGGTAAAGAAAAAACCTACCCCCAGGAGCACCCACGGAAACCAGGGCGCGGAGCCTAACAGGCCATCCAGGGATAACAACAGTTGATTGAAGGATTCCAAACTAACCCCCACTACATATTTATTGTGATTAATCTTTCGCCGCCAGAAAAGGCGCAATAACAAGCTGTTCGGCAGATTAGCAGCTAAAGGTGCGCGAGAACAGTAATCCGCCAAATATCAGCAAGATAGACTCTATTTCTGCCAAGATTTGATCAATCTGGCAATTAATTTATCAACTCTGCCGGGTCTGTCGCAAAATGTATTTACCAGGGCCCAAGCGCTTCTTCATGGCTGCGGGAAATGCGCGCGATGGGGGAATACCCCAAACTGGCCGCCGGTATGGACAAAAACCACGTCCTTGCAGCCCGCATAAGTACCGGCCTTAATTTCCTGCAGCAGACCATGGAAGGCCTTGCCGGTATAGACCGGGTCCAGCAATATTCCTTCCGTTTGCGCGAGCGTGGCGATCGTTTCGTATACCTCCTTGCCAGCAACGCCATAACCAGGACCGATATAGCGATCATTCACGGAAATATTCAGGCATCCCGGCGACAGCTTTTTATCGTATCGACGACACCAGTCTTCCACATCACCGGTTACTTTCTGAACGAAGTATTCGGTGTCATCACAAACCGCGTAACCGGTTACCTGGTAACCAGCCCCTATTAGATGGCCGCCAAGTGTCAATCCGGCCTGGGTGCCACCACTGCCCGTGGCGCATACGATATGTTCAGGTTCAATTTTGTGTCGATGGCAATCCTCCGCCAGTTCTTCGGCAGCCCGAATGTAGCCCCAGATCCCCAAACCATCACTGCCGCCCGTGGGGATACAGAGTGCCCGTCTGCCCAAGGCTTCATAGTGCTGTGCCCAATGTGCGAAAAGCTCTGGAAGCCCCTCCACGTACTGGCGCAACGGGTAGATCGAAACATTGGCGCCCGCAACATAATCCACCAGCAAATTACCGTCGGCCCCCTGCCCGTCAGACGGCTTGTTGCCCCCCCGAAGAATCAAGTGGGATTGCAACCCCATTTTTGCAGCCGCGAGAGCCGTGGCGCGGCAGTGGTTGGATTGCTCCCCACCACAAGTGATTAATGTGTCACAACCGGTGGACTGCGCTTCGGCGATGATAAACTCCAACTTGCGCAACTTGTTCCCCGACATTGCACTTTCGGTAAGGTCGTCCCGCTTTATCCATATACGCGGGCCGGCATAGGGTTGCGAATACAACTCGGTAATCCGGCCCAGTAACTGTAAAGGCGTTGGCAGATTCGCCAGGCTCACTCTGTTCGGGTAATCAATCGCCATTATTCACTCCTTCTCCCACACGCAATTTCAAGCACAAATAAAAAGCCCGGCGAAGCCGGGCTTTTTATCGTCAACGAATCTAAGGGGCGTTTACCTCTGAGCGAACGGGCATCAGATATTCTTGATGGTGCCTTTCGGCAAAATCGCGTGAACGGCGACTTTCTGGAACTTGAGCTTCATGTTATCAGCAACTTCGAGCACCAGATAATCATCGTCTACCTTTTCTACGCGGCCGAGCATGCCACTTGTCGTTACAACTTCATCACCCTTTTTCAGGGCGCCAACCAGTTCCTGATGCTCTTTTTGGCGCTTACGCTGCGGGCGAATAATAAACAGCCACATAAAAATGAACAGGCCGGCGAACATCAACAGGGTTACCAGCGGGTTACCCTGAGGAGCCGGTGCGGCTGCTTGAGCCATCGCTGCGGGAATAAAGAAATCCATGGTTCAAACCTCAGTAGAATTGGCAGAAAACAGCCGCCAACTCTAACGGCTTTATCAGACATAGGCAATCCAGAGAAGCTGCTTACACAGCTGCTCTGGATTACGTGATGCGAGGTTGGTCAATTTTTGATGATCAGAACCGCTGGCGGACCTGACGGCGATAACCTGTCGGAGACATGCCGGTCCAACGCTTGAACGCGCTGGTAAAACTGGTCCGATCAGAAAAGTCCAGAATACGGGAAATGCCATCGACACTGAGCGCAGTATCCTTGAGGAAATGCACCGCATGGCGAAAACGCACATGATCGCGAAGCGATGCAAAGCTCAGGTTATGCTCCTGCAAACGACGTTGAAGGGTTCGGGTAGACATACTGAGGTCAGATGCGACCGGACGAATTGCCAGTGATGCTTTACCAATCCGTTGTTCCAATACATCGATCACCCGTGCAGCGATGCCAAAACTGGTGGCTTCCGGCGGAGCCAACAGTTGATCCAGGATGTTGGGATCACCCGACAACCTGGCCTGCTGCAAAGGCTTGTCTTCTGAGAGCGAAGCTTGATCTGGCTGAATATGGTTCATTGAGCTGCTCCTTTAAGGGTTCCTTGAGCCGCGGTTATTGTTCTACGCCCGCTTCCTGCGAGTCCCTGAATACCACTGCCAGCGATGCTGACTACTACCTGGGTGCGGGGGCGCACCTGAAAACAGGCATTGAAGCCTTCCCGGAGTAGTGACTTCTTATACAACTTCCTCGCACCACACTCAATCGCTCCGGGTTAGACGGTTGGGCGGCGCTCCTTTACACAAGCCAGTATAGACCAAACTGAGACAAAGCAAGGGACGACAGCGAATTTTTTTCGACCTGTTCACGCTTGTTGTAACGCCTGCCAGGCCATTTGTGATCAAGTCGCCGCCTTCCCTTCTGATTTTTCCTGCCTTTTATGACTAACGCCGGTCACGCAATATTTTCGTCGATCCAGGCCAGCACATCGTCGTGATGGGTTTTGGTTTTCACTTTATCGATAATGTGACGGAGCTTGCCGTTCTTGTCGATGATAAAGGTCGTACGCAAGAGCCCCATGTACTCACGTCCCATAAATTTCTTGAGCCCCCAACAGCCATACTTGTCAGCGATCTTATGATCCTCATCGGCAAGCAGATCAAAATTCAGCTCGTGTTTATCGATAAACTTTTGCAGCTTTGCTTCCGGGTCCGGGCTGAGCCCCAAAACCACGGTATCGCGCTTTGCAAATTCTTTTGCGCTATCCCGGATGCCACAGGCCTGGGTAGTACAGCCCGGGGTAAGGGCCTTGGGGTAGAAATAGAGCACGACGTTCTTTTTATCGCGAAAGTCCTTCAGCGCGACTTTTTCACCCGCCTGATTTTTTAACGTGAACGCTGGTGCCAGATTACCGATTTTTGGAAATGCCATATTCCCCTCCCCTAAAATTGATTGCGCCATATTGCGGCGCCGGGCCGTCAAATTGGCGCGATTATAACCAATGCGGCCTGTATACACAGGCCGCATTCCACATCTATGAGATGCCAACAAAAAGGGGTCAGAATTCCCGCAGCTGGAACCCCTTCTCTTTACGTGCACAAATACCGCAGCAGCCCAGCTTGTCGACAAGCGCGGCTTTTTCCTCATCGGTTAAAAAATCTCCGACTTCGAGACACCCTTCCGGGCCGGTGAATGTCAGACTTGCCGGCTCCGATGGAATCTCACCCATCCGCACCAAAACTGACAGGCTGTCCCGGGAAAACTCGGCGTGGTACAGAGGTTTCCCCAGGTTGCCACGGCTCGAATCGAGCATTACGCGATCGTCACTGATTCGGATCACCTCCCGGCGCGTACCTTCCAGGTAAACATAACCAAACAGTACCGCCAGCAGGACGACTTCGAGCAGCGCAAAGGGTATGACCATCCAGGCGCCGATAAGCGCGAAGGCGATACTGATCCCGAGCGACACCGCTACCAGAGATATGAAGACCCAGAGGTTTCCGGAAAATGAGAGGGATTGATTAGGGGCAAGCAGAATACAGGCCCGGCGCCCACGGGCGTCACCGACTTCTTTTACCATGGCTATAACTTCCACCACTGTGACCATTCCAGTGTAGGACAGCCGCTTTTTGAACCAAGAGTCACCATCAAAGCGCAGACTCGCTTTCGTCAGGCCTTCACTGCATGACCTCTCATCTATAATCCCCTGCAAACCGGCCCCCAGGGACCGAAGTGCTGCTCTCATGACCTATAAGGTGGCGGTATCGCTACCGGGGGCGGTCTTGCGAGACACGTCGTGAACCCATCCATGGGGACTCTTCCGCGAGGTCCCTCTCGCGGAAGGTCTCGCAAGACCGCCCCCGGCACCGATACCTTCGCCCTCAACTCGCAGCTAAATTCCTTGAATTGCAATGCCCTCAGGGCTGGATTTTCCCCCGATGAGGCGGCAAGATGCCGGCGTCAACCAATTCGGGAACCCGTGGCCAAAAGCCACGGCAAGCTGCTCGGGCCGCCACTACCCTCGGCCGCGAGCAGGCCTAAACACAACAAGAGTCATCCTATGCAAGTTGAATCTATCGATACGCTACTGAAGTCCAGCCAGCGCGAAGGCGAATCCGTGCGCATTCAGGGCTGGATCCGCACCCGCCGGGACTCTAAAGCCGGCCTCTCCTTTCTCGCCGTACACGATGGAAGCTGCTTTGATCCGATCCAGGTGGTCGTAGAATCCAGCATCAATAACTACCAGTCCGAAGTGCTGCGACTGACCACGGGTTGCGCCGTCGATATTGAAGGCACCGTCAAAGCGTCCGAGGGCAAAGGCCAGGCTATCGAACTGCTGGCGAGCAGCGTAACCGTTGTCGGCTGGGTAGAAGACCCCGACACCTACCCTATGTCGCCCAAGCGCCACACCATGGAACACTTGCGTGAATACGCCCACCTTCGTCCGCGCACTAACGTAAGCGGCGCAGTGGCACGCGTGCGCAACTGTATTGCCCAGGCGATTCACCGCTTCTACCACGAGCGCGGTTTCAACTACATTCACACGCCGATCATCACCGCCTCCGACTGTGAAGGAGCCGGCGAAATGTTCCGCGTCAGCACACTGGACCAGACCAACCTGCCACTGACCGACAAAGGAGAGGTGGACTACAGCAAGGACTTCTTCGGCGAAGAAACCTTCCTCACGGTTTCTGGCCAGCTCAACGTGGAAAGCTACTGCCTGGCACTCTCAAAGGTATACACCTTCGGCCCGACGTTCCGTGCAGAAAACTCCAATACCACCCGCCACCTGGCAGAGTTCTGGATGGTGGAACCGGAAATCGCCTTTGCCGACCTCGCTGACTGCGCGAATCTCGCCGAAGAAATGCTGAAGTACGTGTTCCGCGCCGTGCTGGAAGAGCGTCAGGACGACATGGCGTTTTTTGCCCAGCGTATCGACAAGGATGCCATTTCACGCCTTGAGAACATCATTGATAACGACTTCGCGCGTATCAATTACTGTGAAGCCATTGAAATCCTTGAGAAATGCAACGAGAAGTTTGAGTTCCCCGTTACCTGGGGTATCGATCTGGCCTCCGAACACGAACGCTACCTGGCCGAGAAGCACTTCAAGAAGCCGGTCATCGTGCTGAACTACCCGAAGGACATCAAAGCCTTTTACATGCGTATGAACGACGACGGCAAAACCGTTGCCGCGATGGATGTTCTGGCACCAGGTATTGGCGAAATTATCGGCGGTGCGCAGCGTGAAGAACGCCTCGACAAGCTGGATGCACGCATGGACGAAATGGATGTACCCAAAGAGCACCTGGACTGGTACCGGGACCTGCGCCGTTACGGCACTGTACCCCACGCCGGCTTCGGACTCGGCTTCGACCGTATCGTTTCCTACGTGACGGGTATGGGCAACATTCGCGATGTAATTCCTTTCCCGCGTACGCCGCGTAACGCCAAGTTCTGATCTGCATCGGAAACCGGCCATAAAAAAACCCGCATCGAGATGCGGGTTTTTTTCGTCCTGATTACGGACAAGGTACTGACTTTACTCAGCTCCCTGTCCGTAGAGGATCAAGGCAGCAAGTGCGCTACGGCATCACGCTCTTCCGCCAGTTCCTGCTCGGTGGCAGTCATCTTTTCGCGGGAGAATTCGTTGATGTCGACACCCTGAACGATTTCCCAATCGCCATTCTTGCAGGTCACCGGGAAGGAGTAGATCAGGCCTTCCTGGATACCGTAAGAACCATCGCTGTATACGCCCATGCTGGTCCAGTCACCTTCAACGGTGCCCAGTGCCCAGTCGCGCATGTGGTCGATGGCCGCGTTTGCTGCAGACGCTGCAGAAGAAGCGCCACGGGCTTTGATGATCGCTGCGCCGCGCTGCTGAACAGTCGGGATGAAGTCGTTCTCGTACCACTCCTGTTCGATCTTATCCATCGCCGCACCACCGTTGACTTTCGCCTGGTGCAGATCCGGGTACTGGGTAGCCGAGTGGTTGCCCCAGATGGTCATGTGAGTGATGTCGTTTACGGTGGAATCAGTCTTGTTTGCCAGCTGAGTCAGCGCGCGGTTGTGGTCCAGACGGGTCATCGCAGTAAAGTTGCGCGGATCCAGGTCCGGAGCATTGCGCTGGGCAATCAGGGCGTTGGTGTTGGCCGGGTTGCCAACAACCAGTACTTTTACATTGCGCGCAGCAACGTCGTTCAGGGCTTTACCCTGGGCTGAGAAGATCGCAGCGTTGGCTTCCAGCAGGTCCTTACGTTCCATACCCGGACCACGCGGACGTGCGCCAACCAGCAGTGCGTATTCAGCGTCTTTAAAGGCAACGGTGGCGTCATCGCTCTGAACGATACCTGCCAGCAGCGGGAATGCACAATCTTCCAGCTCCATCGCCACGCCCTTCAGGGCTTCCAGTGCCGGGGTAATTTCCAGCAACTGGAGAATTACCGGCTGATCTTTGCCCAACATTTCGCCAGAGGCGATGCGAAACAGCAGCGAGTAGCTGATCTGGCCGGCAGCGCCGGTAACTGCAACACGAACAGGTGCTTTCACGATTAATCTCCGTTGTTTTCAGGCGCCCGCATTATAGGGCTTAGCAAATAAATTTCATCAGACATTAGTCGGTATCAGACCAAATTTGTCAGGCCAATGATGCCGCTGTTTCCTGATAGCGCGCTTCCAGAGCACGGTAAAGCTGTGCACTGTAGTCCGCCGCAGTGGTATCCAGGAGCTGTACGATGTCTGCAAGATGCTCATTATCTTCCCGACCCGCCCAGTTTTTACGGTAGCTACCGTCTTTGTAGCCATTATCCTGACGGAAACGGTTAAGGACATTCTTGCCGACATAACGACGATAGAGATCATCGAAAGACATATCGACATCGGTCAAAAGTTGAGCAAACCCGTTCAGGTCAAATAATTTTGAGGAAAGGGTGTTCAGCGTAAAAGCTTCCAGATCTTCCCGGAAATCTTTCGCAACGCGGTCGCTCTTGGCGAGCATTACCTGCATTTTTTCCGCAACTTGCGCAGGAGTACCCTGCTGCAACTCGAGGCTCAGCCCGAAGTGCCAGATGTCCACCAGCTCGAGCTTGACCTGCTCCATCTCGGGCTCTTGTTTTTTCCACCACTTCCAGCCGTAATGATCCAGCAGCTCGGCACTTTCCACCCAGATTGCCCGATACCAGGCAAAATCCTGCCCGCGCCAATCGCTGTTGACGAGGGTGTTGATCTCGTCCTGAAGCGACAACATTGTCTCTAGTTGCTGTTGCATCTGTGTAATTCCTGTATGTCTCGGGCCGTTTACTTTTTCAGACTGCCCGAGGGAAAAGTCGATAGAAATTTTCTGTGGTGCGCTCCGCCAGCTCTTCGTAGGTAACACCACGCAAGTCGGCGATAAATTCCGCTACTTCGCGTACATAGGCCGGGATATTGGGCTTGCCGCGGTAAGGTACCGGCGCCAGATAAGGGGAGTCGGTTTCGACCAGCAGACGGTCGAGAGGCACTTGCCTGGCAACTTCGCGCAACGCTTCGGCATTTTTGAAGGTGACAATACCGGAAAGAGAAATGCAGTAATTCAGGTCCAGCGCCGCCTTTGCCATTTCCCAGCTTTCGGTAAAGCAATGCAGCACGCCTGCATGCTCTCGGCTGCCGTGGTCCCGGATCAGATCGATAGTGTCTTCACGCGCGTCCCGCGTGTGCACGATTACCGGCAAACCCACCTGCTCCGCTGCCTGCAAATGGGCAATGAAGCTCTGTTGCTGTACTTCCCTTGTTTCAGTGCTGTAGTAATAATCCAGGCCGGTTTCACCCAGCGCGACGACGTTAGGCTTTGCCGCCAGCATCTTAAGCTTGTCGACATCGGCGAGCCCGGAATCGACATCCAGCGGGTGTACACCGACCGAGCAGACTACATCGTCGTACTCTGCTGCGAGAGCGACAACGCTGTCCACGTTGTCGAGACTAATCCCCACGCAGAGGAATTTTCCAACACCGCGCTCGCGCGCCAACTCCAGTACACGACTGAGATCACCATCAAATTGATCCAGTTTGAGTCGATCCAGATGGCAATGAGAGTCAACCAGCATGCAATTCAGCCTTGTCGATTGTATGAGTGAGCGGGGGATTATACAGATTCACACCGCCCAGGGGCGGTGTGTTAACAGCGTTGGTCAGACTGACCAGCCATCATGCTGGCAGCATGTAAACCTTACAGGGTATGAGTGGGCCTGCTCGATTCGAGAGAGCCGGCCAGCAGGGTTTCGATTTTGCCCTGAGCGGCATTTTCCTTGTCATTGAACTGGATACCGATACCGGGGGTGCGGTTGCCCTGGGCCCCGGAAGGGGTAATCCAGACTACCTTACCTGCCACAGGCAGCTTTTCCGGTTCGTCCATAAGGCTCAACAGGAGGAAAACCTCATCGCCGAGGTTGTACGACTTGTCAGTGTTGATGAACAGGCCACCATTCTTAACAAACGGCATATAGGCCGCATACAGCACCGACTTATCCTGAATCTTCAACGACAGGATGCCGTTTCGGGCGCCGCCACCCATTCCTTTCATATTGAACCCCTAAATTTTTCGTTATCCCGCTAAGGTACCCCGCCCGCTGCCAATATGTCTACTTTCCCGCCTCTCAACGGAAGACTTTGGCCCAGCGAATCAGCAGCTCTTCCATCAACAACCGTCGATTGGGGTTGCTGTTCCCAGTCAATAGCTGGCGGGCTTTAAGCAGATGGTCGTAGAAGTCAAACAGCGGTCTCAAACTCACCGGCCCACTGCCGGGCAAACGCTGCAACAGTGTCGCCACCTGCTGATCCCTGATTTCATCGGTACTGCGCGCTTTGAGCATCTGCGTAACCAGGTTCTGCCAAAACTGCAGTAGCAGGTTCAGGTCAACAGCGTCTCCCGGTACTTCCCAGCGTCCCGCCAGGGCTACGGCGCTATTTCCGGCCTGCGCCAGTGACGTGAGGTCGACAAAAAACTGATCTCGCACCTCCTGAACTTCCGGTTCCATCAGCGCTACAGCCAGCAAAGGCGCGCCACCCGCCAGGGAAAGCACACTCAGCGCAGCGGCGCCCTCCACGCCGCTCTCACCGAGCCACCGCAGCGCCGCCTGCTGCGGCGGCACGGGAAACGCCACTGCCTGGCAACGGCTGCGAATGGTCGGTAACAGCCCTGATGGGCTATCGGTGATCAGCAGAAATACTACTGAGCTGGAGGGCTCCTCCAGATTTTTCAACAGCGCATTGGCAGCGTTGACATTCATCGACTCGGCAGGCGAGAGCCACACAACCCGTGCACCTTCCCGGCCACTGGTGCGGCCGACGAAATCGCCCAGTTGGCGAATCTGCTCGACCTTCAAAGGCCCCTGCTCTTTTTCCGGCACAACCCGGACGAAATCCGGGTGGGAACCGGCAATCCGTAGCTGACAGCCGCGGCACTCTCCGCAAGCCAGGCCATCTCGCGGCTGGTCGCACAGCAAAAGTGCCGCGAATGCCTCCGCGAAACGCCGCTTGCCCAGCCCCGGCTGACCACTCATCAACAGGGCGTGCGGGCAACGCCCCGCTTTCCATTGCGCACCGAGGCGCTGCCACTGACTTAACTGCCAGGGCATTGGAGAAGGGATCGCTACACCGGTATCCGCTGGCAAGGTATCACTACTCACGGAAGCAGAGCCTCCATTTCCTCACGCAGATGCTGTTGAACCTGCGCCAGAGGGCGGGATGCATCAATAATCGCGTACCGCGCAGGCGCTTGCTCGGCCCGCTCACGGTAGGCATTGCGAACCTTGTGGAAGAAATCGAGCTGTTCGCTCTCGAAGCGGTCCGCCTCTCCGGTAGCCGCCGCACGTGTCAGGCCTACCGCCGGATCAAGGTCGAGCAACAACACCTTGTCGGGGCGCAATTCACCCTGCACGGTCTGCTCCAGCTGGGCGATCAGCTCTCGATCCAACCCACGGCCACCGCCCTGATACGCATAGGTAGCATCGGTAAAGCGGTCGCAAATAACCCACTTCCCGCTGTTTAGTGCAGGCAGAATGACCTGGCTGAGATGCTGCGCACGGGCCGCGAACACCATCATCAGCTCTGCGGTTGGATCTACGGGTTCATCGCGCTTTTGCAGTAAAAGTTCGCGCAATTGTTCCGCCAGCGGCGTGCCGCCCGGCTCCCGAGTTTGCACAAACTCGATCCCACGGTCAGTGAGCCAATCAATCAGGAACTTCAGGTTGGTCGACTTGCCGACCCCCTCCCCTCCTTCAAGGGTGATAAACATACCTCTGGGCGATTGCATTGTTGTCTCTTACTGTTGGTCCGCAGATTCCGACTGAACCGGGCTTGAACGGTAATTCGAACGCCGCTGCAACTGGTATTCGCGAACAGCTCGATTGTGCTCATTTAACGTGGAAGAAAAATGATGAGTACCGTCACCCTTGGCAACGAAGTAAAGCGTTTTGCCCGCTTTCGGGTGCAGCGCAGCGTGGATCGCCTCGCGACCGGGTAACGCGATCGGTGTAGGCGGCATACCGCTGATCATATAGGTGTTATAGGGCGTGGACTTGCGCAAGTCTGCGCGACGCAGGTTTCCGTCGTAATCGTCGCCCAGACCATAGATCACAGTGGGATCCGTTTGCAGGCGCATACCCTTTTCAAGGCGGCGAACAAAGACACCGGCAATTTCATCACGCTCCCAGGGAGCACCGGTTTCCTTTTCCACCATGGAGGCCATGATCAATGCGCTGTAGGCATCGCTATAGGGCAATCCGTCCGCTCTGTTCTGCCACTCAGCCTCCAGCACGCTCTGCATACGCTCAAATGCCTGCTGCAAAATGCCAATATCCGTCGTGCCGGAACGATACACATATGTATCAGGAAAGATCAGCCCCTCAGGGCTACCTTCAATGTTAAGGGCCTTGGTAGCGGCGGCCACCGTTGCGCCAGCTGGCGTAGATTCGATTCGCTGCGCCGCGCGTATTTGTTCCAGCGCCTGCCGAAAGGTCCACCCCTCCACGATGGTAACCCGATACCGGGTAACATCTCCGCGATGCAGACGCCCCACCAGGTCCATTGCGTTACTGCCGGCGGGAATAATGTATTCACCAGGATGGATACTGGTCTGCTCCTTGATACGCGCATACAGGCGAATCATGCGCGGAGAGTTCAGCACATTTTCAGACGCGAGACGATTGAGCACTCGGGACAGATTACTTCCCTTCTCAACCTCAATCCGCAACCCATCAGCGCCCACATCCAATGGTTCAATGAGCGCGACCTGGGCCTTCCATAACAAAAAACCACCAAGTGCCACAGCCAAAACAAGGCACAGCAAAACAGTCCCCAGAATGGGGCTACGCCGTCCAGTTTTTTTATTCTTGTTACTTTTTGCCAAATCAATTCACCACAATTCTTTTGCTATCAGCTGCTGCAAACGCGCTGTCGCCGGAGGAACTTCCGAACCATACTGCCATATCCGCTGCCCCTGCAATGAGATTACCGGAATCACGCCTCGCAGACTGTTACAGAGCACGACTTCTTCAGCCCTTTTTAGAACCTCGACATTCATGTGAGTTTCTTTAATTTCCAATTTTCCTTTCAGCCAGTCACGCATCACGCCGCGTACACCGTAGTAAGTGAGGTCGGGGGTAACCCACTCCCCACCACAGTACGCCAGAAGATTGCAGCGCAGCGTTTCTATCGGCTTGCCGGCGGGATCCAGAATCAGCCCTTCCGAGATACCGAGATTGGCACCCAGCTCTGCTGCCGCCCGCTCATAGACAGCCCTGTCCAGGCTTTTGCAGCCTGTAGCACGGTTTCTTGCGACGGGAAACGTGGCGACGCAGGGAACCAGCTCGACTCCTGCGGACCATTCAGTTAGCGGCAATAGCGGATGAGCAGATATATCCCAGCGAACGCCCCCACCAACAACACCATAACGTAACCGCAAACGTGTGGACACGCCCCAGCTGCTGCAGTGCTCGATAAGGGTGTAAAGCGCGGATTCAATTGTCGCGAGGGCATCACCGGCTGGCCTGGCACACCGCGCCAGACGCGCACGGTGCAGCGGCCATAGAGGAATAGCCTTCCGCTCAGCGCGCATGGTCTCGAGAACACCTGCCGAGAAAACAGAATCGTCTGGCAGCGACGCTACCCATCCGCAGTCAGAAAAAAACAGGGCTTTTGGTTGCGTCATATCTGAATGGTTACAGCACTGCCAAGACAGTTATTTACTGTCTCGACAGTGCCGTACAAGTTAGGCGCGACGGAAAACCAGTGAGCCGTTAGTGCCACCAAAACCGAAGGAATTGGAGAGCACCGCGTCAATTACCCGCTCCTGTGCGGTGTGAGGGACCAGGTTCACTCCGCCACAGTTTTCATCCACGTTATCCAGGTTAATGGTGGGTGGCGCCACCTGATCCTTCAGGGACATTACGGAGAAAATCGCTTCGATTGCCCCAGCCGCACCGAGAAGATGACCGGTCATGGATTTTGTAGAACTCACGGCCAACTGATCGAGAGCGCCGCCGAATACGGAACGTACCGCGGAAATTTCAGCCTTGTCCCCCAGCGGTGTGGAGGTTCCGTGCGCATTGATGTACTGAATAGCATCCGGTGCCATTTCTGCGTCATTCAACGCATTACGCATGGACAGTGCGGCGCCGGCGCCATCTTCGGGGGGCGACGTCATATGGTGCGCATCACCACTCATGCCGAAACCACACAGTTCCGCGTAAATCTTCGCTCCGCGGGCCTTCGCATGCTCATACTCTTCCAGTACCAGCACACCGGCACCTTCGCCCAATACAAAACCGTCACGATCACGATCCCACGGGCGGCTTGCCGCTTGCGGGTCGTCATTGCGAGTGGAGAGTGCGCGTGCGGCACAGAAACCGCCGAGCCCCACGGGCGTGGTCACCATCTCCGAACCGCCACATACCATGACGTCGGCATCACCGTACTGGATGGTGCGCAGGCCCAGGCCAACAGCGTGAGTACCAGTGGTACAGGCGGTTGTTGTAGAAAGGTTTGGCCCCTTCATGCCATATTTGATCGAAAGGTTACCGGCAACCATGTTGATAATGGCACCGGGAACGAAGAAAGGAGAAACCCGGCGAGGGCCTTTCTCTGCGATCAGCATCGCGTTGTTCTCGATAGCCGCAATACCACCCATTCCGGATCCGATACACGCACCGATACGAGAGGCATTGCTTTCGGTAATTTCCAGACCACTGTCTTCCATGGCCTGAATACCTGCACTGAGCCCGAACTGCAGGAAAATATCCATCTTGCGCGCTTCTTTCTGCGGCAAGTGCGGCTCGGGGTCAAAATTCTTTACGGTTGCAGCAAAGCGGGTTGAAAAAGCTGAAACATCAAATTTGTCGATATTCGCTGCGCCGCTCTGGCCTTTAAGCAAAGCACCCCAGGTATCTTCAAGGGTATTGCCCAGCGGGCTAACTGCGCCCATACCGGTAATGACTACTCTTCTCCGCGACACTCGTGCCTCCCCCGCAATACTAATTCACCGATGACAGCAATCGCGCCAGCGGTCACATTTCATGAACTCAAAAACACGGAGAGCCGCGCTATGCAACATAGAACGGCTCTCACAAATCGTGCGTAACGGGTAACAAATTTATCCGTTACTTAAACTACCCAGCTGGGAATCAACCAAGATTCTGGTTGATGTAATCGATTGCCAGCTGAACAGTTGTAATTTTTTCTGCTTCTTCATCAGGAATTTCAGTTTCGAATTCCTCTTCCAAAGCCATTACCAGCTCAACTGTGTCGAGGGAGTCAGCGCCGAGATCTTCAACAAAGGATGCTTCAGGCTTTACATCTTCTTCCTTAACACCCAGTTGTTCAGCAACGATCTTTTTTACGCGCTCTTCAATGCTGCTCATGATTCAATTTAACTCCTAGTGGATAAAAATCTGTTTTGGTCACTGGTCATAAAAACTCCGTTTTTTTAACGGTGGATCAGCAACCGATTAACACAGCTTATGGTTAATGCGAGGCGGCATTGTACCCTGATTTTTTCAGGATGTAATGCACCGCTCTCAACCATCCGCAGAATATGGAAAAAATATTTAAAAATCATGTACTTGGGTCAATTTTCTATAAAGAAAATCAGCCCATATACATGCCCCCATTCACTTGAATGGTCTCTCCGGTCACATAACCACCCGCGTCACTGGCCAAAAATGCAACAACACTGGCAATTTCTTCCGGTGCACCGAGACGACCCAAAGGAATCTTGCCCAGAAGCGCTTCACGCTGCGCATCCGGCAGCACCTTGGTCATATCGGTATCGATAAAACCCGGCGCCACAGTATTGACGGTGATGCCGCGGGAGCCCACTTCTGCAGCCAGCGCGCGCGCGAAACCCGCAACGCCTGCTTTGGTTGCAGCGTAGTTGCTCTGCCCCGCATTGCCCATACTGCCGACAACGGAACTGATATTGATAATGCGACCCCAGCGCGCCTTGGTCATGTCGCGCAGGCAGCTCTTGGTCACACGATATACCGCAGTCAAGTTGGTATTGATGACGGAATCCCACTCGTCGTCTTTCATGCGCATCAGCAGGTTGTCCTGCGTGATACCAGCATTGTTCACAAGAATGGTTGGCGCACCGTGCTCTGCTTTTACCGCCACCAGCAAAGCGGTAAGGCTTTCCGGGCTCGTAACATCAAGCTCCATACCCGCACCTTTAACACCCTTCTCAGCAAAGCGCGCCGAAATCTTTTCGGCGCCGGAAGCACTGGTTGCAGTACCGATAACCGTCGCGCCCTGCGCACCAAGAAGATCAGCAATCGCCGCGCCAATTCCGCGGCTGGCACCCGTTACCAGGGCGATCTTCCCTTCCAGTGAAGTGTTAAGTGACATAAATGCTCCCGATAGGCGGCCCCCAGGCTAGAAGCGAAGAGCCGCCGGTAAATGTAGTTAAAATTATTAAGCGGTAGCCGCAACGGCCTCAGTCAACTGTGCAGGCGTTTCAATATTGTGGCCGGTCAGACTGCGATCAATGCGCTTGGCCAGACCAGACAGCACTTTGCCAGGGCCGCACTCGACGAGAACACTCGCTCCTGCATTCGCCATTTCCTGAACACAGGCGGTCCAGCGAACCGGGCTATAGATCTGCTCAACCATCAGCGCCTTGATGGCAGCCGGGTCAGTTTCAGTTTTTGCATGCACGTTATGAATGACCGGGATTTCCGGTGCAAAAAATTCGGTTGCCTCAATCTGAGGTGCGAGCTTGTCTGCAGCCGGACGCATCAACTCTGTGTGGAAAGGCGCGCTGACAGGAAGTGGTAGCGCACGCTTGGCACCGGCAGCCTTGCACGCGTCAATCGCACGCTCGACGGCTGCACTGCTGCCCGCAATCACAACCTGACCCGGGGAGTTATAGTTAACCGCGGCAACCACGTCACCCTGTGATGCCTCGCGGCAAGCAGCCTCAACGTCGGCATCAGCGAGACCAATAACGGCCGCCATAGCGCCCTGCCCGGCCGGCACAGCCTCCTGCATCAGACGACCGCGCTCGCGCACCAGGCGAACCGCATCCTCAAATGCCAGTACACCGGCGCAAACCAGGGCAGACCATTCACCGAGACTGTGCCCACCCATCAGTGCGGGCTTTGCACCACCATTCGCCAGCCAGGCGCGATACAGTGCAACGCTGGCGGTGAGCAGGAGTGGCTGGGTTCGCTCAGTGAGATTGATATCTTCCTGCTGACCGTTCTGACTAAGATCCCAGAGATCGTAGCCGAGGACAGCGGAAGCTTGCTTGAAAGTTTCAGAAACTTCTGGGAATTCGGTCGCAGCCTCAGCCAGCATACCAATCTGCTGTGAGCCCTGACCGGGAAAAACGAACGCCAATGCTGAGTTGGTCATGGAACATCCTTTAACCAATTGAACTGAACTGGGGCCGTCTCCTTTGGGCGACTCAATCGCAGCCGGTCTGTTGCTGCGCCTGTAGAGCCATGGATTTGCCGAGGCGCTGGGCCAGATCGGCTATTGCGCATTCCCGCGCAGTTAGCAGCGCACGATAAAATGCCTCACTACTGGCACCACCGTGGCTCTTAATTACATTGCCTTCGAGCCCCAAAAAGCTGGCGCCATTATAGCGACCGGGCTCTAGCTGTGCGCGCCATTTTCGCAACAGTTTTATGGCTAATTGGCCAAAAAAACGCTTTATCGGCGCTTTTTTATCGATTGTGAAGGTCTTTTGACCAATAAGTCTTATAACACCTTCAGCAGACTTCATTGCCACGTTACCCATCAGGCCATTGCAGACAACAACATCGACAACACCGGCAAAGATATCGTGCCCCTCAACAAAGCCCACATAATTCATGGACGGGTCGCTACCGAGGAGCCTGCCCGCGCGACGAATTTCTTCCGTCCCTTTGTGCTCTTCAGCGCCGATATTCAATAACGCGACAGTAAGGCTCTCCCTTCCGGAAAACACTCGCTGCGCCTCAACACCCATGCGCGCGAACTGCACCAGATCTTCCGCGCTGCAATCGATATTCGCACCGAGATCCAGCAGGAAGCAGGAGCCATCCGCCGTCGGCAGTGACTTGCCCAGTGCCGGCCTACGCACCCCCTCCACTGTACCCAGAATACTGCGCCCTAATGCCAGTAGCGCGCCGGTATTCCCGGATGTAACCATCGCCGCGCAGGTGCCGTCACCGACAGACTGCAAAGCACGCGCCATTGATGACTCGCGCATATGGCGCAAGGCATGAACCGGATTGCAACTCTGGGAAATAACCTGCTCGCAATCAACAACTTCCATGCGCTCACGGAATGCCGGCGGCTGATTAATCAGTAGGGATTGAAGCTGCGAGCGCGGGCCAAAAAGCTGGAGCTCGGCTTGAGGAAAGCGGGTAAGGAATCTTACACAGGCCGGAACGACAGAGCGGGGACCTAAGTCCCCGCCCATCGCATCCACGGCCAATCGTAATTGGCTGGACAAGGCTTACTCTTCTTCGGAAGAAGCGCCGCCTACATTAACCACTTTGCGACCGCGATAGAAACCATCTTTGGTCACGTGGTGACGGTGATGCTTCTCACCGGTAGTCGGGTCTACAGACAGAGTCGGGCCACTCAGAGAGTCGTGGGAACGACGCATGCCGCGACGTGAACGGGTTTTCTTGTTCTGTTGAACAGCCATTTGGTGCTCCTAAACATAACTAACAGTTAACACCGGAACCGGGGCGCCTACCGGCGAGCCCAAACCCTTCAAACAACTTCAAGACTTGTTTGACGAACCCTTCAACTGTTCCAGTACTTTAAAGGGGTTTTCCTGCTGCCCTACCGCCTCCGTTGACTCATCTCCGCTTTGGAATTCGGCCCTGGGGACGCACTCCTCTTCGTGAAAAGCCACCATTGGCAGGTTGAGCAAAATCTCATCCTCCAACACCTGATACAGATCCAGCTCATCACCGTCCTGTATCACCGGGTCCAACGACTTGGGCAAAGATTTACCCTGTTCCTCAGACCACACAAAGCCCCAATTGAACTCTGCCTGAATCTCCTCTGAAACCGGCTGCAAGCAGCGCTGACAGAGCAGTTGAACCTCCAGCTGCAACCGGCCTTCGACCATCTGGTTACGCTGTAAATCCCTTCCAAACTCCAACTCGGCGACAACGTCACCGATAACCGACTCGACCGACGACATTAACCGAGGCAAAGATTCCTGCGGCACAATGCCTTTCAGTTGCTGCTCTCGCTGAACCAGCTTGCGAGCATCTATACGGCGCGGGAGCGCAGTTTTCATAGGGGGTGTCGACATAAGCGCGCAATTCTATGGACTCACCAGAGCCTTGTCAAAACAATTCCACCAGCGCAGTATCAGCGCTGAAACCACAAAAAATGACTAGCAATCCATGCAACCACAGGCCGCCCACAAAATGCGCACCCTGATCCTGGCTTCCAGCTCCAGCTACAGAAAAGCACTGCTCGAGCGCCTTCGAATTCCGTTCGATTGCCGGGCACCCCATATAAATGAAGAGGCACACCCTGGCGAAGGGGCAATCGAGCTAGCCTGTCGCCTTGCCACCGAAAAAGCCGCCGCACTCAGGAGCACCTGCCCCGATGCACTCATCATCGGCTCCGACCAGGTTGCCGAGTGCTCGGGCCGCCTGCTCGGCAAGCCCGGCAATATTGAGGCGGCCGAAGAGCAGCTGAGCTATTGCTCTGGCAAGCGCGTCAACTTCCACACCGGCATCAGCCTTCTCGATACCGGCAGCGGCAAGCAGCTGACCCACTGCGAAACCTACTCCGTCCACTTCCGCCATCTGACCGCCAATCAGATTTCCCGCTACGTCAGTATCGAAAAACCCCTGGATTGCGCGGGCTCATTTAAAGCGGAGGGATTTGGGATAGCTCTATTCGAAAAAATGGAAGGTTCGGACCCAAACAGCCTTATCGGCCTCCCACTAATTCGACTGGTTACCATGCTTGCCGAATTTGGGATATCCCCGCTCGACTAACCAACCTACCCGCGAAGCGGCCGCAACTTACGCCACAACAGGCGGGCCGTCCAGCAATTCGGAAAAATGATCAATCACTCTCAGCGGGCCACAGGCGTGCAGGCGGTCACGACTGTGCACACCGTAACTCACACCAATACCGGCCATATTAGCCGCGGCCGCCATCTTCAGGTCATATTCGGTATCGCCGACCATGACCGCCTGCTCTACCGGGCAGCCGGTCTCCTGCAAGAGCTCATGCAGCATCAGCGGGTGCGGCTTGGATGCCGTCTCGTCGGCGCAGCGGCTCGCCACAAACAGATTCCCAATACCGTGCTCCTCGAACTCCCGAGCCAGACCTCGACGACTTTTTCCGGTGGCCACAGCCAACTGATGCCCCTGCCCCAGCAACGTATCCAGGGTTGGCAGCACGCCGTCAAATAGCGCCAGTGGCTCCCCTCTGGCTGCGAGCCACTCTTCAGCGTAATAATCGCGAAGATCCTGCCGCTGCTCGCTATGCGCCTCCGGGAACAGGCTCGCTATTGCTTCCGGTAATCCGAGCCCAATAATGTTGCCAATCGCCTCGGGATGCAGCACCGGCAGCCCGGCCCGCTCTGACGCTCGCCGCATACAGGCCACAATGCGCGCTTCGGAATTACAAACCGTGCCATCCCAATCGAGAATCACAAGCATCCGACCACCTCACAATTAACCGGCACAACGGCAGCAAGCCGAGCTAGCCTTCGCTCCGCAAGCGCTGCAGCACCGACTCAAGCTCTTCCGGCAATGGCGCTGCGACGGACACCGAGCGCCCATCAGGCAATGTGCAGCGCACTTCTGCCGAGTGTAAGAAGAGACGTTTTAATCCCTTTTCCTTAAATGCACCATTTATATCGTCAGGCGTGTACTTCGGATCTCCAGCCAGGGGGCACCCCACAAACTGGGCATGCACGCGAATCTGGTGCGTCCGCCCGGTAATCGGCTCCGCGGCCACCAATGTCGCCCCCGTGAACCGCTCCATCACCTGGAAGCGGGTGCGCGATGGCTTGCCCTCGCCATCCACAACGACAATCCGCTCACCACTTTTCAGGGTGTTTTTGCGCAAAGGCGCCTCCACCAGCTTTTGACTCCGCGGCCATTTGCCACTTGCCAGCGCCAGATAAGACTTACCCATACGCCCCGCCCGCAGTTCCGCCTGTACATGCAGCAGAACCGAACGCTTGCGCGCCACCAGAATCGCGCCACTGGTATCCCGGTCCAGCCGGTGAACCAGCTCCATAAACGGGCTCTGGGGATACATCTGGCGCAAAGCCTCGATCAACCCAAGGCGAACACCGCTGCCACCATGCACCGCCAGCCCCGCCGGCTTGTTGACCACGAGCAGCCCACCCTCATCAAAGAGTATTGCAGATTCGAGAACGCGCCTGAGCTGCTCGCCCGCAACCGGCTTTTCCGGCGTCTCGGCCACCCGGATCGGCGGCACACGCACCACATCACCGCCTTTCAGGCGATATTCGGCCTTTACTCGCCCCTTATTTACCCGAACCTCACCCTTGCGCAGGATCCGGTAAATACGCGAGCGCGGCACACCCTTGAGGCGCGCCTGCAGGAAATTATCGATGCGCTGACCTGCCAGCTCATCGGGAACGGTAAGAAACTGTACGCCAGCACCACCAGAACCACCGGACTGGGCTTGCGCCGAATCAACGGTATGACTGGGAGTGGCGGATTTTTTGTTTGGGGGGGTACTTCGCATGAGGCGCATGATAGCGCCATGTGCGGGACAAATGAAACCATTGCATTGAAGCCGCAAAGAAACCCGTGATATATTCGGCAGGCCTGTATTGGGACTGGTTTTCGGCGGTGCACGGTTTTTCTGCTATACAAAAACCTCAGGTGCCGTTCTCGAGAAAATACCGTCGATCGGCAGGTGCGCGGAATGGCCGCGTCATCAACAAAACTTTGTCAGCGAGATCAATCCAGAGGCAACGCCCTGCCCTCAGCAGCGGCGCCCGACCAGAAAGTCTCTCGCCGACACTACCCCGCCAATGCGGGATTTTTGCGAAGGTAAGACGGGCTGACGCCCGCAGCGCTTGAAATAGACTCGAATAGTTACATCCCACTCTGCGAATGAGTTGCCAGCGACCGCACTGGCCCCCGGGGAGCATTTGCCAAGGCAAGCCCGGTAAATTACTAGACAGATGACAGGCCCAGCCACGAGCCGGCCCCAGAGTGATGAGAGGATGTAATCCATACCGCCCCAACATATTGGCGGTAGTCAGATTTGCGCCCAGGCCAATTTATTACGGCCACGCCGAACTGACAGGAAAAGGTGCCGCACTGATATATCGGCATCTTGAGTTACGGCAGAGTGACCAGCCGGTGACACCGACCCAGAATGGGCGGATGCACCCGGGTGGCACCCTGCGTCACCGAGGACCCAATGTGTCTCGGTCGCGACGACAACAAGCCTGCGAGCTTCAGCGTGTCCCACCTTTGCGCAACGCAAGGAATAGACATACGCATGAAGAGAATGCTCATCAATGCAACCCAGCCGGAAGAGCTGCGTGTTGCACTGGTCGATGGCCAATGGCTGTACGACCTCGATATTGAAAATCGCACCCGCGAACAGAAAAAAGCCAACATCTACAAGGGTAAAATCACCCGGGTAGAACCCTCCCTGGAAGCCGCTTTTGTCGACTATGGCGCAGAGCGTCATGGCTTCCTGCCGCTGAAAGAAATTTCCCGCGAATACTTCCTGAAACAGCCCAAAGAAATCGAAGGCCGCATCAAGATCAAGGATGTGGTCAAAGAAGGCATGGAAGTGATTGTCCAGGTGGACAAAGAAGAGCGTGGTAACAAAGGTGCGGCGCTCACCACCTTTATCAGTCTTGCTGGCCGCTATCTGGTACTGATGCCGAACAACCCGCGTGCTGGCGGCATCTCCCGTCGCATTGAAGGTGACGAGCGCAGTGAATTGCGCGACGCCCTCTCCAGCGTGGAAGTACCCTCCGGCATGGGCATCATCGTGCGCACCGCTGGCGTTGGCCGCAGCGGTGAAGAACTTCAGTGGGACCTGAACTACCTGCTGCAACTGTGGACCGCGATCAAGACAGAAGCCGACGATTCCAAAGCACCGCATTTCCTGTTCCAGGAAAGCAACGTCATCATCCGCGCAATCCGCGATTACATGCGCGACGACATCGGCGAAGTGATCGTAGACGACCAGGGCGCGTACCAGCTGGCAGCGGAATTTGCTCGCCAGGTAATGCCGAACTACGCCAACAAGGTTAAGTACTACGAAGACGCGATCCCCCTGTTCAATCGCTACCAGATTGAAAGCCAGATCGAGACCGCGTTTGAACGCGAAGTGAAGCTGCCCTCCGGTGGCTCCATCGTCATCGACGTAACCGAAGCCCTGATTTCGATTGACATCAACTCTTCGCGCGCAACCAAAGGTGGCGATATCGAGGAAACCGCGCGCACCATCAATCTGGAAGCAGCGGACGAAATTGCCCGCCAGCTGCGCCTGCGTGATATGGGCGGCCTGGTAGTCATCGACTTCATCGATATGCAGAGCAAATCCAACCAGCGCGAAGTTGAAAAGCGCATGGAAAAAGCGCTCGGCATGGATCGCGCACGCGTACAGGTCGGCCGTATTTCCCGCTTCGGTCTGCTCGAAATGTCCCGTCAGCGCCTGCGTCCCTCTCTGGGTGAGACCACTTTCCGCGTATGTCCCCGCTGTAGCGGTCAGGGCACCATTCGCGGCACCAAGTCTCTGGCCCTCTCCATTCTGCGACTGGTAGAAGAAGAGGCGAAGAAAGAACGCAGCGCCGAGATTCGTGCAATTACTCCGGTCAATGTGGCGACCTACCTGCTGAATGAAAAGCGCGGCGCAATCTCCAACATTGAATCCCGCAACAAGACCCGCGTGGTCATTGTTCCGAATGCCGACCTGGAAACGCCGCACTTCGAAGTGCAGCGACTGCGCGACGACGATTCCACAACCCTGGAAACCTCCTACAAGATTTCCGGCAGCATCGTTGAAGAATCCACAGCGAACAAAGAGGACGAACCTCTGCGCGCACCGGCACAACCGGCCGTACAGCAAATCAGCCATACTGCGCCTGCGCCAACGCCGGCCGCCAAACCCAAGAAAGCCGCTGAAAAGCGTGAGCCAGGCCTGTTCAGCCGCCTGATCAGCGCTATTGCAGCCCTGTTCACCAGCGAAGACGACAAATCAGCCAAGACGCACAAAAAGTCCAAAGGACGCGGTAAAAACTACCAGCAGCGCAATCGCAACCAGCGCGGCGGCCGTGGCCGCGGTCGCAACAACCGCAATCGTCGCGACGACCAGCGTCAGGAGCGTGGTGGCGAAGACAAGCGTGAAAAACGCGAGAAGCGCCAGGAAGAGACTCCGGAAGTCACTGCAGACCGCCGTAGCGAAGGCCAGCGGGACTCCCAACGAGAAGGTCAGCGCCGTAGCCGCCGCCGTCGCGGGGGGGAGCGTCGCGATCAGCAGGCTCAGACCAGCAATCAGGAACTTGAGTCTAAAAACACAGCAGTAGCTGCAGAAGTCCAGGACGAAACCGGTAGTGACGAGCAGCGCCCTGCCCGTCGCCCGAGCAATGTGCGCGCCCGTCCTCAACCGCGCCGTCGTGGTCGTCGCGGAGATGGCAATGCACCGGCTGCTGATGAAGATCAGAACCTGAACCAGGAAGTGGGCGAAGCTATCGAGGAAGCCGAGCGCGAAACCAAAAGTCGCCGCTCAAGAAACCGCTCTGAAAGCGCTCCGAAAAAGCAGCAGGCGGATGCGGACCGTGACGAAGCACCAGTAACTGAAGCTAAAGGCGAAAAAGCCGAGAAGCCAGCCAAAAAAGCAGAGCCAAAAGCAGAAGCGCCAGTTGAAGGTACTGCAGAAAGCAAACCCAAGGCCGAAGCAAAGCCAGCCTCCACCGAAGGTGAAGTGCGCAAGGAATCCATCCCTGCCCCTAAAGCTCCGGAAGTGAAAACTGAACAGGCGGTAAAAGCTGAAGTAGCTCCAGAAGCTGTGGTGGAAACCCAGAAGCCAACGGCCGAAACCGCACCAGCCACCGAAAGCAAGCCGGTAGCGCCCGTAGCCAAAGCCAAAGCGGAAGCTCAGGCACCGGTTACCGAGACTGCCGAAACTACAGAGCAGCCGGTAAAGGCGGAAGCTCAGGTAGAAGAAACCGTCGAAGCCCCTGCGGTAGCCGCGGACGCAACTGAAGTACCCGCTACTGAAGAAGCGAAAGCCGAGCCGGCTGCAGAGCCTGCACAACCAGTGGCAGAAGTTACCTCCAGCGACGACACAACTCGTCAGCCTGCACGTGCGAGCAACGATCCCCGGATCAACCCTCGCCCGCTGGAAAACCTGGAAGTAATTACCCAGCGCCGCGAACTCGGTGAACTGCGCCCGCTGGACACTGCCCAGCCTGCAGCCATCGAGCACAAACCGCGTCCGCTTCAGCGCCCGGCCAACGACCCGCGCGTTAACCGCGAACGCCAGCCGGCAACTGCGGAAAACGACACCGACTCCGCCGCTGCCAGCTGATGGAATTCAGTGGGTTAGCTGCTCAAAAATGCAGCTAACCCATTGAAGTTGTTAAAAAAATTCCAAATCCCCTTGTAAGGGAAAAAACTGCCGGTATAATGCCGGTCAAGTTGGTGGGGTGGCTGAGTGGTCGAAAGCGGCGGTCTTGAAAACCGTTGACTGTAACAGGTCCCAGGGTTCGAATCCCTGCCCCACCGCCATACAAAAGAGCCCGGCTTTATGCCGGGCTTTTTTGTATGGTGCTGGGACAGATTTGGATGGGAACCCCCATTCGAGCCGGAGCGCGCAAGCGCGGAGACCAGCGAGCGAAGCGAAGCTAATCCCTGCCCCCTCATCCCGTGAGAGCAAAGCCAAGTTAATTCCCACCTCCCACATCCACGCCAACACTCACGTGAAATACATCACGTTTTCGACGTACCTTTTTTCAAACCACTTGCCCTAAAAATAATTTCGCGCCAAAAATCTATTTCTTGGAACTTTGATCCAAAGTAGCCACGGGCACACACTGCCCCCCTGTCCCGTAAGAGATAGCAACCAGGGGTCTTCAAGCAGTGTGGTTTCGAGCGGGATACATTGGACACCTACGAACAAGCGTTTGGCGAGTTCCCCGGTGGAACCGTCTGACTGCCTCACGTGCAGAAACGCATACAGGCACTGACGGCCGACAGGGGCTGATCGCCCACTTTTCGCTTACCACCAATAACAACCACGGGGGAAAACTCTTGAAAAAAATAATTCTGGCAGTGGCCACGGCCGCGATGCTTACTGGCTGCAGCGCGCTGAACAAGGGCTACAACAAAATGATGGGGGTCGACTATGAAGATCCTAACCGCAGTCTGGCACTAATCCATATTCAGGTGGCCAACGGCCACCACACAGATGCCACGACCTTTACCGGTCACAGCAACGGGAAAGACGTATTCATGTTCAGCAGCAAGTCTGCACCGACGCGCCCCGGCTGCACCCTGTTGCTTTCGGTATTCGAGCCGGACCGTTATAGCATCAGTCACATCAATGACATCACGGCATCGGAAAAGACCGTATTCCAGTTCACGCCCGGAGACCCAGAGAACCTGACCTTTGATGCGGAAGCCGGCCAGGTACAGTATCTCGGGGGTTATTTTGTCGGCTTCAGCGGTGGTGGAGAATTCGATTTCCAGGCCACCGATGCTTGCGGTGGCGAAGCAACGGCACTAGGGGAATTCAAGGCATTGGTGGAGACCAACAACCTCACTTTTGGACCGCTGCTTCGAGATACCATCTGGCCGGGCCGGGTACAGGCTCGCCTGGGGGAAATCCGCTAGCGCATCATCTGCGCCCTGTGCTCGATGAACCAGGGCGCTAAACATCACCCGCTCCCCCTCTCCTGCCCTCTCCTCTAGGTGAGGCCATTTCGATCGTGCGATTCACAGTTTAAATGTATGGCCAACAGTACTGCTTCTCGGGTTTTCGCGCACCAACCACAACCCGTACACATAGAGCGAAACCGCCACTGATACCGTAATCGTCGCCAGACGAGAGATTCCATGGCCGGCACCCAACAGGGTGATGCCCCCATACGACACAACTGTCGCCAGCTCTAACCTTGGCCAAGTCATCCTGAAAATACCTGCTAGGCTCAGAATTCGGGCCGAACACCTGGCGCCCAACACTTCCATACTTTAACTGCAAATCTATTTGCCCCGGGCGCTTAAGTGTTGCGCACCAGGCCCAATATCAGGATGCGACGATGAGTAAGCCCTACGTAAAACTCGACAAGGAAAATGCTGCCGTACTTATGGTCGACCACCAGGCCGGCCTGATGTCACTGGTTCGCGACATAGGCCCGGACAAGTTCAAAAACAACATACTGGCACTGGCCGACCTGGCGAAATATTTCAAGCTACCCACCATTCTGACGACCAGTTTCGAAGACGGGCCGAATGGCCCCCTGATACCGGAGCTCAAGGAGATATTTCCCGACGCGCCATACATTGCTCGGCCTGGTCAGATTAACGCCTGGGACAACGAAGACTTCGTCAAAGCCGTCAAAGACACTGGTAAAAAGCAACTGTTGATTGCCGGAATCGTAACGGAAGTCTGCGTTGCATTTCCTGCGCTTTCTGCGCTTGAAGAAGGGTTTGACGTATTTGTGGTGGCGGATGCTTCCGGCACCTTTGACGCACTCACCAGAGATGCGGCATGGAACCGCATGACAGCGGCCGGCGCGCAGATGATGACTTGGTTCGGCGTGGCGTGCGAGCTGCATCGTGACTGGCGCAATGATGTAGAGGGACTGGGAAGCCTGCTGAATAACCACATCTCTGATTACCGCAACCTGATGACCAGCTACTCACAACTTACTTCCAGTTAATCACCAAATGTGCAATGAACAAACCTGAAAAGAAAACGGGCGATTTACCCCATAACGCGATAACCCGCCGTAAGGTCGTGAAAAACACCGCAGCACTCGGCATGTTCGCACTGCTTGGACCTTTTGCTGCAGGCAGCTCCCAGGGAGGGGAAAACCGCGTGGCAGATCTTGTATTGCATAACGCCAAAATCACTACCCAGGATCCGCAGAAGCCGGAAGTCACCGCGATCGCCATCCGCCAGGGCGTAGTACTGGCAACGGGCGGCGACAAAGATGTCATGCCGCTTGCGAACAGTACAACCCGCGTAATCAATCTGGACGGAAAACGGGTTATCCCCGGCCTGAACGACAGTCATACACACCTGATTCGTGGTGGCCTCAATTACAACATGGAATTGCGCTGGGAGAATGTCCCCTCCCTTGCCGATGCCTTGAAAATGTTGAAGCAGCAGGCAGCACGCACCCCGGCACCCCAGTGGGTTCGGGTAGTGGGAGGTTGGTCTGAATTCCAGTTTGCCGAGCGCCGCATGCCCACGCTGGAAGAAATCAATAAAGCCGCACCGGATACGCCGGTATTTATCCTGCATCTGTATTCCCATGCACTCCTTAATCGCGCGGCACTGAAAGCCGCCGGCATTGATCGCAATACCCCCAACCCTCCCGGCGGCGTCATCGAGAAGGACAAGCAAGGTAATCCAACCGGAATGCTGATCGCCAAACCCTCAGCGCTAATTCTCTATTCCACGCTGTCACAAGGCCCCAAGCTGCCCCTGCAGGATCAGATCAATTCCACCCGGCATTACATGCGCGAGATGAACCGCCTCGGTATCACTTCCGTGATCGATGCCGGCGGTGGCGGCCAGAACTATCCGGATGATTATGAGGTGGTACAAAAGCTGGACAATGACAAACAGCTAACCGTGCGTATTGCCTACAACCTGTTTGCGCAAAAAGCGGGATCGGAATTAAACGACTACGAGCGCTGGGTGGCGATGACCGAACCGGGCGCAGGCTCTGACATGTTGCGCATGAATGGCGGTGGCGAAAATCTCACCTGGTCTGCCGCCGACTTCGAAAATTTCCTCGAGCCGCGCCCGGATCTCGCGCCAACCATGGAGAAGGAGCTGGAGCCGATCGTCACACTGCTGGCAGAAAATGGCTGGCCGTTTCGCATTCACGCCACCTACGACGAATCGATCGACCGCTTTCTCACCCTGTTCGAGCGGGTTAATGGCAAAACACCCTTTAAGACGCGTTTCATCATCGATCATGCGGAAACCATCAGTGAGCGCAATATCGAACGGATCAAGGCACTCGGTGGCGGCATCGCCACACAACACCGAATGGCATTCCAGGGGGAGTATTTTGTCGATCGCTACGGTGCAGACGCGGCGAAGGCCACACCACCAATCGCAAAAATGTTGGCTATGGATCTTCCGGTAGGCGCTGGTACCGACGCCACTCGCGTAGCTTCATACGATCCCTGGACAGCGCTTTACTGGCTTGCCACCGGCAAGACCCTCGGCGGACTTTCGCTGTATGACCGTGACAATATTCTCGACCGGGCTACCGCCCTGCGCCTGTGGACACAGGGCTCGGCGTGGTTTTCTGGCGAGGAGACCGTCAAAGGCGCGCTCGCACCTGGCCAGTACGCGGATCTTGCCGTGTTGTCCGCAGACTATTTCAACGTTCCCGACGCAGCGATCCGGCAAATCGTTTCCGAGCTGACTATCGTTGGCGGCAAGATCGTTTACGCGGCAGGTCCATTCGCCAAGTTCGATCCTCCCCTGCCCCCGGCAAGCCCGGACTGGAGCCCGGTCAACAGCACACCCTCACCGGCCATGCGACAATCAGCGGCAACCGCGACCTCGTCGAGCCGCCGGCAACCAATGCGCGCCTGTACAGACGGGTGCGCCTCTGCGTGTGGCCTTCATGGCCACAATCATCAGATTGCGTGGAACTCCCCGATACCGGTGCGAAATCCTCGCCACTTCTGGGGCGTGCTTGGCTGTTCCTGTTTTGCGTTCTGAACCAGGGGATCGACCCGGTGACGACCGACGACAGCACTGACAGCCGCTCCCCCTGGGAACCGTTTCGCCACAGCGCTTTCGCGATCCTGTGGACGGCGACAGTGATATCCAATATTGGCACATGGATGCACGAAGTGGCCTCCGGCTGGCTAATGACCTCGCTCTCGCCATCACCCTTGATGGTTGCCTTGGTGCAGGCCGCAACCAGTGCACCCGTATTTCTGTTCGCCCTCGCGGCGGGTGCACTTGCGGATCTCATCAGCCGTCGCAAACTCCTGATCACCGTAACCGCACTGCTGTTTCTCAACACGCTGGTGCTTGCGGGGCTCGTTCTCTCCGAGCGGGCTACGCCTGCGATCCTATTGCTCTTTACCTTTCTCAATGGTGCTGGTGCAGCATTTGTAGCGCCAGCCTGGCAGGCAATCGTGCCTCAGCTGGTTCCTCGTCCTGAACTGCAATCCGCGATCGCGCTGAATGGTGTCGGCGTCAATATCAGCCGCGCTATAGGTCCAGCAGTGGCCGGTGCCATCATTGCGACCATCGGCATCGCCTGGCCCTACCTTGTCAACGCCGTCAGCTTTCTCGTTGTGCTAGCGGCTCTGTTTTGGTGGAACCCCCCAGCACCTCCACCAAGCGACCTGCCAGCAGAACGCTTTCTCAACGCCATGCGCGCCGGCCTGCGCTATGTTCATGCCAGCGCAGCAATGCGCGCAACCCTCGTGCGCGCGGTGGCCTTTTTTCTATTCGTAAGCGCCTTTTGGGCCCTGTTACCACTGGTTGCTCGTCAGGAACTGCAAGGTGGCCCACAACTGTACGGGCTCATTCTCGCTGCCGTAGGTGTTGGCGCGGTCATCGGCGCTCTCTTCCTGCCAAAATTGACCAAAAAATTTTCCGCCGATCAGCTGGCGGCACTGGGCACCCTCGGAACCGTACTTGTACTCGTTGTTCTGGCCCTCCTAAAACGCACCGATGCCGCCATTGCTGCAAGTCTGCTCGCCGGAATGTGCTGGATTACCGTGCTGTCCCGCCTGAACATCTCGGCCCAACTGGCACTCCCCGACTGGGTGCGGGCCAGAGGCCTGTCGATATATATCACCATATTCTTTGGCGCAATGATGCTGGGCAGCATCCTCTGGGGGCAGGTGGCATCCAAAATTGGCATACCCGGCGCACAACTAATCGCTGCGGCCGGTGCCACCCTCGCCACACTATTGACGTGGCGATTCAAATTGTTGCAAAGCGATCAGTTGAATCACGCCCCCAGTGGCTACTGGCCACAGCCGGTTGTGGCCAGTGAAGTTGCGCTGGACCGGGGGCCTGTGATGGTCACAGTGCAATACGATATCGCACCCTCAGACACCGATGCTTTTATCGAGGCCATGCTGCACCTGAAAGCGTCACGGGAACGACATGGCGCCTTCGCATGGGGATTGTTCGAGGATGTCGCGATTCCGGGCAGGATGCTTGAGTATTTTATCGAGGAATCATGGGTCGCCCATATGCGCCACCATCAGAGGACGTCGATCCTCGATGGGCAGATCCAGCAACAGGCACTCAAATACCAGCGCCCGGGCACAACGCCCGTTGTGACACACTTGCTCGCGCCGGATCGATCAAGGTAATCAACTGACAACATATCGGGCGCCTCTCCCGCAGACGATGGCACACTGCAATGAATACCCAGCTGTGGCAAGCCGAACGGGTTGCGATTCACATGCGATCGGCAAGCGGACGGCAATGTGAAATCGCTCAATAAAGTACCACTCTACGTTGGCGCGGTGTTAATCGCCGGCACAACACATGCGGATAATCTCCCAGCGTTAGAGAAATTGCGGTTTGAAGAAGACTATTCAGCCCTAGTTGAATCACCGTCATATTGCTGGCCTTACTGCTGGAAAGCGATTCCGCTGGCGAATCTAGATCGCGGGTATGTCTCTGTAGGTGGCGAAGTCCGGCAGCGCTACGAGTACACCAACAACCCGACCTTCGGGCAGGCGCCCCAGGACAAGCATGGCGCATGGTTTCAACGCTACGCCCTGCTCGCGGATCTGCGTTGGAACAAGCGATTCAGGCTATTCGGGCAGTTGACCAGCGCGCTGGAAACCGGGCGACGAGAGGGCCCGAGCCCCGTCGACGAAGATCAGCTCAGCTGGCAAAATCTGTTTACGGATATTTCCTTTGCAACCGGAGAAAATAAATTTCATACCCTTCGCGTGGGCCGTCAGGAAATTGTTCTCGGGTCTGGACGCCTGGTAGACGTCCGCGAAGGACCCAACGTTCGACGTACGTTTGATGGCGTTCGGATACTCGCGCCCACCGAGGCATGGCGACTGGATGTCCTGGCGACCCGTCCGCGACAAGATAATCCTGGCGTATTCGACGACGGAACCAGCGATCGCTTTGCGCTCTGGGGCGCCTACGCCACGGTGCCAGCGTTTGATTTTCCCGGCAAACTGGACGTTTACTACCTGGGCTATCAAGATGACGATGCACTGTTCGTACAGGGGGCTGGAAGTGAAAATCGGCACTCGTTCGGCGCTCGCGCCTGGGGCCGTCAGGGCAACTGGCACTGGAACTGGGAGACCCTGTACCAGACAGGAACCTTCAATGGTGGCGATATCCACGCCTGGACCCTCGCCACAGAAACCGCGTACCGCTGGAAGGATCATGCGTGGAATCCGGAACTGCGCCTGAGCATCAATATTGCAAGCGGTGACGACGATCCCGATGATTCGGACCTCGGCACCTTCAACCCCCTCTTTCCCCGGGGCAATTACTTCTCCGAAGCGGCGGTGTTCGGGCGCGAAACTTCTACAACCTTCACACCTTTATCAACCTGCAGCCTGCCGCGGCCTGGTCCCTGACCGCAGACCTGAACTTCTTCTGGCGATTGGAAACGGCCGATGGCCTCTACAGTCCCGCCGGACAAATCCTGCGCGCACCGAACGGCAGTACCCAGCACTTTGCCGCCACGACCTTATCTCTTACAGCCGAATACTCCTTCGGCCGCGGCCTGGTTTTTACCGCCATTCACACCATTGGTAAACCAGAGGCGTTTATGAATGAAACCGGCCCTGATGACGACCTGCACTTTACCGAGCTCACCGTTCAATACCGGTTCTAAACACGCAGCCGGCGAATGACAAAAAAACCAGGACAAAGGCGAAATCAACAATGATAAAAAACATGTCTTGAAGAGTTGCCTGGAGGCGCACTGCTGCGAATTTTGCTGCGGCGACACCGTTTTTTTGGCACACGCTTCGGTGGACCATGTCGCATAAGTTTCGGACACCTTACGCCAGATATGAGTGCACCATGTGGCAATGGCTGAATTTCCGGTAATACTGATTCAGGCAATGAATAACATTTCACCTTCCCCGGTAACTTTGCCGCCTCTGGTCGACACCGAGAGTATTGCGTCCTTTGCCATTGCACTGGGCCTTGGCTTACTCATCGGACTGCAGCGTGAGCGCACGACCGACCGAATTGGCGGCATCCGCACCTTCCCACTTATTGCATTATTGGGAGCGCTCACTGCGCACATCAGCCTGAATCAGGGGATGGGCTGGGTGCTACTCATCGGACTGTTGGCCGTAACGGTGCTGATCCTTCTCGGCAATGTCGAGCGATTACGAGGCAACGGAGAGCACATAGGGATTACGACTGAAGTGACCGCCCTGCTGGTGTTTATGCTGGGCGCCTACATTGTCCTTGGCGACAAGACCGTAGGCGTTGCGGTGGGTGGCACCATTGCCGTACTGCTGCACTTCAAACCAGGCATGCACGAGTTCGCACACAAGATCTCCGAGCAGGAATTGCGCTCGGTCATGCTATTTGCGGTTATTTCACTCATTATCCTTCCCGTCCTGCCGAATCGAAACTTTGGTCCCTATGGCGTACTCAACCCGTTCTCCATCTGGCTTCTGGTGGTGCTTATTGTCGGCATTGGCCTCGGGGGCTACGTCGCCTACAAGATGGTGGGCGCGCGTGCAGGCACCGTCCTCAGCGGTCTCATCGGCGGCCTTATTTCCTCTACCGCCACCACGGCTACCTATGCCCGGCAGGCGCGCAATGCGGAGAAAGCCACTGGTCTTGCCGCACTGGTGATACTGATCGCCTCCACCAGCATGTTTATTCGCATCTTCGTCGAGATCGCAGTGGTGGCACCGCGGATGCTTCCGAAGCTGGTACCGCCGCTACTGGTGCTGCTGGTGGTAAGCCTTTCGGTATGCCTGCTGGGTTACCGGTGGGTAAAAGATAAAGAGCACGCAATGCCGCCACCGGAAAACCCCGCGGCGCTCGGTCCTGCAATGTTGTTTGGTGCCATTTATGCGGTGGTTCTGGTGGCTATCGCAGCGGCCAAGGATTACTACGGCAATCAGGGGATCTACGGTGTCGCACTCATTTCCGGCACAACCGATGTGGATGCCATCACTCTATCTGCGGCCAACCTGGCGGAATCCGGTGCACTAGAGGCCGGAACGGCGTGGCGCGCGATCGTCGTTGCCTGCCTTTCCAACCTGGTTTTCAAAGCTGGAATCGCTGGTGTTCTCGGTGGCCGCAGGCTTTTCGGAAAGGTACTCGTATTTTTTGCGTTGCCGGTGATCGCAAGCCTTGCCGTCCTGTGGCTATGGCCACACAGCTGATGCACAACTCATGCGCAAATTTCATTACATACCGCGGAAACATTTCTATTGGAAATAACGAAGAATAAATACCGGTCACGATTATTCGGGATTGGCTAGTCTTCTGAAAGAACGCTGTAAAAATCAGGTGCTCACGTAACTGTCATGAACACCCCGATTCAACAGCACTGATACCGCAACCGGCGCAGATAGCAAAAGCGTGAAGTTTTCTCCCATCTGGCTCCTCGTAATCAGTACCGCTACGGTGGCAGCCGTACTCGCCACCCTGCACTATTTCGATCTGGATGATCGAATTCTCGATCTCATCCAGTGGCTGAATAGCCGCGGCTGGGAAGCGAGCCTGTGGTTTATTGCACTCATTGCGGTGGCGATCGTATTCATGATGCCCGGGGTGATATTCACCATGGGCGCAGGATTCGTGTTTGGGGTCATCAAAGGCACCATCTACGTTGTGCTGGGAACAGTGATTGGAGCGACCATCGCATTCCTCATTTCCCGCTACCTGTTTGGCAAACGGGCCTCAAACTGGATACTCTCCAGGATAAAGCCCGCGAACCTCGGCGAGGTGGTGCGCGATGAAGGCTGGCGAATGGTGATGCTCACACGGCTCGTTCCCCTGTTCCCATTCAAGCTGTCGAACTATTTCTTTGGCCTCACCCCGCTGCGCCTACGAGATTTTGTACTCGGTAATTTCCTTGGGGTTATTCCGATCACGGTGCACAACGTCTACGTGGGCTCCATCGCCGGGGACCTGGCCAGCATTGGGACGGCACGCGATTCCCGTACGCCCGTTGAGTGGGCGCTGTATGGGCTCGGCTTTTTACTGGCCGTCGTAGCTTTGGTTGGGCTGACCCGTATGGCGCGGCGTGCACTGAACCAGAAAATTGACGAAGGAGAACTCTGATGCCCTGGATGAAATGGCTTCCCTGGCGGTTCTTCGTACGCAAATTCGCCACTGCCCACGGTTTCCTCGACCCACTCGCAGTCATGGCGCGGATGCAGCGGTTTGCGGAACCGTCGGAGGTCAGTGAACCCATAGAATTGTTACGCGCAGGCGTGATTTTCCACGCCCGTGCCCTGATGAACAGTAAAGTCATCCAGCACAATCTCGACTGGGTCTGGCCGTACTGGATTGAGCGCCAGTTCGACCCGGCGGATGTTTCCTTTATTCCCCGCGCATTCTCGATCACCCACTGCAACCTGAGCCACCGGAACTGGACCGCCGTGGGTGTTCCGGGCAGCGAGGAAATGCCCATCGTCGACCCACGGGGACTGCTCACGCCCCACTATGATGGCTGGTCGATCGACAGCTGGATTATTGGCGACGATGGCGTCAACATTTATCCCTCGCAAATGCAGGACGTGGAACAACGACTGGAGATGGATCGCGGCGAAAAAGGCGTGGCGGTTGTGACCGAAGCTGCGACTGACAGTGCGAGCCTCACAAGTCGCGTTTGGGCGGAGCTCTCCGAGCAGCACAATAATTGCCTGCTACAACTTCGCGGCCAGCACGCCAAAGGTGGCTGGCTAGTGGTCTCACTGCGGCCATGTAACCCCGAAGGCGTGGCCCTGATCAACAAGGTGGTATTGGGCAACAGCCGCGACCAGTGGCTCGTGGATGGCACCGATAAAATTCACTTTGACCGCCCGGTAGATCGCCATCATGCGTCCGATTATCGTCGCGGTGATATCGCGCTCTACCTGCATGATGAGGCCAACGAAACCCACGCCGAGTGCGATGTAGGCATGGCAACGGCTGCCGCGCTCTTCCGCCTCGAACCGGGGCAGACGGTGGACACACTGGTAACCATCCCACAGCACTGCAAGCTGAACAGCCGCAATGCACCCTCCGGCTGGGCACACAACCTCAGCCAGCACTGTGCCATGTCGGTACCGGATCCGCAGATGCAGTTCCTTTACGACGCAGCAGTACGCTCACTCATTCTGCACTCCCCGCATGACGTTTACCCCGGGCCCTATACGTACAAGCGCTTCTGGTTCCGCGATGCCGCCTTTATGATCCAGTCCCTGCTGCACGCCGGATTGATCGAGCGGGCGGAACGTGCGCTCGAGCGGTTCCCGTCGCGGCAAAAGCGCAACGGCTATTTCCATTCCCAGGATGGAGAGTGGGACTCCAACGGCGAGGCACTCTGGATCATTGACCAGTACTGCCGCATTACCAACCGCAAGCTCAAGCAGGATTGGCTCGACCCGGTCTTACGCGGAGCGCAATGGATCGATGACAAGCGCCAGCCAAAAGACGGCAGCCTGACCGGTGGCCTGCTTCCTGCCGGCTTCAGTGCCGAGCACCTCGGCCCCAACGATTGCTACTACTGGGACGATTTCTGGGGTATTGCGGGCCAGCTTTCCGCAGTCGCCCTGTGCCGCCGTGAAGGCCTCGACAATGAAGCCGACCGCTTTCAGTCCCATGCCGATGATTTCATGCTCACCGTCGATGAGTCACTCAGCCAGGCGGCCACACGCCTGGGCAGGCCGGCCATGCCCGCGTCCCCCAAGCGCCGCCTCGACGCCGGCGCCATCGGTTCGATCGCGGCCGGCTACCCACTGCGCCTTTACCCGGAAGAAGATCCCCGCCTGCTAGACCTGGTGGAGTTTCTTCAGCAAGAGTGCTTTGTGGCCGGTGGTTTCTTCCAGGACATGATTCATTCCGGCATCAACGCCTACCTGACCATTCACGTAGCTCAGGTGCTTTTACGCGCCGGTGATCCGCGCTGTATCGACCTCATGCGCAATGTTGCGAAACTTGCGTCCCCCACCGGGCAGTGGCCCGAAGCCATACACCCGCATTCTTTTGGCGGCTGCATGGGTGACGGCCAGCACGCCTGGGCAGCAGCCGAATGGGTTACCATGCAGCGAAACTGTTTTGTTCGCGAAGAAGGCAACCGCCTGATCCTGATTTCAGGGTTGCCGCCGGAGTGGCTGAAAGATCAAACTGCGCAGAAGCCCATCCGGTTCGGGCCAGCACCCACCTACTTCGGGCGTATATCGCTCGAGATAACACCCGGGGTGCATCCACGGGTAACCTGGAGCGGTGATTGGCACACCGAGGCTCCAACGATTGAAATCCGTGCGTTTGGCTTCAAACCGGTAACCGTAACTGAAGGTGTAGAAATGGTGGAGCTGGATCCTCTGTGAATATCGTTATGCTGACCAACACCTACCTGCCCCACGTAGGAGGTGTCGCGCGCTCGGTGGATACTTTTGCCCGGGAGTATCGCCGAAGAGGCCACAACGTAATGATCGTGGCCCCGGAGTTCGCAGAGAAAATTCCGGAGGAAAAGGACGTGTTTCGGGTACCTGCCATCCAGAACTTTAACGGCAGCGATTTCTCCGTAGCCCTTCCGCTGTCAGGAGAACTCAGCCACCACCTGGATGTTTTCGAACCCGACATCGTCCACTCTCACCACCCCTTTCTCCTGGGCATGACTGCATTGCGCATAGCCCGCAGCCGCGAACTCCCACTGATTTTCACCCATCACACACTGTACGAGCGCTACACCCACTATGTACCAGCGGATTCCGAAGCGCTGAAACGCTTTGTGATTGAGCTCGCAACACGCTACGCAAACCTCGCCAGCATGGTGTTTGCGCCCAGCGAAAGTATCGCCGACCTGCTGCGCTCACGGGGCGTCACCACACCGCTTTCAGTGGTTCCCACTGGCGTACAGCTCAGCAACTACCGCGATGGCGACGGCCTCGCTGCGCGCCGGCAATACGGCATACCGGAATCCGCCTTCGTGGTGGGGCATCTCGGGCGCCTGGCCGCGGAAAAAAACCTCGATTTTCTCTCTGCCTCCACGCTCGAATTCATGCAGCGCAATGAAAATACCCACTTTATGGTGGTTGGCGCTGGCCCGATGCAGCAGCAAATCAAAAACCTGTTTGATTCCCGGGGGATGGGCAATCGCCTGCACCTGACCGGAACCTTGCAGGGAGAGGCCCAACGAGACGCCTACAGCGCAATGGATGTGTTCGCCTTCGCGTCCACCAGCGAAACCCAGGGTATGGTTTTAACTGAGGCCATGGCCGCCGGCGTACCGGTTGTCGCGCTGGATGCCAGCGGATGCCGCGAAGTCGTCGAAGACCAGATCAACGGGCGACTGGTTTTGAAGCACAGTGAGCGCGACATGATCGCCGCACTGCAATGGATACTCGACCAGCCCAGCGAGGTCCGCGCAAACCTCCGCATCGAAGCGTTGAAAACCGCAAACCGGTATTCACTGGAAAACTGCGCAAGTACCGCGCTCGAACACTACCAGTCACTGGTCCACCAGCACTGGCCACTGGATGATTCCCTCTACGCCCAATGGATGCGATTGCGCAATATGATCGGCGCGCAATGGGAAATCATCGAGGGCGTCACCAGTGCCGCCAGCGCGGCGCTCGATCAGGGTAATCACCTTTCCGATCACGGCAATCGCTGAAGCTACCGGTATTCACTCACGCTAACTGAAAAGGAAATCGCCAGTACATGATCACGCGTATAGAAAGCACACTCCGGCGTTGGCGGCGACGTATCAGCCGCAGCGAGTGGCTTGCGCGTATGCTGAAACTGCAGATCAATGAACGGGAACCCGACGCGCCAGCACTGGTATTGATCCAGATCGACGGCCTCGCCCGTCCCCAATTCGATAAGGCACTGGCAGAAGGCAAATTGCCCTTCCTGAAAAAACTGATCGAGAAAGAACACTACCACCTCGATCACATGTACTCCGGCGTTCCCGCCACCACCCCGGCAGTCCAGGCAGAAATTTTTTACGGTGTAAAAGCGGCCGTGCCCGCTTTTGGCTTTATGTCGCAGCAGTCGCAAAAAATGCGGCGTATGTACGAGTCCGAAGCCGCCAGTGAGGTGGAAAAGAGACTTACCGAAGAAGGCAACGAACCGCTGCTGAACCATGGCAGTTGCTATGTGAGCGTATTCCGGGCCGGAGCCGATAACGACGAGGCACATTTCTGCCCCGCATCAGAGGGCTGGGGCCGATCACTCAAGGAAGCCGGCCCCCTCGCGTTAATCGCACTGGTCCTCGCCAACCTTTGGAGCCTCGTGCGCACTGGCAGCCTGCTGATTCTGGAGCTTCTGCTTTCAGTGGTGGACTTTTTTCGCGGACTGACCAGTGGTCAGGATCTTATGCGCGAACTGATGTTCATTCCCACGCGCATCGCTATCACCATCATGCTTCGTGAGCTGTCCACGGTCGGCGTGAAAATTGATATCGCCCGCGGCCTGCCGGTGATCTACATCAACCTGCTGGGCTACGACGAACAGGCACACCGCCGCGGTCCCAGCTCCGCATTTGCCCACTGGACACTGAAAGGCATCGATGATGCCATCGCGCGAATCTGGCGTGCCGCCCACCGCTCCTCACGGCGCCACTACGATGTATGGATCTATTCCGACCACGGGCAGGAAGACAGCATTCCTTACGAGGCGCGCTATGGCCGGCCACTCGCAGATGCGATTGCCGAAGCGCTCAACGAGTTACCCCAAAGCCCCCAGGGTTATCGCGCCAGTGGCAACCAGGGTGTCCAACTGCAGCGTGTACGCCTGTTTGGCGGCCAGTGGATACAAAAACTATTTCCAATCGAAGATCCCGAGCGTCAGCGGCAGGGCGATGCCCCAATGGCGCTTTCCGCAATGGGGCCACTCGCCCTGCTCTATAACGTGGACTGCAATGGTATTTCCCGAAAGGAGATTGCCCGGCTTATCGTAGAGAAAACCCATGTACCCATGGTGCTCTACCAGGATACGGACGCACCCACGGAAGGCGATGGACCAACTAAAGTCTGCGGCTGGTGGCGCAATGGACCGATTGAGCTGCCGCGGGATCACCTTGCCGTATTCGGGAGCGAGCACCCTTTCCCGCAAGAAGCGGCGGAAGACCTGGCCAACCTGTGTCGCCATCCAGACGCGGGGGATTTCGTCATCAGCGGCTGGTGCGCCGGCAGTGACAGTATCAGCTTCGCGATAGAAAACGGCAGCCATGGCGGCGCCGGCCCAAATGAGACCCATGCGTTTGCACTCATGCCCGGGGACATCCATTTTCCAGACAACGGCCTCGAGCACTGGCGGCCAAAGGATATTCGCGACGCCGCTCTCAAATTTTTACGCGCGCAACCAGCAGAAAAACTGAAATCGCCTCCGCCCATCATCGCGCTGGGCCCGGAAGTGCCCTCCCCCCAAAAAACGCCCAAATCAAAATCTGCCGCAGCCCCATCCCGAGCTGCGACCACTAAAAGCCTGCGCGTGATGACCTACAACGTGCATATTTGCGACGGCATGGACGGCAAGATATCCCCCGAGCGCATCGCCCGAGTCATAGCCCGTTATGCGCCGGATGTGGTTGCACTGCAGGAAGTCGATGTCCGACGCGAACGCACCGGCGGGGTCGACCAGGCGCACCAGATCGCTCAGCTCCTCGCTATGGACTGCCACTTCCAGCCGGCAATGCACCTGGAAGACGAACTCTACGGCGACTGTATTCTTACCGAGCTGCCACTGCGTCTGGTGAAGAAGGACATTCTTCCCGGCCCGGCGGAAGACTCACGACATTTTGGCAACGCCGAGCCCCGCGGCGCCCTTTGGGTGGAAGTGGACTTCGAGGGTGTTCCCGTGCAGATTTTCAACACCCACCTGGGCTTGTCCAAGGGTGAACGGCTGCGGCAGATCGACGCCCTGCTAGGCAAAGAATGGATGGGCAGCGATCAGTGCGGTCGCCCGCGCATACTGCTCGGCGACTTCAACGCACTGCCCAGCTCAAAGGAAATCCGCAAGATTACCGCGGAACTGGACGACGCCCAGGTACAGCTTGCCGGCCACAAGCCCCAGGGCACCTTTTTCAGCCGGTTACCCAAAGCCCGTATTGACTACGTATTCGTGGACCGAAATATCGACGTGCGCGCGGTGCTTGTGCCCCGGAGTGAACTGACCCAGCTCGCATCCGATCACCTGCCCCTGATCGTGGACATTAGACTGCCACTTTAAGATCGCAAGGAAAGTCCCCGACAAGCACGGCGGCTTATTCCGAGAGTAACGCCCTCACCTGCTCTTCTCTTGAGTCGCGCATCCCGATTGTGCGGCCTTCTTCTATCGCAATATCCAGCGGCACGCCCGTCTTTGCTCGATAGATTGCCCAGGCGGTACCGACACGGTTGCCGGATCCACAATGAATCAGCACCAGGCCCGCATCAGGATCCTGTAGCACGGCTTCAATGCCTTTGATCACCTCTTCAGAAGGCGCCCCCTTTGAGACCGGCAGGTTCACGTAGCGCATTCCCGCCCCCTCCACAGCTGCTTTTTCCTCCGCAGTGCCCTCTTCCGGTGTACGCAGGTCGAGAACGGTACGGAACCCGTGACCGGCGATTTCCTTAATCTGGGCAAGATCTATACTGCCTCCAGTGGCAATATTTGGGCGCAGACGGTTGTAATTCTGTATTTCCGCCCCCACTTTATCCCCAAAGGGAACCTGGATTTCAGGTTTCTCGCTGTCTTCAGCACCGCTGGCACTACTGAATGGCGCCGCCAGCGCGAAGACGCAAACAGAAAGAAAGACCAATACTTTGGGCAATTTCATTTCGTGAACTCCATTAGGCGCGCGAATTTGCACCAAGATTGTAATTTCTGTAGAACCCTACGCCTACTTGATGGTCAAAGGCGCTGGCGATATGATTTCGACCAATTGAAACATCACTTAGCAGGAGACGCTAATGCAGCCGCAAGTTTACACTCAGTCCCGAGCACTGGATCGCTCGGAAGCCGCGAAAGTTCTGCGTAATACCTACGCGCTTCTGGCTATGACTGTCCTTTTCAGCGCAGTCACTGCTGGAATTTCCATGGCCATCGGCATGGGCCGCGGTATGAGCCTGCTGTGCTCCATTGCTGCCATTGTGCTGGTCTGGTTCGTTCTGCCGCGCACCGCCAACTCCGCTGCTGGCGTGGGTGTGGTATTCGCGTTTACCGGCCTGCTGGGCGCCTCCCTGGGCCCGATGCTGAACCATTACGTAGGTCTCGCCGGTGGCGGCCAGATCGTCATGCAGGCACTGGGCACCACCGCTCTGATCTTCTTCGCGCTGTCCGCCTACGTGCTGACGACCCGCAAAGATTTCAGCTTCATGGGCGGTTTCCTGTTCGTCGGCCTGATCGCGGTACTGGTATGTGCCCTGGCCCTGATGGTCGCCAGCTTCTTCGGCGTTTACATGCCGCTGGCCAGCGTTGCCCTGAGCGGTGTGATTGCCCTGCTGTTCTCCGGTTTCATCCTGTATGACACCAGCCGTATCGTGAACGGCGGTGAAACCAACTACATCATGGCCACCACCTCCCTGTACCTGAACATCCTGAACCTGTTCACCAGCCTGCTGCACATCTTCGGTTTCGCTTCCGACGACTGATACAGGCCGACAGCCGTTCACACAGCGCCCCGCATCGCGGGGCATTTTTATTTCCGGGCAACCTAAAAATGAAGTTCACTCTCGTTATCTACGGCGCACCCCATGCCTCCGAAGGTGCAGCCACCGCCCTGCGATTTGCACGCGCACTGCTTGAAGCCGGACATACCCTGTACCGGGTCTTCTTCTATGCCGACGGCATTCACAACGGCAGCGCGCTCGCCGCGCCACCCCAGGACGAGCAGGACCTTCTCGGCC
The DNA here is from genome assembly GCF_020524005.1 of Microbulbifer aggregans. Lineage (GTDB taxonomy): Bacteria > Pseudomonadota > Gammaproteobacteria > Pseudomonadales > Cellvibrionaceae > Microbulbifer > Microbulbifer aggregans_A. The sequence continues at coordinate 282,786 of NZ_JAIVKK010000001.1, read as the reverse complement.
AGTGGCAACAACTGCAGCAGGCTCACCAGCTGGACCTCGTGGTATGTATAGCCGCGGCCCAACGGCGCGGGCTCTTGAGCGAGAGCGAAGCAACCCGCCTGGAGAAGCCTGCCGCCAACCTGGCGGAAGGGTTTGAGCTGGCCGGGCTGGGGCAACTGGCCGAAGCCACGGCGGCAAGTGATCGTATCGTGACATTCGGAGGCTGATCACAATGAGCAAGAACACTCTCGCCCTGTGCCGCCAGGCCCCGTACGGCAACGCACTGGCCCGCGAAGGTCTTGAGGCTATACTGGCCGCCGCAGCCATGGATCAGGCCCCTGCCGTACTGTTTTTGGGTGACGGGGTTTTCCAGCTAGCAGGACAGAAGCCCGAAGCGATTGCCGAAAAGAATTTGCGCCGCAATATCCAGGCACTGCCGATGTTTGATGTGGAGACGCTCCACGTATGCAAATCTAGCCTGCTGCAGCGGGGTATCATGCCGGAAGCACTCCAGGTTCCCGGAGCTGACATTGAGCTTGTAGAAGACTGCGGCAGCTTTATCCGCAAGTTCGACCACGTTCTCAGTTTTTAACCAGCGAGCCCGACTAAAAGCATGACCCTACATATCGTAAGCAAATCGCCCTACTCTTCATCTGCGCTGACAGACTGCGCAAGCAGCTGTGCCGAAGGCGACGCTATCGTGCTGATTGAAGACGCCGTTTACGGCGCCGTGGAAACATATCCTGAGATTACCGAGCGCGCGCCGGTCTACTGCCTTCAATCAGACGCTGAAGCCCGTGGTATCGTTATTGGGAAAAATGTGGAAGGTATCGATGAGACGCGCTGGGTCACACTATGTACCGAACACAACCCTATCGTCAGCTGGTTCAAGTAACGGCGATCAGAAGTATGAACACCGAAAAAAACTTACACATCGCAGGCCGTGAAATCCCGATCGACAAAGAAGGGTTTTTGCGCGAGCTTTCCGACTGGACACCGGAAGTGGCCAGCGCGTTGGCACAGAGTGAAGGAATTGAACTGACCGACGCCCATTGGGAAGTATTGCAACTGCTGCAAGCGTTTTACCGCGAGTTCGAGCTATCGCCAGCCATGCGCCCATTGGTCAAATACATCACCCTGCACCTCGGGCCCGACAAAGGCCGCAGTATCTATTTGATGCAGCTGTTCCCACCGAGCCCAGCCAAGGTTGCCAGCAAAATTGCCGGCCTGCCAAAGCCCACCAACTGCCTTTAGCTACCCCAAATTGCCCGCGTGACTACATGCGCGCCCCATAGGGAATAAGTTTACGACTGTCGTTTCACGAAGGCCCGGAGCGAACTTGCGATGCGCTACTACGTAAGGTTTACTGGTACGCACACAACGAATGTATTCATGCCACAGCCGATGCAAAGAGATCACTTATGAAGATTTGCATTCTTTCAAGAAATCGAAAACTGTATTCAACACGTCGACTGATTGAGGCGGCAGAAGAACGGGGACACGAAGTCCGGGTCGTCGACGCACTCAAGTGCTACATGAACATTACGGCCAATGATCCAAACGTCTACTACCAGAAAAATGAAGGCGACGTAGAAGAGCTGCGTTTCGATGCGGTAATACCGCGCATTGGTGCCAGCATTACTTCATATGGGTGTGCTGTTCTCAGGCAATTTGAAGTGGCTAACGTTTACTCGATCAATGAATCCATAGCTATTACCCGCTCAAGGGACAAGCTACGAGCCCATCAGCTACTGGCTCGCAAAGGCATAGGTCAACCCGTTACAAGCTACGCGCATTCCGCCAAAGCAACCAACAGCATTATTGAGTCTGTGGGCGGTGCGCCGCTCATCGTGAAGTTAACCCAGAGCACACAGGGCAACGGGGTGTTGCTGGCAGAAACCAAAAAAGCCGCAGAAGCGCTGATCAATGCCTTCCACGGTATTGGCTCAGATTTTCTGGTACAGGAATTCATCAAAGAAGCCGGCGGCTCCGATATCCGCTGCTTTGTGGTGGGAGGCAAGGTGATCGCCGCAATGCAGCGTAAAGCGGCAAAAGGCGAGTACCGCTCCAATTTGCACCGCGGCGGCACCGCGGAAGTCATTAAGCTGACACCGGCCGAACGCAGGCTCGCACTCAATGCGGCCAAGGTTATGGGCCTTGATCTTGCCGGTGTCGACATTCTGCGGTCATCTCACGGCCCATTGGTTATCGAGGTGAACTCCTCGCCTGGCCTGGAGGGCATTGAAAATGCCACCGGAATTGATGTCGCCGGGAAAATTATTGAGTACATCGAAAAAGACTCAAAATTAGGCCCGAACAAACCGGTAGGCAAAGGCTGAGCCACCCTCTTGCGCTCAATTGGGTAGTGAGCGTGGCCGATTGAAACTGAAAGCTTAATTACAGGCCTGCACAATGACCCGCCGCTTCCCCTGGTGATGGCGGTGTTCCCAGAGGTAGATACCCTGCCAGGTACCCAGTAACAGGCGGCCGTTTTCCATCGGGATACTCAGTGAAGAAGCGGTGAGCGCGGCCTTGATATGCGCTGGCATATCGTCCGGCCCTTCCAGGGTGTGCGTGTACAGCGGGTCGTTTTCCGGCACCAGCCGGTTCAGCCAGTTCTCCAGGTCCACGCGCGCACTTGGATCCGCATTCTCCTGTATCAGCAGGCTCGCCGAGGTGTGTTGAATAAACAGGGTACAAAGCCCACTGCCAAACAGGTTCTGACTATCCAGCCAGCTGTTCACCTGTTCGGTAAATTCGTGCAGCCCCTGGCCCTGTACTACTATTTCCAGCTGGCCCAATGCCATGCGTGTATCTCCCCGGATTCCATCAAGTTCGTTCAACGCGCGGCCATATCCGCTATAATCCGCGCCCGTTTTACCACCAGTTTCCAAATTCCCGGCATTAGCATCTATGGCACTTCACCGCGTAAACACCGACGACTACCAGCAGCAACTTGACGAGAAAGTCGCCAGGCTGCAACAGGCCTATACGCCTTACACCCAGCTGGAGCCGGAAGTATTCCCCTCGCCCCCCAGCCATTACCGCCTGCGTGCGGAGTTCAAGATGTGGCAGGAAGGCGGCCGTGTAGACTACGCCATGTATCGCCAGGGCGAGTACAAGAAACCGTTCGTCATTACAGAGTTTACCGTCGGCTCCGAGCGGATCAACGAACTGATGCCACCACTGCTGGATGCCATCAACCAGAGCGAGCTGCTGCGCAAGCGCCTGTTCAGCGCCGAGTTCCTGACTACCCTGAGCGGCGATGCGCTGATCACCCTGATCTACCACAAGCCCCTCGATGAAGCCTGGGAGCAGGAAGCCCGCAAACTGCAGTCCGCCCTCGGCGTGCCGATCCTGGGCCGCTCACGCAAGCAGAAGCTGGTGCTTGAGCGCGATTACGTGATTGAAAAGCTCGATATCAAAGGCAAGGTTTACCAGTACAAACAGGTAGAGGGCAGCTTTACCCAGCCCAACGGCCATATCTGCCAGTCGATGATTCAGTGGGCGAAGGATTGCAGCAATGACGCCAGCGGGGATCTGCTCGAACTCTATTGCGGCAACGGCAATTTCACCATTCCGCTGGCGGAGCATTTCGACAAGGTGCTGGCGACGGAGATTTCCAAGGTTTCGGTGAATGCGGCGCAGGAAAATATTGCGGCCAACGGCGTGGAAAACCTGAACATTCTGCGGCTCTCCAGTGAAGAATTCACCCAGGCCATCGACAAGGTGCGCCCGTTCCGGCGCCTGAAAGATTTCGATCTCGACAGCTACGATTTCTCAACCGTACTCGTGGACCCACCGCGTGCCGGGCTGGATGTCGACACCTGCGCAATGATCGCGCGCTTCCCGCGCATCCTGTATATCTCCTGCAACCCGCAGACCCAGCTGGAGAATCTGGCGGAGCTCACCAAGACCCACAATGTCGAGCGCTTTGCGATTTTCGACCAGTTCCCTTATACGGATCACACCGAGTCCGCGGTGATGCTGGTCAGGAAGTAACTCCGTAGTGCTGGATCCCGGATCGAGTCCGGGATGACGGATTGGGGCTTCGTAGTAATGGATCCCGGATCAAGTCCGGGATGACGACACACCCAAGCACTCGTCATACCGGCGAAAGCCGGTATCCAGCCCCTCAGGACTTCCAGAGCACACTGTAAAGCCTATTTAGAAATTCCGTCCCAAAATCCGCTTCGCCGCATCCAGCGCGAAATCTCTGTATTCACCCTCCACCCGCGCCATTTCTTTTTCAAACGCGAATTTTTCCTTACGGGAAAGCTTTTTCCAGTCTTCAAGAATCGGGATATGACTGGTCTTGTCCGCAACGGTATAGAAAGCAACAAACTCCTCTTTCACTGCCTCATCTACTTGCAGAGAGTCCATCAATACGCGAATTCGCAGAGAAGCTTCGGTCAGGCCCACGCCCTCATCCAACAGGGTTTTCGCAATGATCTGGATACTGGTGTTTACCCTGTCCCGTTGCGCTTCTGCGGCCGCTTCCAGCTCAACCAGTTGCTGTTTCTGCCGCTTTTGCGCCTTGCGCAATTCAAGGCAGTAATAGGTCGCAATGGCAGACAGGGTGACAATAACAAGCCCAGCGATAACCAGAATCCAGGCAGGAACAACAGTCATGGAACATACACCTTCAACAACGCCAGCCCGATGCTGGCGGTAATAATAGAAAACAAAGTACTCAGGGCAATGATATTGGCCGCCAGCTGGCTGTTGCCGCCGAGGGCACGGGCCATGATAAACGAGGCGGAGGCCGTGGGTGCCGCGGCCAGCAAGAACAGTATTGCCATTGATTGCGTGTCGAGCCCGAACGCCCACCCCACGGCCACCAGCACTACCGGCACCACCAGCAATTTGAATCCGCTCGCGGCGAATGCCCCAAACGAACTGCGGCGCAGCATGCTCAGGTCAAGGCTGGCACCGATACACAGCAGCGCCAGGGGCAAGGTAACCGAAGCCAGGTAATCCCCGGTCTGCACGATCATCTGCGGCAGCACCAGCCCTACCCCTTTCGCCACCAGCGCCAGCACAATCGCTAGAATCAGCGGATTGGTCACCACATCCCTTGCCAGCTTCACCCAGCTGAACTTCGCCTTCTGGCTATACACCGCGAACAGCGCCACCGCTGCCACGTTGTAAAAGATCGTGATCACCGCCATCAACAGTGCCGCTTGCGCCAGGCCCGCAGGGCCGTAGGCGTTGGCCGCCCAGGCCAGCCCGATAATACCGAGGTTGCCGCGAAACGCCCCCTGGATAAACGCACTGCGGTCGCCATATTCCAGCGGTCGCGCCACCACCCAGGCCAGCGGTACCGTCAGTACGGTGCCAATCAGGCCGGCGGCCAACAGCGGCAACTCTTCACCGAGCTGCGCATCTGAACCGAAAATATTGAAGAACAACAGCGCCGGCAAGGTAACCAGAAACACCAGGCGCGAAGCGTCATCCACAAAGGATTCACTCAGCAACCCGACCCGCGCAAGACCGTAACCCACCAGCAATGTCAAAAAGATCGGCGCTGTTACAGAGAGCGCGAAAGAAAATGTTTCCAAGAGTTATTCCACCGTTTCCTCAGCCAGAAGATCCGATTCCTCTGCCTCATCGAGCTGCTCTGCCGCCGGCAACTGGTGACTGGTCTCCGCCTTGTCACGCAGATCAGAAGCAATCTGTTTGCGGGTTTTGGCCCCGAGCTTGCGCAGGCTGTCGATGCGTTTGACCGCATTACCACGGCCTGTGGAAAGACGCTTGCAGGTTTCCTGATAGGCTTCATCTGCCTGGCGCAGGCGACTGCCCAGCGCATCCAGAGATTCCAGCACCAGCACAAACTGGTCGTGTAGCTTGCCCGCTTCCGCGGCAATTTTTTCCGCGTTCTTGTTCTGCTTTTCGTAGCGCCAGATATTTTCCACGGTTCGCAGCGTGGCCATCAGGCTGGTGGGGCTGACCAGGACAATCTGGCGCTCGTAGGCAAAGCGGAACAGCTCCGGGTCAGCCTGCATCGCCAGCATGTAGGCGGCTTCAATGGGTACGAAGATAAAGACGAAGTCGAGAGTGCGCACACCTTCCAGGTCTTCGTAGGCTTTTTTGTTCAGGCCGGTAATGTGCGCGCGCAATGAGTTCACGTGCTGCTTGAGCGCCTGCGTGCGTTCTTCTTCGGTTTCCGCGGAGTTGTAGCGCTCGTAGTCCACCAGCGACACCTTGGAATCGATGATGAGGTCCTTGCCTTCCGGCAGGCGCACGATCACGTCCGGCTGGCGGCGGCGGCCGTCGCTGGTGATGGTCACCTGGGTTTCATACTCCCGCCCCTTTTGCAGGCCGGACTCCTCGAGCAGACGCTCGAGTACCACTTCACCCCAGTTGCCCTGGATTTTGCGGTCACCCTTCAGGGCCGAGGTCAGGTTCAGCGCTTCATCGCTGATACGCTGGGTCTGTTCACGCAGCGCCTTGATCTGCCCGAGCAGGCTGTTGCGTTCCGCATTTTCGCGGTCGTACACATGCTCCACGCGTTTGCGGAAATCCCCCAGCTGGCGCTCGAGAGGGTCGAGGCTTTTGCGCAGACTGTCTTCGCTGCGGCGTACAAACGCCTGCTGCTTTTCCTCGAAAATGCGGTTGGCCAGGTTTTCAAACTGCTGGGCCATGGCCGCGCGGGTCTGCTCCAGCTGCTGGCGCTGCTCAGCCAGCGCGGCCTCGCCCTTTTCTACCAGCACCTGGTAGCGGGCCAGCTGGGTGGACTTACCTTCCAGCTCGGTACGCAAATGCTGGATATCCAGGCCATTCTGGGTTTCGCGCTCGCGGCTGCTGGCCAGCTGTGCCGCCACCACCTGGTGCTCGGCCTGCAACGCCTGCAGCTGCCGCACAACCCGGGAACGCCCGAGCCATACCGCCAGCACAACCAGCAATAGAGCCAGAACCGCAGCCAATACGGATTGCTCTAGTGTGACCTGGAGAGGAAACGCGATCATAGAAAACTCTTAAACTTATTGGGATCGGCTCGAAAACAGCCGGCGATTCAGTCGAGGGCAAAATGACCTGCCAGTCCCACCGCCGATTGCGGTATTCTTGGCCCCGTTCATAGGCCCCACGACTTATTCAGCGGGATTGAGGGAAGCAGGTTTTTGGTTATGCCCAATGCAAGCGGCCATTCTAACAAGGCCCCCAGCGCATTGATATTCGATTCCGGTGTCGGCGCCATCAGTATTGCGCGGGAGATTCGCCAGCAGATTCCCGCACTCACGCTGCACTTTGGGGTGGACAACGGTTTTTACCCCTACGGCACCAAGAGCGAAGACGTGCTGCGCCCGCGAATTGTCGAACAGGCCAGTGCCATGATGGCCGCCTCCGGCGCTGACATTTTGGTGGTGGGCTGCAATACCGCCAGCACCCTGGCCCTGCCGCAGCTGCGCGATGCGTTGCAGAAGCCCGTGGTGGGCGTAGTACCCGCCGTGAAGCCCGCGGCCGAAGAAACCCGCACCGGTACCATTGCTCTGATCGCTACCGAAGGCACCGTCAACCGGCGCTACACCCGCGAGCTGATCGAGGAATTTGCCAATGGCCGCCAGGTGATCAACGTGCCCGCCCCCGAACTGGTGCGACTTGCAGAAGCCAAACTGCGCGGTGAAACGATCTCAGCCAAAGATCTGGAACCCGTCCTGCAGCGGATATTCCATAGTACAGGCGGCGACAAAGTGGATATCGCGGTACTCGCCTGCACCCACTTCCCCCTGCTGCGTGACGAGCTTGCACACTACGCACCGCGCAGCATCCGCTGGCTGGACTCCGGCGCCGCCATCGCCCGCCGCGTGCAGTGGTGGCTGGATGAACTGAATCTCACGTTACCGCCCAAGCCCGAAACCAGCCGGCTGTTTACCAGTGCCGCAGATCCCGAACAGCTGATCGCACAGGCATTTACGGAATTCACACCGGAAGCCAGCGCCCTGGCCGAATAGCACTATCGAGTAATCTGTCGCCGCCCGGCGACAGCGCCATGAAAGGCAGTTGACACCATCGCGACAAAACGCGACGGTAACCCATTAAAATTATTCCTGTTTTTTATCTGATCTGGGCTCACCAACGTATGCTGCAACCGGCATTTCCTGCACTAGAAATACTCGCGCAACTGCCCTCCGGTGGTCTGTTGCTGACCCCCAATAACCGATTGCGCAACCGCTGCCAGCAGGTGTACGCCGGCACCCAGAAATCCGGCACCAACTGGCAGCCACCCGCAGTGGAATCCCTGCAAGGCTGGCTGGACAAACTCTGGTTTGACCTGCAGCAGCGCGGCTGGCAACCCGCCATGTACCGGGTGCTCAACCGCGAGCAACGCCAGCTCCTGTGGCAGCGTGCGCTGGACGAAGCGCTGGATCGGCAGCTGTTAAACAGCCAGCAATTGTGCCGCGATGCTGACAGCGCCCTGGCGCAGCTCCTGCAATGGCAACTGGTTACGGATCTAGAGCAACTGGACGAACAGGTCGCGCCGCTGCTGGAACAGTTTGCCCTGTCCCTAGATGGCGATGCCTACCCACTATTCGAAATGATCCGCGCTTTCCACCGTGAGCTGATCGCGCACAATGCCATCACCCCGGACCAGCGGGACCAACGGCTGTTGCAGGCCTTTCAAGAAGGCGCGCTGCCACAACTGGCGCAGATCGATAAAGCCGGCTTTGCGCAGATATCCCCCCTGTACGACGCGCTGATTCAAAGTGCAGCAGCCCGTGTTGTGGACCATCCCTCCACATCGCAACAGGCCAAGATCGCATTCGCCCCCTGCCAGAACCTGGAAGAAGAGCTCTACCAGGCCGCGCGCTGGGCGGCACAGAAACTGGAACAGGACACACAGGCCAGCGTCGGTATTGTGGTCAACAACCTCGGCCAGTGCCGCGCGCAGGTAGAAGCAGTTTTTGCGCGGGTACTGGAACCGCAATTCCTCGACACCGCACAGCCCCGCTATACCCTGCCATTCAACTTTTCTGCCGGTATCCCGCTGGCGCAAACGCCGGTGGGCAACACAGCCCTGCAGCTGCTCGACCTGTTGAATGAAGAGTGGGACTACTCCCAGCTGCGCAACCTGCTGTTCAGTCCCTTCTGGGGTACCAGCGATGAACTCTGGCTGCGCACTGCGCTATTCCGCCGCGTGCAAAAACTGGAACTGCGGCGCGTAACCGGCGACCAGTTGCGCATGTGGGCCGAGCGCATTACCGCAGACCTGAAACTGGAAGCCCCCCAGCTGCCGCGCCAACTGGAAAAAGTCGGCGACCTGCAACGCCGCTGGCAAAAAGCTCCGGCGGAAGTCTGGGCCGCACGCTTTTCCGAAGTGCTGGCCGCACTGGGCTGGCCCGGCGACCGCAACCCGGACAGCCAGGAATACCAGCAGTTGATGCAATGGGAAGGCGCGCTGGAAGCGCTCGCGAGCCTGTCCGGCTTCGGCCCCAGCCTGACCAAAACCCAGGCATTGCAGCAACTGCGTCAGATCGCCAGCCGCACACCGTTCCAGGCGGAAACCCGCGATGGCCCGGTGCAGATTCTCGGCGTGCTCGAAGCCGGCGGCCTCGCGTTCGACCACCTGCGACTGGTCGGCTTCGGCCAACAGCAATGGCCGACCGCCCCCGCACCGAATCCGCTCTTGCCGATCCTGTGGCAAAAGCACTGGAAAATGCCCCGCGCCAGCGCCGAGCGCGAACTGGAACTGGCACGGGAGCTAACCGAAGACCTGCTCAATGCCAGCAGCGATATCGTGGTCAGTTTCGCCAGCGAAGAAGACGGCGTGCACCAGGGCGTAAGTAGCCTGTTTGGCGAGCGGGAAACCGCAGCACCCATCGAAAGCGATGCCCTGATCAATCACAACCGGCACCTGGCCGACGCCACCGCACTGGAAAAAGTCGCCGACACACACGTGCCACCCATGCAGCCCGCCGACTGCGAACAGGTACGCGGCGGTGCGGCAGTACTGAAAGCCCAGGCCCTGTGCCCGTTCAATGCGCAGTTACGCTACCGTCTCGGCGCCAGTGGTTTTATGGCTCCGGATATCGGCCTCAGCCCCGCCGAGCGCGGAAACCTGGTGCACCAGGTGCTGGCAGAATTCTGGGAGGCGTGTACAGATGCAGACCGCCTGCGCAATCTCGACGAAGCCGAACGCGAGCAAATGATCGAAAGTTCGATTACCAGCTCGCTGCGCAACATGCGTAAAAAGCACGCGCACTTGCCGGTGGGTTTCTGGAGCATGGAACAACAGCGCCTGCAGCGCCTAATGGAACAGTGGCTGGATCTGGAAAGCCAGCGCCCCGGGTTCAAGGTCGAAAAAATCGAATGGGAGCAGCGGGTGGAAATTAACGGGCTCAAATTCAGCCTGCGCCTCGACCGTCTCGACCAGCTCGCAAATGGCGAACACCTGGTGATCGACTACAAAACCGGCCAGCCCAGTATCAACGACTGGCTGCAAACACGGATCCGCGAACCGCAGCTGCCACTCTATGCGCTGTTCCAGCCGGATGCCCGCGCCATCGCCTTTGGCCAGGTTCGTGTGAGCGACTGCAAGTGGCGCGGCTGCGGCGAACTGGAGCAGGCCATCGACGGTATCAAGGCGGTGGCTGACAGCCAGAAAGATTCCCCGTTTACCACCTGGCAGGATCTCACCGATCACTGGCAGCAGGGGCTGGAATTACTCGCCGGCGAATATCGCAACGGCGTGGCCACCTTGCAGTTTGACCGCAAGCAGGACAACGACATTCAAAACGAACTCTGGCCCCTGAACCGCTGGCCGGAACGCGAGCAGGCAGCACAATGACAATGGCAGTATCTCCCGTCACACCCGGCCAACCCATCGATGCCGATGCCCGCGCCCGCGCGCTGGATATCACCCGGAGCTTTGCAGTGTCCGCCCCCGCCGGTTCCGGTAAAACCGGCCTGCTCACCCAGCGCGTGCTGAAACTGCTGGCCAGTTGCCAGCAGCCGGAAGAAGTCCTGGCGATCACCTTTACCCGCAAGGCCGCAGGCGAAATGCGCGAGCGTTTACTCGACGCACTGCAAACCGCACGCGATACCGAGCGCCCGGACAACCCCCACGACGCGATCACCTGGGACCTCGCCCGGCAACTGCTCGCGCGCGACAACGAACTCAACTGGCAGCTGCTGCAAATGCCGCAGCGCCTGCGTATCCAGACCATCGACGGCCTGTGCCGCAGCCTCGCCAGCCAGCTGCCGATCGAGAGTGGTCTCGGCGCACCGGGTGAGCCACTGGAGCAAACCCGGGTTGCGTTTGAAATGGCGGTGGTCAACCTGCTGAAAAACCTCGAAGGCGAAAACCCGGACACCGCGCTACAGCTGTTACTGCTGCATCTGGACAACGACCTGGGCCAGCTCAATAAACTCCTGCAGATACTGCTGGAAAAACGCGACCAGTGGCTGGGCCCGCTGTTGAGCGTGGGTCACGAAGGCGCGCAGGACTATTTCCACTTCGCCATCGACGAACTGGTATCAGAAAACCTGTCCGCACTCGCAATTCAACTGAAAGGCTACGCCGGCGAACTGGTTGAGCTGGCGAGCTACGCCGGCAAAAACCTCCGCCGCGACAAACCCGAGCACCCACTCTGCACCTGCGCCGAACTGGATGCACTGCCAGCCGCCGACAACAGCGCCCTGCCCCTGTGGCTCGCGCTGACCGATCTGCTGGTAACCGGCACCGGGGGATTGCGCAAGGCGGTCGACAAGCGCGTGGGCTTCCCACCGGTCGACAAAAAAGATCCGGAAACCGCACTCGCGGACGAATACAAAGCGCGTATCAAAGCGCTGCTTGGCGAACTCAACGGCAACGACACCCTGCTGACCGCCATCAACGAAGTGCGCAAGCTGCCGTCCGGATTGCAGGAAAGCCAGTGGGAGTTGTTGCAGGCCCTGGCACAGGTACTGCCGCGCCTGGTCGCCCAGCTAAAGGTGGTATTCCAGCAGCTGAATTCAACTGACTACACCGAGGTCGCCCAGGCCGCACTGATTGCCCTGGGCACCAGCGACGCACCGACCGATCTGGCATTAAAACTCGATCTGCAAACACGCCATATCCTGGTCGACGAATTCCAGGACACGTCGCAAATGCAATTACAGTTGCTGGAAAAACTCACCGCCGGCTGGGAACCCAACGACGGCCGCACCCTGTTTATCGTCGGCGACGGTATGCAGTCCTGTTACGGCTTCCGCAACGCCAACGTGGGCATTTTCCTCGACGCGCGTGCGCGCGGTATCGGCCACGACGACAGCCGCGTGCCGCTGGAAGCCCTCGACCTGCAAGTGAATTTCCGCTCCGAAGGCGCGGTGGTGGACTGGGTGAACGACACCTTCCAGAAAGCGTTCCCGGCCACCGACAACATCAGCCGCGGTGCCGTGCGCTACCTGCAATCCCATGCCTTCAAGGGGAGCAAGTGGCCAGCACCGGCGGTGAACTTTTACGGCTGCGTCAACGACGACACCCGCGATCTCGAAGCGGAACAGGCCGTGGCACTGGTGAAAGAGCTGCGCGCAAAAGACCCGGAAGGCCGTGTCGCCATCCTGGTGCGCAAGAAAAAACACCTGGGCCGCGTTCTGCCCGCTCTCAGCGCCGCCGGCATTACCTTCCAGGCACCGGATCTCTCGCCATTGGCAAGCAAAATGGTGGTACTGGACCTTCTCAGCCTCACCCGCGCGCTGCTCGACCCCAGCGACCGAATCAGCTGGCTGTCGCTGTTGCGTGCCCCCTGGTGCGGACTGGAATTGCCGGATCTATACACCATTGCCAACTGGGGCAATGGCGATGGAGGGGAACAGCGCGCACCCACCGATACCAGCGCGCGTCCGTTACTACTCGCTTTACAAGAAGCCGAGCAGATCCCGCTCAGCGAAGACGGCCGTGCGCGCCTGCTGCGCACTGCGGGGCCAGTATTGCAGGCGTGGGAACAGCGCGGCCGCAAACCCCTGCGCGCCTGGATCGAAGGCCTGTGGCTGAGCCTGGGCGGCCCTGCCAGCGTGGCCCACAAGGGCGACCTCGACAACGTGCAGGACTTTTTCCAACTGCTGGAAAAGTACGATACCGGCAGCACCATCAGCGACTGGGCCCAGTTCTATCACGCGCTGGAACAACTGTTCGCGCGCCCAGGCAACGACGCCAGCGTACAGGTGATGACCATCCACAAATCCAAAGGCCTGGAATTCGAGCACGTGCTGATTCCCGGGCTGGATCAGGGCGGCAAGCCCGGCGGCGACCAGCTGCTGCGCTGGACCGAATGGCTCAACAGCGAAGGCGAAAGCCGCTTTATGCTCGCGCCGAAAAGCGCACGCGGCGACAGCGATCCACTGTTTGACTACCTGAAACACGACAACAGCGAGCGCGAACGCCTCGAAGGTACGCGCCTGCTGTACGTTGGCTGCACCCGCGCGATCCGCTCGCTGCACCTGCTGGCCTGCGTATCCCGGGATGAAAAGAAAGGCACCCTGAAAGCACCGGGCTCCGCCGCACTGCTAGCCAGTATCTGGCCGACGGTCAGCAGAAATGAAGAAAGTGACTGGTGCCAATGGCCGGAAGCTGAAGAAGCCGGTGAAGAATCCGAACGCGCACGTGCCGACTACGACTACCTGCTGCGCCTGCCGCTGGACTGGCAGGCCCCCGCGCTGCCCAGGCAGGAGTGGCTCAGCCGATACCGCATGGAAGACTACAAGCGCGCGGAAACCGACGAGCCCAACCTGCCGGAGATGGGCCAGGTCGCGCAGCGCTGGCTGCGCCACGCCGGTACCGTAGCCCACGAATCCCTGGCAACGCTGTCCGAGTCATCCGACTGGCAGGATAAGTCTCCGGCACACCTGGCCGAGTCCCTGCGTCCGCTGTGGCTACTGCGTCTCAGCCAGCTGGGCCTGTTCGGCCCGCGCCTGCAGGACGGCGTGGCCAAGGTGGAGCAGGTACTGCTGCATACCCTGAACTGCAAACACGGCCGCTGGATACTCGACGCCGGCCACAAAGAAGCCGCCTCGGAACTCGAACTGCACAGTGACGGGCGCCAGCTGAAGCGCTCCATCATCGACCGCACGTTTATTGATGCCAACGGCACCCGCTGGATCATCGACTACAAAACCGCCGAACCCGGTACAGACGAAGACCCACAGCAGTTTGTCGAGGCCCAGCTGGAGCAGTACCGCAAACAGCTCGAACGCTACCGCAAACTCTTCTATCAGCGCGGCGAAAAAGAAGTGCGCTGTGCGCTGTATTTCCCCTTGATGCAGCAGCTGGCGGAACTCCCGCTGCTCTGAGATCAGCCCCGTTACAGGCGGGCCGGCAACCACCGGCCCGCCCAAAAAACTTACACCTCTCGCCAGCCCCGAGCGGATAATTTTGCCCCCGCACCGCGCTTCGCCCGTGCCTTGGCGAACTAAAAATCCTATATATCACCAATATAAAGGACCAGAATTTCCCAATTAGGAAAATCCCAAACCCGCTATTGGTTACAAATGAAACACTAGCCCTGCCCCGCGCCACTGGTTAGGATAAGTCACCCACTCGGGTACACCCCGGGGGCAAAGATGACGAAACCAAACTAAATACAATACAAAAGCAAAATACGATTTAACCAATTAGTGACGTAAAAATGACTATGCAGCAGTTCGACGACCTGAACGTCGTCTCCCAGGATATTCTGATCACGCCGGATGCGCTGAAAACGGAACTGCCCGTCAGCGAGGCAGCAGAAGCTTCTGTAGCCGCCGGTCGCGCCGCCGTGCGCGATATTCTCGACCGCAAAGATCACCGCCTGATGGTAGTGATCGGCCCCTGTTCGGTACACGACGTAGACGCAGCCATCGACTATGCCAACCGCCTCAAGGCCATTGCGGACCAGGTTTCCGACACCCTGCTGATCGTCATGCGCGTCTATTTTGAAAAGCCCCGTACCACCGTGGGCTGGAAAGGCCTGATCAACGATCCGCACCTGGACGACTCGTTCAAGATCGAAGACGGCCTGCACATCGGCCGCAAGCTGCTGCTGGACATCGCCGAACTAGGCCTGCCCACCGCAACCGAAGCTCTGGACCCGATCTCCCCGCAGTACCTGCAAGACCTGATCTCCTGGTCCGCCATCGGCGCCCGTACCACTGAATCCCAGACCCACCGGGAAATGGCCAGCGGCCTCTCCTCCGCGGTCGGCTTCAAGAACGGCACCGATGGCAGCCTGGAAGTGGCGATCAACGCACTGCAATCCACCGCCAACCCGCACCGCTTCCTGGGTATCAACAAGGAAGGCCAGGTTGCCATCATCCACACCGCCGGCAACAAATACGGCCACGTGGTACTGCGCGGTGGCAATGAAAAGCCCAACTACGATTCCGTCAGCGTTGCCGTGTGCGAACAGGAATTGACCCAGGCCGGCCTGATACCGAACATCATGGTCGACTGCAGCCACGCCAACTCCAACAAAAACCACGAACTGCAACCGCTGGTGGTCGACAACGTCACCCACCAGATCCTGGACGGCAACAAATCCATCATCGGCATCATGGTGGAAAGCAACCTGAAAGCCGGCAACCAGAAAATTTCCAGCGACCGCAGCGAAATGGAATACGGCGTTTCCGTAACCGATAAATGCATCGACTGGGAAACCACCGAGCGTCTGCTGCTGGGCATGGCAGAACAACTGCGCGCGCCGCTGAAGGCCCGCATGGGCTGATAGAGCCTCTTCCGCAGTACAAAAAAGGCCAGCTTAGCTGGCCTTTTTTTCGTCACGTGAATAGACAACAATAGTGCCCACCTGCAAGCTGCAGAATCTTTAAATGGAGTTAACGGTCAATTGAATGTAATGCTAGTTCGCCGCAACGGCGCCTATAAAGTTCTGTCGATATTGTTTCTGCTTTGCGTCGGCATGCCCATAATACTGAAAACGTATAAAATTCACCCGGCGCTATTTACCGTCTCGACAATCTTGATTTCATTGATCGTCTTCCACTTCTCATTTAATAACAAAGTACTGACACGAGACTTTCACGGAAACCTGTACATCACCTTCTCCCCGCTGCCGTATTACAAAATCAAACAGGGAAAGATCAAGGATGTAATTGGTATTACCGTGGAATCTGGCCAGATGTCCCGAATGGCTGCGATGAATGAATACGGTGGCAGGAAACTCTCGATGGAAACCAATGACGTTGTTATAAAGTTTCGGGGAAGAGTGAAAAAAACGCTCACAACCTATGCGGATACGCCTTCAAAATATATGGCATCCAATACGGCAAAAGCGGTGGAACGTTTTATAGAGCAACAATTAGGCTAATCCCTTTTGCCAAACTCAGTTATAGCAATTTAGTAAAAAGGAATACAACTCTCATGAAAGGAAGCTGTTTGTGCGGTCAGATCCAGTACCGAGTAGAAAAACTGGATAGTGCCATTCAACATTGCGCCTGCAAAACCTGCAGAAAGGCACATTCTGCTGCTTTTAATACCGCCGCAGCGGTTTTGAAAGAAGATTTCAGCTGGGAATGTGGCGAAGATAAGCTGTCCGGATTTGAATCTTCCCCCGGAAAAGTACGGTACTTTTGCTCTAATTGCGGGTCACAGTTGATCGCGGAGAAAGAAGGCAGCCCCTGCTACGTGCTTCGAGTGGCAACGCTGGATGATGATCCGGGTGTGAAACCCGAGTTTGGGATTTGGGCTTCTCACGAAGCTCCCTGGTTAGAGAACAGCGAGGACATTCCCAAATATCAAGAGTGGCAGCCTGGCCGTTAACTCATCCCGCCACATTGTGAAAATCGATACTCTACATATAGATATATGGCTTTAAGAAAAAGTATGAGCTTATCAAATCAAATAGAAAGAACCCTTAAGAAGAACAAAATTAGTTTCACCGGTTCTTTCAGAGACATCTCAACTGAAAGCGGTCTTCTAGAAATACTCAAAAATGTCATACCAGAACGGACATTAGAAATTGATGGTGAATGCATCGATTCGCCAGAGTGCTACATTGATGTACTTGAATCTCATGCCGCAATAACACGCGGGGAATTTAACCCGAACAACATCACCGCCGAAGGGGAAATAGGTTCAACCATAGTTTTGTCATTCGATGATGCAGACAAGAAACACAAGTTAAAGATAGAACAGAATGGTTCTCCCTGGATATCGGAAGGCTTTTACGAGGCAATCAACCGGTATTTAGACAAAAGCAGGAAGTCTTCCTACCTTGACCTACCAACAACGGATCAGGGAATTGCTGTAGTCTACCTACCGAAAAAAGTTGCCAAAAGTATTACAAAGCAGTACATGGGCCCAAGAGCCACAGACGAAGTGATCAACTTCATTCAACAAGGGGGGTGCCCATCGAAAATCAACTGGCGCTATACAAGCACAAAAGTCATTGATGGATATAGCTCTTCTGGTGAAACCATAGCCACCGCACTACTGAAAAGTGACCTGCCTGATTATCCTGGTGTCTACAGCAGCGGCTATTCTTATGTGGAAGGGGTTTTTGAGACGTTCACCGAGAGCACTCCAGTCAACATGTTGTTACAGAACAGTTCCGGCGAAACCCCGTATAAATTAAGCAGGAATCACAAATCAAACGGCCTAAAAAAGCATCTCGAATTCATCTGCCATGCCAAAACCATCTCACTGGAAGACGCCCTGACCCCAGGAATGGGCTGTTTTGATTTCGACGTTGCACTTCAGGCCGTCATTGAAAAAACAAAGCCCCAGTTAGAATCAATGCATTTTGACGAAGATGCATACGGCGCTTACCTTGCCTTCTCGCCACAAGAAGACTTCATCCGCGGCGAAAACCAAGCCATCCTGTCATTAAACCGGGACAATGAAGGCAATATACATAGCTATAAGCTGTTCATTCAGGAAGCCGGAAGCCCGGGAAAGACCATCTTTGAGGAATTCCCACTAGACGAAACAGATTCAATAGCGGAGTTGCTGTCAAAGTTCTGCAAAGGCGAGCTTTGGGAGGATAGAGCATAGCCATCAAGCCCAATAACTCCCGACTAAGTTCAGCGATATTACGATAGCCCTTTGAATATGGAAGTAAAAATAGTTTCTGCGCATGACGCCGCTCAACTGTCACAGTTCTACGGAGACAACCAGGAGCACTTACGCCTCTGGGAGCCCCGCAGAGACGAGGGCTATCACACTGTTGAAGCCTGGGAACAACGTCTGGAGGAATGGCGTACAGCCAGAGAGAATGGCACTTCCGTCCATTTCATTGCCAGCGAGACCGGCCAAACTGACATCATTGCAATTTGCTCTCTTACCAACATCGTGCGAGGCCCATTTCTCGCATGCCATATGGGATATGCCGTATCACACAAATATGAAGGGAAAGGCTATATGAAAGCGCTTTGCACGCACGCTATCGATTACGCGTTTAACGAGCTGCGCCTGAATCGCGTTATGGCCAACTATATGCCGGGCAATCATCGATCCGCCGCGCTGCTTGAACGCCTGGGTTTCCAAAAAGAAGGAGAAGCCAAGCGCTACCTGAAAATTAATGGCGCCTGGGAAGATCATATTTTGACTTCACTCCTCAACCCAGAAACCACACGATAGCGCGTACCACAAAGGTACAGCCGCGAATCCACTATTAACTCTTCTTGCCAGCAGGCCGCCTGCCCGCCTTCTTCGCCAGAAAGATCGTGTGGCGAGCCCCCTTCCCCGGGCGCTCACGCACCATCTTCACCTCAACCCGAAAGCCCGCCTTCTTCAAACGGTGAACATAGGTTGTATCCGGGCTCGCCGACCACACCGCCAACACACCACCCGGGGTCAGGCTACTGTAGATAGCGCTGGTGCCATCCACCGAATACAGCCAGTTGTTGTCACTGTGGGTCAGCCCCTCCGGACCGTTATCGACATCCAGCAGCACAGCATCGTAGACACTGTTGTGATCGGCCAGCAGCTCACCCACGTCGCCGATATGCACCACCACACGGCTGTCATCCAGCGGACGACCGGCACACTCGCCCAGCGGGCCGCGATTCCACTCCACTACGTCGGGAATCAGGTCGGCGACGATCACCTCGGCGGAGGACGGCACGGCGTCCAGCGCCGCCGCCAGCGTATAACCCATACCCATACCACCCACTACAACACGCGCATTCTTGTGATTCTTCAGGTGGGTACAGCCCAGTACTGACAGCTGCTGCTCGCTGTTGAATGCACGGCTGTTCATCAATTCACCACGCACGCCAGACAGACTGATGGAGAACTCCTGGTCGCGCCGGCGCAGCTTGAGCGTGCCGCCATCGTTGGGAATCTGGGCAGTTCCGAGTTCAATCCAGGGTTTCATGGGGGCAGCTCGCTTTGGGGCAGGTTTGAGGGATGGCGAAAGGCCGCGCACTGTACCATACGTTGGTCAGCGCCGCTGGTGACGTTAAAATGCCTACATTCCGCTAACTATAGCGGCTGCAATCCCCCTCCCCTACAACCGTACCCCTTCGAGAGAGCCATGAACCGCAGGAAGAAAGTCAAACAGATACTGAAGAAGAAGGCCAAGAAGGCGAACGACAAGCTCAACCCCAAGAACAAGCCACGCTACGTTTCCAAGGCCGAGCGGGCCAAACTTGAGCAGGAGCAGGCACAAGAAACTGAACAGCTGTAACCCACCATCACCATGAGTGGACAGCAACTGTATCGGGCCGGCATTGCCCGCCTTTTTTATATACAATTTGCGGCTGAACCAAAGAATCAATAGACGTACAAGCAGCAACAGTAATCCAAAGAAGTATGGCAATGGGTATGAACAACAATAACGCACCATTCACAAGAGCCGAAGAAAACGGCAACGTATGGCTGTCTCAAGCTACAGCACAAAACCTGGACCTGACCGATCACGGCATTACCCCAACCGTGCTCGAAACCGAGGCGGACGTTGGCCAGGCCATGCTCAATGAGCTGTACGAGACCGCCGCCGTAAAAGAAGGCGATATCAATATCGCCCTCCTCGGCGGCCGCGGCGCCCAGGCACTGCATCGCCTGCTGGGCGAGCTCGCCAAGACCTCCGAACAGGACGAATTGCTCGGCCGCCTGAACGTATTCACCCAGGATGCCTTGGCCCCCATGAGCATGGGTAACTGTTTCAGCTTTGTGCGGGACTTCGAGCGAATTCTGGGCCCGGACTTTTTCCGCAAGATCAAAAGCTTCACCCCGATGCAGACGGATACCGACAACCTGGAAGCTGGGCTGATCGCGTATCTGAACAAACTGGAGTCACTGGGCGGCCTGGATATCTTCTTCATCGGCCACGGCCCGGAAGAGAATGAGGCCTCACACCTCGCCTACATCAAGCCCTTCTCCGGCGCCCAGAGCAGCCATGTGGCCGGGGTAATCCCGATTTCCAGCAGTATCCTGGAA
The DNA here is from genome assembly GCF_020524005.1 of Microbulbifer aggregans. GTDB lineage: Bacteria > Pseudomonadota > Gammaproteobacteria > Pseudomonadales > Cellvibrionaceae > Microbulbifer > Microbulbifer aggregans_A. The sequence goes on along the minus strand of NZ_JAIVKK010000001.1, from coordinate 262,457 downwards.
CACCATATCAGCAAGTTCAAAGCTGGCGGCAGCGTGGTGAATGAACAGGATGAAGCCGAATGCCGTGCGGCCCAATACATTCTCACCCTGGGCCCGGCGGCCATATTGCAGGCCAAGAAAGTTGTGCAATCAGTAGTCGATGCGGATACCGCACCGGCAAAAGTGCAGACCTATGCGAATGTGCTCAATACCCGTTTAAGTACCGACCGCGGCGAGCTACTGGGCCAACTGAATGCTAACCCTGGGTTGTGGATCAGGCTGCATGCCAACAGCAAGTCATTTGTTCTGCCTAATCTAGGGCTGTAGTTAGAAAATTACCTATTAAAAATGGCCGGCATTGCCGGCCATTTTCATATTGGAATTCCATAAAGGTTTACATTTATAAAGCCACAAAACTAACGCCACCCTCAACAAATCGATCGCCTCGCCTTATATTGCGGCGTATAGTTCATTTTAAAGACCTACCCTTATATATGAGCTGGCGAAATCGGCTATTTTGCGAACAAGCGGTACCCTGTTCAGAAGCCTGCGGCTTGTGTGCATGGAGCCGGATACGCTAACTTACCGATTTTCTAAGGGTTAGGAAAAGCAAAAAAGCCAATTTAGGAAGAAAAACAACAGCCAAAGGCTTCTTTTGTTTCGAGTGTAAAATAAAGATACGTACCTGTATATCTGACATATAACGATATTTGTGCTTATGTGAATTCTGGTACCAGTGAACACTAGCCACATGAATAAGAGCCTAGTGCATATGAATAAAACTGTTAATCACTAAGGATCCAGATGATAGATGACGCCATCGGAGGGATATTTAAAGTTGTCGGACGCTTCATAGTTCAAATTTTTTATGAGCTCTTATTTGAGCTAATGGTCAAGGGGCCCGGATATTTCATCAGCAAGAAACTTATAAATCGTGATCCAGATCCCGATGGGCTTGTTGTCGTAATTACCGGTTTCACCTTCTGGTTAATCATTGGCGCTGGCGCCTACGAGGTTTATAAATTAGCTAGTGGTAGCCCCCGTGCTTAACAAGTGCAAGCAGGTTGCTTCGGCCCTCCGCGGGACGCCCAACGCCATGCAAATTTTGTGGGCGATAGTTATCATATGAGCAAGCTTATCTACCAAGACATCCATACTAATGAGTTCTCAGACTCCGAAATATGGGAAGCTATAAGATCTAATGATGTCGAATCATTGACACTGATACCATTAAAGCTTGCTTTTTGCCATGACAACTGGCGATTTGTCCAAGATATTGGTGTGCAATTGTCCGACCATGACAATGAAAATGTCAGAGGAAATGCCGTTAGGAGTTTTGCCTATACAGCCATGAATCATGGACGGGTTGAAAAGCGTGTTGTTAAACCAGTTTTGTTACGCGCGTTGAAAGACAACAGTGACTGGGTTAAAGCTTGCGCTCAAGAAACTATTGACGACGTTAATCGTTTTATGGGCTGGAGAATCGGCACAGCTAAAGAAACCAAGGCAAAAGAAAAGCGGTACGCTGCTAGGCGGGGGCAAGGAAATTAACAAACGCAGGCAGCCAGTATGCTACGGCCGTTCGGGCCTCCGCGAGGTTTATAGCAACCAAACGAGGAGAGTAACTTGAGATATTTTTATGCGTCTCTAGGAGTCATCTTTATTACGGGGTGTGCGAGCACTTCTGTCGTTATGAATGACTCCGGTACGAACAGTGAATCAATAATAATAACAAGCAAATGTGATAGCGACTGCCAAAAACTAGTAAATTCAAGCTTCCAAATTAAACCCATGGAAACGCTGTTATTCGGTTCCGATACGCCAGTAAAACAATATGTGGTTTTAACCAGAGTTAATGGTCAACTAGGTCAAGGTACTCACTTTGACCCATATGGTGCATACAATAACTCGTGGGACGGTAGCTTTTCTGTCAAGACGAACTCTGGGAACGTGGAAATCACCATTCTTCCCAGCTCAAGATCAAATGCCGGGAGCGAAGAGTTAGCGCTTAGCTTTAACGGAGTATCAGGCCATAAATATTTGGTTGGCTCGATGGGGTGGCGAGAAATCGTAGGTAATGTGCAGGTCAACAACTGGCACCCTTTAATAGTCGACCTTTCTACTAGCGATATTGTTTATCCTAAATCCCAGCCCGCTTGGAGAAAGTATTGCACTTTAAATCAAGAGTGGGCTGGCGGTACTTCATGCCCATGAAACGTTCTGAAAAGTAGAATTAATCATACTCCCCAGCGGGCAGAGTTTTTAATATCTCCGCTCCGCTGGGAATATAGTGAAACACATCCCGATATGCGATTTCGTCACCGCCACTAGTGGCGCATACTTTTACATCCCGGATATGGTCCGGAACTACTAGCTCATCGCCAAGTACAAACCACTGAGACTGCAGCGAGCAGTCTGGCATGGAAGCATCAGGCTTTCCCATAACAATGAATACGGTGGCTCGAACGTTATGGTAGAAGTGGGAACGGATATTTCCGCTCTTGTCCTTTACAAAAATGCACGGTGGTTCCAGATTCGTCGAAACCCTTTCATCCGCATACTGTACGACGCAGGCGGTTCCCGAATTATCGATACTTAAAGCTTCATTTACCACCGTTCCATACACGGTAAACGGCAGGCTTGAGACTACTAAAATAAACCTTAAGACTGTTCTCATTATGCTATCCCTGTTTTCCCCTACATGGTGTTTGCCTCGGCTGCCGCAAGGGCGGCCGATAAGCGGCCAGCAATAGACTCCAAAGTGGTGATGTTTTTGCGTCGGTATGATTACCAGTAACTCGTCGTTCTAAATCTGCCTCGCAGAAGGAATCCCCGCAAAAATACTGTCCGATATCCAACTCTGGATATTGCGCGTAAGCGCTGATGGCCCCACCAGCTTCATGCGGTTGTCCGCGATGGCATCGCGGTAGCTTTCATCCCCCATCCAGCAGTTCACCATGGTGCGCAGGTCTGTGGTGATGTACACGTCGACATCCTGCCCGGGGTCTTCGAGGCAGATATCCACGTTGCAGCCTTTGACCATCAGCCACCAGCTGTGCAGCTTGTCCAGGTCGGTGAAGCGGAACTGGATGACGGACTGATCCCCCGGCAGCATGTCGGTTTTGAGGCTGCGTTGCAGGTAGAGCATCAGCAGTTCTACATCGAGGTCGCTGTCGCGGATGTCGCCGCGGGCCCAGCGCATACCCCACTCCCCCACCAGTTGCAGCATCGGCAGTGTCTCCTTGCCGGCCTGGGTGAGGAAATATTCATTGCCCCGCTGCCCGGGAATCTTCTTTCGGAGGATGAGTTCGGCGTCGTACAGCTCTTTGAGGCGTTTGGTGAGGATGGTGGGAGAGATTAATGGCAGGCCGCGCTGCAATTCGCTGAATCGCGTGCCGCCCATATGCAGCTCGCGCAGGATCAGCATTGTCCAGCGCTCGCCGAGCAGATCCATTGCTTTGGCTATGGGGCAGAATTGACCGTATTCCATGGTGTGCTCCGCAATTTGGGGCCTTCCTGGCTGTAGTTTGTGTTTTGTAGTTGGTTACTACAGAAAACGTAGTGAATTGCTACATCCCGCGAAGCATCGCAATCAAGCCGGCCTCAGTAATCTACTCCCATCAGAGCACGGTGTTCTGGTTACTTATCAAACACGGACTTAGGAGAATTATCATGCCATTGATTACTGTAAACCTGATCGAAAACGTATTCAGCCAGGAAGAGAAAGCCGAGATCATCACCCGCCTCACCGATACCATGGTCGCGATTGAAGGCGAGCACATGCGCTCAGTCACCTGGGTAAAAATCGAGGAAGTGCCGGAAGGCCAGTGGGGTATTGGGGGCACCGCCCTGACCGCCCCCATGGTGCACAAACTGCAACGGGAAGGCGCGCTGTAATCCAGTCCCGTCAAAGGAAGACCGGCGCCCGCCGGTTTTCCTGATAAAGCCATTCCCCTCTTCCCCAATAACAATACTGGAAGTTGAAAGTGGTGCCTTTCCTTAAAGTTTGAGGTTCACAGCAAAATACCGGGGTTCCCCAATGGGAATGCGGTAGCTATCCTGCGTTGCAAGAATTTCCTCTAGTTCCCGGAAGGATAAAATGGCGCACGCAAGCACAACATCACAGTTCAAAAGCCAGATCCTCCGCCCCAAAGACCCCGGCAACGGTGAATCATGGGCCTTCGTTGTTCTCCCCAAAGCAGTCAGTGCTACCCTTCCCCGCCGCGGTCGCACCACCGTTGATGGCACCATCAATGGCGAGCCGTTCACTGTTCTAGTTGAGCCAGATGGCCAGAAAAGCCACTGGCTGAAGATTGATGAAAACCTGCTCAAGAAGTCGGGGGCAAGTTACGGTGATGTCGCGGAGTTTCAGGTGATGGGCGCGGTAGACGAGCTTGACCCGGAAGTGCCTGCGGATCTGCTCGACGCGCTATCCACGTCGCCCGCGGCCAAAGAGACCTGGGATACAACCACCACTATTTCCCGCATTGACTGGATTCACTGGGTTACCTCAGCCAAACAAGAAAAGACTCGTACCAAGCGCATCCATGACGCCTGCAACATGCTCGCCTCTGGCAAAAAGAAAGTGTGTTGCTTTGACACTTCCGGTTTTTACAGCAAAGCATTCCGCGCCCCCGAACCAGCGGAGTAAGGGCCGATCCCCATCGCCCCACAGGCTTATCCGGATTTGCGGCCTTCCGCGTAAAGCGATGCGCCAAACTGCGAACCACCCGACACTTTAGACGTCACTCTACAACCTTGGTCTAGTGGCCGCCGCCCTACCCTCAAATAAGCTGGGAACGCAAACGTCGTCTGCGCGATTTGCTTGCTGCCTTGCGCTTAGATCGTTTGTGCAGTCAAAACATAATTCAAATAATGAAGGTACTAGCGATGAACGATACCAGAACGCCCACCAAGGGCGTCGTCACCCTGTGTCTGTTATTTCTATCCGGGCTCTTTGCGACAGTTGCCAGCGCAGGCAGTTGGCAGCAGAGCCAGTCCATTGGCGATTTCAGTGCGGTGCATGTGTATACCCCCGACTCGGTGTCGCCGATCGGCGACGGCAAGGCGCTGTTGATCGTACTGCACGGTTGCTCGCAGCCGATCAGCAATTACCTCACCGCAAACCTGGAAGATGCCGCCGAGCAGTACGGCATGGTGGTGGCAGTGCCGGATGCCGCGAACAAGGCAGGGTTTAGCTGCTGGTCATACTGGCAGGGCACCAAATCGCGCACGGCAGGCGACTACAAAAACCTGATTACGCTGGCCAACACCATGAGCGGCGACGCCAGCCGCAATATCGACCCGGACCAGGTGTATATCGCCGGCCTGTCTTCCGGTGCGGCCTTTGCCAACACCACCGCCTGCCTGGCCCCGGACGTATTTGCGGGTATGGGCGTGGCCGCAGGCCCCAGTATCGGCACCAGCTCCAACGGTGCACTCGGCCCCTGTGAAACCGCCGACGTAACCACGCGCTGCAATACCTATGCGGGCAGCTACTCAAGCAGCTTCACCACCCAGATTGCCTCCATCGCCCAGGGCGATGCCGATACCACGGTAAACCAGTGCTACAACGAGCAGAACTCCGATGGTATGGCCGGGGTATACGGTGTCGCCAAGCTGAGCGGCACCAATACCATCAGCGAGGGCAGCAGCCGCACGGCTGAAGAAACCCTGTGGGAAGACGGCCGGGTTTCCATGCTGTGGCTGAACAATGTGGACCATGCCTGGTCCGGTGGTGAAGGCGCCTCCGGCGGTTACATCTCCGACGACAGCATCAACTACGCCTCTTACCTCGGCCAGTACTTTGCGGCCAACAACAAACGCGTTGACCGCAATACTGGGCCGGAGGTCACCAACCTTGCCGCGAGCGAAAGCAGCAGCCTGCTGACGATCACTGGCAATGCAGTGGATGCCGAAGGCAGCGTGGCGAGTGTGGCCATCACCATCAACAATATCGATGGTGGCACACCGGTATTGGCAGAAGCCCTGAGCGTGCAGTCGGTAGATTCCGCCGGATTCTTCAGCGCGACCAGTGCAACCTTGGCCGATGGCCTGTACGAAGTTATCGCTGTGGCCACCGATGACGAAGGTGCGGAAGGCAATGCCGCCAGTATTACCACCCGCGTGGGCCCGGAGCCGCCGGCGACCGCTCCGGTGCTGAGTGATACCGCGGCCAGCGTCAGTGGCCAGTGCGCCACCGTGACAGGCACCGTGGTGGATGCCAACCAGAACCTGGATTCTGTGGTGGTGGCGTTTGCCAGCGGCAACGTGACCGCGAGCGTTAACGGCAGCAGCTATTCCGCGCAGGGCTGCAACCTGCCGGGTGGCGAAAACACGGCAACCGTAACCGCCACCGACACCACCCCGCTCTCCAGCCAGGCCAGTGTCACCTTCACCATCGATGCGGGCCAAACCGGCGACTACAACTTCCACATCAGCGCCGGCCATATCACCTGGGGCGTGGGTTATTCAGCCTGTTATCTGGCATTCGGTACCAGCCAGTTCACCATGCGCGAGTACCCCTCCGGCAGTGACTGCCAGTGGATTGCTGACGGCGACAGCAGCTGCGCGGGCCCGGTACAGGCTTGCTCCTCAAACACTGGCGAGGAGACCGCCGATACGGATGGCGACGGCATTGAAGACACGCTGGATAACTGCCCGAACACAGCCAACGCCGGTCAGGAAGACAACGACGGTGACGGCATAGGCAATGCCTGCGACAGCACGCCAGATGGCGAGCCGCTGGACTCCGATGGCGACGGTGTGAATGACAGCGTGGACAACTGCCCAGCGGTGGCTAACGCCGGTCAGGAAGACAACGATGGCGATGGCATCGGTAACGCCTGTGACAGTACGCCAGACGGTGATGTGGCCTGTACCGAGTACACCGCCAATAACTACAACCACGTGCAGGCCGGGCGTGCCACCACCAACGGCAGCTACGCCTATGCCGTCGGCTCCGGCGATTACCTCGGTTTATACAACGTGTTCGTGACCAGCACATTGGCCGAGACCGCCGCTGGTTACTATGAGCTGGGCAGCTGCCCCTGATCCGCCTCCAACTGTCCTTTCCAGGAGTGCAGTAAATCCGAATCGGTCGTAGACTGTTGGCCACCCTGCCCTCGCTCACCGCGAGGGTACGGGGGGCAAACACCGGATGCGAAAGAACAATAGAGTTCGCACCATCACTGTTTCCGACAAGGACACCCGATGCTCAAATTCCTGCTTTGGCTGATACTGTTCGTTCTGTGCTGGCCGCTCGCGCTACTCGCACTCCTGCTGTGGCCATTTATCTGGCTCCTGTCATTGCCGTTTCGCCTGATCGGCATCACGTTTGAAGCCCTGTTTGCCTTCCTCCGTGCAGTATTCATGCTGCCAGCGCGTATGCTGGGCCATAAGCCAACCACCTGAGTCCGTTAAGTTGGAATGCCTGAACAAACCGGGAGCCCCTAGCGTAAGCCGGATCGTTCAGTGTTTAAGGGAATAGCAGAATGAATGTAGGCATTTATATTTATGAAAATGCCGAGGTGCTGGATTTTTCCGGACCTTTTGAGGTGTTTTCAACAGCAAACCGGCTTGCCAGTGACGGAGAGCCGTTCAATGTGTTTCTTGTGGCCGAGAACAGTACACCGGTGGCGGCCAGAGGGGGCTTTAGTGTTAACCCGCATTACGATTTCAGCCGTCACCCCGATATCGATGTATTGATTGTTGTGGGCGGTGTGCATACCGGCGAGCTGGATAAACCCGAGGTAATCCAGTGGGTAGCCGCCACTTCAGAAAAGGCCGACACAGTTGCGTCTGTGTGCACCGGAGCCTTCATTCTAGCCGAAGCGGGATTGCTATCGGGGCTCAAGGTCACGACCCACTGGGAAGACATCCCTGACCTCAGGCGTTCTCACCCCGACCTGACGGTAGTGGAATCTGTGCGGTGGGTCGATGAAGGGAAGTTCATCACCTCCGGCGGTATCTCGGCCGGCATTGATATGAGCCTGCATTTGGTTTCAAGGCTGCTTGGGTCTGAACTGGCCAATAGCACAGCCCGGCAAATGGAATTTGCGTGGCGGAAAAACACCTGACAGATCCAACAGGACGGAGAGATGATTAAAAGGCAATTGCTCACCCTAATTTTGTCCATCTTTGTTCCGTTTTCGGCGATCGCCAGCGCTGAGCAGGTTACCCGGCAGGAGCCGTCAAAGCCCAATGCTGATAGCCGCCCGGACTTTGCCATCCTGTTCTTCCCCGGACACCTCTGTCGTCGCGGCGGCAAGCTCGACCCCAGTATCCAGACCACCAAAAACACCCCGCCGACTTTTCTGCTGCAGGCATGGGACGACCCGGTTAACAAGATCTGCAACAGTACGCTGTATGCTCGAGCACTCAATACCGCCGGGGTTCCGGCAGAGGTTCACCTTTTTGCCCGCGGCGGGCATGCGTTCGGCCTAAGGCGAGATCACTCTCCCGATACCGCCTGGCCTGCGCTCGCGCTCAACTGGCTCAAGGATATCAATATCTTAAGGCAAGACTAATTACTCAAGTTCGCCACCCATTCCCTATTCCCTATTCGAATGGATCATCCCGGCCGGTAGATTTCGGCGTGATTTCCAACGTAAAATATTCCGCTTGATAATGAGCTGGACATGCGATGAATCGGCGAATACCGAGGCTCGCATTATTTAGGGAATAATATGAAACTAAAACTCGGACTGATCCTGCTGCTATCCGCACTGCTATTTGCCTGTAGCGAGCCACTACCACCGGAAAAGCTGCTCTATTCGGGGTATTGGCGTGGCGGGCCGATGGAACTGTACATTTCGCTCGACGGAGGCGTGAATTACAGTTTGAGCAAAGGCAATACCTCCCGATCGATTAACGGTCCGATTAAAGAGTTTCAGGGCGACGACTTTATTGTCGGCATCGGCCCAATCAGCTCTACCTTTGAGGTGAGCGAACCGCCGCATCAGGTTGACGGCGAGTGGCAGATGGTCGTGGATGGTGTACGACTAACCAGGATTTCCGAGTAACTGGGTCCCGGGTGGGAGTGATGAAACGGCTCCCGCCCTTTACAGCCGGATAACGCATATTATTTCCGACGTATTCAAATTCCCCTCCCGTTAATTTTTAAAATAACCATAATGTTTCGAAATTGAATTTCAAACCGGTGTACCAATTACAAGCTTTCCTCCTCACTTAACACCTCTATATAAAAAACATAATTTAAACCTTCTCTGCAGAATTCAACCTACCTATACAGCCTAAACTGGTACGCATTTACTCAACACGCATTCAATATCCTTGTCACTACTAATTCGCGCATAGGTATTAATTCCAGAAATTCTGCGCGTTATTTACCGCTACTTCCTTGCTCCAGTATTTCACGTACCTGTGATTAACCACCCGCTTCGATAAAAAACCATGAATTTTGTGTGGTTTTACACTCGACAAATAATCCCGGTCGCTAATATGCGCGCGTCTTAGGAGACACCTAATAACGACAAAACAAAAATCGAAAGGAAACACCATGCAAAAACGCACCATCGCTTTTGGGCTCGCAGCCCTCGCACTATGCAGCCAGACCCTGGCCGAAAGCTGGAGCTATGAAGGCCACACCGGCCCCGACCACTGGGGCAACCTTGCCCCGGAGTACGCCATGTGCGCCCTGGGTTCTGAGCAATCACCCGTTGACATCCTTCATACCATTGAGGATGAAGGCCTGAACAACTTACGGCTGCGCTACAACCCCACCCGCCTTAAAGTGGTAAACAATGGCCACGCGCTGAAAGTGCCGGTAGAAGCTGGCAGCTCTTTCGATACCCGCCTGTATGGCGAGTATCAATTACTGCAATTCCATTTCCATGCAGGGAGTGAACATACGGTAATGGGGATGCAATACCCGCTGGAAGTGCACTTTGTTCACGGCAACGACGAAGGCCAGCTGGCCGTTGTCGGCGTGTTATTTGAAGCCGGTGACTACAACCCTACTCTGCAAGCCATCCTGAATAATGCCCCGGCACAAAAGGGAGAGATTCTGGTCGATGGCGCCACCATCAATCCCCGCAGGCTGCTGCCGGAAGACCGCGAGTACTTCCATTACTCCGGCTCACTCACCACACCCCCCTGCTCTGAAGGGGTTGAGTGGTTCGTAATGGATGAGCCTTTGGAAGCCAGCCCGAAGCAACTGGCACAGTTCGAGAGCTTCTACAGCGGCAACTTCCGCCCGGTGCAACCATTGAATCACCGGATGATTCTTGAGCAGGATGATTGAGCTACGGTTCGGAGCTGCCAGGAAGTGGACGTGAAAGCATTCGCTTCCTGGTAATCTGCCATGTGTCCTCTTGCCCCGATATCGGCCACCGCTTCTCACAGGTGGATGAAACATTTACTGCACCAGCGACGCTGTGCCTTTCATATGTTTAAATTTGAATAAGGTCGAACTGGGTAGATGACGTTGGAAAGCTACTTCCTATTGAGAATGATACATATCCTCGGGGCCGTGGTAGTCGCGGGTACAGGAACGGGTATCGCCTTTTTCATGTATATGGCAAGTCGTTCCTCGAACATTGCCGCTATAGCCGTAACTGCACGCCACGTCGTGCTCGCCGACTGGCTTTTTACTGCACCGGCTGTGGCAACCCAGTTTGTGACAGGTGTGCTCCTGATGTACAAACTTGGATATTCTTTCTCTTCGACCTGGTTTTATTTGGTGATTGCACTTTTCCTGTTTATCGGGATCTGCTGGCTTCCGGTGCTCATGATTCAATACCGCCTGAAGTCACTGGCTGAGGCCTCGCTGGTATCAGGCCAACTAACCCCCGATTTCAAGAAGCTGATGCGATACTGGGTTGCACTGGGCATACCAGCATTCGCCTCGGTTTTGATTATTTTCTGGCTAATGGTTTTCAAACCATTCCCGGTCATTTAGGTGCTTGTGTGTATTACCGGAGCGATGCCACCGAGAGATTCAGCCAATGAAAGTGTTCGGCAGCTGCCACTGCGGCAACATCAGTATTGAAGTCGCCACACTACCTGCAGAGGTCACGAGCTGTAACTGCTCTTTGTGCCGAAGATACGCGGGCCTTTGGGCTTACTATGAACCCGGTGATGTCGCCATTCATTACCAGAGCCCGGTGAAGAGCGTTTATATCTGGGGAGACCGGGATATCGAGCACCACCGCTGCCATAACTGCGGCTGTGTGACACACTACATCACCACGGAAAAATGCCCGGTGAAACGGATTGCCGTGAATGCGCGCATGGCCGATCCGGAGTTGCTGAAAACGTTGAAAATCCGGCAGGTGGATGGCGCTTCCTTCTAGGCTGGTTCACAATTCCACCCAGCCTGATTGAGGAGATATTTCGATGTCCGACGCACAGCTCACCCAGATCGTCTGCCCGTCCTGCACCACCCCGAACCGGGTACCTAGGCAAAGACTGGGCGATCGCCCCCTGTGTGGCAAGTGCCGCGCGCCGCTGGTTGGCCGTCATCCGATCAGTGCCACCGACGCCAATTTTCGCCGCTTCATCGACAAGAGCGACCTGCCGGTAGTGGTGGACTTCTGGGCGACTTGGTGCGGTCCCTGCCAACAGTTCGCTCCGGTGTTCAGCCAGGTTGCCGCGGAGATGGCCACACAGACGGTATTCGTAAAGCTGGATACAGAAGCCAACCAGCAAACCGCGGCCGCATTCCAGATCCGCTCCATCCCCACGCTGATGGTATTCCACCGCGGCCGCGAAATCGCACGCTTGTCTGGCGCCCTGCCCAAAGCGCAGTTTGTGCAGTGGGTAAATCAACAGTTGGCCTCCATTCCAGACTAATACAGGCCGGACAGGCTCTTTAGAGCGCTCCATCCCGCATATCGCGAGGCCATCTGGACTGATGTATAGCGCCAGAGTCCTCGCCAGTCAGACGACATTCCGTTACATTGCCGCGCTCCGCCTGCCAGGCAGCAGGCGAACTCTCAAGCTGTAAGGATTCCCCATGCATTCACCCTCCTCCACCACCGCGGCTGCCGCGGCCGGAGCGCCGACACATTCCCGCCTCGCCGAATTTGCCCTGGCCCTGGGTGGCTTTGGTATTGGTACCGGCGAGTTTGTGATTATGGGACTGATGAACCGGGTGGCGACTGACCTCGGGGTCAGTGCACCGGAAGTGGGATACGCAATCAGCAGTTATGCCCTCGGCGTGGTGGTGGGTGCCCCGATCATTGCCCTGCTGGCGGCACGGGCGCCGCGGCGGGCGCTGCTGATTACACTGATGCTGGTGTTCGCGGTGGGCAATATCGCCAGCGCGTTCGCACCGGGCTTCTGGTCCTTTATCGGTCTGCGCTTTATGGCCGGTCTGCCCCACGGGGCCTATTTTGGCGTGGCATCGCTGGTGGCCGCGACCGCAGTGCCGCCCAATCAACGGGCGCGCGCGGTGGCACGGGTAATGACGGGCCTTACCGTGGCGATCCTGCTCGGCGCACCACTCGCCACCTGGGCGGGCAATATGCTCGGCTGGCAGGTCGCCTTTGTGGGCGTGGGGATCGTGGCATTGCTCACGGCACTGATGGTGTGGCGCTTCGTCCCGCTGCAGCCGCAAGACCCGGATGCCAGCCCGGCACGGGAGCTGTCAGCCCTGGCGAAACACCGGGTACTGTTTACCCTCGGGATCGCCAGTATCGGCTTCGGCGGTATGTTCTCTGTATTCAGCTATGTAATGCCGACGCTGACCCAGCAGGCGGGCATGGCGGAATCGCTCGGGCCACTGGTACTGGTCGTATTCGGTCTCGGTGCTATTGCCGGTAACCTGCTCGGCGCGCGGATCGTGGACTGGAACGTGTTGCGGGCGTTTCCGCTGATTTTGACCTGGTGTGTCGTGGTTCAGGCGGGATTCTATTTTGCCGCGGATTACGTATGGCCGGGCATCCTGTTTGTCGGACTGGTGGGCACCGCCATGGCACTGGGCCCTGCGGTGCAGACGCGCCTGATGGACGTGGCGGAAGGCGGCCAGACAATGGCGGCCTCGCTCAACCACGCCGCCTTCAACCTCGCCAATGCCCTCGGTGCCTGGCTGGCGGGGGTTGCGATCAACGCAGGATTTGCCTGGTCGATCACTGGCCCGGTCGGTGCACTGCTGGCCATTGGCGGTCTACTGGTATTTTTTGCCGGCCGTGTCGTGGAACAGCGCGACACGCCAGCGAGCGCCATACCGAAACCCTTATAAATGGGGCGAATTGCTGACCCTAACAGGCGTTACTACGCTTTGCGGTAGAACTTACTGAATTAGAACCCCCGGGGTCTGGGACGTGAAAACGCCGGAGAAGATAGACAGCAACAAAAAGTGGTCGCAACGGGTCACCGAAACCAGCGACGCTCTGGACCTGGAAACTGGCGTATTCACGCTTGAGGATCCCAAAGAGATTGCGCTATCCCTGAAGAGATCGGCAGAACAGAGCCACAGGCGCAAGTCAGCGCCGTTCAGGTCCGCCATGTCGATGCTCACGTTCTATATCAACCGAGCCGGGGAAAACCTGCCCGAGGAACGAAAAAAGATTCTCGAAGAGGCGAAGGATGAACTGCGGGATTTATTCGGCCACCCAAGACAATCCAGGCCAGACCAAGAATAACCCTCCACAACCTTCGCCGTTACCGCCCCGTATTACCCGTCTTTTGAGGCATGGGCCTTGATCATCTGGGTAATCTGTTTGGCCAGGTCATTCGGGATCGGGAAATGCAGGTTGTACTGGGCGATTTTCCACTGCCCGTTTTCTTTGACCAGTACGCCACTACCACGGCACTCGCCGTAGGATTCGCTATCGAGCAACTCATCGAACCAGGCCACATCGCCGTGAACCACGATGGTCCGGTCCCGCGGTACGTAGGTCCAGCCTTTGCCCTGGCTGAAATAGGGCTCGGCAAATTTCTTGAAGGCGTCCAGGGTCCAGCGCTCGCTGGCATCGGTGCCGATAAAGACACCGTCTTTGCTGAACAGGTTGAAGTAGGTCTCGCCGTCCGCGTTGGCCGCGGTCTGGTGGAACTGGTCCAGCTGTTCAGCAATGGCGGATTGCTGCTTCTCGTGTTGAGCACTGGGTGCGGCGAAGATCGGGCCGGCTACCAGAAGGCTCACCACAGAAAAGATCAATCCCATTGCCCGGGATTTAAATTTGGAGTTCATCGTTTGTCCCTTGTGTTCATCCGGTCAATCCGGGAATAACTCTATTTTTTTCAGCCGGCATTACGGTGGGCGCTGGGCTGCAACTGCCACACTTTCTCCAGCGCAGCGACTTTGCCTTTCAGCCCCCCGGGGACTGCGACGGCCTCGACCAGTTCCAACTCATAAGCGCGGCTGTACAACTGCCCTACCTCGTCGTCATCCACACAGAACGGCGGGCCCGGCAGCAGGCTCTGGTCGTAGTCAAAGGAGATCAGCAGTTGCGGTGCGCACCCGGTAAGGTTCGCCACGTGCACGGCATACTCTTTGCGCATGGCTGGCGGCAGAGCCACCAGCGCGGCGCGGTCGTAGATGGCATCGACGGGGCCGAGTGTTTCACGATCCAGCTGAAAGATATCGCCAACGAAAATATCCAGCCCGGCAGCCCTATAGCACTTGAGTTCCCCTTCCTCGGTGACTTCAGGCGTGAGCGCGGCTTCTTCAAACAGCTGCTGCACCGCCATTTCACTCAGTTCCGCGCCTGTCACACGGTAGCCCTTTGCCAGAAACCAGTGAATATCCAGGGTTTTGCCACAAAGCGGCAAAAACAGTCGTGCACCCGGTTGCAAATCGAGCAACGGGAAATGCTTCACCAACAGCGGATGTGCTTCCGGGTTGTGGAAGCCGATTTCATTTTTCTGCCATTTTTGTAGCCAGAAGGATTTTTCCATGGTGATTTGTTCCAACTCTTTTATAGCTATTCGTGCGCTGTAGCCAGTTGCGATGGCGAACCCTCTGCGCTATTGGATCCCGCCATATCTTCCGGAAGCATTATGGACCAGAGGCGAGGCGGCAAGCTGCGGTGGGGAGAACGTGGCCTGCTGGGGTCCGCTGTCACCAGCAGAGTCCCATCCTGCCATTCCACATCCACAATCGTGCCCGCTTTCAATGACAGTCGCACCAGATCAACGCCGTCGGGATTTCCGGGGGTATAGGCTCGCAGAATCGAATACCTTGGCGCACTGGAATAGCCGCCAAAACCGTAGCTCGCGCAAGACGCGTATATAGCGACCAGCACACCGTCAAATCCCGCGGGCGAAAAGGTTTTAGGCGGCCTGTCGTGGGTGAAGTACACGTTTGAATTCAGCAGTGTGTAGCGATAGTCCCTGTGGGAGACCTGCCATAGTGCCGTATTGCCATATGGCTGTTCTATTGGGTCGCCGGCCACCAGAAACCACTCCCGGTTTATCCCTCCAACATGACGAAAACCGGAAAACGGGCCGCCGGAGAAGTCGGCCAACTCCCGTCCGGGCGAATCGCCATCGCGCTCGAATATACGCCCATCGTACAGAACCTTGCTCTTCTCGCCGCCAATCCCGACCAGCACGTCTACCGGCCGACGGGGGTCTTCATCAAATACCCGCTCACCCCGCTCCAGTTGTCCCTCGGGTGTCAGCAACCATTCCTCCGCCGCGGGGACGCTCCCTGCCCCGGGAAAGTATTCCCGCTCCAGCGGAGGCCTCTGGTGCGGCACCTCAGTCACCGACACGCCGGGAACCAAAGGAACTACAGCCCTATCGCAAAGCACCTTCAATTCTGTGATCTGCGAATCGAAAATCATCCGCAGGAAAACGAGCACAAAAAACAGAAACGACCCCGCACAGCAGATGGCAAAGCCGATTCCGATCCATTTCAAAACTTCCATAAACATCCTTTTAACTCGAATCCTCGTTACTACCATTCCCTGCTACCGCGCCGCGTTAGCGCGATGCAGCAAGGAAACCGGTCTCCCAATGTCCAGACCGGGAATCCGGCCCCCAAAAGACCGTGCACGCCATCCTACCTCAGGAAGCGGTTATCGCTATAATCGCCGCCATGTCAGAGTTACCCATTTTTGAAGTGCTGCCAGCCCTGCTGGACACCCTGAACAGCCACAATAACGCCGTTCTGCAGGCCCCTCCTGGCGCCGGCAAGACCACAGCCGTGCCTATCGCCCTGCTCGACTCGCCCTGGCTGCAGGGGCGCAGGATCATCATGCTGGAGCCCCGCCGCCTCGCGGCCCGCTCGGCCGCTGCACGTATGGCTGAACTACTCGGCGAGCCCGTCGGTAAAACCGTGGGCTACCAGATCCGCGCGGAACGCAAATTCAGCAAGGACACCCGCATCCTGGTCGTTACCGAAGGCATCCTGACCCGGCTGTTGCAGTCGGACCCGGAGCTCGCGGATACCGCCCTCGTCATCTTCGACGAATTCCACGAGCGCAATTTACAGGGAGACCTTGCCCTGGCGCTGTGTCTGCAGTCACAGGAAATCTTACGGGATGACCTGAAGTTGCTGGTCATGTCGGCAACGCTTGATGCGGATGCCGTTGCCAGCCTGATTGACGACGCCCCGGTAATCACCAGCGAGGGCCGCGCCTATCCGGTAGAAGTGGAATATTTACCCCACCAACAGGTACCCGACGATACGCGTCAGCTGCCGGCACTGATGGGACGCAAGATTCGCGAACTGATCGAACAACACGACGGCAGCCTGCTGGCCTTTCTCCCTGGCGTGGGCGAAATTCGCCAGCTGGAAAGTGACCTGCGCGAAACCCTCGGCGGCCGCGCCGACCTGATAATCGCTCCGCTTTACGGCGACCTGAAAAAAGAGCAACAGGATGCCGCCATTGCCCCCTGCCCTCAGGGCCGGCGCAAAATCGTACTCGCCACCAAACTTGATAAGGTAAATAATAGTTTTAAGGGTAAGCGGTTGATTCTGAGGAGAAAGCGGAAGATTGAACCTTGGGAATAGCTATACCCTATTGCATTACCAATAACGATAGGAAAACCAATCAATTAACGCGTCGATTGTCCACGAGAGCACACCCACACGCTGTCTCTCGGGTCCGCGAGTCTGTAGAACCCGCCAGATAATGAAGCCTCCTAAAAGACTAATCCCACATGGAGGGATTTCATTATGCTCAGGTACATTCGAAACCGTTTCGCCGTTGCACTGGTAATCATTCGAGTACACCCCAGTAACGCATTCTGTGTGATTCATGCCGGGAAACATATTCTAGCCCCCATCACGATCATTCAGCTTGTCCTGATTGTGATTGATATAGTGAGTCGATTCTTTTTGTAGTTATACGGGCACAAGGACGTGCCACCCTTTAAATGGAACCGACACAAACCACTGTATGTTTACTCACCCGATACTCCGTCGCTACAATCGTGACCCTGCTCACATTTGGGCAATATGAACTCTACATGGTCAATTGAAGTTACGGATATAACGATGCAAGAAGGAAAATCGGAACGATCACCATACCGGTCAAAAATCCGGTGGTTATATAGTTGGATTCACCCGACCCCAGAGGGATGGGTTACCACAGACTGGTATAAGAAATGGTTGGATTTTTCTTTTATTTCAATGCTCTTATCCATTCTCGCGTGTGGAACCACCGGCTGGCTCGACTTTGGATTCTCTTGGAGCCTGAAAGGAGTTAATAAATCCATTTTTGAGGTTCTAAAATTACCTCTTGGAATCGCTACAGCAGAACTTGCTGTCTTAGCCTTAATGGTTTCCAATCATCGCGCGGCGCAACAACAGCGGCAAATCGTTGCATCAGAGTCCCATAATAATTTCACAAACTATTTTAAACATCGTGATTACTTAGAGAAAAAGCTAAATGGACTAAAGAAGGATCAAATCTCCAATCCTCACAGCGTATTAAATGGATTTGACATAGATAAGATTCACCTACGTGCGTTTCCAAGCGCAAAGTCTGGTGATCTTTCATGCCTCCAGCTTTACATTGACGCGTACATGCTTAACCAAAAAGTACGTGAGCAGTTAGAGGAAATTAATAAAAAGCAAGAGCTCATTGCAAAGACAAAAGACCCAGCACATGAACTTAATATGCTTGCAATTGAGACTAACAAAAAAATCATGTGGCATATAAACCAGTTTGGATTTACATATGGCCTAACATTTAACCCACCTATCGGTATTCCGACTAACAACCAACAACCCACTGAATCGGCCGAAATTTTGAAAATCCAAGTTTATTGGCAGCGCATTTCCAAAGTCATATCCAAAGTTATTTCATGTGGATTCACGGAGGAAAGCATGGCGCAGCAAAAACAAATTGAGGATAAAGCTATGGAGTGGGTATGGAACATGGACAGATACATTGAACTGGCTTACCCAAAGAAACAGTCAAAATAACGATTGGTAGAAACATCCTAGTTAAAATATCCCACCGCTGTTTTCTATATGCACCTGGGAATATCTGTTTGTTTGTAGTAAGGGATTCACCAATTAATAACATATAAAATAATTTCCGGCCATAAAAAACTGGCGGGCAGGTCTGGCCTGAAGATCTACTTCAAGATACCATCAGCATAATTTAAATAAATTAACATATAAGTAAAAATGACAACTTGCAAAAATAGTGATTGCGATTTAGAAGCAATTGAAAACAACGAACGATGCCCCCTCCACCTTCCCAAGATCCAGCTCAACCTAAATGCTGAGACAGCAAATATTTTCGAAAACTTTCATTATGAGTTTTGCAAGTATATCTATAACGAGTTAACGTTCGAAATTGAGTCAAGCTCCACCTCCAGAATCCCGCCAAGTCAATTTCTGCGTTTTTTGATGGAGCAGAAGGGTGATACAGAAGAAAAAATCAAGCACTTCCTTAGCGGATTAGAAATCACTATTTCAGATATCGAATTCCCAGACAGAAAAAAAACTAGTAGTTTCGATTACTTTAAAACTCTAGAACTTTTCAAGGGAATATGGTTCAGGCAATGCGGGTTCTCCGTCAACACAATAGAATTCTCCACTACAAAGGTCTATTTCGAGCGCTGCACATTCCACTCAGAATTTTATATCAAGAACAACTTACTCTTAAATAATGATAAAGATGTAATGTTTAATTTGTGCAGATTCAAAAACAAATCCTCCACCTATTATTCGGCAGGCGAAACAATAAACCCAAGGCTATTTTCAAACTGCCAGTTTGATGGAAAGCTTTGCCTTGACTCTACAACCTTTACATCGGAAGTATTTTGTGATGAAGAGTCCTCTCGAAAAATACTGAAAGAGCTATCTATTGAAGACTGCAAATTTTCCAATAGATTTATTCTTAATGGATATGACATACGTAGTGTCAACATATCTAATTCTAAGTTCTCCTCAAAATTTGAATTTAAATACAATACTGTCGATAAAGTGCATATCGACAACACAAACTTCCTTGATCTTGTGGACACCTACAATTCAAAATTTAGCTTCTTTTACGTAAAGAAAAGTATATTTGAGAAAATAGCCACGTTCGAAGAGTCAGAGTTTGGCAAGGAAAAGCCTGCCTCAACTGACGAACTGGTAACTGCCAAATTCAATCACGTTACCTTCTTAGACTTCACCAATTTCAGGGACACAAAATTTCATTATGGCCTTGACATTAGGAATACAAATCTAAAAGAGCCTCCCAACTTTATTGGAGCAAAAATTGAACCTAAACATACCAACAGAGAAACATTACAAATAGTCAAGCACTCTTTTGATAGGCTAGGCAATCAGATTGAAGCCAATAAATTTTTTGTGCTGGAAATGAAAAAATATAAAGAAGAAATTCAGAGAGGAAAAAATTGGCAAGATAGATTTATCCTTTGGGCAAATGAGATAACCTCAGATTTCGGACAGGACTATATACTACCAATATTGTGGATGATCACTATCTCATTACTCTACTATGATGTCGGAATGGCAATGAAGTTAGGGTTAATTAGTAATACCTTTCCATTCGGAAGCAGTGTCTACACCTATTTAAATGAACTCGCAAAAAGCGCGCTGCCATTCGCAAAATTTTTGATTCCGGGGCGTGAATTTTCAAGTTTATTTTTGTACATAACTTATGCGGCATTAATCTGGCAAACAGTTTCTGCCATTAAGAGACACACAAAAAAATAATCCTTCTCAAATTAAAATCGTTCAGATATATAGTGTAAAAACTCCTAATAGAAAAATTGTGCTGTGAATAGCAAAATATCCTACTCCAATCTATTGCGTGCATCTGAAAATATCGGTGGAATATCATAGTACCTCGCAAGCGGCGTTAACCCACCGAATTACCCACAAAAAGTAGACACCCTGTATAGTTAGGTTTCGGCCTAACACGGAGGTGTATCATGGGTAAGAAGAAGGTTGCGGCATATACGGAGGAGTTCCGCCGGGAGGCAGTTCGTCGTAGCGATCAGGAGGGCGTAACTGCCGCTGAGGTCGCGCGTGAGCTTGGGATTCATCCGGGCCAGATCTACAACTGGCGGAGGCAGTTCCACCGCCTCTCTGATAAACAATTCAATTCTCTGAATGGGGTAGATTATTCCAAGAAAGAGAGCGAGACGGAGCGTAAGCTGAGACGCGAGAATGAAACGCTCCGGAAAGAGGTCGAGTTTCTAAAAAAGGCGACGGCGTACTTCGCGAAAAACCGAGAGTGAAGTACGCTCTGATAGAGCAGTACCGGGACGATTTCCCGCTGACGATGATGTGTCGACTGTTGAAGGTATCTGCTTCTGGATACTACAAATGGGAAAGGCGTCCGCAATGCGCTTCCGCGTGCCGCCGAGAGCGGCTGGAAACCAAGGTCGCCGAAACTTATTCAGAGTTCAAGGCACGCTATGGAGCACCCAGGATCACCGATGAGCTCAATGCGGCGGGGATCAAGTGTAGCGTCAATTTTGTTGCGAAAATCATGCATTCAAGAGGAATGCGGGCCCGCAATGGTAAGGGATTCAAGTACAGTCCGCCGGCTGAAGCGATGAGCAATGTAGCGGAGAACCTGCTGAGTCGCCAGTTTGTAGCCGAGAAGCCGAATGAGAAATGGACCACCGACATCACGTATATCTGGGTGCGTGATCGCTGGCTATACCTGGCAACGGTAATGGATCTCTATTCGAGGGCAATCGTGGGCTGGGCCCTGGACACGAGCATGACAGAGCAATTGGTAACGGACGCTCTGAAGATGGCCTTTCAGCGCCGAGATATTCGCCCTGGCCTGATTATCCACTCAGACCGAGGTGTGCAGTATCGCGCTCGAGATTATCGTTATTTTATCGAGAAGAACGATTGTAAGCCCAGTATGAGCCGGAAAGGAAATTGCTGGGACAATGCTGCGATGGAATCCTTTTTTAGTCGGCTCAAGGTCGAACTAATATACGCGGAACAGTACGAGAGTATCGAGGACGCGAAGAGCGGAATCTTTGAGTACATCGAAGTGTTCTATAACCGAGTACGTAGGCACTCCGCTATTGGGCATCTCAGCCCAGCGGAATTTGAGCGCAAATGCGCGTAGTTAGGGTGTCTACTTATCGTGGGTAAGACCACCCAAAGCCCCCGGCGCCACCTCTATAACCTGACGAATAGTAGTGCACCATCCCTTCTGTAAATTCGCCTGCACATGATTTAGGAGCAGGCCACGGTTAGACTGATTGTCGCCAAACAAAGTCAGTTCCAAAAGGAAATAACCGTGACCTGCGACAATGAGAATACCGCAAGTACCGCTATGGCTGAAATCCTGTCTGAGCAGGGATTTGATGGCTTGGCGTCAGCGCTCGAAGTGCTGCTTAACGAGCTGATGCTGATAGAGCGAGAGCAGTACTTGGGTGCCGCTGCCTACGAGCGCTCAGAGGGGCGTAGAGGCCACGCTAACGGCTTCAAGCCCAAGCGCATGCGTACCCGTGTGGGAGAGTTGGAGCTGCAGGTGCCGCAGACCCGTGATAGCCAGTTCTACCCCTCTGTCTTGGAGAAGGGGATGCGCTGTGAGCGGGCGTTGCGACTCGCATTGGCTGAGGCCTACGTGCAGGGTGTATCGACACGTAAGATGGCAAAGGTAACTGAGGAGCTGTGCGGCTTAAGCCTGTCATCGACACAGGTAAGTCGGGCAGCCAAACTGCTCGATAAAGAGCTCGAGAACTGGCGCTCACGAGAGCTAGGAAGCTATCCGTATCTGTACCTCGATGCACGCTACGAAAAGGTTCGTCATGGTGGCGGCGTTGTGGATTGCGCAGTGCTGGTAGCAATGGGAGTCGATGACTCTGGGCAACGAGACATCCTGGGTTGTTCGGTATCGCTATCTGAGGCGGAGGTTCACTGGAGAGCATTTCTTCAGTCTCTGGTGCAGCGAGGTTTACGAGGTGTCACGCTGATTGTAAGCGATGCGCATGAAGGGCTGCGTTCAGCGCGTAAAGCGGTGTTTGGCGGTACGCCCTGGCAGCGTTGCCAGTTCCACCTGCAACAAAACGCCCAGGCTCATGTGCCGAGGCAGGATATGAAGCAAAGCACTGCGACGGAGTTAAAGGCAGTCTTCAACGCACCAAACGAGCACGAGGCCAAACGCCTGCTGAATGCGTTTGTTGAGCGCCACGAAAAAGCTGCACCCAAGCTCGCGAAGTGGGCGGAAGACAACATTCCGGAAGGTTTGATGGTGTTCCAGTTGCCGGAAGCGCACCAGCGTAGATTGCGCACGAGCAACCCACTGGAGCGGGTAAATCGCGAACTTAAACGTCGGACACGCGTAGCAACGCTGTTTCCCAATGAAGAATCGTGCCTGCGATTGGTATCTGCTGTAGCAATGGAAATTGCGGAAGAGTGGCAGACCAGTAAGAAGTATTTAACGATGTGAAAACCGGCGATCAGCTGACCGGAAATTTACAGAAGAAAAGTTGCTTTATCCAGGGATAGGTATAAATTCTTTTCTATCTTCTGAGAGCTTCAACCAAGCTGGAGCCACTTGTGTTCTCTTCTCCCCACCACTGACAGCTGTGTCACGGCTTTTCTCAATTGATTTTCTAATACGCTCGCTTTTCTGGTCTGACTCCAATACACCGAGATAGAAACCGATTGTAGCGATAAGGTCAGACAGGTTGTTTCCATCATCTGCGTAAAGCACCAAGCCAAATCGGACAAGGCCAATATCTACACCGTGGGAAAATATCTCATTAACAAGCTTTTGCCCTTCGCGGATACCGAGGCGAGATAGCCTGTCTGGTGCTTCCACCACTAGTAGCGACCCGGGTGCCACTCTTCCAACCCTGCAAGCTTGCAGAAACTGTTCAAGACCGGCGTTCTCAAGCCTATTAGCCCCAGAAATACGCAGATACGCCCCTATCACTGAAACTGAGGTCTGAGAGGGTATAATCTGGCCTTAACTTCAAGAACTCTTTAGCGGCTCTCTCCTGTCTCTCCAATCCCTGACCGGATAGTTGGGCACCCGAGGAAACACGGCTGTAGAGATAGGCAAATTTCTGTTGTGTGGTCATGACTATTCAATATTTAGGCAAAGCTAATGATGGTTGGGAATATGAACTCTGCGAGGAAGGCACCCCAGAGGATGAGGGCTACCAGTACGAGTACGACATTCCAGACGATGTATTGCGCCGAGAGGTAGAGCTTACCTTTCCCAGACGTAAAATTACATTAGCAACCAATGTTGCGGAAACCTCGCTCACCATCGAGGGAATTCGCCTGGTGGTGGATTCCGGACTGAT
Source organism: Microbulbifer aggregans (assembly GCF_020524005.1). GTDB lineage: Bacteria > Pseudomonadota > Gammaproteobacteria > Pseudomonadales > Cellvibrionaceae > Microbulbifer > Microbulbifer aggregans_A. The sequence continues at coordinate 238,808 of NZ_JAIVKK010000001.1, read as the reverse complement.
GCGGGAATCCCGCTTTGATCCAAACACGGGTATGAACCGGCTGATAACCACACAGATTTCCCAGGCTTCCGCCACCCAGCGTGCGGGCCGCGCCGGCCGCCTGAGTGCCGGTCATTGCCTGCGCATGTGGAGCGAGTCCACCCAGCGCGGTATGCCAAAGAAAAATACTGCGGAGATTCTACTGAGCGACCTGGCACCGGTGATGCTGGAGCTGGCCCAGTGGGGCGTCAGTGATGTGCGCGAATTGCGCTGGCTCGACCTGCCGCCACCGGGGCCAACCGCACAAGCCCAAGAGCTGCTGAATGAACTGGGTGCGCTGGACCAGGAACTCCGGATTACCGAACACGGCGCGCGAATGCTCAACCTCGGCACACATCCGCGCCTCGCCCACATGATGCTGAAAAGTGTTGAATTCGGCTTACAGGAATCCGCAACCCTGCTTGCCGCACTGCTGTCTGAACGGGATATATTCCGCGGTGAACAGCGCTGGGACAGGGACATCCACAAACGCATGGAAGTACTGGCAGGCAACGCTAAAAACAGCCGCGCCGATCACGGCGCGATTCAGCGGATTCGCCAGCAGGCGAAAACCTGGCGTGCCCAGTTGAGTGGTAACCGGGACAGCAGCGTTGAGGCACCAGACCATTTTGACAGCACCGGGGTTTTGCTCGGGCTCGCCTATCCCGACAGAATTGCCAAAAGCCGCCGCGACCGGGAACGGCGCTTCCTGTTGTCGAACGGGCGCGGCGCCCATTTTTCTCACGACGATGAACTGGCGCTGCAGGATTACATCGTCGTTGCCGACCTCGACGGACAGGGCCGCGATGCCCGAATCCAGCTTGGAGCCCGCATCACCCGCGATGCGGTTTACCGCTACTTTGAGGATCTCATTGAGACAGCAGAGAGCGTACGCTGGGACAGCGATGCCGGGCGCGCAGTCGCCAGCATACAAACAACCCTTGGTAAGTTGGTGCTGGAAGAAAAACCAGCCCAGGATATTTCCCCCGAGCTGTTAAGCCGCGCCCTGCTGGATGCCATCCGCCAGGCAGGCCTGCGGATTCTGCCCTGGCCACGGGAGGCCGAAAGCCTGTTGGAGCGGGTGAAGTTTTTACACCAGCAACGCGAGGCGTTCCCCGACCTGCTTGAAACCCTGGCACTGCCGGACTGGAGCGAGAGCGCGCTGTTGTCGTCACTGGACAAATGGCTGCTGCCGCACCTCGGCGGTCTCAGTAAACTGGACCAGCTCAAACAACTGGATTTGAAAACTATCCTGCTGTCGCATCTCGAGTGGTCCACACAGCAGGGGGTGGAAGCGCTGGCACCCAGCCATATTCAGGTACCCAGCGGTTCCCGTATTGCCATTCAATACACGGAAACACCGCCGGTGCTGCCAGTGCGTCTGCAGGAAATGTTTGGCCTGGGAGAAACCCCGACCATTCTCAGCGGCCGTTACCCATTGATGATCCACCTCCTATCCCCCGCCCAGCGCCCGGTACAGGTCACCCGCGACCTGGCGAGCTTCTGGGAGAATACCTATCAGGAAGTGAAGAAAGAATTGCGCATCAAGTACCAGAAACATTTCTGGCCGGACGATCCAACCACAGCGCAAGCGACGAATAAAACCAAAAAGCGGATGTAACCGAGCCTCCAAAAGTGGTACGAAGACACCAGATTGCCTTGATAACAACCTAACTGGTTTCTTCGTACCAAATGCCGAGGTTTCGCCGAACACGCCCTGTATTACCTCCGCTTTCACGGCGCGCACGACAGCGATGTCAACGATCAAACTAATCGCGCGCCAATCTTTCAATTTCGCCCGTGCCACTTTGATTTCCCGCCAGTTCTGGGACGCCGTCTCTCTATTTTCTCTGGATATTTCACCAACCCGGTTGCACGTAACACGCAGCAACACGGGGCTCGCCCTGACAATAAATAAAAAGAGAATTCAGCATGAAACATAGAAATTGGCTACGACAACACCAATGGATCTGCTCGCTTGTTTCCGGTCTTTGTGCAATTGCCCTGTATGGCTCCGCCCAGGCCACCGTATTTCAGGCAGAGGATTACGACGCTTTTTACGATACGACCCCCGGGAATACCGGCGGTGCTTATCGTGCGGATGACGTCGATATTGAAGCGACGAGTGACAGCGGAGGTGGCCACAACGTGGGCTGGGTAGTCGCCGGCGAATGGCTTGCGTACAACAACCTGGTCATACCTGCCAGTGGGCAATACATGGTGCGGTTCCGCGTTGCGAGTAGCACCGGCGGCACACTCTCGAACGACCTGAACGGAGGCGCAATTATACTTGGCAGCCTGAGCGTGCCGAACACCGGTGGCTGGCAAAACTGGCAGACCATCTCCCATCAAGTTCATATCGATGCGGGGACGTACAGCCTGGGCGTTTACGCCACTACCGGCGACTGGAACCTGAACTGGATCGAAGTCATACCCGTCAATTCAAGCGGGGGCGTTGCCACTGTGTATCAGCATTGCAACTTTGGCGGTTGGTCAACGGGCCTCGAAGTCGGCAGCTATAACCTGGCCAGCCTGCAGGCACGTGGATTTATCAATGATGATGCCTCTTCCATCCAGGTAGCGTCCGGCTATCAGGCCACGCTCTACCAAAACGATAACTTTACCGGCAATTCGGTAACAGTCACCGCGAACGACAGCTGCCTCAACAACGAAGGCTTCAATGACAATATCAGCTCAATACGTGTAAGCGCGGCGACCAACGATAATCCGGTGTGGGACGACGAGTTCGATACCATCAATACCGCCAACTGGACTTTCGAAACCGGCGGTGGCGGCTGGGGCAATAGCGAGTTGCAGTACTACACGGCCGGCAACAATGCCTATATCCAATACGATGGCCAGGCGGGCAGTAATGTGTTGGTTATAGAAGCGCGCAAAGAAGGCGGCTACGACTGCTGGTACGGCGCCTGCCAGTACACCTCCACGCGCATGATCAGTGCCGGCAAAAAAGAGTTTCAGTATGGAAGAATTGAAGCGCGACTGAAGTTACCACAGACCCAGGGCATATGGCCTGCATTCTGGATGCTGGGGGGCAACATTCGCACGGGCACACCCTGGCCCAACTCCGGTGAAATCGACATCATGGAACACGTCGGATTTGAACCGACACTCACCCATGGCGCCTTGCATGGACCCGGCTACTCAGGCAACACACCGATCATGGGGACCTATAACGCGGGGCAGAGCGTCGATGCCGGCTACCACGTATACGCCGTAGAATGGAACAGTGCCGGGATCAGCTGGTATGTAGATGGTAATAATTTCTATAACGCATCGCGCGCACAAGTAGAACAGTACGGTTCGTGGGCGTTTGATCACCCGTTCTTCATTCTGCTGAATGTGGCCGTGGGCGGTAGCTGGCCGGGCAGCCCGGATAGCAGCAGTACTTTCCCCCAGCGCATGTACGTGGATTATGTGCGGGTTTACCAGTAAAACTTTTTTGGCGGCACCTTAACGCAGTGTCGCCGACAAACGCGCTCCCAAAAACTGCCAGACCGTATCTACGGCACGGCTACGGGCTTTCCGCCCAAGGCACACCAGGTGGATGGGGGCGCTATCCGGATGTGGCCAGGATTCAAGCACTGGTACTAATTCACCGCGCGCGAGTTCAGGCCCGATCAACAATGGGTCGACGCGGATTATCCCGAGCCCCAGTTTTGCCAATTCCACCAGTGTACCGCCATTATCCGTTGTCATTGCAGGATCTATCTGCACCGAATCAATCGCTTCGACCTGTGCAGTGGGAACGGCAAATTGCCAATGGTTTGCATTCATCTGAGGGTTGCGAAACACAATGCAGCGGTGGCCCCGCAAATGCGAAGGTTCGGAGGGCTCACCATGCACTCGCAGATACTCTGGACTGGCAAAATAACCCCAGGTTTTTATGCCAATCTGACGCGCTACCAAAGAAGAATCCGGTAGGTGCCCTACCCGCACGGCAATATCAACACCGGTATCGATGAGATCCACCTGGCGATCATCGACATTGAGCTCCACCATAACTCGCGGATACTCCGCCTGCAGATCCGGCAGCACTGGCAGTAAAAACTGTTGCGCGATCAATGTGGAAGAGCTGATTTTTACTGACCCGAGCGGTTGCTGCTGTGAATCCTGCCGCAATTGCTCTGCATCAAGCATCAACTGTTCCAGGGTCGAAGTGGCCTGTAGCAGAGATTCTCCGGACTCGGTCAATCGAAGTTTACGCGTAGATCGCTGCAATAGGCGCTGGCTGAGATGCTCTTCCAGTTGCGCCACTTTCTTACTGACTGCCGAACGGGACAGTTTCAGGTGATCCGCGGCTGCCTGAAAACTACCGCGCTTGGCCACCTGCTGGAAAACATAGAGGTTGGGCAGTTGCAGGTGCAGTGATTCATCCATTCTTTGGCACTCCGTAATTCCGTTTGCTCCAGATTGGAAACACTCCGTTTCCCTGAACGAGGCTAATCCGCGCGGATTGTCTTGCGTAGAGTGATTACCGTCAATCACAAGCGAAGAGCTAACTATGAATCAGAAACATTATTTAATCACTGGCGCAACCGCCGGCATCGGGCTGGCAACGGCAAAAAAACTCGCCGCGTCTGGCCACCGGCTGACAATCACGGGTCGCGATACCCAGCGTCTGCATAGTGCGGCCACCGAGATTGCGCTACTGGGCGATGGCGATGTCATTCCCCAGATGTGTGACTTTGGTGATCTTTCCCAGATAACCACAATGGCGAAGGCACTGCACTCAGATGGCATTACCTTTGATGGACTGGTGCTGAATGCCGGGATCTTCCTGCCACAGCCCTTTTCCGACCTTACCGAGGCCAATGTTGACCAGACTATGGCGGTAAATTTCAAAGGGCCGCTGTTTACCCTGAATACGCTGCTGCCCTGTCTCAAACATCCCGCGAGCGTGGTGTTTGTATCATCGCTTGTGGTCCGCAAGGCGTTCGAAGGCGCGGCGGTGTATAGCGCAAGTAAAGCCGCCTTTGAAGCCGCGGCGCGGGTACTAAACCTGGAACTGGCGACAAAGGGAATCCGGATCAACTCGATACGGCCGGGCGTGACCGCCACCGAGATTCAGCGCAAGGCCGGCATGAACGAGGAACAGATCGCGGGACTGATGGATGCAATGAAGGGCACTCCCCTCGGACGGGTACTGGCGCCTGAAGAAATGGGCGAGGCTATCGCTTACCTGCTTAGCGACGCCAGTGCGGGTATGCGCGATGCCTATCTGGATATCGATGGCGGCCATGCCCTGTGACAACTGCGCGACTGGCACAGTCTGAGCCTAACCATTCGGACTGAAATTTCCGAAACCATAAAAAAACCGCGGCAATACCGCGGTTTTTTTATGATTACCAAGCCCGATTTTCGGAACTCAATAATACGCCTGAGACTTGTCGGTGTGGTCGGTGATGTCTTTCACCCCAGCCAGTTCAGGCACTTTTTCTTTCAGGGTTTTCTCGACGCCCTCTTTCAGGGTCATGTCCACCATGCCGCAGCCCTGGCAGCCACCGCCGAACTTGAGCACCGCATACATGTCTTCGGTGACTTCCACCAGGCTGACCTGGCCACCGTGGGCGGCGAGGCCGGGGTTTACATCGCTGTAAAGCACATAGTTGATGCGGTCTTCGATGGGGCTGTCGTCGGTGACCTTGGGCATACGGGAGTTCGGCGCGCGGATGGTGAGCTGGCCGCCCATCTTGTCCGAAGAGTAGTCCACGCGTGCTTCGTCAAGATACGGCACGCTGCGGCCTTCGAAGTAGGCTTTGAGGCCATCCAGCTGCATTTCCAGGTCGCCCTCTTTTTCTTCACCGGGGCGGCAGTAGGCAATACAGGTTTCCGCGTTGGGGGTACCCGGGTTGGATACAAACATGCGGATAGCGATGCCTTCACAGTCCTGCTTGGACAGCAGGTCGCGCAGGTACTCCTGGGCAGACTCTGTGATCGTGACATTCAATTCTGACGGTTGGTCTGACATAGATCTTCTCAAATAACCGAGTTACTTAGTCGGGTATTTTACGCTGAGTTGCCGGTAAATTAAACCGGCGGTCCCTACGCAAGCCGCAATTCCCTGCCAATACCAGACGAATCCTCCCGCCTGCATCCCCTTTCCGAAGGCTGTGTGACTATTCATCCCGCGTTTCTAGAACCATTGGTTTAGACCATATACGCAGATCGTCTGTCTCGTGTGACTCGGGGGTATGGCTTTAGCCGGTCCCAGACCTGATTTGTGCTAAGATTGCCGCCCTTTTGATCCCTCCGGTTTAAGGAAATATGACCATGTCGGAATCCCGGTCCCAGCAGTCCCGTGACCAGCGCCTGAAACAGCTGTATGCCGCCCTTGGCGAGCGCATCCTGATTCTCGATGGCGGCATGGGAACGATGATCCAGCAAGAAAAACTGCAAGAAGCGGATTATCGGGGCGAGCGTTTCGCAGACTACCCTTCCGACATCAAGGGCAATAACGACCTGCTGGTTCTCACCCAGCCAGACCTGATCGAGCGCCTGCACCGCGAGTATCTCGAAGCCGGCGCAGACATCATCGAGACCAACACCTTCAACGCCACCCGCCTGTCCCAGTCCGACTACGACATGGAAGACCTGGTGCCGGAGCTGAACCTGGTGGCGGCACAGGTAGCCCGCCGTGCGGCGGATGCGATATCTACACCGGACAAACCGCGCTACGTGGCTGGCGTACTGGGCCCGACATCTCGCACCGCGAGTATTTCACCGGACGTAAACGACCCCGGTGCCCGCAATGTGACCTTCGAGCAGCTGGTGGAAAACTACATCGAATCCACCCATGCGCTGATCGACGGTGGCTCCGACATCATCCTGATCGAAACCATCTTCGACACCCTGAATGCCAAGGCGGCCATTTACGCCGTGCAGGAAGTGTTCGAACAGCGCGGCTTCGAGCTGCCGATCATGATCTCCGGCACCATCACTGATGCCTCTGGCCGCACCCTCTCCGGTCAGACCACCGAAGCCTTCTACTACTCCGTTGCCCACGCCAGGCCACTGTCCGTTGGCCTCAACTGCGCCCTTGGCGCCACCGAGCTGCGCCCGTACGTTGAGGCCCTCTCCGGTGTCTGCGCGGAATTCGTGTCCGCACACCCCAATGCAGGCCTGCCGAATGAGTTCGGCGAATACGACGAGACGCCGGAAGAAACTGCAGCGATCGTGGCTGAATTCGCCCAGAGCGGTTTCCTCAATATTCTCGGCGGCTGCTGTGGTACCACCCCGGATCATATCCGCGCGATTGCCAACGCCGTGGCCAATATTGCCCCGCGCAAACTGCCGAAAATCAAACCCGCACTGCGCCTCTCCGGCCTCGAACCTTATGTCGCCGACGAAAACTCCCTGTTCGTTAACGTGGGCGAGCGCTGTAACGTGACCGGTTCTGCGCGCTTCAAGCGCCTGATCCTGGACGAAGACTACGATACCGCCCTGCAGATCGCTGCCGCCCAGGTTGAAGACGGGGCCCAGGTCATCGACTTCAACATGGACGAGGCCATGCTAGATTCCGTCGCTGCCATGCGTCGCTTCCTCAACCTCTGCGCCACTGAGCCGGACATCGCCAAGGTGCCGTTTATGGTGGACTCCTCCAAGTGGGAGGTGATCGAAGCGGGCCTGCAGTGCATCCAGGGCAAAGCCATCGTCAACTCCATCAGCCTCAAGGAAGGCGAGGAAGAGTTTGTCGAGAAGGCACGCCTCTGCTTGCGCTACGGCGCGGCGGTGGTAGTGATGGCGTTTGACGAAACCGGTCAGGCGGACACCTACGAACGCAAGATCGACATCTGCAAACGCAGCTACGACATCCTCGTGGACAAGGTAGGCTTCAACCCCACCGATATCGTGTTCGACCCGAATATTTTCGCGGTCGCCACCGGGATCGAGGAGCACAACAATTACGCGGTGGACTTTATCGAAGCCACCCGCTGGATCCGCCAGAATCTGCCGGGCGCGAATGTGTCCGGTGGTGTATCCAACGTATCCTTCTCCTTCCGCGGCAACAACCCGGTGCGCGAGGCAATCCACTCCGTATTCCTGTACCACGCCATCAAGGCGGGAATGAATATGGGTATCGTCAACGCCGGTATGCTCGAGGTGTACAGCGACTTGCCCGACGAACTGCGGGACAAGGTCGAGGATGTGATCCTTAACCGCGACGACAACGCCACCGAAGCACTGCTGGACATCGCGGAGAAATACCGCGGCGACGGCGCAACGGCCGAGCGCAAGGAAGACCTGGCCTGGCGCGAATGGCCGGTGAAGAAACGCCTTGAACACGCCCTGGTAAAAGGCATCAACAATTATATTGAGGCCGACACCGAAGAGGCCCGCGCTGAATCCACCCGCCCCCTCGACGTAATCGAAGGCCCGCTGATGGATGGCATGAACGTCGTCGGCGACCTGTTTGGCGAAGGCAAAATGTTCCTGCCCCAGGTGGTGAAATCCGCACGGGTAATGAAACAGGCGGTTGCCTACCTGCAGCCTTATATCGAGGCGGAGAAAACCGAAGACAGCAAACCCAACGGCCGCATCCTGATGGCCACAGTTAAAGGTGATGTACACGATATCGGCAAGAACATTGTCGGCGTGGTGCTGGCATGCAACAACTTCGAGGTGATCGACCTCGGCGTAATGGTCGCAGCAGAAACCATTCTGCAAACCGCCAAGGAAAAGAACTGCGACATCATCGGTCTGTCCGGACTGATCACACCGTCGCTGGACGAAATGGTCCATGTGGCCGCGGAGATGGAGCGCCAGGGCTTTGACTTGCCGCTGCTGATTGGCGGTGCCACAACATCCAAGGCGCACACTGCAGTAAAGATCGACCCTCAGTACAAGCGCAACCAGGTGGTTTACGTAGCCGACGCGTCCCGCGCCGTGGGTGTGGCCAGCAACCTGCTGTCCGACGAACATCGCCCGGGCTTCATTAAAGGTGTTCAGGAAGAATACGTAAAAGTGCGCGAGCGCACCGCCAACCGTAAACGCAATGACACCCGTCTCAGCTACGAGGATGCGCTCAAAGCCGGGCCTCAGTTTGACTGGAGTGCATTCAAGCCGAAGGCACCGAACAATCCCGGGCTGACCGTGCTCGATGACTTCCCGCTGGAAAAGCTGGTCGACACCATCGACTGGACCCCCTTCTTCATTTCCTGGGATCTTGCCGGGAAATACCCGGCGATTCTCAACGATGAAGTCGTCGGCGAAGCCGCTACCGACCTGTTCAAAAATGCCCAGCAGATGCTGGCGGACCTGATCGACAACAAGCGCCTCAAGGCCAGCGCCGTGTTTGGCCTGTGGCCGGCAAACTCCGACGGTGACGATGTGGTGGTCTACAGCGATGAAAGCCGTACCGAAGAAGTCGCCCGCCTGCACCAGATGCGCCAGCAGGTTCAGAAGCGCGGTGGCGACGGATTCTGCCGCTCACTCGCGGACTTCGTCGCACCGGTTGGTTCCGGCATCGCGGATTATGTGGGCGGCTTTGCGGTAACCACCGGAATCGGCGCCGACAAACTGGCCGCTGAATACGAAGCCAAGCACGATGACTACAACTCGATCATGGTAAAAGCACTGGCCGACCGCCTGGCGGAGTCTTTTGCAGAATACCTGCACCGGGAAGTCCGCAAACAGTACTGGGGCTATCAGCCGGAAGAGACTCTGAGCAACGACGAGCTGATCAAGGAAGCCTATTCCGGTATCCGCCCTGCTCCCGGTTACCCCGCCTGCCCAGACCACACGGAAAAAGGGACCCTGTTCAAACTGCTGAATGCGGAACAGAATACCGGGATCAAACTGACCGAAAGCTTCGCCATGATGCCCGCCGCCGCGGTCAGTGGCTGGTACTTTGCCCACCCGGAAGCCAAGTACTTCAACGTGGGCAAGATCGGCCGCGACCAGCTGCAAAGCCTGGCGGAGCGCAAAGGCATGACCGAGCAAGAGCTGGAGCGCTGGCTGCGCCCGAATCTAGAGGATTGATTGTCCCGACCTACCGTGCTTGCAGGCGAACCAATGTCGGTTTTCGCCTGCTAGCAGGCTCCTACAAGCAGGCCCAAACAGTTGCGGTGCAATGAGGAAAGATCATGGAAGATAAAGACCCCAAACCGTCCTTCGGCCAGGTAGTACTCAGTACCCTGGCCGCCGCCATCGGCGTACAGTCTGATAAAAACCGGCAGCGGGATTTCAAGGGCGGCAGCATCAAGTCCTACGTGGCCGCTGGAGTGATCTTTACTACGGTATTCGTGCTGATACTGGTGTTTGTGGTTAAAACCGTATTGAGCAATATGGGCTGACCCCGTCGGCTTGCAGATCGGCCTGGCGGACACAGCAACGCACCCGAAGCCCTGGCCCCGGGTGCCTTACTGACTACTGGATAGCTTGGAGGAAAGCCCGGGATTACTGGGAGGCTACCCAGAATACACAGGTCGCTACGAAGATAGCCACCAGCGCCACTGCCGCAAGGGCATCTACCGTGTTATCGCTATCGTCTGATACAACTACTACTTCATCTGCAACTCGATCGCTCATCGCAATACTCCGTTACTGGAAAACTCATTATTGTTATTAAGGTAGCAGTGCTGCCCGAAGGCGGCTTTTCAAGTAGAGCAAATCCCTGCCGGGGGCGCAACAGCCCACTATTTAACCGGCACGACCGCACCACACGCGCTTATAACCACTAGTTACTAAGATAGCGAAAAAAATTGTTATTTTTCGTATAAGGCGACTGGTATGTTATGCGCCAACTTAGGGTACTGGCAGGCTCCAGAAATCCCTCTGGGCGTTGTGAGAGCAGCGCGAAAAAGCAATGGAATCAAGCTCTTATGTATCGATACGACGAACAGGACCACAAGCTGATCCGGGAACGGGTGGCCCAGTTTCGCGGCCAGACCGAGCGCTATCTCGCCGGTGAGCTGAGCGAAGAAGAATTTTTGCCTCTGCGATTACAGAATGGCCTGTATGTGCAGCGGTTGGCACCGATGTTGCGAATCGCCGTGCCCTACGGCCTGATGAACAGTACCCAAGTCCGACGCCTTGCCGAGATCACCCGCAAGTACGACAAGGGTTATGCGCATTTCACCACACGTCAGAACGTGCAGCTGAACTGGCCGAACCTCGAAGACGTTCCGGATATTCTGGCCGAACTGGCCGAAGTGGAAATGCACGCCGTTCAGACCAGCGGCAACTGTATCCGCAACACCACCACTGACCAGTTTGCCGGTGTCGCCGGGGACGAGCTTGTCGATCCCCGCCCCTACTGCGAACTGATCCGCCAGTGGTCCACCTTCCACCCCGAATTCGCGTTCCTGCCGCGCAAGTTCAAGATTGCTGTTTGCGGTACCGAAACCGATCGCGCTGCCATTCGCGCGCACGATATCGGCGTGCAGATCGTGAAAAACGACCAGGGTGAAGTTGGCTTCCAGATCTTTGTCGGGGGTGGTCTCGGCCGCACCCCGATTATCGGTGTCGCCATCCGCGATTTCCTGCCGGAGACCCACCTGCTCTCCTACCTGGAAGCTATCGTTCGCGTATACAACCAGCTGGGCCGCCGCGACAACAAGTTCAAGGCGCGCATCAAGATTCTGGTAAAAGCCCTGGGCGCGGAAGAGTTCGCCCGCCGCGTGGAAGCGGAATGGGAACAGATCAAGGACGGTGCCGACCAGCTCACGTCAGAAGCCATTACCTGGGCCAAGCGCTTCTTCCCGGAGCCGGAGTACAAAACCTTTAATGCGAGCCACACCGAAGCGGTCCTGCGCGACCACGCCGGGGCTGAAAAAGCCTTTGCCCGCTGGCTCGAACGCAACACATTCCCGCATCGTGTAGCCGGTTACCAGGCCGTTACCCTGAGTACCAAGCCTACCGGTATCCCGCCGGGCGATGTCACCGACCGCCAGCTGGAAGCAATTGCCGATCTGGCAGACAAGTACAGCTTCGGTGAAGTACGGGTTACCCATGAGCAGAATGTGGTACTGGCGGATGTGGAGCAGGAAAAGCTGTTCGACCTCTGGCAGGAAGCGCGCAAGTCTGGCTTTGCGACCCCCAATATCGGCACCCTGACCGATATGATCTGCTGCCCGGGTGGTGACTACTGCTCACTGGCCAATGCCAAATCCATCCCGGTGGCTGAAGCGATCCAGCGCAAGTTCGACGATCTGGATTACCTCTACGACCTGGGCGACCTCGACCTCAACATCTCCGGCTGCATGAATGCCTGTGGCCACCACCACATCGGCCATATCGGCATTCTCGGCGTGGATAAGAAGGGCGAGGAGTTTTATCAGGTTCAGCTGGGCGGCAGCTCCAACCAGAACGCCAGCCTTGGCAAGGTGCTGGGGCCAAGTTTCTCCCGCGAAGAAATGCCGGCAACCATCGGCAAGATTCTCGATGTGTTCGTTGAGAACCGCCAGCCGGATGAACTGTTTATCGACACCTATAACCGTATCGGGCTAGTACCATTCAAGGAGCGTGTGTATGCCAAAGCCAGCTAAAAAGCCCGTAGGTGCACTGCCCGAAAACCCCGAGCGCGTGATCATTGACCGCGCAATTGCGGACAATACCTGGAACCTGCTTCCCCTCGGCGGTGAAGAGGAAATCACCGCGGAGACCCTGGCGCCGGGGAAAGTGATTTTACCCCTGAGCGTATGGCTTGAACTGCGCGACCAGCTGCAGAGCCGCAAAGAAGAGATTGGCGTTTGGCTGGACAGCGACGAAACCGCCGACCTGATCGGCGACGCTGCAGAGGAACTGCCGCTGATCGCGGCGCACTTCCCAGCCTTCACCGACGGCCGCGCCTTTACCGCCGGCCGCCTGTTGCGCCAGCGCTACGGATTTACCGGCGAGCTGCGTGCCGTGGGTAATTTTATGCGCGACCAGCTGACCTACCTCAACCGTTGCGGCTTCAATGCCTTCGCCTTTCAGGGCGATCAACCCCTCGAGGGGTTGCTCGAAAGCCTGCAGGACTTTAGTGACAGCTATCAGGCAGCGGCCGACCAGCCGTTGCCAATTTTCCGTCGCCGCGCGCTGCTGTAATACGGCGCCGCGCTTAGCGCCCCACCGGTGGCTCCGCCGCCGGTGGGGATGCGCGCAACTCCCCTACTATTTTCTCCAGCCCCTCAATACCTTCCATGCCCTCTCCCATCAATGGCAAATGCCGTTGTGGAAGATGCGAAAACTGCTCTGCGATTTTTTCAAGACAGTGTGCTTGCTGACGGTAAGCACCGCGCAGGAATGTGATATCGGCAGCCATTTCCGGCAACAGCCGGTTGACCACCAAACCGGCCACCGGCACCTTCTGGCTTTGCAGCGCCTTCACTGCCCGCTCTGTTTCCTGTAGCGGCAGCGATTCCGCGGTCATCACAAACAGAAATCCGCTGCGCGTCTCATCCAGTAATACTTCCGCTGCGGTACGAAAACGCGCTTCCCGCTCTTTCAGCGGCGCAAGCAACTTTTGTTCTCGCGCACTGGCATCTTCCCCACCGTCTGTGTTGAACGGATTCTCTTTCGCGTGCCGGTTCAGGTGCGCAAACAGGCTCCGCAGGCGACCGCCCTTTTCCCGTCGCGCCAGAAGCCCGCGACTCCAGGCCGCCATTGTCTTTGGCAGGTGCAGTAGCCGCAGCGTATGGCCTGTCGGCGCGGTATCGAAAACGACGAGGTCATAGCCTTGCTCATCGACGATGATCCTGGTAATCCGTTCGAGTAGCGCCGCCTCTTCCGCACCGGGTGACTGGCGTACCAGCTTGAGCTGGCGCTCCAGGGCGGGACGCTGGTTAACCGCGGCATAGGCCAGCATCTGCCTGCGCACCGATTCCAGGTATTGGTCGAGCTCGCGTTCCGGGTCCACCTCGAGAGCCCACAGGCCATCAGCGACCGGCGTAATCCGGTTGCCGATCCTGGTTTGGAAAATATCGCTGAGGTTGTGTGCGGGGTCCGTCGATACCAGCAACGTGCGCCGGCCGCTGCGCGCCGCCGCCAGCGCCAGTGCCGCACTGACGGTTGTTTTCCCCACACCGCCCTTGCCGCCCACCATCAGTAGCGGCCGCTGGATCAGCGCTTCGATATTTAAAGACTGCATCGACTGGGCACTTAGCAACAGGGAAAGTCGTCGAGAGGCGAGCGTTCCATTCCCATACGCTTATGCCACTCGTGAAACCGCTCCAGCATCAGGGGCTGCAATTCCAGCGTGTAAAAGCTCGCGGGGTTGGGAATCCCCAGGCTTTCTCCGAATACCAGCAGCATGAAAAAATCTTCTTCATCCCGCACACTGCGGCCAATCGCACGGCGATAGGGACCCTGGTAGTAGAGTTCCAGCTGCCGCCCTATGCGCTGGAAAACCAGTTTCAGGTTGCGCGGCAGTGTGGGTTTTTCCGGCGGTTCCATCACACATCCTCCGTAGCACTCTCGCGCTCGGATTTACGGAGCGCAGAAACACATTCCAGAGTAACGAGAATTGCCGCTACCAGTACCACGATATCGAGTCCCAGCAGGAACCAGTCCTGCTTCTGGTAAAAACTGTTGAGCTGAATCAACAGCGCCGCCAGGGTCATCAACAACAGGAAAACCAAGGGTAAGAGTGTGACCCATATCGGGCGCTTCAGGCGAACCAGCATCACGGTCACAATCAGTAGTGTCAGCCCCGCTAGCAACTGGTTCGTGGTGCCAAACAAAGGCCAGATCAACAACCCTCCGGAGCCATCAGGGCCGCCGGCACCAAATGCCAGCAATACACAACAACCAACGGCCATCAGCGTCGCCGGCAATGGCCGCCCCAGCCAGCGGATACCATAGATTTCACCAAACTCCTGAAAGATATATCGCTGCAGGCGCAGACCGGTATCCATCGTGGTACCGGCAAACAGGGCGGCCATGACCGTCAGCATGGTGCCGGCAACTGCGGCATTGATGCCGATACCGTCGCTCAGGATGACCGCGCCCCCATCCACAAAGGCCTGAACCCCGCCATTGCCGAATCCGCTGTAGACGGCCTGCCAATCAGCGAGCGAGGCAAACCCGGCTGTCGCCGCAATGATCGCCGCCAGCGCCAGCAGCCCTTCACCTGTAGCGCCAAAGTAACCAACGAACCGCGCATCGGTTTCCCGGTTCAGCTGCTTGGAGGTTGTACCGGAAGCAACCAGTCCGTGGAAACCCGAAATTGCGCCGCAGGCAATGGTGACAAACAGCAGGGGAATCAGTGGCGGCGCGCCCTCGGGGACCTGATGATTGATCATCGGCGCCACAATTTTCGGGCTGCCAATCAGCACTGCGCCGTACAGCAGAATAAGACCAACGAACAACTGCAAACCATTGATGTAGTCCCGGGGCTGCAACAGCACCCAGACCGGCAGCAGAGAAGCAATCGCCGCATAGGCGAACAGAATCAGGATCCAGGCTGCGTTTGCAGGCAGGCCGGCAACCGATTCGGGTAACGCGACCGGAACCGCAGGACCAATATAAATCAGCCAGTACAGGGCAATAACGCCCAACAGGGATACCAGGGGAAGATTGAATTTAAACCGGTAAATCATCTGGCCTATGACCAGCGCCACAGCAATCGCGCCCCAGATAGGCACAACGGACCCCGGGTTGTTGATCAGCAGGCGAGCAATGACCACACCAAATACCGCGTTGACCATCAGCAGTACGAGAAAGATCACGATCATGAAGATACTGCGCGCGCGCTTGCCAACCACGTAACCGGTAAGCGAACCGACCGATAGCGCCCGGTTGCGCACGCTGGCCCAGATGGCACCGCTGTCGTGTACGCCGGCGAAAAATATCGTTCCCAGAACCACCCACAGAAATGCAGGCAGCCAACCCCAGATTACGGCAATCGCAGGGCCTACAATCGGCGCTGCTCCGGCAACGGAGGTAAAGTGATGGCCCCAGAGGACGAATTTGTTGGTGGGCACATAATCGATGCCATCTTCAAATTCATGGGCGGGGGTAATGAAGTCGGGGTCGAAGCGGAAAATGCGCTCGGCAATATAGCGGGAATAGAAAAAGTAGCCGGCCGCCATGCCCCCCAGGCCGAGCAACATCAGCAGTATCGCACTCATATCAACGATCCGTGTCGAGAGTTTTTTATTGATACTAGTTTAAATTCGCGCAATTGCCCGAATTACAGCGTAACTACTCCAATTTACAGCGCATTTGTGGCGCGTCGTAGCCCCAAACGATAACGGCTTCACCCTGGTGCTCCCACAGGCTTTCATTGCGCCCCTGATAGCGGGCACCGCTGCCACTGGGCTCAAGGTACATCAGGGATTCTTCGCCATTGAAACGCACCAGGGCGGCCGGCGGTTCCGTCTCGTAAAACACCGCCAACACATCGCCTTCGCCACAGCGGTAAATTGCCGGCCCCCTGCTGGCCACCAGTTCATAGCGCGCCTGCAGCTCCGCTATGCGCCGCCGGTAACTGTCAATTACGCAAGCGCTCTTGTCATCAGATTTCCAGCAGTCGTTGCGCCCTTTGATCCAGCCTACCTGGCTCGCTTTCAGCAGTTTGTCCTGCTGACCTTTGGGAGACGATTGCGCCGCTCTGTACACGTCAGCCAATTGCCGATCCAGTGCAGCGAGCTTGTCGTCCTGGCATATAAGCTGTTCGATGGAGCTGCCTGCGCGAGTACAGTCAAAGGCCGGCGCAGTCTCACTCCCGATGGCACTTTCCCCAGCACCAATGAACACACATCCCGTCAACAGAATCTTCAGTTGTCGGTTCATGGAGAGACCTCATCGTTGCAGCGGTTCAGATGGTGAAAGCTACACTACGCCTTCCACCTTGAGTGTATTGACCTCTTCTGCGGACTTACCCAGCAAGCCCTCCAGTACAGAATCGGTGTGCTCCCCCAAAACCGGTGGTGCCTGAGTGTATTCCAGCGGTGTCTCGGAAAAACAGGCTGGATTGCGCACCGTACGCACATGTCCGGCACTGGGATGGGGCTGCTCGACGACCATACCTCGCGCTTCAACTTGCGGATCCGCAAACACCTGGGCCAGGTCATTAATGGGGCCGCAGGGCACATGGGCATTGCTGAGCTGCTCCAGCCACCAGGCCGCTGGCTGCCGGCGGGTAGCCTGTTCGATCAGCGGCACCAGTTGTTGCCGGGCCTGAACCCGAGCGTTATTGGTAGCGTATGCCGGGTCAGCTGCAATTTCGGCCAGCCCGGCAATCGCGCAAAATTTCTGAAACTGGGTATCGTTCCCCACTGCCAGCATAAAGTAGCCATCGGCGGCCGGGACAGCCTGATAAGGCACAATGTTCGGGTGCGCAGTGCCCTGGCGCTGCGGCACATTACCGGAAGTAAGGTAATTCTGGGCCTGATTTGCCAGCCACGCCACCTGCGTATCCAGCAGAGCGAGATCAATATGCTGGCCTTCGCCAGTGCGATCACGATGGATCACCGCCGCCAGCATCGCGGAAACTGCATACATCCCTGTCATCAGGTCAGCGACGGCCACCCCTACTTTCTGTGGCCCGGCTCCGGGCTCGCCTTCCGGCACACCCGTCAGGCTCATCAGGCCACCCATCCCCTGAATCATCGCATCGTACCCGGCGCGGTTCGCATAAGGACCGTTCTGACCAAAGCCGGTGATTGAGCAATAAATAATTTTCGGGTTTACCTGCCTGAGCGCCGGGTAATCCAATCCATACTTTTTCAGCCCGCCCACTTTATAGTTTTCCAGCACCACATCGCATTTGGCTGCCAGCTCGCGGATGAGCTGCTGTCCCTCGGGGCGGGTAATATCGACCGTAATGGATTTTTTGCCTCGGTTGGCACAGAGGTAGTACGCCGCTTCCTGCGTATCCTGTCCGTGTTTGTCCTTCAGGTAGGGAGGCCCCCAGTGCCGGGTATCGTCTCCCTTTTCCGGACGCTCCACTTTGATGACTTCAGCACCAAAGTCCGCAAACACCTGCCCCGCCCAGGGGCCGGCGAGAATTCTACTGAGATCGAGTACTTTGAGGTGGGTCAGTGGACCGGCCATGAATCCTGCCTGAAATTATCTGAAAAATTGTTGCGCGGCAGAGTAGCAGAATACCGACTTATTGGTCTAAACATAGAACAAACGTACACTCTATACGCGGCCTGAACACAATAACCAATACAGGATAGCGATGATGGACAGCAAAAGCCCGGCATCAAAGCAGTTACCGAAATTCCAGTCGTTCGCGGAGTTTTATCCCTATTATCTGCACGAGCACAGCAACCTCACCTGCCGAAGACTGCATTTTGTCGGCACCTCACTGGTTATCGCTCTGCTGATTACAAGCCTGGTCTCCCGCAACTGGGAATTACTCTGGGCACTCCCCGTCGCCGGGTATGGCTTTGCCTGGGCGGGACACTTCTTCTTTGAACACAACCGCCCCGCCACGTTCAAAAACCCCTTTTACTCTCTGTGGGGCGATTTTGTAATGTTCAAGGATATGCTGCTGGGCAACGTGGCACGCTGATCCGCAGCTCATGCTTTCCCTTCACCACCAAGCCCGTATTTGCGCAGTTTGTTGGCGACGGCGGTATGGGACAATCCCAATCTCCGCGCCAGCACGCGCGTTGACGGGTTGTCCCGCGTAAAATCCGACAGCAGCGCCCGCTCTGCTTTTTCCATCATTTGCCGGTAGTCGAGCCCCCGCCCCCACTCGGCCCAAGGCAGCAACTCTGCAGGTTTGAGCAACGGTAAATGCCCGACCTCAATCGCGCTGGCCCCGCCACTCAATGCTCGCTCCTGTGCCACCAGCAATACATCTTCAAGCCCCCGCAGATTCGAAGGCCAGTCCATGCTTTGCAATGCCTGCAAAGCTGAATCAGCCAGCGGCAAGTGGTTCCCCTGCTCTGCACCAATCGCTTCACAAAATTCTCGGATCGCAGGACGCATCATTCGCAGCGCCGGCAGCTGAATGACCTGGAGTGAAAAGAATTGCTGAAGGCCCGGCAACAGCTGTTCGATTCCGGTGGCTGAAGCAATCACCCGCAAACGAAGCTCACCAGAAAGCAGAGCCGACATAAGCGCGTGCTGAGCGGCTTCTGACAACAGATGCAAATCGTCGATCACCAACACACCCGGAGCGTGCGATGACAACAGGTTGTCGAGTTCCTCCTGCTCACCACCGGGCCACCAGAGGATGTCACCGGTATCAGCGAGGGGAGAAAGGTAATAGGCTGCCGCCGCAAAAGTGCTCTTGCCACTCCCTCGCTCACCGACAATCAGCAAAGGTTCATGGTGCGGCGCCAATTGCTGCAGCGCCAGACAGGACGCCCGTCGCCGGTCGAAGTCCCAGAGTACTTTCGGCTCGGGTAATTCCGGCGAAGAGCTCGCGCCGGGGGCCAATTGCAGAGTAAGTACGGCCCCCGCCAGGGATTCTACTTTCCCGGGGTTTTCCCCGAGCGCCATTGGCGACCAGTCGAGCCGGAAGTCGCGACCGCGCACCGTTACCGGCAAACCAAAACGCGGCACGGTAAAACCCCGCAACAATTCCGCAAGCTGCAGTCGCGGCAGGAAGCGCTGCAGGTGCATACCCGACAACTGCTCAACACTGACTCCGAATGCCTTCCCGGCCGCGCGGTTGCCGGCAATGATCCGGCCTTCCGTATCTACAGAAAGTACCGGATCGGCAATGTGCGCCAGCAAGGTATTTAGCTCGAACTGACGACGTTCAGACGGTATCAGTTCGATACGTCGAACCCTGTCTACCCCCGGCACCCGGTACAGGGCCTTCTCGATCCCCTGAAACTGCCCGATGAGCAATCCCGGCGCCACCAGAAAGACTTTATCGCCGCTGTCCCCTCCCAGCTCACCGGAAGTCACATTAACTCGATATTCAGCGAAGATAGCCATTATCTCCTGAAGAATTCCGACTCGATTGCGACAGGTTATCTCAAGTCTCATCAGCCACCTGTAAACTTTTATTTACAGAAAGTGTAGCCGCAAGCGGGTACTGCGCTCAATAGTTGAGCAACAGAGGCTGCCATTCACAGTCGGGGCTGTCTAAGAATAGAGGGAAGATAACAACAACAAGCCGGCCAACGCGACCGCCATCGGCAGCTCAGGGAGCCTGTGGCAACCGCGGCTAGAAGCGAGGTAACCATGAAAGACAGTGGCAAGAAACCCAGCAAGTACGTGGCCCGGGAGCCCGATGCCAGCGGTTTTATTGAATACTCAGCACTGGAACACGAGACCTGGCAACGCCTCATTGAGCGCCAGCTGAAAGTGATTCCGGGGCGCGCGTGCGATGAGTATTTGCACGGCCTGGAATTACTTGACCTGCCCCATGACCGAATCCCGCAACTGGAAGAAATCAGCAGCGTGCTGCGCCGCGAGACCGGCTGGGAAGTCGCCCGCGTGCCTGCGCTGATCGGCTTTGAAACCTTTTTCCGCCTGCTCTCCGAACGCAAGTTTCCAGTGGCAACGTTTATTCGCAGCCCCGAGGAATTTGATTACCTGCAGGAGCCGGATATTTTCCACGAGATTTTCGGCCACTGCGCGATGCTGACCAATCCGGCCTTCGCGAACTTCACGCAAAAATACGGCGAACTGGGGCTCAAAGCCTCACCCAAAGAGCGCGCCTATCTTGCGCGGCTGTACTGGTTTACTGTGGAATTCGGCTTGCTCAATACCGCTGACGGCCTGCGAATCTATGGCGGCGGGATTCTGTCTTCCCCGAAAGAAACCTTATACGCCCTGAGCCGCGAACCGGTGCGTGCACCCTTCGAGGTTCTGGACACCCTGCGCACACCCTACCGCATTGATATCGTGCAACCGATCTACTACGTGCTGAACGATCTGGAAGAGTTGCAACAGCTCACCGAAATCGACCTGATGGCTCGAGTGCGTGAAGCGATGGCCGCCGGATTATTTGAGCCCCTGTTCCCACCAAAGGAAGCGGCCTGATAGTGATCCGTCATACCGGCGCATGCCGGTATCCAGCCCGGAACTGGATCCCGGCCAAGGCCGGGATGACGGGCGAAGCCCCCCTCCACTCAACCACCCGCCACTTCCGTGAACTGATTGCCGAGCCCGGCCGGGCAATTTTTGTACACTTCTTCCCCCGGAGAAAATTCCACTACTGAGCCGCGTGAACGGAGATTATCGTTACTCCCATGAGAAGGCTGGCAGCCAAAGGGTTCTGACAAGGTATCGCCGCAATGAACCCAACGTCGGATTTGCCGGCTGGACGAAAAAACACAGGGGTATTTTGTTGCCATTGGAGGCACTTGAGACATCAGTCAGGGATACGATCCCCCGCCTTTTTGGGAGATTTGTAGAATCATGTCCTCACTCGATGCAATTGATCGACAACTTCTTGCCATCCTGCAATCCGATGTTAGCCTCTCCATCGAAGAGCTGGCTGAGCGGGTGGGGCTGACCAAGACTCCCTGCTGGCGCCGGATTCAGAAATTGGAGAAAAGCGGCATCATTCGCCGCAAGGTCGCACTGCTGGATGCGGAAGTCCTCGGCTTGCCGGTATCGGTGTTTGTCCAGGTCAAAACCAACCAGCACAGTGCGGAATGGGCAGACTCGTTTTCCGCCGCCATGGCCGGCCTGCCGGAGGTGGTGGACTGCTACCGTATGGCTGGCGACTATGACTACATACTGAGAGTCGTGGTCAGCGATGTAGCGGCCTACGACCATTTTTACAAAAAGCTCATCGCCCATCCCGGGATCTCCGATGTCGCGTCCAATTTCGCCATGGAGCAGATCAAAAGCACCACCGAACTGCCCATACCGCCGGGAGATTGATCCCCGCCAGCTCAATTACTGACACCAGCCACTCCCCGGGTGATCCCCGGAGAGTCGGCGCCAGTACTTGAGGAAAATATGACAACAACAGTACAGCAGCCTCGATCGGCATCCCCGGGTTTCGGCGACGAAAAAACAGAACAGTTACTCGCACGCATTCGCGAAAGCGTTATCGGCGAACGCATGCCCCTGCGCACGCCATTCGGCACCCGCCCACTGGTCTATGCGGACTACACCGCATCGGGGCGCGGCCTGACCTTTATCGAAGATGCGATCCGCAACCAGGTATTGCCCTGGTATGCAAATACCCATACAGAAACCTCTGCCACAGGCCGCCAAACCACAGCCTTCCGCGAACAGGCCCGAGCCGCCATTCGCACGTCGGTCAATGCCAGTGACGAGCATGCGGTGATTTTTTGTGGCGCCGGCGCCACCGCCGCGATCAATCGGCTAGTGGAAAGCCTTGGGCTGCGCGCCGACTGCTATACGCGCTTCGGCGCCGAAGCATCAAGAATTCCCGCATCGCAACGGCCCGTAGTATTTATCGGGCCCTTTGAGCACCACTCGAATGACCTGCCCTGGCGCGAGTCCATTGCCGACGTCATCACCATTCCACAGGACGGCGAAGGCGGCGTTAACCTGGAAGCGCTGCAGGAGGCCCTGGATAAATACCGGGAGCGCCCACTCAAAATCGGCAGCTTTTCTGCAGCCTCCAATGTCACCGGCATCCGCACCGCCGTCGACGCAGTGACCCGCCTGCTACACAAGCACGGCGCCCTCTCCTTTTGGGACTACGCAGCAGCAGCGCCCTATGTGGACATCAACGTCCAGGGCGATGCCCCTGAGGCGACCAAGGATGCGGTGTTTATCTCGCCCCATAAATTTGTCGGCGGCCCCGGCACGCCCGGCCTGCTGATCGTGCGCAAGTCGCTGTTACCACGCGAACAACCCGCGGTACCCGGCGGCGGTACGGTTTCCTGGGTTGGCCCAGAGCGACACACCTACCTGCCGGCCGGCGAACGCCGCGAGGAAGCCGGCACCCCAGCGATCGTGGAGTCGGTGCGCGCCGGTATGGTATTTGCCCTGAAGGACTCTGTAGGCGCGAAGGAAATCGAAGCCCGTGAAGACGCATGGCTTGAACGCGCCTTTGCGCGCTGGGCGGGTAATCCGAATATTGAAATCCTTGGCGGTACCGAGCCTCACCGGGTCAGCATTGTCTCGTTGCACATCCTGCACGATGGCAAGCCTCTGCATTACGGTTTTGTGGTTGCACTGTTGAACGACCTGTTTGGCATCCAGGTGCGCGGCGGCTGCTCCTGCGCCGGGCCCTATGGCCACAAATTGCTCCACCTCACGGATGCGCAAAGTACTGCACTGGAAAATCTGGTGAGCGCAGGTGAAAGTATCCTGAAGCCCGGCTGGGTACGCCTGAACTTCAACTATTTCCTCGATGAGGAAACCGTTGATTACCTGATTGGTGCAATTGAGCTGATTGCCGAGGCCGGCCACCGGATACTGCCGTATTACCAGTACGATGCGGACCATGGCGTTTGGCGCTTCCAGGGCCAGCCCGGCGAACCGGTATGGAAACTGTCGCTTGACGAGGCACCGGCAGACACGCCCGAGAAGCTGGAGACACCGCTGAGCGATTTCCTGACCCAGGCACAGGCGCTGCTGCAAAACCCGCCCGGGGAGAAATGCGCACAGCCGATCCTCTCACCAGAGGGCGAAAACCTGCGCTGGTTCAATCTTTAACCAGTACACAGGCACTGCATGGGGTGGCAAACTACGGTTAACCGGGTCAATAATGGCCACAAGGTAACCCCAGCAATGATTTCTCTGCAAACAAGGATGTGCAGTGCCTGAAGCTTCCCTGTTCCAGTCGTTTTTCCTGATATTCAGTGGCGCCGCTGTCGTCGCCTCGCTCGCACTCTGGGGCCGTCAGCCTCTGCTGGTGGCCTATATCGCCCTCGGTATTCTCCTGGGTCCTTCAGCCCTTGGAATCATCGATAACGTTGAACTGATGGCTGAGATGTCGAACATCGGCATCATTTTCCTGCTGTTCCTCCTCGGTCTCGATATGCAACCCAAGGCGCTGATTTCGGTGATGCGCAAAGCGACCTTTGTGGGGCTCATCAGCTGCGGGCTGTTCCTGGGGCTGGGTTACGCCATAGGCTATTTGTTTGGCTTCACCAGTACGGAGTGCTGGGTGATCGGCATGGCAATGATGTTCTCCAGTACCATCATCGGGATCAAGCTGCTGCCAACCACGGTGCTGCACCACAAGCATCTCGGGGAAATGATGGTGGGCCTGTTGCTGTTCCAGGATTTCGTGGCCATTACCTGCCTGATGATTCTGCTGAGCGGCAGTACCGGCAGTGTGGACTTCGCCAGGCTTGGCCTTTCTTTCGCGGCATTGCCGGTTCTGATCGCTATTGCCTGGGCGGCGGTGAGATATGTACTGCAGCCACTGTTAGCCCGGTTCGATCGCTTTCACGAATATGTTTTTTTGCTGGCACTGGGCTGGTGTATGGGTTTGGCTGAACTGGCGGAGATCATGGGCCTGTCGCGGGAAATTGGTGCGTTTATCGCGGGGATCACACTGGCCACCAGCCCGATTTCCCAGTACATCGCCATCAGCCTCAAGCCCTTGCGGGATTTCTTCCTGATTCTGTTTTTCTTCAGCCTCGGCGCACAATTTCATCTGGATATGCTGCCGCAAATCGCCCTGCCCGCGATTGTGGCGGCCATTGCGGTGCTGATTTTTAAACCGGTGGTGTTCCGCTTCCTGCTGGGCCAGCAAAGCGAACGCAAGATATTGGCGTGGGATATTGGTTTTCGCCTGGGGCAAATCAGTGAATTCTCGCTGCTGATTGCCTACCTGGCGGTAAGCCAGCAGCTGATCGGCAGCGCCGCCTCACACCTCATCCAGGCCACGGCGATCCTGACCTTCCTGGTGTCGTCTTACATCGTGGTTCTGAACTTCCCCAACCCGATTGCGATCAAGGATCATTTGCGGCGGGATTAGTGCTTTGCGCCGTGCCACAAACCATTAAAGCTTCATCGGATCACCGTGGCGGTGAATCACTGGGCGGACCATTTCGGAACCGCTGTGAATACATCCCTGTACGCTCTGTCGGAAACGTCCTTGTTTCCGACAGTTCCGAAATGGTCCGCCCAGTGCTCCCCCTTCAATTTGAACTTCTATGCTTCGTTATACATTGAAGAAAAGTGAACGGCATTAAAGCGCAACATCTTGGCCGACACCGACTCCTTGCAGAGCACCACTTTCAGCGCCCGCATATTCAGACAAGCCAACCTCAGACCTCCAGCTCTCCAGTGGTTTTCCTTTTCAGCAAGCCAAACAATTCAGGAATATCCCGCGAAAACATCAAATACAGACAGGGCACCAGCAGTAGTGAAATCGTCGTTGCCGCCAGAATTCCATACCCCAGGGAAATCGCCATCGGAATCATAAATTTCGCCTGCACCGATGTTTCGAAAATCATCGGCATCAGGCCGCAAAATGTGGTCACCGTGGTCAGGATAATCGGCCGGAAACGCCGCGCCGCCGCGCGCTTGATCGCTTCGGTGATCGGCATGCCATCAGCGCGCAAGCGGTTGCCGTATTCGATCATCACCAGGGTATCGTTGATCACCACTCCCGCAAGCGCCACCATCCCCAACAGGCTCACCATACTGAGCCCGTAACCCATCACCATATGGCCGAGCAAAGCACCGATCACTCCGAATGGAATCGCTACCATCACCGTCAGCGGCTGGATGTAACTCTTCAGGGGAATGGCCAGTAGCAAATACAGAGCCGCCAGTGTCAGTGAAAATGTAAGCCCGAGCGACGAAAGCCCCTCGCGCTCTTCCGCCTGACGCCCTTCGTAGGAAATCGACAGCCCCGGATATTGCCCGCGCAACTGCGGCATCACGCTCTGGTTCAGCTCATTGATCACCAGCGCCGCCTGGTCCGCCGGCTCCACATTCGCAGTCACGGTCATTACCCGCCGCCCCTGGCGGCGGTTGATCGTGGCGTAGGCTCGCCCCTGATCCACTTTCACCAGATCCGGGAGCGGCAGCCAGAGGCCGTTGCCGGCGCGAATCATGATGCTGTTGACATCATCCAGCGTCACCCGCTCATCTTCCGGCAGCCGCACCATCACCTTGACCTGGTCGCGGCCACGTTGCTGGCGCATGGCCTCGGCGCCGTACAGCGATGCACGCAGTTGCCGCCCGATATCTTCCGCACTAAGCCCGAGGCTCTTCGCGGTATCGGTCAACGTCAGGTCCAGCTGCCGCTTGCCCTGGGAAACACCGGCATCGATATCCCCCACCGCAGGAAAGGCCTCCAGTGCGGTAGCCAGCTGCAGTGCGGCTTCTTCCAGCAGGTCGGTATCCGTATGCCGCAGCTCCACTGTCAGTGCAGGCCCGGCACCGGGACCGCCGCGGTCGCTGGCAAAACTGGAGCTGAGCGAACCCGGTACCGGCCCGACCGCCTGGCGCCAGCGCCTGACGAAATCACCGGTAGTGACCTCGCGCTGATCTCCGGGTGTCAGGTACACATCGACCTGTACCTGATCATCGCGAATCAAACCGCGCATACCCACAAAAACACCTTCACGGCCGGTTTCTTCCAGAATTTGGTCGGCTGCGCCCATGATCTGTTTGCGCGCGCGGTCTAACTGATCTTCCGACGTACCGGGAGGAAACGTCACCTGCACGCGCCCGGAATCCCGCTCGACCTTGGGCATCAGGGTAAAGCCCATACGACCGCTGCCCGCGTAACCAATCATGACAATCAGAATAGAAAGCGATACCGCAATGGTGATGTAGCGGTGGCGAACACAGGAATCCAGCAACGGCTTGAAGCGTTTTTCGACAAAACGGTCCAGGCTTCGCGCAATCATTTTCTGCCGTGCTGCAAAGCGTCTGGCGCTGCGGCTTTTATACCCGCGCTTCGAATAGGCCAGGTGCGCCGGCAGAATAAACAGCGCCTCCACCCAGGAGATGGCAAACACGGCACCCACCACAAACGGTATCACACCGAAAATTTTGCCCATAAATCCGGGCAACTCCATAAGCGGAATAAAGGCAACGATATTGGTGAGAATGGCGAACGTGAGCGGCACCGCCACTTGCCGGGCCCCAGCCACTGCAGCGTCGAAGTTGCTATAGCCTTGCTGGCGCCATTCGTGAATGTTTTCGCCGGCAATAATCGCATCGTCCACAACGATACCCAGTGCGATGATGAACGCGAACATGCTCACCATATTGATGGATATGTCCATGGCCGGCAGGAAAAGCAGCGCCCCCAGGAAGCTCGTGGGAATTCCGAGTGTCACCCAGAATGCGAGACGCAATTCGAGGAAAGCTCCGAGCACTACGAAAACCAGTAGTAACCCGAGAAAGCCGTTTTTCAGCAACAGCGCCAGACGCTCCTTGAATATCTCGGAATCGTCGTCGCGCACACTGACATGGATACCCGGTGGCAGGTTTTCACGCACAGTCGCCAACACTTCGTGAGTGGCATCGCTTACGCTCATGGGCGTCTGTTCGCCGATGCGGTATACATCGATACCGGCGGCCGGCTCTCCGTTGTAAACCATATTGCGCGGCTCATCGACCAGGGCATCGGTGATCGTGGCAATGTCCTTCAAGCGCACGGTACCACCGCCCGGACTTTGCACTACCGCGATATCACCGAATTGCCGCGCCCAGTCCCGGCGCTCAGTCACCCGCACCAGAATTTCACCAGCCTGGGACTTCACACCACCCGCGGGCACATCGACGGCGGCATTGCGCACCAGTTGCGCGACATCCGGTAATGACAGACTGTAGCGACGCAGGTCGTCGCGATGCACTTCGATGGCCACTTCAAAGTCGCGTACCCCGTAAGCTTCCAACTGGGTGATATCCGGATGGGACTCCAGCTGGTCGTGCACGTACATCACATAGGCACGCAGGGTGCGGTCATCCACATTGCCGTGCACCACCAGATCCAGCACATCGCGTTTGCGCTCGGCCAGGCTTACCCGGGGGCGCTCGATATCCGATGGAAAGGTGGTGACGCGATCAATCGCCGCCTGCACATTCTGGTAAACCTGACTGGGGTCCGCATCCTCTTCCAATTCCAGGGTCAGGCTGGCACTGCCCTCGCCCGCGCTGCCACGCAGTTCCTTGACGCCTTCCAGTCCCTGCACCGCCTGTTCGGCAGCCACCAGTACACCGCGCTCCACTTCCTCCGGGCTCGCGCCGGGATAGGAAATATTGACGGTGACCATATCCAGGCTGAACTCGGGAAAGACTTCTTTCTTGATACTCAGCGCAAACGCCAGGCCGCCGAGGATAAACACCAGCATCAGCAGATTGGCCGTCACGTGGTTGTGACTCATCCACGCAATGGCGCCGTGGCGGGTATCAACCGGGGGGCGCTTATGGCTCTGCCCCTGATTTTCCAACGTGCTCATCCGCGTTCTCCATCCATTTTGGGCGGATCAGGAAGCTCTGGCGGCTCGGCCTGCTTTGGCTGGATACGTTGTTGTTCGCCCTCGCGACCGCGCTTTGCGGGGGCCGAAAAATCAGTGTCTGACCTGCCCCGCCGACCGCCACCGGACTGAAGCTCCCCTCCCTTTTCGCCGGGGTTACGTGCGCTATGTGCCGCTCTCGCCTGATCCGTAGTACGCACCGGCATGCCTTCAGTGACACTGGTAAGGCGCGTGACGATAAGAGATTCGCCACCGTGCAACCCGCCAGCCAGTACTGCGTGGGACTCCGTGAGATGAGCGACTTTGACTGGCTGAATGTGGATTTTGCCCTGCTCCACGACCCAAACTACGTCGCCGTCCTGCAGCGCCGTCAATGGTATGCGTACCTGCTGGCCGTCAGCACGGCCAGTAATTTCCACCCGCGCCAGATCATTCAATAGCAATTTGGGTTGTGCCGGATCCGCTATACCCAGCGGATCGTCCAGTTCCACCAAGACCCGCGCCAGGCGCCCCTGCTCTTCCAGCACGGGAATCACGCGCACGAAGCGCCCCTGACGGTATTGGTTCTCCGGCCACTGGCTACCGTGTATGCGCACTTCCGCATTGGGCGAATCCAGCTGCATCAACTGCGCCGCGGGCACTTCGACTTCAACCTGAAAACGGTCAGCGCCCGCCAGCGTATACAAAACAGTGCCCGGCGCGACGCGATCACCGATATCGACGCTACGATTTACCAGCAATGCATTGAAAGGCGCAGCAAGTTTTGTCAGACGCAGGTCGCGCTGCGCCAGGCTGACCTGCGCCTCCGCTGCACCCATCCGCGCTTTTGCCGCGGCCAGCTGCGGCTCACGCAGTACCAGCGCACGGTCAGCTTCCGGAATGGAAGCACCCAGCAGTGCGTACTCTTCTTTCGCAACCTGGCGCTGGCCCTGTTCCTGCTGCAGTTCTGCGCGACGCTCGGCGAGTGTGCTACGGGCGGTTTGCAGCGCGAGCTGGTAAGGTTCCTGCTCGATCCTTAACAGCGCTTCATCTTGTTTCAGTGTGGAACCAGGACCAAGGTCGTAATTC
Source organism: Microbulbifer aggregans (assembly GCF_020524005.1). GTDB lineage: Bacteria > Pseudomonadota > Gammaproteobacteria > Pseudomonadales > Cellvibrionaceae > Microbulbifer > Microbulbifer aggregans_A. Next base: position 209,481 of record NZ_JAIVKK010000001.1, on the reverse strand, counting down.
AGCCACTCCACGCGGCCTTCAACCTGCGGCTGCAATTCCACCAGCTCCCGGGCAGTGACTTTGCCCAGGGCCTTCACCGTAAGCGGGAACCGACCGAACTCTGCCTTTTCAACATCAACAGTGACCGGTGGCGCCTTGCGTTCGCCCCGGCTCATTGTGGGCTTTTCCCGCAGAAGCCAGTTGGAAAACAGCAGCGCCAGCACGATCAGTGCTACCGGAATGACAATGCTCCAGTTGAGCTTGTTAAACATCAGGAATCCTCCGACCGGTACACTTCCAGCTCCTCCGCTACCGGCTGCGGCAGATCCTGGACCTGCAGTCCGCCAGAAAGCGCGCGATAGAGCGTCACCCGGTTTTCCAGTAATTCACGGCGTGCGGTCAATAGCTGCCGTTCTAGTGATTGTTGGTTATTGGTTGCAGAAAGTACGTTGAGAAAATCCACGGCACCGAGCCCATAAGCCCGGCGCTGCCGCACAGTAATCTGGTCGGCGAGCTGCACCCGCTCCTGCAGGTGGCCTATGCGGGCTGCTATTGCCTCCTCATTCACCAGTGCCTGCTCCACCTCGGACAACGCCTGGGTAACGGCATTGCGGAAAACCGACCAGCGCTCCTGTTCAACCGCCTGTTGCTGACGCTTTGCCGCGGACAGTGCACCACCATCAAAAATCACACCTTCGATCGCGGCACTCAGGTTCAGCAACCAGTCTTCGGCGATATCCGACAGCGAAGTACCACCGCCACTGAAAAACAGACTCAGCGACAGGCTCGGCAAGCGCTCCGCCCACGCCTGCCGAGCGAGGTAATGTCCCTGCAACAGCTCGCGCTGGGCACGTTTGACGTCCGGGCGACGCAAGAGGAGTTTCGCGGGAATGCCAGTGTCCGGAAGGGCGGGCAACGTCGGCAATGCATCGTATTGCAGGGCGACAGCCGGCAACATTTGCGGCGCTATACCGAGTAAAGCGGCAAGCTGGGCTCGCAGTATTTCGAGATTTGCGCGGCTCTGATCCAGCTCCTGGGTTGACTGTTCGACCAGTTGTCGCTGCTGCAGGACATCGGCCGCGGCACTGACACCACTGCCGAATCGCAACTCAAGCGCCCGCAGGGTTTTGCGGTTGGTGTCCAGCTGACCTTCCAAAAGACGCGCCTGCCCCCACTGCTCTTCCAACTGCATCCAGATGCCGGAAACTTCTGCGGCCAGTGTCAGCGCTGCGGTGTTCAGGTTTTCTTCCTGAGCCAACCGCCCGGCTTCAGCGGCACGCGCGCCGCTGCGCACCCGCCCCCAGAGATCGACTTCGTAAGCCGCAGCCAGGCTTCCACTCCAGCTGTTACCCTCATTCTCGGCGCCGGAAAAATCAAAGCCGTTACTGGATGCCCTGCGCTGCTCGGTATTTTCGAGTGCACCGGTAAGACGTGGCCAGAAACCACTGCGCGCCTGCTCTGCCGCAGCATCGGCTTGCTTCAGGCGCCAATAGGTCGCCTGTAAATCCGGGCTCGAGTGCAGCGCCAGCTCGACGAGATCCGCCAGCTGCGGGTCATCAAAACTCCGCCACCACTGCTCCCCGACATACGCAGAGCCTGAGCGGCTGAACGTATCGGGCAAGCCGAGGACCTGCCTGGGGAGGTCGGGTGGCAACGGTTGAGCGACGCAGGCGGTTAGCAGAATCGCACAAGCACCAGGCGTCGCCCGGCGAAATATCCTGGTAAAGCCTGCGCACATCGCAGCATGCGTGAAGCGGTCAGGAGATGGTGGAAAAAAACCCATAAAAGCGTGACTGTTTTGCACTATTTTTTTTCATTATCGAAGGATACAGGTGACCAGCAAGACGTTTTACGTTTGTTTACGCGCTGATCTGCTCGTCTCTCACAGGGCTCGTTTCAACCCGATTTATTGGCTGTGATATAGCACACAAGAAAAAGTGATCACAAACGTGCCCGTTTCGGAATAGTTCGTTATGATGGTTCATCTGGTGACGCCGCGAAACATGCCGCTGTCACCCGTGGGTACCTCGTCGCCCCGGCCAACTGCGGAGCGGTAAAGCTACCCTGTAGAGGTGCCCGGCCGCATGGCCTGCATTCATTACCTTGAGACACTGCACGGACCTGAATCATGAGTAAAAACCAGCCTTTGGCACACTGGGATGACATACTGCTGCTCGACCGCCAACTGACCGACGAAGAGCGCATGATCCGCGATAGCGCGCGGGAGTACTGCCAATCAAAACTGATGCCGCGGGTACTCGAGGCCAATCGCCATGAAATCTTTGATCGCGACATCATGCGCGAAATGGGCGAGCTCGGCTTACTCGGCTCCACTATCGACGGCTACGGCTGCGCAGGCCTCAATTATGTTTCTTACGGTCTGGTAGCACGAGAAGTAGAACGTGTCGATTCCGGCTACCGCTCTGCCATGAGCGTTCAGTCCAGCCTGGTCATGCATCCTATTTACGCCTACGGCAGCGAAGCCCAGAAAGAAAAATACCTCCCCAAGCTCGCTACCGGTGAATGGGTGGGCTGCTTCGGCCTGACCGAGCCAGATGCTGGCTCCGATCCCGGCGGCATGAAAACCCGGGCGAAAAAGGTGGACGGCGGCTACCGCATCAGCGGCGCCAAAATGTGGATTACCAACAGTCCGATCGCCGATGTATTCGTTGTGTGGGCGAAGGACGACGAGGGCGACATCCGTGGCTTCGTGCTGGAGAAAGGCATGGAGGGGCTCAGCGCCCCCAAGATCGAGGGCAAGTTCTCCCTGCGCGCGTCGATCACCGGCGAAATCGTCATGGACAATGTGTTTGTACCGGAAGACAACCGCTTCCCGGATATCAGGGGCCTCAGCGGTCCTTTCGGCTGCCTCAACCGGGCCCGCTACGGCATTTCCTGGGGCGCGATGGGCGCCGCGGAATTCTGCTGGCACGCCGCGCGCCAGTATGGCCTCGACCGCAAGCAGTTCGACCGCCCGCTGGCGCAAACCCAGCTGTTCCAGAAGAAACTTGCCGATATGCAGACCGAAATCACGCTTGGCCTTCAAGGCTCCCTGCGCGTCGGCCGCCTGATGGATGAGAACAAGGATTTCGATCCGACCATGATTTCATTGATCAAGCGCAACAACTGCGGCAAGGCGCTCGATATCGCACGGGTAGCCCGCGACATGCACGGTGGTAACGGTATTGCGGACGAATTCCACGTAATTCGCCATGTAATGAACCTGGAAGCGGTCAATACCTACGAGGGCACCCACGACGTACACGCGCTGATCCTCGGCCGGGCGCAGACCGGTTTGCAGGCGTTTTTCTAACCTTCAGTGGCATGTGCACCCGAGCTCCGGTTGCACTCATACACAGACCGGTGGCGGCGCCGCTACCGGGGACGGCCTTGCGAGACACGCCGTGAACCCATCCCTGGGGGCTCTTCCGCGACATCCTTGTCGCAGAAGGTCTCGCAAGGCCGCCCCCGGCACCGCCACCTTCGCCCGACGCTAACCTTAGCCAAATCATCGTTGAATCAATGCAGGGCTGTACCCCGACAAGGTGCAGCCCCATAATTCCCCTTTCTCTAGTCGAAAGCGCGCCCTCAACCATGGATCAACTGCTGTACTGGTGTGACCTGATCGGCATCGTCGTATTTGCCTTTACCGGTGTTCTCGCCGCGGGACACAAACAGATGGATCTGTTTGGTGCGGTTGTGCTCGCCTGTGTCACGGCCACCGGGGGCGGCACCACCCGCGATATGATCCTCAATATCCCGGTATTCTGGCTAGCAGAAAGTCACTACCTGTGGATTGCCGCCGCCACCGGCGTGATCAGCTTTTACCTGATCCGCTATCTCCAGGTACCCATGCGCCTGCTGATGATTGCGGACGCCGCCGGGCTGGCGGTGTTTGTCGTTATCGGCACGCAAAAAGTACTGGATCTGGGCCACAGCCCGGCCATCGCCATCGTGATGGGGGTAATGACCGGCACCTTCGGCGGGCTGATCCGCGACATCCTGTGCGGGGACATCCCCCTGTTGCTGCGAAGGGAGATATACGCCACCGCGGCCTTGAGTGGTGCCGCCGCTCTGGTGATACTTGACGACATTGAAGCGCTGCCCGGCGAAGCCGTGGTGGCCATTGCGGTGCTCATTACCCTGGGGATACGTCTCGCAGCGCTGCGCTGGAATCTGTCCGCGCCCATTGCTCGTATACGCCCGAACTGAATACACCGATTTAAAATTACCCTATTCGAATTCACCGGATTAAGGACACTAAGTGCGCGCCATCCGCCCTGCCCTGCAACTAATCTCCATCGTCCTGACCAGCATTACCCTGGTCTTTGCCAGTGGCTGTGAAAAAAAACAGGACACCGCAGCGACCGCAAGCCCCAACCAACTGATATCCAAGCCCTGCTGGTTTGATGTCGGTCGCGACTGGCCCACGACCCAGTGTTTCATGATGGAAGTACCCGAGGACCATTCCAAACCCGAAGGTCGCAAGATCCAGTTCCCGGTGGTCCGTTTCTTCGCCAATATCACTGATCCCGACAAAGAACCCCTGTTACATTTGGGCGCCGGCGGACCCGGAGCCAGCATGGGGCTGGAAGTGGAGAATGCGAGCGACTGGCTGTGGGTGAATTACGCCGGCATGACCGTCGAAGATGGCCGCGACCTGATTATCATCGACCCCCGCGGTACCGGTATGGCGACACCCAAGCTGTCCTGTACAGAGTTCATCAAAGACGCAGACCTCGCGTTCACCCGAAACCTCAGCACGGATGAGGAAACCAGGGTGTTTACCTACAGTATGGAGCGCTGCTACAACCGCCTGAGCCACACTGCAGACCTCGCTTACTACAACAGCCTGGCTGTTGCCAGAGACATTGAGGCGTTGCGGGAAGCACTGGGCATACCGCAACTAAACCTGTACGGGGTTTCCTACGCGAGCCGCTACGCGCTGACCTTCGCGCGGGAGTTCCCACAATCAGTACGCGCCATGGTGCTTAACAGTGCCGTTTTCCCCAATATCATCTATGCCCAGCAGCTGCCGGACGACGTGATTGCCGCATTCAAACGCGGGCTCGATTACTGTGACAAGGACGCTGACTGTCAGAAGCTATTTCCTGATTTGCACCAGCGTCTGGAAGTACTGGTACAAAAACTGGACGAAGAACCACTTACCGTAGAAACCGGCAACATCCACCCGGGCCAGCAGTACCCTTTCGTACTCAGCGGGCAGCGTCTGTTACGGGTCTTGTTCCAGGCGCTGTACAACGAAAATTTCTATCGGGAGTTACCGCCGATCATCGAGCAGCTTGAGTCTGGCGATGCCACCCTGCTCAAGCCCGCCATCGTGAGCTTTATGGGGCTGGTTCTGGACCCCAACTTTGGCGATGCCGCTGGTATCAGCCACTTCTGTTATGAAGAAGCGCCTTTTGTCGATTTCGACAAGACCCGTGAGTCCGCGGCCAAGAGCGGCATCCTCGGCGGATCGGTTCGTTCTGACATCGAGATGATGCAGCTTCAGTGTCGCATCTGGGCCATTCCGTCAGCGCCGGTGCTGGAATCCCGCGCCATTAAAACGCCGGCCCCCACACTGGTGATGCATGGCGGCCTGGACCCGGTTTTGTCGGCGAAAGACGCCGACAAGGCACGTCGCAAGTTGCCCAACCACCAGTGGCTGTTGTTCCCCAAGCTTGCACATGACGTCATTTCAGCCAGCGACTGCGCCGAGCTCGCCGCCGCCAACTTCCTCGACAACCCACAACAGCCCGTGGTGGAAAGTGCCAATGAATGTCGCCAGCAGGAGCTCGCACAACAGCGCGAGCTGGAGCAGAAAATTGCCGAGCTGGAACACCAACAGACAGCGGAAAAGGATCAGCAGGAAGAAACACAACCCGAGGAACACCGACTGCGGGAAGCGCCCCCTGCCAGTCGCTATTCGGAAGCCCGCTGAGAGAAAGTCATTGAGAGGTTCGGGCAAGATTTTCGGTGAGAATTTAGCCGGGTTGCCGAGGAATTCTGCAACCCGATTCGCTGGCAAAAAGTTTCACCTTCAGAGGCTGGACAAAACCATTTTGGCGGCTTAACGTGCTGTTCATAACGACTATAAAAAGAAGTTGCTATGAACTTTCAGGGCATCATCGAAGTCTCCGAACTCGCGGAGCACACTGGTAACCCAGCACTGGTAATTCTCGATTGCCGGTACAATCTCGCGGAGCATGAAGCCGGCGAACAGGCGTTCCTGGAAAATCATATTCCCGGAGCCCGCTACGCCAGCCTGCATCGCGACCTCGCAGGTCCATGCGCACGCCTGGGCGGGCGTCATCCACTCCCTTCCGCCACACAATTTGCCGAATTTGCCCGCTCTGCCGGCATCAGCGCCGATAGTCAGGTTGTGGTATATGACGACCAGCGCTTCGCGTTTGCCGCCCGGGCCTGGTGGCTACTACGCCATTTCGGGCACGAACGGGTGGCCATTTTGAACGGCGGCTTCAGCGCCTGGAAAGAAGCCGGTATGCCGCAGGAAAGCGGACCGGCAAAGCAAGGAGCTGTGGGAGATTTCAATGCCTGCGCGAGAACCGACGAACTGCTGAATCACGACGACATCTACCCGCACCTGGGTAATCCACCGTGGCAACTGGTCGATGCACGGGATCCGAAAAGGTTCCTCGGGCATGAAGAGCCTCTCGATCCGATCGCTGGGCATATCCCCACTGCAGTCAATATGCCCTGGCAGGCGGTAACAGATGAACGGGGTTACCTGCGCTCGGATGCGGAGCTCCGCGAGCACTGGCAGAACATCCCCGCCGATGATGACATCGTCTGCTATTGCGGGTCTGGAGTCACTGCGTGTGTCAATCTCTTCTCGCTGGCACAAGTGGGCCGCAGTGCGCATCTATATCCCGGCAGCTGGAGCGACTGGTGCGCCCGAATACTTCACCCGCGCAAAGCATCCGAGCAAACCTGACCACATCACCCACTTAACCCAACGAGTTAACGCAGCAGGCAAGCCCCGGTACCCGCAAGTCCGCAGTAACCATCGGGGTTCTTGGCCAAATACTGCTGGTGATCCTCTTCCGCGTAATAGAAGGTCGGTGCGGGCGCGATTTCAGTGGTAATTGCGCCCATCCCCTTATCCGCCAGGGCCTGCTGGAAGCTTGCTTCTGTCGCCTTCGCTTCCGCCACCTGCTCTTCGCCGTAGCAGTAGATACAGGAGCGGTATTGGGTACCCAGATCATTGCCCTGACGCATCCCCTGGGTCGGATCATGCTCTTCCCAGAAACGTCGCAGCAATTCGCCATAACTGACCTTGGCCGGGTCAAAAACCACCAGCACGACTTCCGCATGGCCAGTACCACCGGTGCAAACCTCGCGGTAGTTCGGATTGGGGGTAATGCCACCGGCATAGCCCACCGCGGTGCTGTACACACCGTCAATCTCCCAGAACAGTCGTTCCGCGCCCCAGAAGCATCCCATGCCGAATATGGCCTGCTCCATCCCTGCAGGGAAAGGCGCCACCATGGTATGGCCACTGACAAAATGCTGACCGCTTACCGGCATCGGCTCTGGGCGTCCCGACAAGGCCTGGTCTGCAGCTGGGAGCTGGGATTTATCAAATTGCATAGGGGAATACCTCAAATATTGCCAAGCGGCTGCCAGTGATTACGACGGTTCTACCCGCATGATGCAGCCGGCTGCCTTCAGGGGGCGCTGAGTCTGCCACTCCCGATAATCGGCGTCGAGCTTTTCCTGCGCGCGCTCGGCGAGCCGGCGGAACGGCGGGCGCCCGGGGTCTACCAACAGTACTCGTCCTACCCCGGCCCGCATGGCCCGACGGGTGAGATTGTAGAGTGGGCTTTCAAGCTTGTCCCAGAAACAGATATCTGTTCCGATCACGGCGTCGAAACCCGCCAGGTCCTGCTCTGTAACCCGTTCATAACGGCATCGCCAGGTTTGGATTTCGACATCGTTGAGCTCTGCATGGTATTCGGCGAAAGGGAATACGCTGGGATCTGCGTCCAACGAAGTCACTTTGGCGTCAAACTGCTTTGCACAAAAAATGCCACCGAGCCCCCAGCCACACCCCAGATCCAATACCCGTGCAGCGGGCGGCAATGGGTGCTTTTTCAGGTAATCCATGGTGAGACAGGAACTTTTCCAGAACTTGTTCCCGTGCAGGCTTGCATCCCCTGCTTCGCGCCGGAGTTTGCGCATATCGGGATGAGCATTTTTACGAATTGTCAGGCCAAACATCGTACGACTGAGTGAACCGGCATCTGCCAAAGCTGAAACCTCCATTCAGTGATTAACAGGAACATCAATGATTGCAGTGTATCCGTCAAAAACAGCACAAATACTGCCAATTCTTTGAAGTGTACCGCTTCTCCATAGTGACTTCAGCCAACTGGACTACTTTTGCTCTTGAGGTGCAGTGTCAGCGGGCATCAGCCCACTGCATTACCGATCGAGAAGAGTGGCGATGAACTCAAAAATCCTAAAAGCATTAGTACCCTTACCCTGCCTAGCCGCAACTGCCGTTCAGGCGCTTCCCATCTATCAATCCAATGAGGTCACCCTCTATATGGAGGGCTATTTCACCGCGCACATGGTCAATACCATGGGCGCCACCCAAATGCAGAACGGCGCCTCACGTATCCGTATCGGCCTCAATGTCCCCGCGTACGATAAATGGGACACCGGGTTCAATCTGGAATGGGGTATCAACGCCATATCGTCCGCACAAAACCTGATTATTCAGGGTGACCAGCAGGCGGCACCGGGCGATCGGGGCGAATCACTTTATTTAAGGCAGGGCCATGCGTTTGCCAAACACCCCAAATGGGGTGACTTCGTAATAGGTAAGCAATGGAGTGTCTATTACGACGTTACCTATATCACGGACTGGTACAACGTATCCGGCGGCCTTGCCAGCGGTACTTACGCGCTGGGGACCGACGGCGGTGTTTCCGGGACCGGCCGTGCGGACAGCGCCATTACCTGGCGTAAAGCCTGGAAGTTTGACGCCGGCGAATTCCAGGTAGGCCTCCAGTATGCCAACCACGTAGCCGATCTGAATATTTCTGTAGAGGATGTCGCCGGCCCCAATACCCTACTCGTATGTCCACCCGGGGATTGTGAATACGGTCAAAGCCAGGGCTTTTCTGCAGTGTATCGCGCCAACATTGGCAAGGGCTTATTCCTGGGGGTGTCCTACAACCGCGTACAAATGGATATCGCCAGTAACAACGGCATTGTCCTCAACACGGCCCTGAATGGCGAACCGTTAGTGATCTCCAACGACTTTGTATTTGATGCAGACAGCAACGACTGGACTGCCGCTTTCGGTGTGTATTACGGCGAGGGCGCCTACGAAAAAGGCTGGTACGCCGCCCTGGTCCTGGATCGGTCGCAGAACAATGAATTGGCCCCGGCGGGCTCCGTGGAGGGAATAACCAACTTCTTCGACGCCAAAGGGTCGGAGTCATTTATCAGCTACACCTGGGGCGCCAATAACTGTTACTCGATTTATGGCGGCCACAACCTGCTGAGATCGGACGACAACGAGTTTGATCGCGCATTGATCCGGGAAAATGAATTCCGCCTAAAGCAGATCTACCTCGGGGCCCAGTACCGGTGGAATGATCGCGTGAAACTCTATTTCGAAAATGCCTTCGACAGCAGTAACGACGTCGCCGCACCTGTAGTCGGCAATTTCACCGCCGTCGGCTTTCGTGTCGACATCTGATACGCTTGCGGCCTGAGATATTTTCCCGGTTGAGAGGAAGCGCACTTGGGTCGCCTTATTCTGCTGGTTGCGGTCGGTATATTTGCCTGGCTGGCACTGCAAAAATTCAAATCCACCCCACCGACTCAGCGTCGAAAACTGATTCTGCAGTGGACACTGATCGCTCTGGCACTGGCCGCTGTAGTTCTGGCCATCAGCGGCCGACTGCACTGGGTGGGCGCAGCAATTGCCGTGGTACTGCCACTTCTCAACCGGGCCTGGCGCCTGTTCGGCCATCACCTTCCCTGGATTGCTCCCCTTATAGCCAAGCGCGCGCAGGCCAGGCAGCAGAAGCAGCAATCCGGACAGCAGGAAAGCAAACGGCAAACACCGCCCCACCAACCACACCTGACTGTGGAGGAAGCCCGGCAGATTTTGAGCGTATCGGCCAATGCCAGCCGCGACGAGATCATCGGTGCACATCGCAAGCTGATCCAGAAGTTTCACCCGGACCGCGGCGGCAATGATTACCTGGCTTCGCGTATCAACGCGGCAAAAGAACTGCTTTTGAAACGGCTTTCAGATTAAGACCGGACGCTTATTTCCGCACTAATAGGTGTACGTAGCGCGCCAACTGGCGGTAAGGGTCAATGCGAGAGTACTCCAGCTCCTTTTCGACAATGGCCGCAGGCGGCAATTTGTCGCGCATCTCCGGCGTCATAAAGTCGTGAAAGCAGCGGATGCCGCTATGGGCAATAATCGACATCCCCGACTGGGCCACCCAATCCATAACCTCCTCAGGCAATAGAGGGTTCTGCGGCGTCAGGCTACCGGGGTGCCCGCCCCATAAGCCGGAGTCCTTATTGCGATCAAGCTGGCGCAAACTGCCACGCTGAAGCAACCGGAACTCCAATGCGCGGCGATTGTAAAAAGTCAGCGAAAGATAACCGCCCGGGCGGACACTTTCAGCCAGGTGCTGGACGGCGGCCGCGGGCTGTTCGAGCCATTCCAGTACAGCGTGACAAAGCAGCAGGTCCGCCCGTGGAACCGACGTATCGGCAGCGAGCGTCTGCAGTGACTGCTGCAACAAGGTAACCCGAGGCTCCAGTTGTCGGGCGGCCACCTGCTCCCGGGCCAATTCCAGCATCGACGCGGAAATATCCGCTATCCAGACCCGATGCCCCGCTTCGGCAAGATCGAGCGCGAACTGGCCCTGGCCACCACCGGCATCCACCACAGTAAGTTCGCCATCACAGTCTTGCAGTAACGGCATCAGGTCCCGGTTCAATACCGCCAGGCGTATATCCCCTTTCAGGCCGCCATAGATCCGTTTCTTAAAGCGGTGGGCCAGGTCGTCGAAATTCCGATCACTCATCGACGGCTGTTTTCCCGTATTTTTTCCTGCACAGCCAGCTCCAGGTCTACGCCCAGCGCCGCCGCCAGCTTGATCAGGTACATCTGCACATCGGCCAGCTCTGCCGCCACCTGCGCCCCCTCTCCTGAATCCATCAGCGTGCGAATTTCGCCATCGCTGCGCCACTGGAAATGCCGGTGCAACTCCGCCACCTCAACCCCAAGGGCCATCGCGAGGTTCTTTGGTGTATGCAGCGCTTGCCAGCCCTTTTCGTCACCCAGCGCATCGAATGCGCGGCATATGGCCTCGGTGTCCATTTACTTGTCCCGCTTCTGATCCAGAGAGCGCCCCTCTGCCGCGAGAATTACCTGCAGCGTACGGGAGCGGAATTCCCGCATATACAGTACCCAGATCACCAGCAGATAACCCAGGGCAAACAGAACCGGGTGCAGGAACCACCCCATCACCGCCATGGCAAAATAAAACGAGCGCAACCCGTAGTTGTAGCTGTGCCCGGCCTGATCGATCACCTTTGCCGCACTGATCGCGTAGCGGCGACGGTCCTCTCGGGTTACCTCTTCTTCATCCACGGCCGGCGCGGCACCCAAGAGCACGTTTGCAAACGAATACTGGCGCAGGGACCAGGTGAAGTTAAAAAAGGCAAAGATAAAGATCAGGATCAGCACCAACACTTTCATCTCAAACTGGGCAACGGTAGTGGTCTGCGAGAACGGCAGGCTACTGAGCACCTCGACCGCGGCCGTATTGGATGACAACACGGTAACCAGACCCGCCAGAATCAGGATGCTGGTGGAGGCAAAGAAACCAATCACGCGCTCAAGATTGCTGAGGATTGCGGCATCCGGCATACGCATATCCCGCTCCAGCATCCGCAGCATCCACTCGACCCGGTACCACTGCATGGACGAAGCAAGGCACCAGGCCGTTTTCGCCTTCTTGCGGGCAAATACGGTGTAGCCTGCCCAAGCAAGGCAAAAGCCAACCAAACTAGCAATATCCATCCAGGTCAACGCGGTTCCCCCGTTCGTCTACATTTAATGCGGAAATTTATATGGCGATTCTGTGGCCGCGAACACTTTGAATAAGGCGGTGGCACAAGATTTACCCGGCGCGGGCGCGACAAGTGTCGCACCAGTGGCGCAAGTGTCAACACTCTCCTGTCAACCCTGTCTTTTCGTAGCCCCAGAGCGCTAAAATGGCCGCCGAATTTGCCCGGCCGCCGCGCCCTGCTGAATGCAACTGGCGCCTAAAGAGCCGAGGCGACCGCAACCGATTGATTGGAGCTGTCTTTTGAGCAACGTACATCCAGCGTTCGAACCCATCACCAGTGCTGAAATTGAATCACTTGGCGTCCGGGTAGAGGAATACCGCCACCGCCGTACCGGCGCACAACACCTGCACATTGCTGCCGACAACCCTGAGAACGTCTTTCTGGTTGCCCTGCGCACTGTACCGGAGGACTCCACCGGCGTAGCGCATATTCTTGAGCATACCGCGCTCTGCGGCAGCGACAAGTATCCGGTGCGTGATCCGTTCTTTATGATGATCCGGCGTTCCCTGAACACCTTCATGAACGCCTTCACCAGCTCAGACTGGACGGCATACCCTTTCGCCAGCCAGAATCGCAAGGATTTCGACAACCTGCTGGACGTCTACCTGGACGCGGTCTTCTTCGCGCGCCTGGATCCGCTGGATTTCGCCCAGGAAGGCCACCGCCTGGAGTTTGCCGAGCCCGGCAACCCGGACAGCGAACTGGTGTTCAAGGGCGTGGTGTTCAATGAGATGAAGGGCGCCATGAGCTCTGTCACCTCGCGCCTGTGGCAGACCTTGAGCAAGTACCTGTTCCCCACCACTACCTATCACCACAACTCCGGTGGCGAACCCGCGGACATTCCCGATCTCACTTACGAGCAACTGGTGAATTTCTATCGCACGCATTACCACCCGAGCAACGCTATTTTCATGACGTTCGGCGATATCGACGCCGCTGAGCACCAGGCGGTGTTCGAAGAGAAAGCCCTGCACAAGTTCGACCAGCTGCACAAAACCATTGCTGTCGGACGTGAAAAAACCTATTTATCCCCGGTGCGAGTAGAAGAAAAATATCCGCTGCCATCCGAGGAACCCCAGGAAGAGAAGACCCACATTGTACTTGGCTGGCTGCTGGGCGATGTCACCGATCTCGAACAATCCCTGACGGCACACCTCCTGTCCGGCGTATTGCTCGACAACAGTGCTTCACCGCTGATGCACCTGCTGGAAACCACCGAGCTCGGCCAATCACCTTCGCCATTGTGCGGCCTGGACGACTCCCAGCGCGAACTGGTATTCGTATGCGGTATTGAAGGCAGCGAGCGGGAGCGTGCCGACGAACTGGAACAGCAGGTGCTCAAGGTGCTGGAGGACGTAGCGGAAAATGGCGTTCCCTACGAACAGGTTGCCGCCGCCCTGCACCAACTGGAGCTTCAGCAGCGCGAGATCGGTGGCGACGGCTACCCCTTCGGCCTGCAACTGATCCTCACTGCACTGACTGGTGCCACCCATCGCGGCGACGCTATCGGCCTGCTGAATATTGACAGCGCGCTGGAAAAACTGCGCGAACAGATCAAGGATCCCGAATTCATCGCCGGCGCAGCGCGCAACCTCCTGCTGGAAAATCAGCACCGGGTGCGCCTGATCATGTCCCCGGACACCGAATTGTCCGCCCGTAGCGAGCAGGCAGAGAAGGCCCACCTGGCCCGGATCAAGGCAGCGCTTACGGACGGTGAAAAGCAGCAGATCGTCCAGACCGCACAAGCACTGGCGGATCGCCAGCAGCGCAAGGACGATGAATCAATCCTGCCAAAAGTCGGTGTAGAGGACATCCCACCTGAACTACCGAAAGTCGAGGGCGAGGAAGTAAACCTTGGCGGCGAGCATTCGCAAAAAGCCACGCGCTACAGCGCTGGCACCAATGGTCTCGTATATCAGCAACTGATCACCACCCTGCCAGAATTCACCGCCGAAGAGCAGCTGCTGGTGCCTTACTACTGTCAATCCCTGTGCGAGCTGGGCCTGGGCGACAAAGACTACCTGCAGGTACAGCAGTGGCAGGCGGCCGTGGCCGGTTCGATTCACGGTTTCACCAGCCACCGCACCGAACTCAACAACCTGGATAGCCAATCCGGCCACTTTATCCTGTCCGGCAAGGCCCTTGCGGCAAATCAGGCGGCACTGACCGAACTGATGCAGGCAACGATGGAGCAGGTGCGCTTCGACGAACTCCCGCGCATCAAGGAGCTGCTGCTGCAAACCCTGGCACGCCGTGAGCAGTCGGTTGTTGGCAGCGGTCATGCACTGGCGATGGCAGCCGCCAGTGCCGGCTTCAACCGTGCAGCGGCTGACGGACACGAATCCGGTGGCTTGCAGGGGTTGCGCCACCTTAAAGCCCTGGTGCGCACCCTCGACAGCAACGAAGGGCTGGAAGTCCTGGCTGGCAAGTTTGCGGCTATTCACCAGAAAATTGCCAATGCGGAGCGCCAGTTCCTGCTGATTGGTGAAGACGACAAACTCGACGGATTTACCTCGGCACTGCAGCCGCTTGCAAATGCCGGCCATGTTCCCACAGCCGCATCCGAATCGCCCTTCAGCGCGCACAAGGTGATGGATCTGTGGGTTGCCAACAGCCAGGTAAACTTCTGCGCGAAGGCTTACCCTACCGTGCCCATGTCTCACGCCGACGCACCGGCGCTGGCCGTACTCGGGGGCTTCCTGCGCAACGGCTACCTTCACCGGACTATTCGCGAGCAGGGCGGCGCGTATGGCGGCGGCGCCAGTCACGATGTGAATATCGGCGCATTCCGCTTCTACTCTTACCGCGATCCGCGTATGGCGGAAACGCTGAAGGACTTCGATGACTCCATCGACTGGCTCCAGAGCAGCGACCACGAAGAGTCGCAGGTGGAAGAAGCCATCCTCGGCGTTGTCGGCGGCATGGACAAACCTGGCTCCCCCGCGGGCGAGGCCAAGAAGGCCTTCCACTCCGCACTTTATGGTCGCAGCCATGAAGTCCGTCAGGCATTCCGCCGCAAGGTTACGGAAGTCACGCTGGAAGACCTGCAACGCGTCGGCAAAACCTACCTGCAAGCGGACAAAGCCAGCACCGCAGTGGTAACCGGCAGCCAGGGCCGTGAAGCCGGGCTGGCGCTCGACCTGCACGAAGAGAAGCTCTGAGAATTTGCCGTGAGCAAGAAAGACGATATTTACGCAAACCCTCTGGGGGAAGTCGCCGGATTCTCGTTCGACCAGTCAGTGGTCGACGTGTTTCCGGATATGATCCAGCGTTCGGTACCTGGCTACACCACGATTGTGGCGATGATCGGTACGCTGGCCGAGCGCTTTGCCCAGGCGGGTAGCCGGTGTTACGACCTCGGCAGCTCGCTGGGTGCCGCAACACTCGCTATGCGCCACCGCATCCCGGCGGCGGATTGCGAGATCATTGCGGTGGACAACTCCCAGGCCATGATCGATCGCGCCCGCACCGTGCTCGCTGCAGACAGCGGGCAAGTGCCGGTTACGCTGATCTGCGACAACCTGCAAAACGTGCCGATTCAAGACGCATCCGTAGTAGTACTGAACTTTACCCTTCAGTTCATCGCCACCGCGGAGCGACAGCAAATCCTGCAGAAAATCTACGACGGGCTGCGCCCGGGTGGGGTGTTGATCCTGTCGGAGAAAGTGGCCTTTTCCGATACCGACCATCAGGAACTGATGATCGACCTGCATCACGCGTTCAAGGCCGCCAATGGCTACAGCGCGCTGGAGATCGCACAAAAACGCAGTGCGCTGGAAAATGTCCTTATTCCGGAAACCCTGTTTGATCACCGTGAACGGCTCAAATCGGTCGGCTTCAGCAGTGTCGACGTCTGGTTCCAGTGCTTCAATTTCGCCTCCATCATCGCCATCAAACAGCGCGATAGCTAAGCAGTATTTCGCCAATGATCGACTACACCCAGCTCTACGCCGGCCTGCAGCACATCCCTGCGCTGCGGACCTGGCTAACCTCCCTGCCCCAGCAGATTGCCGAAGGGCTCGATCCTCAGCGCTGGGGTGACTTGCCGGATTGGCAAGCCGCTCTCGATGGCCTTCCGGACATCACCCCCTCAACGGTGACCTGCGCCAATGAAGTGCGGGCCGGCCGCGCCGACGACGCCACACCCGAGCAGTTGGCGCAGCTTGAATCACAGCTGCGCAAACTGCACCCGTGGCGCAAGGGTCCATGGACGATCTTCGATTTGTTGATCGATACCGAATGGCGCTCAGACTGGAAATGGAATCGGGTGGCGCCGCACATGGAACCACTGGAAAACCGCCTGGTGCTGGATGTTGGCTGTGGCAGCGGCTACCACTGCTGGCGACAGTTCGGTGCCGGCGCGAGGCGGGTGATCGGTATTGATCCGTCCGCCAAATTCGTTGCCCAGTTTTACGCGCTGAAAAAATACCTCGGCATGGATCTGCCGGTGGATGTACTGCCCCTTGGCATCGAAGCACTGCCCGCGAATCTTCGAGCCTTCGACACCACACTTTCAATGGGCGTCCTGTATCACCGCCGCTCACCCCTCGATCACCTGCGCGAATTGCGAGACACGCTGCGCCCTGGCGGACAGCTCGTCCTCGAAACACTGGTTATCGAGGGCGGGCTGGGTGAGTGCCTGGTCCCGGAAGATCGCTACGCAAAGATGCGTAATGTGTGGTTTTTCCCCACTACCGCAACACTGGAAAGCTGGCTGCGCAAATCGGGCTTTACCGACGTACGTACGGTGGACGTCGACCGAACTACCCTGGAAGAGCAACGCAGTACCGACTGGATGCAGTTTGAGTCACTGGCGGATTTTCTGGATCCCGACGATCACAACAAGACAGCCGAAGGCCACCCCGCCCCACTGAGGGCAACAATCGTGGCGACGGCAAGCTGACCAAAGCCCGCCCACTATCCGCAATATTCTCTCTGTTTGCCGAGTGCCGTGTAGTCGTTTGTTACACGAGCCTCGGCTACTACCAAATAATATCTCGATTTATCACAAGCGCTTGCATGGCGTAACGGCATCAGCGAAGTTGTCGCCCGCGCGCGCTCCGGCCTAATTAGGGCTTATCCGCGCCGCCTTCAAAACGACAGAAAACTACACTTAGTGCAGCGGGCGCACCTGACGTGTCTGCCCAACCAAGCTGCCAATGGCGGGAAAACAGCGAACCCATGAGTATCAGCATTTTCGAGCTGTTCAAGATCGGTATCGGACCATCCAGCTCTCACACTGTAGGCCCCATGGTTGCGGCCAAACAATTTGTCACAGACCTTCAGGAACGCGGGGATCTGGCGAAGAGCAACCGTGTGGAAGTACATCTATACGGCTCCCTTGCACTGACCGGCGTTGGGCACGGCACCGATATGGCCGTACTGATGGGCCTTGAGGGCAAGGCTCCCGACACCATCGAGGTCGACACCATCGACCAGCGCCTGGACGCCATTGAGCGCGAACAAACCCTGAACCTGGCCGGCGATCACAATATCAATTTCAGCCGGGAGCGCGACCTTCTGTTCCATATGGAAGAGTTTCTGCCGCAACACTCCAACGGCATGACCTGCCGGGCCTTTGCCGGCGACACCCTACTCTTCGAACGCAGCTACTTCTCCATTGGCGGCGGCTTCGTACTCTCGGAGGAAGACTTCAAACACAAAGAAGAGATTGCCACCATCCTCCCGTACGATTTCGGCTCCGCCGAAGAAATGATGGAAATCTGCGAACAGCACAACTGGACCATCGCCGAACTGGCCATGACCAACGAGAAGGCGCTGCGCAGTGAGCAGGAAGTTAAAGACGGCCTTTGGAAAATCTGGCAGGTAATGGAGGCCTCCATCGAGCGAGGCTGTCACCAGAAGGGAGTTCTCCCCGGCGGCCTCGGTGTGCGCCGCCGTGCCGAAGAGCACTACCGGGAACTCAGCAAGCAAACCGATGAGGAGCGCCGTCAGGGGCTGGCCATCCTCGACTGGGTGAGCCTGTTTGCGCTGGCGGTGAACGAAGAGAATGCCGCACGCGGTCGTATTGTCACCGCGCCCACCAACGGCGCTGCCGGTGTAATCCCCGCCACGATCGCCTATTACGTCCAGTTTGTGCACGACCCGGAAATTCACGGCGACCTGAAAGACCAGGTAGTGGAATTCATGCTCACTGCCGGCGCAGTCGGCATGCTATTCAAAAAAAATGCGTCGATTTCCGCAGCAGAGGTCGGCTGCCAGGGTGAAATCGGCGTCGCCTGCTCTATGGCCTCCGCCGGACTTGCCGCGGTTCAGGGGGGAACGAACCAGCAGATCGAGAATGCCGCTGAAATCGGCATGGAGCACAACCTCGGTCTGACCTGCGACCCTATTGGTGGGCTGGTGCAGGTGCCCTGTATCGAGCGCAATACCATGGGCGCAGTAAAGGCCATCAACGCGGCGCGATTGGCCCTGCGCGGCACAGGCGCCCATATTGTCCCACTGGACAGCGTGATCGAGACCATGCGTCAAACCGGTATCGACATGCAGAGCAAGTACAAGGAAACCTCTCTCGGAGGGCTTGCAGTCAACGCCGTCAACTGCTGATTAGTGCCCTCCTCCACGTTCCCGCCAAATGGCGGGAACGCTTCAACCTGGAACCCCGTGCCGGGTATAAATATCGAAACGGCCGGACTTGCCTTCCAGAGACAGGTTGGGTTTTTCATCCGCCAGATACGGTGCCAGACGCGGCCGCTTCACTACGGTGCGGTAATAGCACGCCGCCCGGGCAGGTGCCAAAAGCCCATTCGCATCTTCATCACTACCGACCAGATGATGGAAAGCCACCATCTCTTTTTTCACTTTGGCGCTTTTTTCCCGACTGGGAAACATCGGATCCAGAAATACCACTGGTAGCGATTCCTCCGGTTGCGCGGCCAACCATACCTCTGCGCTGTCCACTCGATCTTCAAGAATCATACGCCCGGCAATCGGTGCCAACTCCCGATCCATTGCAGCTGCTTCATGTAAACGCCTGACCCCATCTGCCAGCAGGGCGTAGACCACGGGGTTACGCTCCAGTAACCGCACCTCACAACCGAGAGAGGCCAACACAAAGGCATCCCGCCCGAGTCCGGCGGTAGCGTCCAGCACTTTGGGATAAAAACCGCTGCGTACCCCAACCGCCTTGGCTATCTGCTGCCCTTTACCACCGCCGAACTTGCGCCTGTGGGCCGCGGCACCGGCAACAAAATCTACCAGCACCGGACCCGGCGCCTTGCGCCCGGTCTCGCACAACTGCAATGCAGATCCCAACTCCAGTACAAATGCAAAGTTATCAACTGCTTTCGCAGCGATACTACCCAAAAACGGTACGTGGAGTTCGGATGCCAACGCCTCCGCATCCACACAAAAACGATCTTCCGCTGCAATGACGGCCAGTTCCATTGAGGATAATCCGCTAAAAAAGCGCTGAATTTACCCGGGATGGGTAAGCCAATCCAGTGCCGGAGCCATTTCATCGCCCTGGAATGGCCGCACTTCTGCCGCGACAAAATGATTCAACAGCTGGGGCATCAGGGTCAGGAGTGTGTTGTCGGAGAGAATGGCAATCTTGTGCAGGTGTCGATGCTCGTTATGGGTAAACACACAGTGTGAGACCAGCGATACAAAATTGCGCAGCCCCTTACTGTGACGGGCGTCGATCAACAGGCCTTGCAGCCCGCCCTGCTGGCTGATCACCGGATCAACCTGCGCAGCGAGTGCGCGAAATTCGGCCGGTTTCAGGTTTGCAACCGGGCGTATTTCCAGTATGTCGTGATTGTGGTGCCAGCTGTGTTCGATCATTGCTTTAGAAACAGGTTACCGCCTCAATAAGCTTAGAAAAAAAACTGTAAACAAAAAGGCCGCGAGCAAGTCGCGGCCTTTTAGGGGTTGCTGGAGAACCGCGTTACTGGGGCTCATCCTCGGTATCTGGCTTGTCTTCGCCCTTGAGCTTGTCGAGGGCATCCTCAGCGGCATCTTTAGTCGCCTCACCGGCGTCCTCCAGGGCCTCACCGGCCTTTTTCGCCGTATCCTCTATGACATCACCCGCCGCTTCTGCGGCTTCCTTGGATTCGTCAATCAGGCGGTCCGTGGAACTTTCCGATTGATCCGGCTCCGTAATAACCGGCGCATTGTCATTGTCCGGTATTGTGGTGTCAGGCGTGGTGCTGTCCATGCTCTCGCTGTTCGGCTGCTCGAGCTTGTCGTAATCGTTGTCGACCGCACGATCTGCCTTCTGCGACATGAAATAGCCGATGATGAGCAGTAAAATAATCAGTGGCAACAGTAGTTTTTTCATATACCCAATGACCCCAGGTGGTTGAGAGTGTGCATGTGGAACAGATCGCCCAGGCCCGCTCATCGCGTGCGAGGCACCTGCGGCAAGCTTGAGGCCATATCGCTCCGGCCTCTCGCCTAAAGCCACAACGTTCTTCTCGGCAAGGGATTATGCGGAAGAAGTCTGCGCCATTACTGATAAGAATAATCCCCAATTGCCGCACTTCAAGGAACAATATTCCAGATATTCAGTGTTTTTGGCTGTATACGAGGCTGGTTTTATCTATATAAGTTCTAACCAACCGGGGACGGCGAAAAAGTTTGCCCGAGAGACGCTTAAGTAGCCTGGCGACCATCACATTCAAGCTAGAGTTTTTCCCGCTCTGATTTTGCGCTCTCGCCATCAAAATACACGAGTAGCGATGTCGCGTCTGCGCCGGACAGAATTCCATCGCAGCTATCCACCTGCAGGCGACCTTCAGTATCGGCAGCGGCGAAAATAAGATACTGCTCACCCTTTTTCAGTTTTTCCTGGCAGGCGTCAAAGGTAACGCGAAACGCCAGAAGCGTTCCCGCTTCGCCTTTATAGACTCTCTGAGCTTTGGCGGAATAGACGTATCCAAGAATGGCTGTCATGCCAGGCTCTGACAACGCATTGTCGATTACGCGATGAACGGTAGTGATCCGAACCTGCGCCACCAGGTCAGCCTGCTCAAATCGCGAAGCGATCGCAACGTCATCACTAGTTTGCTGAGGACTGGCCGCGCTGCCAGCTGTCGCAGTGGCCGGCGCTTCAGACAGGGGCGCAGCCGCGGATTCAGCGACCTCAAGGGAGTGGGTCGCAGGCGTACGCAACATTACCGCCAGTATTGCGCCCACCCAAACCAACCGGGCGGAGAGTAGTATCTGTCGTATCCCGTCCATGTACGAATGAGGCATCGTCTTCCCCTGACAATTCCGGACAATAAAAAAGGGCGCCTGAGCGCCCTTCTATCTTCCTACTGCAGCGGCAGTAGTTCCAGCTCTACCCGGCGGTTTGCCTGGCGTCCGGCGTCATTATCATTGGAAGCGAGCGGGTAACGTTCGCCGTAACCAACAGCCTGAACCCGGCCTGCAGCAACGCCGCGTGTGGCAAAGAAGTCAGCAACAGATTGCGCACGGCGCTCAGACAGGGTCTGGTTGGTAACATCAGAACCAGTGCTGTCGGTGTGGCCGCTTACGCGAATCGCAGTTTTGTCGAACTCTTTCAGTACCAGTACAACAGAGTCCAGTGTGTCGTAGAAATCGGTACGGATTTCGTAGCGGCTGGTTGCGAAGGTGATGTTGCCCGGCATGATCAGGCGGATGTTGTCGCCTTCACGCTGAACGCGTACACCAGTACCTTCCAGGCGCTGGCGCAGGGCCATTTCCTGGCGATCCATGTAGTAACCGATACCACCGCCGATGGCTGCGCCACCGAGAGCACCGGTAATTGCACCCTTCTTGCGATCGCTTTTACTGGCTGTTGCAGCACCGATGATGGCGCCAGCCACAGCACCAGCACCTGCGCCCTTGGCGGCATTGCTGGTTTTGCTTTCCTGGGTGTAGGGATCCAGAGTGGTACAACCCACCAGTGAACCCAGAGCAAGAATGGCTACCCATTTTTTCATTGAAGCTTCTCCTAACGCTTTTACTAATCGGGTGAGAGTTCGGCCCGCCCCGCTTGATCCCAACGGGCACCAGGCGGGGCCGATATGCGCAGTATTGCTACCTGTTCCTGACTGGTAGCTGAACCGCGTTCGCCATGGTCGGGAAGACTATGCGGAAAGTGTGATCAGGTCTACTGCCTGGTCCGCAAATTTGGCACTGCAGTAAAAACTAAATATGCACCTGGATAAAACGCGTACAACCATACTGCGGCATACGCACTGCACCAGGATGCGGCAAGCCACCAATGGCAAAAATCCGTGCGTTTAAAAGGCACCAAAAAGAGCTGTGCCAGCGTGTAATTGAGTCTTCCACAATTTCTGTGGATAAGTTTGTGCATGAAGTGAGAAAAGTTGGTGCCAAACCCCGTCTTCGCTTACCTCCAGCAAACTGATCAATTTTTAATCGTTTCGATTTTTCCTTTAGAATCAATTAGTTATGGGATTATTTTTCCCCGGCGTACCAATTTCACGCACGCCAGGAATCGATAAAAAACACGCCGATTAAATGTGGAAAAAAAATTGTCAAGGCTTGACGCGGAGAGAAAAAAAGAAATTTTCAGCCATTCAGCCGACAGCCAAAAGCCTCTTCCAGGATGAATAAATCTCAAGGAACGGTGGTAGCGCCGGGGGGCACGGCGCATAAAGAAAATGGCGCCGACTTATCCCCAGTATTGCTCTCAGCGATTTCGAACCGGGGACCTGGCCGGGCACTATTTTAGCGCGGCGCCCTCTGAACCGGGGCGCCACAATGGGCTTCAATAGTGCGGAGGTTTTTCGTCCGCGGGCTTCAATTCCTTTTGCATTTCGTAAGAAAGATCCTGATACCGGGTTGTCATCTCGCGCAACCGCGATACCAGTACTCGGATCTGTGCATCCTGGGCAGCAATCTGGTCGTTTAATTGCGCCAGTGTATCCTCCTGGAATGCTACCCGGCTCTCCAGCTCATCCACGCGTGCGACCAGCGCACTTTCAATATCAGACACAACGATTACCTCTTACTCAGATCAGGCGATAAAGACATTCCACCAGCCCGATCGCGCGCTGGTCCATAAACAGGCTCTGCCCCATACGGGAGGTGATATAGCCGAAGCCCACTCCGTTTTTCGGGTCGCCAAAACCAACGCTGCCGCCAGCGCCCGGGTGCCCGAACCCGGCATCACTGCCGAAGTGCAGATCCTTTGCCGCGCCGGACAGGATAAATCCGCATCCGAAAGCGACCTCTGTCTGCAAGATGCGGTCCCGCCCCCTGCTCTGCTCCCTGGTCGCTTCCCTGAGCGTATCCAGTGACAGCAACTCTGGCGCTTCGGATGCGAGGTCCCCATAAATAGTAGCGAGATCCCGCGCGCTGAAATGACCGTTGGCCGCAGGAATCAGGGCGCCGCGCCACTCATCGCCATTCGTGCCCATCATCAGGGATACCGGGTTGGTGAATGCCGTAGCGACCGGTCCCTGGCGGTCCTCCTTGATTGAGCGGCCAATGGCATTATCACGCAGCTCCGGCAAGGGCTTCTTCAGCGGGCCTACGTCGGCAATCCGTTGGGAACGGTGCCCTACCGCGCCAAAGCCACCGTCGAGCTGTAGCGGTTCCGCCAGCATTTGGCGGTAAAGGTCCAATAAAGGGACGCCGCTCGCTTTTTCAATCAGCCCGCCCAGTGTCCAACCGTATAGAAACGGTGCATATCCCTGCTCACTACCCGGTTGCCACCAGGGCTCGGTGGCGGCCACCTTCTCCAGTGCAGCGGGCCAGTCATATATCAGGTCATCGGGCACACGTTCGCGGAACGCAATTGTGCCAGCCCGGTGGCACAGTAATTGTCTACCAGTTACATCCTGCTTACCCGCCGAGGCGAATTCCGGCCAGTAGTGCGCGACTGGTATATCCAGGTCCAGGCGACCTGCCGCGACCTGCTGCAGCGCCAATAGTGCCAACACACCTTTCGAGGAGGAGAAGACGTTAACCAGCGTGTGCTCCTCGAACCCCCGCTCACCAGCGCGATCTTCAGTGCCCGCCCACAGAGAAGCGACCACCTCACCGTGCTGCACTGCGCAAAAGGCAGCGCCGACATCCCCGTGAACACGGAAATTTGTGGCAAACGCGTCAAAAAGCGCCTCGAATCCGGGCGCGCAATATCCGTTTATGTCCATGAAAATGACTACCTGTGGCTGGACGGGGAGTTAACAGAGGGCGGCAAGGGTAATCACTTCAAGGGGCCGGCGCAAACCCTTGCCTGCAGGCTCAGTCGTTGGGGATAGGGTCAAAGTCTTCAAGCTTGTAGCCACAGAACTTGCAGTACTCCGAATCGGCGTCGTGCCCCGCGCGCCCACAGTTGTGGCAACGCGCAAGGGTTTTCTCCCGACCCAGTTCGTGAGCCAGCTCGGCAGTAACGATACCGGTAGGCACGGCAATGATGGAGTAACCGATCAGCATGGTCATGGACGCAATGGTCTGGCCAAGGGGCGTATGGGGAGTGATGTCTCCGAATCCCACCGTGGTGATGGTCACGATGGTCCAGTAAATACTCTTGGGGATACTGGTAAACCCGTGCTTGGGCCCCTCTACCAGGAACATGATGGAACCAAAAATGATACAGATCACCAGCACACTGGAATAGAACACGAGGATCTTGCGCCGCGCCTGCCACAACGACCGCATCAGCAGGTTGGCGTCGCTCAGATAGCGCACCAGTTTGAGCACCCGAAATATACGTAGCACCCGCAACAGGCGAATAACCATCAGGTAACTGGCACCGGTAAAGATCAGGGCGAGATAGCTGGGGAGAATGGCCAGCAGGTCGACTATGCCGTAAAAACTGAAAATGTAAGACCTGCGCTCCCTGGCACAGTAAATACGCGTCAGGTATTCGATCGTGAACAGTGCGGTGAAAAACCACTCCAATCCAAAGAACAGGTCGCCATAGCGAACGGACAGGTTCTCAATAGAAGCGAGCATGACGAGGATCACACTCAGCAAAATCGTCCAGATCAAAAACACATCGAAGTTTTTACCCGCCGGGGTATCCGTTCCGAAGATAATCTCGTTCAGTTGCTTTCTGGTGCCAGTTAATGCCATTCAGTCTTTCCCTGATTCTGTTACACACACCCCGTGTACATGAGGCGTAAGGCGCGGAGGCGGAATCATAAACCAACGTGGAGCAAATGGTGACATTCTAGCCGAAGGCGCCGCCTTGATCCCCGACTTGAGCGCGCTCTTCATTAACAGCCAGGCTAGATTCCGCTATCCTTGCGCCCCGCCATTTTCACAACCGAAATTCAGGACTCTTCTATGAGCGATAAAAACCGCCTCGTTTACTCC
Organism: Microbulbifer aggregans; assembly: GCF_020524005.1. Classification (GTDB taxonomy): domain Bacteria; phylum Pseudomonadota; class Gammaproteobacteria; order Pseudomonadales; family Cellvibrionaceae; genus Microbulbifer; species Microbulbifer aggregans_A. The sequence goes on along the minus strand of NZ_JAIVKK010000001.1, from coordinate 184,080 downwards.
ACCGACCGCGGGCGGATCAAGGATGAACCCAAAGCGGAAACCCGCCACAGTGGAGATGGTATTGTGCGGATTCAACGGGAAACCAAAGGCCGCAAGGGCAAGGGAGTGACCTGTGTGCGAGGACTGGAGGGCACCGACGGCGAGTTGAAGCTGATCCTCGCCGAGCTGAAAAAGCGCTGCGGTTGTGGCGGCACCCTGAAAGACGGGGTGATCGAAATCCAGGGCGACAAGCGCGACGAGATCAAAGCCGCGCTGGAAGCCAAAAACTTCAAAGTAAAACTGGCCGGCGGCTGATCCACAGCTGCCCTTCCCCGAGCCGAAGGGCGGTTACAGCGCACCGACCAACCGGAGGGGACGTACCTTCCTGCGCCCCTCTTCTGCCAGACACTCCTGTAGCAGAGCTGCCAGGTTTTGCTGGTAAGCGTCGCTTACCTGGGCGGCGAAGCTCTTGCAATGCAACTCCAGGGCTTGCACCTGACTCAGTGAGTCGCGGGCAGACTTGCCGTCGCCCTCACCCGCCAGTACGGCACGGCCACCTTCAAAACCGGCCAACCGTGCGGACAGATCGCCACCCAGGACTTCTGACTGCCGCTCCACGGCTGCGGCAAGTTTTTCGCACTGCTGCAGGGCAACAGTTACATATTTCTGCAATAAGGGCTGCGGAATTTTTTCTGCCGGCATGCGTTCAACCAGAATACTCGCCAGATCCCCGTAGCGCTCCACATTAGCGAGGGGCGCGCGTAATTGCTCGAATGCCTGCAACCGTCTCAATGCGGCCTGACATTGATTACGCGGTCCCGTATCCATACTTTCTATAGCCTTATGGATTCGCTGATAAAACATGGCCAGTATCTGCCCACGCTGCTGCTGGCAATCCTTGATACGTTCTTGATTGTCCTTGAGCGATTCATCTGCCGATGCCGGCGTTGCGCCACTCAGCTGGTAGTCGGCGGGTTGCACTTTCGCATTGCCGCGTATCAGCCCGGCGCCCAGCTGAATCCTTGCCCCGTGAAGCTGCAAGGTGTTGTAGCGCTGTTCGAGATCCTGCAACTCAATCAGCCTGCTGCGCAGCCAGTCCACAGACCGCTGCAAATCCAGGCGCTGGAGATCTTCATTCGATGGCAACTCCAGGGGTAATAGGTCCCGGGGTACGATGCGATTGAAGTATTCCGCCAGAACTTTTTGCGCCTGTTCGGCCTCTTTGCTTGCGGCCATCAGCGACCTGTTCTCAACCGCGCGGCAATGTTCATCGACACCGATGCGGCTGACACGGCTGCTCAACTCGCGAATATCGGCAAACAGTTTGACCAGGCTGAAATCCGTACGCGCCAGTACCGAGGCGAACTCCCTGTCTTCTACCTCGTACAGCCGCGCGGTGCCGATTGGCTCGCTGAGGCTCCACAAGTCAGTATCATCCTCCATGGCGAGCTCCAGGCTACTCCGGGTCTCTTCATCGAGATTGCCGTAAAGCCAGCGCACCGCCGCTGGGTAATCGGACAAACGCTTACCCACCAGCTGTGCTTCCCGGTTGATTTCGCCGGTAACCAGGTCGGCATGGTTCAGCTGATGCCAATGCGCCACAAATTCAGAGAAACCCTCGCTACCGAGAAAGCAGGCGGCAGTGGTATCCACACGCCCCGCCAGCGTTCGCCCCACCGATTGGCTGGCGCTGCGATGCAGTGACTGCAAACGATCCACTACAGGTACCAGTGCCAGACCGGATGCCGCAAGAAGACGATGCGGCAAACGCGCAATTGCGGGCAGTTGGCCATCATCAGCCGATAGTACGGTTTTTTCATTCTCCAGTGCGTCCTGCATCGCCTGCAGACGGCGTGCCGGGGCCACCAGTAGCCAGGTTGCCAGACAGCCAAGGCGCCCCTGGTAATAGCCCAGAGCCCGACCAATCAGTGCCAGTGTGTCGCCACCATTCAGCGTGGTTACTGCTGACAACCCTAGCGACAGGGTGAGCTCCCCTCGCAGCAACGGCCGCAACCCCTTCGCTGAAACTTCGACCTCCGCGCCTGGGGTCAACCGAATTTCGCTGGGAACCGGCAGGCCGGTTTTCGTACCCAAAACATCAAGTAGCAGGTAAAGACCCGGCGCCTCGGCTTTGGACAAAGTGATCGCCGTACTTTCCGGTAAACGATAACCGCGGTAGTACGGCAGCAGGAACAGGACAGCAAAAAATATCAGCAACAGGAGAGACAGGCCGCTCCCCACTATCGTACCCACGCCAAAAGAGCCGTCGAGTATCGCGGAGGGAATATTCCACAACGCGACACCCGCCTGATAAACCACAAGTAGTGTCATCACTGTGAAGAGCAGCGGTACGACCGATGCCGCGAGAATACCGGGCAACAAACGCACGCGCGACGCAGCCAGGTTTTGTTCAATACCGCCAAGTGCTTCCTGATCTTCTCGAAAAAGGGCCGCTAATTGCTTGCGCGCTGACTGCTGACCGGGAGCATCACCTTCACGAGCTGCATTTGCGCTTGTTGATTTTGCGGCAGCCGAACCAGTGCGCCGAACCGGAGCGGCAATGGTAGCCGCCGGCTTAGGAGGTTCAGCGACCGCAACTGAGCCAGAGGAAGGTGGGGTAACCGCCTTGGCAGCATTCTGCGACTGGTGTGGCGCATCCTTCGCGGGACGCCCATCCGCAACGCCGTTACCCGCAGCCTTGCGCGCCTGCCGCTGCTTGGCAAATTGCATACGTGCCAGCAGCGCGCGGTTGTCAAATGTACCCGCCGGGTGCACCTCGATTTTCAGGCCTATTTGCTGTAGCTGGGTACGGTACTGCACTACCTGCCCCGGCGATAACTGGTCCTTAATAACCCAGCCCTTCAGAAAAAGCTGACGCGCCTGTTGCGGAGAAATGGAAAACGCACTGACCATCTCTGCCAGTACTTCATTCGGTTTTTTGGCCCGCAGTACCTTGCCCGAAGAGACGATTTGAAATTTTTGCTGGCCCGACATGTATTGCTCCCAGGAGCCTCCCCAATAAAACCCCAATAACTGAACACAGCGTAATCACGCTGTTTGTTTTGGTCAGAGAGTAAAAGATTCAGCAGCACATGATTGCGCACTGGTTCTCAGGGAATCTGGGGAATACTAACGCTGTGTGGGATTACCAACGGGGTTCACAGCAAGAAAATGAACGCCATCTCATTTATTCGGCATTGGGATTGGTGGCCATACAGTCACCAAAACCTCCCCGGCAAGCTCTTCGAGGGTCAGGCCACGACCACGAGGTTTGAACCAGCTATGGGTATATGAAAGTGCGCCAAGCAGCAGTTTACGGGCTAAATGGGGGTCGGCGATGCCCAGATGTGCAGGGCGCTCTGCCAATACCTGCAGCCATATCGCCTCGTATTGCTCCCGCTCCACCAGAACCTTTTTCTGGTTCGCAGCGGAAAGACTGCGCCACTCACTCACCAGAATCGGGAAGCCAGGCACCGCAAGTCCGTGTATCGCTTCCAGCTCACATCGGATACAGGCCAACAAGCGTCCCCTTGCCTCGTGCTGCCCCGCAACTGATGCCGCCATACGTGAGCGCGCAAACCGGGTGACCTCCAACATCACCTCGCAGAGCAGGTCTTCCTTGCTTTTGACATGATGAAAAATACTTCCGGACAGAATGCCGACCTCAGCGGCGATATCGCGCACAGTGGCGCGCGCAAACCCACGCTGCTGGAACAGGCGGGCGGCCGCAATGATCAGGCGCCCCCGGGGACTGACCGGATCGCTGATGTCACCCGCCGCCACCAGGGATTGGAACAATTGGCTCCCGTTACCTTTCGCCAAGGTACTGCGCCCACGCTCTCTACCTTTACGGGCCCCCTTGTCACGCGGCGTTTCGGTTCCAGTCAAAGTATTCACACCTACGGTCTTGTCGCTGACGCGCGGTATTGCCCGCGTCACACCCGTTGATAACCAAGCGCTTGCTTGGTAGCTTAGGGACATTGTCGGGGTAAACACGGGACGGTACAAGTATTCCCCTACCCTTTCATCGATAGCCGCGCGGTATATCGGCTTGTTTCATTGTTTACTGGCAATCAGCGCGCACTTTGATCCGGCGCGTGGCCAGCACAAATACAGAGGCAACGTTCCGTGCAACCCATTCGCTCTGCCCTCAACCCCCAAAGTGAAGACTACACGCTCAACTGCGAGGCCATGCATCAGGCATTGTCTGCGTTCCGGCAGGCCGAGCAGCGGATCGTCGATGCAGAGAACGAAAAAGCGGAGCGCTATCACCAGCGCCAGCTACTCCTCCCCCGCGAACGTCTCAATCACTTGCTCGATCCGGGGGCGCCTTTCCTTGAGCTCTGTGGCCTCGCCGGCTACAAGCGTTACGATGACCGGGATGGTAGCGGAGCTGGCGGCGGTGCGATCTGTGGTATAGGAACGGTCAGCGGTGTGCGATGCCTTGTCCGCGTGGATAACTACGCAGTAAAAGGCGGCACAATTTCTCCGGCAGGGATGGACAAAGCGCTGCGCATGCAGCAAATCGCGTTGGAAAACGGGCTCCCCATGGTCACCCTTGCACAAAGTGGTGGCGCCAACCTGATGTATGCCAACGAAACCTTCGCCCCCGGCGGCCGCGGTTTTGCCAACCAGGCGCGACTGTCTGCCGCCGGCATTCCCCAGGTCACCGTGGTGCACGGCAGCGCAACGGCAGGAGGCGCCTATCAGCCGGGGTTGTCGGACTATGTGATCATGGTGCGCAGACAGTCGGGCATGTACCTCGCCGGCCCACCGCTACTTAAAGCCGCTACCGGGGAGATTGCCAGCGAAGAAGAGCTCGGTGGCGCAGACATGCATTGCAGCAAGGTCGGCACCGGGGACTATATTGCAGAAAATGACCGCGATGGCATCCGTCTGGCACGGGAAATCGTTGCAACTTTGCCCCGCCCCACACCGCCCGACTCGTCAACTGGCCTGCCCTCAGCCTGGCTGGAGCCGAGGTATTCCGCTGAAGAGCTGCTGGGTGTCGTGCCGGCAGACAGCCGCAAACCCTATCTCGTTGACGAAATCCTGGCGCGCATAGCCGACGACTCCGCCGCGCTGCCGTTCAAGCCGACATTCGACACGCAAACCTACTGTGGTCATATCCGTATCCAGGGCCACTTGCTGGGGGTTATTGGCAACAATGGTCCAATCACACCCCAGGGGGCCAATAAGGCAGCGCAGTTTATTCAGTTGTGCGAGCAGAGCGGAACACCGCTACTGTTCCTGCACAATACCACGGGTTTTATGGTTGGCACTGAAGTGGAGCAGAACGGCATTATCAAGCACGGTGCCAAAATGATTCAGGCCGTCGCCAATGCCCAGGTACCAAAACTCAGCGTTGTCGTGGGCGGGTCCTACGGCGCCGGCAACTACGCCATGTGCGGCCGCGGATTTGATCCGCGGTTTATTTTCGCGTGGCCAAATGCGCGTACCGCAGTCATGGGGGCACCTCAGGCTGGCAAGGTTATGCGCATCGTTACCGAACAAAAAATGCAACGGGCAGGAGCGGTGGACGAAACCGCACTGGACCAGATCGAACGGGATACTTCGCAATTTATGGAGGCCGGCTCAGACGCGCTCTCGTGCACTGCGCGCCTGTGGGATGACGGCATCATCGACCCTCGGGATACCCGGCCGCTACTGGGATTGCTACTCGATATTTGCCGGGATGCCGAGCATCTTCCCCTCCGCCGGAATTCTTTTGGTGTAGCGAGATTCTAAACTCGAAAACAATAACGCTCCGGGATTACTGCCATGATCATGACCCAGCAGCATCAGGAACTTCAGCGTACCGTTCGCAACTTTGTCGAGCAGGAACTCAACCCTCATGTTGACGAATGGGAGGCCGCCGGGGGCTTTCCAATAAAAGCCATATTCAAGCAGTTGGGTAACCTCGGGCTGCTGGGCATCAGCAAGCCAGAACCACTGGGCGGTATGGGACTGGACTTCAGCTACGAAACCGTATTTCTCGAAGCGCTGGGCGCGACACATTGTGGCGGCATCCCCCTGTCCATTTCCGTACAAACCGCAATGGCTACACCAGCACTCGCACATTTTGCCCACCGGGAACTGCAGGAGGAATTTCTCACCGCCGCGATCCGGGGCGATGCCGTCGCCTCCATTGCAGTTTCAGAGCCCGGTGCCGGCTCCGATGTTTCCGCTATCGCGACAACGGCCACCAGCGACGGGGACGACTACCTGGTAAGCGGCAGCAAGATGTGGATCACGAACGCCACCCAGGCAGATTTTTTTTGCACGCTGGTCAACACCGGGGGCGACAAAGCCCACAGCAATAAATCACTGGTCGTTATCCCTGCGAAATTGCCCGGCGTTCGGGTGGGCAACAAATTACAAAAAATGGGCATGCGCGCCTCGGAAACCGCGCCGGTATTTTTTGATCAGGTGCGCATTCCCAAACGCTACCGGATCGGAGACGAAGGCGCCGGTTTCCTACTGCAAATGCTGCAGTTCCAGGAAGAACGTCTCGCTGGTGCAGCCCTCACAATGATGGGGCTGGAAAACTGCGTAACTTCCACAATCGACTATGTGCGTGACCGCCAGGCATTCGGTGCACCGTTGCTCAACAACCAGAGCATTCATTTTGCCCTGGCCGAAATGCAGACAGAGGTGGAGTGTCTGCGGGCATTAACCTATCGCGCCGTCGCGGCTTATTGCCGCGGTGAAGATGTCACCACACTGGCCTCCATGGCTAAACTCAAGTCCGGCCGGCTAACCCGCAGTATCCCGGACCAGTGTCTGCAGTTTTGGGGAGGTATGGGCTACATGGAGGAAACCCAGATCAACCGCGCATACCGGGATCTGCGCCTCACCGCCATCGGTGGCGGCGCCGACGAGGTCATGCTCGGCATCATCTGTAAATTGATGGGCATTCTGCCCTCTCGTAAAAAATCTTGACTGCAAGTTTTATCAGGGAAGCCAGACATGCCTACGCTGCTCATCGCCAACCGTGGGGAAATTGCCCTGCGCATCCTCCGAACCGCAAAACTGGAGGGCTATCAAACGGTCGCGATCTTCAGCGATGCGGACCAGAACGCCCCCCATGCTGCAGCGGCGGATATCGCCATTCCGATTGGTGGCAACACCCCGCAGGAATCCTATCTGGACATCAGCAAACTTATCCAGGCGGCGAAAGCCGGAGGTGCCGATTGCGTCCACCCCGGCTACGGGTTTGTCTCCGAAAACCCGGCCTTTGCCCGTGCCTGCATCGAAGCGGGCTTGTCTTTTATTGGTCCGTGCGCCGAAGCAATCGAATTGATGGGTAACAAGCGGCGCGCCAAGGAGTTTGCCATTGGCGCAGGTGTACCGTGTATACCCGGCTATCAAGGCAGCCAACAATGCTCGGAACTGCGCCGGCATGCCAGTGAAATTGGGTACCCGGTAATCTTGAAAGCGGCCGCGGGTGGCGGTGGCCGTGGTATGCGCACCGTTCACGAGGATATGGATTTTGAAGCCCACTACCATTCCGCGCGTGCCGAGGCCCTTTCGGCCTTTGGCAGTGACGAACTGATTCTGGAAAAGGCCGTTCTCAACGCGCGCCACATCGAGATCCAGATATTTGCAGACCAGCACGGCAATTGTATCTACCTGGGTGAGCGGGATTGCTCAATCCAACGCAGGCATCAGAAAATCGTCGAAGAGGCCCCCTCCCCGGCAGTATCTCCACGTCTGCGCAAAAAAATGGGCAATGCGGCGACCGCCCTCGCCCGCGCCTGCCAATACGTCGGCGCCGGTACGGTGGAATTCCTGCTGGATGAAAACGACAACTTTTACTTCCTCGAGATGAATACGCGGCTGCAGGTTGAACACGGCATCACAGAAATGATCACCGGTACGGACCTGGTTGCCTGGCAGCTGGCCGTGGCCCGGGGTGAACCCCTGCCGCTATCTCAAGAGGACGTGCATCTGAGCGGACATGCGATAGAAGTTCGCCTGTATGCCGAAGACCCCGCGCGAAACTTTCTCCCCCAGAGCGGTACAGTTTTACACTGGCAAGCACCGGAAGGAACGGAGTATCAGGCCCGACCTGCAGCGCCACAAAACACTTCGATACGCTTCGATCACGCCCTGGCCACCGGGCTGGAGATTTCACCGTTTTATGACCCCATGCTGGGCAAGCTGATGGCCTGGGGCAATAATCGGGAGCAGGCGCGGCGCCGACTCGGCAATGCCCTCGACACGCTGCAATTGGTCGGCCCACACAATAACCAGTATTTCCTCAGACAGATCATAGAGGATATGACTTTTGTCCAAGGAAAAGCGCATACGGGTTACCTGACTCAACAATTTTCCGAACCCACACGAACGCCCGTCTGCCACAATCACGTGCGAGCGCTCGGCTGCGCACTAGTGCATCATATGTCTCTCACGAATACTCTGTCACAGAGGGATCAACGAACCGCAAGGGCAAACTGGCACTCAAACCAATCAGGTGCGGGGCGGCAGTACTATTTCCGTGAAGATGAAACGTACTGGCACGCCACACTGCAAGCACATACGCCCCGTCAATATTTAGTACACCCCGTTGAAGGCAAAGAAGTCACCATCGAGTTTCCGGAAATCCCGCCAGGGCAACCCTATCCTCATGGCATCCGCGTCACTATCGATCAGGTACACCGAAAAGTTCTCTGGTATTTACGACATGACCAATTGAAATTGGTACTTGATGGATACCAGTGGGAGTTCGAAGATGTGACTTATGCGCCCGCGGCCGAATCAATTGCAAAAGGAAGCGGTCGCATCCAAGCGCCTATGGATGGATACATTACCGGCATTTGCGTTCAGGAAGGAAGCCCCGTCTTGTCAGGAGATCCGCTCGCCACCATGGAAGCGATGAAGATGGAGCACACCCTGAAAGCCGATTGCGATGGCATAGTCACAGCGATCAGTATTACCAGGGGCTCGCAGGTAAGTAGCGGACAATTATTGATACAGATTCATGTCGGTGAAAGTGATCAGGGTGCAACCTGCGAGGCTGAGGCCAGCCGGGTCGCCCCCTGACTTACAGTTTATCGTTTACGGGCGCGGGTATGGCGGGGATGAATCTCACCCGCGTGCTCCCCCGGAATATGCGGGCCTCCGCCCCAAACATCCGGTTCAATACCCGGGATATGGTGACGACGGGCATCGAACACCGGCTCCTTTACCCCCTGTTTGAGTTGAGCCTCGTAATCCGCAAAAACCCGCACTGCAACGCCGGATAGCAGCAAAATCGCCAGCAAGTTTGCCGAAGCCATAAAGCCCATCGACATGTCCGCGAGATTCCACAACAGCTGAAAATTGTCTTCCCGGCCGCTCCAAGCCACCCAGGCACCAAACAGAATGAACCCTATATATAACACTCGATAGCAGAAAATCGATGTCCTTGTATGCCACAAGTAGAAAATATTGGTTTCGGCGTAGTAGTAATTGGCGATGATCGAGGTAAAAGCGAAAAATATCAGGGCGATGGCAATAAAGCTGTTGCCCCAACTACCCACTTCACTGGCCAGTGCAGACTGAGTAAGAGTCACACCCTCCACCACACCGCTCAGCTCGACATTACTTAGCAGAATAATGGAGGCCGTCGCGCTACAGATCAGCATGGTATCGAGGAATACTGAAGCCATCTGCACATACCCCTGCACCACCGGATGCTTTACATCCGCGGCGGCGCCGACGTTTGGCGAAGACCCCATACCTGCTTCATTGGAAAAAAGCCCGCGCTTGATCCCGTTCGCGACCACTGCGCCAAATGCGCCAGCACCGGCCTCCTGAACGCCAAACGCATTACTGAATATCAGCGCAAACACTTCCGGGATTCGGGGAATATTGGTCAGAATGACGAACGTCGCAATGGCGAGGTAGCACAGCGCCATAATCGGCACCACGATACCGGCGAAGCGACCGATGGATTTGATACCGCCAAATACAATGAGTGAAGCCAACACCGCGATCACAAAGCCCATCAGCAGTGGGTTGACGCCCCAGGCCGCATGAATGGCCTCCGCCATGGCATTCGACTGCACGGCATTGAAAAAGAAGCCAAAGCAGATGATAAGACATATGGAAAATACGATCGACAGCCACTTCCAGCGTTTTCCCAATCCTTTATCGATGTAATAGGCTGGCCCACCGCGGAAAGTGCCCGCCACCTCACCCTGCTCCTTGTAGGTTTGCGCCAGGATATTCTCGATCAGGCTGGTCGCCATACCGAGCATGGCCACCACCCACATCCAGAAAACAGCCCCGGGGCCGCCGGCCGTAATCGCGACAGCTACGCCCGCGATATTGCCGGTGCCGACACGGGCCGCAGCACTGGTGGCGAACGCCTGAAAGGAGGAAACTGAATCGTCGTGTTCCTTGCGGAAACTGTGCCCCATCACCCGCAGCATCTGGCGGAAACCGCGAAACTGAACAAAGCCCGTGCGCCAGGTAAAATAGAGACCGGCGGGCAGTAACGCGGTAATCAGGATACCCAGCCACCAGATACCGCCGATACCACCCCAGGTCAGGCTATTGCCCCAGCCGACCAGGGCTCCCAGACCTTCGAGGAACTCCTGCATACACTACTCCGCAAGCACGCCCCCAGCTGGACCGGCCCATAGCGACATGAGCGATGCGGGAGCGCGATGGTTTGGCGTCGAATGACGCATACAAACTAAGCCTAGCAGCCCGTTCCCACTCTGCAGCCAATCCCTCGCAATGCCGCTGCGCAGGTCATAAAAAGATTTCCCGGGCCCTTTGCGGCGAAACGACTTTGCGCCCGGCCTGCTCGGCAATCTCCACGAGGGCCTCGACCAGTTGGCCATTACCGTTGGCCCGCTCGCCACCCGGCAGGTAAAACGTGTCTTCCATACCCGTACGCAAGTGTCCGCCCAGCTCCGCGGTCTTACGATGAACCGGCCAGATTTCATCGCGGCCAATCAATGTGGTCTGCCACAGGGATTGCGGCTTCATATAGCGGGGAAGCAATGTCAGCAGGTCTGCATCGGCCGGCATGCCGGAGGCTACCCCCATCACCAGATTGTAATTGGGCGCGGGTACCAGACCGACATCGGCGAACATCCCCACCGAGCGCAGGATGCCGACATCGAAACATTCGAACTCCGGGCGAATGCCTTCCTCGCGGCAAACCGCCAACAGCTCTTCTATCTTTTCCACGGGGTTTTCAAACAGCATAGGGGGCCAGGCCCACTGGCCGTTGGCGCGCGCTTTCAGGTAATTGAGGCTGCCGGCGTTACATGCGGCAATCTCCGGCCGTCCCGCACGCAGACAGTCCAGGGCCCCTTGCTGATCGCGCCCGATCGTACCGGTAGTGAAGTTCAAAATGACATCCGGGCAGGCTGCGCGAATCGCGTCAGCAACAGCAACGGCCACAGCGGGATTCCAGCTCGGCAAGTGCCCGCGATCCGCTTCCTGTGCGCGAAAATGCACATGCATCACAGAGGCCCCGGCGTCGTAGGCTTCTCTCGCTGACCGGGCCATTTGCTCCGGCGTTACCGGCACCGGATGCTGGGTGGGATTGGTGAGCACTCCGGTGAGAGCACAGGTAATCACTACTTCCGTTGCATCCGCAGCAGGTGGGCAAGGTGACATGGCATTCTCCAGGCAACCGTTTTGTTATCGCTATTTTTTCTCGCAACCAATATGCAAGTCAGTGTGCAAGTCAGTCGGCCAACCACAACCAAGCAAACGCTTGGTTTGGACCAGTTACCCGAGCCTAACATAGCCCCGTAATGTGAAACAGCGCCCCTTGTGTGGCGCCGACACCAACGTACAATGCCGGAAAATCAATACAGCGAATCCTTTCAGGAGAACCCGCAGTCCCATGTCTGATGCAATAACGCCAAAAACCTCCAACGAGCGGAGTACCGCTCCGTTTGGCAGCTGGACCTCGGAAATTAGCGCGGACCTGTTAACTTCCGGCAATGTACGGCTTAGCGAGGCACGCCTTTACGATGGCCGCGCCTACTGGCTCGAGTCCAGGCCCACGGAAAAAGGCCGCTCAGTACTGGTCGAATACGACCCCAAGCAAGGTAAGCGCGACCTTCTTCCCGCGCCCCTCAGCGTGCGTTCCAAGGCGCACGAATATGGCGGCGGCTGCTATATCGTCGGCGACGGCTGGGTGTATTTTGTCCTCGCTGCCGACCAACGCATCTACCGTATGCCGCTGGATGGCACAGTCCCCGAGCCGCTCACCCCTGAAGGCTCATATCATTATGCCGACCTCGTACTCGATAACACGCGCCAGCGTTTGATCTGTGTACAGGAAGACGAAAGCCAGAGTGATCATGAAGCCATCGCCCGGCTTGTTGCGATTGATCTGAACAACAACGACCTGAACAATAAAGAAGCGATAGAGATTCTCGCGGAAGGTGCTGATTTTTACTCCAACCCCGCACTCAATCCTGCAGGGAATCGCTTGAGTTTCCTGCAGTGGCACCACCCCAACATGCCCTGGGACGCAACCGAACTCATGCTGGCGGAGCTTGATAGCAACGGCAAACCGACTCGCACCGGCAAAATTGCCGGCGCCGCAAACGAATCCATTTTCCAGCCGCAGTGGTCGGCCAGTGGAGAGCTGTACTACGTATCCGACCGCAACAACTGGTGGAATCTGTACCGTCACGGCAGCGAGCAGCCCCTTTGGGACAAAGCCGCCGAGTTCGCGACGCCCCAATGGGTGTTCGGCATGTCCACTTACGGGTTCATCAGCCCAGAACAGATATTCTGCACCTTCAGCGAAAATGGCTGCTGGAAACTGGCGCTACTGGATCTGGAGGATGGATCACATCGCTTCCTCGAACATACGGGATGCGACTTTGAGAGTATCCGCTGTGATGACGGCAAAGCTGTGTTCATCGCCAGTGGGCCGACAGACTTCCCCTGTGTTGCGCAGTACGATGCCAAACAGGATCAGTTCACGACGATCGCCAGCAGCAGCACGATCAACTTGGCAGGCAGTCTGCTATCCCGCGCACAGGCGGTTGAATTTTGTGTTGGCGAGCGGACGGTTCACGCGTTCTACTACCCACCGTGCAATCCCGTTTTTACCGCGCCTGCGGGCGAGCGGCCGCCGCTGATCGTATTCAGCCACGGCGGCCCCACCGGAGCCACTTCTGCGGGGCTCAATCTGAAGGTGCAGTACTGGACGAGCCGTGGCTTTGCCATTCTCGATGTCAATTATTCCGGCAGTACCGGCTACGGCCGTGCTTACCGCGACCGCCTGCAGGACAACTGGGGAATTCTGGACGTTGAAGATGTCTGCGCCGGCGCAAATCATCTGGTTGACGGCGGCCTGGCCGACCCCGAACGACTACTGATCAAAGGTGGCAGCGCGGGCGGATACACGGTACTTGCAGCGCTGGCATTCCACGATACCTTTTCCGCGGGTGCCAGCCACTACGGTATTGGTGACCTCACTACCCTCGCCCGGGATACCCACAAGTTTGAATCGCGCTATCTGGACAAGCTCGTGGGCCCATGGCCTGCAGCCGAAGCAATCTATCGGCAACGCTCCCCCATTGAACATATCGAACAGCTGAACTGCCCGGTGATTTTCTTCCAGGGGCTGGAGGATAAAGTCGTACCACCCAATCAGGCGCAAGCGATGGTAGATGCACTCAAAGAACGGGGGCTACCGGTGGCCTACATCACCTTCGCCGACGAAGGCCATGGCTTCCGCAGTGCCAGCAGTATCAAAATGGCGCTGGAGGGTGAACTGGAATTTTACAGCCGCGTTTTTGGTTTTCCGTTGCCGCAATCCGGCCCCGGTATAGATATCGTCAACCTCGGAGGCAAGGCCTGATGGGGCGCTGGAGACCGCCGCGCCCACGCGGCTCAAGGTACATTACGCCGGAAGGCGCAAAGCGCATGCGTGTGGAAGTAAAGCACTTGTGGGAAGTGGAACGCCCCCGTGTTACCCAGGCCGTCAGCGATGCGGCCAAGCTCGGGGACCGATCGGAAAATGCCGATTACATTTACGGTAAAAAACGGTTGCGGGAAATCGACAGCCGGGTCCGCTTTCTCACCAAACGACTGGAAGAAGTGACCGTCGTCGATCGTATTCCGGAAGATCGCGAAAAGATTTTTTTCGGTGCCTGGGTAACACTCGAGGATGAAGACGGAAACGCCCTGCGCTACCGCATCGTTGGCCCTGATGAGTTCAATGTAAAAGAGGGGTTGATCTCCATGGACTCGCCCGTCGCCCGGGCGCTACTGGGAAAACGGCTGGACGATGAAGTGGAAATCCAGCAGATGGAACAGTGGATCACCTATTACATCTGCGAAATCCATTATCCGGACATCCCCGCTGACTAGCCCGCGGGGACCGTTCTGGAATTACCTCTCGCCATTCAACACTTTCGATCACAAAATGCCGGAACGGATTAGTTCTGCAGTCAATGCTTTGGAAAATTTCTGAACATCCGCCTCTTCCGGCATGATGTAATTGGTCGCCGCAATGGTGCGAACATAAGTGTCAGCGGCCATGCTCCAGACCAGTTTTTGGGTAACGACGCTAAACAATTTGACTTCCGCCCGGGCAACCTGCGAGGCAGGATAGTCCCTTTCTACCTGCTTCACATCCAGCACGTTCACAGAGAGTACCGAAGTATATCCACCGGAGGTGACCACCGGCACGACTTGTCTACGGCTCGGCCCATGCACGCCCGGAACCGCGCTATGCCAGCCGACAGCTGACACCTCCTGATCTTGCAGCTCCCGCACGATAACGCTCTCTACCATGCCACTCACCGCAGGGTTCCGCGTATACACAATCACCATGGTTCGCCCCATTGAGTAGGCGCCACTGCCCGGGGCACTCCATACGTTATCGATTTTGGTTGTGCTATGGGCACAGGCACCAAGTATCAGTACGCACGCAAGAACCAGAATCTTTCTCAGCCAGAAGCGCGCAACAACCCGCTGACGGTTCCAGCCTCTGACTAAAGGGCCGCTCTGTGTGTAATTCAGCATTATCGTGCCCCTAAAAAGTCAGGCGGCTGGTAAATTGAAAGCGGGTAACAGAGCCTCTTCTGTCATCCCTGTCGACGCGGGAGCCGTAAAGCGCCTCAAAGCCAAACAGCCATTTGGGAAACGGCGTCCAGACCAGGTTGGCACTACTGTACTTTGCACGCCGGTATGCTTCAGGTCGCTGAAATTCATAGTTATCCACTTTGAGTTGCCCGTGAGTGACCACCGAATAAAAATCCGGATTCCACCAGTGCTGGAATCCAAGCCAGCCGCCGCGGGAGGTAATGGTATCCAGGGTATTGGTGTCGAAGTCATAAACCGCACCGGGTGGAGAGTCATTCAATAAGCCACCAATACCTTCTCCGAGCGCGTAGCCGAACGTCAAAAAATCCTGCCGGTTCGACCACGGCATGTTGAGTCTTCCGGAGAAGTTGGCACCCCAGGCAGTCTCGGATATTGTGCCCTCATCGTTAGCACTAAACCGAAGGTCACGGGTGATAAGCGCACCCTCAATGCGAGCGTCATCCGTTTCCCACGCCAAAGCAGCCACCGCATCCGGCCATTCCGGCACCGAGTCCAGCTCGGCGAAAATGTCCACGAGATCTAGAATGGGGGCATTCGTAAAAGCTCGGCCAACCGGATCTTCCAGTGCCAATTTAAGACTGAGGCAACGCCTTAACTCCTTCGTCCAGCGCAGCATGGCTCGCCGGGTTGCAACGCCAGAGGGAGGCCCTTCAAAATCCAATGTATTGGGGAATGAAGGAAGATACGTAAAGGTCGACCAGTCTTGGCCCAGCAACAGGTCTCCCCCGAAAAGAATATCACTCACTTCGCCGTAAGCCTGGCGCATGCGAGGATCAGGGTTTGCGCTGAAGAATTGACCGAAGTAGTCCATGGAAATGTACGTGGTCAGCTGGTGCTTGCCCACAGGCGTTCGGGTTTCCACCACAAGTCGCGAGGTCTGAACCGAAAAGTGGGTAATGCCATCCGATCCCTCTATCGGAATGCCGTCTCTTGTCGCGATGGCCGAGGTAACAAAGGCGGTCGGTGAGGCAATGGCGTGGTTGTCGTGGGTAACATCCAACTCGACAAAGCCGCTGATTTTGAGGCGTGTTTTGGTGCCGAAGACGTCAAAAGAACCGGGCCAATTGAGCGCTGCTTCCTGCGCCTCCCGATCCAATAAAACTTTCAGTTCAGTTTCTTCAGCGGAAGTTAGCTCTAGCGGATGTGCCGAAGGCGAAGTTGGCGGTTGTCGCTGCAAAGCTTCGACCTGCCGGCGCAACTGTTGCTGCTGGCGCTCCTGCTCATCGAGGCGACGCTTTTGAACCTCGATAACCTCGAGCAGTTGCCCAGTCTCGTCATCTGCGCCCTGCGCATAAGAGGACGGCACTGCCAGTCCAACACTGACAACCAGCAAAGCAACTGAAAAATAGAAAATTCGCACGTGCTAAAACCGTTAAACTGCCCAGTACCCAATTGGCCCCGGCCTTTGCGGGGATACTTTTGAAGGTAAATTTAGTCAACAATTCCTAATGTGCGTGTTTTGCGGTGCCTACATACGCAATTTTCCGACACGGGCTGGCACTTCATGCCAAACGCTGGTCTTAAAAGCGGGAAAAGCCTTTTTGGAAGTGCAGTTTAAGGAGTGAGTAGCGCGGGCAGAGAGCTTTCTACCCGCTGAACACGAATTGGGCTAACGCACACCATCCAAAAGATGCCGCGCAATAATCAGGCGCTGAATCTCGCTGGTACCCTCATAAATGGTGGTAATACGGACATCGCGGGACATCCGCTCCAGCGGAAATTCTCGCGTATAGCCCACACCACCATGCATCTGCAGGGCCACGTAACAGGCCTCGTTGGCTTTTTCCGAGGCATAGAGTTTTGCCATAGACGCCGCCGGCCCAAAGGGCTGCCGCGCATCTTTCTGCCATGCCGCCTGCATCAACAACAAACGCGCAGCTTCCAATTCTGTGTATTTATCTGCGAGCTGCCACTGCAACCCCTGAAACTGGGCCAGCGGTTTGCCGAACTGCTCCCGCTCCTGCAAATACGCACGCGCGCAGTCCAGGGCTTCGAGGCCGATACCCAGCGCCAGCGAGCCAATACCAATCCGGCCACCAGCCAATTCGCCCGCGGCGATGCGGAAGCCACGATTCTCTTCGCCCAACATATTCGATGCGGGGATTCGGCAATCCTCGAAGGCAACTTCATTGGTCACAGAGGCCTTCTGGCCCATCTTCTCTTCCGCTTTGCCAATGACCAGGCCGGGCGTGCCCGCTTCTACCAGAAAACAGGAAATGCCCTTACCTTTTGGCGCAGAAGAATCCGTTACCGCCCAAACCACGAACACACCGGCAAATTCTGCACTGCTGATAAACAACTTACTGCCATTCAGTACATAGTCGTCGCCATCTCGTACGGCGCGTGTGCGCATGGCTGCCGCATCGGAGCCTGAAGCCGGCTCTGTCAGGCAGAATGAACCCGCGGCATATTCACCACTACAGATTTTTGGCAGGAAGTAGTCTTTCTGGGCTTCGGAGCCTTTTGCCTGGATCACTTCAGCAACCATATTGGTTACCGAAGTTGTTGTGGCTGTAGACGCACAGCCACGCGCGAGTTCGGTGATCGCGAGGCTGAATGCAATAGTACCTGCGCCGGTACCACCGAACTCCGGATCAATATTGATCCCCATAAACCCCAGCTCGGCCAGCTGTTTCAGTTTTTCCAGGAACAACGGACGGTTGCCGGTTTTGTCCAGCTCGGCCGCTACCGGCTTTAGCTCGCTGTCGGCAAACTGCCGCGCGGCCTCCTGAATCATCTGTTGCTCGTCAGTCAATTCAAAGTTCATCGCACATGCTCACTATTTATATCGTTATTTTAAATTTGCTGGCGCTCTCAGGTCGCTGGGCGCCGCAACAACCAGCGCCGCAGCAATCCCTGCTGAATGGCGACGCCCAGCAATATCAGCGCTAGACCGCCAATCGTCGCCATATGGATTTTTTCGCCCACCAGTAACGCAATTAGCAGCAGCGATAAGGGTGGAGAGAGATAAATAAAGTTACTGATCCGGGCCGTGTTGTCGCAACTCAGCATCGCTGCCTGCCAAAGAAGGAAGGCAATACCCATTTCAAACAGGCCCACGTAGACGGCGCCGATCCAGCCCTCCACCGGTGGCCACTGCCAACCGCCCTGCCACCACAGCGCACCCGCCAGCCACGGCAGCCCGCAGAGGAAGGTCAACAGCAAATTCACTGCAGCATTACCCCCAATTCGGGTATTGAGCAGCCAGTAGCAGGACCAGATCAAAGTACTGAACAGAGCCAGCCCTATTCCCACCGGCTCCTGGAAGTCCAGTGCCAACAGCCGCCCCTGGGTAGCAATAACAAGCACCCCGGAGTAACACACCAGCCCGGCAAGCAGATCCTGCCGGCGCAACTTCTGCTTCAATAGCGGAACGGAGAGTAGCGCCAGAACCACACCCCAGGTGTAGTTAAGCGGCTGTGCCTGTTGCGCCGGTAACAGCTCGTAGGCGTGAAACAACACCAGGTAATAAAGGAAAGGATTGCAGAAACCGAGGGCGATGTACCAGCCCCGGTTGTGACTCCAACTCTGTGAGAGGTCAGACCAACGCCCCTGCCAGGTGACGACCAGGGCCATGAATATAGAGGACACCACCGAGGCGATGGTGACGAGTTGCAGGGGAGAGAGATATTGCAGGGACAATTTGAACGCGCTGGCAACGGTGGACCAACAGAGCACCGCCGCCAGCGCGTAAATTGTCGCGCGATAGTTTGCCGTTTTTTCGCCAGCCAATGGAAAGACTTCCTTTACACCTGAACCTGAACGGAATCCAGGGCTAACTTACGGGATGATCAGCGTTTACCGGCTTTGGGTTCCGGGTCCGGCACCGCGACCGAGGTATCGGTTTTCACTTCCTGTATGACCACGTAGGTATGGGTTTCCCGCACGCCCGGCACCGAAGCCAGCTTTTCACCGAGGAATTGGCGGTAACCGAGCATATCCTTAATGCGGATTTTGACTAAGTAATCAAAACCGCCGGCAACCATGTGACACTCCTGCACCTCTTCCAGACTGGAAACGTGCCGGTTGAAGGCTTCAAGCGCCTCTGTTGCCGTATCAGACAGGGATACCTGGATGTAGACCACAAGGCCTGCATGTACCTTAAGCGGATCAAGCAGCGCCACATAGTCGCGAATGAACCCTTCGCGCTCCAGGCGCTTGACGCGTTCCAGGCAAGGGGTGGGACTTAGGTTTACCCGCCGAGCCAACTCGACATTCGGCAGGCGACCGGAACGTTGCAAAATCCGCAGGATCTGGCGATCAATGCGATCCAGATCTTCCAATTTCCGAGACATAGCAAAATACCCTACTGGTGATTAACCGGATAAGCCCTATATTTAACCACACTTGTCGCCAATATGGCGATTAATTCTGCACGGTTTGCCACATAATCCGGGTTTTTATCCTGCCCTTAAAATCAGTCTGGGAGCTTTGAGGAAAAAGTATGCCTACACATTTCGCCGGAGACCTGCAAAACGCCCGTCAAAAGGCTAGAGAGTACCTGCACGCCGACGAAAACCAGTGCGTCAGTGAACTGCTGGCCGCACCCCGTCCGGGCGAGGCCCTGAGACAGAAGATCCTGGATACCGCAAGCCAGCTGGTGGTGAAGTCTCGCGAGCACCGCAGCAAACGCGGCACTTTGGACGCGTTCCTGCAGCAGTTCGGCCTGTCTAATAAGGAAGGCGTCGCCCTGATGTGCTTGGCAGAGTCCCTGCTGCGCGTACCGGATGCCGATACTGCAGACAAACTGATCGCCGAGAAAGTGCACTCCGGCAACTGGTCCAGCCATCGCGGCCAGTCTGACTCGCTGTTCGTGAACGCCTCAACCTGGGGGCTGATGCTCACTGGCAGCATCGTAGAACTGGATCCGGATATCACCGAGAAGCCTTCCAGCTGGATGAAGCGCATGGTAAGCCGCATGGGCGAGCCCATGGTGCGCACCTCCATGATGCAGGCCATGAAAATCATGGGCGGCCAGTATGTTCTCGGCCGTACCATCAAGGAAGCCCTGAAACGGGGCCCGGCGGAAAACAAGCCTGGCACCCGCTTCTCCTTCGACATGCTCGGCGAAGGCGCCCGTACCATGGCGGATGCCCAGCGCTACTTCGATTCCTACATGATGGCCATCGAAGCGATCGGCGCCGACAACACCAAGCGTGACGTGGTGGAAGCCAACGGTATTTCCATCAAGCTCTCCGCCCTGCACCCGCGCTACACTGAGCTGCAGCGCGAGCGAGTCATGAACGAGCTGCTGCCCAAGGTGAAAGAACTCTGCCTGGCCGCCGCCAAATACGATATGGGCCTCAATATCGACGCGGAAGAAGCAGACCGCCTGGATATTTCCCTGGATATTTTCGAAGCCCTCGCCCGCGATCCGGAGCTGAGTAGCTGGCAGGGACTCGGCTTTGTATTACAGGCCTACCAGAAGCGTGCGCCGCACGTTGCCGACTGGCTGATCGCGCTGGGTCGCGACAGCGGCCGTAAACTGATGGTGCGACTGGTGAAAGGCGCTTACTGGGACAGCGAAATCAAACACGCCCAGCAGATGGGCCTGAGCGACTACCCGGTTTATACACGCAAGTGCCACACCGACCTGTCCTACCAGGTGTGTGCGAAAAAACTGCTCGATGCGCGCGATGCCATTTACCCGCAGTTTGCCACCCACAATGCCTACACCGTGGGCCTGATCCTCGAACTGGCCGGCAATGCCGATGATTTCGAATTCCAGCGCCTGCACGGCATGGGCCACCTGCTGTACGATCAAATCGAAGCGGTACACGGTCGCCGTGTACCGGTGCGCGTATACGCTCCGGTAGGCGCACACAAAGACCTGCTGCCCTACCTGGTTCGCCGACTACTTGAAAATGGTGCCAACAGCTCTTTCGTAAACCGCTTTATGGACGAGAAAACACCGGTCAGCGAACTGGTCAAGGAT
This sequence comes from Microbulbifer aggregans, assembly GCF_020524005.1. Lineage (GTDB taxonomy): Bacteria > Pseudomonadota > Gammaproteobacteria > Pseudomonadales > Cellvibrionaceae > Microbulbifer > Microbulbifer aggregans_A. The sequence goes on along the minus strand of NZ_JAIVKK010000001.1, from coordinate 163,082 downwards.
ACCCTCAAGCAGAGTGAAGCCTGCGACCCCTATCGCCATCCACAGATTCCGGTACCGTCCGATATTTACCTCGGCCACGAAGCCCTGCCGCGTAAAAATTCCCACGGCATCGAGCTTACCGATCCCATCGCGCTGAACCCCCTCGCCGCTGCCGTGGAGCAGTCTGCTGGCAACCTGTACGTGGGCGCCCCACTTGTCGACGGTGTTGCGGTCAACGCGGATCAGCCGATCTACAACCCGGCGACCGGTGAAGTGATAGGCCACACCGCCGACACCGATACAGCGCTGATTGAAAAGGCCTTTGCCTCTGCGGCAGAACACCAGCGCGGCTGGAACAAGCTCGGCGGAGAGATGCGTGCAAACGTACTCGACAAAATCGCCGACCTGTACGAACAGCACATGAATGAGCTGGTTGCCATCATCTGCCGCGAGGCCGGCCGTACACTGAATGACGGTATTTCCGAAGTACGTGAAGCGGTGGATTTCTGCCGTTACTACGCCAACGGCGCACGCCAGCACTTCGGCGAACCTACCGTACTGCCTGGACCAACCGGTGAGAGCAACGAGCTCAGCCTGTGTGGACGCGGCGTGTTTGTATGTATCAGCCCCTGGAACTTCCCGCTGGCGATTTTCACCGGTCAGGTCGTCGCCGCACTGGCGGCGGGTAACGCGGTACTCGCGAAGCCGGCCGAACAGACACCGGCCATCGCCCACCGTGCCGTACAACTTATGCACGAAGCCGGCGTACCACAAAAAGTTCTGCACCTGATTACCGGCACCGGTGCCGCCATCGGTAAACCGCTGCTGGACAACCCGCATGTAGCCGGGGTTGCCTTTACCGGATCCACCGAGACCGCCAAGCACATCAATATGCAGCTGGCCGCAAAAGACGGCCCCATCGTGCCGCTGATCGCCGAAACCGGCGGCCAGAACGTCATGATCGTAGACTCCACCGCCCTGCCGGAGCAGGTTGTGGATGATGTCATCCAGTCCGCGTTCCTGAGCGCCGGCCAGCGCTGTTCCGCACTGCGAATCCTGTGCGTACAGGATGTGATTGCAGACAATCTGCTGAACATGCTGAAAGGTGCCTGTGAAGAACTCACACTTGGCGACCCGTCCAAGCTGGAAACCGACATCGGCCCGGTAATCGACGAAAAAGCCCTGGGCATTCTGGAGAAGCATCGCGAGCGCATGCAGGCAGAAGCCAAACAGGTGTTTGCCTTCAACGAAGACCAGCGCCCGCAAAGCGGCACCTTCTTTGGCCCGCAGGTGGTTGAGATTAAAGATATCAACCTGCTCAAACGCGAGGTGTTCGGCCCGTTCCTGCACGTAATACGCTTCAAGGCGGAAGAACTGGAAGATCTGATCCAACGCATTAACGCGACCGGATACGGACTCACGTTTGGTCTGCATTCCCGTATCGAAGGCCGTGCCGGTGCCATTTTCAAACGCGTCGATGTAGGCAACTGCTACGTGAACCGCGATATGGTGGGTGCGGTTGTGGGCGTGAACCCGTTCGGCGGTATGGGGCTGTCCGGCACAGGCCCGAAAGCCGGTGGCCCGCACTATCTGTTCCGCTTTGCCAACGAAAAAACCAAGACGGTCAATATCGTGGCAACCGGCGGTAACACCCAGCTATTCACCCTGGGCGAATAACCCGGTAAAAGCAAACCGACAAGAGAGAGCGGCCTTCGAGCCGCTCTTTTTTTTGCCAAATTTTGCTACGAGCAAACAAAAAAAGGCCGGAGCGAAGTCCGGCCAAATAGCAAAGTCCTGTGAGTTGCCGAATACAAAACCTGCTTTAATTCAAAACCCGATAGCCTCGCCCACGCAGGCAATTGCGCACTATGTAATTCTGTTCCGCATTGGCACTGCCAACGCCGCTGACACCACCGAGTAATGCGCCAGCTCCGGCACCGGCCGCAGCTGCACTGCTGGTATCGCCAATGATTGCGCCCAACGCACCGCCCAGCAGTGCACCACCCGCAGCGCGAACAACGCCTCGCCGTCCGGCATCATTTCTCGCAGCCATGGACAACCCCTTGCAGTCGGCAAGATCGAGTTGATACTGCCGCATGTTCACGCCGTACGTATCAATCACGACGTTTCCGGCGCCCGGGACCTGTTCTGGCTGATAGGCACATCCGAATAAGGTTGCTGCGCTCAAGCCCACAGCGGCCAACAGTTTCAATTTCACTTGGCTCTCCTCACTACGTGTGTCGCCTGTATCCTCTTTAGGTTTAGACGTCGGTGGAAGTGTGCGCCAACATTGACCGGGAAAAATAGATGACCTGAAGGTCTATGGAATAGGTAGGAAGCTAAAAAAATTGGGACAGGGGGAGGAATCGGACAGAGCCGCCTTTGACTACAGGGCACTCAATACTCTTGTTGCCGAGGATAATCATAGCGGATACGTACCTTCTGGCTGTTGCCGCGCGCATCCAGAACATTGCTTACACCTTCAAACACCAGAAGCCGTCGACTTTCATCGTCGTACTGTAAATGCAGGCTGCCAGCAAAGAGTCGCAAAAGCGGCTGCGCCACGTCCACATCAATACACACCCGGCTGCTGCCGCCCTCATCACACGGAATACTACGTGCTCGCAACCCTACTTTGCGGCCGTGAACCGGTGAGGCAAAATCGAAAGCGACCCTGTCGCCGCGCAGCAATCCGTCCCAATGTTGCCGCACAAATTCATCAAAGCCGGCGTCAACCACATCGACTTCATCTCGCGCAAGCACGACGCCCCTGACATTCTCACCTTGCCGGCTTTGATACTGTAGCTGCCAGCCCCGATCTCCTCTCTGCACTTGACGCTGTTCGCCATGGCGAAGATCCAGCTGTAAAACATCCGGCCGTGGGGATGCGACCCTTCTGATTGTCTTTTTTGCGATGATGTTGCCTTCAGGACTGTAATACAGAACCTGGCGCTGGCTCAGCGTGCCCGCCTGCCCCGGCTCAGCCGGCAGGTGGTATTCACAGTACACTACCTGACCATTCGAGAGATCCGTCGCTATACCGCGGGCGAAAAACTCCCCTTCGAAGCCACAACTGGTGCCCGCAACCAGTGCAGCAGCCATCCAAGCAAACATTGTCAGTGTACCCTCTCTTGTAGTGATGGCCGGCTAAACGCTACAAGCCCAGGCAAAAAGGTTGCCCAGATCAGCGCAAATACCAGCAATGTCACCGCAAGCGGCTGCATCATTGATACCCCGCCATTAAGCTGCGCGCCCAGGTAGTAACTGGAGGGCCCTGCCCACCCGCCTAGAGCAGCTGCTAACCAGAGATTTTTTCGCAGAAAGCCGAAGGCATAGCGCAACGCCAGCGCGAAATTGGCCCATAGACATAAGAGCCAGATCGGCGGGAGCAAACTGCCATCCTGATTGACCAGAAAACCACCGGCAAACAGCAGGCCATCAAGCAAAACTCCTGCACACCAGATACGGAATAGACAGGTGGACTCCCCGGGGAAATCGGCCACAAAACGCATGTGGAACCACAAATTACCCAAGGTATAAGCGGTAACCACGACAGGGTTCTCAACCAGAACACAAACCAGCCAGGCTAACTGGAATTGGATACCGCTGAGAACCGCTCGCCACACACTAACGCCCTCAGAAATCCGCTTTCAGACAGCGCGGCTTCGCAAAAACAAACTGGGCCGTGCTGATCACCCGCTCGAGAAACCCTCCCTCGCAGTAACAGAGATAAAAATCCCACATATTGATAAACGTGTTATCGAATCCCTGTTGACGTACGGATTCCAGATTTATAAAGAAGGCTTCACGCCACGCTCGCAGTGTTCGCGCATAGTGATTGGTTATATCTTCCATTGCGACGATCTGCATATCAGTATCCCGGGCGATATGATCTGCAATCACCTGATTGGAAGGCAGACAACCACCCGGGAAAATATACCGCTGAATAAAATCCACCTGCTTGCGATAACTGTGGAAGCGCTGATCCTGAATAGTGATGGCCTGCATGACCATCAGACCATCCTCTTTCAACAGCCGGCTGCAGCGACTGAAGTACTCCCGGTAATACTGATACCCGACTGCTTCAACCATTTCGATGGAGACAATTTTGTCAAACTGCCCTTCGAGCTCCCGATAATCCTGCATCAGCAGGGTTACCCGATCCTGCAGTCCCTCTCGCTCGACCCACGCTTTGGCGTAGGCGTGTTGTTCGCGAGAAATGGTCGTCGTGGTAACCCGGCAACCATAATGCTTGGCTGCGTGTACTGCCAGGCCGCCCCAGCCAGTACCGATTTCCAGCAAATGATCATCTGCCGAGAGCTGCAGCCTGCTGCAGATTTTTTCCAACTTATTGACCGAAGCCTCATGCAGACTCGCAGTTTCGGAAGGAAATACCGCCGCCGAATACAGCATGGTCGGATCCAGGAACAAACGGAAAAAATCGTTTCCCAGATCATAGTGGGCGGCGATATTTCGCCGGGAGCCACTCTGGCTATTGCTATTGAGACGATGCAATATCTTCAATCCCGCGCGATGCAGAAATGTCCAGCGCGAATCCATATCGTCGAGCAGAGACATATTCGCCACCATGACCCTAACAACAGCCACCAGATCAGGGGTTCGCCAGGCGCCCTGCATATACGCCTCACCTGCGCCAATCGAACCATTCAGCAACACCTGCACAAAGGTGGCTTCATCGATTACCGAAATGCGGGCACAGATACCGCCATTGCTTTCCGGTTCGCCAAACTCATGACGTACACCATCAGGCTCTTCGATGACTAGGCGACCGGACGCCAGGCCACCTAATTTTTCCAGTACCACCCGGCGGGCGAGCGCCGTAAACCACGGTCGCTGTGCCGCATTTTTGTCGGTATAGATAGCCTGCTCGATCATTTTCATCCGCGCTTTCCTCTTGCTTCAGCCCCGGCGGCGCGCTGCGGATGAGTAAATACCGGCACGCGCTTTAGCCACAACTTCAATGCCTGCCAATAAATAGCAGCTACAACTTTTACGGTCATAAATGGATATTGGATCAGAATACGGGACATGGATTTACCATTGAGCTCTTCACGGTGTAGTACCAGTGTCGCATCCAATACCTTTGATTCATGTTCGATGTTCTGGAGGTATACAGAGAGGTGCTCTCCCGGCGTACTACTGCGCCACTGGTATTGCTGGTCCATGGGCATAAAGGGAGACACATGCATCTCTTTGGCAAACGATGCCTTTTGCACATTACCGCCTTGCCGACAGTCCAATACATACCCATGGCGCTCGTTCCACGGAGTATTGTGTACATCAAGCAAAATCCACTGTACCTGCTCACCCGTCGCATCAAAGCAGTAATAGACGGATATCGGATTCATGTTGATCCCGAAATAGCGCCAGTTGGCAAGCATGCAAATGGGCCCAACAGGCCGCTCACCGAACTCTACCTCGATACGCTGCCGCACAGCCTGATCGAGATCCATTGCGGGATCGCCAAAAAAATCTGCACGACAGAAACGCGCAGGAACACCCCGGCTATCACCCCAAAGTGGTGATAGCGCCAATACCCGATCCAGCTCGGCCAGATCGAGATACAGCATAAATACCCGGTATCGAAAGCTGTTCCTCCGTGGAACAAATCGGCGGTGCTGTACCCAGCCGCTGTAAATTGCGCTACGCAAGGGGATATCCATTGGGATCTCCATGCAAGCCTGCCAGGGAACTCTCTGCTACTGCAGACTCCATATCATCCAGGGTTACGCCCAGTGCGCACGCCACACGGAGCGCACTGCTGACACCATCTTCGTGAAAGCCGTTCGCCCAGTACGCACCGCAATACCAGGTTTGGTTCACGCCATTGATTTTCTGCCACTGCCGCTGGGCCCGCATTCCATCCACGGAGAACTGCGGGTGGGCATACTCGAACCGCCCGACTACCTGATTGGGGTCTATGGCCTCTTCCGCATTCAACGTAACGCAATAGGTTTTGTCAGTATTCAGTTGCTGAAGAATATTCATGTTGTAGGTTAATACCGGCAGTCGATCCTCACCCGCCTGCAAACGGTAATTCCAACTGGCCCAGCTGCGTCGCCGGCTTGGCAACAACCCTGTATCGGTATGCAACACAACGGAATTCCGTGCATACGGTATTGCCCCGAGGATATTGCGCTCATCCTCACTTGCATCCCCGAGACAGGCGAGAGCCTGATCTGAGTGACAGGCAAAAACCACTTCATCGAAGACCTCGGTCTGCCCGTGAGAGGTGACCACTTCGACCCCACCTTCTGTGCGAATGACGCGGGCCACCGGTGTGTTCAGGCGAATACGATGTGCAAACGATTTGGTCATCGGTTCGATATAACTGCGCGACCCACCCCGGATCACCCGCCACTGCGGGCGATTGAAGATATTGAGCAGACCGTGATTGATAAAGAAGCGGATGAAAAAGCTCACGGAAAATTCGCGCATTTGCGCCAGACTGGCAGACCAGATCGCCGAACCCATCGGCACCAGGTATCGTTCGGAAAACTCGGAAGAATAACGATTCTCGATGAGATATTCGCCGAGAGTCGTTGTATCGTTCAAAACTCCCCGCTTCCAATCGCGAACAGCCTCGCGGTTGAAGCGGAGAATATCTTTCAGCATGCGCCAGTGCCCAACACTGAACAGACTACTACGCCTGGCAAAAATACTGTTTAGACTGTTGCCAGCGTACTCGAAGTTGGCCGCAGGATCACACACACTGAAGCCCATTTCCGTCGGCTGCGATTCCACGCCCAATTGCTTGAGCAGGCGGATGAAATTGGGATAGGTCCAATCGTTGTAAACGATAAAGCCGGTATCCACAGCCAGTTTGCGGCCATTCTCATCAACGTCTACCGTTGCGGTATGGCCGCCCAGGCGACCATCTGCCTCAAACAAAGTGATGTCGTGCTTACGGTTTAACAAATAAGCAGCGGTAAGCCCGGAAATGCCGCTACCGATGATGGCAATACGCATCAGTGGAACCTCAGTTTATAAATTCGGGTTATTTTGGGAGCAAAAAATCGGAACCAAAGGCCGCGGAAACATCCGAGAAACCTCAACGGCCAGCTCAGGCGACGGGGGAAGTCAATCTGTGAATGGCCGGCTTCAAGCCCGGCCAATATGCGCTCCGCCGCGCGCTCGGGCGACATCAGAAGCGGCATCGAAAAATCGTTGCTGCTGGTCAATGGTGTATCTACGAATCCCGGCCGGATATGCACTATACGCAGCGGAACGCGAGTGGTATCAGCCCTGACCGAATCAAGGAAATACCCCAGTGCGGCTTTGGAAGCACCGTAAGCTTCAGCACGGGGAAAGCCTACCAGCGAAGAGAGGCTGCCCACCGCGGCAAACACTGGCCGCTGCGCCGGTGACGCAGCCCGCATCAAATGCGGCAGCGCCAAACGTAATGTATTGACGACACCAAAGAAGTTCGCATCGAACACCCGGCGATAACTCGCACTATCAAGGCGTAAATCATCGTCATACTCACAGGTGCCGGCACAGGCAATCACAAAATCCAGCTGATCGGTGAGTTCCGCCAGTGCAATTTTCGCGCGTGCCATATCCTCATCATTGCCCACATCGCAATCCAGTACGCGGATACGTGACGGCGAAGTTTTCTGCAACTCCAGCAGCTTGTCGCGAGCGCGACTGCTTACAATGACGAAATTATTGCGGCTCACCAACAGTTCGACCAGTGCGCGCCCTACCCCCGAGCTGGCGCCAGTGATCCAGATGTTCTTGTCGCGGATTTCTTTCATGCGTATCACCGCTCCCCTGCACGGGCAATGCGCGACTTGATTGCGCGCACCAGACTTCCCACAAGTGGTACCCGTTCATATACCATCGCGCCCATATCATAGAAGTCTTCATGGAAGTAAATGTGCTGCTCAAAACGGAGCAGACTGCAACCACGCAAAGAGAGCGGCTTGCCGCCCTTAAGCGCCCGGTGCGCAAAATGCATCTGCCAGGGCAGACAGGCGCTGTTTGCAGAAACCACTCCCTTGTCAAACTCAAACCGGCAATCTTCAAGGCCGTCACGCATGCCCTCGAAGTAGCGCCGCACCGCGAGCAATCCCGTAACTTCATGCACAGGGTCCCGAAACACGACATCCGGCCGATAAAACCGTGCAAGCTGTTCAGGATCGGCAGTTAGAAAGTTGCGATAGTAGGCCTGGAGCTCGGCCAACAGGTCAGGCGTTGCTGTTTCCATGGTGGTTTTAAGCACATTGTTGTTTGAATATCGATAGTTACGCCGCCATATTGCGATTGGATCAGTGCGCGTTGCGAATTTGCCTCGCGGTGACTGACCGGTATGAAAATTCGCTGTTTATATCGAAATTTGGCAGACGGAGTGATCCATGTCCTCATTGCGAGCGTAAAAATCGTCGACAAACAAGGACAGACCGCTAAGATGATCCAGGTGCAACCAATCCACGGATATCAGGTGAAGACAGAACAATCTCGCGACGATGACTGGAGCAAGCTCCTGGTGCAGGTTGGCAGCAGTCAGGATCGTCAGGCTTTCGAACGCCTGTTCCAGCACTTTGCGCCGCTGATCAAAGGCTTTCATCACAGCCGCAGCAGTCAGGTACTGAGTCCGGAGGCCGCCGACGAGCTCGTGCAGGAGGTGATGTTCAGGGTATGGCGCAAAGCGCCCAGCTTTGACCCGCGCAAGGCGTCAGCAAACACCTGGGTATACACCATCATGCGCAATTGCCGGATCGACTTTATCCGCCGCAACAGCCGTCATGTGGTCGATGGTGAGGTCGAGGTCGACGATATCTGGGACGAATCCCCAGAGAGCCAACCCTTTGCGGTACTGCAAAAATCACGCAATGAACGGGACGTTGCCATGGGGCTCCGAAGCTTGCCCGCAGAACAAGGTCATGTGATTGAGAAGGCCTATATCGAAGGCAAGTCACACAGTGAAATTGCAGAGGAACTCGGCCTGCCGCTGGGCACGGTGAAGTCCCGGGTTCGGTTGGCGCTGAAAAAATTGCACAGCGTAATTAAGCGTGCTGAGTGAACGAGGTCTGTATGAGTCGCCACTATCCTGAATACCACCCGGAATCCGATATGCTGCTGGAGTACAGTGCCGGGAACCTTCCCTGGGCGCAGAGTCTGGCGGTGTCTGCACACTTGCAACTGTGCCCCCACTGCAGACAACAGCATCAGCAGCTCAACCGAGTGGGCGGCAGCCTGCTTGAGCAGTGCACCCCGCAGTCCGTAGACAGTTCCGTCCTGCAACGTTTGATGGGGCGTATCGACTCAAGTGAAGAGCCGGACATCAACGCGGAAGCGCCAGAGCAAAAGACGGCTTCAACGGCCCCGGAGCGCCGCATTGGTAATGATCCTGCCCTCGCTGAGCTGCCACAGGTCATCCACAAGATCGTCAAACGTAATCTGCCGCTGAAGTGGCGACGTATTTCGCCCGCGCTTAAGGCAACACGCCTCAAAACCGGTCAGGATAAATACGAGGTCGCTTTTCACCGTATTTGCCGCGGTGGCCGTACGGCGGAGCACGACCATCGGGGTGAAGAGATTATCGTTGTGCTGCACGGCAGCTTTTCGGACGCCGACGGAGTGTATAAACAGGGTGATTTCCTGGTTCGCCGTCCGGGTGAAGTACACCGACCAATCGCCACGGAAGACCAGGAATGTCTGTGCCTGTCGGTAGTCGAGGCACCGGTCAATGTGACCGGCATGCTGGGTTGGCTGGTCAACCCGTTTCTCTCTTTCAGACCCGGCTAGCTTTCAGACCTGATCCGCTTTGCCGAAACGACGACGGCCGGCTGCCACCCGTGTGGCAACCGGCCGCGACATACCAAGAAACCGTTTAGGCGGCTGCCACGCTGGGAAGCGGGTTTCCATTTTGAAAAACTGCCAGCAGGCGCTGCCAATCCTCACGCACCTTTGCGTAATTTTCCGCCCGCACATGTCCATAGCCACGAACTTGCTGGGGTAAAGACAGTAGCTCCAGCGCCTGCTCGCGATTTCCGGCATTCAGGCATCCAGCTACCACAAGTACGGCATTGCGCACTTCGCGCGCCCAACGGCGCTCTTCCCTGCGCTCAGCGGTGTAACCGAAAATATCGAACAAAGTACCGCGAAGCACCTTTCCTTTTGCCAGCACCGGCAGACATTTGGCCAACCAGGGACCAAGTGTAATTTTCCGCACCTTGCCAGTGGCATCGGGCCCAGCCAAAAGCGGTGGTGCCATGAGGAAGTTCACCCGGTAATCGCCACTGAACGTATCTCGCAGCTGCCGCTGGAAAGATTCGCCACTATACAGACGCGCCACTTCGTACTCGTCTTTGTAGGCCATGGCTTTAAAGAGGCTGGCTGCCGCTGCCTGCGTGAGATTTCCATCACCTCCAGCACGCTTTTCCGCCGCGGACAAAGTATCCACGGTACGCGTGAATACCTTTGCGTAGGCACTGCTCTGGTAAGCTTTGAGTTCTGAAGCCAAACGCTCAAGCAAAGCATCCACACTTTCCATCTGGTCGACGATTTTTACTGACTCTTCAGGCGCTAGCAGCTGATTGACCGCCTGAGGGTTTTCCGCCAGCAGCCTGCCCGCGCGGAATGCGCGAAGGTTGCTTTCAACGGCCACGCCATTTAGCTCAACCGCCCGCTCCAACGCCTTTTGGGTTACCGGCAGCAACCCGCGCTGGCAGGCAAAGCCCAACATCATCAGGTTTGCGGCTACCGAATCCCCAAACAGGGCTTCGGCATAGCGGTTGGCATCGAAAGCAAAATATTCACCCGCAACAGCCTCGATACTGCCAGCGGTTGCGTCTGCCGGGAAAGCGATATCGTTATTACGTACAAAAGCCGCTACCGGAACCTCCGCCGTATTCACAAGGGCGCGAATTTGTCCCGCAGCAAACTTGCTCCGCTGGGATGCCGCAGTCACCATGTCACAGCCGAGAAGGAGGTTCGCAGCACCGTCACGAATTCGCGCAGTGGTAATGTCTTCAGGGCGCCCTGCCACTTTCACATGGGCCACCACTGCACCATTTTTTTGCGACAGGCCGGTAAAGTAGAGCGTGGTACTCCCCTTTTCTTCCAAGTGTGCTGCCATCCCCAATAGCGCCGCCACGGTCAGTACGCCACTGCCACCGATACCAGCTACCAGGATATTTAACGGCTGCGCAAGCTGGGGCTGCGGCGCAGCAGGCAGCGCAGCACAAGCGCTATCGATGGCCTTGGCCAGCACATCAACTTCCGGCTTTTTCAGCACCCCCCCCTCAACAGACACAAAGCTCGGGCAGAACCCTTCGGCACAGCGCATATCTTTATTGCAGCTCGACTGGTTCACCTGGCGTTTGCGGCCATATTCGGTTTCCAGCGGCTCCACGGCTATGCAACTGGATTGCACACTGCAATCTCCGCAACCCTCACAGACCCGATGGTTGATCAGCAAGCGCTTGGCCGGATCCTGCATCAGGCCCTTCTTGCGCCGGCGACGCTTTTCCGCCGCGCACACCTGCTCGTAAATAATCGCAGTGACTCCTGAAGTGTCGCGCAGCTCGCGCTGCACCGCGTCGAGCTCACTACGATCATAGATCTGTAAAGCCTTGGGCAGCTCGTCCCGACGATTGCGCCAGAACTCGGGGTTTTCGCTCACCAGGCAAACACGGCCGACACCCTCCGCCAACAGTTGCCGGGAAAGTGTGGGCACCGTTACCTCCCCGTCCGCTGGCTGGCCGCCCGTCATCGCGACTGCATCGTTCAGCAGGATCTTGTAGGTGATATTCACCTTACTGGCTACGGCCTGGCGGATCGCCAGCAAGCCGGAATGGTTGTAGGTTCCATCCCCCATATTCTGGAAGATGTGTTTATCACTGGAGAAGCGATGCAAACCCACCCAGTGGGCGCCCTCGCCCCCCATATGGGAATAAGTGTCAGTGCGAAGTCCCTTGCCCAGCGCCATGATATGACAGCCGATCCCGGCACTACCGGTACTGCCTTCGGGCAGTTTGGTGGAGGAGTTGTGCGGACAGCCAGCACAGAAAATCGGCTCACGAGCCAGCAGACCTTCGGCTTTTGGCACCACATTGCCACCGAGCGTTTCCGCACGCGATACCAGCTGCTCAGCCAACTCGGTATCTCCCAACCAGCGCGCAACTGCGCGAGCGACATGATCCGGCCCAAATCCCCAGATAGCGGGCAACAGGTCACGGCCATCAAGATCTTTCTTGCCGATTACTTTCGGTCGATCAGCGTCACTCCAACCGTAGAACAGGTTTTTTATCTGATCTTCTACCAGTGGACGCTTCTCTTCGACGACAAGAATCCGTTCCATGCCACGGGCAAATTCGCTCATGCCGCGAGGCTCAAGCGGCCAGGTCATGGCAACCTTGTGAATGGAGATCCCGGCTTTATGAAGGTCGGACTCACTCAAGCCCAGCAGTTTCAGTGCTTCCATCAGGTCGCCGTGGGCCTTGCCCACCGTGACGATACCAAAGCGTTTAACCGGTGAAGCAACCACTGTTCTATCCAGGCCGTTGGCATAGGCGAAGGCCTGGGCTGCCGGCAGCCTCTCCTCGAGCATGCGTCGCTCGTACTCCATACGCTCCGCGGGCCAATTGAGGTTCGGATCGTAATTGAGTCCGTGCGGCGGGATCGGGAAACTCTCTGGCAGGACAAATTCGGGCAGTGGCGGCACCACGATCGAGGAGCCGGATTCTACGGTTTCGGTAATGGTCTTGAAGCCCACCCACAGGCCGGAGAATCTGGACAGTGCGATCCCGGCCAATCCAAGAGTCAGATATTCGTCGATGTCTGCAGGGAACAAAAGCGGCATCATGACCGACTCGAAAATCTGGTCGGTATTGTGGGAAAACATGGATGATTCCGCGGTGTGGTCGTCTCCACACAGCGCCAGAACCCCGCCAAGTTTCGAGGTCCCCTGGATATTGGCCTGGCGAAAAACATCGGCACTGCGGTCGACGCCGTGCCCTTTGCCGTACCAGATGGAAAACACCCCGTCCCGTGTCGCCTGCTTGCGATAGTGGTCGAGTAGCTGCGTTCCCCAGATATTAGTTGCACCCAGGTCTTCGTTAATTCCGGGCTCGAAGTAGATATCCCGCTCGGCAAGCAGCTTCTTGTGTCGCCAGAGGGTCTGGTCGAAGCCCCCGAGGGGAGAACCTCGATACCCGGAGATAAAACCGGCCGTATTCAGGCCTGCCCGCTCATCCAGCTGCTTTTGCATCAGCGGCAAGCGCACCAGGGCATCGATTCCAGTAAGGAAAACGCGGCCATTTTCACGGGTAAAGGCTGTCTTCAGGGAGTATTCGCCATCGAATCCGAATTCCTGATCGCTTTCGACCATCGCCATCGCAGGTACCTACATCTATTGGCGGCGCAATTCCGCAGGGGCCTGCCGGTGCCTTTGGCTACCGGTATACAGAGCGCCAACGCAGAATTGCGCCATGATTATTCTGTTTTGCAGTAAATTATCACTGGCGGGACGAGCAGGTCATACCAAAATGATCAAGGCCGGCCTTGATGACGAACAATAATCGCCACATTTTGAGGTTTTTCTGCAATAATTGGAAAGATACGGTGTGAAGATGAGAAATACTGTCATTTCCAGCAAGCCCAAAGTTGCTGGCCCTGTGACATCTGACGAGTGCCCCCCTGCGGCCGGTTTTTTCCGGCTGCCTGGTTCACAGGTATACTCTTCCGCCGAACCAATAAACATTTTTGGTCACAAAACTGGTCCGGGTCATTCCCCCACATACCCAGTTTGCGGAAACCAAAAGATTAAAATGAGCGATTCGTAGAGAGCTGGTTAATTTATGGCCTACGTACTTGATGCCATCGACAAACACATTCTGGAAATCCTCCAGGAAGACGCAACCATTCCCAATATCGAACTGGCGGAAAAGGTCTGCCTCTCGCCCTCACCCTGCTCGCGACGAGTGAAGAATCTGCATGAGCAGGGCTTCATCAAGCGCGCGGTTACACTACTCGAACCAGACAAAGTCGGTTTGCCCGTCAGCGTCTTTATCCAGGTCACCCTGAACCATCAGGTGAAAAAGGAGTTGCAGCACTTCGAGTCCACCATCGGCCAGTGGCCAGAAGTCATGGAGTGCTATTTGATGACTGGTGACTTTGACTACCTGCTGAGGGTTGTCGTGCCAAACCTGCACGCGTACCAGGAATTTCTCGACAAGAAGCTGACCGAACTTCCCGGCATTGACCATATCAAGAGCAGCTTTTCACTCAAACAGGTTCGCTACCGCACGGAACTGCCGCTGGACCAACTGCTGGAAAATTAACTCAGCGGCGAAAAAAGCTCAGGATAAGGCTCAGCAATACGCTGATGACGATCATGGTAGTAATCGGAAAATAAACTCGACTACGCTCGGACTCGATACGGATGTCACCGGGCAAGCGTCCGAACCAGCTGAACAGGTTCGGAAAAAAGTGCAGCAGTACACCTACTACCACCAGCAGACAACCAACGACTATCAGCCACTTAGGCATAGCGCAAACCTCCCTACTCCCGCCATTACTTTCAGTTTAGCTGCAATATTGCCCAGGCCTAGCGCTGCCACAGAAGTGTCGGGCATAAAAAAACCGCGGTGCCATCGCACCGCGGTTTATTGTTGACCAAAACCTGCAGCTATCAGTTCTCGATCGCTACCGTGGTCTTGTCGCCTTCACCCGGAACCGGGAAGCCACGATCACGCATCAGCGGCTCGATACCCGCGTCACGGCCACGGAACAATCGATAGGCTTCTGCGGGATCAATCGCATTGCGCGGGGCAAACAGGTATTTCACCAGCTTGCCGGCCACTTCCTTGTCGTAGAAGCCACCTTCGGCCTCGGCGAATGCTTCAGAGGCGTCAGACGTCAATACATCAGCCCACATATAGCCATAGTAGCCGGCAGAATACCCCTCGCCTGAGAAAATATGCCCGAAATGCGGCGTGCGGTGACGCATCACCAGCTCCGAAGGCATACCCAGTGCTTCCAGGGTTTCACGCTCGAATTTGTCGGGATCGATACCTTCCGGATCTGAAGTATGCAGCTTCATATCCACCAGTGCGGAAGCCAGGTATTCGGTTGTTGCGAATCCCTGATTGAAGTTGGCCGCTTTCTTGATTTTGGCTACCAGCTCCGCGGGAATCGGCTCACCGGTTTTGTAGTGCACCAGGTAGTTATCGATAATCGGGTCAGTACTCAACCAACGCTCCAGCAGCTGGGACTGGAATTCCGTGTAGTCGCGCACACCACTGTTCAGTGTCGGGTAAGCCACCTTCGACGCAAGGAAGTGCAATGCATGACCAAACTCATGGAAGAAGGTTTCTGCATCGTCCCAGCTCACCAGAACCGGCTCGCCCGGCGCACCCTTGATAAAGTTGGAGTTGTTGGAGGCCAGAACAGTCTCCTTGCCGTCAAAGGTGGTGTGATCACGGTACATGCTCGCCCACGCACCTGAACGCTTGCCTGCTCGAGCAAACGGATCCAGGTACCACAAGCCTATGTGCTCGCCACTGGTCTTGTCTTTTACTTCCCAGACTTTCACATCCTCATGGAAAGTCGGCACGCTCCCTTCTTTGACCGGGGTAAAACTGAAATTGAACAGTTCTCCGGCAACGTAGAACATACCTTCACGCAGTTTGTCCAACTGCAGATACTGCTTCACTTCGTCGGAGTTCAAGTCATATTTGGCTTTACGTACTTTTTCCGCATAGTAACGATAATCCCAGGGCTCAATCTTGATGCCAGCCTTTTCAGCATCGGCAACAGCCTGCATATCAGCCACTTCTTCATGCACACGTGCAACCGCTGCCGGCCATACTGCTTCCATCAGCTCAATCGCATTTGCGGGATTTTTCGCCATGCGGTTTTGCAGGCGCCACTCTGCGTAATTATCAAATCCGAGCAGGCCGACACGCTCATCACGCAGTGTGAGGATCTCGGCGATGATGGCATTATTGTCGTGCTCACCACCGTTGTCGCCGCGGCTGTAGTAGTTACTCCACACCTGCTCGCGCAGCTCACGGTTATCCGAATAGGTCAGGAACGGGTCCATGGACGAACGGGTATTGGTGATAGCGTACTTACCCTTCTGCCCCTTCTCTTCTGCGAGAGCAGCTGCTGCCGCAACGAAAGACTCTGGCAGGCCCGCGAGCTGCTCACTGGTCAGGAAGAGGTCATATCCCTCTTCGTCCGCCAGTACATTGTTCGCGAACTGGGTGTGCAACTGCGCGAGCCGGTTATTGATTTCCGCGTAGCGCGCTTTCGCTTCGCCACCCAGGGTCGCGCCATTGGTCGCAAACTGATCATAGACCAGCTCGACTACACGCATCTGTTCAGCATTCAGGTCCGCATTTCCACGGCTCTCATAAACAGCCTTTACTCGCTGGAACAGTTTGTCGTTTTGAACAATCTTGCTATTGAACGCCGCCAGCTTAGGCGCCATTTCCGACTGAACTGCGCGAAATTCCGGAGTGGACATATTGCCGCTCCAGATACCCCAATACGTGAACACGCGGCTAAGTGCCTGGCCACTGCGCTCCATTGCCTCAACGGTATTCGCAAATGTTGGCGGCTCCGGGTTGTTGGCAATAGCATCCACCTCGGCCAGCTCCTGCGCCATACCGTGTTCGAGGGCCGGCTTAAGGTCGGAAACCTTCATTTTGTCGAAAGCCGGAACACCGCCAAAAGGACCAGTCCACTCGGCCAACAGCGGGTTGCTCGACACCGCGCCCGGCTTTGCGGTTTCGGATACGGCACTCACCGCTGTTGCAGATTCTGCTGTGAGCGCGGCTTCCGGGCTTTGAGATTCTTTGCTGCAACCCGCCATCGCCGCCAGAGCGGCGGCAACGGACATTGCGATCAGGGTTTGACGCATCGACTTGGTCCTCTTATTGGTCTATTTCTATACGCTACTCGGGCACTTATCCTGCGCCATTAGTATCGCGTGTTACTAAATTGCCGGCCGAGTGTACCCCGCTACGCATCGTACCGCCACGCCGTGACCTGCGCGACTCCTGCACATGAGTCGCGCAGGAGTGCCGCCGACGTACTGGCGCTGCAGCCCCCTGCCGCTGATCAACAAAACAGGGGGTTATACGTGGAGAAGCTGTTACTTTATTTGATAACGGCTTATTAAGTGGATTGTTTATAGCAGTTACGTTCACAATTTATGCTGCGCGAACGTGCGTCATCGAATCGTCAGGAATGAAATTGTGGAATATGTGCCCCCGCGGCCCCGGAGACACATTGTGTGCAGAAAACGTAACTAGTCTCGGGGGATTTTTAGCCTGGAAGACGACGATCTTCAGTGATTGTACCTATCCGCACGAGATCCTCTTCGTGACCTTCTTCGCGCCAGGGTTCGCTTAATGCAGCTTCTACCCACCCCTGCATTCCCGGAAGCGCGAGAAGGCGCGCGCAGTAATCCATACTGGCTTTACTCAGCGCCAAGCCATAACCCATCAACCTCAATGCCACAGGGGCATAAAAAGCATCGACAGCGGTAAACTGCTCACCGGCAAGAAAAGGCCCACCGAATTGAGTCAAACCCTGCAGCCAAAGCTCATCAATCCGGTTCAGGTCTTTTTGCAAGGCATCATCTACCTGGCCCAATTTCACCGTCACACCGCAGTTCATACTGCACTGATTGCGCAACGCCCCGAATCCCGAATGCATTTCAGCCGCTGCACAGCGAGCCCATGCGCGCGCAGCCCCCTGCTCCGGCCAAACGCTGCGGTGCGACTCGTACAAGTATTCAGTGATGGCGAGGGAGTCCCAGACGGTAATATCACCATCAACCAAACAGGGAACCAAGCCGGTGGGCGAAAAGCGACGAAACTTCGACCAGCTACCACCCTCATCGAAAGGTACCAACACCTCTTCGAAGGCAATACCCAGCTCCGTCATCAACAACCACGGACGCAATGACCACGACGAGTAATTTTTATTACCGATATAAAGCTGATACACCCAATATCCCCCTAATGGAAAACCAATGACTAGCGAAAAGAAAACAATCGACGAGAAACGGCCAAAGAAAGCATCGAGCAGGTAGAAGATGCGCTGCACACCCTAACCGCCCGGAACCCATAGAACCCATAGAACCCACAGGGCAGCAGCTGAGTGCCTCTGCCCTTCACGCCGTTTCTCAGTTGCGACCTTCCCGCAGTAATTCGGAAATACAGAATGCCAACTCCAGAACCTGGTCCGCATTCAATCGGGGGTCACACTGGGTTCGGTAGCAACTGGCGAGATCCGCATCGGAAATCTTCCAGGCACCACCTGTGCACTCGGTCACATGCTGCCCGGTCATTTCCAGATGGATACCACCCGGGTGACTGCCCTCGGCGCGATGCACAGCAAAGAAATCCCGGATTTCGCGCAGGATATTGTCGAAATTCCGCGTTTTGAAACCGCTGCTGGCCTTTTCGGTGTTGCCATGCATCGGGTCGGTACTCCAGACAACCGAACGCCCCTCTTTTTGCACTGCCCGCACCAGGTTCGGCAGCTTTTCACCCAGGGTATCGGCGCCCATGCGGGTAATCAGCGTCAGGCGCCCCGGCTCGTTATTCGGGTTCAAACGATCGATCAGGCGAATCAATTCATCCGTAGCCATCCCCGGCCCGACTTTCACCCCAATCGGATTCCACACACCAGCCAGGAATTCGACATGCGCAGCATCCAGCTGGCGGGTACGCTCGCCAATCCAGAGCATGTGTGCGGAGCAGTCATACCATTTGCCGGTGAGGCTATCGGTGCGAGTCAACGCCTGCTCGTAATTGAGTAATAACGCCTCGTGAGAGGTGTAAAGTGTTGTTTCACGGATCGCCGGCGTATTCGCTGAGTTCACCCCGCAAACCGCCATAAACTCCAACGCATCCTGAAGCCGTTCTGCCAGTTGCGAATAGCGATCCCGCTGGGGGTTATTTTCCAGGAAACTCAGGTTCCAGGCGTGAACCTGATGCAGATCCGCAAGCCCGCCCTGAGCAAAGGCGCGCAAAAGGTTGAGTGTGGCCGCAGACTGATTGTAAGCGGTCAGCATGCGCTGGGGATCCGGGATGCGCGCCTCGGCGGTAAAGTCGATGCCGTTAATGATGTCGCCCCGGTAACTGGGTAACTCAACACCGCCGATGCTTTCCATATCCGCGGAGCGCGGTTTCGCGTACTGCCCGGCCATGCGTGCCACTTTTACCACCGGCAGATTGCCGGCGAAGGTCAACACCACCGCCATCTGCAGCAGGACCTTGAAGGTGTCGCGAATCCGGTTTGCGTTAAAATCCGCAAACGACTCCGCGCAATCACCGCCCTGCAACAGAAATGCCTTGCCCTCAGCCACCTGCGCCAACTGTCGACGCAGTTCGCGGGCTTCTTCGGCAAATACCAGCGGTGGAAAACCGGAAAGCTGGCTCTCAACATCGGCGACGGCTTCGGCAGACTGGTACTTGGGTTGCTGGTGGGCGGTCAGTTTACGCCAGCTGGCGGGATCCCAGGGTTTTACGACAGATTCAGGCTCGGGGGGTACAGACACGGTATCGACTACCTCAACTTCCATTTTAGGTCCTGCTTTTAATTCGAACATCAGATTGCGCAAGCGGGAACGCAATCGCATTAACTCGGCGCTGGCCGAAAAAACAACGGGCAGACACGCTTTACCGGCGTGCCTGCCCCATCGCGAGAATTTGATGGTCCTTCTGCACCATCAACAGGCTAAGGCATTACGCCAGGACTTTTGCCACAGACTCGCAGAAGTAACCCATATTACTCTGGCTGAGTCCCGCGATGCTAATACGGCTGGAATCTACCATATAAATGGAATATTCCTGCTGCAATTTGTGCACCTGCTCGGGCGTAATCCCCAAGAATGAGAACATGCCTTTCTGACGCTGGATAAAGCTGAAGTCACCCGCGGCACCTGCCGCGTCCAGGCTTTCTACTACCCCACTGCGCAAACTGTTTATACGCTCGCGCATTTCGGTCAACTCGGCTTCCCAGTTCGCGCGCAGGCCTGCATCAGTCAGGATCGCCTCGACAATGGCGCCACCGTGATTGGGCGGCATGGAATAATTGCCGCGTACCACATTCAGCAGCTGGCTCTGGCCACGATCAGCCGCAGCCGCATCGCTGTATATAGCCATCGCCAGGCCAACGCGCTCACGGTAGAGACCAAAATTCTTGGAGCAGGATGCCGCTACCAACATCTCTGGCACAGACTGTGCCATCAGGCGCAAGCCGTAGGCGTCGTCATCCAGGCTTTCACCAAAACCCTGATACGCCATATCGATAAATGGCGTGAAGCCCTGCTTTTGCGCCATTTCTGCCAGTACTTGCCATTGCTCGCGCGTCAGGTCTGCACCGCAGGGGTTGTGGCAGCACGCGTGCAGCAATACCAGATCACCCTCGCCAACATTTTTCAGGGTTTCCACCATGGCGTCGAAATTCAGGCTGCTCGTTTCGCGATCATAGTAAGGGTAACTCTTGATCTGCAGACCGGCGTTACCCAGCAGCGGGACGTGGTTCGCCCATGTCGGGTCGCTCACCCAAATAGTCGCGCCAGCTTTGGCGCGATTCGCAAACTCAGCCAGTACACGCAATGCACCGCAGCCGCCCGGAGTCTGGGCAGAGCGTACGCGGTTGGCAATCAGCGCGGGGTGCCCGGCGCCCAGAACCAGCTCTTGCATGGCACTGTTAAAACCAGGAGTGCCAGCGGGGCCAACGTAAGCCTTAGTCTCCTCACTTTGCAAAAGACGTGTTTCCGCTTCTTTTACCGCTTGCAATACCGGCGTATGCCCGGCTTCGTCTTTATAGACTCCCACACCCAGGTCGATCTTTTTAGGGTTTTCATCGGCGCGGTAAGTCGCGAGCAAGCCGAGGATCGGGTCGGCAGGAAGGCTTTTCAGGTGGTCGAACATAGATAACTCCTGTCAGGAAACGACAGCCCGTGTCGGAATAAACACCACACAGCGCTGCCAATAATTTCGATGCGCGTTAGCGGTCGAGTAAACCGCGATTGGCCCAGTCCTGGGCACGGCTCATCAATTTCTCGATAATGCTATCAAGTTGACGGCGCTCATCATCAGAGAGCGACCCCATCAAATCGTTTTCGTACTGCTGTGCCAGCGGCACAATACGCTCGTAGACATCGCGCCCAAGCTCAGACAGGTTGAGCACCTGTCGACGACGATCGGAAAGATCCTCACTGCGCGTGATGTAGTCATTGCGGAGCAGAATGGATACCGCGCGGCTAATGGCCACTTTATCCATCGCTGTCTGCTCAACCAGGTCGGCCGCCGACAGATTGGGGAAACGACCCAATATGGCCATAACCCGCCAGGCGGGGATCGTCAGATCAAATCGCTCACCGTAAGCCTGTGCAATGGCGTTGCTCACGCGATTTGAAAGCACCGACAGGCGATAGGGCAAAAATTTTTCCAGCCGCAGGTCATCGGGGCGGACAGCGTCCAGAGTGTTTTCGAGATCCCGGTCGCCCTTTGTCATGTTATTAGTGGTCATCGCGGTTCTTCACCTGCTGAGAATCGAGGTTGTACGAGGTTTCAAATGTAACTAAGATTGGTTTCAATTGTAACCACTGCCGCAGGAATTTTTAGGCAGTCGCTAACTCCCGGCGGGATATGCCACCCCCACCTCCTCATCCAATGGAGTATGGGCAATACTTCCAGTAGGCACGGCTGTGCTATACGAAACGAGAACGGCCGCGCATTATACGGACTATCACGCCATATTTGGTATCAAAAAGGCGCTTATGCGCGAAATTTTTGCGCAAAAAAACCAGTTTTCAGCGCAATCCACCAACTTTTTTACGTCGCCCAATGGATACACGGCACCAAGCGCCGTATACCACTCGCGGGAAACGCTAACCGCCAAAAATAAAAGGATCGCTTCTCATGGATCTCCACGGATACTTCCGCTCCTCGGCGAGCTATCGCGTTCGTATTGCGCTAAACCTGAAAGGCCTTGATTACCAGTACCATCCGGTAAACCTGCTCAAAAACGAACAGCAGGACGACACCTATCGCGCCCTGAACCCACAGGGACTGGTACCGGCACTGGTAGACAATGGCAGTATCCTTACGCAATCGCTGGCGGTCATCGAGTGGCTCGAAGAAACATATCCCCTGCCGGCATTACTACCCAGCGCGCCTCTGGAACGCGCCCGTATCCGCGCCCTCGCCTACAATGTCGCCTGCGATATCCAGCCCATCCAGAACCTGCGTATTTTAAAGTACCTTCAAACCGAACTCGGTGTCAGCGACGAACAGAAGCTCAGCTGGATTCGCCACTGGATCAACGGGGGCTTCGCCGCACTGGAAACACAACTTGAGTCGTCATCCGGCACGCCCTTTGCGGCCGGACAGCATCCGGGGTTGTTCGAATGTTGCCTGATTCCCCAAGTCTACAATGCAGAACGATTTGGCGTAGAAATCGGGAAGTATCCTGCGATCAAGCAAATCAGCGAAGCCTGTGCTGCCCTCCCCGCCTTTATAGATGCGCGCCCGGAAACCCAACCGGACAGCACGCTGTAATCGAAAAGACGGCGCACCAACTTTCAATGTGGACGAACTTATCGCTCAGGAAGAGCAGTCAATGACCTCGCCAAAGTTATTCGAACCTCTAACCATCGATTCCCTGACACTCCCAAACCGGATTGTCATCGCCCCCATGTGCCAGTATTCAGCTGTCGATGGCTGCATGACCGACTGGCATTTGATGCATCTTGGGCAATTAGCTGTTTCCGGAGCAGGTTTGCTGACCATCGAGGCAACCGCCGTACAGCCTGAAGGTCGGATAAGCTATGCGGATGTAGGTTTGTGGGACGACACCACTGAAGCTGCGATGGCGCGCACCCTGGATGCCGTCCGCAAGTGGTCCGATATGCCCATCGCCATCCAGCTGGCACACGCTGGGCGCAAGGCGTCAACAGATCTCCCCTGGTTCGGCGGCAAGCAAATACCTGCAGAGCAACCAAACGGCTGGCAAACATTTGCGCCATCCGCCGTTCCCTATCTGCCGGATGAACAGCCCCCAATAGCAGTGGATCGCACGGCCATGCAGGCTGTTTGTGAGGCATTCGCGGAGTCGGCGCGACGCGCGGTAAGAATCGGTATTGACGCCATCCAGATCCACGCGGCCCATGGCTACCTACTGCACCAATTCCTCTCTCCCCTGTCCAACCAGCGACAGGACGAATATGGCGGCGCACTGGAAAACAGGATGCGGTTCCCGCTGGAAGTATTCGACGCTGTACGCAACGCGGTCCCCGCGGACTACCCGATATCCATTCGAGTATCCGGTACAGACTGGGTGGCGAACGGGTGGGATTTGGAGCAGACGATCACTTTTTCGCAGGCACTTGAGCAACGGGGTTGCGGCGCCATTCATGTTTCCAGTGGCGGCCTGCATTCCACACAGCAAATCCCGGTCGGCCCCGGCTATCAGGTGCCCCTGGCCCGGGCAGTCAAGCAGGCCGTTTCGATCCCGGTAGTCGCCGTCGGGCTGATCACTGACTTTGATCACGCAGAGGCGATCGTGGGGACAGGAGACGCGGACCTCGTCGCACTTGCGCGAGGGCTGCTGTACAACCCCCGCTGGCCCTGGCATGCCGCTGCGCACCTGGGCGCTTCGGTTAAAGTACCGAACCAATATCTACGCTCACAGCCCCGGCAGTTCCCCAACCTGTTTGATCGCTGATTAAGGCTCTGCGCCATCCTCGAGCCTAAGAGCCTCCTTGAACACCAGCGTGCGGTACGGGAAGGGAATCTCGATACCAGCATCATCCAGGGCCCGCTTCACCGCAGTAACTACCTCCCCGCGTGAACGCCGCTCCTCCAGTGGGGTTGAGCCCGCCCACCAGGTCACTTCGATATCGATACTGCTGTCACCAAAAGCGCGGGGAAAGATTTGCACGGGCTCATCATCACGCACCGTCTTGCAGGACTCGACAGCAGATTCGATCACCTTCACTGCGCCGACAACATCTTCACCGTAAGCAATACCTGCAATGACCGTAAAACGCCGCTTGTTCCGATCCGTCAGGATTTCACAGGGGTTCTTGAACAGGAACAGGTTGGGCACGACCACTAACTCCCCGGTTGTGCGGCGAATGGTGGTATTGCGTACCTCCACCGATTCCACCCTGCCCTCAACGTTGTCACACTTGATGACATCGCCCGCCTCAAATGGGAAATTCCACAGAATCAGGATACCGGCAAAGAAGTTCTCGAAGATGTCTTTGAACGCAAAACCGACCGCCACCGAGAGCAATCCCACCCCACCGAGTGCCCTGGCTGGCGTCAGCCCGGGAAAGAGAACCATTGCGGTAAAAAGTACTCCCAACATCCAGATGGCTATTTTGGTCAGCCGCACCAATAAATCGACCAGCGACGCTCTTTTGGCCGTTTTACGGGCAAACCGCCGGGTGAAGCGCCCGGCCATCCTGGCGAGGAGCCAGGTGAAAACCAGCATCAGGATACTGGCGACGAAAAAAGGGATATGGCTCAGAAACCCATGCCAGATGCCCACCATCGAGCCAGAGACGGTTTCGAGTACATCAGTGAACGACGAAGGTGCCACTTTCGCCAGCTCCAGGCCTTCCGCCAGTTCCTTGCCCTTCTCTGGCGACACCGGCAAAGTTTGTGCGCCCAATCGCAACCAATTCGCAGAGACAAAAATCTGTATGGGTAATATTGGAGACATAGCAGGCAGGTTCCGCCCCGCGCTTGATGACCTGTATCCAGACTAGCAAATCGCTAAGGCAACAGGCTCTGAGGCGCCGCGGAGCAAAACGGCTGGCACTGCGGTCTACCCATAATGGGCTGCGGCGCCTATAAATGACCGCCAGCCCCAAGAACAGATTTGAAGCTGGCCCATAGGGCCAATAAGGAAAAACACTTGAATACAGCTTATTACGACGCCAAGCGCCCGAATAGCGGACTCATTATTAAACGCACTTGCCACCTGCTACTGGTGGCCATAATGACAGCGCTTATTAACGGCTGTGCCGTCCTCTCACCGGACTTTGAAAAGCCGGAGGTACAGGTCACCGCTGTAGAGCCCCTACCAAACAATCAAAGCAGCGATCTTCGCTTTCGCATTCACCTGCGGGTGTTCAACCCCAATGACAGCGAACTGGCCCTTTCCGGCCTCTACTACACATTGAGCCTTGCCGGGCACAAGGTCATCACTGGCACGTCGAACAACCTCCCGCCAATACCAGCCTACGGACAGGACACTATCGTCGTGGATGCATCCGCCAATCTGATGAGGTCATTTATGGCCGCAGCCGAGCTTTTGAGACTGCAAAGTGACACGGTGCCCTATGAGCTGGAGGCAAAGCTGGGGCTACGACGCTCAATAATTCCGCACATCAAGGTCACGAAGCGTGGCCAGATCCAGATGGGACAATATCGCTAATCGAGCGATACCTGAGGCAAAAGCGCAACGCTCGCCCTGGCGAATGGTAAACGTGGAGAGAAGAAGAAAATGAGAAAGCCGGGAGTTTCTGCGCCCCCGGCCTGAAAAGACGATCAGCGGCGTGCGGCAACGATACCGCCAGCCATTGCAACCAGCGAGCCCAATACGCCAATGCCAACCAGGCTGTACAGGCTGATACTCTGCTGCGCAGCCTGCGCCAGGAATTCTTCAAACGGGAACTGCCAGCAAACTATCGCCGAGGCTGCCACCACAGCCGCATACTGAAAGCGGTTGGCACGCCGCTCAGAACGCTTGGCCGGAACCGCAGGCAATTCCCCCATGACTCGCTCGCAGAAGCCGTCATCGTCCAGGTGCGGCTCATTAAACTGCAACTGCTGCGATAGCCAGGAATCGAAATCGGGCTCGTTGTATCCAGCGGGTGTCACCACCCCATCCTTCACTACCATGCCTTCAACCCTGTCTGGTCCATTGCTTGTGTTTGCCAAATAACGGGGATCTATACGCTTATCCACCGACTACCTCCTCACGCCAGGCCTGCAACAGTGTCTGCAATTTGGCCCGTGCGCGGTTAACGTGGGATTTTACCGTGCCCAGCGGCAACTTCATAATGCTAGCGGCTTCTTCATGTGAAAATCCACGCTGCATGCACAGATGTACCGCCTGACGCTGGGCGTCACTTAGTTCCCCCATGGCAGAGTTCAGGTCCCTGGCCATCCCCAATTGTTGTGCTTCTTCCACACTGGCATCGGCCTGTGCCCGATCTACTGCGTCCTGGTCGACGTCCGGCGCATTCTTGCGCTTGTGACTCATAACCAGATTGTAGGCAATTCGGTACAGCCATGTGCTGAAGCGGGCATCCCCGCGGAATGCGGGCAATGCCTTGTACGCTTTAATAAACGCTTCCTGAGCCATGTCGTCAGCCAGGCCTTGGTCGCCATCACACAGTTGCCGGAGCGAGAATCGTAACTGTGACTGATAGCGACGGACCAGCTGGGCGTAAGCCCGCTGGTCGCCGTCTTCGACAACGCGTCGGATCAGGTCCTCGTCGTTGAGGTTCATCGGTGGCAGTTCCTAGCCCGCTTGTTGTTGACTCTGGTTATCCAGTTTCCAGTTGATGTAGCGGGCCACACCGATAAACAGCGGGATCAACCCCAGGCTTCCTGCCTCCAGGCCACCTGCGGCGGTTAGCCAGATGAAAACCGCGGCGCCGACTGCGATCAGGGTAAAGCCCCGGTCTTTGGTGTCGGCCGTACGCTCACCGTCCATGGCATCCAGGAGCTCTGGTGGAATATCCCGGCCTTCTGCCACCAGTCGATTGATGTTGTCCATCAGCAGTTGCTTTTTGCGGTAGCTGTTGCGGGTAACCAGCCAAACGATCAGGATCGGCGTGCCAAACACCGCCAGTATCGCTACCACAGGTACCAGCCAATCCAGGTCGAGCTCGCCAGAGTCGTGGTCATGGCTCCCAAAAACCCGAACCTCATGCTCTCGAGTCCTTTCCGCATGCTCGCGCGCGCGTTCAGCATGCTCCCGGGCAATTTCTGCAGAAATCCCGATATCGACATTGCGCGGCACAGACTCCAGCGCCTCTTCCAGCACCAGGCCTTTCTCATCGAGGATGCCCTTCGCTTCCAGTTTTTCGACGATCCTGCGGGAGACTTCCCCCCCAAACTCCTTGCCCAGATTGACCTCGATATCGCCATTTTCGCCGTCGCTGCCCCGAGTCAGGATGCGTAATGAGCCATCTTCCTGGCGCAGGATCTTCACCTGCTTGTCGACCTCAAGGCCCGGAGCCTTCGGAGCCACCGGGGGCGCAGGAGGGACAGCCACTGCCGGGCTTTCGCTCGCGGCCTCCTGCTCAGCATCCCCCTGGGCCATCGCCGCAGGGGTCAGGCCGAAAACAGCTAGCCCCATGGCCAATGCAGCTACCCAAAGGGGCCCCATACCGGATTGTTGTTGAATTCTCGCTCTCATTTCGTTTTTCTCACTGTTGCAGCAAACTAACGCCAGATCGTACCTTGTTCGCGGGTACCGGGTTGCGCCGGCTCATGAATAGCGCGGCCCAGCCCACAGGGCACCGGTTTCGGTAACCCGCCAATCCGGGACAACCGCCCCGACTGCAAGTTACCTGCTTACCCTGATGGACGCGGCTGGCGGCAGGTTTGGATGCAATCGCCGGCAAATTTTTACGACAGGACGCCAGATGAACGACTCTACCAAAATCTCCACCGCAATGGTGCTGACTTTCTGGTTCGGCGACACCGCCCTGGATCACGCGGTTGCGGCAACACTGCGCCAACGTTGGTTCCGGGGAGGCAGCGCATTCGATGAGGCCATCCGGCGACGATTTGCCCATACCGTTGCTGCCGCACTCACCACCGGCCTGCCCCACTGGCAGGAGAACCTAGAGGGACGCCTGGCGCTGATACTCCTGTGTGATCAATTCACCCGCAACATCTTTCGCGGCAGCGCCCGCGCGTTTGCGGGAGACCAAACGGCGCTGGCCACGTGCCAGGCACTAATCAGCACAGAAGACCTGTCTGAGCTGGGACTGCACCAGCGCGCCTTTGTCGGTATGCCTCTGGAGCACACGGAATCCTCCGATATTCAGGCTCGGTCGGTGGCATACTTTGAGCAGTTGCGAGCGGATTTCCAGGGGCACCCCGAGTCACAGCTTGCGCAGAACTATTATCACTACGCCGTTCAGCACCGCGACGTCATCAACACCTTCGGCCGCTTCCCCCACCGCAATCATGCCCTGGGAAGAAAAAGCACCACCGAAGAACAGCGCTGGCTGGATGCAGGGGGAGGATTTTGATGGATGTTATTGCCTGGATATCGCTGGCCGGAATTTGCGCACTGGGTGCCATGTCGCCGGGCCCAAGCCTGCTCATTGTGCTGCGCAATGCCGCTACAAGCCCGATGCATGGTTTTGCCTGCGCGCTTGCCCATGGTGCAGGAATCGGCCTTTATGCACTGCTAACGGCGCTAGGCCTCGCTTTACTCGTCACTGAGACTCCGGCTCTGTTTATGGGGCTGCAATGGGCCGGGGCGCTATTGCTGATCTACATAGGCTGGCAGGCACTATCAGCCTCCGCACCAGCAAGCCTCAGTGCTCCGCCTCCCCAGCCCGCTCCGGTACTGAATTCCATCGCCCAGGGGTTTTCCATCGCGCTGTTCAATCCCAAAGTGGCTTTATTTTTTGGCGCCCTGTTCAGTCAGTTTGTACGCCCGGACCAACTACTTTCGACGAAAATCGCCATGGCCGGGCTTGCCGCTGGGATAGATACCGCCTGGTATCTACTGGTGACACTGGCTGTGACCAGCGGCCGCAAACGCGGCATAGACCTCGGCCACTGGGGCCAACGGTTACAGAAATTGTTCGGAGTGATATTACTCGCTCTGGCAGCGCGGCTTGCCTGGAGCCTGTTCTGACAAAAAAATGGCCCGCGATGCGGGCCATAGATCTACTGCGGGGTTGGAGCCGCCTCAATCCTGGGGGGATAAGATTCGGCGACCACAGAATCATTATGTACCCCCTCTGACTACTTCGCACCACACTCCAGCGCAACACTGGCTCTTTCTATCTCAACCCCTCGCCTGCCATTCTTCAAAAGCCCCACCTCTGAACCTCCGGTTGACACTGAATATATATACAGGTACCGTACAGACACTCAACCAATAACAAGTCAGTCATCACGCACGACAACAGGAGGCAGTTATGGCGGTAGTAGCAGTTTGGAAATGCGACAGAGACGGAGCCATGTTCGATAACAAAAAAGACGCCGAAGAACACGACAAAATGCTGGAACTCGCCGCCAACATTACCGCGCTGATCGAGCGGCATGTTGAGGGCGTTTCCGAAGAAGCCAGCGAAGAAATTGGCCTGATGCTGGCCAAACGCCGCGAAGTGCTGGCAAAAGCCTG
The DNA here is from genome assembly GCF_020524005.1 of Microbulbifer aggregans. Lineage (GTDB taxonomy): Bacteria > Pseudomonadota > Gammaproteobacteria > Pseudomonadales > Cellvibrionaceae > Microbulbifer > Microbulbifer aggregans_A. The sequence goes on along the minus strand of NZ_JAIVKK010000001.1, from coordinate 133,709 downwards.
CAAAGGCAAACCGGAAGAATTACTGAGCGCTGACGACGAAGAACAACAGCAAAACGTCACCCCGCTGGCAGCCAACCAGTAATTCCCGGATTGAATTTCCATCCCTGTACTATGCCCGGCTATGCCGGGCTTTTTTATGCACGCCCGATAGCGGCATGCCTCAGAATATCGACAGGATATCAATAACGGCGAGCACCAGGATTACCAGCCAACTCAGGGCGGTACCGGTGAATCGACCAAAGTGATACCCCCCTTTGCCCGCGATAAAACCGACGGCATGCAGCGCACGCGCCAGCAGCAGCGCACCACCAAGGCAATGCAACCACACCGCAGACAACCCATTGATTTCCGCGATAAGCATAAGAATCAGTGCCAGCGGTACATATTCCACCGCGTTGGCATGAGCGCGGACCACCACCTCACCGAAATGATGCCCTCCCGTACCAACCCCCACTTTATTACCACGCCGGAACGCTACTACCCGATAGGCCAGCGCCAATATCAGTAGCGCACTGAGCCCCGCATAAAGGGCAGTAATTTTGACACTCAACATCTCGCTTCCTCCAAATGAAAACATGGCTCCAGCTATTCCCACAGCGAATCAATATATTCCGCGGAATCCCGGAGCCCCGTTATAAATCCTTCAATCAATTTTTATAGGCGTGCCCATAACCCGGCTGCGGCTTCAGGTACCGATCCCGCAAGCGGGTAGATCGGGTCACCAGTGATTGCGGCTTGCCGTCAATCAGTACCGCCTCGGCGTAACTGGTAACCTCCAGCGGATCCCCGCTCCACACAACCAGGTCTGCCACTTCACCGGGAGCAATTACCCCGCCCTTGAGACCAAAGATTTTGGCCACATTGGCAGAGACCGCTCTAACACCCTCTTCATACGGCAGACCGAACGCCACCGCATTGCCGGCCGCCTGGCGGGACAGGTAACTGTTATGGGAACCCCCATAGCCCGGGCCGCTGATCGCCACGGTAACACCAGCCTTGTTCAACAGGGCGGCATTTTCCATTCGTGCACCCAGCCGCTCAAAGGCATCAGGGCTATTGCTCATCGCATCGATAACCACCGGAACACCTGCAGCAGCCAATTGATCAGAAACCATCCAACCTTCCGCAGCGCCCTCAATGACCAGTTTCAGGTTGAACGCCTTCGCCAGCGCCAGTACCTGCAGGATATCGCTGGCGCGGTTTGCGCCGATCATAGCCATTTGCTCACCGTTCAGCAGCGGCTGCAGTGCCTCCAGGTCGGCAACCGAATGTGTGAGATCGCGCCATTCACCACGACGGATCGCAGCCTTGTTTTCCGCATACTCCCGCGCTTCGTCCAGGGCACTCCTGAGCTGCGCAAACGCATTGGCCCTGCTGCCGCCGGCCAGCGACCCTCCGTATTCTCCCAGATAGATTCTCTGCACCAGCCCGGCCTTGGCCACACTGTCAAAGGCCCCATTCAATTTGATCGCAAAGCCCTGGCCGGCAAAGATATTTTCTTGACTGCCCGGCGTAACAATCGCACGCGTCAAACCGCCCGCACGATTGAACGGGATCAGGGTGGAGTGTGGATTGAACGCGACCGACGGATCAAATGCGGCGCCAACAGACTGACCTGCCACCGCATTATCATTAGTGGATGCTGCTGCACTGATTTCTGTCAGCCCCAACTCACTGTGCGGCGCGATAAAGCCCGGAGCGACCACCTTGCCCGCCGCGTCGATAACTGTATCGGCCGGAATACTGCCGAGGTCAGCGGCAACCTGCTCGATACGACCGTCGCGAATCAAAATGTCGGCCTGCTCCAGAGTACCTGCGTCACTCAGGGAAATAACCTTCCCCCCTTTGATCAGCAGGGATTCCGCACTGGCAAAAGGTGCAAGTGCGAACAACAAACAGGTCATAGCCGTTCGTACTGTGCGGCTGGCAAAGCGATTCAGATTCTTTTGGTTATTTGATGTAGTGTTCACAGGCGCACTCCTTCCGCTTCCAGTATGCCCAGCTCAAAGTCACTATGGGGTTGGCGAGACTTGTCATCGCGGTCATACATCATCACGCCGTCGATAAAGACCTTTTCCGCCTTGGAGTAAACACTGAACGGATTACCGGACCAGATCACCACATCGCCCATCTTGCCTTTTTCCAGGCTGCCCGTAGCTTTCTCGATACCCAGCGCTCGGGCCGGATTCATGGTCATCCATACCACCGCATCTTTCGGCTGAATATCGAAACCCGCTCTCTGGCCCGCCACCATGGCTTTTGCGGTTTCTTCGTTCAGGCGCTGGATACCCACTTCAGAATCCGAGTGGATCATTGCACAGCCTTTGGCCTGGTCGACAATTGCGATATTCGCTTCCGTCATATCGAATGCTTCGTGCTTGAAGCCCCACCAGTCCGCCCACATCGCCGCGCACACTTTGTTCTTGGCCAGCAAATCAGCGACTTTGTAGGCCTCTACCGCATGGTGGAAAGTGGAAACCTGGAAGCCAAACTCATTGGCAATATCCATCATGATGGCCATTTCCTCACCGCGATAGCAGTGGTTGTGCACCAGGATATCGCCGTTCAGCACACCGGCAAGGGTCTCCATCTGAAGATCCCGGTCGGGCTCGTCACCACCGTTTTTTTGGAATTCTTCCCATTTCTTTTTATAGGCACTGGCCTCAATCCAGGCCTGGCGGTAACCGGCGACGTTACCCATACGGGTTGACGGCAAAGTGCCCTTGCCTCCGTACACCCGCTTGGGGTTTTCACCACAGGCCATTTTCAGGCCGTAGGGGGCACCCGGAAACTTCATATCCTGCACGCTGCGACCCGGTACATTCTTGAGTGTCACTCCGCGGCCACCAAACAGGTTGGCAGAGCCCGGCAGGATTTGCAGCGTGGTCACACCACCGGCAAGCGCCAGGGGAAATTGCGGGTCCTGGGTCCAGACCGAATGTTCCGCCCAAACCTGCGCCGTGTTCGGCGCGGTCATCTCGTTACCATCCTGAGAGGATTCAATCGCCGGCGCCGGGTAGTCTCCGAGGTGAGAATGTACATCAATGATGCCCGGCGTGACCCACTTGCCTGCTGCATCAATAACTTCGGCCTTGCGCGGGGCTTTCAACCCTTTACCCACTGCCTTGATCTTGCCATCCTGCAGCAGGATATCCGCCCCATCCAACTGCTCGCCGGTGCCAGTGAGCAGGTTTGCACCACGAATCAGCACCGGTGCCGACTCGGCCGCAATATATGTCGATGGAAATGCATCCTGCCGGGCAAAATCTGCGGTTTTGCTATCGGCCTTTTCCTCGCCATTTCCGCAGCCCCCTAACAACAGCGCGCCGCCTAGTGCCAACCCTAAAGGCAGCGCAGACTTCAATCGGTGGACTCGCATACCCCCTCCTTCTCGTCAGTTATATAAATATTTGGGGCTCATGCTATCAGCAAAACCGGGATACGCCATCTCTTTGCAAAATCAGAACTGCAACCCAACAGGGAACAAGAGATGGTTCAGAGGAAAGGATGTGAAGTGCAAACGAAGGCGGACGAACGTCTAAACAAGGAAAGAAGAAAAACGCTGGAAAGCCGCACCAGTAGATTAGCCGGCTATCGCGAAATTAAACCGGGGCAGGAAACGAAACATATCGTGGGAATTTTACCACTCAATAATGCAGCAGCTTGATGATACGCTCCCCATTGTCACATTCGCCCACGACCTCAGGCTCCGAGATTTTTGACCCCTCCTGGATCACCTTGTTAGACGGGTAGGAAACGAAACAGGCAAAGTTAAAATTCACCGCCCAGTTGCAGCGCAAAAGGCCATCGTCTTCTTTGTAGAAGCGCTCCTGACAGAAACTCAGATAAGGACTCTGGCCACCACCAACCCGTGATGTTCCATTGCCTGTATCCTGCGCCATCACCAGCGCAGGCGCCAGAACTGCACCTAACCACCACCGACTCATAGCATCACCGCTGCCAAGCGAAGTTGTACTTTCTGAGACTAGCAGCTGGAGTCACCGATTTCCTCCAAGCGAACCAGACCAAGCAGTTCTGGTATTTTCCGCAATGGGCCGACCGCTGGTATCATGCCGCATCGATTCACTTGAGGTAGCCATGCCGAATAACTGCCCCTGCTGCTCCGGAAAACCTTTTTCCCAGTGCTGCGAAATCTACCTGTCCGGTAACGCCTACCCGAATACCGCAGAGGCGTTAATGCGCAGCCGCTACAGCGCCTTCACCCTGGGCAAGCTCGCCTACCTGAAAAAGACCTGGCACCCGGATACTTGCCCGGAGCTGAGTGCAGAAGATCTGCAAACCGAGTGGCGAAAACTTGAAGTTATCAAAACCAAGCAGGGGCTCAAAAAGTCGATCGTGGAGTTCAAGGCCTGGTTTGAGGACGGCGGGGAAGCGCGCGCGTTGCACGAAATTTCACTGTTTAAACTGTACAAAAAGCGCTGGGTTTATGTGGAGCCTCTGGATACGTGGCCATCCGGCAGTAAATAAGCTTAAGCAATAATGTCTCGGAAAGTCCCGCCAACAAGGTGTCGACGGGACAATACCTGTGAAACCAGATCCAGATTTAGAGAATAATATGCGGCAGGTAGCGGCTGGAATCCTGAGTGATCAGACCACTGTCTTCACGAATGGAAATGCCGGCGGCCTCATCATCTATCAGCCAACTGCCGACAAGCGTGTAATTGGCACCAAACTTCGGCAGCGGGTGTAAAGCCTGATAGACAAACCCCTCCTCTCCGTAGGGGCCATCCGACAGAAGTTCAGATTGCTGTTCATTACCCGACTGAACCCCGGATTGCACAATGGAAATATTGGCGCCCTCACGGGAGAAAATCGGCTTTTTGACCAGCGCACCCACATCCCCGGCCTTACTCAGCTCATCCTCAAAGAATGCCGGCAACAAGTTGGGATGCCCCGGATGCAACTTCCACAAGGTCGGCAAAAGCGCTTTGTTAGACAGAATCGACTTCCATGGCGGCTCCAGCCAACGGACATTACTGTCCTCCAGATATTCACCGTAAGCTTCCCGGAACATGAACTCCCAGGGGTAAAGCTTAAACATCCAGGTGATAACCTGGTCTTTAAGGTCGGCAAAGCGTCCTTCCGCATCGACGCCGATATCTTCCATGAACACGAAATGCTCACTGATTCCCGCCTCCCGTGCACAGTCCTGAAGATACTGAACAGTACCACGATCTTCTTCCGTGTCTTTACAGCAGGCGAAGTGCAGTGCCCGGTCAGGGGTCAGGAATTGCAGGTCGCGAAAACGATTAACCAGTTTTTCCTGCAGACTGTTGAACTGATCTGCCTGCCGCGGCAACGCCCCGCGATCGACATTGTCCTCAAGCCATAGCCACTGCCAGAAACCGGTTTCAAACAGACTGGTTGGCGTATCCGCATTATTTTCATACAGCTTGGCCGGGCCCTGTCCGGCATAGGCAAAATCAAAACGGGAGTAGAGGCTGGGATCGCCGTTTTGCCAGGAGTCTCGCACGAGATTCCAGTGACACTCCGGGATACGGAAGCGGCGCATGAGTTCGTCATCCGCCACCACACGATTCACCACATCGAGGCACATCTGGTGAATTTCTTCGGTCGGCGCCTCGAGATCCTGCTCAATCTGCTTGAGGGAAAACTGGTAGTACGCAGACTCATCCCAGTATGGCTCGCCATACATGGTGTGAAATCCAAAACCGAATTCCCGCGCACGTTCCTTCCAGTCCGGGCGCGGGTTTATGGGCATGCGCAGCAAGGTTAGCCCCCCCAGCCTCCGGAGCGACCACCACCCCAGCTGGACTTCGCCGAAGCTACCGAACCAAACCCACCACGGGAAACCGTTTTGGTGACGGTCGGCTTGGGCTTGGTTGCGGAGCTAGGTACCGTGTAGCTAGCCTTGCCGGAACGGCCGACAACACTGCCATCGGCAGTCATCAGTCGATCATAGTGGCTGGAATAAGGGTTGGAGTAGCGATAGACCGGGTTGTAGTAGTAATGCCGATCTCGATCCAGCATCTGACCAACCATGAATCCAGTCATCAGCGGGAGCCAAAAACTCCCGGACTGGCGACAGCTTCCGAACTCCACTTCGCATTGATGACGGGCGTCATATTTGGGGCCCGTACGTTCGGCCTCACGCAATGCCTGCTGGTACGCCGCCTCGCACTGCTCTCGATTCAGTTCAGTGCTGTCGACACAATCGTCGACTGATGCGACGACCTTTACCTCTTCCTTCGAGCTACAACCCATCAGGGCTGCAACGATACCGAGGGCTACCGGGCGCATAACAAAATTGCGGCCAGCCGCCTTGCGCATGCTTTCGAGGTTAATGGCTCGTGTTCGTTTTATCCGCGTCATGACATGCCCTCCAATTAGTAGGACATGCACGCAGCGTTCAGCACGCCGACGGAAATGGTAGTAGCAGCCAGCATGACGCCAGCGCTGATTTCACCGTCCTCGATACGAGAAACCACTTGCGGCATAAACAGGAAACGAATAATGGCAAATGCAATAATCTGGGCAACCAACGCGATCAGAGCCCAGGTACCAAAATCCACAAGGGACACGGAATTGCTCGCTGCGCCGCCAAGAGCAATAGCAAATCCAAGCACCGCACCACCAAAGCCAATGGCTGCAGCCGTGTTGTTCTGCTCACGGATTAACTTCCATTCGTCATGCGGGGTGACCAGGGTGTAAAGAAACTTGAAAGCTACCAACAACACCATGGACAACCCAAAATAGGTGCCGAAATGCAGGATACCAGTCATCAAATCATAAGGCTGGTCCATCGATACTTCTCCTTGTTAACCGTGAATCGTAATTTGAGATGGTGAGAGTGAAATGCCGGTGCTAAGCACCAGGCAACGACTGAGGTACCCCCCAGTCTCGAGTTTTTCTTCTGCGGACAGGAACAGGGATTCAGTGCGCTGATCCGACAACGGACGCTCGAACAGCATGGTGAACTGATCCGTACTGGAGTGGTTCCCATCCTCGTCGTAGGTGGTTTCTTCCATATGCACAGGGTTATGGTAATCCCCAGCTGCTGTCCAGACTCGCTCGTAGGTACGGCCGTCCAGAGAATAGCTAGCAGTACCGATTTCGCGCTGCAACAGGCTGTCCCAGGCACTTTGGCCGGACACATCGCGGGTATCGTAGAAATGGAAGAGTTTTACATCGACCACGCACTCATCACGTTGCCCACCTTCCGCAACAACCTGTAACCAGGCGTCATCGTCGGTATAAAAGCGGTAGACCCAGGTGCCATCCATATCGACAACACCTGCGGCCTTGATAATCTGCGTGGGTTCAAAAGAATCTATGGCCAATTGATCCAGAACCAGGCGTATTGCCAGGGGATCAATCTCGAAGCTCGCACCAATACGCAACCCCATAATCTCAGGGGTTTGCGGCTTCACTTCCGGCTTTTTGAATTTATTGATCAGTTTGTCAAACATTCGCCGAGCCCTTCCCTGCCGGTAACTTTTACATCAAAACAGCGTTTTTCCGGTAAACGCTCCGCGGCGATGTAATACACGGTATCGCCGGCGGCGACATTTTCATTCAACGCCGGATTAATAGCAATCTTCTGTTCACCGGTGCGACGAACACCAATTAGCGTTGCCGCCAGTTCATGCTTGAAATGATCAAAAAGTGCACCAGCCGAAAGCGGCTGCTCACCCTGATAAACCACACTGTACTGTGTCATACCGTAAGTACTGTCGAGCAGCTGACGATGCAAACGTGCAGAACCCGGGTCAAGGGATGACTTGGCCAACATTTCCACAGCTACGGAAGGGATGCATTCAATATTGGGACAGTGCGCACGCAGAAGCTCACCGACATTCTCATCCTGGAAATAGGCCGTTTTATGGCTATCCGGGCTCAATTTGTCACAAAAAAGTGCGGTGGTCAGCGTCACGTCATCCAGCGGGTTGTCGATGATAATCCGTGCTGCCCTGTCCAGGCTCGCCCGCTGCATGCTCTCCGCATGAGAGAAAGACTCTACCCGCACAAAATCAATTTTATGGGGCATCGGATTCTCAATATCCGCTTCTACACACAGTACGATATCGGATGCATCGCCATTGGTTTTTGACAATAGCAACTCGATCAACCGCAGCGTGCGCGCGCTGTTCCAGCCAATGATAACGGTATGGTTTTCATGCTTCATCTTGCGTAAACCCTTTTTGCCCCGCTGCACAAATTCAGAGATTCCGAAACCTACCCGGGTAATGATCATCGCAAACAGGCTTAGCCCCACGGGAATGACCCAAAGACTGACCGCGAGTTTGCCTGACGGTGTTGTAGGAGAAAAATCACCGTATCCAACCGTCGACGCTGTCACCACCAACCAGTAGAAGAAGTTTTCCGGAGCAACGATGTCTGCTTCACCAGCAAAAGACAGCAAAACGTAGCAGCCCAAGACATACAATGCCGTTGCCGCCAGGACCGTAGTTCCAGAGGCCCTAATAAAAAGCGACGCCAGAAGGCGTCGCACTTTATACAACAACATGATTAAGCCTGGGTGCGCTTGGCCAGCAGCTGCGCCAGCTTATCGCTTCCGTTCACCTGGCCGCCGGGTGTGATACCCGCAGCTTTCAGCTTGGCATCCAGGCTGGAGCCGGACTCATCCGCTGCCAACTCTTCAGCCGCTTCCAGCTCCGCTGCGCGTTGCTGCTGCTTGGCCTTGATGCGCTCCATGCTATCCAGCGCGGTCTTTACCTTGCTGTTCGCCCCCATATGGCGGGTGGAAACCGCAACCTGCGCCTTCTGTACAGACTCAGTGGCCTTGATCTGGTCGATCTGTTGCTCCATGCGACGCACGTTGGCCTTGGCCTTGGAGATATTGGTCTTCAGGGAAGACTCGGAAGTGTGGAAACCCTGCAGAAGGCCCTGTTCCACTTCCAGCTGGGATTCCAGCTCCGCAACTCGCTCGGCACATTCAATTGCCAGAGTGTCATCACCCTTCTCACTCGCTGAGATTGCGTGATTGGTGTAATTGTCGATATCCGCCTGCAGCGCCTTCACCTTGTTATCAGCCAATTTACGCTTGGCCATAATTTTGGTCAGGTTTTCGTCACAGGCCTTCAGCTCGGTTTTTGCATCGCGCAATTCCTGGTCGAGGATACGCAGGGACTGGCTGTCGGCAATCGCCTCGGTACCTTCATTTACAGCGCCACGCAGGGCGGTCCAGATTTTTTTCAGGCTCATGCTACTTCCTCCAGTTCAAAATGTGCGGCGTAGAGATCCAGAAGGTCGCCCACATTGGCAAAAAGAGTTTCAACTTCTTCGATAACCACTTCGTCCTTGCTGGATACCGACAAAGCACCGAAAGCTACGTAGTAGTCTTCGCCACCGATATTGTTGATCGCCACTGTGGTCAATGGCACCAGCTGATGCGTTTGCAGAATCAGCTTGTTCAGCGCCGCCTGGTCATTTACCTGGCTGACGGGAAACAGAATGCTCTCTACGACGATCTGGCGCTCGCCCACATAAACAAAGGCGTCAACACCTTCATCGTTGGAGACGCTAAGGCAATCGCCCTCAGCCTCGACCACCCAGTCTGGGTGCTGCTCAGCAAGCTGGCGCAGATTTTCGTTGTTCCAGGTCATTTCAACTCCCTTGTTGATGTGGAATATGAGTCACAAATATAACAGCAAAATTTTTAGGGTCAATGCCCAATCGACACTTTTGTTGCAAATAAGACACACACGGTTATCATAAGCAACAAACAGAGAGGACACTATGGATCCAAAGCAAAGCGTCGAAAACCACCGCGCCCTGACCCCGTACAAGCAGGCCATTGCCCGCTATGTGCGCGCGTCCATGGCATTGAAGAACGTGCGCTACAACGACCTGGCCGGCGCCCTCGCCGAACGCGGTATCACCGTCACACCGGAGAATCTGCGCAGCAAGGTCAGTAAATGTATGTTCTCAGCCGATCTTTTCGTCGCAATCATTGATGTTCTGGGCGTAGAAGACACGGCAATGCCTGATATCCTCAAGCAGGCCAGAGAAACATCCCGGAAAGATGAATACTAAATGATGGCCAGCAGCCCATTATTCAATGACCGGATCCCCGGGCGCCATGCCTTTCTCTACCCGGCCGTCAATCCGGCTTAGCATCCTGGCAACACACGCTTCGCGGTCATTTTCCCATTGCCTGTATGCCAGGGGCACCAGCGATATGCCAGCCCGGTGTAGTGCCTGATAAACATTGATTGAAAAATATTCAGAAAAATCTCCCGGGTAACCAATCAGGTCAATACCCAACAAGCACCCTGCCCGCTCACAGACAATGTCAATTTCATGTCCCGCAATGGTAAGGCCCACCCAGACATTCACACCGTGATCAACCAGCGACGCTTTCACTGCATCCGCGAACCGGCAGTAGTTTACCGTCCCGACAGCGCTGACGGCCTGATGATTGTGAGATAGGTAGCGCGCGAAGAGGTTGTCTTGCGTAAGCTCACCCCCATCGATGGAATGGAACACCACCTGCCGGCGCTTCGCCCTGGTCACCGCCACATTGAACATATCCGCGCGGTTCAGATATGCACCAGCCCGTTTGGATTCAACGTCAATAGCAAAAGACAACAGCATCAGATCCCGCTCTTCCCCCTGAAATCCGTAGGGCGTCGCAACCCGCACTGAATAAGCGGCCAGCTCCTCTGCGCTCAGGGATTTGCGCACGGCTTTATCGATATATTCCGCCTGCTCACGGTAAGGAGACAGCACACCGACCGAAGGCTTCACAGGAGCACCCGCAAATTGATCAATATGTGCCCGGATTTCCCGCACTACCTCATCCCGCTCAAGACGGTTTCTACCACTCGCGGAACGGCGACCTGCGACCGGCCGGAATTCCAGGGCCGATTGAAGCGAAGCGCTGGGACGCGCCTGCATAATTTTAAGGCGATCATTATAAAAATACTGATTGCTGAAGCTGATCAGTTCCGGCGCACTGCGATAATGTTCATCCAGCATCGTCACCGCAGCCTGGCTCTCAATCACAGCGGACACCACATCCAGCAACGACTGGTCTCGATACCCGTATTGAGACTGGGGTGACAACTCGCCCAGACAGTCCCGCCAGATTTTCTCTTGGGCTACAGAAGATAGAAAGGAAACGTGCCTGAGTTGCTTCCCATCCCCAACAATCACAGCACGTTTTGCCCGCTGAATAGCCGGTAATGCACTCGCGATATCACATTGTGTGGATTCGTCAAAGATCACCAGGTCAAACAGCGACTCATGAAACGGCAATACCTGGCTAACCTCATCGAGGCCAACAAGCCAAATCGGGTAGGCTTTCAGGATCACATCAAAATCCAGCTGTGCAAATCGCTCAGCCTGACGCTTGGAGGTCCGAGACCTGAGCGCCTGGTCAAACAGCGACAACGCACCGCGCTTACGTGCGAGCAATGTTTCCAGGCAGTCCAGTCGGTAGGTATTAAGGTAATCTGTCGCCGCTTTCTCGAACCGGGCACGACGCGTTGCAATAGACTCCGCTCGCTCCCATAGCGCGCTCAGGTTGATAAGTGGAGAATACAGAGAGCCGAGTACGCGGCTCAGCCAGCCAGGCGTTTTTTCAGACCCCAGTCGCCGTACAATCCGTAACGCCCGCTCAAATCGCCGCTCGTGTCCAACCAGGTCCTTACGCGCCGTCAACAACGCTTTTCTTACATCTGACAAGGATCGGTGGCCACTATCGAGCCCTTCTTTGAGCATCGAGTCCAGGTGCGCTTTCAGGCTATGGGAGAACCCCCGCTCGCCGGCTCTTACCAGGCCGGCCTGCAACCCATAGCCCTCACTCAGTTTTTCTCCGACGACATCGATAGCCTGGGGTGTTTTGGAGACAATAAGAACCGACTCCCCCTGCAGCATCCGATCAATAGCCATGGCCGCAATGGTGAAACTCTTGCCGGTACCCGGAGGACCGGACACTAAACTCAGGCCGAAGTGAGCGGCATTGTGCAGGGCTTTTTTCTGGGTTTCATTGAGCAAACCCGGCAGCATCTCGGGGGTGCTGCTGGATACCCTGCATTCCGCAACGCCGCCACCGAGTACTTGCCTCAGCGGCCGGGAATAGGATGCACAATTTACGAGGCCCGCCAGTTCGTGCAATACGCCTCGTACGCCCCGCGAGCGATCAGCCAGGACGACACAACAGGCCGTTGCGAGCCTTAACCCCCCGCCCGCCTTTCCAGAGCCTCGCAGGATTTCACCCTCATCGAGCAGGCGCGGCCATCGGCCAAGTTCTTCCAGGCCGCTCAGTTCAGAATACTGATGCAGCCAGCGCCCCATAGCAGCGACCTGGCTTGAGTCCAGCGGCCACTGGGGAACGGGGAATCGCTCAACCACCGCCGAATCTACATTGGGCTTCAACAGCGAACGCAACAGGGGAAGATTTGCACGCACATCGGAAGTATCGACTTCCAGGAAAATGTCTTCGTCCCGGTTTAGTGTGGCGGGCACATAAATAAGCGGAGAACAGATGTTACGCTGCGAAGAGAAGCCACCTGCGCTGGCCACACGACCAGTCACAATAAACAGGCCAAACAGTAAACGTTTTTCCCTGCGATAAGTATCAGCCTGCTCCAGTAAGGACGCCGCTACATCGCCGACCAGGGGGATACGATGCAATTGCCCACTCCCCAACAAATCTTCACCTTCGATGAAGTATCGGCGGGATTTGGGGAGTTTCTCGATATTTGAAATAGAAAGATCGTAACTATCGGCTCTATAACAGCGACGAAAATACTCAACCAACGGACGAAAGCGATCTGACATGCCGGCCACTTATTCTTTAAATACCGGCCTATTGTATGCGCATCTGGTAACAGCTAATAGTAAAGGGGCATCCTCTGTCCCGAACGAGCAAGAACCGAGATGCCCCACGCATTAGCCTGAGCAAATAACAGCCACACGTACGTACCAACTTAATCGGGCTTTATACGCCACCAAAAGCTTTAACAACACCAGGTGTGTTTTCTCCTAGCCTTTTACACAGACCACTTGCCGCAAGGTATGCACCACATCCACCAGATCCCGCTGATTTTCCATTACCTGGTCGATATCCTTATAAGCTGCCGGAATTTCGTCAATCACACCCTTGTCCTTACGGCACTGGACACCCTGCGTCTGCGCTTCCAGATCTGCGGTAGTAAAACGCTTTCGTGCCGCCGTTCGGCTCATCCTGCGACCCGCGCCGTGGGCAAAGGAGCAAAAGGACTCCGGGTTCCCGCGCCCCCGCACGATATAGGACCTGGCCCCCATTGATCCGGGAATAATGCCAAGCTGATCTCGCTGGGCGCTGATGGCCCCTTTGCGTGTAACGAAAACATCACGACCAAAATGCTGCTCCCTGACCAGATAATTATGGTGACAGTTGATTGCCTCTGAAGTCAGGGTAAATGGAGACAGCTGCTCCTGAAGTACCTCCACAATCAACTTCATCATTTCCTGACGGTTTACACGCGCATATTCCTGAGCCCAGTGCACCGCCTGGATATAATCGTCGAAATGTGGATTCCCTTCTCTGAAATATGCCAGATCCCTGTCAGGCAGATTCTGGATGTGCCCTTCCATATCCTGCTTTGCAAGCCGAATAAAATGCTGGCCAATCGCATTGCCGATACCGCGACTGCCGGAGTGCAACATGACCCAAACACGGTCGCTCTCATCGAGGCAGATCTCGATAAAGTGATTACCTCCGCCCAGCGTGCCCAGCTGGGTTACCCAGGTATCCCTCGGATCGCGTATTTTCTTCAGCATCTCTGGATGTTTGGTGAACAGCCGATCAGCGCCCGCCGCGAGATCCTTGGCGGCCAACTCCCGGGCATTGCGCCATTTATGGCGAGCAAAGCCCACCGGAACACGGCTTTCTATTGCTTCACGCAGCGGTTTCAGGTTGTCGGGTAGCTGGTCGGCACGTAAAGAAGTGCGTATTGCATTCATACCGCAGCCAATATCCACCCCTACTGCCGCGGGAATAACCGCGCCAAGCGTAGGAATCACAGAACCGACGGTCGCGCCAATCCCCATATGCACGTCAGGCATAGCCGCAACATGCGAATGGATAATCGGGAGCTGAGCAATATTCTTCAGTTGCTGCAAAGCCGCCGCTTCTATGTCTTCGGTGTAGATTCGCACCGGCACGGTCCCCAGCGCCCCATCCTCATTGATTACCACTTTTACAGGCATAACGGTCTCCCTGTTCCTGCCCCAACTTATAGAGTGATATTACTTTCAGGGTAACTGGCTTTGCTCAGTCCCTATTGTCGATTGAGAATCAAACACCGCCTATAATCAGGCCATTGTGCTTATCCGATGATGTGTAATGAACCCGGAACTCCTATACGAAGACCAGTACTTCATAGCCGCCTACAAACCGGAAGGCTGGCTGGTACACCGCTCCGATATTGACAAGCATGAGCATCGCTTTTTGCTGCAATATATGCGCGACCTCGTAGGCGCCCGCCTGTACCCGATACACCGCCTGGACAAGCCAACCTCGGGCATCATTCTGTTCGCGAAAACACCTGAAATCGCCGCAGCCCTGCAGGAACAATTGACGAGCGACCGTGCAACCAAATGCTACCTGGCGGTTTGCCGAGGCTACTGCCCGGAACAGGGGGTAATTGACCATCCACTGCCTCCGGTAAACGACTTCAAACACCAGCGCAAGCGCCCAAAGGCCGATCTTCCCCGGCAAGAAGCGATTACCCGGTACCGGCGCCTCGCTACGATTGAATTGCCGATTGCCGTCGACCGCTACCCCAGCAGCCGCTACTCACTGGTTGAGGTCGAGCTCATCACAGGCCGGCGGCACCAGATCCGCCGCCATTTCAAGCACCTCTCCCACCCGCTGATCGGCTGTCCGAAATACGGTAAATCGCTACACAACCGTATGTTTGCCGAGCAGTTTGGATGTGGCCGACTGTTGCTTCATGCGTGCTCACTTGAACTGGATCACCCCGTCACCGGCGAACGAATGCACTTGAACGCACCGCCCCGGGGTGAATTTCTCACTCTGTTACAGCGCTTTAACTGGCCAATTCCGGCTCCCAAAAAATAAATCCCTGCCACCTCAGTTCCTCTTCAATACCGATAACTGCCAGATATTTGCTTTTCCGTCCCAATCCCGATTTCGACTGAGTCCGGACTGCAGATAAGCCATCTGATCCACCAGGATGGTATGCGCTTGCAACAGCACTGATTCGAATCGATTGGGTACAAAAGGCACCGCCAACAGGCTCATTCCGGCCTCCTCCGGTGTCCGGGCCCCTTTTGCCTGGTTACAGCGTTTACAGGCTGCACAGGTGTTTTCCCAGATATCCAAGCCGCCGCGCGATACGGGAACAATATGATCCCGGGTCAGCCCGCTTCGTGTGAATTGCTCGCCGCAGTACAGGCACATGTACTGATCCCGGGCAAAAAGCTTTGCATTGGTCAGCGACGGCGCTCCGCGAGGAACGCGGCTCACCCGACAGCCTGCAATCACAGGTGCAATATCCAGAGCAGAGCGCAGCCCACTGCGGTTATAGCCGCCGCGCAGGGCCTGGGCTGGTGAGCCGAGCTCCCACAGAACCTGCTCTCTCGTGTACAGACAGGCCGCTGCTTCCAGCGAAATCCAACGCAAGGGCATTCCCCCCGCATCCAGATACAGTACTCTCGCCATTGTTCCACCTCCTCTTGGAACGCCAGATGGCTGCAAATGAGTGGCGCGCCCGGAGGGACTCGAACCCCCACGCGGGAACTTAGAACGATCCTGCTCTGCCAATTGAGCTACGAGCGCCCTGCATTTTTACAAACGTTACCCGGTCATTGGTGTGGTAACCCCGCGCGATCAGGTACTGCATTGCCTGCCTCCTGTCCTCGGGTGTTACCTGGTTCAATACCACCTGCGCGGGCAGTACATGCTTGCCATTACACCAGGCGAGAAATCCAATCAGGCTCTCGCGACTCGATGTGGGCTGAATAATCTGCAACAGGCTCACGGGGTATTCCCGCATCAGCTGCTTGGCTCCCACATAGTTGCTAACGGTCAAGCCCGCGCCGAACTCACGGGTACCAATAATCAGCCTCATAAGCACCCTCCTTTGGATTATTGAGCTTTAACTTTTGGTCTTCGTTTACTGGCAATCGCGGCCGGGATCGAACCGACAACCTCAAGCTTCGGAAACTTGCGCTCTTGTCCAATTGAGCTACGCGATCGCAAACTGAGTAAATCTGGTGCCCGCGGTCCGGATTCGAACCGACCACCTGCCGCTTACAAGGCGGCTGCTCTCGCCAACTGAGCTACACGGGCAGAATTGGCAGGCGGTCCGGGATTCGAACCCGGGACTCGAGCTTCAGAGGCTCGCGAGTTACCAACTACTCTCAACCGCCATCAATGAGTACAAAATTGGCGGAGCCAGAAGGATTCGAACCTTCGCGGCCACAAAACGGCCACCGGATTAGCAATCCGGCACATTTGCCCACTCTGTCATGGCTCCGCAGTTTCCATACCGTTCAACCGAATAATTGATCACCGCCCCACCCTCGCAGTAATCACGGCTGGCCTTGCGCCAGCCCCCTTGCAACGAATCGGGAGAAGGATTTGACCGCTGCATAATTGGCGTGCCCGGCAGGACTCGAACCTGCAATCACCGGTTTCGTAGACCGGCACCTTCAATCCCATTAGGCCACGGGCACAATCTGGCTCGGGGAGCCGGGTTCGAACCGGCGACCTCCTGGTTAACAGCCAGGCGCTCTACCGTCTGAGCTATCCCCAAACTCTGGCGGGCCAGGCAGGGCTTGAACCTGCAACCACCGGTTTTGGAATCCGGTGCTCTACCAAATTGAGCTACTGACCCGAGCAAAATTCATGGTTGGAGCGGCGGGAATCGAACCCGCTTGACCCTGGTTAAAAGCCAGGTGCATCGCGCCGGTCTGCCACGCTCCAACCATGAACTCTGCTAACTGGTATCCCCAACGGGGTTCGAACCCGTATCTGCTGCTTGAAAGGCAACTGTCCTGACCGTTAGACGATGGGGACAAATTGGTTGCGGTGGACAGATTTGAACTGTCGCGTACACCCTTATCAGGAGTGGGCTCTACCACTGAGCTACACCGCATCCGCTAATCGAAAATTTTTTAAAAAGTGCACAAGGATCGCCCACGCACACTTTTTCCACCCAAAAGAAAACCCGGCTGGTAAAAATCACCAACCGGGTTCTTGCGTTTCATCGTCAAGCATCCGGTTGGCGCGCAGCCGACCGGACAGGTCGCACTACGCCTTCATACGTTCACCAAAATTAATCTCGCTGCCCAGGGGCTTACTGCTTAATGGTTGCCATACGAAAATTCTGAGCAGCGCGCGGGCATACAAATCCCGCCCCCAGCATGAGGGGTGATTTGGTATCGTTTTGTATTGATGCAAACCGAACATTGTCGTTTCCCGGTGGTTTTTGCCGCGCCGCGGCTTCTACTCAGAAAAAAGGACACTGTGTATCCCAAACTCATTTTTAAAAACTAACACGAAACCAGCATTACGCAACCCCAAAAAAGAATATTTTTATTTATTTTTCAATAACTTACAAAATAAAAACTGAGTAAAAACCTACCGTCAATTCAGTATATAAACAGGGGCTTCGATGCCGGTAGGAGCGCGCTCTCATACGCTCAGCTCAGTCTCATTTTCAGCAATCTGTTCAACATAAATCCCTTCAACTGGTAGTCCGTGGCGGAATTAATCCGCCTCCTCTCGCTTATGAAGCAAGTGCTCTTACCCGATGAGCTACCGGACCAGAAAATAAAAACCCCCCGGAGGCGAACCTACGGGGGGTTTGATTCCACACCGGAAGGCTCGCGCCTCCCGGATTCCAGGAGGACACTATTTCAGATTTTTCTCACTACGCGCAATCGCACACCACAACCCTTGTGGCGCGGGTAGCGATATACGACGAAAACCTCTAAACAATGTACTCATGGCAATATCCTGAAAAACTTGGTGTGAATATTAGCGGCCTGTCGAAATTTAACAATAGTTAATGATAAATAGATGTGCGTAATTCAACCTAACTCGCGCTCTTCAAATGTAAAAACAGCCAAATCTGAAAAACGATGAATTCGAAACACCGTCACAATGGAGAACAACAACACATTCACCGAAGGCTTTCTGAATTTGCCCTTTGAATTTGTTGTGCAAGAGCCATATGTTCTGGCCCTCTCCGCTTGCGTCGCCGCCGATGCTTGCGGATAACAATGGGGGTTTGCCGAGCCAATAGCCTGAAGGCATTCACTGCTATCAGGGCAATACCACCTAACTCAAGAATCCAGTTGATCCGAACCCCAAGCAGTTCAAACCCAATCAATCGATCCATTCCATGGAACGATGAAGCGCGCACAACAATAAATATCGCCAGCGCACATAGCCCGGAAATTGCCAGCACATGATAACGAAGCAGCTTGCGATACTGGTAGAGAAGCCAGGTCGTCGCCGCGACACCGCCCAGCAACACGCTCAGGATAAACAGCTTCTGGAACGATCGCCGGTTGTCGTAGAGATCGGCTTCCCGAAACAACACGCGGAAAATATCCGTAAACAGGGATTGAAGATCCAACTGTTTATTGAACCCAAGAAACAACATGGCGACAGTAATCAGCATCCATAGCCGCTTCTGCTTGTCCCGCCGGCCCTGAAATAGCCAATCGCTGCGCATCACAACAAAAAGCCCAAGGACAAACGTGACGAAATATGCCACTACAGTCAGCCATCCCATCACCGTCGGATCGCCGATACCCGGCTCCCATCTGATTTGCTCAATAAACCTGTTCAAAAGCCTACTACCCTGTTTGGCACCCAAATCAGCCCTGATTATATGCAGGGAACGTCCCGGAAAACTCCATAATCAGGGGAAGGCATGCGACGATTGGCACCTGATACCACTATCATGGCCCCAATCATCAACTGACCGGCAGCCCTACCTGCTTACGTCGCCCCTTCCCTACTTTCAGTCTAGCGCTGTTCATGGCACCGGGCGGGGTAACCCTCTGGCAGCCCCCAAATACGCGCCAGAGCCAACCACCAATCGGCCGATTGGTCCCTAACCGACTGATTTCTATATTTTTTTGAAAATTCCACTTGACCTCCAACGGATGAATCCGTATTGTTCGCGGCCTCAACGCGCTCGTAGCTCAGCTGGATAGAGTACCTGGCTACGAACCAGGCGGTCGGAGGTTCGAATCCTCCCGAGCGCGCCATACAAAAAAAGCCCGATCCGAAAGGATCGGGCTTTTTTTGTATGGCAAGTTCGGGCGGTGGACGAACCTCCCAGGTTCGATTAACTCGCGCAGCGAGTTAAGACCGAGCAGAGCGAGCCCGAAGGGGCAAAAAACACCCAAGTGTTTTTTGAGTCCATCCTCCCGGAACCGCACTGCCATGCCTGTTCCTATATGCCAAGCTCTAGCGGCAGACGAACCTCCCAGGTTCGATTAACTCGCGCCAGCGAGTTAAGGCCGAGCAACGCGAGCCCGAAGGGTCAAAAAACACCCAAGTGTTTTTTGATTCCATCCTCCCCCAAGCACTCTGCCACCATACCGACGACTCGAACTCGATCAAAGCTGAGCTGAGCTGAGCAGTCAATTCGATAAGAAATCACTGCCCCCCTTAAAATACCCCCCGTATCAACGCTTCGTCATCCCCGAGAAACTGAAGAAATATAAATAGTAGAAACAAAAGGATTAGGCTTCTCTTATTACCTAATGAGTTCAGGCATGAAAGAAATCCAGGGATGACCAATGTTGCCCCTGAAGCAAGATAAATGGAGCAGCTTGATATAAGTCAAAAACAGCGATCTATATCAAAAAACTTCGATATAAATGAAAACTGTTCTGCGCTAAGGTTCTTAAAACACAATAAAGCTGAAGCGGGAGCCGCCATGAGCAAAGCATATAATGAAATGTCTTATGTAGAGATCGCAGCAATCTACAACGACATCAATAATATTCCTCTCGATGCTGCGGCCGCGCTTGGCCAATCGGCTGCCGAACTCGTCGGCGAAGGCGCAAAGATCATGGATTTCGGTGGTGGAGCCGGGCGAATTTCCGTCCCGATTGCTGCGCATACTGACATGATTGCAATGGATATTGAGCATCACATGCTCAAGGCCTCAAAGAAGTTGGCAGAGGATCGCAACATCCCTGCTCGACAAACCGTTGGCACCGTTTTGCAAACACCATTTGCCACCAACACATTCGATGCGGTGATCACCACCAACGTATTACACCAGATTAAATTCTGGCGGGATGCACTGAAAGAAGCCGCACGTGTCCTGAAGCCGGACGGTACCTTTATCATCGGCCGCGATGTCCTCGACGAAGAGTCTGGTGCAGGCCAGCTCAGAAGCCAGTCCCGTATGTTCACCCTGGACATTGCCCCTGAAATGCACCCTACCGACGCGGCTGGTCCAGCTCTATTCCAGGAAATTCAGAAGCTCGGCGGACAGATGACTCGTCCGATCGTTGCGTGCAGCTGGGTCGAAAAAGTTTCCGTAGCCGAAATCCTCGAGCGAATGGAGAACGGGATACACAATGAAACCTGGAGCCTGACAAGGGAACAGATCAATGCCCTTATGGCTAAGGTTCGCCCCTGGGCTGAGTCACATTTTGACGATATCCACGCGGTTGAAGATGTGAAGTGGGAGTTCCACCTGTATCCGATTACAGGCATCGGCAAGTAGTCCATACCGGTGGTTGAGGTTTAGCCCCTGTCGCCTTGCGACAAATATTCTAATAACGATTATTAACCTAAGGGCATTTTATGGACAGGTTCCTACTGGTCTTGAGGGCCTTTCAATTAACATTACCACGTGCAGCTGCTGGCTGGCTTTTTGCAATTCTGACCAGTAATTTCAACCGTATTTCCATTTACGAACTTGGTATCACGGCAGTTGTCATAACCAGTCTCCTGGGGCTTTACCACTTTCTTTCACCCTTTGGGGTCGTCCTTGGCCGGCTGGCAGATCGTGTTCCGCTGTTCGGTATGCACCGTACACCATACGTTCTAATCGGGATGCTGCTCTCAGCAGCGGCAGTCGCTGTATTGCCTTACATCGTGGTGCCAATGTCCCAGGCTCCCGATGAGCTGTTCGGCCTGACAATTCCGTACATTACATACATAGCTGCCTTCCTGGTGCTCGTACTGTTTGGTATCGGGTTCGCGATGGCCGGTGCCAACCACCTGGCCCTGGTTGCAGAGGTAATCCCCGAGCGCAGCCGAGGCCTGGTAACGGCACTGATCTGGACCATGCTGATCATTGGCATGATCGCATCACTCCAATTTATCCGCGGCTACATGCCAACCTACGACGAGCAGACGATGCGCTCGCTGTATCTGCTATCCATACCAGTGGTTGGCGTCACTACATTACTGGGGTTGCTCGGTGTCGAGAAACGCCGTAAGCCGGGAGATGTCATGCCGAATGGTGGAAAGCTGGAGGCAGAGGAGCATTCCAGCCTCAAGGACTTCACTATTGACGTCATCACGAACCGTACGGTAAGAAATTTCTTCTGCTTTATTTTCCTGTTCATGTTCGGCTATAGCCTTCAGGACAACATCCTCGAGGTATTCGGCGCGGATGTACTCGGGATGACCGTTGGTGAAACAGGTCGCTTCCAGCAAATATGGGGCAGCGGAGCCATTGTCGGCATGTTCCTGATGGGCGCGCTCGTTTTCCGCGGAGGAATTTCCAAGATCAGCGCGATCACGTTTGGCATCAGCGGCATAGGGCTATCAATGTTCGCCCTCGCCTATGGTGCCTATATGGCCGAAGCGACCATCGTCAATTATTCACTGGTTGCCATGGGCTTTTGCAACGGATTCGCACTGGTCGGCACCCTGACCACTATGATGGAGTTCACCACTGACAATGAGCGCGGCGCCTATATAGGGCTCTGGGGATTTGCGATTGCCTTTGCTAGCGGTCTCGCATCCATGGCCGGCGGGCAAATGGTGACCTCACTGATTGAAAGTGGCCTGTTCGCTGCGTCCGATGGGTTCGCCATCATCTTTACGGTAGAGGGTTTCGTCAGTCTGTACAGTCTCTACTTCCTTTGGCAGATCAACGCAGAAAACTTCCATAAACGCATCAGCAAAGATGGACTCAGCAATGCCATGGCCGCGGATCTCGGCTAGCCAATGTCAATTTATTCAAAAGGTGAATTGAAATGAAAGTGAGTGAAGGTCAGGCGAAGTTGCAGTTTACCCTGCAGAAAATCGCCATCGCCTGGAGCTTTTGCATGGTGGTGACGAGCTTCAACCGCATCGCCATTATTGAAATGGGGCTGCCCGCAGCGATCATCTCATTGCTGATCGGTGTTTACACCCTGTTTGGCCCCATCCAGCCAATTATCGGCCGCATGTGCGAACGCTGGCCAATCTTGGGCTACCGCCGCACCCCCTATATGCTCCTGGGCACCCTCCTCGGCAGCTGCGCGTTTCCGCTGATGCCTGGTGTGCTGGTGGACATGCAGGCAGGCAGTGGCCTCGCCTATTTTTACTGCCTGCTGTTGTTCTGCGCCTTTGGTATCTGCATCGCCATGCAGGCCAATGTGTTCCTCGACCTGTTGAACGATGTCACCACCAAAGAGAGTCGCTCCCGGGTTGTCACGCTTACCTGGACCGTACAGGCGCTGGCGATGGCCGGTTGGGCCTGGGTGTTTGGCATCCTGATGCCGGTTTACAGCCTGGAAGCCATGCAGGGTCTCTACAACCTCACACCAATCGTGATGATCAGCATCACTATCCTGGGATTGGTAAAGCTGGAAACACCACTCAACAAGGATCAACTTCAGGAGATAAAAACCAATCCGCCGAAACCCGTGAAACTGCTGGAACCGATAAAAGAATCCATGGCTGTACTGACTTACAACCGTCAGGCCATGCTGTTCTTTGTTTTCATCATTTTCTCCCTGCTCTCAGTCTTCCTGCAGGACATGCTGCAGGAGCTGTGGGCCGATGACCTGTTCGGGCTTCCTGCAGGCGAATCCACCATCTACCAGCGCTTCTACAACGGCATCCAGACCCTGGGCATGGCCGCGTGTGGCATTTTCGTGGGCGTCACGGCCAAGAAACGCCTGCAGGCCAAAAAAGCAGCGGGGCTTTCTGTCGAAAACGAGAAAACCCTGCCAATGGATTTCGGTAAGCGCCTGATGGCCATCGGCGCCACTCTGTCCATTATCGGCTTCGCCCTTCTCGCTTGGGCGGCCTGGCTGCAGAACCTGACGCTGTTCAATGTTTTCTACTGCTACAGCGCATTCGCCCTCGGCTTGCTTGTATTCCCGTCCATCAGTTTTATGGCGGACATGACCGTTGAAGGTCAGGAGAGCCGCTATCTGGGACTCTGGAGCCTCGGGCAAGTCATCGGTCTCTTCCTCTCTTTTACCGTCAGCGGGTGCCTCTACTCTCTGCTGGTGGAGAGCGAAGTATTGACAGCCAACCTTGCCTTTGCACTCATTTTTGTCCTGCAAGCACTGATGGTTGTATTCAGCTTCCTGGTGGTGCGCAACGTCACCATCGAAGGCCTGCAAGCCGGTGCAGAAGCCGAGCCAGACACCGGAATCCCCGCTCAGGCATAACCGATTTCAATGCAATACCCATAACGGGAGAGAGACCATGAATACTCAAAATTACATCGACATCCTGCGCTGCCCCCACTGCACCCGCAATAACAAGGGCGTACTCACAGAAGTGAAAAACGACTGGCTGGGCTGCAGCGATTGCGGCCGCCAGTACCCCATCGTTGAAGGCATCCCGGTGATGCTTCCGGAGGAAGGCGACAAGTGGCTTGGCGTGGCTGCAGGCGACCTGCCTTCAATTGAAGAGCACGATCGCTTCGTCAGCGCCGCTACTGAATCCTGAGCCAAGGAAGGCGCGCCGACCTATCGGCACCCTGCCCGCCCTCTCAATGTGACAAAGGAGTGGGACAGGTTGCACCCCTCAAAAAAAATAACGGCCGCACGACGGTCAGCTAGAGCGAGGTATACCCAAATGTGGAAGACAGACCTGTTTCCGACCCAGCTGGTAGGCAGCTACGTAAAACCAAGATGGCTGGCCGACCATGACAAGGTCTACCAGAAGGAAGGCACCTGGTGGAATGTCGATAAAGAACTGCTGCCCGCAGCAATCGACGATGCCGTGCGCCTCGCCATCTACGACCAGAATATGGCCGGTATGACATTCGCGACGGATGGCGAGGTTCGCCGCCAGACCTTCAGTGGTCATTTCTACAATCTGCAGGGGATCGACCAGGATAATCCGGCGGAATTCACCAACTTTCACAACGACATTACCGAGTACCTGAAAATGAAGCAGAAGGCCACCAATGTGGGTGCCGATCTGCAAAAGGACGATGAGCCCAAGCAGGCCCACAAGGTTCTGTTCCCGGCGGTTCGGGAAAAGATCCGCTGGCCTGGACCGATGGTTGCCAGTGATATTCCGTTCCTGAAACGCTACGCGGCCAAACGCAGCAAAATCACCGTGATAGGCCCGGTCACCCTGTCCTATCGCCTGGTTGATACCGGTATCTATACGGATCAGGCCTCACTGTGTTTCGCCATTGCCGATGCGCTGAATCAGGAATTGAAAGCACTGGCGGCAGCCGGTGTGGACCTGATCCAGATTGACGAACCCGAAGTGCATTTCCGTTACAGTCAGTGTCAGGATTTTGCCGTGGAGGCGATTAACCGTATGGTTCGCGGTGTTGATTGCATGACTTCTGTACACGTCTGCTATGGCTATTCCAAAAATATCGCCCTGAAAGAACCGAGCCCCATTTATCCGAAAGCGGTATCCCTTATCGCGGAATCGGATATCGACGCCATTCACACGGAATACGCCCAGCCAGGCCACACTCCGGACTTCCTGCAGTCCGTCGGGACCAAACTGGTAGCCATCGGTGTACTCAACCTGGATCCGCAAGGGGAAGTCGAGGAGATTGAATCGATTCGCAAGCTGGTGATCGATGCCATGGAAGTTGTGCCCAAGGAACGAATCAGCCTCGCGCCGGATTGCGGCATGTGGTTCCTGGAGCGGGATTTTGCCTTCCGGAAAATCAATTCCATGTGTCTCGCGGCTGCGTCCCTGAGAAACCAGTTCGGCTAAACCGGAGGTTTTTGTGCACCCATACGATACGCTTCAGGCACAGGTCCGATGGTTACAGCTGCGCCTTAACCCCGCCGTCCCATTGAGTCCGAGTGAGGTGCGGGTGCACGTATACCGGGATCATGTGGATACCGCTGTACTGGATGATCTGAATACCTGCTTTCAGCAACAGCTTCCCATGCCGGAACACACACCGGACAGTTACACCGCTTTCATCCTGTGTAAACCCGCCCTCTCCGAGGGCGTCCTGGATGTTCACGCCCTGGAATGCCTTGGGCAGGATGGTGAGCCAAACGGCGAGCTGTGGCTGAAACTCAAGTCCGGTGCCGCTCTCGCGGCTACATTCGGTGCACCCGATGGCGAGCCGGTCGTGCCACTCCCTGCATTGCAGAAGTACCTGCTTGGCGGGATAGAGCCTCCGGGGCTAACGCCACTCGCTCAAAAGGATGGTCCATCCTGGCTCTGCACCCCACTGGATACTGACGGTGAAGACTGGCAGCTGCCGGTACTGGAAACGCCGCTGGATGTGCCGGAGCGCTTTGCCGGGCACTGCTATATGAAGCTGGTGACGAAGCACCACCCTGCCATTGAGCGAACGTCACTGGTGACGGAAGAGAAAACCCAATGAACAAATATCACGTTTATGGCCTGGGCGCTGCCCTGGTCGATACGGAAATCGAAGTGTCGGATCAGGATCTCAAGACCCTGCAGGTGGACAAAGGCCTGATGACGCTGGCCGACAGCGCACGCCAGCAACAGTTGCTGTCACAACTCGAGGGCCATCTCGTGGCCGCCAAACGGGCCAGTGGCGGCTCAGCCGCCAATACGATCATCGCCGCAAGTTATTTTGGTGCGGACACTTTCTATAGCTGTAAAGTGGCGGCAGACGAGAACGGCGATTTCTACCTCAATGATCTCGAGAGTGCCGGCGTCAACTATCATCGCACGCTGTTTCGAGAAATGGGTGATACCGGCAAATGCCTGGTAATGATCACCCCCGATGCCGAACGTACCATGGTCACCTATCTGGGCATCAGCGAAACCCTGTCCACCGCAGAGCTCCATGGGGAAGCGATTGCAGCATCTGAATATCTTTACCTCGAAGGCTACCTGGTGACCTCGGAAACCGGTCGTGCTGCTGCCATTGAGGCTGCGCAAATTGCCCGCGCCAATAAGACCCGGGTGGCGCTCAGCCTTTCGGATCCCGGCATGGTGCAGTTTTTCCGCGAAGGTCTATTGGAAATGATCGGAGAGCAAGTGGATCTATTGTTCTGCAACCGGGACGAAGCCATGGATTTTACCGACGCACAAACAATTGAGGCGGCCGCCGAGAAACTGAAGCAATACGCCAAGTGTTTTGCCATTACTTTGGGTGCCGAAGGAGCGCTTGTCTACGACGGAACAAAAACCGTGAGAGTGGGTTCAGAACCGGTCTCAGCGCTTGATACCAACGGCGCCGGGGATATGTTCGCGGGCGCGTTCCTGTTCGCCATTACCCACGGACATGACTTTGAGCAGGCGGCGATGCTTGCCAACCGCGCAGCCGGCAAAGTGGTTTCCCAGTTCGGGCCACGCCTCCGGGCGGAACAACATCAGGAAATCTTACAGGTACCGATGCCAGCCTGACCATAAATTGCCGGAGGTAATACTATCAGCAATAGTAATGCCTCCCGCTTCCCATCAAGAGGCATCCGTCCCACTCCCCTCCTTCCAAACTCTCTGCCACTCGCTCACCCAACTTCGCCCCCTGACAGTAACCAATCCCTTTGAGGAATCAGCAACGCATCAGTAATGGATCAAGGTTACCACCCTCATTTACGGCGCCAATAACGAGTCGCGAGCACGCGAAGCGGGAAAAGAGAAAAGAGAAAAGAGAAAAGAGAAAAGAGAAAAGAGAAAAGAGAAAAGAGAAAAGAGAAAGATAGCACGTATAAAAATGCCCGCCGAAGCGGGCAAAGTTACAACCAAAAGAACCATCTCACGAGGACATTTAGAAGCGATACCCCACGCTCAGGCTACTCATGCGACCCATGCGGTTGATGATTGCCGGTTCCTGCTCCTGGGTCCAGATATACGGACGATAGGCACTGGAGGGCGTATCGTCGTCGAGCAGGTTCTTGACGCTCAACTTACCGTACCAGTTATCACCGTCGATACCGGCAATCAGGTTCACATCCCAGTGATCTTCGATCCACAGGGTATTCACGGTGTTGATATAGCGCTTGTCCTTCCACACGGAACTCAGGTCGGTGTAGAACTCGGCACCGTTACCCAGATCGCGACGGTAGCGGAAACCTGCATTGAAGGTATTGCGGTAGTTATTAACCATTTCCTTACCGGAAAGATCACCGTCAGATACCTGCGGCGCGTTAGCCGGGACCAGACAGCTCTGGCCACCCTCAACCATAGGATTAAAGACATCGACACAGTAATCATAACTGGTTGAATTGAGGTCCATCGCCTCGTAATCCACAAAGCCATAGCTAAAGGTCTGTATACCTTTAACCACTTCCGCATCGTTAAAGGTGTACGCGGAGTGGAAACTCCAGTTATCGCTGATCTGGAAAGCCGTCTCGATTTCCACACCGCGGATTTCAACCTCACCCAAGTTGGTCACAATAGCGGCGGGAATGGTCGCGCCGTTACTGAATTGGGAGAAAGAACGAATCTGCTGGTCATCCCAGTTCACCTGGTAGGCGGCGATATTCATGTAACCGCGACCATCCAACACTGTGCGCTTGGCGCCAATCTCGTAGGTTACGTTTTTTTCCGGGTCGTAGGTAACTTCCGATGCCAGCGGTGTACCACCGTTGATACCACCGGACTTGGAACCTTCCGCAATATTCAGGTAGAAAGTGGTGTATTCATCGTAAATATAGGTCGCAATCAGGCGAGGAGATATCCAGTCCCAGCTACCTTCCTGCTCGCCTTGGGCACCGGTAAAGTGCAGCACATTGTCCGCAACCTTTTCTTCTTTGGTATAACGCGCCTCGACGCCCACATTCAGCTTATCGGTGAAATCGTAAGCGAGCGCAACAAACGCCGATTCCATCTGGGTGGCGTGGTTGGTCTGGGTGATCTTGCGCGCATCGCCGTTTTCATCTACCGACAGAATCGAGGACGCGATGGATGCACTGTTGATCGCATCACCGAATGGACTGCCGCTGGCGGGCAGTGCACTGGATGAAAGCCACTGATCCAGGTCAGTTTCCGAATACAACAAACCCGCACTCCATTGCATGGGGCCCGAGTCGTTGGACTGAATACGGAATTCCTGGCTCAGCATCTGACGATCATCATTGGGCTGACCACCGTAATTGTACGCATTCACGCCGAGAAGATAAGCTTCTTGACCTCCCAGCGTAAATGACCCGATCAGGTTGGGCATATCTTCGGTCGCGGTAAGCGGGCCGGTTCCGGTATCGACTGCAATAAACGGTGCGAACACCATGGTTGCACCGAAATAGGCATTGTTATACCCCTGCAGTGAGCGGGTCTCTATGTCAGATGCAGCGGTAATCGAGGTCAGGGTAACATTACCCACATCCCAGTTGACGCGCATGCTGTACAGGTCAGACTTATTGGTTACACCGAACGCATTACCGGCAAATCCATCGGGATCGCCCGCTTTAGCCTCGCCGTAATAGGCAGTAGGTCCACCGGTTAATGCCGCAATACCCGCTGCTGTGAGTTCATTGGTGAAGGTGTTGTATTCGCCAGGAGGACCAAATGGACCAAACGGACCAGACACGCCATCTTGGCCGACCGGCCACAAAAATGGCGGATGTGAGGGATCGGAAATTTCCCCAAACGGAATCTCCGCATTCTTTTCAACTTCATAGCCCGCATTGTGATGCTCTTGCATATCGATATGTGCAGCGGAGAAGTCGAACTCAAGGTTATCGGTAGGGTTGAACAGGAGGCGCACACGCTGGGATTCGTTGTCGATGGCCCCCAGGTAGGTGTCGTCCTGCTTGAATGTGGATCCGGACTCGGTGTTCACCAGATCCACACTTACGGCGAACTTGTCACCCAACGGGGTAGACAATCGCCCCTTGACGCCCTGTTGCCCCTCAGCACCGCCAGTCACCTCGAACATGCCTTCGAAATCCTGACCCGGCTTGGTGGTGATGTAATTCATCGCGCCGGAAAAGGCATTGCGGCCGTAGATTGCGGACTGTGGACCGCGCACCACCTCGATACGCTCCAGGCCCAACATCGGCATAAAGGTCGAGGCCCGCCCGGACACGTATACACCATCGACAAACATCGCCACGTTGGTGTCGTCACCGATAAGACCCGGCTGGCTCATACCGCGAATGCTGATAGCGCCGGTGGCGATAGTACCGGAGGAATCGTAGACCAGGCCCGGGGAGCTCCGTACCACATCGCGCAGATCCTGCATGTCGGCACGCTCAATTTCCTTTGCGGAAAATGCGTTAATCGCAACCGGGATTTCCTGCAGGCTTTCGGAACGGTTTCGAGCCGTCACCGTCACTTCTTCCAGTACAGGCTGTGCCCGATCGGCCCCAACCGCTTTGGCAACGCTTTCATCAGGGGCTGCAATCGCCGTTGATGCGAGGCTTCCCGCCACGACCGCAACGTATAGCGGCTGTCGCTTGAACTTGGACATTTATCCCTCCAGGGCATATTTATGATTATTTCTTTACGCCTGACTGGTCTGCAACAACATCAAGGGGCAAAAAGCATGAACTGGACTGATCCAAAGTCCCTTTGCTGACGTAACCCGTAGTTGGCTTCTCGTAACACCACCAAACAGTACCAACGGAAAAATGTACTATCAATATAACTTTTAAAGGTAAAACAGGGGGAAATTGAGAAATGTCAATTTTTCCCCGGCGTGACCAGTGTGCATTTTCTGGACAGATTTCGTTCTGCCCAAAAAGCTGGCAATCACCGCCCTACTATTGACCTAAAGGCACCAGCTTCGGGCCCTCCGGCAACCTTGCTCCCACAATAAAATGACCATCCTTAAACAAAAAGGCCCCCGAACTCGCACAGCGCGCCCGGGGGCAGAGGCTATGTTTGAATACAGTGGGCGCAGCCTAGTATTTGTAGCTCTCCGGCTTGTAGGGTCCGTCAACGCTCACATGGATGTAATCCGCCTGAACCGGCGTCAAGCGCGTTATCACGCCCCCGAAACCTTCCACCATATCTTTCGCCACCTCCTCATCCAGCTTCTTGGGCAAGACCTTGACGTAGAGCTGAGCGGTCTTTTCCGCGGCCGGGAGGTCAGCAAACTTGCGTTCCCAAAGATAGATCTGGGCCAGTACCTGATTGGCGAAAGAGCCATCCATGATGCGCGAGGGATGGCCCGTTGCGTTGCCCAGATTGACCAGGCGACCTTCCGACAACAGGATCAGATAGTTATTATCTGAGCGATTCCGATACACTTTATGGACCTGCGGCTTAACCTCTTCCCACTCATAGTGCTCGCGCATAAAGGCCGTGTCGATTTCATTATCGAAATGACCGATATTGCATACCACTGCCCCACTTTTAAGGCTCTGTAGCATCGCCGCATCGCAGACATTGATATTGCCTGTGGTGGTCACAAGCAGATCGGCTGTACTCAACAGCCCGCTATCGATATCCGCAAGCTCTCCGGTATTGATGCCCTGGTTATAGGGCGACACCACTTCAAAGCCATCCATACAGGCCTGCATCGCACAGATCGGATCGATCTCGGTGACCTTGACGATCATCCCTTCCTGGCGCAGTGAAGCCGCGGATCCTTTACCCACATCACCGTACCCGATAACCAGTGCTTTCTTTCCGGACAACAGGTGATCGGTACCCCGCTTGATCGCGTCGCTGAGCGAGTGCCGGCAACCATACTTATTGTCATTCTTGGACTTGGTCACCGCATCGTTCACATTGATCGCGGGTACCTTGAGCTCACCCATTTCCAGCATTTCCAGCAGGCGGTGCACGCCAGTCGTGGTCTCCTCACTGATACCATGAATGCGATCGAGAAGTTCCGGATACTTCTCATGGCAGAGTTGGGTCAGGTCCCCGCCATCGTCCAGGATCATATTGGCATCCCAAACTGTGTTCCCACCGGTTTTCTCCAGGATGGTCTGCTCAATGCACCACCAGAATTCATCTTCGGTCTCGCCCTTCCAGGCAAAAACCGGGATTCCCGCAGCAGCGATAGCGGCCGCCGCGTGATCCTGGGTAGAGAAAATATTGCAGGATGACCAGCGAACTTCCGCACCCAGCTCCACGAGGGTTTCGATCAGCACTGCCGTCTGGATTGTCATATGGATACAACCCAAGATCTTCGCACCGGCAAGGGGTTGCGACTGCTTGTACTTGCGGCGTAACGCCATCAGTGCAGGCATCTCACCCTCTGCAATGGCAATTTCCTTGCGCCCCCAGTTGGCCAGATTGATATCTGCAACCTTGTAATCCGTAAATTCACTCATATCAGTCTCCCGTTATGCAGGTAAAGCGATGCCCCTCTCTATCGCCAGAGCTGCGTGCTATTTGTTCGTTGGATTGACAGGGGTGGCCCGGCGCTCAATGCGCCGGGCTGGAAAATCAGCCGAACACGGCCTTCGTCAGCGCATCAACCTTGTCGGTTTTTTCCCAGGTGAACGCGGTGAAAGTAGAGCATTTTTTCTCCCCACCTTCCTTCCACCTGTAAGTGTGCTCAAACGGCTCACGACCAAAATGGCCGTATGACGCAGTCAACTGGTACATCGGATGTTTCAGGTCCAGAACTCGGGTGATGGCATAGGGGCGCAGGTCAAATACCTCCCTAATCGCCTGGATCAGCTGCGTATCACTGACCTTACCGGTTCCGAACGTATTTACCGATACGGACGTGGGTTCCGCTACCCCAATGGCATAGGACACCTGAACCTCGCAACGATCCGCCAGACCAGCCGCCACCACATTTTTGGCAACATAACGGCCTGCGTAGGCCGCTGAGCGATCCACTTTGGACGGGTCTTTACCGGAAAAAGCGCCACCACCGTGACGGGCCATACCGCCATAGGTATCCACAATAATTTTGCGACCGGTTACACCCGCGTCCCCGACCGGACCGCCAATCACAAAGTTACCGGTTGGGTTAATGTGATACTGCGTTCCTTCATGCAGTAATTCACCAGGCAGCACTTCGAGGATGATGTTTTCCATCACCGCCGCTTTCAGGTCTTCCAGCGAGATATCCGGAGAGTGCTGGGTGGAGAGAACAACCGCATCAATGGCTTCGGGTTTGCCATCTTCCCCGTAACGGAATGTGACCTGGCTCTTCGCGTCCGGGCGCAACCACGGCAGGATATTTTTCTTTCTCAGGTAAGCCTGGCGCTCGACCAGTCGATGAGAGTAATACACCGGTGCGGGCATCAGGGTGGGCGTCTCGTTGGTGGCATAACCGAACATCAGCCCCTGGTCACCAGCACCCTGATCTTCCGGTTTAGACCGATCAACGCCCTGATTGATATCGACCGACTGCTTACCAATTGCGTTCAGTACCGCACAAGTTGAGCCGTCATAACCGACCTCGGAGCTGTCGTAACCAATACCGGTAATAACATCACGTACCACGTCTTCCAGGTCGACGTAGCAACTGGTGGTTACCTCACCCACCAACATCGCGAGCCCGGTTTTTACCACCGACTCAACGGCAACCCGCGCATCGGGGTCGCGCGCAATAATTGCATCCAGTACTGCGTCAGAAATCTGATCAGCCATTTTGTCCGGGTGACCTTCGGAAACAGACTCTGAAGTAAAAACGGTATATTCAGACATAGGTGGTTCTGCCTTTTTAATTGTTCTTGCCAGGACGCGCGAAGATTCCCCTCACGACGCCATACACCCAGTCTACCCAGACCACTCTTCATCAAAATATTTTGATATAGTTGTTTTTGATAAATCGCAAATTCAAGCCATATCCCCGCCGTTTCCCCATGTACTTACGCAGAGAAACTGAGATAGTCATTCATGTCACGCCCATAAATTCAACGCATACAAAGGCCAACCATGGACATTTCGGTCGCTGTCTCCACGCTGATTATTTACAAAGTAATACTGTTGTTGATCGGTTTCTGGTCCCAGCGGCGCACCCGAAGTACCACCGATTATTTTCTCGGCGGCCGTAACCTCGGTCCGGTGGTCGCGGCAATTAGCTATGGCGCCAGCAGCGCCTCGGCGTGGACACTGCTCGGCATGAGTGGTGCCGCCTATGTACTGGGGATATCGGCAATATGGATTGTGGCTGGAGCAGTTACCGGTTGCGCCACCGCCTGGCTGTGGATTGCACCGCGCCTGATGCACCATACACGCGAACGGGATCAGATCACGCTGACCGCATTTCTCGCCGACAATCCGGAAGGCACGAGCTCGCTAGCGAGCCACAAAATAAAGCTACTCGCTTCCGGCGTGATCCTGATTTCATTCGTCTTTTATATCGCCGCCCAATTTCAGGGAGCGGCCACAACCTTTGCCACGGTCTTTTCCAGACCGCTGGCGGAAAGCCTGATTCTCGGCGCCGCGATCATCACCATATACACCTTTCTGGGCGGTTTTTGGGCCGCAAGTATTACCGATACTCTGCAGGGCGGACTCATGCTGGTAGCCGCGGTACTACTACCAGTGGTTGCATTCCTGAGTATTGGCGGCTGGGAAGAAATCCGACAATCCGAGTTATTTTCCCCCGAGATGCTGTCCCTCAGTGGACGCAACAGCGGCTTGGCCGCACTCGGCTTTGCCATTGGAAACCTGGCCATCGGCATCGGTACCCTGGGGCAGCCTCACCTGCTCAACCGGTTTATGGCGCTAAGGAATGAACGGGCACTCAAACAGGCACAGATCCTGTCCATCGGCTGGTTTTCCATTGTATTCCTGAGCATGTTTACCCTCGGCCTGCTGGGCAGAATACTGCTTCCCGAACTGCAAGACCCTGAAGCACTGTTTTTTGAATTATCGTCCCAGCTGCTCCCTCCCTTTGCGGCAGCGATTCTTCTCGCCGCAGTACTCTCGGCGATTATGTCTACCGCCGATAGCATGCTGCTCGTTGTGGCGGCAACGATTTCACACGACCTGCAACTGAAGCGACTAATGCCGCAGCGGGAGCTCCTTTTATCGAGACTTTCAATGTTGAGCGTGGCGATCTGCGCGGTAATTATTGCGCTGTATTTACCTGCAACCATCTTCGAACGCGTGTTGTTTGCATGGGTCGCCATCGGCTCCGCCTTTGCCCCGACCATACTGGCACGTCTCGCCGGGGCAACGCTTTCTCCGGCTGCGGTAGCACGCTCCATTGCCACCGGCTTCGGTCTCGCTGTGATTCTGTCGCTACTGCCCAATACAACGGGCGACTGGGCCGAACGGCTGATCCCTTTTGCCACAGCAATGCTGGTCTTACTTTTCCCGACATTCGCCCTTGGCACTTCCTCACGGCTGAAAGGAAAAGCCGCAACGCGCTAACCTGCTAATACGCACGCTGTTCGCCAGGCGAACCGCATGCATGACCCCGCCGTAATTTCGCTTCGATACAAACAGCGCCCATAAAAAAGCCGCGCTTTCGCGCGGCTCAAGGAGAAAAATCTTTAGGTGATACCCCGGGTGATTTCTTCTTCAGTTGCTATATCACCCTACCATCCTTTCAGGCGGGCTCAGTTGTGGCCGGCTCTTCGGTCTGGGTTGCCACACTTCGACGGGTCGGCGCGACCAACGGCACCGTATCCAGTGCCCACTTCAAGTGCGGATTGGTACGGCGCGCTGGCGAGGGAATGGTGAAAACCTTTTCGCCTTCAAAGGGTTTCATGGCTTTTGTATCGATCTTCCAGCCTTTTTCTTCGATATGCTTGCGGCGAATCATTCGCCAGGCCCCCATGAACTTGTCCTGCTCAACGGAGACTTCATTCTCGAGGGACTCTGGAAGGTAGTTGGGTGAAAGATCGGCAACGATATCCCCATCTTCACCAAAGACTTTTTTGGTCCGCTTCTTGGCACCGTTGTCGAACATCGGCCACTTGAAGAAATTCCGTACCTGCACGGCAAATGAGCGCGTCGTATTTTCATCAATCGGTGTATTGGCATCGAAGATAATCATTTCCATCCAGGAATTGACCTTGATATGCAGTCGTACGCAGTGCCCGGGAAGGTAGAATGCCGGCGTTACATAAGTAGCGGCCTTGTCTGCCCGGAACAGCTTCATCAGGCCGAAATTGCCTTCCAGTTGTGGCGGGTACAGTACATTGTCAGAGGAGCCCCAGTACTCTCCCCGCTCGACCGTGAGGATTTCGTTCTTGCTGGCCATCTCCTGGTAACCGAAGCCCGGATGTACGAAAGCGGTATGTGCGATATCGATGCCATTTTCCACCACGCGATCGACGGAGCCGGTCCAGTTGTATTCGACTTCTACCGGGCGCCAGTTCGCCTTGTCTTCATATTCTGGGAATTCGGGGATTGGATAGCGCTCTTCCTCGGGCAAGTCACCGAGAAAAACCCAGATCATGCCGTAGCGCTCTTCAGTGGGGTAAGCGTCAATACGAGCGCGCTCCGGAATCGGCGCATCCTCGCCGCGCGAGGGGATAAACTGAACTTTTCCCTCAGCATCAAATTCCCAACCGTGATACGGACAGGCCACGCAATCTCGCTTGGTGGTCCAACCTTTGGACAGTGAGCCACCACGGTGGATACACACATCACTCAGACAATTGACCTTGCCGGTCTTGTCACGAAACAGTACGAAGTTCTGCCCCAGCATTTTTACCCGGACAGGCTTGTCTTTTACTGTTTTGGACCATTCAGCCACATACCAAAGGTTCGTCAGCATGATTACCACCTCAGTGTATTATTGATCTCTTGTCTACGTAGTCTCTGCAAACCAAGATCACTGGTTATTCTAATAATGTGTACTTTTGTCGTCAGGCTTCCTGCCCGAAAGCCAGCAAACTTGTATTGTGCTCGCCCAGTCCAGGCAAGCGGGCATCCACTATTGCCGGCTCGTCCAGAAACTTGATGGGTACGCCGAGATGTCGGTTCCCCTGCTCGTCTTCGAAAACCATCTGGCGCGATTTCAGATGTGCTTCATCAAGCGCCTCATGCAGCAGTCGCACCGGCGACCAGCATACATCTACCCCGTCAAACCACGTGCACCACTCTGCGAGTGTGCGGCGAGCAAACGTCTGCTGTAAATAAGTGATCGCCTCTTCCTGCTCTCCGGGCTGCCGTCTGCAGACCTCTGCCAGATCGGGCCGTCCCAGTTTGGCAAACAGGTTTTCCGCAAATTTCACCTCGCTGCCGCCGAGCGTCAGGTAGCGCTCATCCGCAGTACGGTATACCCGGTACATGGCGTTACCGCCCCATGAACGCTCGGCTTTGACCACGGGGGAGCGCCCCTCAGCGAAAACCGGGCCCAGAGCATTGGGCAGCCAGGCCACAAGACTGTCCTGCATGGAAATGTCGAGGTAGTCACCCTTTCCAGTCTCTGTGCGCCGCAGCAACGCCATCAGTATGCCCGATAACGCCATCAATGACCCCGCCATGTCCGCAACCGGCATCGCCGGAGAACAGGGTTCCCCATTACTGCCTTCATTGAGAAATACGGTTCCAGAATCAGCCTGAATGCTGAGGTCGTGAGCCGGGTTCAGGCGTTTTTCACCGGTTTGCCCGAAAGCGGATATGGAGCAGTAAACGAGCCCGGGATTACGCAACTTGAGAGTGTCGTAGTCCAACCCCAACCGCGCCATCGCGCCGGGTCTGAATCCTTCAACAAAAACATCTGCAGTATCGATAAGCGACAGAAGTTCCGCCTTGTGCGCTTCATCTTTCAGGTTCAGACAGAGACTTTTCTTGCCACGGTGCGTATTGCGAAACCAGACCGCTTCGCCGTTTTTGCGCAGTCCGATATTGCGGGTTGGCTCACCGGAAAGAGGTTCGACTTTGATTACCTCGGCGCCGTGATCCGCCATCATCATGGTCAGGTGTGGCCCCGGTAAAAAGAGAGACAGATCGATGACTCGGATGCCTTGTAACTTCATGGGTCGAATTGCCTCCGGTCAGAACCTGATTTAGCCCAACTCAGATCACCCGCTCACTGGCCAATGTTTTGATATCTGCAGCGGAGTAACCGAGTCCCTTGAGCAGGTCATTGGTATCTGCGCCTAGCGCTGAACAACCGCTACCTGAGGGCCTGTTTCCATCGAATTTTAACGGGCTTGCGAGAACCCTGAATTGACTATTGTCAACGTGGGGCATTGCCTGCAGCATCCCGGTCTGTGACAACCAGGGATTGTTCATCGCCTGGGAAAAACTGTTCACCGGCGCGATGGGCAACCTGCCTGCAAAAAGCCCGACCCAGTGGGTATTGGAATAGCGAGAAAATTCGGTATCGAGGATTTCTGTCAGCTGCTCACGATTCTGCCGTCGATCCGCTACCGTGGCGAAGCGCGCGTCTTCCAACAGATCACTACGGTGCAACCCCTCCGCAAGGATCTTCCAGAATTTTTCCGTCATTGCCATAACGAAGACCCAACCGTCCGCAGTCCGGTAAATCTGGCAAGGCACGGTAGAGGGATGTCCGGAGCGGGATACCCGCTCCGTTTCATGACCACGGTTGAGAAACCAGGTAGCGGGATAGGTAAGTTGGGTAACCGCGACATCAAACAGGTTCACATCCACATCGCGGCCGGCGCCGCCACGCAGAACGCCTACCAGAGCGCCGAGAACACCGGTCGCAAGCGTAACCCCACTCATGAAATCCACCATCGACAGTCCAAAACGCGCTGGTGGGGTGCCGGGCTCGCCGGTGAGATCCATAAAGCCCGCTTCTGCCTGCATCAAATAATCGTAGCCGGGCCAGCCTGCGCGATCGTTATCCCGTCCATAGGCAGAAAGGTGACCGCAGATAATTTCCCGCTTCACCTGACCAAGGGAGTCGTAATCCAGGCCGAGCTTCGCCGGCTGGTCCCCACGCAGGTTGTTCATCACGATATCGGCGCTCTTTACCAGCCGCTCGAATACCTGGCGCCCCTCGGTACTTTTAAGGTCCAGGGTCAGGCTTTTCTTGCTGCGGTTGAACGTCTGGAAAAAGTCACTGTCGCCCTTCCCCAGAAAATACGGGCCGGACTGCCTGGCAATATCACCACCGGTCGCCGGGTTTTCGATCTTTATAACCTCTGCGCCCATATCCGCCAGCTGC
Source organism: Microbulbifer aggregans (assembly GCF_020524005.1). Lineage (GTDB taxonomy): Bacteria > Pseudomonadota > Gammaproteobacteria > Pseudomonadales > Cellvibrionaceae > Microbulbifer > Microbulbifer aggregans_A. The sequence continues at coordinate 95,385 of NZ_JAIVKK010000001.1, read as the reverse complement.
ATGGAGCCAAAGGGGCCGGCGCCGTATTGCTCAACGGCAACCACACGAATACCGGCCAGGGGTTTGGTCGAGTCACCCATTAGATTGCCTCACGCGCAGCCAGCTGCTTGGCGATGATGATGCGCTGCATCTCATTGGTTCCCTCACCAACGCACATCAGCATGGCGTCACGGTAGTAGCGCTCAATTTCGTATTCGGTAGAAAAGCCATAGCCACCGAAGATTCGCATCGCTTCCTGGGAGCAGTAAACACCGGCCTCACTGGCAAAGTACTTGGCCATACCGGCTTCCAGATCGCAACGCTGACCGCTGTCGTACATGCGTGCGGCCTGATCCACCAGCAACTTGGCGGCTTCCACTTTCGCCGCCATCTCCCCCAGTTTCAGTTGAATCGCCTGATGCTCGATGATCGGTTTACCAAAGGTTTCGCGCTCCTGGGCATAGCGCAATGCGTGTTTCAGGGCACCTTGCGCAATACCTGCGCCGCGCGCAGCCACATTGATTCGCCCCAACTCCAGGCCGCCTACCGCGATATGGAACCCGCGCCCTTCTTCTGCACCGATAAGGTTATCCATCGAAACACGAAAGTCTTCAAACACCACTTCTGCGGTATCAATGGCGCGATAACAGGTTTTCTTGATTTTGTTGATGGTAATACCCGGCAGCAGGTTACCGTCGTCATCCTTGGTACGAATCGCAAACATCGACATACCACGATGACGCGGCTCTGCCTCGGGATCCGTTTTCACCAACAGCGCCAGGCAGTTGCCGTTCAGCGCATTGGTAATCCACATCTTGCTGCCATTTACCACATACTCGTCACCGTCCCGACGGGCGACACAGCGAATCGCCTGAAGATCGGTACCCGCATTAGGTTCGGTAAGGGCGATACCACCGCGCAGTTTTCCTTCCGCCATCAGTGGCAGGAATTGCTGCTTCTGTTCTTCAGTGCCAAACCGTTCGATAGCCGCAGCCATAATCAGGTGTGAATTGAAAATACCGCCGGGCGCCATCCAGGCTGCGGAAATTTTCTGCACGATGCGAGCATAAGTACTCGCGGACAGCGAAAGCCCGCCATAAGTGTCACCAATGGTGGCACCAAACAGACCGAGCTCCTTCATGGTTTCCACCAGCTCATGGGGATACTCGTCAGCGAGATCTTTTTCCCGTGCGATCGGCGCGACTTCATTGGCCACAAACCGGTCAATGGTATCGAGGATCGCAGCCTCGTCTTCTGCACTCCAGCTCATCACCGTCTCCTGTTATTGCTCACCCACTCAGTAATTCACTTTGTCTTCCATCTCGGCACCGCGCTTCCACACCAGTACCTTGCGCACAAACGAACACACCTCGGTGCCGTCCTGCTTGATGCCGCGCGTACGCACTGTGACGATGCCCTGAGTCGGGCGGGACTTGGATTCACGCTTCTCAAGTACTTCAGACTCCGCATACAGCGTGTCGCCGACAAACAACGGCGCGGTCAGGCGGATATCATCCCAGCCGAGATTGGCAATCGCCTTTTGGCTGATGTCCGTCACACTCATGCCGACCATCAGCGCCACGGTAAACGGGCTACATACCAGCGGTTTGCCAAACTCCGTACCCGCCGCATATTCCTTATCGAAGTGCGCCGGGTGGGTGTTCATGGTCAACAGCGTAAACCAGGTATTGTCGGTTTCGGTGATGGTCCGCCCGGGGCGATGCTCATAGATATCGCCAACCTTGAAGTCATCGAAGAAACGTCCAAAGGTCTCCCGGTAACGGTTCTCACCGACTTGCTTTACTTCTCCAGCCATATGTAATTTCTCACTGCGATTTATACGAATTCTTCACCGGTATCTGCCCGCGCAAGCAACTTGCGCGCGCTGTCCACGATCGGCTGATCTACCATACGCCCATCGACCACCAGGGCCCCGCCCTGCGCCCGCTCAAATGCCTCGACGATCCGGCGCGCCTGTTCCACCGCCTCAGGCGACGGTGCAAAGCCGCGGTGTATCGGTTCGACCTGAGCCGGGTGAATAGCCGCCTTGGCGGAAAAACCCAAAGCGCCAACACGCCGGGTTTCCGCCTCAAGCCCCGCTGGGTCGTGCACATCAAGGAAAGGCACATCGATTAATGGCAACGAGTGTGCAGCCGCTGTAACCGCCATCTGCGAGCGCGCCCATAACAGGGGCTCCCATGAAAATTCAGCGCCGATTTGCGCGGCGAAATCACCACCACCGAACATCACTGCATCGAGTGCCGTATCCGCACAAATGGCATTCAACGACAGGAGCCCGGAAGCACTCTCGATCAGCGCGATCCAGCGCACATCGACCCCGAGCAGCTCCGCGGCCAACGGAATATCTTTTTCAGTTTCGGTTTTCGCGAGCATCAGCCGCCCGGGCAGCCGGGCCTTTGAGAAGACGGCCAGGTCTACCCTGCCCTCCTCGCTTCCAACAGCACTGACGCGAACAATAAGACGTGCCAGCTGTGCGATATCACAACCGGCTAGAAAGTTAGCCACGGCTTCTCGCGCCTCGGCCTTTTGTGCCAGCGGCACGGCGTCCTCAAGATCGATGCAGATTACATCGGCGGCGCTGGCCAACGCCTTGGCAAAGCGCTCCGGGCGATGCCCCGGTACAAACAGCAGGCTGCGTGCGTTAAACATCAGAACCGCTCCCAACCGCGTATCGGTTCACGGACCTGGTTTTCCGGCACCTGCGCCGCAAAGGCATCGGCGATCGCGGCCCGGGTTGTGAACCAGACGCCCTCTTGAGCACGCGCGTAGCGCAGGAATTCATCCAGCGCGCCGATACGACCGGGACGACCAATAATGCGGAGGTGGAGACCAAGGGACATCATGCGTGTTTGGGCGGCCCCTTCCTGCAACAGGGTATCCAGGGTTCGGCAGGCGTAATCGAGCCAGGCCTCGGGAGTGAGTGAAGGCGCTGTCCAGAATTTCATATCGTTGGAATCGATCGCATAGGGCAACACCAGCATGGGACGATCAGAGCCCTGAACCGGCGCCCAGAAGGGATGGTCGGCACTGTAGTCGTCCATGTGATAATCAAACCCCTCTTCCTGTAACAATCGCCGGGTGTTATCCGTGTGCAGGTAGCGACTCAACCAGCCGCGCGGCCGTTGGCCGGTGGTCTCAGAAATGGACGAGATTGCGGCACGAATAAATGCCCGTTCCTCTTCCTCCCCCATGGAAAATTGATGTTGCCAGCGGTAACCGTGACTGCACACCTCGTGCCCACCGTCGGCGATAAACCGCGCAATCTGTGGCGCCCGCTCGAGAGCGACAGCCGCCGCACAAAAGGTCGCGGGCACCTGGTAGCGCTCAAGCAACGCCCGGATACGCGGCCAACCCTCGCGAATTCCGTACTCATAATTACTTTCGTTGGCATGCGCGCGAATCGGCTTGCGTGGTGCCACGCCAAGCTCGTCGACCGGTTCCGGGCCGCGGTCGCCATCGAGCAGCGTGCTCTCGGAGCCCTCCTCGACATTCACCACAATCGACAGTGCCAGCCGCGCATCGCCTGGCCAGGTTACCTGCTTGCTCATACCCGCCATTCCCTCAAAAAACGTCAGTGATATTCTTCGCCACCGGAGACGTTCATCGCCTCGCCGGTAATGTAGGAAGCTTCATCGGAGCAGAGAAAAGCGCAGGCCTTGGCAATATCTTCCTGCTGGCCGGGACGCCCCATGGGAATACGCGCGCGCATATCTTCCATATATCGGTCGTAACCCTTGCCGGTCACTTCGGAAAAGTGTGCGTTCTGCCAGGCACCCAGGCCTGTGGTCACGTGATTCGGGCAGATGGTATTGACGGTAATACCTGCCGGGCCCAGTTCCTGCGCGGCGGAGCGGGTAAGACCCACCATGCCGTGTTTTGATGCGGTATAGGCCGCGGCGTGGGCAAACCCGGACTTTGATGCCTGGCTGCCAATATTGATAATTCGGCCGCCTTTGCCCTGGCGCAACATAATCTCGGCCGCATATTTGATCCCGAGAAAGGTACCGCGCAGATTGACACCAAGCACGGCATCCCACTTGTCCACCGCCATCTCAACCACCGGCTGCATCAGGTAACCGATACCGGCATTGTTGACCCAGATATCCAGGCTGCCGAAATGCCCCAGGGCAAACTCTGCCGCCGACTGAACTTCCTGCGGTTCCAGAACGTTACAGGCGTAGGTCGCGACCTCACCGCCAGCTGCACGGATCTCGGTGGCGATATCTTCCATCTCCGCACTGGTGCCTACTGCGCCTTCGGGCAGGTGTTCACCCGCCGCATGACCGATATCGGTCAGCACCACTTTTACACCCTCTGCAGCAAGACGCCGGGCCATAGCCTCGCCCAGCCCCTCGCGGCGACCTGCCCCGGTAATCACTGCCACCTTGCCTTTCAGCTCGGGATATTTGCCTTGTGCATTCATCTGCTGCGCCCCCGGTCATCAAATCGTTAAACGGTTTCGGTCAACATAAACTTCGGGTTGTCCGCAAACTGCTGGAACTCCGCAGCGACGCGTTGCATCGTTTCGCTGGAGACATCTGCACCCAACCCTTCCATGTCATTTACCACCAGCAGCTCCACATACTGATAGGGCGCCGGCGCGTCGGTGCCCAGCAGGCCGGTAGTGCGCAGCACGGAGAAATCATCGATGGAACCCAGCTTCTGCACGGTTGGCAGATCCGTGGTCCTCGCCCACTGCTCGTAATCCGAAGGGCTGACGCCCGGTTTGAGGTTGAACAGCACAACGATTGTGGTGGTCATAGCAGGCCCTCCGCCCGTTTTTCCAATGTCGTCAACATCCTATTCTTGAACTAATGTTATGTCAATATAACATTTGATGCGCCATATTGCGTATGCTGCAGAAATAAAATTGCACTGAGGAAAACCTGGCGGGAAGTAGAAAGGAGCGCCGCAGGCGACAGCCATCGCCTGCGGGAAAAATCAAAAACCAGAAGAATCAGGAAGGCATTCAGGCCTTTGCGACCATACTCTCCACGAAGGCGTGATAAGCCACACGCACTTCCTGCAGCGTCTCGCTGACAGCATCAATACTGTTCACCCAATCCCACCAGGTTTGCAACTGAGGAAACCCCTGTAAAGGGTCCGCCATGCCCACCGCAGGCGCCAGCTCCTGCAAGTAAAGGAGCGTCGGCGCCAGCGCGATATCGCCCAAATTGAGCGATCGCCCGACTGCGAGACCGGATAGCAGGCGCTCCCCTTTCAGCAACTCGCCACGCAGGGCACTCGCCATTGCTCCGGCATCGACATCGCAACCACCCATGGCGGCCCGAAACAGCGGGAACAGCGCATTGACGGCCAGGTGCAGGTCAGCATAACGCCCAACCATACGCATCTGCGCGCGCTCCAGCGCGTCAACAGGAACCAGCGGACTGCCGCCTGCGACCTGCGTCTCAGCGAGGTACTCCATAATGGCCCAGCTTTCGGCAATGGTTTCGCCACCGTCAAGTTCCAGCACGGGGACCTTGCCTAGCGGAAATCGCTCAAAAAACGCTTCGGTACGCAGCGGCACGGGCGGTGGCAACACCTGCACAGGCAAGCTATCCAGACGCGCCTGCATTCGAACACGCGCCGCATAAGGTGAATGAGGAAGGCTATAGAGCTTCATGACACAGTTCCTGTAATCAATAGATCAGGTGCAGTCCGTAGGCAGCATTCGCCAGCAAACCGACCCAGATCAGGTAAACAAACGGTCGGCAGGAGGCGATTGAACTGCGAATGGTTTCATTGACAGGCTCACTGCTGTCGCCGGACATCAGGCGCCCCCAAGCCGCACCAAACAGCTTCAGGCGCACACGAATCATCAGGCCACACAAAACGAGCAACGCAAAGATTCCGAGTTTGATCGCCAGCCAGTCCGCCGTGAGGATGAAATTGGTCATCAGGGCATAGCCGGCCAATCCCAGGAGACCGATGATCAACACCACACGCAGATAGAAATCAAACCTGGTCAGCGCAGGAATAAATGATTTGCCGTGCGCAAAGTGCAATGTAGCCACCAGTGCCAGCCAGCCCAGGCAGATACCCCAGGCCAGCCACAGCCACTGAGGCGTCACCGCCCACTGCCCCGACATATGCGCCAACTGCAGTCCAAGGGGCAGAATCAACGGCATACAGAACCGCGGCCCCTGGTCACACCCCATCATGATGGTCAGCGCCGTGCTCCGCGCTTGGGGAGAAAGGTCCGGACGAGTTACGTATCGACTCGCATAAAAAGTGCCAAGGTCGCCCCCCAGCCAGTAGACAAAACACAGGTTGTGCAACAACTTCACAAAGAGGTAGGCGCTCATACTGGTACATTCTTATTAATTGAGGTAACAATAACCGCAAGCGGCAGCCCGCGCATTGCTTTAAATCAAACCGCAAAACCGGCACCTGGGGCACAATGGCCGCGGGTGACTCAATTGAATTGCCGCATTAGATCCATTGATATACGATTATAACAATAAAAGCAATCCAGCCACGTTTCGAGGGCACACCATGGAAACAACAACAAAAACAGCCAAAGAGATCTACCTGGAAGTCAAAGCCAACCCGGCGCGCAAGCGCTTTGGCTTCGGTCGCAAAGCGGCACTGGTCAATGTGGACCCGCAAAAGGCCTATACGCGCACCGACCTGTTCAAAACGGCCTACGAAACCGACCCCAACCAGATGCACTACATCAATGAACTGGCAAAGAACTTCCGCGCCAAGGGCTGGCCGGTAGTCTGGACCCACGTCGCCTACATGGACTCAGGCGAAGATGCCGGCATCTGGGGAACCCGCACAGACACCCCGGACTCGCTGCAAAACATCAAGTTTGATTCCGTCAGAAGCGAGTTCGATGACCGATTGGAAATTGATCGCCAACGAGATGTCATTTATTGCAAGAAAATGCCCAGCGCCTTTTTCGAAACCCAGCTGCAATCGCTACTGGTATGGCATCAGGTCGATACGGTGATCATCACCGGCGGCTCCACTTCCGGCTGTATCCGTACTACCGCTGTTGACAGCCTTTCCCGTGGCTACCGGACCATCGTCCCAGAGGAGTGTGTGGCCGATAAACACGAAAGCTACCACTACGCGAACCTGACCGATCTCTCACTGAAGTACGCCGATGTGGTGGATGTGGCTGAAGTTTTTCACTGGCTGGAAAACACCGACAGCTGAGTGTCAGGAGGGTATAGCCCCCATCCTGCGCCCCCTATCGCAAACTGAGCAACACCAGCCGAGGCACAATATGCGATCCGATCCCGGTTTCTACGATTACTGGCCCTATCACGAGCGGCCCCGTGTGACATGGCCCAACGGTGCCAAAATCGCCTTCTGGGTAGCGCCCAATATCGAGTTCTACGAGCTGAACCCACCGGCCAACCCACACCGCAAAGCGTGGCCACAACCCAGCCCCGCAGTACCCGGTTACAGCATCCGCGATTACGGTAACCGCGTCGGCCATATGCGCCAGATGGCGCTGCTGGATAAATACGGTATCCGCGGCTCCATCTCCCTTTCCACCGCACTGTGTGAACACCACCCGGAAATCGTTGAGCTGTGCGACGAGCGCAACTGGGAGTTTTTCAGTCACGGCATCTACAACACTCGCTACACCTACGGCATGTCGACCGAGCAGGAGCGAGACATGATCCGCGACTCGATGGAAACCATATACCGGCATACAGGACAGAAATGTGCGGGCTATCTTGCGCCGGCCCTATCACACTCAGAAGAAACGCTCGACCTTTTTGCCGAAGTGGGTACAGAACTGTTTGGAAATGAAGGCGGCTTCTACACCTGCGACCTGTTCCACGATGACCAGCCCACACCCATTAACTTGCGCAGTGGCAAACGCTTCGTTTCCGTACCCTACTCCCTGGAAATGAACGACACCATTGCTTACGTGGTGAACAAGGTGGAGCCGCGCCGCTACGGGCAGATACTGAAAGAGAATTTCGATCGCTTGTATGAGGAAGGGGCAGAAAGCGGCACGGTAATGTGCATACCGACGCACAACTATCAGGTGAGCTGCCCCCATCGTATGCGTGCGTTTGAAGAGGCCCTGGAATACATTACCGGCCACTCCGACGTCTGGATAACCACCGGCCGGGAAATCGCTGAATACTACCTCGCGCATTTTTACGACTCCGCGCGCGCCGATATACAAGCCAAAAGCAGTTCAGCAAAACAGGAGATGGCCCGACCATGAGCGACCAGAAAACTCTCGGTCCGGAACACCTCCAGTATCCCGAACGCCGCTACGGCATGGACCACAACCACTACGACTGGAAAATGCTGACTGAGCGCGAGCCGGTGCACTGGCGACAGGGCAAACTGGCCCTGTGGGTCAATGTCAGCCTGCAGTTTTTCCCGCTCAACCAGCGTGGAGTACCATTCCCTCCACCAGGTGGCATGACCATGCCCTACCCGGACCTGCGACACTATTCGCTAAGGGACTACGGCAATCGCGTGGGTATTTACCGGATATTGAAAGCGCTGGACAAATACAGCGTAACGCCCTCTTTCGCTATCAATGGCGAGCTGGCCCAGCGCACCCCGCACCTGATGCACCTGCTGCGCGAACGCGGTGACGAAGTGATCGCACACGGCTGGAACATGGATGCCCCCCACTACGGCGGCCAGCCACTGGATACAGAGAAAGAACTGGTTTCACGCACCCTGGATACACTCAGGGAAATCAGCGGACAACCCATTGCCGGCTGGCTCAGCCCCGGCAAGGTGCACAGCGAAAACACCCCATCCCTGCTGGCAGGGCAAGGCGTGGAGTATTTCTGCGATTGGGTCAACGATGATATGCCCTACCGCTTTCGTACTGGCAACGGGGATTTGTGGTCCATGCCGCTATCCACTGAACTGGAAGACCAGTTCATTCTGCGCAACAACCTGCACTCGGAAACCTCATACGCCGAGCAGGTCGAAGATGCCTGCCGCTTCCTGCTGGGCGAAGCGCAAACCCAGGGCGGCCGCATACTGGCGCTGAACATTCATCCCTGGATGCTGGGGCAACCGCATCGAATCCGCTATCTGGAACGTGTGCTCGAATTTATTACAGCGCAGCCAGAGGTTTTCTCTGCGTCAGCAGGCACGCTCCTAAAGCAGTGCCAACAGCATATTGCCGAGCCGGCCTGAGGCCGGCTGTCATTTGACATAGAATGTTATATCATTATGTGATTTATTATCGCGCAAAGGATTTAACGCTATGGAAGCTGTCAATACTCTTTTCAGCAAACAGCAACTGGATTCGCTGACAGAAGAGTCTCACGCACCTCTGTACTACCAGCTCTACAGCATGCTGAAAAATGCCATTCTGAATGGCACCCTGGAGTTCGGCGATCAGATGCCGACCGAGCTGCAACTGGCAGAGGCCTTCGGCGTTTCCCGCATTACCGCCAAGCGAGCGATGGATGAGCTGGCAGCAGAAAGTCTGGTGGAGCGTCGGCGCGGCAAGGGCACTCACGTAATTTACGAGTACCAGCAACAGCCGGTTAAAGCCCCACTTGTAGGTATGTTGCAGGAAATCGAGAGCATGGCCCGTCATTCCGACGTGGAAGTGCGCACCTGCGAGATGTTGCAACCACCGGCAGAAATTCGAGAAGAACTCGGCCTGGCCACGGGAGAAACGGCCCTGTTACTGGAGCGCACCCGATCTCGCGACGGCGCGCCCTTCGGCTACTATGTGAGCTGGACCGCGGGCCTCAAGCGCAAAGCATCGGCAAAGCAGTTCGCGAAGACACCGAGGCTGGAGGTTTTCCGCAAGCAGGGCCTGGAAATTACTCACGTTACCCAAACGCTCAGTGCCGAGGCTGCCACCCGTGAAAGCGCACGTGAACTGGCGACCACTGTGGGAGCACCACTGCTCAGCCTGACCCGCCGCTCCTACACAAAAGTAAACGGTGAAGAATTACTGGTGGACTTCATGCACGTGCTCTACCACCCGGATCGTTTCAAGTACCAGATGGACCTGAAGGCGGACGAAATCTAGTACGGCTCACCCCCCGCTAGCCCAGCGAGCGCGATGCGGGGGTGTAACCAAAGCGCCGCACCCGGCCATTCCCCAGAAAAATTTTTCAGCCTGACCTGCCACTCTTTTCGCCCCTGTTGCCAGTGGTAGGCCCACATCAGCCCTTCCGCCAGGTGATATTCAGCCCCGTTATCGTACTCACCACCGGAATAATGGAAGCAATCGCAGGCTTTGCCCTGAAAGCCCGCCTGCCCCACTCCAAGGTAAAACACCCTGCGATTGGACAATTCCGGCGCAAACAATTTATTCACCCGTGACGGATCCTGAATCCAGGGCACCAGAACTCCGCCGCTACCCCCCCGTTTCGCGAGCGCCCCAATCAGCTGACCGGAAAAAATCCGCATCAATGGGAAAAAATGCACACCCACAGCGGGAATACTGCGGGACGGCGTTCCACTGCGACGGAAGCGATACATCGCCGGACTCTTTTCTGAACGACACTCACCAGGACCAAGGCCATCCGGATTCATTCGAAAAAAAGCTCTCGCAACGGTTTTCCCCCCAGGCTCCAGGCCCCACTGCAATAAACAGCGCGTAATTTGCCCCGCCCTGACCCGGGCGCAGGCACTGATCACCAGTGACTGGGATGGCACGGTACGTGTACTGCGGATTTCATACCCGTCAACCGATCGTAACAATTGCCAGCACTCGGCCACCGGCATAACGTCGCCATCACACAAGTATTCATACTCGCCCTGGGCCAGCACCGAGTTCATGGCGACACACCGGATACGGGCCGCAACAACGGAGCCGTAGACTGATGGGCACGGTCGCGCAGTAAATGCGTATTGGCTGAAATCATTTTGTTCATGGCCGCGCCGGGATGCAAAGTCGCAATCGTCACCTCGCCCTCCTGAACTGTCACAAGCGGCTTATTGATGTTTCCGTCAAAGCGACGCTGCTGCCAGGGCTCCATCAAGGTGAACTCATGCTCGAGACTGGCCAATAACCCTCCCCGGCGATTGGGCGTGGCAGCGGCCAGGCAAATGCGATTTTCCGCGGCGCGAGCCGCCATCAGCAGCGACAGATTCTGCTCCCTCTTACCCCTGCCACACCGCTCCGGCGCGGCCACCACCAACAGACAGTGGGCACCTCTGAGAGCCGCCATACGCGCAAGCTCGGGATACAAACAGTCATCTCCCACCAACAACGCCACACGCCCCCAGGGTAAATCGCAAAGCTGTAAATCAGCCCCCCCGGGCGCGAGTCCCATTGGGCAGCGATGCAGCTGTGGCTGCAATAAGCGGCGTCCGTGCCCATCCAGAAGAATACCCATGTGGTGCCAGCCCTGCGCACCTTCGTCGATAACACTGGTACACACCTGTATACCCTTTGCACGGCAAACCTGCTGCAGACGCGTCTCTGCGGCACGACAAACCTCAACGGTATGTGCCCAGTCTTTGTCCGTATCGCCCGCCGCAAACAGGGCGGGCAATAGCGCGAGGGAAACAGTATCCGGCAGCGACAGGAGCAGCTCCTCAGCACGCTCAATCGCCACCTCTCCCTCCCCCGCCGGGTCAAGCAACGCGATATCGACCGTCTCCGCAACCTCTTCAGATGGCGCCACCGCCTCATCTGCCAGACTGGCATACAACGAGGGTTTCCGACGCGCATGCGTCCCCATACTCAACCGCAGGCGCGCATCGCGATTCGGGATTTCTGCCAGCACGATTTGCTCAACCCCCCGCTTTCCCGCCACCAGCGGCCTCCCATCTGCGGCCACCACCTGACTTTCACCGGCACCGTGGAGCAGCGTCTCGGGAATCGATGTTATCGCGCTCACCTGCGCCAGCTCGGCAACCGGCACCAGCGGCCCCACCTTGTTGGCTGCAATCATAAACAGCCGGTTTTCAGCCGCGCGCGCCCGCACATGCAGGCTCGCCTCGTCAAACGCAAAGGAATTGAGTGAGTTACACAGCAGATCAGCCCCTGCCAGCGCCAGACGGCGCGAGGGTTCAAAGCTGATCCCATCACGGCAGGCAAGAAAACCGATTCGCCCGAGCTCCGTATCCACAAGCCCGGCTGCCCGCTTTGCCGGTGTGAAGAAATCATTCTCGTGGCCCATCAGGCTCTGCTTGTCGGCTTCACCGAGCAGCGCACCGTTTGGTCCATACAACAATGACGTCACCGTGATCTCCGGCTCCTGGCGGCGCAGGGAAACGTTGATCAGCACATAACAGCGGTGAAAACGGGCGCGCTCGGCGATGGCTGAGAGAAACGGCCCCTCCAGATCCAGCGCGCAGTCCCAGGCGTGCTGCCGGTCGCCGTACCAGGAAATGCGATTGCAGAATTCGGGCAACACCATAAGACGCGCACGACGGGCCGCAGCGGCATCGATCATGCGGATACAGGTAGCCAGATTTTCATTGACCTCTGTTCCGGTAGCGAACTGGAGTGCGGCGACCTTCGGCATAGCTATTCCTACCCTGGTTATCGAGGAAAAATCACGACCCACTAAATTGTACTATTGTTATATCTTTATTACACTCACTTGCTTACCCTATTCAACAACTGTCTACCAGGGACTCCCCGCATGGCCAATATCGTCATCACCGGCAGCACCAAAGGCATCGGCTTCGGACTCGCAAAGGCTTTTCTAGACGGCGGTCACAAAGTGATCATCAGCGGTCGCAGCGAAGATACGGTGCGCAACGCCCTCGACCGACTGCAAACCCCGGCCTGCAAATGTTGCGGACTCACCTGCGACACCAGCGAGCACACCCAAGTCGAGGCCCTGTGGCAGTTCGCCCAGGACACCTTCGGCAGCGTTGATATCTGGATCAATAACGCCGGGCTGGCACGGACCGGCTGGTCCATCCTGGAAATTCCGCAACACGAAATTGAAGCGATGGTCCGCACCAATATCGTGGGCACAATAAACGGATGCCGGATTGCTGCCAGAGGGATGCAAAAGCAGGGCCACGGCAAGATTTTCAATATGCTCGGCGGTGGCAGCGACGGCGAGTACTTCCCGGGCATGGGTATCTATGGCAGCAGCAAGCGCGCGCTCGATTATTTGACAAATGCCATTGCCAGCGAGCTCAAGGGCACCAGTATACTGGTTGGAAAAATTCGCCCTGGAATGGTTGTCACCGAGGCCGTCATCCGCGAGGCCAAAGACAATCCGGACAGATTTGCCCGGTCGCGTAAGCTCATGAACAACCTGGTGGACCAGGTAGACACGGTTGCAGTCTATCTGGCCCGAAAAATGCTCGAATTCAACAAGAGCGGCGAGAAGATTCGCTGGCTTACCGGGGGCAAGATCGCCGGAAGAATGCTCAAAGGACTGGTACGCAAACGGGAAGACCAGTTTGCACGGCACGGGCTCTGAAACAACATAAAAATAACCGGGAATCATCCCGCAATGGCGAGGCAACGCACGATGGCTACACACGACCAGACTGCAGATAATCAGGCCGCCACAGCCTGGCTTGGTGCGCAACTGGCAACGGGCATATCCCGAGGCAATTTCACTACCTATCTGTTTGCGGTTTTCATCTCCTCCGGTTACGCCGGTGCCCTGTCGGTGCTGCAGCCGGGTCTACTGCACGTTATGGGCATTGCCGAAGAGACCCAGGCCATGCTGACCGGCTATCTCGGCGCAATGCAGGAACTGGCGTTCATCCTGCTGCTGGGTACCGCCGGCGCGCTATCTGACCGCATTGGCCGGCGTCCGGTGTATGTATTCGGCCTGGCAATGACCGGGTTCGGCTTTATGCTCTACCCCCACGCTGACTCAATTTCGCAGCTGGTCGCCTTTCGCTTGCTGGTGGCGATTGGCAGTGCCGCCATGATCGGCATGATGGTGACCGTGGTTGCCGATTATGCGGCAGAAAAATCCCGTGGCCGCGCCAATGGCATGCAGGCGATGGCAGCCACGCTCGGTGCTTTCATCCCTCCCCTGCTCGCGAGCCTGCCGAGAGTCTTCAGCGGTCGTGGAATGGATGAACTTGCGGCGCAGCAGTGGACATTTGCCGTAGGCGGCGCGCTTGGGCTGGCTGCCGCCGTGATCGCTTTTGCGGGCCTCGCTCCAGGCATCAAGCGCACCGCTGCTGCCGTAAGAGAGTCACTGGTACACACACTGATCGGTGGGATCAAGGCCGCGCGCGATCCACAAACGGCCCTGTCTTACGGTGCCGCATTCATTTCCCGCGGCGATCTCGCTGTCACCGGTGCTTTTATTTCCCTATGGCTGGTGCAATACGGAACACGGGAGCTCGGCCTTTCCGCCAGTGAGGCCATGTTCCAGCTGGCGGTACCCCGGGTACTTGCCACCGTAGCCGGCGCCCTGCTCGGTTCCGTAATCATGGGCCGCATCGCCGATCGCACCTCTCGGGTCACCGCTGTCGCGATGGCCTCTGGGCTCGCGGCTGCCGTTTACAGCGCGGTATTTCTGATTACGGATCCTACCTCTGATTGGGTCATCGGCCTATTGTTCGTGATGGGCATCGCCGAAATCAGTGCCTTTGTCAGCAGCCAGGCGCTGGTTGGGCAGCAGGCACCGGAAGCCTACCGCGGCGCGACCATTGGTTTTTTTGGTGTCGCCGGTGCATTTGGCATCTTGATCGGCACATCCGGCGGCGGCGTCCTGTTTGCAAAGGTTTCGCCGAGCGCTCCATTCGTTCTGTTTGGCCTACTCAATTTAGCGGTTTGCGTGTGGAGCCTGGGGCTGCGCAAACACCTCTCACAAAAAAACGCGGCCGCGGAACCGTCGCCCGCATCTGCTACTGCAACCAGCCAATAATGAGTTATTGATATGGAAAATACACAAAACCTGACCAAAGAGTTTGCCGCGCACCTCGCTGGCGGCACACATATCGATACCAGTGAAATCTTTGATGCAGTCATGACCACCCGCGACAGGATTTGGGAGCGGATTCAGGCCAGCCTGTCACTAAAGGAAGACCTGCGCTGTGCCGACCTGCACACCTTCGACGACCTTAAGGGCGAGCATGTTGGGCAGATGCGTACTTTCACCGGCGACGCTTCGCCCGTGGACTGGATTATTCACTCCAATATCGGTGTCCCGCAGAACACATTTACCAATATTCACCTGACCATCTATCTGGACGATAGCGTAGATGTCCCGCACCTGGGCATGGCGTTCGGTACCCTGCCCGATGCGTTCTTCTACATAGACCCGATGCCACGCTATGAGCCACTCAGCCATCCCGACCACATCGAGAAATACCTGGCGCCACTGAACGACATTTACATGAGCCTGCAGGACGAACTGTTCGAGGCAGGCGTCAAGCCGTTTAATGCCGCGATGCCGTTCATTCGCTCCTCGCTGTCCCCGGTTGCATTGGCCGGCGTCGTACCACTGGACTTTTACCGCGAGAAAGTCGAGCCAAAGATTTTCGCCTACGTGGATCACTGGTTGAAGCTGGTGCATGAAGCCAAGCCGGTTGAGGACCCGCAAGCACGTGCGCAACTCAAGCAGCGCGATGTATTGATCCGCCGCAACATCGTGCATCTCGACCCCGCAAACCCGATTGCGGAGCGCTTGGTGGGCAAGCCCCTGGCGGATCGCCTGGTACGCATCCTGTGCGCCGAAGAGCGCAGTGAGTAACAAAGAAGCCCAGCAACACGAGAGCCCGACCATGCCCGATTCATTGAAACAATTACTGTCGGCCAACAAGGTACTGTCGGTACCGGGCATCTACGACGGGCTCAGTGCACGGCTGGTGGAGCTGGCGGGCTTTGAGGCCGCCTTCCTTTCCGGCGCGTGCCTGTCCTTTGCGCGCTTCGGGCGCCCGGACATGGGGCTCGTCAGCGCCGCGGAAGTGGCCGAGAGTGTGGCGGTTATTCGCGAGCGTACCGCATTGCCGCTGATCGTGGATATGGACACGGGATTTGGCAACGCACTCAATGTGCAGCGCACTGTCGCTACATTCGAGCGCGCCGGCGCTTCTGCCCTACAGATGGAAGACCAGCTGATGCCCAAACGCTGTGGCCATATGCGAGGCAAACAGGTGATCAGCGCTGGGGAAATGGTGGGAAAAATTCACGCAGCGCTGGATGCCCGGCACAGCGAGGAAACCCTGATATTTGCACGCACCGATGCGCTCGGGGTCAACGGCTTTGAAGACGCCCTCGACCGGGCGGAACGCTATCTGGATGCCGGTGCCGACGCTATTTTTGTGGAAGCACCAGCCAGCCTTGAGCAGATGCAGATCATCGGCGAGCGCCTGGGCCCACGCACGCCGCTCATTCACAATCTGGTGGAAGGCGGCCAATCGCCGGTTCAGTCCGCACAGGAACTGGAGGCTCTGAACTACCGCATTGCCCTGTTCCCCGCGTCACTACTTCATCTGTTCATTCCCTCCGCACAAAACATGCTGGCGCAACTGCGCCAAACAGGTCACTTGAGCGAGCTGCGCAACCAGATGATCGATCTCTCTACAGTGAACGACTTGCTCGGCGCCGACGAGCTGCTGGCGGCAAGCAAACAATATCAGTACGAATAAAAACGGTACGCCCTTATGAGTCGTGAACATCCGTTACCGGAACTGCAAAATTATATCGACGGTGAATTTTCAACGCCCGCCGATGAGCGCGGACTCAGCCTGCACGACGCCAACACCGGTGCCCCCCTGCAGCTGCGTCGCAATTCAAACCGCGAGCAAATTCAGGCCGCACTGGAAGCCGCAGACCACGCTTACCACGCAGGTGTTTGGGAAGAAACTCCCGCACAGGAGCGCGCCGAAGTCCTTGAGCGCATGGCGGATGAAATAGGCAAGGAAGAGTACGCGCAGACCATCAGTGTCGCCGACAGCCTCACTTCTGGCGCAGTGATCCGAACCACCCGCAAGATGGCCGCGATGCTACCGTTCGTGTTCCGCGGCGCAGCGGCCTACCTGCGCGAAGGACACCTGGACAAGCAGGTAGCCGGCCCCCGCGGCCCCGTGGACTATTTCCGTCGCCCCTGGGGACCGGCGCTGCTGATCGCCCCCTGGAACGGCCCTACTGCCATCGGCTCACACAAGATGGCAAGCGCACTCGCCGCCGGTGCACCCTGCATTCTCAAGCCTTCCGAATTTACCCCCCACTCTGCCATCATGATGGCCCGTGCCGCGCATCGCGCCGGGGTTCCGAAAGGCGCATTCCAGCTTACCCTCGGTGATCGCACCATTGGCGCACAGATGGTAGAGGATCCGAGAATCAAGGCCGTATCATTCACTGGCGGCCTGGCCGGCGGGCGCGCTATTGCCCGTGCCTGCGCCGAAGACTTTATCCCGACCCAACTTGAGCTCGGCGGCAACAATCAACTGGTGGTATTTGCCGACGCCGACCTCGACCACGCCGCCACCGGCATTGTATACGGGCTTACCAACCTCAATGGCCAGTGGTGTCGCGCCTTGGGTCGCCTGCTGGTTCACGAGTCCATTAAAGATCGCCTGCTGGACAAGGTTCTCAGCCTGCTGTCCAGCATCCGCCTCGGCCACTCGCTGGACGAGGACAGCGATATGGGGCCGCTGGTTCATCGCGCGCACCTGGACCAGGTGTTGTCGGATATCGAGCGGCTTAAGCTCTGCGGCGGGCAAGTAATGTCATCCACGCCCCTGCCAAATCTCGATGGACACTTTATCGCCCCCACACTCGTTGACGGGTGCCGCCCCGAGGACACGCGCGAGGAAATTTTTGGCCCGGTTGCGGCAGTGCACACATTCCGTGACGACAGCGATGCACTGGCCCTGGCCAATGGCACAGATCTCGGGCTGGCCGGCTATGTTTACAGCCAGAACGAGGAAAAGGCGTTTGCCTTCGCAAAGAAGATGCGCACCGGCGGTGTGAAAATAAACGGTTACAGCCTACTCAGTATTGGGGAAGGTACACCAAGGGGGGCTTGGGGTCTTTCGGGACTTGGGGAAGAAGGACACAGCCAGTCGATCGAGTTCTTTACCGGCGCGCGCGTTGTGGGCATATCGCCTCAGGATCCACTGGGAGGGCGCTAATGCGCCCCGCCCACTATTCCCATCAATTCAGGGTAATCGTTTCCTGCTGTTCCGTTTTTGAAACCTCAATTACTGCCTTGGAAAATTTTGGTGGGCCAAATTTAGGCACATGACCGTTGGAAAGCCCAACCGGTTCTTTTGGAATACCGATAAAATTGCTATCCATTTTGCCATTGGCATTACTGTCATGGTGCACACTGATCGCAAGGGCGCCGTATGGGAGTGAAAGCTCCACTTCTACATTGCCATCGTGTAAATTCTCAAGGCCCACCGTCTGCTCATACACTTTGGTATCACCCAGAAAGGTGTCCTTGGAATCATATACCGAAATATAGAGCTTACCCACTTGAGACTGGATATTGGAGACAGTGAGCTTTACTGTCGCCGTTTCTTCCGCCGCTAAGGCGCCGCTGCCAAACAAGGTGCTACCACTAAAGAAAACAAAAAGTAGCGCGTTAAAACTGCTAACAAATCGCTTTATCATCAGTCCATTCTCCATTGATTTCGGCCATCTGCCGCGTAATCCTGTTTATACGGGCGGTAATCGGAATCAGATGAGCGGCGCCCCTTTTTCAAGCTGTATCCGGCGCCATGCATCCGCCCTTCCGCCCGTCGCCGTGGCGAGCATGCTGCCCACCATTTTACCTACGCCCATCAATGCAGACAGGTCAATTCCGGTATCGAACCCCATTTGTTCCAGCAGCATCACTACATCTTCACTGGCCGCATTCCCGGTAGCGCCGGGCGCAAACGGACAACCACCTATACCACCCACCGCACTATCGAATTTGCGTACGCCCGCCTCCAGCGCTGCGAATATATTGGCCATCGCCAGCGCTCGGGTATCATGAAAGTGACATGCCAGCCGCGCCGCGCCGTACTCACTGGCGAGCGCGCGTATCAGCTTGCCAACCGCCAACGGGTTGGCCGCGCCAATCGTATCCGCCACGTTCACGTCATCCACGCCCAACGCGAATAGCTGACCAGCCAAATCCAATACCTTGCCCGGATCGGTACCCCCCTCAAACGGACACTGCCAGGCAACGGCAATACAGCCCACCACGCGCACCCCGTCCGCCCGTGCCAACTGGCAGATTTCGCCCGCCTGGGCGATAGAAGCCTCGATCGACATACGCACATTGCGCTGGTTCATGGTCTCGCTGGCACAAATCACCAGCACCACCGTATCCGCGCCCGCACTGCGCGCCAGCTCATAGCCTTTGCGGTTCGGAATCAGTACCTGGCGATCCAGTCCCGAAACATCCGAAATTCCGGCAAGCACCTGGTCAGTATTTGCCATGGCCGGCACCGCCTTGGGTGACACAAAGGCGCCCGCCTCTACTGAGCGCACACCCGCGTTCACCAGGCCGCTGATCAGTTCTATCCGCTGCTCGACACTCAGAATTCGCGTTTGGTTCTGCAGCCCGTCCCGGGGTCCGACATCATTGATCAATACGGATTCACGCATACGTCACTCCTGCTGCGGCTCAGCCGGCATCGCCCGCGCTCTTCAGGGCATCGATATCTGTCTGGGTGTAGCCACACAACTCACTGAGGATTTCATCCGTATGCTGGCCGATATGCGGCGCCGGTGAGAAGCTGTCTTCATGAGTACGGGACAGCTTAATCGGGTTTCCCGGAGCCTTGGTCTTCTTGCCATTGGGGTGCGCGATTTCCACCACCATGTTGCGGTGCAATACCTGTGGGTCGCTCAGGGCCTGTTCAAGGTTATTAATCGGCGCACAGGGAATGCGCTGTGCTTCCAGTTTTTCCAGCCAGGCATCGGTGGTATCCGTGACAAAGATCTCGGCGAGTTTGGCATCGATAAATGCTTTATCCGCAAAACGACCGGGCTGCCCGTCGTATTTCGGGTCGTCAAACTCCGGCACGTTCACCACTGGCTTGAGGTTCTGCCAGAAATTATCCGTGATCACCGCGATGATGATAAATCCATCCGCAGTGGAATAGCTGTTGTATGGTACGTGGACAAAGTGCGCATTGCCGATCGGGTATGGATTTTTGCCGCTGAGGAAGTGCATGGTCGCCATGTAGTTCAGCATGGATATCTGGCAATCCACCATGGAAATATCCACGTGCTGCCCGCGACCACTGGTGGCGCGCTCGGCGATCGCCGCGAGAATCCCCATCACCGCGAACATACCACCGCCGAGATCGCCTATGGGGATGCCGGCGCGCACCGGATTCGCCGGATCTTCGCCAGTGATGGACATACCGCCGCCATAAGCCTGCGCCACCTGATCGAATGCCGGGCGTTTTGCACCGGGGCCATCGGAACCGAATCCGGATACGCAGCACGTGATGATGCGCGGATTTATGTCACTCAGGGTGTCATAGTCAATGCCAAGTCGCTCGGGCACACCCGGTCCAAAATTACTGATGACCACATCGGCTTGCCTGACCAGGTCATAAAAGACCTGACGTCCGCCCTCGCTCTTGAGATTGAGCGCCACACTGCGTTTATTTCGATTAAGCGTCAGGTAATAGGCACCGAAGCCGTCAATGGAATTTTCGGGATCGCTAGCCAGCAACTTGCGCGTCCCCTCCCCGGCCAGCGGTTCCACCTTGATCAAATCCGCACCCAGATCGGCGAGCAGCATTGCGCCATAGGGTCCGGAAAGCATGTGGGTCAAATCGAGTATACGAATGCCATTTAGCGCCTTGCTCATAGAACAGCTCTCAAACCATTTTCGCCATTATAAATTATATTGTTATAATATTAATACTTTTTAGCTAACAGGGGTAGCCCGACTGCCTCTTCAGAGACACACTTACACAAACAAAAAAGCCTGCGGTAGCACACCACTACCGCAGGCAACACGAGAGGAGAACACCCCTATTGAATGGACTTTCCGGTTTCAGGGTTCACCGGGGTTTTCCAGAACAAGTACATCAATGCGATGTAGCCCAGCAAAATCGCCGAGGCGGTTACCGGAAATTCGTTGTAGTAAACCCAGGGTTCACGGAACATCTCCCACAGCACCATCTGCTCTGGCAGATACCAGAAAACACCACCTACGGCGATGGCGTAGCGAATCGCCAGGCCCGCCTCTTTCTGCTTGAACTGTTTCGAAACAATGATGACGGACCAGAGTGCCACTAGTCCAAATGCCACATAATTGCCATAGTGGTGCAGACCGAGTATCCGTTCGTCATTGACCGCCAACATCAATGTGTACATAAACCAGTTGACGAAAAACAATTCTGTGGCAGCGACCCGTGCATACTGGGGTTTGTATCCAGATGTAGGTTTACCAGGGCGCAGCCCGAAAATTTTCCGCACCCATAAGATGAGACGGCAACGGATATCCTTATTCAAGCCCATATAAATCATGAGCATGAAACAGAACAGCGTACTGCTCTGTAAAAAAACGTGCTCCCCCATAAAATACGGGCGCGGTATGGATTTATCGCCGGCAAACAGGGCGGCCAGGTCATCCTTCACAAGGTACGCCGGGCCCGAGTCAGTCATGGCCAGGGCAAAGTTATTCTCGCCACCGATAAAATGGAGGTACATCTCAAACCAGAACACCCAGATGAGCGAGCCACCCACAAACCCCATCCAGGTGCCTCGCACCTCATTCTGTTCCAGCCCCTTCCATACCAGCACCATACCCAATAGACCTACCACAAATGCAATTGCATAAGAAATGGTCGAGGGGATACCAGCGTAGATAAGAGTCACCAGAAAGATATGGGCGACCATTTTTTCCAGAATAATCCAGGCCAGGGCGAGCGCCCCCAGGACTGGTGCACTGTAAAGTCGAGACCTCGCAAGCGGAGGTGATTCAATAGCGGTGGTGGTCATTTGCAGTTACCTCTTGTTATTCCTGCGTTGAACGCGCTCAGGCTCCAACCATAAGCGCTATTTTTTTATTTTTACGTCGTTTCTACGTCATCCGGCTAGAGAAACACCCGCGCTCGAAAACGCAGGTGTTCTCGTCATCCTCAGAAAGTATAACTGAGCCGCAGGCCCGCGGTGCGCGGTTCTGGCAATAGCAGCTCCAACCCCTGGGGCGTAAAGGCGGCCCCGGGAAGATGGCCGTAATCCACGTTATTGAGTCCGACTTTAACCTTGTCGTCATCCAACAGATTGTTCACGTAGAACACGAGGTCTAGACTGTCAAAGTTCAGGCCGCCCTGGAAATCTACCAGCCAGTATTCCGGCAACCAGGCATTATTGCCGCGGTCCAGATAGCGCTCCGATTCATAGTTGCCCAACAGCTCTGTGAAATACCCGATACCGTTTCCAAATTCACCGTCATATCGCGCAGACAACATGGACGCGTGCTTGGCGGAATTCACGAACTGCGTACCCGAGTAGTCACCTTCAGCGGTACCGGTCCACAATTTGTCCAGCGTACCCGGCCTTCCCACATCGGCAATAGTGTAATCCGTCACTTCTGTATCGCTCAGCACATAGCTGGCAACAAAGGTCCAATTTACCGTTGGGCGATAAATTGCACTGAGCTCAAGACCCTGCAATTCACTTTTACCCGCATTGGTCACGACGGCATTCTGGTTACCGGTATTGGGATCGAATACGAAGTGGGAAATCTGCTGGTTGGTGTAGTCATACAGATAAATGGCACCATTGATCTGCAGTCGGTTGTCCAGCACGTTGCTTTTGAAACCCGCCTCATACACAGACAGCTCTTCCGGCTTGTATTCGCCGGTGGTGATAATCCCGTCCCCATCCGCCGTGGACATACCACCTGGCTTAAACCCCTCAGAGAAGGATGTGTAAACCATCAGGTTATCCAGCGCCTGCCAGTCCAGACTGACCCGCGGAACAAACGCTCGATCGGTGCGGGAATAAGTCTGTATTCCCGGATCGGTCGGCATGAAAGTTACCGGATCCAGAAAAGGAATACCCATCAGGCCATTGAATTGCGTACTCAGTGGCACACTGCGGTAATCGATGTCTTCTTCGAGATAGCGGCCTTCTGCTGTCACACGCCAGTCGTCAGCGATGTTGTAATTCAGGGAAAAGGCGAGAGAAACGTGGTCGGTGTCGCGGCTCATGGGAATCGGTAGTGGAACCGGTGCCGTGCGGTGATTTACCAGTCCGTACCCACCCATCCACTGATCCAGGTATGCATCCCAGAATGTTTTGTCCACGCCATCACGCAGCCACCATTGCTGATTCATCACCGTGTCCATGGATTCAGACCAGTAGAGCGCGTTGGTTTGCCAGTCCAGCTTACCCGCGCTACCCGACAGCCGGAATTCCTGACTGAACTGTGCGGACTCGAAAGTGGTATCACTGTTTGCGTTTACCCCGTACTGGGTGTACTCACCAGGGAAGCCCGGGTCAATAAACATACCGGATCCGGGACCCAGGGACTGCAGCGTAAAATTAGTGCGGTCAAAGTCGGACTGGGTGCGGGAATCGTTGTAGTTGACTCCGGTAAGGGACAGGAACTGGTAATTGTCCGTCTCGAATTTCAGCTCCAGCGACGAGCGCGCGCCGCGCACCGAAGTACCGGCAAAGTCGGACCCTGTCAGCGGATCGGGAGACAAATCAATTTCACTTTCCGAGGCACTGCCCAGGTCACCCACAATGACCGTGCCACAGGCAGGTGTGCCAGCGGGGCCAACAAGGTGGGCATAAGGGGAGGACATCGCGCAATCGGCGTCGGTCGTGCCGGTACCAGCGATCGGCCGGATTTCCGCATAAGGGCCGACAGATCCGAGGAGTGCATAATCATAGGGCGAAGAACCAGTATGCAGGACCGACTGGCGCTGTACGATGGGTCGCTGGGAATACTTGGCTTCACTGTATTCGGCGCGCCAGTATGCGGAAAACATTTCATCCGGGGTCCAGTTCACCGCTGCAGCAATGCCATCAGAATCCACGGTACCCAGGTTGCCCCCTGTATTGGGGTTATCGTAGTAGCCGTCAAATTCCGTTTTTGCCACATTGAGTGACGCCGCCAGAACACCGGGTATGATCGGCATACTGCCGCTTGCCTGCACCTTGCCATAGCCGTGCTCAGTGGCATCCACTGCAAAACGCGCTTCCGGGGTTTCGCCCGGGCGCTTGGTGATGTAATTGACGGCGCCGGAGAATGCGGAGCGGCCGTAGACCGCACTTTGCGGACCCTTTACGACTTCCACCCGCTCCAGATCAAACAGATCCAGGTTGGGACCATTACCACTGCCACCCGTGGTCATCGACTCCGAAGAAACATCTATACCATCGATCAGCAACGCCACATTGGAGCGGCCGCGGGTGTTGGAAAGCCCCCGCAGGGAAATTCGGGTATCGTTAGGCATGAGCCCGGTCTCGAAATCCAGTCCAGCCGTGTACCGGGCAACCCCCTCCAGCGCGGAAATACCTTTTTCCTGCATCTGCGCCCCAGTCAGCACATCCACCGCCACAGGTACCGTTTGCAGGGATTCTTCCCGCTTTCGCGCAGTTACCACCACTTCTTCAATGGCGAAGTCGTCACCGCGTGCGGCTTTTACCTGCCGAGTATGCTCCGTCTGCGCCACGGCGCCCTGCACAGCGACGCAGGCGGCAACAGCGAGGGAGAGTTGATTTCTATTGAACATAGCCACTCCAGAAAATTCGTTATTTTTGTACCGCTTGTCACCTGGCAAATCTGTTACCGCTCGCGATCGGCCATTCGAAGCGGCCGCGCAATCGCGACCAGCTTAAATGTTATTATGTTATGCTTTTATATCTTTTCAAGCGTTTTCTGGTATTGCCCTTTTAAAATTTGATGGTGCACCTCAATAGCCTGAACACACAGCCCCAGGAAAGTGCGCCCCCCTGAAGGTAATCACCACAATGGCTCACCCACCAGCTAAAATTCTTCGAGTAGGCGCCCCTTGCCAATAATCCGGTCTTCGATACCGCACGCGCGCAGCGCATGCCATACCGTTGCAATATTGATCGGTATCAGGGGTTTCTGCAGGCAGTGCTCAAGCGTCGGAAACAAATCCAATGTTGAAAGGTTCGTGCCACACTGGATGATTGCATCAACATCGTCTCCGTCGACTTCACGCACAGCTTCTATGACGTCCTGGATCGGAGTTTCTGCAATGGCGGTGGCTGACGGCCGGTTCATACCCTTGACCTTTACCACTTCAAAACCGATATCCGAAAAAAAGCGCCGCACGTTGTCGTCGCCCACCTGTGGGTAAGGAGTGATCACCGAAATGCGTTTGGCACCGAAGCAATTCAGGGCATCCTTAGTTGCACCGGCACCGGTAGTCAGACCAAGATCTCCTATCTGGTCACGAATTTCCCGCTCAAATGCGATATTGCCTTCCAGTCCACCCCAGAACGTCTCGGCGGACATGCCCAGCATGATGTGGGAGACCTTGGCAGAAAGGATATTGCGGATAGACACGGGAATTTCACCGCGCATGATTTCCAGAAAACGCTCAAACACGGTGTTTTCGTCGTCACCGCTACGGGACATTTCGTCCGACCAGTTGCGCAACTCGATCCAGAATCGGGATGGGTGCCAGGTAACCCCGTCCAGTTTGATATGCTGCAGGTCGTACTCGACACCGGTATTAGTGGAAGGAATGATGACGCCGATCTGCGCTCGGCGGGCGATTTGATAGTTGTCCATGAGAACTCCCGGAAATACTTTCCTGAGAGTTATACCGGCCACCCGCAGGGGCCGGCATGACAATTATCAAGAATTTCCCGCGACCGCCTCTGCGGCCAGCGGTTCTTCAGCTTGTGGGGCACGCAGTGCGAGGGCGAGCAGGAGCAGCAAACACATCAGGCCCGAGCCAATGTAGTAAGGCGCGTGCACACCGATCCCGGCAAAAGCGCTGCCGGTAATCGCCGTACCCGTCCCGCGCCCCAGTGTACCCAAGGCATTGTAGAGTCCCATCACCGCACCGCGATTATCGGCCTGCACTTCCTTGGATGTCAGCGATTGCATGGAGGTCAGTACAAAAGCAGCCCCAATCGCCTGCCCCATCAATGCGGCCGACACCGCTGGCACACTGCCAATCCCGCCGGCGAGCGTTACCAGGAGCGCGGAGATTCCAAAAATAACCGCGCCTGCGCGCATCAGGCGGCGCTCACCAAAGCGCCGGGACAGCGGCCCGATAAGCCCCCCCTGAACAATGACCATGGCGATGCCCGCGGCAATCAGTACCGGCACCAGGTCTTTCGGGCCGTGGGCAATATCCGTGGCGTCGGCCCAGATCGGAAATACCGATTCGACGAAGCCCGCCGCGAGGTTGTACACCCCGACCGAAGCCAGCAACAAACACAAGGTGCGCTGCCCTCCAACCCAGGCCAGCAACTGCCGGAAGGAAGTGCTCTCCACCGATCCCCTTTTTGTTTCAGGCAGGCTTTCCTTGAGGAAAAAGATCACCACCACCAAGGCGGAAAGGGATAGGCACGCGGACACCATGGCAGGCAACTGCAAATTGGCATCGGCAAAACTATCACCGGCGAGGTACCCGCCCAGTGCCGGCCCCACAATAAAGCTGATCCCGAATGCAGCCCCCAGCATGCCCATTGCTTTTGCGCGATCCTGATCAGTGGTTACATCGGCCACATAAGCCTGCGCCACGGAGAGGTTGCCGGCCATCAGGCCACTGAACAGCCGCGACACTGCCACCATCCATACGGCAGAGGCAAACCCCAGGAAAATAAAGCCCACTACCGAACCAGTAAGACTGACCATGAGGATCGGCTTGCGCCCAAAACGGTCGCTGAGCCGCCCCCACACCGGGGTAGCGAAGAACATTCCGACCACATATAGCGCCATACAGAATGTTGCCACCCCAGGACTGGCCCCCAATTGCAGTGCGTAATAGGCCAGGATAGGTAACATGATCCCAAAACCGATCATGTCCAGCAGGACAATAAATACCGCGATATACATGGTCGCTTCGCCTCCGGACGATGTGTAGCCGGGTCAGTGCTCTTCCAGCAACCAGCCCATATTGTCGAAACGATCATGGATACCGCAGCTGCGCAGCGCGTGCCAGCAGGTAGCGACATTGATCGGCAACACTGGTTTCTGCAGCATTTTTTCCATCGCCGGGAATACGCCGACGGTGGAAAGATTGGTGCCTACCTGCACAATCGCATCCACATCATCACCGTCAATCTCGCGCACGATGTCGAGTACCTGCGGCTCCGGCACCAGTGCAATTGCATCGTGGGCATTGGCGCAACGCAGGCCGACCAAGTGCTTGATGCGGTAGCCGGCATCCTCAAAAAACAGACGCACATTCTTGTCACCCACCGGCTGGTAGGGCGTGATGATCGACAGGGTCTTGCCGGAATTTTCCGGTACACCCAGCGCTTCCAGGGCCGAGATCACGGCGTTGGCCCCGGTCGTCAGGCCAGTATCCTCGCCCACCAACTCCTGAATGCGGTCAACAAATCCGTCGTTGCCCTTGATACCGCCCCAAAAGGTTTCCGCGGACATACCCATCATCACGTGATCGGGTTTGCAGGTCATCAGGCTCTCGATGGAGTCGCCGATGGTTTCACGCAGGCGCTCGAGAAAACGCATGAAATTGGCATCATCGCTAAGATCCGGGTGATCGATCATAAAGCGCGTGGTATGCCAGGTGACGCCACGCGGTAACAAGCGCTGGCAGTCGTATTCCACCGAGGTATTGGTGGAAGGAATCACCACGCCGATCTTGGCGCGGTGGCCGATATAATTATCGCGATGTCCATTGGTGAACTGTGAACGCTCACGGGTCTTTGACAGATCGATCTCGGTTGGGAATGTCATTCGGGCTCTCTCCACGCGCGCGCAATCGGCCACGCAATTATTAATGCCATGCTCGTTCGGATTTTTTACTGCACCACCAGACTGTCACGCACGCAATTGATCATTGATCGCTCCAGCAGGAATGCCCTGGCCCGCTCCGGATCGGCAGCGGTGTCCATCAGCATCTGCTGCCGCTTGCGCTGCACATCCGGATCGCGTGCCTCCATCAGTTTTTTGTTTTCGATGGTATGGCGCTGGACAAACTGCACCGCCAGTTCACGGCGCTGGCGGTCGTAGAGGGAAAATGCTGCGTCGGCATCGGCACCTTCCAGGATGACCCGCTGCAGTTTGTCGGCAAGGTTGAACGCATCGTGCAGACCGCCATTCATGCCCATGCCCCCCAGCGGATTGTTGATATGGCAGGCATCGCCCACCAGCAGCGCACGTCCCAGGTGATAGGTTTCGGCAACACGCTGGTTGACCGCATAAATACTTCGGTGATGGACATCGTAGTCTTCGTCGCGTGCGTGCAGGCGCTGGAGGCGCGACTGCACAAAATCATCCGACAGGTAGTAGGCTTCTTCTTCCTCACTCGCCGGAAACACCGGTACCAGCACACGCCACAGTTTGTCCGTCCGCAGGATCACGCACCACTCATCCGGATCCGACACGTAATTTACGTATGAGAAATCTTCAAAAACCTGTTCAAAGGGAAAACTGGTGCTGACGACCAGGAACTTCTCGTCGTAGGTAAACCCCATATAGCCAATTTCAGACCGCTTGCGCACCACACTGCGGGCACCTTCCGCGCCGACAATATAGGATCCGGTGAGACGCTCTTCCCCGGAAGCGGTCCGTACGACGGCGGTCACACCGGTATCTTGCTGGGTGTAATCCACCAGCTCGCAGCCGAACCGCACTTCCGCGCATGGATAGTCGGCTAGCGCCTCGCAGATAAAGTGCGTGAGTTCGTATTGTTCCAACTGCAGGCGAAAAGGAAAGCGGGTTTCATCGGCAATCATGGCCATATCGAAGGTCGCCACCTCGCCGGTACTGCGATCGCGGTACTGGTAACGATCCGCATGGAGCCCACGCTCCAGCATCTTCCCGATGACGGTTTCATCCAAATCCGCAATCATCTCCAGGGATGGCGGATGGAAAGTGGATGCGCGCAAATCGATCGGCAGACTGTCGCACTTTTCCAGCAGCTGCACCGGGATACCCTGTTTGGCCAGGGACAGGGCCAATACGCAGCCACTGGGACCTGCACCAGCGATAATGACAGGAGACTGTTTAGACATAACTACTCGCCAGATTTCAGTTATTGTTCTCGAAAACGCGCATTCCGGTCGGGCGCGCTACACATTCAAGCAGTCTGCGGCTGTGGCAGTAACGTCAGGACTTCCTCCAGCGAAACCACATCCGCATACTTGGCATGCATATCAAAAAGATTGGCTTCGTGTGCATCAGGGTTGCGATCACCTACTGCTTCGCGCGGCACCACTACCGGATAGTCGTACTGCAAACCGTCGACCACGGTCGCACGCACACAGCCGCTGGTTGTAAGGCCAGTCACCACAAGCGAATCCGCACCCTGCTCCCGCAGCCAGGCATCCAGGCTTGTTCGGTGGAAGCTGCTGGCCCACTGCTTGGGTATCACCGGCTCCCCGGCCTGCGGCTCCAGCCTGCTGTCCACCTGTACCCATTCAGAATCGGGTTTCAACACATTGAGATGCGGAATTCGATCGCGAAACACACGCGCCTCGCCATCGTGGTGGTACACCACGGTAGTAAACACCACAGGGAGACCCAACGCGCGAAAACGCTCCAGTAACTGCCGGTTAGCCGCCACCACATCGGGGCAGTCTGTGCCCAGTGGACAGCGGCTGCTGGTGAACCCGACAATCATGTCCACCAGTAACAGCGCCGGCCGACGGCCCAACCCGAGACTGTTTCTTTGCAGATCCATCGGTTTGCTTACGCCTCCTATGTCTTCGTACGTGACTGCCGGACAATAAGCATCATCCCGCGTCCACAACCTCAAGAAAAAAACGTCGCAACAGGTCAGCGACCGCCGCGGGCTGACGCTCGCATACGTAAGTACCCGCGTCTTCCGGTAACGCGGCCGCCATACCCCGCTGCAACAGCCGCACCGTAGGCGCGACCGCGGAACGCAGCAGATCCCTGCCGCCGGCAAAAACCAGTGCTGGACATTCAATTGCCGCCAATTGCCGGTCAACATTCTGTTCGGCTACCGCGCGGTAAGACGCCTGGTAGTATTCGCCGCAAGTAAAGGCGAGAATTGTTTCGCGCAGGCTGAGGGCGAGTTCCGCTTCAGGGTCTTTGGCCCGCAGCCGCTGCCACATCACTTGCCAGTGGGCGCCATCCGGCGCAACAGGTACAGTCTCGGCAGCCAGCGGCAACGACTGCTTCTGTGCATCCGTCAATAGTGTTGGCCCACTGAGCGCCAATGCCCGTACAAATTCCGGGTGATCAAAGGCAAGCTGCACTGCAATGGCGGCGCCAGTGTGGTGTCCGAAAACCAGTGCGGGGCGATCAAAACAACCACTTACCGCGCGATAAATGACGTCGGCAAAGGCGGCAATGGAAAGCTCTCCAGACAGAGGGTCACTGTTGCCAAATCCGGGGGTATCCACCGCGACAACAAAAAACTGCTGCGACAATAACGGCATCAGGCGTAAATACATGGCAGACGAGCTGGGTGTCTGGTGCAAAAGCAGTAACAGCGGTGACTGTTCAGAGCCGCAACAGTGGTAATGCAGCTGCCCAGCCGCGTGATCCAGGTAACCCCGACGGATCGGGACTGTGCTTACCTCGCTCAACGGGGCAGGCTCCCGACATCGACGCTGATCCACTTCACCTCGGTGAATTCCTCAGTACTGTAGTGGCCACCGCTACGCCCCATCCCGGAGAGCCCCACCCCGCCGATGGGCGCCAGTGCGTTACTCTGGAATGCGTGCATGCCAATATGCACAGCGCCGGAGGCAATCCGCCGCGCAGCGTGCATTCCCCACTGCAGGTTGTTGGTCAGCACGGCAGCGGACAGGCCGTAATCACTGTCGTTGGCGATCTCGATCGCCTGCTCAAGGTCATCCGCCGCCACCACACTGGCCACAGGACCAAAGCTTTCCTCGCGCCACGCGCGACTGTCCCGCGGCGGGTCCAGCAGCACGGTAGGTTTAACCACCAACCCCTGCATAATCTCGCCGCCAGTCAGCAGCTGCGCACCGCTCGCAATCGCCTCATGCACATGCTCGAGAACTTTCTCTACTGCGCGGCCGTTGATCAGCGGTCCGTAAACCGTGCGTTCATCGCGCAGATCCCCGAGAAACAGTGCTTCAGCTTCGACTTTGAGCGCATCAATAAAGGGCTGATAAATCGTCCGCTCCACGACGATGCGAGAGTTGGCCATGCAGATTTGCCCGCTGTGCGTAAAGATACCCTGTGCGGCGATTTTTGCCGCCTGCTGTGGATCTGCGTCGCGCAGCACCAACAACGCACTCTTGCCACCCAGCTCAAGCTGCATGCGGCGCATTCTGTTCAAACCGGCCTGCCCCACAGCAATACCGGTATTCGTGGATCCGGTCAGGGCGATACAGCGCACGCCTGGGTGATTCACCAGCTCCGCGCCACACTCACCGCCAAAACCGGTCACCACACTGACCGCCTCCGGCGGCACACCGGCGTCCAGCAGTAAACGGCCAAATGCGAGCGCGGTGAGCGGGGTTTCTTCGGAGGGTTTAATCACCAGACTGTTGCCCGCTGCGAGCGGAAAGGCGCACATTTTGGTCAGCAACGAAAGCGGCGCGTTATAGGGCGACACAACGCCCACCACACCCAGCGGTTCGCGAATGACCAGCGACATGCGACGGGGGTCATCATTGGGAAAGGTTTCACCGTAAAGGCGACGCGCTTCGCCCGCAGCAGTACGCAACAGGTCGACCGTGTAAGCGATTTCTCCCCGCGCTTTGGAAATCGTGGACCCACTTTCATCAATCAGAGTATCGAGGAAACGCGCGTGCCCTTCCTGGGCGACCAGTTCGGCGGCACGCAGCAAAGCCGCTTCGCGCTCTGCCGGGCGCAGGCGAAACCAGGCTTCAAAACCACGCGCCGCGGCCCGTACCGCGAGATCCACGTCGGTGGCACCTGCACGCGGCACTTCCGCCAGAACCTCGCCGGTCGCCGGCGCCGTGACTGCAAAGGTGGTGCCGCCATTGGCAGCTACCGCCTCTCCCCCTATCAACATGTGCTGATTTTGCATCGTGACTCCGCTCAGGCCTGCTGCTCTGCAACTTTCTGATTCGCAGATTTTTGCTCCGCGTTTTTTTGTTCCTCAACCTTGTCACTAACGCCAAACAGGTTTTGCTCGGCACCTTCCACTTCCATTTGCGCCGCCATCAGGCGGCCGCGCTCGGCCGGGAAGGCCTGCACAATGCCCATGGTCAATTCACGCAGGAAACGCGCCGGGTCACCCATGGTGCCCGAAGTACCGCTGGCCTTGAGGGCGTTGGCAGCGATTCGGAATCCGGACTCCGCCACAACCCCTTTGCACAACCGCCACTGCTTGACCACTTCGTGCTTATTGGCAATTGGTGGCTCGCTGGATTCCAGCTGCAACTGGCGGCGCAACCACAGCAGCGATGTCTGCAGGTCGACCATCATGTTGCCGATCAGCTCCTGCTGATAGGGTGCCGTTCCAATGGGCTTGCCGGTATCGGCGAATTTTTTCTCGGTAAGATGTTTGAGCACATTCTGGTAAGCCGTGTGCGCTGCACCGGCATAGCCACAAACCGCAGCCATCTGGTTGCCAACAAAGCTGCCCCGGCTCATCTGCATGCAGCGGGTAAAAGCACCAGGAATGGCAAGGGACATGTCTTCCGGCACAAAATAATTTTCCAGCACGATGCCGCCGGAACTGGTTCCGCGCATACCGATGGCATCCCAGGGGGCGCGCGGGCGCACACCATCTCCGTCACGATCCACAAAGAAAGTACACAGGCCTTCCGCGGTGTCGAATCCCTCAAGGCTGGCGGTGACCAGGTACTTGTCAGCGACCCCAGTGCCGGTACCGAAAGACTTTACTCCGTTGAGCAGGTAGCCACCCTCCACCTTGCGCGCCTCGGTACTGATAGTTACCGCAGCCTTTTCAGATTTCACCGACTCGCTGGCAAAATTCGCAAACCAGAAGCCGTCGCGCCCCATGCCATACAACACACGTTCGGCGAACTGGCGCACTTGGGGCGCCTCGTCTTCAGTAAACAGCCCGGCGTCCAGCGCCTCCATCGCCAGCAGACCGCGGGAGGCCGCACTGCAATGGAAAAAGAAGGCCAGCGCCGTAGAAGGACAGGCAGAACCCAGTGCGAAACAGGCCGCAGCCAGATCTCGAAGTCCGCCGCCGAGGCCACCATATTCAGTGGGAATAATCAGCCCCAACAGACCGGATTCACTGAACTGACGCACGTGGGGCATATGAAACTGGGCATTGGCATCCACCTCGGGCGCAGCCTCGCGCACTGCTGGCAACACCGATTCCACAACTTCCGCACGGGCACGCTCGGCCTCGCTCATATCCTCAAGCAGTATCTCACCGGTCAGTTTCATTGCTTTCCCCTACCCGTTTAATTCTTTGTGATCTCTACAACGTCGTGACAAATACTCCAGGCACGATTGTCAATTCTTTGCTTTCAGAAGCTTGTCTTCAGGTGTTGTTTTTCAGCAGAGATCGCAATGCGTCACTGCTTTCACTGCCAATCAGGCCACCGATCTGATTCCAGACCTTGTCGACATCCGGATCGAAAATAATTTCACGGTTGCGGCGGTCCCGCTCTGCCAGTTGCGCGCTGTCCACCGCCTCCAGAGCCTTGTCGCTCACACCTTTTTCCAATAGTGCAAACCAGTGATCTAGATAGGCATCCACAGTGTCATCGATTTTTGAAAAGGCTTCCGCGGTAGCGCGATGGACCAGCATCCAGGGCGACATAACCGCCAACTGCCGGATATCCAGCTGCGCTGCGCTCAACCCTTCCATTGCCCGCGTGGCTTTGCACGTCTCGGTCAATGGCGTATACACCTCATCCATATAGGCGAGATTCGCGCCGAGATCGAGACGGGGAACAAGATCGAGATGGAATGCACAGTGGGGGCCGGCACCAACGGAATCGAGTGTGAAATGCGGCACAGCACTCTCGGCGGGCGTAAATGCGAACAGCATATGGGAGTCAAGGCCAATCTGCGGAACCACAAGTGCGCAGGTGACCAATTTCTGCAGGGATCCACCGTCATACACACGAACCTCACCAACCTTTCCCTGCGCCATAGGGGCATGGCTTTCCAAAGTCAGATAAGGACCCTTGTCGTCGCCGCGTACTTCAGTTAGCCCGAGGGTTTCAATCACCCGATCACGGGTTTTCCTGGCCAGCGCCTCTGGCAGTGAAGCAGCACTCATAATTGACTCCGGTTTTTATCGCTTGTTGGTAGGGGATTTTGGGCAAGTCGACACAGCGCCACATTGATAATTCTCAATAAGACGCTGCGCGACATTTGAAGCGGTTCAGGTTGCCGTAATGGCGCCGCACAACTTCCAGGGACGACTGCTTACCAAGTCGGTATTTCGGGACACCTCTTTGTTTTCGGCGGCAGCCGGGAATAGCGTCACAGGGAGCAATTGCTGACCGTCTTCCATCCGGAAGAGCTCGGGCTGACTGAGCAGACCGTCAAAGGCCCGCTCTTTCCATGGCGTGAGCACGGTAAAGTCGCGCTGCAAGGCCGTGGCAAACCCCCGCCCTAACGTCGAACCGATGGCCGCAGCCAGCAGGTTGATGCGATTCTCTGCGGAGCGCTCCAGCAACCCGGTGCGCAACTCCCAGGCTTCCAGAGGGTCCAGCGGTACCACAGCGGTATC
The DNA here is from genome assembly GCF_020524005.1 of Microbulbifer aggregans. Lineage (GTDB taxonomy): Bacteria > Pseudomonadota > Gammaproteobacteria > Pseudomonadales > Cellvibrionaceae > Microbulbifer > Microbulbifer aggregans_A. The sequence continues at coordinate 60,741 of NZ_JAIVKK010000001.1, read as the reverse complement.
GACACCCGCCAGCGCCAGCAGGCGGAAGCTCTCGGGGTAAATACTGTCATCCGAAGTCATCACCGCAACGCGCGCGAATGGCAATTCCGCACTGTCAAAACCGGCAGTCGGCGCAGACCACGCAAAGCGCTCACTGCGGTGTACCTGCCCCTGGCTGAGCACTACGCCATTGGCGCCGATCAATACTGCACAGTAACGGTTCTCCCCGTCTTCACCACGCATCGGCAAGGCCGTGGATACGTAACATTCGTCATCACAGCACTGACGCAGCGACTCCACGACTTCACCGGCAAAATCCAGCGCGGCAGGGAGGTCCGCCGCGATAGCTTCCGCACCCAGCAGCGGCGGCACAGCAACCAGCCTGGCCCCACCCTCCACGGCTTTTCCGGCCAATGCCACTGCTTCACGCAGGCCATCGCGCCCGCCGCAAAGCGGATCAACCACGGCGGCGGAAACGGACTCGGCCCCACGCCACTGCGGGTAGGACTGCCCTGACGGATCCTGGCCGATCGATGCGTACAATTCTGGGCGGCGGCAGGCAAAAATATCGGTTCCATCGGCGCGATGCTTGTCGTCGGCCAATGCCGGCTCGATGTCCGCAAAAACAATCTCTTCCTGATCCATCGAGGCACAGGCCAATACCTCACCATCTGGAGCAACGATCTGGCTCTCCCCTGCACCATGCAGGAATTTTTGCGGGATACCGGTGGCCTCACTCACCGGCACCAGTATCGCCTCAGGGACAAGGGGGCCGACCTTGTTGGCGGCAACGATAAAGACCCGGTTTTCCGGCGCGCGCACCGGCACATGCAGGGAACCCTCATCTCCGGCAAAGGAGTTGTAACTGTTACACAGAACCTGCGCACCACGCAGGGCCAGGGTGCGCGGCGGCTCATTGATTACGCCATCCATACAGGCGTAAAGCCCGATCCGCCCCAACGGTGTTTCGACTACCGGCCCCGGCTCATGCGCAGGCTCGAGGAAATCATTTTCATGGCCGATATAAATCTGTTTGGTGTTATCGGCAAGCAGCTGTCCCTCAGGGGAGTACAGCAGGCTCGAGCCAGTTACTGTGCCGTCTTCACGCAGTACAGTACAGTTGATCACCACGTGAATCCCAAGACTGCGCGCTTTCTCTGACACGGCCTGCAAAAACGGCCCGTCCAGTGTTACGGACACGTCAGCGCAGTGCGCCTGGTCATCGTACCAGGACAGGTAATTGCAGAACTCCGGCAGCACCACGAGATCCGGCTGCACTTCTGCTGCGCGATCCAGCATACGCAACACCGTAGCCAGATTATGGTCAACGTCAGTACCTACATGAAATTGCGCCGCTGCAACACGAATGGTTTTATTGTTCATTTTACGACCTGCCTCTGCCAAAGCCCGCTCCCCCGCAATGCAAGAGAGACTGTGTTTACCGATAAATTACTATCAATTGTTATAAAAGACTAACATTATATCTTTTGTCCGGAAATCCAAATATGATGATGTAACGTAACAATCAAACCAGAACACGCACCCAAGCCAGAACACGAACCATACGCCTATATCCCTTTAGAGAGGCATCACCATGGCCCAACAACAGGAACGCCGACTTCTCGGCCTCCATCTCGAGAACGACGTATCCGGAACCAATGTTCTCACCTTTTATTTCGCCTGCCTGGCGACCATCATGTTCGCCTCGTTCATTCCACAGAGCCAGCCCTTCCTGCTGACGGAGTTTCTCGGAATCCCTCCGGAACGGCACGGCATGGTCAGCGGCCTGCTGAATTTCTGGGCGGAAATCGCCATCATCATTGCGGTGGCCATCTTTGGCCCACTTTCTGATCGCTTTGGCCGCCGACCGATCACAGGATTTGGTTTTCTGGTGATGTCGGGCGGTATCGCCCTGTATCCCCATGCACGAGATATTACCGAGCTGCTGTTTGTGCGGCTGGGTTATGCGATTGGACTGGCAGCGGTAACCACCACCATCGTCGCACTGGTGGCCGATTATGTAAGGGATGAAAGCCGCGGCCGAGCCACCGGACTGCAGGGTGTAATGAACGGCGTTGGCGCGATGATCTGCGTCTTCCTGCTGCTCCAACTTCCGGCGATTTTGCAAAAATCCGGCGCCACCGCTCAGGAAGCAGGTATCCAGACCTACAGTATCGTTGCCGTGGTTTCCTTCATTACCGGGGTACTCATGCTGGTCGGCCTCAAACCAGGCGCGCGCACACAAAGTGAACACAGTGAAAGCCTGGTCAGTATCACCCGCAATGGACTGAAAGCCGCACGGGATCCGAGCATTGCCCTTGCCTACGGCGCATCATTCGTAGCCCGCGGCAACCTGATGATCGTCGGCACTTTCTTTACTCTGTGGGTGACCAATTACGGCACAACGGAAATGGGCATGAGCCGCGCCGAGGCTCTGGCGCGCGCAGGTATGATCGTTGGCATCGCCCAGGGATGTGCGCTGCTTGCCGCCCCGCTGTTTGGAGTACTTGCGGATAAAATTTCCCGAGTGCGCGCACTGATCATTGCCCTGCTGATTTCCGCGATCGGTTATGGCTCCACCATATTCATCACGGATCCTTTCACTACCGGGATGATTGTCTGCGCCGCACTGATTGGCCTTGGCGAAATTGGCTGCATCATAACCAGCGGCGTTTTGGTCGCCCAGCAGGCCCCCGAGTCCCACCGGGGTGCCGTGATTGGATTCTTCACACTGTCGGGCGCTGTAGGCATTCTCGTCGCCAGCGTAGCCGGCGGTTACCTTTTTGATACCTGGCGCGCATCCGGCCCGTTTGTGTTTTTCAGCGGGGTTGCCCTGCTCGTACTGATTTGGGCCATCATCCTTGAGCGCCGCACCGCAAGCCTCGGGCAACCTGCCCCACTAGCGGGTGAACCGGCCACCTGATTGGTGCACAACATACGCCGAGTGCACATACAAATAAAAAGCCCGCAATTGCGGGCTTTTTATTGTCCGGAATTCAATTTCTCCCTCCCGGACGAACAGAAACCGCATGAAGCGACGCAGAGATAGAGCCAGCCGGACCCACTGTACTGTGACCCTGCAAATTCATCACACGCTTTAGTGTACCCAACAGGGAAACTGCGAATAACAGCTCCGCGGCATTCCCCGCGATAAAGCCCCATTCACGTCCGGCCAGTGCCCCATTGATAACAAAGATTTGCAGCGCCCCCAAAAACAGCCAGGGCCAACTCGCTAGGCGCCACACCCAGGCACCGGTAATAACAACCAGTAGATTGACGATAATCGTGGCATACGGCGGTTGTCCGTCAGTGGCGACCAGCCTTGGGTAATACTCCGCTGGCGCCAATGACAACGACGCCAGATCAAAGAAATATCCATAGGCGATCGCCAGACCCGCAAGTATCCACGCCAGTCGCACGGGCCACACCGGGCTGCTCCCGGTGAACCCGCACCAAGCAGACGCGACAAACACCAACAACAATGGCAGCAGGATCGCGTGCCCCCAGAATCGCAATGTGCTCAGGATGTCATAAATACCAGAAGGAAGAAGATACGGCCCTAACCCGACCACCAGATTGTCGAACGCCAAAGTCAATAACAGGCAACGTAGGAACAGCAGTGGAAAACCGGCACCCTTAAGTTGCCGCGTCCACAGAAGCAGTCCGACGTGAGACAGGCATAACAGGAAAAAAATCGCACTGAGCATCAGACCGTCCTGAAAAAAAAGGCCCACACCAGCCCCTCAATAAAATGAGGGATCGGTGCGGGGCACATGTATAGATCCGGATTAATTCAACAGGGAAGTGATCTCCTGCTCCACAATGGCCTGCTGGGCATCGCGGGTAATCAGCGCCGGGTTATCGTTATTCTGCAACGTATCGGTGTAATAAAATTGCGTATGGTTACCACCGTCAATCCGCACGAAACGAGTAGTCGCAGGTAACTGGTCACGACTGCCATCAATATCACTTTCCGTGGTAAGACCATCCTCCGAACCCCAGATCGAAACTACCGGAATAGTGATATCCGACAGGTCAACCGTCGCATCCGGATAGGACGCCAGAAGTACCAGCGCAGCAATACCATCGGAGGGAGCCCGGTTGTTATCCACCCACAATGCCGCCACCGTGCCGCCCAGTGAGTGCCCAGCCACTACCCAGTCCGTCACTTCGCCGCGCCAGTAGTTTTTCACGTAAGTACCGTAATGGGTGCCAAGAAAACCAAAATTGAAGGGCGGCGTGACCACTGCAGAAGGAATCCCCTGATCCGCAAAATGGCGAGCCAGCGGCGCGTAGGAACGCGGATCAACAAAGCCACCGGGGTAAATGATCAGCCCGCGATCACTAACCGGATTGACCGGGTCAAAACCGAAAAACAGTGATACCCCGACAAAATCGCGCTTCTGGAATACGGTTACCGAGGGCGAGGACGTCATCGCCGCATCGACCTCCGCCTGAGCATCGGCAATCGCTGGCGCATGATAAACAAACAGGGCTGAAACTAGCCCGAAAACCCGCATAAGTGTGGTAAGCCTCATGGCTCTCTCCCAATTAAGATTTTATTTGAAGCTGAAGAAGTCAACATCAATTTCTGGCCTGCCGGGCACCACCCTACGCGAGTCAGACACAAACCACGGGCTCAACCACAAGAGCACACAACAGTACCTTCCGGCGACATATGACCAGACCACAAATCAAAACTCATATGCATAACATTATATTAATATAACATTATGTTTTTACCTTATACGGCGAAGCGCTACAGGCCAGCAATAGCCAGAGCCGGGAAACCGGAAACTATGGCGCGGAACTCATCCAAGAAGACAGGTTCTGTGAATCAGTGCGGAAATGCGGGGTAACCAAAAGGCGAGAAAGCGGCGGGTATGAAAAGTGTTTCGGGCCCACCCAGATTGGCAAGGGCGAGCCCAACGAAGCAAAGTCAGGCTGGCTGGGAGTCGTAACCGGCAAAAAGGTCGCGCTTGTTAAAGCCCGCGGTAAGGAAACGCCAGAATGCCTTGCGCCCGGTCAGCCAGGCGACCCGGGTGCCTGATTTATGCGCGCCCAGGATGCCGCGCACAAGAAATGGCGTTACGGTCTCGACAGTATCACCAAGAATATTCAGGATCTTGCGGGTCTTCTGCCATTCCGCTGAAGAGAAGTCATAATCCCCTACCAGCAGATCCGTGACTACAATGCCCGGACTCAGGGTATTGACCTGCACCGCCGTACCTTTCACTTCTTTTTGCAGCGATGCGGTGAGGTAATTGAGGGCGCGCTTGGTCGCACCGTAGGCAGCCATGCCCGCATTTGTCTGGCCCGTACTGCCAAACCCTTCCATATTCCAGATCTGTCCGTGGCCCTGATCCAGCATTCCCGCCAGCGCCACCTTGCAGGCCAGCAGCAAGCCCGTCAAATTGGTATCGACAATATTACGCAAATCGTCTGCCGACTGTTCCCACAGGGATTTACGCACAATGCTCATGCCCGCGTTGTTGATCCAGATATCGACCGGCCCGGTAGCGCTCGCGAATGCCCAAAGCCCGGCGAGGTCCTGCTCCGAGGTGATATCACAGGCAATTCCCGTCACAGCCGCTTCGCCATGGACCGCCCGCAATTCTTTAACGGCTTCATCCACCTTCTCCTGGGAGCGGGCACTGATGACAACCCGGCAACCACTAGCCAGAAAGTTTTCCGCAAGTCCGCGCCCTATCCCACGGGTACTGCCTGTTATCACCACCGTTTTCATGACGTCACTCCTGTTTTGGTTGTTACACTGGTTTGACGCGCCGATAACACCTCTGGCTGCCGCCGATATTTTGAGTTATTGTTATATCATTATTATATTTAACACAAGAAACTTCCAACATGTCAGAGCGCTTTCCCCAAGAAAACGGCAGTACCACCAGCAACTACCCCACGTTTCCCGTAGGCTCCGTGGGCTACAACCTGATGCTGATGCGCGGCACCTGGCACGACCAGGTAGAACTCTTTCACCTGGACGGCCGCCCCCTGGAAGACGACACCGCAGCTGGTAGCGGGACCCCGGGTCCGAGCCCATTCGACAACCTCGTCTACCTGGATTTCGACGGCCACCGCCTGCAACTCACCAATGTCCATTTTCGCGGACGCGCGCCCACCGCAAAAACCTTTACCGGTCAATTGCGTGACGATCTTCTAGTTTTCGATCCACTGGGACCCGGTGCCTATGAAAATGTGGGCGTATCCGGAGGGGTCGGCATCCTTACCTTCAATGCATTGAGCCTGAATGCGGCCTGCAATGTCTATATGGAACCGGACTTCATCATGCTCACCGCTCCCGGTCAGCGCGTCCGCCACACCGTGCTCTACCGCGACGGTGTCGCAACCCGCACACTGACCGCTCGCGGTGTACGCCTGTCCCCCACCTGTGACCGCCGCCACGAGCTGGACCCACGTGGCAGCGAGGGCCCGGTTCACGAAGAGCCCTTCACCGCGTCCATATGGAAACATCTCGCCTGAGCCGCTGGCGCCCTGGTTTCGGCTCGCTTCCGCGGGCCTTTTCCCTCGCTGCTTGACAATTGTCATCCCCAGAAAAAATACACCTTCTTATGCTGCATCTATCCGCCACGAAATTTTGCGTTGGCAGACCGAAATAACAGTAATGATCGGGAAGTAATACATGCAGGAGTATCGAATCTGGGAATGCCTGGTTTGTGGCTGGGTATACGACGAATCCAAAGGTGCACCGGAAGACGGCATTCCCCCGGGGACCCGCTGGGAAGACGTACCCAGCGACTGGCAATGCCCGGAATGCGGTGTCGGCAAGGATGACTTCGAAATGATCGAGGTCCGCGCCGCGACCGCCGTCGAGCAACCGGCAACCGAACCCAGCAACCAGCCACACACTGCCGAAAATACCGGCCCGCTGAACGAGCCCGTCGACTACCAGCGAGCGCCGATCGTAGTCATCGGCACCGGACTTGCCGGTTATCACTTCGCCAGGGAACTGCGCAAACTCGACCAGCGCACGCCACTGATCCTGATCTCCGCCGACGACGGCAACAGCTATTCCAAACCACAGCTCAGTACCGCCTTCCACAAGCAGCGCACCCCCGAGCAGTTGATCAGCCAAAATGCTCGACACATGGCCGAAACCCTGAACGCGCAGGTGCTCACTTTCACCCGGGCAACCGCCATCGACACCGCAAGCCGCACCCTGACACTTGAGACCGGACTACAGAGCCAGCGACTGCCTTACGGAAAACTGGTGATGGCACTGGGCTCGGAGCCGATTGAAGTTGCCGTTGGCGGCAATGCCGCCGGCTGCACCTTCCGCATCAACGATTTGCAGGACTTCCAGCGCTTTTACACTGCCGCCAGCGGAGCCAAATCGGTATTGGTAATTGGTGGCGGCCTGATCGGCTGCGAATATGCCAACGACCTGATCCAGTCCGGATTCGAGGTGCACGTCGTCGAACCGCAACCACACGCACTGGGCAACCTGCTGCCACCGACAGCCAGCGCCCTGGTAGAAAGCGCACTCAGGGATGCAGGAGTCCGCTTCCACTTCGGCACTACAGTTGAATCCCTCGATTACTGTGGCGCCGGGATCACGGCGGCACTGAAAAACGGCACATCCATTCAAGTCGACCGCATTATCAGCGCGATCGGCGTGCGCCCACGCACACAACTGGCAAGGGAAAGCGACATCCCCTGCAACCGCGGCATCTTGACTGACCGCCATTTGGCCACCGGGGTTGAGCATGTCTACGCACTAGGCGACTGCGCAGAGGTCGATGGGCACAACCTGTGCTACGTGGCCCCATTGCTCGCCGGTGCGCGCGCTCTGGCGCACACGCTCGCGGGCACACCCACACCGGTGTACTACGACAACATGCCGGTGCACATCAAAACCACTCTGTGTCCGGTAATCGCGTCTCCGCCGCCAGCCAACGCAGTTGGCCAGTGGCATTATGAGCGCGTGGACACCGAGGGCGTGGCCGCGCGCTTTACCGACAGCAATGGCCTGCTGCTCGGTTTTGCACTGGTCGGCGAAGCTTGCCAGCAGGCCGCAAGCTTCAGCGAACAGGCGCCACCAATGATGCAGAATTGATTTTTGCCAAGGCGGAACCCCATCCGTAGATTAGGATGGCAGCAAGATCATCAGAATAAAGCCATTGCGCACAAAGATTGCGCATAACCGGTAGCAGCACTATGAGCAACGACAACAAACCCAGTAACTGGCAGCAGGCCATTGAAGGCGAATGGCACGGCCTGCCATCCCTGTTTGAGGCGGATGGTACTCACGTCGGCTACAACAAGGTAAGCCGGGCCAGCGAGTATGAAAACGGGCGCACCACCTACTGGATGAATACCCGCTTCGATGCGACCGGCCCCCTGAACGACCGCTTCGAGATCGGCTCCCCGTTCCGCTTTGGCGTGATCGATTCGGATCAGGATCGGATTTATACCGGCCCAGACTTCTTCGGTAGCGGCCGCCCCTACGGACTCCTGGTGGACTCCAACTACTTCTCGCCCGGCTGGAACGTCAATCTACGCACCATGAATCACGTGGTGCCGGAACTCGGCATCCAGGTATATTCCTCGCAGCTGTTCGAAGCCGACACCCTGGTAGGCGTGTTTAACGGCCTCTACGTGGTGACCCACGACCACGAGACTAACCCCGCTACCCAGAAACGCGTCAATGCGTTCCTGGAAAAGGAAAAACTCGACGGCAAACGCCCGTTCAACCTGCCGGTAAAACATGCTGGCAGATTTACCGGGCGCTTTGAGGTCTACAACGATAAGCAGGAGCTGGTGGGCCACAATGACGTGGTCATTCACCACAACCCGTTAAACCTGCTGCATTCCGAACAGACCATCGAGATCAGCGGTGTCGTGAATGCCAGCTGGAAAGCGATGCGTACCCGCAATGGCAATCACCACCAGTACCACGGTCCCGACATGTACGGCAACGGCATGTCTTACGGACGCTATCTGTATTCCGTACGACACGTGTACGGCGAGGCATTCAAACTGTGGTCGCGGGAAACCCAGGTAGACGAGGATTACACCCTTGTCTGTGCCTGGCAGTTTATGCAATCACAAAAAGAAAAATACACCACCTTCGGCGTCCTGCGCTGGGAACAGGGTGACCTGAAACTGGGGGCTAATCATGTCGAATGAAGCAGAACTTCTAGCTCCGGACATCGCCAGTATCGTGGAGCACAAACACAGTCTGGAACCGCTGCAGCTACGCCAGGTATTCGGCCAGTTCGCTACCGGTGTGACCATTGTCACCACCGGCAGCGATACCGGTGAAGCGGTAGGCATGACGGTGAGCAGTTTCAATACCGTGTCACTGGACCCGCCCCTGATCCTCTGGTGCATCGACAAGAAAACCGGATGCTTTGACGCCTTCGATCGCTGCAAACATTTTGCCATCCACGTACTGAGTGAACAGCAGGACGAGCTGTCCAGCCTGTTCGCCCGACGCGGTGTCGACAAGTTTTCAGACCTGGGCTACCACATGAATGAATACGGCGTGCCATTACTGCACGAGTACTGCGCCCGCCTGCAGTGTACCCTCACTGCCCGCCACGAAGGCGGCGACCACGTGATTATGGTCGGTCGGGTAGATGCCATGCATACCCAGGATCGCGCTCCCCTGATTTTCCATCGCGGCCATTACGCCCGTATTGCCTGATTTCGTTTCCCAACGTTGTACATCGTTGTTGCCGGCGGGATATCTGCCGGCTTTTTTTCACCTGCACAAGCATTCGAAAAAGCGCAATTTAAAACCGTATAAAAAAGGGAGCCATAAATCATGGCTCCCCTGAAACGCCCCAGCGCCTTATGCAAAGGCCGACAATTCACTCTTCGCGTACTGGAACCCCTTAGGCAATCCGGCATCCGGCACAAACCCAAACAACGGTTCATCCGGCAAGGCAGCCGCCAGAATTTGCCGGGCCTGCAGCAGGCGATCCATATCGACACCCGTCGAATACCCCATGGCTTCCAGCAGGAATACCAGGTCTTCGGTAACGATATTCCCGCTGGCACCTGGCGCGAACGGGCAGCCGCCAATTCCGCCCATGGAAGCATCCACCGTAGTAATGCCGGCTTCCACCGCTGCAAGGACGTTCGCCAGGCCCTGACCACGGGTATTGTGCAAATGGATACCGTGCAATGCATCGCGCCCCAAATTGGACCAGATCTTTCGGATCAGCCCACGCACCTGAACAGGGTTCCCGTAGCCAGTGGTATCCGACAGGCCGATTTCGTCGCACCCGGCCGCCATCAGAGCCTCACCCAGCCGCAGCACGGCATCTTCCGCAACCGGGCCTTCCAGGGTGCAACCGAAGCAGGTTGAAAGGCTACCCTCAAAACTGGGGCGCTGTTCCGGCGGCAATTGATCAAGCAGCGCGCGGATTCCACGCACCTCATCCAGAACCTGTTCATGCGTCCTGCGCAGGTTCTTCAAACTATGGGTCTCACTGACGGATAACGGAATGGTGAGCTTGTGCGCGCCGGCCGCGACCGCATCCTGGGCCCCGCGCAGGTTGGGCACCAGCACCGCAACACTCAACCCGGCAATGGACCTGGCATAGCGCACTATTTCCGCGGTATCCGCCAATTGTGGTAATACCTTGGCGGGCACAAATGAACCAACTTCGATTTCACGCAAGCCGGCGGCAGCAAGCGCAGCAATCCAGCGCTTCTTGTCTTCCGTGGCCATGATTGAGGAAATACTCTGCAGGCCATCCCGCGGCCCGACCTCACTAATTTCAATATCTGTTCTACTCACATCGCCCCCATGTTTTCTCAAAGCCTGCACCATTACCCCCTGTGCACCCACACTTCTTGACCTATTGATATATTATTATAACATATTATCCTATTGCGACATAAACCAATGCATGACACTGGAGAGCCCTGCATGGCACAACAGGAAGACTTGCCGCTTGCCGGCATCAAGGTGGTCGAGTTTACCCATATGGTGATGGGCCCGGCTGCGGGCGGCATCCTCGCCGACCTGGGAGCGGAGGTCACCAAAGTCGAACCTTGCCAGGGCGACAACACTCGCCGCCTGCAGGGTTCCGGGGCCGGCTATTTCGCCATGTACAACCGCAACAAGCGCAGCCTGGCGCTGGACCTCAAGTCTGCCGAAGGCAAAGATATTGCGCTGCGCCTTGTGGACCAAGCCGATGTGGTCATCGAAAACTTTCGCCACGGCGCGATGGATCGGCTCGGGCTTGGCTATACCGCACTCAGTGCGCGTAATCCGCGGCTGGTGTACTGCTCACTCAAGGGCTTCCTCAGTGGTCCATACGAACACCGCACGGCTTTGGATGAAGTGACACAAATGATGGGCGGCCTCGCCTATATGACCGGCCTGCCGGATCGCCCGCTACGCGCAGGCACCTCGGTCGTCGACATCACCGGCGGCATGTTCGGGGTTATCGCCATTCTGGCAGCGCTACAGCAACGCCAGCACAGCGGACGCGGCCAGCAGGTGACCAGCTCACTGTTCGAAACCACCGCTTACCTGGTAGGCCAACATATGGCGCAGCAGGCGGTAACCGGCGAAGAGCCACCTCCGATGTCGGTTCGCCGCAGTGCCTGGTCGATCTACGACATCTTCCACAGCGCAGAGAATGAACGGGTTTTCGTCGGCGTGGTGAGCGATACCCTGTGGCGCGCTTTCTGTGCAGAATTCGACCTCGACGACCTGGCCGCAGATCCCGCCCTTGGCACTAACGCCGGGCGCGTTGCCGCGCGTGAACATCTGATCCCGCGTATCAGCGCCCTGTTTGCGAGTCTGTCAAAAGCCGAGTTGATGGCGAAACTGGATCGCGCCGGGATTCCCTTCGCCCCCATTAACAAGCCGGCCGATTTGTTTGACGACCCGCACCTTAACGCCTCTGGAGGCCTGGTACCGGTCACTCTGGAGAACGGCCAGCAGACCCGGTTGCCGGCCCTGCCAGTGGAGTTCGCCGGCCGGCGCCTGGGCGTCCGCCGGGATCTGCCGTCCGCAGGCGAGCACAGCCTTGAAGTAGCGCGATCCCTGGGATTAAGCGATGACCAGATTGATGCGTTGGTCACTCACGGCCTGCTCAAGGGCATTGACCAACCGGTTCCCGAAAGCTGACTCTGCATGACATAGACAGAAACGCTTATTGGGTTTAGTCTGCGGGAATAATAATTATGAGGAAGGGTGACGGTGAACAGCCCCGCATTAAAACCCCCGGAAACATTTTTTCATTCCCGTCTGTTCCGCGGCCTTGGCAATGAAGAGCTCGCGGAACTAACGGCCATCTGTCAGCGCCGGCGCATTTCCGCTGGCGAGCAGCTGATCAAGCAACACAGCACTGCGCAAAATGTCTACGTGATTGTCTCCGGCACGCTGATGATCGAGCGTCTTTCCCGCTCCGGCCGCCGGCAAGTGATCGCCTTCGCCTATTCCGGCGACTACATCGGTTTCACCAATACGGACGACTATGAATACAGCGTCGTCGCACTACGGGAAACCGAACTGCAGTGTTTCATCCGCAGGGACTTTCTTTCCCTCGTGGACAAATCCACCACGCTCAAGACCAACGCGCGCCAGATCGGCGGCAACGTACTGGCGCAAACACTGGATCAGCTATTTGCCCTGGGACAGAAAAAGGCCCACGAACGCCTGTGCTTCCTGCTCGCGCAAATCGGGAGGCGCCAGTGCGGCACCCAGAATGCCGACATCGAATTGATCATGAGCCGACAGGATATTGCCGACTATCTCGGCCTCACCATTGAAACCGTCAGCCGCGCCTTTGCCCGCCTCAAGTCCATGCAACTGATTGAAATTGTGAGCGCCCACCGCATTCGCATTCTTGATCGCAGCGTGCTCGAAGAACTGGCCAGCGTCCACTAGCTTATGCAAGGGCACCGGCCGCGCCCGGTGCTCGCTGTGCAGCAGACCCGCACTACTCGCCCCAGTTGACAATTGTCATGGGCAATGTGCAGCACACCGCTAGACTACGGAAAAATCCTCGCAAATCGCGGAGTTTCCCATGGCAAGTGCAGATCGGCAGGCACCGCCCGCCTGGAATGCGGTCGGACGACACGGCGTATTCCCGCAGGCAAGTCACGATGAAGTAGCCCGGTTTAATTTCCTCACCAACCTGAATATTCACCTGGCATCCCAACTGCTGCCCGGGGTCCGCAAGGCCTTCGACCGTCGCGTGGAAGACGGTGCTACGCCGGCAAACCGGCGCGAAGTGGGTGAACTGATGAGACGCGAGCCCCTGTATCAGCTGTGGAGCTGCCTGCGCCGCAACACCATGGAAATGCGGCAGCAGAACAGCCGCGCCATGGTATTTCGCCAGCTGCCGGAATTAGTCACAAAGGCGAACCAGCTGAATGAGGGCAGTGAAACACTGCAATTGAACCCTGCAGTGAAAGTGCCCCGCTATATCAGCGCGGTGGATATTCACTGTATGCCAGGGGGCTATCACACCGAATACTGCAAGGACGATATCGCTGCAGGCGCCAACTACGACAGTGGGATTTTTGTCACTACTGCAGGCATGTTGGGCCGCTACAGCGACGGAGGCGGTCAAGCCCTTGTTGAGTGGCTACGGGAGCAGGCAGAAGCAGGCTACCGGCCTCGCCGCATTCTCGATATCGGCTGTACCGTCGGGCACAACATCGTGCCCCTCGCGCAAGCCTTTCCCGAGACAGAAATCCTCGCCATCGACGTGTCTGCACCAATGCTGCGCTACGCCAACGCACGGGCCAAATCCCTGGGGATCAAAAATATTACGTTCCGCCAGGAAAACGCCGAGGCCATCGACGCCGAGGACGGCAGCTTTGACCTGATCATCACCTGCATGTTCCTGCACGAAACCTCGAGCCGGGCGCTGCCGCGTATTCTCGGTGAAACCCATCGCCTGCTGGCGAACGGCGGCAAGGTAGTGCACATCGAGCAACCCCAATTCACATCGGACATGCCACCGTACGAGCAGTTCATGCGCGACTGGGATACCCGCAATAACAACGAGCCTTTCTGGGGCACCCTGCATGACCTGGACCTGTTCGAGGCCATCGAACGGGCCGGGTTTGCGCGGGACAATATCTCTACCCTGGGCCTGTATGCGGTCGTCGACGAAACTTTGTTTCCCAGCGCCGCGAAAGCCGACACGGACAATGAAGACTATGGCCGCAAGCCGGCCTGGCACGCATACATTGCGAGCAAATAAACGAATAAGCCATTCACCAGTTATCGGGAGTGATGCCATGACGCTGGATCCAATCACCATGGCGGGCAACAAGGCCCGGGGCAAACGCCCGATGTATTTCAAGGATGCGGATATCGATCGGTTGATGTCGATCCTGATGGCCGTTGCCGGTGAACTGGCAGTAAGCCGCGAGCGCATCGACACATTGGAGCGCCTGCTCGACGCACGCGGTCTGCTCGAGCGCGAGGCCATTGACAGTTACGAGCCCGACTCAGAAGCCGCGCGTGAACGGGGCTTATGGCACCAGGATTTTATTGCGCGGATACTGCGCGTGGTACAGCAGGAAATCGAACAGTTCGACGAAGATCGCGAGGCACGCCAGCTGGCCCGCAAAGAAAAAGTGAGCGCGACCACTGAGCTTGAAGAACTCATCGAGGAGCTGGCCAACAGCTAAACAATCCAGGACATGCAGACGATTGTCGGTTCACCGACAAACGTGCGCAGACAAAAGCTCAATCACTTTTCAGGCCAGCGGAAATCCGCTTTCCGCCGCTGCAGAAATGCCACACAACCCTCGGCAAAATCCGGTTCGGAAAACGCTTCGTCAAACGCGTGCAGGAGAGCCGGTTTGGTCTCACCACTCCCTTCATCATTACCTCCGGCGAGGTAGCGCAGCGTAGCCTTTGTCCAACGCAGTGAATACTGGGAGTTATCCAGCAGGCTCTGGATAAGGGCCCATGCGCGGTCCTCAAATTCCACACCCTCGGCAACGTGCTGGACCAGACCAATCTGCTGAGCACGTGCCGCGCTGACCGGCAATCCCGTAAGCAACATATCCCGCGCATTGGCATCCCCCACAGCCCGCAACAGTCGCTTGGTATCAACCTGGCTGTAAAGGATGCCAAGCTTGGCGGGAGTGATGGCGAAGTTTGCCGTGGCCTCCGCCAGGCGAATATCACATGCGAGCGCCAGCCCGCAGCCGCCGCCGTAACAGGCGCCGCGAATCAATGCGATCGTAGGCCGCGGGAGCTGCTCGAGCTTGAGCTGTACATCGCGGATCAGGGCATTCTGCCGGCGCATCTCTGCCGGGTCGCCCATTGCCTGGGTCAATTCTTCAATATTGGCCCCGGCACAGAAGGCGCGTTCCCCTGCCCCGCTGAGTAGCACGGCCCGTACCCCATCATCGGCGGCGACGCGATCGAGTAGTGCCGAGAGCTGCTCCCACATCGCAACGGTCATCGCATTGCGCTGGGTAGGGTTGGCAATGGTAATCCGTGCCAGTGCGCCATCGAGACTGAAATCAATGCACGGCGTATTTACACCGGTATCCACCACCGGCTTCGTTGGTGTATCCATCGTCATTTTCAGTCTCCCAGATACAGAGCTATACCAAACAAGCGTTCACGCCGTCACTGCCAGCGCACGCTCTTCCAACCACTCCTGAAGCGCTACCGAGATATTCAGCAGCGCCGACTCTGCACCAGCGCGGCCGATAATCTGAACCCCAAACGGTAACCCGTCCGATGAAACAGCAAGCGGGATGCTGACCGCCGCATAGCCGGCCATATTTGCGACACTGGTGAGATTCGCCTGATTCACCGGCGCTGCCTCAGCAAAAGGAAATGCCGTTTGCGGGGCGGTGGGTGTCAACAGAAAATCAGCCCCCTGCAACTGGCCACTCAACCAGTTACCGGCCTCTTCCACCGCATCCATTGCACGCACCAGATCTGGCGCGGAGCGCTGTGCTCCCCACTGCAACAACCCCCGTAACTGATCTGAAAACAGCTCCGGTTGCTCCTGCAGCTCAGAGGCAAACGCAACATTTGCCTCCGCCTCGCACAGCAACAGCCCGGCGCGGCGAATCGCAGAAAAATCGATCGCGGAAAATGCTCTCGACAATTTTTGCACCCCGGGCAAGGTATCGCTCAAGTTCCGGAATGCCCCGCTGATTTCCCCATCGACACCAACCTCTTCGCAGTCGCGCATTACTGCCCAACGCACGTTACCCAGGTCGATTTTCTTCGGCAGCGGCAGCTCGCCAGACGTATCTTCACTGAGTAGTGGCCAGAGCGTACAAAGGTCACGGGCGGATCTTGCCAACGGCCCCACAGTGTCGAGCTGACGGCAGAGGCGCGTAACGCCCTCCATACGGATATGATCCCGCCCGGGTTTCAGACCGGCGACGCCACAGTAGCTGGCGGGGATACGTACCGAACCCATGGTATCGGTGCCGAGCGCAAACGCGCAGAGACCGGCGGCCACTGCTGCACCCGAGCCTCCGCTGGATCCCCCCGGGGTATAACCGGGCCGCAGGGGATTCTCACAGCGGCCCCAGTGGGGATTATCGTTGGTCGCGCCGAGCGCAATTTCATGCATATTCAGCTTGCCCAGCACGATCACGCCCGCCGCGCGCAAGCGCGCCACTACGGGCGCATCTTGCGCTGCAATCGGGGCAGTACCACGATAACCAAGGCCATTCGCAGTCGGCATCCCGGCCACATCGATGTTGTCTTTCACCGCACAGGTCAACCCATCGAGTACAGACAGGGGCTGCCCCTTGCGCCGCCGCACGTCAGCCTCTCGCGCCGCATTCATTGCGCCCTCGCGATCCAGGTGCACAAACGCATTGATACTGTCCTGACTACGTGCAATGGCCGCCAGCGTGCGCGCCGTCAGCGCCTGACTGCTGAGCTCCCCGCACTGCAGGCAGGCCGCCAGTGCCGTGGCGTCCTTGGCAAGAATGTCGTCACTGATACCAGGGTGAAGCTTTCGAGACATGGGCTTTTTCCAGCGAAGAATTCGCACAGTTTCAACCAAACCGCCGGTCAATCAAACGCAGGGGTTTCTGCCGGCGGTCGATCTCGGTCCACTGGGCTGTAGCGCCTGCCGACACCGGCTCCACCCCCACTTCCAGACCCAGCTTGCGTTTCAGTAACGCGCCACATTGCTCCCCGATCGACGGGTGTTCCGCCACCGGCGCATTCACTTCCACCATGACCGTGAGTGTCTCGCGGCCAGCGTCGTCGCGCTCGGCAATACACACGTATTCGCCGGTAAAGCTTTCCAGCTCCGCCAGCATGCCGCCAATTCCGTGCGGATAAACGTTAATGCCCCGCAGCTTGACCATATTGTCGGAACGGCCGAGGAAACCGCGAATACGCCTGAACGGTAAATTGAACGGATTTTCCCCAGGAATCTCCGAGGTAATGTCACAGGTATTGAACCGGATAACCGGATAAATATCGTCTTTGTATAGACAGGTCACAACCATGTTGCCGGTATCACCGGCGGTTACCGCCTGGCCACTATCCACATCCAGCAACTCCAGGTAGTGCGCGTCTTCCCACACATACAATCCGTTCTGGTCAGGCCCCTCCGCGGCAATACAACCGGTATCAGCAACGCCGTACCAGTCATAAAGCGCGGCACCACCCCAGGCTTCGCTCAGTGCTGCGCGGGTTTCCTGGCCGAGGTGGCCGATGATCATATCGATGCGCAGGTCTTCACCGGGTTTCAGCCCCTGCTCTTCCGCGACACTGGCGAGCTTCTTGATGTAATCCGCAAAGCCAACCAGAACGTTGACGCCAAAGTCCTGCATCAACTGTACCTGCTGGGCGGATCGGGTTTCGAGACCGGTACCGGCGGAGAGAAACAGCGCGTTGGTATAGCGCGTAACCGCCTCGCGGATGTAGTGGCCTCCGTTGATCATGCCGTGCCCGTAAGTCGACTGAACTGTAGCCCCGGGTTTCAGCCCCATAAAACGGTAGGCCCGGGCCACCAGCATGGCCTGAATCTCGCGCCCACGCGGTCCGAAAATAATCGGCTGCGGCCTGCCGGTGGTGCCACTGGTGGTATGAAAAACGATCGGTGGGCGCTGTTCCGGAGCCAGTCCTTCCAGCCCACTGAAATCGCCGATGGGGGGAAACTGCTCCACGCTCTGCATGATGTCCGACTTGGAAAATACCGGCAGTTTTTCGATGTCATCGATACTGCAGATATCACCGGGTTCGATTCCGGCTTCGCCCCACAGGCGCTGATAAAAGGGTATTTCCCAGCCACGCGCCATCAATTTGAGAAAACGTTGATTTTGCAGGTCACGCAGTTCATCGCGGGACATGCCCGTATAACGCTCCAGAAACGCATCGCCGAGGGGGTAATCCGCCAGCGCCTGCTGTACATCAAAACTCTCGAAATAGCTTGGGTATGGCATGAAAAATCCGCGCTCTCTTCAGGTGGTGGCAACAACAGGCTGCTGTTCGGGTGTCAGCAGCTCAGTCAATTGGGTAATGCTGGACAGGTGATCCAGTTGATCTATCTGCATAGTGATTTCATCGGCCTGCGCCGGACCCATGGGATAACGGGCGGAGGCGAGACACCGGGTAAATTTATCCTGCTGCCGGACCCGACTCAGGGGGCTGTCGGGATGGCCGAGAATGGCCAGCATTTCCCGCCGGTATTCGGTGCCATTGTGCAGGCGCACAGTTACCGCCTGAGGCGCGAGCGCGTTCGGGTCTTCGCTTGCAGAAGGCTGCATTCCGATACGCGCAGCCAGCGCCAGCCTTGCCGGATCGTGCAATGCAGCATCGTCAAAATCCTGCACGCCAACATCACCGGTGATCAGCAGCGTGGCCGACACGTATCCGATACACAGCCGCGCATAATTCACGCTCATCCCTGGCATTGCCGGCCTGTCCACCAGACGGCGTACCAGCGGCGGCGCCTCGATACTTACAGATTCAATATCTTGTGCAGCAAACCCATGTTGCGTGCGCAACTGCATCAGCGCATCCAGTGTGCCGTGTGCGGCACGCCCGGTGGGAAACGGTTTGTGGCTTACGCGGGCAATCTGCCACTCCTGTCCCAGCAGCGCGAAGGCCTCAGACGCTTTACCATCGGACTCCATAATGGAGAAATAGCCGTAATCGCCACTCAAAAACTGTTCGGGACCCACAAGGCCAAACCCCGCCATGTCCGCCGCCACAATCGCATTACGTGCATTGAATGCGACCTGCATCGGTAACACTGCCACGCCTTCAGTGTGGGCCTGCATGGTGCCGCCGGTCTGACTGTAGGCAATGGCCATGGCGTGCTGGATCTGCTCGGCGCTATATCCACGCAGTCGCGCGAGCCCTGCTGCGGCGCCAATGCAACCGGCGGTTCCCGGGCGAAAAAAACGCATGGGTTTGTCAGCGCTCATACCCAGCACAGTGGCGACATCCACCGCCAGCGCAAGTGCCAGTATCAGTGTGCGACCGTCGCAGCCACGGGCTTCGGCCTCAGCCAACAGTGCCGACAGAATGACCGCCATCGGATGCACTACGGCCGACTCGTGGACGCAATCAAACTCCTGACAGTGGATCTGGTAGGCATTGACCATGGCTGCATGGGCGACAGGAAGCCGCACATCCGTGCCCCATACCTGGGCCGACTTGTCAGGCCCTGTGCTTCCCCAGCCGATTGCCGTGTGCAGAAGATCTGCCGCATGGGGCAGCCGCGACCCGCTGATGCCCACCCCGACCGAATCGAGGATGAAAATTTTGCAGGCCTCCACTGCAGCGCTGTCGAGCTGCTCAAACTGCGTCCCGGCCACGTGCTGAACCAGCCGCTGTTCATAACCCTGCACATCAACCTCCCAGTGCACGCAGTGCAGTAAACAGTCCGCCAAGGTCTTGCTGTTCGCGGAGGTTCAATACGACTTCCACAATATCCGCCGCCGGCTCCACAGCGACGCCGCCCGCCGCGAACAATACACGCGCCTTGCTGACGATATCCTCGCCGGTGAGGGGCCACTCGGGATCGCCCCAGGCATCGCGCACAATCGCTTCGCGCTCGGTGCCATCATTCAGTATCAAACGCACCGTTGCACTGAAGTGCCCCGGGTATGCGCGCTGGTGTTCTTCATCCACGTGCAGCGTGACTTTGGCCCGTAGCGCGGCCACATCCTCTCGTTGCAGGAAGTTTTGTTCAAAGTGATGGATCTCGGGTGTACCGCAGAGTAACGCCACCGCGGCGCAGTGCTGCAGGCTGAAACGCGCTTGCGCGGGAGATTCTGGCTGCGGACGGTCGCAAAAGATGAGTCCGTCAGCATAGGTACTGATATGCAGTGCACGGATGTCATCACTCGCAATCCTCCCCAATGAACGCACAGCGTCAATCGCAGGGTGGGTATGACGACAGGCTGGCCAGGGTTTGAAACTGCACTGGAATAACAGCCAGCCATCAGCTGCATGATCGACAACGGCGAGCGGCATCGCCTGGGAAGAAGTCGCGGCAAAGAAGCCCTGAGTGCCTTCGAGCAGGCTAGCCGGACCGCGTAACTGCTGCGATGCCAGTAGCGCCGACTGCACACCCGCGTGTGCCGCGCCCGCGTTGTGCAGGTGCTTGGTCTCCACCGCTTCGTGTCGCATCTGCCAGAAACCGCCAGTACGGCTACCGGCATTGGCCAGCGCCCAGACCATTTCCTCATGATTGAGGCCGAGCAAGCGTGCGGCGGCGGCCGCGGCACCAAAACTGCCGCAGGTCGAAGTACTGTGATACAGCGCATAGTGATCGCGACCCAGTGCCCGCCCGATTCGGATCATGGCCTCGTAGCCCACCACAATGGCCTCGAGCAGCGCGCGAGGGCTGGCCTTCACCATCTCGGCGACAGCCAGCGCGGCCGGGATAATGACCGGCCCGGGATGCAACGTGGAAGTGCGATGCAGGTCGTCCATCTCGGACACACTGCCAAGCGCGCCGTTTAGCTGCAACGCATCCTGCCAGCAACTATTGCGCCCGGCGAGACTCCAGTATTCCCCGGGCGCTCCCCACGTTTCCAGGTAGTTCTTGAGTTTTCCAGCCAGCTCGCTTTGCGCCCCGTAAACGGCGCAACCCAACCAGTCGAGCAGGTGCATCTGAGCGCGCTCCAGAGCGGCTTCATCGATATCTCGATCCAGCAGGAGCACCAGCTGCTGCAGGAGTGTCATGGGTTGCATTACGGCAGTACTCCTTCCACACATTCTTCCAATGGGGCAAATGCCCAGGCATGTTCTTTGCGACGCGCCTGCTCAAAGCTATCGATCGCTTTTCGCTGCTTAAGAGTCAACGCAATGGGATCGAGCCCGTTTAACAACATTTCACGCGCGCCCTCTTCCAGGAAAAAGTCGCATGTAAAGTCGCCACACCGGATATGGCATTGCTGCAAGTCGATGGTCACGGCGTTGTTTTGCGGATCCCGCTGTACCCGTTCCGCTAACGCACTGATTTCGCTTTCGTCCAGGCGTACCGGCAACACACCATTGCGGATGCAATTGGTGTGAAAAATTGCTCCAAAGCCCGAGGCAATCACCGCACGGATACCATATTCCGCCAGCGCCCATACCGCGTGTTCACGGGATGAGCCGCAACCGAAATTGTCACCGGCCAGCAAGATTGAAGTGTGCTGGTATTCAGGGCCGTTCAATACAAACGATGGATTGGGCTCGCGGCCGCCCGGCAAGGTATAACGCCAGGCCGCGAACAAGCCTTCGCCCAACCCGCGCTTGGATACGCGCTTCATTTCCCGCGAAGGGATGATCGCGTCGGTATCAATATTGCGGCGCAACAGTGGTGCCGCTATCCCCGTATGACAGATAAACGGTTTCATGCAATCAGTGACTCGCTCGCTACCAGCATTTCCGCTGAGGTGATCGACCCGGTAATCGCCGAGGCGGCTACCGTCGCAGGACTGGCGAGGTGCGTGCGCGTATTCGGCCCCTGACGCCCTTCAAAATTTCGGTTGGTGGTGGAAATGACACGCTGGAATTCGCCGAAGGTTTCACCGCCCGCGTAGAAACACATGGAGCAGCCCGAGTCGCGCCATTCGAATCCGGCATCGACAAAAATTCGGTCGAGGCCCTCACGCTCCGCTGCCTTTTTCACGCGGCGGGAACCCGGCACTACCACTCCACGCACGCCATGGGCAATCCGACGCCCCTTGACCACTTCGGCAGCAGCACGCAAGTCGCTGAGCCGGCTGTTAGTGCAGGAACCGATGAAAGCCGCATTGACCGCAATGTCCGCAATCTGTTCACCGGCCTGCAGCCCCTGGTACTGGAGCGCTCGCAGCGCAGCTTCTCGCCGGTGGGGCTCGGTAAAACTGTGCACATCCGGAATACAACCGCCAATGCCTGCAACCTGCTCGGGACTGGTACCCCAGGTCACTACCGGTTCGATCACCCCCGCATCCACGTGCAGCTCGCACTCAAAGGTCGCTCCGGCATCGCTGCGTAGGCTCCGCCAGTATTCGACCGCCTCGCGCCAGTGCTCGCCTTTTGGGGCAAAGTCCCGCCCCGCCAGATAGGCTTCCACTTTGTCATCAGGCGCAATCACCGCTGTAAATGCCGAAAACTCGACTGCCATATTGCAGAGAGTGAAGCGGGCCTCGACATCCAGTTGCGCGATCGCCGTGCCGGCAAACTCCACCGCATAACCGGCACCGCCATTGGCACCGAACTGTGCAATAAGATGCAGGACAAGATCCTTCGCGGTCACACCCGGGCGCAACGTGCCATCGACCACTATGCGCATATTTTTCGGCTTGCGCACTCGCAGAGTTCCGGTGGCGAGCGCATGCTCGGCTTCACTGGAACCAATGCCCCAGGCCAGCGCGCCAATGGCTCCCTGGGTACAGGTATGACTGTCCGGACAAACCAACGTCAGGCCCGGTAGCACCAGTCCCTGTTCCGGGGAAATCACATGCACAATGCCCTGGTCCGGATCGTTCACATCGAACAGGCGGATATCCGCCGCTTGGGTTTCATGGCGGGTAGCCACGATAAATTCGGAACCGGAAGGCATCAGCGTTTTATCGCCGCGGCCGGGAAAGGTGTCGACAATGTGGTCCATAGTGCAGAAGACCCGCCGGGCATCCCGCACACCATAACCGGCACTGTGCAGACTCTGCAGGGCAATGGATCCTGTGCGCTCATGCAGGAACACGCGATCGATATAGAGAAGCGCCTCCCCGTTACCGAGATCACACACGCTATGTGCCGACCACAGCTTGTCGAATAGAGTACTCGCCCCCGATATCGCCATATTCCCTGCCCTCCTGTACCCTCGGGTCAGATAAGATCTTTTTTCTCAATATTTGATATATTATTATAACATTAGAACTTTGAGAACAACGGATTTCCCGATGAGCACATCTGATTCGAACCCAGCACTCGGCCCCTGCTGTCTGGCTACCCTGGCAAGCGCGGACGCCGCACGCCTGGTGGACGACTACTGCAGCTACCTGCACTGCCAGGTTCTCGCCAGCGAATCCCTGGCCGCGCCGATGACCACACAATGGGGATGTCCATCACTGGCCGGCGCACGCTACTGGCTGCTCGGCAACATCCTGGGTCGTCCGTGGCTACGCATCGTCGAAGATTTCAACGCAGAGCCAGCCACCCCGCTGGCCTGTGCCGGCTGGATGGCGATGGAGGTTCTGGTGGAGGATGTGGATGGGCTGGCAGCCTCGCTGGCAGATTCACCATTCAAGGTATTGCGCCCGGTGGCCAACCTGGAACTCAGTGACAAGATCCGTGCGGTGCAGGTGCAGGGACCCGCTGGCGAATTGCTGTACCTCACACAGATTGCCGGGGATGTCCCGCCCTTTCAGCTCCCCCAGGCTACCTGCGCGGTCGACCACTTGTTTATTCCGGTACTCGCCAGTACGGATCGCACAGCCTCCCTCGCCCGCTACGAATCGCTGGCGCGGCACAGCGGCCTCAGCTTTGACACAAAGGTGACCGTCATCAACCAGTTGCGCGACCTGCCCATGGATCAGCAGCATCCGCTGGCGACGCTGCAACTGGCAGACAGTACCCTGATCGAAATCGATCAGCTGGATAAGCTTGCCATCGCTCCCGGTGAACCCCACACCCTGGCGGGCGGCATCGCCATGGTGACCTTTTACATCGACCATCTTCCCGAGCAGGCCGAAGCGCACATGCACGAAGCGCCCCCCTATAACGGGCGCCGCAGCTGCACCCTGCACGGCCACGACGGCGAGCGAATTGAATTGATCGAGTGCTGATTAACGGCAACCGACACCGGCGCGCAAACAACAATTACCGAAAACCAATAACAAGAGAAGCCCATGCCCTACCGCAGCATTCGAGGACATATTCGTTATACCAGCCGCAAACCCGAGCGCCTTGGCCACGAGCGGGGCCGCGAGTTTTTCAATATAAGCCAGCAGACCGACGGTACCGATGTATTACAGGCGCACTGCGAGATCGACGATGCCCCCAGTGTTACGCGGGACATTGTGCAGGCATTGCGCCACAGCGATTCGGCACCGCTGGACTGCTCCGTGCGCCTGACCGTAGGGGATAAATTTGAGGGCAGTGGCTGGTTCCGGTTTACCAACAAACTCGCTGAATGCGAAACCTTCAACCAGCGCGATGGGCGTATCAGCCAGCGCATCGAACTGGCCGCCCCGGTGCAGTGGATGCAGTGCCACCCGATTGCCGGAGACGGCCTGCTGATGCGTCTTTACGACCTTTCCAAAGGGCCAGGCAAACAGCACTTCCCGCACATGATGCTGTCATCACCGGATCACAGGGGTGCAACCGGCCCGCTGCTGTTCAAGATGGGGTTTTCACTGGTGTATGTGGGAGAAACCGAAATCACCGTGGAGGCCGGCACCTTCCGCGCGCGGCACTTCCAGGTGACCGATACTGCAGCGGACCTGCCGGAAGAGCATCCGCCCTACAACGTCTGGTGCACTGCCGACGACGACTACCTGCTGCTGCGTGCCGAGGTGGAAGGCTATATGCAGACCCGCTACGAACTGGCGGAAGTGCAATATTTCGAATCCCACGAGGGCGTCACCAGCGCACAGCAGCCCGTCACAGAACCTGCAATCTGACCCCCCTACCCCCGGGCCGGAATTGACAATGGTCAATGCGGCCCACCCCGCCTCACCTAGTATCAGTGCGATATTCAACAGACCCCCGGCGGGAGAAAATAATGAAAATACTGATACTGGGCATGGGGCATGTGGGCAAGGCGCTGGGAGGCCGGCTGCGAGAACAGGGGCACCAGGTAATCGGCACCACCACCACACCGGAAAAGACCGAATCACTCAAACCGTTTGCCGATGAAGTCGTTGTGCTGAAAGGGCACGAATCCGACAAAGTCGCCCAGGCGGCAAAAGGTGTGGACCTGGTCGTAGTAACCGTGGCCCCCAACGTAAAAAATACCCGCACCCCGGAAGAACGCCACCAGCATTACAAACAGACCTTGGTGGAAACCTGTGCGAGCGCCGCTGCCTGCAGTGACAAGCTGATTTTCCTTTCGTCATTCTCCGTGTATGGCGACGGCGGCGAAGGCAGCACCGCGATCACAGAAGAAACCCCTACCAGCAACCACGAGGAACCCTCCTCCCTGTACTACCAGCAGGCAGAGCATAAAATCCTCTCCCGCGCCGGGGGCTGCGTATTACGCTTCCCTGACATGTACGGTGCCCCGGGAGATCTGAGCTTCCCGGAACGGGTCAAAATGGCGCATTCCTATTTCGGTGGCAAGGCACTGTTCGGCGCCGATGCCCTGCTCTATGCGATTCACTTCGAAGATGTGGTGAGTGCGGTGGCGCACGCGATCGAACACGGCCTCAGCGGAATCTTCAATGTGTGCGACAACGAGCGTACGCCGGCCACCAACGCACGCGTATTCGATGCCATCTGTGATGCCGAAGGGCTGACGCGCCTGGAGTTTCTCAACCAGATCAAGGCGCCCAACCGGAGGATTTCGGCGGAGAAAATCTATGCCACCGGCTACCGCGTGGCGCACGGCGATCCCAATGCAGAATTCCTGCAAGAAACAGCGCCGGCCTGATTGAGCCAGCAGCCATTTCACCACAATAAACCGCAATCACCTTTGTGATTAATGAGACGAGCCATGCATTCCGATACCAAAACCATCGACCAGTTTCTTGCAGAAAACCCCAATGTGGACGTGAGCAAAGCGTGGGAGCGCTGCTGGGGCATCCTCACCGACGTGAAGCAAACCATTGCCAGCCGCTTTACCGGGCTGGAACTGGAGCCGGCCTGTGCCGACCGCGAGTACTACACCTCACCCAACGGCGAATTCGAGGGCTCGTTCCAGGCATGGAGCGGCGGCGACTGTGAGTGGCTGGTGAACTCCTGGCTGGGCAACCGCAAGGCCAGCATCCTCGATATGAATGCCACCACGTACCTGGGCCAGAAAACCGACGTGCCGCACTTTGTGATGGTGTTCGGCACCATTCCGAAACTGTTTTTCTATTTTGACTTTATGCCACGTCGCAACCTGCTGGTAGACAGCGACTACCTCGACAAATACTACGCGCCCATCAACGACGAATACCTCGCACTGCGCGGCCACGAGAACTTCCAGTGGTCCGTAAGCCACGGACCCTATATGCGCGCCCTGATCAATCCTTCCACCCAGAGCCTGATGGGTGATCTGAACGACGAAAATATCGATATCCTCGAAGACTACACCCGCCGCATGCTCGCCCACTGGCTGCGCTGGTACGACGAAGCCCTGCCGCTGCCGGAAAGCGAGCGCGTTTCATTGCGCCGCGACGACCACCAGCTGCGACGCCTGTGCTACGAGCGCGACCCGATGAACAAGCTGGCGACCAAGGTGTTCGGTGAGGAGGGAGTACAGCAGATGCTGACTTTGCGAATGGGCGAAGAGCAGATGCGGCGAGTGGTGGAGGCTTAAGCCTGAATCACGGGGCAGGAAGCCGGGACCATATCCCGGCCTCCTGCGTGCGTTACTCTTGCAACGCTGGCGCTTCCGCCTCACCCCGCAGCAATTTGGCCAGATACTCCGGCGCAATCATGGTGCAGTAATGGGTACCCATAAAACTGTCGGGCACCGGCATAAAACGACGGTACTCCACATGCAGCGCTTTGCTGCGCAACCTCACCGTATCACCATCTTTGTAAGCTACCTGGTAAAGCTCCGGGCGCAGCCATAACGGACCAATGTACACATTGTTTTCCTCCGCCAGAGCAATCCGCTCCCTGGACAGCAGTGCCGCATCACCCTGCTGCTCCAGCGCCGTGTAGATATCGTCCAGCATTAACCCCTGCCAGGTCTGGCATGCGCGATCTTCCTTGGCAATGGTGACATCACTCATCCCCGCATTCGCGGTACGGATACGCTCGGCAGTCTTCATTTTACAAGCCACGGTCACCGGATAATCCGTACGCTCACCATCGGCCAACTGGTAGCCCACATACTGATGCGTGGTTAAGGGCTGCGCGAGGGGCTTGGATTTTTTGAACGTAGTCCAGTAGGTATCTTGTTCGTACACCACATTGTCTACGGTCATATCGGTACCGGCGATAAACTGCTGCACCCGCGCGCAGAAGCCCTCATCGGTAGACAACGGATAAGCCTGGATCGCTGCCGTTGGCAGGCCCAGCAACAGGATTGGCACCATCAGGAATCTAAGGCGCACCCGTGCGTGTAATTGTTTCACTCTGACTTCCTCGTTGACCGGGGGATTTTTATAAGGCGTGTAATGCATACGGATTACTGGCCACTGCGGATTATGGATACCCCATCTCAAGTCCGTGCGAATTGACAATTATCAATCCTCCCGTGAAGACTCGCGCCTATCCTCAGTGAAAAGATGCGCCAGGCCAACTTACATGTACATGACACGCTGTATCTTCGATGCCTTCAAAGTGGACACCCTCAACCCACCCTACGACACCGGCATCGCGAGAATTTACTATCCCGGACAATTTGGAGATACCGCTACCGAACGCAATACTGGCGCAGTGCCGGTAGACCCTACCCTCTCACCATGCCCGGTCCTGATTATCCTGCCCGGTATGAATACCGACCACTCCAGCTATCGCTGGCTGGCAGAACTGCTTGCGCCTTTCGGTATTGCCACCGTCACGTACCAGCTGATCAGTCACGGGGGCATTGGCGGAATTGTGGCGACCCCGGGTATCGACGCCGAAGCGCTGACACCAGCGCAATTCGGCGACCGGCCATCAGCAATCGCCATGCCGGCAATTATGTCGATGCTGGAACGGGTGAACGCGGAAGGCACCCTGGCCGGTAAGCTGGACCTCCAGCGCCTCGCTTTCGGCGGCCACAGCGCCGGCGGTACTGCATCACTGCTCAACGCCCGTACCTCATGGTTTCCGGGACTGAAAGCAGTTTTTTCCTACGGCGCCCACTCCGGAGCATCCACCGCATTGGGCTGGCCCGCACAAACCGTCCTGCCCATTGGTGGCGATGTGCCGGTGCTATTGATTGGCGGTGAGCAGGATGGCTGTATAGCCCAAAGCGCCCATCACTATGGCTCCAGCAATGCCAGCTCTACGGACCGCCTCAGGCAGACCTTCGATGAAGCCCTGCCAGATCGCGATGGCAGCAATACCCTGCTGTTGCTCAAGGACGCCAACCACTTTTCCATCTGCAGCCCACCGGACTCCACCTGTGGCCGCGGTTTTATCGATAGCCCCGTCACCCCGGAACGCGCCCGCCACGTCATCGGCCAGGCGATCAGCCTGTTCCTACGCAGCCACCTCACCGACGACGAAGATGCACGGCAGGCCTATAGGGAACTGGACGGCATCGACCGTATGGCAACCAGTACACTGTTCAGAAAATAGCCCGAACAACAAAAGCCGAACGAAATTTTAATTAAGCGCTTGACGCAGATCTCCACTTTCCCTATTGTTCGCCCCCCAACGCGCTCGTAGCTCAGCTGGATAGAGTACCTGGCTACGAACCAGGCGGTCGGAGGTTCGAATCCTCCCGAGCGCGCCATACAAAAAAGGCCCGATCCGAAAGGATCGGGCCTTTTTTGTATGGCAAGTTCGGGCGGTGGACGAACCTCCCAGGTTCGATTAACTCGCATAGCGAGTTAAGACCGAGCAACGCGAGCCCGCAGGGTCAAAAACACCCAGGTGTTTTTGAGTCCATCCTCCCCGCCAACACACCAAATACCCCAAGTAAGGATCGGCCTTTCTTTACGGCAAGCTCGCGCGGCAGACGAACCTCCCAGGTTCGATTAACTCGCATAGCGAGTTAAGACCGAGCAACGCGAGCCCGCAGGGTCAAAAAACACCCAAGTGTTTTTTGAGTCCATCCTCCCCCTCCGCCACCCCCAATACCTGCGCCGTAAGGATCAGCCCATTATTCCCCCCCTGTCGGCACCCATCAACAACAAACCAAAGGTTCACCCCCCACCACAATTAACGCTATATTGCCCCAACCAATAAAAACCAACCCACCCAGGCGAACCAAATGCCCGTCGCGCCCTTCATTTTCCGCTGGTCCACCTTCAACCAGCTAAGCCCAACCGAACTCTACGAAATCCTGCGCGTCCGCCAGGAAGTCTTCGTCGTAGAGCAGGATTGCGCTTATCAGGACGTGGACGGCAAAGACCAGCGCGCGTGGCACCTGGCCTGCTGGGACGATACCGCGGAATCGCCCACACTCCTGGCCTATCTGCGTGTGGTCCATCCCGGGGAAAAGTATCCGGAACCCTCCATTGGCCGCGTACTGACAAGCAAAGCCGCACGCGGTACCGGTCTCGGCAAGGAGTTGATGCGCACGGCCATTGAACGTACCCGCCGGGAATATCCGCAGGCACCAATCCGCATCTCCGCGCAGCTGTACCTGAACAAGTTCTATACCGACCTGGGTTTTGAACCGGTTTCCGAGCCCTACGACGAGGACGGTATTCCGCATATTGAAATGGTGCTTGCCTGATACCCAGGCAACCCCACTAAGCCCAATAAAAATTTATTCATAAAACTGGATCCAGTATTGCCAGAATGACAACCGAATCTGTCTAGTCACCTCGACCAGATCACAGAGTCAAACGGGAAACCGGTTTGGCCACACCCACGAAGGAAGGAGGCTTTCTCATGAAGCTAACGGATTCAGTAGGGAGTAGCGCTGAAAACAGATTTAATGATGTTGTCGTAGTACAGACCCTGCTCAACCAGAACATCGCATCCCTAACGCCACATGCACCAATTGAGATAGACGGGAAATGTGGTCCACTCACCATCGACCTGATCATGGAATTCCAGCGCAAGGTGGTGGGAATGCAAAATCCGGATGGCCGTGTCGACCCCGGTGGGCACACGTACAAGGCACTACAGGCAAACGCTATCCTGAGTGAAAGTCACCAACCCGCCATCCGCCTCACAAAAACCACGCTGCTCGTCGCGAACCCTCAAAAAGGTTTGTCTGAAAGTGATTTTCAACAGGCTGCCAATGCGCTCGGGGTGGATATCGCCGCCGTAAAAGCGGTCGCCGAAGTCGAGAGCCGGGGCGATGGTTTTCTGTCAAATAACGTCCCGAAAGTTCTTTTTGAGGGTCACTGGTTCTCCCGATTTACCAATGGCAAATTCGATCAGAAGCACCCCACCCTCTCACACGCAAAATGGACTAAAGCCCACTACAAAGGCGGTGAAGAGGAATACCTGCGTTTCCTGAGTGCTTACGCTCTCGATGCGGAGGCGGCGATGAAATCCTCCTCCTGGGGACGCTTCCAGATCATGGGTTTCAACTTTCACAAATGCGACTACGGCTCTGTGACAGGATTTGTGACCGACATGCATATCAGCGAAAAATACCACCTGCAGGCATTCGCCAACTTCCTGATAACCACTGATTTGGCCAGACACCTGAGAGCAAAAGACTGGGCCGCATTTGCGCGTGGTTACAACGGCCCTGCCTACTCGGAAAACCAGTACGACACCCGCATTGGCGAGGCGTACAGCGCATACTCAACCTGAAAACGATGGAGGCATTGGGTACATCGCCACAAAGAAACGGGCTCAGGCGACGTTGCTGGCCTGGCTGCGCAGCCGCTCAATATCGCGCTTCGGCGGCGCGCCAAACAGACGGCTGTATTCACGACTGAATTGCGAGGGACTCTCATAGCCCACCTGGAACGCTGCACTGGCGGCGTCCAGATGTTCATTCAACATCAGCCGCTTCGCTTCATTCAATCGCAGCCATTTCTGGTATTGCAGGGGGCTCATGGAGGTGAGTTGGCGAAAATGGTGATGGAAGGTCGGCGCACTCATTTGTACGCGGGCGGCCAGTTCTTCCACCCTCAGCGACGAGGCGAAGTTCAGCTTCAGCCAGTCGATCGCCTTGGCCACGCGGTAACCGTGACTGTCCACCGACGCAATCTGTCGCACCAGTGCCGCCTGATCTCCGAGCAACAGCCGGAAATGTATTTCTCGCTCGATCAACGGCGCCAGTACATCAATCGCGTCCGGTTCATCCATGAGTCTCAACAGGCGATTGCACGGTTCAAGAAGGTCCGCGGTGACCCGCCCCAAACCGATACTGCTACCGGCGCCCCGCGCCTGCGGTGGCGGGACATTGCCCTGCGCAATGAGCTCGGCCAGCATGCGCAAATCCAGTTTCAATGCAAAGCCAAGGCAGGGCTGCTCAGGACTGGCTGAAATCACCTGGGACGTGGCGGGAAGATCCAGTGATGTAATCAGAAAATGCGACGTATCGTAAGGGTATTCCTCACCGCCAATCGCGATCTGTTTCTCCCCCTGGACCAGAATCACCACGCTGGGCTCGATCAGGCAGAAGTCGGGCTCAGAAGGAACCTCCCGACGAAAAAAACTCAGGTTGGGGACCGGTGTCGCGTAGTCCGCCTGCTTTGTGACCCACCGGGCAATAACGCCCGCCATCGATTGCTGGAGCGCTCCAATACCGGCGCCCTGTATGTTTTGAGTGTGGTTTTGGTTGGCCATAAGTCAGTCAGTCCTCCTCAACGCAACTCTACTCCGCCCGACGCACCGCCACCACCAATCCGCCGAACAACCATAGGATCAGGCAAGAAAACCAGCCAAATACGCCAATGATTGGGGGAACGGCTGACAAAAATAGCAGCAATTGTCAAAACCAACACCGTCGAGGCAAAACTGAAAAACCCGGCAATTGCCGCGGCCGATCAACCATACGAGCAAAAAATTCGCAGCCTCAATGCGTTTGTCATGACGGGGGCACTTTCTGGTTCGCCCGCTCACCGAGGGCCTGGGCAAGAGCCGTCGAGCCATTGGCTACGTCCCAGCCCCTCCACTCCTCGCACATAAAAATCTTTCAAGGGATCTGAAACGTATTTCACCGGTAACCTGCTAGTGGATATGCCGTTTCCCAGCAACAACACCACCCACTATTCAGTGGGCCTATGTCACCTGTCAGCCGGGCGCCAGAACTGCGTGGCATAGCCACCCGAGCGGCATACAAATGAGTGTGAAAATAGACAGCAGCAGGAATCAAGGATGACACCGGCTAGGAAGCAAGCCCCCTGCCCGCCAACAAGACAAGCCTAGAGTTCAGCCAGGAAGTGCAGACCCAGTTGGTTGGAAAACAGGTTTTCAGCCATCAATCAGTTTCTGCAAAGCCGTCGTTTCGGCGACCTGTTCAGGCGCTGGATTCTCGACTTCCAGATACAAAAATGCCAGTCCTTAAAGAACCGGCCAAGCGAAGCCTGCAATCCTTTGCAGGAAGGGGTGCCCGCTGTTAAAACGCGGGCTTGGAAGAATTATTCACAATCCATTACTTTTACCCAAGAGCCCCACAACACATCCTCTGGCTGCCCGTTAAAACTCCACCAGCTGGCTTGCCACTGGGCGTTGTTGTAGATTACTTTTTCACCGGCAACATAGGCTCGATCACTTTCCCAAGCTGCGTGATAGCAGTGCTCCGCATTTAAAGCTTGCGGCTTCTCCATCCACGCAACCAGTTCTTCGTGGCTTACCAGGCGAACTTCCGGCTTTGCGAGCGCATATGCCAGGAACTCTTCCAACACTGCGCGACGTTCCGACGCGGTGGTGGTTGTCGCTACCCAGGTATCGAAGATATCTGCGTAATAATCACTATGCGCCAGGAATGTGAGTGGAGCGCGGTTACCCGCTAAACGCAGATCCAGCGTATTCTTCAAAATCGCGAGTACTTCTGCTTTATTCAAGCCGAATTGATAGAACAGGTTGTAATCACTAGACTCGACCTTGCCCGAAGCCACGTCAAACCAAGCTACAGTTTCTGCCATCTTGTTGCGCAATGAGTAGTCAAGCCCGAACGCAGCCATCTGTTCGTCAGCCGGTACGACCATGGCATAAGTCGGCACTTCCCAAAGCCCCGGATATTGCCCGATTTTTGGTTTTGTACCCCAGCTTGCAAGCAGGTCTGCACCAGGGCTGCCATTATCCAGGGTATACGGCCAGTAGAAGTTGGTACCATTGTGCTCCCAGTGATATCCCTCGGCAATTGAAGCGTCATACTTAAACCCGCCATTTAGCAGGACATCATAGAGGTTCGCGTTATACCTCAAGTACGGCGCCCGGAAACCTATAGCCGGAGCTGCTCCAATTCCATATTGATCGTCCGGCACCCCGGCGCCCTCATCGGGGTTAAACGGCTTACTCATTAATGCAGTGCACGGCTCGACCTGCTGTTGCCACCCCACAGCATCCAGCTCATCACTTTCCTCAAGGTGATCCATCGTATGATTGGCCATTTCATGGCCTTCCAGCATGGCGCTACGCCAGCCTTGTTTCACGACACTCGCGTTCCAATTGTCACTGGTGATGTTCGAGCACAAGTTAAAGAAAGTGGTATGGGGTACCTGGCCATCGAAATTGTCGACATTGCCGGTTCCCGTCGGGTTGACCGAACGCGCCCAAAGATCCAAAACCCATGCCTGGCCACCTAGTACAGGGTGATCCGGAGTACCATTATCGACCAGTCCGTTGTCATCAAAGGCAATGGCAACAAACAATGGTGCCTCTTCTACGGCAATCCCCGCAGGAGGCAATTGGCTGGGAGGTACATTGGCCGAAAATGCCTCCTGCATCAAAAATAGCCCAGCGAATGCAGTGCCTAGAGCGGTATTTTTCAGTGTGAGTTTGCTCATGGAGATTCCAATATTTTGTATTTGTTATGAATTTGGCCTAGTGGAGCGCAAGGGATGTGCTTCGCAAAATACGGAGATTAGAATAAGCATCGCTTGCCAACCCCACACTCCGAAGCCGAGTTTATTCAGAACCCCATTCCCCACCACCCCCACAATGCCCGGATGTTACCAACTGCCCCGACGTGGGATTTTTTTTGTTTACTTTCAAAGAGTTAAGAAAACCCAGTGAAATTTCATTTCACGAATGGAACCAGAAAAACCGCCCCAAAAGAAAAAATCGCGCCAAGATGCGACGCGGGAAACTCAATATTGGTCACAAATTTCACAAGGCAACGCACATCACACTGTTTAGTGGCCGAGAAAAAATTTACGATTGCTCTCCAAAAATGGAAGCCCACTGATACACCGTGACCACCAATCACTATTGGATACAAGATCGGCGTACAGGAAGGAAGTCGAGCAGCAGGGAATGCAGTGGCCGTAGTCAGCAGTAAAAATTGGGTATCTCGCCCGTTTTTCTTTATATTTTTTTGCTTGTTGTTCTCGATAGCCAACGAGGGAACAGCGGAAAACCAACCGTTAATCGTAGGCTATTATCCCTACTGGTCGACGTTTAGAGAGCCTTCCACGCTGGCAGAAAGCCGAGTTGAGCTTCTTACTCACCTTATCTACAGCAGTGTAAATGTAAACCAAGATGGGACCCTGGCCTCTTTCGACCAATTCGCCGATTATGGGCAAACCGAAGCGGCTGACACGCATCTAGGCAAAGGCAATCTTTCAGCGATAAAGCTCCTAAAAGAACGAAATCCTGAGCTGAAGGTGCTCTTTTCTGTGGGCACCTGGCTTGGCTCTTCCCATTTTTCAAGTTTGTTTTCCGTACCTGAAAAGCGCGATCAGTTCTTAAACAGTAGCCTGAATCTAATTCAAAATTACGGTTTTGATGGTCTGGAGATCGACTGGCGCTACCCTGTTATTGGTGGCCCGGAAGGATCCGAAAGAAGCCCAGCAGACCTAGAAAATCTGC
The DNA here is from genome assembly GCF_020524005.1 of Microbulbifer aggregans. Taxonomy (GTDB): domain Bacteria; phylum Pseudomonadota; class Gammaproteobacteria; order Pseudomonadales; family Cellvibrionaceae; genus Microbulbifer; species Microbulbifer aggregans_A. The sequence continues at coordinate 25,610 of NZ_JAIVKK010000001.1, read as the reverse complement.
TGCAATTTGCCAAACGTTTTAAAAGTGCCTGTCGCGATTGTCCCCTTTTCCTGACCGCTCCCGTGGTGTCTCGCCAACGGCCTAAATGGCCGTTCCGCCGCTTAAACAGCTTCATCGACGCTTATGTGCCACTCACAAGTGACTATACCGGCCCCTGGAGTTCAGAGACGGGCCACGCCAGCCCTCTCTACGAGAGCCCCAATAGTCCAGCCCCCAGCATCAACGGAACTATTTCTCAACTAATGGAGGAAGGTGTACCGCCGGAAAAACTGGTGATACGCGTATCAGCCAGCGGCGCGGGCTGGAACAGGGTCGCTCCGTATAATCAGGGGCTCAACCAAACGGCCCAAGGCCCCATCTATACCATCTGGGACAACGAAACCTCCGGGGCAACCGGCTCGGTTCCCTACCTGAATCTACAAGTACTTTTACAGCGCAACCAGTTCGAGCCGCACTGGGACAATGAGACCAAGAGCTTTTACGCATGGCAGCCTGAATCTGGGCAGTTCATTAGTATTGAAGAGCCTCGTTCGTTGATGGAAAAGCTGCATTACATTTCCAGACACAACCTTGCTGGTATCGCACTATGGGATCTGCCCAGTGACACAACTGACGAAACCAGTCTGCTAACGCGAAGTCACCAGTACTTTTTTGGACTGGAGGCATTCTGGTTTGGGGTGGTCGATACGTTACGGGGACATTGGGTCTGGCTGGTAAGCTTGCTAATTGGGGCCGTTGCCAGCTACGCGTTTGTCACGCTAAAAAGGGCGCAACAGGCCAAACAGCAGGAAATTCATTCTATCGAAGTAATCCAGAGATCCGCCAAGATTCTGCCCCCTCATTTAGACCAGCTGATTTTTTTGCTTCGTCACCCACCAGCTACGCTGCTCCCCAAAATTCCAGATCCCGACCAACAAGTGCTACACCGCCTCCAAATTGGTAGCGCGCAGCTACAATATCAATTGCTTCCCATTTGGATGGTGGTGAACAATGGCTCGCCGAGCGTTAATCTCCCTTCCACAAGACTGGAACAAGACAAACCAGTACCTGACCGGAAAAAGCAGGAAACAGAGACCGCCCGGGAACAAAAAACAAACGCATGTGAATTCCAATCCCTTATACAATTTACTGGCTTGGTTGGCCAACAAACCAGCTTGGAAAAAATGCTGGAAACCTTGTTCCATTTTCTCAATCAAGACTCGCGAATAGAAACCCTCGGGCTTTACCAGGAAGACAGCCTGGTAAAGGGGGAAGACATTGGCGGCTTCAACATTGAAGTCCAAGCTGATAAACCGATACATATATCGACAGATAAGCGACAGGGTGTCGTATGCAACCCCGACCTCGCCGATCAAAAATTGCACATCAACTTTACCTCCCCCCTGACTTCCCAAGAAGAAGCCTATTTCCGCGCCCTATCACAGCAACTGGTATTTGCTCGCCAACAATTGCGCGAGTTAACCAAACAACCGCAGCTCTTGTCCGATATCTACCAGATCGCCAAGAGAAAAGACCAATTGCTGTTTATTCGGGGCGAGAAAGGTTATAGCGGGATCTACTGTAGCAATGAACGGGAACCCTGCTATGTGTTCCTGCGACTGCGACATATCAGGCAGTATTTCCCGGATCTTTTACACCCGGTCCACCGCTCCTACCTGGTAAATCCGAAGCAAGTCCTATCCGTAGACAAACAAAATAAGAAATGGACACTGCTTGTCGCTGGACACCAGATTCCAATATCTAAATCGCGCGTGAACGCGCTGATGAAAGCGTTTCCGGCCTGGTTTTGAACCTGCGCCCCGTTTCCGCCAGAGGTATATTCCGAGTACCAAATCGGGTCTCGTTAGAGGCTTTTAGCGCCAATATGCTTCTGTACTAGCACGTTCATCAATCCGTGGAGTACTCTGATAGCGAACGCAATCAGCTTCTCCCGATTGCCCCTCAATAGCCGCGAAGAGGTACACCTCGTACTGTCGCGGCTTCTAGCATTACTCGAGGATTACATGTCCATTGAACTCGTCGATGCACAAGTATCACCAACCGGGCAGTTCGACATTCTGTCCAAATATGAAATCCATAAACTGACCGACGATAGCCGCGGCCCCCAATACCAAACGTTTCGCAACTGCTCCCTGGCGGTATTGAATAGCGGGGGCTACCTGGACGACGGCAAGGAGCTGCTGGAAAAGTTTGCCAACTACGATATCTCCGTCTTGCCCACCGAGCGCAGCGTCAAACTCCAGGTCAAAAATGCCCCGCCCAGCGCTTTTGTTGACGGCAAGATGATTCGCGGTATCGCCGAGCATTTGTTCGCGGTACTGCGCGACATCATTTACGTCAACAGTGAAATCACCGGCGACCCGCGCTACGACTTGGTATCTGCCCAGGGCGTGACCGACGCGGTATTTCATATCCTGCGCAACGCCGGTACTTTTGACCGCAACCGCGTGCCACGGCTGGTGGTGTGCTGGGGCGGCCATTCCATATCGCAGGAAGAATACGACTACACCAAAAAGGTGGGCTACGAAATGGCCCTGCGGCACCTGGATATCTGTACCGGCTGCGGGCCCGGTGCGATGAAAGGCCCGATGAAAGGTGCGACCATCGGCCACGCCAAGCAGCGCGACCGTCACGGACAATACCTCGGTATTACCGAGCCAGGTATCATTGCGGCCGAGGCACCAAACCCGATCGTCAACCAGCTGGTGATTATGCCGGATATCGAGAAGCGTCTGGAGGCATTTGTACGTACCGGCCACGGTATTGTCGTCTTCCCCGGCGGTGCCGGTACCGCCGAAGAGATTCTTTACCTGCTGGGGATACTGCTCCATGAAGAGAACCGGGATCAGCCCTTCCCGGTAATCTTTACCGGCCCGGCCAGTGCGGCCGACTACTTTATCCGTATCGATCAGTTTATTGCCGCTACCCTCGGCGAGGCGGCCAGGTCTCGCTACCAGATCATTATTGATGATGCGCAGGAAGTGGCCCGCCAAATGGCGGCCGGGATTCAAAAAGTGCAGCAATACCGCAAGGATTCAGGCGATGCGTTTTATTTCAACTGGCAACTGAAGGTCTCCACTGAATTCCAGCGGCCGTTCAGCCCAACCCACGAGAACATGCGCAACCTGGCGCTGCATACCAATCAGGAGCCATACCTGCTTGCCGCCAACCTGCGCCGTGCTTTCTCCGGTATCGTATCCGGTAACGTGAAAGACGAAGGTATTCGCAATGTGGAGAAAAATGGGCCCTATGAGCTGTGTGGGGACCCGGCGCTGATGCACAGTATGGATAGCCTGCTGGAATCATTTGTGAAACAACAGCGGATGAAACTGCCCGGCAAGGCCTACATCCCCTGCTACCGGATCAGCAAGGGGTAGACTTCAAAACACGGGATCAATCGATGGCTGGAAATCCGGCTGGATCATTCACAACAATAAAACAACAAGAGGATGGGCTGATGTTGAAAAAGCGATTAGGCAGTTGTCACTTGCCATGCCAGCTTCGGGTCGCGTTAGCAATCATCGCCCTACTCTTCCAGCCCGCAGGCTATGCCTACGATGAATCCCTGCCCCGCTATGCGCTGGTTATCGGGAACAGTAATTACGATTTTTCTCCACTGAAGAATCCGGTAAATGATGCCAGGGATGTGGCGAAGAACCTGCGCAAGCTGCGCTACAAGACCACGCTCGCAACCGACCTGAACCCACAGCAGTTCCGCGATACGGTGGCCCGGTTTTACCGTTCCATTGCCGAAGACAACGCAGTGAGTGTCTTCTATTACGCTGGCCACGGTATTCAACTGCAGAACACCAACTACCTGATCCCGGTCGACGCGCCGATCCAGAGCCCTAAAGAACTCATCGACAGCGCCTACTCCATTAACGACCTGATTGCAGAACTGGAACAGTCACTGAGCAACCAGAACATCATCATCCTCGACGCCTGCCGCAATAACCCCTTCCGCAAAACCGCGACGGTGACGGCCCAGCTTCGGGAGATTCAGGCCGGTCTGGCCCTGGTGGAGCCACCGCCCAGCACGCTGATTGCCTATGCGACAGAACCGGGGAATGTGGCAGAAGATGGGCGCGGACGGAACGGCACCTATACACGGGCGTTGCTGAAGCATTTCACCCGCTCAGAAACCGCAGAGGAACTGTTCAAGAAGGTACGCAAGGATGTACTTCAGGCGACCAATAACCGGCAGACACCGTGGGAGCATTCTTCGCTGCTGGAGACCTTCTATTTTGCCCCGCCCAAGAACAAAAAAATCCCCAACGTTGTGGGCTTTTAGGACAGTGGGCCAAGTAATTGGGTTCTAGAAAACACCAATGATGCCCACGATGAGCATATTGGATTTCTCACGGATACCATTGAAATCCTGTCCATCAAAACGGATATCCTGCTCATAACTGTTTTGCTTGAGCTTACTGCGAAACAGCAGGTTGCCGGAGATGGGAATGGTCCAGCCCAGGCTGATGGAATAGCCGGCGGAGTTGCCCGAATTTTTATCGTCGATATCGTCAAACTCCCGGGTCTCTCCCGCTTCAACACCGTCGCCATCCGACACAAACAGGTTATCGGCATCGAGCAATGCATAGGCAATGGAAAAATCCAGCTTGCCGGCATTTTCAAAGCTGCGGCCAATATTGATACCGGCAAACGGCCCCGCCTGTTTGTAATACTCATTGCTGGCCACCGGGCTCTCTTCCCGGCTCAGGCGATCCAGGTCCGTCTTGCCAGATTTGTAGCCCACGAAGGCACTCAGGTAGTCATTGGCCTGGTAACCAAACGTCAGGTCAAAATCCCTGCGGTCAGCGGTACCAATAAAATCCTCTTCCGACACCTCCGCGCCCTGCACGGAACCCGACAGGTTCAACGCCGCATTGAAACGCTGATAGGCAATACCGCCAGTCAAGTTGGCAACCGGGAAGACTACCGTCTGGTCCAGCTTCTGCTCAAACGAGAAAGTGCCATAGCCCATTTCCAGACCGGCAAACGTATGGATTTCCGGGCCGTTCTGGGCCGAAGCATGTGAGGTGAGCGCCAGTACCGCGATACCCAACAGCATCCGCCGCAGTTGATTTATGGTTGCCATAGTTCGACTTCCTGTGTCAGTTTTTGGGCGTACTCAGGTGGCCAGTTCTGCAACAGGCTCTTCGGCACCTTTTTCAGGCCGGATGGAAATAAAGGCAAAGCCGGCGGATAGCAGCGAGAAACTCAGGATAAACAGTGCGTTCAGTGCGACCTGGTTACTGCGGATGGACTCTCGTGTCCAGATTTTGGATGGATCAAACGCATAGTCGAGCAACAATTCGGAAGGAGCGCGATCATCGGAATCAATCCGCGCGCGATATTCACTGCCTATGGTCAGGCGTACTGTCCGCATGCCGTCTTCCGTGGGAATCGGTTGAGTCACCACCACTGAAAAATACGTCAGCAGGTAAAACGCCAGCGCCGGGATACCCATGACCAAGGTAATACTGGCCAGGATGCGCCGCATCTTCTGACTGATCGTACGGCCCCAGAGCCACACCAGCACCAGGCAGATACAGCAAAAAGGAATTGCTATCTTTACCGCCAACCCGGCCGGGTCGGGCGGGTCCAGCTCGCCAGCCCAAACACCCAAAGGGCCCGCGACCACCGCCGCAACAACCGCCGCCCAGATCCCGCCGACATTTTCCAAGGTGGACTTGATACTCATGGTGCGTCCTGCTCCGGGTAGTTGCTATAGAGGTTGGATAACGTGGACAAACGGGTCCTGGAGAATGGTGACCTTCTGATTGAACACCGCACCTTCGCCAGAAACGCGGAAGCGGTAATTGCCGATTTTGATCTTGGCCCCCGGGGTATAACTCATCCAGTCTTCCCCGCCACTGCGGAACACCCCCTCGGGCATATAGTGGATATGACTGGGCTCACTGGCAGACTTGATTTCAGTGCGGCAATACAGGCTTGTCGGCATCGACTTGTCGAGCACACCCCGCACTGACTGGATATTCTCCTGCGCCGATTCCAGGTGTTCGGCCGGAGAGCCCCATGAGCGGCTGCTGGACAGCTTCCAGGCTTCCTGTAACTCCTCCGCCGCGTCGGCCCTGTTCTGCTCCATCACCGCAAGCAGGCTGCTCATAATTTCGGTGTTGTCCACTGGGGCAGCCGATTTGGGAAGGCCGCTTTTTGGGGTTGCGGGATCCTGTTCCGATACGCCACGTGCCGCGTTGGCCTGCGCTTTCAAGCGTTCGATTTCCTTGTCCAGCGCGCGCAGTTCCTCGCCCAGCACATACAGCCGCTGGCCGTTCTTGGTACCGTCGTCTTCCAACACCAGTGTGGACTTGTCGTTGAGGGTGACGGTAACGCTTTGCGTCTCGTCAATATTGGACTGGGCCGCAGCGTCTCCGCTGGCAAGCAGAATCAGGGCAAGCATCAATGCAGTACGTGGCACGCAAGGTCCTCTTGTCGTCTCTGTCGCATGCCAATCAGCAGGGAGGTGATTGGCGTTTTATTCATTTTTATACAGCCACATCTCTCGAGATAGTATGCGCCCCCCTGTCAAAGTACAACCGGTCAAGGTACGACCAAAGTACGCCACGGGCGGCGCAGACCGCCAGCACGCCGGGCGACCCCAATTGCCAGCGCCTACCCACCTCTTCTTTCAGTGGGAAATTGGCTTCCACTTACCTACAATGCCCCGTTTTCCTCCAACCTGAGCCTCGCTGTAATCATGTCCGACAACGCGCCCCCACGAGATTTCCAGTCCCTGCCCCTGCAACAGCCTCTCCTCCAGAACCTGAAGGATCTGGGCTACAAGCAACTGACAGAGATTCAGGCCGCGGCGCTGCCGGCGATTGTGAGCGGCAAGGACGTGATCGGGCAGGCCAAGACCGGTTCGGGCAAAACCGTCGCCTTCGGGCTCGGGGTACTGCACAAACTCAAGGTGGAACGGTTCCGGGTACAGTCGCTGGTACTGTGCCCCACCCGTGAACTGGCCGACCAGGTCGCGCGAGAACTGCGCAAGCTGGCACGCGCCATTCACAATATCAAGATCCTGACCCTGTGCGGCGGCATGCCGTTCGGACCGCAGATCGGCTCCCTCAAGCACGGTGCCCATATCGTCGTGGGTACGCCCGGCCGTATCGAGGACCACCTGCGCAAGGGCAACCTCGACCTGAGTGAAGTGCATACCCTGGTGCTCGACGAAGCAGACCGGATGCTGGATATGGGCTTCCAGGCGGTACTGGACCAGATTCTGGCCGAGCTGCCACAGGAGCGGCAGACCCTGCTGTTCTCCGCCACCTACCCGAAAACCATTGATGCCCTGGCCACCCGTGTCCTGCGCGACCCGATCAAAGTCGAAGTGACCACAGCCCATACCGAGAGCACGATCGAGCAGAAATACTACCGGGTGGAAAACAACGAGCAGCGACCGACCGCGCTGTACCAGTTGCTGGCCAACTACACCCCCTCCTCTGCGGTAGTCTTCTGTAACACCAAGAAAGAAACCGACGAGGCTGCCCAGTCCCTGAAAAGTGCCGGCTTCGCAGCCCTCGCCCTCCACGGTGATATGGAACAGAAAGACCGCGACCGCACCCTGGCCCTGTTCGCCAATGGCAGCGCCTCGATTCTGGTAGCCACGGATGTTGCCGCGCGCGGGCTGGATATTGAAGAACTGCCTATGGTGGTGAATTACCACCTCTCCCGGGACCCCGAAGTCCACACCCACCGGGTCGGCCGTACCGGCCGCGCAGGCCAGAAAGGTCTCGCGCTGACTCTGGTGAGCAAGAAGGAAATCTACAAGGTGGAACGACTGGAAGAAATGCTGCAACAGCCAATCACGCTGCAGGAACTCCCGGAGCCACCCAAGGGGTTTGCCCCGCCCCGTCCCACGATGTCGACCCTGCAGATCGACGGTGGCAAAAAGCAGAAAGTGCGTGCCGGCGACGTGGTCGGCGCATTGACCGGTGAAGGCGGTATCGACGGCAAGCAGATCGGCAAGATCCAGGTATTCGACTTCTCAACCTTTGTGGCCGTAGAGCGCCCTGTGGCAAAGAAAGCCCTGAACAAATTGGGCAATGGCAAAATCAAAGGCCGCAATTTTCGGTCCCGGATTGTAGGCGTTTAATTTCGTTTCTATCGGACTGGTGACACTGCGTTAGTTCGCCAGGCGAATTAACACAGTGTCCAGTCCCATCAATGGCATCAAGTCCACGACAAACCAGTCGATGACCCGTATTTACTCGTCCATATATTCCGCAATGGATGGGCAGGAGCAAACCAGGTTTTTGTCTCCATACACATTGTCGACCCGGCCCACCGGCGGCCAGTATTTCCGTTGCCGCAGGCTCTCGAGTGGGAACACGGCTTCGGCGCGACTGTACGGATGAGCCCAATCGGCCGCGGCCAACACCTCTGCAGTATGCGGTGCATTCACCAGCGGGTTATCTTCCAGCGGCCACTCGCCCCGTTCCACTCTCGCAACCTCTTCCCGAATCTGGATCATCGCGTCGCAGAAGCGATCCAGTTCTTCGAGAGATTCACTTTCCGTAGGCTCGATCATCAAGGTACCGGCCACTGGGAAGGACATGGTGGGCGCATGGAATCCGTAGTCGATCAGGCGCTTGGCCACATCGTCGACGGAGATACCACTGGACTCTTTCAGCGGTCGCAAGTCAACAATGCATTCGTGGGCCACGCGGCCATTGGTTCCGCGGTAGAGGATCGGGTAGCTGTCCTGCAAGCGCGCGGCAATATAGTTCGCGTTCACGATGGCGAGTTCCGTCGCCTTGCGCAAACCGTCGCGCCCCATCATGCGGATATACATCCAGGTAATGGGCAGGATACTCGCGCTGCCAGCGGTCGCCGCGGATACCGGTGCTCCGTTGCGACCGGCCTGTGCCATGCCAGCACTGCTTGCCGAAACAGCACCGGGCAGGAATTCCGCCAGGTGTGCACCAACCGCTACCGGACCGACACCGGGGCCACCACCGCCGTGGGGAATGCAGAAGGTCTTGTGGAGGTTCAGGTGTGAAACGTCACCCCCAAATTTACCCGGCTGGCATAAACCCACCATGGCATTCAGGTTTGCCCCATCGATATACACCTGGCCTCCGTGGTTGTGCACGATCTCGGCGATCTCCCGGATGCCTTCCTCGAACACACCATGGGTAGAGGGGTAAGTCACCATAATAGCGGCCAGCCTGTCGGCATGCTCGCCCGCTTTCGCGCGCAGGTCTTCGAGGCTGACATTGCCGTTGTCATCACACTTCACCACGACCACCTTCATGCCGCACATCTGTGCCGAGGCCGGGTTGGTTCCGTGGGCAGAGCTGGGGATCAGGCAGATATCGCGCCCGGCTTCACCACGGCTGGCGTGGTAGGCGAGGATGGCCAGCAGCCCCGCGTACTCGCCCTGGGAACCGGCGTTTGGTTGCAGGGAAATTGCGTCGTAGCCGGTGATTTCGCACAGCATGGATTCAAGGCTATCGATCAACGCACTATAGCCAGCCACCTGCCCTGCCGGCGCCAGTGGGTGCACGTTGGCAAACTCGGGCCAGGTCACCGGCACCATTTCGGCGGTCGCGTTTAGCTTCATGGTGCAGGAGCCCAGGGGGATCATCGAGCGATCCAGGGCAATATCACGATCCGCCAGCGTACGCAGATAGCGCAGCATTTCGGTTTCGGAATGGTAGCGGTTGAATACCTCGTGGCCGAGCAATGGGCCCGAGCGCAGCAGGTTACCGGGCAGCACCGGTGCTTCATGCGCTTCAATGGATTCGAAACGCAATGCGTTGCCGGCATCAAACAGGGACCAGAGTGCTTCCACATCGGCACGCGTCGCGGTTTCGTCCAGTGAGATACCCACGCGCTCGGCATCGATGACACGCAGGTTCAGGTTCTTCGCGTTCGCTACAGCGTGAATATTTTCAGCTGGAACCTTGGTACGTACCGTGATCGTATCGAACCAGGAATCGTTTTCGATTTCTACACCGAATTCCTGTAATCCAAGCGCGAGTACGCTGGTCAGGTAATGTACCCGGGTTGCGATGGTTCGCAGCCCCTGGGGACCGTGGTACACCGCATACATGGAAGCCATTACCGCCAGCAAAACCTGCGCGGTACAGATATTGGACGTCGCCTTTTCGCGGCGGATATGCTGCTCCCGTGTTTGCAGCGCCAAGCGGTAAGCCGGTTTGCCATTGGCATCGATCGACTGGCCCGCAAGGCGACCCGGCAGGGAGCGCTTGTAGGATTCCCGGGTTGCCATATAGGCCGCATGCGGGCCACCAAACCCCATGGGCACACCGAAGCGCTGGGTGGAACCGACGGCAACATCCGCCCCCAGTTCTCCCGGGGAAGTCAGCATCACCAAACTCAAAATATCTGCGGCCATAACCACCAGACCGCGCTGCGCGTGCACCGCTTCGATTACCTCCCGGTAATCCCGTACGGCACCACTGGCACCCGGGTATTGCAGCAGCACACCAAATACCTGGCTCGCATCCAGATCCGATGCGGCATCACCCACAATCACTTCTATGCCCAGTGGCTCTGCGCGCGTCCGCAGCACCTCGATGGTTTGCGGCAAACAATCGCGATCCACGAAAAACGCCTGTGCCCGGGACTTCGACATACGCTGGCACAGTGTCATCGCCTCAGCCGCCGCCGTGGCCTCGTCCAGCATGGAGGCGTTCGCCAGGTCCATGCCGGTGAGGTCGCTGACCATGGTCTGGAAGTTAAACAAAGCTTCGAGGCGGCCCTGGGAGATTTCCGGCTGATACGGGGTGTAAGCGGTATACCAGGCTGGGTTTTCCAGGATATTCCGCAGCACCACATTGGGTGTACGGGTGCCGTAGTATCCCTGGCCGATAAAAGAGCGAAATGGCTTGTTGTCGCTCGCCAGTGCGCGCAGCTCGGCCAGCGCCTCGTGCTCCGGGACGCCCTCAGGCAGCGCAAGCGCCGCTGGCATACGGATACCACCCGGTACTACCTCACTGATAAAAGTATCAATACTGGTATGCCCAAGAGCGTTCAGCATCCTGGCGAGGTCGTCGTTCGAAGGGCCGATATGGCGATGGGTAAATTCGTCGCGGCACTCGAGGTCGCGCAGGGTTTGCTTTGTTTGCAGCATGGTTGCTCTCCTTCGCCCTTGGCAGTTAATCGTGAAATTACTCGCTGTCGACCAGCGCGGCATAGGCATCTGCGCTCAGCAGATTGTCCAGATCCGCCGGGTTTTCAGGGCGCACACGCATAAACCAGCCCGCCCCCATCGGGTCGCTATTCACCAGCTCCGGCTCATCTGGCAGTGCAGCGTTAATCGCGATGACGGTGGCAGCGAACGGCAGGGAAATATCCCCCGCTGCTTTTACCGACTCAATCACCGCAACCTCATCACCGGCCGACAGCTCGGTACCGGCTTCCGGCAACTCCACAAAAACCACATCACCCAATTGCGACTGGGCAAATTCGGTAATACCCACAGTGACCTCGTCACCGTTAACGGAGAACCACTCGTGGCTTTCGCTATATTTCACGTTGCTCATATTCTTGTTCCCTGAAATTCAATGTGTGATTCTGGAGCGGCTCAGCCGCGGTAGTAGCGCTGGGGTACAAAGGGTGTCCTGGCCACAACAATGGGTATCGCTTTGCCACGTACCAGGGCCTGCAAGCCGGTGCCGATTTTCTCGTAGCCGCGGTCTACATAGCCCATGCCGATGGCGGCACCGAGCGTGGGGCCGTAGCCACCACTGGTGAATTTGCCCACCACATCGCCCGCCTCATCGATAACGTCAGCGCCGGCGCGCACCGGGATCTTGCCTTCAACCGAGAAACCCACGCGCTTGCGCGCAACGCCTTCGGCGATCTGCCCCAGCACTACGTCCGCGCCGAGAAATCCACCCGCCTTGGCACCGTCGGCGCGGCGGGGTTTGGCAATACTCCACAACAGGCTCGCCTCCACAGGCGTCGTGCTGCTATCCATGTCATTGCCATACAGGCACAACCCGGCTTCGAGACGCAGGGTGTCGCGAGCGCCCAGACCGATCATCTGTACGCGGCCATCTTCCAGCAGCTTGCGCGCAACCGACTCCACCGCACTGGCAGCTACGGAAATTTCGAAGCCGTCTTCACCGGTATAACCGGAACGCGTCACATAGCAGTCCGTACCAAACAACTCAACGCGCGTACCGTGCATGAAAGTGAGCGCCCGGGTGGCTGGTGCCAATTCTCCGATCAGTTCACCGGCCTTCGGCCCCTGAACCGCCAGCAGTGCCTGCTGGCCCAGCACGCGGATATCACAGCCGCGTAAATGCTGTTGCAGGTGCGCGATGTCAGCTGCGGCGGTGGCCGCATTAACGACCAGGAAAAATTCATTCTCCGCCCAGCGGGTGATGATCAGGTCATCGAGAATGCCGCCCGTTTCCGAGGTCATTACCGCGTAGCATTGCTGATTGATTTCCAGCGCCTGCACATCGATGGGCAACAGCTTTTCCAGCGCAGTCGCCGCATCACTGCCGCTCACTACCAGCTGTCCCATATGGGAAACGTCAAAGACACCGACCGCTTCACGGGTGTGCAAGTGCTCCTGCACGATGCCGGCGCGGTACTGTATCGGCATGGCGTAGCCGGCAAACGGCACCATCTTTCCACCGAGCTCCACATGCAGGTCGTACAGCGGTGTTTTACGGGCTTCGTTACTCATGGCTTTATTCCTAAAAAGGTATTCCTAAACATGTGTGCCTTAACATTCGACAATGCTGACCGGCAGATCGATGGCATTTACGGCCAGGCCGCCGCGCGCGGTTTCTTTGTATTTGTCCTGCATGTCGCGACCGGTGTCGCGCATGGTGCGAATCACCTTGTCGAGCGAGATAAAGTGTTCGCCATCACCCCTGAGCGCCATGCGAGCTGCACTGATGGCTTTTACCGAGGCCATGGCATTGCGCTCGATACAGGGCACCTGCACCAGCCCGCCGACCGGATCACAAGTGAGACCGAGGTTGTGTTCCATGGCAATTTCCGCTGCGTTTTCGACCTGCAGCGGCGTGCCGTCCAGCACTTCGGCCAGACCAGCGGCTGCCATGGAACAGGCGGAACCCACTTCACCCTGGCAACCGACTTCGGCACCACTGATGGAGGCATTTTTCTTGAACAGGATGCCCACTGCGGCCGCAGTGAGCAGAAAGCGGACGACGTCTTCGTCGGTGGGGTTTCTGGAAAAGCGCATAAAGTAATGCAGCACCGCCGGAATAATACCGGCGGCACCGTTGGTGGGCGCTGTCACAATGCGACCGCCCGCCGCGTTTTCTTCGTTCACTGCGAGCGCGTACAGGGTGACCCAGTCCAGCGCCGACAGCGGGTCAGACAGGCAGGCTTCAGGACGGCTGCGCAGTTGCTTGTTGAGGTTGGCCGCACGGCGTTTTACATTCAGACCTCCGGGAAGGATGCCCTCGTTGTGCATGCCATTGGTCACGCAGTCCTGCATCACCTGCCAGATTTTCATCAGGCCTTCGCGGGTTTCCGCTTCGCTGCGCCAACTCGCTTCATTCGCCAGCATGACGTCACTGATCTTCAGTTGTTCGCGCGCGCAGATCGCCAGCAATTCTTCTGCGGTGTTGAACTCGTAGCGCACCGCAATTGCCTGTTCAAGCGCGTTGTCCGACTGCGCTTCAGTTTCCGTCACCACAAAGCCACCACCGATGGAGTAGTAGACTTCTTCGGCCAGAACCCGCCCGCCCTCGTCCAGGGCAGTAAAGCGCATACCGTTGGCGTGCAACGGCAACTCTTCCTCACCGATCAGCAACAGGTCCTGCTGCGGGTCGAAAGCAATGATCCGTTCACCATCGAGATTGAGGCTGCAGCACTGCTCAATAGCGGCAACACGCTGATCCACAGTATTGGTTTCCACCCACTCCGGCTGCTCGCCTTCCAAGCCCAGCATGACCGCCTTCGTGGTTCCGTGACCAACACCGGTGGCACCGAGGGAGCCGAACATATGCGCGGTTACCCGAGACGCCTTGCCGAAGCACTCTTTCTCGCGTAACAGCTGCAGGAACTGGCCCGCCGCCTTCATCGGCCCCACAGTGTGGGAGCTGGACGGGCCGATACCAATCTTGAACAGGTCAAAAACACTTAGCGACATACTCAGCCGGCTCCGTGCGCCGGGTACACAGGGAAGCGTGTACACAGCGCTTCTACGTCAGCACGCACACGGGCCTGCACTTCCGTCAGAGCTTCAGGCTGCTCCAGATTTTCCAGGATGTCGCACATCCAGCTGGCCAGCTGCTCCGCCTCAGCCGTGCCCATACCGCGCGTGGTGATCGCCGGGGTGCCGATACGCACACCACTGGTAACAAACGGCGATTGCGGATCGTTGGGTACCGCGTTTTTGTTTACTGTGATGTACGCCGCGCCCAGGGCCGCATCGGCCGCCTTGCCAGTAACGCCGCGTTTGCTGAGGTCAATCAGCAGCAGGTGGTTTTCGGTACCACCGGACACGATATCGAAACCACGCCCGATAAATACCGCAGCCATGGCCTTGGCATTGTCGATTACGCGTTGCTGGTAAGCGACAAATTCCGGGGTCAGCGCTTCCTTGAACGCCACCGCCTTGGCCGCAATCACGTGCATCAGCGGCCCGCCCTGGATACCGGGGAAAATCAGCGAATTGAATTTTTTGCCGAGCCCCTCTGCATCGCGGGACAGGATCAGGCCGCCGCGGGGACCGCGCAGGGTTTTGTGGGTGGTGGTGGTAACCACATCGGCGACCGGGACCGGGTTCGGATAGAGCCCGGCGGCCACCAGGCCCGCCACATGCGCCATATCTACAAACAGGTAGGCACCCACCTTGTCCGCGATTGCGCGAAAGCGGGACCAGTCCATGATCCCGGAATACGCAGAGAATCCAGCCACGATCATTTTCGGCTTGTGCTCAAGCGCCAGTCGCTCGACTTCTTCGTAGTCAACCTCCCCGGTTTCCGGGTTCAGGCCATACTGCACCGCGTTATACAGGCGACCAGAGAAATTCGGTTTGGCACCGTGGGTCAGGTGGCCACCGTGATCCAGGGAAAGGCCCAGGAAGGTATCCCCCGGCTGCAGCAGCGCCATATACACCGCCGCATTGGCCTGGGAGCCGGAGTGCGGCTGTACGTTGGCATACTCCGCACCAAACAACTCGCGCGCGCGATCGATGGCCAGCTGCTCTACAACATCGACGTGCTCACAACCGCCGTAATACCGCTTGGCCGGATAGCCCTCGGCATACTTGTTGGTAAGTACCGAGCCCTGCGCGGCCATTACCGCCTGGCTGGTGTAGTTCTCGGAAGCGATCAGCTCGATGTGCGCTTCCTGGCGCACGCGCTCGGCTTCGATTGCGGCGCAAACTTCACTGTCGATGGTTTTCAGGTGGGTCTGTACGGGGTCCATGGAGTGCTCCTGATTCCTGTTTAATGATCGATGCTAGCCCCGCAGACAGAATCTGTTAAATTTATACTTCTGATTCATCTATAAGATTTTCTTATGCAACTTTCCCACAAGAATCTCCCCACCGAATGGCTGCGCACCCTCGTCACCGTGGTCGACAGCGGTGGATTCAGCCAGGCCGGTGAACTGCTCGCGCGCACGCAGCCCGCCATTAGTCGGCAAATCAAGGAGTTGGAAGAACGGTTGGGAAGGCAATTACTGCTGCGGTCCGGCCGCACCCTGAACCTGACCGAGAGTGGCCTGCGGGTCTACGAGCAGGCAAAAAAAATCCTGGCCCTCAATGACGAGCTGATATTCGAGTTCAGTGGCGCTTCGGTAACGGGCAGGCTGCGTTTGGGGATTCCCAGCGAATTCGCCTCGGTACTGCTGCCGCGGATCATCGGCCAGTTCTCGCAGAGTTACCCGGAAGTATCGCTGGAAGTCACCAGCGACCTCAGTCGCAATCTGCTGGCGAAAGGGCAAAGGGACAAGTTTGACCTGATCCTGGCACTGCAGGAAAAGCCGGATGCGGCCGAAGGGCAACTGGTTATCCGTGACGACCTGGTGTGGGTCGCCAGCCACAAACACTCAGCCCATCTGCTCAAGCCCCTGCCATTGGTACTGGCCCCCGATGGCTGTATCTACCGCAAGCGGGTGGAAAGTGTGCTCAAGAGCGCGGGCATTGCCTCGCGCAATGTTTTCACCATTCCCGACCTGAACGGCATCCAGTCCGCACTGGAAGCGGGCCTGGGCATTACCGCCCTCTCCCGCAGTACCGTGCCCGAATCACTGCGGGTACTGCGGCCGTCACGGGGCCTGCCGAAATTGGGAGAGATTTCCATCGGGCTTCATTTCAAGAATCGCCGCCCGACGGAGGCTGCGATGCGGCTGGCGGAACACTTGCAGAGTGGCCTGAATGCGCAATAAAGAATGAGAAACACGCAGCACAATTAACACGGTCGTACTATCTAAAAGAACATTACGACGCCATTCATCGCTGGCACGATCGTACAATGTGACCAATGACGGCGGGATAGTCAGCGAGTTTCTGAGACAAATTACTCAATACAATTTAAAAATTGCCAGACATTTAGTATCACTGTCATCACTTCGTTGTAAATGTGAGTACACGGGGTACTATCCAGCTCGTTCGGTAACCCCGGACACCTCCGGTTTGAGAAAGCGGAGTGCAGCCTGGATACAGTCAGCCTCACCTGCCTGAATCTTTCACTCGTTTGCGAGCCCACTGCGCTCCGGCCCGTCTTCTGCAGTCATACCTCTCATATTTTCGAAATCGAGTGGCAGCACACACTCGCGCCTAGCGTATTTGTTTTTTTGTGTGTGCAGCAGAGGCGATCCCTCAGGAATTCGAATTTCGAAAAGCAAACCAAAAAAATAAGGAAAAATTTGCAATGACGCGTTTTCTAGGAATCAGTTGCACCCTTGCACTGGCGATCAGTGCCCATGCGGCGGATCGCGTTCCGGCGACCCCGGATATGCTTTCTCCGCAAGCACTGGCCGCGACCAGTGGTACCGACATCGCACTTGAAGAGATCCGCTCACGTACCCTGCCAAACGGTAAAGTGATTACCCGATACCGGCAGACTCACCAGGGCATTCCCGTTTGGGGGCAAACCATCACCAGTTCCGGCCAGGGAATATCGGCCCAGGTAAAAGGCGATGTAATGATGGGCCTGACACTGGATGTACCGTCAACCAAGCCCTCCATTGCCGCTTCCAATGCTATTCAGCGGGCCATGGGCCATAAAATCAACGTCCGGGCTCAACAGGGCCAGATAAACGGTGCGCTATCGGTACCTGCACTGAAACTCGCCGCCAAAAACCAGAAGCAGCAGTTGTTCATTCACGTGGATGGCCAGAACAATGCGCGCCTCGCCTATCTGGTGAGCTGGGTGGAATACGGTGATGAACCGTCGCGCCCCTTCTACTTTATCGACGCACTGACCGGTGAAGTGATTGAGCACTGGGACGGTATTGCCCACCAGGATGCAACCGGCCCCGGCGGCAACCAGAAGACGGGACGTTACGAGTACGGGACGGATTATCCGGCGATGCAGGTAGACAGCAGCTGCCGCATGGATACGACCAACGTAGAAACCGTCAACATGAACCACGCCACCAGCGGTGGCAGCGTCTATTCGTTTACCTGCCCATACAACGACTACAAAACCATTAATGGTGCCTACTCGCCATTGAATGATGCGCACTTCTTTGGCGGAGTGGTTTTCGGCCTGTATAACGATTGGTACAACACCGCACCGCTGACGCAAAAACTGCGTATGCGTGTGCACTACAGCAGCAACTACGAAAACGCCTTCTGGGATGGTAGCCAGATGACCTTCGGGGACGGCGGCAGTACCTTCCACCCACTGGTGAGCCTTGACGTTTCAGCCCATGAAGTCAGCCATGGCTTCACCGAGCAGAACTCCGGCCTACAGTACTCAGCCCAGTCAGGCGGTATCAACGAAGCCTTCTCTGATATGGCCGGTGAAGCCGCCGAATTCTATATGCGCGGCACAAACGACTGGCTGGTAGGTGCGGATATCTACAAGTCCAGTGGCGCACTGCGCTATATGCAAGATCCCACGCTGGACGGAAGCTCAATCGGCCACGCATCCAACTACTATTCCGGGATGGACGTACACCACAGCTCCGGTGTGTTTAACCGCGCCTTCTACCTGATTGCCAACACCAGTGGCTGGGATACACGCAAAGCGTTCGATATCTTCGTTCTGGCCAACCAGATGTATTGGAACTCCACATCCAACTACGTCGACGCTGCCTGTGGCGTGATGTCCGCGGCCGAGGATCTCGCTTACGACCTGAATGCAGTCTCAACCGCATTCAGCACCGTCGGCGTATCTACCTCCGGTTGCGGCGGAGGTGGCGGCGGTAATCCGGGTGGTGGCGAACTGGAAAATGGGGTGACCGTGAGCAGCCTTTCCGGCAGTACCGGTGAAGAAATTCACTACACCCTGGAAGTACCCGCCGGTGCCAATAATCTGAGCTTCCAGATTTCTGGTGGCAGTGGTGATGCCGATCTGTACGTGCGCTACGGTTCAGCCCCGACAACTTCCAGCTACGATTGCCGCCCCTATATTGGTGGCAACAGTGAAACCTGCACAATCTCCAACGTACAAGCTGGCACTTACTATGTGATGCTCCGGGCCTATAGCAGCTTCTCAGGTGTGAGCCTGGTGGGCAGCTACGACGAAGGCACTGGCGGTGGCAGTGGTGATGGCTGGGTAGAAACCAACCTTTCCGGCAACCAGAGCTCCTGGCAGCACTTCACCCTGGATGTGTCTTCCGGCATGTCTTCCCTGGATGTCCAGATGTCAGGCGGCACCGGCGATGCAGATATGTACGTACGCTACGGTGCACAACCGACAACCAGCAGCTACAACTGCCGCCCCTATACCTCGGGCAACAGCGAAAACTGCACGATCAGCAATCCGCAGTCGGGTACCTGGTATATCAGCATTCGCGGCTACCGAGCCTATTCCGGCGTAACCCTGGAGGCTCAGGCCAACTGACCTTCACCAATAAAAAAAGCCCGCATTTGCGGGCTTTTTTTTATTTGCCAAACCTGCTCATCAGGCTGAGCCTCGATGCACGATCAAGAATCCGACGTAGCAAATGCCAACGCAGCCGCGGGAAACTACCCGTTGATATAAACCAGTAATCCCAGCAAAGCCGCAAACCATACAACCAGCCACAAACTGCGCGTATACCAATTGACGCGAGCCTCAGCTTGTAAATAACGGTGAATTGCCGTTTCGTATACGTCGGATACCGGTAAAATCTGGCTGCCAGCAGCCTTCTTGGACCACAGAAGAGAAATAACCAGCGCGACAACCACAGTCATCACAAAGCCAATCACATTCCACCACAACCAGGAAACTTCCGGCAGGAACATCCAGCAGACAGCATTCACCGCGATACCCGCCAACAGGCCGGTGATCGCATGGGGGCCAAATACCCGCCGGGTCAGGAAGCCCAGGGCAAATACTGCGAGAATGGGACCATTGGCGAGCGAGCCGATTTTATTGATCGCTTCCAGTACCGTCGGTGCGATGTCATCCACGTAGAAGGCCATCAGCAGCGTCACGACACCCCATAGTGAAGTAAGGACCCGGGAGAGGATCAATTCTTTATGATCACTCCAGGTACCGTGGTGGAATCGTCGTATGAAATCTTCCATGGTGGTAGCGCTAAGTGAGTTGAGAACAGAGTCCAGGGAAGACATGGCCGCCGCAAACAGGGCGACAAGACTGAGGCCAACCAAACCCGTGGGTAGCTCGTGGATCATATAGACCGGTACCGCAAGGTTATACTCCGGGCCATTACCGGAATCCGGAAGTGCGGCTATGAAGTCGGGGTGCTGAACCGCATACACCGCGATCCCAACCCCCACCAGGCAATAGAGCAACACCAGTGGAAAACGCAGCAGACCGTTGATCATCAGTGCGTTGTTGGTGGCATCGATATCACGGGTACTCAGCTGGCGCTGTACCTGGCTCTGGTCGCAACCGTAGTAAGAAACGTACAGGAACACCCCGCCGAGTAACATCGGCCAGAAGGCGAACGTCTCGCCATCCCCAAAACCATGGTGGGTGAAATCCAGCGTACTCCTGCGCTCGGCCGAGAACGCCTGCCACATATCGGTAAAGCTGCCACTGGCATCCACCAGGAAACACAAAACCAGCACAAGTATCGCTGCAAGAATCAGAAGCTGCAGCACGTCTGAATAAATGACGCCTCGAATCCCACCCATTACATCGTAAACAACTGTAAAAGCCCCCAGCAGCAGCACCGAAGCGGTAAACCCTAAACCGGTAATCAAGTCGATCACCAAAGCGATGCTATAGACGGTCACTGCTGTCGCAAACGCGCGAACAAACAGGAAAAGTCCGCTGAGGGTCAAACGGGTGGCGAGGTCAAAGCGCTGTTCCAGGTAGGCATAAACAGATACCAGCTGCAGGTGGCGAAACATCGGCATCACAAACAGGATCAGCACCACCATCGCCAGGGGCACGGCCAGTTCGTACTGCAACCACAACAAACCGCCGCCGGCGGTAAACGCAACAAACGCGGGCGCACCAAGAATACTGTTGGTGGAGCACTGGGTGGCCATGATCGAGAGGCCTACGGGCCAGGGCCCAACACTCCGCCCCGCCACGTAATAATCTTCCCGATCTTCCTGGCGGCGCGCTAACCAATAGGCCATGGCCAGCAACCCAAAGCAGTATGCGAAGATTATTGTCCAGTCAATCCAGGCTATGTGTTCGTTCATACAATCCCTGTATTCCCGACCTACTCCACTCGAAAACTGGAGCAAACCGGACTAGAGAGTGAATTTCAGCACCCGGGATATTTCCTCACTGCGTTGTCCGAGGCTTCGTCAGGAACATCATACTCCCCTACTTTCCAGCGGGGAAACCGCAGGAGATCGTCTGCGACTTCGGCAATTTCCGGTGCAAGTTCCAGAGAATCCAACCAAGGTTGAGGAATCGAATCGATCCCAAGTTGAGCACCCATCAGGTTTCCAGTAATCGCGCCGGTTGAATCGGAGTCACCGCTGTGGTTAACGGCCATCAGTAGCCCCTGTTGTAGACTGGTCGCCGTAAGTGCGCAGTAGAGGGCTATTGCCAACGCTTCCTCGGCCACCCAACCCTCACCTAACTGACTTATGGCCTCGTGTGGAGTAACCTCATTTCTCGCAAGTTGTTCCGCAAATTCGATTGCCCAGAGGGTTTCCTCATAAAAGCTGTGCTTCTGCAACTCGACCTTCGCAGCGGTAATGGCCGCAACAAGAGATTGGCCATCCAGAAGCAACTGCACCACTACCGCCAAAACCCCTGCGGGCAAGTATCCACTCGGGTGGCCATGGGTAATTTCAGCAAAGTCAGCGGCCTGCTGGAAAGTCTCATCCAAACGCTTCACTCCGTGCAGAGACCAGTGGAACATACCCACTGGCGCTACACGCATGACACCGCCACAACCTTTACTGTTGTTGATCGCGCGGATACTCCGCTCGCTCTGATACTCGTGCAATGCCTGAAGACAGGTATTTCCCGGTGCTCTGCGGCTATGTAATTCGGGAAGCCCCAATAACCAGCCATCCGCCCCGATGTTTGCGCGCTCCCGCTCACCAGTTTCGGATTGCGTTCTCAGCCAGCGTAAGTAAGCATTCGCCATTACACCCTGCGGATTACAGATCCCGCGGCTAGAACCCCGGACGTAGGCACGCAGCAAGCCTTCAGCGGTAAACAGTGTCATTTGTGTATCATCGGTGATCGCCCCAATGCGCCCATAGGCCGGGGCGTAGTCACTCAAGCCTTCTGGGCCAAATACCCGCTGGATCTCCGCCCAGCTCATAAATTCCACAGCTGCGCCGAGGGCATCACCCACCGCACCTGCGAGCAGGCACCCTTGGAACCGCTGAAGCGGTGACAACTCCAATCTGTTCAACGTTTTTATTCCCCGCATCCCAGTTTCCATATTACTACCCAATTATTCATATATTCGATCTTAACGGAAACAATATCAGCTGAGTCAGTAGCTTCCAAAAAACACTTTACCGCTTGCCTACCATATTTCTACAAGGTGCAGGCACCAATAAATAGTGCGCTTATACATCAGGGAATAATAAAACCCTAATATCTACATTTCGAAAAACCGGAAAGTAAAAATAAAAAGCCCCGGTAATTACCGGGGCCTTCTATAGATCCCGAATACACTACGTTGCTTTAGCTTTTGTACCGGCCTTTCCGGTAGTCGAGGATCGTCAAACCATCTTTATCGACATCTGCGGGCCACCTGAAAGGTTGACATTCGATGGATACTGCGTAGTTTCCGCCACATTTTTCCTTTACCTCGCCTATCTCCCTCTGCAGTTGCAAGGAAGACGTAAAACGAATACTGGATATGATTTTATTCAAGAGATTTCGCATGGCTTCGGGGCAAATATTTACATCCCTCTCATCCCTGCTGCGCACGCAGCCCTTTCCATACCCAAATAAAAAAGATACCATCCTGCCTTTAAACATAGGAAAAAAAATACAGCGATCTCTGCTCACGGAAGTAAACCTAAGACAATAAAACCCCCTCTATCAAAGCACATCCAAAGTCAATCAATATACCCTTTAGCGACCAACCTGTTGCTCCACTTAGCAACTTTACCTCCCTGAATCCCCATAAATCTCGCCATATACGAATTTAACCACAGGAGTGGCGCGACCAGAAAAATAACGAATCCCAAGATAGTGATCACGATATGCACATCCAAAATTTCAACAGCCCAACCATAAATGATCAAAGACATGGGAACAGATATCCCTGAGATCATCCCGAGTAGGTTCATAACCCTGGATCGATAGTTCGCGTGAACAGCCAGTATAATTTGCACATGCAACGGCACGTTTATAAAGGTAACAAACATTGATTTTACTAGACACATGAACAATACGGCTGAAAATGAATTACTAATTCCGCCAGCGATAAATAGCGGGCCTAGACACACTATAAAAGATACTATGTACCGCCAGCGCTTTAATACCAGCTCATATCGATGATAAATACACGTTGAGATTAAAACTCCCAAAGCGGAAAATAAGACCGTGTACCCTAACTCCCTCGCAGACAGGTTTAAATCACGAAGTACATAAACCTCCACCAGAAATGTAAATGGAGCCACAATAAAATTGAGCACCATCAGAACCCACATCAAATTCCACAGGACAGACAACCGCCGTAAATACATCCAACCATCCACCAGGTCTTCCAACCAAATTTTGTAATTGGATTTCGTCGAAAGCTCGGAATCTTGGATTGGAGGCAACGCGGTGATTTGCATCCGTAAAATCGACAGAATAGAGACCAATATTCCTGACAAACAAATGGCGAAAAGCTGCCAAAGCGAGACTATTGTCGCTAAATAAGCACCGATCAGACCAGATATAACAGACAATATAGATCCCGATGCCTGTAAATTGACCTGCGCTTTACCCATGTTTTGGGTGGAAACTAATTGCGGTAAAACACTGTTTGACGAAGAGTCAAATAACCCTCGGGCTAACGAGTGCAACCAAAATAATCCACATAAATAGATATAGTTTAAACTGCCTGACAACGATATCACCATTAACACTGCAACAGGTACGAGCGATAACCAGTCTGCAGTCAGCATCACCTTTCTTCGGCAAAATCTGTCCGAAATCGGTGCGCACAGAGGCGGCAATACAATAGCAATCAACAAGCTGGAAGCCGAAAAGAAAGCGGCTTTCGCTGCGCCACCATCACCGGACTTAATAACCCAGACGCTAATCCCAAATATCAGCGCCTGAAAGCAAAACCTGTGCACAAAACGACCGGACAAATACAGCCAAAAATTTGAACCAAGCATGAATATATTACCGTCCGTTTCAATTGATATTACAAACAGAAAGAGCGACACCCATCATGGCTAACCGATGCTTTTCTACCAGCGATATCAGCGTATCAGCAATACCAGCTATCGTTTCATCACAGTAATAACTGCTCTCATATTCTAAAGTTACGATAACTCTTTCCTCTCTAATAGAGCAGTTAATCCAGATAAAGTTTGATCGATACTGAGCCCCAACACTCTGATAGATTCTTTCCCCTTGCAAATAGCGCTGCATATCTTCGTCAGAGGAACCAACAAAAGAGTCAAAACCAAAAGCAAAAGCACTGGTTTTTTTATTTATTTCATCGGTATCTCCAGAGGAGATACCGCGCGGAATAAACAGCCGATAGTCGAGTGCCTGATGACTAGCAACAGAATGCAGGTCATCCGATAACTTTCGCACCACTCTTTCAATCGGCATACCGGATGACACTCCCGTATTAAAAAAGACCAAATCAGCAAAAGAACCAACGATCGATTCACTGCCATATAGCCCACGGCCAGACAACACCATTCCAAGTGAAGGATTATCGGTCTTGGTGACCTCACCCACTAAAATAGATGCCATGGCAAATAGCACATTGGCTATTGAGCTATGACTAATTTGTGAAAGCTCTTTTATATACAGCGACTGCTCTTTCGGCAGCATAAATTTCAATTTAGAGCGCACCGCTGGTGTACCTACTACCACACTATAATCATGCGGCAGACGAGCCGGTTTACACCCACGATAATATTGTCGCCAAAACTCAACATCCTGATGATATTGATCGCTCTCCAAATAGTCGTTATTGATCCAGTAGCAGTAATTATTGTAATCGGTCGTTTTCTGCTCATCTCTCTCTCTAGCTCCCGTCATCAATGCACTATGGTAGAAAGACTTGAATTCATCAGCTAGCAGCTGAAATCCAAATCCATCGATCAGCACATGATCCATCGTCAAACATACTGTGAAGCCCTCAGAGTCCTTGATCAAAACGTCGACAACAATGGGAGGCCTCCCCAATTCTTGAAGCTTATTATCAGAAAAATACGCGTTTAAATCACGACCTGCATAACTCTCGCATTCTTCACCGCGATGAATATAGTAAGGGAGAACAAAATTATCGATCTGCTCTTGGTACAATTCGCCGGCCTCACACAAAAAATGACAGCGTAAAACAAAGTGTCGCTGACACATTGCCCGCAACGTCATTTTCCATACACGCTCATCAAACTCACGAGCAATATAAATCGAACCACCGGTATTCATGTAAGACTTGCCGCATTCACCACCTCGCCAGTAAACCAATTGAGTATAGTGAGCCTTCACTTTTCGAGCACTTGTCGTCTCACCAACTGTAAATCGATTGACTGTATCACCAGTGGAATTTCTATCTTCCATGAAGCGCGCCTGCGCCTCGACAGTCCGGTGTTTCGCCAATACATCCATCGCGAGATTCGAACCAAAGGACCGGTTTATTTTATTCGTCAGCGTAATGAAAGAAATAGAATCACCACCGAGCTCATAAAAATCACTGAATACCCCGATGATCCCAAGCTCAAGCACCTCCTGCCAGATTTGGCACAGTGTCGCCTCCAGCTCCGTGCGTGGCGCAACATAGCTCTCCGCCGAACCAAAGTCCGGCTCTGGCAGCGCCTTCACATCCAGCTTGCCATTGATTGTCAGCGGCAGCTCCGCCAGTGCTGTAAAGCTCGACGGCACCATATA